>CP009479.1 GCA_000965745.1 uncultured archaeon
GACATTGTCAAAATTTAGTTGACTCCACTCAGCCCTCATCACGTAACCGAAATCATGAAATATGATTGTAGTATTCCATCACATGCGACTGAGGAAGGCGCCCTACACTGAATTCAAGAGGGTTTCCACATCCCTTGACGATTATGCCTCAGTTGATTCTTCTCCTCTCTTCCTGGTCAACAACATTCCCATGATGGACATTGAACTGAAGGAAAACGATCTGATCAGCTTCATGAATCCCATGTGCCCGCAGTGCCGCTCAAAGAACGTGGTTCGAAACGGAACATGCCTCAGGACCCTGGAGAATGGTACTGTATTCAGGGTGCAGAGATATATCTGCAGGGACTGCAGATATTCATTCGTTGCAAGGCCTCCAAATTACGGTTACGGAAAGCATTACCCTGAGGATGTCAGGGAGAAGGGCGTCAAGACCAGGGTGAAGACATCCCTGAGGAAGGCAGCAGACCTCTTCCGCATCATAGGAAACGTGATCATATCCCATGAAACCATCAGGAAATATGTTCCTTCCCTACCAGACATGGTGATGGTTTCTTCCGGATATTTCGTGTATGACGAGCAGTACGCACACATTGACGGAATCGAGAAATACAGGGCACTCCTGAAGGATTCAAAGAACGGAAACTTTGTGGAAGAGATACTTGACGACCTGAAGGAGGATACACTGGCAGGATTCTTAATCAGGTCGCTCTCGAGGTTCGCCATCCCGGATCATATATTCATCACAACAGACGGGTACCATTACGAATCCGCACTGGAAAAGGTATCTTCAAGCCTCAATATACGGATAATGAGGCAGAGGTGCCTCTTCCACATTGAGAAGGATCTTGCGCACAGGATAGCCGATGCAAAGATGGAAGGTCATCTGGACATGGCAAAGAGACTGGTCAAGTACATGTTTTTCCAGAATAGAACAAACCTGAAGAAGCTGGGAAAGAACCGGGATGCGGTGTTGAAGCTCACTGAGGGCATGAGTGAGAGGGAGATCGTTGAAATAATGCTTGACAGGATCAACAGCCTCTATGGCGGTGACAGTATCATGGCATCCTTCCTCAAATGGGTGAAAAAGCACAGGAAGGAGGTGTTCCTGTATCTTGAGAATCCTGATGTGGAGAAGACCTCAGACAAGGCGGAACAGCATTTCTCAGTACAGTCATGGCTTTTTAAGCACCGGTTCAAGACTGAAGAAGGTCTCCTGCGGACATCCTACTGGTATCACCGGTACTTATCAACCGGAAGTTGACAATGTCGATCAACAGTACAACAGCAAACTATTTGCGAAGCACCTGTGCGATGACTTATATCTCGACAATGAGGTGTTGCTAGAGGTAATTGAGGGGCTAAATCACTCTAGAGATAACTCATACAGATATAATTTCTCCATAATAGAATCAGACGTTCTTGGGAATATCTATGAACAGTATCTGGGAAATATTCTCAAGACCACACCAAAGAGGGCCAAGCTATCGGAATCAATGACACATAGGAAAGAACAGGGCATTTACTATACGCCTTCATATATTGTTGATTATATTGTCAAGAACACTGTTGGCGAATACATAAAAACACATACACCAGAGGAAATCAAGAATGTCAAAATAGTTGATCCAGCATGTGGTTCTGGAAGCTTTCTGATAAGGGCATACAAAGAGCTTGAGAATTATTGGAAAAGGGAGTTGAAGCTTGACGAAAGCGATTTGAAACAGACAAGATTTGACTTAGAGAATTCAGAAAAAGTATATACCCTTAAGACCGAAATTCTTAAAAACAATATTTTCGGAGTTGACCTTGACCCGAAAGCCGTGGAAATTGCTCAGTTGAATTTGTTATTGCAGATATCAGAGAGAAAGCATAGATTACCAGAACTTCAAAGGAATATAAAGATTGGAAACAGTCTGATAGATGATCCGACTGTAAGCGATAGGGCCTTCAAATGGGAAGAGGGATTTACAGAAATAATGGAGATGGGAGGCTTTGACATTGTTATTGGTAACCCCCCTTACATTAAATCTAGAGACGCCAAGGATATAGAAGCACGAAAGTTCATTGAAAATTCTGGAAAGTATGAGACACCATACAAAATGTGGGATATGTTTGTCCCTTTTGTTGAGAAAGGGTTAAAACTACTAAGAGAACATGGTAAGTTTTCGATGATCATCCCCGATACCATAGGAGTAACCGACTACACTCAAAAGCTGGGAAAGATGATTGTCGATAAATATTCATTGTATCAAATTGATTTCTTTCCCGATATAGAGGTATTCACAAAAGTCGGAGTAAGAAGTAAGATTATTTTCGTTCAGAATGATAAAAAGATAACCAAGTGTAAACGTGTTATACACGAAAAAGAAATTACAAATGAGAGGGTGCTTGACAATTCAACAAATGATGACTACAGTGTTTTCAGGATAAAAGCACCAATTATTAAATTCAAGTTGGAAAATACGATCCCCTTGGGCAATATTTGTTATGTAAGTTATGGTGCTAGATTTAACAGCGATAAGGATGACCCATTGAAATTCAAAAAATCTGATTTATTATCTACAGCAAAGGATAACGTCCATGCTCGTGCATACACAGAAGGGAAATACCTCGATAAGTTCAGGATTGTTAAGAGACTCTACGTAGAATGGGACACCGACAGAAGCCCTTCCAGGTTGGTCAGACCAACTTTTAGAGAACTCTATGAACCGGAAAAACTTCTCATGGCAAGGCAAAAAAGAGTTATTGCATATTCAAAAAATAAAGAAATCTGTGATAATACAATAGTTGTGGGCGTTCCTTATTTCTCCCTTAAGAATGTTTATAATTCACACATATCAAAATATTTTACCAACACCGGTATGGTTCGAAAGGAAGTTGAAGAAATTTCAGAGAAATTCCATATAAAATACCTACTAGCAGTTCTAAACTCGAATCTTATCCAATATTTACTCAGAACTAATAATCGAAGTAAAATAGACACATATCCAGACGATTGGAAAAATATTCCAATAAAATGCATTGAACCAAAGGTACAAAGTGAAATATCTTTGGTTAGCGAAAGACTTCTCGAATTAAATGACAAATTAAATGAAATTCAAGACCTCAAGACGGACGAAACAGTCTTGGTCATTGAAACAGTTCGAAAATTGGAATCCGAGATAAACCAGTTGGTATACGATGTGTATGATGTAGATGCGAGAGATATAGAGGTAATTGAAGACTACCTAAAATAGAGAAATCTACATCTGTAATTTAAAGAGAAAGCAATTTTATAACGAGAATTGAAAAAAAATCCAAAGATTGCCAAGATACTTTTTGAGAGTTATCTGAAATCTGATAAGGCTGAGTAAAATTTTTTAAATGGAATATAAAAGCGGCACGTTTTTCGGCCTTATCTATATCCCCCCCATCATATTCATGTTCAGTCCCGAGAATTATTTGAACATTAATGTTCGAATCCACACTTTTTTCATTTAGTCGAAAAAACGTGTCCAGGTGCTCAGACGTGTGCTCCGCCACCTCCCTTTCTCGTAAGTGGGTATAGACTTGTGTAGAGGAAAGGGACCGGTGACCCAAATGGATTTGAACCTCCCTTATGTCAAGCCTTTGTCCCCTGGAGTCCCTCTTTAATTTACAGCACTTGGTGCACATGACCATTGGTATCATTAGAAACAAAACTATTTCAGGTAGCCTTATAGCGTTATCAATCGGAATTATTATGTTAGGCTTTTACGTTCTAAAGCTTGAGGGAGTATCACCCTTTGCTGTTGGCTTATTTCTCGTTTTCGAATCTATCGCCTATCCAGCCTGGTTTGCGAGAAGTATAATTATGACACTGACTGACCGACGAAAATTATTTCTCTTTATTCGAAGCTAATTTATCATTGTGGTTTATATCGTTTAAACCTGTTTATTGGGCTTCAACTGAGAAAGTAAGCCATGGTACTCTTAAAGCAAACGATTTAACCCCCTCAACTAATACACATATGGGATTAATCAGAGACGAATACGCAAGGGCTCTTCACCTTGATTTCGAGAAGAGCCTGAAAAGTGACGTGGATGTTGTGGTGTTCACCAACGATAGCACTGAACACTGCGATTCTGCCCTTGCCATAGTCAGGGAACTCTCAAGGCTGAGGGGGACGATCCATTTCATGTACTATAATGTGGATAAGAACCTGGAAGCTTCTGAAGCTTACAGGATCTCAGGGGCCCCTACCACAATTGTTGCCAGGCGTTGGAACAGGATGGCAGGATAAGGTTCACCGAGCTTCCCTCATGAGTTCACTTCCCTGGTCGAAATCATCAGGAATCTTTCAAGGAACGAGGCTTCACTGACCGCTTCTACCCTCCAGAGGATTGCTGGTGCGTCTATTCCCACCGAAATCAGGATATTTGTGACCCCAACCTGCCCATATTCTCCAATGGTTGTCCAGGCAGCACACAAGTTTGCAATGATGACCCCCCATATCAGGACAGATGTTATCGAGGCACTTGAGTTCCACGACCTTGCCGTTGAAGCAGGGATCGATTCAGTACCTCATGTTACAATCAATAATGGGAAGGAATTTGAGGGTGCGTTCCGGGAAGAAATCTTTGCATCCTACGTGGCAGGAGATTGCATTTGGACCCATGCATTGGTTTTATGATAATATCTATATGTATATTGTCAATACACATATCGTATGACTAAGTACCGGCAGACCCTTCTCGATGAGGAGACACACCAACTCATTGGCAGGGGTAAAAGGATCCTGCAGAAGAAGTTTGGTCATCCTTTTAGTGTGGCTGAAACCATAAAGCACTACATGCGAGGTAGTTTAATGCTTGATGAACTCCCTAAACCAGTAAGGGAATATGTTAACGAGTTTGTGGCAAGGATAGCTGTGGATGAGAAGGTATTAGGGGTAGTCCTGTTTGGCTCTTATTCAAGGGGCGACCATACAAAATTCAGCGACATTGATATATTTATTGTTTACAACGGAGAAAAGGCGGACGCCTACCGCATGATTTTCTCACACGACCAGGAACTCAAAAAGAATAAAAATGAAATGAGTAATTCCGGCTACTATTCAGACATTGAGCCGTTCATAGTCCCATATTATGATTTGGATGTTTTTAAGCCCATATACTTGGGTATCCTGAGAGATGGGATAATGCTCTTCGAGAGAAAATCTGTGATTTCAGAATTTTTCAGATGGGTCATGGGCGTCGAGAACAAAAGAAGCATCATAGATTCCAGTGAGGTCATAAATTGGACCCTCTAGCGAAAAGAGCCCTGGAAAGCTCATACAGATGGTTGTCAAGTTCAGATTCCTCATATAAATTGGAGGCCTATGACATTGCAGTTTATGAATTGGAAATGGCTGGGGAGGTGGCACTTAAGTGCTTGCTCATAGAGAAACACTACGATGTTCCCAAGAGACATAATGTATCAAGGATCATTCGTGCGTTAATCCATGATGTCCAGATCGTGCCGATTGATAAATCTTCAAGGTTTGAGGAGTATCTTGACCGATTCGATCAGGTTGTGAGAATGAGAGGTGATGCAGGCTATAGTTATGAATCATCACTGGATCTAGAAGGATTCAAGGAGATATACAACGATTACTTTGAAACAATTAAAGAACTCTTAGATTTCACATCAGATATAGTGACCGGATTGGAATAGCAATGAGCCCATGATTCGAATCTCAGCGGTCCCATATAGTGCAAAGTCGGTCCCATAGGGATTTGACCTCTTCATTTTTTTTCTCCCTCCTCGAAAAAATTCCGTCATGTGCTCTGATGTTAGCACAGCCACCTCCCTTTATTTCAGATGGGTATACATTTGTGTCGAGGGAAGGGGTCGAGTGCCAAATGGATTTGAACCTCGCGTATGCCAAGCCTGCGTCCTTTGGAGCCTTCATTTAACAAGGTCTTGGCATACCACTGCTTTGCAGCATGGGCGTGGAATTTTGGGCCTCCCGACACTCGCAATGGCTTTGATCATTCCTCTTGTATAGTTGTAATTCAACCTTCCGACAGTTGTTGTAAAAAGTGCTTCTTTGGTAGTCTTTGAACGGTATTTCTCTATGTGTTCGTGAAGTCTTGACGCAAGCGCTCCAGAAAGCCAAGAGGCGAGGATGCAAAGACAAGAAGATCTGAGGATGGTGCATCTGAAACGAAGAACCATGAGAAGCATTTCTGGTACAAGATGCACTCGCTGGTGAATGAGATCAAGATCCTCGAGAGACTGTCAGTAACGCCTGCCAACGTGCACGACTCACAGATAGATCTGAGCATTCCCGGAATAGTATGCTACCGTGACAGGGGATACTTCGGCTCCGGTTGCAGGGGAATCGATGCCGCCATGGATATGGCAGTGAGAAATCACAAGCTTCCCATGAAAAGCGTACGGCGAAACCTAAGGATATCCAGAATAAGATCGCTTGTGGAACATCCATATGCATTCTTCAGGAGGATATTCCACTTCGCGCATGTGATGGTCACAACTGTGCAGAGAGTGCGGGTGAAGACATACTTCACTGCAATATGCTGCAACCTTGTCAGGGCAAGATATCTTGACAGGATAGCGTGAGCCCTCGAATTTTAGGGGAAATAAGAGAAATATACAGCAATAATACAGCCTGATGCAGTTCTTTTACTGTTATCATGCATCATTGAAGACAATAAGCAGTATTGTTGAAGTGTAATGGCAGGTTTTGGGAAATTCTCATGCTACTATTTGCAAGCTTACCTTTAAAAACATTACTACTATCGTTTTTGGTGAGAGTAAACGACATTGATAAGCATCTTGACATGAGGCTTGTTCTGCGCCTCAGGCAAGATACAGAGCTCTTCAGCGCCACTGCGAACTTCAGCAAACCTTTGCCTGTTTTCATTTACGAAAACGAGGGAAAGATGTTCATGAGCACATATTTCCCAAAGCAAACTGATAGAAACGACATGAGTTTGCTTCTTCGAAAATTTGAAGCCGATGAAAAGGAAGATTCGTTTGTAACAACCACGAGAATAAACAACGTTAAAGATCTTGCAATAATCAGGAAACTTCTCGATCTTCCATCGATGACTCTAAACAGGGCAGATATTAGCTCAGGTTTTCTGAACGTTTATGCGAGATTCCATAGCTGTAACCTTGATGAGGTTTCCCACATACTCTCCGAATACACTTCTGACCGGGCAAATTCCAGAGTCGAGTGGTTGGGTCCGTCCCCTGGAATAATACAGATAATGGACCTCATCAACTCACAATATCCCATTTCATTGGTCACTTACGAAATAAGTGACGATGACAATTCTCCACATAGCCTTTCCAAGGCAGGGAATGTACTGGTGGAGGTAAAGGGAGCAGACTCTGAAAGTGAGTTTAGCAGCATCTTATACGCGGACCCTTGGGAGATGGACAGGCTTCCTGAGGGAACCACAAAAATATCACCTGATGAAAGGGTCCACAGCTTTACCTTTTCTAACAGGTTCCTCGGCATGGTCAGGGATAGATCCAACCGGGCTCACATCATAAGAATGAGGTTCTTCGTCAAGCCCCTAAACGGGAAACTGGAGGTTTCAACCTTTCTTCCAACAAGCCAGGTGTACGAATATTATTCTATCCTGTACGACGTGGCAAGGCTTGAAAAAAACTCCATTGTTGTGAAGTACCTTATGCCATATTCAAGTGATCTGTGGGATTTTATCTGACAGTCAAATTAAACAGACTGTTTCCTGATTCATGTTATCTGAAACCTTTGTCAGACTCGTTGAGAGTACACAAGGATGACGGGGGAAACTGGGACGCAAAAACTCCAGGGAGGCTTCAGATTTCAAGAAGAACCGGCCCACATCTGTGAAAGGGTTCAGAAATTCAGGAGCCGTCTCACAATAGCAATCAGATGTGCAGATCTCAACCACCAGGGGGTTGGAATAAAGCCGGAGGATTCGATAATGCATGCAGCGATCTCATGCTTCGATGGAACTTCGGGAAAGCCCCTGCACACATGCCTCATTTCTGCACTGAGGTAATTCGACATTGAGCAAATGAATGCCCTCCTTTGATAAACAAGGAGATTGATACTGAAGCAAAGGACTGGGACGAAGTTCTCTGGATGTCGCTTCGATGTGTGTTATTCCCACTGTGAGTTCGTCGATGAAAACTCATATAGCAAGGATGGGAAAAGACCGAAACTAGATTCCATGGCTTCCTGAATTTCTGACTCTCCAGTAAAAGGCATATTGGCGTACAGGTCACTGAATCTCAATTCAGCTATATGCATTGAACTCCCGGCAGAAGTATATTATTTTCCTCAACTATTGGTCATTTTTTAATTAACTTTGAAAATAGCAACATAGAATCCCATATTTTTCATTTCGTAGATGTATTTATAAAGAGAAAATTTAATAATATTTCGATGATGCATCTCGAGTTTATATGTCTTTTCTTGAATCCGGTGGAGGCCTTGATACAAGATGCATACTCGCTCTGCAGCAGGACAACGAGCTTTTCAAGTTTCTCAAGTCGATAAGAGGCAAGATTCCTGCTTATATATTCCTGGAAGGCAATAATGCCCAGCTTCAGCTATACTTCAACTGTGAAGACACGAATGCCCACGATATCTCCTTTCTTGAAAAATACGGTGCGATAAAATTCGATGAAGTTTATGTCATAAAACAGAAGATCAGCAATAGGGATGAATTGGGCATTATAAGCAAGCTGATTTCGGAATATATGGTTGCCTCAAATGCCGTGTATGTGTCAAACGGGTGGCTTATTGTTGACCTGAGGTTCCACGGATCAAAATACCGGAGTGTATCACAGATACTTGCAACACATATGCACAAAACCCAAAGGATCAGGCTGCTCTACCTTGGAAATTCGCCTGGCCTATCGACTATTTTAGACGAGCTTAACTCGGAAGTCCCTCTGTCTACTGTCATCTTTGAGATTCCGCTGGAAGTTGCAAATGTCCCGGACTCTCTTCTCAGGGAGGACATTGATCTTCTTGAGACTGAAAACAGCCTGCTTCTTGATAACAAAATCAAGGTGATTCTTTACGGGAAAGACGAAGAAGGGAATCTCGTTGCCATATCCGAAGATCATGTTACAAATATACTACTCTCTGAAATAAGGAAAAGGGCCAATGAGCAGATGATTATAAGGTATAACATGTTTGTAAAGAGAAAGGGTGATCAGGTCCGAATGCTGGTGATCATGCCTTCGAACCAGATAAACGGATATCTCAGGACCGTGTTTTCAGTTGCCATGGAGAATCACCAGTCCCCGGTGTCACTGGTTGCTGCTGCCCCCTACGGAAAGGATGTTATCAAGTCCTTTACCTGATCATGGGGCTCATAGATGATAGGAACAATAGTGGCTTCAACAGCTATTCCCATTGCTGGCACTATTCGAATGATGCCTCCCTGTAGTTGATGCCAAGTTCTTCAGCGTAATTCCAGCTTTCATCCAGTTCGCTCTGGTATGGCTTTCTGGCTATATCCTGTGCACGCCTGTTGAAATCCCTGGAGGTCGGGTCTGCAAAAGCTTCCGGCCTGTATTGTGCCATAATATTCACCGGAACGTCGTTCATGTTGTCGGATATCCATTTCAGCACAGGTTTTGTGCAGCACTCCACGTGGTTTGGCATTATCAGATGCCTGATCATTACATCTTCATTCCATTGATTCAGCTTCTTCAGGTTGGACGTGACTGTTTCGTAATACCAGGGAGTTCTGGAAAGCCTGACCGCACATCCCCCGGGCCCGAACTTGAAATCCGGAAGCCATATGTCAACAAGTGGCCGGAGTATTTCCATTGCCTCTAAGGAAAGGAACATATTTGTGTTGAAGAGTATTGGAACATTGAAAAATCCATCATGTTCGGAGAATTCCTTTCTGTAAGGGTAGGGAAAATGGTCTTGCTTGACAACCATTATGCCGGAACTGATAAAGGGAGACTCCGCCTTCGATCCCTCGTTTCCCATATGCCATATTGAGTCCACGATGGAATGCAGGTGAATGCTTGGTTCACCGCCGACATAATTTATATTGTGGCATCCCTCGTTTCTCAGCTGCATTGCCATGTCTGCGATATCTTTTCCAGATACGGGAACCCCATTGAACCTGTCTCTTGAAATGTCAGAATTCTGGCAGAAGAGGCACCTCATGTTGCATGAAGTGAAGAAGATGGTGCCTGAACCGTGAGTGCCCCTGAATACCAGCTCCTCCCCGGTATGGTGAAAGAATGAGCTCACCCTGCTCTCGTCAGTGAGCATGCAGGCGCCGAGCCTTTTGCCTTCGACACGGTCAACTTTGCATCTCCAACGGCAAAAGATGCAACTTCTGAGCATATTTGATGTTATGTCCCTTGCAAGGTCAAGAAGGCTGTATTCAGGAACAGGCAATTCACTTAATTTCTGTCCCTGCAGAACCGATTTCTTGAGCCTCTTGAATGACCTGGCAGACTTCCGGTATATTTCCATGTGCTTCCCTACATCAGTATCTGCAAAGGCCCGTGAATTTCCGGCATCGGTGTATCTTGCGATAAGGTATTTCGCAGGAAACCGGTTTAGGGAGACTCCCTTGTACCAGTCCAGCCTTCTGCCTATCCGGTCCCAAATCGAAAGGTCACCGAAGCGCTCATAGACCTGCATATGCAGTACCATTCACAAATCAGTATTTAAGCGTTAAAGACCCTGTTGAAAATCTGGCGCCCTTTGGAGTGAGACCCGTGTCCCAAAATATTGCTATACAAGTGTGCTTTATGAATACCTATGGATATGGCAGAAAAAATAAAACAAACCCTTGAAAAATGGCTCGAAACTGGAGAAGTGGATGTAAGAGATTTTTTTGAGGCCGCAGACACCCATTGGGAATCATTTATCAGTTCTGAATTTTCTGCGATTGAGGAGGAGATAAAAACAGATCCCGAAAAAGCCTACAGCCACCTGGTATCCCTTTCTGATTTCACCGGGCACGCAGCGCAGAAGAAACCAAGAATCATAAGGGTATTGACCGGATTCATAAGGAAGTTTATCGACATAATGCATAAACTTAAAACGGTTCTGGGTGCACAGAGCTTCTCCGTTTCAGTTTCGCTCCCTTTCTACCTTTCACTGAGCCTGACCTTTTCATGATCAGTGGTGTGGTTTCGTGAAGAAAAGATTTGGCGGGAAAGATTCTTTATTGAATAGGAGTGCCTAAAAATACGTGTTAAGGCACTTCTGGGAACTTATTTATAGATTCCAATCATTCAAACAGGATGGACAACACTGTTCAGAAAATTTATGATTTTTCAACTGAAGTGGACAGACAGGGATTTTCTTCCGAAGTTACAAACGAAATAAAGAAGAGGATTGCAGACTCCATATTCACATCATACGGAGCAAAGGATTCGGTGCCAATCAACATCATGAGAAAGGCTCTCCTTCCATCAGGCTCAAAAAGAAATTCAACTGTATACTTCACCCGGCAGACTGCTTCTCCGGAAATTGCCACCTTTATAAACGGAAGCATGACGAGGTATCTTGACTACAATGACACATATCTCTCAAAGGAAGCACTGCACCCTTCCGACAATGTTCCTCCGGTAATGGCACTATCTGAAAGCTTCGACATCGACGGGAAGAGATCAATAAACGCAATAGGGGTGGCGTACCAGGTAGTATGCTCCCTCGCTGATGCCGTATCAATAAGAGACCTTGGCTGGGACCATGTGACTTACATATCAATATCAGCTGCATCGGGCCTGGCCCATCTTCTGGATCTGGACCCGGTCAAGTTTGAGAATGCAGTAAGCCTCGGGATAAACAACAATATAAGCATGAGGCAGACAAGAGCGGGCGAGTTGAGCATGTGGAAAGGATGCACGGCCGCAAACGCTTCCAGGAACAGCGTTTTCGCCACATTACTGGCAAATGACGGCTTTACAGGACCCTACCCGGTCTTTGAAGGGGAGATGGGATTTTTCAAGCAGGTATCAGGAGAGTTCAACCTCGACCTGAAAGCTGACAGGATAAAGAAGACCATGATAAAGAACTATCCTGTGGAATACCACGCCATGAGCGCGGCTGAGGCTGCTTCCAATATCAGAAACAGGATGAAGGGAGATATAAAGAAAATCGAGGTTGAGACCTTCACCGTTGCCCACACGATAATAATAAAGGACCCTGAAAAGCTCAGGCCAAAGACCAAGGAAACAGCAGACCACAGCATGCCGTTCATAATCGCCTACACGCTTGCATACGGTGACCCTGTGCCGGATTCCTACAGTGACAAGTACCTGAAAGACGGAAGAATACTGGACCTCATAGACAGGTCCACCTTCAGGGTCACAGAGAAATTTGATTCCATGTACCCTGAGTTCCTTCCGGTGAAGATAAAAGTTACAACAGACGCAGGAGAGTATGAGGAAGAGATAGACATACCGAAAGGGCACCACAAGAGCCCCTACTCCTGGGATGACCTGAGGAAGAAAGGGGCGAGGGTTGCAGGCGATGATTTCGCAAAGAACGTTGTCGATCTTGTGAGCAGTTTCGAGAAAAGAAGTGCCAGGGAACTTCTTGAGGTGATTTCCGATGTCGATACTGAGAGATAATTCCAACGGTGGCCCTGATGAGTTGAGGAGGCTTATTTCAAAGGGGGCTGTAGTTGCGCCGGGCGCCTATAATGGAGTGTCGGCGCTGATCGCCCAGCAGGCGGGCTTCGAAGCGCTGTACATGTCAGGATCCGGAGTGGCAGGCAACATGGGGCTGCCCGACCTCTCGATGACCACGCTTACTGAAGTAGTCGAGGATGCAAGGAGAATCGTCTCCGTTTCCAGGCTGCCGCTTATTGTTGATGCAGATACAGGGTTCGGGGAGACAATGAATGTTGTACGGACCACACGAATGATGGAGGATGCTGGGGTAGCCGCCATACACCTCGAGGATCAGGTCCTCCCGAAAAGATGCGGCCATCTCTCGGGCAAGAAAGTTGTACCGTTGGATGAAATGGTGAAAAAGATAAGGGCAGCTGTATCGGCAAGAAGGAACGAGAACTTCATGATCATTGCCAGAACCGATGCAAGAGCCGTGGAAGGAGTGAAAGAAGCTATTGAACGGTCAAAGGAATATGTCGAGGCCGGTGCAGACGCAATCTTTACAGAAGCGCTCGAGTCGAGGGATGAGTTCAGGGAGTTTGCCCGTGAACTGGATGTCCCTCTCCTGGCCAACATGACCGAGTTCGGGAAAAGCCCACTCCTCAGTGTTGATGAACTTGAGGAAATAGGATACAGGATCGTGATCTTTCCGCTCACGGGGTTCAGGGTCAGCCTTAAGGCGGTCAAAGACTCGTATATCCAGCTGAAGAGAGATGGAACACAGAACAACTTCCTTGACAGGCTTATGACCAGGAAAGACTATTATGACCTGATAGGTTATAATGAATACGAGAAGGAGGATAACGAGATTTTCAATTACAAGGGTGTGAAAAAATGAGCGAAATTGAGGTGCCCAAAGGGCTTAACGGTGTTGTAGTTGATGAGACCGCAGTAGCGACAACTGATGATTCGGGAAATCTCCTATACAGGGGATACAGGGCAGTGGAACTCGCTGAGAGAGTTGATGCTGCGGATGTGGCCTACCTGATAGTAAACGACAGGCTTCCTTCCGACTCAGAAAGAAAGGAATTTGCGCATAAGTTGAAGGAACATTCAGGGATGGATGGAAAAGTCTCAGAGGTAATGAAACTCCTGAAGGAGAAAGACGTAATGAGGAACCTCAGGTCAATTGTTTCCCTTTACCCGTATGAATCGAAGGATGACAGCGACCTGCTTCTGGAAATAGCTGCGAGATTCCCGAGAATTATTTCGGACACGTTCAGGATTTCCCGGGGCCAGGAACCGCTGGAAGATGTGGACGCATCTTTTTCTGAAAGGCTCTATTACCTTTTTACCGGAAAGAAGGACGCGGAAAAGGCCAGGTATCTCAACAAACTGCTTATCCTGTACATGGAACACGAGTTTAATGCTTCAACCTTCGCACTCCGTGTAACTGCATCCACTCTCGCGGACCCGGTTTCCAGCATCGTAAGCGCTCTCGCCACGCTGAAGGGACCACTGCATGGGGGCGCAAATGCCGAGATACTTGATTTTTTCCTTGGGTTCAAGGACGAGGAGGAGGCACGAAACTATGTCGATGAAAAAGTTGCCAGCAAGGAGAAGATAATGGGTTTTGGCCACAGAGTCTACAAGACAAGGGATCCAAGGGCGCAGTTTGTGAAGGAAGAGATAAGAAAGATGGACAAGGAAGCCCACATATTCAAGATTGCAGAGGCCATTGAAAACAGGATGTGGGAGAAGAAGAAAGTCCCGGCCAATCTCGACTTCTACGCTGCGATATACATGCACATGCTCGGAATTGACCAGAATCTGTACACACCGCTTTTTGCGTCTTCAAGAGTATACGGCTGGATCGCCCACTACAACGAGCAGCTAGAAGGAAACAAGATTATCAGGCCCTCGTCAAGATACGTGGGCAAGACTGGAAGAGAACTGTGATCATTAGATCACTTTAACTTCTATTTTCCTGCCCGACCGGTCGTAAGCTGAGAAGTTTTCAAGCATATAGGGGAATCCCACAATTATGTGGACAGGGCCGCTGTTTGAAAACATGTTCAGGTCAGCATCAGATGGTTCTGTCACGCCGGAAGGGTGGGAATGCACGGAGCCCACAAGGCTGAAATCTATAGGCTTGTTGTAGAGCATGAAAATTGTGTGATGATCGCCCTGCACTGTCCCTGGAAGAAGTGCTATCTCATAAATCAGGTGATCTTCCGCCCTGAGCAGCGCCCCAAACTCGTTCGGGTATGAGTCCATGGATGCCTCCAGTATCATGCGGAGAGTCCTTTTTCTAATTGACCACATTCCTCAACAGTTTTCTCCTCATTCTTTCGTAGAATGAGCCAAGGGTGACGAACCTCGCTTTCTTTTCAGAAACGCGGACCCTTATATCGTCGTCCGGAGAGACCGGGTACTCAGTGTGCCCGTCGAATATCAGGATGCAGTCCTGGTTCTTGCCCCTGAGATTGATTGTAATCTCCTCGTCCTCTGATACCACCAATGGCCTTATCTTAACATTGAACGGAGCTATATAAGATACGACCATTGCGTTGATCTTTGGCGACAATATAGGGCCGCCGGTGCTGTAGGCGTAGGAAGTCGATCCTATGGGTGTAGCAACGATGACGCCATCCGCAGCAATGTTGTCGATGAAGGTGCTGTTCACGTACAGGCCGAATTTCCTGATCTTTGATACCCTGTTTGTATGTATCACGACTTCATTGGTGCAGTGCTGGATCTCCTCCCCGTTAACGATTACCTTGATCCTTTCAGACTCTTCGATTCTGTATTCTCCGCGGACGAGCTTGTATATCGATTTCTCCACTTCACCTATCTCAACCTCACTCAGGAATCCAAGCTTGCCCATGTTCACTCCTAGAACAGGGACGTCGCATTTGTTTATCGTCCTCAGGACTGTTCCGTCTCCGCCGACTGTTATGATTATATCTGCTGTCATTTTCTCAAGCGGGTCATGCCTGACATCAAGGAATTTTGCTGTCTCTTCGTCGTAAACTGTCACCCAGTCTGAAGGAAGCATCTCCTCTATCTTCCTTACCACCAGTGCACATCTTTTGCAGTCCTTCTTAATCACAAATCCTACTTTCATATTATTCCGTCCAGTATTTCCCTGCTGCTGGCAGCTATCAGGTTGAATCTTCCCCTGACATCATTGGGAGCATTGAAATGCTCCCCCTTTTCATTTGTAACTATGCCACCGGCCTCTCTTACCATGATAGTGCCGGCAGCAACATCCACACTCCTGAGCTTTGAATGCTGCCCGGTGTAAGCTAGTATATCAGTTGCTCCATACGCTACCAGGCACATTTCAAGGGAGGCGCACCCAAGTATCCTCGTTCTCCTGGCATTCCTGATCATGTTTTCGGAAATGCGGTCAATCCCCTTTGTAAGGTTCAGCCCGTACACGTTCTTGGGTCTTGAGCATACTGATATCTTCCTGCCATTGAGGAATGCGCCTTTGCCCTTCTCTGCTATGAAAACATCGCCGTTGCCCAGGTTCATTACGAATCCGCGGGAAACTGAGTCTGTGTCTTCCTTCCCAATAGCTATAGAGACGGAATAGAACGGGATCCCGTTAATCGCGTTATAAGTGCCGTCCACGGGGTCCACAATGAGGTTCTCGCCATATCCGCGATCGACAAGCCCGATTTCCTCGCTTATGATGTTGTAAGGAAGATCTCCTGATTTCACCTGTTCCATGAGAATGTCTTCCGCGATCTTGTCTATGAAATGCGTGTTAGTTCCGTCCGCACCCATTCCGGTGATCCTGGAGCGGTCCTCTTTGAGATTCAGCGATTTGACTGAATCTATTATGCTTCTCCCTATATCTTCAAATATTCTGAATACTGGGTCCAATGTGTCCAGTATTTTAGAAGCGTATTTAACTATAAGTATGGAAAGAACAGAATAAAAAATGTGTTGTTGAGTCTAGTCTGTGGAAACTACGCTGTCCAGGAGCGTGTTAATTCTCTGGGGGATCCTCTTGAGTGCGTAATCCAGTACTTCGAGCGCGTTGAGTGAGCCGTCGGTCTCGAATTTAAAAACAAACCTGGTGTCGTCCTCCACAATCCTGACACCTTTTGCCTCAAAGAGCTGTACGATTTGCCTGTGAGGGACATCATCCGTGAATGTTATTGATTTCTTGTCTTCCTTCAGCACTGCATCAGGGCAGCTGTTCTTTATGAGCTCCCACTGTTCAAATATTTCCTTGTCTACAGTGAATTCCCTATGATACTTGTATGACACTCCTGATGTGGCCTGCCATTTCGCGTGTTCTTTTGCCCTTCCCAGTATTGCTTCTGCACTGACAAGCATGGCCTGCTTCTCACTAAGTTTCACAATTGGTATGTTGGGATCAGACGCTACCAGGTCAGGATTATCCACTGCCTGGAGATCGGATGAAAGCACTTCACTAGGGCCGAGTTTGTTTATGGAGTATGTTACAGTGCAAAGGGGGCAGCCTTTTCCTTCACAGGAGCATTCGTCTCTGAAGTTCATCTTGAGGTCTGTCTTAAACGGTATGAGCCCGAGCCTGTGCGCTACAACTTCATCAAAAAGCGGGAGTGAGGAGTCGTAAACATTGCCCTCAGTGTCCCTTATCTGCCCGTGGTGGAACTGCACATTCTCAATTGCGAGTTTCGGGATATCGTTGACCAGGGTTCTTCTCAAAGCGTTTGCTATGGATGGGCTGATCCCGTCAACTGAAAAACGTATAAATCTTTCAGAGGATTCTATTATTTTCAGAGGCATTATACCCTCCGTCCTCTCCTTCCACCCTTCTTCTTTGTTCCATCATGCGGGATGGGTGTTACTTCTTCTATTCTGACTATCTTGAATCCTGCTCTTGACAGAGCCCTGATGGCTGACTGAGCACCTGGGCCGGGTATCTTTGACCTGTTTCCTCCGGGGGCCCTGACCTTTATGATAAGGTCTGTTACTTCTCTTTCCCTGAGTTTCTCAGCGATAAGATCTGCAGCCTTCATTGCTGCGTACGGGCTTGATTCGTCCCTGTCATTCTTGACTACCATTCCACCTGTTGCCTTGGCTATTGTCTCAGCGCCTGTTGGATCTGTAACCAGGATCATGGTGTTGTTCTGGGACGCATAAATATGTGCTATACCTGTTCTGTTCATCGTCGTCTACCTTCCCTTCCTTTCTGCTCTGCTGCTGCCTGCTCTGCTCCTTCTTCAGGTTCCTCTTCAGCCTGTTTTTCACCGAGAATCACCTGTCTTATGGGGTGCAATTCATCCTGAAGGGGTGAGGCTGAATCATAAACAATGCTGTCCTCATGCTTTGCTTCTACAAGCAAGCTTGGAATTGTAGTTCTCCTGCCGTCCAGAGACACATGCCCATGTGTTATAAGCTGCCTGGCCTGCTTCTGTGTTGTTGCCAGGTTCTTTCTGAACACCACTGTCTGTAACCTTCTTTCCAGAACATCCTCAATAGTCAGGGAAAGTACATCATCAAGTGTTGCATTTTCTCCGAGCATGTTGTAGCGGCTCAGTCTCTTTATCATGTTCTGATACTGGACAGTAGCATTAGGGTCATTGTATCTGAGACGAGCCTGCAGGTCCCTTGCCTGCGTCCTGAATGAATCTAAGACGGCTTGTCCCTTCCACAGCTCCCTTTTATTTTTCAACCCGTATTTTCTTACTATTTCTTTTTCAGCATCAATTCTGCCTTTTTCCCACGGATGTCGCGGAGTAGAATATTTCTTGTGTGGAAAGCTCTGATCGCCCATTATTTCACCTCGATTGTTTACCTACCTTCTCTCTTTCTTACTACGCCAACTGAAAGCCCATGCCTTCCGTTGGACCTGGTCCTCTGGCCCCTTACTTTCTGGCCCTTTTCATGCCTTATTCCCCTGTAGGAGCGCATTTTCTTCATGAAGTTGACATCGTCCTGGATCTGCATGTCAAGCTCGTTGCTCACGAGATTGTAATCCTCACCTGTGAACACGTCGTTTCTGTGGTTGAGCAACCACACGGGGAGGTCCTCGAATTCCCTTGATTCCACATAATTCTTCAAGGTTTCTATCTGTTCCTCAGACAGGTCCCCAAGCCTCTTGTCTTTTGGAAGATTTAGTTCTCCAACAATGATTCCTGCAAGCCTGTTGCCTACACCCTTCAGGTCAGCCAGTGCAAGAGGAACTTTTCTTTCACCGCTGAGATCCTTGTTCGCAATACGAACAATGTACAGGAAGTCCTTATCTTCGACTGCTTCCTGCGTATCTTCCTTCTTCTTTCCTGAACTCTTTTTCTTTTCTGCCATTAAATCATCCTGTGTACGTGATATCCCCCTATTGCAACCTTATATTAAGATGCTTCCAAACGAAAGGTATGCTGCCTGTTTGCCCGTAGGCATTGCATGTGCAATGAAATCAGGGAGTCCTGAGTTATTTTTATAACATTATTAAACGTTTCTGAGTTGCAATTCACTGCAAACGGGAGTGTTACCTGTACAGGGTGAATAGCTTATGGTCGCCGGACGTGTCGAAAATTCCTAGCCTCGCACCCGAGTCTATCCATCCGTAAGAGTAATTCAGGGCTGCAAAAGCATTCAGCAGGTCGCCCTTTTCCAGAAAGTGCTTGGCGTCATTGAAGTAGCTGTTTATCATCTCAAGGCTGTCCCTGGCCAAACCTTCCAGGTAAGAATCCTCAGGCGCTATAACTTTTATTCTTGAAAGAGCCTTCTCTTCGATTTCCACGTACCTTCTAACTCTTTCCTCGAGTTCTTCCATATTGGGAGCAGGACAATTGCTGTTAAAATTCTATCGAATGCAATTACCTGTACTTGCTGTAATCGTAGATCAGGTCCAGCAGTTTCTTCTGAGTCTGTGAGTCGATCTTCCCTTCTTCATATTTTTCGCCTATGAAGGATTTGGCCTCCTTTGTTCCCTGTCTTGAAACTATGGCATAAACGCTGCCACGAATCGCCCCTTTTGTGCTTTCCGGGAGGTCTTCAACGGCTCTGCCGAGCATGTAATTGAATTCGTCACTCTTCCTCATGTCGAGCCTTTTGGCCCTGCCTCTCTGTTTCTCTTCCCTTACGTTTCGCATCTGGTTCTTGATGCTGTTCTTACCTCTTGGTCCTCTTTTTCGCCTATTCATGTAGGATTTTAAGAGTATGAGAGGCTATTTATATCTTTTGATGCTGATTTTTTCAGGGTTCCCAAAAATTCGCGACGAGAGGTGGAGGTTTAGTTCCGATTGTCGGATACCATAACCCTGACATAAATATGCCACATATGTGGGGCAAACGACTTGACAGTTTTCTGCTCAAGAACTGCTCCTTTCCACCCATGCATACCTATCCGCCTGTATAGGGCGTACTTGTAGACGGCAAGCATGTCAGAGGAAACTGTGTCATGGAGCAGTATAATTCCTCCTGGCCTGATTCTTCGGAGAGCATGCGGCAGGTACGAAAATGAAAGGAAGTTGCCCATTATGATTGCATCAGCCTTTATTTCCGGAGATACCATTCGGCTGTCCCCCAGGTGTGGCTGTATAACATCACCCAGCTTGTTTGCAGCAATGTTCCGCACAAGGTATCCGTAAGACGTTGGGTTTATCTCGCAGGCATGAACCCTTGCCGGCCTGGAGTACCTTGCAATGCCAAGGGAGAAATAACCTATTCCGGCGAACATGTCAATAACAGTTTTCCCATCCAGGTCCATTTCCCTCACAGATGTCCTGATGTTTACGTTTCCGGGAGAAAACATTATTTTAGCTGGATCGAAGTTGAACCTTATTCCATTCTCCGTGTGGGCAACATCACCTCCGGGGCCGTAAACAAGTTCCACTTCAGGTTCCCTGAACTGCCCTCGTACCCTTCCGGTTATATTGTATACTGAACTCGACCGCAGTACAGCAGCGTATACGGAAGCAAATTCGTGCCTCGCGCCTTCATCCATTTCCGGTAGCCTGATCAGCACCGATGAGCCGAACCTTGTCCACTTTTCTGGTGCCCCATCAGTGGCCAAGCCTCTGGCCTCGAGTTCACGCTTGATTCTTGACTGCGGAGAGGAATGAAAGAACCGTTTTTCGAACTCCTCCTCAGAGAGGCTCATATTGCCGGAAATATCTGATCCGTCCCTGACGGGTATGAACACCCGGCCATCCATGGACTTGATCCTGAGTGATTCGTCAACTTTCCTCCTTCTAAGAAGTTCGGCAAGCACATCGCGCGCATTGGCTCTGTCGGTCACTACAGCCCGCTTCCTCAATGATACCGGATTTTTATTTTGTATAAATACAGAAGGCATCCCAAATAAATAAATTGCAACTTGGAATCACCAAGAATGAGTTCCTCGGTTCTCTTTGATGAATCACAGAGATATTTCCCGGGTGGCGTCAATTCTCCCGTAAGATATTACAGGCCGAATCCTGTTTTCATAAAGAAGGGGAAAGGTTCCAGGATATTCGATGCCGATGGAAAACAGTACATAGATTACTGCCTCGGATATGGCCCCATGATCCTTGGCCATGCCAATGAAAAGTTCAGCGAATCCTTGAAGGCAAGGATTGAGGATGGAATCCTTTTTGGGTCTCCGACAGAGGAGGAGAATATTCTCGCATCGAAGATAAGAGAAGCCATCCCGTCTGTTGAGAAAATGCGTTTCACCAATTCAGGCACGGAGGCAACTATGCATGCTATAAGGCTTGCCAGGGCCCATACGAAGAGAAAGATAATCCTCAAGATGGAGGGTGGATACCACGGGGCACACGATTATTCACTCATAAAGGCAGGAAGCGGGTCTCTCACATTTGGGACGCCGTCTTCGCCCGGAGTGCCGGAAGAAATATCCAGAACGGTTGTCCTCGGCGAGTACAACAATATTGACAGCATAAGGAAGATATTCTCTGAGATGGGAGACCAAATTGCGGCCGTCATAACAGAACCTGTAATGGGGAACGTTGGTGTTGTTCCCCCCAAAGAGGGTTTTCTCCAAGAGCTGAGGGAAATCTGTGACAGAAATTCGTCCTTGCTGATATTGGACGAAGTAATCACAGGATTCCGCTTCGGGTATCATGGATACCAGGACCTTGCCAACCTCAAGCCAGATCTCACCACCCTGGGGAAGATAATAGGAGGGGGCCTCCCCATAGGGCTGTTCGGGGGAAGGGCAGACATAATGGATGAGATATCCCCATCAGGAAAGGTGTATGAAGCGGGTACATTCTCAGGGAACCCTGTAAGTGTCTCGGGTGGAATTGCCACCCTGGATGTCCTGCGAAACAGCGACTACAGCCACCTGACAGGTTTGACAGAAAAGCTGGCAGCAGGCATTTCCGACATAGCAGAGCGGGCCGGAGAGGATGTGCAGATAAACCAGATCGGCCCAATGTTCCAGGTGTTTTTCAACAGCAGAAAAGTCAGCAAGTATGCGGACGCCATTTCAAGCAATTCGGAAAGGTTTTTTGAAATCTTCACCAGGGCGCTCCAGGAAGGTATTTACATGCCTCCAAGCCAGTTTGAGACTAATTTCCTGAGTTTTGCCCATTCGGAATCAGACATAGAGGAAACAATCTCTGCTTTCGAGCAGATCTGGAACTAGTATGTCAACGTGGCTCAGGATTGGGACCAGAGGGAGCAAGCTTGCCCTGATCCAGGCGGGGCAGTTAAAGACAGCACTCGAATCCACCGGAGTTCAGACAGAAATTATAACCCACACTACCAGCGGTGACCGGGACACGGAGTCACCGATTTACAGAATGAGCAAGGTGGGTGTTTTTGTTGAGGAACTTAACAGCCTTGTTGAAAGAGGCGATTTCGACATAGCAGTCCACAGCGCAAAGGATATCCCGTCTGCCATTCCTGATTCCCTCGAGGTTGCCGCCGTCCTCCCCAGAGCTTCCTTCAACGACGTGCTGGTTGCAGACTCTTCCCTTGAGTCGCTGGAGAAGGGTTCCGTAATAGGCACCTCAAGCAAGCGCAGGATTTCTGAGCTCAGGGCTCTGCGCAATGATCTCGTTGTAAAGGACATAAGGGGAAACATCGGAACAAGAATTGGTAAACTGAAGAGCGGGGAATATAACGGCATAATTCTGGCTAAGGCTGCCCTCGAGAGGATGGGCGAGGATGTAAAGCTTAAGCACTACACCCTCAGTGAGAAGGATTTTGTTCCC
Organism: uncultured archaeon; assembly: GCA_000965745.1. Classification (GTDB taxonomy): domain Archaea; phylum Thermoplasmatota; class Thermoplasmata; order Thermoplasmatales; family Thermoplasmataceae. The sequence continues at coordinate 22,738 of CP009479.1, forward strand.
GCCCCTAACCAGGGGATCATTGCAGTGGTGTCAAGAAAGGGCTCGAAAGAGTCGGAGATAGTGAGGCGAGTAAACCACACCCCCACCTACACTTCGTTCACTTTTGAAAGAGAACTCGTGTCAGAGCTCAGGCTGGGCTGCTCAATGCCTGCAGGCATCCTCTGCGTGGAGGATAGTGGTGTTTACAGACTAACTGCAAGGTTTTATTCACTCCTGTCTGATGAGTACAGGGAGTATCTAAGGGACGTCAACTCTGTTGCAGAGGTTGGAATTCTTGCAGAGGAGATCAGGGATACGCTGCCGAAGAGGTTCGGCTATGGGTTTGGTGTCTAGAATTGGAAGAAAGGAAGTTCATAATCTCAACAAGGCCTGCAGGGAAGTTTTCCGAGCCCGAAACCGGATGCTGCTTTGATCTGGTAAATGCTCCATTGACAGAGATCTCGGAAGTGCCCTTTACCGATGATCAGGTCAAGGCGATCGACGAGTTCGACCCTGATTGTGTTGTCTTCACAAGCGAGAAGGGAGCTGCCCTTTTTTTCTCTGAAATTGATCCGCATCTTTCAGGGCGGCCAAGAAATTACTACGGAATCGGCCCTTCTACCTGCAGGGAAGTCATGGAGAATGGCCTGAGCTGCAAGTTCCCGGAAGTCAGAACTTCAGAAGGCCTTGCAAATTTTCTCGCCAGGAATGAGAGAAATTCAAAACTCCTCCTTTTCCGGAGTTCAAGGGCTAACAGCGTTCTTGACGAAATTCTGGACAGAGAGAAAATAGAGTTTCAGAACATAACAGCGTATAATGTATCACAAATCAAGAGCAAAGAGATAATGAGAGCTACGGAGCCTGATTGTTTCGGTGTGATATTCACTTCTTCGATGGAGGTGGAATCTTTTGTCGGTAACCTTGGAGACAAAGTTCTGGAAATCGCACCGGGAATCAAGCTGTTTTCAATTGGCGAGCCAACTTCGGAGACCCTGAAGAAGCATTCTCTTGCTGTTTCAGAACCGATTGGAAACTCCGACTTTGATGATCTTTTTGAAGAAATTTGCAGCCTTTACTGTTCCTGAAAAACTGGAGATAGCGGGGAATGGATTTGAACCATTGATCTGCGGGTTATGAGCCCGCCGGGATCTCCTAGCTACCCCACCCCGCTTCGACTACGTTATTATAACTCACAATATAATATTTGCCGAGGTTTGTGGGTTATCATCCAAAGGTTTCTTCAATTTTTTTGAACCTGATCTCCCTTGACAGGTGCTCGAGATACTTGTATACAGTCTTATGCTTGCTGCCATTCAAAAGCTTCATTATGGCTTCTTTGGAGTAATTAATCGACAGGTAGTCTCCGATTATGGAGACCGTATCACCGTATACGGAGACGTAAGTTGACGTCAGTTCCTCGATTATCTTCCTTGTCCTCCCTTCCCTGCCTATGACTCTTCCTCTTACCTGGGTGATTCTCCTGGACCCTGACTTGGCAAATTCCCTCAGCGGGATAACGATAAGCTGAAAACCATCATTGTAAAGATATTGCGCACGCTCCGGGCTGAACCCGCGCCCAATGGCCTGTACAACACCGACTGTAACCGATGCGAGAATTGGGTCTCCTGTCTGGATGATTTTTACTTCTCCAGTCTCGGAATCGATGTTGAGCCATACGTTTCCGAGCTTCTCTATCTTCTTCTTGGTTGTACCTTCACGGCCAATAAGGACCGGAACCCTTTCAACGGGTATTTTAATGTCTCCTACTCCAACAAATTCCATATCAATTGTATCCTCCACTACCATGAGGTTGCTGCCCCGCCGTGGATTTATACGTGCTGATATATTACATTTTGAATTTAAGCTTTACCGATGCGACAGTGGGAAAACCGACCTATCCGGAGATAATGTAGGAAAGCACCTTTTCCGGATCGCATGGAATATCCCTTCTCGAGAAAAATCTGCATATGTTTGCCACATCACGTTCAAGGAAGAAACCAGCCATCCTGTGCTCGGTTGTGACACCCTGGGCGACATCAATGAAATAGGCTTTTTTCCTGTGTATTAGAATATTATACTCGCTGAGGTCTGCATGCACAATTTTAGAGTCCCTGTACATCATTTTCATCTCCTCGATAACCTGGCTGAAAATAGGCTGCAGGTCTCCGTGATATTCTCTGAGGCTGACCGCAGGCTTCCTCTGGTCCCCGAGGTATGACATGAGGAGCAGGTTCTTGTGAAACGCTATTGGCTTAGGGCAATGAACTCCGGATTTCTGAAGTTCATGGAGATTTGTGAATTCCTTCTTGGCCCAGAGGTACACTAGTTTCGATCTTGATCTGCTCTCCTTGTGGAACCTGTAGTCCCCTTCTATGTATTTGCCTATGTTTGAAAACCTCAGGGTGGACATCTTGTATATCTTGACAACAACGGGCTTCTTGTTCCTGTATGCCTTGAATACAACCGACTCCTTGCCTGAGGAGATCGGGAAATCAATGTAATCAATAGACTGCTTGCCCATCATCTCGTACAGGGCTTTTAACGTCCTTTCATCAAATACTAGATCAGAAGTCTTCCTGTCGACGTTGAGGCGGTTTAGAAATTCACCTGATTCAATAAGGGTCTTGAGGGCTGACTTTTCAGAATCCATTCCTACTTGAATATATTAATAACTTCGGGTAAAAGATTGTTTCTACTCAGGTAGTTTGCCTGAGTCTGTGTGTACCTGTATACCACGTCTGCTTTTTCGCTCTGGAATTCCCATGGTTTCACAATAACAAGATCGTGTTCCCTTATCCACATCCTCTTCTTCATTTTTCCCGGTATTCGTGCGTTCCTGGTATAGCCGTCCTCGCACATTACGGTCAGCCTTGAAGCGCCTGACAGTTTTTCAACTATTCCAAACATCTCTCCTTTTCGTTTGTTGGGGAGGATAACTCTGACTACCTGTTCATCTCCTTGCTGCGCATTGCGATGGGCTCCGCGATTCTGTCCAGGCATCATAGGGAGAATAAGGACACGCTAAATATAACTTCCGACTGTTTTGCTGCACTTTCTGCACAACTAATCCCCGGATCATACGATGAATTCTTCTGATCCAGAAACTGGCAAAAAATTGTTTTTCCGGTATTAAAGAACCTCTACTCAAAATGTTAATAATACCATGACTTAAATTAAATTTCACACGCATTGATGCGTCCCAACAACGCCCTGACACCAGCAGAAATGGATTGGCGTCTTAAATTTCTGGCTATGCAGTTTCAGCGATTACTTGGGCGCATAGTATTATGAGGATTTTCAAGTGCGATTGTAATGAATGAACAGGGTCAATATCTTAAAGTTATTATGTATGAATATGATGCAAAAATCAGCTGAAAAACGCTTTTTTAACACGTTAAGTGTATAAACCACCGATTCAATAAAATATGTATGTACAAAAATTTAAATATATCATATCAGTGAAATCTCGCATGGATGTCCGTTCATCTGATAGAAAGCTAAGACGTGCCCTAAATACCTGGGACCTGCTTTTCCTTAGTCTTGGAGGCATAATAGGTTCAGGCTGGCTTTTCGCTGCGTACGGAGCCGCATTCGTTGCGGGGCCTGCAGCCATCTATTCGTGGATCATAGGCGGGGTTATCATACTGTTCATAGCCCTTGTGTATGCTGAACTTGGTTCCATGATCCCCAGGTCGGGTGCTATAGTGAGATATGGAAACTATACGCATGGAGGGTTTGCCGGATTCATGCTCGGTTGGGCATACTTCCTCTCTGCTGTATCGGTGCCTGCTATTGAGGCTGAGGCCGTGATAACGGTCGCAAGCACTTGGACGAAGCCGTACGGGTTGATTCTTGTTGAGACGTCTGGAGTTCTTTCACTGATAGGAATACTGCTTGCGGGCCTGCTCATGCTTGGATTCTTCTTCCTGAACTACTTTGGAATAAGAATCATGGGCAAGACAAACACTGGAATGACATGGTGGAAACTGGTCATACCTGTGGGAACTGTCATACTACTGCTCTTTGTCGGATTCCATGCCAGCAACTTCAACATAACGTACAAGGGAGACAACGGCTTCAACCCTTTCGGGTTCGGGGCTGTATTCCAGGCCGTTGCGATTTCAGGAATCGTATTTTCGTTCCTCGGGTTCAGGCAGGCTGTTGATTATGCCGGGGAGGCAGCAACGCCGAAGAAGTCTGTCCCGATCGCAACAATATTCTCAGTCATAATCGGCGTTGTCCTTTACGTCGGGCTTCAGGTCGGTTTCCTTGGGCAGATAGACTGGTCCAGCCTGGGAGTAGCGCCAGGCAACTGGGCCGCATTCAGCTCAAGCTATTACGGTTCGGGAACTTTTCCTGCTGCAATCCAGAAGCTGCATGATGCGCCATTCCCGATACTGGCCAGTGCCGCCGGGCTTGTGCCCCTGACTTACCTGCTCTATGCTGATGCCTTTGTTTCACCTTCTGGAACGCTCAATGTGTACCTGGGAACTTCAGTCAGGACCCTTTATGGAATAGGTACAATCGGGGGAGTTCCGAAATCCCTGATCAAGATCATGGAGAAGACCAGGATACCATTCATACCTCTTCTTGCGTCCCTGATCATCGGATATGTCTTCTTCCTTCCATTCCCAAGCTGGTACAAGCTGGTTGGTTTCATTACTTCGGCAACCGTGTTCACTTACATTGTGGGAGGGCCGTCGCTGAGAGTTCTAAGGAAACATGCTCCTGAACTGCACAGGCCCTTCAAGCTGCCCGGGTCCTCGATAATAGCCCCGATAGCATTTATCGGTGCGTCCCTGGTTGTTTACTGGTCCGGCTGGCCACTTGACGGCTACCTTGCCATTGGAATCTTCATCGGGCTCCTTGTTTATGCAGTGTTTGTTGCGTACATGGATGTCCCGAAGATATTCAACAGGCAGAACTACAGGAGCGGAGTATGGGTTCCAGTGTATGTCGTTGTGATCGTGATAATGTCGTACATCGGAGAATACGGGCAGAACTACGTCCCGTTCCCATGGGATGTGATAATGGTAGCAGTAGTGGCCCTGATATTCTACTTCTGGGCAACAGCAAGCGGGTACAGGACCGGTGACATCGATACGATGGTAAAGGAGGGGACTCAGTACCTTGACGCAGAGGATGCCGTTGTGAAAAAACCCGTGGGTGCAGGTGGAGGGGAAAAATAACCCCCCACATTTTTTGACCGCAATTTTTTATTGTTTTATGTTCAGGCTCTTTATATTGTAGAAACGGGAAACGGCTTCCCTCATCAGTTTTATGTTTCTTCCTTCTTTCCCTATTGCCTTGCCTATTTCGCTCTGTTCCACCCCGACGAGTATGTCAATCTGGCCCTGTTTCCAGTTCAGGTATATTTCCCTGACACCAAACCTGTAGAACAGGTTCTTGACCAAAGTGAGGAGATCGCGTGATGTTTCAGCCACCAGGATGTGCTTGTTGATCCTGTCCTTGAGTTCCGTTATTATGTTGGCGTTTCTCTTGAAAAGTTCTGCGAGTTTCCTCTCCCCTACCAGGAAGAGTACCATGTCCTCGTTTTCAAGGCACTCCTTCAGCTCGACCCTGCCGAGTTTCTCGAAGAGGGCGATGTAGCCCATCATCCTGTTGTCAACCGTCATCTCTTTCATAAAATTACCATTCCACAAAACAAGAATAAAAAGTGTATTTCACCGCTTTATGCTCAATCCTGTTCATTTCTTCAGTCCTTTATAGACCAGGTTAACTGCTCCTGTACCTAATGTTATTGGCTGACCCACTATAATATTTTCTGCAACTCCAGTGAGCGGGTCTACTTCCCCGAGATATCCTGCCCTGAGCAGGTGCTTGGTGGTTATTTCAAAGGCGGCTCTCGCCAGTACACTGCTCTTCCTTCCAGAAATGCCTGTCCTTCCGACTGCCCTTACTGAGCCTCCGAATGTCATCATGTCTGCAACCAGCATCAGGTGCCTCTGGTCAACCTCCAGGCCCTGTTCTGCAAGTGTTCTCTGGGATTCCAGGAAAATGGCATTCTTGGCTGCCTCAATTCCGAGAACTGATGCGACCTCAATAATGTCGTTTGTGTATGTCTTTGAAGCGTCAACTTCGTCAAGCTCCAGCACCTCTCTGAGGTTTGAGCCCTGTGTGTAAACAGTCCAAGCTTCAGTGAGGTTGTCGATCCTGGCAATTGCCCTCTTTATTCCGGGGATTCCCTTGATTGTCAGGACCTTCAGCTGTTCCTGAACCTGGTAAAGCTTCTTGAATGATTCCTGCGTTGGCTTGACGGTGATCCTGTTGTCTTTCTCATCGCTTATCACTGATATTCCCTTTACTTTCTCAAGAGCGTCCATTATGTCTGAGTTCTCGACAAGCCTGTCATTCATCTTGGGCATGTCGGGAACTATTGAAAGGGTCATTTCACCGACATCTGTTATGATGTCTGCAACATCAATGACGGTGGTGTTTTCCAGTTTCTTGACAACGTTAAGGACAATGTCCTGCTCCTTCTCGAATTCGGGCTTGAGGTAGATGGTCATTGACGGTGTGCTGGGGATCCTTCTTGCATCCACTATTTCGATGAGCCTTGGAAGCCCAAGGGTAACGTTCATTTCCCTGACACCAGCAAAGTGGAAAGTCCTCATGGTCATCTGAGTTCCAGGCTCCCCTATGCTTTGGGCAGCGATAATTCCCACGGCTTCATGCGGATCTATGCCGTTCCTGGCAAGCTCTGCCATTATCCTCTCGAGGAACTTCTTGTATACAGCAGGCTTCATCTCTTTCTTGTGCTTGGACACCTTTTCGGCAACAGAAAGCGGTATGTCGAATCCCACTTTCTTTGCGTCAGCTACAACATCCTTGACCTTCTGGTCGAGAGTCTCGAGATAGCTTGGTTTCTCCTCGAGCTTGATGAGGATTCTGTCCCCGGTGTCGAATGTTTCGACCTCGCTCAGTTTATGCTTTCCCTTCCTGAATTCAGAAATCGGCAGCGGATCTATGTCCATGACTTCCAGCACCCTGATGATGCTCTTGAGGCCCGTTTTCTTCTTCAGGATCAATGACTCCGATTCCTTGAACTTGGATATCTCGGCAATCCTGACATAGTACTGCACGGATTTCTTGTCTGTGGTTATGTAGCCGTCCTCTGCAGCGACGTCCTTCAGGTCAAAGTCCACTGCGTAATCACAGGGGACACGCTTCTTAAGTTCAGAAACGTGTGTTTTCGTATCTTTCCATAGAAGAGAGGTCACTCTTCCACCTCCAGTTCCGTGTCAAATGCAAGATAGTCGACGTCGACCGTCTCGCCGTTTTCGCTCCTTGTCGGATCTACGCCGTCCTCTCCATACTTGAACTGTATGACTGCCCCGACTGTGTCCTGAACCTGTTTCTTCTCGTCAACCTTGAGGTCCTCGAACGCGTTGATGAGCCTTCTCTGCATATAACCGCTCCTTGACGTTCTTACAGCAGTATCCACAAGACCTTCGCGGCCTCCGATGCTGTGCATGAAATATTCCAGCGGGTTGAGGCCGGACTTGTATGACGATTTCACGAACCCTCTTGCCTCGGCTCCGATATCCCCTATCTGGAAATGCGGCAGGGTTCTTCCGTAGAATCCCCTGTTAAGCCTGCCCCCTCTAACGGACTGCTGGCCCACCATTCCCGCAACCTCGGAAATGTTCAGCATCTTTGCCCTTGCTCCGGACCTTGCCATGATAACCGAGGGATTGCTCAGACCAAGGTATGAACTTGCGATTTTTCCCGATTCATCCCTGGCAATACCTGTCACCGAAAGAATCTCTATTTCAAGTGTTTCCTCGACAGATCTTCCTGGGGCAGGCTGAAGCTGCCCTTTCTTGTATGTGTCTATGAGCTTGTTGATCCTGTCAATTGCATCCAGAGAGATCTCTTCGATCCTGGAAACTGCATTTTCAGGAATGTCATAATCCATGATTCCGGTCGTGAATCCTCTAAGAGATATCAGGCCTACTGCAAGTCTTGTCATCCTGTCAATGAACCTGGAAGTCTCAACCGCACCATATTTTCTGTAAATCTTGTTGATTATCTCGCCTGAGAAAGGCCCTATGGCGCTTTCATCGATGGTCCCATGGCGCATTTTCCCGTCGACTATGAAAACCTCCTTGTCCGCAGGGTCGTCCTCGTATTCGCATTTTTCCTTTGCACCGGAGCACAGCTTGCTGGAGAATTTTGTATTGAGCCCGTCTGGAAGAATCGTGGAAAATATATCCCTGCCATGGTAGTACTTCCTGCCGTTCTCTGAGTGCGGCTCAGGCAGACTGTCCACGTCGATATAGCTCATTATGTGGATTGTCTCCTCCTCAGTGAATCTCGGGTTTCCGTGGGTGAGAAGGAACATTGAGGTGATATGGTCATGAATTCCGCCGATGATTGGGCCTCCGAACCTTGGAGACATGATCTGCTCCTGAACCTTCATGATGATTCTCGCTTCAGCCCTGGCCTCCTCCTTCTGAAGTATGTGGAGATTCATTTCATCCCCGTCAAAATCAGCGTTGTAAGGAGTGCAGACTGCAAGGTTGAACCTGAATGTCTGCCCCGAAAGAATCCTGACTGTATGGCCCATCATTGACATCCTGTGCAGTGATGGCTGCCTGTTGAACAGCACTATGTCGCCTTCGTTGAGCTGCCTTTCTACCGTCCAGCCCACCTCAACCCTCTCCGCGTTTTCTGCAGCGTTCTGGGTGCTTATCTTTACCCTTCTGCCATCTGGCCGTATTATGTAGTTTACGCCTGCGAGGTACTTGTCAAATTCATCCCTTGGCTCAGGCCCTCTTGCTACGAGTTCCCGGACAGAGTCAAGGTTGAATATGTTTACAATAACGGGGACTGTCAGTTCCCTGGCAGCCTTTTCAGGCACCCCAACTTCATTGATCGAAAGGAATGGCTCGGGTGAAATAACTGTCCTTGCGGAGAAATTCACCCTTTTTCCTGAAAGGTTTGACCTGAATCTTCCCTCTTTTCCCTTAAGCCTCTGCACCAGCGTTTTCAGGGCCCTTCCTGATCTGTGCCTTGCCGGGGGAATTCCCGCGGTCTGGTTATCGAAGTATGTAGTTACATGGAACTGCAGAAGGTCCCAGAGGTCCTCAATAATAAGCTGTGGGGAGCCGTTGTCCCTGCTCTCCCTCAGTCTCTGGCTAATCCTGATTATATCAACAAGCTTGTGGGTAAGATCGTCCTCGCTTCTCTCACCTGTTTCAAGGGTGATTGACGGCCTGACATTGATCGGCGGTACTGGAAGAACTGTAAGTATCATCCATTCCGGCCTGGCAACCTCGTGGTTGAACCCGAAGAATACCAGATCGTCATCTGGGATTCTCTCAAGCCTCTCCCTTATCTCCTTGGGGGTCACCTTGATTCCCTCCTCCCTGAACGTGGTCGGCTTGTCGAGGATTATCTTGCTCTGCTGCGTGTCACAATGAGGGCACACCATTCTCTGGCCGGCCTCATCGGTCATCTTCTTTGACATTATACCAATCACCTCAGGATCGGATGATGACAGGTTGTATGCGCTCATCCTTTCCCTGTACGTTTTTATCTCGTCATCGGTGAGCTTTATTCTTCCGCAGCTCTTGCATGTGGAATCAAGGAATGTCTTGACTTCCTTTATGAATCCCACGTGCACAACGGGCATTGCGAGTTCTATGTGCCCGAAGTGGCCCGGGCATTCGTCCACCTTTCCGCCGCATGTTGTACACTTCAGGCCCGGCTCAATAACACCCATATGAAGGTCCATCAGGCCCCTCTCAATCGGATAGCCGTCGTCATCATAGGTGTCGGCTGTTATAACCTTCACCTGTGACATCTTCCTTACCTCTTCAGGTGCCAGAAGCCCGAACTGAATCCTGTAAATTCTTTTTGAAATTCCAGTCGTCACTTGAGATCACCCAATACCAATCTCATCATTACACCCATTGAACTCAACTCATCCCTCATTAGCTTGAACGCATAGCTTGTCTCCACAGGATGTATATTTCCCGTGTTTCCACAGACAGGGCAGCGCATTGTCCCCCTTTTTCTGTCAAGGATTGCGATATGTCCGCAGGACGGGTTGCCACAGACGTAGAGAATTGTCCCGTCGCTCTGGTCCAGGAGCCTGTCCTTGATTACCATAGCGGCTCCGTGGGCGATAAGAGTATCACGCTCCATTTCCCCGAACCTGAGGCCTCCCTGCCTTGACCTTCCCTCTGTGGGCTGTCTTGTAAGGATCTGCACAGGCCCCCTGGATCTTGCGTGGAACTTTCCTGCGACCATGTGGTGCAGCTTCTGGTAGTATATTACCCCGGTGAAGATGTCCACATCGTATTTCCTGCCTGTTATCCCGTCATACATAACTTCTGATGAGCTGTATCTGAACCCGTTCTCCGTGAGCCCTTCCCTCAGACTCTTCTCAGGCTCTCCGCTGAATATTGTCCCATCCATGATCTCTCCCTTCCTGGTTGAGATCTTACCGGCAATCATTTCCAGTATGTGGCCCACAGTCATTCTTGACGGAATTGCGTGGGGGTTGATTACCAGGTCAGGGATTGTGCCTTCCTCTGTGAAGGGCATGTCTTCCTGCGGGACGACCGAGCCAATGACTCCCTTCTGCCCGTGCCTGGAGGCAAATTTATCACCGAGTTCGGGAATTCTTTCGCTCCTTACCTTGATCTTGATGACTCTGCTGTTGCTTTCGGACACTGTGAGGATGACATTGTCAACGAAACCGTACTCGTTGGGCCTCATCGTGATTGACGATTCCCTCCTCCTCTGCGGACCGAGCTTGTCTCCCCCTTCCTCGAGGAAACGCGGGGGTGATGTCTTTCCTATCAGCACATCCGACCCTGCGACCTTGGATTCGGGGTAGATGATTCCGTTCTCGTCAAGGTTCTTGTAGAAATCCTCAGCCCTTGCACCCAGAACATCATGTGTAGGAATCTCGAAGCGGTCTTCCTGGCCGCCGGGATATCTCCTCTCCTCGGCAGTATATGTCCTGAAGAAGGTGCTTCTTCCAAGCCCCCTCTCAACAGCTGCCTTGTTGAAAATCAATGCATCCTGTATGTTGTAGCCCTGGTATGACATGATTGCCACGACAAAATTCTGCCCTGCAGGCTTCTTCTCATAACTGATAAAGTCCATTACCCTGGTTTTGACAAGAGGCATCTGCGGATAGTGCAGCACGTGTCCCCTGGTGTCCGTCCTTATTCTGAAGTTTGTGGCCGCCAGCCCGATTGACTGTTTTGTCATGGCCGCTGCCATCGTGATTCTTGGTGAAGAGTTGTGCTCAGGATAAGGCGTAATGGATGCAACCACTCCCAGGATCAGTGAAGGGTCGATCTCGAGGTGTGTGTGGTCTTCCTCAAGAAGGCTCTTTCCCGGGAATTTTTCACCGCACGATTCACACTGCAGCTCAATGTCCTGGCTCTCACCGGGATTGGTCCAGTAAATTTTGCTCCTGTAAAGGAACCTGGAGCATGATGGGCACCTCTCCGGGAAATCATATGCATAGATGGAGACGTAAAGGTTTTCCTCCTCCTCTGCATCGATCCATTCTATAGCCCCCTTCTTCACTAGGTCTTTAATTGTGTATTCCCCTGTTTCAAGCTTCTTGAGCATGTCCTGCGTTATCAGCGTAGTCTTGCCCTTTACAGTGAGAAGCGGCCTTCTTATCCTTCCCTTGTCACAGTTAACGATGACTTCCCTGGTCTCAGGCTCAAATCTCACGTTGACCTCGTCGGATATCTTGCCTTTTCTCCTCTCTTCCCGTATCAGTTTTGAAAATGCTTCGGGATCGTCATGGTAACCCACAAAGTCCCCGTTAAGGTAGACACGTCCCGAGCTCACGCTTTCCCCTGCGATCTCCTTCAGTTCCATTCCCTTCAGGAACTCGAGCACTATCTTCTCATCTATCCCTTCTGTAACATTGATGATAAGGGCTGCATTTTTCACCAGCCCACAGTTCTGGCCCTCAGGGGTCTCGTTGGGGCAGATTCTCCCCCATTGCGTTGGATGAAGGTCCCTCGCCTCGAAGTGGGGCTGCGACCTTGTAAGCGGCGATATAATCCTTCGAAGATGGCTCAGGGTGCTTACATTGGAAACCCTGTCCAGCAGCTGTGAAACTCCTGTCCTTCCGCCAATCCAGTTACCTGTTGCCATGGCGTGGAGAAGTTTCTGCGTAAGAAGGTCCTGCCTAACTGCAGGCCTCAGCCTTATTCCCTTCTTCCTGTTGTAGGTCCTTTCAAGCTGGTATTTGAGGTCCTTCATTACGGACTGGAATGCGTTCCTGAAAAGTTCGTCAAGAAGATCCCCTGCGAGCTTGATTCTCTTGTTTGCAAGATGATCCTTGTCATCCTCTTTTCTCTTCCCGAGGTTAAGCTCGAGAAGAGATCTGGCCATCCTTCCCAAGTAAAGTGCTTTTTTCAGCCTGTCAGCCCTGGTGTCCCCAAGATGCGGAAGCAATGACTTGTCAAGCATCTGTGAAACTTTCTTTTCCCTGAATTCCTTTGCCTGGCCGGCTGCAAATCTCTTCTCTAGGTAAGATATTGCATCTTCACCGGTGTTCACGCCATTTGGCGGGAATATTTTCGGGCTCTTTGACTCTTCAATATTTGCGTATATGATGGGGTCCATTGCGGGTTCGCTGTAGATTGACTTGTGGACGTCGACATCCTTCTCTATCCCAAGGGCCTTCATCAGAATTGCCAGAGGTATCGTCCCTGCAACACTTGGAATTGATACGTTGAGAATGCCGTCGCTTGCTTTCTCCATTGATGTGAGTGCCCTGAAACCTCCCTTCTGGGAGAACACCTTTGCGACTTCCACCTTGGATTCGTATTTCTCTTCCAGTTCAACAAGTATCTTGTTGGGGGCAAGGTCTTCAAGCGATACAATAACCCTCTCAGACCCGCCGATAATGAAGTATCCTCCCGGGTCGTTGGGGTCCTCCCCTACATACTGGAGCTTCTCCGTCCTGGAAGAGTTGATTGGGCCGTTGTTTTTCTCTATGTAATTGTCGAGGTTTGTGCCATGAAGGGTGCAAACCTTTGATCGTATCATGACAGGCAGATCGCCTATCTTTATGTTTTCAGGATCTTTCTCGACTCCATCGTCGACGATCCTGAGTTTGAGTGCGATGGGGGCCATATAGTTAAGGTCCCTCAGTCTGGCTTCATTTGGCGTTATCTGGTTTGAGGCGCCAGACGCCTCCTTTATCTCCGGAGTCTCCACCCATATTGTGGGGTCCCCTACGAATCTCCCACTTTCCCTGGTCCTGCCGAAATAGATCTTGATGTCCCTTCCGCCTGTCTTTGCAGGGTCAAGGGTCATGACCCCCGGATGGTCCTCGTCGGTTACCTTGGTTTCGTCTACAATTTTCTGCATCCCATTGTCTGCATTGTATTTTGTGGCCACAAAATAGTTCATGGATTCAATCTGGTGGTTCACTACGCTTTCATTTTTGAAAAATAAATCTACTAACTCCTTCATTTGAAAATCTCACCACTTATTGCCCTGTAATAGATAGAAAATCCAGCAGTAGGACTCTTCCTCACGATTCGAATAATCCTCCCCTCTTCGAGGGGTCCGTGTATATCTTCCAATGCCTTTACGGCAGGGTCGTTTCTACTTATTTTCGGCAACAGGTCTTTTGCTATGTTTAACTCCTTTAAAACCTTATCTTCATCTTCCTTTTTGACTAAATGATGCTCAGGCACGAGCTCATGTCGCAACACGTTAAGCTTTCCCATTGTTTGTCCCTCCTTTACGGGCCCGGAGGGGTTTGAACCCCCGACCACCTGGTTAAAAGCCAGATGCTCTACCTAGCTGAGCTACGGGCCCCATATAACCGGGAATCTTGATTGGCTTTCAGAATATAAATATTGTCTAATGGTTTTTGCCGGGAAAGCTCACTCTGCAAAAGGTTAATCGATGCAATCTATTTTACCATCGCTCTCCTATTCACTTTCATGACCTCTAGCATCATAATACCTATGATCACGCCACACAAAAAGGGGAGGCTCGACCTTGAAGCTCTTGAAGGGCTGCTTGAATATGCGAGCCTGAACAGCTTTGATGGTGCCTTTGCTGCAAGTTCAACCGGAGGCTGTGCATCACTTTCATACAAGAGGCATCTCGAGGTGCTTGGGGAAGTTGTCAAGATGTCCCCGGGGATCAAACTGTTTGCGAACATTTCAAGGAATGATCTTGAAGAGACCCTTGACATGATGAAAGATGCTGAAGACATAGGGTATGAGAACCTGGTCATTATCAACCCCTACTACCACAGGTATTCGCAGGAGAGCATGAGGAAGTACTTCTCTGATATTGCCTCAGGGACCCATGAGAGCTTGTATTTGTACAACAACCCGTCCCTGACAGGGCTCACCGTATCTCCCGAGACAGTAGCTTCTTTGAGTTCGGAGCATTCATCAATAAGGGGGATTAAAGATAGCGGCGGAGACCTTGACAGATTCTCAGATTTCCTCCAGATTCCCGGATTGGAGGTTTACCAGGGAAAGGACCACCTGCTTGAGGAATCTGTAAGGATGGGTGCCTATGGCGGGGTCTGCAGCACTTCAAATTTTTCGCTTAACACACTTCATGTGGCCCATGATTCCGGTGACGTATCACCTTATACGGAGAAGATAAGGAAAGTTACGGAAATTATGAAGAAACACGAAGTCCCCGCATTCCACAACTACCTGTTCAGGAAGTTTGTACTTGGCGAAAAGAGCCCGTCAGACTACATGAACAGCCCCTTCTCAGACCTTCCAAACCCGCCGGGTGACCAGGAGCTTCTTGATTTGCTGTAAATTCGATACAAATTTAAATTTCAATGCTATCTCGGAGTATGAAAGTTAATATAGATGGCGAGGCAAAGACTCTGTTTGCCGTCTGGTACCATGACAATACCGTGAAGCTGATAGACCAGAGAAAAATCCCCGGCAAGGTTGAAATTTTTACAGCCACCAAGACCGAAGACATCGTGTACGCGATAAAGGACATGGTCGTAAGGGGTGCCCCTGCCATTGGGGTCACTGCCGCATTCGGCCTCGCCATGGCTAAACTCAATAACGAGGACATGAAAAAGGCGGTGGATGATATATCCAGGACAAGGCCCACTGCCTTTGACCTTTTCAAGGCAATAAGATTCATGGAAGACAATAACTTTGACCTTGGCGCTGCAAGGAGATATGCCAATGAGATATCCGGGAGGTGCAAGAAGATTGGTGAGCACGGGAACGAACTCATATCGGACGGGGCGAGGCTCCTGACTCACTGCAATGCAGGCGCTCTCGCTGTCCTTGACTGGGGGACTGCCCTTGCACCCATGAGATATGCCAGGAGAGAGGGAAAGGATATTTTCGTCTACGTTGATGAGACGAGGCCAAGGCTCCAGGGAGCAAGGCTCACCGCCTGGGAACTGGCGCAGGAAGGCATAGACCATGCGATAATTGCAGACAATGCAGCGGGATACTTCATGAAGAAGAAGGATGTCAACATGGTCATTGTTGGTGCAGACAGGATCGCCCCGAACGGAGATTTTGCAAACAAGATAGGCACATACGAGAAGGCGGTGCTCGCCAGGGAGAATGGTATACCTTTCTACGTTGCTGCACCCGGAAGCACCTTCGACTTCTCAATCAAAAGCGGCGATGACATACCTATAGAAGAGAGAAGCCAGGATGAGGTGATGATCATAAACGGAAGCAGGATCGGCCCGGAAGAGAGCAGCGCTCGAAACCCTGCTTTCGATGTCACGCCTGCCAAATACGTTACCGGTTTCATAACGGAGTACGGAATATTCGGCCCGGGAGATCTTGCGTCGCTCAGGGCGGTCATGGACAAGGACCTGTTCATGAAAGTGCCGGCTTGATCCTTCAAACGGCAATAGATCTGCAGAATAATTCAAAAGAGGTGCAATATTGACAGAAAAGCCAGGTATCACTCCGTGGGAGGTCAGCAACGAGCTTAAGGAGACCGACTACGACAGGATAGCCAATGAATTCGGGGCAAAGCTGATTGACGGCCAAATGATCTCAAGGATCAAGAAGATAGCGGGAGAAGTGCACCCGTTCCTTACCCATCGCATTTTCTTTTCACACCGGGACCTGGACATAGCACTGGACAGCTATGAGAAGGGCAACAAATTCTATCTTTATACGGGAAGAGGCCCGTCGGGGGAGATGCACCTCGGGCACCTGCTTCCTTTCGTTTTCACTAAGTGGCTTCAGGACAGGTTTGACGTGGATCTCATCGTGCAGATAACAGATGATGAGAAGTACCTGTTCAGGGACGTGAATGAGAGGGACCTGGAGAAGTATACAAAGCAGAACATCCTTGACATCCTGAGTGTGGGGTTCAGGCCTGAAAAGACACACGTCCTCGTCGATACACATCACTCAGGCCTCCTGTATAATCAGGCGATAAAAGTTTCCAAGCACATAACCGCATCATCGGTTAAGGCCGTCTTTGGCTTCTCGGACAGCGACAACATAGGGAAATATTTCTTCACGAGCATGCAGTCTGTCCCGGCATTCATCATGTCAGTACTCAAGGGGAGGAATGTGAGGTGCATGATTCCGTATGCAATTGACCAGGACCCGCACTTCAAGCTTTCAAGGGATGTACTTCCAAAACTGGGATACTACAAACCTTCCTCAATAATCTCAAAGTTCATACCTTCTCTCAAGGGAGGCGGAAAAATGTCATCATCAGACCGCACAACAGGAATATATCTCGACGATGACCCGAAGACTGTGAGGCGCAAACTCATGAAATACGCTTTCTCGGGTGGAAGGGATACTGCGGAGGAACAGAGAAAATACGGAGCTAATCCCGACATAGACTTCGCCTTCAACGTATACAGGATGCTTGAGCCCGACATCGGCAAGACTTCCAGGGTCTATGAGGATTACAGGAGCGGGAAAATGCTAAGTGGAGAGATGAAGGGGCTTGCTGCGGACATGATAAATGAGTTTCTGGCCAGGATACAATCACAGAGGGAGATCGTAGAGAAGGACTATGACAGCTACATGTTCGATCCCTCAAAGCTTCAGTAACTTGGTGCCTTTTTCGCCCCCAACAGATATATGCAGGGCTGGGTCCACACCTTAGGGTGTGTGATTGGATCCCGGCCCTCTCTTTCCACCTTCTTTTCAGAATCAGCTGATGTTCTCTTCAGGCCCCCTTGATTCGATGTAGGTCACTGCGACGGGGAATTGATGGCAGAATGCCTGATGATTCTGTCATTGACGCGAAAGGATACCGATCCAGTAACCCGGGGAAGTTCGTTTGTACCCTTCCCATGTTCCAATGCGTTCCTGTAAAGCATGTCCCGGAAGTATGCATCATGAAGGTCCGAGTACTTCAACTCCTCGGTTGAATCCTTACGTATCCAGGCTACATGGTCTTCATAGAACTGGAAAATGCCGCCGTAATATTGTGAATAGGCCCGTTCTGCGAGGATTACCCCGGGAACAAATGCCAGTATTGAAAATATTAACATGCCGGCAGCCGCCTCAATTGGTGCAGAAATGTAACCCATAAGTGCGGGGTAAGACCCGTTGCAAGTGCCATGGGAATTTTTTATAATTGCAAAGAAAGTCGCGGGGGCAACAGACGGGGCAAGTATTGCGGCAGGGAGTGCGAGGCTCCTTCCACGTTCACCGAGCATAAATGCGGGCCCGACTTCGGCTCATGGATTTCCTTTCACTGCCTGATTATACGCACGCACGAATGTAATACCTTCTATGCGCAAAACTGAGGACACGTAAACGCCAGGGCATCTCACCAATAGTTGAAAAGAAGGGCATAATTCCTTCGAAAACTGATAGCATGAGGTCAGCTCTGCCCCTCCCGGTGTGCATCCGGGAGTGCTTTCAAAAGAGTGCTGCATTTGCATCCACAACCAGGGAGGCGCTTCAGGGTACAGGCGTTTCAGAACTTTGGAAAACCAGCCTGAAATGCCACGGCCCGATACTGCAAAAGAAAAACAACTGGGTGGGAGATAAATACAAAATATGTAAAAATTACAGCGGAAATAGAACCATAGAGATTCCAAAAGCCACTACTGCAGCCATGGATATGAACAGAAGCTTTACGAGTTTGACATCAAGGACTTCCTCTTGAACTTCGCCCATACCGGTTTCAGGTGTGAGTTCCTTCCTGTATGCTGCGATTCCTCTCCTCTTGATTATGTGTTCATGGGCATGTATGTCATTCATTTCGATCCCAGGTACATAATCAACGGGTTACAGATGAACGGTTAGCCTCAAATATTAGGGAAAAGTAGCCACAATTTCATGCATACCCGCCATAACAGCCTATTTCCATTACATTCTCCAGAAACAGGCTTTTGCCGGCACATTATCCTGCCCCTGTTTTTAAAAAATCGCTTAAATACCGGACCGGCTAAATATTAAGATTTCACAATGAGACTGATCACTTTCCTAAGCTTAAAAATTCTATCCCAGTGTCCGATTATTAAGTTACCCGTTCCATCATAATTGAGGTGCACCGTATTAGTATAGCCACAGGATAGACTGTTGTGATTACCTATGGAAATCGGTAAGAGAACATATATTGTGGCAATTGTTGTAATAATTGCTGTAGCAGGTTTTGGCATTTCATATAATGTTGCCAATGCTGTGGCGCAGAATTCCACAGCGAACAATTCAGGCACATATGCCGTTACCCTGGTGGTTACCACTAACAACATTTTCAACCAGACTGTTGGCGATCAGCCGGCATATTACGTGCTTGAGAACGGAACGCTCCAGTCCTCTGCAGTGATAAGCTTCCCTGCTGGAAAAATGATAAGCCTCACCATAATAAATTATGATGACGGCCCGGCCGATGTTGCGTCCCAGTATGCCAATGTCGTGGGAACTACCGGCAACCAGATAACCATAATAAATGACACAAACGTGAACTCGAGCCAGGGAACAAGTGGAATCAATGTATCCGGAGGGTCTGTTGTATCAAAGGTTCCTGACACGAACATAGCACACACGTTTACAGTAATGGGAACCTCCAGCAATGTTCTGCTTAACATACCTGTCCCGCCATCCAGCGTTGTCCACGCAACATTCACCCTGAACTCGGGAAGCTATACCTGGCAGTGTGAAGCAGCCTGTGGAAGCGGAAGTGCTGGATGGGGCGGTGCAATGAGCACACCCGGCTGGATGACCGGAACTGTATCAGTGGCATAAACATCCCAATACCTTTTTTTATTTTTTATACGCTTTTTCCCAACATTAGTGCTCTATTTTCCTTTGACGCCAGGCTGGTGGAAGGTGCCAACCCAAATCACCTGTGACGAAATGCGAACATATAACAGAAATTCGTCCTTCAGCCAGGGGGCCAAAGTCTGCTAACCGACGGTGAAATGCAACAGGGCCCGCATATTGTGGGGAGAGATCCGGCTGCATTTTTTTGGTGTTGCAGCAGTTGGGGTTAGCCTTTTTTCAACCATTGGAGACTCTGAACTTCAATTAGCCTCCAGTTTATATATATTAACCTTTCCGGCAAGCTATTCCAGATTATACTCATTTTGTTAACTAATTAGATAACAAAATACCCTTTTTTACCTTACACTTGAGGTTTGCATTTTATTTTATTACGGAATATCATATATCAATGAAGACTGTCGGGAAGCATCTGAGTGAGTGGGCTCTCGATCAGACCAATACCAGCTTTGAGTTCCAGATTCGCCATATGGTCGTTTCCACCGTCCATGGCAAATTCACAAAATTCTCCGGCATTTTCAGGGGAGACCCTGAAAACCCGGTCGATTCACTGGTTGACCTGGTTCTGGAAGGTGAGAGCCTTGACACACGGGACAGGATGCGAGACAAGAAACTGAAGGGCACCAAGTTCTTCGATGTTGAGCACTACCCCCATGTAAGATTCTGGAGCACGGGAATAGAAGTGAAAGAGGAAAACAAGTACAAGGTACGGGGCCAGCTCAAGATCAGGGACATAACCAAGGAAGTGACCCTTGCATGCGAAATACTGAGGCCTAATTCCGAGACTTTCAACTTCGAGGTAAACGGAAAGGTGAACAGCGAAGACTATGGCCTGAAATGGAAATCTTTCTATGACCCGGGAAACGTTTTCGTGGGCAGCACAGTCAGAATAAACGTTCAGGGAAGGTTCAAGCTTGAAAAGACTTCCCCTGAATAAAGCGGGATTGAAACTGCAGATGTGTGAGGTTGGAGATAACTCTTCTCACAGATTGTTGTCAAAATAATTTTTCACTATTTTCTTAAGTCCTCTCCTTAGAACATCCCTAAGGGAGGATGTTGAAACTCCAAGACCTTCCGCGACTTCCTTCATTGATGTCTGCCTGTCAGGTTCGAAATATCCTTTTTTCAGGGATATAAGAAGTATTTCCCTTTCCCTGTCTGTCAGCGTAAGTTTCGAGCCTTCTTCAAGGCTAATCAGCCTCGGTTCCAGGTCGTTCTTCTCCATGTCCTTCAGTATAACGTCAAGCTTCCTCTTTGAACTGACAAGTACCCTGTAGAGAATGTGCTCCCTGTCGGCTGCCTTGTTGCTGAGAACTGCCATGTCAGAATTGGCGACAAACTTGCATGCTGTGCAGCTTACCCCTTCAGCCCAGATTGATTTCTTCCCTTCCCTGGTCACTTTGGTTATGACTCCCCTGAGTTCCCTCATCTTGGAAATCATGTTCTCCCTGTCTATAGTGCATGTTATCTTGTGCATGGTGAGTTCAGGGCCTATCTTCAGCCTCTTGACCTCTGCCTTCGGATCCTTCTGGTTTACTACATTGGTAACCCAGCAATCAGTTCTTGACACCTCTATCAGGGCTTCTACTGAATTCTTGGAATTAGCTGACATTTATTTACACCAATCTCCTTAATATTACTAGAGGGTTTATGGTTTTTAGGTCTTCTTAGCAAGGCCCTTCAGCGGCAAACACAGAATTTGCTGTATTTTTCCGAAGTTGGCAATGCACTCTCGCGAACCCTGTAGTACTTAATAAATTACAGTCTGCTATTATATGCTTTACATTTAATATTGTGATTTCTGAATCAGAGTAAGAGGAAAGTAATAAGTGTCATAGTATGCATCCCGGAGAGGTAATGGGCAAGTGACACCGGGCGAAGCTGATCCAATGAATGGAGGAGACAGAAATGCGGGCCGGGCTGACGAGGACCTGGATTTTTTTCTTTACCTGTGCAGATTTATCCACGAGGGGTATTACAATATCAGGATAACCTGGGGAGAGGTCAGGAACCTCTTTTCCTTCGCAGTGAAAGGCAATCCGCATGATGTCTGCACGCGCATGAAAACTGATGGATATACGGAGAGTGTTGAAGATTCAGACCCATTCATGATACTTCGCAGAATTGATGTCCATCTCTCCAGGGAAAGCGAGGAACGAATTATTTCAGGCTTCTTTGACCGTATGAGGAAGGTCCCGCTTGCACATAACGTGGCAATGATTTCATACCTTCAGAAGAGCCTGATCATGGGGATCATAGGATCATTCTACGACCACGAGCTTGATTTTGCATCAACCCCTGACGAGCGCGTACTTATATCAGCAGTGACCTCGGATTATTTCATTTCAAACGAAATAGTATCAGGGTACCTTGAGAAGGACATTTCCGATGATGAGTATGGTAACCCCGATATGGAGAAATACCTGGAGAACCCCTGGTTCAACGAGCTCATACTGATCATTAAGAACGGGTACTATGGAAATGGGGGGTTCAACTATATCGACACCCTCGAGAGCTCTTTCAGGGTTGAGTTCACGACAGGAATCCTTGAGATCATCCGGAATGGCGGCCTTCTCTGGCTCATACTCAATTTCAGGGAGTTCATAAAAGGAGAGCCTGCCGACAGAACAATAAAGAAGTTTGTCAAGAAGAGGCGCGACGAAGGCAAGATCAACAGGCTTTACGACTGGATGAGCATCGGGAATGATTTCGCAGTGGGCATTGAATTTCTAGTTGGAAGTGTGGAGTTTTTCCCCAGCTACAACCCCACCGTAGGCATATACCTCTTCATAATCGGGAGCACGCAGCTGCTGATAAGGCCGGTGATATCGACCAGCAGGAAGATACACCTGCACAAGCTGAAGAAAAGGAGAATAAAATTCTGAATTTTTCAATTAAACAGCATCCTCAAAACGCGTTCCTGAACTTTCAGCAATATAAGTAATAATTTCACAAACACGGTTTGAGCCGCATTTGTGAATTTAAGAGTATGACAGCGAATCGTAGTTCCCATCCCCTCGCGGAAGACAGTACGCATACGAAACGTGGTGGACTTTACCGTCGGGTTCGGAATGAGACCGGGTGTTTCCCCACCACTGTGGCCGTCACAATACCCTAATTTTAAACGTCTATAAATGCCTTTCTATGCGAAAGCTGCAATACACCAATTTCATGTTCCAGTTATTCTCAGATTGCCGTTTGAAGTCTTCATGCTCACAGATGCCCCTCCCCCGTTCATGGTGCCTTCAAGAGTGTGGGAAGAGCTGACTGTTGTTTCTACCACCAGATTGATGACTGCTATATTGCCATTCACTGTGGAAAGTGCAAGAGTGGCGTTCGACAGCTTGTTAATGTACAGATCCTGATTCCCGTTCACAGAATTGAGGCTGTACGTCCCCGACTTCAGAATTTCGGAAATTGTGAGGTGGAGGTTCCCGTTAACAGTGTTTTCATTGCAGCTGGAAAGGTTTACGGCGGTTACGTCGATATTGCCATTCACGGTCGATGCATAGACCCTGCCGCTGCTGAGGCCGGATGTGCCGATATTCCCGTTCGTGGTTGAAAGTGTCATGTTAACTGCGTTAAGCGCACCATAGACGTTTTCGTTGCCGTTTGAAGTCTCGGCGGTAAGGTAACCCGCGGTTGCCCCGGAAGGCAGGTACAGCTTTGCATTTGCGGTAAAGGCGGCGAAGAACCTTGGCGTGTTTACAACGAGGTTTACGGAGTCCCCCACCACTTCCCTGCTGATGTATACATTCTCGTTGCTCAGCCTTACCCAGCCCGAGACGGTGACATCAACATAAATTGAGTTGTTTCCGCCCTGGTAAATTTGAATGTTTGAGTCATTTGCAGATATTGAGATGCTGTAAGAGGATGCCGGCGGTGAAATTGTGAGATCTGTGTGGTATTCCTGGTAGGGTGACAGCAGCCCTATTCCCGGCAGTGACACTATGGCTATCAGCGAGGCGCCGACGATTGACGCCACTACGATTATCATGGTTGCAATGCGCACATTCCTCTTGTACCTGGAGTTGTCGTCCATTTCCCTATTCCTTCATGTTCCTGGAAATCTCATCGAGTTTTGCCTCGATATCCCTAAGCCTGGATTCGTGAGGCCCAACTGGCGGAGTTTGATCAGGCTTCCTGTGCACGGTCTCGGCGAAGCCCTGGAGAGTCCTGCTCCAGAAGGCTGAAACGACTATAACAAGTATGAAAATTATGCCCACCCCGGCTACTCCGGCGAAGTACGCGGCAAAGGCCCCTATTATCGCCAGGGCCCCCCATACCGGGATGCTGACTGCTATGGTCAGTTTGACCAGTTCTTCCATGCTGATTCAGACACTCTCGCAATATATAGCAGAAACCTCATCTGTTAGGTGCTTTCACGGCTTTCGTTAATGCACGCCTTCTTGGAATTGCAGAAGCCGGGCCCTGATTAGAAAAGAGAAAAATGGCAGTTTGGTTTAAATATTCCCATGAGCCTGCAATTGATGATCTTTTTGAGAACTATCGGTTAATATCTACTTTCAAATACGAGTTTCACAACAAAACCCCACTCATATAACAGTTATATATCAGAATCCCATTGATTATCATTGACTTATCTTATTGTTACTAGCAGATGCCCCTTTTCATATGATAAGTCCCACAACAAGAAGGTTACAAAAAAGAATGTGGGAGGAGTAGCCACTGCTCTTAAGCTGCTCATCGAGAAGGAAGGTGGAGTCTGGGTATGCTGGGGGGATGGAAAGCTTGACCCTGAGCATACGGTTGAGGACCGCGGTAACTACAAGATAGTGAGGGTTATCCTGAACCAGAAGGAGAAGAAGGGGTTCTACGACGAATATTCAAACGGAACTCTGTGGCCCCTCTTCCATTATTTCCGCGAACGCATAAGGTTCTCCTCTGACGGCTTCAAGTACTACAAGCAGGTAAATGAAAAATTCAAGGAAAAGATCCTGAAGTACCTTGAGCCGGACATGAAAGTCTGGATACACGACTACCAGCTGACACTTCTCCCGGGAATGCTGAGAAAGAGCGGAACTCAGAACTTCACGCTTTTCACGTGGCATATCCCATGGGTCGCGAGCGAGTTTTTCTCCATACTGCCCGAGGCGGAGGAAATAATACACAGCCTTGCCAAGGCGGATATGCTCACCTTCCACACTCCCCTTTACACGAGCAATTTCAGGGCTTCTGCCCAGAAGATACTCAGGAACTCACTCAACGAGAATGGAAAGCTGTTCTCGATCTCGCTCGGAATCGATGAAACATATTACGAGAAGGCCAACGCCAGGAAGGCAAGGGTGAAATCTCTGGAGGGGATGAAAATGATTTTTTCCATTGACAGGCTCGATTACACCAAGGGCCTCATCAACCGTGTCCTGGCGATAGAGAATATGCTGGACAGGTTCCCGGAATATGCCGGAAAATTTGTCTACGTCATGGTTGTTACACCCAGCAGGACCTCAGTCACCGAATACCAGTCACTGAAGCGTGAGCTTGAGATGACCATAGGGAGGGTCAACGGTGAGCATGGAAACCTATCGTGGGCGCCGATAATCTATATGTACAGGAGGATCTCAGACAAGACCCTGATATCGTATTACAGCCAGGCAGACATAGCACTTATCACGCCGCTGATGGACGGCCTGAACCTGGTCAGCAAGGAGTTCGTGTCGGTCACCGATTCAGGAAGCCTGATAATCTCACAGTTTGCGGGGTCTTCATACGACCTTAAGTCAGGAGCACTCGTCGTGAACCCGAACAACATTGCCGAAATGGCAGATGCGATACTGTATTCCCTGAACATGAAGAGGGAGGAGATCCAGAGGCGCCTCTCACTTATGAAGGATAATGTCTATGGAAAGAATCTCGACTGGTGGCTTGGAGAAATAGAGAGCACAGCAGATAGAAAACTTATGTCCAGCAAGGAATCAACCTATGTCCATTCCCGCTGACCTGATTCGCAGGGCAGAGTTGCTGAAGAACAGCAGCCTGAAACTTTTCCTCGATTACGATGGCACGCTGATACCAATAAAGATGGACCCTGATGACTGTTATGCAGACAGTGAGCTGAAAGATATCCTGAACTCTCTCGACAACAATTATGAAATGTACATCGTCACCGGAAGGTCCCTGGACGACATAACAAAATTCATCGGGAACGCCTATAACGTAATAGCCCTCCATGGTGCTGTAATGAGAATAGGGGGGGAGATAAGGGAAAATATCCCTGACCTCGCATACTTCACGCAGATCTGTGACCGGATCTTCAAAAACAGGAAACTGTTTGAGAGCCAGTACGACGGCCTCAGGATGTACAACAAGAACGGGAATCTCCTCTTTCATCTCGGCCTGATGACTGACGATAGAAGGAAGGATGAGCTTGAGGGCCTTGTAAGGAATATGGGCGAGGAGAACATGATGGATGTCTATGAAGGCAAGATGATCATGGAGCTCAGGGTTCCCGGCATAAACAAGGGGTCCGCCATACATAAAATGAGAAACGGTTCAAACGCGATTATTGCGGGCGACGACAGGACCGATGAAGAGTCTTTCGAAGCAAACGGGGATGCGGTCAGGATAAAGGTAGGTATTGGCAAGACGAAGGCAGATTTTGTGCTTTCAGACTACAGGGAGATGAGGCAGTTCCTCAAGCTCCTATAGCTTCCCGACATCGTAAATGTCATAGATGTCGGTCCTTCTCTGCTTCAGTACCGGCACGTCCTTGAGATATTCCTCTATGAGTGTAAGGTCCAGATCAGATGTTATCACGGTTTCCTCTTCATCAGCTTCCGATAGGATATCTCCATAGGGGTTAATGACGACAGAGTGGCCGGTGAACTGGTTTCCCGTCTGCGCTACGCCGAGGACAAATGCCCCGTTCTCCATGGCCCTTGTTCTCAGCAGTGTCAGCCATGTGTCGAGCTTCCTCTCCCCCTTGAACCATCCTGCCTGGTATGACAGTATGTTTGCGCCCTTAAGGCGCAGGAGCCTTGCCGCCTCGGGAAACCTGAGGTCGTAGCAAATCTGGACCCCTATGCTGAATTTCTCTGTGAAGAACGGGTTCAGGGCACCATACCCGTGGGTGAATGTCTTGCTCTCCTTGAAGCTGTAAGCATCAAAAAGGTGTTTTTTCCTGTATTTTCCGCCAATCATTCCCATGTCGTTGAGCATAACCGACGTGTTGAAAGGCTTAAGGTGGCCGTTGTTCCTCTCGACTACATTCAGGAGAATATTCATCCTGGAGTCTCTCGCTATAGGCACGAAACTGTTTACAAAGTCCTCGGTGATCAGTTCCGACTCCTTTATCATGAATTCGGGATCGTCGAAAGAGGGGTTCAGCATCTGGTATTCAGGGTATATCAGAATATCAGGAGGGTTCGATTCCAGTTTCCTGGCAACATCGAGTGATTTTTTCAAATTTTCTTCTTTGCTTTTGCTTGAACTGATCTGGGCCAGAGCAACTTTCATGATATCACCTTATGCTGCCCCCAATTCGCCTAGCTTGTCAGGCAGGTACTTCTCAGTGACATAGTCAAGGCCGTACTTGGCCAGGGACTGCTGTTCAGCTTTCTTTGAAATGGAAAGCATGGTCTCAATCTCAGCTTTCCAGAATTCCGTCTGGAACCTGGGGTCCTTGAGCTCAGACTGCAGGGCGTTAACGTCCTTGTCCGTAAGCTTGTCTGTTGGCAGGTTGTAGTTGAGAATGTCTGATGCCGTTATGCCGACATACTCCGCGGTCGGGACTGCCAGATGGTCAGAGATGTGGGCTGTCTTGATGGCCCCATAGGCAATCGAGCCGAAAATTCTGAACGACCACGGGTCTCCATCCGTAAAAACGTATATCGGGAGGCCCATCTCCTGGTTGACTCTCTTCAGGATTCTCCTTGTACTCCTTGCCGGCTGCCCTTTCAGGTGGACCAGGACTGCGTTGAAACGCTCATCGAACCCGTTCTCAACCAGTCGGTCAAACATACCTCCTGTTTCTATAGCCATAACAAAGTTCGCCCCATGGGTTTTCAGGTGAAGCTTCTCCTGCTCGACGTTGTAAGGGATTGTATACCCTCCATCTCCGACGTCGTCCTTGCAGTTGATCGTCTTGAAATCACCTTTTCTGTTCTTTTCCTCAATCGTTATATCTCCTATTATACTTGCCCCGTTTTCCTCAGGCCTGAGCTTGAAATCCTCCCTGAGAAGCTTGCTGATGACTTCAAGGTCTTCCGCAAGGAGGTCCGACTCGCCCTGGGACCCGAATTTCGCAAGATCCCACCCCTCAGAGATGTAGTACATCTCCCTGAGGGTTGAAGACTTGTTGGTCTTGAGCATCTCGATTATGAAATCAATTACATAGAGAAACTTGACAAGATATTCTGCCCCGTCGAGAGACTTGGCGCTCCTCCTGGTGGTGGATTCCCCGTACTTCCATACCGAAGTTAGCTGGTCCAGGACAATGTTGTCCCTCGTCCTCGATGGGAGATGAAGTTCCGGTATCTCCCCGCTGTTAATGCTCTCGAGGATGTTCCTTACAATCCCTTTGAGTTCCTGTTCAGTTTCAGAGTTCATCTGAATCTTCCTCCTCTTCCTCGTCCCCGCCATCCTCTTCCTCGATGGTCAGGGACTCCATGTTCCAGTCGGCTGGAAGAGGTTCTGCCCCCTGGACATATACTGCATCTATGCCTGTAAAATAAATGTCAGTGCCCGGATAATCCTTGATGCTTCCGATGACATCATAGGTGATTGAATAGTTCTCAGCTGGATTGATCTCCTTCACCTCCCAGGTGTTCACCCCTCCGCTTATCTCACCCACAGGCGGGTCTGCATATACAGTAAGTGATCTTGGCCTGCTCGTGAAATTGTGGAGGCTGATCCTTACGTGAATGCCGTTTTCGAATGGCTCTGTGTCTTCATTCACGAATACCACATTTGCGATCTGTGACAGGACCAGATCCAGACTCGGCTCCGTTTCACCGAGAATTGAGGAAGATTTTCTGCCTATTTCCGGAAGCAGTATCTGGACAAGCCTGAATTTTTCCCTGGCCTTCACCCTCTTCTGCTGTTTCCTCAGGTACTTTCTCACACCTCTCCCGAGGCTCCTCATTGCCAGCTTTACCTCTTCCACTATGTCTTCGACGTTCGCAACAGCTTCCTTTGATTCAGAAGTGTATGGTATACGTGTCCCGTAGACATGGACCAGTATTATCATCGGCCCATATGGAACCCCGCTTCCCTGGCGCTGCTCGAGGCCGTACGGCCTCCAGTCCATCTCCGATATCGCCTTGGTTATTGCACAAGCGCCGGCCTGGTAAAGCAGGGGGACCTTGTTGGCGTACCTGACAACCCGTACCTGCTCATCGGATTTCAGCTCGCCTCCGTAGACAATCGATGCTTCAACCGAGAAGGGGTTTCCGCTGTAAACTGCCACTGGCCTCATGACGGGTTTTGAATAGAATGAAGGGTGCGTCTCCTCGTAGATGTTTCTCAGGCCTTTCCTGAGGAACTCTCCACCGATAGGGGAAAGGCAGTCTGTCGGAGGGGGCATCATCCTGACCTCCTTGAATGCCTTCATGAGTGAGTCTATTTCCTCAAGAGTAAGCTCTGAGGGAGGCTTTGAGCCATCAATCCCTGATACCTGAAGTATCTCTCCCGCCACCTTTTCACTTACCCTGTTGAACTCACCGGACAGGAATTTGGCCAGTGTCTTCTCGTTGCTAGTCTGTGCGATGCTCCGTATTTCCCCGAGTTCCAGCCCTAGCGGGTGCGGCTTGATTTCCTTTGATTTTGGCGATGGCTGTTCAACGACCCTCCTGAAGGTCCATTTCCTGTTATCAGGGTCGATATACGTCAGGTTCATGTTCGGGTTGACCACCGCGCTCTCCTTCAGGTATTCAAAAACAGACTGCCTGCCTGCCTGGTATTTTCCCTTGGCCCTTACAGTTACGCTTGTGCCGTGGTCCGTGTCCCATATGACTGCCTTTTCGCCCTTCACATCAGCCTTGTTTTCTTTTACGTTTATTCCAAGCTCTATCTCCACAGCAACATCTTCCCCCATCTTCTTTGATTTAACCGTTGCTGTCTTGCCTGTGGTAATCTGCCCGTAAAGAATCGCGGCAGTGATGCCAATTCCCTGTTGCCCGCGGGACTGCCTTATCGAGTGGAACCTTGAGCCGTAAAGAAGCTGCCCAAATACCTTGGGAACCTCCTTTCTGTCAATGCCCGGCCCATTGTCCTCTATCTGCGCCTCATAAACATCGGCGCCAATCTTGGATACCCGCACCGCAATTTCCGGGACAATCCCGTACTCTTCACAAGCATCCAGGGAATTGTCTATAGCCTCCTTTACAATCATGAAAAGGCTCTTCTGGAGAGAGTCGAAACCAAGGATATGCTTATTTTTCTCAAAAAATTCAGATATGGATGCTTCCTTGAGCTCTGATCCCTTCAGTTGAGTTTTGCTCATTCTGGGATTATAAAATATCTGCTTATATTGGTTTTGCCGCTGAATAATATAAAAAGTTGGGGTTTTGTGGAGTTCCCGGTTTATCCGAAGTATCCCAGGTCGTCCTTATGCCCAGGCCTGCCCTGGACATCTTCCTGCATTTTCTCGGTTATCTCCTCGATCTGCTTGCTCCTTTCCTCTATGTCCTTCAGATCGATCTCTACGCCAAGAATCTTCGAAAGAACCTTGATCACTTCCCTTGCTCCCTTGGGGTCCGCAAAGTATCCGGATGTCTCGCCCATAAGGCAGGCGCCATCAACTTCGAAGAGCTCTTTCCCAAGTCCCAGCATAAGGCCTGCTGACCCGACGATTCCTCCTCCCGGCTCGCCTTTGGGGAATACCACGCCGCCTTCCTGCAGCGTGTCCTGGAGGCCCTGGTTGGTGACTGCGCCGAGGACTCTCGGCGTATCGCTGATCTTCCCGGTGCTGTAACCACCAAGAGTGTAGACTGCAGATACATTGAATTTCTTCGCCATTTCCAGCACTAGGTACGAGAGCTCATACTGGCCCTCCTGGGTTGTGCCCTGGAAATCGCCAACGAGAATCATCAGATCATTCTTCTTCGGGAACTTCTTGTAGTAAATTGAATTCCTGACGAGGTGTGTAAGCCCGTCGTCTCCTATGAAAACCTGGGGAGGGAGGTACTGGGAGTACAAGTCAGCCATCTTCTCCATCTTCAGCTTCTCAATCAGGTACTCTGCGGCAATCTTCCCGATGTTCCCTATTCCGGGTAGTCCGCCTATGAGTACCGGGTTGTTCAGTCTCGGTCTTTTAATCTGGTTCAGTATTATTTTTTCCATCTAAATCATCTCGTAACATTTCTAATCTGTATTTCTGGAACCTGTCCTTTTCAGAATATTTTGGAGGAATTGCATACATCGATTCCCCTCCGCATGAGGGGCATTCGTTGCGAAGTGTATATTTTCCGCACACAATGCATTTTCTGATAATTGATCGCATATTTCTATCACGGAGCCCTTGTGAACTCCGATACTACATTGTTCTTCTTGCTTGATTCGGTTATAGCCAGTATTGACTTCCTGAGTGTTTCCTCAGCAGACTTGTAGTCCTTGTCCTGTACGCTTATGCGGTACCTGGGGGCTCCTGCATACTGTATCTCAACCCCCTCTGATATCCCTGTCAACAGGGATGCCTTGATCCTGTCCATCCCGTCAGGAGCAAGAGAGTAGGACTCAATATAGCCTCCAATCTGTACGAATGGAGGGACAACGTTTTCCTTGGCCAGCTGGATTATTACCTGCTTCCATTTCCCCTTCTTCTCAGGGAGCCAGTTCTCTTCTGCAGCAGCTTCTTCGAAGGCTTCGTAAAGGGTCCCGTATTTCTTTCTCAGGAAGCCCGCGAATTCTTCCTCACATTCATCAACACTCTTGTTAAGCTGTTCTGCAGCGAGTTCGAGGAGTTTTGCGGATTTCTGCTCGTTTTTCCACTGGGAGATTTTCTCCCTCTTCTGGTGGGCGTTTACCCGTTTAAGTGAGAGGTCAATGTAACCTCTTTCCTTGTCAACGTTCAGAACTTTGCATACAGTTCTCTGACCTTCCCTCAGGTGATCCCTGATGTGTTTTACCCAGCCCGTGGCAACTTCTGCTATGTGGATGAAACCTTCCTTTCCTTCGTATTCATCCAGCTTCACTGTAGCGCCGAAGTTCTTGACGTCCTTTATGGTCACGACGACGAGATCACTGTTTTCGGGAAGATCTTTTCTCATTTGAGTACCTCTAATACCTCAGCGTTTGTTGATATCGTACCACCTGTTGGCGATACGAGCGTGGCTCCGCATATGTTGCAAACAACAGTGCTTGAGCCTTTTGAGTATGTGACCTGGACATTTTCGCAATCCCTGCACTTTATCTTAAGGAAATTGTTTCCTGTCCCCTTTGCCTTTACAAACTTGTTTTCTGCCATCTTGATTATGCCTCCACAATCTCGAATTTCTTCGCTCTCTTGGTAGGCGTAGTTATTGCCCTGTCACACTCTGCGCACCTGAACCTTATGGAAACCCTCTTGGTTGGTTTCTCCCGTCCCTCGAATCTGGGCCTCGGAAAACCTCCGTAACCTGATGTGACTCTTCTGAATCTCCTCTGGCCTGCCTTGAACTCGCTTGCCTTCTTCTTCCGCACCCGCTCTACGGTGTGCGGTGTGTGCTTCTTGCACCACGGGCAATACATGCTGACTTTTTTTGGGATTTTCAATCTTTTCACTCCTTCTGAACTGTCATGTCCATGATATCAGGCATATTGTTTGTGTGTTTTTATAGAGGCATTATCGCCCTAGACCTGAATTACTGCGCTGTTAGTACGCAGGACACGTTACGTTTGGTATTTAGATGTAGGATATAAGTTTTTAACAGGAATGCCGGATAGTTTCAATGCCCTCCAATGCCAATCAATGGCAGGGCAGAATCAACATCCTGGAGACACCCGCGCACATGTGATTACTACAGCAGTATTAACGCCTCTGACTGAACCATGTTGAGTGTAATGGCCGTCAGTGCGTGTGCAAACTCACGGAATACCGTTTTCATTCCACACCGAAAAGAGAGCATTTTATCCATCATTCTGAATATTTAAAAGTCGCTGGAAAAAGAGCCTTGACAAGCAATAACTATCAAGGGTGGAGGGTATGGATTAATATACTCCTGTATGTTCTTAATCTGATCACAATGAGTCGCATGAAGGAACTGCTTCAGGACTCTCCAGGGTCAAAACTTTTTCTTCTCGGAAACGAGGCTGTTGCGAGAGGAGTTGTTGAGGCCGGAGTCTCGGTAGCAGCCACATATCCAGGCACGCCTTCAAGTGAAGTTGGCGATGCGCTTTATCAGATCGCCAGAGAAAGCGGCATAAATTTCGAATTTTCTGTTAATGAAAAAGTTGCCCTGGAGATTGCATTTGCCGCTTCAATTTCCGGCCTCAGGTCCTTCGTGTTCATGAAGCATGTTGGCCTGAACGTGGCGTCTGACCCGTTCATGAGTATTGCCTACACAGGGGTGAAAGGAGGCATGGTTATCATGAGCGCGGACGACCCTTCCATGTTCTCATCCCAGAATGAGCAGGACAACCGGAATTTTGCACAGTTTGCGCACATTCCTCTTATTGAGCCTTCGAACCCCCAGGAGGCCAAGGATTTCCTCGTTGAAGCTTTTGAGCTTTCTGAGAACGAAGGTGTCCCGGTGCTTTTCAGGACCACTACAAGAGTAAGCCATCAGAGGACTAATGTGGAACTCTCCCCCATCAGGAAGACAAAAACTGTAGGGCAGTTCGAGCATAATTCCGGAAAATACGTATCACTGCCTGTAAATGCAAGGGGTCTGAGGAAAAAACTTGAAGATAAGATGTTCAGGATAGCTGTCAGCTATGGCAAAGGCGTTCTTAACAGGGTTGAGAACAACGGTACACCTGAATATGGCATAATAACGTCGGGAGAAGCCTACAATATCGTTTCTGATGTTGTGCAGAGAAATGGCCTTAAGGTATCCATCCTGAAACTGGGCCTCACCAACCCCCTTCCCAGGACCATGGTCGAGGAATTCCTTGACGTGAATGAGAAGATTATCGTTGTCGAGGAACTGGACCCATTCCTTGAGGCAAAGGTAAGGTCACTGGTGCAGTCTACCGAAAGGAAGAACAAGGTCTATGGAAAACTGGATGACCATTTCCCCTCAATGTATGAGTTCAACTACGAGGTTGTCTCGGAAGGACTGGACAGCATCATGCACACTAACATCCCGACAAAGGTGTCTTTCGAGCTCACGAAAGAACTTCCGCCAAGGCCTCCTGTACTCTGCCCGGGATGCCCCCACAGGGCCACATACTATGCCATGAAGAGGGCGGTGAAGATGATGAAGGTCAAGGACCCGATATACGCATCAGACATAGGATGTTACTCACTCGGGTTTTACGAGCCATTCAACGAGGGTGATACAATGATCTCAATGGGTTCATCTGAAGGTATAGCCAACGGGCTGTCCAAGGCGGTGGACAACCAGATCATCTCGTTCATCGGAGATTCCACGTTCTTCCATTCAGGCATACCGCCCTTGATCAACGCGGTGCACAACGGGGCGAAGTACCTGCTTATAGTGATGGACAATGGAACCACTGCTATGACAGGGCAGCAGCCGAACCCCGGTGTCTCCACTCCTGGGGTCAATGGCCAGGTTTCCATCGAATCTGTTGCAAAATCCATAGGGGTGAATTTTGTCAGGACAGTGGATCCCTATGATCTCGGCACAACCCTCAGGACGATGACTGACGCACTGAAACAGGACGGAGTTTCAGTGATAGTTGCGAGAAGGGAGTGCGCTATCCTGAGAGATGCAAGGCTCAGGGCGCAGGGCGAGATCCATCCCTACGCTGTAAACCAGGACAAGTGCTCCAAATGCATGAATTGTGTCGAAAACTTCGCCTGCCCTGCATTCTTCATTTCGGACGGGAAGATCGACATAAACCCCACCCTGTGCGACGGCTGCGGTGTTTGCGCTGAACCATACGTCTGCCCGTTCAGGGCTATCGAGGTGAGGCAGAATGGAAGTTAATGTTATTGTGGCAGGTGTCGGAGGCCAGGGTGTAGTGACAGCCGGCACCCTGATCTCACAATCCGCCCTTGTTAAGGGGCACAATGTTGTGATGTCGGAGATCCACGGACTGGCCCAGAGAGGAGGGTCAGTATCTGTTGAAGTGAGGATAGGGAATATCAGGAGCCCGATAATTCCCAAAGGGGAAACAGACCTTATCCTGGGGATTGAGCCCATAGAAGCGGTAAGGGCGGCCGAAAATGCGGGAGAAAGGACTGATGTACTGATAAACATAGGCCCGGTTGAACCGGTTTCGTTGAGCATGAGAGGGAAGGAGTATCCCGACATGCGTGAACTCGTCTCGGAAATCGTCGACAGGCTTGATGTCCATTTCATAGATGCGCTTCCCCTGGCCCTCGAGGCCGGGGATGCAAGGGCCGTCAGTACAGTAATGGTCGGGGCAGCATTGCAGCTTGGAATACTTCCAATAGATGAAGAATCAACCCTGGAAGCTTTGAAGAAGAGGTTCAGCGAGAGGCTTTACACAATAAATGAAAAAGCCTTGAAACTCGGAATGAAGAACGTGCTTCTGGCCCTTCATGAAATATAGCGTGTACTCGGGACAAATTCCATTCTTTTTTCCGCATATTTTATATTTTTACTTCCAAACGGAATGTCATATTCCAAGGCATGCCGGAGTCAATTATATGCCCGTTAAGTCTCAGCCCCATAGTGTTCATGTGAACCACACCATGCAATGCAATATGTTTATCCCTGCGGATAAGATTCAGCCTTCAAAGACTGTATTTCAGGGGTGCAGTCCGCTCTGCGATCACCTTAAATAGGTTTTATCAATCAAGCTTTGAATTTAAATGCCTAGACCCAACACAAGCGCCCTCAGACCCATGGATGTTCTCAAGAGTGCAATTGAGAGAAACGTCCTGGTCGATGTTAAGGGAAACAGAGGATATTCCGGAATTCTTGAAGGATATGACATCTACATGAATCTAGTTATTCGAAACGCCGGCGAGACGATCGGCGGTGAGAGCAAGGGTGTCTACGAGAGGCTCCTCGTCAGGGGGGACAATGTCATATTTGTTTCGCCATCAAGAGGTGATGAAAAGTGAGTAACGGAACAGCCGTAATGGGCAAGATGAATAGCAAGAAGGTTCATGTTACATGTCGAAGATGTGGCCAGCATGCGTACCACGTCAGACAGAAGAGGTGCTCACACTGTGGATTCCCTAGCCCACGAATCAGATCTTTTAGATGGGCAAAAGCCAAGTGAGTATTGCGCAGTAGTAGGCTTCAACGGAGCTGATTCTGCCTTCGCAAATGTACTAGTTTCTCTAAAGTCCCTCCAGCATAGAGGGCAGGAAAGTGCCGGAATAGCAATTTATGACGGCAATTCACTCAATGTCAGGAAGGGGATGGGCCTTGTTTCTGAGGTCTTTAGTGACAGCTACCTGGAAAACGGAGGGTCGCTGAAGGGAAAGGTCGGCATAGGCCATACACGCTATTCCACTGCTGGAACTAAAACGCTGGAGAATGCGGGACCTTTTATTGTTTCAAATTCGATAGGGTACATGGCACTGTCCCACAACGGTGAGATAGTGAACGCGGATCCCCTCAGGGAAGACCTCAAGAAAAAGGGCATGACATTCCTTACGTCTTCTGACTCGGAAGTCATGCTGAATGTGCTTTCGAAGGAAGTCGTTGAGAACGGAATCCAGCGTGGCCTCAGGCTTGCGATGGAGAAACTGCGCGGGGCATATTCTGCTGCTGTTGTTGTCAATGACAGGCTTTTTGCAATACGCGACCCGCACGGTTTCAGGCCACTTATCATAGGGAAGGTCGGCGAAAATTACATTGCGGCTTCAGAAAGCTGTGTCCTGGACATCCTGGGAGGAGACCTGATACGCGATGTCAACCCGGGGGAAGTTGTTGAGCTCACGGAGAGCGGCCCTGTGACACTATTTTCTGTTCCTGCGAAGAAAACCGCCCACTGCATGTTTGAATACGTGTATTTCGCAAGGCCGGACAGCGTCATTGACAAGATTGAAGTTTACAACGTCAGGATAAACCTTGGAAGAAAGCTTGCAAAGGAGCATCCGGTCGAAGCAGACATAGTGATCCCGGTCCCGGATTCTGCAAGGGCCCAGGCACTGGGATACTCAAATGAGTCGGGAATCGCATACGGGGAAGGGCTCATGAAGAACAGGTTCTCGGAGAGGACTTTTATTATGCCCAACCAGAAGTCAAGGACTTCCGCCCTGCGCCTGAAGCTCAACCCGATCAAATCTGCCATAGAGGGGAAAAGAATAGTCCTCGTTGATGACAGCATCATTCGCGGCAACACGATGAAGCACATCATAAAGATCCTGAGAAGGTCGGGTGCCAGTGAGGTCCATGTCAGGATAGGATCTCCTGAAATCATAGCTGCATGCTATTTCGGCGTGGACATGAAGACAAAGAAAGACTTCATCGCTGCAGGGAAGACCGATGAGCAGATTAGGGAAGAGATAGGTGCCGATTCACTTGGGTACACGTCGATAGAAGGGCTTGTCGACAGCATCGGGATGCCTGAAAACAACCTGTGCCTGGGCTGCATTACAGGCAGATATCCCGTGAGCGTCGCAGGCGAGAGGCTGACGATGCAGACCGAACTTGAGAGCTACTGATCAGGGCCTTTTTTCCATCATTCTTTCTTTTATTGTGTCTCTCATGGACTCTACGTCCACCGTCCCGCCAAAATAATCTGCCCTTACCGCGATTGCGAGCTTGTTTGCGAGTGTTCTCGAAACCCTTCCCCTTCTTTTCGGGGGAAGTGAAGATATTCCCGGGAACTTGAAGATCACGCCATGCTTGGGCGGTGGAGTTCCGGACCTCATATGCTTGAAGAAAGCCTTGTCTGCGCCAAGGACCTGTAAAGTGCTGGCAGGGTACCGCACAAGATTCTTCAGCCCCCCTCCGAGATATAATATTTCTGTTGCAAGATCGGCCCCAACGAGGGCTGTGCTGTTCGGCATCACCGTGCCTATCCGGCCTGCTATGAAAGTGGAAAGGTTCGTCCGGAGGCCGCACATCCTGACCCCCTCTGTAGAGATCTCCCTGAGGATCGTGTTCAGGCCGGGATCTTCTGTATCGGAGCCGATAAGGGCGAAGAACCTGCATGGATCATTTCCATATTCAGGAAACCCTGAAAGATGCTCCAGGACAGTGGTCTTCTCGAGATAGAGGTTGATTATCCTGTCCATCTCAAGCCTCAGGCCGAACAGCTTGATAATCAGCTGGTCTTCGGAGAACTCATCTTTGATCCTTCTTTTTCCGTAGCTTATCAGCCTTTCTCTTAGGTCCGGAATCGTCCCCGCTGCCTGTGTTGTTTCCGGAAGCCTTCCTTCCCTGAGGGTATCGAAAATCTCTTCGTAATTTTCCTCCAGACCTTTGAACTGGCCTGTCAGTTCTCCTTCTTCCACTATCCCGTACCACTTTATCTCTCTTGGTGGCTTTTTCTGGCCTTTTTTCTTGTTTTTCATGGAAAACCTCAACCTTCCTCTTTGGTGCTTCTTCACTCACGGGCCTGGCCTTTCCCGGCCCCCTCTTCCTCTCGGGCTCGACCATGACCCTGTCGAAGTCCACGACCTTGAGGTCGGAAATATCTGATGAATGGACAAGCATCCTGCCCGTACCTATCAATTCGTTATTTTCTGAAAGGACGCAGACCCTGTCGCCGATTCTTGCCTCCCCCACCATGGATTTTATACCTCCGGGGTAAAGGTCTGCGCCATGCGCGATGTTGTCTATTGCTGATTTTTTCACGATGATCTTTGGCTTGTCACTGAAGAGATAATTCATCGGAAGGAAAATCCCCCTGAACGGCCTGTCATCGCCCTGGTTCATGAGCTCTACGGAGTCCTTGAGCTTCTGGATGGTTGTCATCCTGTCCTCCCTGAAAACTCCAGTTGAGATCCTGCGAAGGTCTGCCATCTGTGCACCAGTCCCAAGGACATACCCCATGTCAACACAGAGTGTCCTGATATAGGTCCCCGAGTCCGTCTTTGCCCGGAAAAGGATCATCTTGCCCTCCTTCTCCACCAGTTCCAGCTCGTATATCCTCCTGGACCTGATCTCCCTGGCCACTGCTGACTTCATTGGAGGAATCTGGTACACTTCCGTCTGGAACTCCTTCATGACTTCAATGAGCCTCTCTTCTGATACGTCCGAATGAATGCGCATTGCGCAGATATATTCCTTCGTGTCCTCATGGGCCACATCGATCAGCTTTACAGCTTTGCCGATCGCCATCACAAGCAGCCCTGTTGCATTAGGGTCGAGAGTGCCCACATGGCCAACCTTGTCGACCCCGAGGATCTGCCTTACCCAGTGGTCCACCTGGTGACTCGTCGGCCCCTTCGGCTTGTCTATGATAATGAATCCGTCCAGTTTATGGAACTTTTCCGGCGAGTCTGATTTTGTCATAAATTTCATTCACTACTTGCTCAACAGATAGGTTTTCAGTATTTATAATGAGATCGTAGTATTTCTCATCCCTGTAGTCGATTCCATAGAATTCCCTGTACCTCTTTATCTCAGACTCCTCCCTTTCCCTGACAAGAGCCCTTATCTTCCCGGAATCGGACTGCTCCCTTCCCGATACTCTTTTCACCCGGGTCTCAAAGGGCGCGTCTATGAAAATCCTGAATGAGTCAATGGAGTTGTTGAAGCATATCCACCCCACCAGCCTTGATTCCACAACAACGTTGTCGTTATTCCTCATGAAGCCAAGTATCAGGCTGTCCTGCTGCTTGTCTATGTCGATGTGGGTCTCTGCGTACACGTTGAATTCCTCAAGGCTCATGTTGTATTGTGCAGCGAGCTGTCGGAAAAAAGTCCCCCCGGAAAAAAATTCGTATTCGAGCAGTGATGCAAGTTTCTTGCCTACACTGGACTTTCCTGAACCGATGGGGCCACTAATCGTTAATTTCATTTTCAGTTGAGTATTCCATTCTCCTCAGCTTGTATGTGAAGTCGACGTACTTGATCACCATTGTGACGAAGTATCCCACCACCATAACCGCTAGGAAGTAGATGATGATCCAGTAGTATATGTATGCGTAGAAATGCGTGTTCAGGTTAACGTTCCAGTTCCACGGGAATGCAACTATTGCGTATGGCAGGTTTGCAATGAATGAGAACAGCCATATGAATATGAGGTAGGTCACCACACTGAATATCATCAGGGGCTTCATGGTGTTCATTGAGACCTGCTGCTGCTCCATTGTCACGTCCATCTGCATCTTCCTCAGCTTCTGGATCCTGTCCTTCTGGCCACTCTTGTAAGCTTCCCTCATTGTCTTGCTGAAAGCCTTCATCCTGTTCTGGGCCTTTCCCATCTTCAGCCAGTCCGTGAAGAAGTACCTGGGAATTGAGGTCACGACCCCTATAAGTATTCCTGCAAGTAGCAGAGTAAGGACAGGCAGGTCGAAGTTGAACCCTATGAGGGGCGAGAAAACTACATCCAGGGCATTGCCTATGGCAGTCCTCAGTGTAGTGTTGGACAATATAATGATATATACAAAGAAACTCAGCATGTAAAGCATCTGGGTCTGGAGGCCTTTTTTCATGCCTTCCTGCGGAGTTTTAGTCTTGTTCTGTTCAGTCATCTGTCCTCAGCCTTGATATGATAGTATTCGCTGCTATGTTAGGTTTTCCCTCGGGATTTTCTATTATGTTCACCGTGGCTCCCGTGAAAACAGAATATGCAGCGGCATAGTACCTGTTTATCTCCTGGTCCATTCTTATGTCATTTTCAGTGGCTGCGTCCCTGTCTCTCGTGCTGTCGGTTGCCCTCCTGCTCAGTACGAGTGATGGGTCAGCCTCTATGACGAAGTATGCTCCGACCTTGAGTTCCCTGATGACCCACTCAGGCAATCCGGGGAGATAGCCACCGTGAGATTTTATTGACATGTGGGTGTCGATTATTACTGAATCCATCTTCCCAATGGCTGCGGAGGCTTTCTTCTGCAGGTTGATCTGCGTGTCTACAGAAAGCTTCCTCAGTCCGTCTCTGTTCTCCACAAGGCCGATGTCCTTGGCCATTTCAAACATGAGGGTACCGAAGTTTATGATATCATAATTAGTCCCCTTCTTGACCAGATCCAGAACTGTCGATTTACCGACACCCGCGACTCCCGAAATTACGACTCTCAATTTATCCACCAACGAAAAACTGCCTAATGACCGGGTGCATCTCCATAAGCTGCTCCTTGCCCATCGCCTCGTAGAACTGGATCACTATGCCCACCGCCAGCAGCAGGCCGGTTCCGCTTGTATTCCCCACCGTCCCTATGAGGTTTGCGCCGGCCGCAAGGAGACCGACAGCTGCACCACTGAATACTGTTATCACTGGAATGTACTTGTTAAGCACCCGTTCCATGACCTTTGGGTCTCTTCTGAAACCCGGTATCTGCATACCGCTGGACTGTATCTGCTTGGCAACCGAGGCGGCACCCATGTTCGTAGTTTCGATCCAGAACTTCGCGAATATCACGCTCGCGATTGTCATGAACCCGACAAATGAGATTATATGTGCCGCTTCCTGAAAGCTGGAGTGGCCCAGGAGAATCGACTGGTACCCTGCAGGGCTGATTATGGGAAACAGCCAGTCCGACAGGCCGTTGGGAGAGAAGAGGTAGAACGCCAGGCCGCTGGTCGGCGTAGTCTTAGATATGCCAAGCTGTGTAATCTGCTGTGCCGTTGGATAAGCTCCCAGAAGAGCATTATGTCCGAGCAGTGGAACGTGGCTCAGCACGGGCGACGACCAGAACAGCAGTGTCCACATTGAGATGTTTGCAAGCAGTGCTGTTGCGAGTATGACCGGTATGTTTGAAGCGTAGAAAA
Organism: uncultured archaeon; assembly: GCA_000965745.1. Lineage (GTDB taxonomy): Archaea > Thermoplasmatota > Thermoplasmata > Thermoplasmatales > Thermoplasmataceae. Next base: position 63,899 of record CP009479.1, read on the forward strand.
GCTGGAGCGGGTATCTTCCCCTGGCACCCCTCACCCTTTCATGGGCTATGGGGAGCTCAATCTTGCTGCTCTGGAAGTATGCGACGATGAAGAATATGAGCAGTGTCCCTATCAGGGCAATCATGGGGTTCGGCTGCTGAAAGAGTATCTGCACTATGCCCTGGGAGTTGATGTAACCGCTGCTGGATGTCCCTATGATGTATAGCATCTTGGGAATAGCTCCGGCGGGAGGGTTTGCAAGAGACAGTGCAACGCCCACTTTGGCCGGAAGCCAGTTCAGTGTTCCTGTGACTAGCTGCTGCGATACTCCGGCCGCAATGAAGAGCGAAATACCGGATCCTATCCCGTATTTGGACACCACCTCATCCATCAGGAAGACCAGATATGAACCGAAGAACAGCTGTAGGACAATTATGGATTCGGCGAGAAAATTTCCGTATCCCGGCACCAGGCCGTTGAGGTTGTTGATAAGGAGCTGGTCCGGGACAAGATAGCCGAATGCCTGTGGTATTGCTTCGACGAATATCATGATGATTACCAGGAGTTTCTGGGTCCCCTGGTACATTGCCTTGTCCTTTGAGTTCTGCAGGTCTATGTTGAAAATCTTTGCACCTGCGAAAAGCTGCATGACGATGCTTGCAGTTACGATCGGCCCTATTCCCAGTGCCATCAGGGATCCCTGGGCACCTGCGAATATGGCCCTGAATGATGCGAACACATCAACGCTCTGCTGTGTGTTAAGCCCGTAAATATAAACGTTTGTGAGAGCGAAGTAGAGTATAACGACGAGGGCGGTCCATATCATTTTCCACTTGAACTGGACATGGCCGGATGCCTTCTTTATGGCGGGAAGCTTGGAAGTCAGTGTTTCCAAACCGTAAAGCTTGCTTTTCTCGGGCCCGACATAACTCGCCACCAGATAAATCAGGTAGAATATCGGCGACGTCAGCAGTCCGGTCACCATGAGATGAGATACCCCAAGGTGCCCGAAGTACCAGAAGCCCGTGAGCATTAATGCGAAAACTACCAGAACTGGTAGTATGACCCCTCTATTCCTGTGAATTTCCGCCATTGGTTTCGACCGTGATACCGTTAGAGGAAAGCTTCTTAATGGTTTTTTCTGTGGCTTTGCCGACAACTATCCTGCTTTTTACCCTGAATTCACCTGTAGCCAGCAGTTTTGTGTAACCCGCGCTGGTAAGGTCTATTACCTTCTCCCCTTCCTTTCCTGAGACGAAGCCTTTCTGCTCGAATGCCGGATAGCACTCAGCCAGCTCTTTCAACGTGATTGGAACCTCAGGGACAGACGGGTGATGGCTTGTAAACCCGTGGACGCCGAAGTGGTCCGGGTCGTACTTGAGCGTCCATATCCACTTGTGCTTGAGGAGGCCCGCGTTTCCTTTTCCTCCTCTCTTGCCCTTGCCTCTTCCGGATTTCATTCCACGGCCGTAATGGCCACCTCTAAGTTTCTTGGTCCTAGTTCGAACCATTCAGATCAACTCCCGGTAATACCATTCTCTTTATCAGCTCGTTTATTTTCTCTCCCCTGTAGCCTGAGGAACCTCCATTCTGGAATGATTTCCTGACTGCCTCATAGCCTCTCTTGGGAGGGTTGAGCCTGAACAGGGGCACGATTCCCTCGATATCCCTGTATTTGATTTTCCCTTTGATTAGTGATTTCGCGAGTTCGGAGAAGTCCTTTGAACCTGTTATCTCCTTAAGCTGCTCCTCTTCAAGCTTCTTTCTGCCTGCAAGCATTGCTCTGTGTTCCAGGACAGCTTCGAGAGTTGCCTCGTCGATTTCTCCCCAGGTAAGGTAGTCCCTTGCCCTGTTGAGCATTCCCCTGGTGACGTCGTTGTCTTCCAGAATAACCATGTGATTTATCCTGTTCAGCCTGAGAAGCTCGGCCGTCTTCTTTGCAGCCGGCTTTAATCCTGTCCTTCCCCTAATCCTTATTACTGCTAACATTGGCAACACTTCCCACATATATAGGTGTACTAAGCTGTATGGCCGGATTTATCTTCACTTTGGCGGTCTGGACCATGGCACTGTAGGCCGCAAGGGCGTAGTTCACTGTTGTTTTAGTGTGTCCGCTTGCAAATCCCCACGCATCATCAATTCCAGCCATGGAAAGGATTGTCTTTGCCACGTCCCCTACTGCCCTTCCTACTCCTCTTGGGGCAGGCTTCATAGTGACAACCACTGATCCTGATTTTCCCACTACCTGGAACGGGAGCGAGTGTGCTCTGCCGCATCCGCACTCCCAGGACCCGCAGCCTCTCCTGACTTCAATGACATGCAGCTTGGCGTTGTTGATTGCTTTCCTGATTGCGGGTGCAGCCTCCTTGGCCTTTCCCATCCCTACTCCCACGAAACCGTCACCGTTTCCGACGGCCGCAGTGATTGAGTAGTTCATCCTTCTTCCTGAATCGGTCATCCTCTGGGCCCTCTCGACGTTTATGATCTCGTCGCTGAGTTCCGGCAACAGATAATCGACAATCTGGTATTCCCTCAGTGGAAGCTTTGTCCTGAGAGCTTCTGACATGGTTTTTATCTCGCCCGTTGCGACTAATTTTCCCAGTTGTGTCCTGGGAGTCCATTCCTCACTCATAGTGATTCCTCCAATTTGCTCTTAGCTTCTTCAATGTTAATCACGGATTTCTTGAGATGTTCTCCCTTGATTCTCGACTCATCAGGGAATATCTTCTCATCATACGGGATCTCTATCCCTGCATCCACGAACCCCTTGAGGGCAGCAGATATTCTCCCGCCTGTGGTTATGTTGTACCTGCCTGTATCGAGTATGGCACTCCCGACGTTCTGTTTCTTTGCCTTGAGGCCGGTTGCATAGCCAACCAGGTATGATATGGGCGTGTTGTTCCCCAGTGTTTCGAGCCCAAGCTTCTTCAGGCTCCTGTCAGTTACTGTCGATATGACCCTGTCGCCTTCCGGGCTGAATGATATAACCTGTGCGCTTATTCCCCTGTGGGTTGGCCTTACAACGAACCTTGGTGTCTCGGATGATACCATCTTTAGCCTCTTGTGATAGTTGGTCTGCCCTGATCTCCTTCTCTTTAGGACTCTCGGTGTCTTCATTGTTCACCACCCATTTCGCCAGTTGACTTAAGATGGCTCTGGAGCTGTGCCCTTGATTTTATTGAGCCGCCCTTGATTACCCTGTACATTTTCCTGTATGTCTTTGCGTCTATCTTTTCCTCGGACTTGAGTTTCCTGAGCTCGTCCCTGAGTGGCCTGATGGTCTTGATCCACCTCTGTTTCCTTGGGAATCTTGCATATTTCTTCCCCTTTATGGAACCAGGGCCTCTCCTTCTTTCCTTGGACCTCTGTCTGATCCTTTTCTTCAGCCTGTAATTTGAATTTCCTTTCTTCTGCCTGATCTGGATAACATTTCTCCTGATGAGGTACCTGATGTCCTCCCTGGAGGCTGCCTCAGCAACTTCCTCAACGCTGTTAGTGTCTATCCAGACTCTTGAGATTCCGGACTTGAACTCATCAGCTGCTATCCTTCGTGCTGTCTCAATCTTCATTTCTGACACCTCTGTTAAGCACCCTGACACCAAGCTCATCGGCTACTTCAAGCATATCTTCCCTTTTTCTATCCCCAACTTTGGAAGATATTCTTGCTGCCTCAAGCTTCGGGTCAAGTGCCTCAAGGTCTTTCTCGTTGAATACCAGTACTTCCTTGAAACCTGAGGGATGCAGTCCCCTGACCAATTTGGGCGTCCTGTATCCTGCATCCACCATGGGGGGCTTTTTCTTCAAGTGCTCCCTCTGCTTTGAGTGCTTTCCCCTCGGCTTTCTCCAGGAATCTCCAAGCTTCTTGTACCTGAACCATTCCTGCCTGTGGAATTCCACTCTTTTCTTTGCCTGTTCGTTCTTGATCTTGAGGAGCCTTTTCTGTTCCTTTGAAAGATGGGGTTTGCCTATTGACAATCTACTCGCCTCCCTTTAGCAGGTAGATTCCATCCTGGAATATTCTCGGATCAAATCTCCTGATCTTTGTTGCTCTCTCTATGTTTGCCGAAGTCTCACCGATCTCTCTCTTGTCTATGCCTTCAATGGTAAGCCTGTCTCCCTTGACGTTGACTTTCGTGTTTCCGATTATGTTTGCTATCCTTGCGGACCTCTCACCGAGGAAATTTTCCACCACTACGGCGTTCCCCCTCACGGAAACCCTCATGGGAAAGTGAGTGTAATCTATCTTCATGTGGTATTCGAAACCGCTCGTAACACCGTTTATCATGCTCTTGAGCTCTGAAGTCCAGGTGCCAAGGATACCGTTGTTCCTGCGGTTCTTCTTGCTCATGGTTATTTTTATCTTGCTGCCTTCGATCGAAATTCTGAGATAGTTGTCCGGGAGATTCCTCTTTACCTCTCCCTTCGGGCCCTTAACTGTAATCACAGTACCTGCCTGATTGGCAGTAACTCCCTCAGGAATATCGATCTCTGCTGCTTCTTCCCATTTCACCACTTGTATCACCTAATAGACGTATGCTATGAGTCTTCCCCCGAGACCCATCTTCCTTGCTTCGATATGGCTCATCACTCCCTTCGTTGTTGAAAGGATGAGTATGCCGAAATCCTGGGCAGGAAGATACCTGGCTTCATACTTGTCCAGGTTTGCCCTTTTCACTGGCAGCCTGGGCTTGATAACACCACAGTTGTTTATGGTGTTGCTGAGCACTATCTTGAATTTTCCGCCTCTGCTGTCGTCCATCACTTCAAAGCTCTTCAGGTAGTTGTATTCCTGCATTACCTTCAGAACCCTGCCGATGAGCCTCGCAGCCGGCTCGGTTTCAATCTCTTTTCTGCCGATCCTTGATGCGTTCTTTATCACGTTGATTATATCATTTAACGGGTCGTGTTTCATTTGTTCACCTCAGCTGTATTTCCTGAATCCCAGTACGGGTGCAGTATCCCTGAAACACTGCCTGCACAGGCGAAGACCGTATCTCCTGACTAGGCCTCTTTTGCGCCCGCATCGCTGGCACCCGTCCTTGCGTCCGAATTTTTTCTTAGGTTCAAGTTTGATTTGACTCATTGATTCACCTTACCACCACGAGGCCGTACTTGCTGGTCAGGAATTCCATGGCCTCCTCCCTTTTTACCCTGATTTTTGAGGGCACCTTCTTTGCGCCTATCTTCCTCTTGTGGAGCCTGAAGCCTCCTTTCCTCTTGATTACAACTGCAACGTCCATGCCGAATATTCCGATATTTGGATCGTACTTCATTCCCTTGAAATCAGTGTAATCGGCAACTCCGAAGTATGCGTTGCCCTGCTTGTCGAATGAATAGTGGGGAACCTTGTATTCCCTTGCATACAGAGCCCTCTGGAGGAATTCCTCAGCGTCTTTTCCCCTCAGCGTTACCTTTGTGCCTATTGTCAGGCCCTGTCTTATGTTGAAGTCTCTCACTGTCTTCTTTGAGGTAGTGGTGACAGGAGTGTGCTTGGTTAGCATCTCAAGCACCTTCGTTGCCTTTGTGAGCCTTTCGCCCGCCTGGCCTACTCCTATATTCACAACTACCTTGTCGATAGTGATCTCTTCCATTGGGTTACTCATAGACTGCTACACCCCCTATCTTGGGTATCTCATACGAATACTTCGCCCCGCCTACGACAAAAGCGTAATCGGTGATTGTTGAGTATCCTTCCTCGAAGTGTATCAGGTTCTTGTGCGATGATTCCTTGATCTCGATCTTCTTGATTGTGGCAACATTGCCGGCGTGCGATCCGCCTGTGAGGAATACCTTGTTTCCCGGCTGGAGCTTCATTACTTCCTGTATCTTCTTGCCGGGGATTGTCACCAGTGCTACATCGCCGGGTTTTACTTCCTTGTTGTCAGATACCACGATCTGCCCGTCATGGAAGCTGAGCTGGATTTTCCCGCCCTTTATTGTTGACTTGTCCATCACTTTCATGAGTTTCTTGTCGGAGTTATCCTTGCTCTCCTCTCCGAGAACGAGGCCGCCTTTCCTGTCGTACAGGACCCGGAAGCTCTTTCCAACCTGGTCTATGGTAATGAGATCCATGAAGCCTACAGGATATCTCCTGTCTTTCACTATTTTTCCATCCACCTTTACAAGGCCGTTTACCAGGATCCTTGTGATCTCCCTTTCCTTGTCTCCTATCTTGAGATAATCCCTGAGTGCCGTGAGGAGTGCCATTGAATCCTTTCTGTTGTGTTTGCCCGGCCTCGGGCTTGCTCCCCAGAAGAAGGTCTTCCTTGGTATCTTGACGGACCTTGATATCATCAGTCTCTTTGTCTTGTTGATCATTCTTTTTCCACCTCTTCTTCTGTTTCCTCTTCAGTTTCATCAGATTCTTCTTCAGGCTCTGCTTCCATTACCTCAGGTTCCTCTCCTTCCCCGGCCTGCTCTTCCACCGGTTCTTCAGGTGTCTCGGCTTCCGCCTCCCCCTCTTCTGCCTCTTCGGCAGGTTCAGGCTCCGGCTCAGGTTCGGGGACTTCCTCCACTACGATATTCTTCCTGGCGGCAAGATCCTTTATCTTCTGGAGCCTCCCTGGAGACGAAAGCTCAAGCCTTGTTATTCTGAGTATATTGGAAGGCAGCAGGTATTCCTCCTGCTTGCCGTCCGATTTTGATATTGTGATTCCATCAATGGAGACTCTGGAGCTCTTGTGGTTTACCTTCATGACCTTTCCTCCTTCCCCTTTCCTGGAACCTGTCTTGATTGTTACCACATCGCCGGATGCGATTGGAAATGACCTTATGCCGTATTTTTTCCTCAAATCCTTGCTCAATGCTACTCTTACCTTGTTTTCCATATCCAACCGACCTCACACTATTGTGGAGGCTACCGAGGCAATCCTTGGCCATCTCTCTGCAGCCTCTCTTGCTACGGGGCCTTTGATTTCGGAGCCTCTTACCTCTCCTTCTGGAGTGACAAGAACTGCTGCATTGTCATCAAATTCCACCATTGTGCCGTCCGATCGCCTGTAGGGCCTTCTCTGCCTCACTACGACCGCGTATACGACTTTGCTCCTCATTTCGGGAGTTCCCTTCTTCACGCTTGCTATGAACATGTCACCTATACCGGCGGCAGGTATTCTCCTTGCAACGCCATGGTATGCCTTCACGCCAATGAGGCTGATTATTTTCGCACCGCTGTTGTCTGCACAGGGTACCACAGCTCCAAGCGGGAGCCCTCTTTGCTGCCTTCCAGCAATGCCTTTCATGGGTTCACCTTTTCAACTACCACGAAGGAAACCGTCTTTGCAAGTTTCCTGCACTCTGCTATCTTGACCGTGTCGCCCGGCTTAACCTGGATGCATTCAGGAACGTGCGCATGATACTTTGAGAAGAGCGTCAGCTTTCTCTCGTATTTTGGAAGGTACCTCTGATGGGTACGCTTTATCACTGCGCTTCCATTCATCGCGGGAGACTCGACTATTCCGCCGATGATCTGCCCCCTTATTGAAAGAGTTCCGTGAAAGGGACACTTCTGATCGTTGCATTCCTGTTCCGGAAGCTTTACATCTAATCCTATGTTTCTGGCCACCTTAATCACCGTTTATTATACCGTTTCTCAACATTTTCCCAATTCTTCTTCGTTCCTTGATGCGATCTTCTGGTCTGAATACCGCGTAACTTCCATTGATTGTGAATTTTTCCTCTGTTGTGGCGAGTTCGAAGACCCTGCCACTTTTGACGATCCTCTTTACCCCGTTTTCCTTTCTGAGTTCTACAGTGTTTTTTGTTTCATTGCACAGGGTTCCGGCTATACCGTTCTCTGCCGGATTCGGTGAACTAATCACCTTCGCATTCAATCCTATCCATTCGTGGAAATACACATTATCCTTGGTAATCAATTAAATCAGCTCTGCCCTGAATCCCATGCTTTCAAGCTGTTTCTTGACAGTATCTCTATGGTCTCCCTGGAGTTCTATTGTTCTCCCGTCCTTTACAGTTCCACCCGAAGCAACCTTTTTCTTCAGCAGTTTGGCTATCTCGTCGATGTTCTCGCTCTTGGGGTCGATCCCCTCGATTATTGTCACATTTTTCCCGTATCTTCTTTTGTCCACGCTTATCCTCACTGCCTGAGTATCTCTTGTAAACCCTTCCCAAGGTTGCAATTCCTTGGGTATTCCTGTGAAGTTCTTATCCTTCATTCCTTTTGATCCTCCGAACCCATAACGGTCTTTATTCTGGCTATTTGTCTCCTTATTGACTTGATTTTCCCGGGATTCGAAGGCTGGCCTCCAAGAGCCACGGTAGCCCTCTCATGGAGGAGGGATTCTCTAAGCTGATCCAGAGCCTTTTCCCTCTCTTCACTGCCCATCTGTTTCAGTTGTTTCGCTCTTAGCTCCATTTTCCTCTACCCTACCTTCATCTTTCTTTACTTCCTCGGCCGCTTCCGGCTTTGGCTCTTCTGATTCCTTCTTTTCTGCCTTTTTCTCTGATTTCTTCTCAGTTTTTTTGGTAGTTTTCCTGGGAGCTGGTTTTTCCTTTACGGCTTCCTTTGGCTCTTCAGCTGGCTTCTCTTCCACAGGTTTTGTACCTTCCGCCTTTGCTTCAGGCTCCTTCACTTCAGGTTTTGCCTCTACTTTCTTCTCCTCAGCCTGGGGCTTTACCTCTTCAGCCTTTACTTCGGCTTCAGGTTCCTTCACTTCAGGTTTTGCCTCTACTTTCTTCGCTTCGGCTTGAGGACTTACCTTTTCCTTGGCCTTTTCAGCCTCTGGCGTGGGCTTTGCTTTTCTTTCAGCCGGCCTGGCCTGCCTTTCTTCAGGCTTCCTCGGCCTTCTTCCCCTGGCACCGGGCCTCTCTCTCTGCCCCTCAGGCTTCTTTGCCACTGCCTCTGCCTTTTGGTCCCCTTCCTGTATCAGCTGTGGGGTTGAAACTCCAAGCTTTTCAGATACGACATAGTCGTCAGGGAGCTTGTAGTCGCTCTTGAGTATTCCTACTTTGACTCCAATCACGCCAAGCTTGAGCTTGGCAATTGAGAACCCTCTCTCCATTCCTTCCCTCGCGGGCTCTCCGGAGTACTTCACGGAACCGCTCATGAATTTCTGCATCCTTCCCCTCTCTCCTGAGAGCTTTCCGGATACTGAAATTATGACGCCTCTTGCACCGTTCTCAACGATTCTCCTCAGAGAAGTGTTTCCTGCCTTCCTGTACGCCCAGCCTTTTTCCAGTGAAAGGGCGATCTTCTTTGATACAACCTGTGGATTCAGGTCGGGATTGTCGATCTCCTTGACTTCAATCTGCGGTGATTCGATCTGGTACTTCTTTTCGAGATTCTCTGTGATCTGCTGGACCTTGGAGCCATGCCTTCCAATGACAAGGCCAGGCTTGTTTACGTGAAGTGTTATGTTGGTTCCGAATGGTGTCCTCTTCATCTCCATCCCTCCGAAACCGGCGTTCTCAGTCTCCTTTCTTATGTATTCAGAGACCAGCAGTTTCTTCACTGCCTCGTTGATAAACTTCCTCTCGTTCATTCTTCTACCTCTTCAAGTACTATTTCAAGATTTATCAGGTCCTTGAAATTTGCTCCCGCTCTTCCATAGGCCTTTGGTGTGTATTTCTTAATCATTCTTCCCTTGGATGCTGCTATGTGCTTTACCACGAGGGCATCCATGTTCAGGCTCTTGAATTCTGCATTGGCCTCTGCGTTGTCTATCAGTTCCCTGAATGCCTTTGCCGCTTTGACCGGGTACCTCCCCGGGCCCATTCCCCTTTTGTGTGAGACGGAATCGAGGTATCGGAAATAGGGGACAGGTGTCTTCTTTTCTATTACTCCGTCTATCAGATCCCTGACGCGCTCTAGCTTCTTTCCCCTGAGGAAATGGGCTATGTTGACCGCGTCCTTGAGGGATATGTCTGTCTCCTTTACCCTCGCAATGGCACTTTTTTCAGGTATTTCAGTTATTGAGTATCCTTTCATATGATCACTTCAGCGGCATGAACTTGGAGGACCTTGTAGCACCTACTCCCGGCCCGGAGTGCTTGACATCCTTCCTTGTAGGAGCAAATTCCCCAAGGTAGTGGCCTATCATTTCCGGCCTGATCTCAAACTTGACGTATTGATTGCCGTTGTATACCTCGAGAACTTTCCCAACGTATTTGGGAAGTATAACGAAACTCCTTACATGCGTCTTGATGTTTGCCTCTGATCCTTCCATCTTCTCTTTCAGCTTGGCCTGCTCGTAATTGAAATCCCTCGTAAGGGACCTCCTTATTCTTGCAGGTAGTATTTCCAGCAGTTTTTCAAATTCGAGCGCCTGAAGTTCTTCAATGGTAAGCCCCTTGTATCTGAACTCCTTGGATCTTCCTGCCGCTACCTTCTGTGACTTTCGTGACCTTCTCTTTATGGATTTTACAGATGCCTGCTTTTTGACCGGCATTAACTCTTCCTCCTCTTCTTGGGTGAAAGCCTGCCCACCTTTCTTCCGGGTGGTGTGCCTCTTCCTACCGTGCTCGGGCGGCCCACATGCTGGTGGTTACCTCCTCCATGCGGATGTTTAACGGCATTCATTGCCACACCTCTCACGGAGTATGCTTTTTTCGCCCTGCTCTGATAATAGTGAACCTTTCTTCCTGACTTGAGTATCGGTATATCCTTCGCCCCTGTTCCTGCTATTGTCCCCATGCTTGCCTTGCAGCCTGGATGGAACTGCTTTGTCTTTCCCGACGGAAGCTTTATCGTGACGTTTACGCCATGGCTTATCACCAGTGCGCCTGTCCCTGCAGTCCTGCAGAACTTGCCTCCATCTCCGGGGATGCTCTCGATGTTGTAAACGGTTGTTCCATCAGGGATTCTTCCAAGTGGAACAGTGTTTCCCATAGTGACCTGGTCCGATTGGCCGATGTTGATTTTCTGGCCGACGTGTGCGCCGACGAATGCTATCTGGTAGTGTTTCTTTCCGGTTTCATCCTGCAGCACCAGCACGGGGGAGCTTCTCCCCGGTGACTGCCTGATGTCAACCACTGTGTATGCTCCTTCAGAAGGGTGCCTGATGTCTGCTACGTGCCTGTGGCTTGGGCTTCTGTATACTATGCCCCCTTTACCCCTTCTCTGAGCCGTTATTAATTTACCCATTCATACACCTCAGAATATACCCATCCTACCTGCGACTTCGTCTGCAGAGTAGTCTTTTGTGAGTTTCACGATGGCTTTCTTTCCGTTCTTAGTAATCATGATGTTAACCTTTTCAACTTTTACGTCAAACCTTGCTTCGACTTCTTTTATGATGTCTTCTCTCCTGGCTTTTCTGTTCACCAGGAATGTGATCTTGTTTTCCTTTTCTGTCTGAAGGGTTGTTTTTTCTGTTGCGACGGGAGATATGATGATTTCCATTTACTGTACCCCCTTGCCCACCTGCTTAAGTGCACTTTCCGTAAACACGACGAGTCTTCCTGCCTGGCCTCCGGGAGCAAGCTTCCTGATACTCAGGCTGTCCGGGGTTGCCACCTCGACACCTGGAAGGGACCTGTATGCCTTTAGCGAGTCTGCTGAAGTGCTGACGAAGAGAATGCTTTTCGGCTGCTTGTACCTTCTTCCCCTCATAGTTCCTCTTCCAGCCCTGACTTTCTTTCCTTCCTTTGCCCTGATCAGGTCGTCAAGCAGTCCCACTGATTCAAGGAAATTTTCTACGTCCTTAGTCTTAGTGATCTTGGCAGCTGCGTCCTCAACTATAACTGGAAGGGTGATGCCTTCTGGAATCCTGTGCCCTCTCCTGGAAACTGCCTCATTTGATGCTGTCATTGCAAGGGCGCTCATTCTTGCAAGCTTCCTCTCTTTCTCGTTTATCTTCTTCGTGAGGATTTTGGTGGTCCTTGGTGAGTGAGCGCTCTTTCCGCCCACCATTGATGCGAGTATTACACCCCTGGATGAACCTGATGTTCTTGGTATTCTCGACACGCCTCTTCCGGGCCCTGAGTTGTGGCCTACTCGCCTCATTCCTGCCCTTGGTGAGGACCCGTATGGGCTCCTGAGGGAAAGGGTAACTGCCCTGAAAGCCTTCCTGATGAGGTCTTCCCTTGGAGCAGTGTTGAACACTTCCGGAAGTTCGATCTTCTTTACCTTTTCTCCTTCAATTGAGTATAGATTTGATTTCAACATTAATCACCCTGCTTTGATTCCCTTGAAACATAGCTCAGTGTAAGCGAGTCCACTGAAGCAACTCTCTGCCTTGCCGGGTCTCTGAATTTGACAAGTCTCTTTGAAGGCCCCGGAACCGATCCGTGTATGAGGACGTAGTCGCTTCTGACTAGCCCGTATCCGGGGAAGCCTCCCTTGACATTGATATCATCCCCGTTGTCCTTTGGGGAATATCTTAGAACTCTCATGTTGTGGAACGTTCTCTGGTGTGTACCCATCTGGCCCGCCTGGGGCACAGTGTTTCTTACCCAGTCCGGGTGCCATGGTCCCAGTGTTCCTATCATTCTTCTGTGCTTGCTGTTGTGTATATTCAATAGCTTTACACCGAATCTCTCGACATGGCCGGTGAAGCCTTTTCCTTTCGTGATTCCCGTGACGTCAACAAATTTTCCCTCGCCTGAAAATTCAGAGAAGCTGATTGACTTTCCAAGCTTTTCCTGGGCATACTTCAATTTTTCATCGTTTGTTGCGCCTGAGACGTTAATTTCAAAAATTTCCGGTGTTTTTGACGGAACACCCGTAACAACCTTCGGGTTTGTGCTTACTATGAGCCTTACACTGGAGAAGTCCTTCGGAACCTCCTTCTTCTTGTGTTCCTTTGCCTGTGGCTTTCTTCGTGCCAGGGACTTGTCCGGATTATCTGCCCACTGTTCATAAGCTACCTTCAGTCCTTCATAATCTTCCTTGTAGAGCCTTATGCCTACAACTGCAAGGGGAGGCACCTCTACGACTGTAACCGGAGCAACTATGCTCTGGCCTGCAGTAACGCTGGACTTCCTGTAGTCGACCATTTCAACATGGGTCATGCCTACCTTGTAACCGGCAAAGGCCTGTACCTTTGCCGGCCCTTCGGCTACCGGCCAGCTTCTTATGTCTCCCTGCATTCTCTTTGTGCGTACTCTGGGATAGTATCCTTTAGATCCTCTTCTAGGATGATGGGGCGTTGCCATTACGTATCACCTGCAAACCGTTACACCTGTTTCTGGCAATGAGAAAGACATTGCCGAACAAGGGATGCCACATTATGCATTGCCCTGAGTGTATGGTGTTGCCTGAAAAGGATAACTTACCACTCTATTTAAAGATTTATAACTGCACTTTCCGCCGGGATAGGCGGTACGATGGAATATTGGATATCCCTCTGATTGGTATGCTGGAAGGAGTTCATCCTTTTCCTCCCGCCGGCATAACTTCCCCTTTTTTCATGGCTGGACCTACTTTCCTTATTGTGGTCGACAAGTAGAGTATAACCGAGACGAAACCAGGGGCTGTGACCGTAGTCCATATGAGGAACGGATTCAGGGTCGCAGTTATTACTATGCCCCCGATGAGAGGGCCTATGGAGTATCCGACTGAGTTGAACGAGTTGTAAACGCCCATGTTGGCTCCAATCCGCTTTTTGGCAGATATTCCTGACACAATTGCAGATCCGCTCGGATCGAGGAAGTCTTCACCTAATGTTATGATTGCCTCTGAAACGATGAACTGTGGAACAGTTGAGTCGAAAGCAAATGAGAAAACTCCAATCGAGAAAAACAGTAGTCCGAGCAGGTATCCCCTTGCAACACCTATCCTCCCTATTGCCTTAGTCACAGGGTATTGCATCAGGACCACGAGGATTCCATTGGATGTGAACACCAGACCAATCTGTGCAGTCGTGAGATTCCTTACAATTGACGCATAGTTCGGAAGAGTCACGGTGTCCTGTGCAAGCAGTATTGTGAGCAGAAGGCTTGAGAACGAGAGCATGATTATCGTCCTGTTCACTGTACGGAAACGGAATTTGCGTTGTGGTTCCTCTTCGCCTGTTTCAGTAGGATGATCTCCTACAGGCTTGAAGATCAGGGATAGTACCAGCCCTGCAAGAATCGAGAGGAATGCCGAAAGGTAAATCACGGGATAGCCGAATCCGAGTATCAGGAATCCTGCAACAGCGGGGCCTATTGCTGTTCCTACGTTCAGGGCCACTCTTGTGATCGTGAAGCCGACAACCCTGTCACGGGTCGATGTTGCGACAAGCGCACCAAATGAAGGGAAGCTTCCCCAAAGCGAGGCAGCGAGGATCAGAAACAGGAGAGAGAAAATGACTACGTTGTGCACTGAATGTGCAACATAATAGAGACCGATGAGGGATGCGGCTCCAATTGAATACATCGTTACAAGTACAGGTTTGTGGCCTATCCTGTCTCCAAGCCTTCCTGTGTAGATCTGGAGTACGGCGCCTGAGAGGTTTGAGAGCGTAAACACAACGCCAATCAGGGTGAAATCCAACTTGAATTCTGCGTGCATAAATAATGAAGTGAATGACTCTACCGAGTACAGTGCAAAACCGAAAAACCCCAGGATAAGGGAGAGGGTGATTATCCTTGGCAGAGCCATCTACCCATATACTGTACTGCCTATTTTAGTCGATTGGCTAAACTTTCCCGATCGAGAGATCGTGTTTTGGTTTGGACTCGGTGTTTCCTGGACACCAACTGGTTGAGAATTTAAATGATTTTCTTCAATAAACATGAAATGTGTTATGAACCGACTGCAATAATTATAAATTAGTAAGGTATTTAGGGGCAGTGGGTCCGTAGCTTAGCCAGGTAGAGCGATGGACTCTTAATCCATAGGTCGGGGGTTCGAACCCCCTCGGACCCGCTTGACTCCTGCTTACTTCCGTGAACATGTTAAATTGCTGATTTATGTTGAAAATGGGGAATTATTCTATCTTTCACTTTTATCATAAGATAAACTTGAATTAACATAGGATTGTTGAAGTTGTGTTAATGGCTTAAACAAAATCAAATAAAGTGGCAAGGTAAATTTCCGATGTGACTTCAGACTGGTTCATCCAATAATCGTCAAAAATTGCTCTGACAAATTTTTGAAAGAAATTTTAGTCAAAATGAGTTAATTTCTCCATTACAATACTATTTTTGGATGACAGAATTGCCTCTTTACAGAATCCTGAAGGACCTAACCAGACAGAAGATCCTAAGGCTGATCGGGGAGAAGGGGAACGCATCATACACAGACATACTTACACATCTTAATGTCAGCACTGGCAAGCTTAATTATCATCTAAAAGTACTGGCTCCTTTCCTTCTCAAAAGCAGCGAAGGGTATTCATTGAATGAGACAGGGGAAAATGCATATTCTGTCCTAATGAAGTTCCAAAAAGTCCAGAATGGTAATGACAAGTTTTACAGGCCCCTGCCATGGGTGCTTGTTTCTTTGTCATTAGTGTTCTTGTTGATGCCAAATATTCATGTTCAAATTGTTGGGGTGGCTGCATTGTTTATGGGAATATTTTTCTTTTACAACTCTGGTATTACAAGAATGAGAACTTGGGAACTTCTGGCTGTTTTATCCATAGCACTGGTAGCAGGGTCCTATGGTGCGCTGCCTCAGTTACTGGTGTACTGTCCAAGTAGATTCAGTTTTGGAGTGCTTTATTCACCTTTGCTACCCATTATATATTCCACTGTTCTTTTTGCCACTTTGTTGTCAACAACCCATGGGGAATGGATGCAGAAAGAATGGCGTGCTTTTGCTGAAGACGAAGAGGCGAAAGCAGAAGCAGCCGAAAAAGCATCATGAAACTGAACAATTTGACCTGGCAAATCAAGTTTCACCCATATCATGTTTAAATAGAATAGTTTTAAGCCAGCGGGTTTTATATACATTGCGATGTATAATATTGCGGTCCTTATATCAGGGGTCTCAATTGCCGTTTCCATATTTCTCTTAATAGTAACATTCGCGACCAAAAGGCGAATAAGAGCAAAAATTCTTTCATACATAGGTGGAGTCTTCGTAGTAGTTCTTATATCAAACGTGGTGTACGTGCTTCAAACATTCTCATTATTTCCCGGCACCGGACATCAGGTGGAATTTTTTCTTGCTGTAGAGCTGATCATACTTCTGTTATTCTACGCAGGTATCGCGAGGGGAATAGGATAAGTGAGTGAACAGCTGTCCACAAGGGATTCAATAATCAACATAATTGTTGAAAACCCGGGAATTCATTTCCGGGGGATACAGAGGAGGTCAGGCCTTGCCGTCGGGCAACTTGAATATCACCTCTATCAACTCGAGAAAGACGCAAATATTTCCATCCGTGAGGACGGAAACGTGAAAAGGTACTTCCACGCAAACAGCGGGAGCTACCTGGAAAGGCAGATACTTTTTTATATCAGGAGCAACGTTGGCAGGGATGTTCTTCAGAAACTGTCTAGATCAGAGTTTATCCCTCTCCAGACTCTATTGAAGGCAAGCAAGGCAAAACAGGAGAGGAGGAAGAATATCATAGGGGATATGGAGAAAGAGGGGATAATAGAGATTTTCAAAAATCTGGGAGTGACCCAGGTGAGATTAAAAGATAAGCCAAAACTGGTTGAACTAGCCAGGAAATATCGCGAGAGTATCCTAGGTTCGCTATCTGAGAACTTCATTTCCATCCTCGATGAGGATCTCTGATCAGAAACGGCGCTTACGGTAGACTGAGTACACAGCGCTGCCTATCAGGACTGAGCCAAATGCAATCCCGGTGGATAAGGACTCAATGTTGATCATCACATAATTGACTATCGCACCTTCGACCTTTTTCACTATCGGGTTCTTGAATATCGGAGCCCCGGAAATTCCTATGTACGGGTCCTGGTAAACGCTCTTAAGCGAAGTGCTGTTGTTAAAGGCAAAGTCGAACATAATGTAAATGCCCCCATCTGATAAGGCAACAGTTGAAGAGAGATTCTGCTTTACGCCATTCAGGTCGAAAATGCTGTTCCACCAGTAGAATGCATTGACCGTGCCATTGCCCGAGTTATTATGCCCTGTTGGTATCTGAATGCCCTGGCTGTTATCGTGGAGCTTTTTGGAATTGTCGTGTACAATACTTCCGAAATAGTACCTATCAGCACTGTTGGTTTCGTTTGAAGACTTGATCAGCTGAACAAGTTCCAGATTTCCCGGCCCTTTCACCGGATTCTGGAACGTCACTGAAATGGTTATTTCGAGCATAGAATACTGAGGAAACGAGAAATTCTGGGATTCCGCTGAGGAATTTCTTACGCTCATGTTCGAGAGCGAATAATTTAGTGCCTTCAGGTTGATAACAACATTCGCATCAGTAGTGTTATGTGTGATGCCCTCAGGAGGGCTTCCCCCGTGCGAGCCGTGAGTGGAATTCAGTGGTGGGTTACCGCTTGAGGAATTATTGCCACTCCCATTCTTTCCTTGGGCCCCTCCGTTTCCCTGTGAGTATATTGAGACACCGGGAAGTCCCTGTGAGTTGTCAGGCAGGAACCTGACGTCGGAAGCATAGCTGTATGTTCCGTTGTTGCCGGTGGTAAAATTCCACTTTTCATGGTTGAAGGTGGCCACGTATGAGCCATTGGGTGTTTTGAGAATGAGGCCTATATAAGAGAGGTTGTAATAGACACCACCCGACATGTTCAGCGTAATGCTGGGAAAAGGTTGAGCCTCAACATGAGATGTCTGGTCTTCAGCAGCGGCAACCCCCGAAGAAAAAGCCATCAACATTACCGCTGCTACCAGCGCCGCCGGGAGTATCTTCACCAAAAAACAATCATTGAATACATAAAACATTATTGGTACATATTCAGGCAAAAGTTACGTTGAACCTTTTAAATTAGGCATCCGAGGATTCATCGCTTCTTGGAGTCTGGAGATCTGGTCACCCAGCATTGTCTATGTTACAAGCTATAATGTGAAGAAAGTCAGCATTGTGGTTGACCGCCATGAAACCCCTCCGTACGCGTATTAGGCTCCACATTCTCCCCTGGCTTGAGGCGGATAGAAAACTGGAAAGATATGATCAGGATCAGTAACTGCGAACTGTGCTGAGAAATAATTGCGGGAATCAGGCCATATCAGGGGAAGAATGAAGTAAAATGTTCCCGGTAGAAGATGCTTTGTAGCTGACATCATTGGCTACGCCTCTTATCAGGTTAGCCCTTTCAGGACCGAAGAGGTCAAGAAGTTCCTTGTCTGTAAACATGGAAAGAGCTTTCAACAGCCTTGAATGTGTTTTTCTAACAGCCGAACTGAATACGACTTCTTCAGGAGACACTGAGATTCCCTCTGACCACACATCCGTGACCCTTAGGGCAAGAGAGAGCCAACTCTTGAAGTGCTGAAGGTCCTCGGGCTGCAACAATGAATCCGGAGTGTCAGGATCAATTTTTTCCACCTTTTCCTTGCCACGAGGTTTTTTTGTAAGGCCCTTTATCCAGTCTTCTATTATTCCAACGAAGATTTGTCCTTCCATTAACTGTGTTACATGTAAACTATACTATACGTTTATGGTACAAGTTTGGACAATTTGCTTGGATATGCCTTAAAATAGGTTATTATTACATTTTAAGAATTATTTTATTCTTATGGACACACTGCCTGACAGGAATTTCCCGTTTCAAAAAAGTGCGTTCTCAAATAAGATCAGCCTCCCTCACCTCTTGCCCTCAAGATGCACAACTTTTTTTCCCCTCTTGTCCCAAGAAGGCTTTTCCACCAACACCACTCTTATCGGGACATAGCGTGCAATGATGGCTAAAATCAGGTAAAACAAGAACCAGATTACCACATCATACGCCAATTTCATCGCCTCGAGTGAATAGCCCCCAGTGGACGGCGAATAAAAGTTATCAAAGAAACTGAATCCAAAGATCAGATAATGATACGGAGCACCCATCCCCACAATAGCCGTGCTTCCATGGGAGTTAAGGAAGATGTTGGACACCACCGACAAAGTAGCCGCTGTGAATATACCCGAAAATGCTATGGATAATGCAGCAAGCCCCTTCAGGCTCAACCTTCTTGAGAGCCTTGCCATCCAAACAACTGTTGTTATCCCTGCGAGCCAGAAAATTGTTTCAGTGAGGTACAGCTGCACTTTGTACCAGGCATCTGGCATTAACGGGTAAAGGAAGCGCATAAAAGGATGAGCAAGATAGAAATAATATTCAAAAACAAGAGTCAGATTGTCGAGGAAAGTTATAATAGCTGCAGCTGCCAATGAAAAGACGACTATAGCCAATCTCGGATGAGAATGGATAAATGATCTAAGAACCATTTGTGTTTGATTTGTTTTTTGGACGCCCATATGGATCATTTCCTCTTGGCAGGTATGAAAGGCTTAAGATCTGTTACATTATTTGCCAGATTATCCAGAGAATCTCGCATCTTATGCCAGTCATAGCTGTATTTGAGATAGATCCCAATGGGAATTCTTGGTAGCGAACTTTCGTCCCTTCCAAGAATGTTTATCCACCAGTCTACAAGATCATTATCCTTCTTTGACGAATTGCAGTGTTTGCAGGATCTAACGACGTTCTGCATGCGGTCTGGACCGTCATAGTTTCTCGGAATAACATGATCGTTACTGTCTGCTTGCCCGCCGCAATATACGCATTCGGGGGTTGTTCGCATCTGAACCCTTATCTCACCATCCCGATCTGCCATGTGGATTTTCCCAGCCTTCAGGAGATTATATCTTTGAATTATGAACCCCCATTGGTCCATTTTTCCAGCTGCTCGTGCGATAACCAACCATGCATAATAGTAGTATATAACGTCCGATATCGTTTTCACATTCCTGGGAGGCATTACATATCGTCACAATAAAGTAAACATAGTAAATATAAATTTTTCTAAATGGAAATCGAGGTACCATAGAAAGAGGTTCATTGACGGTTGGATGACCGCACAGAAGAACTATATGACAGATAATGACAAAATTATTACTTGTTCATGTATGCTATCAAGTATCTGAATGTTAAGGCCAGGTATATATGAACAGATCATTAACAGGATACTGCAACGGGAGTTGCACTCTTCAAATGGTCTAGTAAAGCACAAAGAGGCCATAGAAAAAGACGAATCATCACGTATTCTATCCAGATACCTGGCAGAGATTTTAGAACGCGTCTTGGTCAGAATAAGAGATGAAAAAGAAGGTGTTTTCAAGCAGGTAGATTTGGTGAATAAACTGGTCGAGCTTATTGGGAATGAAATTCCTGAAACCTCCTCTGATCCGTTATTCATAGATACGCCCTTAGAAAAGCTTCTCGCGTTATTTGATTCCTCGAATAATGGGTCACAATTTGGTCCAGAGTATAGCCACCGAAGGCCTGAGACTTCTATATCGCAAACTTCATTGTTTACATCCTCCGAAGACGAGCCTAACATGGTTGATGAGCTGAGGAGTGAGATACTCTCTTCCGACAGAATAGATATGCTAGTCTCGTTCATCAAATGGAGTGGAATGAGGCTCCTTGTGGAACAACTGAAAACCTTTACTGAGAATGGGGGACGACTTAGAGTAATTACGACTTCGTACTTGGGAGCAACGGATTCAAAGGCCATTGAAGAGCTAACCAAACTGAACAACACCGAGATAAAAATCTCCTACGATACAAAAAGGACAAGGCTGCACGCAAAGGCCTACATTTTCCAAAGGAATACGGGATTTTCGACCGCGTATGTGGGATCGTCTAACCTATCCAATATTGCTATTTCCAGTGGGCTTGAATGGAACGTGAAGATTGCTTCTAAGGAACTTCCTGACACCATGAGCAAGATTAATGCGACTTTCGATAGTTACTGGAATTCTAACGAGTTTGAGACCTATAGGATCGAGGAAAAGGGTCGTCTAATTGAGGCGCTTAATTTCGAGAATACCAAGGGAAAGAGAGATAGTTTCCCATATCTCTTTGATATAAGGCCATATCCGTTTCAACAAGAAATACTAGATAAATTGGAGGCTGAAAGAACCGTTCTAAACAAAAAAAAGAATCTGATAGTAGCTGCGACTGGGACTGGGAAGACTGTCATTTCTGCATTCGACTACAAACGCTTCTGCGTTGAGAACCGTGGTAAACCGAACAGATTACTCTTCATAGCCCATAGGGAAGAGATACTGAAACAGAGCATCGTCACGTTTAGAGGAGTGTTGAAAGATTACAATTTTGGAGACCTTTCTGTAGGAAACTATAAGGCAAACGGATGGGACCATCTTTTTGTCTCAATTCAAACATTTAACTCCCAAAGAATTGATGAGAAGACAACACCAGATCACTATGATTTTATTGTGATTGATGAGTTCCATCATGCTGCCGCAAAATCGTACAAGAAACTTATATCATACTATAACCCAAAAGTGTTGCTTGGTCTTACGGCAACTCCCGAAAGAAGTGATGGAATAAGCGTTACAAGGTACTTTGAGGACAGAATATCAGCGGAAATAAGACTGCATGAGGCGATAGACAGGAAACTGCTTTCCCCCTTCCAGTACTTTGGTGTAACTGACTCAGTTGACCTGAAGGATGTTACCTGGAAACGTGAGGGTTACGATGAGGCAGAGTTGACAAAGCTGTACGCCCTCGACCAGAGTGTTGCGCAAAAGCGTGCTTCGCAAATTGTCGCATCCCTACACAAGTATCTTACCGACCTGGAATCAGTAAAAGGGTTGGGATTCTGCGTTTCTGTAAAACACGCAGAGTTCATGGCTAACTTCTTCAACAGTATAGGTGTTGAATCAATCTTCCTTACGGGTGAGTCCCCCGAAGATGAGAGAAAAGCAGCCAAGAAGAAAGTCGTTGAAGGAGAAATCAAATTCATCTTTGTTGTTGATATCTATAACGAAGGGGTGGATATACCTGAGATAAATACCATCCTTTTCTTGAGGCCAACACAGAGCCTTACTGTTTTTCTTCAGCAGCTTGGAAGGGGTTTACGCCTAGCAGAAGGTAAGGAGTGTCTAACAGTCTTAGACTTCGTTGGGCAGGCGAACAAAAAATATGACTTTGAGGAAAAATTTGCGGCTCTTGTATCCAAGTCGAACAGAAGTATTCAGAAACAGGTGAAAGACGGATTTACGCATCTTCCAAGAGGAAGCTATATCCAACTTGAACGTAAAGCGAAGGAATACATCTTGGACAACATCAGAAGATCATTTGGTGTGAAGTCGGGTCTTGTATCAAGAATAGCAAGTTTTGAGGAAGATACAGGGCTAGAGCTAACCCTTGAAAACTTCCTGATTCATTACCACCTGGAACCACTGGACATCTACTCGAAGGGCTCTTTTTCAAGGCTTTGCGTTGACGCCAAGATTATGGAAGATTTTAACGATCCTGAAGAATCGACCATTGCCAAAGCCCTTCAGCGTGTATCGGCCATAGATTCAAGGAGGTGGATCCGGTTCATGGTCGAGTCACTCAGAAAACTTGAGGAGATTAATTCATCCGATCTTTCCAACGAAGAGAATAGAATGTTGTCCATGTTTCACTATACTATTTGGCAAAGACCGCTCTTAGAGAGTGGTTTCACCAACCTAAAAGAAAGCATGTTGAGGCTTAAGCGATGTGGACCCTTATTCGAGGAAATAATTGAGCTCTTAGAATACAATCTTACCAGAATAGATTTCCTGGATGAGCCTGTAGACTTAGGGTTTGACTGTCCACTCGACTTGCATTGCAGTTATACTAGAGATCAGATACTCATTGCCATGGACTACATGAAACCCGGGACAATTAGAGAGGGGGTGAAATTCTTCCCCGATAAGATGTTGGATTTACTATTCATAACGCTTAACAAATCCGACAAAGACTATTCACCTACAACGATGTACAATGATTACTCAATAAACAACAAATTGTTCCACTGGCAAAGTCAAAGCACGACTTCAGAAACCTCTGAAACCGGGCAACGTTACATTAATCATGTTGAAATGGGTTCGAAAGTTCTATTGTTCGTCAGGGAATACAAAAGAACATCGGCGGGAGGAGGAGCTCCATACACATTCTTGGGATTAGGGAACTATGTAAAGCATGAGGGCAGTAATCCCATGAACATCGTTTGGGAGCTTGAAAGACCAATCCCAGCAAAATACGTCAAGAAGACGAACAAGCTGTATGCCGTCTAATGGAGTTATTAGGGAACACCTAGTAAGAGCCCATTAGTTGCATTAGAGTTTTCACACCGGCAATAATATAAATTCCCCGGATAATAACTCAATGTGACTACTTGTGGCAAAGGACACAGTAACTGGGGGACCTGGGTATCTTCAGATGGTAGTGAGCATAGATATTGTAAAACTTGCAGGCAACTAAGGGCTAGATCTTACAACAGCAGGAAGAAGAATGCTGCCGGAAGTCACACAAGGAAAGAGTTTTTTGATAAGCTGAGTACGTACGAAAGGTGCCCCGGGTGCAATAGGAGGTGGGAGGATATTCCACCATCAAAAGGCCCCGCTGGTTACAAAATTACTGAGGATCATATCAAACCCCTAATCGATGGTGGGAAGGATTCAATAGATAACATTCAACCTCTATGTTACCAGTGCAACTTTAAAAAGGGACACTCCAACTGATTTCAATAGTTTTCTTTCTAATCTAAGAGTGCAAAAATGTACAGATCTTGACAAAATATCCCGTGGACTAGATATCCTCTTTTCTCATGATTCTTGTCTTGAAAAACCTCTCAGTGTCTTTATCCATGAAGTAAACAAAGCAGCCCTCTATACCCCTTGAAAGCAAGACTCTGTAGGTGTTCTTTACGAATTGGGTGAAACGGTCTTTTGGCTTGTTTTGCTTCGCTTCCCAGGAGTTATCGGGATGCCCTTCCCATGATTGAGAATCAAGATTGTAAACCAGATCCTTTCCGAATATCACTCCAACATAATCGAACTCGAAACCCTGCGCGGTATAGACGCAACCCACCTGGTTCATGCCTCCGGGGTCATTCGCCCACAGGTTTGAAACCGGTATGCCCTTTGCAAGTTTCTTACTGCCTGGTTTAGCATTCCAGGGTCGTTTATAGTCCCCTATAACAACATCATCAACAAGAGTTCCATCTTCCCTGGGATTTGACCAAGGCCAGCAGAAACCCGCAACCATCCTTCCTTTCTTGCCTTCTTCCAGT
Organism: uncultured archaeon; assembly: GCA_000965745.1. GTDB lineage: Archaea > Thermoplasmatota > Thermoplasmata > Thermoplasmatales > Thermoplasmataceae. The sequence continues at coordinate 87,969 of CP009479.1, forward strand.
TTCTCTCTGATTGCCTCTTCCACGGCTTCCGGGGATTCCATGATACTGAAATCGAAATCCTCTTCTCCCGTCCACATGACATTGGCGTTCCGTTCTATTCCCAAGGTGTTGTTTATCCAGTTTACAAAGGCATCGGAGCCCTTGCATCTGAATTGTGTTTCGAGCTCATAAGTGTATACGTTGCATCCATTGTTTCTTGCGTGCTCTTCAATATACTGGGTCGAACCAACCTCCTGAGGCCTTATGACCTGCCTGTCATCGACGAAGAACACCAGAACCTTGGCGGCCCTCTGATCATATGGTCAATTATCGGAGTGTCAGACCTGTATTTCTTGGGTGTGAATCTGCTCATATCCTTGTGCCACAATCTATGGGCCTCATCTGCTATCAGAACATCGACCACATTGGCCTCCTCCGCCCTCACATAGTCATTGAAGAATCTCAGCTGCGAAGTAGTTCGCTTCCCGAGAATTTCCCTCAGAGTCGAAGTGAACGCCCTCGATCCGGTTGCATAGTGTGTGTTGTATTTCATTGAAGAAAGGTCTGCCATCAAGTTGATTGCTATGACAGATTTTCCTGTTCCAGGGCCTCCTTTCACGATTATAACGGTCTTTTTCCCGTTTGAAAAGCCTTCTCTGGCAGATGAAAGAACTTTGTCGTAAACAACAAGCTGTTCGTCCAGGAGCGTGTATTCTGGATTTCCATGGATCATCCCTGCAACGTGTTCCATGAGTTGCTTGCTTGGCCTATAGCTGCTTTTTTCAATTCTCCTGAGAACTTCGATACCTTCTCCTGAATTAAGGTTCTTCACCAGGAAATCCTTCAATTTCACTACGTCATCTTTCGTAAACATTGGGTTTTTTTCCATTACCTCGTTGAACTTTGTCGCAAAAACAGCATCATCTCGAGCGAGAGGATAGTTGTGCAGGTATGCACACGCGTTCAACATAACCGGGTCCACTTCATCATAAAATGCTGAATGGTAGTCCCGAAGGTACGCCTTATACTGGCCAACCTGGACTGATGGGTGCAATATATCCCTTAACCTGCCCCCTACCCATGTCTGTACTTCGTTATCACCGTCAGATTCGCTAGACTTCTCCCACTGCTTTAACTCTATTATCACGGCATTGTCCCGGGATTCAGTGTCTCTGCCGCAAACCAGGCAGTCGAGCCTCTTGGATGACATAGGGAGCTGATACTCCAGGATAATTCCATGGTCATTCAGCTTTGAATATTCAAAGAGAGAAGACAGTGCCCTCAGCGAATTTTGCCATGAGTGAACCTCTGAGTTTCCGGGGTTATATCCAAAGTAGCTGAAGAAGGCTATTTTGAGCTTGTCTGCAATCCGATTCATTGTAGTATCCAACTGGAACTGCTCCGTTGTGCCAGAATAGAGTCTCATTTTGATTGAAAAGATTATTCCAAATTCTGTTTATAAAATTATTCACATATAAAGAAAAGACTGCCAGAAATTGCCCCTTCACTTCCTCTCGAATTATGAATTTTATGAAGAAACTATATTAAAATATAATAATGAAAATAGTTGGTCCCGCATACCCTGTGAATTGCCCCGTCTTGAAGCCAATTTTCAACATGGTACGCCCTTTAAAAGTTAAGCATCCTACGGAAAATCTGGAAGTTATCAGCTCCGCAAGACAAACTCTGGCTTTTTGTTCAATATCAGATAAACCGTTGCAGACATCAATCCCACAACGGATATGAGGGCTGTAGCAATTCCGATCGTCCCCCATACTCCGCCAAAATAGGATGAGACGTACATAATCATGAGTGCTGCCGCCCACTGCGATATAACTGCCAGTTGTAACTTTATGGTGAACGTCTTCCTCCTGTCAGTCAGTGAGCTATGAAGACCATCGAGAAATTCCTGGATTTCCGGTGGATTCTCTTCCCTTATCCTTGCGACACAAAGCAGGAAAGTGCATACTGCCACAAGAACCGGTTCGGGGGAAGTGATAAATTCCATTGTTCCGTTCCCTCGGGATATTGCGACGGGAGTGCTGTCACTTTCCCTCACTACACTCAATAGGCGGTACCCATCTCCATCTGTCAGCCGAAGGGCGAATCTCAGACCGTTGTATTCCAGAATTTCTCCAGAGACCTCAGCAAGCTTCTGGAGATTGAAGAGATGCCCGGTGAAAACTGCAAAAGTGTCCTTGCTGTAATGCTGGATTCTCATTTTCCTTCCTTTGACTTTCACACTGTAGAATCCAATTGAAAGGGAGAATGATCCTATTGACTCTTCATCCTGCAGGATCTTGTTCCCGGACAGCGAGATCCTCATACAAAAGAGATACATCCTTAATGATAAAAATATTATGCACCGAATTGAGGTCTATTGCCTCTTGGCATGAAGGGAAGGAGGCCTCATTCCGAAATATTATTATGGTCGTAGATGTATCTTTATGAGATGGTGTTGAGTTGGAAAATATTCTAGATGAACAGATATCCAATGCAAGAAAGGCCTCTATGAATGGTGCCGTTGTTGTCTATGACCTGACATCGGGAATTGACTTTTCAAACCCCAGGAAAACGGGAGAAGCTCTGGCAAGAGTGATTTTTGAGCAGGATGTGTCAAGATGGGTTAAAGTTGAAGGAAACAAGATCACTATAAACCCTTCTACGAAGTTGGATATCCGCATCATGGACGACCACAACAAAGCTATAGATAAAACAATGAATGATTTCAAGAAGGACATGGAAAAAGATGAACTCAGGGGCCACTACAGCCAGCAGATTGAAGCTGCAGCAAATTACCAGGCGGGAATTGCCTCTTACTTGTTTCTGGGGATAGGAACTTCACTCCTCCTTGAGCACATGGAAAGAAGTTCAGAGAAATCAGCATTCGTGGATGATCTCATGTACAAGCTAATGGCAAACATATCTGTCACCAGCCTGCAATAGCATCCCACAACAGTTATCAAGACTACAACCCTAATTTAGCCTTAGCAGTGAAGGTCTTTTCCTAAATATCTGGAGTTGGTAAGTTTTATGCATCGCAGGGCAAGAATATGGAATCAAGGAGAGACAGTGGTGTAGTCAGTTATGACGTCTTCGGGGAAGGCGATTCGACCGTCATATGCGTTCCCTCAATAGGGGACCTGAAGGAGGAGTACAGGTATCTGGTGCCAAAGCTTCGGGAATCAGGTTTCAGGGTTATCACCATGGACATTCAGGGCATGGGTGGATCCCCATCAGATTTCACTGAGTTTTCCGCCGTAGCTATAGGTTCCGACATTATCGCCCTGATCGATACTGCGTGTGGAGGCAAGCCTGCCTGGGTTGCGGGGTGTTCCCTCTCTGCATGTTCAGCAGTTTGGGCTGCTGTCGAGTCCCCGGAAAATGTGGCAGGCCTAGTCCTCATCTCTCCCGCAGTCAGGGATGAGGCAATACCGCTGGCAAACAGAATACTTTACTGGGTCGCACTGAGGCCTCCATGGGGGCCAGGGCTATGGACAGGATTTTACAGGTCGCTCTACCGGAAGAATGAGCCCCACGACTTTGAGGTATACCTCTCAAAGCTGAAGGAGAATCTGTCAGAAAGGGGGAGAATGCGATCTGTCCGCATAATGACATTCGCCTCGAGGGAAGAATGCACGAAGAGGCTCGATAAGGTAAGGTGCCCGGTCATTGCAATCTACGGATCTGAAGATCCGGACTTCAAGGAGCCCGGAAAAGAGGGTGAGTGGGTCAAGAAGAAGACGGATGCGCAGGTCGAGATTTTCGAAGGTGTGGGCCATTACCCGCACATCGAAGTGCCTGATGAGGTTGCCTCAAAAATCACTTCCTATATTCATTCTCGTGATTATCCCCTATCCGGATAATCCTTCAATTGGCTCAAAAAAGGATCATTGGCTTATGATAAACCCTTGGTGGAGATCTCAACTATTCTCCTCACTATCTGCTTTGAAGGCCACTTGTCCGCTATTGCATCTGCGAAATCCAGCCTGTCGAAATAGAGCCTGAGTTCCTTGACCTTGTAATCCTCATACACCAGTACCTCGGATTGCTTGGACGTTATCGCAGAACCATTCTTTGTTGTTCCATCCACTTTGAATTCCTCGAAAAATACATCGCCCTCCACCATTATAACTACAGGAGTCAACTGCACCTTTTCGATCGCATCGAACATCCAGTTGAGCCATTTTTCCACCCCGTCTTTTCCATGGAGTGATTTGCCCAATAATTCTATCCTGCAATCGTCTGAGAAACATGAGATTATGCTCTCAAAATCCTTCTTTTCCAATGAGTCATCAAGGAATTTTCCCATTTCCTTTATTCTTTGAGGGTCCTGAGGGCCCTTTGGCTCTTCCCCACCTGATTTGCTGTCGTTTTCAACTGTAATACTGCTCACCGATCCGTGGAGAAAGCAACCCGTATGAGTATTTGTTATCACGCATGTACTGACTGTTCATGCAAGTCCGATGGCCGTCCGTAGTGTTGACGGCAAGAATAAAGGGCATTCCCTCATTGAAGATCATTACTATAGGGGGAGATTCTTCCAGTCCATCAGATCCTTGTCGTTAAGAGATCTGATCTCCAGTTTTTCCAGTATGTCAAGGAACAGGTCATCCCGAATGTAGTCAGAGTACATCTTCCTGTTTGAATGCCTGAAAAACAGGTTGTTTACAGTGCTTGCAACAATGCCTGCCTTCAGTTTTGATGCATTGTCTGCAGTGTCTTTAATCTGCTGGGAAAATGCAGGGTAAATCTCCTCCTTCTGAAGGTCTTCAAGAAAATCGTCAACGGTCTCCTCGATCCTTTTTCCGTGGTCCTCAGCCAGCACCACCCTGACTTTGTAGGTCGGGTTGAAATCCACATGATCCCCTGAGGCAGTGAACCACTTCTCTGCGTCTTCCTCGAAAAACACTGTAGCCAGTGCTTCTGCAACGTTTCTTGGGTTGGACAGATCCACACCCTCTGTCAGATCATATGTTACAAGCGATTCATCCTGTGATACCTTCCTTGATTTCTTGATGGCTTCAACGAGCCTTTCATCTGTGGACATACAATGAAGAGCCTGAAAACGATATAAATACTTATCGTATCTCAAGAATGCCCCGCCCCTCACCCTTGAGCCTTTTAGTTCTCTTCCCCAAGAATATTGTTTATATGGTGCGAATCATGTTGCCATAGATTGACGGATAAACAAGAACTTTTTTTGTTGTTCAGAAGCACAAGGCAACTGCCATTCATTACGACTTCAGGCTTTAAGTTGGATGTTGAGAAGGGAGTGCGCAAGGAGATCACGGACATATCGGAGGCCCATAAGGTTACATCCAGGAGCCTCGAAGAAGGGAATCTGAAATTCCGGCTCTAAGGGAGGAAGCTGCAGGGATCATTCGCGCTCGTCAGGACGAAGGGCATGGGGGTCCTTTCAGGAGATTGCCAATGAAACCGATATCTGAGCCATTTTTGATTCGGAAAATTTCGAAGAATTGGCGAAATACATACGGGGATAAATTTATCTTAACCCGTCGCGGTCAGTGTCTAGATGGAGGTCCACGGAGGCATAGACTGTGCAGCAAGAGTCGGCCGCGACGATGGACAGTCCCTGTACCATCTCATTCTTACAGAGGATTCCATCATTATCGCAAAAGTCCTGGTCAGGAAGGAGGAATTAAAGAAGGTCGAGGACCGGATCAGGACGAAAACGACTAGCGTGGTCACCTGGTCCGCAAATGCCATGGCGAAAGCAGTGCAGATGGAATTCTTTGAAGAAGCATGGGACAGGGGAAGGAAGATAGAGAAGGATCTCGAGGCCTACATGGAATCACGGCCTGATGAAATTGAAGTCCTTGATTATTCAAGAATATCAAGGGTCGACCTGTCAAAGGGAACCATGTTTGGGCCGCCATTTCTTAAGTTCATACTCCTGAACAAGGAGATAAGGTTCAACCTCGTACACAACATATTCGAAAAGGCCGGAAAACTGGATGACAACGTCTACCTATATTACCTTAAGAGTCTCAAAAAGGCATTTGGAAACAAGTTGAAGATCAAAGTGTGAACTGTTGCAGCCCGCTTATTGCTGTTTCACCATAAAACACTGATGAGCACGGCGAATTGCCCGGTATTACATGGTTCAGCATATAATCATTATTTTTCTAAAACATCAGCATGATAAACATCATGGATCCTTACCATGAATGGCTGATCCAGGGATTCAGCAAAAGTTTATAGGTTGATTTCCCGTAGATATTATTCGATGCTAAAACCCGAGAACCTTGCTGACAATATGACGGGTGAAGTTGCTTTTCTGCTGGGAAATGAGGCAGTTGCCAGAGGGCTTGTTGAGTCCGGAGTGAGAGTGGCCACAACCTATCCCGGCACCCCCTCCAGTGAAGTTGGCGATACAATTGCCAGGTTTGCCAGGAAAAGCGGAATCTACTTTCAGTATTCTGTAAACGAGAAAGTTGCCTACGAAATAGCGTATGCAGCATCCCTGTCTGGAAAGAGGTCGTTCACCTTCATGAAAGTGGTAGGTATGAATGTGGCCGCCGACTCCCTGATGACTTCAGCCTACACCGGAGTTGAAGCGGGCCTCGTGATCATGACGGCGGATGACCCCTCAATGTTTTCGTCCCAGAATGAGCAGGATAACAGGCATTTTTCAGACCTGGCGCACATTCCACTGATTGAGCCTTCCAGCCCGCAGGAGGCAAAAGACTTCCTGAAACACGCCTTTGAGTTGAGTGAGGCTGAAAAACTGCCGGTTCTGTTCAGGACCACAACTCGGGTGAGCCACCAGAGAGCCCCGGTCACGTTCGGGGATGTCGCCAGTGGATCGGGTAAATCAACGTTCAAGCGCAATATTCCCCAATACCTCCCATTCCAGCCGTACTCTTCCAGGATGAAGAATGAACTCATGGAGAAAATGGCGAGAATTTCAAGATTTTCAGATGAGACTGTTCTCAACCAGCTCGAAAGGAAAGGGTCGGGAAAAACAGGCGTTATAGTTTCAGGTGCAGCTTATGGCCCCCTTATAGACGTTGTTAATGAGCATGATCTGGACGTATCAATCCTGAAACTCGGCTTGGTGAACCCGCTGCCGGAAAAACTCGTTCTGGAATTCCTTGGGAACCATAAGGAAGTGGTTGTTGTTGAAGAGCTTGACCCATTCGTTGAGACCAAAATACGGTCTCTTGCACAGATGAATGGCATCACAACCTCAATTACCGGAAAACTCGACGGAGTGTTTCCTTCAAGCTTCGAGTATACCCAGAACGTAATTGCGGGGTCGCTTTCAAAGATTCTCCCCGTGGACGCCGAACATGTCGATGCGAAACCGCATACAGAGATTCCTTCCCGCCCACCCGTTATGTGCCCGGGCTGTCCGCACAGGGGGACATATTATGCAGTAAAGAGGGCAGTAGGAATGTCAAAGATCGAGAACGTGATCTATCCCTCCGATATAGGATGCTACTCTCTGGGTGTGTTTGAGCCATTTGAAATGTCGGATGTTCTGCTCAGCATGGGTTCTTCAATCGGCACTGCACAGGGGTTCGCCCTCTCGGCCGGACAGACGGTAATTTCTTTCATCGGAGACTCCACATTTTTCCATGCAGGAATGCCGTCGCTGGTGAATGCTGTTCACAACGGGGCAAAAATGATACTGGTGATCCTTGACAATGCAGTGACTGCAATGACAGGGCAGCAGCCCAATCCCGGGTCTTCCATGGGCAGTCTCGGGGATCCTGCCCCGTATGCAAGGATCGAAGATCTGGTGGCTTCAGCGGGAGTGGAGAAGATAAGCATCGTGGACCCGTTTGACATAAAGTCCACCATGAGAGCGGTTACCGAGGGGTTGCATTTTGACGGGTTGTCCGTCATAATAGCCAGGAGGGAGTGTGCAATTTATGCGGACCAGAAAAAGAAGAAGATTGCGCCACTTGTTCCGTATTATGTTGATAAGGACAAGTGCACATCATGCAGAAACTGTGTTGAGAAATTCTCATGCCCGGCCATATCCGTGGATTCTGGAACCGTGAGCATTGACCCGAAGCTCTGCGACGGTTGCGGCTTATGTTCTGAAATATACGTTTGCCCGTTCAGGGCAATAAAAAGTGTGGAGGCCTGATTTAAGTGATAGTGAACCTGAAAATATGCGGCGTGGGAGGGCAGGGCGTGATAACCACCGGCATAATTGCATCGGAAGCGGGAATTTCCAGGGGTCTGAATGTGGTCATGTCCGAAATACATGGTCTTGCACAGAGAGGGGGCGCTGTCTCGGTAGATATCAGATTCGGAGATGCACTGGGGTCGATGATTCCCGAAAATAGATGCGACATTCTCGTTGCACTTGAACCCGTTGAAGCCTTGAGAAATGTTTCCAGGATTAAGGAAGGTGGACTGGCATTGATAGGTGCGGAAAGGATTCCCCCGATATCGCTGGGAATCTCGGGGAAAGAATATCCGGATGTTGAAAGCGTGTTGAAGGAAAATTATCCCGGTATGCGATACTTGATGGTGAACTCGGATGAGATCGCCAAACAGGCTGGCAATCCCAGGACTTCCAATACTGTCATTCTCGGAGCTGCGATCGCAACAGGAGTATTGCCTGTTGATCTGCAGGACGTCATGAGAGCTCTTGACAGCAGGTTCACCGGAGAGATGCTTGAATCAAACAAAAAAGCGCTAGGCCTTGGGGCCAAACTCGTCACGGTTTAGATCCGGGCCGTAACTCATGATGATAATACAGGGCAGCCAGGTCGGCACCCGAAAAAGGGTCAGGGAGAGAGGGTGTTCATGTATTCCTCAAACCGGTCCAGGCCCTCTTCCAGCGTCTCAAGGTTTCCTGAGAACGATATCCTGACATGTTTCTCTCCGCGGTCCCCGAATGCCACACCAGGCAGCACCGCAACGCTCTTTTTTTCAAGGAGATTATTGGCCAGCTCGCTTGATCCGATGTTCTTCTCATATCTTGGAAACGCATAGAAAGCGCCTTCAACCGGACTGCTGATTATGCCGTCAATTTCGTTGAGCCGTTTCTCGACGAAATCACGTTTTTCCCTGAACTCACCCTGGAATTTTCTTATGAACCCGTCGCCGTTCCGGAGAGCATAAGCGGAAGCCTTCTGCACGAACGGAGGATAACAGGAGAAACTGTGATCCATTACTTTTGCCATATTGTTCACTATCGATTCCGCGGCGATAGTATAACCTGCCCTCCAGCCGGTCATGGAATAGCTCTTGGACAGTGTGAAAATGCTGATGACCCTGTCTGGAGCATCCTCCATGGATCCCACAGAGACATGTTTCTTTTCATACACGAGGTCCTCGTAGGCCTCATCGCTTATGATACTCAGGTCATGCTCCACCGCCAGTTCAAGTATTTCTTTGAGAACATTTCTGTCCGCAACCCTTCCGGTCGGATTTGATGGTGTATTCAGGAATATCGCAGTTGTTTTGTCGCTAATACCGTCTTCTATCATTGAAACGTCCAGAGAATTGTCATCAGAAAGATGGTAGGGCACTGGATCGAAACCCGCAAGCCTGGCGGGATTTGTGTAGAAGTATCCCGGGTCTGGTACCAGTACCTCTCCCTTCCTGTTTCCAAGCGCAAGAAGCGTTGTGTATATGGCATGCCTTGAACTCATGAATATTGCATTTCTCAACTCCGCGTTAATTGAATTTTGCCGGGATACCTTGCCGATTATTGCATCCCTGACATCATCTGTCCCGAGTGAGGAAGTGTAGTGCGTGTCCCCGTTGAACATATCCTCACTTGCAATGTCCATAATCTCCCTGGGGGTGTCGTATAACGGTTCCCCGATTGCCAGGGAGAAGATCTTTTCCCCCCTTGCGAGTCTTTCCAGCACTGTCCTTATAACGCCAAAAGAAGTGGAAGCTTCAATGTCCCCTACCCACATAAACAAAGCAATGCCGAGTGAGCTTTTAAACGTAGTGTGACATTAATAAACCGGTTTAGAAAAGATCCATGGTCTAACCCGGAATCATGGGATCAGCAGCCTGGTTTTCAGTCAAGCTTTCCCACTATCTCTTTTGCCCTCTCCATGGCTGTGCCCGGAATTGTAGGTGTCGCAAGTGCTTTCCTGTCAGCCTTTATGGTGATCTTTTTCCCGCCAGTCACTATATCATCGCCGGGCCTGGTCCTGGTGGCCACAGCCCATCCCACCTCTGTTTCGTCCGCGATGTCCGTATGCCAGGGGACTACGACATTTACAGTTGCATTCTCAACGGGGGCGTGTGAAATGACTACCGATGACCCTTTGAGCATTATAGTCCTGATATCACCCTCTATGCTGTCTGACACTTTCCCGGTGTACTCATCAGAGATCAGGATGATCTTGTCGTTTGTTCCACTCTCACGGATGACAGGATCGGAACTGATGATGTAGTTGTCGCGAATCAGAATGCTGGAGAATCTATTGGCGGAGAGGCTGTAAGCAATGTTTACCAGCGCCTCAATAAGAGTAAGGCCCGACCGGCCCCTTGTTACGGACACAATTTTTGCCCAGAGCGGGTCCAGGGCCATGAGTGAAAGACCGAGCTGTTTTTCAATACCTGATCTCGCATTCCCTATTTGCGCGAGGGCGAGAAACCTGGCAGCGTAAGTGGGCCACTCCACGCTGTAATTGAACCCTTTTGGCAGGGAATTCCGGAGCGTGTCCATAATTACCGACGACCTGGGAATGGAGAATAGGTTGACATGCTCGTGTGAATTTGAGGGCTGAATATCGTAAAATATAGGGTCATGGCGCCTCATGACGGACTTGACCTTTGCGAGATTTCTTGTTGAGTCCATTCCAAGATAGCCGGTGTACTCTGCAAATGGCCCTTCGTCATACACCTCCCCTTCTGCCAGCTCCGCCTCCAGGACAATTTCTGCGTTTGCAGGAACCTGGAGGGAATTTTTTACTCCGCGTGTGAAGCTCGTGCTTATGACCCTTGCAGCTTTGGCGTATTCATTGTCTGTAAATGAGGCAGCAAGGATGTAAAGGGCCGGATGTGCACCGATTATTACTGAAATCTGCAGTTTTTCCCCAGATTCGGTGGCATCATTCACCGACTTCCAGAAGTGCCCATGGCTGCCTACATCAAATGCATATGTATTCCTGTCTATGAGCTGCATCCTGGAATAGCTGAGATTGTAAATGCCACTTTCCCTGTCCCTCGTGACGGCAAGACCTGACGTTATGTACCTTCCTTTGTTTGTTCTTGAACCATCCTCGACGTAATGCCATGGGGCAGGTATGTCCAGGATGTTGACATCCTTTCCAGTGTGTACAATTTCCTTCACAGGAGCACGGGAAACGAGGGATGCATCGGGCAGGAGGTCGTTCCCGTTCACGATGCCATGCCATTTTTCGAGCACGGATTCCATGGTGCCTGAGCCAGCAGCCAGGGCCATACGGTTTCTGCTTCCGAGTACATTAGTGACAATTCTGTAATCGGGAAATCCCCTTATGTTATTGAACAGTATTACCGGGTTCCTCTTCTCCAGAGCCCGGTAGACAGCGGTGGTTTCAAAGAGAATTTCAATCTCTTCATCCACCTCCTGAATGTCCCTCCCATCAGGTTCCCGTACAGTTTTTAGAAAATCTCTCATTGAACAGCCTAATCCCCGGGACTCGTCAGATTCCGCCAATAACTTCGCCTCCATTTTACAATGTATTCTACACCCGTTGATCTACAATAAAGGTTGCTGGAAGTCTGGGGAAGTGTGGGCGGCACTTAATGCTGCACCATTGCCTGTCACCCGCATTCCCGTTCTGCAGTAAATGAGCCGCCGGAATTTTCCGCCATTCATTGCTCCGTTCACCCGTTCCGTCTCAGTAATTCACGCTCATCCTCGATGTTTCCTTTGAAATTATGAAGGCGATCAGGGTGACTATTGTTCCGGCAAGAACCAGAAATGTCGGTGCAAGGTTATAGTGGGTCGAGTAGATGAGAAATGTAGCTATGAAGGGCGTGGTGCCACCGAAGATTGCAGTTGACAGCTGGTAATCCAGGGACATGCCTGTGTACCTTACCTTTGCAGGGTACATTTCCGACAGCATCGTGACGAACGGTCCGGTCTGGAGGGCAATACACCCGTAAAATATGATCTGCGCAATGAGTATGAGGATTGCATTTCCCGTCGACACCATCACGAAATACGGGTAGATGAATACAGCTATGAGGACTGCACCTGCTATCATAATTGGCTTTCTTCCTACCCGGTCTGAAGCTGCACCTGCCCCGATATTGATCAATGCACCGGCTGCCAGTCCGCCCAGCAACGTGTAGATTATCGTCGTAAATGGTACCTTCACTATGCTGCTGAGGTATGAGATTATGAAGACGCTTCCCGCATACTCAGCGATAGTTGAGCTGATAAGGAAACCGAGGCCGAGGAGGACAATTTTCCAGTACTTCCTCAATGTCAGGAGGAGAGGAACCTTTTCTCCTTTCGAAGGGTTTTCAACTATCTTCTTGAATATCTCAGACTCCCTTATTTTTAGCCTTATCACGAGACCAACCACAGCTATGAGCACTCCTATGAAATATAGTATGCGCCAGCCGTAGACTGAAAACGCTGAACCTGTAAGATTCTCCATCAGGAGAACCATGCTTAGGGCGAAAAGAGGCCCGATATTGGACATCTGGGCTATGGAGACATAAAGTCCCCTGTGTCTGGGTGGTGCCGTCTCTGCAGTAAGAGTGATTGCTCCACCGTATTCCCCGCCTACAGAGAAACCCTGTACCAGCCTGAGGATCGTGAGAAGCACAGGTGCAAGAACCCCGATTTGCGCGTATGTCGGCAGAAGTCCTGTCAGCAGGGAGGCGATGCCCATTATGCCGATTGTGAAAATCAGCGTGTAACGCCTTCCTATTCTATCGCCAAGGTGCCCGAACACGATTCCACCGATAGGTCTTGCTGCAAACCCTATGGCGAACACGGCAAATGTCAGAAGCAGTGAGATTAGGAAGGTGTTTGAGGGAAAGAACAACTTCGCAAGGACCGAAGACACGAACCCGTATATCAGGAAGTCGTAGAACTCGAGTATCACCCCAAACCCTGAAGCAACTGATGTTTTCAGTGCGGTGCGGTGAGAGAACTCCGGCCCCGATGTATCCGTGTTAGCATTTTCCATGCCGGAAATATATATGTGTTTATATTTAAATGTATGTAAGCCTCTAACTATAAAATATGATGAATAAACCAGTACGGAGAAATGCCCCAGTGACCATGTGGAGAATTATGTCCGGCCGTAGACCGAAGTTTCACTTGAATGGGTTTGGGCCCGGGATAATCAGGGCTTGATGTTGTGGTTTACCCTGAAGAAGTTGTCTGGATCATACTTCCTCTTTATTTCAGACAACCTGCCGGAATTCTTGCCGTATGCTGCGCTGATTTCCAGTTTATCGTTGTCTCCGGGCTGAAAATTTATGTAACCTGTTTCCTCTTTTTCCGGGTAGAGATCCCTTATCTTTTTCTTCAGGCCCCTGCCCCAGCCTATCTGCTGCCTGTCATTTTCTTTGCCGCTCCAGCCCAGATCAATGACAATCATGTACTGGTTGTCCCTCGCTGCATATGCAGTTTCCGATGATTCAACCCTGCTGATGGCCCCGCCGGTATGCCATATTCCCGTAACCCCGACCTCGTCCAGATCCACTTTGGAATATTCCTCAACCATCAGTTCCAGCAGTTCATCTTTCAATTCCTGGACCATTATCCCGGTTGAGTAATACCTGATCCCATTCGGTACTGTATTGTCGGTATAGGTCTGAATATCCACATAGCTCCGTGGGCCGCTTGAATCGTACAGGGACGTTCCAAGGTGTCTCAGAAATTCCATTTCCTCCTTTCCCTTTTTCACGGGGCCTGCATGCACTGCCCTCATGACTACTACCCTCTCCCCTCTCATTTCCATAGGGTAGAACCTTGTATCGGGTATCTTTGCCAGCTGAAACTCGGCGGATACATCATCAGAGACCTCATCTGCCAGAAACTTTCTTCCGCGTTTAAGGACCCCGATGCCTTCGGAAAGGGGGTAGGCCGTGTAGACCTGATAGAGCATGGGGCCGACACTGTGCAGCTTGTATTCGAACTCGGTGACAATTCCAAAATTGCCTCCCCCGCCTTTGACCGCCCAAAGCAGGTCCTGGTTCTGAGTTTCATCTGCATGGGTCACGCTGCCGTCGGCTTTGACCAGTTCCACTGACAACAAATTGTCTATTGTCAGCCCATATTTCCTTCTGAGATGCCCGTAGCCGCCACCAAGAGTGAGTCCGGCAATTCCGGTCTTGGATACAACTCCAAAAGGAGTTGCGAGGCCGTATAACTGGGTCAGCCTGTCGACATCTTCCAGGAGTGCCCCTCCCTGGGCTTTGACAGACATTTTCTCCTGGTTTACACTTACCTTGTTCATGTAGGTCAAATCGATCGTGAGTCCTCCGTCACACAACGAGTTTCCGGCAACATGATGCCCCCCTGACCTTACGGATGTAAGCAGCCCGTGTCTTCGTGCAAGCTTTACCGCTTTTGCGACGTCTGCCGTTTCCTTGCAATATGCAATGGCTGCAGGCTTCTTCTGAAACATTCCGTTCCATATCCTCACTGAGCTTTCATATTCCTGTGATCCCGGAAAGAACAAGCTGCCTTTCATGGATTGGGAGGCTTCCCGAAGTTCTGTTCCACTGATCTTAACGTTGCCGCCGGATAATGTTACAAAATCAGTTTCTAAAAAAGGGGGGCCTGCTGCACGATTCATTGAAGCACTTCATACAATTCCAGATATATGCTTTTTTCCCTTACGATACATTGTCGCTTCACAATGGAATTATATCAATTCTATTGGAATTCTATTCCCAATTTCTGTAAGTGGCAGAGAAGGAATCGGGTTTGAACGCAGCTTGAAACCGCCAAATATGTACATCCTCCCTATACGGCACCTAGTTGGAAAAAATGGGAAATAGGTTAAGGAATATTACCGGCTCTTAAAGTAAGATATGACTTCCTTTCCTATTCTTTCGATCGATTCCACAGGGTTTTCCCCGAATGGCCCGCCGATAGATATGCTTGTTGCCCCCTTCTTCAGGAGGACCTCGATTCTCTTTATGCAGTCCTCCGTAGTTCCGTAGACGGCCAGATCAAGCATCTTGTCTGGAACCGCTTTTGCAGCACCTTCGTAGTCCCTCTTCCCAAGGAATTCGGCAATTGCCCTGACCTCATCTCTTGTTACCCCGACCATCGAGACCATTTCTTCCTCCAGGTACGGGATGAAATATGCGATGATCCTTTTCAGGGACATCTTGTCCACATTACCCTCAGGGGAATGATATATCCATATAAGGCCAACATAATCAAAATCGTCATTTTCCCTGCCGGCACGCTTCATGCCTTCCTTTATGTATTTCATCGGGTAATCGAACGACTCCGGCGGAGTAGCCATCGGCAGGCTGCCATCTCCAATCTCACCGGAAAGTTCGAACATTTCCTTCCCGATCCCCGGAACATAGATAGGAATTTTACGCCTTAGAGGCTTGAATCTCATGTATGCTTCATTAGACCAGTGAAATACCTTTCCGTTATACTCCATAATTTTTCCGTCGAGAAGCCCCCGGACGAGTTCCACGGATTCCCTTGTGAGGTCCAGAAGGTTCTGGTGCAGGCCTATCCAGTCATTGAACATTGTTTCAGTGTGTGAGCCGAGAGCCACAACTGCACGCCCTCTTGAAAAATCATCCAACTGTGTTGCAAACGTAGCAATCTCAGACGGATCAATGGTGTACGGCTTGATATTGAAGCCTATAGATATCTTGTTTGTGACAGAAGCTACCGCGACTGAACTTACCCAGGAATTGGGCTGGAATGGATCATGCGCAAACCAGCATGCATCAAACCCGTTCTTTTCAGCTGAAGAGCCAAGTTTCTGCAGCATCTCTACATTTCCAAGTGTTCCAAGAAGTCGTATGCCAAATTTTACCATAATTTCCCCACCGGTTGAAGCATGCACCCCACGGTATTTAAAATTAGTTTTGGTAATGTGGAGCAGGTTCGCTTTTCAAGCACTTTACCGGAAATGTGGTTATCTCAGAAAGATGCCTTACGTCTTGAAAAGTTCTTGTAAATAAGGAAATGCCTGAAGACCCAAAAAAGGCATTTGGAAATAAGTTGAAGATCAAGGTATAGGGATCCAACAGCAAGTTTATCGTTTTTGAGAAATTCGAATGCTTTTTTGAACACACCATGGTCTCCTCTTGGCAACCGGATACAAAAAACGATTATCATTCAAGTGCATTGCATTTCATGAATTTAGAAGACAGCACAGCGCTCCAGTTCGATACACCTTACATGGTTATTGATTTCAACCAGTCACTGAAGAACATGAAGAAAGTGCAGAGCTTCGCAGACCAGCACGGTAAAACCCTGAGACCCCATTCGAAAACCCACAAGATCCCCCTGTTTTCCAAGCGCCAGATTTCCCTCGGCGCCGTAGGAGTGTGTGTCCAGAAGGTGAGTGAGGCAGAGGTGATGTTTGATGGAGGCGTAGAAGACATCCTGATCAGCAATGAAGTTGTCACAGGGATAAAGACCGACAGGATAGCTGATCTCGCGTCACGCGGATGCAGAATAAAAGTTGCCGTGGACAGCGAAGTGGGCATGAGCAGCCTGAATGAGTCAGCCAGAGAAGTTGGGAAGGAGATTGATGTCATAATAGATGTTGACCTTGGAATGGACAGGTGCGGCATTCTTCCGGATGATTTTCCCGGTTTCCTGAAAAAATCATCAGGTTACAGCAACCTGACCGTATACGGCATAATGGCTTACGACGGAAACGTGGCAGATGAATCCCGGAGCGAAAGGAGCAGGAAAGTGGCTTCAGAAGTTGAAACTCTCACGAAACTGTGCAAGGACTATGAGCGAATTAATGGTGAGCCTCAGACTGTCAGTGTCGGTGCCACATCAACATACGACCTGTGGGCGGAGTATGACATTATAACAGAGCTGCAGCCCGGTACATACGTGTACTACGACAGAAGAACGACCGAGTATGGGGCGTCAACCATGGACGAGATCGCAATGGGAGTTGTAGGGACTGTAATGAGCAAGACCCACTCAAATCACGCGGTTATTGATGCGGGATACAAGTCCACGTCCATAGATAATGGCAGGTACCCCATCCTGATTATGCCATCCGGAGATACAGCCCCCGTAACTTCCATGTCCGAAGAACACACTGTCTGCTCTGATGCGAATCAGCTGAAAATAGGGGACAGGGTCCTGCTATTGCCTTCCCATGCCTGCACGACTACAGATCAATGGGATAAAGCGGCTATTTTCGGATTGAATGAAAAACCTGGAACTATTGAAATTAAGGGCAGGGGTATGAGAGAGTGATTTATTTCCCCTCTGCCTGTAAAGCTCAAGCGGGAGATATTGCATTGAGTTGTGTAACTGCACTTGATTACGGTGCGAAGTAAAGCACTGAGTGTGGTGAAACAAGAGAATCTGGATCTGGGCCAAGACGAGGACCAAGGGTCCGTCAGGAGCGCCGGTATTAGGAATACGGCGGTATGGGGTTACCAGGTATGTTCCAGATTGCCATCAACGCGGGAACCGCTGCCTTCCCGGACTTTCCCGCCGCATCATTTTCAACGATCATAATGGCAGTATCACTTATTATCCATCATTCTTGCAATTCTATTCATAATTGGTTTGAGTGCGGCTTGGAACCTTATGGTCATTGGTGCAATTCTCGATAATTATCACGGTCGGCGTAATATTCCAGGGCATAATTCTGCATTGTTGCCTTGCAAGACCCGGAGCAGGGCCTGCTTCAAGCAGCGGGGATTGAAAGGAGCAGTTGACCGGAAAGGCATCGAAACCTCATGAATTTTTAAACGGGCCCACCCGTTTCATTTTTCATTCGTTGAGTTATAATCTAGCGGCAATGAGATAATTACTATGCAATATTGACAGGCACTTCGCACATTTTAAACTTAAAACTAAAAGCATAATGCCAGTTTCTATACAACATAGCGATAGTTTTGGCTAATTGGTGGAAGAACTAAGTTTGACCCTTTTTGTATATAAAAGGTACTCCTTACATTTGAAGTGCAATAAAGTATGGAACTTCGGCGGAACCGGAAACATAAGTATCCTGATGCAGGTATAATAGATTTTTTATTTATAATTTTGAAAAGAAATTATTTAATAATACTTACATTTTATGAGCGTGAAAAATAAAATAATTTTTTCAATTATTATTACAGCACTCATGCTCCTGTCGGGGCTGAGCCTAATCGACACGGGTCTTGTTCACAACAGCTCAGGAAACAGTGCTCAAGCTAATCCATCAGTCACAAAAACCTATACCCTGACCTTCAAGGAGACGGGGTTGGAGAATTTGTTCCCCGGCTCAATGAACTGGACTTTAGTTCTCTGGAACTATTCTGGTTACATCTACTACTTTTCCGGTACTCATGGGACTGTGAATGTAACACCCGGAACGTACAACTATCAGGCAACTGACTATTTTGGGCAGAGTACCCCCTATTCATCTACCTTTACTGTAAGCTCGAACATGACTTTCAATGTCAGCTTCACTTCCCCGCAAAAGTTGGTCTTCAGCGGGGCTGGCTTGAGCAGCCAGTACTCCTGGGGAGTGATTCTTAAATCATTCTACGACAATGTGTATACATCCAACAGTACAGTGAAAGGAGGTTCCAACGTAGTTTACTACGGTATTCAAAGCAGCTACTCCTACAGCTGGTACGAAGTCAAGAACGGCGTTAACACGACGATAGGAAGTTCATCAATCCAGATAGGGGCCGGAAGCACAGACTTCACCTTCAAGTTGCCCTTGAACGTTTTCAGCAACGTTACGGTCAAGTCAGGCACCCTTCCTGCAGGCACGAAGTGGTTCTTGATCCCGGTGGATTCCACTGCTTCAACTGTCTATTCAACAGGAAGTTCGGTCAATCTCACTCTGGAAAATGGCCCACACACATATGAGTATGGCTATGTGCTTCATAACGGCCAGAATATTGACATAGCAAATGTGACGCTTGACTCCGGGGCGGTTAGCTCTTACACGCTTAAGTTCCCGTCCCTGACGAATGTTTCCTTCAAGCCGGTTTCGGCATTTCCAGCTTACACTTACTCATGGGGAATAATGGGGAAGTTAGCATCCTCTGGGATTACCAACACATTCAATATTTCCTCCGCCACAATTCTAGAACCTTACGCTTTGCTTCCTGACGGCGCAGTAAATGTAACTCCGTACATAGTTCAGGGCAATCTGACTGGCCCCAACGGGGGAGGGTACGGAATACTTTCCTCATCCTACAATATCAACGTTTCCAGCTCCACCGCACTGCAGCAAGTGACTATCCCCAACTACAACAAGGTTACAGTCAAGGTAAACGGGATACCTTCTGGAACATATGCCACCATTTCAGGCATTCCGGGAAAACTCTTCGCTTACTCTGCCAATGTCCTTCAGGGGCAGTCATTCAGTTTCCTTGCACCCAACGGCAAGTACGCTTTCAAGTTGAGTCTCCCTAGCTACTACTATGAGGGATTCCAGTTCAATGTCACAGCAGGGGGAAGTTCGCAGACGACGAGCCTTGCATTGTACAATATCACTTTCCCCGCTCCTTACACATACACGACATTCTCTGTTGATGTGTTCGGTTATGAGCCCTATGATATTGTGTCCAGCGGAACTTCCACGCCAGGCCAACCCTTCTTCGTGTACCTTCCAAACGGCACATACTCATACTATGACGTTGTGCAGTCTGCGGGACCTAGTGGCCTTTTTGTGCCAGATTCTGGCACGTTCAAGGTAGCAGGTTCCTCTGCCACGGTGAAACAGAATTTTCCATCCAAGTTCTACAATGTGACTGTAAAGGCCAACAACCTGCCGTCCTCGGCGAAGTGGAGTGCGTTCTTATCCTCAAGCACAAGCAACATTGAAGGAGTAACGAATACTACGTCGGGCGCAGCGTCGTGGGTATGGCTCCCCGCGGGACAGTATTACTTAAGCGTACAGTCCGCCCAGAATTCGACACAGTACTTCATGTCCAACTACAGCCTGGTCACGGTGAGTTCTTCTGGATCAAACATATTTGACCTGAATCTCACACCGAATTCCTACATCACCTTCTCGGAATCCGGCCTTCCGTCCGGAGCTTCCTGGTCTGTGACCTTCAACGGGAAAACCTACACCTCGAGTGCTTCAAACATAGTAACTTCGGTAGACATGGGATTCCTGACAGGGTCTTATCCCTTTGAAATCGGCAGCATCAACGGGTATTCATCAAATCCGGGATCAGGATACGTTAACCTGTCTGCAAACTACTACCAGTCGAATTTTGAAGTGCCGGTTATCTTCACCCCGAACGGGCTTCCCGGCCAGCATGTGAGCATGAACACCTACACGCTGTCTGACCAGAAGCTCCAGACAGGCTCCTACTTCAGCACAAACCAGAAGGTTTCAGGCAATGCAATAGCATTTGACAGCGGAAGGGGAAATGTCTACATAGGGGAAACAAACCACGGCGTTGCCGGGATAGCTGTCCTCAATTCCTCGACCTACGCCTTGAAGGATAACATTACCCTTCAGCAGGGAGGGAAGATACTCAGCATGGTTGTGGACCAGTCCACCGGTTATCTCTACGCATCATACAGCTACAAATACTATTACCACATAGTTTCAGTGAATCTTGACACCTTTTCAGTGACGCTTACAACCGGAAATTTCGACTCTCCCGTCAGCCTGCTTGTTGATCCCGCAAACGGAGTTCTCTATGCGGCTGGCCAGAGGAACATCTATGCCCTTAACCCGTCATCTCTGGCAGTTGAGTCTGCCATACCGGTTCAGAATGATTTGTACAACAATTATTACTCGGCCTACAACCCTGAGCCTCTGTGGCTTGAGTACTCCAAAGCTACCGGGATGATTTACGCGACAGGGTACACCTTCAACAGCATACTGGAAATAAACCCGGCAACAAACACCATAGTGGGGAATTACAGTTTCGGTCCTGTGCCAAATAGCTTTGAATACATTGGAGGCTCCCTCATTGACAGCGCCAACGGAAACATATACCTCGAGGTCACAAACACAGGTACATCCTACTCCCTTAGTTCACATCTTGAGGTGTTCAACCCGTCCACTGGCAAGTTCCTTGCGCCACTGTCCATACCAAACGGGACCAACTTCATGCTTGCCCAGAATCCGGCAAACGGAAACCTCATTGTGCCAATTGACAGATACCTTGTTCTTGGCTTTGCTTTCAGCGACCTTGCTGTGGGGACTCTGGCTGAGGTAAATGTCACAACAGGATCGGTTTACAATAGCTTCCAGACTGGCCCAGACACGTACCAGGCAGCAGTAAACCCCAAAAATGGAGATGTGCTGGTTTCAAACATGGGTTCCGATGCCATAAACGTGATATCGGCAGCTTCGGCTTACGGATATCTTAACGGGACCGTCTCGAACAAGGGTGCGACAGTAACAGTAGACGGCCTTTCCGTGCCATTGATAAACGGTGCATTCAATGTTTCCCTTGCACCCGGGACGTATTTTGTTACCGTAAACGCCAACGGGTCAACCCCCGTGTTCAAGGAAGTGACGATAAAAGCTTACTCCACCACGACTGTTGACATCCAGATGGCGCAGTCCACAACCTACAAGGTCTATGGCTATGTTACTCCCGGAACTGCTGCTGTTACACTCAACGGAATAAGCGCGGCAGTAAGCAAAACGGGTTACTTCACTGTGTATGCCTCCAGTGGCACCTACACGCTTTCAGCATACCTGAACGGATATTTCCCGTTCTCTGAAAACATCAAGGTTGCATCGAATGAGGAAGTGAACATCTCACTGGCAAGGGAGCCTGTACCCACAAGCGTTCTTGCCAGCACGAACGTGACTTCAGATGGGTTCAACGTCACAGTATCCAACCTGACTGAGACTTCAAAGAACATATCTCTGGATTTCACTTCAACAGGAAACGGAACCATTACCATAGCAGTGCCGTACTCCGACCTGAAGAACCTGAACCTTTCTGAAATCCTTCACAGCAGGGTTTACATCGGTGGAACGCAGTACAGCAACTTCACGATAACAGTGAGTTCCAATTTCACGGTGATCCTGACAGTGAAGGGGCTGGCTGGAGATCCGCACCTCGTGTGGTCTTTCTCATCAGCGCCCGTAATAGTGCCGCCACCATTGAAGGCCCCTGGCAATAGCATGCTGATTTACGCAGGAATTGCGGCAGGAATCATCATAGTGATCGCAGGGGTAGGATACTGGTTCACGAGAAGGAAGAAACAGTAAAGAGTTGATATTCGGGGCCGGCTTGTGCCCCGGCGAAATCTTTTTTTTTCCGGTTGTTGCTGAATTTAGAACATGTTGCACGGTTCTGAATCCGTATGGAAATAATCTGTATAGTTCTTAGATATAACGAACAAGAGGAAAATCCAAAATGCCTTCATTCAAGTGGGAAACTCTGGGATTTGCATTCATTGTCACAGTCTGGGGCTTGAACTATCCGGTATCCCTGGCAGGCATGGGGTATTCATCCCCGATTTGGCTGGCCTTTTTCAGGGCGTTCTCAGCTTTCCTGGCCTTTTCAGTTGTCCTGTTCCTTTTCAGGACAAAGGAGAGGCTGGATACAAGGCAGAAGATCATAGCTGCACTCTGCGGAATACCGGGATCCGTGGTATTCTTCGGGTTCTGGCTTGTCGGCATGCAGACTGTTGCTCCCGGCATAGCCAGCGTCCTGATCACTGCATATCCGCTCTGGATGCTGTTCATGTCTGTTCCCATTCTCGGGGAGCAGCCGGGCAGGATGAAAGCAGCTGCCGCACTGTCAGGCTTCTTCGGTGTTGCCCTCGCTTCAAATGTCATATTCGATCATTCCCAGAACAGTGTCCTCGCTGATGCAGAACTGTTGATCTCAGGATTCGGCTTCGGCTTCATGAATATAGTCTTCAAGAAATACTTCAGGGGAAGGGAGATGCTCAGGGCTAACTTCTGGCAGCTTGGGGGCTCACTGTTGCCCCTGGTTGCATGGGCCCTTTTTACCGAGCCCTTCAGCGTCATCCAGTGGAATGCAGTGTTTGTCGGGTCCGTGTTGTGGATCGGCGTCCTTGGTACAGCAATAGCGTTCACCCTCTGGTTTATACTGCTTTCAAGGTACCATGCATCCTCAATGGGAGTGTACATGTTCATGATCATTGTTGTGGCCCTGGTAGCCTCTTTCTTCCTTTATGGTGAACGCATCAATGTCATTCAGCTTGTTGGCGTAGCCATCATAATAGTGTCGATATATGTTGTGAACAGGAGCGATAAAACTGCTGCTGTGAAACGGGAAAAAGCAGGCTCTGCCCAATAGTTTTCCCCGGGTTAACGACAACTTGGAAATAAAAACGTTTAAGGCTCCACCACTATTATTGATCAGTGTCCAAGGCCCTGCTAAAGCAACTCTGTGGCAAACATGCCATTATCATACTTGTTATAATTATGGTCATTGTTCCCTCACTGCCGGCCTCTTTTTCAAGCCAGTCAGGAAGCGCAATTGAACAGGTGAAAGGTTCAGCAATACCAGGGAATGCCAATGGCAGCAGCATTACAAATTCCAGTTTTCATACAGACATTCTGGGGAGCAGGATCACAGGTTATGTGGCCACGGGAAACAGTACAGTTCCCATAAACAAGAAAGTGGGGAGCCTTTCAGTCGTCATAACGTTAAAGTACCAGGACCAGGCAGGGTTGAACAGCTATCTTCAGGAGCTGCAGGACCCTTCATCCCCCTTCTATCACCATTACCTTACACACCGGGAATTTGTTCAGAGATATTCCCCTCCTGCTGAGGTTTACAATTCCCTGAACAAGTATCTCGCCTCCAGGGGATTTGATACAAAAACATATTCAGACAGGGTGTCAGTCGGAGTATCTGGGTCGGCCTCACAGTTTGACAGCCTTTTCCACACATCCATAATGAATGTGAAGAAGGGTAACAGCACATTCTACGCACCGGTGAAGCCGGTAAGCTTAGGCTGGCAGTATCATGGAGCAATATCCAATGTTGCCGGGTTGAGCGATGAGCATACGGCACAGATATCGCCTCTTTTCACCGGCCCGTCCGGTTCAGAAGTGCTTTTCGGCTCGGATCTGCAGGCTGCATACCAGCTGGACAAGCTTTACCAGGCAAGGGGGTACCCCACAAACGAGACAGTTGCAACCATACTCTGGTCGGGGGCATACAACGGAAGTTCTGTCGCCCCCTTCGTTCCATCGGATATTTCATATTACTTCAGCCACAACCTTCCTCCCGGGGAGCCAGAACCTGTATTCTACGGCCTTCCTGTAGGAGGTGCGCCACTCCCTGGACCTTCGGCAAAGAACGATTCCACGCGGGCGAACTATGAGAGCACACTGGATCTGGAAATGGCCGGAAGCACGGCGCCTGGAGCCACCCTCGTGGAAGTTTACGGGCCGTCGCCAACAATGAGCTACCTTGACCAGGCTTTCGCAGAGATCCTCAACCCGAATTACAACACTACACTCGACAACGCGCTCTCCCATGTGACTGCAATATCAAACTCATGGGGAGGAGGGGACAGCTATGATTCCTCCTGGGTACAGTATGAGCAGGAATCTGCTGCCAGGGGAATAACTGTCCTGGCATCATCGGGCGACAACGGGAACACGGGGAATCCTGCCCCTGGTTTTCCAGCGACAGTAGGGTATGACTCATACGGAACCCTGGCAGTGGGTGGAACACAGACTTCCGTCGCTGGAAACGCCTCAAATGATGGTACAGGCACCACTGGAATAGCTTCACAGTCTGTCTGGTACAATTCGCCCAGTTCGGGAGACGGTTCCCAGGGAGGCGTCAGTTCAGTATATTCCGAACCATCATGGCAGCTCAACAGCCCGGATGCAAACGGCGTCATAACAGGCAACAGCACGATCACGGGCGTTCAATCCGGGAGGGGGACTCCCGATGTTGCAGCAGTGGGGGCGAACATGTGGATGTATATGTCCACGTACTCCTACGGGACTGGTTATTACGAGTTATGGGGAACCAGTGTCGCCTCGCCGCTTGATGCGGGGCTCATAGCAACGATGGACCACTACACAGGGTCCATGGAGGGGTTCATGAACCCGCTCATATACAGCCTGGGCCAGGACCAGTTCCAGGGGCTGTACAATGGGCCGCCACCATTTTACTGGATCTACAACGGATCGAATGGTGAATTTTCCTCCGCGCGTGGATACAACCTTGTGGACGGCTGGGGAAGCATAAATGCATACAACTTAATCCTTGCCGAGCAGAGTTTTGAAAGTGTCACCTTAACCGAGTCAGGGCTTCCTTCCGGAACCAGGTGGTACGTGAACCTGACAAACGGTCAGTCATTCTCGTCAACCAGCAATTCGATCTCATTATCCGAGCCAAGCGGTACCTACGGCTACACCGCATCGTCGGAGAACGGGAGGCTCGTGCCTTCCTCACCCGCCGGACAGTTCAGCGTCAACGGCTCACCGGTTTCGTTGGGTGTCACGTTCCAGGGAAGGAGCTATTCTGTTGTGTTCTCTGAAACCGGGCTTCCTCCACCTTATGAATGGTATGTAAATCTCAGCAACGGGTTGAGCTCCGGGCCAATAAGCAGTTCTTCCTACACCGCCAGCCTTCCGAACGGAACTTATTCGTATACTGTCTCGAGCGGAAATAAAAGCTATTCCCCCGGCATATCATCAGGCAGTTTCACAGTCCAGGGCGCCGCCATGACGGTACCACCTGTATCGTTCTCTGAAGTAAGATATACATTCACTTTCAATGAGATCAACCTTAAGCCGGGAATGACGTGGTATCTCAACGTATCAGGCCAGCATTCATCAGGACCCGTTTCGTCAACGTCATATAGCCTGAAGCTGCCCAACGGGACTTATTCATACACAGCGGCTTCAACCGACAAACGATATGTTCCTTCGCCTTCATACGGAACCGCCACGGTCAATGGCGGACCAGGCTAGCTGGCAATATCCTTCTCCGAACTGGACTATTACCTTAACTTCACTGAGTCAGGGCTTCCGGCAGGCACAGTATGGTACGCCAACCTGAGCGACGGCGGCACAGCAAAGGTTTCAGGTTCTTCTGCCTCTTTCAGCGAACCGAATGGAACCTATTACTACAACATATCCCGAGTACAGGGGTACGAGGCTTCCACCTACTCAGGGCGGGCAGAAATATCAGGGTCCGCAACGACGGTGCCGATAATATGGGCCGTGGCCAGGTACAATATAACATTCACAGGGCAGAACCTGCCTGCTGGTACAGAGTGGTACATCAACGTATCGGGCGCGAACCATGTTTCCTCTACATCAGGGAACATAAGCCTTGATCTTCCAAACGGCACCTACGGCTATACCTTTGCATCGGGTTCTCCATACTTCTCCGGTGGGAATGCAACACTGGATGTTCGTGGTTCAGGCATGACGATCCCTGTCCATTTCACACCGCTCTTCGCAGTATCAGTCAATGCGGGAGCGCTTCCCGCCGGATCGCTCTGGTACATCAACTTCACTTCTCCGGGCGGTTTTTTCAGGAATGTTTCTGGAACTTCAGGTACGCTGACAGCAATCCTCCCGAATGGAACCTATGAATACAGTGCCTGGTATCCTGCATCTGATTCTGAGAAGACCGGCAGCGTTACAGTTGACGGCAGGAACAGCACAATATCAGCGGATTTCCACCGGACCTCAGTTATTTCCTTCAGGGAGTCGGGCCTGCCGCAGGGCACCAAATGGTCAGTAAGGTTCAATGGAACACTCAAGAGCTCAAACGGCAGTTACCTGAATTTCACAGTCAGAGATGGAAACGGGACCTTCTCTTTTGAGGTGCCGGATGTCACCGGATACACTGTAAGCCGCCCTTCCGGTAGCATTTCCATAAACGGGACTGCCAGCAGTGCCAGTGTTGCTCTCGAATTCACAGCCATGAAAGAACCGGCCAGAGCCCCGGCCAATGCATACTACATTGCCATTGGGGCAATGGCTGCCATAACGGTAGCATCAACCGCCGGATTCTACGCCCTGAAGCGGAGGAGATGACGTCAGCCTCTGCAACGGGATAGGTTCCGGCAATATCAGCAACGGTTATATACAGCTAAGTGAGTGTGTAAGTATGGGTCTATTTCAGAGTGTGGCCCTGAGAACACTAAAAAGGGCGGCAAGAAGAGTTTCCGGAGAGAAGGTTCCAACGATTGCAGGGCACAAGCTGCTATACACATGCAACCTCAGATGCCATATGTGCCCTTTCTGGAGGAGGCCGGACGAAAACCTCCTTTCACTTGATGAGGAGAAAAAGATGCTTTCATCCTTAGAGGAGCTGGGCGTCTCCTTTATGGGTTTCGAAGGAGGAGAGCCATTTCTGAGGAAGGATCTCCCACAGATACTGGAATATTCACATTCACGCTTTCACACTTCGGTTGTTACCAATGGGTGGAAGCTGAAGGAAGGGCTTTCATCGGTGAAAGACAATATCGACTACCTGTTCGTGTCCATTGACGGCATAGGAGAGACTCATGACAGGCTCAGAGGTGTAAAGGGATCATTTGCAAAAGCAATGGAGGGAGTTGAAGCGGCAAGCAATTTCATTCCTGTTTCATTAAGCAGCACAATCACCTCAGAAAACAGTGACGAGGTGGAGGATATAGTGGAGTTTGCAAAAAAAATGGATGTTTCAGTCTCGTTCCAGGTGGCCTATGACTATTCGACTGCAGAGAACATGTCGCCATCATCCCTTAAGCTAAAAGGCGCAATAACAAAACTACTGGAAATGAAGAAGGGCGGTGCCCCGATCCTTGAGTCGAAGGAGTATTTTGAGTCTGTGATAAACTCATGGTACAACGGCATCAGCTGGAAATGCAAGCCATGGCTTACACTGAATATCGACCCGGAAGGCCGGGTTGTCCTCCCCTGTTATGTCCTCAATGAATACACAGGATCGGGGAAGGTCTGGGAAATGGACCTGAGGAAAGCCTGGAACTCCGTCAACTGGGAGCTGTACGAATCATGCAACAAGTGTGCCCTTTCTTGTTACCTTGAGCCATCGCTCTTCAGCTGGGGAAATCCAGGGATGGTGAAGGAGAGAATAATCGACAGCGTGGTTTCGTATCTGAGGGCTTGAACCTGCTCCTGCCCTGATTGGGCCCGGAAAGTGCCGGCCAGCTTCATCTTGGCATGCAGGCATGAGCCTCCTGGCCATATGGAGCAAGGCTATGCCGAACAGAACTGCTCCAAAAATGTGCCCCCGCATGGATCGCAGTTAAGAGAGGTTGAAAGAAAGGAAAAGAAGGCTGAAGCTCCATCAAACACGCCTGCTGCGGCAACCAGTCTTATGATGAGGCACCTCCATCGCAGCTTCATCCTGATGGTAGGGGGGAAGAAGGAGAGATTGACCGGGACAAGGGCTCTGGAAATTATCATGAAGTGCCTGCAGTCAAGAAACACGGCAGTAAAACAGGCAGTGCTGGATGAAGGATGCTCCTTAAGGTTTGAGTTTTGTCCAACTTGTTGGGGGCGGATTCCTGTCCTTTGTGTACAGAGGGGATTCAGGGATTATTTCTACCTGATGCCAATTGGCGCAATCTTCACATCAGCCGGTCTGCCAAACATTGATGAATGAAAGAAGAAATGAGACGGGATAATAACATGGCGGAATCCATCAGTCGCATCCTGTCACAGCAAAGTCCAGTTTTAGGTATTTTGCAAGAAACTCTTCACCGAAGATACTCCCTATTTCCTCACGGTTGAAAAGCCCCAGGATTTCATGGACAGTCAAGTCTGCAGGGCCAAACGGGGGCTTTTCATCCCTCTGGAGGGCATAGTACGAGAGATAACTCGCTGAGTCAACTTCGACATTGTCGTCCGTTATTATTTCAATCATGTTAAGAATAAGGATAAGCCACGCCTTGTATAGAGACATCAGCTTCTCTTCCTCATCAGTACCTTCATCGAGGTTTTCATCGGTTACCGAAATCAGGCCGAACCTCTCCTTTGCGTTCTCGAAATGGTCCTTTATAAGGAAGATAAACTCTTTTTCATTCATTGTCTGATTCCCATACCGTATTATCTTAGTGCAAGCTGAAGGGAAACCTGCTCGATCCTGCATGGTAGAAGCTGATCGAACTTCGATGGTCAAGGGTGAATCCACCGGAGAACCTCTTCGGGATGGTCGCCATCAGCGAAGATTGTGTTTTTGCCTGCCTGTACAGAACCTGTGAGTTGCCTGCTTTCCTCGGTCCCTTCCATGCTTCATAAATAAATCCTATATGAATTGAACTAATGTGCATTATTGCATGATATGCCTTCGGTGCAGAAGTATAGCCTGAGGCCAGGAGGTGTTATGGCAAAGATGATAAGGGAGATTGTTCAGCTCAATTTTCTGATGAGTATGTCGCCACTTTCTGACTGGTAAAAACCTATGATGTCGCCCTCGCCAGCCTCAATCCGATCCGCAATCCTTCTGGGCAGGGACATCCTAAGACTGCTGGAATTGGACACTCTGGTTGTCTCCACGAGTGTTGCATTTTCTGTCATGTTGAAGAAATCATTATTCATTATAAAAGTTATACTAGTATAAATTATGGACATAATTGCATTACCTGAACAAAATCCCGCCAGATGTCCGGACCCTGTATACACAGCCGCGTAATGGCGTGATTGCACTACATTGCCTCT
Source organism: uncultured archaeon (assembly GCA_000965745.1). Taxonomy (GTDB): domain Archaea; phylum Thermoplasmatota; class Thermoplasmata; order Thermoplasmatales; family Thermoplasmataceae. Next base: position 117,701 of record CP009479.1, read on the forward strand.
GATTCCCTTGTGAGGTATTCACCCAGGGACGGCCCGAATATTTCCATCAGTTCCTCTTCTGTGTAGAGTTTCAGTATCTTGATTATATCGGGGTATAGTGGCTTGAATGGGGGGAGCTGTGACCGCCTGGACGCTGCATAGGCAATAACGTCCTCCGGCCTCACAGGCCTGTCCCCTATCCATATGTCCGTCGCACCAAGTGCATACTTGAACCATTCTTTAAATCTGGAAACCGTTTCTTCAGGGATGTTCATCACGTAGGATTCTACCTGGCCGGGGTTGCTCCTCCACTGGCCGTTTGCCTCTGATATCATGGAACGATACTCCGTCTCAACTATCCTGATGAAAAGAGTGCTCTCCATGACATCTGTGACATTATTAACTTTAATAAAATTTCTGCAATTCAATATTAAATATAATAAGTAGACTAGTTGCCATGAATGTAATGATTTCCCTGATAACCACTCAACAGTATCTTTTAGCGCCTCCGTGATGAATTGCACTCGCTGGATGGCCGTGATTCCACCCGTTTCAGTCCCTGAAGTGCTCTTCCGCAAAGGAGGGCATTGCCTCTTCAACCCATTCCCTTCTTACCTTGCCGTTTGTGAATACAGCAGAGAGCAAAGGGCGGTTTTCCCTGTTTATAACAGCAAAAAGGTGCGAGAGAACGAAGAGAGCCAGCATGCCGGCACCAAGAATGTGAGCTATCAGGAACATATTGCTCCCCTCAGCATCAGCTCCCGTAATTATAAGGCCGAGTCCCCCGACCCCAAGCAGTATGAGGCCTGCTACCAGGAGCAGGAATGCATACGAGGCAAGTATATTGTGCCGCCCCATGTTCTTCCTGACCCTGCCCGGAATTCCTCTGCCGAAAAAATACCTGCCAATGATGGAAAATGCTTCCTTAATCTGGACCGTTACAGGCTTGTCCAGTGGTTCAATGATTCTTATCTTGCGCCTCTTCAGTACAGCATAGCCAGCGTAGGCTATGATCACAAACCCCCAGAGAAGGCCGATCTCCCTGTGGAGTAGAAACATGTTGAGGGAGCCTCCTCCGCCTTCATCATCAAGCCCCAGCGCACTGTATAGCAAAAAACCTGATCCTATGATCAGAAGGATATGGAAAATCCTGAATCCTGCGCTTATCAGGGTTACACGATCATTGAACCTGTACATATGGAGCCCACGTTTTGTGGCAATAAAATTGGCCGTACTTAACCATATTGGTACATTGTGCAGCGGCATACCTTGCCTTGCACATGCCAGGCGGTTCCTGCGTTCTGATCTTCGCATTCCACAGTATGGTCGCATTCCAGTGCGTTCATTCGATATATCTACACCGAAAAGTGTACATAGAACTTAAAAAAAGTTTTAATACTCGATAAACACTATTAATGTTAGAGGTACCTGAACATCTCTAAAAATCTCCTAAGAGCAAGTTAGCCCCATGCACTCCTGAAACGTATCAGCAAATGGTCGGCACACAGATGATCTTTACTATGAGCGGCTGGCCTCGATCCCATTTTACCGTTGCTTGACGAGAAAACCCGGTTCAGATAATTGGAGGGAACAGTATGAGTATAGAGGATATTTCCGCGTTTGAGAGCAGAGAGGTTAAGATGAAGCTTTGCGAGGTATGTGTCGATACGAGAGGGCTTGATCGGGCGATAGAAGACCAGGCATGGGTTTGCAGCAAATGCAACACCCCTCTCGTTGGGGAGATCATACATCTGCAGAGGTGTTACTCACCTGATGAGTGCACATATGAACACCTTCACCACGCTTGCTACGGCCAGATGGCAACGGAAATGATTACGTGATTTACAAAACCTTATTTTTTCTCTCATAAAAGAGCATCGGGCCGTAAATGAATTATATCAGAGAGATAAATGAAAGCTTACGTTGAGGTTATCTACCTGGCGATCAGTCTTGTGTCAACGCTTTCAATTGTTTCCGGGATAACGGCAGTGAATATTCTTTTCAACGCTGTTCTTCCACCGAAGAATTTCAGCAGTCCACCTCCTGGATTTGTCAACAATGGCTATCCTCCGGTTAATTTCACCCCGGGGGAGAATGGTATAACTCCCTTCTGGCATTTCGGGTATATGCGTGCATCGTTATCAGAGCCAGCCTGGCTGTGATAGCCGTTATTGGCTTCATGATCGTGAAGGGGGAAAGGAGCGCTGCATCATCCACATGATTTCTGGAAAACGCACATAAGCCCGGAATGGATTGGATGCGCCATTACCCGGCCATACAGCTGCAGAAGGATAGCTGATGCCTTATCGTGAGTTTCCACAGGAAAATCTATACATGCTTCCGGCAAAATCTTTAAATGTGTTCCAATGAATTCATGATTAATCCTGTCTAGCAATTTGAAATGATAGTCGTAACCAGCAATGTGTTGAAGATTTTACAGGTATATCGTGTATTCCTCGCTGCCTTGGGGCTCACGTGGGTAGCCGTAGCTATAGGGGTCATACGGTCACTCAATGTAATTCAAGCCGGCCTCAATGCCTTTCAGAACTACTATGAAGCGTTCCTGATCGTATTCCTCTTTTACCTGGTATATGCTTCATTCTACGGAGTTTACAGGCTCTCAAGGCAGATTTCGGAGTACAACACAGTGAGCACTGTAATCGTGAAGCTGCAAACTGAGACCTTCCTTGCGGTCATGATCAACGTAGGAATCTCGAGTGTGATTGTGGACCACCTTGTTGAGATGTATGGGATTCAGGTGCATGCGGTGGTTCTGATCATAATGCTGATAGCTGCCTCCAGCTTCACCAGACATCCGTTCCTGAAGAGATTTGTGAACTTCTTCAGGAGGAGGATAGTGAAGGAGTATGAAGATTACACCTTTTCACCGGAGAACAAATGATCGTCCTATCCGGGCTCTGCCGGTTCACCGTACCCACGGACCTTTAACATGCCTGGTTGAGTCTTGTACCATCTGTCCAGTTCCCGTCATTCCCCTGTTTGCTATCAGGTTCCTTCCAGTGTTTCGGTGAGAAAGAAAAAATGAGAAATTGCCGGAGAATCACTGTTTTGTGTGTTCTCCTTGAATTTAGGACACCAACTTGTGGAATGAACAAATAACATTGTGGATTAGAACAAGTGTGATTCATGACTTCTTTGACAGACTAAGATTGTAACACGGGGGGCATTTGCCTGATTTATTTAGTCAAAGCCGTATAATAAAGGAGTCATGCTTATTTTCCTGGGTGCATTATATCGTTATGGCTCCGAAGACTTATTCTATTTGTTTTCTGGAATTAGTATGACTGTTGTCGGAGCTATTTCCAGCATTCTTAGTGTAAGATTTGTAACGGGTAACTCTGGTTCCGCAGGCTTCTAATTGTCTTTTTACCCCGTCAAAGTTTCTTTCAATGGCAATCTGGCGGTAACTGGGATTCCTGAGATATTACTGCCCTGGTTGATAATAGGGCTGGCATTGATAGGAGTGGGCGTAATTTTCTTTTGTACGCACTTGTTAAAACAGGCACACAATGATAAATCAGCGTGACTCTCGGCAACATATGAACATAGAAATGTGCTATAGTAAATTATAAAACACACTGAATGAGAATCAATAATTATACCTTTTCAAATCAGGGTATGATGGAAGAAGCATTAGTGGTAGTCAATTTCAAGAATTATTCACAGTCCACCCTTGACAACTCCAGAAGAATGCTTGACAAATTCTCTAAAATCACCGTTCCACAGAACGTCAGGCTTGCGTTTGCAATCAGCCCGGTTGATCTCTGCCTTGCCGGGAAATTCCCCGATCTGAACATATTCTCACAGCACGCGGATGAGAATGACCCGGGCGCTGCAACAGGAAAGATGACAATTGAAGGACTCACTGGGCTTGGGATAAAGGGTTCCCTCCTGAACCATTCGGAAAACAGGGTTCCGGAGAAAAAAATAGCCGCGACCATAGGCAAAGCGGGAAAATCAGGTTTCGAAATAATCTTGTGCGTCGGGAGTCCCGAAGAGGCGGAAAAATATGCCCCCCTCCGGCCATCTTATATTGCCTATGAGCCCCCGGAGCTTATTGGAGGAGACATTTCTGTCTCTACAGCCAGGCCGGAGATAATTTCTGATGTTGTCGCAATCTGCTCTGGATACAGTGTCCCTGTTCTGGTGGGTGCGGGCATTAAAAACTGTGCTGATCTTAGAAAATCCATTGAACTCGGTGCCAGGGGAGTACTCATAGCATCAGGAATTGTCAAGTCTGAAGATCCTGTTGCCTCGTTAACTTCATTAATATCATCATAATAACGCAGGGTAAAATGCCAAAGAAGAAAGAAGAGCCCCTCTTCGTTGAACCAGAATTCAACGAGACAGAATTTATACGTGAAGAGAGAGAAAGAGCGAAGGCAGTGGTTGCCATATTTGTTATAGGCGCAGTCATAGGCCTTCTGTCAGGATATTTTAGTTTAATCGGGCTATGGTATTTTTCAATACTGCTCATCTTCATCTTCCTGCTTTTCCTGAGGATTATCCTCAATGCGCTAGGGATGCAGCTTCCCAAGAAAACGTCACACAAGATATTCCTTGTGGGTGAATTCATACTCACCTGGCTGATATTCTGGATTCTCTTCCTCAACCCGCCGCTGCATGTGGTATCAGGTCCCCAGATATCCGATCTTCAGATGCAGACCTCCTCCGGATGGACAAATGTTCAGGAGCCAAAACTGGACGTTTACAATCTGCCCGTATCGGATCACAGTGTAAGGCTCTACCTCAACTACAAGTACCCGATAACATCCGTTTCTGTCACGGAAGCTCAAGCGGGAAGTACGGCTAATGCTATCAAAGTGAATAGCAATTATGTGGGAGACCACGTGTACTTCAATATTAGCGGCAATGTTGGGCTGACAAATGTCTATGAAGTCACCGCGCATAGCGCCCAGGGGTCAAACACATATAAGTTCACGGTGAACTTCGTGGCCGCAACAAGCTCTATAGCACTTGCGGTCAATCCGAATCTTTTAAAAGCAGGTGTAGTGTAGTCTGGTCTAGCACGAGAGCCTTCCAAGCTTTCAACCCGGGTTCGAATCCCGGCACCTGCATTTCTTAATCTGTTTGGCTTTTTTGAACAGCAGAATATCATGCCTCTATCCAGGCTGGCTGATGAAGTTGTAAATATGGCCCCGGATGATTCTAGGGCGGATATAGCCGGGAATCTGCATTCCCAGACGATCAGAGAGATGTTCGGGGAAGGACCTTCCATTGAAGCTCTGGTGTGGGCAGGGGATCTCTAGAAGGCCTGGGATCGTGGGATCCAGGAAGCATTCCAGGTTTCGTTACGGGGGACATATAAGCTTCCTACGCACCATTCCACGGAATGATCATCTGCTTGATGCATAAAAACAGCAATAAGTGCCAGAAGAGAAGGAAAATTAATAAACCATTCTTATTATAAAATTACTATGACAGGAAAAAAATCCAATTTGGGCAACCCTCCTGATGGCCATTCTACAATTACCCCATACCTGGTAGCGCACAGGCCCCATGACCTTATCAACTTCCTGGCTGAAGCCTTTGACGCTGTTGAAAAAGCAAGATACACGGCATCAGATGGCCGGCTTGAATACGCAGAAATGGAGATAGGCGATTCCAAAATAATGATCAGTGAGGCAACAGCTTCAAACCCTGCTACCCCGTCAAACATAAATGTGTATGTAGAGGACGTTGATGCGGTGTTCAGTCGTGCCCTGAAAGCGGGCGGAACTTCTGAAAGTGACCCACAGGACCAGCCGCATGGGGAGAGAACTGGCGTAGTAAAGGATAGCACTGGCAATAAGTGGTTGATATCCACTCAGATAGAGAAGCTCACTGTTGATGAGATAAAGGAAAGGGTAAAGAAGGCTGAAACCGACTGATTCCGGCTGAAAGCGTTCACTCTGCCCCGCTGGCGCTTTATCGGAGATTTATATTCCCTGTGCCTTGGTGGTTTTAGTTTCCCTGTGTATAACTAAGGGTATTATACTCAGTATACATTTTGAGAAGTCAAACAGGATTCAGGTGTTGTTATGATCACGATTAATGGTGATTCCCTTACCGTAAAACAGGTGTATGATGTTGCTGTCAACAGGGAGCAGGTTGAGCTTTCTGAAGAGGCTGTGGAGAAGATCAGAAAATCAAGGGACAGGCTGGTAGCAAAGCTGGAGGAGGGAAAACCCATCTATGGCGTTAACACAGGATTTGGAAGCCTGTTGAACGTATCAATACCCCAGGAGAAGATCATACAGCTGCAGAAGAACCTCATAAGGAGCCATTCTTCTGGAGTGGGCGAACCACTCCCCGACGAGCATGTGAGGGCCATCATGGTCGTCCGGGCCAACAACCTCTCGAAGGGATACTCCGGTGTCAGGGTTGAGCTTGTCCAGATGGTCATCAATATGCTCAACAGAGGAATACACCCCATAGTCCCAAGATTTGGTTCTGTTGGAGCCAGCGGAGACCTGGCACCTCTCGCCCATATTGCACTCTGCATGATGGGTGAAGGGAAGGTCAAGTACAACAACAATGCAACGGAAGCGCAGGAAGTATTCACCGAACTCTCCATTGCCCCGCATGAGTTTGTAGAGAAAGAGGGCGTGGCCTTTATCAACGGAACCTCAGCGATTTCAGGGATCCTTTCGGTAGAACTGCACAGATCATACGAGATGTTCAGGAATTCAATCCTTTCTGCATCACTGTCGTTCGAAGGGCTTAAGGGAACCGACAGGGCGATCAGGGAATGGGCGATGAAGGTGAGGCCTTACAGGGGCCAGGAACTTGTTTCCAAGTCGCTGAGAGAGCTCATTAAAGACAGTGAAATCATAAGGAAATCAAGCGAACGGAAGGTGCAGGATGCATACAGCCTCAGATGCATCCCCCAGGTTTACGGGGCGGTCCTCGATACGCTCGATTATGGACGGTCTGTTCTCTCTACCGAGATAAATTCTGCAACTGACAACCCGCTGATCGGTGAGGAGGAAATAATTTCCGCAGGCAATTTCCACGGCGAGCCGGTTTCCCTGATATGTGACTTCGTTGCGATCGCATTGACAGACCTGGGCAACATCATAGAAAGAAGGATAGCGAGAATAGTCGATGCAAGCCTGAGCGGGCTTCCGCCGTTCCTGGTTTCAAACAGCGGCTACAACTCCGGGTATATGATACCGCAATACACGGCCGCTGCATTGTGCAACAGGAACAAGACGCTTTCAATGCCTTCTACAGCAGACAACATACCCACGTCTGCAAACCAGGAGGACCATGTGAGCATGGGGGCCAACGCCGCAATAAAACTTTCAGAGGTAGTGGCAAATCTTCAGCAGATTGTTGCCATAGAATACCTTCTCGGCGCCCAGTCACTTGAATTTGCCCTAGATTCACCTTCCCCGAATACCACCGCGATATGGAAGAAGATAAGGGAGCAGGTTCCGGCACTGGAAGAGGACAGGGCGCACTACGCGGATATTGAAAAAATTGCGGAAATGATGAGAAAGGGTGAGATCCTTTCAGAGCTCAGCTACCTGGAGAGCCTTTACTTCTAGCCGGACACGACCAAATTATATATATTCATTTTAGCTGAAGGTTTAATGCCAGAGACCCTTTCTAAAGCATATATAGAAGTAGAGAAGGGGGAATCCTACGCGGATGCCCTCAAGAGAAACAGGATACGCGATGCCATAGCGGTAGAAGTAGACGGCAAGCTGACAGACCTGTCCGATGTGGCAGAAACGAAAGTCGGTGCAAAGCCGGTTACCGTTGACACAAGAGAGGGTCTCACAATTCTAAGGCACTCAGCAGCACACCTTCTGGCTAATGCCATAATGGACATTTACAAGGGGGCACTGCCAAATGCAGGCCCTCCGACTGAGGATGGCTTCTATTACGATTTCGACATGGAGCCTGTCTCCACCGATGACTTCGGAAAGATAGAGGAAAGGATGAGGGAGATAGTCAGGGAAAACAGGCCCATTGAAAAGTTGAGGCTATCGAAGGATGAACTGAAGGAACTCTTCTCAAACAATGTCTACAAGCTTGACAAGATAGACGAGAACCTCAAGGAAGGAGGGTCCTCCACGGCGTACAGGCAGGGGGACTACGTGGACTTTTGCACCGGGCCACATGTCCCGTCCACAGGCTACATAAAGAGTTACAAGCTGCTCTCACTTTCAAGCGCACATTACAAGGCTGACGAGTCCAGGCAGAAGATGGTAAGGATATACGGAACCGCTTTTCCCAGCGAGAAACAGTTGAATCAATATCTCAGGAACAGGGAGGAGGCTGCCAGGAGGGATCACCGGAGGCTCGCCCAGGAGATGGACCTTCTTGTTCTCGATCCTGAAAGGGCTCCAGGTTTCCCGCTATACACGCCGAACGGGACCGTTATACGAAACGAACTCATAGGCTTCATGAGGGAAATGAACACCAGGAGAGGCTGGTCTGAAGTTTCAACACCCCATGCCTACAAGACCAGCATGTGGAAGCAGTCCGGACATTACGCAAAGTACAAGGACGACATGTACCTGTTCACCCTGGAGGACGGTGAAAGCTATGGGCTTAAGCCCATGAACTGCCCCGGCCACGTCACCATATTCGAGAGAATGCCCCATTCCTACAGGGAGATGCCAGTTAAGTATTCAGAGGCGGGAACTGTTTACAGGTATGAAAAGTGGGGAGAGGTTTCAGGCCTTACCAGGCCGAGGTCTTTCACCATAGATGATGGACATGCCTTCCTCAGGATTGACCAGATACTCGAGGAGATGCAGTCCATTCTGGGAATGGTGAAGGAGACCTTCGACACCATTCTGGGTGAGTCGGAGATACTGTACGACCTTAGCCTTATTGACAGGGAGCACCCTGAGAATTACCTGCTCACCTACGTCTGCTCAAAATGCGGCTCTACAATTGAGGCCAGGAAGGCTGCATCCAGTGGTGAGCTCAAATGCAGCAGCTGCGGCTCAAGTTCCCTGAATCCTGACTTCACCCCATGGGACCAGGCCTCCGGCCAGCTCAAGGAAGCCCTTGACAAATCAGGGATTCAATACAGGGAGTTTCCCGGTGAGGCTGCGTTCTACGGCCCAAAGATCGACATTCATGTGAAAGATGCCCTTGGGAGAAGCTGGCAGCTGTCAACAATCCAGCTCGACTTTTTCCTCCCCATTAACTTCAACCTCAACTACATAAACAGCGAGAGCAAGCCCGAGAGGCTGGTGATGATCCACAGGGCAATCTTCGGCAGTTATGAGAGGTTCATGGCGATACTGCTTGAACATTACGCGGGGAAGCTACCAACCTGGATCGCACCCATGCAGGTTTATGTCATCCCGGTCAGTGAAGGGTTCAACGGGTACGCGACAAAGGTCCATGAGAGGCTCAGGGAAATGGGTATCAGGTCAGAACTGGACCTCTCGCCGGACACCATAAGCAAGAAGATCAAGCTGATCAGGAGCAAGAGGCCGGCATATATCGCGGTCCTTGGTGAGAGAGAGCAGGAAAAGGGCACAGTGACCATCAGGAACAGGAGCAACAGGCAGAACCAGTACTCGCTGGATGATCTTGTTTCAAAACTGGGAGAAGAAGTCAGGGGAAGGTCTATAGGCCAGACTCTCTGATTCCTCTATTTCTTTATGTAACAGATTGCGAATTCATCGCCGTCAAAGAAAACTTCCCTGTTCGGGTGCTTCGATCTGTACTTGTCCATTCGGACCATGACCTGCCTTATGGTCATGTCTGAATTTTTCTTTGGTTTGTAGACTATTACGGATTTAGGCAACGGGTAAATTATAAAAAGAGTGTATTTAACTCTTTTCAGGCAGCTTTTTCTGGAGATTCTCCCACAACTGCCTTCCCGTTTTTGTATTTCTGCACTTCCTCTATGATCTTCGGGATGGCATCGTACAGGTCTGCTTTGATGAAATAGTCCGAAACCTTGGCGATCTCAGCCTCGGGGTCATTGTTGATTGAAACAATGTTCTCGCTGTTTATCATTCCCACCGTGTGCTGTATCTTTCCTGATATTCCGGCCGCGATGTAGAGCTTTGCCCTGACAGTCTGGCCCGTCTGCCCGACCTGGTGCTCATAGGGTATCCATCCGAGGTCCACCACCGGCCTTGAAGCTCCAACCTCAGCATTGAGCTCGTCCGCGAGGTTTCTGATTAGCTCAAAGCCTTCCGGCTTTCCGAGCCCCAGCCCGCCAGAAACAATCTTCTTGGCTGATGTGAGGTCAAGCCTGTCCTTGGGCCTGAAGCTCAGGATTTTCCTTTTCTTCATGGCTTCGGGCACAGTGACTTTCTTGATCTTTATGTCGCACTTGTTTCCCGGCTGCTTCTCTGCAACCTTGTAGCTGCCTGGCCTGGACGTGATTGTCTGAGGCCTGTGCTTCCGGCAGAGGATCTGGTCGATTGTCTTGTCCCCGAATGATGGCCTCCACGCACTGAGTATCTTTGTGTTTTCCACAATGTCGAGCTCTATGCAGTCTGCAGCCACCCCGGTCATGACCCTGATCGCGATCCTTGACACAAGGTCCCTTCCTTCCCTTGTTCCGGACATGAGGAATATGTTCGGCTTGTAATCCTCGATCATCTCTGCAAGGTAGTTTGTGTATGGCACGCTTGCAAAGTCCTTCAGGTCCGGAGATTCTGTGCCGAGGAAAATGTCACAGCCGTACTCTTCAGCCTCCTTTGCAATTGGCGTGAGCTCTTCACCAACTGCAACTCCGACCAGCTTTTCGTCAGTCTTCTTTGCGAGCTTTTTCCCTTCTCCGAGCATTTCAAGTGTGGACTTCTTTATGTGCCCGTCGCTGTGCTCAATGTACACGAACACATCCCTGTATTCATCAAGGTTTTCGGGTACAACACAGTTTATGAGTTCACGCATCTTCATCATCCCCCAGGACAATTGCCTTGTTCTCTATGAGCTCCTTTACCATTTCCGGGATCTCCTCCAGGGTGATCGTCTTATTGAGCCTCTTCTTCTCCTCGGGTATCTTGAGGGACCCGACAATGGTGGGCGAACCCTTGATGCCGACCCATTCCGGCGGCAATCCGAGAGATTCGTGGTCCATGGTCTCGATTCCTTTCCTCATGGCGTCAATCCTCCTTCTAAGGCTTGACCTTCTGGGAATGTTTGCGTTAATCAGCATGGTGACCAGTGCAGGCATTGGAGTCTGAACAACCTCTATGCCATGCTCCAGTTCCCTTTCCGCGATAATAGTGTCCCCCTCAATTTTCACCGACGTTGAATAGGTGACCTGGTCTGCCTGCATGAACTCTGCGACTCCCGGGCCCACGTGTCCCGTGCCTGAATCAGTTGTGCTCTCACCTGCAAGGATCAGGTCGAATCTGCCGATCTTTTTCACAGCGGCCGCAAGGGTCAGTGAAGTTGCATAGGTATCCGCTGCAGCAAAGGCACGGTCTGTTATCAGTATCCCCCTGTCAGCCCCCCTTCCCATGCACTCGAGCAGGGCAGATTCAGCTGCAGGCGGCCCCATGGTTATGACGGTGATCTTTGCAGGAGTCTTGTCCTTTATCATGAGGGCAGCCTCCAGGGCATTTTCATCGGCAGGGTTTATAACCCCACGGGCCTGGGATCTGTTCAGCGTAAACTTTACAGGATCGATGAATATTTCTTCAGCATCTGGCACCTGCTTGATCATAACAATAATGTCCAACACCATCAGTATCACCCGTACTTGTATTTGACTCCGTGGCCACCTTTGGTATTGGTCCAGCTTACACTCCCGTGTGAGCAGGCTACGGCACACGTGCCACATTCAACACAGTCCTCGTACTTGAAATTGAGCTTGCCTTCTATGATCGTGTAGCATTTTGCCGGGCAGGCAAAAGTGCAGAAGTGATCCGGGCATTCCTCGCAGATGTTCGGATTAACCGTGATGTGTTCGTATGACTTGTCCGTTTTATAATTGAGAAGTGACAACCTTTCCTCTATTTTCATGACTACATCCTCCTGAGCATTCTGTAACCCTGAAGCAGCATGTCCTTGCTCTTTATTTTGGAAGATGACATTGAGTCGAGGACCAGCTGCATCATGTGCTTCTTTGGTTTCCCTTCCTCTTTGAAGAGTCCCATCATGACGTTTTCAAGCATGCTTGGGAAAGTCTTGTGGATCATCTTGCTCCAGGTTACATTTTCTATTCCCTTAAAAGTTCTCATGTCCTTCATTACGTAGCTTTCCTCAAGTTTCTGCTGGTATCTTGAAAGTGATGCCGATGAAAAGTCGCTTTTCTGCTTCGCTTCAACAAGTGCCTCAGCTGCAGATATTCCCGATGATATGGCATAGTTCATGCCCTGGAGAACAAGGCCGTTGCTGAATGAGAAACCTGCGGCATCGCCAGCTATCATGTATCCGTCACCGTACAGCTTGGGTATGGATGAGAGGCCTCCCTCCTGCACCAGGTGTGCGCTGTACTCGTCCACTCTACCCTCCTCGAGGAGAGGTGCAATGAACGGGTGGCTGGCAAACTCTTCCATTATGTCGAATGAGTATACCTGGTTGCTCTGCCTTAGATGCTTCATCGATATCACCGCACCTATTGAGATGCTGTCCTTGTTTGTATAAAGGAATCCCCCGGCCTCTACTCCGTCCTTCAGGAATCCGAGGACATATTCACAGGCATATCCGGCTTTTCCCCTCAGGTTGAACCTCTCGTTTATTGTCTTCTCCGGGAGCTTTATGACTTCCTTTACGCCAATGGCCACATCGTGGTCCTTCAGTGGTTCCCTCAACCCTGAGTCAATAGCCACCCTCGGGTTTGCCCCCTCGGCCAGTATCACTGCATCAGCGGTTATCTCATCGCCGTCCTGGATCACTCCCACGACTTTGCCGTCCTTCTTGCTCAGCCTGTCAACAGTGACTCCTGTGACGACCATCGCTCCGGCTTCCCTTGCCTTCTTGACGAGCCACGGGTCAAGTTTTGCCCTCAGTACAGTATATCCAGTTTTCTGCTCCTCAAAATTCTTTGTGCTGAAATCGATGTTAATCTTGGATTTTTCAGTAAGAAATGCAACTGATTTTGACTCAAGGTACCTCTCCAGCGGCGCCGTTTTCTCCCAGTCATCGCTCAATTCCCCCAGGCCGGTACCCCAGAGAACTCCTCCGGAAACGTTCTTGCTTCCGGGCGGATCTCCGCGTTCCACCAGAAGTACATTCATGTTATTTTGTGCAAGCTTAATCGCGGCGGAAGCACCCGCGGGTCCTCCTCCCACCACAATAGCATCAAACTCACTCATCGTCGAGTTATAGCAAAATAATTTATAATCATTTTCTAGAATGTGAGAAATTTTGTCGAATATTGATATTATGTGTCGGATAACGACATGTCTTATACTCTTCTCGACCCTCCATGCACATTCCATTTGACGCCCACTTCAGCGTATTGCGTCCAGAAATTCAATTTAACCAGTTTTGCATGATGTCAATGAAAGATGAACGTCAAGGAAATCTACAGAGTGCTGTACTCTGACATGGGCGATCTTGGCTGGTGGCCGGCAGAATCTCCGGATGAGGTTGTGATAGGGACTGTACTGACCCAGAATACAAGCTGGAAGAATGTTGAGAAATCTCTTGAGAAATTGAGGGAGTCGGGGATGATGTCCCTAAGGAGGATATCAGAAGCCGATGTTGAAAATCTTTCCTTGCTCATAAAGAGTTCCGGCTTCTACAACCAGAAGTCTATGAGGCTCAAGGACCTTGCCTCAAGAATAGTGGAGAGATACGGGTCGGTTGGCATGATGTCCATGGACCGTACTGATAGCCTCGCTGAGTTTCTGAAAAACATCAAGGGGGTCGGGCAGGAAACCATGGATTCGATTCTCCTCTATGCGCTGGAAAAGCCTGTCTTCGTGATCGATAAATACACGGAGAGGGTGTTCTCACGAGTGGGTGTATTGGATTCCGGTATGACCGCAGGCGATTTCAGGGACATTACCCCGGTTGACCTTGATCATGACGTGGGAAAACTGAAGAATTTTCACGGCATGATAGTCCAGCTTGCCAAGGAACACTGCAAAAAAGAGCCGTTGTGTGAGGGGTGCCCTTTATCCGGCAATTGCAGATATTATACAGAAGTGATGTTGCCGTAGCCGATAAGTCTCCATCTGTTCGAGATTCTCCTGCCTATTGCAACCCTCTCATTGAGTTCGGCTGCCACTGGGTATTTCAGCATTATCTCGACTTTATCGTCCCTTGCGGAAGTAACAACACCGACTGTGTTTGATGTTCCCACGGTGATCATTATGCTTTCCTTGGACCTGATAGGCTCAACATTCAGCTCTTCCTCAAAGCCCACTACACGCTTGAGAAGGAATGTGTCAAGTGAAAGGTTGAACAGCAGTGGCGGCACTTTTCCAACTGCACCTGCAATTCTGCCGGTGAATGAATCACCCTTGGTGAGGAAAGGGTCAAGTTTTGTTCCTACCGCTGCGAGGCCTCCGGGCTTTATTGTGTCGTAATGGTAGCTTCCGGCCATGAGGCTCACTATTTCTGTGGTAACGTTTTCCCATACCTGCTTGCCGCCTTTTCCAGTCTGGATGCCGGGGACTATTTCAATTTCCTGGCCCATCCTGAGCTCCCCCTCAACCAATGAGCCCCCGAGGACTCCGCCAACAAGCTTCTCCGGTGGTGTACCGGGCTTGTTCACATCGAAGGATCTGGCTATGAACATCTTTGGGTCATGGGACTTGTCCAGTTTTGGTGGCTGGATCATTTCCACTATCATTTTGTATAGAACGTCTATGTTCGTGTTGTGGTATGCACTTACAGGTATGATGGGTGCAGATTCTGCAATGCTTCCCTTAAGGAACTGCTTTATTTCGTTGAAGCTCTCTACTGCCCTTTCCCTGGTGACAAGGTCGATCTTGTTCTGCACTACAATGATGTTCTTTATCCCCATTATCTCAAGGGCTGTTAGGTGTTCCCTTGTCTGGGGCTGGGGGCACTTTTCATTTGCGGCTATTACGAGGAGGGCTCCGTTCATTATAGAGGATCCTGAAAGCATTGTCGCCATCAGGGTCTCATGCCCCGGTGCATCCACGATTGATATTACTCTTGCCAGTTCGCACTCGCCTTCCTTGGATTCGTTGGAATAATATTCCCCGCCTTCAGCGCTTGTGCATTTGTATATAGGTGAGTCCGCATATCCAAGCTTGATTGATATGCCCCTCTTGATTTCCTCAGAATGAATGTCAGTTTTTTTACCAGTTAAGGCCTTGGTCAGCGTGCTTTTGCCATGGTCGACATGGCCGACCATCCCTACATTAACTGAAGGTTGTGGCAGGCTCATTGAGCTTCCTTCGGTTCTTCTTCCTGCTGCTGCTCAATGGGCTTTGGTCCGTACTGTGTCACCTTAAGGTTGAGTTGTGCTATATCTGTCCCTATAACTGACCCCCTGAATGTAACTCTCTTCCTATATCCGTTCTTGGCTCTCCTTCCAAGGGAATATGTCCTGAGAATTCTCTTCCGGCCGGATACCTGTAGATCGGACTTCATCGGGAAGCCGTCTATGGATGTTCCGCCAGTTATCTTGAGCTTATATCCGGGGAGTTCGAAGAATATCCCGTCAACTTCCTCGCCTATTCTCCTTCCGACGAGAGCATTCAGATTATCAGATGATACTTCTTTCTTGTGTGTTTTTCCACTTTTTGGATCTGCGATAACCGCTACTGAATTTGCCATATTTACCTAACCTTTGCGATACGTTTTTAGCGTCTTTTTTCGGCTTGAGTGAATTATATTGTTCTTTATAAAGGTTAAGCAATCCATTTACAGGGCTCAAACTGGCATGGATTACAGCGGGGATTCCGGTTCCTGATTTAGGTCAAGAATATATCATGTGATGCAATCAACCATGAAAAATGATAGTGCTTGGACTGGAAGGTACAGCTCATACTGTCAGTGCAGGAATCATCGACGAAGAAAGAATACTGTCAACAGTTTCTTCCACGTACGTCTCCGGAAACGGGGGGATACATCCTAGAGAGGCTGCTGTACACCATTCAGATAAGATTGTGCCAATAATCCGGGAAGCCCTGTCCAAGGCAGGCATCTCCATGAATGACGTGGACCTTATTTCATTCTCCAGGGGTCCTGGCCTGGGCCCATGCCTGCGGGTTGTCGGGACGGCGGCCAGGTCACTGGCCCTCAAGTTTGACAGGAAGATAGTGGGTGTGAACCACCCTCTTGGCCACGTGGAAATAGGCAGAAGGCTTGGGAAAATGAGCGACCCCATAGTGCTCTACGTTTCCGGCGGAAATACACAGGTTCTGGCACACTCAAACGGAAGGTACAGAGTCATGGGGGAGACCATGGATATCGGCCTCGGAAACATGCTCGACAAGTTTGCCAGGGATATAGGGATAGGATTTCCTGGAGGGCCAAAAATAGAAGAGATGGCCCGGGATGGAAAAAAGCTGCTCGACCTTCCATATTCAGTCAAAGGGATGGACACCTCGTTCTCCGGCATTTACACTGCCGCAAAGGCGTACCTGGGGAAGGGCGAGTCCGTTGAGGATGTCTCATACAGCATACAGGAAACCGCCTTTTCCATGCTGGTCGAGGTTCTGGAGAGGGCCCTTTACTACTTCAACAAGCGCGAGATCCTGCTTGCGGGCGGAGTTGCTGCAAACGGGAGGCTCAGGGACATGCTGTCATCCATGGCTCAGGACAACGGGGTTGACATATACCTTACGGACAGGAAGTACTGCATGGACAACGGGGCCATGATTGCACAGGCCGGCATGCTCATGTACCAGAACGGGGAACACCACAGCATAGATGAAACCACTGTAGATCAGAGATTCAGGATAGACCAGGTTGAAACTCCCTGGATAAGGAGCAGCGACGATGCAGTTGACAGAATGAAAGGTGCCGAATCAAAAATATTCCTTGATACCTACTTCGACAGGGACATTGTCCTGAAGAAGAGGCTACAGAAAAGCTATCGCGTTGCAGGGATGGATTCAAGGCTCAGAAAGGAGAGGACGAGAAACGAGGCTGCAACACTTATCAGGCTCAATGAGGCCGGAATAAGGGTCCCGAAGGTGTATGATGTTGACGGCTACAATTTCGAGATAAAAATGGAGCATATCAATGGAGTCACAATGAGAAGTTTCCTCAGGTCTGGCAATGATGGAGTTGACAAGGTATCAGAACTCGCAGGCATGGTATCAAGGATGCATTCGATGGGGATATCTCACGGGGACCTTACAACGAATAACATCATAGTCTCCGACAGTGTATATCTCATAGATACCAGCTTAAGCAGGCTTTCCACAGGAGATGAGGATCTTGCAACCGACCTCTTCCTCCTCTTTGAATCCTTCAAGAGCAACCACAGCGACAGGCCTGAACTGCCAAAGCACTTCTGGGAAAATTACAAGAAAAGCTTTCCGGATTACCAGAGGGTTTCAGATGTTCTTGAAGCCATAGAAAAACGGAGAAGATACGTGTGATCACTTTTGTTACAAGCAACAGGCACAAATTCGAGGAAGTCAGTGCAATATTCAATGATGCGGGCATAGAACTTTCATGGGAGCAGATGAAGTATGAGGAGATCCAGGCAGACACGACCGAAGAGGTGTCCAGAAACAGCTGCATCAAGTTGATCGGGCAAATCCACGGCGATTTCTTCATTGAAGATACCGGCCTTTTCATAGATTCTCTCAAGGGCTTTCCGGGAGTCTATTCATCCTATGTCCAGAAAACCATTGGAAACGATGGCATAATCAGGCTCCTGAAAGACAGGCCGGACAATGCAATGTTCAAGACCGTTCTGACTGCATACATAAACGGTACGATCAAGCAGTTCACCGGAATTCTGGAAGGAAGCATAGCCTCTGATGAGAGGGGTGAGGGAGGATTCGGCTACGACCCTGTTTTTATTCCCTCCGGCTACGGCAAGACCCTGTCAGAAATGGATCTCACAGAGAAGAACAGGGTATCCCACAGGTTCAGGGCGGTGAAAGGCCTCGTCGAAAGCCTTGCCCGCAATGATCATTAGAGAGTGCCTCCGGGCCTAACTCCCCTTCGTCTCTTCAGCCTGACCCTAAATTATTATAGCGCCTAAATGCTTACTTTGACAGAATGACTTCAAAGATAAGGGAGTATCAGAGTTTTCTATACATACTTGGGGCAGCGATAGGCGTCGTGCTGTTTGTGCTCACATCAAACGAGCTCATTTTCAAGAGCAGTGCCCTCCCTGGACTTTCATCTCTTGGAAACTGGGGGTACTGGGTCTTCACCCTGGGGCTTGTCATGATGATAGCATTCTTCTATCTTTACTACAGACTCCTGTCAGATACAAAGAAGTTCGAAACTCTTATCAACAGTGAGAGCAAGAATACCTTTTCCAAGAATCTCAGGGAGCTTGACAGGATATCAAAAAAGCTCGGGCCCAGATACGTGACTGAGCTGAAAGAGACAAAGGAAAAATGGAAATTAAGATAGAAAATTATGTTTTTTTCAATAATTCCCTGACAAACTGTGGGAGCTTGAAGGATCCCTCCAGCACCTCACCGTTGAAGTACTGCATGCTTTTTACTTCCTCATTTCTAGGGGAAAGGGTGCCGCTTGATGCCATGGTAAATGACCAGAACCCGCTCGGGTACGTCGGTATGAAGGCCGTGTATACCCTGACGTCATCGAAAACTTCCTTCATTCCGCTGTATGCCAGTTTGAGCGCATTTGGCTGGTAAAAAGGAGAACCGGACTGTGAAACTACCACACCCCGATCAGAAATCAGGTTCTTCACGCCCTTGTAGAACTCCTTGTTGAAGAGGCCCTCTGCAGGACCAACCGGGTCGGTGGAGTCGATTATCACAACATCAAATTTCTCATCAGAAGTCTTGGCATACTTGATCCCGTCGCCTATTATCAGCTCAACTTTCGGATCATCGAATGCAGAGGAGAGTTCCGGGAAGAATCTCTTTGAGACTTCCACCACCTGGCTGTCAATCTCAACGTTGACAATCCTCTTGAAGCCAAGGCCCAGCAGTGTCTTGGCGGCACCACCGTCTCCTCCCCCTATGATAAGGGCCTTTTCAGGCTTTTTCTTAGTGAAGTAGTAGGGCACCATCGTTATCATTTCATGGTACACGAATTCATCCCTGTCGGTAAGCTGAACAGTTCCGTCTATTGTCAGGAGCTTTCCAAAATCATAGGTATCAAAAAGATCGATCCTCTGGAAATCTGTTTTGACCGAGAGCAATTGATCCTTTATCCTGAATGAAAGCTGAAGATTGTCTGAATAACGCTCTGAGAACCAGTTCTCTATCATTTTCACAACATTGGATAATTACACGATATATAACCCTGTCCGAGAAATTTCGCAATGAATCTGACCGAAATTATATCTAGAGGCTGGAATTTTCAGCCCCGGAATGAACTACCTGTGCATGTGATGATGTAGCAGTCCCGGTGCGTTCACTTTTCCCCGCTTTTTTTCTTCTGACGCACCATTTGCTGTGTTTTAAGAGGTACCAATCCATCTTAAAATACGGATGACTTGGGGTGAATATGCAATTTAAATGTATTTAGATTATTTTATTATAATATTGGAATATCCGCAGAGTCACTTTTAGATGCTATCTACTAAAAATGCGATACAAATATTTTAATACAAGCAATCATATTATCAATAGGAGGATTTAAAAATGGTAGGAATAAGCGAGATCTCTAAGACAGTTTCCAAGAAGACGGGAACAACACAGAAGGTTGCCAGAAATGTTATTAAGCACTTCCTGGACACCGTGATTGCAGAGGCAGACAAGGGAAACAAGATCAACCTTGCCGGATTTGGAATCTTTGAGAGAAGAACTCAGATGGCAAGAAAGGCTAGAAACCCACAGACAAAGAAAATCATTGAAGTACCATCAAAGAAGAAATTTGTCTTTAGAGCCTCAAGCAAAGTAAAGTACAAGTAATTCTGAAAAGAATTCCAATTTTTTTTGATCTTTTTTTAACCTGTTTTTTTACGATTTTTCAAGTTCTTTACTGTAGTTCCGTACAGCAAATCATGCATATTGACTCAAATAGTATTGTCACAGAAAAAGGGAACTGTGGCATAATGGGATTAGGACTTGGAATACTTCTTTTTCCTTTCCTTGGACGAGTATCCGGTAAGATTCTCAATCAACTGGTTGTACAATTTTATCGTCTGTGAAAAATCCTTGTGAGTAGTGTCGGCTTCGGTTTCAGCAAAGAGGCCCTTGCCGTCTGTGTAGAGGTCTACAACCTTCATTCCGGGTATGTAAGCCAGGACATGCTCGTCCTTTATCTCTGCGCTTTCTGCAAGCTTCTTTGTTTCTTCCAGTATGTAATCCGGAGTTATCTTGATTCCTTTCTTCACGGGATATTGCCTTGCCATATTTTCACCTCATGCTACCTGTTTTTTTACCGATGCTTTTCTCTGCATCTTCTTTCCCAGAGCTCTCAGATATATAAGGTACATATACTGAGCATCATGTTCAAGAAGCGGGGAACTTGAAATTATTGTCATGTCATCCTGGAAGTCAACAAGGCTTTCGGCAAGGGTTTCAAACTTCAAATCCCCATGTTTTATCGCCGTCAGTTTCACTTCATTATTGTCTTTGTACTCCACCCCGGCAAATTCGCTGTAGAGGTCTCCCTTGCTGTATTTCTTGAATTCGCTGACCACAGCTTCAAAGTCCTTTATCTCTATCAGTGACCCATCACCCTGGGAGTGGACATGTGGGAAATTCAGGATTGGCTCGATATCCTTGACTTTCTTTGCCAGAGAGATTAAATCGCTCGAATTCCCAAAGATTTCGGATTTTCCCGCGACTTCGACTCCAATGTGGGGGAAACCCTTCGATACGGGGAACGCCTTAGAAATATTCTTATATACAGATGTGGCCTTCTCAATGCTCTCTTTCTTGGTCTGCTTGTAAAATCCGGTGTGGGTAACTACACGCTTGCATCCCATTGCCTTCCCTATTATCAGGGTCCACTTCAGGTGGTTGTATGATTTGTCCCCAATCTCCCCTTCATCCAGGAGGTCCATGTAGTAAGGTGCGTGGAGGGACAACTGCACATCAAGCTCCTTTGCCAACTTGCCGCCATCAAATAGATCATCATAATTCCGGGCCATATTCCAGAAAAGCTCCTGGACAATGTCGTCCTCCTCGATGATTGTGTCCACGCCAACCCCTTCATAGTTGCCGTCCTCATTCTGCCTGAGGACATCAACTATTATTGATCCGCCCACATCATGGGGCCGCATTCCGGCAAGGTCGAGTGCCGGCCTCTCTTCGACGTTGACCCTTAGCAGCTGAACCTCCAGTGCATTAAGACCGAGCATGTTTGTATCTTCAACCGATTCAATAAAAGTTCTGCCCTTGCTAGTAAGAGGTATACCTGCTATGCCGAATCTAATCATAACTAAATCAGTGATCTCTATCATCTCGAGTTATATAAGTCTTAGAGCGAAGTTTTTGTCGAATCACCTGAATCCCTTGGCAGAGTGACATCCAGGCCGCCCATCACTGTTAAGGATCCACATGTTGAAAATATAGCAATCCGGACTGGCATTTTACGCAATTTTTCCTGCCAGCCACCATGTGAAAGGCCTCGCCAACAGAGTTAAATACCGTTTTTGTATACATTCTTCAATGGTGATGGAACAAAGAGGCAATTATTCAATTGTTATCTCAAAAAACACCATTTCGGGTGATACTATTGAACGTAGATCCAAATATAACAAAATACATGATCAAAGCAAAGATATTTACAGATGGGGTGGTTGAAAAACCAGATGTCGTAGGAGCTATTTTTGGTCAGACCGAGGGTCTTCTTGGAGAGGAACTTGATCTCAGAGATCTTCAAAAAAGTGGCAAAATTGGAAGAATTGAAGTCGAGATAGACAGTAAGAAAGGCAGAACAGAAGGTTTTGCTTTAATTCCCTCCGGCCTTGACCAGGTTGAAAGCTCCATACTCGCGGCATCCCTTGAAACCATAGACAGAATAGGGCCATGCAAAGCTAAGGTAGAAATCGAGATAATCGAGGACGTAAGGATTCAGAAGAGACAGAAAGTTGTCGAGCGCGCTGAGGAACTCTACAAGAGAATGAGTGAGGCAGGAAAGAGTGTCAGCGAGAGCATAATCCAATCCGTGAGGGAAGAGGTTGAGCTTGGCGAGATCCTCTCATACGGTGAGGAAAAGCTGCCTGCCGGACCCGCCATAAAGGATTCAGATTCTATCATCGTGGTTGAAGGAAGAAGCGATGTCCTGAATCTTCTGAAGTATGGAATAAAGAATACAATCGCTGTCCAGGGGACAAACATACCGAAGACTGTTCAGAAACTTTCAAAGGAGAGGACCGTCACAGTATTCCTGGATGGAGACAGAGGCGGAGACCTGATTCTCAGGGAAATGCTCCAGGTTGCAGAAGTGGACTTCGTTGCAAGGGCACCTCCCGGTACTGAGGTGGAGGAGCTTACCTACAAGCAGATCGTAAAAGCTCTCAGGTACAAGACACCAGTAGAGCAGTACCTTTCCATGAAGGGGATGTCAGAGGAGCTGAAGGAACTCACGGAGAAGACAAGATCAGAGGAGCCAAAGCACCAGAGACCTGCCCCAAAGGAAAAGGAGCGCGAAATAAAGGAGATTAAAGTAGCCAAAGTTGAGAAGAAGCAGCAGCAGCCTGAAGTTGTTGAGCAGAAGAAAGAGAACGGATTCAAGGAAGAGGAAGATCCTGGAAAAGTCTCGCTTGACAATCCTAAGTCCATAGAGAAAAGGGCTGAGTTTCTCCTTCAGGAGAAAACAACGGAAATATACTCGGACGGCGGGGAAGTTGTCGCTTCATTCCCGGTTGCTGATGCAATCGACAAACTTGCTGAAGTAGCAAACGGAAATACCATCATTACCGGCGGCGTTATTTCACAGAGATTAGTGGATGTGGCTTACAAGATAGGAATCAAGAATATATATGGAGTCAAGCTAGGACACATTACAAAGAAGCCGACCGAGGTAAGGGTAGTAGCATGGGATCATCATACGTAAACGTGGATTTTGACAAATTTCCGGACACATCATACATAAGTATACCATCAAATCCCCTTGAGAGGGTGATTGGCCAGGCAGAAGCTGTCAGAATGGCCAAGATTGCAGCCAGACAGAGAAGGCACCTGTTGCTTGTAGGCCCTCCCGGTGTCGGCAAGTCAATGATCGCCCAGGCCATGTCGTTTTATGTGGAGAGGCCAAAGGAAGAGATACGCGTGGTGCATAACCCCCAGTACCCCGAAAGGCCTTTCACTGAAGTCAAGACATTTCAGGAGATCAATAAGGAAAAGGAGGAGATGAACTCCGTTGAGGGGGAGACGATAGATCCGAGGGATGCCCCGACATCAGTAGCGGAGAGGCTTGGATACAGATGCCCCAGATGCAGTTTTTATTCTCAGCCTTCAGACAGTATATGCCCCAACTGCAACAATCCGAAGGTGCAGGGGGGAGTTACCCAGCAGGGCCCCTTTGGTGACGTTTTCAATGTCATAGGCGCGGCCTTTGGAGTCCAGAACAACACAGAAAGGGTTACATCTACGAGAAGGACTGGCGACCACGAGGAAGTGATCGTTTACGAGAGGGCCGGCGAAAGAATAAAGATCCTGGATGAAAAGACTCTTGAAAGAAAGAGGAGGATGGAGAAGAAAAGCCCAAGCAAGACAATAGTGCCAATCAGCAGGAACCCGTTCGTTCTTGCGACAGGGGCCAGCGAGACTGAATTGCTTGGAGACGTAAGGCATGACCCATATGGAGGGCATCCGCAACTCGGAACTCTCCCCTATGAGAGGGTCATCTCAGGAGCAATTCATGAGGCCCATGAAGGGGTGCTTTTCATAGACGAGGTCACCCACCTCGGAAACATACAGAGGTTCATACTTACAGCCATGCAGGAGAGAAACTTCCCCATAACAGGAAGAAATCCACAGAGCGCAGGAGCAAGCGTGAGAGTTGACAATGTGCCCACTGATTTCATACTGGTTGCTGCGTGCAACATACAGGACCTTCGGCATATTCTCAGCCCCCTGAGGTCAAGAATAGTCGGGAGCGGTTACGAAATACTTATGGAAATCGCAATCCCGGACACTCCTGAGAACAGGATGAGGTATCTTCAGTTCATAGCACAGGAGATAATCATAGACGGGAAGATACCCCACATGACAATAGATGCTGCGAAGCTGATAATCGATGAAGGCAAGAGAAGGGCCAAGGAAATAGACCACAAGGACAATGCTCTGACACTCAGGCTGAGGGAACTCGGCGGGCTGATAAGGGCCTCAGGCGACATCGCTGTTTCCAAGGAAAAGAAGCTCATCGACATAGAAGACGTGAATGAGGCACTCCAGACTTACCTACCGGTGGAAGAGAAGATCAAGAAGTACTATGGGAACATGGGTGCAGCACTATCCACTGAAACTACGATTTCCCAGAGGGCGGAAGAGTATTATTTCAATTACCACGACTACAACAGCGACCGGTCATACGACTGATATTGCAGAATTACTCCCATCCCCCCACCATCTTTTAATCATTTCTAGAGCAGGAATTCACAGCCTCTGAACAGACCATGCACTGCATTTTTTTCACTATCCCGAATGCAATTGCAATAACTAATATATTGTAATTCGTTTGCCGAGACGGAGATCAAATGAATATATCATACACTGTTGAAATGAAAAAACCACAAACACATTTCTTCCAAATCACAATGGTCGTTGACGAGGTCGGGGAGGACTCCGTTACAGCAACAATGCCGGTCTGGACTCCGGGAGCCTATGAAATAGCCGATTTTCCAAGGCATGTAAGGAACCTCAGGGTCGTTACAGGCGAAAAGAAGCCTCTGCCTGTGCAGAGAAAGGACAAGGCTTCATGGAAAATACTCAACGGTAATGTAAGATCATTCAAGGTGACCTACGAAGTATACGCGAACGAGCTTTCAGTCCACACAAGCCATCTTGATTCATCACATGGGTACATAAACGGCGCTGGAATGTTCCTCTACCTTGACGGATACAAGGACCAGGTATCCGAAGTGAATATCAAGCCGCCACAGAACTGGAAGATATCCACAGGGATGGAAAAAACAGGGGATAACAAGTACAGGGCAATCAATTATGATATCCTGATAGATTCGCCAATAGAGATAGGGACGCACAGATCCCTCTTCTTCGAGGTGGCTGGAAAAGAGCATGAGATCGTCCTCTACGGAAGTGGAAACGAGAACGAGGAGAAGCTCAAGCAGGATGTCCAGAAGCTTGTTGAATCATATTACGGGCTTATGGGGTCACTTCCGTACAAGAGATATGTGTTCATTTACCACCTTGTCAATGAGCCGGATTTTTTCGGTGGACTCGAGCACCTGAATTCTACCTCTATAGACGTATACAGCCAGACATTCGCGCCGAAGGACGAATACAACAAGTTTCTCAGTGTTACTTCCCATGAATTCTTCCACCTCTGGAACGTAAAAAGGCTGAAGCCCGTTGAGCTTGGGCCCTTCAACTACCAGCAGGAAGTCTACACAACGCTTCTCTGGCTCAGCGAGGGAGTTACAAACTTCTACACATGGGTCATGATGCTCAGGTCGGGAGTTGCAACAAAGGAGGAATACCTTGAACACCTGATGGAGACCATAAGATACTACGACATTCTCCCGGGCACTGCAGTGGAATCTGCCGCAGACTCTTCATTTGATTCGTGGATAAAGCTCTACAGGCCGTCCCCCAATAATGTGAACAGTTACGTCTCATACTACCTGAAGGGCGAGATCCTGGGCATGATGCTGAGTGCAAGGATTGTTGAGGCAACAAACGGGTCCAAGTCACTGGACGAGTTCTTCAGGCTGCTTCTCGACAGGTACAACAAAGACGGGAAGGGGTTTACCGAGAAGGACATACTCGGCGCCCTGAAAGAAGTGTCAGGGAAGGATTTCATCGAATTCTTTGACAAATACGTACGCGGCACGCAAAAGATAGATTTTGATGATGAGCTCAAGAGAATTGGCTACAATATAAAGAGGGGTTACAAGAAGGTTGATAATGTGGAACCCGAGACCAAGGCATTCATGGGTCTTTTCGTAAAGGGAAACGGAGGAAAATTCTCAGTGGAAGCTGTTCTTGAAGGGACACCCGCCTTCGAATACGGGATAAATTACAAGGACGAGCTTGTCTCGATCAACAAGCAGAAATTCGGCGACAGATACCTGAAGAACATCAGGGAAGATTTCCGCAGGTTCAAGATCGATGACCTCAAGGATTACATGCCCGGAGACAGGGTAAAAGTCCATCTCTTCAGGAGGGGGCTGCTCACGGATGTTGATGTTGTGCTCGGAAAAGCCCCGTTTGAATATTATAAGGCAGAGGAAATTGATGACGATGCCTTCAGAAAGTACTCTGAAAAATTCCTGATTGGGTAAAAACCATTTAACCTATATATATTCGGACAATATTGTCAACCAATATGATCCTCATACTTGAAGAATACTTCAAAGATCTGCCAGTCAAGAAGAGGATTGTGGAAGGTCTCTACAGCCATGGCATTTCAGTAAGGAACGGAAAGTTCTACGTGGGGGATATGGAGCTCTCCGTCACGGAGGTCTCCAAGGCCT
This sequence comes from uncultured archaeon, assembly GCA_000965745.1. Classification (GTDB taxonomy): domain Archaea; phylum Thermoplasmatota; class Thermoplasmata; order Thermoplasmatales; family Thermoplasmataceae. The sequence goes on from CP009479.1 coordinate 144,345, forward strand.
TCAACGTAAACAGGAGAACGGTATACGATACCATAAGGGTCATTGAGGAAAGGGAGGAGATCAGGAAGGTAATGGCAGAACTCCGCCCGGTTGCAGACATCGCGGACATTGCACCACTCCTCGGAAACCAGGTGGTCCTGGCCTACACCTCCCCTGGGTCATTTACCGCAAGCTACGGCAAGTTTGTGGACGTGATACAGAAATACGGCTGCTACGTAAAGGAAGTCACGGGAAGGAACATAGGCAAATCAGAGAGCTTCATGAGGGCCATATTCTACCGCACTGTGCCCGCAAGAATTTTTGACGAAATGGCTGCAATAGAAGGAATCCAGAAGATGATCATAACAACCCCCGAAAACATCCACGTTGAGCCTGTCTGCAACAAATGCGTCGTCAAGGTCTGCCCAAACAAGATTTCCACCGGGGTCGCAGAATCCATGTACGATCTCTGAAATTTTCTGTCTTTGCAGCCTTCTCTCCTACTGGACTGTGTTAATGCTTACCCTGCCGTCCGGAAGTATGATGGCTTCAAGTGAAACAGTTACGATCCCGTTGTCGAGGTATGATGATGCAGCAGCCTGGATAAGTGTCATTATGCCCAGCGCGGTGCTCTTGATTTTAACTTGCTCCCCGTCTGCGAACCTTATGATCTCCTTAGCGACATCCAGTATGTGAAGGCCGGATCCGATCCTTGCCCTTTTTATTAAACCAACATTTTCAGCCATCTGGATCGTGTCCGCTGCAGTGTTTATGTTTCTCAGGGCCCTTCTTTCAAGTATTGAGACGTCCTGCCTCGATATGCCCAGCTTCCTTGCTGTCTCTTCCTGAGTAAGATTCTGTTTTCTCAGTTCGAGGATCTGAAGCTGCCTCTCAGTCAGTAGCCCGCCGATCCTGTGCTGCCTGTCCCCTTCGCTCAACAGGGTGGAATATTCTGCTAGTATTTATGTTTACAGTGATAACAGAATCTAACACTATCGTAATCATTAATAAATCCATCATATTATGAGGTTCGTGAAGAAGCTAACAGCACAGACAACTTCAGTAATAGTGGCCCTGATTGTTGTGGGAGTTGCAGCCTATGCAATCACTGAACACAACAGCACTGGAAAGGCATCGTCACCGCTTATCGTCTATTCCGCAGATGCGTATGTCAAGGAATCCAGCACGCTGTTGAGCCAGTTCCACAACAAGAGTGGCGCATCAGTCGCGCCAGTGAAGGGGGGAGGTTCCCTAACGGATGCAAGGCAGATAGGCCAGGGATCGCCAAGTGATGTTTTCATATCAGTCTCGCTCAGCTCCTATGGAAAATCATATCTGCATAGCCGTTACAGCGGATGGGCAGTCGCCTTTGCTTCTGACCAGATGGTTCTTGCATATTCTTCAGCCACCAAGGCCAATTCATCTGCAGGCAGTATAATCAGCCAGTTCAGCAACGCGTCAAGATCCAACAGCACATCTGGATACAATGCAGCATTCACCAGCCTTACGTCGGGAAATGTGAAAGTCGGAATCGCAAATCCCAACAGCGATCCTGCGGGGTTCAGGGGATGGCTTACCCTCGAGATAGCCGGGTATGTGTTCCATGACAACAATACATCATACTACACGCACAGGATTTCAGCCAACGGGGGGAACATATCGGCAGGAGATGCGTCACAGCTTGTATCGCCACTTGAAAGCGGAAACATCCAGTTCCTCTTCATATACAGGTCTGCTGCCATTGTCAAGGGGCTGAATTATATAGCCCTGCCGGCATCGGTGAACCTGGGCAGCGTGAACTATGCAGGGTTCTACTCCGGGTTCAGCTACAATCTTTCCTCCGGGAGCGCAACTGGAGCGCCAATTTACCTCTACATCACTGCCCTCAACGGCTCTTCAGACATGCAGACAGCAATGAGCTTCACTGAGTACGTGCTCAACAACACGGCGCTGCTCAAGGCCTACGGGCTTACGCCGATAACGCCTGCACTTTTGTACAACAGCACCGCCCCTCCTCCGGGGATATCGGAGTACCTTAGCTCTGGAAAGGCGGCACATGCAGGGGGCATCTGATTCCTGCATCATAAATAATTTAGAGGCGCCCCCACTATGGGTATTTGAGGTATGACAGATGGTTCAGAGGAGAAAAAGGCAGCCGGACAGCCTGAGCATCATATCGGGCATTTCCGTTTTCCTCCTTTCAATACCAGTCATCATTATCCTCATTTACGGCTTCATTGTTTTCAGGAGCGCCCAGGGCTTCTCCCACACAGTCCTGCTGTCTATCTCACTGACCCTTGCCTCTTCCGCAACTGCAGCGGCAATAGTTTTCGCTGTTTTTACACCCCTGGCCTATGAGCTTGCACGGAGAAGGAATTCGCTTCTAGAGACTGCTTCTGACATTCCGGCTTCAATTCCACACCCTATAATCGGGATTGCACTCCTGATACTTGATTCGCCTATCACTCCTACTGGCAGATTCCTGAACTACATAGGGATAAATTTCTTCGATACCTTCCAGGGGCTCGTTGCAGCACTGGTGATTGTCTCAGCCCCGGTTTACATCCGTGCCGCACAGTCATTATTCTCTTCACGCAGGGTGGAGCCTGAGCTACTTGCCTCCTCACTGGGGGCATCACGGCTGAAAGTACTTTACACTGTTGTTGTTGCGGATTCGCTGCGGGGAGTCATGTCCGCCTCGCTTACTGCCATGAGCAGGGCCATGAGCGAGTTCGGATCCATTGCCATAGTTGCATATTACGTTCTTCAGGCACCCTTCAGCGGCGTGGAGCCGGCATCCGTGCTGATCTATGAATACTACGGGTATTACGGGCCGCAGGTTGCAGTAACCGTTTCAGCGTTGATGATTCTGATCTCCATGGCAGTGATTATCGCAATGCGCATAGTCAGCAGGGCAAAACGGAAGTATTCGTCCGGCAGGGTGGTGAGATGAAGTGATTGACATCCAGGTTCAATTCACCAGGGGGGAGTTCTCCCTTGAAGCCTCACTTAAGGATTCCGGGTTTGTTGGGCTTACGGGGGCAAACGGTTCCGGGAAAACAACCCTCCTGCACCTGGTTGCAGGTGTCGAGGTTCCGGACAGCGGGCGCATAATCGTTGGCAGCCGGGACATAACATTCCTGCCTATCAACGAGAGAAGAGTTGTTTACCTAAATCCGGAGACCTACTTCGGCCATGTTGATGTGGAAAGGCACCTTGCATGGGGAATCCGCGGCGGAAAAGAGCAGCATGAGGATTCCATAAACGAGATGAAGAGGGCCCTGGGAATAACATATACAGGAAAAGTATCCGTCCTCAGCCTTGGCCAGAGGGCGAGGGTCATACTAGGCACAGCTATGCTCGCACAGCCTGACCTGGTTTTGATTGACGAGCTCTTTGCAAACATAAGTGAGGCGGAGAGTGTTGTTGAATATGTGAAGGAGTATGCCGGAGGCGGGGGTTCGGACGTGATTTTCGTCTCCCAGGAACAGGGGGCACTGAGAGCTGCCGACACCGTCTACAGAATGGAAAATGGCAGAATTGTGTAATCAATTGCGGTAGTGGGAAATGTTCGGGATGCCCTTCCTGTACTGACCTGAACAGGACCTCCGGGCATGGGAAATTCGAAGATCCGATAAAAATTTTAATATATGAGTTGCAATACAATATATTCGTGGAAGATCCAAGAAGGTCGATGATCAAGACCCTTCGTGACCGTCTGGAGTCAAGGGGATTCAGGGTATCGGATCCGGAACTGGAAGGATTTGTCAGCTTCGATCTGATTGCCAGGAGAGATTCTGAGCGGTACATACTCAAGGTGCTGCAGAACGTTGACACGTTCAAGAGCATCAATGCGGGCGAGATCATCAGGCTGGCCAGGATGACTTCATCAGCCGCAATCGTGATTGGCGGAAGGGGAGGAAGCGGCAGCCTGCAGAGGGGTGTAGTCTACTACAGGCACCATGTGCCGATACTTTCGCTTAAGACCTATCTGGACTACATCGATGGAGATGTGCCGTATGTTTACTCGGGCCCCGGAGGTTTCTACATCCCAATAGACGGCGAAGCAATGAGGTCCGCCCGTGAGGAAATGGGTTTTTCCATAGGCTTTGTTTCAAACAAGATTGGAACATCTAGAAGATCCATATCCCTCTATGAGTCCGGGAACGCAGCCACTGTGGATATATTTCTCAAGCTTGAGAACCTTCTCCTGCGTGACATAAGGAGGAGGCTTGACATGCTCAATGTACGCTCGGAAGCACCCATAACGAGCCCGGCAGAATTTGCCAACAGCTTCATTGAAGAAGTATTCAACATAATGATGCGGGGTGGCTACGATTTCCAGTCCGTGAAGAAGTCCCCATTCGATGCGATAGCCTACGAGACGCTGGAAACGCTCATGCTTGTCGGCCTCTTCGAAGACATGAGCAGCAGGACAGAGAGGGCTGTAGCGATACGGAACGTGAGCGAGATTTTTGAGAACATACCGCTGATAATCAGCAAGACGAATACTGACAAGGAACACATTGGCGGGTGCCCAGTGATAAACCTGTCAGAGCTGAGGCATGCACAGGACAAGAGAGATATAGTAAAAATACTGGTAAAGAAGAACAGATATGACATCTGAGTCAACCTACACAATCAACGGTACCAGGGTGACTCTCTTTGGGGGAATAAAGGGACTAGTATCTGAGGGTGAGGCTCTGAGGCGCGGCCTGATCATAAACAGGCCGGATGTTATTTTAATTACCATATCGGAAGAACATGTTGAAGGGCTTTCAGAGTTCATGAAAGACCCGTTCGAGATGATCCTTTCCGATTATGAGATAATCTATGGGGTGCACCTTTCCGTTTATGGTGAAGTCATGACTCCGCCCCCCATATACACTGAAAGCGTAAGGTATGCCGAAGACAACGGGATAGAAATCATCGGCCTGGACATGAACGAGGGCGAGTTTTCAAAGCTTTATTCCAAGAAAGTTGGAACATTTGCACTGGTGCGCCATTCAGTAAGGAAGAGAAGGCTCATAAAGAAGGAGTTCAAGGATCGGACGCCTGATGAATTCGTGAAATCCTGGGAAGAAAGGGTGAACAACATAAGGGCCCTGAGAGAGGTTGATCGGATACGCGTGGAGAAGATGGAAAACTCCCTCATGGAACACCTTGAAGGATCGCGATGGAAGAATGCATTTGTTGTCGTGGACTTTGAATTCTTTGACCATTTCAACGCTTTCCTGAAAGCTATGCCTTCTGGGAATGAGTGATCCTGCCCTTCCTCTTTCCAGCGAATATCATGTAGAGTTCGCTGCTTCCCGAACGTGATGCTTTTGGCGTAGTCTTCTTTTTGAACCTGTACTTCCTCGCCCATTCCCTGAAGAACTCTTCTGTCATGTCCCCCTGGAACTGTTTGACTATGGCCTTTCCATCCTGCTCAAGAAATTCATCCGCGAGTTCCATGACCCTCCTGCATAGCAGGTATGACGAAGAGTGGTCAATGTTCCTGTCACCGCTTGTCTTGACCATTGCGTCCGACAGGATAGCATCAAAATGGTCCCTGCCAAGCTCTGCAAGGATCTCCTTGAGCTTCCCTTCCAGTTCTCTGTTGAAAACGTTGCTCTTTATGAAAATAATGCCGGGGATCGGCTCCATCTTCTCGACGTCTACGGAAACCACGGTCTCTCCCGTTATTTCCCTGATTATCTGGGTCCAGCCGCCGGGTGAAGAGCCAATCTCCAGGACCAGGTCACCTTCCTGCAGCAGCTCGAATTTTTCCTGTATTTCAAGGATCTTGAAGGATGCCCTGCTTCGAAAGCCCGCGTTCTTTGCCTTGTGATAGAACGAGTCTTTTCTCCTGTTCATCTGATTAATTTTCGCCTATGATCTTCCTGTACTCGGGAGCGGACATTCCCTTCTCCGAGCCCGGGGAATCCAGCTTGATCTTCACAATCCAGTTGCTGTAGCTGTCTTCATTGACGAGTTCCGGCTTATCCTCCAGCGCACTGTTGACTTCCAGGACTGTTCCTGAGACTGGGGCATAGACATCTTCAGCTGACTTGACCGATTCGATTGTGAGAAGAACATCTCCCAGCTTCTTCTTGTCCCCGACAGAGGGGACCTCAATGTAAACAATATCGGTCAGCTGGTTCTGGGCATAATCCGTGACACCAATGGTTGCAATGTCTCCTTCAACTTTGAACCACTCGTGGCTTTTCGTATAGTTAAGGTCTTCCGGGACTTTTGACATGGTTACGAAATGCTTTGACACTTATAAAAATGATTTCTTGTTTTTCAAATTCCATGCTTCCGTTGCTGAATCCACACTTCCCTCTGGACAAAGTAATTGAATGCGGCAATCTTCCGCTGCCTGCAGTCAAAGGTTCACGAATAGTGGGTGAGGGACTTCTGCATCTCCCTGGACTTCTTTCTGTTCGAATGCAGGGGAGCGACATAATTTTCCATGGCTTCAACAATCTCCATGGACGAGCCGTTGAGCTCGGGTATGACAATGGATCTCACCGCCCTTTGCTCCGGCACTTCTCTGCACCGGTTGTAGACTGTGCCGTCCACTTTCAGTCCCATGTTTTCTATGTCTTCCTTAATCTCCCCGGTCTGTACAAGGCTCAGTTCATCCATTGTTGTAACAATATGGAATCGTGTTTCCTGCATCCTGTCCCAGACCCTGTTGGCGAGATTCTTCCATTCCTCCAGTATATTGAAAGTTTTTGATATCCGGAAACGGTTTTTTAATCTGAGGTATATCTTTATGTCCCTGTCGAGGTGCTCGTAAAATTCCCTTTCCAGGAGCAGAAGATGCATTGTTGATGAAGAAGCTGCCGTGTCCCACACCACATAGTCATACTTCCCGGATTCCTCAAGCTCGACGATGTTGGCAATCATGAATTCCTCTGCCACACCTGGACTGCTCGCGATATGGTCTATTATCCAGTCTTCAACTTCCACAAACTCCTTCAGAACCGCTGCGACCTGATCGCCGTAGCGGAACTTCCACCTCCCCGAGACTTCTTTCTCGGAGAGCTCGATAACATCCAGGTTTTCACGCTCCTCCCTGAAAATGTACCTGAGTGATGGCATGAAATCGCTTGATACGATAGCCGTCCTGCCCCTCCTGGAGCAATACAGCGCGTATGCTGATGCCACACTGGTCTTTCCCACTCCACCCTTTCCAAGGAAGGCGGTTATCATCGTTAAATTAAATATCAACACGGAGAACTTAATAGTCTAACCTTAAATATTGCAAGTATTGGCGAAAAGCCTGCGCAAAGTATTTTGCCGGGTGTGGCCTACAATAACCCATGAGGTCCTTTATTGCCGTTTCCATCCAGCCCAACGATGCAATAACTTCTTTGATGAAAGCCATTGAACCCCTGAAGGGGTCAAAGGTCCCGCACAACAGGCTTATGCACATGACACTCGCGTTCCTTGACGAGATTTCTGAAGATGAAAAGAACCTGATTTGCAGCATTTTATCCGGCATAACCTACCAGTCATTTCAGCTCAAAACAACACATGTAGGCGCATTTCCCGACCTCAGGAAAGCCAGGGTTGCGTTCATAGGGGTGGACTCCCCTGAGGTTGTGCAGCTCCAGAAGATCCTTATGGAAAGGCTTCCTGAAAAGTTCAGGGAAAAAAGGGATTTCGTCCCCCATCTCACTGTCTCGCGCTTCAAGAGGCCCCCGGACATCAGAGGGCTTATCGGGGAAACAGGGAATGCCGATTTTGGAGACTATAAAGTGGATAAGCTTACACTTTACAGGAGTGAGCTTACCCCCCAGGGGGCTATTTACACAGAGATCTGCAGCGCTCAGCTGATATAATTTGTCCTGTCGCCGTCTTCCTTGGCCTGCTTCGGCTTCAGGAGGTCCTCATCGCTGAACTCTATTGCGATAAGCCCGGATACAGGAATGAGCCTGAGAAATGACTTTTCGCCTTCCGTTATCCTGAAGCATATTGCCCCTTCCTCACCGAGAATCGTGTAGCCCACGAATTCCCCTTCTGTCTTCATTGGCTCGTCTCTTCCGCTGTTCGATATAACTACGTATTTTCCCCCTTTTCTTATCTCAATCATTTCCATATTCATCATCAACTGTCGAATTAATTTGCTCTCAATTCCCACGTGAATCTGGTACCTACATTAGTATATTCTTAAAAAAATATTTCTTTGGGCTATCCGGAATTCAGGGGATGAAAAGGCCTGACTCTTCATTGGCCTTTTTCCGCCCTTGCCTTGAGTTCAGATATCCTCTCTACATTCTTCCTGTAGTTGTCCAGCGCCATCTTTACGTTGACTTCGACCCAGCTCCAGGCCTTGAGGAGATCCCCTGATCTAAGCCTGTACTTCTTCATCTTTCCCTCCTGAATCTCTTCAAGCATGTCCATGGATTTCAGCTTGTTCATGTGCCGGTAAAGCGTTGTCCTGCTCGTGTGAAGATATGACATAAGCTCATCTCCTGTCCAGTAACGGTCGCTGCGCATCAGGAAGCAATCCTTGAACAGCCTGAAATAGGCGGACTTAGAAATGGAATTGAAGTCAGTTTGGATATTGAGCCTGGGAATGTACCCGATGTCGGAGAGGAAATAAGCTATGTTTCTGTCAAGATCATCACCGGGATCCCTTGTGGGGCTGGATACAATGGTCATTTTAAACATAGGGAATCCAAGAGATAGCTACGCTATTTTAATAAAGTTGTTTATCAGAACCTCATGATGTTTATGAGCCGGACATCCTGCAAATACGTGAAAGGCGAAAGAATATTACTTATAAGCTGCAAGCGATAAACCTGCGGGGAGCAGGAGGAACATTGCCGCTCATAAAATGCAACAGGACCAGTATAGGAAGGGTTGTGCTTGACGGGAGCCGAACTGAGATTGCAGCCTCCATCTTTGATGATGATTCCGCTTCATTAATGCGCAGCTTTGAAAGCGGAAGAAGGGATTTTTCCACCCTGTATGAGGTCAGGTACGACCTTTTTTCCAGCAGAAGCGGCAAGGAGCTGCAGAATGTTCTGGATTACCTCAACCACTACGGTGCGGACTACATTTTCACCTTCAGATCGGAGGATCCTGAATTGCTTTCCCAATACTACGGGATAGCTGCAGATTCCGGTGTCCCCGCAGCTGACATTGAGATCGCCGTGTATGAGGCGATAAGGAACGATGCGGGCTTCAACACCCTAATGCTCTCGCACCACTCCTATTCCGGGGAGAGCGTTGTGCCTGCCTATGAGGCAATAATGAAACAGGCACCCGATATTGTAAAACTGGCTTCAAGATACGATGAGTACAGCTCATTCCAGGACGACTTTCTGAAACTGCAGGAGCTCAAGCAGGACAGCGGAAAATGCATGAGCTACATACCCATGGGCCGGCCGAATTCATTCCTGAGGATCATGTCAGCATATGTTCTTTCAGACTTAGTGTATGCAAAGGAATCCGGTGAAACCGGCGAAGGCCAGCTCACCGGGGAAGAGTATGCAGGATTCTTCAAACTTTTCTAGATCCCCAGGGTCACCAGAACCCCGGCTATGCCCGATACTATAAACTCTATCCCTATTGCCGCCAGCAGGAGGCCCATTATCCTTGAAATTATGAGTGACCCCGTCTTTCCTATGCGGTTAAGGATATTCATCGAGAACTTGAGTATGAAGAACGCTATTATCATTACGACAATAATGGCTATTATAACCGAAAACCTGTCAAGTATTCCGTTGCTCCTGGAATTGAAATATATGATAGCAGTTGTTATGGAGCCTGGACCTGCAAGCAGCGGCACTCCGATTGGCACTATCCCAACGGCCTCCCTCTCAACGTAGTCCTGCTGTTCGAGCGGGGTCAGCTTAGTCGTTGACAGCTTCCCCTGAATCATGTCGAAGGCGACCTTGAAAAGGAGTATGCCGCCGGCAATCTTGAAATCTGAAATGTCTATGCCGAGAACGCTGAATATATATTCCCCGAGGAACATGAAGCCCAGAATCATTCCGCCGGCCACCATTATTGCCTTTCTGATGACGCGGTTCAGTTCCTCTCTGGAAAATCCCTCCGTAAGCGCAACCAGAGTCGGCACTGCCCCTAGTGGGTTGACCAGGGCAAATATTGCCGCAACTACCGTGAGCATGAATATCACCGGGGACATCGACCCTAGCCATGTTTCGGCCTCTATTAATCCTATGCCATAGAGTGTCCATGCCCCATTCAGATTTTCTTAAAACAATATAAATAGAAATTCCTGTTGTAGAACAATGGTCAACGTAAGCTTCCTTAAGCGTCTCCTCAGTGTGGGGGAGAAAAACGTCCTGAACCAGTTGACTGAATTCACTGATCTCGGCGGAGAGGCGAGTGATCTGCTCAAGATCATGCTTTCGGCAGAGGACAGCCTTGATCAGCTTAATGACGAGATCAGGGAGGTTGAAAGGAACGGAGACGATGTAGCGATCCGTGTGAAGAGAGATATAACAGGAGGAGCCATCAGCTCTAACCTGATGGAGAACCTGGTAACTGTCACGGAGACCTTTGATGACATCATTGACAAGGCTTACTTCATCAGCAGGGAACTCAGGAGGATGAATCTTTACCACAGGGAGAGAAACGATACGGCCATAGACCTGATTGGAAGCTCGTACGAGATTTTTTCCAGGATGCTTGATCTCATAAAAGAGGCCCTCTCCTACGTGAAGAGGATGCTGAAGGCCAGCGACATTGACATCATGCGGGGCATCAGGGAGGACATTGAAGTTCTTGAGGAAAAGGGCGACGAGCTCAAGGACGACCTTATCGATGAAATATACAGGGTTGCCGATTCAATATCGTACCTCGTTTTCACGCACCTGACAGGGGTGGTCCACAAGATTGATGATATGCTTGACGGCTGCGAGGATATCTCTGACCTCGTTCTCACGATAAACCTCTCTCTTACAAAATGATGCTTTACTTCATCCTGGTGGTCATCACCGCCGGAATTCTTACCGCGTTTGTAGCAGGAAACAACCTTTCAGCGGCCGTTGGTATGGTCATAGGGGGGAGGATAGTCACAAAATCCACAGGACTGGCTATAGGGATCGCAGGTTTTCTTGCCGGGCTATACCTCCAGGGGGCTGACCTGAGAACCGCTTCGGAAGCACTCCTGCCACATTCGTACAACATCATATTCTATGCACTCCTGATCTCCTCGCTTATTTTTGCCATGGCATCCTTTGTGAGGGCGCCGCTTTCACTCATAATGGCCCTGCTTGGTGCGGCTGTGGGGCTATCGCTGCATTACGGCCACAGCATAGACATTGGTTTTGTGAGGTTCACCGTCCTCACCTGGGTCATTGCGCCGGTCGTATCCATCGCATCAGCATTTGCCCTGAACAGGGCCCTTACAAGGCATGAGTTCAAGGATTCCTGGAGAACTGCTGTCATCTTCAAGGTGCTTCTGATCATCGTCTCCTTTTTCACTGCCTTTACCCTTGGGGCAAACACCCTTGGCTTTATTGATGAAGTTTCAGGTTCCGGATACCTTGTGCTCGGAAGCATGACGGCAGGGATAATCGTTGGTTCTGTCTTTCTCAGCAGTGGCGTGATAAAGAGAGTAGGGCAGGAGATATACCTCATGAGGTACACGAATGCCTTTTCCGCCCTCTTCGTTTCGTCCATGATTGTAGAGGCTGCCACATTCTTCGGGATACCCGTCTCAAACACGCAGACCCTGACATCAAGCGTTTTCGGGACGGGAATATCATATAAGTTCAAGGCAATATACCTGAGGCCGTTCCTTATGATAGTTATAACATGGGCCATATCCCCGGTTGCGGGATTTGTTCTCGGCTGGATAATATGAAAAAATAGGTTTTACTGTTCTGATAGGTCCTCGAGAACAGCTCCTCTTGAAGCAGAGGTAACGAGCCTGGCATACTGGGCGAGGAGTCCCTTCCTGTGCTTGGGAGGCGGGGCTTTCCAGTCTGCAAGCCTTCTGTTTATTTCCTCTTCAGCAAGGTGAAGGTCGATCTTCCCGGTTGCTATATCAATTGTTATCATGTCGCCTTCCTTGACGATAGCCATGGGTCCGCCGACATATGCTTCCGGTGCCACATGCCCAACCATCATTCCTCTTGTGGCGCCTGAAAATCTTCCGTCGGTCACAAGTGCAACCGACTCTCCGAGGTCCTGGCCCACTATAGCTGCCGTGACTGCAAGCATCTCCCTCATTCCGGGCCCGCCCTTCGGCCCCTCGTACCTTATCACTACAACGTCCCCGCTCTTGATCTTCCTGTCGAGCACTGCCTGGAATGCTCCGTCCTCTGAATCAAAGACCTTCGCTGGACCGGTGTGCTTCTTTATCTTTGAGGCTGAACTCTTCAGGACACACCCCTCAGGCGCAAGCGATCCTTTCAGTATGCTTATGCCTCCTGTAGGCTGGTATGCAGAATCCATGTTCTTCACCACCTTTTCAGAGACCGCTGCCACTCTTACATCTGAGAGGTTCTGTGCAACAGTCTTTCCAGATACCGTGATGCTGTCGCCGTTCAGCAGGCCGGCATCAAGGAGTTTCTTCATTATTATCGGGACTCCGCCAACCCTGTTCAGGTCCGCCATTACGTATTCCCCTCCGGGTTTCATATTTACAATCTCTGGTATGCGCCTGCTTATTCTTTCAAAATCTTCGATTTCAAGCCTGACCCCTGCTTCATGTGCTATGCCAAGAAGGTGAAGGACGGCGTTTGTTGAACCGCCTGATGCCATGAGAAGGGCTATTGCGTTCTCAAAGGATTCGAACCCGAGGATATCCCTTGGCTTTAGGTCCGTTTCCAGCAGGTGCATGAGGGTCTCGCCAGTCTTGTGCGCGTATATGGACTTCTGCCCGTCAACAGCAGGAGGCGATGCGCTTCCCGGAAGTGCAAGGCCGAGCGCTTCAGTCATCATTGCCATCGTGTTTGCAGTGTAGAGGCCGCCACATGCTCCGGACGTGGGTATAGCCTTATCCTCCATGAGCTTCAGGTCTTCTATGCTCATCTTTGATGCGCTGAATGCGCCAACTGCTTCGTAGACATCCCCGATTGCTATGTCCTTCTCGAAGAAGGTCCCCGGAAGTGTTGTTCCTGCGTACATGACAACGGATGGTATGTTCATCCTGGCCATTGCCATCATCATTCCCGGATTTGTCTTGTCGCAGCCTGAGAGGGCTGCGAAGCCATCGTATCCATGGGCATTGACAGTCATCTCCACAGTATTGGCAACCATCTCCCTGCTTACGAGAGAGTATTTCATTCCTTCCGTTCCCATGGCTATTCCATCTATAACAACGGGGGCGGTGAATGTCCTTGGGGTTCCCCCTGCAGATTCTATCCCTGCTTTTGTGTGCTGTGAAAGTGAAAGTGCATGTATGTTGCAGGGACCCGCCTCGTTCCAGGCAACAGCTATGCCGACAATGGGCTTTTCCAGGTCATTGTCGGATAATCCCATAGCCTTCATGAAAGCACGGTTAGGCGCACGTTCAGGTCCGCCGTAAACAACCTTAGATCTCATATACCCGTATCCTTCCATTATTTTATAATGACGTGTTATTGATGATCATTCCGCAGTTAGCGGAGGGCTGTTGATGCGGAGAAGGCTTGGAACCGCCAGGGCTGATCCTTTTTTTGCGGAGATACAAAGATTTAAATCTTCTGTTATGGAATACAGGTCTGCAATATTGCCTGGTACAGTTATGGTCTGATCATACAGTACAGTTTCAAGCCAGCAGGTCTTGCAACAAAAGGGGGTTTCTTGAGGATATGGGCACTTTTTCGTATGAACTTAGAAGGACTCTGTCCAGTAAGACTGTCATTATTCTAACTGCTGCAGTTATAGCTATTTCAGTTTTTTCAGCCATAAATACCGCGACCAGTTCTCCAGGCCCCATCGGATTCAACAACAGTGTTGCTTATGGATACGGCTCAAACGGCAGCTACAGCATTGTAGTTTATATCCACAACGGATTTGGCCAGCCGATACAGGGTTCCAGGGTGATCGTCGGCCTGGGTAACAGTTCCACACTGACGGGGACATCTGATGCGATGGGCTATGCAAATTTCACGCTTTCAGGCGTCAACAGCACTGTGATAGAAAACCCGTCAAACTCCACCCAATGGGGCTTGCCGTTCAATTATACGACAAGCCGGGGAATGGTCAATTTCGGGATGCTGGATATGTACAGCAACTATTCCAATCCCTATTTCTTCAGTATCAGTTACTCGTACAAATTGCCCAATGGAACCCTGTACAATAAATCTCAGGATATATCCAGGTACAGCATGAATTCCGTCAGCGTTCCCAACCAGCCTACTAAGTCCGCTCTGGATGTACTTTACGAAGGAGATGTCAGCCAGGGGTCACCGGAGGTTCTCTTGTATGTGATGCCCGTGAACGGAACTATTGAGCAGAACGGATACTCTGTCGGCTATTCCGCTCTCAACATCTCAGAGCAGAATATGACCTACTTTGGCACATACAGAAGCTTTTCCCATGTTGAGCTGAATCCGAAGAACCTTACAGGATCCAACGTAAACTACTACGTTTTTGCACTTTTCACCCCCTCTGGAAAACTTCTAACATCATTGGGGTTGGCCATAAACACACCCGAACAGGGAAACCAGGTAAGTGAAGCGTTCTACGGAACCCAGATGTCCATCATGGGGCTGTTCATTCCACTGATCGCGGCGGTATCGGCTTACGCAACCTATGGAAAGGATAAGACCCTAGGGGTTCTGGAATCAGTCCTGGCACGGCCGGTATCGAGAAAAGGCCTGATCCTGTCCAGATACCTTGCAAACCTGTCAGCGGTATTTGCAGCAACCTTTGTGGCGTTCCTGGTTTCGTCTCTTGTTTATGGAATTTATCTTGGAAACAGGATACCGGCAGATACTTTCCTTTCAGGATTATGGTCACTGTTTGCCGCAAGTGCTGCATACATAGGCCTGGTATACATGGCTTCGAATTTTACCAAATCCAGCGGGGCGCTCCTTGGATTTGCAATCGGGATTTTCATTGTGTTTGATTTCCTATGGACATTTGCTGGAGCAGACCTCATTCCGTTTCTGATCACTTCGTTGTTGCTGCATATACCTTCAGGGAGCCTGCAGTATGTCCAGTCGTTCGTGGACTTGTATTACATATCCCCGGCTGGCCTTCCGAACATAACCAGCCTTATTATCACCGGTTCTGCCTACTCCACGATTTATGCCAGGAGCTCAGAATTTGTGCAGGTAGGCCTCACCTACTTCAATGTCATACTCATAGGTATCCTTTGGAGCGTGGTTCCACTTGTACTGAGCGTCATAGCCTTCGTGAAGAGAGGGTGAGTGTATGTTAATATTTTCCATACATGCAATGACTGAACAATGGGAACGACATAGCAATTAACCACCAAATATTACATTCTTGCTACCTATTTTGCCTCCGTAAGAACATTTAAATTTTATGAATGGGAATACCTACTGTGATAGAGGTAGAAGATTTTACTAAGACCTTCGGCAGGAATGATGAGCCTGCTGTAAAGAGCATAAGTTTTGAGGTCCAGAATGGCGAGATACTCGGACTCGCCGGGTTGAACGGTGCAGGAAAAACTACTACAATTCGCGCCATTAGTGGCATAATCCTACCATCAACGGGAACAATAACTGTTGACGGGCACAACATAGTAACCGATAAGATACAGGCATCAAGGGGCATTGGCTGGGTACCTGAGTTCCCAAATTTCGAGCCGAATGCACGGGCCATACCGCTACTGAAATATTATGCGGGATTCTATGGCATAAAGGGGCAGGAGGCCGAAAAGCTGGCCAGGGAACTGCTTAGGCAGGTTGACCTTGAACCGGCGGTGAGGAAGAAACTTCGCTCATATTCACAGGGAATGAAGAAGAGGTTCGCACTCGCATCTGCAATGTTCTCTTCCCCCCAGAACTTCCTCTTTGACGAGACCCTCAATGGCCTGGACCCTGAGGGCATAAATTATCTCAGGAAACTGATAGTAAAATTCAAAGAAGAGGGGAAGGCGATTTTTCTTTCATCGCACATATTGAATGAGCTCGAAAACCTTGCCGACAGGACAATCATAATACACAGGGGAGAGATAATTGAAACTCTGAGCAGAGACAGGATGAGGAACCTTGGAAAGCCTGTCCTGAAGGTGAGGCTCAACAAGGTTGATAGTCAAGCAATAAAGCTTCTCGAAGAGTACGGCACAGTGTCAGTTGAAGGCGACACCCTCACCGTTATTAACCTCAAATCGGGCCCGGGTTCAGCGGATGATGTTAATGCTGAACTGATAAAGGCAGGCTACAAAGTCTCGATGTTCAACGTGCAGGGAGCCAGCCTCGAAGAGTATTTCTTCCAGCTTGTGGGTGAGAAGAAATGATACCTCTCTTGTATGAATTTATTCGCGCAATTAAAAGCAAAACAGTCATAATACTGACCGTTGTGATAATCCTTTTCTCTCTAGGTATAGCGTTTGGCCTTGCGACGGGCGTTACTACAACCTCTCCACAGAACCAGTACCAGACCTACGCCTATGGGTACGGATACAACGGAAGTTACAACTTCACTGTTATAATCCAAAACGGATACGGTGACCCTGTGCAGGGGTCAGTGGTGAACGTTAGCCTTCAAGACGGAGTAGTTCTCCATAAGCCAACAAATGCCAATGGAATTGCAAATTTTACACTGACAAATGTGAATAGTTCAGTTCTGAGTCCTCAGCCGGGAACAAACTTCGCACTCCTTCAATTTAACTACACAACTACCCTTGGATTTCCAATTACTAATTCCATGATAGTATACACTACCGAGCAGAACAATTCCTATTTCTTCCATCAATACAGCGGTCTGGACTCCCCGAAGTCGAACCTGTACAACAGTAGCAGATACTCCATGAATACGGTTTCAATCCATAATTTGCAGAACAGAAGAGGCATAAGTTTCCAGTATATGGGTGGATACAACAGTTCCATTCCAACGGTGAGCCTGTACTACGAGAAGTTCAACGTCAGCAATGGATACAGTCTTAATTTCAGCGCGCTCACTGAAAACAACATGACTCATTACGGCACCTACAACTCATACTTCCAGAAACTCAATCTTGAGAACCTGTCAGGTGGGAATAATGAAATGTATGTTTTCGCACTGTTCACACCATCAGGACAGAGGGTCTCTATTGTGCAGGTATTTGTCCAAACCAGTGCAAGCAGCACTAATGTAAACAGCCTCTTCTTCTCCGGTGAGATGCTTCTCTTGGGTCTTTTTGTTCCTTTGATGGCTGCGGTTTCTGCGTATATGACGTATGGCAAGGATCGAACCGGTAATGTTCTGGAGTCCGTTCTGGTAAGGCCGGTATCTAGACGTGGGTTGTTGTTTTCCAGGTATGTTGCAAATACACTTGCTGTGCTGATAGCTGCTGTTGCTTCATTTGCCGTGACATCGATTGTTTTTGAACACTATCTGGGAAGAAGCCTGCCGGTAGATACCTTTACCTACGGCCTATGGGCATTATTCATAGGAATAGCCGGGTTCATAGGACTGGTTTATCTTGCTTCCAACTTCATGAAGTCGCAGGGAGCATTGCTTGGATTTGCGATGGCGATCTTCTTCGTGCTGGATTTCTTCTGGACATTCCTTGCCCTGATCCCAAACTTACTGGTGTCATATGTCCTCAGGCTCCCCATTGGAAGCCTTGCGTACGGAAAAGCACTCATCGCACTGGATTATTCCACGCCGGTGGGATTTGGCCAAATTGCAAACTACATACTCAGTGGAAGCACTGCGAGTCTTGTTGGGAATGTTCAAGGTGCAACGCTGGCTGATCTGGGCCTTACACCAACAGTTATGATTGCTCTTGGAATAGTGTGGATAGTGGTCCCTATTGCCCTGGCAATATATTTCTTCTCCAAGAGGGATTGAGAGCCTTAATATGAATGAGTTAAATTTTATTCCCTTTTTTATATTTATTTTCCTCTGAATTTTTCTTGTTCCTACAAGAGCAAATGGTAAAGCATTTACACAATTCAGCTAGTTTTCAATATAATAAAAGTTGTTATTCCTCCAACGGATTAATGAACCTGCAGGGAGAGAGCCGACATACCCTCTGTCTACTGCGGTCCTGCTGATATCTGGTTTAGCGTTGAACTTTAATATGGGTGTCCCCTAAAAGTTGGGGGTAACCTGAGACATCCTGCCAACAGATAGCTTATATTCTTGGGCACTGAAGCCATAGGACCGCTTGAATGCGATACGGATCCTGTTTTTTCAGGCCTTCAACAATGCCTGAACTTATGCCCGATCTTATTGCTTCGAGAATGCCTTCCATGTGCCGCCACATGGACTTTGCAAGCCTGATGATCTCGGGCATCCTTGACCTTCTTGCCCAGGATATCCACTTTGCAAGATAGTCCACAACCATCTCATTTCTCAGGGACCAGAGCCTCTGCAGTGACTCCTTGAAATGATATGCATGTGTGACCTGGAGATCGAGCTTCCTGATATCTTTCAGCTTCTCCTTCTGCTTTTCACTGAGCTTATCAGGATTCATGAACAATGTGTACCGAGTGCCCTTGAGTATGACATTCTCCCTGGCCTCCTTCCTCCTGATTTTATCAAGTGCATCGTTCATCATCTTGATCACATGGAAGTGATCAAAGACGATCTGAGAGTCGGGGATATACTTCTCAGCACCGGATATGAACGATGGATCCATGTCCATGGAGACATGCTCTATTCCTTTCGGATCAATGAACGGATTCTTCTGCAGGAATCTGAGGAACACCTCCGATTCCTTTCCCTCCTCGATGTGAATTATCCTGCTGTTCCTTATGTCGTAGAACAGCGTCGCATAAACATGATGCTTTTCAACTGAGAATTCATCAACTCCCGGCACTGAAATATCCGAGATATCCTGCTCCTTTCTTGCCTCTTCAACATAGTGCCTGAGGATTCTCCACACAGAATCGTCGCTTATTCCGATCATTCTTGATACGGCGAGTGGAGGCATTTCCCTGCACATCTCCACTATCATCGCCTCGAAGTGAAGGGAGAAGCCTGATCCCCTGCTTGCCCATGGCATGTCCACCGTCTTCTTCCCATGCTCGGAGCAGAGTATCCTAAGCTCCCTTGCATGCACGTACGTGGGGTACTGGAAAATGTTCAGGTGCCTCCATGTCCTCTCAGTTGTGTCGTGCACTCCCGCCGATTCATGACACACGGGACATGGGAATTTAGAGCCTCTGGGGAAATCAATGGTGATGTCCACCCTCTTCTCATTGTGATCAAACCTTATTTCCTTTATTTTCCAGGGTTCCTCAAGGCATAGAAGCTTACTGAACAATCCCTCTGAATCCATGGATTGTGATCGAAAAGGAATTTATTATTTACCCCCAGTGATCGAGAGAGAACCTCTTTTATTCAACACATCCTGAACCAATGGCATGAGTTCTTCAGGTATACGCAGGTCCCTCTTATCAAAATCTATAATTTTTGACAGCTCAAGTTCAGACAGCAATGTGTTGTAGCCCTGGCCTTTTACACCTTGTTTGAACCCTTTCCTCCCCGCCAGTGTCTGGTTCTCGTAGTAGTTTCTATATCTTCTCCCCTCTTCATTAAGTTCTAAAATCGCATTGAGGACTGATCCTCCTTGGTTTCCAAATTTTTCAAGGAATTCTTTGATCCGATCTCTGAACATGTCCCAATTTGAACTTTGTGTGAACTCCTTATTTTTTCCATTAAACGTGTAATATTCCCCGTTGAAATCATAGAAATCGTTGAGCATCTCCTTGTTTTGTGATAGCCAGTCATTTAACTTCTGATCTGAAATCAGCCTTGCAACCTCTTTGGTCACTTTGTCACTATCAAATCCTTTGTATTTGTCGTCGTAGCCGTTATCATTGAAGCCAAGACAGTAGTCCGATTTCAGTTCTCTGCACAACTTGAACAGTAGGTTTTCCTCCAGGGTTCTGCCAGAATAAGACTGAGGACATATTTTTGAAAGGAGAAGAAATCGCTCTTCCTCTTTAGAATTATGTCTGCTCATATTTTGTTAGCAGTAATCTGGATAAATATCTTTCCCTTCATGACATAATGTATTGACTCATGTGTTCCGACCCGTTAAAATCGCTTCTAATCGAACCAGAATGACACCTTGAGTTGAGTCTATGGGGCACCCTTTTTCTTTCCATTAATCTTCCATCACTTGTAACTTCACGGGTCAAGCTTGCACGGAATTCAAGAAGTCATTTCTTTCAGAGTAGACGCCGAGTAGGCAAGGATCAGACTGGAAAATGCAAATCACATGGTATCAGCAAAAGTAACCAAAAAATAGCGTAACAAAACTTCTCCCTGATGTCGGTGATTATGTGAGGGGGAAAGATCATCTGGAGTTCATATCATGCCTGATTAGTGCTTCACCGAATAGCTCTCGCCCTTCTGAATGGTAAAAATGTTTATATTCTATATCACGTAAATCCCGATAGAGGGTGTTTTTAATCGAGACTCAGAAGTTGACTGCAAAACTAAAATATGCTTTTAATGAACTGTCGAAAGACAGGGGTGTTGGATATAACCTATTTTTCGTTTGGCCTGTATTCTCGCAAAACCTGATTTATACACTTCAGAAGGCTGGAGCAGAAAAGATCTCACCAAACCAATATCGTGTTATGTGTACTCAGAACGATGTCAGTTTCTATAGAACGAGGAAACTGTTCGGATCTGATTTTGTTGTAAATGTCTTGGAAGGTGATCAGTATGGCGTTGTAAATGGAGTTATTAATAAAACGAATTGGAGGGATATTGGAAAAGCAAAATTGGCATTACGCGAGGTTGGACTTAACAACGTTAGCATAACACCTACCTCGTTGTACAATTTTTTACTTAACACTCATAATTACGAAGGTTTTCTTCTGAAAGAGTACAGAGCAGGTGCCCCCAAGCTTCAATCTTACTTTAAGGATGACCATGTAGATGTTAATCAGAGAATTGTGCTAGAAAAATTAGAAAATGATTGGGCATACGGAATCCGCCCCTATCAAGCAACGCTTAAAGAACCCAGTAAGAGTGTCGAGATAAGATTTTACAGTCAAGGTTTTATTTCTATGGCTGTTCTTCCAAAGAGCTTTGGTGTTGTTACAAAACTTATAAGCCACATGTTTAAGGATCATCAAAAGGCTTTAAATAAGGTATCAGAAGCTGGTAGAGAGCGTTTAAAAACTCCCTCGGTCAACTTGGTTAGACACAAGAATTTGATCCTAAGGCTTGAAGATTATGATACTGCATCGAACGGCAAATCACAATCGGCCTTGAGTTACGATGAGGACCGTTTAAATAGCCTTCTTTTGTATCTATCGGAATTTGCCGAGATCTATGGAAAGAGGATAGAGGGGCGTTCGTTGGTTTTTAACCTATTATATGAGAAGACACCAGAAAGCGATGAAGTTAATCCAACATTTTCAGTAGACATAACCCCTAAAAGAGTTCTCGTTAGCCCTACGGGCCCTGTGAACAAAGAGAACTTGATCCATCTGTATTACGGAATAGAAAGGTTCTATAACGTAACTTCAAAGAGTGATGTAAATTAAATCTCCAAACAAAGAGAAGAGGGAAACTCATATCCGAAGAGCAATCGAACATGCAAAATTCAAATATGTAATTCAAAGGTTGTTCAACGACGAAAATGCTACACACGGACACGCTTATCTGGCGTCAGACATTTTTACCTCATTAGAGGATAAGAAGGATGGGTCATGGGACCTCTTAATATGTGAAATAGAGGGCTTAGTAAAGAATGAGATCCACCCTATATTTATTGAGGTCAAGTCAACCTTCGAAGACAATGAAAAGTTAGTGGGAGAGATTGTAGCCAAGATCAAAAAAACTGAAGAGCTGGCCAAGAACAACGTTCAAGACCTGATACTATCTCAAATATCGGCTGTTGACCCAAAGAAATTCACAATGAGGTGGGATAAAGCCGAATATGTTGTATTCATTCCAGGCAGACTTTCCATGGGCATCGTTGACTATATTGCCTCTAATTCAAAGAAATGGAAGAATAAAACAGGACTGGTGATTTGGTCATACGACAAGGGAGACACTGAACGAGATGTAATACAAATTCCTTATAACCATAGAAATGATATCAAGACTTGTCGAAATATTGACAATGCCAAATGTAACCTATGCCTATGTAATCATTATAGCTCAAAGATGGCCTCGTTCTTCAGGCATGTTGACAAGCAGGAATTGGAAAAGCCAAGAATAATGCCTTCTAAGCACAAGTATGTAGACCCAGTTGTAAACATTATTTCAATACTTCACGTGGGAAAATTATTCAGATCTAATGAGAAGAATCTCACCTTGAACGACATCAAGGAACGTGTTAAACGTTTTTTTATTGATTATAGTATCGAATTGGACAAACAAGAGATTGAATTTTTGATTTACCTGATGAATCGCGGAAAGATTATCCTTAAAACAAAGGGAGATCCAATGGGAGCTTATCACTTGAATAAGGATATTGCAGATGCTCTAGAAGATGAGAAGCTATTAACGGAAGAAATCGTGAAGCGAACAGTAAACAACAAGCTGCCTGACACCTTCCTCGAACAATTTGATAAATAGCCAAATCCCAGTCTTCACGTTAGAGAATTGTAACAGGTACAGAGACGATGAGGAATGCATATAGATTTATCTGTGAGACATATTCAGGGCCTCCAGGGTAGGTAAAACCTGAACAGCGTGCATGGCATTGGCCTCGGCCATGCATATTGCCTTATTATTTAAAATTCTCAACCAGATAGATCTACTTCTGAATTACTGAATTAACTGTGAGTTAATTCGTATTCTGCCAGTCTAAGGGCTGAAGTCACCAAAGGATTGTACTCTCCATGTATGACATTTTCAAATAACCCTTCAACTTCCTTTACTGATCTTTTTGTAAGACCTGCATAATAATGCACAGCAATATCTCTGACGGCTTTTCCTGTTGATATTCTCGACTCTTCGGCTGTCAATTTTCTCACCCGATATTCTTTAAATGAGAGGTAGATAAATATTTATGGACTTCCGTTAGGTCATTACGGCAAAAATTGAAAATACATTAGGTGAGATGTATCCATGTGTAAATGCCGGATCATAATCTCACTGAACATTTCTAGTTTATCTTCGACGTCCTGACAAATAGGGTTTTATATCTACAAAGCTGGGATAGGATCAGTATTGTTTTCTTTCTCTGGACTTATTTTCTAATCCGTATTTTTTAATTTTTTCGTAGAATGACTTTGGTTTGTTATCCACCTTCAATATAACAACTTTGATGTTATGTGGGCAGTCACCGTGCAGTCCTGAGTGCGCAATTTCACCGTCAATGTAGGAATCGCAACTCGCGTATGCATACAAGGATTCAAAGGGTGCCCGCATCCCAACTCCGCCACTGATAATGTCTCTGTGAAATCCGTTAAGGCTACTAAGCCTATATGTTGCTATCCGCCAGTCATTCCATTGTCTTCTTACCTTTACCAGAGTCTCTCTAGGATTCATCTCTTCGTTAGGCTTGCCCTTATCACTTTTCACTAAAATCACTCTCCCTTGGCAATCAATTCAGCCTGCTTGATGACAGTTTCTGTTGCCTTCTTCTGCTTATCAGGAGGATAGCCATATTTCCTGAGTATTCTCTTGACAGCTGCCCTGAGCTTAGCACGAACGTTCTCCCTCACTGTCCAGTCTATTGTTTTATTCTTCTTTACAGTGTCAACGAGTTCCAGAGCAATCTCCCTCAGCGTTTCGTCTCCGAGAACCTTTACTGCAGAGTCGTTCACTTCAAGGGCATCATAGAATGCGAGTTCCTCTTCCGTCATCTTGAGGTCCGAACCACGATCCGCGGATGCCTTGACCTCCCTGGCGAGTCCTATGAGTTCCTCTATTACCTGTGCTGCTTCCACTGTGTGGTTCTCATATCTCTTTATTGCATCTTTGAGCATATCGGAAAACAATCTGGATTGAACCAGGTTCTTCCTCATGTGCGTACGAAGTTCATCGTTGATGAGTTTTTCAAGCAGTTCGAGTGCGAGATTCCTCTGCCGCATGCTCTTGATTGAATTCAGGAACTCATCAGACATTATGGGGGATACATCCGGTTTCTTTATGCCGGCAGCCTCGAATATGTCAATAATGCCCCTAGAACCTATGGCTTCAGAAATGATCTGCCTTATGGCTGTATCTGTCTCCTCCCTGCTTCTTTCCGTCGATACCGTGTGCTTGACGATCTGTGCCTTTATCGCCTGCAGGAATCCAACCTCGTCTCTCACCTCCAGAGCTTCCCTCATGGGAACTGCAAGGGAAAATGCCCTTGACAGTTCCGTTACTGCCTTTACAAATCTCTCCTTCCCCTGATCAACGCCGAGAATGAAGTTCAGAGCGTTGACAATAATGGTCATCCTCTGGCTACTGCCGGATCTGAAATATATGGAATAATCAAAGCCGTGGAAGATATCCCTGCATACTTCCAGTTTCTCCAGCATGACCTTTACTGCTTCTTCCTGGTCAATACCAACGTCCCTCCTGTCTGATGGAGAATATGAGATAAGAGCACTCTTGAGATTGTATCCTATGCCGATGTAATCGACAATGAGGCCTCCCTGTTTATCCTTGAATACCCTGTTAACGCGGGCAATGGCCTGCATCAGATTATGCCCTTGCATGATCTTGTCAACATACATCGTATGAAGGATAGGAGCGTCAAATCCTGTGAGCCACATATCCCTGACTATTACAATCTCAAGTGGATCATTGGGTCTCTTCAATCTTGAGGCAATATGCTCCCTTCTTGCCTTGTTTCTGATATGAGGTTGCATTTTCTGGGGATCGCTAGCAGATCCTGTCATTATGACTTTAATAGCACCTGTATCATCCTGATCGGAGTGCCATTCCGGTTTGATCCTGGTGATTGCATCATACATTTCAACGCAGATCCTTCTGCTTGTGCATACGACAAGGGCTTTGCCAACCAATGCTGATTCTCTGGCTTCAAAATGCCTGACAATATCAGAAGCGATCTCGTCAATCCTGCTCTGTGTTCCGACAATGGCTTCTAATCGGGACCACTTGCTTTTCAATCGATCCTGGACTTGTTCTCCCTCCCCTTCTGTTATTTCATCAATCTCCTTGTTGATGGAATCCAGTTCATCACGCTTGACATGCAGCTTGACAAGCCTCGCCTCATAGTATATGGGCACGGTGAATTTATCCTCGACAGACCTTTCGATATCATAGATGTCGATGTAGTCGCCAAATATCTGGACAGTTGTTCTGTCGCTCAGTTCAAGAGGAGTTGCGGTGAACCCGATGAAGGAAGCATTCGGCAGTGCGTCATGGAGGTGCCTTGCAAATCCGTCTATGAAATCATACTGCGAGCGGTGTGCTTCATCCGCTATGACGATAACGTTCCTTCTCCCGGTGAGGAGAGGATCCATATCATCAGTATCTGGTACAAACTTCTGAATTGTCGTGAAAATTATGCCACCTGAAGCAACCTTGAGCAATTCACGGAGGTTCTTTCTAGTTTCGGCCTGCACAGGTGTCTGTCTCAGCACCTCATGGCATCTTGAGAAACCATCGAAGAGCTGATTGTCAAGATCATTCCGGTCGGTCATAACGACAATGGTTGGGTTTTCAAGCGCGGGGTGCTGAATGATCTTACCGGCGTAGAATATCATGGTGATGCTCTTGCCGCTTCCCTGGGTGTGCCATACAACGCCTATCTTCCGATCGCCATTTTCCGATATGGCATTGAGAGTATTGTTCACAGTGGCATTGACCGCATTGTACTGGTGATAGCCTGCAATCTTCTTTGAAATATTGGATTTATCAACCTCGAACAGAATGAAATTAACAATGATATCAAGAATCCTGTCCTTTGAAAAGACATCGTGAACCACTGTGTTCAGATCCGGCTTCCCCACTGGAACATTGCTCTTCCCCTGAACTGATCTCCACGGCATGAATCTCTGCCAGTCTGAGGTTATGGCCCCAATCTTTGCATCAATTCCGTCTGAGATTACAACGATCTCATTGTAATGGAATATGGTGGGTATGTCGTTCTTGTATGTCTGGATCTGGTTGAATGCATCCTCCATGGTTGCATTTTCATTTGCAGGGTTTTTCAGCTCCATTATCGCAATGGGAATGCCGTTGATGAAGACAACAACATCAGGCCTGCGTTCCTGCTTCTCCGCAACTGTAAACTGATTCACTACAAGGAAGTCATTATTTCCAATGTTCTTTGAATCGATCAACTTGAGTGTATCATACCTTACCCTCCCATCTTGATCCTTTGATTCTATTGTGATCCCGTCTGTGAGGTAGCGATGAAAAATGTGATTGTTCTCAACGATGCTTGGAGCATGATATGTTGTGATCTTCTTGACAGCCTCTTCCCACAAATTGCTGTCAATATTGTTTATTCTTGATAGGGCAGATTTTAGCCTGTCATACAGGATAACTGACCTGTAATCTCTCCTTTCAGGTGCTGAACCATCATATGCAATGTCCGGTCCGTTCTTCACATCGTAACCTACCTCTCTGAACCATTCAAGGGTAGCATTCTCTGCATCAGATTCAGTGAAGAAACTACTCATCCGTATCTCCCAGTGGTACGCGGATTTTTCCTGACATAAGCTTTGGAAGAAGAAAATCTCTTATTGAGACCAGCAATGTGCTTTCTCTTTGCGATAGATCTATTTTTTCAAGGATTTTTGCAGATATGGCACCAAACAAATTCACCAAAGAGGATGGTGGCTTTATGGATTTTCTATCCAATACTTGATTCTTATTCAATCCTGGAACAGCGCTATGGGAGTTCATCCGATCCAAATTTAAGAAACTCAAGAGGTAGTACCAGAAAGTAATGTTTGTCCCGTTTTTTACTTCGACATAATATGTAGTATCAATAGGCCAGAAATCTGTGAAGGAAAACCTTACTTCGCCAACTGTACCCTTCCTTCCTATTATTATGCCCGGACCTTCAACAAGATGTTTATCGTTATATCCCACTACACCATTTGACCCGAAGACCGGTACATAGCCTTCTTGCCTTCTGTCTTGGCGTAGAGATTTTCCATAACGCAGGTCGATAGACTGCGCAATTTTCTCAACATTCCATCCCTTTGGTATCTCTCCGAGTTCAGAATCAACCATTTCTCCTTCACTCGACTTATATGGATTTCCATTCTCATCTGGAAACTCAAAATCGATGAACCAGTGCTTGAATATTGCCTGTGCAGTGGATTCTAAGGTTTTGTTCATTTGTTGGTTGAGTTCGATTTTGGAATCGAGGTCAGCAAGTATCTTGGATATTACCTTTTGTTCCTTTTCCGGGGGACAGGGTACGATAGATTCTGCTATGACTTCTGCGGTTATTGATGGATACGCAGTCGTGCTGGTCTCAGCTATAGCTGACAAATAACTTGTGTATTCATTAGTTGTAATAGAATAGTACAAAAAATCCGAATCTATTTTTCTTGGAGTCAAAACAACGAACCCGGTTGAGGCGATAGTACACGACTTGGAGCCCTTAATCCTACAGTAATGCTTCAAGTTTGGTCTCACAGAAGAAATCAAGATGTCTTTGTCTTGGACCACTCTTTTTGCTCTAGTTGGAGCTTCATTCAAGGATAAATTTGTAGTTTTCCTGATTACCCCCTCCTCTACAGAATCAATGTCAATGTACTCTATGTACCGACAAGCTGTGTTTTTTTTCAGATTCTTTTCATTGATTGAGGCGAGTTCCTTCACAATTCTAGCGCTCCAACCATTGGGCAAATCGAGAGGAGAGCCATTTTGGTTCAAGAGTAGCCATCTCCGTTATAACTTTCAGATTTGCGTTCAATTTTCACTCTCAGTTTCCCCCACAATAACCATTGTTAAATCAAATGCTGCATTCAGCAAATTGGCGACATAATATAATTCATCAGAAATACTCTCCGATTGCTTTGTCTCAATCAATTTTTCGATATTCTTTTGTTTCTTTGGTTCCGTGATTTTCATCACGGAATCCTCTGCTTTCTTAGCCAATTTCTTTGTAAAATTGGCATTTATTGACTCAAAGCCTTGTTGCTTTTGTTCATAAACTTGGAACAATTCTTTCCCAAGAATAGAGCCACTTTTTTTGATCCGTTCTGAATGCTGAACGAAATCTTTCTCCCCTTCTTTAAACGTAATGTAGTGCTGTTTTTTCTCATCAATCGCGTAATCTTCGCAATCTCGCAACGGAATAAGCCTAGAGTTCTTAGTAACTTGCCGACTTAGGAATGCATCCTCAAATCTTTCGCCAGAAGAAACTTCTGGTGCCACATAATATGTTTCTTCATTACCAAGAATCTGTGCGTGCGCCCATAGGTGTCGATGTTGTTGGTTGTTGTTGGCTTTGTGAAGCTTAAATCTATAATAAGGACCACTGTATGTGCCATCTGCAATGAACATCGAATTGCCTCTCGAATATCGTTCACTCAGCTTGAATTGGTAATAAAAGTCCTTTCCTCTAGTTGGTAGTTTAACATCCCATCCTAATTTCGCTTCTCCTCTTAGGCTTGGGAGAATTGGAACTCCGATGACTTTTCTCCATTTACGAAGGGTTTGTTCGTGAAGGAATGCATAGCCAAAGGAAAACTCAGATAAACCTATATCTGCCATCCTATATTCTCCAGATTTACCTTTATCTCTTCATCCAATCTATTGCTCTCTTCCATCTGCTGTTTCAATTCAGAAGTTAGCTTCTGCATCTTTTTCTGGAATTCTTCATCATCGTCCTCCTGCTCTTCAGAACCGACATATCTTCCAGGTGTGAGGACATAGTTGTTCTGTCTGACCTCGTCAAGCTTCGAAGAATTGCAGAATCCGGGAACGTTTTCATAATGCCCGAATTCTGACTCGCCCCTCCATGCATGATAAGTGTCTGATATCTTCTTTATATCATCCGGGCAGAATACTCTGTGTGTTCTGTCCGTCATTGTGCCCGATTTCCTGGCATCGATGAAGAGAGTTTCTCCTCTCCTGTCCCTGAAGTTGTGATTCTGCCGGTCTCTGGAAAGAAACCATAAACACGCGGGGATGGCAACATTATAAAACAGATTCGTCGGCAGTGCGACAATGCAGTCAACAAGGTCAGCTTCAACCATCCCCTTCCTTATGTTGCCTTCATTGCTTGTGTTTGATGATAATGAACCGTTTGCCAGAACAAAACCTGCTGTACCACCGGGAGCAAGGTGATGTATGAAGTGCTGCACCCAAGCAAAGTTGGCACTTCCCGCTGGTGGTATGCCATATTTCCATCTCATGTCTTCCCTGTGGTTCTGGCCGTTCCAGTCGCTGTCATTGAAAGGCGGATTCGCAAGAACGAAATCAGCCTTCAGGTCCCTGTGCTGATCCCTGGAAAATGTATCTGCATTGGTCTCTCCCAGATTGCCGTCGATGCCCCTGATGGCAAGGTTCATTTTGGCAAGTCTCCAGGTTGTTGGATTTGATTCCTGTCCGTAGACGGATATGTCGCCGATTCTGCCCCCATGGGCCTGTATGAACTTCTCGGATTGAACGAACATTCCTCCAGAACCACAGCATGGATCGTAAACCCTCCCGTGATACGGTTCAATCATTTCCACCAGCAATCTGACGATGGATGCAGGTGTGTAGAACTGTCCCCCCTTCTTTCCCTCGGCAGATGCAAACTGACCGAGAAAGTATTCGTAAACTCTCCCAAGAATATCCTTTGATCTGTTTGACGAATCACCGAGGCCAATGCTGCCAACTATATCGATCAGCTGCCCGAGTCTCTCCTTATCCAGGGTTGGCCTGTTGTAATCCTTTGGCAGTACTCCTCTAAGTGAGGTGTTTTCCTTCTCTATTGAGTCCATTGCCTCGTCTATCATCTTCCCTATGAGGGGTGTTTTGGCAGCATTCTGTATCACATGCCATCTCGCATTTTTTGGAACCCAGAATATATTCTCACCAACATACTCATCACGGTCTTCAGGGTCCGCACCTTCCACTTTTTCCTCAAGCAATGCATTGTAGCGTTCTTCGAATGAGTCAGATATGTATTTTAAAAAAATCAATCCCAGGACAACATGTTTGTACTCAGCTGCATCCATATTGCTTCTCAGCTTGTCAGCAGCAGCCCATAGTTTTTTTTCTAGGTCGTGACCCCGGAATTCCTTAATGCAATCTTCCTTGTCTTTGTTGGGAGACGTCCGACCTTGTGATTGGACATTGTTTTGGGTATTGGTGTAATTGTCTAGTTTTGAATCTACCACCACTGCATACCGATTTAACGGGTATAAAATTTTCATCCTGCAACGATGTAGTTTTGTTTCTTCTTGAATATGAAATCAAACTGTTCAAACGTCAACTTGTTCTTGGTCTTCTCGATTTCTTAAGCCAGTTTCATAGCCTTTGTCTTCAGATCCTCTCTTGCTTCCTCACCCTTATTATATGCATCGAACGCGGTTTCACTCAGCATATTGTTCCAGAGAGGACATACAACAACAAATGTGCCTATCCTGTCCAGAATGAGGGGGACCAAACCAATTGTACTTTTGAATTTCACATGGAATGTTCAACTTTCTGTATCCTGCAACTAAAAGATGGAAACATTAAAGTTTAGATAGCTTATATTTAGGGAAGATTGTCAGAATATATGCCAGACTCAAAGGTTCCCATTAGTACGTTCATAGAATTGTATAAGATCGAGAGTGGGCTGATTCAAAGGAAGGTTAATCAGATATTGACCATTCGTTCGATTTCTGTCACTTTTTTGGTTGGAATTCTTACTCTGATTGGGGTTCTTGGTCAAACTTCAATATCAATGGGTGTAGCTTACGCATTGATTCTCTTGTTCATACCATTTTATTTACTAGAATCGGTTTACGATTCTCACCTTATACCAATGCATAACCGTGAACTTCTTTTGAAGGAGGAAATAGCAAAAATGTTGAACTCGATTTACCCGGGAAATACCATTTCAGACGCCTACAAGACAAGTGGAGTAAGCCTATTTGATTTGTCACTTCACTGGCCCCTTTTCTATGCCCTGACGAGAAAGATTAGGATAGTATACTACGCGATAATCGTAATAATTTATGTATTAGTTGTCACTCTTATCACAAGCGTTATTTGAGGGGAATGGAAATGGCATCATGGGCAGACTATTCAAGAGCATCAAGATCTAGAATTAATGAATATGATCGGAAACGAAAAAAATACCCACCTAAGACCGGTTTGACAATGCCAGATCTCGAAGATTTGCAAATCGGTGGATCTAGGATGTTTCAATTGGCGGTATTGTCGATTGATATAAGGGGATTCACAAAAATAGCCATGGCTTACAACAACAAGGGAGTTGAAAGTTTAGCGAGAATTCAAGCCTTGTATCTGGCTGAAATGTCTAACATCATTAAAGAATATGATGGAGTTACTGAGAAATATACCGGGGACGGAGTAATGGGACTATTTGGAACTGAGTCTGATACTAACGCTATAAACGATGTTTCTAATGCGATAAAGGCTGCACTGACAGTGAAGTTAGTTCTCAAGAACTCTTTGAATCCATATCTAAAAGAGTCAGGACTGACTGAAATTCAACTTGGAATGGGGATCGATTATGGAACCGTCATGATGGAGAGAGTTGGTCTTAGAGGAGAAAACCAATTCTCGCTTGCTGGGCCTACTGTCAGCCTAGCTTCCAAAATGCAAGCCCAGGCCGAACCGGGGCAAATTATAATCGGAGAAGATGTGAAGAAGAGGGTTCAGGGAAACGACTTGAAATTTGTAAAACCTCATAAAATCAATTGGGACTTCACATACCCATTATACCTTTATGATGCTACCTGGAAAGAATAGTCAATTCCCTCCTCGATGTGAATTATCCTGCTGTTCCTTATGTCGTAGAACAGCGTCACATAGACATGATGCTTCTCCACCGAGAATTCATCAACTCCCGGCACTGAGGTGCCAGAATAACCCTCTTTTCACGTGCTTCATCAACATAGTGTCTCATGATTCTCCACACAGAATCGTCGCTCATCCCGATCATTCTTGATACAGCGAGTGGAGGCATTTCTCTGCACATTTCGACTATCAATGCTTCAAAATGAAGGAAGAAACCTGATCCCCTGCTTGCCCATGGTACGTTCACAGTCTTCTTTCCATGCTCATTGCACAGTATTCTGGTATCTCTGGCGTGTACATAGGCTGGATACCGGAACACATTCAGGTGTCTCAATGTCCTCTCTGTTGTGTCGTGCACTCCGGACGGCTCATGGCACACAGGAAATGGGAATTTCGATCCCCTGGGGAAATCTGTTGTGATGCCAACTCTCTTCTCGCTGTGATCAACGCTGATACCCTTTATTTTCCAGGGTTACTCAAGGCCTAGAAGCTTCCTGAACAGTTCCTCTGAATCCATGGATTGTGATCGAAAAGGAGCTTATTATTTACCCCGAATGATCGAGAGAGAACCAGTTTTATTCAGAACGGGCTTTCAAAGTCAAAAAGTGTTCTTTTCCCAAGTTTTTCCACGTAATCCCAGTATCTCCTGATAAAAGACCTCTGGAATTTCTTGCTGTTCTTCGGGAAATATATCTCATTGGCCCTTGCTGTTATCAGGCCAGCCTTGTCCAGGTCCTGGAGAAGCTCTGAAAAATCTGCCCTGATCATCTCCCTTTCCTCACCGACCGAGAATGCGTACGCCTCTGCAGAGGACTCGTAAAGGATGGTTGGAAGTGATGCTTTTCCCGTCCTTGCATAGTTGAGCGATATGAATGCAAACTTTACCAGAGGGTCAAGCTGGCTGATGTATGGATGAGGGAAGTTGCCTATAATCCGCATACCCTCGTCAGAGGAAAGCTTCTTCAGGAATTCATCTGATGTTTCACCCTTGATCATTGCCCTGGCCGTAGATTTTTCTGTCGAGATCAGCCAGATCATCTCAACCGGAAACAGATCAAAGGTTGATTCTCTCTTCAGGGGCTTCCCGTCTGCAATAATCAGGATGGAAGTGACCTTGTCCCTGCTTCCGGAGGTATCCTGCCTGTCATTTTCCATCTTCACCCTAAGGCCTTCTGCATCCTCAAGGTCGTCGGTGGTAGCATATGCGTAAAAAAACTCGTTTGATTCACTCCTAGAGACTGTCCGGACTGCCTTTATTCTTGAGTAGCCCTCCTCGATCCGGACATCTTTGACTGAAAGCTGGAGTTCACCGTAATTCTGCTGGATAAGGGAGTATGCTGCAGAGAGCAGCTCATGCTGCCCCAGGTTCCTCTCAGATTCTTCCTGGCGCTCCCTGATGATTTTCGGCGAGGTCATCTAACAACATCTCCTTCAATGCTTTCAAGAATGTCCAGGAGCCCTTCCATCTTGGAGTTAAGGGTCGGCAGGAATTCCAGCGAGTTCCGGTCAAGGTCTATCCTGTATGTTGACCGCTCATTTCCCCTGTGGAATGCGTAAAACGAAGTGACGCTCCCGGAGCTTCTTATCTCCCCAACGTTGAAATTCCTCCTTATTCTTGAGAAAAATTCCTCTTTCTGCAGTTCACTTGCAAGCCTGACCGAAAGCTTCTCGACGGGGACAAATTCCTGGTGGTCCAGTTTCATCTTGAGCCTGAGGTGGCTCAGTTTCTCCAGCATGTCCATATCAGCCTCTATCACGGCAGTTGAGGTCCTGTAAATAAGTTCCATCGCGTCCCAGTACCCACCGTGTATGAAATAATTGAAATCCTTCCTGACAGTGACCTTCGAGCTGTCCTTGCTGAACGTCAACAGGAATGGTTTCATCCCCTTCTCCTCGTTCTCCTTCATCAGGTTTATAATGTCTTCTGAATGCCCTGCACTCCCCGGGGACTTGACATCAAGCCTACCGTTTCCTGATGAGCTGAACCCGTAGAGATCGTATCCCATTAATTTCGCAATATCCATCAGCCTGGAAAATGAGCTCCCCCGGATCTTCAGGAAGTCAAAATCGTCATAAAAATCCTCCCTGAATGTGGCATACTCGCCATGGGTGAGGGAGGACTGAATAAATCTGTAATTCTTAATGACAGGTATCGACCTGAGATCGAGATACTGCTGCCTGTGGATCTTGCTTATGAAAAACTCGCCAGGCGTACGGACAAGCGTGTATCTAACTGTTCTCCCGCGCGAGAGTTTCGGGAGTGATTGCAGTGCAAGTTCCCTGAATTCTTCAAGCTCCACGCCGATATATATGAAATCAAAGTAAAAAGTTTGGCTCTCATCAGAGATCTGTTCAGGAAGAGAACTGGTTCAATGCCATTTCTTCCCGCCGGACGCTATTATGTCCTGTTTCCATATCGGAACTTCAGTCTTTATGGTGTCAATCACGTGCCTGCACGCCTTGAATGCATCTCCCCTGTGCTCCGAAGAGACGCATATGACAACCGAATCCTCTGTGAGGGAAAGGTCTCCAATCCTGTGGACCACATTTACATCATTCACGCCGAATCTGTCTACAGTGTCCTTAATGATCTGGTTCATTTTCTTCAGGGCCATATCCTCGTACGCTTCATAATGCAGCGATACAACTTCTGTATCGCCCGAGAATCTCCTCACGGTTCCCTGGAATGTTACAAGTGCCCCGGAGTCCGCATTCCTGGTCGATTCTATCAGATCAGAAAGATCGATCCTTTCCTTCTGTATTCTTGCAAACATGAATAATGGCCTCCATTAAGTGGCTGATGCAAGGCAACTCAACCCCTGTTGTGCTGCTGCACCGGTTTGTGCCTGCTTTATGGTATTGCAACAGGAATATAACACTATTTGTGAGAGCCAAGAAACAGTTTTAACCGGATTGATCATCTGCATTCATGATCGACATTTCGGAGAAGAAGGTCCAGGCGAGAACTGCTGTTGCTGAAGGAACTATCAGGCTCAAGAAAGAGACTGTTGATGCCATCAGGGCCAGCACGGTCAAGAAGGGCGACGTTCTTGAGATCGCCAGGACAGCTGCCATTATGGCATCAAAGTCAACTCCGCAGATAATTCCTTACTGCCACATAATACCCCTTGAGAAGACCTCAGTGGACTTCGACGTTGCAGATTCCAGCGTAAAGGTGAGATGTGAAGTCGGCTCCTCGTACAAGACGGGCGTTGAGATGGAGGCCCTGACCTGTGCTTCTGTGGCCCTGCTGACAGTGTGGGACATGGTCAAGTACATAGAGAAGGACGAGACCGGGAACTACCCCCTTACCTCTATCGAGAATGTCCATGTTGTCTCAAAGGTGAAAAAGGATGCATGAGCATAGAATCCCGGGTTTGAAGCCGAGGTTCGCAGTCCTTGTCACAAGCACCACAAGAAGCAGGGAGACGGATACCTCAGGGCAGCCACTGATGGAGTTCCTCAAGGGGAAAGGGTACAAAGTCTCTGCCTATGATGTGATAACCGATGACCCTGATGCAATAAAGGCGAAAGCGCGGGAACTGCTCGAAAAAAGCGATGCACTGGTGATATCAGGAGGAACCGGCATATCGGCCAGTGATTTCACTGTACAGGCCATAAGGGGCATTTCATCCAGGGAAATTGATGGTTTTTCCAACATCTTCTCCATGCTGTCCTTCGAGGAAATAGGGACATCGGCAATCATGTCGTCCGCAAGCGCGTTTGTTGTCAGCAACAAGCCGGTATTCTGCCTGCCCGGATCACCATCCGGAGCAAGGATGGGTGTGGAGAGGATTATCCTGCCCGAAATAGACCATATAATTCACGAACTCAGCAAGTGAGACGCCGCATCAGCCCTTTATATGCTCTGAAAGGTAGTTCGCAATATCCGTCACGTCCCTGTCCCTGTTGAGATTTGCATAGCAGATCGGGCAGGCTGTGACCACCCTCCTGCCACGTCCTGCCTCCAGCTGTTCCCTTCTTCGCTCCGACACGCTGTGAGCAAGTTCAGGGTACAGGAGTTCTGAAGGGCCTCCGCAGCAGAAGTTGTTTTTTCCACTCCTCCTTGGCTTGTGGACATTTCCCGCCAGTGACAGTGTTTTTTCCGGCTCCCTATAAACCGGCTCACGTAGTGTGAAGTAGCATGGCTCGTGATATTCAATGTCCTCTTCGCCCGGTTCAAACATCTTATTGTCAAGCAGGTCAAGGTAGTAGACGATCTCAAAGTCGAAATTCTTGACCACGCCAGGGTAGTTGTTCTTCAGGACATTGTGAGTGTGGGGGTCGATGGTGATTATCCTCCTCACACCCTCGGACCTGAACAGGTCCGCCACTGTGTTGGCATACTCCTTGAACTCCTCCATGTAGCCGAGGTCATAAAGAAATGTTCCCGGATAAGGCTCTTTTTCACCCAGATAGTTGAAATCGGCCCCGGATTTTCTCAGAAGCG
This sequence comes from uncultured archaeon, assembly GCA_000965745.1. GTDB lineage: Archaea > Thermoplasmatota > Thermoplasmata > Thermoplasmatales > Thermoplasmataceae. The sequence goes on from CP009479.1 coordinate 180,718, forward strand.
CATAGATGTTCCTGAGGGAGTTCTCCATCTCTTCCCTTGTGGTGCGGTCCTGGAACATTCCGGAAAGCTTGATGAACTGCGGGTGGGACTTGAAGTACCCGGCGATCCTTTCAGCGGCCCGGTTTCCCAGTTTAGCCTTCATGGCGCCCATGGACTTGCTGAAAGGCATAAGCTGGTACATGTTGCCGGTGTAGAGGAGAGTTTTCGAAGAGCCGTCAAACTCAAGGCCTTCCGACCAGGACGCAGCCTTTTTCCTCAGTCCCAGCGGGTTACCGTACTTCATAGTAGAGTTGACAATCATGGTGGCAACGTTCTTCTTCTGTGATTCAAGGGGTGATCCGGTTGCCGTGATGATCTCCTTTGCGATATCGCTCACTTCACCTGCATTTACACCCGCAGGGCAAACATGAACGCATGCGAAGCAGTCAAGGCATGAGTAGAACGAGTCGGCAACGTTAACCTCCGTAGCACCCTTCTCCTTCAGGTCCTTGTAAAGCGCCCTGCCCAATAGCACCCTCCCTCTGGCGCCCCTGCTAAGGTCATAGTCCGATGCAGGGAGCGTCGGGCAGACACTTTCACAGAAACCGCAGCTGATGCAGTCTTTAGTCGCATTGTCAAGAGATTCCAGAAGTCTAGCATCAATCATGATTCACCCACTCCATTGCATGAGGCATGTATGCAAGCATTCTCATCTCCTCAACAGCTTTCCCCTGTTCAGTATGTCCCCGGGATCGAACACCCTCTTTATCTTCTTCATCAACTCGAGTGTCCCCAGTGAGTGCTTGCCCTCAAACTCATCTATCAGAAGGTCCATCTTTTCCATTCCTATCCCATGCTCGGCCGATACACTCCCCTGATGCCTGATTGCAATGGCACCGAATTCTCGCTGGAACTTCTCCACCCGCTCCATCTCGTCTTCGTCTTCAAGATCGGCATATATGTTCGCGTGTATGTTCCCGTCCCCCACGTGCCCAACCAGGCCGGAGTGTATGCCAAGCTCCTTCATCTTCTCGATGGATTCCTTGAGCGTGTCCGCAAGTTTGCTCGCCGGGACCACAATATCGCCAATTACAACCCTCTGAGTTGAACGCTCCCTTTCTGTCAGAAGTGAGGCGTATGCCCCCTTCCTCGCCTCATACATGACTTCCATCTCACCACTGTCGGTGGTTGTTGTCACCTCAATTGGGCCGAATTTTTTCAGCACGTCAGCGGCTCCCGACAATTCACGCTCAACAGACTCCCTGGTTGAAGCCACATCAATAATAAGCATGTATTCTGCATCCTGGGGGAACTTCAGCCCCTTGTTCCTGGTGATTGAATTCATTGTCAGCCTGTCAAGGAATTCCGCGATCATTGGCGTTATCCCGAGCCGCTTGAGCTCCGATACCGCCTCTCCGACAGACTCTATTGATTTGTAGTATGCCACGGCCCGCCCTTTTGTCTCAGGCAGAGGCCAGATTTTCAGGATTGCCTTTGTTATTATTCCCAGGGTACCCTCGGCGCCCACCATCAATGAGGTGAGGTCGTAGCCAGATGTCCTCTTCAGGGTTTTTCCGCCGAACTGCAGTACCTGGCCGTCAGGCATGACCACCTCCATTCCAAGTACCCAATTCTTTGTAGTTCCGTACATTGCCGCCCTGAGCCCTCCCGCATTGGTGGACAGGCTTCCGCCTACAGTTGCAGCCCTTGAACTGGCTGGATCAGGGGGGTAGAAATGCCCGAACTGCTCAAGGTGGTAGTTAAGCTCGTCGAGCCTCACCCCGGGCTCCGCCACCACGTACTTGTCTTCGACACTAGTCTCAAGAACATGGTCGAACCTGTTCATGCTGATTACTATCCCATTCCCCTTCAGCACCGAGGCTCCGGTGAGGGATGTCCCGCCCCCTCTTACAACAACGGGCGTTTCAGTCCGGCTGCATACTGCCATGATTTTTGAAACCTCTTCGGCAGTTCCCGGAACTACCACTGCTATTGGCTCATCGCCTGTGAAATATGATGCGTCTGACAGGAACGGAATTATCTCCTCCTTTGCTGAAAAAACGTGGTTACCTGCAATGCTCCTCAATTCATCTTTTAAGTCCATCAGGGATTTTACCTCCTCAAAGCTATCAGTCGCCAGCGTGTACAGGAACTCATGATCCTGCTTTCCAGTGCATTGGGCGACGTTTCTAGACGGATAGTACTAAACTGTGTTTCCTGATATTAATCTTGACGGTGCCGTTACCAAAATAACTATTTGCACCATAGGGGTAACATGAGTGATCGTAATATGGCTGCCTCCGGTATTCAGATAAGAAACAGTGACAAGAGGATGGAGAAGGTTGGAAAAGCATATGAGGAGTTGATCAGCAATCATGAGGATTTCTTTCCCCATAAGTCAACGTTCATAGACTGTGGAGCTGGCAGTGGCCTTTTCTCGCTTCTGTGCATTTCCGTGCTCAAGGCGGAGAGAGTCTATGCGTATGAAGGGTACTACAGGAATTTCAGCCTGCTTCTGGACAACATAACCGAAAACTCGGCATTCAATGTAACGGCAGATGATCACCACATAATGGGGGATACTGGAAGGGAATGGCTGAATGTTGAATCTGGAGTGGTCAACAGTCTTGGAATAGGTGAAAAGATCCTGGTTGAAACCAGGAAACTTGACGATCTGACCCTGCCCGGCGCAGGCTTCATAAATATAGCAGTCCCCGGAGCTGCAAAGGGCATAATCATGGGAGGCCGCCGGAGAATCGGGAAGGAACAGCCTTCAATGATGGTCGAAATAATGTCTGGAAAAGAAGAGAGGGAGGTAAGGAAGATTGTGGAGGAGCTTGGGCTCGCCCATGAATTCACCGAGACGATTCAGAGGCTGGAGGGGGCCGAAAGCAGGATACTTTTCTTTTCTGGCAAATAACAGATTTTCATCCTCAGATCGTTGACATTAATCTACTAGATTATAATTGGGTATAAGCATGATAATGGACGAAGAGATGCTCTTTGATTTCATGTCCCAGTACAAGGTGATCGGGGAGATCGCCTTCGGCGGGACAGGCACACGGGAGGAGGACATACTTGTAGGGTATATCTACGGAGTTCTGTCGTCGAATCCCGGCAGTACACTTGAAAAAGCGGAAGTAGACTACGAAATGTTTTCCTTCGGCGGATACAAATATATCGTGTGGATGGACGAGATAGACCACGAGGATGAAGATGATGAGGCTGAGGAGCCTTTAGAGCCTGTTGAAGAGAATCCATTGGTGAGAATTGAACAGGTCAGAGGTTCTATTGACGATTTTACTGACGAAGACCTTGAGGACTTCATGGAAAATGTTGATGATGATCTTTTCCCGGTTGCCGTGGAAGGGCCGCTCTCATCAGATGAAGTAAAGGAAAAATTTGGGGATGAGTTCTAGAAAATTATGATTTCCTGAATTCAGCTATTGCGTTTTCAAGGATGATCATGTGCATTGCCGCCGGGCCTCCGCCAAGTGCGGTAGCAACATAGCCGGATTCACGCAGTTCCTTTTCGGTTGCCTCAGCCTCGAGCGCCTGCCTTACATGATAAACAATGCACCACTCGCACTGCTGGACTATCGATACTGCAACCGCCATAAGTTCCTTGTTTTTCTGGGATATGGCGTCCCCCTTGAACATCTCCTGGTTGAAGGCCATGAATTTCTCGTTGTAGGAGGGCATGTGGGTTCCCATGTCCTGGAACTGTTTCCCGATCTCCTGCATTCTTTGAGTCGCTGTCACTATTATTCCTCCTAAGCCTTAGCCCTCTTGAGGTACCATCTCTCGGCACCCTCTTCCTTCTCCCTGACCAGTGCTGCCTCGAAGGTGTTAGGCGCACCGACGATTCCCTTGTCTCCGGGTTCCCAGTTCACGGGAGTTGCGAGCTTGCTGTCCCAGTTGAACTGGAACGCCTTGATCACCCTTATGATCTCGTTGATGTTCCTCCCGATCTCAGCGGGATAGTAGATCATCCATCTCACTGTCTGGTTCGGGTCTATTATGAAGACGCCCCTGACTGTGACACCGCTCTTTGGATCGTACAGGTTGTACGCGTCCGCCACTTCCTTCTCTATGTCTGCTATTACCGGGAAGGGTATCTCTACACCGTACTTCTCCTTGATGTCCTTGAGCCAGGCGATGTGCGAGTATATGCTGTCAACACTCAGTCCGATGAGTTCTACTCCGAGCTTCCTGAATTCATCGTACCTCTCAGCAAATCCCATGAATTCTGTCGTGCACACGGGCGTGAAGTCCGCCGGGTGTGAGAAGAGAAGTACCCACTTTCCCTTGAGGTCCGAGAACGTCATTGGCCCTTTGGTCGTATTTACGGTAAAATCCGGTGCTTTCATTCCTAGATAGACTGCCATTATTATCTCCTGCATAGAGGATACCGGCATTGGGTTAGACAGTTGGCACGTGTGCATTATTTGCACACATAGCAAATAATAAATGAGAGGAGATCAGGTCACTTCAATTTGACACAGTAGAACCTTTTTCTTGTGTCGGATAAGCAAATCCTTGTCTCTATGAAATCCATCTCTCCGAGAATTTTCAGTGCATACATAAGGGCCCTTCTTGAAAGACCGGATTCGTTCTTCAGCCTGTTGAGGTCGCATATCTTCACTTCCTGAAGAATCCTCAAAACGAGCTTGGCTGAAGGGGGCATCTCCCTTATGGCCTCTAGCGATTCCATGGATCAAAAGTGTATAGATAAATTTAAATCATTCGTAAGGACGATAAATACAACATGAGATGAGATGAAACCGGAAACATCAAAATATCTGTGTTTCTGTCACGAGAGCTACGTCATAAACCTTATTTATTCTCTTTCATTTGTTATGACCAGATGTCTTCGCTCCTTGATAATTATGGTAGGCCGGTAAAGAGCATGAGGGTTCAGGTGAATACCACGTGCAACTTCAAGTGCTTTTTCTGCCACATGGAGGGGACAGGCGTACATTCAGCATCCATGTCCCCAGAAGAGATAGAAAAAGTAGTCAAGGTGGCGTCAAAATGGGGCGTAAACAAAATAAAATTCACTGGCGGCGAGCCCACATTAAGAAGCGATATTGTTGAAATCGTTGAAAGAACCAGGAAGCACATTTCCGGAAACATTTCAATGACAACCAATGGGGTTATGCTGCCCAAGCTGGCAGAGAGGCTCAAGAAAGCAGGCCTTGATCGCGTTAACATATCAATGCACTCAATCGACAGGGAGGGATTTGAGTTCATAACAGGAACCGATTTTCTCGACAAGGTCATAGAAGGGATCAGGGCTGCAAAGAAAGCCGGCCTCTTTCCGATAAAGATCAATTTTGTTGTCCTGAAGGATGTAAACATTGACCAGATACCGAAGATGATAGAGCTAGCTGCAAAAGAGGATGTGATCCTTCAGCTCATTGAGTTTGAGACAACACGGGAAGGGGAAGATTCCGATGAGTTCCTCAAGTACCACATGCCGCTGGAAGGCATAGAAAGAGAGGTGTCAAAGTCCTCTTTCAAGGTGGTGAAGAATGAGCTGCACAACAGGCCAAAATACTCAATGGAAACTGAAGACGGCATCGCCGAGGTGGAATTTGTAAAGCCCATGAGGAACGCAGATTTCTGCAGCCACTGCACAAGGATGAGGCTTACGTCCACGGGCCTGCTTAAGCCATGCCTCATGAGGGATGACAATTACACCAACATGATCGCCGGGATCAGGAACAGGAAAGATGATGGCTACCTTGATGATGTATTCATAAAAGCAGTCAAGAAGCGGGAACCATACTGGAAGCCGGAGGATGAAATTGAAGGTAAAGATAAGATACTTCGCACTGTATAGAGACCTTTCAGGAAAGTCTGATGAGACAATGGACCTGAAAGACGGTTCAACCCTTGATTCACTCCTTGATGAGGTCAGGGAGTCTCACCCGATATTCAGAAAGCAGTCCGGGGAGTTCCTTCTGGCAGTCAATGAAGAGTATGCGGCGCCTGAGACTGTCCTGAAAGACGGTGATGAAGTTGCTATTTTCCCGAACGTAAGCGGGGGATAGGCGGTTATTTTTTCAGTATCTTCAGGCTCTCGAGGTCCTCCTTGTAGTTTATGTTAAAGAAGGAGTTCTCGTATACTGCCCCAATGAGGACAGTGTCGTGCCTGCAGGACCTTATCAGTCCCCTCAGGCTTTTGCACCCGGATTCCCTGTATTCCCCGAGAGCCGCAGCCATTGTTGAATTGTAAATTCCATGCAGAGGCTCGATCCGCCCGTCTGAATGCACCGGGAACAGCGGATAGCCCCTGTACATTGAGAGCATCTCCCTTATGAAGTCCCGGCTGATCAGCGGCATGTCACCCGCCGCCACAAACACTTCCCCGAATGATTCCAGCAATGAGGCTATTGAATCCAGTGCCGTACCCGAAGCGGTGTCGCGAAGTATCCGTGCCCCCTCAGCTTTTACATCTGGGTCCTTCGTGAAGACCACAACGTCATCAAAAGTGCCAGCGGCGAGAAGGGCACTCACTACGGTGCCGATAAGTGTGCCCCCGTCAATCCTGCACATATGCTTTCCGGGAAAACGCCCACTCCTCTTGGCAAGTACTGCAGCGATCATACCCAAACCACGACTGAAAAATATCTCAAAAAGGTATTTGAAATGATGCAATCATTGGAAATGGTGAGATATCCGGTGTGGATAACCCATTGAAAAATTCAGTGTTGCTGAAAGCATCAGGCAGGGAGAAAAGTTTATTTTAGCACTCGCCGAATAGCACCAGGTGAGGCAGTATGATGAAGAGAGGGGGTTGCCTTGAGCAAAACGGGAAAGGCGCCCGACGGAAGATCGACCGTTGAAGTCAGCATCATGGCGTTCGTGGAACGAAATATGCCACGTGGTGCGAGGGATGAGCTGACAGTCGAGGAACCCATGGAAATAAGGATCTGCAGGGAAGGGATGGCAGACTGCAGGACCATCTCAGTTACGATGAGAACTCCCGGCAGGGATGTGGAGCTTTCCGCCGGGTTCCTTTTCACAGAAGGGATCATAAAGAGTGTTGAAGACATTTTATCCATAGGGCATCCAGGTCCGGACGATCCAAACAGCAGGAACGCGGTTGAGGCCAGCATTTCGGATGAGCGGTACAGGGAGAGTTCGGGTTACACCAGAAGCTTTAATGCCAATTCCAGCTGTGGTGTCTGCGGCAAGAGCAACATAAACGAGATATTCCTGAAAGGAAGAAAAGTCATCAGGAGCACCCTTTCTGTTTCAGCATCGACAATATTGTCACTTCCGGGAATAATGACAGGGGAGCAGGCAATTTTCTCAAAAACCGGTGGGGCACATGCTGCGGCCCTTTTCAGCGTGGAAGGCAAATTGCTGGCCGTGGAGGAGGATGTCGGAAGGCATAATGCAGTTGACAAGGCGATAGGAAAGTTGCTCCTCGGCAAACTCGCGGACCCTTCAGGCTGCATATTGCAGGCCAGTGGACGGGCCGGATTCGAGATAGTTCAGAAGGCCATAGTGGCCGGCATCCCGGTCATAAGCTCAGTCTCCGCTCCCACATCGCTCGCGGTTGAGGCTGCGGAGGCATTCAATGCCACCGTAATCGGCTTTGCAAGGAATGGCAGGTTCAATGTTTACACACACAGTGAAAGGGTCGTTCCGTGAAAGTATAGTTTCAGTGATTCAGGTAACCGGATACATTTTGAAGATTTCAACAACTTCCATGATTGGAAACAAGAAGAGTCCAGGCCTGCAGTTCCATAGGGTGCAGTCCGTGCTGCGCCCTGATGCATTCGGCCATGGGGATTTTCAGGCTTATGCGGCCAAAACGGCCTGCATCATTCCATGAGCCGCTCAATGAACTTCATTTCAGCAAGCCGATCCTCTCTGCATATCACATGATAATAATACGTTCCCAGGGGGGAAAAATTCAGCTTGTATTTTTCGGCGGTCTCATAGTTTGAAATGCCTGCAACGTAATAGCCCTCGGCGACCGCATATGATACCGAGTTGAAGTTTCCGACCTCAGCAGTCAGGCCATAGAACTCGTCCTGTGAAATGCCCGATGATTCTGCAAGTCCGTCAAGCATCTGGTATGCCCCTTCTCCACTGCCCGGTATTGCTATGGCACTTCCCGTGTCGATGAGCGATTTGAGTTTTGAGGCCCCTTCAGAGACGGGTTCCCTTGAAACTATCCCTATATCCTTTTTTGTCTTCCATATGCCGGCCAATCCGGAACCGCTTTCATCCGGAGCATACACTGGCAAATCTGCAGCTTCCGACCCCGTAATGATTCCCGCGGCATCTGCGTACCCTTTCAGTACGGAGTTCAGGGCCACGTGGTGCCCGGTCTTGATTACTTTAAGCCTGTTATCCGCTGCGAGCCTGTCCAGGGATTCATCATTCTCTCCAGTTACTACATACTGTGAATCTTCCACGCTCCTTCCGAACAGGACTATCTTCACACTTTCGCCTTCTTCGACCGTTCTCGTGTCCCCCTCCACTGAAATGTAACCGTCTGCCCTGAGCAATCTCGATATAGAGCCTGAGCCGCCATGGATTGGAAATGCAATGACCCTGTCCCTCCTGACCACCGAAACAGGGATGAGGTTCAGTTTTCCAAGGTCAAGGCTGAACTTTCCGGCGAGTTCCCCCTCAATGTATCGGTCCTCGGACCTGAGGCCGGCCTCCCTCAGTATCTGCGGGAAGAATATGGTGAGGAACGTCATCATTGCAGACACCGGGAACCCCGGAAGGCCAATGATGATCTTGTCCCCTTTCCGGGAAAGCAGGGTCGGTTTCCCCGGCTTGATCTTTATTCCATGGAAAACTATGCCCGGGTCATACTCGCCGAGTATCCTGTACACCATATCCTTTTCCCCGGCAGATGTGCTGCCTGAAACAATCAGGATGTCATTTTCCTCGCTGTACGAGTTGAGGCTTGACCTTATCAGGTCCTCCCTGTCAGGCAGGGTTCCGTAAAGGGTTATGTCGAACGCAGGCCCTTCGGACTCTATGATCGATTTTATTGCCCTACCGTTAGACTCGTAAATCCTGCCCTTTTCAAGTGCTTCGCCCGGCTGAATCAGCTCGTCGCCGGTTGAGACTATTCCAATCTTCATCTTCCTGATGACCTCAACCTCACTGATCCCTAGTGTCGAAATCACAGCCAGCTCCCTTGGGCCTATACGGGCACCCTTTCTTACGATAAGTTCGCCTTCCGGCACATCCGAGCCTGCCAGCGCTATGTTCTCGCCCTTCCTGACAGGCCTGTACACCCTCAAGGTGCCTTCATCCTCGTGGGTGTATTCAACCATTACAACCGCGTCAGCCCCTTCGGGCATGACCGCTCCAGTGGGAATGTAAACACAGGTCCCCGGCTCCACCTTTGCCGCCGGAGGGCTGCCCATAAGGATCCTTCCTGAGACCTTCAGTTCAGAGGGGCTGCTCTCCGAAGTGTCCTCAAGGTCTTCCGATCTCACTGCAAAGCCGTCCTTTACCGACCTGTTGAATGGAGGGGAGTTTATTGGGGATATTATGCCGGATGCGAGAACCCTTCCAAGGGATTCGTCAAGCGATATACGCTCCGGAGGGAGTGAAAGAACAATATTTTCAGAAGCAAGCCTCTTTGCATTTTCCGTATCGATAAGGCTGTGGAAAATATGGGCCATTTACACAGTTCCCCCGGTAAGGGTAACCCAGACATATTCGCCTTTTTCCATGCCTTCCACCGATTCCGGCACTACTGCGAGGCCGTTTGACATGAGAAGCGTGGATATCATTCCCGAGCCTGTAGACCTGAGAGGGGTGGCGTCAAGGGAATCTGTTGACCTTGAAAGAGCTATCCTCACAAAGGACCTCATGCCACCATTGTTTATCAGCCTCTCTGTAAGCCTTGCCCGTATGACCTGCCTGCTGTCATTGTATTCCAGGATGTCGATCATGAAGCGGTCAAAGAAAGCCTCGAATGAAGTAAGTGCTGCAACCGGAAGGCCCGAAACGGAGAATACAGGCTTTCCACTTATCTCGAAGAGGGCTATTGTCCTTCCCGGCTTTATCATTACTCCCCTGAAGACCTGTTTCCCGATGTCCGAAAGGACTGCTGCGGAATAATCGCTCCTGCCTATGCTTGAACCTCCTGTTACAACAAGTATGTCCACGTTTTCAAGCGCATTCTGGACCCCCTTCTTTATGGCATCATATTCATCCGGGCAGACTCCCTCGTTTGTTGTGTTGATGTGCCCCTGCCTGAAGTAATTTATCAGCAGAGGCTGCGTAGTGTTCCTTATGCCGGAGAGTGAGCCCGGGACAATTTCATTCCCTGTCGAAATCACCCCAAGGTTGATTCTCCTGTAAACTTTTACCCTCTGCCTGCCCACTGCGATCATTGCAGCCACGTGCCAGGATTTGATCACATCGCCCCTGGCGATAATCCTCTTTCCCGACGCTATATCTTCGCCCTTTCTGGATACATTCTCCCATATTCTCGCGGACTGCTCCACGAAGAGAGTATCGCCGTACAACGATGCGTATTCAGCCATTATGACGGCATCTGCTCCGGGTGGCAGCCTTGCCCCGGTGTTAATCTCGCTGCATGTCCCGCGTTCAATTCGTGATGAGCCTTCAAATCCTGAGCTTCCTGTTACCGTGAGCGAAACAGGATTCTCTGCACTCGCACCCGAAACATCCCTCCGCCTCAGCGCGAACCCGTCAACTGCGCTTCTGTCGTAAGCGGGAACATCCTTCCCCGCCTTGACATCCTCCGCGATAACCATGTCCATGGATGATTCCACATCCACTTCAATAATGCTGATTTTTCTCCAGGGGATGTCTTTGACTCTTGAGGTTGCCTCCTCGAAGGAGATAAGGTGCCTCAAACCGGACATTTTCCCCTTGACTCCGGCCATAAGTACACTAACACCTTCTCGTTAATGAATGATTCCAACCTTGAAATCAATAGAGGCGGCATTGATTCCTGCATACCATTACTGCAATAAGGAAATCATTTGGAATAAATGCTAAAATGCCCCTGCAATGGTTATATCCGCCCACAGGCTAGTTGTCCATGTCCACAAGGACAGTGAATCCGTATAGCGGAGAAACACTGGAAGAATACGAGGAGGACAACGATTCTGAAATCCGCAGGAAAATAAGCGGCCTGAGAAAGTCCCAGGCGGAATGGGGCAGAGACGTGGATGAGAGGATAAGGTATCTTGAAAAGGAGCTGAGGCCGAGGCTTCAGAACAGCAGGATGAAACTTGCGAAGCTCGTCTCGACCGAGATGGGCAAGCCGATACAGCAGAGCATCTCGGAAGTTGACAAGTGCATAAGCCTCATAGATTATGGTGTCAGCAATTACAGAAAGTTTCTGGAGAATGAGGAAGTGGAGACTGAGGCGGAAAAGAGTTACATCAGGTTCGACCCCCTCGGTATTGTCCTGCTGATAATGCCATGGAATTTTCCGCTATGGCAGGTCATGACAGCCGCCGTACCTGCAATGGCAGCCGGGAATGCAGTCATATTGAAGCACGCGTCCATCGTTTCAGGGACGAGCCTGAAGCTCGAGGAAATCTTCAGCTCCGATCTTTTCAAATCGTCAATAGTTCCCGGGTCCAGGGCAATAAAGCTCATCAGGCATGCCGATGCGGTCTCATTCACCGGCTCAACCGGTGTAGGAGCAGCAATTGCTGAGGAAGCAGGCAGGCACATAAGGAAAGTTGTGCTGGAACTCGGCGGGTCTGACCCATTCATAGTCCTCAAGAGCGCTGACATTGACCAGGCCGTTGAAGAAGCCACTTTGGGAAGGCTGAAGAACAGCGGGCAGAGCTGTACGGCTTCCAAGCGGTTCCTTGTCCATGAGGATGTGTTCGAAGAGTTCAGGCGGAAGGTCATGGAAAGGTTCGCCTCCGTAGAGATCGGCGATCCGCTGAAAGACAGGACTTTCCTGGGGCCGTTATCCTCCATGCAACAGACGAGGCTCGTCCTCACCCAGATAGAGCACCTGAAATCGCTCGGGAGAGTGGACATGCTGGGCAAGCCCAGGGGCGGCATAGTGCCTCCCACCATCGCGGTTCCCCGGAGGAGGTTTGATGAGGAGATCTTCGGCCCCGTGGCCATCATGAAGAAGTTCAGGGACAATGACGAGGCGGTGAGGCTTGCCAATGAGACAGACTACGGCCTTGGGGCCTCGATATGGGGAGACCCCCTGGAGGCTGAGATGATGGTTCCACGCATTGAGGCGGGAATGGTATTCATAAACAGGCTCGTAACATCCGATCCGGGACTGCCTTTCGGAGGGGTGAAGAAGAGCGGAATAGGGAGGGAGCATTCACGATACGGCCTGATCGAGTTTGCCAACATAAAGACCGTGTGGGTACAGTAGATCACTCATATGCTGAGCGAATCCTTCCTGAAGGTTCCGGAAAACCTCGAGTAGAATATCACTGCACTGAGGAATCCTGGAAGGGTGACCATGAGCCATATCTCATATGGTGAGGCCAGGTATCCAAGCGCAAAGCCTCCAAGTGCCGGGCCCATTGACCTGCCAAAGGAGAGGAACGCATTGTATACGCCCATGTAGAAGCCGGTATTCCGGTCTCCATACAGTTTCGACACTATCACGTTCCCCATGGGGAAAGCAAAGTCCTCCCCGAGGGATATGAACGCCATGGATAGGAGGAATGCGGGGAGAACCGTGTCGAAAGACATAGTGAAGTAGCCGAAAGAGTATATCAGGGAACCAATGACAAAGCTCGTGGTTAGCGAGATTCGGCTGGAAATCCTGTATGCAATTCCCTGGAATGCCAGCACCGAAAGCCCGTTTGCCATGTAAATGAAGCCAAGCTCCGAGGTGTAAAGGTGGCGTATTGATGATGCGTAATTGGCGAGAGTCACGGATTCCTGTGCCTGAACCATGAAGAGGAGCATTCCGGACACGCCAATGATGATGAAGGCAATTGGAAGGGAAGACAGTTTCGGGCTCTTCTTTTCAATTACTTCTGGCCTCCTGTCTTCCAGTTTCAGGACGAATGCCCCGGAAACGAGTGACATTATGGCACCCATTGCATATATTGACGGATAGCCAAGGAAGAATATCACAAAGCCTCCCGCCGCAGGCCCGATTCCCCAGCCGATGTTGGCCCCCACCCTCAGGAACGAGAAACTCCTCAGGGGCTTGTTGCTGGACAGTGCCAGGAGCGCGTTCGATGATGGCCTTTGAATTGAGCTGAGCGTCTGGCCGATGATGAAGAGCGATGAAACAAGAACCGGGAAATTCCCGGACGAGGTCACGAAAAAGAGGGAGCCGTACGAAAAAGTCCCGAGGAAGAACGTGGTGAGAATGATCCTCCTGTATCCGAACCTGTCTCCAAGCCTTCCGCCATACACCTGTGAAGATGCCGCTATGACCCCGCTGACCGTGTATATTATTCCCACAAGGTAGAGCGGTATTCCGAGTACCTCATACATGTACACAGAGGTGTAAACCCAAGATGACGCGAGGCCGAAAACCCTCATGAGGGCGGCTGAAGAAATGATGGAGACATTGGTCAGCTTCAACAGGGAAGGAGAACTGGCAAAATGGTATAAGCAATTGCTTCAGGAAGGCAAATCAACAGTTTCCGAAGCCTGTTTCTCTTCGGCATTTACTATGCGGGAGAGCTTAATCATGTAAATCAGGATGGCTACGACCCCTGAGACAGTTGCCAGGCTCCAGATCTTTACAGGGCTTGCAAACAGCGTGAGTGCCGTCCCGCCGACCACAGGCCCCATCGACCTGCCCATGGATATGAAGGCATTGAATACGCCCATATGGTGCCCGATGTTCTCGTTCCTTGAAAGGGTGGTTACAATTGCATTACCAGCAGGAAAGCCAAAGTTCTCCCCTATTGTGGCCACAACCATCGATATGACGAATTCAAGAAGGTTGTAGTCGAAAGCCATGGTGAAGAATCCAATCGTGAACAGAGCTATCCCTATTGTATACCCCTTCGAGAGGCCGATCCTCGATGTTATCCTTGTTATCGGCACCTGCAGCAGGATGACGCAGAGGCCGTTGACAAAGAATATGATGCCAAGCCCGAAGGCGGTGATATCCCTGAATGATCCTGCAAAGTTGGGCAGCGTAACCGATTCCTGCCCCTGTATCATGAAGAGCAGTAGCGCAGACATTCCGAGGTAGAAGAAGAGCGGGTTTATGCGCCCTCTAGCTTTCACCGGATTCCGGGTTGTCCTGCCCCTTACATTCAGTATTGATAATGCGACAAATGCGTTTGCCACGTTCATGGCAACCCCGAAGAGGTAGAGGTACGGATAGCCGTAAAGTGAAACAATTGTTCCTCCGATCACCGGGCCGAACCCCCACCCGACATTGTTGCCCATCCTGAGGTATGAGAATCCCTTCAGCGATGAAGAGGAAGATAATGATACAAGCGAGTTCAACGGTGATAATATCGCAGAGTTGATCGAGATGTTTACAACAAATAGGATGGAAAAAACAAGGGGGGAATGCAGGAAGTATGAGACGTAGAAAATCAGGAAATACGCGACTCCACTGAGGCCAATGAGAGCCAGGAGTACGTTCCTGTGACCAAACCTGTCACCGAGGCGCCCGGCAAGAACCTGCGACATTGCTGCAGACAGGCCGCTTACAGTGAATACAAGGCCCGCAAACAAATAGCTTATGCTCAGGGCATCGTGCATGTACAGCGAGGTGAATACCCATGTGGAAGAAAAGCCCATTCCTGCCAGTGATGACGAGACTGGAAGCAACAGATCATTGGTTTTTCTCAATATCACTTGTACTGCTCCGACACTTGTACGGGAGTTGAAAGTGATAATTATGCATTTTTATTTTCGGCCAGAGAGTATTCCGGTCATTCACCCGATCTTCGGAAAAGGACTTTTGAACCGGAACATTCTGCAAGAATGAGTTCGTACCCGTCCTCGAATCCGGCAGGTGTCACTGTAAGCCTTGTTGAAGCCACCGGAACATTTTCACCAGTGCTGTATTCGCCGAAGGACTCCCCATGGCAGGATGGGCATACCTTTCTTTTCCCGAATGCTTTCCTTCCGCAGCCGTTGCATCTGTAAAGCATCATGGCGCATCACCCAGTACTGCTGCAACAGCAGAGTTTCCAAAACCCGCCATGCCAATCGTGAAACCTGTGGAGTGGTTCTTTATCTGCCTGCTTCCGGCATTGCCGTTGATCTGCTGGTACGCCTCGAAGATCTGTGACACTCCGGTTGCTCCTATGGGGTGGCCCCTCGATATCAGACCGCCGCTGCTGTTTATGGGAAATTCCCCGTTTATCTCCGTGATGCCGTTTTCCAGTGCCTTCCACCCTTCGCCTTCCCCGAAGAAACCCAGGGCCTCTGCCTCAACGATCTCAAGTATGCTCGACATGTCGTGGAGCTCTGCGAAATCAGGCTTACTTGTCCCCGCCTGCTTCAATGCGGACTTTCCGGCGTCCCTGACGGCCTTAAGCGCAAGCAGGTCCTCCCTGTCAGTCACGTAGGATGTGTCTGATCCCATTCCAATTCCCCTGACATAAACAGGTTTCCCTGAATAGCTGGCTGCATCTTCATCCCTCACCATCAGGAGCGATGATGAGCCGTCGCTTACAGGGCAGAATTCGTACAGCCTGAGTGGATCGGCAATAACCCTGGATTCAAGTATCTGCTTAACGGTCACAGCCTTGCTGATGTGCGAGACCGGATTAAGTGCGCCGTTCCTGTGGTTCTTCTCCGATACCATGGCTATGGATTCCCTAGTTGCAGGGTATTTCTTCATGTAAAGCGCTGCAAGCAGCCCTGCAAGTGATGGCAGTGAAGGCCCCGCTTCCCGTTCCCTCCTGCCCAGAAGAGTAGCTATTGTTCCTGCCACTTCCCTGGTTGGCTTTCCAGTCATCTTCTCTGCCCCTATGAGCAGAACTGAGCTTGCAAAACCGGATTCAAGCATCGACGAGGCGGCCAATACCGCTGCCCCTCCTGAGGCGCTTGTCTTGTCCACCCTGAAGGATGGGGTGTTGTCCAGTGCGAGGTATGTTGTAATAAGTTCATTCAGCCCGGAAATGCTGTTGAATTCACCTGAATAGGCGTTTGATACGATCACGAAATCGATCTGGTCCCTGTTTTTCCTCACTATTGGCAGGGCAGACTCCGCGGCAATGTCAAGAATATCCTCTTCGCTCCTCCCGAATTTTGAGTGTTCAGCGGAGACTATCGCCACCATGGTTGGTATTGGAGGGGAGAGTATTAAACCCTTTGAGAAAAAGAGGTCCCCCCGTTGCCAGTTCCTGCAACAGAGGGTTAATCTTTCTGTTCCGTGCAGGAAAAAACCACTTTTCCGCGGATCAGGCCCCGGATTTCATGTTCCCCGAATCCCGCATCCAGGAGAATCTCCCCGGTATGTTCCCCAAGCAGCGGTGGAGGTAGCCTGATGCTGCCAGGTGTCCTGCTCATCCTGAAGGGTGTCCCCAGTGACTTCACCTTGCCGTATCCCGGATGGGACACTTCAGTTATCATGTTTCTCGCCGTTACCTGTTCGTTGCGCTCGAGATCGCTTATCCTGTTGATGGGGGACACCGGAATCCCATGGTTTTCAAGGAGGTTCACCAGCTCGGATGTGGCCTTCGCACTGAAAAGCGGCCCAAGCTTTTTGTTGAGGTAATCCCTGTTTTTCACGCGCTCCCTGTTCCCCATGAGCAACGGGTCATCCGCCATGGCGGGAGACCCGAGTGCGGTGCAGAACGATTTCCACAGCTTCTCGGTCCCCACCGCCACGGATATGTATCCGTCGCTGGTTTCATAGACCTGGTATGGAGCTATGCTGGAGTGGGCAGAGCCCATCGGCTCAGGGTCGATTCCGGTGGCAAAGTATGCTGTCGCCTGGTGTGTTAGGGTAAGCATGCTCGAATCCATCATGGAAGTGTCAATGTACTGGCCTTTCCCGGATACTGACCTGTAATGAAGGGCTGAGAGTATGGAGATTACTGCAAACATACCTCCTGTAATGTCCGTGACTGGGACTCCGAATTTCACCGGCGGCCTTCCCGGTTCACCAGTGAGGTCCATGAGCCCGCTGCTTGCAAGCACGGTAAGATCGAAGCCTGATTTCTCTCTGTAAGGCCCGGTCTGGCCAAAGCCTGATATGCTGCAGTATATGAGATCCTCCCGGTACTTCCTCATGGTGTCATAATCGATTCCCAGCTTCTCAGCAGTCCCTGGCCTGAAATTCTCCACTACTATGTCGCTTCCCTCAACCAGCTTTTTCAATATGGCTCCCGATTCCTCCCTTTTCAGGTCCATGGATATGCTCTTCTTGTTCCTGTTCGCACTCATAAAATATGATGAGATCCCGTTTACTTCCGGGGGCGCCCAGTTCCTGGTATCATCCCCAGCCGGGGGCTCCACCTTTATCACTTCTGCACCAAGATCGCCAAGGAGCATTGTGCCAAAAGGGCCCGCCATTGCCCTGGTAAAATCAAGCACCCTTAAGCCTTCGAGAGGTGAATGCAGTGTTTCTGATGGAATGCCCATTTGCCTGATCAGCTTTTCGAAGGTCATAATGATTTTCCAAGGTTTTGCAAAACTCCACATTTCCAACTGTTTCCCGCCATCACAGAGTTACATTCGGGAAACTGCTTTCCCGGGAGAAAGCTTATATGTTATATATCTCCCGCCTATGTTATTCCCTGTAATGTCCACGCGACCTGGAGACGGGCCTCAATCCATTGAAGGATTGCTGAAGACCATTAACAAGAAATGGACTATCCTAACAGTGATCGCAATTGGGAACTGCAGGAGGGTCAGGTTCAACGAACTCAGGAGGGAGCTTTCCGGCATAAGCCCCAAGACGCTGATTGAGACTCTGAGGGAGCTTGAGAAGCTTGGCGCGGTCACTTCAGAGCAGTTTGTCGATTTGCCACCGAAGGTGGAATACTTTCTTACAGAAGATGGAGATCAATTGAGAAAGGCACTCATACCACTGGTAAGATGGATGGCGTCCAGGTGCGAACCGATGAACTCACGCGTTGTCGGCAATGCGCTGCAAATAAGGGGGAAATGATTTTTCCATGCCTCGCAATTCAGTCATTCGGGCATGATGAATCAATACCGCACGGGCAGAAAACCGGAATTTATTAGGTACAAAATAATGTTCATTCCGGATGATCCTTGATTCCCTTGAGGACAGAGTCATAAAGTATTACAGCGATTCAAAGAAGGTCCTGCCACGCTATGACGGGCATTCCCTCACAAACATCCCGTCAACTGTTTCAGAAATGCTTGCCCCGGGAAGCGGAACAGACAGCATAGGAAAGGAGCATTTCAATGATGTCGCCCCGGGTGATGCGTCAAAGGTTGTTCTCTTTTATATTGATGGAATCTCATACGATTTCACCAAGACCCTGTCATCCGACATAGGGTTTCTCGGAAGGCTGGTAAGGAAGGGGGCAGTTTCCCCGATCACCGCCGTTTTTCCCACGACTACCGCAGCTTCTTGCACTTCGCTCAACACCGGGCTTTCACCAATGGAACATACGCTGCTCGAATGGGAACTGTATTTCCATGAAACCGGCGCACTGATGTACACGCTCCCGTTCCGCGCAGTGACCAGCAAGTATTCAAGGAGAGCCAGAAAGCTGAGCCCTGATGCGCTTTTCAAAGGGGAAACGATATATTCAAAGATGAAGAGGCAGGGAGTCAGGAGCTTTGTCCTTGTAAACAGGAACATTTCTAAGGGGGCGTACAGCGACAGGGTTTTCGAAGGCGGTACCGTTGTTCCCTATTCATACATCACTGACTGCATTATACAGTTGAGAAACATCCTGGAACACGAGGAGGGCCCGCTGTACATCTATGTGTATATTGAGAGCGCAGACAGCGTTGGGCATACCTACGGCCCCGACACAGAGATGTACAGGGCAGAAGTTCGAAGCATTTCCAGGATCATAAGGTTCGAGCTCCTTGAAAAAATAGATCCGCTTGCTGCAGCAGACGTTTCGATAATAATGACATCAGATCATGGGCAGGTCCAGATCGATCCTGCCAGAACTCGCTACCTCAACAGGATAAGCGGGCTGTGGGACAGCTTTGAAACACACCTCGGAGACCCAATACCTCCTGTTGGCAGCCCCAGGGACCTCTTCCTGCACGTCAGGAGTGACAGCCTTGAGGGTACGAAGGGCATCCTTGAGGATCATCTTGCCCGGATGGCTGCAATCATGACGGTTGACGATGCCATAAAGTCAGGTATATTCGGGCGCGGAATCCCTTCTGACCTGTTTCACATGCGGGCAGGGAACCTGATGATCCTTCCCGACGATGGCAAGACGATCTGGTACCGGATAAAAGGCCAGGTCCCAATGCACCTCAGGGGGCTGCATGGCGGACTGAGCAGGGATGAAATGGTCATCCCGTTCGGGATTGCCAATCTCAGCCACCTCATCTGACAGGAAGATGCATGGACAATGTGGCTCAAAACCGGGGGTGAAAGGTCCACTGAAGGCTTATGTTTTAGTTAGGTTTTTATAATTTTGATATCATTATATCCGTGGAGTGATCCATCTGGACAGGAAGGCGTCGATAGCAATGGCATTGGTCTTGATTGTGGTATTTTCCGGGCTTGCTGCCATCATGCATGCCAATGGGCAGCGAAATGCCGGCGTCAGTTCACCAAAAGTGTCCTACAAACCTTCCACGACACACTATTATCCGATCCGCCTTGTTGAGCATGGGCTGCCTGAATACTGGTACTGGTATGCGGAGATAGGGCCTGCCAATGGAACAAACTACGGGTCATACTCGCCAACAGATGCCAAAACGATGACATACTACGAATCTCCGGGAAACTATTCACTGGAAGTGTGGGCATACGGCTACAACTACCAGACACAAAAGGCGTTTTACCATGCAAACGTCGTTAACTCCATTGTTGTTGTGAATGTCACGTTCATAGAGCAATACAACGTAACTGTATTCGAGAAGGGGCTGCCGAACGGTACCGGCTGGGAAATGAACCTTATTCCAGATGTACAGTATCCGCCTACCTACTCTGCCTCAACCCCGCCGTTCAGAAAAAGCCTGTGGACATGGGTGCCTAACGGGACTTACACACTACAGGTCGGAGAGATGGAAGATTACCAGCTCACACCCTATGCGTTCAGCACACAGGTGAATGTTAACGGAAGCAACCTCAACTATACAATTCCATTCAATGGTGTCAAGATTACCGAATCCGGGCTCGATAACAACACTTCGTGGGGCCTGTACAGGTCAAGCGGCTACGGAAGCTATATCGCTGGCCCAACAACGAACAGGTCGATCAGCCTGTACCTGCCGGCAGGGGGCTTAAAGATGAGGTTTGTTGCGGATGGGTATTACTCAAGCACACTCAATTTCAACAACGATGTTCCCAATCGGACAGTAATTGCCCATTTCGAGAAAGGTTACAATGTCACCTTTGTGGAGCACGGGCTGCCGGATATTGCCCATAATTCTTGGTACGTGAAAGGATTCGCGGTGGCATTCCACGGCGGAAATTCTTACATATACGGGAAGAACAGTTCCACATTCCTGGTCCCTGATGGAACCTACGGGTACAATATATCTTTTGGCCAGCAAGCTTGGGACGTCAATGGGAACATGTATTTACTCAACATAACAAGAAATGCCACAGGCAGTTCCTTCACGGTGGACGGAAGCAATGTTACCGTGAATGTCTACTTCAATGCCGTAGTCGTGAAGAATCTCTCATACCGGCCCCCGGTTACTGCAGGTAAGCTTGTTTTATACGCCTTCATGGGGTTCATCGCTGCGGGGGTGGCTGTAGAGGCGATCTATTTCAGAAGAAGGAGAATCTGATGCCCGGACCCGTTCGGGAGCCTCCTTCCAGGGTAGTTTCTTAGAATTATGGTGCATAGCTTATAAAGGAACAACAGGTAATTGGTTTGTGCCTTCTGACCGCGTCAAGAGTTTTATCGTAATACTCATACTGGCAACCACTGCCACAATGGGGTACATCCTGACTGAGCAGTCCCTCTTCCCTGTGTATCTTGCGAAGCCTTTTCAGATGGCCGTGTCGATCTTGATAGGGCTAGTTTTCTATTACTTCATATCTGGACTTTCACCCGCCATAAAGGACCGGAGGATGAGGTTCACCCTTCGCAAGATTGCAGCATTTATCGCGGTAAGCGTGATCCTTGTCGGGTTCCTGGCGACATGGATCCATGAGGTCACCATACTTGCGCTGTCCGCAGGCCTTGTTGCCGCAGGGGTGTCATTCTCGCTGAGGGAGCCTATCACCAGCCTCGTTGGGTGGTTCATAATAATCTTCAACCGCCCATTTTCTGTGGGTGACCGGATCAACATGAATGCCGTGGAGGGAGATGTTATTGATTACAACCTCTTCCAGATCAAGCTGATGGAGATCGGCCAGTGGACTGATTCCAATATGTACACCGGAAGAATATTAAGTGCCCCAACAAGCTGGGTTCTGACCCACTCCATATACAACTATACACAAGATTTCAGCTTCATCTGGGACAGGATCTGGGTTGGCCTGCTTTACGGGGAGAATTACGAGAAGGTGAGCGCGGATTTGAAGGAAATCACCGAGAAACATGTCCAGGACATTGTTGAAGGGGCAGAGAGATCCTATAAGCGGCTTTCGAAGAAATATTTCTCTCATGTCTCGAATTTTGAGCCTTCCGTTTATCTAAGCTTCAACAGCAACTGGGTCGAGCTCAACATAAGGTACGTAACTGATGCCAGAACCAGGACCAGAACGAGAAGCATGATATCCAGAGACATCCTGGACTACATTTCAAAAAACGGCATCAGGGTTGCGTCAACCAGCATGAACATCAACCTGACCGGTGAGGAAAAAAGCTGAAAGGCCGCCCTCCCATGCCTTTTATAAAAAGAGGAGGATCAGCCCACGAATATCGGGTTCCTTTCCCTGACAAAGGTTCCCTTCTGGAGGTCAAGCATTGCCTCTCTAATCTGCTCATCCGAATTCATGACAATGGGGCCGTACCAGTGTACAGGTTCCTTCAAGGGCTTTCCTGAAAGCAGTATGAATCTGGCGGGCGAATCTTCCGTCCTCACGGATACATATTCGCCGTCTTCTGAAAATACCAGTGCCTGGCCGGGGTTGTACGAGCCTTCCTCGCCGTAGTCGAAGTAAGCCTTGCCTCCGATTATGTAAAGCAATGATGTATATCCGGGATTGATCCTGTAGTGGAATTCTGACTCGACCGGCATCTTGACGTCGAGATAGGTGGGATCTACCCCGTATGCGCCTTCAAATGGCCCCTTAACGCCGTTTATCTCTCCCGAAACCACCTTGACGCTGGCGGCGGAGTCTGTTTCCACTACCGGAATGTTATGGCCCTTCATGTCTCTGTAAGTGGGAGTTGTCATCTTGTGCTTCGCAGGGAGGTTGATCCAGAGCTGGAATCCAGTTACGTTGGTCGGCAGGCCCACTGCCTTCAGCAATTCATCAGGGTCGTTCTCATCGAGCGGCTTCGGCATTTCCTGGTGGAAAATCCCGCTTCCCGCGGTCATCCACTGCAAGTCCGAGGGGAAGATCACTCCGCTGTTTCCCTCGCTGTCTTCGTGGTATACCTTTCCCTCAAGGAGATATGTTACAGTCTCTATCCCCCTGTGGGGATGCCAGGGGAATCCTGAAAGATACTCTTCCGGCTTTGAGGAACCGAAGTGGTCAAAGAGCAGGAAAGGATCGGTTATTGAAGCCGAGTACTGTCCGCCGAGGACCCTTTTTAGTCTCACCCCGGCACCGTCAATTGCATCCTTTCCTGTGAATACCTGTGAAATTTTCTTTATCTTCATATTTTCTGCCATTTTTTGCCCCCTTGTGATTATTGAATTCCAAACTGGTATATGTCCGTTAGGCGACCTGAAAACAATCAGGTAGTAGCCATGCAATCAGGTGGCGCATCTGCAATCCTGCCCGGAATGAATGCCGGAAACACAGGTATGAGGTCGTGATGCCTGCATTGCCAGATTACTGTCTTCCTTGATTCAACTTCCCATGGATTTCAACTTTTCAATCAGTTCGCTTGCCTCTTTCCTGCTCAGATCGTCCTCTGACAGTTTTCCATGATCCTTCATGTACTTGCTGGCTGCTGCAACACTATCCTCATTCTTCTGAAGGCTCTTAATGAACTTGACCTGCTTCGGCGTGGCTTTCAGCTGGGTGGGGTCCAGGCGCTCGCCCTTGGGTGTCTGCATAAGCCTGTCTATGAGGTCTGATGCCTCCGGTATTGACAGGACGTTGACAGAATCCTTGCCGTGATCCTTGAGGTACTGGCTCACCATCTCTATTCGTTCTTCAGTATCCTGGAGGGATGAGAGGAAATTTATCTGCTTTCCTGTTGCAATTCCCCCGCCCGACTGTTCCCCTTCCACCTTAATGCTTTTCATTGCATCTATCAGTTCGGATGTCTCGGGAACCGACAGTTCACTTATATCGGACTTTCCTTTTGAAGAAAGGTATGACTGCAGTTTCTCTTCCCTTTCCTCGGATGCTTCCCTGAGTTTCTTTATAAAATCAAGCTGTTTTCTTGTTGGAGAGGACCTGTTTTCTTCCATGATAATACACACCGGTGAATCGTGGCGGCACCTCTTCTTCAGAAAGATGCCATTAATCGCTATACGAATACTTCCTATAAATGTTAGATCTAGAGGAGCAAATCCAACCTTTGCCTCCAACCCTGCCTTGATTTTTGCACGTCCCTTGTTTTAGCCGGTTCTGGCTCAATTCCTCATTTCATGGAGTCACAGGAACCGTTTTTCCCGTAAAGCAATTATAAGAGCATGGTAACAAAGCGCGAGTACGAAAAGATTTACAATGCAGCACGCAAGGAGCAGCTTGAGCAGGATATCGCCATGATAAAGGATATAGTGGAAAGGAGCGAGGATTACATGGATTTCAGGGCCAAGCTTTCTGATGAGCTGAGGAAACTCGACCTGAATGTAATAGAGGAGTGAATTTTAACTCCCCCCGTGAAATCTGAATTCGTTTTAGGCATAACCCTAATAAATCGCAAGCTCCTGATATGTGATTATGCAGAGTGAGGCCGGCGGCTCGGGCGCGTACCGGAATTCTGTTTCCCTTGGCAGGGATTCCAGGAAAGCTGTTATCTCACAGTTTTTCGGTTTTTTTGCGGATGCGTATGACCTGACACTTGTTCTTGCTTCCTCACTCATTCTCACTGCAGTCTTCCTGCCTCCGGAAATACCAGAGCTTGTCAGGGCTTTTGAGCTGGTATTCTCGTATTCCCTTACCATTATCGCCAGGCCCCTTGGGTCAGCAATATTCGGCAACTATGGGGACAGGATAGGCAGGAGGAGGATACTCCTCATTACAGTATACAGCGACATAATCTTTGCCGCCGCCATAGCACTTCTCCCGGACTACAGGCAGGCAGGGTACCTGGGCTTCATCCTGTATTCAGTCATCAGGTTCGGCCTTGGCATATTCCTTGGCGGGGAATATTCTGCCGGGCACCCCTACGCGATGGAGTGGACACCAGAAAGGCTCAGGGGGAGAATGAGCGGCCTGGTCCAGGGAGGCTTCTCGCTCGGAGCTGCCCTTTCTGCAGGAGTAGTTGCGCTTTTCATAAATTTCTTCGGTTTCGATGCCCTTGCCGGTTATGCGTGGAGACTGCTCATAATAACGATCTTCATCCCACTCATCCCTGTCCTCCTGATCAGGTTCTCAATCAGGGAAAGCCCGGTCTTCGAAGCCATACTGAAGGAGGAGAGAAGGGAGAAGTTCCCAATAATGGCACTGTTCAGAAAGCCCGTTGTAAAGGACCTTCTGCAGGTCATGACCGTGATGACCGGACTTTTTTTCCTTTCCTATGTGCTCTTTGCCTACGTCCCCATAATTCTTGGCAGTGCCCCGTCAACACTGAGCTCCGGGCAGGTTTCGATAGTTCTTGTTGCCTCGTACACAGCAGCTTTCTTTGGCGCCTTTGCCACAGGGTCAGCATCCCAGAAATACGGCCGCAGGACTATGGGGATGGTAATTGCCGCTATCTCCGGCATACTGGCAGTCCCGCTGTACTATCTCCTTTTCACTCTTCCGTCCTCGGGAGAAATATATCTCACAATCCTAGCAGGAATGGCGACAGGCATAATAACGCAGGCTGCCTGGGGGCTTGTTCCGGTGTACCTCACAGAGAGGTTCAGCGCAACCCACCGTGCATCGGGGGCAGGATTCGGATACTCTTCGGGAATATTTGTCGGCGGGTGGTTCAGCGTGTACATTCCACTGATGCACACCTACCTGTTCGGAGCGGTTGACACCTCAACGAATGTGTGGTTTTCCACTGCAGTGCTGATGATCATAGGCGCCCTTCTGACCGGCATTGGCTTCTACAAAGGACCGGAAACCGCAGGCTCAAACCTCGGGAAATGATGCGGCTCCACTCAGACAGTTCAGGAATGAACTGCGGGAACGAGAACAAAAGTTGCCGTATACACCATACAGGCACGGCGAATATAAGGAGTCTGAAACTACCCCATGCCGCGGAAGAAAGTGTAATCACCTCTTACTGCGGCAATCGCGTTTTATGGTTCAGTACACTATTGAAGGAATAGTGTGCCGGATGTCGTTCCAGGGGCCCATATAGAAAACTCTCAACTATAATCCCTCAAGTGTTAGGGTCTATGGTTTAAAAACACACACAAATATTTTTCATATGAATGATTCCCGATCGACCGAAAACCTTCCGAGAATGCAGATAAACGACATCTCGAGATATCTGGGGACAGCCGGCTCCATGATAAGGTCCAGGTTATTCACCCATACGCCGTTCTTTCTTGCCCATGCCGTAACATTCGGTTGCAATTCGAGATGCCAGAGCTGCACCTACTGGAAGCTTACTCCCAAGATGAAGTATGACCTGCCTACAGAGGAGGTTTTCCAGCTTCTTGATGAGGCTTACGCCGCTGGAATGCGTGGATACTACATGTTCGGCGGTGAACCTCTTGTAAGGAGAGATATCGGTGAGATCGTCGATTATGCCAAACACAAGGGCTTCGTTACGGTGATGAACACCAACGGATCATTCCTAGAAAAAAAATCACGTGAACTCGAAAACCTTGATTTTGCTTTTGTCTCTGTGGACTACTTCAACGATTACGACGACATAATCCGTGGAAGATCAGGCACCTTCAACGAAGCGATGAGAGGCATCGGAGTAATGAGAAGCACCACTAATGCCAAGATAGCACTCGTTACAACCATAAGCAGGCTGAACTGGACAGCAATCGAGCCAATGGCGAAGCTTGCCAGGGGAATGGGCATTGGCATATCCTTCAACTCCATCGAGCAGTCAATGGACTTCGGGCTCACCACCAACGAGACAACACCTAATTTTGATATCGGGCTCAGCAGTGAAAGGCTCCAGGAATTCTACAGAATCCTGCTGAAACTGAAGAGGGAAGGTTATCCCCTGATGGAGACCGAGAAGGTCCTGAGGGAGTACGTTGAGGGGAAACCCTGGAAGTGCGACTTTCCCAAGATGTTCGTGTATGTAACGCCCGACAAGAAGATCTACAACTGCAACTACGCCTACCACTATGACCTGAAGGAAGGGAGCTTCAGTGACTACTTCAGTGGGCAGGATTTCACAAATTATGTGAAGGAGGCAGAGTCTTGCAACAGGTGCGTGAGGACCTGCGTCAGAGGTTACTCCTACACCTACAACATGCTTCCGGCCCAGATTCTTGGGCTTGCAGGGCAGGCAAAGAGCCTCTTCAACACCGAGAAGCCTGTCAAGCTCTGAGCAGTAACCGCTTAATCAAGAAATCTTAAGTAAGATTCAGGCTTATTTGCATGTACAACACAGAAGTGTTTGGAGATTTGGTAAAATGGCTAAAATATTGATTCTGACCGGCGATGCCGGAGAAGCCCTGGAAGTCATGTACCCGTACCAGCGACTCATGGAGGAGGGCTATGAGGTTCACATAGCAGCTCCACAGAAGAAGACGATAAGGACAGTAATACACGATTTCGAGCCAGGTTTTGACACCTACACCGAAAAGCCGGGATACAGGGTGGAAGCAAACCTGTCGTTCAAGGAAGTCGAGCCCTCAGACTACGTTGCCCTGGTAATACCGGGAGGAAGGGCACCTGAATACATCAGAAATGACCCTGATTTTCCACGTATTGTTCAGTATTTCTTCGACAGGAACCTCCCGGTGGCAGAACTCTGCCACGCGCCACTTGGACTCGCCAGTGCGGGAGTATTGAAAGGAAGGACAACTGCTGCCTATCCGGCACTGGAACCTGATGTCAAGGCCGCGGGAGGAATATTCAAGGACGGTGCGGCTGTAGTGGATGGCAACCTGGTGTCTGCCAGGGCCTGGCCTGACCACCCGGAATGGATGAGGGAGTTTATCAAGCTTCTGAAAAAAAAGAGCGCGGCAAAGGCAGTAGCCTGATTCGCCGCAGCTTGCCAATTTTTCCCAGTGGCTGCCAGCCAGGAGTGCATGTTGACTCTGTGCTAACTGGAAAGAAGTTTAAGCGATGTCCTGACGAGTATCTCTGTTCCATATTTCATGGCACTTTCGTCGACGTCATAGGTAGGGCTGTGCTGTGGGCTTGTTATCCCCTTTTCATCGTTTCTCACGCCAAGGAAGTAAAATGCCCCGGGAACCTCTTTCACATAATACGCGAAGTCCTCGCCACCCATATCCGGCTCGGGATGCAGTATTGAGCCTTCGCCTAAAACTTCCTTTGCCACATCCTCTATGACCAGTGCGATGTCATTGTTGTTTATGAGTGCAGGGTATCCCTTGGCGTACTCAAACTCATATTCACAGCCTGTTGATTTGCTGATTCCTTCAAGCATCCTTTCGAGTTCATGCCTGACAGTCTCCCGGGTCTCTTCGTCAAAAGTCCTGACAGTCCCCGTAAGTTCCGCGTAGGGAGCTATTATATTGTACCTGTACCCGGAATTCATTGTGCCGAATGTCACCACTGCAGATTTGAACGGAGGTATTCTCCGGGAAATTATAGTCTGGGCCTGCACCACATACTGGCAGGCAATTGCCAGTGCATCCACGGCTTCCTGAGGTGCTGAACCATGCCCGCCGATTCCCTTGATCTTAATGGTGAACTGGTCCGCGTTGGCCATCATCGGGCCATAATTTATGGCAGCTGTTCCGGCAGGATATCGTGATATTGAATGCTGGCCGATCACGTAGTCCACACCCTTGAGTGCGCCTCCCCTGATCAGCTCTACCGCGCCTCCCGGAGGGCTCTCCTCGGCTGCCTGAAACAGCATCCTCACGGTACCCCTGAATTCATCCCTTTTTCCGGCAAGGATTTTCGCCGCCCCAAGCGCCATCGCAATATGGGAATCGTGGCCGCAAGCATGCATCACGCCTTCTGTTCCTGACGCAAAATCGAGATCATTCTCCTCCTTTACGGGGAGGGCATCAATATCTGCCCTGACGGCAACCGTCTTCCCGCCGGAAGAGCCACTGATGTCTGCAACAACACCAGTTTCCCCTGTCCTTTTTGGCTCCAGGCCGAAAGACTTCAGCTCCTCCTCTATCCTGCCGGCAGTCCTGAATTCCTTGAAACTGAGTTCAGGGTTTGCATGAAAGTGCCTCCTCATTCTGACAACATAATCCTCTACTTCCAGAGAGTCCATTTTTCCAGCCATTTAAATACTCCGTATCCACATATGGCGTGCATTAATATTTTTGCCTCAACCGGAAGGCCAGTGTCAACTTATGGATGGGACCAAAACTGGTATGAACGGAAAGAAGCTATCCTAAATACCTTCAGCGATATGGGAGCAAGCACATCATGATAGGACTGGTTGACGGCCTGGGTTTCTTCGCTGACGCACTAATCCTGGTTGGAGTGTGGATGGTCGGGGACAGGAGGATAGCAGGCTGGTACATCGGCCTGGCGGGAGTGGTTCTATCCCTCTGGTATGCAGCAATCATAAACTCGTATCCCATTGTTTTCATAGAAATTGTCTTCATTGGCATCTACGTGAGGAATATTTTCCTGTGGAGGAAGAAGCCTACTTCCGGTTCTTCATGAACCGATCTGTTTTCCAATTTTAATCCCTACCATGTAGTAACAGTTTAGAGGTAGAAAGTGATTGCATAAGCCGTAGCAGATTGGATGATTTGTATGGCTAAGGATTTCTTTTTTGACCTGGAATCGGCGAAGGAAGTGCTCCCCTGGCTCAAAGAGAAGATTGCCAGGCTCGAGGAGCTCGGGATAAGGGGACGGAAGGCCATGGAAGAGTATGATATTGACTCAGCTGACACATTCACTGTTGAAATCCAGGAAATCCTGGGGCAGATACACGGCAAGGGGATAATTTTGAGAGACCTTTCAGAGATTCTTGTCGATTTCCCCGCTGTGATAAATAACATGCCCTCCTACCTCTGCTGGCTGCCTGAGGAAGAGGGCATAGAGTACTGGCACTACGCAGACGAGGGTTTTGCCGGTCGGAAGAGAATTTCTGGAAATGAAAGAATATTGAGTTATCTCTAAATTCCGTGAGCGATGACCAGAAAGCCGATCTGATGAGGCTATTCACCTTTGCTTTCCGAGATCTTCCTCGTGTGCAATATTCCTTGATACAGCCATGGCAAGAAGCACCGTACCCACAAGAGCCATGCCAATGCCTGTCCCTCCTACGTATCTGGAAGAGTGTTCCACGAGTGTGATGGTGTTGCTTGCCACAATCTGGACATGGACAGGGGAGCCTGAGTTTGCCGTCAAGTTAATTGCGTACTGCTGGCCCTGAATATTCGGCGTAGGCCCGATACTTATCGTAGAATCGTTGGAGGCGTTGCCCTGGCCCCTGTAGATGTACTGGATCATGTTCAGCAGCTTGTAGTGCACGTTGTTGTATACGAAAAGCCTGTAGTGCACAGACGACTGCGGCTGTAATTCAAAAGTCACGTTTTCAGTCACGTTGTAGGGCTGGCTTATTACAATGGAGGATATGCTCCCGTTTCTCAAAGTTTCGTTAAACCTGCTTACATTTGTTGTTTTCAAGAAATCAGTATAGTTGTAGGATACCTTGATAAGCGACAGGCCCAACACTATCAGTACCATGGAAATGACAAAAACCCTGTTTTTCAGAAGCCTCGCCAGAAAAATCCTGGGAGGCGTCATGTGTTTCCTCTTACGTATTCTGGTCTTAGGCAACGATATCAGGAACGTTGACTATATTAAAGTATTTAAGTTTTACTATTCATGGCCGAGACTGCATGGATTTCATGGCTGTCATTGACGACCGGACATCTCCTCTTCAGATCCGATCCTCCTGGAAATCGCATATGCCAGAAGGACTATACCGGATACTGTCAGGCCTATCCCGGTACCCCCGATGTACCTTGAAGAATCCTTGGTCACGGTGATGTTATAGGCTATGGAAAGCTCAACAAGGGATGAAGAATTGCTGCTTGATGTGAGGTTGAGCATGTACTCTTGCCCCTGAAGGTTCGGTGTAGGACTGATGCTTATCATGGTGCCGTTTGAGGCGTTGCCCTGCCCTACAGTGTGATAGGTTGAAACTTCATTGGTCCGGGACTGAAGGTGATCGTACTGCAAAAGAGTGTAATGCACGGAACTCTCAGACATTCTATCGAAGTTGACGTTTTCAGTAACATTATATGGCTGGGTGAAGCTCACGCTTGAGACACTGTCATTCCTGACTGTCGTGTTGAAGGTGTGCACGTTCTTGTTAACAATAACGTCCTTGTAATTGTACGAGAGATTTATCAGGCCAACTCCCACAACCATCATTACAATGGAGGCTATGAAAACCCTGTTCTTCAGGACCCGCAAGAGAACTTCCTTAGGCCGGTCCCTGTGTTCCAGCAGCTTGATTCTAGTCCTGGGCAACTAATATCAGGACATGAGAGTATAATAACATTATTAACCGTATTGCCTGATATTTTGCCCCGGACTTCGCATGATTGCGGTTCTCTAGCTGCCTCACATGAATGTATTGCAGGAAGTTTTGACCTGAGAAATGGTTAAATTGTAGAGATGCTCGTGGTATTGCATACCCGTGGAATTCAGGATTGGATGCTCAGGATGGAGCTACAAGGGATGGAACGGGGCATTCTACCCGAAGGGAACGAAGCCGTCGGACTATCTGGAACTTTATTCAAGAGCCTTCGACACGGTAGAGATAGATTCGACCTTCTATGCAATCCCAGATTCCGGTACAGTCAGGAGTTGGAGAGAGCGGACCCCGGATAATTTTCTCTTCACGGCCAAAGTTCCTAAGATTGTAACTCACGAAAGGAAACTGGAGAATACCGAAGTACACATGGGATATTTCCTTGAATCCATAGGTAAACTTGGCGACAAGCTCGGCATGATCCTTGTCCAGTTCCCCCATGGGTTCACCTATGACTCAGGTGCTGAAAAGTTCAGGAAGTTTCTGGAAAGGCTCCCGACGGATGCCAGGTTTGCAGTGGAGTTCAGGCATGATTCGTGGTTCAACGATGCTGCATATGCCTGTTTGAAGGAAAACAACGTGACACTTGCATGGTCTGAAATGCCAATGACAGGTTCCACCAACATAACAACATCATCCTCTGCATACGTCAGGCTGGTAGGGGACAGGTCAATAAAAGAGGAGGATTTTGGAACAGTCCGGAGGGACAGGACAGATGTTATCAACAGGTGGGCCAGGGAGCTTGAAAACAAGAAGAATGTGATAGACCACACCTTTGTGTTTTCGAACAACCACTTCCAGGGTTTCGGGCCTGCCACTGTTAACTTTTTCAGGCAGGCAGTGGGCGTTGAGCCTGTTAATTGGGAAATCAGGATGAAGAATACTTCCACTGGCGAGCAGAAGTCCCTTTTCGACTGGTAGGGAGTGTCCTGCCTGCCACACCATTGATAAGCGGAACAGGCCGGAGCGTTCATCATTCAAATGCGTTTCCCGCGGATTCGAGGGAGAAGCGGATTTCGTCGCTTCCCTCAACATCAGGAACAGGGCTGCCGCTAGCCAGCCTATTGTAGCGGGTGCTATTTTTGATCAGTCTTTGATCCCCCAGCTGCAAGCCCCATCCGTCAGGGTGGGGTAGTTGACATCAACGCCGATCTTCCTTTCCCTGATCTCCTTCTGATCGGGCTTCCTGATAGGACAACCTTCCTGTCTCTGAGGAGGAGTTCAGATACACCATATTGGCTGTATTCGCTGTACTTGGAATGGTTGCTGTTGACGGGAATGTACTCGTATTCGTGGGGTTGGAACGTGATCCTGATGAAACCGTCCTGAAGCTTGACGAGTTCACTGTCAAGAGGATTGACATGATGCTTCGTATGATCGTATGTGGAGTCAAACCACTGTTTAATCTCCCTTCTTAGGTCTATGGGTAACGGCATCTTTCCGTTGGTTCTTCTCAGTTCTTCCGCCTTCAGAACGCCGTAATGAACGGCATCACGCATGTCATTCAGGTATGTCACTATATGATCAGACGGCTCATAGTACCACCATATGGTGCGTTTCTCACCCGATGAAGACCATGCGTGGCTCAGGATTTGACAGCCTCCGGTATTCTCCTGGTTTTGTGTGAGCGGAGACCATACAGGCGTGCAGAAAAGGACGTGATGATCGATATGAGATCACGTGATAGCTCTTCATGTGATGTCAGAATCTCATCGCCATCGGTTACAATCTCGACGCTGTGCGTTTAACAGATTTTCTCAACAAGATCGTATCCGAATCGTGCAAGACGATCCTTATGGATGATACATATCCTTGAAGCCCTGTCCGCTTCTATTTCATTCAGCAATCTGACGAACCCCTTGGGATCAAACCTCATGCCGCTTCTGATATCTGAAATAATATCAGGATCCGGCGATATTGATTTCAGGCGTTGAACCTGCCTGGCAAGGTCTTCTTTCTGGTCCTGTAATGATACCCGTGCATAGATTATGACCATCTCTCCTTCGCTATGCCTAGCATCCTGTTGATCTCGCTTTCCGGGACTCTCCTGAAGTTGTTCTGCAGCCTCACGCACTTTATCTTCATCTCTCTGTCCCATTTTCTAAGGGTAGGGGGGTCGATCTGCAATATATCACAGACATCTCTGAGGGTGTAGAGTTTCTCCGTAACTTATAACAATATATCACAATAATAATTAATGTCTTTTTCCAGCTGTTAGGCCCCACAACAACTGTCAGATCTTTTCCTTGAGACCGCCGTATATATTTTGTCCATGTCCTGACAGAAGAACATCCGCCCCGGACTCCCTGACCACCCTGGCAAATTCTGTGCGGGCTTTACCATATGGCTTGTGGGGCGGATCGTGTGGGAACCATTCGGGGGCAACCACCAGGTTTCCCGCCGAATCCCCTATGGCAATATCCCCGACTATGAGCTCTTCCTCCGGTGTGAGGAATGCGTACTCATCAATACAGGGAACCCCAGATGTCCTTTCAGATGCCACCGTTATCCTGAATGGCTTCAGCCCGTAGATTTTATCCATGCCGTATCTCTCGAATTCCCTGATTTCTTTCTGCTCCAGTATAGCTTCCGGGTTGACGGAGATTGACTCATGCTGATCCGGGATGAGCAGCCTTGCGCCGGTTTTCTTCGAGATGTAACGGGCTCCCCGTGTGTGGTCCAGCGTGGTCAGCATTATTGCCTCCAGCTTACCAAGCCTGCTGATGGAATCAATCAGGCCGGGAACCAATGGCGGATCGATGGCGATGCACTTACTTTCATCGAGAATGAGGTGGCCGTACATGATCCAGTCGCCTTCTGGGTCTGGCGTCCCCCATCTCAGAATTCTCCTGGTTACTGGGATGAACATGATACATACACCCGGGAGGTGGATATTATGTTTGACCCGCCATATGGCTGCATTCAGGCAAGGAAGCGAAAGTGGCTGTGGACGAAGCCTTATACGCCGTGATTCCTGAGCCAACTGAAAACCAGAGTTGAGGTGCAGAATGTGTGCCGCTTCATTCTAATCATACATTAAGGGCTTGTCCTGCGGCGTGCGTGAATGGCCTCACTATTGTCCCGTTCTACCTGCATTGAACCGGTTCCTGCATTTGTGCTTGCAGAGTGCAATAGTCTCCAGTCTGCAAAGAATCCGGATATTGCATCACTTTTGAGAAAATGGTGTCCTGGCCCAACAGTTTCAGGGGAGGTATAATGGGGGAGTTCACTGCCTGTGTGCGGCCCTCCTCCTATCCGTACATCCTGCTTCATCAATGCCCCCTTACGCCTTCTTGATGATCTTGTCCGTGGATGAACTTCACGAAATTTGAGGAAGTAGCCTCGATTTCGAGTGGGGAAAGAACTTGCCGTCGCAGGGTAAATCTCGAGAGCAGCAGTGTCCTGATGAAGCCCGTTCAGAGAAAAACTATTATAGATTCTGATATTAACCGACTTGCACAGGAGGAATGGCGTTTCCTCAAGAATGTGAACCGCCGGCGGCAGCTGGCTGATGACGCCTGAATTAAGCCGTAGGTGATTCGCATTAACTTCGTAATGTTAGGGGAAACGTTGTCGCAGTACCTGTTCGTGGTATTCCTTTCTCCGCTCTTCACGGGAATATTCTCAAAGTTCAAAAGCAGGATTGAGTCCAAAAAGGGGCCATCTATTTTTCAGCCGTATTACGATATTTTCAAGTTATTCAGGAAGGAAACGCTTATCCCTGAAGGTTCAGGAATACTTTTCAGATATGTCCCGTATGCTGCATTTGGCGTATATTCCCTAATATCCCTGATAGTTCCTGTCCTGATACCAGTTCCCGTATTTTTTACAGCTTCTGCAGACTTCCTGGGTGGTGCAATACTCTTTTCCCTCGCTGCATTCCTGAAGATGTCCGCAGCCATGAATTCAGGCAGTAACTTCTCTGCCATGGGAACCTCCAGGATAATTTCCTTCAATTTCCTGGCCGAAGGGGCGCTCATAACAGTATTCTTTGGAGTGTCACTGATTACCGCAACAAACAATCCCTATACGACACATTCATTCCTGTCGACAAACCTCCTGCAGAATTTCTCACTTGTTCACATCTTCTCAACACTTGCGTTCTTCATGCTTTTCCTGTATGAAACAGGAAAAATACCCCTTCAGAGCGAAGGGCTGCCGGAGCTTGGAATGATCGATTCGGGCCTGAATTTTGAGTACAGCGGGAAACTGCTTGCCATAAACAGGTGGACGTCCCACATGAAGCAGTATCTTCTGGGGTCAATATTTCTTAATGTGTTCTTTGTCCCTTGGGGGCTCTTCAGCACATACCCGCTATTCCTTCTGGATTTTCCAGTCATGTTTCTCAAGTGGATGCTTCTGATCTTTATCGTCATCGTAATAGAGACCACCCTTGCCAAACTCAGGCTCTTCAAGGTGCTTGATTATCTTGCCACTGCTTTCACGTTTTCCGTCCTGTTCCTCATATTCAGCGAGGTGATAGTGTGAACGCGCTGATTGAGGTGCTGATATACCCAATCTCAAGCTTTATCCTGATATCGGCATTTTACCTTCAGGCCCAGGAGTTTGTCCGCTCAATGGTGATTGGGCAGATGATACAGTCGGCCCTTCTCGGTTTTCTCTCATTTGTTATAGGATTCGCCGAGTCCGATTACGACTTCTTCATACTTGGAGTGCTGATAGTCGTGCTCAGGGCATTCCTCGTAACTTACATGCTTGAGAGAAGGGTCCCGAGGGAGAAGATCCATCTCCATGAGAAGAAAGTGGATGTTGCCTTCACATTCCTTGTCAACCTGATCCTCGTCGTCACTGCTGTTTTCCTCATATATTTCCTGATTTTCAGGTCAATCCACCTCGTCCCTGATATAGGAAGCAGCACCATCTTCATCTTTCCCTTGACACTCTTCTTCCAGGGGCTATTCCTCATCGCATCCAGGAAGACCACATTTGCCCAGATAATCGGGTATGTGGAGGAGGAGAATGCGCTTGTCCTATTCGCCATGTTTCTTCTCCCGATTCCGCTGATCATTGAGGCAAGCGTGTTCCTGGATGTCCTCGCGCTCGTAGTGGTGTCGTCAATAGTTGTCATAGAGAAATTCGCCCATGAAAAAATGGAGGATTTGGTAGGATGATCGCACAGACACTTCTTGCGTTGCTTATCCTTTTCATTCCGGTTGCGTCGTACGCTGCCTATTGCTTCGCGGGAAAGTCCTCTCTTATTGTGGGCGGGGGACTGAACGTGGCAGTCGCAGGCCTGATGTACTTCGGACCGGACCTGTCGGGAATTTTCTACATAGATTTCACAACCTGGGTCTTCGTTATCATGGTTGCTTCTGTCCATTTCCTGTCTGTCACATACGCGACAAAGTATTTTCATGGCACGGATCTCGGAATAAGGGAGAATACCTTCTACCTCCTCATGAGCCTGTTCACAACATCGATGTTCTTCAGCCTTGAAATCAACAATTTCGGGTTGATGTGGGTAGGAATAGAGGCAACAACCATCTCATCGTCGCTACTCCTTATTGCGGAAAAAACAGAAACCTCGCTTGAAGCCACCTGGAGATATCTGGTTCTGGTATCAGCAGGCGTTACGTTTGCATTCCTGTCAATCATACTGATATTCTATTCCCTTGGCACTCTCGATGTCTCGTCGATAATTTCCCATGGCCCCGAAGCATCCCCCGTTCTTGCACTTGCTGTTACGATAGCACTGATGGGCTTTGGAACAAAGGTTGGCATATTCCCAGTTCACACATGGCTGCCGGACGCGCACAGCGAGTCGCCTGCCCCGGTCAGCGCCATGTTCTCCGGAGTCCTGCTTCCAACTGCCCTGTATGTGCTCTACAGGGTATATGAAATTGATCCACTGACTCCTCTGTACCTGTGGGCAGGAGTCGTGTCAATAGCTGCCGCTTCCATCTTTCTCGGGTACCAGACCAGGTACAAGCGCATGTTTGCCTATTCAACCATGGAGAACATGAACCTGGCACTCATAGGGTTTGCAATAGGCGGTACAGCCGGAATAACAGGCGCGCTACTTCTCCTCATTTCGCACAGTTTTGCGAAAGCAGGGGCTTTTTACACGTCAGGGTCAATTTTCAAGGCCTCCGGCCTCAAGAAGATCTCCGAGATCAAGGGCCTCTGGAAGTCAATGCCCGCATCCTCGGCATCACTCCTCATGTCCTCCCTTGCAGTTACAGGGGCGCCACCCTTTGGGACTTTCTTCGGTGAATTCCTGATATTCTACGGCCTCCTGTCAATGCATTATTACTTTCCGCTGGCAATAATTGCATTCTTTCTAGTAACAGCATTCATAGCTGTCAACCATAACGTCTCCGGGATGCTGTTCGATGGGGAATCGTCCTACAGTGAGCCTGGAAAGGTGATGCCTTTCCTTGGAATACTGTCTTCTGCCATACCTGTTCTGATAGGGTTGGTTTTCGTGGTGGTGTATCTTGAAACATTATAAGTTCGGGGAAGCGAGGGGAAGATATATTGGCCCTGCCGGCGACATTCAGGTCTACTCTGAAGGGCTGGTGAGAGGTGAAAGCGGGTTCAGGAAGGAGCGTCACGACCATGAACACGACGGGCAACTCTGGTTTGATTACGGGCCGTCCACAGGAGGAATGCTTGAATCGGTAGGGATAAGCTTTCTTACTCCCGGAGAGCTCATTTCGGAAACCCTGGTTGACCCTTCGTTCAAGAAGAGGACGCTTGTGGTAAAAGGAAAGAGCGTGGAAGATGCGCTGCTTACTGTGGAAAGGATAAACGGGTTTCATGCAGCCTCACACTCAATAGCTTACTGTTCGGCTGTGGAGGATGCCCTGGGCATTAATACGGATGCGGGGACGCGCAGCAGCAGGATTGTCATGCTGGAGATGGAGAGGGTGAGGAGCCACCTTGAAGTCATCAAGAGGCTATGCGAGCCGGCTGGCTTTGGTGTCCCCCACAGCCAGATCGGTTACATCAGAGAGAGGATGTCGAGGCTGATATCATCGGTATCCGGGCACAGATACTTCTTTTCAGCCAACAGCATTGGATCAGCCGCAATTGACTCCAAGAACCTTCTGGGTGAGACAGAGGCTATTGGGGCAGAGTTTGCCAGGGTTTATGACGGGCTTCTCCAATCAAAGATCTTTCTAAACAGGCTGCAGAACAATGGAAGGAATGAGGATGGGCAGCATCTCATCGGCCCTGCTGCCAGGGCATGCAACAGGAGGATAGACGCCAGGCTGGATTCTCCTTCCATGGATTATTCAGGCGCAGAATTTGAGGTGCCAGTTGCAGAAGAGGGAGACTCATTCGCCAGGTTCGCTGTCAGGAGTGGTGAAATCATGCAGTCCCTGTCAATCATAAGGAATATTGCAGAAGGACCGGAGGAGGAAGGAAGAGAGCACGACACAGGAGGAAGTGGAGAGGGGGCAGCCAGAGTTGAGAGCCCGCAGGGAGACCTGTTCTATTACGTGAATGTGCGGGATGGGATTCTTGAGGATATCAGGATGCTGTCGCCTTCCATGGTCAACATCAGTTCCTTTGAAGCCTCAATGAAGGGCAATATATTCACGGATTTCCACTTCAACTGGGAAAGTTACGGCATTTGGATATCTGAGGCGGGGGTGGAATTTGCATGAGCAGTTTCTGGTTTTTTGAAGGCTTAAGGAAGGGCAGGAAAACTGAGAAATTTCCCCGTGCACCTCCTGAATCACCGCCCCTAAGGCCATCAAGAATGAAAGGGGAAGGGTTCCATGAATGCCCTACCGATGCGATTGCGGAGGGCGAATGGGTGCAGGAAAAATGCATCTTCTGCAGAAGGTGTGAAGAACAGTTCAAGCCGACTGGGGAGCAAGACATATTCGACGTAAAGAGGACTGAAAAAATTCTCATGAGGTCAATACACCTCTACAGGCTGGACAGCGGATCATGCGGAGCCTGCAACACGGAATTCTCAGCGATATTTGACCCACAGTATGACGCCCACAGGCTCAGGATATTTGAGACCAACACCCCGAGGCACGCAGATGCGATCGTGATAATGGGAATTGCCACCGATGGTATGAAGGAGGCTCTTGACAGGGCATATGAGGCAATGCCTGAACCAAAACTCGTGATCGCGCTTGGTGCGTGTGCGGTCTCCGGAGGTGTGCTTGGCGACGCCCCGCTGGATCGTGACATGTACGACGTTGAGATAGCAGGGTGCCCGCCTTCACCATACACAATCCTTGAAGCTATAGACCGGGCAAGGGGCGATTCACATGATTGATATGGTCCTTGTCCTGCTGTTCGGGCTATCCAGCATTCTGGGTGCAATGCACAGGAGGCTCGGGTATTATTCCATCATGGCGGTTTCTGCCGCCTTTCTGGTAAACACGGCCCTCGATCTTACCTACACCGGATATTTCTCCATGATTGCATCCACTGTGTGGATCCTTGTCTCCTTCTTCTCAATTTCCTACGGTGAACGGTACGGAAAATGGCTTTCATCAATGCTTGCCCTGACAATAATGGGCATGTCCCTGATTCTTGTCTCTGACAACTACCTTTACCTGATTGTGGGGTGGGAAGTCATGTCAGTTCCTTCATACGTCATAATTGGGCTCAACAAGAGCGATTCAAGGCCCCCCTTCATATTCATGATGTTCAGCGAGATAAGCACCATTTTCATAATAACAGGGGCAGCCTACGCCTTCGTTGTGACCGGTACACTTGCTTTCCAGTCCGTAAGCTCATACGTCCCGATGCTCCTGCTTTCGGTCGGAGCACTCGTAAAGATGGGGATGTCACCTTTCATGATCAGCGAATGGCTCCCCATAGCACATGGAAACGCACCCTCAAATGCTTCGGCAGTTCTAAGTTCTACCATGACACTGATGGGCGTATACCTTATTGTCAGGATGATGCTTATTTCGCCCCACCAGGCATATGTCGGGCTGTTCTTTCTGATAGTGGGTGCGATTTCGATCCTGTTTGCAGCCATGTACGCATATGTATCAGAAAACATGAAGATGCTTGCGGGTTTCAGCACAGTGGACAATAATGCAGCAATTCTCGCAGGCGCAGGGCTGTATCTGGTGGTATCTTCACCAACCTTGCAGGTGTTCATACTCGACACCATCCTCATAATGTCCCTCGCCCATTCAGTCGCAAAGTCGGGCCTCTTCATGTCAATCGGGAACACCGATGGGGAATTCTTCTCCCAGATAAGGGCAAAATCGAATTCATTGAACAACATTGGAACATTCCTGTCCACCATGTCGCTCTCAGGCCTGCTCCCGACAATAGGGGGACTCGGAGTATGGATGCTGCTTGAGGCATTCTTCATGGAAGCATACACAGGCGGATTCACTGGAATAATATCAATTGTGGTGGGATCAGTCATCGCTCTCGGGGAAGGGCTTGCCACCGGGGCAATGCTGAAAGTGCTTGCTTTCGGAAGCCTTTTTCACAGGCCCCGGGAGATGAGGCATGACACGGGTGCATACGCAGTCCTTGCAACAGGTGCTGTCCTTGTCGCCCTTTTCGCCGTTTCAACACTCATGGTCAATTCAGCATACATAGGGGGCCTTCCCTCTGTCGCGGTTTTCAACGGCTTCACCATATTGTCGAAATTCACGGGTGTCGACTTTGGCCTGATATCCCCCGGATACATCATAGTTCTGGTTGGCATTTTCACAGTCGCTGCATATTATTTGTTTGGCAAGCCCAGGTCACGACCCGCTCCTGTGTGGAACGGCGGGAGGAAGCTGAATGAGGTGTATACGTCCTATGCCTATTCCAACAACATCAAGCTGATGCTGAGTAAGATTCTCAGGACAAGAGTAACAAGATCGGGACAGCACGTAAGCATCGTGGATGTATTCTGGGCAGC
The DNA here is from genome assembly GCA_000965745.1 of uncultured archaeon. Classification (GTDB taxonomy): domain Archaea; phylum Thermoplasmatota; class Thermoplasmata; order Thermoplasmatales; family Thermoplasmataceae. The sequence continues at coordinate 221,548 of CP009479.1, forward strand.
AATGACCGGAACAGGGATCGCCTACAGGAAAATGTGCAGGTTCGTGACGCTGAAAATCATGAACAGTTCCATAGGCTGGTACATGGTATACATGATGGCAGCTTTCCTGGGAACTCTCCTCATCTTCGCCTTTGCATACAGTTGAGGCGGGCTGCATATCCAATTGCCTGCTGCATCGTGTTAATCTAGCACTTGCTGCTGGAATAGGTGCCTTTACGTATGTGGCAGGAGGAGGGTGATTAAAACCATCTACACTCCTTGATTTCCCCCGTCAGTTCTGATGGGCTGCAATTTGCTTATGCCATAAATCCACTTGATAGAGTAACTCCATGAAAAGCTGAAGTTGTCAAATTTCTTATAGTTCCACTAAGTAACCTTACATATGGAAATCTCCGCTTTTCTGAAGATTGTCGAAAATGAATATATGGAAGCATTGCGAAAGTTCAACTCCAAATGGGAAAAAAATGGCAAAAGCCCGCCATCGTTTGTGGATTCGGCAGATTACGGGGATCTGAATCAGTTCAAGCAGTGGTTTGCATACGCTCTGGAAGTAACTGAAATCAATTCCTCTGAGCCGACCACTCCTGAAGAGATAATATACAGAGCTGCCCTGCACAAATCCTCTATCAACCCTGAGAAGCCCGTATATCCAAGGATAATAAGCGCGCTATCCCTCTTCCAGGTGGAAGAGTTGGCAAAAATGTTCGGGCGGGAAAGGGCTGATGAATTGGCATATGCCATAAAAGAGCATCTGGAAAGCTGAAGCTTGCCACGGATGCCTTCAACGTATTGGGAAACTCACCCTACATGCCTGACAGTAAGATACATAACCGGGCAGGATATTGAAGGGTTCTGTTCCGTGAAAGACACCATGGACAGGATGGGGGGACCATGCTGGACTATTCTGAAAGCAACCCATTTTTGGCATCAAGGCAAGGCCCATTTTTACACAAATATCCTGCGCGGCAATACCGGGTGTTTTCTCCTATACAACTTTGTGGACCGTGGGCATCATCCCTGCACTATCTTCACCCTTTGATGGTCATTCATTTTTAAGGCGAGGACGTTTCCCTCTGGTTTATTCAACAAAACGTTCCTGTCAATTTGTAGTGATATTATTGACAGGTAGCTTGCTTATTCTATAACATGCAAGAGTGCTAATTTATTGGTTCAGGCACAACCTGCAGTAGTACAGGAAGGCAATGACAGGATGATTGGGAAAGCGGAGAGGATCCATCATAATCCGTTCAGATCCATGAGGCGTCTTGCGGGAGTTCCTTTATTTAGCTTGAGTGTCGGCTTCATATGATGTTGTTAGGCGTAAAAAGAGACAGGCTGGTGATTTTCGTCATGGATATTGGAAAACGCAACAGCGTCAATGATGGCTATTAAGGGTAGGTAAATTTTTGGCCGGAATAAAACAAATGCAGGAGAACTGATATACTATGATTATTGGACTGCCCCTATATGGAATTCCGCAATTCTTCCAATATGGCTTTTCACGCGTCGTTCACATATTCTGCGTCCGCGTTGCTAGGTCTCCAAAACGATTTCTTTCTGCCTATCTCCCTCATCACGAGTTCGCAATGTTCAAAACACACCCTGAACTGGCAGACAGAAACGTCCACATCAGTGCCCCTCTCAAACATGGATTTCCTGGCAACCCCAAAAATGGCCTCAAAGTCATCCTTGCTGAAAAGGGACAAGGCGCTTATGAGCTTGGGGTGCCGGAGCTCATAAGGTTGAGCAAAGGACCTTGAGATGGCTGCGTGTACGAGGACGTCCTCCGGACTTACGCTCACGTCATCTATTATTATATCGGCAGTCCTGAGAGCCATGGTCAACCAATTCCTGAATTTTTGAACTCCTGAACAAATATATTCCGGAAAATGTCCCTTGGTAAAACCATACTGATTCTTCAGCGAGTTGGATTCCCTCAGCACGTTCATGTATTCTTCTTCTACAAGTTTGACGAATGCTGCGCTGTACATAACGAAAGAAATACATTTATTAAGATAAGACGGGCATATTAATAGTAAGGTTAATCAAATTATCTAGATTTATATAAATACTCCTCAGGCTGTGTGCCTGATTAGGAACGGATACTACCCTATACTGTGTTATTCCGACGAAAAACAGATATAGGCAAACTGATAACCTGTTATTGATGGACAGTACATACATTGAACTCAAGAAGAACATTCTGATGGGGATCCGGCTCGCCAGGGAGAAAACCAAAGAAATGCTTGCAAATGCAATGGACAGCGAACAGTCTGCAATAAAAAAGGTGCTGCTTGAAATCGTGGGGCTGGAAGAGAGCATGAAAGGCTACGATCCGCTTGATGTAGCTGCATTGGTTTCAAGGCTGAAATGAAATTGGATTAAAGGATCGGTTTTGACTGTTCACTAGTCGCAAAAAAAAATTGAGTTTTACTCAATAGAATATGATGAGAGCCTACTTATGGAAAGAGTGCGGAAGTTAAAGCCTCAATGGCTAAAGGAAATCCATGCTCTTGTAAGGGAAGTTCCTGATTTCGAAGGCATCATTTCAACTTTGCAGGAATATTTCACCTGATATAATTTTGTTTTTGGTGAGACTTGCATCGACAATCACCATTAAGATCGCGTCGAGATGGTTGAATAGAATTTACCTTGAGAACACGTTAAATTGATCTACCTGAAAATGACATAGGAAAATGGCTTGCTAAAAGAGGAAAACAATGATGGGACCACTGGGGTTTGGACCCAGATCTGCTTGTTACTCCAGGATTCATAATTCTACTTGACACATCGCCATAATGCGTACAGGTTGTCACCATCAGCAGTTCTTGCACATGACCGATACTATTCTATTCATCATGATATTTTTATATTTGTGTTCCTGCTTGATATATTATGCCCACCTCAGACTAATACAAGTCACTGGTGTCAAGATCAACTGAAATTTTTGACACAGAAGAATTTCAGGTAGGGAAGGATTCTACACTATAGCTGCATTCAGTCTGCACCAGTCACTCGAACTGTTACTGAAGGCCAATCTGTTTTCACCTGTGGCAAAGGAGCTAAGCAACTCATACCCCATGGAGTATGCGTTGCTGGAAGAGACTACCTAACCGCAAAGTGCTACTCACGTGACTTCTCAGGCGAGGAGGTGTCCAGGCTTGTGGAAGCAGTCAGAGAGAGTGAAAAGAATTGGAGAAACTTGCTGACCGTATAAAAAGGAGAAGAGATACATTCGAAAATCTTGAGGCCGGACTGGGCCTCATAAAAAAGGCAGCAGTTGATCTCGACCCCCATGCAGAGGTTTATCTTTTTGGTTCAACAGCATCAACAGGGAGTAAAATTGCAGGAGACATTGACGTTCTCATAGTAACAGAGATGAAACCAGATGTGGTAATAACCCACTTCTGGAAAATGGGATTTTCTGACCCGTTTGAATTCCACGTCAGAACGGCGGATCAGGCAGCACCATATTTCAGGAGAGACAATCCCAGGAGAATACAATAAAATGTGATTATTATTTTATTTAACACAACAATAGCTACCCATACATTTGTACGTAATCATCCATATTATAGTATGGTTTATAACGTACAGATGTGTATTTCATTGTGAAGAGGGAAGACTTCGTGGATTACCTTATCTCAAACAGAATACGGGTGTCCATGTTCATGAAGCCGCCAGGATCTTCGGAAAACCGGAAAAATATGTTTCCATGAGACTTTCACAGATGCCAAGGATCAAGCGGGCTACGCGCGGAATATATTATCTACAGGACACGGACATTGGTGAGATAGCCACCAGCATTGCTTCACCGTCCTATATAAGTCTTCTATCCGCATTCGCATTGCTTGTGGCAACTACACAGATTCCCCTGGAAATACAGGTAATCAGTCCTGTGCAGCGTGATTCGCTTTATTTGGAGGGCTACAGAATCAAATTCATAAAACTAGGCAGGGATCGGATCTTCGGGTACGCCAGAATTAACTCGACCATGATTGCAACACTCGAGAAGGCAATAATCGACTAGCTCTATCTTAACATGTACACGGATGAAGCCCTGGAGGTTGCGGTTGAGAACATATCCGGAATCGATGCTGACAAACTCATGGAATACGGCATAAGGATGAAATCCCGGGCTGCTTTGAACAGACTAGGCTTCCTTATGGAAAAAGCCGGGATGAATGCAGAAAAGATCATGCCCCTGAAGTCCGAAAGATACGTTAAGTTTGGCCACGAGGGAGATAAAAGGGACAGAAAGTGGAGAGTAATACATGCTTACTAGAGAAGAGCTGGCAGAGACGCCCGTTGATTTTAACCTGTACCAGAAGGAAAAGGACTACCTCCAGCATATCGTTCTCTCCAGAATATACTCATGGGCTGGCACAGGATTCACTTTCAAAGGTGGTACATCCCTGCAGAAATGCTACGGACTGGACCGGTTTTCAGAAGATCTTGACTTTACAGCAGCTGGGGAGTTCAAAAAGGAATCAATTGAAAAGTCCCTGGAGGAAGTCAGAAGATACTACCCGGCTACAATAGAGCAGAAGGATAACCCATTTTCAGTCAGCTACAGACTCAAGATTGAGGGTCCTTTGTACCATGGACCCCTCTCACTTCAGACCATAAGGGTGGAGATAAGCATGAGGGAAAACGTTTTGCTGGAGACAATAAACCGCACTGTTACACCACTCTACGGCGATCTGAGGCCCTACACAGTTCTGTTCATGAACCCTAGGGAGATACTGGCAGAAAAGATAATGGCGCTGATGACGCGCACCAAGACAAGGGATCTTTACGACGTAAATTTCCTGATCCGGAAGAAAGTGGAACTCGATGTTTCACTGGTAGAAAAAAAGCTTGACTATTATTCCATGAAATATGATGAAGAAGCGCTGATGAAGAAGCGCTGATGAAGAGAGTCGGAACTTTGAGATCACAATGGGTGAAGGAGATTCCCGCCCTTGTGAAAGAGGTACCGGATTTTGACGCCACTGTATCAGTGCTGCGGGAATATTTTGTATGATCTGCATTATGATGCCATCGATAACGCCATAAGATCAGAAAAGTAATAGTTTCGGAGTTGCATTGTAGTGATTTTGTATGAAAACTGCAAATAAGTCTTCCTTGTTAAAAATAAAAACAATGGTTGGAGAACTGTGATCTTAACCTTAATTCAAAGGATTGTTATGATTCTGGGAGAGACTCATGAACCTTCCTTGAGGAAGTGCCTGATATGTTCATTGAAAACACTGAAGTCATCAAGTCCTTCGTTTAAGAGGTTGTAAGCTACAATGTCGTCTATTTTTCCATATCTGTGTACTACAATATTTCGGAATTTTCTCATAGACAGGATCTTCAAGGAAAGGCTTGCGTGAAGTATTCCTTTATTCCTCAGGTTTTCAATTACGTCTTCTTCACTCGAAGGAATTCCAAGGGAAAGATCTGCATTAATTATATGGCATATATCAAACACGTTTTCTATTGCGAATTCTGCCCGCTTGTATATCCCGTCCTTGATAATGCCAAGTCTGGAGAAATCATCAACATTGGCAGGGAGGTTCTCCTTTATGATCTCAACACTCTCCTCTATTTCTGTAATCTTTGTATAGATCAGGGTGTCCCTTATTCCGTCTGCCCTCAATGAATCGCCTCTTTCCCTATGTAATCGAAGAACCTTGGCCTGAATTCATCGTAGTCCTCGATTGTTTCGTATGCCACGAGGTAAACCTGCTGCATATCCCTTGAATAAAGTAGCTTGCCCTTGAAAACTTCTATCTTTATGTAAAGAGGCAGCTGCCTGAATAACTTGATATCGAACAGATCGCTGCTGATCACTGACATAGCCTGCAAAACAAAATCGAAGGCTTCCTTATCGGTGCCTTTGATCCTTATGCAGAGATCGATATCCGAACCTTTGTGTGCTTTGTCAATAGCTACGGACCCGTAAAGGAATATGAATTCTATATTTTCGCTTTCATCAAGGGCGAGGATTTTATCCACCGCATCCTTTATCGTTTCCTCTCTGGTCTGCATCTTGTATCAACCTGGGTTGCAGTGTTTACCTGCTTTATTCTAATAATCGGATTCGATAAAAATATATTGCAGGAACAATGGTGCGAGTGTTGACAGGAAAGAATTGAACCTGGCACGACATTTGTGCTCAATTGAAGATTTATGAAAAACTGGTACATGACCTACAATATGTGGGAGCACTGGGATTTGAACCCAGATCTACGGGTCTCTTCCCGGTTCATAGTTCCAGTCACTCATCATCAAGATCAGTTGACCCATAGCTAATCATACCCTGACTGGAGCCCGCTAGGATGCCTGACTACCCCATGCTCCCATTAGGTCTTGTTTGCTCTACGCTGCCTTTTCAGTCTTCTTATTTTCTTCTTTCTCCACTTCCATCGCATTTTTCCGCGCTTTTTCCAGTCGCGTGAGCTTCTTTTCAACGTTTCACCTCAGTTTTGTAATTCAATTAATATTCAGGGAGAGATATTATTATCTCGTGCTTTTTGTAATCCCTTCTTATTATTTAATCATACTTCGTATTTCAGCGTCAGGAACAACTTTTGCATTGCTAAGCTGTTAATGCCCATCTCGAAGGTATGCAGTTCTGGGAAATAATCAGCACACTCTTAAGGTTTGCTCAACCGGAAGTGGTTCAAGAAAATTTATCTACCAGGTGCCATTGTTGATTCGTGGAAGACGAGATCAGCCAGTATCTGAAGAACATCTTCAAGACCATGCCGTCTGAGGAGCTTTATTTTGAGGCGCTCAGAGACATAATGAAAGATCTGGTTAAGGAGTATCTGAGAAAGAAGATAAATGAAAATCCTGAACTCAAGAAATCCATTGCCGAAGTTCTCCAGGAATACATGGAAGGAAAGCTCAAGGAATACGATTCAATGGCCAAGATGGCAAAGATCACCGCCAAAATTGGAGTCCTGACAACACCTCAATCAATCAGGGATGAAGCAATAGGAGATTTCATGAACGTCTTCCAGAAGGAAATTGAGGAAATAATCAGGAAAACCTTCTGATCAGTCCCTTGCGAATTTTTTCATTACTGATGTCTGGGAGTTCAGGTCAAACACAGTCATGATAGACGGGTTCGGGCTGAAGTTCATCATCTTCTGGTAATCTGTCTGGGACTGCCATGTTGATGAGTTCACGTATCTCACTCCCCTGTAGTTTCCGATGTAATGCGAGTGAATGTGCCCCGTGATGAAAATGTCAGGGACTTCCTCAATCACGTGGTAGTCGTTGGGTGATGGTATCAGAGGGGTCTTCCCGCCGTATTTGGGGGCAAGATGCCTTCTCCTGAGAATCTCTTCCACCGCCTTGCCGATTGATTCATAATTTGCACCGGGAACAAGCTCCACCATATCGTTCAGGGACATCCCATGATACAGCAGAACCCTCTTCTTCTCCAGGGTGAGTGTGTATGGGTTTGGCAACAGTGTGACGTTCCTGTTGAAAGCATTCCTGATCTTCTCGGGGAATGCAGGCTGGGGTTCCGCCAGCCTTACACTGTCGTGATTTCCGGGCATGACAAAGACGTTGATATCTTCCGGAACTTCAGCAAGGTATTCGCCCAGCTTTTCGTACTGCTCCAGGGGATTGAGTATCTCAAGGTCCTCTTCCTGTCCCGGATACACGCCTATTCCATCCACAACGTCGCCACTGAGGATGAGGTGCTTGAGGTCAGCAGCCTCCCCTTCCGACCTTTTGAGCCAGTTGATCATGCTCTTGAATTCAGCTTCCCTGAAGGTCTTGCTCCCGACATGAATGTCGGATATCGACCCGACATAAACGGGCGGCTTCTTCTGGTCATCAATAACCTTGTATGGTATATCCGGCCTCACAATCTCATTTGCGAATATGACAGGGTCGCCTGTACCATTGCTTACATTTCCCACAATGCCGATAACCTCGTCCTGCAGGATCAGTTCATCGGCAAGGCCCTTGCTCTTCATCAGGATTGCCTGTATCGAGTCCTCGAGGTCTTCTATTACTACCCGCTTGTGGCCATTCCTTGTGGTGGATATGTCGGAGACCATCCCGACGACTTTTATTTCGCCGCCCGCCTTTCTGGCGTTCCTGATGTCCTGGGTCCCGCGCATTGTTCCGGACGCGGATATGATCTTTGATAACTTCCTGTACCTGGATACAAACATCTGGCGGAAGTCCTCTACTGAACTGTTGACCTTTATGTCGGGGAGATAGACTTCAAAATCCTGGGATTCCTGCTTCATCTGCCCCCTTAGAATTGATTTTACAGTTTTCTCGTCAATGTAACCGGCATCACTTATATCGTCTGATACGAGCCTGTGAATCATTGGCCCCATGCTCCTGTCAAGTATGTAGTTGAGAGCATCGGGCGAAACCAGGAGCCCGTGCTGATGAAAGTATTCGAGTATTGAAACACGATCTTCAAAAAGAGACATACCGATTGTTTGAAAGATGTGCAAAAAATAAAGAGTTGTCGGTTGGCGGCAAACTACAAGATGTTTATCACGGATTTATCCTCATCAGGCATGATGTTTAATTAAGAGGGCCGGTGTCCTTTAAATCATCTGAGCCAGAAAGAAATTATGTTGCCAAAGTCCTTATTTTTCTTGGTTTCACGACAACAAATCTTTATGACCGGGTTGTATGACCGTGCGTGGTGGATTCAAGGGATGTTGCTGCCTTCCTCTCAATGGCCTCATTCTGGGCGTTGAACTACCCACTTGTGAAGTTTGCCCTCATCTACGAGCCGCCACTCTTCATACTGGTATTCAGGGTGCTTTTCGCGGCAATATTCTCGGTGATCTTCCTTTCAAGAAATTTCAGCATCCCTAAGGACCTTAAGACCCATCTTTCAATCGCCGTTGTCGGTCTCCTGAACGTTGTCATGTTCATGGGCTTCTGGTTCACAGGAGAGTTGACGGAACCCTCATCCATAAGCTCCATAATAGTATACACATACCCCATTTTTGCAATGGCGTTCTCCACTGCATTCCTGGGGGAGAGGCCAAGCAGGTACAAGATCGCCGGAACAGTGGTCGGTTTTGCCGGCATAGTTTTTGTTTTTGCCGACCAGTTATATATAAAACCCGGGATAGGCCTCGTCTTCCTCATATCGGGAGCGATAAGCTGGGCCGTCGGGACCATCTACTTCAAGAGGCACCTTTCCTCAGCCAACGTGCTCTCGGTGAATGCCCTCCAGTTTGTGTATGCCTTGCCGATAATCCTGGTATGGGCATTCATGATGCAGCCCTTCCGCATCAGCGGCTTCACCCCCCAGTTCTTTGTGATCACACTCTTCATGGGATCGCTCGGGTCGGCTGTTGCCTATTACATCTACTTCCATCTCTTCAGGAAATATGATGTGTCCTCAATATCGTCCTTTTTTTTCATTGTTCCTGCCCTCTCCATTGTATTCGCATACCTCATACTCGGAGAAACAAACACTATATTCACCTACATCGGCTTCGCACTTATTTCCCTGGGAATTTACCTCACGTCAAGAAGCTCCAGGCGGTCAGGATGACCTTTTCACAAAGTAATTTATAGACAGAGATACTTTTCAAATTTGCCGATGGATCCCCTTTTGAACCTCTGTACTGATATAAAGAACTGCAAGAAATGTGATCTGCAGTACTCTAGGAAAAACCCGGTCTGCGGTTTCGGGCGCCCTTCGCCTAAGATGATGCTGGTAGGTGAGGCTCCGGGATCAAAAGAGGATGATGCGGGAAAGCCCTTCGTGGGGAGAAGTGGCAAGGTTCTTACACTTGCCCTTGAAAAAGCAGGCGTGAAGAGCCATGAGGTGTACCTTACAAATTCCGTAAGGTGCAGGCCAAAGGTCGGGAGGACTCCCAAGGTATCCGAGATCAAGACCTGTTCAAGCTTTCTCCGGCTGGAGCTTGAGACGATAAGGCCAAGGCTGGTGGTGCCGATGGGGAATTCGGCAATACAGTCCATTTCCACCATCCTGAACCGGAAACTGGGGCGCATTTCTGAGGTCAACGACAAGGTTTTCCACTGCGGCAAATACTACATAATTCCGCAGTACCACCCTTCAGCGATACTCAGAAACCCTAAGAAAATGGAGATGTTCAAGGACAGCTTTGCCAGAATAGCAGCGTTTCTTGAAGATCTTGAGACTAAAAAAATGGAGTATATTTTTAATAAATATCTTGTTCAGTCGATCTAGTTGCGCTTTCTCCTCGCGGAAACCGCAACACCGAGTCCGACAGCAATTATTACTACAACAACCGCGTAGTAGAGATATGGTGTAAGGCTGTTGCCTGGCGGATTCTCATAGGTCAGGGTGTTTGCACCGGCGGTTGCATATCCCGGCGTAACGATCGAGTACGACGGGTCAGACTTCACCGTTACGTTGAGGTATGTCCCCAGCACCGTAAGGTTGCCCGTGTAGTTCAGCGTGTATCCTGCATCCGTCGTGAACGTCGTGGTGTTTGACGCCTGGTTGTAGTCTCTCGTCCAGTTGCTCAGGGGCTTTGAGAAAGCCGTGAAGTTGAGTGAGTTGTAGTAGCCTACGGTCTGGTTGTTAACCTGGAAATGGTTGTAGTTGACCTGGTTTATCACCACTGACTTATTGTCCGAGAACGCCCTCCAAGCTAGATCCAGTGTGCCGTTGTGATATATGTTCGTGACGTTCATGACGATCTTCATCGTGTGGTTCACCATGAGCTCCTGTGAACTGACCTTTGCAGAGGTTCTGTTTGCTTCAATGTTGAGGTAGTTTATCTTTGCGGATGTTGAATTGGCGTGTATTGCGTCCTGCATGTCCACGAATATCGGGTCACTTGAATTCAGTGTTATTGAAGTGTTCCTGTCCGTAAGATTGGCCAGAATGCTCGCAAAAGATATCAGGCCAGTATCGTTCGAGGTTATCGTTGCGGTAGTGTTCACGTATGCAGTCACATTGGCACTGTCCGTGCCCGGACTGACAACTGTCGTAATGTTTGAAGCGCTTGCCATCGGCACGGCTGCAGTGAGGGTCATCAGCGCGGCCATGAGGACAACAATGCCTCCTTTCTTTGACAACATTGGGTCAAAATCAGGTTGAGGTATAAGAATGAAGTGGTACAATAGTTATAAAATGAGTATCAGGATCAAACCTGATATATCTGGTAATTCGGGGGCTCGGTGATTACTTTTATGTCGTGGGGGTGGCTCTCCCTAAGCCCGCTCGCGGTTATCCTGACAAATCTTGCGTTCTTCCTTAGCTCATCGATGTTGGCTGCACCGACGTATCCCATTCCCGATTTCAAGCCGCCAAGCATCTGGAAGAGAACTTCGGATACCTTTCCCCTGTATGGGACTGCTCCTTCCACACCCTCTGCGACAAACTTTCCTGATCCTGTTTCACCATATCTGTCGGAAATGCCTGTCTGAATGGCGCCGATTGAGCCCATCCCCCTGTATGCCTTGTATTTCCTTCCGCTTATGATCATTTCGACTCCCGGGCTCTCCTCTGTTCCTGCAAGCATGGAACCGAGCATGACCGAATTTGCCCCTGCCGCCAGTGCCTTCACAATATCTCCTGAGTACCTGATTCCTCCGTCTGCGATGACGGGAATGCCATGCTTCTCGGCAACCTCTGCAGTCTCAGTGATGGCTGTAACCTGAGGAACTCCGACACCTGCAACTATCCTTGTTGTGCAGATCGACCCCGGGCCTATGCCGACTCTCAGGCCGTCAACCTCAAGTGCGATCATGTCCTCGGCGGCCTCGGCTGTTGCTATATTTCCAACTACAAGGTCCACGGAGAGGGCTTTCCTCATCTTCCTTATGGATTCCATTGCTTTGATGTTATGTGCGTGTGCGGTGTCCACCACGATCGCGTCCGCGCCTTCCTTTTCAAGGTTTACTGCCCTGTCTATGTCGAACGGCCCCACTGCGGCACCGACAACTAGCTGCCCTTCCTCGTCCCTTGTGGCATTGGGGAACCTCTGCCTTGTGTAGATATCCTTGGCAGTGATGAGGCCGACAACCCTTCCTGAATCGTCTACGAGCGGAAGTTTCTCGATCCTGTTCTTGAAAAGTATCTCCTTTGCCTCATCGAGGCTGATGTTGTCCTTTGCGTAAATCACGTCCCTGACCATGACATCTTTCACTTTCAGGCCCTTCTTGCCGGGAACAAGTTCGAGGTCCCTCCTTGTGATTATCCCGACAAGCTTTTCGCCATGGACAACGGGAAGGCCGCCTATGTTCTTGGTCTTCATTATTGTCCTTACAACTTCAATGGGGGTGTCTGTGTCCACGGTGTGAACGTTCCTGATAATTATGGATTCTTCCCTCTTCACTTTCCTGATAATCTGCATCTGCTCGTTTGCGGATATATTCCGGTGGACGATTCCGATTCCGCCGTTCCTTGCCATGGAAACGGCCATTTCCCCTTCCGTGACTGTGTCCATCGGGGAGCTCACAATTGGGATCTTCAGTTTTATGTTTCTCGTAAAATAAGTCTCTATACCCACATTCTTCGGGTCCACTGCAGTCTTGGCCGGAGACAGGAGGATATCGTCATAGGTGAACCCTTCCCTGATCTCGAGCAACTTATCCTTAAACATGTTGTCGTTAGTAAAAACCACTACATAAAAATTGCCTGAGTGGTGATTTTTCAACTCCTCCCCAGGTGTTTCCTTACGAATTCCACCGTTCTGTCCAGGTGGGGAGGATAATCATACCTTATGAATGAATAGTATCTCCTCATCAGGCCCGGGTCCAGGCCAAGCTTTTCCGATGCCTCCCCGACAGAGGACTCAATGTCCTCTCTGGATGGGTGGACTGCTTCATTTACGGCTTCCATGTCATCGGGCTCACTCACTCCCTTGTACGCCAGTGCCGCATACAACGGCTGGAGATGGTACAACCTTGAAAATTCATAACCCGTGTCGAAGAGTATCCTCAGGCCTGAGCCGTAGACCCTGAGGGCTTCATCGCCTATCACGAGTGCATAGTCTGCGATCGAGAGTAGATCTTCCGCATACGTCTCATCGGCGTGTATCATTTTATAATTTATGCCGAGCCCTTTCAGCACCATCTCAGTGTAGAGTTCGGTAGTCCGGGTATGGGACGTCACCGCTATCTCCATGTCCTTACCCATCTGCTTCCCCCTTGAGACAAGGATCGTGGACATTGTTGTGGAGATTGAGTGTATATTTGCACCCCTGGAGAGGTTAAGGCCGTTCTCGATCAGTGATACGAGGGAGACCATGCCTCCGTCCAACTCATCGTCCAGTATCATCCCGAGAATCTTTGCAGGGGATTCCCTTACAATGATGTCCTTCCTCCTGATTGCAGAATAGAGTGGGTCGCTGTGAGTGAAGTTGATGATCCCGATCATCAGACCGAGATGAGGAGAACGCTAAATATATTATGTCCGAATAAAAACTAAAAAATGGTGCTAATAGATGCCTGTTGAATGAATCTTGCCTGGAAGTCACTTAACCGGCAGCCGTATTATCGTCCTGTATTTCTCAGGCGGAGTCCTGGAAGGGTCTGAAAGGTAGATTTCGTGGAATAGACCGTTTATCTCCAGCCCCTCTTCACTGATGAACTTCATCAGTTTCCCGTATGTTTCTCCCTCCTTTTCATAGGGGCCTACGTGGAGGATCTGTGCACACTTCCCCTCGGACATCCTTTCGTGTTCCACAAGTTGAAGAGCAGGCATGCCTTTCTTTTCCATGGACTTATTCCTCGCCTTCTGCACTTCATCCGGAGATACGTAGTCCGGGACCCTTATCATGACCTTCCAGGTCCACTCCTCCGGCGGCGCCTCTTCCGTTATTTTCCCGGATTTTGCCCACCAGAGTGCCTCAAGGCTGGACATTGAAAAATCATGGCCCATGGCCTTGTATGCATTCTTCAGTTGGTACGCGAGAGTAAACAACACGTTGATGTGGCTCTGGAACAATTCACCCCCGGGCTCTCCCTTCCCTTCCAGCGTTATGTATGATGCTTCCCCGAACTCAAGTATTTCAGGATCCTTTTCTGCAGTGTAATACTTCCTGTCCTCTTTCTTCAGCACAATCTTCCCGTCCTGCATTGCTGTCACAGTCATTACTACGGCGGGATGATATTACTACATTACTTGTTACATATAACAGGATCAGATCTTTCTCAGCAGGATCTCGGTTGCCCTGTGGTGCGGACCCTTCCTGAGAATCAGGTCGGCGTGGTACTTGCTGGGCTCGATATTTTCCCTGAGGTTCACCGCGTTGATCTCCTCCCATATACCGTCAGCCCTGTCTACCGCTTCCTCTTCGCTGAGGTATGAGAACTTGTGGAAGTATGATCTCTCATTCCTGAAGGCGGTCTCCTTCAGCATGAGAAACCTCTCGAGGTACCACCTCTTTATGTTTATCTCCTCGGCATCAACGTATAATGAGAAGTCAAAGAAATCAGATACAGAAAGGCCTGGGAATTTGTCTGAGACGTACCTTCCGCTGGTCTGAAGGACATTAAGCCCCTCGACTATGACAACGTCCGGGCTCACGAGCACGTTCTTCTCACCGGGAATGATGTCGTATTCCAGGTGCGAGTAAACTGGCATAGAGACATCCTGCACACCGGACTTGAGCATCAGGAGGAAGTTCAGCAGGCTCTTCACGTCGAAACTCTCCGGGAAGCCTTTCTTGTTCAGAAGGTTCTTCTCCTCCAGAATCCTGTTGGGGAAGAGGAAACCGTCCGTGGGAACGAGGCTCACCCTGGGCTTTTCGTCCCACTTGGACACCAGGGACTGCAGTATTCTTGCGGTCGTGCTTTTGCCCACTGCAACACTCCCGGCAATGCCGATGATGTATGGCACCTTCACCCCGGTTTTGCCGAAGAATCTGTTCCTTGCCCCGTAGAGGCCGAGCGATGCGGTGAAGTGCAGGCTGAGAAGCCTGGAAAGGGGAAGGTATACCTCTTCCACTTCATCGAGGGCAATTTTCTCATTCAGCCCGAGAAGTTTCTGGAAGTCCTGCTCGGTAAGCGTCATTGGAGTAGAGTTCCTGAGGTCCGCCCATGCTTCCCTGTCGATCGATATGTAGGGGGTAAGATCCACCGGATTCCTTGCTTCCTGAGGCATAACAGTCACTTCACCGGAACAGCACTACTGGAAAATAGGATGTTCCACCCTGGTTCATTGCAGCATAGATTATGAATTTTGATTTTGAGAATAATGGCAAAATGGGGAAGAAATGCAAAGCTGCCCGCTCAGTACGACTTTATGTTGTAGAATGTGTCTCTTTGGGCTGGTATTTTACCGATCTGCGACACAAGGTTGTTCAGTTCCTCGATGGTTGCCCCTTCTGTCCTGTCGGTTGCCCCGAAGACCTCCTCGCTGAAGGCTGTCCCTACAAGGTCGCTGCCTCCGCTGTTCAGTGCAACCTGTGCAGTGAGTTTTCCAAGCGCAACCCAGTAAACACTGACGTTCCTGATCTCCTTCCCTGCCAGAATCCTTCCCAGGGCTATGACCTTAAGGTCCTTCTCTGCCGATCCCGGCCCTGAGACCTTCTTCATCTTCATCAGGGGAGTGTTCTCGGGGCTGAACTTCAGTGGTATGAAAGACAGGAATCCGGGAACTTCGATCTGGTTGTCCCTCAGCCTGACTATGTGGTCTACGATGTGGCTCCATTTCTCAACGTGCCCGTAGGTCATTGTTGAGTTTCCGGGTATGCCCAGGGAATGGATTATCCTGGCATCTTCCAGCCATTTCTCGCCGCTGATCTTCTGTGGGGTGGTGATCTGCTTCCTGACTTCCTGGTCGAATATCTCGGCCCCTCCGCCGGTGTGCGCATCCATTCCTGCCGCATGGAACCTCTTCACAACTTCCTGGATCGAGTTGCCGGTTGTTCTTGCTATGAAGTCTATTTCAGGTATGGTGAGAGTCTTGAGTGTTATGTCGGGCATGTATTTCTTCACGGTGCTGAAAAGTTCCTCATAGTATTCCAGGGGAAGATCAGAGTTGAAGCCCCCGACAATGTGGACTTCAGTGACGTTGAGCGCTTTCGCCTTTGCGATTTCATTCCTGGCGTCCTCGATCGACAGTTCGTATCCGCGGTCGCTCTTCCCCTTGAGTGACATAGGCACGTAGAAGGCGCAAATTGGGCAGCTGGCTGTGCAGTAATTCGAATAATTCAGGTTGTAAGATACAGCATACGTAACGGTATCTCCCACCTGCTCTGAAGTCAGGGAATTGGCCAATGACAGTAAAGAATGCGTGTCCAGGTCATCAAGCATGGCCGTTCCTTCCTTGAAGGAAATGGGCTTGTCGGCCCTTGCCCTTTCAGACCAGTAACTGAGATCATATGTTCCCGTTTGCATTGATTCTGAAATGGATGTTCAGTTATAACCGTTATGATTTCTATTTTAGGCGCAGATTGCGTTCATTTTTGCTTGAATTCCGAGTTTCGGCGTATTTTAAATATACATACCATAGCGGTAGAAGTGAAAGAGGAATCATGGCAGGACCTAAGCGCTTCGGGGGACGCTGAGAAATGTTCATGTATTCCATGAATGTAACTTTTCATTGGCTTGAAGAGATCAAGAAGGTTCCTGATCACTATCGGAGTCAATTTCCTTTTTCTGATACCCGTGATAGCTCTCCCTCATCTGATTAACGCCGGAATCATCAACCTTGCGGAAGGGTTCCTGACAGTCGAGCTGATAGTATTTTCATTAACATGCCTGCTGGTAAGCTGGTTGCCCCCTATATCGATCTCCTCATCGCCATGCCAATCCTGAAGGACGTGCTTCCATCCCTTAGTTTGGTATTCCCTGGCGTTGCAATTGCATCGTTTGTTCTGTTCTTGAGCCTTCCCTTCCATATGCTTTCCCTCTTTTCCCGT
Source organism: uncultured archaeon (assembly GCA_000965745.1). Taxonomy (GTDB): domain Archaea; phylum Thermoplasmatota; class Thermoplasmata; order Thermoplasmatales; family Thermoplasmataceae. The sequence goes on from CP009479.1 coordinate 238,407, forward strand.
GCGGCTATCAGGGCGGATAGGAGCGCGGTTAGGTATTTGGCAACTCTGAAGACCTCATGAACCTGATAAGGAAAACATCTGATCTTCCCCTCCCTCCATCCACATTTTCTGGACGCCAGTCAGAAAGGTATAACAGAAGAAAGCGCAGAATCATGGATAGGAGAATATATGCCATAGAGAAGGTGGGAAATGGAGAAGGCATGCTTTCCTGAGTTTATCGCGGCCTGCCGACAATAAAGCAGAAACTGCCCAGCTCTCCTATCTGTAAAGTACATTCTCGGTTAAGATGTCAATTTCCCTGTGCCGAACCGGACAGGCAATTTCTCGACCCCCTGACATTTTCTCAAGATGGGAGGCAGCAATTACAACGCGTAACATGCAATGCTCTTCGTAGTAAGCGGTGTCTGGAACCCTGAAATGCCTGCCCGCAGAGCAGTCCCCAAATATTAAGTCTATCCAGTTTTAAGGGGGCCGATCTTTTAAATGTTAATGGATCCGGAAAAGAAGAGGAAGAAGCAGGTTGAGCTCAAAAGAGAACTTACGCTTACCCAGCTGGTTGTAATAGGAGTTTCTGGAGCTCTCGGGAATGGAGCGCTCTTTGGTGCGGTCGGCATGGTTACGACTGCAGGCTCCGGGGCAATAATAGCATTCATTTTTGGCGGTGTTATCTACATCAGCATCGCCCTCACGTACATGGAGCTCTCCAGGGTGCATCCGGAAGCGGGTGCCCCATCGAGGTTCACACTGTACTCACACGGGCGTACAACAAGCCTCATAAACGCATTCGCCGATATGGTTTGGTATATCTTCATACCGCCACTGGAAGCACTGTCCATCGTGGCAGGGCTGAACTACATAATACCGGGGTCACCGCTGATCATAGCATCGACCGGATACCCGACAATCCAGGGTGTGCTTGTCGGTGTCGGGCTTGTTCTCGCATTTACCCCCTTCAACTACTTCGGTGTGGGCATGTTCGGGAAGAGCACCCTTTACATTGGTGCAGTCAAACTGTTTTTCTACGTTTCCATGGGACTTGGGCTTATTTTCTTCGTGCACAACTTTGGGAACTTTGCCAACCCTGACTACGGCGGATTCCTTCCATATGGAATCTCCGCAATACTGCTGATTATGCCCCTAACAATGTATGACTTCGGAGGTATACGCGTCATACCTGACCTGGCAGGCGAAACCAAGCTTAGCGAAGTAGAGAAAAAAGATGCCATTGTGAAGGCCGTTGCCTATACTGTCCTGTTTGAAACGCTTATTTACATCTCGATAGCTGTGGCAATTCTTGCCAGCATAAACTGGAGTGCACTCGGCATAGCACCGGGCGATTTCAGTTCACTGAAAGGGGCTATGGGCGGAAACAACCCATTCTTCATACTGGCAAATTCGAACAACCTTGGCATCATATTTGCTTTTGCAGTTGTTGCAGGAATCATGGCGCCTTTCGTGACAGGTTATATATACACAGGCGCCGGGGCGAGAATCTTCTTCTCAAGCGCCAGATCAGGTTTCCTTGGAGGTGCGTTCAAGGAGCTTCATGCGAGGTATGCTGTCCCGTTCTGGGCACTGATCACCTTCGCTATTGTTGGCGCCATAACGGTCATGATTTCGGCCCCCGCACCAACTGTTTACAGCGTTATAGTTGATGCGACGGTGGCGGGATACCTCGGTTTCTCCACTCACCCTGTCGCCATGATCGTTCAGCGCAGGCAGGGAATTACCACAAAGGCTCAGAAATTCAGGGGTGCGTATATCTTCGGCCCGATCGCAATGGGGGTGTCCTCACTCGTAGTTTACTGGAGCGGCTGGCCGTCTGATCCATACGCTATGCTCCTGATCCTGTTTGGAATCCTCATTTTCGGCATCCCCATGCGGGCGTTTGAGCAGATCAGGAACTCGCTCTGGTACATGTTCTACTTCGTGTTCCTGCTGCTCATAGTTGTGTTCTCCCATACAGTTGGTCCGGAACAGCTTTTTGGAATACAGGTTGGGTACATTCCGTTCGTGTGGGGTACGCTGATCGTGTTCCTGACCACAACCCTGGTGTTCTTTCCGTGGGGAGTACTTTCGGGGCTCAAGGAAGAGTACTACCATGAAGAATACACAGCACCTTACAGGGCACCGGTAAAGAGAGACCAGGAATGATTGACCGCCCTTTTGAAGGGAGACAGGGCGCAGGACTCCCCCGCCCCACCCAACAATTTTTTTATCCTCCATTTCAGTGTGAATCCCCAATTCCTGTATTTGCCCGGGGCCATACTGTTTGCAGCCCCTGACATCCATTGAAGTTCTCCCGGGAAGAATGTGCCTTTTATGCAAATTTTGATAGAATATCTTATTATATTTTTTCAAGATTAGGAACTATGCTGGGACTTGCAGATCCCCTTGAGGATCTCTTCCAGAAGATGAATTCGGGTGAGGACCTGGACGAAGACGATATAGTCTACATGTACGACATGGCAGACCTTATGTCGTTAGGCCGCATGGCAAGATCTCTTACTGACAGGATCACCGGAAGATATACTTCATTCGTATCAAACATGATTCTGAACTACACCAATATCTGTAATGTCAGATGCAATTTTTGCGCCTTTTACAGAACCGGCAAGGAAGATGACTCATATTTGCTGTCCGGGGAACAGGTGCTCGAAAAGATCAGGTACCACTACGAGAATTTCGGGATAAGGCAGCTGCTTATACAGGGTGGAGTGAACCCGTCACTTGGCCTTGATTACTACACAGGCATGTTTTCCGCCATAAGGGATGAGTTTCCTGAGATCGGCATACATGGCCTTTCGACCTCTGAGATCTCCTTCATTTCAAAGAAGGAGAAACTTAGTTTTTACGACACTATCTCGGCACTTGCCGAGAGCGGACTGGAGTCCATACCCGGTGCCGGAGGTGAAATACTGTCCTCCGATGTCAGGGTGAAGCTCGGAAGGCCCGCAAACAGCGGCGATGAATGGCTCAAGGTCATGGAGGATGCACACAGGCAGGGTGTAAGAAGCAGTGCCACCATGATGTTCGGCCACATTGAGCAGAGCAGGGACAAGGCCAGGCACCTGCTTTCGATCCTTGAGCTTCAGAGAAAGTACAAGGGCTTCATGTCATTCACAGCGTGGAATTTTGAGCCCGGAAGGACAAAGCTTGAGGAAACCGGACAGGTGAAGTACAGGGCCGGCGGTGCGGATGTTCTCAGAAACATCGCCATTGCGAGGATCGTGTTCAACAAGGACCTTCCCGTCATCCAGAGCTCATGGCTCACAAACGGCCTCGAGATGGGGCAGCTCGCAGTCCTCTTCGGCGCCAATGACTGGGGTGGAACAATATACGACGAGAAGGTCATTCCTGCAACCGGAAAGCAGGTCGGCAACCTCAGGAAGGACTTCATTATAAACAACCTGAAGCAGATCGGCATGTCACCGGTCGAGAGGGACAACCTCTACAGAGTGGTGAAATATTACTGAAGATGTCAGACCCTTCAGAGTTATCCGTCGGTATAGATGGGCGGATTTCTTCAGTGCCGGGATTCCCGGGGAGCATCAAGGATGAGATATCAGATTTTATAGTCGAGGAGATCCCGGACCCTTCCATAACAAGGTCGGAGGATGGAAAATACGGGTACCTCATGATAAAACTGACAGACTGGGATACGAACAAGTTTCTTTCCAGGCTGGCAAAGGAGCTTCATATCAGCAGGAAAAGAATAACCTACGCCGGGACAAAGGACAAGCGGGGAATAACTGTACAGTACTTCTGCGTGAATTCCCGGTTTTCTCCGGATGAAATAAGAATAAGTGATGCAGAGGTTCTCGAATATTTCCGTTCAGATCACTTCCTTAAGCTCGGTGATCTGGTGGGGAACAGATTCACCATCAGGATATCATCGGAAGGGGAGAGGGAGAACGATATCCGGGAAATTTATGCATCGATAATGCGGGCGGGCGGTTTTCCAAACTTCTTCGGGATGCAGAGGTTCGGGTCGATGAGGAGAAACACGCACAAGATTGGAAAATACATAGTTCAGGGAGACTACAGGAAAGCCGTTGAAACATACATATACGATCCAGAATTCGACACGGAAGATTTCAGGGTGAGGTTTGGAGAAACACATGACGCTGCGGAAGCGCTGAAGGACTTTCCCCTGAGGCTGACTTTTGAGCGCTCAATTCTCGGCTACATACAGGAGAGCGGAAACTTCGAGGGTGCGTTCAGCGCGTTCCCAAAGAACCTCGGGATGCTGTTTGTCCATGCTTACCAGTCTTACATCTTCAACCGCATCCTTTCGGAAAGGCACAAGGCCATGGGAGACCTCAACGAGGCGGTCCCGGGGGATATAGCCTACGCGGTTGACCAGTACTTCAACCCCGTGGACAGGGAAGAGATAAAAGTAAACAGGTACAACACCGATAAAATAAACCGCCTGATTGGCGAGGACAGACTCAGGCTCACCATCCCGCTGATAGGGTATGAAAGCAGGATGACGGATAATTTCCAGGGAGAAATAGAGAGAAAAATAATGGAGGAGGAGAAGGTACTCTTCCCGCAGTTCCGTATAGGCGGTTATCCGGAACTTTCTTCAAAAGGCGACCGCAGGATAATTTCCGCAAAGCCCCTGGACTTCGAATATACTGGTGACAATACGATGAAGTTCTCCCTTGGGAGAGGTATTTATGCAACCTCTTTCCTGAGGGAGTTTCTTAAGCAGGATTAGATAAGCCCTACTTTCTGGAGTTCTTTCTTTACCTTTATAACTGCCTGCTCTATTTCGCTCTCTTCCTTGGCGCCCGTGCATACGACCTTTCCGCTTCCGAACAGAAGGAGTACAACCTTTGGTTCCTCCACCCTGTAAACAAGCCCCGGAAACTGCTCAGGCTCATATTCCACATTCTCAAGGCCCAGAGACATTGCTATGTCCGTAAGATTGAGATCTGCCTCCAGATCGTACACAGCAACAATGTTCTGCACAACAATCTCCGGAGTATCATAAACTTCTATTCCGGCCTTCTTCAGTTTCTGTATAATTGTCTCTATGGTAAGTTTAACATTTGCCAGGTTCTTTGCCCCAGTACAGTTGACTTTCCCGCTCCTGAAAATAAGCACGGCAGTCTTTGGCTCCTGAAGCCTGTATATAAGGCCCGGGAACTGCTCAGGCTCGTACTCTGACCCATCAAGGGCGAGGGCAATTCTGCTCAAATCTAGGTGCTCTGCAAGCGATGTCGAGGCAACTATGTTTTCAATGTTAATCTTTTCCCTTTCACTCATGAACAACCCTTCTTGGCTTTATAAGTAATGACTATTTAAAGATGTTTTTTGCAGGCATACCCTCCTGCCTGAGAAATGCCATTGAAATATGCCTGTTACATAGGCTACAGGCGTTGCGGAAAAGAGGGAGAGAAATATGGCACTGATGCATGAAGTTCAGCCCGCCTGTGCAGCCATTTCCTTTTAATCGCTTGCCCACGGACAATATGGTTATCCCGAACATTGGCATCCCCTGGAATGCACGCCCTTCCTCTGGCATTCCCCGATAAGCCGGTCCAGTTCTGCCAGATAGGAATCCATTCCTGAAGCCATGAAAAACATTAAGCGTCATGGTGGTAAAGGATTGCCTGCCCTCAATATATGCAGGAAACTGAACTTTCGGGTCGACTCTCCGGGAAGGGAGAAACCGGGCATAAAAAATAGATTTGGTTTATTACATCATGTTGAGTGCTTCTTTTGCCTCATCGCTCATCAATTCAGGGTTCCACGGAGGTTCCCAGACCAGCTCAACATCTGCTGCCTCAACTCCTTCCAGGTTCTCGACAACTCTCTGTGCCTCAGAAAGTATCCATGGAGTGACTGGACAGGTTGGAGCAGTCATGGTCATCTTGATGTAAACTCTGTCATTATCAATTTTAACTTCATAAACGAGGCCCAGGTTAACAACGTCCATACCGATCTCAGGATCGGAAACCTGTTTCATTTCCTCGAGAACTTCTTCTTCTGTAACCATTTCTAGTCCCTCGTAAAAAAGTATTAACAAATACTTAACCGTTGTGTTAGCAAATTGAAAAACATAGGCACGTTTTTGACCGTAGGAATTCATATACGAGTAATTGCTAGTTTAGGTGATGGCAAATGTTCATGGACAGAAAGGAAGCAGGAGAAAGGCTTTCTGAGATCCTGAAGGGATTCAGGGGCAAGAAATGTGTGGTTTATGCACTCCCTAGAGGTGGACTGCCGGTAGCTTTTGAAGTTTCCAGAAACCTCTCACTCCCGCTGGATGTCCTTATTGTGAAGAAGATAGGAGCACCGTACCAGGAGGAGCTGGCCCTCGGGGCCGTCACAGAGGGAGACCCTCCCATCTTTTACTACAACAAGGATCTCATGTTCCGGATTGGTTACAGTGAGAAGGAAATTCAGCCGCTTGCCAGGAAAAAAGTAGAAGAGATAGGCCGGCTCAGGGAGTACTACCGGGAAGGTGAAGCCATGAAAATCGACCCGGGCAGCATTGCAATAATAGTGGATGACGGAGTTGCAACTGGAGCAACTGTAAAGGCCGCTGTCAATTTCTTCAGGGAGAATGGCTACAGCAAGATCGTGGTGGCCGTGCCTGTAGCCCATGAAACAGTCCTTAGAGAGATAAAAAAGATGGCGGATGAGGTCTACTGCGTGGATGCAGTCCCGTACATGTCTGCTGTTGGAGAGTTCTACAGGGATTTCAGGGAAATATCCCATGAGCAGGCCCGCGAAATGCTGCTTGATGCACGCCGCATGATTAGCAGGGCCTGATCGGCCACCTTCATGGGAGCAGAGGCTTCATCCTGGGGATCAGTGCGTTTCTTATTGATTCTGCAATCAGGTCAGATCTCAGTACCCTCTCATCCGACAGGAAACCTACGAGACCTTCCCTGGCACCGATTCCCGCTGTGCCCTGGTGCTTCTCAAACGCTGAACTCAGGTCAAGCCCGCGCTTGACTTCCCTCACAAGGCTTTCTGGCACCTGGAAACCGCTGCTGAACCCTGTGGTAAGCTCGCCGTTCCTGTCGATCACAACCGCACAGTGGACGTCGTAGTAAGTGTCATTGAACCTGTTGCGGAAAAGCCCTGCCTCTATTCCCACGGAATAATCATAATCCTTCAGGCTGAAAATGGCCCTTTCGTATGCGAGTTCTATCACCTGGTCTCCCATGGGCTGGTTTTCTTCAGTGTTGAACTCACTGTTCTGTTCCACTGAAATGTTTGACATGAATGAAGAGAATACTGTTTTCACTGCCTCAACCTTCAGGCTGTTCCCTGTCGCGACGGCTATCCTGACGGGCTTTATCCTCCGGCCGTCTTCGTCTATTTCGCCTTCAATAATGCGTGTTGAGCTGATCGGAAACAGGTCCTCGGCAATGACGTACGGGACGACCAATATCCTCATCGGCTCAAGCCCGTTCCTCTTCCTTGCCCCGTTTATCTTCTCCGCCCTGGAGTATGTCTCCCTCGATACAACAATGCAGTCGTATTCCTTTCCGGTCATGGAGTTCCCCTCCCTTGAGGTGAGCGGGACAATTTCAAATTCTGCACCCAGGGATTCCAGGTATTCGGCTACCCTCCTTCTCCTCTCCTCGTAAGGGACTTTGCCGTACCTCTTGTTTTCCTCAAGGTATTCATCCGTAGTGAGGCCCACAACCACCCTGTTTCCGGTTTGCACCGCGGCCTTCAGAAGTTCCTTGTGCCCCGGATGCAGAAATGCAAATGTCCCTCCCAGGATGGTGATCATGCTCTAGGAATCCCCTGGCTTATATTTTATTTTCAGCCTGGTTGCTGATCTTTGCCTCTTCTGCCTTCACCACTTCCGAAAGCCTCTTTATGCCTTCGATCAACTTTTCATTCTCCGGGAATGTGAAGTTCAGCCTCATCGACCTTGTGTGGCTGTTGTCGGCTGTGAACGCAGGGCCGCTAACATATATGACTCCTTTCCTGACCGCACTCATGAGCATCTTTGATGTGTTTATGTCTCCCTTCACGGTAGCCCATACAAACATGCCCCCTTCAGGCTTCGTCCAGGTTCCAACATCCGAAAAGTACTTCTCAAGGGAAGCCAGCATCACGTCCCTCTTATTCCTGTAGATCTCGATTGATTTCGGGACCTGCCGATCTATTATGTTCCTCTTGAGGTATTCGTAAGCTATGAACTGGGAGAGTGTGTTGGTCGAAAGGTCAAGTGCCTGCTTCAGAAGGTTGACCGTATTGGTAACCTCTTCCGAACTCACGATGTACCCCAGCCTCAGCCCTGGTGACATTATCTTTGAGAAGCTCCCCATGTAGATCACGTTCCCGTTCCTGTCGAGGCTCTTGATCGATGGTATCTTGCTGCCGGAATACCGGAGCTCGCCATAGGGGTTGTCTTCAACGATCGGTATCTCGTGATTTTCTGAAATCTCAAGAAGATGCTTTCTCCTGTCCAGCGAGAGTGTCACACCAGTGGGATTCTGGAAATTTGGTATCACGTATATGAACTTAGGCTTCCTTCCTTTCCCTTCAAGGTCCGTTATTCTCCGTTCGACCTCGTCTGTTACTATCCCGTTTTCATCCATCCTGATCTGGATCATGTCCGCTGCATTGGCATTGAATGCAGAAACCGCCCCCACGTACGTCGGGGACTCTGTTATTATGGGATCGCCGGGGTCTGTGAAAATTCTTCCAATTGCATAAAGTGCCTGCTGGGAGCCTGCTGTCACAATGATTTTGTCATCGTCGGTCTCTATGCCTTCCTTCCTGCTAACGAATTTCTTCAGCTCAGCCCTCAGGGTATCAAGGCCGGCGGTATTCCCGTATTGAAGCGCCTGGTCAGAGTTTTTCTCAATCACGTCATCGATAATCTCCCTGATTTCCTTTTTCGGAAATGTACTCGGGTCCGGCATGCCTCCGCCAAATGATACGATATCATTGCTGGTGGCGTATTTCAGGAGTTCTCGTATTTCGGAAGGCTTCATGTGTCCGACTATTTCTGATAACTTAAAATTCATACAGCATCTCCCAATAAGTCAGGTCTACAGCATATAAAAATAATCCGCCAGTCATAGTATAGCACGCTTTTCTGATGAGCAGGGAATCCGTAAAATATAATATACAACTACAAATAACTCGGCGGATGGATCAAGAAAGAGTAACCTGGAAGATTACGGTCCTTGGCCAGCCCGATGCGGGCAAATCATCACTCATATCCAGGATTGTGTATGATTCAGATTCAGGCGTTATAAAGCAGCGTGGGCTCATCAAGAAGAAGATGACCCTCGAGAAGGAAGGGCGGAAAGTCATAGCGGACCTCCTGTTCCTGGAGCTTAAGGACGAGGAAGGCGTGGAGAAGCTCCTCACCGGTTCAAACTGCGTTCTGGTGGCAGTCGACATCACCAAGAATGAAGAGCTTGAGGTTGCCGCCGATATAGTGAGATACCTGTATAGCTTTGAGGAGAGCCCCCTGGTCATCCTCATTGGCACGAAATCCGACCTCAGGTATGAGGCAGTTGTGTGGGAAAAGGATTTTGACAGAGTCAGGCAGGACCTTGGAGTGGACTACTTCCTTGTCAGCGCGAAGACCGCAGACTCGATCCCTGAACTTGTCGATCATATGGCAGAAAAACTCCTTGAAAGGTTCTATGCAAAGAGGAAAGCCAATGCATAGGGCCATTTGCTCAAATATCCTTTTTTCAATAACCAATTCCAGGAGCCCTTCCTTTATCATGAACAGGTACAAGCTGGGCCGCCTTGTTGAAGACACCCTTTATGTCACGCCCTTTGAGTCACTGTTCCTGTTCATTAAAGGGAGGATCAGGCCTGAAAACCCTTTTTACAGCAACAGCCTCACCCTGATGAAGGAGCTCCTGCCCGGGAGCTCAGATCTGATACTCTACACAGTCTATGAGCAGATGAAATTGAAGGGGCTGTACGTAAAGAAGGAATCCGACTCCCTGTTTTTCAGGAAAAGCCCCAGAAATGAGTACGACGGGCCCATGAAAGTGATGAGGGAGAGCAGGGATATTTCTTTTCAGGAACTGGCGAGCCTGTCCGGCTCACTTGTCGCCACAGTGGATGATGAGAACGACACGACGTTCTTCAGGGTTTATGGCGTTGAGCCGGAAGGGTCTGCAGACCTGGGGCTTCCGGGAGGCATCAGCACAGACAGGATATCTGACAGGCACGTTGCACAATCGGAAGGGATGCCCGATTGGATAGGAAACGACTTCAGAGGTGTGAGGTTCCTCACCGAGCTTGAAGAGTGCCTTGTGAAGGAAGGAAAGGAAGGCGGCGTCGAGTGCTCGGAAAATCCCCTTTTCCGGATATACTCCGATCTCATAGGAAGGCGCCTGATCGTCAAGACGGGATTCAAGTACGGGACAAATTTCAGGGCCTACACGAAAACAATGGAAGAGCACGCGGATTACCTTATACACTTTCTTTCAGGCAGGGATGAATGGTATAAGATCAGCAGGGCGGTACGTGTTTCCCAGGGTGTTCACAAAATTATGATTTTCGCGGGATTTCTTGATGAAGAAATAAAATATGTAGCTGTTGAAAGAATAAGAGACCCGTTTTATAAGGGCCAAAAAAACGATTGAAGTTCAGAGCTGAACTTCGAAATCATCTATTGTAAAGCTGAACTCTTCGTATGAGGATATGCGTCCCCTGTTCTTGAGTATCTCACGGGCAAGAAGCCAGTATATTACTGCCAGAGACCTTCTTCCCTTGTTGTTCGTTGGAATGACAAGATCAACGTAGTCGGTCTTGTTGTTTGCATCACAGAGTGCAATTATCGGGACTCCCGTCTTCTTTGCCTCCTTCATGACCTGAGTATCTGCAAGCGGGTCTGTTACAACTATTGCCTTTGCCTCCCTGTAGCTGTCAAGCTGTGGGTTTGTCAGGGTTCCGGGTATGAATCTCCCGACTATTGAATTGGCTCCTACTACTTCGGAAAACTTGTTGACAGGCCTGAATGCGTACTGCCTCTGGGCGACCACGAGTATGTCGGAAGGCTCTATGCGCGAAAGTGTTCTGCCAGCTGTTACAAGCGCATCGTTTGTCTTTCGCACATCGAGTATGTAAAGACCGTCGTTTCTTATTTTGAAAATGTAATTCAGCATATCCTTTGATTTCATCTGTGTTCCAATATGAACACCGGATTTCTGATACTCTTCTTCTGTGATTAATAGCTCCTCATTGGTCATCAGATCACTCTTTTCTGGGATAATGTTTCCAGATATCCCGTTCTAATATATTTAATATTTTCTTTTGCTTTTTTAAATATAATTACAGGAATTATTAAAGACCGGCTTATATTGCAGGTCCCAGCAATGTTGAAATGCAATCTCCCACGGGGTGGGGAATATTCCGGGAACCACTGTGCAATGCTAATATATGAGGATTCCTCTCTTTATAAACGCAAAGAATAAATTATCATGAATGAGGAAGAGCTCAGGAGAAAGGCGGAGAAAATTGCAAAGGACAAGGTTGGGTTCCAGGTTCACCTTGGAATATACATTGCAGTCAACGTGTTCCTCATAGCCATCTGGTATTTCACAAGCCTCCCGCATGGGTCCTTCTTCCCATGGTTCATATTCCCGCTGTTCGGTTGGGGAATAGGCATAGTTGGCCATTTCCTTGGCGCATACCGCGGAGAAGGGTACATAAGCCAGAAGGCGGAAAAGGAGTACCAGAGACTGAAGAAGCAGAAAGATATGAAATATTGAGTGTTTTTTTTTCAGTATTTATTCCCACTCAATTGTGCCGGGGGGCTTGTTGGTGACGTCGTAGACCACCCTGTTGATCTCCCCGAATTCATTGGTGATTCGCGTTGATATTCTTTCCAGAAGGCCCCACGGCATTTTTGTAAAGGTTCCGCTCATCGCGTCAGATGTGTCTATTGACCGTATGGCCACTGTCAGCCCATAGGAACGCTTGTCTCCATGAATTCCGGTAGTCTTGACCGGAAGGAGGACAGCGAAGAACTGCCACGGCTTTTCTGCTTCGGATTCATAATGCTTCTGGATCTCCGTCTCCACGATATCCGTGACCCCTCTGAGAAGGTCAAGTTTTTCCCTTGTAACCTCGCCGATAATTCTTACCGACAGCCCTGGCCCCGGGAACGGCTGAATGTTTGATGGCAGTTCAAGAAATTCTGACACTTCCCTTATCTCGTCCTTGTAGAGATCTCTCAAAGGCTCCAGGAGCTTCAGCTTCATGTTTTCCGGAAGGCCTCCCACGTTGTGGTGGCTCTTTATTGTGTCCCTTACTCCCCCTCCACTTTCGATCCAGTCAGGCGCGATTGTCCCCTGCAGCAGGTACTCTGCCCCGAATTCGTCTGCAACATCGGAAAAAACATCAATGAAAGTCCTTCCAATAATCTTCCTTTTCTCCTCCGGATCTGCCACCCCCTTGAGGTTTCCTATGAACCTGTCGGATTCGTCAAGTATCATGTAGTTGAGTCTGTATCCCCTGAAGATTTCCTCGACCCTTTCCTTCTCTCCCTTTCTCAGCAGCCCTGTGTCTATGAAAACTGTCAGGACGGAATCTCCGGCAGCCTCGTTTGAGAGGACAGCAAGCAGGGTGCTGTCCTGCCCGCCGGAGCATGCGAGGATCCCCTTTGAGGAGCCCAGTGTTCTCGAAATCGCGTCTTTTGCTTCTTTAACAAACTCGGAGGAGTCGAACATCTGGCACTTAATTTATCTAATGAATAATAACTTATCATTTGTCCCTGGTTTCCCGTACAATAAGGAAATCCCCTGTGTTCGCGATTATTGAAGCTCCGAGCATTTCAGCTGAAGTGGATATATTTTAATACTTGTTATAGTTAAAGTATATCAATTGATGCTGATCACAATACAACCTGATTCCCCGGAACCGCTTTACCTGCAGATATACAGCTCTGTCATCGAAGCAATTGCCGAAGGGACCATTTCGCCGGGTTCAGCCCTTCCTTCAACGAGAGAACTGGCAAGAGATCTGGGAATAAACTACCACACAGTAAACAAGGCATACAACCTGCTCGAAATAGAAGGTTTCGTGCGGGTCAGGAAGAAAAAGGTTGAGGTTGTTGAGGCAAGCGATGAAAATATTGAGGAATTCATCAAAAAATGGAGGTACATGATAATGGGGCTGATAAGAGAGGCAAGGGCCATGGGAATTAAAGAGGAAAGGCTATCGGAACAGTTCAGTGAACTTCTTTCTTCAGGCGCGGAGGCTGATTGAAATGGACATCCTGCTTCTGACTTCACTGTTCATTTTTTTCCTGATCTCGGGACTGTACTGGTTCCTCCCCTACATAACCCCGAAGAGTGTGCAGTTTGGTGTAAGGATGCCCAGGTCAAGGGAGGCCGATCCTGCAATTCATGCAGTAAGGAGGCGCTTTCACATGCTGCTGCTGGCAGTGTCGGTTCCAACATTTGTGCTGCTGATCATCCTGCCGGCAGTATTGAAGCTATACTGGATCACCATGCTCTCCATGGCTGCCGATATGGTGCTCACCTATCTGGCATATTTCAGCTCGTTCAGGAAGCTCAGGGCCCTCAAGGAATCCGGGGAATGGTACAGGGATGTCCGGGAAAGCATTGGCGCAGCCTACCCCGAAGAAGCAGGAGAGGGCAGTAAGGTTCTGACCATCCTGACAATGGTTCCTGCCATAGCGATTGTGGCCCTGACGTTCTACATTGGAATCGGTGTGTATCCAAACCTCCCCAGTGTTTTTGCCACCCATTTCGGTGCAAACGGCCAGCCAAACGGATACTCGGCCAAGAGCATAGGTACTGTATTCATGGTCCCGTTCATACAGGCCGGAATAACAGCAATGATGTTTCTGATAGGCTACGCGATCTCAAGAACAAGGCAGGAAATTGATGTTTCCAGGCCAATCACTACCGCTGACCAGCAGGAAAGGTTCAAGGTTTATGTCAGGGACAGCCTTTTTCTGTTTACGGCACTGATAGACCTGACAATGATGATGACTTCCCTGGCTGTCTGGGGGATACTTCCTCCGGATAGCGTTCTTGTCCTGACCCTGCTCCCCGTACTGGTTGGAGCCATCGTGCTTTCCGCGGTCCTGATGTCATTCGGGCAGATGGGCTCAAGGCTTGATGTTCCGGAGTTGAAGGGGGAAAACACGGGAAAGGTCAACAGGAATGATGACAGGTACTGGAAGGGGGGCGCACTGTACTACACCCCAAAGGACCCCGCCATACTCGTCGGGAAAAGATTTGGAGTGGGCTGGACATTCAACTTCGGGCACCGTGTAACTTGGGCGGTCTTTGCTGCGATAATACTCGTGCCAGTTCTGATCGCCCTGTTCAGCACGCATCTGATTTGAAAGACTGTAACGGGCTTCATCGGGACATAAGAATAACATTAAACTTGCTCCGTGCAAAAAATTGAATGGCGGGGGCAAAGGCCTTTCAAATGAAAGCCGGAAAGGGTATGATTATCGCCTGCGCAGCCTAAAATAGGCAACAGAAGCCGCAACCGACGATCCGGTTATGATGGACATTATTGCTATGATGCCATACAAGCTTGAAAGACCGGGGCCATTCCGGTAATTATTAGCTGGCGTTTCTGTGACGTTGAAGTACAGGTTCACTACAGTGTTGCTCCCATTCACCGTAAATGTGCTGTTTTGATTTTCTAGTGTCGATTTTACAGTATAAATGCTGCCATTTATGGTTGTCTCATAATCCGAGAGACCGGTTACATTGAATGAGAAGGTTCCGTTCGGGACCGAGAACGTCTCAGCACTGGCTCCCACAATATAGGGTGAGCTCATTCCATATGCAGTAGGGAACCCGCCGACTTTCCAATACTCTGCATTTGATCCGGTCAGGTTATGTTCGACAAATGTAACATGGTAAACCTTGTGGAATGTCTCAGTCAGGTTCAAGAGCTTCCCGTTTAGTCTGAAGTCCAGAGGAGTAGAATAATAGCCGTTGGAAACCGGGTGTATTGAGTACGTGGCATTTGGCAGGTACAGGGTGATGGGGCCAGTTGAGTTGGGATAAAATCCACTTCTGCTGAATTGGGTTCCATTGCTGTACGTGCCTGAATAGCTGTACGGGAAACCCCAATCAGTGGAATTGCCCGGGAGCCCTTCTTCTGTGATGTTCACCTTATAAAATCTTACAGTCTTGTGCACTGGCCCGTCCGTAACAGTTATGTTGCCTGTGTCACCCATAATGGAAACACCATTGACCGGATTTGATCCCAACTGCAGCCTGTAAGTTCCTGAAGAAACGTACATCCACTGGGTTGTCCTGAAGGGCGGACCTGATACACCACCATTATTGTTGGAGTTGTTCACGTCGGTCAGGTATAGTTCCCAGTTGTACCCATGGGGCACACCCACCTCAGATACGCTCACGTTGTATTGCTCCACGAAGTATATATTCACAGTGACCGGTTTGTCCACAACCGTGGCATAGATGTTCAATTCAGTCGGCATATAAGGACCGCTTGCTCCAGTAGAAAAGGAGTAATTCCCGGGCGCTTCCTGAAATTCTATAACAGGTGTAGTGCTTCTTTGCGGTGTTTGCGAATAGTACTGCTGGCTTTGTGGCCCTATATAGGCATACCACAACATGCCTGCAGGCAAATTGTGCTCGACAAGGTAGATGGGATATAAACCGCCTCCCTGGGAACTTGCAATATTGCCAATTCCCTGTTTCGCAGAATGATGGGGGACACTTGCCTCTGTGGCCAGGAAAGATAGCGTAATGATAATTATGATGAAGCAACCCAAAACAACGCTGACCCTTCTCATTCTCGAGGTATCCTAGTCGTCAAAGATACTTTAACTTACCTGTGGAAGGCCGTTTGGGAGTAGAAGCCGCGACTCCTTCTTAAATGGTCAACAAACTGGGTATTGGCCATTTTTGAAACGTTGCTTTCAATTAGGCACAACTCCCAAATTCCCGTGAAAATAAAAATTGAAGAAACTATCTGGCTGACCTGGAAGAAAAATTGAGATCGGATACAAGAAACATTGATTTTTGATAATTTGCTTATAAATTATGGAAAATAAAAGGTAAGAACCTTTCTATGTTTTCATTATGGCGCCAAGGAATACAAGCAGGCCTATGGCGGCCCCGATGATTGCTGCAATCACATAGTATATGGTTGCTACAACAACATTCTGGACAAATCCAGCGTGCCAGTAATATTCCGACCCTAGCACGGTAACTAAGCCAACGACTATTCCAACAATCAGAAGCACAATTCCAACTGCCCTGCTTTTGCCGCTACCGAAATACGAAGTAAGTATTCCCAGTATAATCAAAGAGAGTGCGAGCAATGCAAGAACTACCAGTAAAAAAATTTCCCAATTCCACGGATTCCAAGGAGTCAATTATTCACCTCACAATTTAATGCCAGTCAGTGTTTTAGTGTCTATTACGCCTTCTATGGTTCGTATCTGCTCGACGACTGTTTTGCCGAGTTCGCTGTAGTCCTTAGCGTCTATTTTCACGATAAGGTCGTATTCTCCAAACAACGGGTGTATCTCAACCACGTAGTTGACTTTTGAGATTTTGTTGTAGACCTCGTGTTCCTTTCCAGGTACTGTGCTAACTAATACAAACGCTATGGACACTTTTGATCACTACTACTTTAAGCTGTAGATTGTTAATAAATATTTCTCAATGTGGTATTTCATTGAATTTTTACGGGGTAGAGGTCACTCGCCTTTTACTCATGGCATGCTCGGCAGCCGGCCTGAAATCATTGTGGCGATTCCTTTTCGAGGGAGTCAAGAAATTCTTCCCGGTAAAGGGTTTTCTGCTCCCCTGTGGTCAGGTCCCTCACAGTCACGGTACCAGATTTTGCCTCCTTGTCGCCTATGATCAGCGCATAAGTGCACCCTGTCGATGCCGCAGCCTTCATCTGTGACGAGAGCCCCCTTTCAGAAACCTCCACGACAGCCTTCCTGAACCTCCGGATGGAATTTGCAGTTTCAAAGGCATACGCTTTGTCTCCTCTCAGCAGGCTTGCAACATAATAGGAGTCTCCATAGGATTCAGGATGCCATTTTCCTGCCCTCTTCATGAGCAGCTCAATCACGACGTCGCCCATTCCAAACCCTACTGCCGGGATGTCCTGGTCCGAAAGGAGGGCGGCGAGGTTGTTGTACCTTCCCCCTCCCAGAATGGACCTGAATTCCCCCATTATGTCAAAGGCCTCGAAAACGATGCCCGTGTAGTATGAAAGGCCCCGCACTATTGAAAAGTCATATTTTACGCTGGATTCCGTGTATGTTCCGATCAGCTTTCCCGTGTACATCATCCTTTCCATGATATCCTGCCCGATGTCCTCTTCGGGTATGCTGCCCGTAATTTTCTTCTTCAGTTCCCCGACACCGAATGGCTTCGATATCATTTCATGGAGCTTTTGCGCCTGCTCCCTTGAAGCCCCGGTTTCCATTATTCCTGAAACAAAGGATTCTTCATCTGTCTTCCGGAACCTGTCTATAACAGCAAAGGCCGCCTGTATATCCGTAATACCCAGGGATTTCAGCAGCTTCTCCGTGATCTCCCGGTTGCTTATCCTTATCTCATACTCCCCGTTCAGTTCAAGTGAGTCCAGGATGGATGCTGCGAGCCCGATCACTTCAGCATCAGCTTCTGCAGTGTCTGGGCCAAATATGTCGGCATTGAACTGTATGTGCTCCCTGAGCCTTCCTGCCTGCGGCTCCTCGTATCTCCATAGCTTGGGCGTGCCGTACCACCTTACCGGCCTTGATATGTCCTTTCTTGAGGTGAGCATTCTAACTACAGAAGGTGTGAATTCCGGGATCATCGTCACTTCCCGCCCTCCTTTGTCAACAAAGGAGTAGGTCTGCGAGACGAGTTCCTCACCAGACTTTATCCTGTAAAGGTCAAGGGATTCCAGGCTCGGAACATCAACCTTCAGGAAGCCGAAAATCTCAGCCTGCCTTTCAGCTACACCAAGCAGCCTCTTCCTGGGGCCCATGTCCTCCGGGAACTGGTCCCTGAAACCCTTGATCTTTTCAATCTTCATTCCTGACAGAAATTGCACACCCCCATATTTATTTTCATGATCCTGCCGGAATTCGTGTAAATAATATGGCTGTTTAATCTATATTCCAGGCTTACAATAATTATATATATGCACTTGTGTATATAATATGCAATGGACAGGGACAGGGCAAATGAGGTCTATGATCTGCTGCGTAACGCAGGATACAGCAGGAACAAGGCCAAGATTCTCGCTCTCCTTGAACAGGTTAAAGGGGCAAGGCTTGAAAGCATGGTTAAGCTCCTCGGCATAAATTCTTCCAGAGCAAACCAGACCCTGAATTTTCTGCTCTCCCAGGGGTTTGTACAGAGAATGGAAAAGAAGGACACCCCCGGAGTCGGAAGATCCTACCACATATACAGGCTCAGGGTCCCGATACAGGAAGTCATAAGGGCAGGAAAGAACAAGATCAAGGTTTACATTTCAGACGACTTTGATATTGACTACTGACTCCATGGCCATGTCATTCCTTGTAGTTTCTATAGGATACGAAGAGCAGTATGTCATAAAGTATTTTTATCCCGCCGCCAAGGAAAAATACTGAAGAAGCTGCTGTCTCAATAAGCAAGCCGGCTATACCAGGCCCGGGCACCTGCGATCCGTTCCTCACCACGAGGAAGTTTGAATTGCTCCTGATCCTGTGCTCCGGCGGAATTATGGTATTTATGAAACTGTCCCTGCCCGGGACATCCATCTGGCTTGTGGTCTGCCTGAGGTACAGCATGATCTGGCTCAGCAGCAGGGTGTGGAAAACAGGGACCATGATCAGGAAGAAATTGCTCACTATGTGGGAATAAACCATTGTGCGTATCAGGCCAAGCCTGTCGGCCAGCATTGAGGCGATTATTATTGAAACTGCAGTGACGACATTTATGATGACAAACATCAGTCCTGCCTGGGACAGCGATATGTTGTACACGGCCTTGAACCAGAGTGCAATCACCGAAGTCACCACCAGGCCTCCCCCGAATGCATCCATCGCGAAGAGGTAGGAGAGTTTCCTGACAGTCTTCAGAGTAGGTTCATCGAATTTTTTCGGGGACTCCCGCTCAATTTTTTCAGGGAATTTGATCGCAAGGTATGGTATGAATTGCAGGGCCGCAAGAACAAGGTCAATGAGGAAATAAAACTGGAAATTGCCCGAGCCGTATATGAAAAGTATCAGTGAGGCCAGGGACCCGGCACCGTAGGAAGAGAAATTATAGACGGAGAATGCGTAGTTCTTGCTCCTCTGGGATGGCTCATAGGTGCTGATTGAGAATTTCTCTATCGTCTCGTTTGCAGTCATGTCACGCCCGGAGAGTGTGATGCCACCAATGATGAGCGCTACAATGAAGAGATAGAACCCGCTGGAAAAGAGGAGAATTGCCATTGAAGCAGTAAAGAGGGATGCAAGCAGTAGCATCCTGTTCCTCAGGTTCACCTTCAGGTAGGCGAATGTGTACACAAAGACGGTAGAAATAACGACTGCCAGCACAATGACTGCACCAATCCCGAGTGCGGACAATCCCAGCCCTGAGAGGTAAAAAGGCGTGATGACCGCAATCATCGTAAGGACGAAGGATCTCACAAATTTTGAGAAGGAAAGGAGGACGCTCTGAAGCTTCATTACAATTCGTGATTCCACGCATTCAATAAATATTTCTGGATCTGACTGCATGCGAATCGCCAGCCACTCTTGGATGTGGGAACCAGTAGATTAGAGGGTCAATCGTCTCGCACCAGGATATTTAGTTATCACAAATTATTGAGGATTATATATATTCTTATACGTAAATGTGCATTAATCATTACATAATTTCTTCAAACGGGCATGGCAGGATCTCCTGTCTTCATTCTCGACAAAGTGGGATCAGAGGGGGGCAGGCTCATGAACCTGCGTGAACCGGGTGATGCGCCAGGAACTGAGTATTCTCCAGGATACGCTGCACTTGGAGCCACACGTGGAGAAATTCCGGGAATAGGGATAAACAGGTTGTGGTGAGCCAGCCTGGCAGCGATGCACGATTACCGGAGCCAAAATACAGGAAATGACACCGTCTCCAGTTATTCATGATGCCAGCATACAGTTGGTTCCTTGTCTGACCGACACGCGATAGGTTGACCGGCCAGATCAGCTTTCCCGGAGATTCTACCGGACCGCTGCAGGCTGGAAACAGGTGTTTTCCCCCTGGTGGAGGGAGCCCCCATGTAAAAAGGCACTCAATCTCAGGGTTGTCACAAGGATTAACTAATCATTAGGGATGTTGCAGCATGAACAGACTCCTGATGCATGTGGGGCCGTCCATCGGCAACAGGGATGTCCTTCTTGCCGGTGCAAGAGACAACATCGGTTTTGCGACGAAGGATTTTGTGCAGGCCATGGGAGATTCCCTGGAAGGCCTGAGAATGGTGATGGGAGTGGGAGGAAAGTTCCAGCCATTCATACTGCCCGGGAGCGGGACCTCTGCCATGGAGAGTGTTGCTTCATTCCTGCATGAGGGTGACAGGGTGCTCATCATCACAAACGGAATCTTCGGCAACAGGTGGGAAGGCATCTTTTCAAGATACAGGGTCAAGTGCGATGTTGTGGGAGCTGAGGCGGGAGAGTCTGTAACTCCGGATATGATCAGGGAGAAAACGGAAGGATCGCATTACAGAATGTCCTTCATGACCCACGTCGAGACCAGCACAGGTGTCAGGGCGCCTGTTGACAGCCTACTCAAGGAGCTTAAAAAAGTCTCGGACCTCATAACTGTTGATGGAGTGGCCAGCGCAGGGGGCGAACTTGTTGACGCAGAAAAGAGAGGTATCGATATCTGCCTGACCGCCAGCCAGAAGGCCATTGGTGCACCCCCCGGCGCGGGGCTGCTCGTCGCATCGGAGAAGGCTATGTCCCAGCTCGCTGACGATTCTCTTGCAGGGTATTCCCTGAACCTGAAAAACTGGCTCCCGATCATGAAAGGCATGGAGGAGGGAAGGGGCGGATACTTTGCGACTCCCCCGATTAACACAGTCTTTTCGCTCCAGGAAGCGTTCAGGCTGATTGCCGAAGAGACCATGGCCGCCAGGCTGGAGCGTCACAAAATGGCTTCCGGGATGTTGAGAGCTGGAATAAGGGGCATGGGAATGGAAGTAGTTGCGGGTGAGGGGATCGAGAGCAATACTGTTACAGGTCTGAGGCTCAAGAATTCGAAGCAGAAGGACGTGCTTGAGAAATCCATGAAACTCGGTGTGGAATTCGGCTCCGGAGTTCATCCCGGAGTGAAGCCTGATTATATCAGGATAGGCCACATGGGATGGGTCCAGGAACACCATGTCCTGAGGGCACTCTCTGTTCTGGAAAGGTCCCTTAAGGCCTCTGGGGAAAGCATAAAGGCGGCCGAAGGTGTCAAAGCCGCCCAGGAATTCATAACCTGATCTTCAGAAATAGAAGTTCATCGCGGCAAGATTTGCCATCACGAAGATAAGCGCTATCTGGAAGAATGCCTGTGACCCTGAAAGCTTGAAATTTATCATGCCCAGCCGCGAGATCTTGCCAACATCGGGCTCCTCTTTCCTGAGTTCAAGAAATATCCTCAATTCGTTGGGCAGAAATATTCCCAGGCCCTGGATAAGCAGTATTATCACTATCACGCCGGCAGCTATTATCGCGTAATAGTGCAGGTTGAATATCCCCTCCCATATTGCAAGGTATATTCCCGCAGTTATTGTCACTGAAGAGAGGGAGGGCATGAGGAAGAGCATCATCGGCATCATCTTCTTGATGAATTCAACTCTGGCCGGCACGTTCACCTTGGAAAGGACCCTTCCTATTACAATTCCCATGAAGAGGTCTATTCCAGTCCAGAGGGCCCCCATGAGCACGTGGACATAATCGAGGTAAAGTTCTTTCCTGGAAACAAGCGCTGCAATAAGAGCGATGACGGGTACAAACAGATACAGAAACGAAGAGCCGCTTACAAGCTTGTCCTGATTGCTGATGGCAGGCCGGCCACCATCAACAGTGGTAGTTTCCATTGATCTGGTTAAAATGTTTCTGTATTAGATGTTTTCCCACACATCCTTCACACTTCATGGGCCGTATGTTGCCTGCAGGCGTGGAAGAGCACATCAGCAAGGCTTCATGGCCGCTCGGGCCGCCGGTCATGAAATGCGTCCCTGATCCCGGGGATATGAGGACAGGCGACACAGACAGGAAAATAATCGATGCTCTGAGAAAAGATCCTGCAATGCCTGTCCCTGATCTTTCCCGTACTATCGTGTTGTCAGGCACTGTCGTTAGAAAAAGGCTGGAGCTGATGGAGAGGAACAGGATGACTTCAGTCATCGCAGAAGTCAACCTGACGAAGATTGACGCTGTTCTCTACTCAGTGATATCAGGGAATATCAACGATCTCCTGCCAGGGTCCACAGACCAGGTTATTTTCCTGATAACGGACCGGGATAACGGAATACTTGTCTCCCATTCAGACAACATGAAGAGCGCCAGAGAACAGATCCTAGGATGAGAAAAACCGATCCGGAAGCATAAGTCATGGTGGTTTACGAGTACGGGTTCAGGAAGTGACGGCGAGCCTTGATAAATTCCAGGGGCAGTCACGGGTCCGGGCAATAGCTTGCATTACAGCGTGACCTTTAATACCATGAGTAAATAATAGATCTGGAGTTGCAATGACTTTTTTTGACGCCCTATCATTTGGCCACGACCCGGACATCCATTTCGGCAGAAACGTGGAAGACAGCAGGAAGCTTAAGGTCCCGGAAAGCAGCGGGGGCATGCAGAACCAGTCTCTCGACGTTGAACTCAACTACGACAGAATATTCAGCATTGTGAAGAAGAACGTGAAGAAGCACCTCGGAAAGGAGAGGTCCGGGCTGGGCCTTGCGCTCTCTGATCTTCCGGCCACACTGGGCGCCTTCTGGCAGGTGGGAGGAAACTACATAGTCATGAACGAGAACCTCGTAAATGCCATGATGAGAGTATCGTCATCAGTTACTGAATTCAATTCCTATGTTTATGTAATACTTACGCACGAATATCTCCATTCCCTCGGGTATATCGATGAGTCAGAAGCCAGGAATGTAACGGAGGAAGTTGTCAGGGCATCCTTTGGTACAGACCATTACGCCTACAGGATGAGTGCAGGAGACATATGGAGGCTGTACCCGATGCTGAAGTATGTGAGGGGCGGAAATGGCACAAGCTTCAGGATTGTCAGCACTTTCGACTCTTCATCTACATCCTACATAGGGTGAAAACCTTCTTCCGGACACCTTCCACATTATAGCAGGTTATTTTGCAATGAATAAAGCAGAATTATCACCGCTGTTGATCCAATAATAGCGGCAGGACGGACAGGTGGGAATAGATAGCCACAACTCCTCCGTTATTTCATTTCCCGGTGGTTATATTTGCAATGAATATCACGCAGGAGGGTACTGCGAAAAGAGGTTGAGCTGTACCTGGCTCACGTACTTAGATATGGCTGCGGGAGCACTGAGTGAGAGCACTGTGGATGCGGATACCACAATTTTCCGGATGTCCTCGGGCCTCCCCACCCTACCTGAAAGGTGCTGCTCATGATCGATCCTTGAAAAGTTCGGCTTCACCATCAGGAGAAATTCTGGAAGTGCCAAATTCCTCGAAGGCAAACTGCCCGGGCAGAACATAGACGTGTAGGACAACGAGCCGCCACAGCCTGAACAGGAATGATTATCGCCCGGTTTTCTTGCATGCTGTTGTGAAAAAGGGGGAGATGGAGTAAAATTCCCTTTTTCCCAAAAACAACCGAGGAAAAATAAATAAACACCTATAATTTAGCTGACACCACATGAAACCGGATGAAAGCCCTGCTCTAAAGGCTCTGAAGAATATTTCCTGTCTGATGAACTTTGAAATGCTGGTCTCAAGGCCGGGAATAAGCGAGCCCGATTCGGATTTCATCTGGGCGTCCACCTTCAAGGCCCCCATCGGGCTGAGTTTTGTCAGGGACGACATATTTTTCAACCTTTTCCTGCCGGAAGGCTCGGAGAGCGATGGAGACAAGAAACTTTTCCTGAAAAGGGTCGGTGCGAAATTTCAGGATGACCTCTGGCAGGTCAGGAGGAGCATGGACCAGATGAAGGGGCCTTACGGCCAGGGACTCAGGGTTGTCGTTGCAAACTTCAGGACCCTCGTGATCGATTATGCCTACATCAAGAATGGCAGGATATATGTTCATTTCACATTCAATGAAGCGGAGCTGGATGATATATCATCGGTGCTTCTGTCTGTTTCAGGACAGCTTGAAGGCCTGCGTGTCGAGTACATGAAGAGGATCGATGGAGACATCACACTTTTCAAGGGAATAGACGAGATCGATGATGTTTCCACTATCACCATTGAGGCAACTCCAACCGGTTCGAGCGCCTCGATGAGGACACGGTACGGCGAGATCTTCTTCGTACTGGGCAATATCAGGGAGAACGGTGTAAAGGCCATAGGAAGAAGCCCCGTAAACGCCATTCCGGATATAATCAGGCCAGAGGATGTCAACGACATGGGAGGCGGCCTCTTTTCATTCAGTTCGGGAAACAGACTAATCAACAAGCTTGCAGAGTCCATGGCATCAGACTACGTCGTTCTGTACGGCTTCTACGGCTCGACCGTGAATAGCACAATAAACCTGGTGATAAACGTGCCGAGACAGCAGACTGCGGCTGTAATGAGGATCCTGAACAATGCAGTCAAGGATGAGGCAGACTGGAAAGTGAAGCTGAAAGAGATCACTTTCTTCAAGGATCTCATTGCCGAAAGGTGATTCTTATGCTATATGGCTCAACTGGCACTTGCCCTGCTGCGGTTTCCAGCTATTGCAACAGCAAGTCCGATGGCAGTTATCACAACACCGACTATAACCAGTATTCCGGATGGGCCATAGGATGATGGCGATGGCCCGTAAGCGGATGAGCCTGCAAAACCTGCAGATATTGCCTTGCTTACAGTGACATACCAGACCCCGGAATAAGCCCATAGGACAACACCCACAACCATAAGGCCGATGCCCAGTCCGACTCTTTTGTCAACCATATATAATCAAATCAGAAAATAATATATTAATGTGTTGCCGAGTGCAGACATCAATTATTTATTTAATAATATTAACATTCACACAGTGCTGAAGCTATGATCTGCACTGCCACAGTATTATAACTTTCCTGGCAGATAATCGCGCGTGGAACATGGGAGGCGACTGTTTCTCAACGGGGGCGCTATGCCAGCCTCCCCGTGATCTCACCGTACCTGAAGCAGCGTGTTGTATGGTCATTGACCAGCCCGGTTGCCTGCATGAATGCGTAGCATATTGCTGAACCGGCAAACTTGAATCCCCTCTTTTTGAGGTCCTTGCTGAGGACGTCCGACTCAGCCGTCTTCGAGGGGACCTGCGATATTTCTGCCCACCCTTTGTCTATTGGTTTTCCGCCTACAAATTTCCAGATATATGTGTCGAATGACCCGAATTCTTCCTGCACCTTCAGGAATGCTTCAGCGTTTTGAACAGCTGATGAAATTTTCAGCCTGTTTCTCACTATTCCCGGGTTGGACTGGAGCTCCTTTATCCTTGATTCGCTGTAAACTGCAACCTTTGAAGGATCGAAGTTTGAGAAGGCGTCTCTGTACCCGTCCCTCTTCTGTAGAATAGTCTTCCAGCTGAGTCCTGCCTGGGCCCCCTCAAGTACCAGGAACTCAAAGAATGTTTGGTCGTCGTGCACCGGGACGCCCCATTCTCTGTCGTGGTATTCAACATAGAGGGGATCATCCGGAGGTACCCATTCACATCTTTTCATCAGGCAGGTTAAAAGGTGAAGATGCTATTTAAATTGAGTTCTCCAGCCGGGTTTCATGACTCAGTACGGGTGGGCTACCATATCTCGATCCTCTTTCCAGCCAAGGGCTTGCCAGTGCTGCTGATATCCGAAAATGCCTTCTCGAAACCCGGGTGGCAGTAGACGGGAAGAGTTGCCCTGAACCTGTTGGGCGCGTGGGGATCTATTGTTGCGAGAAGCTTCACCATAGGTTCAAGTATGTTCTGCCTCCAGATCTGCCCGTACGAGATGTAGAATCTCTGCTCGGGAGTGAATCCGTCTATGTCCTTCCTCAGCTCCGGCTCCTTTCTGAGTCGCCTCTGAAGCGCCTCATACGCTATGCTCACTCCCCCGAAATCGGCTATGTTTTCACCCAGTGTCAGCTCACCGTTCACATGCAGGCCGGGGAGA
Organism: uncultured archaeon; assembly: GCA_000965745.1. GTDB lineage: Archaea > Thermoplasmatota > Thermoplasmata > Thermoplasmatales > Thermoplasmataceae. Next base: position 264,693 of record CP009479.1, read on the forward strand.
ACTTCCATGGAGCTGTACAGTTCTACAACATCCTCTGCCTTTGACATGAAGTTCTCTTCGTCTTCTGCCGTCCACCAGTCCTTTATATTCCCGTCTTCATCGTATCTTCTTCCCTGGTCGTCATAGCCATGGGTTATCTCGTGTGAAATGACTGCTCCAATGGCCCCGTAATTCACTGCAACGTCAACTGCTGTATCGAAGAAAGGAGGCTGCAGTATCCCCGCCGGGAACACGATCTCATTGTCAGGTGGAGAGAAGTATGCGTTCACGGTTGACGGGGTCATGAACCATTCGTCTTTTTCCACAGGGAGCCCTGCCCTCCTGATATGCCTCCGCACCTCAAAGGAAGCGGACCTGCAGACGTTCCCGAAGTAATCATCTTTCTTCACAACAACCGATGAGTAGTCCCTGAATTTGTCAGGGTGCCCAATCTTTGCCCTGAACTTCTCAAATTTTGCCATTGCACGCTGTTTTGTTTCATCGGTCATCCAGTCCAGGCCCTTCAGCCTGTCCACGAAGACTTCCTGAATATCCCTGACCATAAGGGACATCCTTTCTCTCGCCTCATTGTCGAAGTACTTGCGGACATAAAGTTCGCCCATGGCTTCACCCACATGCTGATCGATAACCCTCACCGAACGCTTCCATCTCGGCTCCTGCTCCTTCTGCCCCATTATTGACTTCCCGAACATCTCGAAATGTTCTTCCTGCATGCCTGAGAACAGGTAGTCTGCTGATGCGTTGAGCACATTCCATTTCAGGTATGCTTTCAATTGTTCTATGGGAAGGCCGGGAAGGTATGATTCAAGAAACTCGAGAAACTCAGGCTGCCCTACAATTACGTAATCAAGCTCAGGAAGCTCCAGGGATTCGAAATACTTTTTCAGGCCGACTTTTGCAAACCTTTTCTCAAGTTCTGACACTGCCACCCTGTTGTAATTCTTCTCAGCGTCACGGAGTTCCGTCCTGTTCCTGCTCGCCTTTGCCAGGCTTGTTTCAATATCCATGACTGAGGCTGCTGACCTGCCAGCATCTTCCTCACTCAAGCCGTAAATGGAAAACACCTTTTTCACGTGATCGGCATATTTCCTCCTTATATCCTCGAATTTCTCTGAGAGATAGTAGTCCCTGTCAGGAAGTGTGATACCACCCTGATCCAGGTAGAGGCCGTAGATGGAACTGTTCTTTTCGTCAGTTTTTGAGGATATGTCAAAAAGCGGGAAAATGCCGTTCAAATGCAGGTTCACAACATTCTCCATGAATTCCCCGAAAGATCCAGTCCTGTCGAAGGAATCCATGAAATCCGATATTGGCCTGAACCGCAATTTTTCCAGAGTCTCGGTATCCATGGCGGAGGCGTAGAAGTCTCCCAGCATGGATTCCACCTTTCCCGTGGCATTTCCCCCGGATTGAGTGCATGATTCAAGAATTTCCTTCAGTTTCTGGTTGTTTGATTCGTTCAATTCCGAAAACGAGTTCCAGCTTGACTTGTCCGGAGGAACCTGGTTCTCTCTTATCCATTTTCCTGAAGAATAAGTGAAGAAGTCCTGCATAGGATCCACCGAAAGGTCCATGTGTTTTATGGAAAACCCCTGGGATTCAATGCCTCCTCCACTCTGCTCTTTATCACTGCCGTCCGTTTTCTCCATTGAACTCACAACTCTGAATGTATGGACGGATGTTAGATAAAAGTTGGTTCCGGAATAAGCGGGTAAAGCTTCCGGTCGTTCCAATTGTAATTTGGCTCCAGATCTGGAGTGTAATACACAAGGATCCGATGCAGAGTAGCTAAACCTAAAATTAATAACATGTTTCTGCTGGCAAATAGAGCGTGCTTGAAATATAGAATCAGAGAAGCTTCAAAGGAAGAACTGCAGGAGGGAGTATCTCCGTCCTGCTTTCGTATTGTGCGATCATAAACTCAAGCAGGATTATTACTTCCTCAAGCGAAACATATCGACAGCCGTGAGGAGAAGAGGGGGGAGGCATGCCGTCCCCGCTTCCTGCACCTTCATTCCCGCATTATGCGGCCTTTTCCTTCCTGGAATGGGTGGCGTGGGCCTCTTGCCTGCTGGAGTTGGTTCAGGATTCGATGGCATTTATCTCGCAACAAACTTGCTCTGGCCTGGAATGCCTGTCCTGTCTGTGCTGTTCCATGGATTTGCAGCGATCAGGGCAAACAGCCACTTCTGTCCGCAGTCCTCACTGGCAGGAAGGTGACAGGAGACTGGGTGGAAAAGTCAATGCCATATCTACCGGAAAGGAATTACAGAATATGACGGAAACCATCCATTTCCCTTCGTGTTACATTCGTTGTTGCGGTGCTTCATGAGACAGATTTTCCAGCCTTGAATCACGAACTCCTGACAAGAGATGTGAAAACCCCAGCAAGGCTCAGTATTCCGGAAAGGAGCATCACGGTCCTGAGTCCGGTCATGAAGCCTGTAACGTCCACCGCCGACAGGTTTGAGTTTATTCCTGAGAAGAGTTCCAGAAGCATGGTTCTGGGCATGGCTTCCGCCAGCAGAGTGCTCATCACTGCCAGGCTCATCAGTTGACCTACGAACCTCATGGTGCCGAGAGTGCCTGAAGCTGTGCCTGAATATTTGCGATCCACCGAACCCATGACTGAATTGGTGTTTGGTGCTGAAAAAAGGCCGAAGCCTACACCTATTACGCCAAGTGGCCAGATCATCCCTGTAGGGGTGATTCTACCTATGTCGAAGTATATCCCGAAAAATGCAGCGGAAATAATCAGCATCCCCATGGAGGACAGGGCCCGTGATCCAAAGCGGTCCGACAATCTTCCGCTTATTGGTGAAAAAATGACCATTAGAATGGGTTCCACGGTAAGTATGAGTCCCGATTCCGAAGGCGACAGGCCTGCTATAACCGAGAAATAAATTGAGAAAACAAAAACTATAGCAAATGTGCTTATGTAATTGAGGAAAGCCGTGAAGTTTGCTGCAGAGAACGTCCTGTTCCTTGTAAACAGCCTCATGTCAAGTATCGGTTCCTCTTTCCTTCTTTCAAAGAGAACGAAAAGCACAAGTACAAGAAGGCCGAATCCCAGGAGATAAATCGTTGCTGTGAACCCGTAAACTTCGCTAAAACTCAGGTAAAGGACTATTGAAAGTATGGCTATAAGAAAAAGGGCGAAACCAAGGTAGTCTATGCTCCTAGCCGCAGTAGGAACATCAACTTTCCTGAGGAACGCATAAACCGGGATGAGTGAGAGAAAAGCAAAGGCTGCGACTACGTAGAAGAGGGATTGCCAGCCGAGAAACTCGACAAGAACCCCGGCGAGTATTGGTCCGGTAGTGAGCCCGAGATATACTGACATGGCATTGATTCCCAGTGCACCTCCTCTTGCATCCGGAGGATACACTGAACTGACAATGGCAGTTCCGTTTACCGATAGAAGAGAGCCGCCAACGCCCATAACGAGTGTGGAAAATATGAGGAAATACACTGAGTTGGAAAATATTGACAATACTCCTCCTGCTCCAAAGACAAGGAAACCGAGCATGTAGAATCTTGGCCTGCCAAATATGTCTGAAAGCTTGCCGAAGAGTATCATGAGGGAAGGGAGTGCTATGAGGTACGCCATTGGCACCCAGACCATAAGAGTGAATGAAGCCTTGAGAAAATGTCCGATCTCCGGAACAGAGAATGAAATAACACTACTGGTGAAAGGTGGTATGAAGGCACCAAGAGAAGTTGCAAATAGAACCTTGGGGTTCGAATACCTGCTCATCAGCATTTTTCCGTGATTTTACGGATCTGCTGTACAGATTATAACGTTTTTTATTACACCGAAACAAAAGGGCAACGCCCTTGATACATTTCCACTGACCAGCCTGTTCCCTTTAATCGATGCCTATTTTCCTCACGTTTTGGTCATAGATATGAAGAGATTTTCTATTATCGACATTTCTCTTGCGAATTGTATCCAGAAGATTCAATTGAAATACAAAAACTGTCGTGAAAAACACTCAACTTCTGAAGGTTTCTGGATTGTAAACTTCAAAAGAGTGCCGAATTCCAAGGCAATGACTCGCTTCACCATCATTTGTTCCTAAACAAGAGGCAAATGCTCAAAACCAACAAAATAAAACCAGTAATGATGAGGGGTATCAGGATTTCATAAGTTGGATATACAGGGCATGCATACCATGTAGAAAGGTTTTATCGAGTGTAGGTCCATCCAAAATACACGCTGTTGGAGTATTAATTTCTGACCTCCTATTAAGGCTGACCCTATCGAAGCCAGGATGGTTCCAATATGTGTCCTTTGAAAGCTCATAACAATATTTTCTTCTTTGTTATAACTAGACTGCCCATATTTTGTTCTATCTGCAGATTGAAGTGTCCGCTTCATAAGGAGCAAACTGGACGAATTCGCCGGAAGCAACGATGCACAATTGATAGTAGAGCCAAAAAAAAGCTAAGAGAGCCAATAGAGGGTTTTGAACCCCCGACCTGCTGATTACGAATTACATCAAATGCTTCCTTTGGCAAGTGCAAATAAGACTTGATGATGGGCGACCCCGCTACGCGGATGGAGGTAAGTACTCTGAAATGATGTGTCGACCTTTTTTCATTTGCACCGATAGTGAACCAACCTAAATTGTTAGGCTGAAGATATAACTCGGTCAGCTTATTGATATAAATAGTGATTTCGCAAACCTTAGCTCAAGTCCCTATCGCGATCTCTTATCGGATCAAGGGATGCGATGCGCCTGGAAGGTTTGCAGAAAGGAGTGGTTAAAATGCGGATTGCAAAGGAAGATGTTGACGTTAGGATGGAAATTCCCGGAGTTGTAGTAAGGCAGAAGAAAGAGTTTGGAGATGTTAGTGACTACCATAAGATCAGCGGTGAGTATTTCACTCTTGCAGCAGGAGTAGATACTACTGAACTTTTTCAAGGGTTGGAAGGAAACCTTTGCCAAAGCCCTCATTGGGGATTTGTGTTACGCGGTAAAATTACTACTACAGACTCGTCCGGCGAAAAAGAGACAGTCCATGAGAATGACCTTTTTTACTGGCCTCCGGGACATAACGTAAAGGTCGATGATGATGCTGAGATAATCATGTTTAGTCCTCAGGATGAGCACAGCGAGGTCATAGAACACATGATCGCAAAGACCACACGTTAGGTCTCTGTGTAAATTATCAAAATAAGAGTTATGATCTTCCCATCCATTCAGGGCATGGCCTGAGAAATTGAAGTGTGTCAGGACTATCCTCTGGTATGGGTGGATGAAATTCCATTCAATGTTCCATATTGCTGAGCTTATGCACTGTTACTAATACATCGGTGGGCAGAAGTCGACTCGTCATGTTTATGAAAAGCACTTGAAATTCTGCAACATCCAAGAAGTTTACTTCGGAAACAGTTCATAAGTCCAATATGCCCAAAAAGAGGCCACTGTAGGGGTTTGAACCACAACATGCCTATTACCAGCTAAATCTGGATGCTTCATTTGACAAGTGTAATTGCAGACGATGAGATGCATAATTTCCCGTAAGATTATGTTAGATATTCACACCTGATTATACTCATTAGTTCTGTTGCCACTCCACAACAAGCAGGATGTCAAAAATTGTAAATTAACCGCACGCCAGTTTCAATTATTTTGTAACCAAGATTTTGACAAAGACTTATTGCAGCTTTATTTTCAGAGTCAACAAAAAGTGTAACAATTTTAGCATGGGATAGTGCAAGGTCGGTGAATTCCGAAACAATCTCTCTCGAATAGCCCCTTCTCCTATAATTGGGTAATGTTTCTACACCTGAAATGATCCAATTATGAGTTGCACGAGCATGAATTTGACCAACAGAGGCAAGTTCTCCATTATCTGCAAATATTCCGAATACAATTTCCTTTTCCAGGAAATCACCGGCTATTCTGATTTTCTCTGCTGTGACATTTCCATTTTCTTGATTTTGGAATGCTGCGTAGTCCAAAGCGTTCTTCCTGCTCAATCTCACTGCTCTTTTTGAATTTGCTATACCTACTCGATTGTCAGAGAAGGCCATTATTAGTTCAGTTTCCACTTCGCACTTTTGAAGATACGATTTCAGAATGTCCGAATTCAATTAATCGGTAGTTATAATTGAATGTTTCTTTGGAATCAGCTTTACATGAGATGGAATTGCAATTTTGTCGGAATGAGTATAGACCCAAAACAAGTTGTCTTCGATTGCGTCAAACATAAAGAGGTATCCAATTACTTTCTCATCTTTATAAGAAACGTAGAGGTGTGCTCTCTCGTTGAAATCATCCTTGCAAAAATACAGCGTATATGTACCTTTAACCGGGTCGTTCGTTATGATATAGCCTTCCAAGTCTTTTGACACATGTCTGACCTCCGTTGTAGTTACGCTGCATGCATCAACCATACATTCACGATCAATGAAAGCATTCAAGATGGAAATATCTTCTTGCAATGAGAAGGCGATAATTCTATGAGATCTATGCAAAGCACCATTCATGCCCCTTAAGCCATGATTTCTCATCTTCTCCACCACCTTTCTTGGCAGTGTTATTAGAAAAGAAGTTCCCCTTTTTGAAACGTGAGAAACGTCAATAAGTTCCTTTTCTGATATAGTTGGTAATATTACAATAAAATAAAGAAGTTTCAGGAATTAGTAGGCTTGTACAAGCGAAAGGCTTGAGAGGGATTTGACAACCAAGCTTCTGTCATTATCACCATTATTATTTGAAGACTCATTTTCTCTGTATTCTCCATATAGTGCTATGAATTTTTCATCACATGTATAGAAATTTATCTCTGAATACATGTCTTCTTTGGAGCCCAGAGCCAATATCACTATGAGCTCTGAGAGTATCTCTTTGTCTTTTCCGTGTCCATTCTCGTTAAAAAATTTTGAAATTGAACCACCCTCAATCGCTTTTCTCAGCTTAGTTGAATCTTCAAGCTTTGCCTTAGAATCAATAGTGGGAAATAGAGCAGTTATCCTAATCATTATGCTGTGATTATTGTCGCTAGCTAGATGTAATAAGTCCTCCTGAATTTCATCGAAGGACATACCCATAAGTGTGTTGCTAATGCTGTTAAAAGCAGACAAAACAAACTCTACTCTATTTTTCTTTATGATTTCTCTGTCTTCTGCTAGCATTTTCTCGATATCTACCAATGCCTTGGCCTTTCCTCTGATATCAAGTGCGTCCCAACCTCTATTAGATCTTTCAAGATGCTTAAGATGGTCTCTTACCTTTGCTGATAAAAGTGCAAATGCTTCAGCGAGAATCTCTTCGATTTCTACCAACACTCTGCGACTCAACTTGATTTGTCGACTCTTAAAATCAGAAATGAACTCCAAAGCTTTCTTGTGTCTCTTCCTGTTCAGATAAACTGCGTCAAATGCTATGTTTGTATCTATGAATTTTCCGTCTGTTATTAGGACCCCCCCTCAATCAGGTATTGGCGGAATCTCTTTCAACCTTTCAACAAACTCTTTTCTTCCTTTAGAAAATTTCTCGGTTTCCCCTAATGACATTAATCTTAGCTCTGCAAACCGTCTTATCATAATTAGTTCATCCAGCTCATCCTTAACATAGGCGTAGATGATTACCTGATAAATGAAAGATGCAAAAGAAAGAATTACTTTTTCTTCGACGCTCAGTTTGTTTGTTTTTGACAGAGCAAATGCTATGCTTCTCAAAAGATTTGTATACAGATCGTAGTATGAAAGGAATAGTGCATCGTTAGTGTTCCAGGTTTCCTTCTCTTTAATATCTTTTAGGACCTCCGGTCTAAGCTTTTCGAGATTGGAAATTGATTCAATCACATAGTCTCTCCAAAGTTCGTTCTTTTCCTTTTCCGACATATCCTGCAGAAACTGATCCACATAATCGAATCTGTCATCTAATTCTTTTATCTTCTCTTCATAATCATCAAGAATGGATTCGTTAGGTTCCTCAAATGATACTTCTGTTCTCATCAATTCAAGCATTATGCCAGCCAAGTTTTCATAGACTGTTGTGCTCTTTTTAACGTAGTCTCTAATCAAGTCTTTGACGACTTTCCTCGCAATGTGGTCCCTCTTCATTTTCCTTTCAATTGAGTTTAGAGGCTTTGGGACTATTAAGCTTCTAAAATACTCATTATTACTAAGGACGGACATTCCTACTACATGCATATTAATCGATCTATTTACTTTAACCTTTTCACATAATGTTATCATGCGAAACCTAAGAACTCCTTTGTGGCAATACAAGATAACCATTTTCTTCGTCTTAACTTATTGGGTCCTTGACCCTATTTTATACCTTCATTTTGGGAATGCTGACATATCCGGGGCTTCAAATGAGAACAAACGGCTTGTATTCTTTGCTGGGCCCTTCAGTTTCTCATAGGATTTTAATGCAGGAACTCCTTTTTTCGAGGCTCTAAAGGATGCTATTCTAAGTGGCAATTTCTGGATACCTTTGGCAGTTATACTCGCCGCTGAATTGATAGTACCTCATGGTTTCAAAATTGGTTACCTAAAGTTTTCAATGGGAACTTCATATTTGTACGCCGTCATTTCGTCTTACCTTGTGTCTGCTTCCTACTGGCATTATTATTATAAGCATACACCTTCTCCCGGGACTTCCATCATAGCGTTTTCATTGGTTATTGTGTACTGGTTTTTTTCCATGTTACTGTTTACAACAAGGATCAGAACTGGTAGAACACTGCAAGAATTCTTGAAAATTCTTAGGAGGTGTATTGTTATCTTTTTCAGGAATTTATATTGCATTCTTTGGATATATTTCTGGTAACGGAGCCGCCGTGCTTCATCTTCTTGGTTTTCTTTTCTTTGTTGTAATTACAGCATTTGCATCCCAGCTCTTAAAAATAAGAGGCCCAGATTTAGCAAAAAGGAAAAACTGACACGTTAAACGCATAATTGATTGTATCAAACTGCGAGATGCCCTTCTGAGTTCATAAGAAGCGATCCTATGCCATCTGGACACCTGAGTTGGTAGTTTGCCATGTGGATTATCCAGAAGTGAGATGAGGGGAAAACTGACATCAAATTGTTTTTCAAAGCTACAAAAAGGTGAGAAGCTCCTGATTCCTCTTCTGTATTTAAATGACCACAGATATGATCCAATTAATTACATGAGTTAATAGAGAGCCACTGGAGGGTTTCGATCCCCCGGCCTGCTGATTACAAGTCAGCTGCTCTGCCAGCTGAGCTACAGTGGCTGGTTGCCCTGTGGGCAAATAGGGTTAATCCCCTACTCAATTAAAATTTTCCCATAGTCACCGATTTTTTAAAGAAAGAGATGAGGGGCGTCATTTCCCCTTGAATTCAGGATCCCTCTTTTCCAGGAACGCTGAAATACCTTCCTTCAGATCGTCTGTGCCATAGAGCAGGCCCATGGCAATTGATTCCATCTCAAGGCCGTTGTCCATGGAAATCTCACTCCCCTTGTTTATAAGCCTCTTTGCCAGTGCTGCGGCAGGAGGCGAGACCCTCCTGGCAAGGTCTGACGCAAACCTGATCGTTTCTTCGTCAACCGATTCCTTGGGAAACAGCCTGGACACAAGGCCAATCTCATTCGCTTCCCTGCCGGTCATGTACTCAGTTGTCAGAATATAATATAGAGCTCTGGACATGCCGACCAGTTTACTGAGCCTCTGTGACCCTCCCCACCCGGGGAGAAGCCCGCGTTTCAGTTCCGGAAAGCCAATCTGCGCTTCATCCGTTGATACACGGATATCGCATCCGAGTGCCAGTTCAAACCCGCCGCCAAGGGCGTAGCCCTTTATCTCGGCGATCGTGATCTTCGGGATTTCAGAAAGCATCCTGAAAACACGCTCACCCCTCCTCGAGCTCTCGGTGAAGTCCAGGCCGCCTGCTATGAACTCCGACAGCTGTGCACCGGCAGAGAACCTTTCACCCTTGCCTGTCACGATTATCACGTTTACCTCCCTGTCATTCCACAGTTCCTTAATCGCCGCTTCAAGTTCGGAAATGACCTGAGAGCTGATCAGGTTATTCCTTGTGTTGTCAATGAGTATCCTCCTGACTTTCTCATCAACCTTCTCGATTTTCACCAGCTCTCCCGATACTGTTTCCTCAACGGGCTGGGTTTTAGCAGACTTAGCTTCTTCCTTTGCCACGTTTCCCTTTGTGATTATCTCCTTGAGCTTTCCTTCCTTTATGGACTGCGCGGGAGCAAAAACATCCACGTTGAACTTCTTCTGGAGCTCCTCGAGCTTCCTTTTTATCTCCGCATTCGTAAGTCCCTTTGCAACGGTGATAGGGCCGAACGGCCTGTTCATGCCAAGCCTGTACCCGGTTTCCACCTCTTCCGGGGTACTAATGCCTTCTTCAAGTACCTTGACTGCCTCGTTCACCTCAAGTGCCAGAACGTCCATCAGCTGCACCTTGTCGGTAGGGTCGGCCTTTGGCATCGCCGCCTTTCCTGAGCTCCAGTCGTAGAACCCCTTTCCGGTCTTGGCCCCCAAAAGGCCTTTTTCAACCATTTCACCGTATATCCTGCACTTTCCGTAGTCGGGCGAAAGCTCCTTTGCGTAATATTCGAGGGAGTGCACTACGGTGTCGATTCCAACATAATCCATCAGCTCGTATGGCCCCATCGGAAGCCCCTGCCCCTTTGCGAATGCGTCAACTTCCTCCGGCTTAGCCATTCTGTTGTCGAGCACAAGGCAGAACATCAGTCCCTCCGGAGCGCTTATCCTGTTCACCACGAATCCTGCGGTATCCTTGAGCACTCTGACGGGGGTTTTGCCCACCCTCTTCACGATTTCCAGCGCGGTATTGAATGTGTCATCTGAAGTATCCCGGCTCTTGATTACCTCCACCAGATTCATCAGCACGGGAGGGTTGAAGAAATGCAGGCCCACAACCTTGTCGGGCCTCGACGTAGCCCTGGCAATATCTGTTATCCTTATGTTTGAAGTGTTGGAGGCGAGTATAGTTCCCTTCCTGCAGAATTTGTCCAGATCGGAGAACACCTTTGTCTTAAGATCCAGTTTTTCCGGAACAGCCTCAATTACAAGGTCTGCGGAAGAGACCATGCTCTCCATATCTGATCCGAAGGACATGTTCCCGAGTGATGCCCTCATCTTTTCCCCGTCCAGCTTCCCGGACTTGACCAGCCTTTCCATGCTTTTCCTGATCTGTTCCTCTCCCTTCTTGAGGGCTTCCTCGAAAGAGTCGAGCAGATTTACCCTGTACCCTGAAAGTGCCAGTACCTCCGCGATGCCATGTCCCATGACACCGGCGCCGACTACGGTGATCTCCTTTACCTCCACAGGATCACTTCCTGGCCTTGTTTATGATGCTTGTGAGTTTCTGCGCGCTGAATACATCCCCTGATACTTTCAGCTTCCCGCTCATGAAAGCCTGGACGGGGTTGAGGTTACCCGAGAAAAGTTCGGAGAGGACTGAACCCGTTGCACTTATTGTGGCAGCTGCCGAAGATGATTTCCCGTCTTCCAGCGAAACTTTGCCCTTGTCTATTGAGACGTAGTATGGAGATTCGTCGGAAACATCAAACTGAAACGTCTTGGACCAGGAGGTGAGTTCCTTCAAAACCTCCGGTGAGCTATTTGCTTTTTCAACTATTGCTGCCAGGTCTTCCTTAGATGTCATTGTACTCTAAAATGAATGGACAGTTATATATTTTGCAGATAATATTCGTGCTGGTCTGTGCCATGCTTCGTTAAGCCCGGAGATCTGAGAAAGGCGAAAGCAGGTTCATGACAAAATGCCGGAATACGGGACTCTCTTTTTTATAATTGTTTGAAAATATCTGGGAACATATAAGTATATCTTCAAGCTATGCCAATTTGTGCCAGTATATGGGCTTAACAGAAACCAGTGGGTTCAGATAATTTCGTCGTGGTCGGGTTGGCTGATGGACGGGTATGTGACTATCGCGTATGCCCTGGTAGTTGTAACGATGCAGCCCATCTTCTTCCCCGGAAATGTAGGGCTTATCGGCGGATTCCTCGGGCTGGCCTTTGGTGCTATCGCAAGGTCGGTCGGATCGCTCTTCCTAGGGAACTTCCTCGGTGACAGGATAGGAAGAAAGCGCATGCTCACCCTGACAATTCTTCTATTTTCAATATTCAGCGCACTCATAGGCGTCCTTCCGACGTACAGCAGCGTCGGTATAGCAGCCCCGATCCTCCTTTACGTTCTCCTCTTTGCAGTCGGGCTCTTTGCCGGTGCTGAATACGGCGGGGGTGCCGCACTCTCATCGGAGAGCGTTCCCGCAGAGAAAAGGGGTTTTGTCGGCGCTTTTGTCCAGAGCGGATTCGGGACCGGGTATTTCATCGCCGGTTTCATGCTGTCTGCCCTCGGGCTGATATTCTCGGGGCCTGAGTTCTCTGCAATAGGATGGAGGGTCCTGTTCTTCACGACTCTTGTGCCTGGAGCACTCACCCTGCTCATAAGGGCCGTGACTCCGGAATCGGAAGTTTTCAAGCAGATGGTGGGTGAAAAGAGGGTCGAAAGGATTCCTGTAGCCGGAATGCTGAAGGAAGCCGGCGGCCCAATGGTCCTCGCCATATTGATAACGACCGGCCTTCTTTACATAAACACAGGAACATTCGCCTTCTATCCGTCGGTTCTTCAGGCACACCTCATGGACAACAATGTTGTTTCCGTGGGGTTCGTGCTTGCGCTCATAAACCTCATCTCACTCTTCGGCGTCTGGTTCGGCGGGGCGATTTCAAACCTCGTCGGTGGGAGGAAGGTGTCCATGGTAATCTACACTGTTCTTTTCGTTATATCCGCATACCCGCTTATCCTCCTGGGATACTCCGCCAACATATACAGCGAGATAATCGGATTCGGCCTTCAGGCATTCATTGAAGCAATGATATTCTCGACCCTGCCGGCTTTCCTTTCCGAAACCTTCAGCAAGAAGTACAGAACAACGGCCGTTGGCTTCACATACAATGCGGGAGGAATTGTTGGAGGATTCGCCGCAGTCTTCATAACGCTGAGTGCGGGATTCATGGAGTTCAGAACAGCATGGGTGCTCAACCTCGGGATAGCCGGGCTGGTCATGATCCTTGCAATTGCAGCGTCTAGAGAAACATGGAGCGCGAGAGCAAAGGGCGAAAAGAAAGATCTCATTCATGAATAGGCGGGAGCCTGTTCACCATATTCCATACCGTCAACAGTGCTGGTTTCAGTCCGTTCTGACTGCTTCCCTCGGATCTTCCTTGAAAACGTTCATCACAAGAATTGTGCTGCTCCTCTCTATTGATTCGAGGTTCGAGATCCTGTCAACGATCCTTGAAATGTCCGCTCTGGACTTTCCGCGTATCAGGACAACGAAGTCGTTATCCCCCATTACGTAATATACCGCCCAGATTCCTTCGATCTGCCCGAGATCCCTTGCAACAATCTCCGAGTAGGACGGCCCGTACCGCGCCCTTATGAGCGACACCGCAGTAACCTGCTCCGGCAACATTTCCTGGTTTACGAGCGGGTAGAATCCCTTGAGGAAATTGATGTCCCTCATTCTCTTGAGCCTGTTATGAACGGTGGATTTTGACACTCCGATCTCGTCGGAAATTTCCCTGAGCTTCACGTCTCCGATTTTCAGAAGGGATTTCAGTATCTTCCTGTCGGTCTCATCCAGAAAATCATCTGCTGGATTCGGTGCATGACCTTCCATAAAACATAGAATGCACCCTTGAAATAAAACTTCTTTTTTATAAAAATCAATATACAAAAATGATTACTTACTCAAAAATGAAAAATGGGTTTATGTGAAAAATGTCAGAGTTGTGAATAAGCTTCCTGGACGTAGTCGGCGAACTGGTCGTCAGGGTAGGCGCCCACGAACTGCACATTCCCGTTGATCACTATGTGCGGAACGCTCGAAACTCCGGCCTCTTCAGCTTCATCGCTGAATTCCAGGGACTCTATCATCTCTCCGGTTATGTTCTTGTTGATGAGTGCGAACTTGTGTGCAGTCCCCACGGCTTTCGGGCAGTATGGGCATGTTGGCGTAACATAGACCTGGATCTTAACGGGCTTGTCTATCTTTGAGATTACCTCCATTGCCTTTGAGGAGATCTCGGCCTCGCCCTTTGACACGTTCTTGAGGTCCTCCATGAGGGATCCGAACTCATATCCGGACGGCAGCCCGTAATACCTTATCCGGCCATCGGCCTCGCCGTGTTTTGACACGATTGTTGCGGGATATTTGTCGATCCCGAATTCCTCGGCCTTATCCTTGTCGTCTTCAAAAACGTAGGATACAAAGTTTATCTTGTCTGAAAGTTCAGCCACTTCCTCTGCAAGCTGCACCGATTCCTTGCAATACCTGCAGTCAGAATCGTTGGATGTAAAAACCACAAGGTCAACAGTTTCCTTCAGGTGCTTGCTGAATTCATCTGTCAGATATTGTCTGTCTTCGTCTCTTATTAATGGCATAGGATACTAATTTTAACACATTACTTAAGCTTTGCTATACATAATTGTTTACCTTGCCTGCCGGCTAATGGGAAAAGAACAAAGCCCCAAATCTGCAACGGGCAGATCTGCAGCCATAGTTGGAAAGATTTTCATAATATAAAACTCATGTGCAGGTGTGACAGAGAAGCTTTACTGGAAGGACCAGAGAATGAGGGAGTTTTCCGCTGTTGTGCTGAAATCAGGTGAAGATGGGGTTGTTCTGGACAGAACTGCCTTTTACCCCAGGGGCGGAGGACAGCCTGCTGACACGGGCCTTCTGAAACAGAACGGCAGCACCTTTTCGGTCGAAAATGTTGAAAAGAAGGGGGACGAAGTTATACACGTCCTATCAGACGGTGAGCTGCCCAACACGGGAGAGACAGTGCAGGGTGCAATAGACTGGGGCAGGAGGTACAGCCACATGAGGTACCACACCGCCATCCATATACTGGACGGAATAGTCACACAGAGGCACAATGATGAGGGCACCCTCACCGGAGGGCAGATATACCAGGACAGGGCTAGAATCGACTTCGACATGTCCGATCTTTCAAGGGAGAAAGTCCAGGAGCTGATAGATGAGGCCAATGAGGTCATAGGTTCAGGCCTGAAGGTCTATTCAAAGGAGATCAGCAGCGATGAGGCCCTGAGCATTCCGAACATATCAAGGACCCTTCCCGGAAGGGAGCTTCTGGAAAAGCTCGAGAGCATACGCATTGTCGTTATTGAAGGGCTTGACGAGCAGGCTGATGGCGGAACTCATGTGTCAAATACCACAGAAGTGGGAAAGATAGTTTTCAGTAAGCTTCAGAGCAAGGGCAAGAGGAACAAGAGGCTTGAATTTGTCCTTGAGGATGATAACCCACATGGATGACATTGAGATAGAAACCATAGTTGTTGGGCCTTTGATGACCAACTGCTACGTAATTTCAGAAGGCGGTGACTGCATAGTCATAGATGCGGGAGCAGAAGGCGAACGGATCGTGGAAGCGATAAGGAACAGGGGGCTCTCACTGACATATATCCTGGCAAGCCACGGCCACTTCGATCATGTTGCGGGAATTGAGCCATTGAGGGAAGCATTCGGGGCACCGTTCCACATCCATTCCTCAGACCTCGGGATGTTCAGGGGTGCCCACGATATGGCAAAGAAATTTGCCGGAACAGATATTGAAGATCTCATGGATCCGGAGGGGTTTATTGGGGAAAACGGGTACACTTTGGGAAAAACGGAGCTTGTCCCAGTCCACACTCCCGGCCACACCGGGGGAAGCACGTCCTTCCTCATAGGGAAACACCTTTTCTCTGGAGACACTCTTTTCAGGGGGAGCATCGGGAGAATGGATTTTGGCGGGTCCGTGGAAGCTATGAAAAATACCATCGAACAGCTCAAGAAAATGGATGACGATATTTTAGTGCATCCAGGGCATGGCCCAGGTACCACAATAGGTGATGAAAAGAGGGAGAATCCTTTCCTCACGTACTACAAACTGTGATTCAGACTGTTTCTGATATCTGTCAGGTGCTCAAAATGACTGAAGACCTAGAAAGCATTGCGGAAAAAATACTCTCCAGCCTCGACATCAGGCCGTTTCCGGACGGATACATAGAAGATGGCGGGAAACTCGCAGAGTTTGACCTTCCGAAGGGAGATGAGGTAATGATGTACAGGGAGCTTGAGGGCGTTTTCGTCATGTTCGGCTATGAGAGGATATTCTTCAAGGACCCCTACGAGGCAAAATACGTTTACTACTGTGCAAAGAGGGGCATGTCAAGGATCAGGATGCCGGAAACAAAACCGCTCAAGAGAATCATAAAGGAGTTCCAGGCTGATGTTGAGAACCTCAGGGCGCAGCTTGAGAAGGAAGCTGCCATGTTCAGCCTCAATGACGATGAAAGGTCCAGGCTCGTTGAGATATGTGCCGGAAAGCTGGGCTATGACGGCATAATGGACATTTAGCCCGTACCCTGCTGTGCACCTGCCGGGCCTGGAATATTTTCGAGGATGGCGAGGAATTCCTCCCTGCCTATCATGGAGAATTCCGTGAACGTGGATGAAAATTCCCTGATCAAGGATTGCACAAGCTTGCCCCTTTTTATATCCACATAGCCCATCACCGACGGGTCCAGCCCGCATGGGCTAATCCTGCTGAACCCTTCCAGCGGTTCAGGCGAGATGTTTATTGCTATGCCGTGGTACGATACATGCTTGTCGATCGCCATTCCAACAGAAGCCACTTTCCTGTTCCCTTCCACGGTCCATATGCCTGGCTCCTCCCTGCCGATGTATGCCTCCACGCCATTCTTTCCCAGTGCGGATATAACAGCGTTTTCCACCTTCCTGACAAAAGCCCTCACGTCAACCTTTCCGTTCTCGGAGAGTTCGATTACAGGGTAGACTACAAGCTGTCCCGGCGAGTGGTATGTAACATCACCGCCCCTGCCTGTCCTCACAGGGTCTATTCCGGGCCAGTTCCCGGGGTCGCTCTTCCTGCCTATTGTGTAAACGGGCGGGTCGTGCTCAAGAAACAGTATGACGTTTCCTATGGAGTTTTCCTTCCTCATCCCCACCAGCCTAAGCTGGAGATCGAGACATTCCCCGTATGGTATAGTTCCCAGATCAACTGCGTGATTTGAAGTGTAGCGATTTGCCATAAGAGGCCTCTGCAGACTCTTTTACACCCTCTGAAATGGTTGGATGCGGGTGTATGGTGAGCCCTATATCCATGGCGAGCAGCCCCGATTCTATTGCAAGCGTGATCTCTGAAATCAGCTCGGACGAATGTGGTGCCACTATTCCCGCGCCCTTCACGTAGCCCTTCTCATCATAATAGATGCTGAAGTTCCCGAGCGAGTTGTTCATTCCAAGGGACCTTCCGTTGGCAGCTGCCGGGAATCTTGTGTGCTCCCCTTCGAACTTTCCGGTGTACGCTATCTCAGGGTCTGAGTAAATTACGTATGGCATGGCCCTGTAGTCCACTACCGTATCCTCTCCGGAAATGTTGTCAGCCACCACATCGGCTTCATAGAATGCCTTGTGGGCAAGCATGGGCCCCCCCGAAACGTCACCGATCGCGTACACGTTCGGAATGTTCGTCTTCTTTCTCCTGTCCGTCTTTATGAAGCGCCCGTCCATCTCCAGCTGGAGGTTCTCGAGGCCCAGGCCCTTCGTGTTCGGTACCCTTCCGACTGTCAGAAGAACCTTCTCCGACTCAATGGCTGTGCCATCCTCAAGTGAAACAGTATAATTCCCGCCTTTCCGGACACCGCTCACCCTGGCCGATGTCCTGATCTCAACGTTGAGTTCCCTCAGCCTCCTCTGGACCGGCCTGACAAGCTCATGTTCAACTTCCGGGAGAATGGACTGCATCATCTCAATTATGGTAACCTTCGTGCCGAGTTTGGCAAAGGCAGTCCCGAGCTCGATCCCTATGTATCCGCCCCCTATGATCACAAGGCTTTCAGGTATTTTCTTGATATCCAGTATTTCACGGTTGAAATCAACGCCCTCAAAGCCATCAAGCCTTATTGGGCTGGATCCCGTTGCGATGACGAGGTTCTCACCCTCGAATACCTCGTCTCCGGCCTTCACATGCCTTGAGTCTGCAACGTAAGCCTCTCCCCTCACTACCTCAACGCCGTAGGATTTGCAGAGAGTCTCCACACCGGATGTCAGCTTGTTTATCATGGACCATTTCCAGTCCTGCCATGTGTTCATGTCAAGTGAGTAATTCAGATCAACCCCGGGCATGTCCTTCAGGTAGCCTATGGAGTTTCCAAGCTCAATGAATGCCTTTGACGGGATGCACCCGTAATTCAGGCACTCACCCCCTATCTTGTCCTTCTCAATGAGCAGCACTTTCTTCCCTTTCTGGCCAAGCCTTATTGCTGTGGAATAACCACCCGGCCCGGCCCCGATTATTATTGCATCGTAAGACATCGGTTAACACATCCTATTGGGAGAGTATCAGGATAGGCTCCTCGAGCAGGCCCTTCAACCTCTTTATGAACCTCGCCGCCACTGCACCGTCCACGAGCCTGTGGTCGCAGGATAGCGAGAGGTACATCTTCTCCTTCTCGACACCGTCCTTCCCGATCTCGGTCAGAGTCCTGTGCACTCCGAGGATTGCAACTTCAGGGTAGTTGATTATCGGAGTTGACATTATTCCGGCGATTGAGCCCACGTTCGTCACTGTGAAGGTTGAGCCCTGGACCTCATCCAGCTTCAGCTTGTTCTCCCTTGCCCTCCCGGCAAGATCCGAAATTTCTGATGAAAGGGCTACCAGGCTCTTCCTGCCAACGCCCTTGGCGACAGCAACAGTAAGCCCGTCGGGAGTGTCTATTGCAACTCCGATGTTGTAGTATTTCTTCAGGATGTACCTGCGGTTCTCCTCATCGTAGGTTGCGTTCAGATAGGGAAAATCCTTCAGTGCCAGTGCGGCAGCCTTGACAAAGAACGGCGTGAACGTGACGGTAATGCCGTCGCGCTTCAGCTTTTCCACGTTTTCCCTGATGGGCCCGACGTTGATTTCCTCGAATATTGTGAAGTGGGGTATGATCTGCTTTGATTTTGTCATTTTCTCGAAGATCAGCCTTCTGAGGCCTTTGGGCACCAGGATCTCCTCGTTTTCCGAAAGAGCTTCGGTTTCTGCGGGCTTACGGGCGGGAGCCTCCGGTTCGCTGACCGGGATTTTCTCTTCGGCCTTTGGCGCCTCTGCAGCTGCCGGCTCCTCCCTCGGCTGTTCCCGGGCGGCAGGCGGTGCGGGCGCTTCACCTTCAAGATCCTCGAGTGTGACGCGGCCGTTCGGCCCCGATCCTCTCATATCAGAGAGCCTTATTCCCCTCTCCCTGGCGATTCTTCTCACAGCGGGTGATGCCAGGGGTATTCCGCCTGGTGACTCTTCCGGCTCCTCCACGGCTTCTGCCACTTGCGGGGGCGCGGGCTTCTCTTCCTCCTGCACTGGTGCCTGCTGCTCTTCTGCAGGGGCAGGCTCTTCAGGCTGCGGCTCCTCCGGCTCACCTTCAACCCGGATGTCGAGCAGGACCTTTCCAACTTCGACGATAGAGCCCTCTTCGTAGTATAACTTGCCGACAGTGCCGTCGACGGGCGAAGGTATATTCACCGTGACCTTGTCTGTCATTACCTCGACCATGTCCTGGTCCCTGCTTATGTGCTCACCGGACTGGACGTGCCACTTGACTATCTCCCCCTCGCTCACACCTTCTCCTATATCGGGTAGTTTAAAACTGTACAACATAATCACCTGAATTCCAGCACTTTCTGCACTGCAGCCATAATCCTCTTCTCATTGGGAACATAGTACTCCTCCAGCCTGTACGGGAATGGCGTGTCCGGCCCCGTAACTCTCAGAATCGGGGCATAAAGGTATTCAATCATCCTTTCCGAAATCAGCGCCGAGATCTCTGCTCCCATGCCGAGTGTCCTTGGCGCCTCATGGACGACAACAACCCTTCCGGTCTTCCTGACAGATTCCGTAATGGCATTGATATCAAGCGGCACGAGTGTGCGCAGGTCGATTACATCTGCACTCACGCTGTTGTTGCTCACCGCCCTGGACACCAGGGGGACCATGGATCCGTATGTGATGATGGTGACATCATCGCCTTCGTGAACAAGACTGGCCTTGCCCACCGGGATCTTGTAATCCTCCTCGGGAACCTCTGCCTTTGACGCCCTGTAGAGTTTTTTTGGCTCAAGGAAGATCACGGGGTCCGGAGAGTCGATAGCGGATGAGAGCATTCCCTTTGCGTCATATGGGTTTGAGGGTGTCATGACAACAAGCCCTGCCGTGTGCGCAAAGTATGTCTCACCGCTCTGTGAGTGGTAAAGCCCGCCCCTGATTCCTCCGCCGTAAGGCGTCCTCAGTACGAGGGGCGCGGTGATCAGGCCCGCTGTCCTGTACCTCAGCTTGGCCATCTGGTTGATGATCTGGTCCATTGCCGTATAGATGAAATCCTGGAACTGTATCTCTGCTATCGGCTTGAGGCCGGATGATGCCATCCCAATTGCCATTCCCACTATGCCGAGCTCCACGAGGGGAGTGTCAACCACCCTCTCCTCCCCGTATTTATCCAGTAGCCCGTCTGTTACTCTGAATACTCCTCCATCCTTTCCGATATCTTCGCCGAGGAGTATGATTGAGTCGTCCTGTGACATCCTGAGGTCCATTGTGGAATTCAGGGACTGGACCATGTTCATTACCTTGGAACTCATAGAATCTCCCTCATCTGTTCCTCAAGATTCCACGTAAGCTCCGCGAGAACATCGTGGAACATCGTCTCAGGGTCCGGGGCAGGAATCTTCTCCCTCTCGTCGAATTTCTGTTCAACTATCCTGACCGATTCCTCTTTTATCCTGCTGACAACGTTGTCGTTGATGAAGCCCATCTCCTTCAGGGTGTTTGCCGCAACCTCGATGGGGTCCTTCTCTGATCCTTCCTGAACTTCGTCCGTCCTGTACTTGCTCGTGTCGTCGGATGTGGAGTGCGGGCCCATCCTGTAGCTCACAGCTTCGATAAGTGTCGGGCCGTTTCCTGCCCTTGCCTGCTCAACAGCTTCTGCCGTAACCTTGTATGTCTCTATGAAATCGTTCCCGTCCACCTTGACCCCACGCATTCCGTATGCGTCGGCCTTCTTCCATATCTCGGTTTTTGTCTGCTTTTCAACGGGGGTCGAAATGGCCCAGCCGTTGTTCTCGCACATAAAAACAATTGGGAGGTTGAAAACTGCAGCCATGTTCATGGCCGCGTGGAAATCAGGTGTCGATGAAGATCCTTCACCGAAGGTGGCAAAAACAATGTTTCCCTTCTTCCTGTATTTAATTGCATAGGCGGCGCCAACCGCCAGTGGCAAATTGGTCGCAACCGGGCTCTGGATGGACATGAAGTTGTAATTCCTGGCGACAAAATGGCTTGGCATCTGCCTTCCCTTCGCCAGATCGCTGCTGTTCCCGAAAACCTGGTCCAGCATTACCTCTATAGGCACCCCACGGTGTATCATCAGGGCAACATCGCGATAGTACTCGTATATGATGTCCTCCTTTGACAGAGCCATCGAGGCCCCTACCTGTGTAGCTTCCTGGCCTGTAGAAGGTGTGTAGAACCCTACACGTCCCTGCCTCTGCGCAGTTATCAACTTTCTGTCCAGGGTTCTGGAAAGAACCATTGCCCCGAAACCTCTTACATATTTCTCTCTTTGAGCCTGTTCATTAAGTTCCTCTACCATTGTACAACCTCCTTTGAGCCCACGCTTCCGCCGCTTTGTAGGATGTCCTGACAAGCGGCCCTGAAGCCACAAAAGCAAATCCGATTCTGTAAGCCTCTCTTTCGAGATCGCTGAATCTTTCTGAAGATGAGTATTCAACAACTTCCAGCTGTTTCCTGGAAGGTCTGAGGTACTGGCCTATGGTGACTATGTCCACCCCGGCGTCCCTCATGTCCTGGAATGTTTCCGAAACCTCCTCGTCGGATTCACCAAGACCAAGCATTATTGATGACTTTGTGATCTGGTCCGGGTTCTTCTCCTTGATGTATCTGAGAACATCAAGGGACTGCCCATAGCCGGCTCTAGGGTCTCTTACCCGTGAAGTGAGCCTCCTTACTGTTTCAACGTTGTGTGCAAATACAGCAGGCTGCTCGCCGATAATCCTGTCAATGTGTTCCTTCTTTCCCTGGAAGTCCGGAGTAAGGACTTCAATGAGTGCGCCAGATTCCTTTGCCTTCCTTATCACCCTGGCAAAGTGTGATGCCCCCTGGTCCGGGAGATCATCCCTGTCCACCGAAGTTATGACTGCATAAGCCAGCCCCATGGCGCGTATTGATTCAAGGACCTTTTCCGGCTCCATCGCATCAAGAGGCCCCATTCCCCCGTGTGTAACTGAACAGAACCTGCATCCCCTTGAGCAGTTCCCGCCCATGATCATGAATGTCGCGGTCCCGCTTTCCCAGCATTCCGCTATGTTCGGGCACCTGGCTTCCTCGCATACTGTATGGAGCGATCTGGACCTGAGCGTATCCTTTATCCTGAGGTAGTTCTCCCCACCCGGTATTTTCACCTTTACGTACTCAGGCCTCACGAACTAAAATGTGCAATAGATATACTAAATTATCGTTAGGTATTCGGAATTCGAAAATCGAAATTAAGTCAAATGCCGTATTGCTGGTCATTTGCACGCACCAATCAGTGCCATGATACAGTGTAACATTACGTTTTTCACAATCCTCTGCATACCGCACTGTGGATCAACTCTTAAGTACTTCTGACGAAATACCATCTGATCTCTATGGACGAGAACTCAAAGGTATGGTATAACGGGAAGATCATTCCGTATGGTGAGGCCAAGGTTCCGGTTCTCACACATTCGTTACAGTACGGCACGGGAATTTTCGAAGGAATAAGGGCATATGAGACCAAGGATGGCGCTGCGATCTTCAGGCTCGAGGAGCACATGAAGAGATTCATGAGAACTGCGCATATTTACTCCTACGATCTTGGATACGACCTGAAGGAGCTAATGGAAGCAGTCAAGACCGTGGTCAGGGAGAATGGGCTGAAATCATGCTACATCAGGCCGTTCGCATTCGTCGACGATGACAGGATCAACCTTGTAACCCATGGGAAGAAGATAAGCACCTTCATAGCTGCGCTTCCATTCACGACACTGTTTGACAAGGCAGACAAGGGAATAAGCTGCAAAGTATCGTCCTGGAGAAGGATAAACTCGGACATACTCCCGATACAGGCAAAGGCCAGCGGGAACTACATAAACTCAATAGCTGCAGACCTTGATGCACACGCATCAGGCTTCGATGAAGCGATACTGCTGTCCCTGAACGGGTTCGTTGCCGAAGGTGCGGGAGAGAACATATTCCTGGTAGAGGACGGGGAGATAGTAACGCCCAGCAAGGAATCCGACATCCTGATAGGAATAACTAGGGATGCGATCATAAGGATAGCAAAATCCATGGACCTTACCGTGACAGAAAGGTTCGTCCACAGGGACGAGCTGTACTATGCGGACGAGATATTCTTCGCAGGAACGGCAGCGGAAGTCACGCCCATAGTCAACGTTGACGGCGTGAAGGTCGGCAGTGGTTCAGTGGGCGAAATAACCGGAAAGATCAGGGAGGCTTTCTTCAAGGTCGTGAAGGGTGAAAGCTCACAGTTCAAGGACTGGCTGACTGTGGTCTGAACCTTTTTTTAATTTTATACCCTATACTCGATTTACCCCCTTTTTCTCCCGCAGTTGTGTATGTGCCCTGCTCCTTTTGTGGTAGCCGGGGGCCTACTGACTGGGCTTGAAATCCACGTAAAGGCTGTTTATTGAGTCCCAGAGCTTCGGGAACAGGTAGGAGTTGTAACGGTTTATGAGAAAATCAGTTGTCCCACCCTTCAAGCCTGCCGTCCTGTCCCCTATTACTCCGAATACCAGGTACAGGTGGGCGATTGCGAACTCCTGAACGCGGTAGTCATACCACATCATCGCTTTCAGGAGGGCCTGCATATCATGGTGCCCCGTATCATCGGGTTCCTCCTGCAGCAGCTTGGGTATCGTGAGCGAATACTTTGCAAGCCTTTTCTCAAACAGCGGCCATAAGCTCCTTGCGAGGCGTTCGGATTCATGGTACCTGGGAGAGTCTGCAGTGCTCGCCCCTTCCCCGATTATCTTCCTTATCTTCAGGAAGTCATTTGGCCAGAGGCGCATCAGGAGCTCCTGAGATTTCTGAGTCAGCCCGCCCCACAGGTTTGCGGCCTGCCCGAGCAGGTCAACTGCTTCCCAGACGTCACTCGCCTGCAGTTTTTCATTGATTCTCTTCAACATCAGATTTATCCTGGTCCAGATGAATTCGGCCTCCTGCTGGACTCCCTGGAAATCGCGTTCCCCATCGCAGATCAGATCCTCCTCTTTTTTCTGAAAAGACAGCATCTTGTCAGCGCTCAGGTACCGTTCATAAGCTGTTTCTGCCATAGAAAAATAACTGGTCAGTTTATATTAATATTATGTACAGACTTGCCACAGTCTCATCTTCTGAAAAATTTCCTGACTGGCCATGTTTAGCTGACCCCCCGGGGCACATTCCATGTATTCCAACGAAAAAGGTTGAGGTGATTTCAAAACGGTCTTTTTTCCCTCCAACCCCATGTCATGCGCCAGTGGGCAGTACAGTCCCCCTCAGTTGCGAAGGGGCGGATTCAAGCCCGATGCCGGTCAGCGTGGACAGCCCCTGGGAGTAAGCTCACCTATTTCCTGCAAATTTCTACTGCACTACCGAGTATATGTCAAGGGTCCCGGCGAAGTTGTGGTCGGGAACCTGTATATTCACAGTAATGTGTGAAGTCTGGCCCGGATTCACGGTTACAGGTAGATTTGGATTTTCAGACACCACGTCAAAGCCGGATGCCTTCACGAAGATCGCTGTGACCCTGTGGGCCTTGCTGTCGTGGTTGTGGAACGCTATTGTGAAAGAAACTGTCTGCCCTCCCCCGTAGGTCTCATAATTGGCGGTAACGACCTGCACCGCGCTGCCGAAGAAGTTGTCAGAAGTGCTGCCGTAACCGAGATGAAGTGTTATTGACGTTATATTCACCGTAACGCCTGTGTCAGAACCTGTAACAAGGTAAATGCCGGTTGAGACTGCCAGCGCAGCAACAACTGCAGCAGTAACAATGAGCTTGGCTTTCTTCACTGATTCAGGCTTCCCAACTTCAACAGGTTCCATCAGTACATGTAGGATATTCCACATAGTAAAATTTTGCCGGGAATCCATCCCACAAAAATAATTAAAAGTAGAGATCATTTGCATTGGAGGCATTATGTCCGTACCTATCACAAGCCCGACCCTTGTTTTCGTCCCGCTATATGAACTGGCGATTGATTATTCGCTGTCCTTTGCAGTTACAGCCTTCGTGTTTTACTGGTGGTACAGGTCATACAGCAGGATCGGCATAGGGTTCAGCGAGATGGGGGCCTACCTCCGCTCAAACTGGAGGGGAATGGCTTCAAAGTACCTTTCATTCGGAATCTTCCACCGGAAGAACAAGGAAGACCATTACGCGGGCACAATGCACATAATGATCTCTTTCGGCATCCTGATACTTTTTATCGCCACATCGCTGATTTTCCTGTCCCATGACATAATCAAGCCGCTGTTCCACTTCGGCATACTGGTCGGCGCGTTCTATCTCAACTTCGAAGTCTGGGCCAACATCGGCGGGGTAATGCTGATTGCAGGCCTCATTATGGCACTCTACAGGAGGCTGGCAAAGAGGGTAAGGCTCGATACAGTAGCCGATGACTACATGATAATAGCCGGCCTCATGATACTTGCACTCCAGGGTTTTTTCCTGGGGGCCTTGAAAATTGCCCTTTTCAGAAATGCCTTTGACGCCTACAGGTTCGTTGAGTGGGGCCTGAGCTACATCTTCCCGGCAGTAGGCCTTACAGGAAACCTGGGCATAGCCTTCTACAGGGGACTCTGGTTGGTGCACATTGCGTCAGCATTCGCACTGGTTGCCTACCTGCCGTATTCCAAGCTTTCCCATATGGCCCTGGCTGCTGTATACATAAGCGCCCACAAGGAAAAGCCCAGAGGGGAGATGACGACCCCGTTCATGCTTGCCGAGGCCCTTGAGACCGGAAACTTCGAGTTCACCGTAGGGGCAAAGAAGGTTACAGACCTGCCGAAACTGAAGCTGGCAGAAGCAATGGCCTGCACTGACTGCGGAAGATGTGAGCGCGCATGCCCTGCGGTTATGGCCGGAAGTGACCTTGACCCCAGAGTGGTTGTCCAGAACGTCAAGAAAACAGCAGGAAATGGAGAGCTGGAGCTGAACCCGGGAATATTGACCGAGAATGCCAGCTGGGCCTGCACAACATGCCAGGCCTGCGTGGAGGAATGCCCTGTTGTTATAGATCCGCATTCGTATGTTTTGGAGGCAAGAAGGAATCTCGTGATGGAGAACAGGATCTCAAAGGAGACCGGGCAGTACCTCAACAACCTCACCAACACCCTCAACCCGTTCGGCAACCCCCCGGGGGACAGGGACAAGCTCCTGGATTACGCCCCCAAGTTTGATTCCGACAAGGAGGTTCTGTACTGGGTCGGATGCATGGGCGCATTTGATCCGAGGGATAACAAGACCGCCATAACAATCCTGGAGTTGCTGAAGAAAGCAAACGTGAACTTCGGGATCCTGGGCTCAGAAGAGAAATGCACCGGTGAGACCGCAAGAAGAATCGGTGAGGAAGGGAGGTTCCAGGAGCTCGTGATGCAGAACGTTGAGACTTTCCAGAATCACGGGGTCAAGAAGATAGTCACCGCCTGCCCGCACTGCTACAACACATTCAAGAACGAGTACCCCAAATTCGGCCTGGAAGCTGAAGTGGAGCACCACTCTGAGTTCCTTGCCAACCTCGTGAAGGAAGGGAAGCTCAGGATGCGCAGGGGGAAGGGGAACATAACTCTTCACGATCCATGCTACCTCGGCAGGATAAACGACGAGTACGACAACACGAGGAACATTGTGAGCTCTTCCGGAAACCTTACCGAGATGGAAAGGTCAAGGGAAAAGAGCATGTGCTGCGGTGCCGGAGGGGGAAACTACTGGTACAAGGTCGAAAGCCAGGACTCCGTGAGCAAACTCAGAATGCAGCAGGTTCTCGAAACAGGTGCAGATCAGCTTGCTGTTGCCTGCCCGTTCTGCATGCCCATGCTTTCGGACGCTGCAAGGACCCTGAATGCAGAGAACAATATCGAGATCAAGGATGTTGCAGAACTAATCAGGGACAACCTGGAAGAATAGACTTACCGGCCTGCCCTGAAGATACAAACATTCAACTATCTCCACCTTTTATTTATGAATTGATAGAAATGTTTGAGCAGGGTCTTCTTGAAGGGAAGAATATCATAATCACAGGCGGCGGAACTGGTCTGGGAAGGAGCATGGCCCTGAAGTTCGCCTCGCTTGGAGCCGGAATTGCCATACTTGGCAGAAGGAAAGAGCCTCTGGAGGGAACAGTGCAGGAGCTGAAAGACAGTGGGGCGGATGCAGTCTTCTCGGTCTGCGACATAAGGAAGCCGGATGAAATAGAGGCAGCATTCAATTCATTCCAGGAACATTTCGGGTCTCTTGACACACTCGTAAACAATGCTGCCGGCAACTTCATCAGCCAGACTGAAAAGCTTTCCACCAATGCGGTTGATGCAGTCCTGAATATTGTGCTTCATGGCACATTCTACTGCACGCTCGATATGGGCAGGAGGTGGATAGCTTCCGGCAGGAAAGGCACAATCCTCAACATAGTCACGACCTACGCCTGGACCGGGTCCGGCTACGTGGTACCATCAGCGGCTGCGAAAGCCGGGGTCCTGGCACTCACCAGGTCACTTGCGGCTGAGTGGGGAAAGTACGGCATAAGGCAGGTGGCGATTGCACCGGGGCCTTTCGAGACGAGAGGTGCATGGGACAGGCTTGCCCCTACCGAAGATATAGCGAAAGTGATGGCTGCCAATGTGCCGCTGGGGAGAACCGGCACCCACGAGGAGCTGGCCAACCTGGCAACCTACCTGATATCTGACTATGCCGGATACATCAACGGGGAGGTTGTTGCCATAGACGGAGGCGAATGGGTAAACGGAGCCGGACAGTTCAACAGGCTGTCCATGCTCTCAGATTCGGACTGGGAAAAGATAAGGTCATTACGGAAAAGAAAGTGATTGCAGGCCCCTGACAAATTCCAGGGCTGCGCGATCCATAATTGGGGATAAAACAGGATCAGGACTGCAGTGCCTGCACAAGCTTGGGGACGATCTGGTACAGGTCTCCCACAATCCCGTAATCAGCTTCCTCGAATATCGGGGCATCCTTGTCCTTGTTCACGGCTATAACAGTCTTTGAATCCCTCATTCCCGCTATGTGCTGGATCTGGCCTGAAACTCCAAGAGCAATGTAGATCTTGGGCTTGACCTTCTTTCCTGAGAGGCCAACCTGCCTGTCTTCCGTGAGCCACTGGTAATCAAGGCATACCGGCCTTGAACCTGCCAGTTCCCCCTTGACTGCTTTTACAAGAGGCTCCACCTCGGATATGCCCTCCTTCTTTCCCAGTCCCCTTCCGACGCATACTATGACCTCAGCCTTCTCGAGATTCACCGCAGTTGCCTGCTTCTCTATCCTCTCAACAAGAGAGAGCTTCGAATCCCCAAGCTGGACTTCCTCTGTCGCTGATGCTCCTTCTGCAGGCTCAGGGTCGGCGATGCCGGGCATAAGGGTAAGCACCTTTGCGCCTGATTCCTCTTCAACGACTGTCTTGCCGCCGTGGGCAAACCTCCTGGTCACAGCCTTGCCGTCCTTTGGCTCGAATGATATCAGTTCCGTCATTGGCTGGAGCCCAAGTGAAGCGGAGAGAGACCCTGCGATCTCCCTTCCAAGGGTTGTTGATCCGAGGAAGATGAAGTCGTATGATCCGTTCTCGTATATCTGCCTGATCGCAGATGAGATGTTGTCGTAGAATGAGTCGCCCTTGAGTGAGTAAATCTTGCCTGCACCGTAATTGAGGACATCACCTGCGCCTTCTGCTTCCGTAACGCCGTCAGCGTCCATCATTTTCCTGATGTATGTCAGGGATTCCTGAAGAACTGATACATTGTCGGAATAGACTAGTGCCTTCATCTTATCACCTCTTTTATTGCCTTTACAACCTCGGGGATACCTTTCTCAGGGTCTTCATAAACTTCCCTCTTCCTGTCGCTCTTGGGAGCCCTGTCAGACAGCACCTTCACCCCGGATTCTTCGTTGATTCCGGCCTGTTCACTGTTAATCGGCTTCCTTCCGGCTGCCATTATCTGAAGGACAGGAGGCAGCCTTGGCTCGTTGATCTCCTGTGCGACGGATATGATCGCGGGCAGTTTTGATGAGAGTATGACATTGTGGTCTTCCAGAACCCGGGTTACCTTGACCTGGCCGTCCGCGGGCTCCACCGAGATAGCGTTCCCGATCAGCGGCTCTCCCAGCAGGGATGACAGCATGCCGGGCAGCAGGCCTGTGTATGTGTCCGCAGACTGGTTTCCCAGTATCACCATGTCATGCTCCATTCCCTTCAGCTTCCCTGCCAGCACTTTTGCGGTGAGGGCGGGCGAGTTGTCCTGGTATCCCGTGATGACGAAACCTTCGTCCACACCCATTGCATATGCCTCTTTCATCGCCGCATTTGACCTGTCCGTCCCGAATATGAGGCCGGTCACCTTTCCACCGTTCTTCTCCTTGAGCTGCACCGCCGCCTCAATGGCGTTCTTGCTAAGATTCTCGATCCTGAGCGGCAGATTCTGTGTCATCGGCTCACCGGTATTCTGATCGGTTTTCATCTGATCTATATCCGGTATCTGTTTTATCAGAACAGCGATATTATACGGCATAACAAATCACTATCACCATAGTATCTTTTTAGGTTTATATTTTCGCCTGCACTGTTCCTGCATTGGTGGAATAAGCTGTTATGCGTGGTTTCCATGAGGTCCGGTGGAGATGCGCAGCGATGTCGGGCCACTCCTCCCGGTTCCATCTGAATTCCGTGGGTGCATACCTGACCGGATTTCTGAGATTCGAACCTCCTGGGCTGGAAGTGCCTAGACACCAATTAACAGTGGATTTGCGGTTGCAACTGTTGAGAAACACTTTTTACCATCAATTGCGTTGAATATAACAGGTGTGATTTTCGAATGAGCGAAGGCAATGAGGTTTACCTCGTTAATTACAGAAGAAGCGCTTTTTCCCGTTCAAGGCCCAACGACCCTGAAAGGGACGCGTTCAATTCAATAAGGATGGATGAGGCGCTGGCCAGACTTATAGACAACTCTGCGGCCGAGACGGGCATAAAGAAGGAGGAGATAGAGGATGTCATAGTGGGATGCGCGATCCAGGCGGATGAGAACTGGACATATGGCGGGAAGCACCCGGCCCTCCTTTCAAGCCTTCCCGTGTCGGTGCCCTCCATGGCACTGGACCGTGCGTGCGCATCCTCCCTCAATGCGCTGACCATAGGGTCGATGGAAATAATGTCTGGTAACGCGGAAATAGTTCTGGCGGGCGGAATGGAACACATGACCCATGTCCCCCTAGGGAATAATGATCATATCAAGCCCAATATCAAGCTGCTTGTGAGGCCGGAGTACCAGAAATATGACATGAACACGGGGTATTCCATGGGCCTGACAGCCGAGAAACTGGCCGGGGAGAGGAAGATCACCAGGGACGAGATGGACGAATTCTCGCTGAACAGCCACCTCCGGGCGGCAAAGGCGAGAGACAGCGGGTTCCTTGGCGGGGAGATCATGCCCATGGAAGTGGAGAAAGACGGGGATTTCGTGACAGTGGACCAGGACCAGAGCATAAGGGACAGAGTTTCCATGGAACAGATGAAGAAACTTTCGCCTGCCTTCAGGAACGACGGCGTGATAACAGCAGGGAATTCATCGCCACTGAATGCCGGTGCAACCCTTACCATGCTAATGTCAAAGAAGAAGGTCGATGAATACGGCCTGGAGCCACTGGCAAGAGTTGTTTCAATGGGCTGGGCTGCGGTTCCCCCCTCGATAATGGGTGAGGGGCCTGTGCCTGCGTCAAGAAAGGCCCTGAAAAGGGCAGGCCTCAGTGTCGATGACATAGACTACTGGGAGATAAACGAGGCGTTCGCTGTGGTGGTGCTCAACGCGATCAGGGAGCTTAACATAGATCCGGAAAGGGTGAACGTGAACGGAGGCGCAATAGCCATAGGGCACCCTCTGGGAGCTACTGGCGCAAGGCTTGCGGGAACACTTGCCCGGACCCTGCAGAAGAACAGAAAGGACCTCGGAATGGCTACACTCTGCGTAGGCGGAGGCCAGGGCTACTCTGTTGTGTTTGAGAGGGTGTGAAAGCATGGATTTTGAATTTCCGGAGGAAATAGTGAGTTTCAGGGAGAAGGTGAGAGAGTTCGCGGAGAGGGAGTTTACACCGGAACTGGCAAGAAAATTCGACCGTGAGGAGAAGTATCCGGATGAGCTCAAGGACAGGGTCATCAGGGAAAAGCTGGTGGACCCTTCAGACCCCTGGAAGACGCTCGTCGCCATAGAGGAGCTCTGCAGGCATGACCCGGGATTGGGAATATCAGCGACTGTTCCGTTCTTCGGCGAGGAAGTCCTTCTGCTCTTTGGAAGCGATGAGCAGAAGAAGAAGTACCTGGAAAAAGTGAACAACGGCGAGGCAATGATGGGTCTCGCCGTCACAGAGCCCGGCGGAGGCAGCGACGTAGCAGGCATAAAGACCAATGCAAAGGACATGGGCGACCACTACCTTGTCAACGGCTCCAAGATGTTCATCACAAATGGCGGGATCGCCGATTACCTTGTCATGCTTGTTAGGACATCCGAGCCCGACGAGAAGAGGCACCACGGTCTCAGCACATTTCTCGTGGAGACAGGATGGGAGGGTTTCAAGGCCAACAAGCTTGTAGGCAAGCTTGGTGTCAGGGCAACCAATACTGCGGAACTGCAGATCACAAACATGAAGGTCCCAAAGGAGAACCTCATCGGAGAGGAGGGGAAAGGGTTCTACTACATCATGACATTCTTCAACATCAGCAGGGTCTTTGTCGCAGCCCAGGGCCTGGGAATTGCCCAGGGAATACTTGACCGCTCCGTGAGATTCGTCAACGAGATGTCGCATGAAGATGAAGGCTACAACAGGGAGCAGATACAGTTCCATCTTGCAGACATAGCAACAAGGGTTGAGGCTGCAAGGAACCTCACGTACAAGGCAGCCTCGTTCCTCTTCCAGTTCAAGCCGGACCCCATGATAACGAGCATGGCGAAGGCCTATGCTTCCGAAGCTGCAGTTTTCGCCTCCGAGAAGGCAATGGAGATCACGGGCCTTTTCGGCCTTACTTCCGATCTGGAACGGTATTTCCGGGATGCAAAGATCACTGAGATCTGGGAAGGGACGAGCGAAGTGGAGAGGCTCATCATTTCCAGGATGCTGAGAAAGGCACAGGCAGGTGAGCAGTAATGGTTACAGAAGAGCATGAAATCCTGAGGTCAACCGTAAGGGAATATGTGCAGAAAACACTCGAACCTGGTGCGCTGGATATAGAGAGGGATGGACTTGGCGAAGAGATCAGGAAATCAGTGTCTGCCCAGGGGTTCCTCGGGGCCAGGATCAGCAGCGACCTGGGAGGCTCTGATCTCGATGAGGCAGGATACCTGATACTCCTGGATGAGATAGCGAGGGCGTCGCCTTCGGTGAGCGTCGACATAATGCTCCTGAACTCTTTCTTCTATCCGCTCGCCTCCGGTTCCGATGAAGGCAGGGATGCAGTGAAGAGGGTCCTGTCTGAAGGAAAAGGGGCAACGGTGGTTCTCAACACCATCCTGGAGGGATACAGGAATGAGGGTGAACTCATGGACGGTTCCTCAAAGATTACTGGAGTAAGGGACAACGTGCTGAACAGGAATGCCGCAATGTCAATCCTGGATGCCGGGAACGGATCGCTTGTGCTGGTCGATGATGCTTCCGTTTTCTCAAAAAAGGATTATTCCCTTGGATTCAGGGGACTTGGAATGGCGAAGATGGAGATGAGGGGCACAGAGTTCAGGACTGTCGCCGGGAAGGGGGCAGAGCATGCCCTCGACAGGGCCATGAATGAGTCTGACCCTGCAGTATCAGCGATCGCACTGGGAATCATTTCGGGATGCCTTCAGAAAGGGATAGACTACTCGAAGGTAAGGAAGACTTTCGGGCAGCCCCTGAGTGCGTACCAGCCGGTCGCATTCACCCTGTCCTCCCTGAAGGCCGAGGAAGAATTGCTCAGAAGGACATTGTATTCCGGGGACCTGGGGGAGAAGGAGAAGCTGATGCTGAAGATCAGTTCACTCGACCTGGCAAAGAGGGCTTCGAAGTATGCCCTGCAGGTGCACGGAGGCTACGGGTATTTCGAGGATTTCGGTGTGGAGAAGTTCTACAGGGACAGCACTGCCCTCGCGACTCTGTTCGGCAGATCGGTTAGGGACATGGAAAGGCTCTCGCACCATATCTACGGAGAAAAAGCAGGGTTCCTGTAAAAATAAATTTTTTATGAGGTTTCGGATGCTTCCACGGCTTCCGGGACCTCTTCGTATTCTTCTTCATATCTTCTAGGGCTCAAAATAGATCCGCCTATGAACCCTCCAATCGCCGGCACCACTATTGCACTTACTGCAAGTGCCTTGATGAGCACGACCGGCTGCATTGCCATTGCAGCCTGGAGTTTTCCCATTACATCGGTTACGAGCTGGTTTGATCCAATAAATGCGGTGTAGGTGGTCAGAACAGACGGGGATACAAGGATGCTCAGAGCTATTACTATACCCGACACTACTGCCCCGGACACGATAGCCGAAACCGTTCCCCTGAGGGAGCCTCTTGCCACCAGGCCTGCAACAAGCCCGGCGACAATCCAGCCATAGACGGGGAGCCAGCCAAGAACTATGAAAGTGAGTATTCCTGCCGCTATTGAGGCTCCTGCACTCCCATATTCAAGATCTGATGATGGCATGTGAATCCGTGGCAATTACTATGTAAATGTATATATTATTTTGCATGTTATGCATAATTTTCAGTAAAGTACAAAGTTCAATACGAAAATAAATTGCACAAATTGCCGTTTCCGGAAGAAGTATAATCTGTTTCTTTGCGCAATGTTGCGGATTTCTTCCCCCGATTGCGCCTTCCCGTAAAGTTCCGCAGGTGCCTGAAGAAAAAGGATGGCTACCTGAACTGCTTACCGTCGTGGAAGACATGGGCAATGTGCCCGGGTGACGCGTCCTCTATATTCCTGTCGGGTTTGCCCTTGATCACCAGAATGTCGGCAACTTTACCCTTCCTGAGCCGCCCTGTTTCCGGCAGACCGAGGCAGTCCGCGGCAACAGATGTTCCAGATTTCAGCGCCTCCAGGCTCCCCAGGTGTTCTGCAAGAAGCTTCATCTCCGTATAGTTCATGCCATGCGGGCTTTCCCCTGCACCCACAAAATCTGTTCCCGCAGCTATCTTCAATTTGTGCTCCCTTGCTATCTCCATCTCCTCGCCGAGGTGCCTCGCTATCACCTCTGACCTCCTTGTGCCTTCAGCAGGCTTGTGTATGGAGTATACGCTCAGGGTGGGAACGTAGTAGATCCCCTTGGACCTGATCAGCTTCGCAGTTTCGCCGGTGAGCTCCAGGCCATGCTCTATGGAGTCTATGCCTGCTTCAACCACGTTCCTGATGGCCTGCTCACCGTATGCATGGGCCGTTGCCTTCACGTGTGACCGATGGGCTTCATCAGCAATGGCAGTGAGCTCTTCCACCGTAAGGTGGGGTTTCCACTGCCCATCGTGGCTCATTGTCCCGGAAGCGTAGACCTTGATAGCTTCCGCCCCGTCCCTCATGCAGAGCCTTACTGCCTTACGGCATTCCCATGGTGAATCGCAGTAATACGAGTATGATAGTTCGTGTGCCATGTGAATGGGCAGAATCTTGTAGTCATCGTTTCCGCCCGTCTGGGCCAGGGATTTTGCTGCGGAGATCACCCTCGGGCCCTTTATCTCTCCGGCCCTCTCAGCCTTGCTTATGTGCGTTCCAACCTTGCTTCCGAGGTCACGCACAGCTGTGAAGCCTGATGAGAGGAGGTTCCACATGTCTGTTACGCTCCTGATGGCCACGGTCGCATCGGGAGTAACATTCCATTCCGCGAGATCGAGCGTCTTTGACCCGAAAAAGTGCATGTGCACATCGATGAACCCAGGCGTTATGGTGCTTCCTTCGACCTCTACCACCCTGGCGTTGCGCGGCTCTTCGATGCTGCCCCTCTCTCCGGCACCTGTGATGAGGCCTGACTCTACATCGAACGCCAGAACGCCTTTTTCAATGATTTCCTCGCCATCGAACAACCTTCCCCTGATAACAACTGCCTCTCCCGCCATGGTGATTCAACTGCACGAACATAGATAAATTATTGGTGGCTTTGGAGGGATATACGCATTTCCGGCAGTCTCAGCCTGCCTTAAGGGGAATCCGGGAAGAAATAACAAAGTTAAATAAATTCAAGTTTCTAGTAATCTGCTTGCTCTCTACTGTTCTCTATCAATTTCTTGTCATTCTTGCATCTGCTGTCATCATGGGGGAGTTTTTCCGCCAGATAGGTTTTTCATCCGTTGCCGGCGAGCTTATCAGCGGAATCATAGTAGGGCCTTCCGCACTGGGGCTCGTGAACAACCCCCAGGAACTGAGCCCGCTAGCCTTCGTCGCCCTTTTCTTCATCATCTACCAGCTTGGATTCAACGCAAAGACAGAGAAGCTGAAGAGATACGTTGTCAAGGGGATGACAGTAACGGTAAGCGCTTTTGCTGCCCCCTTCGTGATTGTCCTGATTATCTCGCGGAGCATATTCGGATTCGGGGCAGTGGAGGACTTCGTGCTTGCCCTGGCTGTTTCCGTTCCTTCCATATCAGTAGTCTCGGTCCTTGTAAGGGACGCAGGCATAGAGGACAGGGAGAGCGGCCACGTAATACTGGCGGGAATCGTCATCGTTGACGTGCTGGCGTTCATACTTCTCGCAGCGCTCACCAGGACGATCACGGATACACTCAGGATAGTCCTGTTCACGGCCATCTTCATCGCCGCCTTCCTCATCCTCGATTATTTCATTTCACGGAATCTCGCTGGCAC
The DNA here is from genome assembly GCA_000965745.1 of uncultured archaeon. Taxonomy (GTDB): domain Archaea; phylum Thermoplasmatota; class Thermoplasmata; order Thermoplasmatales; family Thermoplasmataceae. Next base: position 300,893 of record CP009479.1, read on the forward strand.
AAGAAAGCTCTTCAGGGGAGCTGCAAGGGTGATAAAAGGCGAGGAGCTGGCCTATGCGACGCTGATCCTCACCGGGCTTGTGGTGTCAGAGCTGTTCCAGATAATGGGGCTGGTATATGTTCTAGGCGCTTTCTTCGCAGCCCTGATCGTTCACGATGAGGTCATTGGTGTGCGTCTCTTTGAGAAGGTTTCAAAAACTGTCAACAGCATGAACAAGGCGTTCTTTGCCCCCTTCTTCTTCGGCTATGCCGGCTCCGAAGTGATACTCTGGGAAAACAGTTACTTCAACATTTTCAGCATAATTCTTCTTTCCCTGTTCGTAGTGGGAATATCCATCGTGTTCACCTATTTCCTCTCCGGAAGGTACTTCGGAGACGACCCGAACGGAAGGCGCAGCGTTTCAGTCATAATGGCGGGAAAAGGCTCTGTCGGGATAATAATTGCAAATGTCGCCCTTGACGCGGGAATAATATCCTATGGAGCAAACTCGCTAATCATACTCTCCACCATAGTGGGGTCGCTTGCAGTGACTCTTCTCCTGAGAGGGCACAGGGAAGAGGCTGCAATGATCGGGTAGGTCAGGTCTCAGCCTCCGAGCCAAGGCCAAGTTTCTGGGCTTTCCTGACGTTAACGAAGTATGAAAGTATTCCGATTATTGCCACGGACCCAATGACAAGGAAGAATCCGAGGCCCAGTTCATGCAGGTTCGGGATGCCGAGCGGAGTCACTATCGAGTAATTGTTGATCTGCGGGTATGCAAGCACCAGTGCACCGCCGGAGACGAATGCAAGGCCGCCGTATGAGAGAACGGAAGAACTCATGCCCCTGGCAACGAATTCTATGCCCTGCCTGCTGAGGCCCTTCACGGATGAAAGCCACCTTCCGAAGCCGGATCCGAGTATGATCTGCATGGTCATGGTCCCGAGGCCGAACAGGGCACCGGGGAGGAAGGCAACGTAGGGCGATGGCATGCTCGGGGCAATGAAGACGTAGATAAATATGGAGAAGACTCCCATGCCGAATCCCGCTATGAGCCCATGGACAAAGGCAAGCCTGTTCGGGACCTTCCTGTAGTAGGGCGATGCATCCGTTGACTCAAGAGGGTTGATCCTGTGCTCGAATTCCAGCTTCTGGTCCGGGCTTCCCTTTCTGTGGACTCCGAAGAGGTAGCCAAGCTTTTCCTCTATGAAGTGGAAATGCGGGTACTTGAGCTTTTTCATGATGTAAAGGCCAGACACGGTCATGACCGAACCGACTATGATGTAGACTATACCGAGGCTCTCGTTCGTGAAGAGGAAACTCGCCAGTGCAAAAAACGCCAGTTCCGAAACGAATGCGCTCTGGAGCGTGAACCCTGATGAGAAGATGAAGCCTGCCTTCGCACCCTTCCTGGAGCTGTAGTTGCCTATGGCATAGGAAAAAGTTATTGGCCAGGTGTGCTCATCCGGGGTTATTCCATGGACTATCCCTATAACGTATGCAGCGAGCAGGGAGAGCAGAAAGCCTGATACTTCCAGGCCGAGAAAATCTATCATTTCTATTGCCTCTCCTCAAGCTCTATGGCTTCACCGTGCGGGCACATCTTTGGGCTTCCAATGGATTTTGACACCTTGCTTGCCGATGACACAGGTATAAGGTAATCGAACTTCTCTACCTCCTCGCACGCATTGTCAGTTGGAACCCCTGATGTTACGAAAAGGGTCTCCATTACCCTGTGGATGAAAAGCAGCGAGGATACGGTGGCTTCCCCTTCCTTCGTGAGGAGAACCATTCCCTTCTTTCTCTCCACCATTGATTTTTCCTCGAGCCTTTCAATAATATTGAGGGCGGTCGGAGCTTTTATCCCCATATCCCTTGATATTTCCGACAGCCTCGCGGGAAATTCCCCATCCTGAAGCCTGGAAAGGACCAGAAGGCAGTCTCTTTCCTTCTTTGTGACTTCATTAGTATTAATGGTCATACGTTAGTATGGTACTAACATATTTAAGTGTTGTTAATAAAATAAAGAAATGAAATCACTCATCGGTCGCCGCGTCCCCTTTATCGTCCGGATTCCGGGTAATTTCCCTGAAATGCGTTGCAAGATAAAGGAAGATGAGCGACAGGGCCACAATAATGCTCAGTGTGACTGTTGTCCTGAGAAGGGATGCCTCGGTGAGAGTCAGGGTTACGAGGATTCCGCCCGAAACACCGCCAATGAACTGCCCGGAAAACTGCATTGTGTTGTATATGCCTATGTTTGCCCCGTAGCTGTCCCTCTTTGATATCCTCGATATCAGCGGATAGAAGACTATCTCGTATATGGAGAATCCCGAGAAGAAGACTATGGCGCCGACGAAGAACCAGTTCCTGTTGCCTGTGTAGTGGGGGGCCAGGAAGACGAGTGGTACGCTTACGAGCATTACCGCCAGTGATATGACGGAGAACATGGTGGTCTTGCCACGGTCAGCGAACCCTGAGGACCCGACTGCAACGATTCCGCCGATGATTACAGGCCAGAGAAGGAGGAGATCATACCCATGGGTGCCGTAGGCGCTGGTGCCGTAAAGTGGAAGGTAGTAGAAGAATACAATCATGTAGAGGGAGATCAGGAAACCGACAGCCCCAACAAGGATTGCCCTTCCCTGGATCCTTCCTGCGGACCTCCTCTCCTTCGCAGTCATCTCAGGTTTCCTGTATTTTACCCTCATCATCGGGAATATCCCGGCGATTCCGAGTATCCCGGACAGCAGGAAGAGGAATGAGGGGCCGAATATTCCCGACAGGTACGGGCCGAGCACAAGGCCGACCATGAAGGAGAACCCTATTGGGATTCCGAGAATTGCCATCGCGATGTTCCTCCTGTTCTGGGGGACGCTCTCCTGAACCATTGCCATCCCGGATGAAGTCACCGCTCCGGCACCTGCAACGAGCCTTCCTATGATCAGCCCGTATATGTTGAACGGATGCCACGCAATGAGATTCCCTATGATGTAGGGTATCATCCCCAGAATGATCACATTCTTCCTGCCGAACCTGTCTGAAAGTATGCCGAAGGGTGCCTGGAAAAGTGCCATGGTAAGGCCATAGGCACCAAGCGCAATACCGATGAGAATAGAAGAGTCAGTGTATATTTTCCCATAGAGTGTGAAAACAGGAACAACAAGGAATATTCCAAACATCCTCAGAACTTCAATCACCGCTACTGCGGAAATCATCTGCTTCTGATTTCTGTCAAATGCCCTCATCATTGAGAACTACCACTCCGGAATGGCACATTTCTATTAAACGGTTAGTTTCAGGTTAATAAAATCGCAGAGTCCCCATGGTTCATTTCAGGGCGTTCAAAAGAGCAGTGCGAGAGAATGACAGACAAAACTATTTATATCGGAGAATACTGCACTGTTAGTGAGTCTGACAGCAAGTACCACGGAACTCAACTTTTCAGTCGTCGGTATTTTGCAGATTATTATTGGACTCTAAGCACGCGGCCAAGTGTTGACGTGTGTTTCATTTGAGGTGGTTTTTTGAGAGGTGCCAGACTTCTTCTAGATTCTTTGGCCCGGCGTGGGGTTGACACAGTATTCGGGATACCCGGGGGTGCGAGCCTTTCCATATATGAGGAGATGTCCTCAATGGATCTGCGGCACATCCTCGGAAGGCACGAGGGCAGCACGGTGTTCATGGCAGACGGTTTTTCCAGGGTCTCCCGGAAACCGGGCGTATTCCTCGGTACATCGGGCCCTGGAGCAACCAATGCAGTCACCGGTGTAGCTACAGCCTACACCGATTCTTCCCCGGTGATATGCATAACTGGGCAGGTAGCAACGCAGTCCATGGGCAGGGATGCATTCCAGGAGGCGGATAGCTTCAACCTCATGGTTCCGGTGACAAAGTGGAACTTCAAGCTGAAGCATGGGGCGGAAATACCCCGGGTGATAAACAGGGCATTCAGGATTGCGACCAGCGGCAGGTTCGGCCCGGTGGCGATAGACGTTCCATCGGATGTTGTGAGCAAAGAGGTGGACGAAGCCTCGATACAATGGGCTGATGAGCCCTCATTGGCAAACAGCTCTGACCTGTCGGAACTGGCGAATGCTGTCAGCATGATAAGAAACGCTGCAAAGCCTGCAATAATCGCAGGGGGCGGCGTAAGGTGGTCCGATTCCGGAGACGTTGTAATAAGGCTCGCCGAAAAAATAGGCGCTCCGGTTGTGACCACTGTCATGGGCAAGGGTGGAATACCTGAGGACCACCCACTGGCGCTGGGGACAACGGGAATGCATGGGAGGAGATCGTCCCACTGGGTGCTCAACGAGGCGGACCTTGTAATCGCGGTCGGAACCAGGTTCAGCGACAGGACGACAGGAAAAACGAGCGGGTTCCTGCCAAACGCGAAGGTCATCCACATAGACATAGACAGGGCGGAGATAGGGAAGAACATAACCGGCGTAGTGGGCCTCGCTGGAAATTCTGCAGATGTGCTTAACGCGATCATGAGCGGCCTTGATTATCAGGCGGAGTCCAGGAGCGAGTGGGTGAAGAAGGTAAGTGAGGTGAGGACGTTCTGCCAGTGCGATTTTGACCTCCCCGGGAATCCCATAAAGCCCCAGAAGCTGATGAGTTCACTGTCTAGGCTTCTGCCTGATGACGCCATCCTTACAACGGACGTTGGGCAGCACCAGATGTTTGCCTCGCATTTCTTCGAGACAAGGGGCAGGAGGCAGTTCATAACATCAGGCGGCCTCGGCACAATGGGCTTCGGGTTCCCTGCTGCAGTGGGGGCAAAGATAGCCGCTCCAGAAAGGAAAGTGGTGAGCATTGTCGGTGACGGGGGATTCCAGATGAGCTATTCTGAATTCATAACGGCAGTCGAGAACGAAGTGCCTGTGTTCACCGTGATAATGAACAACCAGAGCCTCGGGATGGTGAGGCAGTTCCAGAAACAGTTCTACGGGAACAGGGTATACGCCGCTGATTACCGGAGAAGCCCCGACTTCGCGAAATTCGCTGAGGCCATGGGCGGAGAGGGTGTAACAGTGGAAAAGGCAAGCGAGATAAACGAGGCCATCGCGAGGGGGCTGAAGAGCGATGTCCCCTTCATCGCGGATGTCAGGGTGGACATAAACGAGGACATACTGCCTATGACACCGCCGTGGATGGGGCAGGAAGGCACGATTTACGGAAGATGCAAATGGAGGGACGTGAAGGTTGAGGAGCCTCAGAATATTGGCAACTGATGAAGAGGGTACGCTGCAGAGAACAATATTTGAGTTCAGCAGGAGGAACATACCCATAGGGAGGCTGATGTACAGCCATGAGAAAGATTCGGTCACCATGCACATAGGCGTGGAGAGGGATGAGGACGTCAACAGGGTGCTGAAGCACCTGAACAGGATATACGGCGTGAGAGACGTAAGTATACTCGAGAATGAGGAAGTGAGAGAAAAATGGTAAAGGCATATTATGAGAAAGACGGAGATTTGAGCACACTTGACGGTAGACAGGTATCCGTCATTGGCTATGGAATACAGGGAAGGGCCCAGGCCCTCAACTTGAGGGATTCCGGTGTGAATGTGGAAGTTGGCCTGAGGAAAGGCGGAGCCAGCTGGAAAAAGGCTGAAGAGGACGGTTTCAAGCCCCTGACAGTATCGGAAGCCGCAGAATTAGGCGATGTTGTCATGGTACTGATACCCGATGAGGTACAGGCCGTTGTCTACGCGTCAGAGATCGCCCCCGGGCTGAAAAAGGGAAACACGCTTGAGTTTGCCCACGGGTTCAACGTTCATTTCAGCAAGATCGTGCCGCCCGACGGCGTGGATGTTGTCATGGTGGCGCCGAAGGGGCCCGGACAGATGGTCAGGCGGACGTACCTCGAAGGGTTCGGCACGCCAAGCCTTGCAGCAGTGGAAAAGGACCATTCCGGCAAAGCCTGGGAAACCGCAATGGCACTTGCAAAGGGGATAGGGGCAACCAGGGCAGGCGTTATAAAGACCACCTTCAGGGAGGAAACTGAAACGGATAACTTCGGAGAACAGGTCGTCCTCTGCGGTGGAGTCTCAGAACTGATAAGGAAATCGTTCAACTATCTCACATCCGAGGGGTACCAGCCTGAGATCGTGTATTTCGAGGTTCTGCATGAGCTGAAGCTAATCGTGGACCTGATCCAGGCAGGAGGACTTGAGAATATGTGGAACAATGTCAGCAACACTGCAGAATATGGCGGGAGAACAAGAGGTCCTGTTGTTGTCGACAGCGGAACAGAGGAGAAGATGAAGAAGATCCTCGCCGACATAAGAAGCGGCGCTTTCGCAGAGGAGTGGATGTCCGAGGTCGCAAAAGGGGTTCCAAACCTCGACGGCATGAGGAAAAAGGGCTCTGATGAAACCATTGAGAAAGTGGGAAAGGAGCTCAGGAGCATGTTCGTCAAGGGCGAGGAAGCTACTTCTGCAGCGAGATAAGCTTCAGGAGGCCTCCAACCCATTTTTTCCAGCGGTTCAACAATAACTGTGCATTTTTCGGATGACCAGAGCAGGGTCAAGCCTTCTCGAAAAGGAAGATGTATTCATGCTTGAAGACGTAAAAACCCCCCGCAAGGGCCCTGTACCTCCACAGCTCCTTCTGGGACTGCTTGCCCTTTGTCTGGTCAAAGTTTTTGACTATTATGGATTTCAGCCTGAATCCCGCTTCCAGAACTTTTTCCATGGACCTGAAGCCCAGCGGTACCCATTCTCCTTTTGAGTACTTGTCCCCTATGATTAGGGCGAGATGCCTCCTGTCCTCCAAGACGGAATGAGCTTTTTCAGCACATGCGGATATGCCATTTAGAAATACATCAAGCGAGGATGCGTTGGACAGGTCTTCTTCATCCCCGCTGAACTTTATTATGTCCCAGTAGGGAGGGTGCATCAGTACCAGCTGGACAGATTCGATGCCGAGCTTTCCCAGTTCACTGGAATAATCTGCAGAAGTGCTGTCTGCCCTCACTGCTTCAACCCTTGTGCCATACCGGTCCTCTTCCTTTGAGAGGTTCTCCCTGGCGAGATCCAGCGCTTCCCGGGAAAGGTCAAATCCTACGCCATTCCTTCCCTGCCTCCTGCACTCAATAAGCGTGGTTCCGCTTCCCACAAACAGGTCAAGTACACAGTCGCCCTTCCTGGTGAACCTCTTCAGCAGCTGGTAAGGGATCTGGGGGATGAAGTTTCCCCAGTAGCCCGCGTTGTGGGCACCTGTGCTGTCCCGCTTATCAAGGTACCACAGGCTGTCTGTGTACACATCCTCATACTCCTTCCACCTGTTGAGGTTGATGTCGTTGACCCTGCCCGGCTTCTCCTCGATCAACCCCCTGACGAGCCTGTTGATATAGTATTCAGCCCTTTCCATTTCCCTCGCTTCAAGGATCTGGTCGAGCTCGGACATGATTCCCTTACGCTGGAGTTCCGTGAAAAAAGAGCTTCCGGGATTTGTATTTTCGAGTGTTCTCCGTATCTCAGATGCCTCTGTGCGCACGTCTTCCAGCCCCTCGAGGCCAAGCAGATGCCTGAGGCGGTTTATCAGGCCCTCTGCCGAGGTAAATGAAACCAAGTTGCCCACATCTGTGGAATCGCCGGAACTGCTGCGCCTCATATTCGACCCTGGATAAGGGAATGAATGATTCATCTTAAAAGTGTCATCCCGCGCATGAACACACATCCGGAAAATGGAGATCTGCCCTGGGAGATGTTGAGGAGGGCAAAACATTGCATCTGCCTCATTTTCCCGTACAGGCAGAAACTTGATAGGGTGCCTCGTTTAGCCCCGTTGATGATATACAACCAGGAGTCTGATATCCGGCTCATGTGCCTGAAATCACCCAGGGGGCCTGAAACTGCTGCAGAAACCATGGGAAAGCTTGAAAGTGCACTTTCATCACTGAAAGGCAGAAGGTTTTACGGCCTTTTCAGGGAACATGAAGGCGGTGAAACTTACCTGGCATGCACGAGAATTGAGCCGGGAGACAATCCTGAGGCCCTTGGGTTAATGAGAGTGGAAATACCTGAGGGAAAGTATGACCGCGAAAAGCTTCCAGGCTGGGAGGAAAAATGGGATGGCACCAGCATAGAGGGTTTGCCTGAGCTCTTCGGGAGAATGTTTGAAAGGAATGCCGGAACCGTTGATGCTGAAAGATTCTGCGTGGAGTATTACAGGAGCCGAAAAGAGCTGATTCTCATGCTGCCGTTGAAGTAGGCGCGTGATATCTGCCCAACCCCATATGAGGAGATTTCGGGACGCTCTCTAAAGTTCAAGGCCCATGAATATCTCGTCCACCAGGGTCCCATTTATGAGGGCGTTGTTCTTGAGGCTCCCCTCGACCTGGAAGCCTTTCTTGATGTAGAGGCCAATTGCGCCAGTGTTTGAAGAGAATACCCCGAGATGGATCTTGCTTATGCTTCTTGCTCTGCCCCATTCCATGGCATAATCGATAAGCGAGTTTCCAGCATTGAGCCCCCGGAATTCCTTAAGAATCCACATCCCAAGCGTCCTGACATGGCTGCTCTTGGGGGACCGGGAGTAAGGAGTCAGCACCAGCCCGCCTATTATCCTGCCGCCAACAGCCCCTATGGCAAAAAGGCTATCCTTTCCGTTTTCTTTCCAGCGTTCGCCCCATATTCCAGCTGTCTCATGAGGGACCTCTTCTGTATCGAGGTAAACTCTCTCAGATGCAACCTGCCTGAAGGTCTCCGCTGCCTCTCCCATGTCTGATTCTTCCGCTAGCCTGATTTCAAGCTCCCTTCCATCGCTAAGAAGATAATCGTTCATTGTTCACGACCCCGGAATACTCCAGAAACTGGTGTGGATGAATATTTTGGGCAGAGTGGAAAAAAATGAGAAAATCAGCTGCGGGCCGCTGCGTTTTCCACACTGATGGGAATTCTCCTTCTGTTCAGCTGTGACAGAAACTGCCTGAGTGAGAACATCTGGTCGAAATCAAGAGTTACGTTGCTCTCTGATTTGTCCATCGAGAGTGTGACCATCTGTATTCCCCTCTGGGGAATCCTGACTACAGCGTTGCTTATCTCATTGTAATGAAACTGGAGATAATTCCCGTTGTGCGGGACATTGAATCCGTTGGGGTTGAATTTTACCGGGAAGAATATTCTTCTGGCGATCTGAGGAGCTATGAACATCAGGAGCAGAACTGGCAGGAAGTAATACGGAGATATCGCGAGGAATTCTATTGATACGATGTAAACACCAAGAAATACAGCGTATATAATCATAGGGAAAAACCTGTAAAGGCTCCCTTTGGTCTGAATGTTTATGGTATCCCCGGCTGCAACGTTTGGTGCGGTCCTGACCGGTTCGGCCTCAGAAACTTCCTCTTTCTGGATGACCGTTTCCTGAGTGACCGGCTCCTGAGGGGTGGATCGCGTGTTTCCGCTAACAGTGCCCTCGCCCAAATAATTGCCGCATTCACCGCAGATCATGTCTGTTGACTTTACTTTGTGCCCGCAATTGGAGCACGTGATTTTGGCCATGGGAATCAATGTAGTTCTGATATTTATACTTTGTAGTCTCAATACACTGCGGCTCGGGAAGAGATTTCTGACCTGTCAAGGTTTGCAAGCAGAAATAAACATCGGGTTGTGCTGAAAGCAGGATGAAACCTGTAAGGCGGTAATCCCTTCCCATGGAGTGGCCCAGCGGGCGGTAGGTTACTGTTTCTTATCTGACCATGCCTCCGCAAACAGGACACTCTTCTTGGGTACTGGCCAGAATGAGGCCGACACTGTTCTCCAGACATGCCGTGAATTTTCCTGCACGGAAACCAGGGGCAGGCCTCTCTTTGAGTGCTGTCTCCCCCGGCAGTCATATTTCCCCTACGCCCGTACCTCTCCCGGATCGTGTGGCCTTATCTGTTCGTGACTGCAAAGAAAACCCCAATGAAGCGGATTATAACATACAAACCGTGGAATATCCTGCCCTTCACCTGTAACACCTGGCCCGTCTCCTTTCCTGAAGACTGCAGTTAGTTCATGACTTAAATTGCAAGACATTTTGGTAAACACTGTGATGGGCTTTCAAGGCAGGAAAAAGCGTTTTCAAGGGCCCGGCATAAGATTTACTGCCAACTTTTTTTAGCCAAATTGGCATCATGCAGCCGAGGGGAGGTATAATGGAGATCGAAGATTTTCTGGAGTCAATCTCGGAATCAGAATATGTGTATTATGACCCAGATACCGGCCTGTTCTTCAGCTGGAACGGTTTGCAGGTCGTGACGGTGTGGACGACGGATGAGGACGACTACGAGAACATCGATATGTTCACGATCGAGTCGGGGCATGACACTGATTTTGTTCAGGAGAAAATTGACGGATACCTGGAATCAATTGAAGAATGAACAGGATGTTTGTAATCCTTTTGTGGCGGATCGAAAATGTTCAACTGCGGAATCTTAATGACATACGGGGAGAAGATGGCCCCCAATGTTGCATCAATCCATGCAGGAATTATGGAGATTGAATAAACCTGAAGATATGGACTCTTAATCCTTAACTCTTTAGTTTTTACGTAACATGTTGAGGCTCACTCCAAGATCCGTCACCAGCTCTCTCGCCTTCTTCGGTATCTCTCCCATGATTTCCCCTCCCTCCAGGGCGTATATCTTGATCCTTGACAGGATCAGGAGAATGTCTCTCACGCTGTATTTCCCATCGGTCCTGTTGAGTATCTGGAAGTGAATGTTCAGTGCGAGAAGGTTGAGGAAGAGATAGGAAAAGAGCATGTGATCGTCCCCGAGATATGACCGATCCGCCTCCAGATCATTCTTGAACACATTGAATGCGTATTCAACATACTCTCGCTGCTTGTACAGCCTGTATATCCTCTCCGGGCTCTCTTTGAGGTCGGAGAGAAGATGCACCTTCCCGAATACTTGTGAACCCTCCAGGAATTGCTTCCGGCTTCTCTTTCCCTGCATGACCCTCTCGAGATAGTCCTTCTCCTCCTCCATCCTCAGTACCGGATCCTCGAATGCATACACTCCACTCACTGGATTCCAGTATTTCACAGGCCTGCCATCATAATCGAAAACGCCGGTGAACTCACTCGAAGCAGGGATCAGCGATGAGTTCCTCTTCAGCGGAATTATGTAGTCAAGATGCAGTTTCCTGAGCTTCTTTATGTTATCAGCCGAGTAAAATCCCTTGTCCGCTATGATCACGCACCGCTCAACCCCGGCCATGATCATGGTAGCCTTCATCGTGGAAACATCCCTGATCGAGCCCGGAATGATCCGTATGAATGTTGGCTCTCTCCTCGTGGATGAAAACAGCATCATCAGGTTGATCTGTGGCAGATGTGTTCCATGGGAGTTGTGGCCCATCTCCAGAATCGGTATGCTGGAGGATCTGGAGAATATTGCCGTGCTGTCGATGAGTATGTATTCCCCTCTTGCGCACAGTGATCGCATGACCTCAATCATGCTTTCCTCCGGAAGGGATGAAAGCATTCCAGAGATCGATTTTGCAGTCATGCCTTCATTGAAGACCTTGGATAACCATGTCTTCTCGAAGAGATATCGTACCGACTTCATGGGGAGAGGTTGTATCTCCCTGAGAAGCACGTAGATCATGATCCTCTCATGCAGGTAAGGAAATACCTGCCTCAGCATGGGGAGGATGCTCTTCTCGGCGATTCCGTAGAGAAGGGCAATGTTCCCGTATTCGTAGTCTCCCCTTATCCCCGATATCGCCTGCTTCTTCACGATGCCCCGGGGAGTGACGACTCCAAGGTACTCCGGTGGAAGCGATACTGTCTTCTTCCTTACCCTGTCCCACTTCGTTCTGGGCCTGTATGCGTAATAATTGTTGCCAAAGTTCCTGATCTGGATCCTGGGTCCCTTGTATTTCTGCACCCAGTCAGGTAATTCATCCATGATACGTACATATACATAACATGCATATAAGAATTCCGCGAGGGAAGCATATTCAGAAAGAACTCGAAAAGGCCGACAGATAAAACGAAGTCACGCGATAGGGAACAAACTGTTATGTAAAACTGGAAGAGTTAAGGCTTAATCCATAGGTCGGGGGTTCGAACCACCTCGGACCCGCCATATCTCTGTTTATTTCTGTGAGCATTTTCATTATTGGATTTTTATTGAATATGAGAAAGTAGTCCATCTTTCAGTTTTGAATGTGGGAGAAACTTGGATTAGGCCAACTTGAAAGAAATTGCGATAATAATTTTAAATAAAATTGAATAAAGTGATGCGTCCAATTTATAAGGAGACTTCGTGATAGTTTGTCCACATCCTGTAAATCGTTCCCATTAAAAGTAGTTCCAAGTATCATTGCTTAATATGACAATAACCCAAGCTTTAAGGTGTCAAAAAACCCCATCAGGTTTACCTGCTTATTCGCAAAGTGAAATTAAAATATGTACAACACTATATGTGATAGTGGAAAAACCAACTCAGGATGACCAACAGAAGAAGAAAGAAATCATAGTATTAGATCCGTCTGCCCTTCAATACTTGATTGACATTAGTCTGACTTTGCAGGATGGTTATGAGGTATTTCTACCGGATGAGTTGTATGAGGACTTGGATGAACAGAAAAGATTTTTCTTGATTAAGTTGTTAAACTATTGGAACGGCTATAAGTTGTCAGATAAAAGAATCGACAAACTAATATCAGACATTAGAGGTGGGAAAAGAATTCATAAATTTTCAGAATTGGAGTTTGAATATAATGATGAGGGAGACCTAACCCTTGAAGAACTTATCAAAAGCAGAAAGGGCCCCCGCGATAGGGAACTAAGATATTGGATTTTTAAAATCATTTCCAAAACTATAGCGTTTGCTAAGAAATTTCAAGCCTCTATCGTTTCAATGTCTAACAAATTGTTCGACTTACTTTCATCCACATCTATGAATATCTTAAACCTTTCAAAGGGGTATGTGAAATCTCTGAAAGAATTGCCAGTACTTGTCAGACTGTTGAAGGATAACAAATGGATCAAGAAGAGTAAAAAATACATATCATACATAATTGATATGATATCTGGCATAATCGGAGCTTCTAGTATACATCCCATTCTGGGTGGGGCACTTGGAGTAACTGTCCCGAATGTTTTACTCGTGATGGACCCTTGAATTTATTAAGTTGCTGGCACATCGAGGCCAGGGGTTTAAAGCTTAATCAAACGAAATTCAGCATAATTTATTTATACCGTTGAGTAAATGTTTCATTAAGTAGGAGTTTACCAAGATTTAGAATGAACAGTGGATTCAGATATAAGAAGAACAGTGGATTTCATTACAGGCCTTACAAAAGGCCCAAAAGAAATAGGCGTCATGGTACTGTAACATGCTGCTGGTGCCACCAGCCCTTGTCAGACCCCTTAGCAAGGAGTAGGAGGATGGGATCAGATTGTTTTGCAAAACACAACGGTAGGTGCCCACCAGTGAGTTCTACATTTGGTGAGGTTTATTCACATAATCCTTTCGAAGATTCTGGTCTGGAACATCTCTACAGGGTTAGAAAATCCCTTAAATTTCTATTTACGACAAAACTTGGTAGGTCTTTACTGTCAAATGCCATAGTTCATGCTTTGTCTCCTATACCAGGCATGGCTCCAGTTGTAGTAGCATATGATGTCTACAAGGCGTATAAATACGCAAAAATGGGGCATGAAGTCTATACCGCTGTTGAGCGTTGGAGGCAGCACGACAAAAAAGATTTGCTTAAGACGGAGGGAAACCTCCAAAAGGAAAGCGTTGATGACATAATGGAGAGAACACAAAGTTCAATAATGGATATGGCAACGGTAAATAGAATGGACGCAAGTTCTTATTCTGATATGATGAGAGGGACACTTTCGGAATCAGCAAGGCATGGATTTGATGAGTTTGCAGGGTTTGTATTGTCATAGGTGGGAATATATATATGAGTAAAGAATCTGAAATAATAGGGGTAATCTCTGCGAGGAAATACGCACTTTTCGAAACGATCAAAACAGAGCTTTTGGGAAAAAGTGAATTGCAGGGGTATGACAAAGAAGAGCTTCAAGCAAAATTAAGAGACGCGATATCTACCCTTCCCAATATGATGTTTCTTAGCGAAGAGGAAAAGGAGACTAATAAAATAAGACAAGAACTAAAACTTGAACAAATTGGAATTGCCGAGAAAGAAGTTTTTGAGAGGATCAGTAAATACTTGTCGAGTTAGATTCCCTTCTTAAAAAGTCTCTTTTAAATTTTACTTTGTATTAGTCCATTTTGGCAAACGATAGATTTTTTGGGCATTTAATGGCCTTTTGCCATCATGCCGCATTGTAAGTGATGGGGGAGTGGAAGATTAGCGGAACCACGTTGACTTTGTAATGACAAAATCAATCTATTTAAACAACAGATCCAGTATATATGGGGACGGCCCCAAAAGATATTGATCCTCCTGGATCTTTCCTAAGTTCATCCCAATCCGAAAGGTTGGTCTTGGAGGGCTATTCTCTAGCGTTTCTATCACACGTTTTACTCTCTTATCTTCTTCTGAATATCCCACTACGAATACAGAGAAAAATTCCTCATTTATTCCTTGTTCAGACATATATTTTTCAAAATATTTGAACACGTAACCGTCTTCATCGGGGAATACCCAACCTAGATTGCCTACTACATTATTTTCATCAAATTCCTCAACATCTCCATGAAATTTCCAAAGATTTCCCCTTGAAGCTACATGAATATTTTTGTTCACTTTTTTAAACTCTTTTGGAAGTCCCCTAATGGCTTTTTCTAATAGGTCGTCCCAATTGAGACTTATTATCTCCTTAATCTTGTTGGGAAAGTTTTCTGCAATTAACTGATGAGATATGCCGGGAGATTTTTTATCAAGCATTTCTCTAAAAACCTTCTTGAATTTGTAGCATTTTTTAGGGTCGTTTCGTAGGTCTACATAATCGATAGCTCCACAAAAACGTAATATATCTTTCAACTCATTAGAAAGAGGCATTCCACTTTCAAAAGAAAGTCCAGCACCTGCAATGAAGATAGCTCCTTCAACATCGATCTTTTGTTTTGCAGCGCTCATCTTTGTATGCTGACCCAATATAGCTTGAAGAAACGTTCGAGAATACTCTTCAACTGTCTTAAGTTGTAATGAAGGGTTTAGTTTTCCAATTGTTTTGTCCTCTTCCGAGTACTTCTCCTTCACTTGGTCAAAAATTCTATGCAATATTGGCTCTAGATTCTCAAGGTTTTCTCTTATATTCGTCAGATAATTCTTCAAGAAACGCACAGTAGAACCTCGCAGAGCCTCAATTGAGGCATCACTTGTGCCAAAACTCATTAAAATCGCCATGGACCCCCAATAGTCTCTTCGAGTATTCATCGTGGCTAATCACCCCATTTAGAAATTTCTTTCTCAACGCTGATGAAACGTTATCCACTTCGTTCAAAATTATCATCCTAAATTTGAAGTTGATTTGACTCTGTATTTTTTCAATTTCTTTAATGTTCTTTGACTTTTTTTCCACATTATTCTCCTCTAGCTTAGATTTCTCATCCTTGTATTCGATTGCAGAGTCCAATTCATCTAACTCTTTTTCGAGGTCCACCCCATATAGCTTTCTTCTATTGTCAAAGTCCTTGTTTAAAATTTTTTTAATGTATTGAAGATGGTTTCTTGAATACTTGTACAACTCAATAGCTTGGTTAAGTAATACTATGTTAGACAATGTTAGCAAAGTATTTTCCTTTGCCTGAGCATATGCCTTGGAAAGAGATTGATCCACAAAGTATTTGTCCAAACCGGAAAATCCAACTAACGTTGAATTTATCAATAATTTCTTGTCTGTTGAATGTGTGATTGACGAGTCATTAAATCTTAGACCCGCTAAAGATGCAGACGGCCCGCTACTTTCCTTCTCAAGTGTCGTGCTTCCCGCCAATTCTTGAAGTTCTATGGCAGTTTCGCTCACTTTTTTTATTTTCTTTATGTTCTCCATCAGGTCAACTTTCTTCTCTTCTATCGCTTGCCTTTTTCCGCCCAACCTTTTAGTTCTGTACTTCTTAAGAGCAATACTTGAATCTCTCGGGCTATCAACTTTCTCAATGACCTCAAGTTGAAACTTTGTAGAATTCAATAGCGTCGATAACCTCTCATATAACTCTTTTTGATCATATTGAGGGTATAGGCTGTACAAACGATCAATCAACTGACTGATGTCCATGTTCATTGCATCACTTCAATTCTCTTTTTAAGGTCTGTGACATTAATTCTGATAATTTGTTTCTGAACTCTGGGGGTAGTTCAATTACTCCTTCCTTTGATTTGGAATCTTGGTTGATTTCCATGAACACAATGAAGGCTTCCCTCCATTTTCTGAGATATTCCCACACAGTCTTAGTCGTTCGTCCTTCATCTTCAATTATATCTTTCAAATTGTTTATGGTCTCAAAGTAGGCTGATTTTACTTTTTCTTGATAAAGCTTCGTATCCATTTTCAAAAAGCTTTTTGTATAATCAAATAACCAATCCATAGACATCAAAAGAGCGAGAAATAAGATGTCTCCCTTTACATACCCGGTTAGATTTCCAATTCGTTGTGCTTCGTTAATGACTCCTTTAAAGAGATTGTTTGAGGGAAAGAGGAGATATTCCTTAGAAGAAATCAAGAAATCAATCAACCACTTAAAGGACGCTTCTGTATGTAATATGTCAATTTCTCTTTCATAGTATGCTTCATCTTCTCTAACATCATGTTCGAACTTCCTAAATGCATTCCTAAAGTTCAAGAAGAGGTTCCATAAATTTTCAGTCGCATTCTTTCCTCTTAAATCTAATGAGCCTAAGTGAGTGAGTAGTTCTGTCCCAGGGAGCCTTGCTTGGCTTAGATATTCTGTCTCAAGCTTAGTTGGGTCTTGATTCGAAAATGCTGTATAATTTATTGCGGCAATTCTAATTATAAAGCCAGCTATACCGGAATTTATGTCATTTGAAATCATAGCGTCCGAGAGAACTCTATTGGAGTATATTGTCATAAAAAAGTAATCGGACTTATCGAAAGCAGCTTGAGCAGCTTCAATATGATCTCTTATCACCCCATGATCTTTTGTGCTAGACACTCCTAAAACCACCAAGTTATCGACAAACAATAAAGTGAGTCTATGTTTGCCATCTTGTCACAATATAAACTGCAATATTAAAATTTAGCAGACGGCATACACTCTAGTGCATGAATGTGCTATGGCATTTTCAAAATCTTTGAATGGCCCATAAACTATGAGACAATAACCCCGTTTAGGACCATGACTAAATTTGGCTCAAGTCAAGGATTTCCAACCTTAGCAAGCATTTTGATAAACAGTAATTTTTTTGGACTAAGAGTATAGCTAGATATTATTTTGTTTCTGCATGATGTAATTCGAAGAATTTTCTTTTCAATAACCTGTCATCTGTGCCATGAGTCAAATAATTCTCAAGCATACCTAATTGAAAGATACTATTTGTGAAGTCAATAGCTCTCAAAATCGAATCAAGAATGTCACTGATTGCAAGAATGCTACTTCCAACAATCTTAAACTCTGTCGATTTCGTTTTGGACCCCTTGGCAAATTCATTTATGCCTTCAAGGTGAATCCTTTCCTTTTTGGTTCTGAGTATCTTCACGAAATGACATAGAATAGGGTCAAATTCCCCATTTATTTCCCTTTCATCTGGTCTTTCAATCGTTATCCAATCAAAGAAGGCTTTAGTACTATCTGGAAATGTCAATATTGCTCTTGAAATGACTGACCCACGCTGGTCTTCATTTATTAATCTAATAATGCTTGCAATTACATCTTCAGGTGGATATTTTTCGAACCCCAATAATAAAGCTGTTCCAAGGGCTTGATCCGAGCTAAGTTTCCATGATTCTTTTAATTCCAGAGCCCTTCTCTTTCTCTCTTCTGTGGATTTTTCCAAATTTTTGACGCTTCCTCTGAATTTAGGCATTTTTTCACGGAAAAAATTAGCTTCATTAAGATTAGAACTTCTTTTGATTAAGTCCTCTAGGTGATTAACCACAAGGTCTGGAAAGATTAGGGTATCCTCGTAGGGAGTGTTTGAATTCATGTCTTCTGTTAGAACCCGGTGAATATCAACGTCGGGAATGAGTTCTTCACTCATGATATACTTAGCGGCATCGGCGAATCTTAGTGAATAAAGGACAGCAAACTGCCTAAACCAAGGAGAAACCATAAAATCATGTAAAATATCATTTCCCAATGCACACATATACTGAAAAGTCAAGGGCACACGGACACTTCCCTTAAAGGATAGACTGTAGTGGATTTTCTTCTTACTTTGAGATCTTGTTCTATTATACTCATCTTTTTGGTTACCATCGGAGTGTACTATTCCTTGAGAAATTAGAACAGATAAGTGATTTCTAATTGTCCTTTGTTGAGATATACCTATTTCCTTCGATAGAATTGTTGTTATTTCCTTTAGACTCTTATAGCCAGTTGCCAGAGCATTTATGATATACCCCCTAGTCTCATTCGGGAGGCCCCTTTGACCAACCTTTCGCTTTGTAACCACTGGTGATTAGTCAGATTGAGTATTTTAGCTTTTGTAAATTTAACATATGATTCTTTTTCTCCTAATTTACATAAGTCTCTTTCATATCCCGTTATACCTTACAGAATTGTTAAAACATGCATAGGATTCATCTATAAGTGATCCCCGCCCATTCAAAAAAATTGCCATATCTGTTGTGGATAACATTAGCATTGATTTCGTTTTTCTTATTTTGACATTGTCAACTTCCGGTTGATAAGTACCGGTGATACCAGTAGGATGTCCGCAGGAGACCTTCTTCAGTCTTGAACCGGTGCTTAAAAAGCCATGACTGTACTGAGAAATGCTGTTCCGCCTTGTCTGAGGTCTTCTCCACATCAGGATTCTCAAGATACAGGAACACCTCCTTCCTGTGCTTTTTCACCCATTTGAGGAAGGATGCCATGATACTGTCACCGCCATAGAGGCTGTTGATCCTGTCAAGCATTATTTCAACGATCTCCCTCTCACTCATGCCCTCAGTGAGCTTCAACACCGCATCCCGGTTCTTTCCCAGCTTCTTCAGGTTTGTTCTATTCTGGAAAAACATGTACTTGACCAGTCTCTTTGCCATGTCCAGATGACCTTCCATCTTTGCATCGGCTATCCTGTGCGCAAGATCCTTCTCAATGTGGAAGAGGCACCTCTGCCTCATTATCCGTATATTGAGGCTTGAAGATACCTTTTCCAGTGCGGATTCGTAATGGTACCCGTCTGTTGTGATGAATATATGATCCGGGATGGCGAACCTCGAGAGCGACCTGATTAAGAATCCTGCCAGTGTATCCTCCTTCAGGTCGTCAAGTATCTCTTCCACAAAGTTTCCGTTCTTTGAATCCTTCAGGAGTGCCCTGTATTTCTCCATTCCGTCAATGTGTGCGTACTGCTCGTCATACACGAAATATCCGGAAGAATCCATCACCATGTCTGGTAGGGAAGGAACATATTTCCTGATGGTTTCATGGGATATGATCACGTTTCCTATGATGCGGAAGAGGTCTGCTGCCTTCCTCAGGGATGTCTTCACCCTGGTCTTGACGCCCTTCTCCCTGACATCCTCAGGGTAATGCTTTCCGTAACCGTAATTTGGAGGCCTTGCAACGAATGAATATCTGCAGTCCCTGCAGATATATCTCTGCACCCTGAATACAGTACCATTCTCCAGGGTCCTGAGGCATGTTCCGTTTCGAACCACGTTCTTTGAGCGGCACTGCGGGCACATGGGATTCATGAAGCTGATCAGATCGTTTTCCTTCAGTTCAATGTCCATCATGGGAATGTTGTTGACCAGGAAGAGAGGAGAAGAATCAACTGAGGCATAATCGTCAAGGGATGTGGAAACCCTCTTGAATTCAGTGTAGGGCGCCTTCCTCAGTCGCATGTGATGGAATACTACAATCATATTTCATGATTTCGGTTACGTGATGAGGGCTGAGTGGAGTCAACTAAATTTTGACAATGTCCTTATTTTGGAGATGGGGAAATACGGACGATAAATTTGCTCTGTATCTTGTAATAATCAATTGGTTTTTTGAATTAACCCGTAATACACGGAAAACGTGACATAATTGGCATCTGCAAGGAAGAAGAGTTGAACTACCTTTTTTATGACTTCACAACGGCTTTTCGATGGTAGGAATCAAGTTAAGAGGAAGGGTATCAAAGCATATTCTCTGACTTGATTCTCCTTGGGGTAATAGATCGTGATAGACGACACCTGCAGATTTTTGATGAGTTAGCACCACTTGTTCAAGAAGTGATAGGTGAATCATGACATCAGTTCAGTCAAGACAATCACTTATACTTGAGTGCCTTCTGGAGATAACCAGAGCCTCGACATTGACAATTGAGGTTAGTAGTTAATAAATAATATTTCCAAGATATTTGAAATAAATCTGACATGTGGTAGTCTCTTTTACAACTTCCAACATAAACCTAATACCTTAATTTTGAGACTCTTAAGTATTTAATAATATTATGAATTTGGGTTAAATTCATCCTCAACGTGACTCATCAAAATACCATTGCTATTACTAGCGGAATTAAAAAAGCCAACCATCTAGAAGTGGGAATAAAAATGAGATTGCATTCTGTTATTGTATAGTAAGGAGATAATTAAAAATGCGAAAATAGTAATTGCGAAATCCCTAAAACAAAGGGTTTCCAAGCACTCAAAAATTCAGTAAATATTTAAATATGTGTAGTAAATTTTAATCATGAAATACCGCAAAAATAGGTATGATGAAGGAGAGACTTGTCGGTCCACAATACTGACAGTCTCCCTCCCAAAGGAGATGCTGGCCACAATAGATGAAGCGGTACGAGTCCTTAAGACCGACCGCTCGAAGGCTGTGAGATACGCCATAGAACAGGTGTACGGGCTCATGAAAAAGGAGTGAAAAAAAGATGGTAGAAGGTCAAGTTAATATACCAACCACGAATATAAATTTTTCCGATAAGAGGCTCTGCTACCGGCTGGACAGCAAAGTAAGTCTTGCATTCGAAAAGGGATCATTCTTCAAGGTTACGGAAAGGAATGGCCAGCAGAAGATGGAGACACTTTGCTCTTATCCACTCTCGATTATAGGTCTAGTCAAGCAAGGAAATCAGTGGAGAATCAAATACAAGTTTTCGGGAGAGGAGAGAACAGACACGATTCTTACAATGGGCGAGCTTATCAGACAGCAGATGAGCCCAACATCGAACATCATGTCTTACTTCAAACAGTTCATTCATAAATTCAGAGATGACTGTGAGCGCAATGGTTTATTCGAAGTCTGGCACGACTCTGTATCGGTACAAGATGGGTTAATGTAATCGCAGTAGAGAACTTACCAGAGCAGAATGCGAAGAATATCCTACTGATTCTCAAGAAGCTTGCAGAGTTGTCAACGAACAAAGACGCATTCCTTACGAGCATGTATTACAACCTGATGGCACCTCTTAGCTTCGAGATAAGGAACAAAGGCCAGAAGTTCCCATACAGGCTTAGTTCTGGAAGGACTCATGGAGGAAAGACGACCATAGAATCTCTTTTCACGCTACAAGGGTTCAACCAAGAATTGTCGCAGAGAAAGGAGACAATCAACACAGTGAAGACAATCTTTACCTTTGGACAGCAAGTTGAGAAGTCAAGTCTTCCCTTTGTCATTGACGACATAAAGAATGAATGGCTCGAAAAATACGCTGAAGAGTTGAAGGGAGCAACTGATGGGGTCAAATTCATGGCCAGAGGGACTAAGGCACAGACGCAGAATGAGTGGCGTATGCTTGGTATGCCAGTATTTACCATGAATGCTGAGCCAGACATACCCCTTGCCCTGATGGACAGGATAATCATTAGTCGGTACACGGAGGAGCACTCGAAGAGACAGGACAAGGCAAAGTTCGAATCCTTAAAGAGGGCATTGAAACCTGGGTTCATGCTTAAGCTCATAATGGGGACCTTAGCAGGTAAGAATCTGGAGGAGATCCTCAACAATGTGCACTACAGGGCCAACAACGACAACGAGGTCAATGGACTTCTTATCAAGTACTCTGAAGGGCTCACAGTCGAACTCTGTAAAAAGTACGGGATAGAACCACTCAGCACTGGGCTTGTTCTTGAGTCAGTGGAGCAATCACTCATAGAGAGATTTTGCACATATGTCTACACAAAAGTGAGTACCTTATCTAATTGGGACAATGCTCGTTCTCTGAAGTACTGCGAAGTTAATAAGGGCAAAGATAAGAAAGAACAATTCATCTATATCTCCTCTGAAGGGTTCAACGATTTCGTTAAGGACCACAGACTGAAGAAGATGACCATGACTGACTTCGTAAATGAGGTGAACAGTCCTGATATAAGGGTCAAGACAGTCTACAACCGTTCTTGGGTCTTTCTCCTTTTAAGTTGTTGTCATAGTATATCCTACAGGGATTGGTTTTAAGACCACAATTTACACGCCTAACAACATTTTGTTTTATGATGTCTGTGGTGCAGATTCCTTTAAAACCTACGAATCTCTCAGGATTTCCGTCATTATAAGTAACCTTGAGTGCAATATCCATTTTTATCGCCTCTCCTGAAGCAAAGGATTATCTGAAGATGCTCGAAGTGTCCTTAGCCTTAAGCATTTCTTCAAGCGTTTCCACAAATCTAATTCCGGGCATAAAGAAATCTGGCCCCCTCTTAATTGGCTTAAAATCTTTAATCTCTTCCCCCAGGGAAAAAAAGACAGTTTTTCCACTCGAGTAATCATCATTATCTTCGAGTGCATCAAAACAATTCTTCCAGCTTTTGGCTATTGACATATCACCTCGTTTTATTTCTTTAATAGCGTATAAATGGGTTATTGCACTTTGTTCTGGTTCGTAGGTCGCGAGATACTTTGGTTGCCTGTTTCTCCTCAATTGGAAAAATCCATAGCCTCCCGTTTCTTCAATGAAGTTTATCCCAGTGCAGGGACTATAGGTATTAGCAGAACAAACAACTACTTCCGGAGAATTAGCAGCCTTACTGTTATTATTATCGTAGTTATATGTACCGTTTTGCTCTGCTTGTGGGCCCTGTGGGGCCAAAGTAACTTCTATGTCCAGATTATCAACTATAAAATCGGGTGAAACTTTCAATTTATCCGAAATATAATCTAATACTTGGCTTCTTATTTGTGAAAAATCTTCCTTTATAAAACTAGATAATTTGTCTCTTAGACCCTCTTGCTTTTGAATGGAATCCAGGAAGTTTGGATATGAATCTTTTGACAGGCCAAAAAATATCTCTATGCTCTGCCCACTTACCCACCGATAAATTGGGGTACTTTTGTCTATATGGTATACTAACAACTCCCTTCCGTTATAGAGACAACCATATTGGGCCCTGACAACCCCAATATATGAGTTTACTTGGTCAGAATAGGCTTCCAAATCATACTCCTCTGGACCTTTAGCTTCAATTACTAAGCGAGAGTTTCCATTTTCAAGAACATAATCTGGGGTGATCCAATTGCCAGAGCCCACAGGATAGGATTCCTCAATTTTTACGTCTTCAACAAGATCCCAGCCCAGTTCCTCTATCAATTTAGTGAGCACCAACTGTCTTAAGCGACTTTCTTTTCCCAATATTTCTTCACCTAGTTTTACAAGTCTTGCTACTTCCATTCTACGTTCCATGTATTTATCCTCCCGCACTCATTTTAGCTATGTTTTCTAGACTCATAATATCCAGCACCCACTTGTCGAAATACAAGGTATTTTTTCCGTCAGCAAATTTGCCACGAGTGTAAAGTGAGAGAAATATTGCAAGTCATTCTCATTACTCAAAAAAATAATATAAAATTTCCTATGTTTTACAAGACTTAATGAATTCAAAAACCAAATTAAAGATCGTGTGCATAAAGTGATGTAATTTTAAAGAGGTCCCGCAAAATTTGGAATTAGGAGGACCAAAAGATGCAGGACCAGTTGAACATGGTAGAGGAATTAATAAGCACTTTCCTGAATGACAATCAGGAAGGGAAGAAACAGCTGATCGAGTGGTTTCTGAACGAAGTCATGGACAGGGAAGCGATGGATCAGATCAGGGCGGAGTGGTATGAAAGATCTGAGCAGAGGAAAGCACACAGGAATGGCAAGAGGAAGAGATCACTGAAGACATCGGACGGCGATCTGATGCTGGAGAAGCCCCAGATACCTGAGTTTCCATTCGAAACACAGGTATTTGACCGGTACAGCAGAGTCGAGAGAGCAGTTGAATCAGCAATCCTGGAATCGTACATACAGGGTGTCTCAACAAGGAGAGTGAAGAGCATTGTTGAGACCCTTGGGATACGAAAAGTATCCCCGTCCTATGTCTCATCACTCTCCTCCGATCTGGATCAAAAGGTGAAGGAATTCCTTGAGCGTCCCATAGAAAAGGAGATCAGGTACATGTATGTGGATGCCACATACATCAAGGTACGCCAGGATTCAAGGTACAAAAGCATGGCGCTGTACATTGCTGCTGGCGTGAGAGAGGATGGATACAGGGAAATCCTGGGAGCAAGGCTTTATGACTCTGAGACAGAAATCGACTACGAATCATTCTTCGATGATCTTAAGGATCGCGGTCTGAGAGGCTTAGAGCTGGTGATATCAGATGGCCATAAGGGAATCAGGGAGGCTGTACTCCGATCTTTTCCGGGTGCATCATGGCAGTTCTGCCATGTGCATTTCATCAGGAACCTGATGAAGAAGATTCCAAAGAAAAGATGGGGGTCAGTATCACTCATAGTGAAGGAATCACTTGAGAATCCTTCACTCATGCCTCTGGCACAGCAGGCATTGATGGATCATGGAATGGACAGGGCTGCTGAGATGTACGAGCGATGGTCGGATTCACTGTACAACTATCAGTCCTGTCCACAGCAGCACTGGCGCAGGATAAGAACAACAAACATGATGGAGCGTCTCAATTACGAGATCAAGCGTCGTACAAAGAAAGTGGGTGCGTTTCCATCTGAGAAAGCGTTGATCAGGTTGGCAGGAGCGGTGTTGATGGACGTGAATGAGGAGTGGATCACTGGGCGAAAGTATTTGAGAATGGAGGAGTTGCACGGTGGGGGAGTCCCTCTTTAATTTACAGCACTTGGTGCACATGACCTGCGAGATAGGTATTCCACTATGTTTTGTGGTGAACTCAATATCAAGCCCTTAAAGTATTTATTGAGGTAGTTTTCAAGGCTCTTTTGGTAGTTTTTCTCGTATCTATTGGCCTTCATCCAGGTCATAAAACCTTCAGACATATTCACAACTAATTGGACTTGTGGTTTCACTTCATTTGAAGAGGGTTGACCAAATGGTGTAAAGCCACCATTGAAAAACTCATTCAATCTTGCGTTCACCCATTGGTATAAGTTGATGCCAAAATCCTGTGCTTTTTCAACTAAATCCCCTCTTAGATTTAGTGTGGTAATTTTATTGCCTCTTTCCATATTACTTATTATCTCGCAGTATTTAAAACGTTACAAAATTTTTGAGTTCCTTTATTGTGGGAAAATGCCTATTTGATGGGGTGAGAGAAAGAATATAAGAAAAATTATATTTGCAATAAAGCAAGTTTGACAGATACAGAGCACCAAACAAGTTTGGATAACGAACTTATTTTACCGCAATAATAAATAAATACCACTAAATTGTATTCTTTTGGCTACAAAGGGAATGCGGAAATGACTTTATCTGAAGACATCGAGGAATTATATTTATCAGAAATACTCAAAATGACTGGAAGGGAGGAACGTTTAACTAGAAATCCTTTACTAACTGAATACCAAAAACAGGGTTTTAAAAATGTACTAGCTTCATTGATAGATAAGAATGCTCAAAATAGGGATTATCTAGCTAAATGTGATTTATTTAATAGAAGTCTTTTAATTTTAGGGATAAAACCTGTAAGAAACTCTTTTTTTGAAATAGTATTTGAAAATACAGATTTTTCTAACATTGACCAAGTAAAATTAGCAGTAAAAAGGTTCAGAGTCATTGCCATGTTAGAGTATGGTAGTTTTAGATTCGCTTACAAGATTCTAAAATTTGGTGAAGACAAACTTAGAGATATCACTCTGAAGGAAATATATGAAACATATTTTCCCAAAGGTGAGAAGTTAAAGGAGAGGAACAAGAAATATAATGATAAAGTGGAACCAATTGGATTGAGGAACATTCCTCCAAGCACATTATTCGTATTGGGGTACTTGGCAGGTGAGCAGTCGAAGAGAGTCAATGATGCAAGAGTCAAGCTCAAAGAAATACTAGAAGATGCTCTCACCAAGCAGAACATGAAGAATTTTGCCGATTTGAAAAAACTTGCAGAGAAGCACAATGAGAAAAATTTGAACCTTCTGGCAACTAATGCGGAAATTTCTGGTATGGAACGGTTATTGCTCCCTTCTTTCTATGCACCAAACGAAACTTATTCTGATGTGATAAGGGGCATTCTAAAGGACTGCATCTCAATAGGTCAAGATGAATTTGATCAAGCGAGGAGGAACGGAAGTTTGAATACCACTACATATCTTGGATTGCAGGAAATTGATGCTTATCTAGCAACTTCTATGAGAGACCCGCTTCACTTTACCACAAATCATGCGTTCATCAAATCTTTGTTCTCAAATCCTCAATTAAAAGATTGGAAAATTCATTATTTCGACCCTACCCAATCATACATGGAGAATAGAATAGAGAAAGGTTTAGTAGAGTCCTTAATGATTAAACGGTCTAAAGTAACGATTTACAATGCTCAAGAATCTGATACCTTCGGGAAAGATTCAGAAGCTGCAGTAGCACTAGCTCAAGGTAAAGAAGTGATCGTATATGTTAGCAGGCTATTCTCCAAATCACCTGAATTTAAGGAATTATATGAGATAATAGATAAAGCTACTGAATTCGATACACCTGATGAACTTGTAAATATCTTCGTTGAAAGGAAATTTTTGACCTCGGAAGAGGCTAAACAACTTTTAGTTCCTGGGAAATCTAAGGGAGATGCAATAGAACGGGTGTCTAGTGAGTATTCAAACAAGATCTTATCAAAATTTGATGAACTCCAAATTGCAACTGAACTTATGTATTATGGTTATGATCCAGAATGGGAAAAGGGCTATCCTGCAAGTAATGCTTCTAAACATATTTCAAAGTTAGAGAGGAGGGCACTAACATTTAAAGATGTTCACCCATTATCATTTCAGGTATCGGCACTAGATGGTGTCGCTAGGGGCGTTATCGTCACACGTTCTGTTGATGATACTGCCCATGTACTCAAAGGACTCCTTGTGGGAAATCTAAGTTATGATATTATAGATAATGATTCAAATGCTATTCTTTTGGAGCAAAAAACTCGTTCTCCTATGAGGGTGGTCACAAAAGAGCCAACCTTAACAACTTCATTCTGGAGTGAGTTTTCGCGTGAAACCCGAAATTGAAGCACAACTATATGAATTCACAATCACCTAAATTATAGAAACTCTCAAAGGGTATTTAGGGGTCCAAAACACTGAATGTTATTTACACGCAAAGAGAAGGATACCTTTCCAAATTATCAAAGTAAATTTTTCAATCATTTCCTCTATCAGTTTGATAACTCATTGCCATGTAATACTCATTGGACAAAACAGTCAGAAATGCTTCCAGAAGTAAGTCGGACTCTTAATCCATAGGTCGGGGGTTCGAACCCCTCCGGACCCGCTAAATACCTGTTTGCTTCTGTGAGCATTTTCATTAGTAGAATTTTTTAAGACGGCAGAAAGGTATCCATCTTTCAGTTTTGAATGTGGGGGAACTTAGGATTATGCCAGCTTGAAAGTAATTCTTGTATTACGGGTAATACAGATTGGAAGGCAAATATTTATGAGAACTTCTCACTAATTTATTCAACCATAGAAAATAACGGTTCAAATATCGACTGAGGCCCTACAACCGACGTCTTACAGTCACTTATTCCACTGACTTGGAAAGACCTAATATTATACACACACATATATGTGTGATATCATGGGAAGCAAAAACATTTCTATCTCCGACGAAGCTTATTCCAGACTGAAAAAGTTCAAGGGAAAGAATGAGAGTTTCACAGACGTGATAAACAGGTTGACAAACAAAGCCACTCTGCTGGACCTCAGGGGAACACTAACACAAGATGAGGCAGAATCTATGCTGAAAAATATAAACGAAGCGAGGAAGTTGAGCGGGAAAAGATACCAGAACATTAGCGAGATGCTGGAGCATCAATGATTGCTGATACCACATTCCTCATAGACATAATGAGGGGAGACCGTTCAGCCATAGAAAAGGGAGAGGAACTGGAAAGAGATGGGGTGCAGGTCAACATAACTACAGTTTCCGTATTTGAACTATACGTGGGGCTTAACTCAAGTATCAGGCCAATAGAGGAGAAGAACAAAATCGACAAGGTTCTTGGAAATATTGTCGTTCACCACTTCGATTTTGATGCTGCAAGAGAGGCCGGAGAAATATTCGCAGACAAAAAACGCAGGGAGCTAACCATTGATCCAGAAGACGCTATGATAGCAGGGATATGCATCTCCAATGAAGAACCCATTCTGACTAGAAATGTCAACCATTTCTCAAACATTGGCAGACTAACAGTTGAGTCTTATTGAATTATGGTGATATCAGTTTGACTCTGTTTCTTCAAACTTTGGTACCCTACTGCAAGGGGCTTTAATCACATGGACTGAATATCAGACAAAGGGCCTGACGGGAACTGAATACAATTACCCCAGTTACGTATATCCTACAAGCAATCAGTACGACAGTTTCCATATAGCATATGAGTTGTCATGACCTCTAATAAACCTAAATTCCTTCACCTTCTATTTTTCTTTTTTGCTCTAGCATCAGTTGCCTTTATTCTCTATTATCAGGGTTATGTACTACGCCCCGTTTATTCCTCAGATTACTTCATCTTTTCGACACCCCGTATACTCAAGCTGTCGTTCCTATTGCCCTCAATACTGACTTTGTCGTTTTATCTTGAAATCTACTTGGGACTGTATGCATCTTTATTGATTCTCTTGAAACATCATAGAGTAACATTCTTTTCGTTCTTCGTATCATTAATTTTGATTGATGTGATTACGTACCATCAATTTGAATATTTCTGGGGAACTGCCTCGGGATATCAGGGTTTCCCACAAGGAGCGGGGTCTTGGCTAGTCCAGTATTATCATATATCTGGATACTATGCAGCCATTTTCAACGCTTCGTTTATGATATCCATAGGAACTGCACTGGCCGGACTTGCTATTGGAATTAAATTGTTAATAGATAAATATAGAAAGGCACACACTGAGAAAGTCCCTGAAAAATCTGGAAAAACATAAGAAAACGACAACAATCGGAGAATACGGAGAGTTGAGACACTCTATTCTGTTAAGACAGATTGATTACGGCAAGGACCTTCTGTTGAAATTTTCGTTTTACTACATGAAAAATGCTTAATACGGCTAACCGTATATACGCCTGTATGGTTAAGAAGAAAATAACCGTATCAATAGACAAACCTGTTGTTGACAGCGCTAAGTTGGCACTGTTGAAAAAAGGGAAAACAATGAGCGATTACATCGAAAGAACACTGAGATCACTCTCTACTTCAAGTATACTTAATGATATTTGTGAAGAGCTCAACTTAAATTGCAGATATGTGACCGGAGAAGAAGTGGAGAGGCAAAGGCCCGATCTTACCGGGAAGGTACTGTCTGAAATGGAGGTCAGGGAGATGCGGGATGAGCGTAGCTCGCGTTTATCTTGATACCAGTATATTGGTTAAGAGATACATAAAAGAGGCTGACAGCGAAATAGCTGATGCTGTTTTCCATCAGGCACAGCGTGGAGAAGCAGTTATCTGTTCCTCAGAAATCAATCTTGGAGAAGCGGCAGTTGTTTTCGATAAATACTCAAGAAAAGTCGGGATTGATGCACGAGACCGCTTACAGACCATGTTGAGTGAGTTGAATTCTCTGGAAAGATCTTCTGCTTTTGAAATCTATCCGGTTAGTAGCCATATAATCAGGAAATCAATTAGTACTTTACTGGAGCATCATATTTACATTGTGGATGCGGTTCAACTTGAAACGTGTGTTGAGGCAGAAGGAACAGTTTTCTTCACCGCAGACAGGGAATTAAAAGCAGTGGCTGAAAGAATTGGTTTAAAAACACAATTGTGATCTCCCGGAATAGTACATTGCAAGCGTTTTCAAAAGACCACCATTTCTTGGAAATTAGTAAGTTTCACAGAGCACTTGTAATAATGAGGCCACAGACTTAGGTGCTGAGGTACTCTTAATCCATAGGTCGGGGGTTCGAACCCCCTCGGACCCGCTTAATCCCAGTTTACTTGTGGGAGGACTTTCATTATGGGATTTTTGTGAGCTGGCAGAAAGGTATCCGTCTTTCACTTTGTATTGCGGGAGAATTTAGGATTAGGCTGGTTTGAATGTAATTTTTGTATTACAGGTAATACAGGCAATATAATTTCGATGTGAAATTTTCGCGGAGTAATGGAAGTAGTTTGCCCATAATCTTTAATCCTATCAGAATAAACAAATCTAAAGCGATTTCAGCATTGTTATTGCTGACTCACGAAATCCGGCTTTAGAGTAAAGGTTTCTAGCCACTGTATTAAGCGAATATACGTTTAGGAAAATTCTTGTTGCACCTTTGTTCTTGGCAAATGCCTCAATCTCAACTGTTGAATTCTTTACATAACCCTTTCCCCTTCGGTCTTCACCAATAAAAATATCCCAAAGGTATGCCTCTGTTGATCTCCTTTTCATTAGTTGCAACCAAAAAGAACCGATGCTATTGCTTTCCTTTACAGTGTGCATAAAATAGTGTCCTGGGGCCTTTATTCCATTAGTGACAAACTTTGTCAATTGCTGTTCCGCTTCTTGAAATGTAATGTCTGTGTCCATCATGCCTGCTTCCTGCATATGACCCATGCCTAAATTTACTATACGCTTCCAGTATTGAGGAAATTCATTCTCTCGAATCGGACTAAAATGAGCTATGCAGGAATTATATTCGGAATATTCATAAATTTTGTCCATTGTTCTGACTATAGTCTGTTAAAACCTGTCCAACCCCAGAGAATAACGGGTTAAATATAGACTGTGCATTAATCTACTTGGTAAAAAGCAGCCTAAGAGAGGACCTATGAATAAAAGAGTCACATTTTTCTAGAATTTTATTACCCGAGCAAATTGTTACATTTATGATTTTATACAGTGATTTATGAGTTAAGGCTCTCTAACTTTTCCATGAGTTCTTCCAAAACAATGTCTTTCTTCTCTTTGCTCAAATGAAAAACCGTCTTGATTATAGTGTCACTCGTTATTGTGAAGATATAGTTCAGTTTGATTACACTATCTTGGGCAGCCCCTTCTCCCTTTGTGATTAGAACTCCTTTCATTCGTAAATTTGTAGATATGCCCGCTATCACTATATTACCAAGTTCTTCAAACAACACCAGGGCTGGTCGAATTTTTGAGCCTTCGTTATCTGCGAAACGAACCCTGGTGATGATTACGTCTCCAGCTTTAGGCATTTTCCCAACCGCTGTAGTCTCCCTCGCTCCAGAGCTCTTTCATTTTAGTCTCCTGGGCCTTCTGTACAAAAATACCCAACTCTTGAGTTTCCTTTGCTTCAGTAATCAGCCTCAGTATAATCTCATTGTATGTTTCTCTAGGGTATCTTTTAACATTTTTGAGTGCCTGCACAACAGACTTCTTAAGCTGTATGGTTGTTATCTCTTCCTTCACTATATATCACCTATATGCAAACTATAGTATCTTATGTATTAGTAGTTTTTGTTTCTAATTCAACCGAGAACTAGCCCGATGTGATGAGTCAATAGCCTGGGTCGGAATGCATCTTTAAAAGAGTTTATCAACCTTTGGAGCCGCGGCACAAACCATTTATTCTTCCTGTAAACACAACTTTTATAAATTTACGTCAGTGGGTACGGTATTACTATGAGCTATAGGGCGCATATGTCAGATGGGGAAGCCAGTTTAAGGAGAGAATGGCACTAAAGGGCATATCTGAAAATGGAAAACCAGAAAACCATTCGCAGACAGTACCTCGGGAGAAAATTGGTGGTTCCAAAAGAAGTCATGCCCCCGGCTTGGATGAGCAAACTTCTAGGCAAGACCATTCTGGAGGAAGTGAAGGAGAATGATCGGGTCCTTGACATGGGTACTGGAAGTGGCATCAATGCCATACTGGCTGGCTTCAATAATTAAGTTTGCTGTTACTAAGCCTGCCAACGGACTCCTTGAGGTATTGCATGTTGCATGCATTGAATTTCCTGCAGTGCTCTTCACATTTCTGCGCTATTGCAAGGGTTTCGTATACTGCCCCACATTCCTCGCACTTGAATAGAGATTGAACCATATTTTCCAAATGATAGATCAATAGATATTTTTAACCATGCACGATAGAAATCAATCTGATCGCAGACAGATCGGCAGAGTGGAAAAAAGCTTCAAGGTGGGTTGGCCCGAGCAGGCGCAGGGTAAGGGCATCTTGTCTCAACAGGGTTTTTGGCAGAGGGCAATTTTTTTGCTTTGCATAGATGGTGTTCCATCAATTCAACTTACATATGATAGAGGAAGTGATGTTAACAGGTGTAATTTGGATTGCACTTTTCATTTCTCTGATGCAGTTTTCAAATAAGCCTTGAGGATCGAAAGTGTGGCAACGCAACCCCCGAAGAGGGAGAGAGTTTCGGATGAATCCGGGAATATGTCAAGTCGATTTGAAAGATAGTCCATTGCCTTCCTGTTAGCCTCAATCACTGCATCCTTTGCGCCGCTCATGTCATTTTTCAAAGCGCCATTTTCTGCGAGTTTTTCTATCCTTTCTTCTATCGATTTTCCTTCGACCTGATTCAATGCGTAATCAATAATCTTCCCAAGTACCAGGGCGCCTCCCAGGAACTGTCCGTTTTCAATTGCTTCTTTTGCCACCTCAATGTTCCTTCCATAACTGCTGTCGAGACCCTCACAGATCTCTCTTGCTTCAGAGGCGAATTTGGCCAGACTGTTGTTCTCCTCTGTGGATAAGTTTGAGTTTGGTGCCCCCAGATAACCTAGGATCTTGTCACAGTCGACCATTATTTCCCTGAGGTAGCCCCTCACGGGGAGAGATTGGGGAACCTGATCAATCAGCAGATGCTCATCTGAAAGCTGCCCAATAGCAGAGTTGAAGTGGGCCAGCAGGGTTTTTGCCTGGGACAGGTAGTCCCTGAGGACCTCCAGATACCGGCTCCTGAGAGCCAGACTGCCACCCGAATTCTTGATCAGCCCATGATCAACCCACGATATCCCGTCTCTTATGCTGGCAGCGTGCTCTTTGATGCTGCTGAACTCGTTGATTAGAGACCTTGTTTTTGCTTTATCCACAGATCAACCTGTTGGTATCAGCCAAATGGTATATCAAGAGTGGCACGTTGTTTTGATATTTCGCGAGTTCCTTCCCAACCGGTGCTTCGTGAATTTTATAATGCAAAGTGGTTTAGGTTGCAGCAAGGCAACACCCCATTATTGCACAGAAAGAGCGTTTCAATTGGCCGGCAGATCTGAATTCCGTCCATACGCCTGTGCATGGCGAGTATTCCTACAGAGAGCAATATGTGTGTAATTACGACTCCCTAATATATACAGCCACTCAATAAAAGTGATCCAATAAAGATAATCTGGGGAGGCAGGGGGTGAGGAGGTAAGGGATTAATTCTTGTGCGCGCATTTTTTCCATTTTTTGTAAGTTCCGTGGTTATTTCACTATCTTCATTTGCTTATTCTCTAAGACCTCATCCGATTTTCTCACTTTTCCAAGAGCGTAAAACAGCCCCAAGAACACAATAGTCCATACCGAAAAGTCAATTAAGAATAACCTGAGAGACAGGATCAACACTGCGGAAAAAGTGTCTCCATACTCTAGAAAGTGAAACGGAAATCCTAATGAGTAAAATGCATTCAAGTTGATATAGCCTGGATAGCGTATAGGAGCTTCTGGGCTCAAAAGGGTAACAATTGCACCAAAAATTATTCCCTTAACTAACTATCACTTTTACATTTTTTATGTCCCGATTCTCAATGACAGTTAAGCAGCCTATCAGATATATGGTGGACCAGAAAAATATAGATAGGAACAGGCTTAATATTTTGACGTACGGGTTGAGGACCTGATAAGGGGGAAGGTCGAAGAAATATGTAAGGTAAATCTTCGGGTATCCCGAGGTAAGATTGACTGGAGAATGTATTATTAAAGTGCTAATGACATACGAACTAATAGAAGCGAAGAACAGGAAAGAAAAAACTTCAAATTTTGAGGAGAATAGGCTATTTAAGCACATGTCGATCATCTAGCTGTTCTGAAACGTTATAGTGAAACTCTGATCGTCAGTTAACACTCTAACTCCCCAAGATTTTGGGGAATAACTTCATCCCAATGACTTCTTCGATATCAGCGGCTTTCTTTGTCACCTCTGAGAGAATTCTCCTGGCTCCCATTGTTATCATATAGACCTTTGAAAGCTCCATCAGGACCCCGTTCACTGAATACTTTCCATTCATGGCTCTGTCCTTCAGGATGTTCAGGATCCTGTACCTGATATACAGGGCAACCAGGATGGTGGGGAAATACCCCCGCACCGCATCGTCGTCCTGCAGGTATGTCTTGTCCTCCTCAAGGTCGTTCTTCATGATGTCGAATGCCTCCTCCACTTCCTCAAGGATCTCAGGAGGAAGGTGCGAGATTCAGGAAGGAAGGATGAACTCGCTTCAGCACTGGATCTCATGAACTTCGCGTTCTTACAGACACCAGAGAATCTGGAAAAGCTGGGAAAGAATTCCAAGCCTGTAAAGAGGAAGGTCTCCGGAAAATCCGAGAAGGAGGCTACATTCATCCTCCTTGACCTTGTAAGGGGTCTCTATTCCGGCGATCCTCTCATAGGCAAATTCCTGAGGCAGGTGAGGAAGAACAGGGGGAGGTATTCCGGTACCTTGAAGATCCAATGGTCAACAGGACAAACAATGTTGCAGAGCACCATTTCTCTGTGAGATCTGAACTCCTGAAGATGAGGTTCAAGACCGATGATGGCCTGCTCATGACATCATACTGGTACCACAGACTATCAACGGGGATTTGACAATCTCGATTCCAGGCAAAGATTTTGACAATAATCCTGTTGCGCACATTTACGGTATACAAAAGAGGTGAACATTCTGAGGAAATCTCAGCAGCTCGCAGTTAGCGGAGGAATATTTGTGTTCTGCTATAGAGCCGTAGGGTGAGCATTTCGCTGGCAATGCATGTCATTAATCTTGTAATTGGATTAATGAGAAGCCCGGCCTCGTCGTGAAGAGAAAGAACAATGCAATCTCGAAGAGGCTGCACAGGATGGGTCGCATGATCCTCATGGGCAATTCGGAGATGCAGTGGAACGACATGCTTGACCTGTACCGCTCACGGGAGAGGGTGGAGAAAGGATTCCGAGACATGAAATCAGATCTTGAGGCACTTCCAATGGGCACGCACACAGATGAGACAATGCATGGATATCTCCTGGTGCAGTTTGTTGCACTCATCCTGGATCTGAGATGAGGAGGAGGATGCACGAGATGCTCATGGAGCTGAGAAAGCTCAGGGCGGTAAAGCAGGACGGCTCAAGGTTCCTCACATATATCTCAAAGAAACAGAGGGAAATATTTCAGGGCATGGGAATCAAGGAAGAATCCATTGTTATTAGCTGAGGCGGGAATTCAGGATAGTGATTATTTACGCCAGTGTTGTCAACTATTAACTCCTGATACTCTTCTATCTCAGACAGTTAGCGAGGAAAAAGTGAGAACTATTGCCTCACATTCCTCTTTCCTCTAAAAGCTCTTCTAATGCTTCTTTTCCAAAGAGTTCCTGGTATATTGATAGAAAACCAAGCAGTTTATCGGCAAGAGTTCTTTTGGTTTTTTCTTTATCGTTTACAAATTTTTTGTGTGCATTTTTGCCCTTTGGTGTAAGTTCATAATATACTCGGCCTGAGGCCCCATCTCTTGTAGATACGACAAGCCCACTATTTTCCATCCGTCTCAGAATTGGATAAACCGTTCCAAAGCTTATCTTGATGTGCCCCCTAGCCATTTTTTCTATTTGACCAGACAGTTCGTACCCATAGACCGGGCCATCTTTCATTAGCCACAGAAAGAGTGGCTGGTATATCTTAGAGGAGAATCCCTTAATCAAGTTGATGACACCTCATTTCTGTTATATCGAATAGATATATTCATATATCGCGTAAGAATTGTTTCAGATAGTATCGTATCGATACAATCAAAAGAAAGTGGATGAGATAGGATGCGAATCATAACGCTTGAAGAACACTATGCCACTGGCGCACTGATGGCGAGCCAGCGACGAAACATGCAACAAGGTTCGAGCATGCCCATAGGATGGGACCCATCCAAGTTCATGAACAGGCTTTTAGACATCGGAGATTCGCGAATCACTGAAATGGACGATGCTGGCATCGATGTGCAGGTTCTTTCCTCGGTTGGTGTA
Organism: uncultured archaeon; assembly: GCA_000965745.1. GTDB lineage: Archaea > Thermoplasmatota > Thermoplasmata > Thermoplasmatales > Thermoplasmataceae. The sequence goes on from CP009479.1 coordinate 337,549, forward strand.
GAAGATATTGAGAATGAAGAGAAGGCATTGGAACTTGCGTGCTCGTCAAATGATTATCTCGCGCTTGCAATCAAAAAACATCCTGCCCGTTTTGGAGGTTTCGCCATCCTACCAATGTCGACGCCACAAAAAGCAGCAGATGAGCTCGAACGAACTGTTAAGGAATATGGATTCAAGGGAGCCATGATTCTTGGCCACAGTCGTGGGCGCTATCTTGACGATAGATTCTTCTGGCCAGTACTTGAACGCGCCCAAGACCTTGATGTCCCACTCTACCTCCACCCCGCGGTTCCCCCGGACGCTGTAGTCAAAGCTAGCTATGTGGGCAATTATTCAGGAGAAGTGGCGAACATACTTGCTGGCCCGGGATGGGGGTGGCACATCGATACTGCAACTCACATTCTTCGAATAATTCTGAGCGGAGCGTTTGATACTTATCCAAGACTTCAGCTAATCATTGGGCATCTAGGTGAAGCGCTTCCCTTTATGATGCCGAGAACTGATCATATGCTACCGGCCAAAATAACCAAGTTGAAACGCCCTGTTGGAGCATACCTGCGCGAGAACGTTAACTATACTGTCAGCGGATTCAACTACACTGCCTCATTTCTGGACCTGTTTCTCCAGGTAGGATCTGATAGAATCATGTTTTCTACAGATTACCCTATTTGGTCCATGAAAGAAGCGCACGACTTTCTGGATCGATTACCCATAAGTCCGGGTGACAAAGAGCGAATCGCGCATAGTAACGCAGAGCGTCTACTGCAAATTTAGGACTGTGATTTTATATGTGGAAAATAACTGAATTAAAGACAAGCCTTGTGGGAAAAGAGCCCGATAGGATGATCAACAGCCATGGGAGGTCTCTTTGATGATCCCCAAAAGATTTGATTATTACTCGCCCACCTCACTTCAGGAGGCTATCCAGCTACTTCATGAGAATACCGAGGCCAAGGTCCTGGCTGGAGGCCAAAGTCTCCTGCCAATGATGAAGCTTAGGATGTTTGAACCAAGCGCTCTCATCGATATATCCAGGCTTACAGACCTTTCCTACATTCGAGATGAAGGTGAGTATCTAGCGATTGGCTCTCTGACAACTCACGATGTCGTCGAGCATGATGAAACAATCAAAGATAGGCTTACACTCCTCTACGAAGCGGTCTACCGACTTGGCGACAAGCAGGTTCGGAACCTTGGGACGATTGGAGGGTCAGTCTGTCATGCAGATCCCGCAGCAGACCTCCCAACCGCACTGCTTGTAGCGGACGTGAGTTTTGTAATGGAAGGAAAGAGCGGGAAACGGGTGGTGCCTGCGCGAGATTTCTTCCTAGACTTCTATACCACCGCTCTTGCGCATGACGAGATACTGACAGAGATACAAGTTCCATACCTCCCCCGGCGGTCGGGATCAGCTTACATAAAGCACAGCCTCCGAGAGGCTGATTTTGCAATTGCAAACGTAGGCACAATTGTTACAATTGAAGAAGACGGAAAGACGTGCAGAGAAGCAAGAATAGGGCTGGGAACTGTCGGGACGACACCTCTGAGGTCTTCTCCGGCAGAGCAGTACCTGAAGGGGAGAGAATTTGACGAGACGAGTATTGCCGAGGCCGCGGAGAGATCGATCGAAGGTGTTGACCCACCGTCTGATGTACATGGAAGTGGAGAATACAGGTTGAAAATGATAAAGGTCATTACTAAGAGGGCACTTCGGCTGGCCTCGAGGAGGGCGGGAGCCAGGGGTGAGATTGCAAGATGAAAGGAAAAAATGTGAAAGTTGCGAGGGCAGATGAGTTGACAGAGGTGTCCATGAGGATAAACGGAAATGAGTACAGCGGTAATGTTGAGCCGAGGACTCTGCTGGTCTATTTCCTCCGGGACGAGCTGAATCTTACAGGAACCCACGTGGGGTGCGATACAGGCCACTGCGGTGCTTGCACCGTCATCATGAACAGTAAAGCCGTAAAATCCTGCATGGTCCTTGCTGTTCGGGCAGACGGTTCTGATATACTGTCGGTCGAGGGGCTGGCCGAAGATGATAAGCTACACCCAATCCAGGAGGCCTTCACGGAAAACCACGGTCTTCAGTGTGGTTACTGCACTCCCGGCCTTCTGATGTCTAGCCTTGCCCTATTGCAGGAAAATCCTGACCCGACTGAAGCGGACATTCGCAGAGGAATCGAGGGCAACCTCTGCAGGTGCACGGGCTATGTGAACATAGTAAAATCCATAAGGGCTGCTGCTAAAACATCAAAGAAAGGGGGGATGGAGGTAGAACTTCGATGATCCCCGAAGCTGTGCAACAGGAAGTGGGCGAATCCCAGGAGGAGAAAGTGAGCGTCGACCAGGGAGCGAAAGTCGGGGAATTAAAGAGGAGGTTGGAGGATCCACGGCTCCTGACAGGCAAGGGGAAATATTTGGACGATCTTAAGATGGAAGGGCAGGCTTTCATGGGGATCGTAAGAAGTCCTTATCCCCATGCTAGGATAAAAAGCATTGACCTCTCCAAGCTGAAATCTTCGCCTGACTTCATAGCTGCGCTAACTGGAGAGGACTTAGTCAGAGAGGGAGTGGGAAAGGTTGCTGATGCACCGTTTCTACCACACAAGCCTGCAAATCGGTACCAGCTTGCGGTAGGCAAGACCAGATTCGTTGGAGAGGCAGTGGCAGCAATACTGGTAAAACGCAAGAACGCAGTAGAGGACTTGATTGAGGAGATAGAGGTAGATTACGAAGTGCTGCCCGCCGTGCCATCGATAGAAGAATCGAAGAGGGGAGGTACGCTGATTTACGAGGACTGGGGTGATAACATCCCTAGTTCTCAAACGAAGAGGCGAGGGGATGCTGAAAGTGCAATTGCAGCTGCACCTCACCTGATCAGTGCACGGGAAGGAATTGCAAGGCAGGAGGCTGTGCCGATGGAGCCCCGCTCGGTGCTAGTTAAATACGATGAGGAGCCTGATATATACGAGGTTTACGCAACCACGCAATCAGTGCATTTTCTCCGCCAGAATCTCTCTACCGAACTCAAGATTCCACAGTCCAAATTTCATGTGAAAGTAATGGACATGGGGGGCGGGTTTGGAAGCAAGGGGGGGCATTCGTATCCTGAGCCCGTGCTCGCCTGCTTGCTTTCCAGGCAGACAGGAATTCCTGTGAAATGGACAGCCACGAGATCGGAGGAATTCATGGAGTCGGCAGGGGGAAGGGATGAGTATTGCGACGTTACCCTGGCTTGCGACAAGAATGGGAGAATTGTTGCGCTGAAGGGGAGAATGGAATGTGATGTCGGTGTTTCCGACGGTATGTCCTTTATGTCTTTTGCAACCGTAGGATACATGCTTGGAACATACGAGATACCAAATCTCGATATGAGTGTCCAGAACTATGCGACCAACAAGATGCCTGTCGGTCCTTTAAGGGGAGCCGGGAGACCTGAGGGTGTCTACTTCATTGAGCGTGCCCTGGACATAATGGCAAAGAAGATAGGAATTGATCCAATCGAGTTCAGGCGCCTCAATATTGCCAACCCGGAATCGACCGATTCTGTAGGCTACCTAAGTCTTCTGGACACGCTTATGGAATCAGGACATTATAAATATGCCCTGCGCTGGAGGGATGAATTCAACTCAGGAAACATGAAAGAGAATGATGCGGGAAACCTAATCGCGGGGGTCGGAATATCACTTCTAGGAGGATCGGCAGAGATTTTCTCGATGCGAACCATTCTGCGGGGGATGACATTGCGAGGGTTTGTCGGGTTAGTCAGGATGTTGCCGAGATTCAGGTCCTTCATGAGTGAGTATGGCAGAGCTGCTGTAAACAAGAATGGGGAAGTGTACATCTATACAGGCTCTTCATCCCACGGACAGGGTCACGAGACAGCATTTGCCCAACTGGCGTCCGAAGAGCTCGGAGTCCCAATTGACAAAGTGAAAGTGGTGTGGGGAGACACCGATCAAGTTCCCCGAGGAGTGGGAACGTTTGGAAGCAGATCAGGTGCAGCGGGAGGAAGTGCTGTAGTTGACGCATCACGCAGGCTCAAGTCTGAAATCCTGAAACGTGCCTCGAAGATACTCAGGAAGGATAAAAGTTCTCTTGACTTTTGCAATGGCAATATTGTGGAAGCGAATCATCAGCAGAACGTTCTGATTAAGATAGGGGATATCCTGGAAAAACTGGGAGTTAAGGAAATATCAGCCATTTCAAAATACTCTTCACGCTCGGCACGCGACGCAAGCGCTGCACATCTCTGTTCCGTGACACTTGATCCCGAACTTGGCACAGTCAAGATTGTGAAATATCTCGTTGTCCAGGATAGCGGGAGAATCATAAACAAGACCATTGTCGAGGGGCAGTTGCATGGTGGCGTGGTACATGCAGTAAGTGGGTCGTTGTTCGAAAAGGTTGCTTACGATGACCAGGGGAACCTCCTGACAGGTACCATGATGGACTACAACATCGCAACGGCACTTGATAGCCCTGATATAGAAATTATTCACAGGGGAACCCCCTTTGCTGGTGCACTAAATGGCGTCAAGGGAGTGGGGGAAAGCGGCACGATGGCGGGCTATGCGGCAGTGATGAATGCCATAAACGATGCTCTTGACCATGTGCGACCTGGAGCCCGCATAGACCTGGCTCCTGCGACCCCGGATGCAATCATTGCAGCGATTGAAAGACACAACATCCAATCTTGACCATCCTTCCATCTTAATTTCCGCATAAATGAAAAAGGAGATCAAACCCGCTGTTCCAGGGATTGGCAGAAAACACAGGTTAGGATTGAACACGACATCATTTCCTGGTTATCAACGAGGATTTGACACCCTCATGTCAGTATAAGCTTTATCTGGACTTAGATATTAACTACATGAAAATGCACCCAATCATCCTCGAGGTCTTCATCGGCCTGGGCATTCTTACACTGACAACCTTCATTTACTACGTCATAAACATACATGGTTCCCAGCGTTTTTCCCGGGAAAACACACGGAATGATCTCACTCCTGAAGATGTGACAATATGTATTCCGGTCTACAATGAGGACCCGGATATCTTCAGGGAGTGCATAGAGGCTGCTTCCTCCCAGGGAAGTAAGCTGGTTGTGGTAGGCGACTCAAGCTATGAGCCATACAAGACCATTGTTGAGGCCCATGGCGGGCTCTTCGTCCACAAGAAAAAGAGGGAAGGGCAGAAGCGGGCAATAGCAAGGTCAATGGACTTTGTAGAAACTCCATACGCACTAATTATGGACAGCGACACGATCCTGCCTGAAAGTGGTGTCTCCAGCATGGTTTCCCACTTCGTTGGGGGAGTGGGTGGAGTTGGCCCGAACATAGGGATAAAGAACACTGGAACACCAGTTGCCTATGGTGCTGAATTTGTTGAGAGGGCCAGGGAGATAGTGTACCGTTCCATGTCGGCACATGGAAGCGTGATGCATCTCGACGGGCCCTGCGTGATGTACCGGACAGACCTGATAAAACCGTTCATACAATCCGATGCCTTCCTTGACTTCAGGATATTCGGAAATAAAACGCAGTTGGGCGAGGATTGGCTGATGGCACTCCATGCCCTCACTTCCAATTACAAGCTTGTGAAGGATTACGATGTCAGGGTGCAAACCTATCCCCAGAAGACTTTCAAGAAATTCTACAAGCAGAGTCTGCGCTGGTCAAGATCGGAATGGGTTCGTTTCGGAATGGAATTCAAGACTGGAAACGCCTTCAAGAAGGGGAAATTCTATGCATTTGAACTTGTCTATACCTACATGCTGCCCTTCATCGGGATTATTGCATTCTGCCTGAGATACCTTCCAATTCTCTATTTTCGTCTGCATCAACCGGATCCTGGTCTGGTCGACTTTATTCGCTCTGTCATATTCTTGAACTTTGACCACCACAGCTTCGGTTTTGGGGCACTATACAACTCTTTGCTTCTGGCCATAAACGGCATAGGCTCCGCCGGTTTCGTCCTGACTGTGGCAGGAAAAATCAACAAGGAGAGAATAAGGACAATCGCATACGGCGCCCTTGCCATGGGGATTCTCTTCGTTACAACTGTGTACGGGGCATTCACTTTCTGGAAAGAGCCAAAATGGGGCACCAGGTGAGGAGATTTTATTTCCTTACACCTTGAAGAAGCATATTATGGGAGTTTCTCCCGGAAGATGCCGTGAGCCGGCATTAGTAGTTAGGTTTAATACCCTTACAAAGACTCGAAAAATCTGGAATCAATAAAGCTGCAAAGGACAAGATCATAAAATTTTGTCATACTTGGAAACCAGAGAGGAACGGTCAGTTTCCAGGCTTTATTACTATGCCATCAGACTCAGGCTGATTGCTGAGAACATGGGTGAGTCATTCGTGTATCCCACAGACAAGGACATCGAAAAAGCACTGTCTTATCAGAAAAAGAGAGGCCTTTCTGAGTGGTCAATCAAGGATAAATAGACAGTCTTCAAGAAATTTTACCACTGGCCTGGGAAGAGTGAAGAAGTAGCTTGGATCAAACGAAACAGGAGGCCGAATTACAAAGTAAAACCTGATTTTAATATCTCACAAACTGAAATTGATCTGTTAGTGAATACTTGTGATAATGCAAGAGACAAAGCAATCATAACTGTCCTTTATGACACAGGAATAAGAATCGGTGAGCTTCTGACACTTAAGCTGAAAGATATTGTGTTTGACTACGCTGGGATAAAGCTGTTGGTCACAGGCAAGACGGGTACGAGACAGGTCCGGGCTCTGGGAGAAAGTGTGGCATTCACCAGAGTTTGGAAAGATTCCCATCCCGATCAATTCAACGAGGAGGCATGGCTATTTTGTGGTATTGGTCATGATATGAGAGCGAAATCTACCATTGGTGAGCCAATGAATCACTATCTGATTTACAACATGCTTTCGAAAGTGAAGAACAGAGCAGTTAAGTCTGGATTCCCGGAATCGAAGAGGATATGTCCATACAAGTTCAGGCATAACAAAACCTCTCAACTGGCTAGCAAGGTCAGGGAACCAATTCTTGAAAAGACAATGGGATGGGTTCCATCTTCCAGAATGACAAGCGTATATTTGCATCTCAATGACGAAGATATGGATTCGGCCATTCAGATAAGCTCCCATACCGAAATGATTCTTTCGCAGAGATGGATTAGGTGCTCTGTGCAAGCAGCGATTGTAAATCGCAGAACACATTTATCAAGATAGAACACAAGCTTGCTTAAATGGGATATCTTAACTTTTTCGCCGCCAATGATTCCCCAAGAGAATACGGGAATGGCATCAAATAATTTTGAGACAAAATTTTGGGGGTTTTATCACGGAATATAATTCCGGATATGCACTAATTAACTTCTATAGAATTCAATAAATTCTTCTGAAGTCAATACCTCAAGTTCATCTTGATCTTTCAATTCATTTTTCATTGAAATCAAATCCTTGTCATACGTAATGATGAAGTCAGCGGAAATGCTTCTTCCTATTGCTATCAGGTACCAGTCATTTCCAATTCGGTTTAACATCTTCTGGTCATGTTCCAGGTTTTTCATAGGAACATAACTGAACCAATTGTCGAGATCATCCATGAATTGGCGGAAATAGACTGGATCAATTTTTCTTAGCTTCGGATCGCTTTTGACAATTCTTCCAATTTCACCCATCAAGACGTCGCATGTGTATGGCTGAACCCTCCCATCTCTGATTAGACTTATCACGTACTTGCTTGCCGTACCTGCTTTCCTGCCTAGAATTGCGCGAAAAAAGACATTTGAATCAGTGACTACTTTCATTTAATGGATGCCTAACCCTGTCAAATGCGTTATCAATGTCTTCTATTGTAATCTCGTTCTCCTCAGCGAATGATTCAAAGTAGTCGTACAGGTTCTCAAGGATCACTGCAGATTTTACAGTGTATTTCTTAAATTTGCCATACACGTAATCTATGAGCAATTCCGAGCCCATTCTGTTGTAATTTTCCTTAATTCTTATCAGAGCAGATTTATGTGTTTGGTCTAGCTTGTTCCAAAGCTCGTTCGCTTCACTGAATCCAACCGGGGTGAGTGTGTACCCTTCAGTATCATCAACTTTGCCAGATACTGTCAATTCAACAAGATCGCTGTCAAGTTCTCTTGAAAATGGGCCATAGTAGTGTGGAACAAAACCGTATCCGTCTATCTTGGAGAAAACAGTTTCCTTGAGAAGAAGAAACATTTCCTTCTGAAAGTGGGTCTTGGATGGTATGCTCTCATTGTCCCTCATAGTGGACCCTCTTGCGTAGATGAGTAATTTGAGTAGGTCCTGGTTACCCATAAGTATCATTATCGTCCACGTTTATAATAACTTCCTCTATTCACCTGTTGCACGTTACAGTCTAATCTGAATTCAAAAAAGAAACTACTTTATCACCGCTTGATCCAAGCTTACAGAACAGTCTACTAGAACCATAATCCGAATTCCCAAAACGGTCCTGTTGTGAATCCGCCTGATGATTTGAAGGAAAACCATTGAAAAGTTCTAAAATATTTATTGTGAGTCAGAATAAACATAATTCATCAAACGTGTTACGAAGTTCCGCGAGTTTATCTGATGAAATTTCAGAATCTTTAAGCCTTTTAAGTACATTTAATGGCTTTAAATCATTACGGGATACTTTTTTAATTTGTAAAAATTTCTCAAAATCTGAATCGAAAGTGTAAATTTTCTTTGTATTATCATTTCTATTAGAAGTGATAAAATCGTTAACTATCTTATGTATGTCTTCGTCAACATCTTCATCATACAAGACTGAGTGAGTGATTCCGAGCTTTCCTGTAATATCCCGAGAAAAGTTTCTATATATACCCAGGTTTGATTTATCATAGAATCCAATATGTATATATGCTTCCCTATGAGCAGAAGCGTCTACGATTATTTCAACAGAGTCGAAGGTTTTCGTCAGAGTTTCTTCAACTGCCAGTATGTTAGAAAGCCTAGCTTTTTTGTCATTGATATTAAAGGGCAAACCCGGGGAGTCTGAAAAGGATAAGAGTGAGGATGAAGCAATTGAAGAATCCATAAGGGCACTCATGGGATATTCAGATAAGGTTGGTGTAACTGTCACTTCTATTGTTGTGAATGAAGACAGTGTTGATAATATACGGGACGCGGTCCTAGAGCGTCAAAGGGTTCATCCACTATCAGAGTGTTTTTTCAACATAACTGGTGGGAAAAAAGTACTTTCTCTCAACTTGTTCACGATGGCAGTTTGGATGGATGCGACTCCGTATTATGTTGACATAAGTGGACATATCTCTGAGTTTTCAATTCCACGTATACATCCTGACAATCTTGATCCAGAAGGACCATATTTCTCTATACTGTCGATAATGTACTCTTTGAGTAATGAAGGAAATGATTCAGTACTTTACTCAGATGTTTTCCTTAAACTTGGTGAATCATACCGCCCAACGGTACAAAGAACCAAAGGACGGTATCCCAACCTCAGGAGAGGCACTTTTTCTAAACTGATTCGATACCTTATAGAGCGCGGCCTCCTTGAGGAAGATTTTGTCGGGGCAGGTCATAGGAGCAAGGAATTGAAGATCACGCGGGATGGAGTGTTCACTTTCAACTTCATTAATGGCCACAATAGTAAAGATAGTCAATAAGACGCCCCATGCAGAAATGTAGGCACTGCAGCAAATTAGATATGCCGTGAGCCGGGATCGAACCAGCGACCTCCAGATCTTCAGTCTGGCGCTCTCCCTACTGAGCTATCACGGCCTGCTTGTTGATTAGGTGCGTTTATTTAATCCTTCGCAGGGTCCACTGACACAGCGCTCCGATAACCATGAAAGGAGTGTGCATCTGCCATGTCGGAGAATAGCGAAATACAAGTACAGTTATCGTCGTGAAGTATAAAAACATAAGAATTATACCTTAAAGAAAAGAAAGTGGTACTGGTTGTATTCAAACGTGAATTATCAGCGGTTTGAGAAGAGAGTTTTCATAATCCTCTCAGGTTCAGCGCTAATCAATGCCACTCTAGTTGTAGTGATGGTATCGCTTCCTTTCCTTCTTGTCACCATGGGACTATCCCTCGCCTTCATGGGTGTTATCGAGGCGGTGGGCCTTCTCACAAACTATGCGGCAAGGATCCCCGCAAAGATATATGTGGAACGCAACGGGTCGGAAGCAGGCATTGCCTCCGGTCTTATAGCCATGGGAGTATCCATGAGCTTCCTTTTCCTTACAAAGAACCTTTCCCTGATAATTGCTGCGGTATTCCTCATCAATGTCTCATACACACTTTTCCGGTACGGAATCAGGCCCAAGCTTACCAGAAAGCTCCAGGGGTCCGAAGATGACAGAATCCCGTCCTCATACCAGCTCTTCAATGCCATAGGGCCATTCGCCGCCCTTGTGGTTGCAGGCCTTTACACGGGATCGGATGTAAGGCCGATATACGGTGGAATTTCACTCATCCTCCTCTTCGCGGGCGTTCTGAGCCTCTTTCTCCTGATTTTCAACAAGCCTCCCAGGAACACGAAGCCTCTCAGTTCAAGGTTCAACGAACTCATCAGGAAACCAATGATGACCCTGAATGAGATAGGGAAAATAAAGGAAAAAGAATTTCTCCTGGCACTCACGGTAATACAGCTTGTAACCACACTGTCCATCGGCGCAGTGCTTGTATTCTTCCCTGCCATGGCAATCAAGGACGGGCTTGGCAGAACAGAGATCTTCTTCCTCTTCGCCATAGTTGGAATTGCATCGTTCCTGCTCAGTTACGTTGGCAGGCTATTCAGGAGCGAGTTCATCGGAAGGATGTTCTTCCTCACCAGGCCCTTGTTCCTGCTGATCAGCCTGATAATAATATCGCTGGGCTACGACCAGATGCTCTTCCTCACAGGATACGCAATAACTGCAGTCTGGTACATGCTGGAGCCGGGGTCAAGATATTTCGCCATGAGGCAGTTCGAGTACGGGGACCCTGACAAGATAGAGTACCTTTCAGCCATATTCTCAAGGCCAGTGGCCGTCATAGCACCGCTCATGGGGGCACTCCTCTGGCTTGCATCACCAAGGCTTGTGTTTGCTGTTGCAATATTCCCTACTCTTGTGGCGCTCCTTCTTGCCCACCTTATTGTCAACAGGCCGGAAATCTTCCAGGGCATCAACCCGGGCAAAAACTGATCACATTTATTTATCTATACTGGATTAACAGGTTGTATTATGATACCCGGAAGAATGAATAACAGAGAAATGAAGAGAATGATGGCGCAGATGGGCATCAAATCCTCGGAGATGCCGGACGTTAAGACCGTGATTTTCCAGGGGGAGACAAAGGACTACATGATCACCGATGCCCAGGTCACAATGGTAGAGGCGCAGGGCCAGAAGACTTTCCAGGTAGTGGGAACCTTCAAGGAAATCCCCAAATCCGCAAAGCCGGGCCAGCAGGCAGAAGCGCCGAAGTACAGCGATGATGACATATCGCTTGTCATGGAAGGGGCGCATGTGGACAGGAATAAGGCCATAGAAGCGCTGGACAAGGCCCAGGGTGAGCCGGCACAGGCCATAATAGATCTGACCGGCCAATGATAACCGACTATTCCAGTGCCATAGAGAAGTACACCCCCTCTTCGGAAGAGAGAAAGAAGCTCAGCTCCATTTCGGATAAAGCAAGGGACTTCATTGATTCGTACTGCTCCAGCGAGGGCATAGATGCAGACGCAGTGCTCGTCGGATCAGTGGCCAAAGGGACAAACCTGAAGGGTGCGGACCTTGATCTGTTCATACGGTTTGACAGGAAGTATTCCAGGAAGGAGATGGAAACGTTGGGCCTGGATATAGGCCACAAAGTGCTTTCCAACGGCATCGAGAGGTATGCGGAGCATCCCTATGTTACAGGGTTCATGGAAGGCGTCAAGCTTGATTTGGTGCCCTGCTACAGGATACTGCCCGGGCAGAAGAAGGTGAGCTCGGTTGACCGGACTCCCCTGCATACCGAATACGTGAAAACAAACCTTGACAGGTCCCAGCTCTCTGATGTCCTCCTCCTGAAAGTGTTTGCAAAGAGCATAGGAGTCTATGGTTCAGAGGTTACGACGTCAGGCTTCTCAGGATATATCTGCGAAATTCTAGTGATAGAATACGGATCCTTTGTGAATGTCCTCAAGACCTTCGCGGGATGGAAGGGCAGCTTCAAACTGGGAAAGAATGAATATGTCGGGAAATTCAGGGACCCTGTAATCATCATCGACCCGGTTGACGATGACAGGAATGCCGCAGCTGCAATAAGCCGCGAGAACCTTTCAAGGATGATACTCGCTTCAAAGCTGTTCCTAAAGGGGAAGGAAAAGGATTTCTTCAATCTGGAGCGGCCCATGGGGCCCTTCAAGAGAGATGACAGGGGTACAGCTATCAGAATATTCTCAGTCCCCAGGCCCGACCTCATTGATGACGTGATCTACCCGCAGGCCCTCAGGATGAAGAACTCAATTTGCAGCATACTTGAGAGGGAGGGTTTTGAGCCAATGGACAGCGAGGTGGAAGTCTCTGACAGAGTGAGGATACTCATAGAATGCAGGAGGGACAGGCCACCTGCTTTTGTCCTGCACAGGGGACCTCCCGTGGACTCGGACAACGTTCTTGACTTCATAGAGACCTGGAGACACAGGGATGTCCTTCGCGGGCCCTACATAAAAGAGGATAGGCTTTACATAGACCTCAAGGGGGGCAGGAAAAGCATTGAGGAGGCTGTTCTCGGGGATATCGGCCCGCTCAATATCGGGAAGAGCCTGAACAGATACAAGAGGGAGATCGGGATAGAATCGCCGGACCTCAGTGCCGAAGACCCGCTTCTCCAGAGATTCCTCGCGAGAGGGCTCTTCTGACCCTATCCTCCCGAGAATACTTCCAGGAAGACCACCTCATCACTTTCAGAAACCGTCTCTTCATCAGTGGCCGGAGAGCCATTGACCAGCGATATGTACTGGTCTTCACGCAGCTTCATGGATTCCCGGAGAGCGCCGACTTTAACGTTCCCGTCTATGTTTTTGCGAACCTGTTCCCTTCCTACAACTTTTACCGGCATGAAAGTCTCCCTGACAGCCCCGGACAGATTCGAACTGTCGTCGTCGGATTCAAAGTCCGATATGCTTGGCCTCTACACCACGGGGCTACTACCTGCGTTAATTTGTGTCACATATATATTTTCATCGGGTGACGGTTTTCCTGCATCACACGTTCAGACTCTTTCAACAATTGCACCGTTTGCCATCCCTCCCCCTTCGCAGATAGCGATCAGGGCCCGGTCCTTTTTGTCCCTCATCATGGTGTTCAGGGTGGTGGCAAGGATCCTCGTTCCTGTTGCCCCCAGCGGGTGGCCCAGAGCAATCGCTCCCCCATGCGGATTCAGTTTGCCCATGGGAACATCGAAGTGTTTCTGCCATGCAAGGACTACCGGCGCAAATGCCTCATTCACCTCGAATACATCAATATCATCAATTTCAAGCCCCGCTTTCATGAGCACTTTCTCAGTAACCGGAATCGGCCCCTTGAGCATCGTAACTGGATCAACCCCGACTGCTCCCAGTGAGATTATTTTCGCCTTGGGTTCCAGGCCATGCCCGCTCAGTGCATTTTCAGACGCAATGACAGAAATGCTGGCCCCGTCAGAGATCTGGCTTGAGTTTCCCGCTGTTATCAGGTCCAGCCCTTCAAAGGCGGGCTTCAATGAGGCGAGTTTTTCAAGGCTTGTATTCCTCCTGACACCCTCGTCCGTGTCCATGACCTTCATTTCACCCGGCCCGGATGGATCTTCCACTTCCACCGGAACAATCTCGTGCTTGAAATGCCCTGATGAATCCCCTGCATTAACGTGGCTCCTCAGGCTTAACCTGTCAAGCTCTTCCCGGGATATTTCAAACTCCCTGGCAATCATTTCAGCACCCGCTGCCTGGCTGAACCATTTTCCCCCCAAGCTGTACCTGTTTTCCAGTGAATCGGTAATTGGGGAACCCCTGGTTTCGATATTTGAGAACATGGGCACCCTTGTCATGGATTCCACGCCGCCCGCAACGACGAGGTTCTGCATCCCGGACATTATTCCGGATGATGCGAACTGGACGGCCTGAAGGCTTGAACCGCACTGCCTGTCCACGGTTACTCCGGGTGTTGTCTCGGGATAACCTGAAGAGAGCCATGCATTCCTCGCGATGTTCGCACCCTGCTCTCCTATCTGGTCTACACAACCGATTATGACATCCTCCACCTGTTCCGGCGCAACACCATTTCTTGTGAGCGTCTCCTTCATGAGTCCTGAAAGGAGATCCACAGGGTTTATGCCCCTGAGTGCACCGTTCCTCCTGCCGAGCGGCGTCCTCAGAGCATCCACAACGTAAGCAGTTTTTATCTCAGCCATTTAAATGCCCCTATTATTGACTGGATTACTACAAAACCTTATAACTCTTTAACGGGCTGAGTGAGACCATGGCACTTAGCATGGGCACCAGGGCCCCTGATTTTGAGGGAAAGACGGATGAAGGCAGCCAGATAAGGCTTTACGAGGTTCTGAACAGCGGACCGGTAGTGCTCTATTTCTATCCAAAGGACGAGACTCCCGGCTGCACAAAAGAGGCCTGCACCTTCAGGGACAATTGGGATGAGATAAGGGAGCTGGGAGGCACAGTTCTTGGCGTGAGCTCGGATTCCGTCGAGTCGCACAAATCATTCAAGGAGCACAGGAAGCTTCAATTCACCCTCGTATCGGATCCGGACGGGAAGATCAGGTCGATGTATCAGGCAAAGGGGGCTCTTCTCCCCGACAGAATAACCTATGTGATAGACACCGACGGAACGATAAAGCACGTGTACAAATCACAACTGAATGCATCAAGGCACGCAGACGAGGCAATAAATGCCCTTAAGGTACTGAAGCCCGAAAAGTGAATAATTGTAAAAGCTGAATAATAAAAAATGGTGTTTGTTTATGGTGTTATCTTAATAGCTCTGGTAGGACAAACACTTTCACAAGCCATGCAGAAAATGCACTCGCTCTCTCTGATAGGGTCGCACTTGTCAGTTCTGTATTTGTCATAGAGTTCTTTATCGCTGGAAATGTCCTTGTCGTTTCCGGTGCCCATCTCGCCTGAGTTGAGCTCCCATTCGAAGAGACTGACCGGGCAGACATCCATGCATGCTCCGTCAGCTATGCATGCTTCCCAATCTACAGCAACGTGACTTCCATGTATACCGAACTTTGTGGGGTTAGGGTTTCCCTCTGCATCGGTTCTCTGAACTCCCTCTGCCCTGACCTCGTGCTCGTGATGGTTTCCTGTTACCGGATAGTTGTCCTGATCATCAAGGAAATTCTCATCTATGGGTTTGGGCTTATAGTCCAAGGACTCTAATTTGACCAAATAATCACCATTACCTTATCGTCAGGAAGTTATTTAAATTCTACGTTGTGGAATCCGTGAAAATAAGTCTATTACACAGTGCAAGCGCAAAAACACGTTACAGTATAGCCAGAGAGACTTGCCCGGAATTCGGATTGCCCTGTGTCCTGGAAATCTGCTCCCTTAAGGGTTTAAGCGAATTTTTGCCGAATCCTGGCGGACCGGTCCCGGCATTCTCTGATAAAATTTTATTTGATGGTTTGATACGGATAGTATGCCGAGTGCCAATCAGAGATCAGTAGATCGAAAAGCGCAGGGGGAATTCATAAGCACATTCATAAGGCAGCTGAAATTTAAGAGGGAGGACTTCAGAACCATAGGCAGTTTTGGAGGGTTTACGTCTCTTGTTGACCTTGGTAATTTTGCTGTATCAATAAACACCGACGGTGTGGGGACCAAGACCATGATAGCTGAAGAAGCCAACAGGTGGGACACCGTGGGAATAGACTGCATTGCCATGAACGTGAATGATGCCATTACAGCCGGATCTGAGCCAATAGCCATGGTTGATTACCTGTCCACAAAGGAGCCGAACCAGGAGGTGGCAAGGCAGCTTGGAACAGGTTTCAATGTCGGGGCACAGATGTCCAACCTGACAATTGTTGGCGGCGAGACTGCAATAGTTCCCGATCTGGTGAAATACCTCGATGTTTCCGGAACTGTATTCGGGATAGTGCAGAAGAGCCAGATAGTCAATGGGGAGGGCATAAGTGACGGTGACCTGATATTCGGGCTCCAGAGCAGCGGTTTGCATTCAAACGGCTTTACCACTGTGAGGGACATTCTCAAGAAGAACGAAATTGACATATTTGACACCTTCCCGGGCGACAACAAGAAGGGTGTGGACGTTCTTCTCGAACCGACCCGGATCTATGTCAGGGAGATACTTGACGTAATGAATATAGTCAGGATCAAAGGGATGGCCAACATAACGGGAGGCGGCATAAGGAACCTTTCAAGGATGAAGGACATGCTTTATGTCCTTGATGACCCGATTGAGCCCCAGAACGTTTTCAGCAAGCTCATGGAGATGGGCGATCTCACTTACGGGCAGATGTTTGAGATTTTCAACATGGGAACAGGATTCACCGTTGTAGTGGACCAGGACAGCAGGCTTGATTTCATAAACACACTGAGAAACAGGGTACCGTTCAAGGAGATAGGCCACGTTGAGAACGGCACCGGAATTCAGATACCGAAGTATTCAGTGGAGTTTTCTGGATACTACTGAATTCAATTTTTTGTCATTGTTTATAAAACGAACAGCTTAAATGTTAGAATGATCTGTAGAAATCATGAAAGTCATAGCTGTTGTAGATGAAGAAAACTACATAACTCCTCTGGAGTACGGAAACTCAATCATGGAAATTGATTCTGAGAGCAAAGAGATCAGGGAATATGAGAATCCTGGATTCGGCGCTCCCTTCGGAGGCAAGGAAAGAGCAATGCAGGGGATCCTTGGCCTTAATGCGGATGCGATGATTGTCAAGGAAGGTGTTCTCTGCCCTGGATCATACCATATGTCACTTGGCAAGATGAAGTACATCCCCGTCGAGGAGGAGAAACTCGACGATGTATTGAAAAACCTGAACGAACTCGAAGGCAAAACGCAGCCTGAGCTCGATATAACAATGTGGAGAGAGTAATTCAACTTCTCCCTTTATTTTCCCCTTTTTTCATAGCGCCTGCGATCATGTGTGCGAGCCTCACCGGTTCCGGTATGTTGCCCCTTATTATCGTCCTGTTGACAAGTTCTGTTGCTTCACCCTCTGAGATTCCGGCCAGATTGGCATAGACTGATTTCTTTGACTTGAGTTCAATAGGTACAGTTTCTGTTTTTTCAAGTATGTGGATCCTGGCCTCATAATCCGAAAAGTGTTTTTTCAGTGCGGCCTTCATTTCTTCCAGGCTGGGTTCCTTCCTTGTGACCGAAACCACGGGCCTTCCTGTCCTGGCATAGACCTCCGTTATATCACAGATATTGAAGCCGGCAAAAGTTATCCCATTCAGCATAATGTAATCTATCTGGCTGGAAAAGTGGGTTTCAAACATGGACAGTATCTGTTCAGTGGAGTCAAGGCCATCGATTGATACCCTGCGGGTGGCCACCCCCTCGACATAACCATCCAGCCTTGCCATGACCCCGGCAAGATAGGTGTGCGTATCTACATCCCTGTCAAACGGGCCGTCATCCACTCCCAGAACGCGCTTAAACTCTTTCATGGATAGGTCATGATCCCGTTAATGTGGTATAACTTTGACTTTTTTGCGCACTTATGAAAAATTCCGGCCTTTTGGAAATCATGATCGTCTTATTCGCAGGAACCTTCCAAAAGTCTATTATACCCTCTATGTTCGTTACCAAAACGCTTATATCAGCGCAAGATATACCAAGTTTACACGCGCCAGATGCACCTTCTAAAGACGCTTTAGAAGGGAAGGGTAAGAGGTTTAACGACCAATGACGCCAGCCTAATTAAAGTCACAACAAAATGGATTGTGTAAACTGCTAAACTGCTTGGGGGATGGCTTGGTTTGGACGCTGAAGAAGGACGTGCCAAGCTGCGAAAAGCTTCGGGGAGGCGCATGGAGCCTTAGATCCGAAGATATCCTAATGGGACTTCCTGCATTTTTGCACTCCGAAAGGAGAGGGAACCCGGGGAATTGAAACATCTTAGTACCCGGAGGAAGAGAAATCAATAGAGATGCCGTGAGTAAAGGCGATCGAAAGCGGTTAAGGGCAAACCGAATATCTTATTGAAAAATGAGATAGATGTGGAGTTTGGACTTTCTCTAATACCTCTTTGCTGAATTTGAATCCGCTGGAAAGCGGAACCACAGAAAGTGAAAGTCTTGTAGAAGTAAAGTAGAAGGTTATAAGGGAGAGTATCCAGAGTACCGTGCGTCGTTTTTCGCGCGGGAATTTGGGTGGCACTAACATCCAACCCTAAATACGTTCCAAGTCCGATAGTGAACAAGTACCGCGAGGGAAAGATGAAAAGTAACCCGAAAGGGTGGTTAAAAGAGCCTGAAACCAAGTAGTGATAAACTTATAGGGCACAAAAGGGGTGAGATCTTTAACAAAGATTGACCAGTGTCCTATTGTCCGTGTTGAAGAACGGGCCAGGGAGTTTTGACGAGTGGCAAGGTTAATCTTTTAAGGAGTAGCCGTAGCGAAAGCGATTATCCGCACAGCAATGGAGGGATAACGTAACAAATGCGTTTAGTCACTTGTGTAAGACCCGAATCCGGTCGATCTATACCTGAGTAGGTTGAAGCCCAGCGAAAGCTTGGTGGAGGACCGAACCAGTACTGATGTGCAAATCGTTTGGATAACTTGGGTATAGGGGTCAAAGGCCAATCTAGACCGGTAATAGCGGGTTCCCCCCGATACTACCCGCAGGTAGACTTCAGTGGAGATTCTCGACGAGGTAGAGCGACCGATTAGTCGGTTAGCGGATGAAAATCCGCGCCAACTTATCAAACTCCGAACTTGCCGAGATCGTAGAAGCTGGATGCTAGGGTGCAGGGATAAGCTTTGCATCCGTGAAGGAAACAACCTAGACGGGGGTTAAGGTCCCTAAAACTGACTAAGTGCGATTTAAAGGGGTTTGTGGCCGAAGACAGTGTGGAGGTTGGCTTAGAAGCAGCCATCCTTTAAAGAGTGCGTAACAGCTCACTCACCGAGGCTACATGTCCCGAAGATGGAAGGGGCTAAAGTCAGTTACCGAGACCTCCGAGCACCGAAAGGTGATCTGGTAGGGGGGCGTGCTGCATGGGCGGAAGCTTCTTCGAGAGGAGGGGTGGACCGTGTAGTATCGTGGATCCTGGTAAAAGTAGCAGAATAGAATTGTGAGAATCAATTCCGCCGAAAGGGCTAAGGGTTCCTTGGCAATGTTCGTCAGCCGAGGGTTAGCCGATCCTAAGGTCATCCCTAACAGGAAATGACCGAAAGGGAAGCTGGTTAATATTCCAGCGCCTCAGGTGTTTTGCCGATTGTATTAATCTCTGGATATTGGAGGTACGCATGCCTACGTATTCGCTTGTATAAATGGGGGGAGAGTCGTAATGACGAGAAACCTGTGAAAACAAGTTGGTCTCCCTTAGGAGATCTCCGAAATTCCTGGGGTCTGTGAAATCTGCAATCGGGTCAAACCTGAGTTCGTACCAAGAACCGACACAGGTGCCCCTGGATGAGAAGTCCAAGGCGTTTGGGAATAATGGACGCGAGGGAACTCAGCCAAATAGCTCCGTATCTTAGGTAGAAGGAGTGCCTATTCCGAGAGGGAATAGGTCGCAGTGGCAAGGGGACCCCGACTGTTTACCAAAAACACAGATCGCTGCTAGTCGGAAACGATGTGTATAGCGGTTGAAACCTGCCCAGTGTCGGTACCTGAAAGTCTCGTACAAGGGAAAGAAGGGCCGATAAACGGCGGGGGTAACTATGACCCTCTTAAGGTAGCGTAATACCTAGCCGCTTAATTGGCGGCTTGCATGAAGGTTCAACGTGAGTCCCACTGTCCCCGCGTTCAGCCCCGTGAAATTGATGCACTGGTGCACAATCCAGTCTCTCCCACGTGAAAGCGAAGTCCCCGTGGAGCTTTACTGCAACCTGTGGCTGTGATTCGGTTTTCTTTGCGTAGTGTAGGAAGGAGTCATCGAAACCTGGGCTCTGGCTCAGGTGGAGACAACAATGAAACACTTCCCTTTGAAAATTGCATCACTAACCTCGCAAGAGGGACAACTATTGGCAGGCAGTTTGGGTGGGGCGCCACGCCCCTGATAATGAAACAGGGGCCCCCAAAGGTCAGCTCAGGAGGGTCAGAAATCCTCCGTAGAGTGTAAGAGCAAAAGCTGGCTTGACTGTGTTGTGGATAATAAACAACGCAGATGCGAAAGCAGGGTCTAGCGAACCACCCAGTCCTCCTTAGTGGGGGCGGGTGATAAGAGAGAAGTTACCCCAGGGATAACTGAGTTGTCCTCGGCAAGAGTTCATATCGACCCGAGGGTTTGCTACTTCGATGTCGTCTGTTCCTATCCTGGTGCTGAACAAGGTGCCAAGGGTGGGGCTGTTCGCCCATTAAAAGGAATCCTGAGATGGGTTCACTACGTCGCGAGACAGTAGGGTTGCTTCTCCGTGGGAGTGTTCGATGTCTGAAGGGAAGGAGCCTTTAGTACGAGAGGAACGGGGGTTCGTGACTTCTGGTTTACCGGTTGTCTGGCAAGGCATCGCCGGGTAGCCACGTCATACGCGGATAAAAGCTGAAAGCATCTAAGCTTGAAGCCGTCCCTGAAAATAGACATCGTCATTAGGTCTCTCCTAAAAGAGGAGTTTGATAGAACTGGGATGTGAGTACCGAGCTTCGGCGAGGTATTAAGTCCACAGTCACTAACCGACCGAATGCACAATCCATGTTAAAGGATCATAAATAGGCTGGCGTTTTAAATCTTACCAAGCGTCGTGTATTTTTATTTTTTTATTATTTTTACTGCATGTGCTGTACTCGAGTCAAAAAACAGATATTGGAATGTTATATGTGTGCTGCTTCACATCCGGGAATGAAAATTTCAGTGTAGTGCAAATTTATTTGCTTTTTATATTAATGTGCTGGTGTAACCGCAACGATCGGGCGAACCTGCAAAAGGAAATGTTCTTAAAATCCCGTATTCATCGCGCTTTTTTCTGGCTCAGTCCTGTCAGCGACAGGAGCTTCAGCGGCTGGAATAGCCATATTATGGCTGGCTTATTCCTCCCCAGGATCTGCAATAGATATTGTATATGCAGGAATAGCTCTGATCGTCCCGACGATCATATTCGGCCTCTTATCCGGAGGGCTGAACAAAGATTGATCGGCCATCATTCAACAAAATTGAGCTGGAAACCCACTTCCGAAAGGGAGGGGATGAAAGCGAAATCTTTCCCTATTTTCCAGAAATAATACATTGCTCACCAGCAGACAGAATTGAAGAAGGGTCGGATAACGTGTAGCTCCATGCGTTCCTGTGTCCGTAAAGTCAGGTGGCTGAGCATGGAGGACATAGTACCTTCGGGCCGAGGGGAATTCAAGCCTGTGGAGATTCCGCTGGTAACCGTGGAAGCAGGAAGCCCCTTTCGAAGGATAGGGGAGCAGGTCACTCGACAAGAAATCCTAATTGCTTATATTAGAGACCTGTCTGTTTAAATGTGAATCCTGTTGGAAAACCGCGCGGTAGAGGCTTTTTAGCAGTCACAGCCATTTGGCGCGCCTTGTCGCTGGCCTCAGTTATCATGACAATAGTGGGTCTAGCTTACGCAACATGGTTCAACCAGGTAATGGCTGGAGCCAATCCCGTTAATTTCATTCTGAGGTATGATCTTATTGTAGCTTGTCTGCTTTTGTTACCGCCTGTGATGTTACTGCTGAAGGTGAGTGTTGGCCTCTGTTCAATACCAGTTATGTTAGTTGCCATTGCCTTAACCTGGACTTCATTTGTTGCTGGAACTCAACTCCTTGTTATTGCATCAGTCTTCAACTTCATCCTGTTGAAGCCCATAGTAGACCTGCGCGACCAACGCCTTGTACAGAAAAAGATTCGAGAAATGCGTCAATGAGGGATCTCCATTATTCTCCCTCAATTTTGGTCCTTTTCCATTTAATGCCTCTTCAGCCAATATTAATATATTCCACGAAGTTGAGATGATCGTGGAAGGTGGACAAACCATTAATTGCCCCAACTGCGAGGCCCCGGTGCCCGAAGACGCAGCTTACTGTCCCTCATGTGGCGCACCTCTTGCTGTTCTCACAGAGAGAGTTTCCCTTCCTGCAGGCGTGCTTCTTATTGCTTTCTTCCAGATAATCGGGTCTTTCCTCTTCCTTCTGTCAAGTTATTCAGCAGGTTCAATAATCTTTATGCTGCTCGATTTCCTTCTAATCCTCCTGGGTTTCGCCTTCTTCATGGGATACGCCGTGGCGAGATGGGTGATGGTTTTTGTATTCCCTGTGGTCATCTTTTCGCTGGTAATCTATGCAGTGAACTTTCTTTCCCTCTACAGATCCCCTCCTGTTTCTGGTGCTGACATTGCAGCACTTGTTATCTCAGCCATATCGTTTATCTACCTTCTGACACCTGGTGTCGGGATGTATTTCGAGCTGGCTGCAAAAAGAAGGGTAGACAGGATGGAAAACACAATGGGTTAGTGTTCCCTGATATCAAGCCTGACCGTTTTCTGACGATTTTGGCCCATTGTCATTGGAACTTATCGAGCTATTCATGGCTTTCATCAACTCGCTTGCATTTTCACCAACTGCAGTAAGATTAACGGTGTACGTTCCCCGGCCATTCCGGACGATATCCAGGTAGATCCTGTTCCAGGGGGAAGAGAAGTAGGCGATCAAGATCATGATTGCAAAAACGATGTCGAGAATGAATGCAACGACAAACCAGGGAGAGTTCATGTCTGAAAATGTGTAAAGAAGAGAGCCAAACTGCCCCAGAATAAGTATGGCGAAAAGAATTCCATTCAGGTTCCTCAGGCCGGTCGCCTCAATGTGTGAATCTTTGATCCTGTGAACGATCCTGTACTTTTTTCCGAGAACAAGTTCCTCGGCTTTCAGGAAAGCCCTGGACGGTTCCGATCCGATCTCAAAATCAGCCGAAGGCACACAAAAGTACTCATATTTTCATATATAATAATTTGCCGGATAAAAATAAGGGGATCAGGAAGCCTCCTTTGACTTCCTTTTGTTGAGGCTCTCGTTCAGTTCGGACGTTATTCCGTCGAAGATCTGCTTAAGAGTGTCGTTGATCTCCACTGCAGGGATTCCCTCGTCGGCTTTCTCGACAACCTCCGTCACGAGCGGGATCCTTCCAAGAAATGTGACGTTGTTCTCCTTTGCGGACTTCTCCCCGCCGCCTCTCTTGAATATGTCAATGGTCTCGCCGCAGTGTGGGCAAACAAATCCGCTCATGTTCTCAACTATCCCAAGAACAGGCAGCTTCAGCTGGGACGCGAAGTTCATCGCCTTCTTAGCATCGAGAAGTGCAACGTCCTGGGGCGTAACTACAACTACAATTCCATCCGCGTCCGGAACAAGCTGGGACACGGTAAGGGCCTCATCGCCGGTTCCAGGTGGCATATCCAGGATGACATAATCCATGTCTTCCCATACTACATCCTCGAGGAACTGCTGGACGGCCTTGTGCCTGAGCGCCCCTCTCCATATGACTGCCGTCTCTTCCGAAGGCAGGAGGAAAGCCATCGAGATGACCTTCACGCCATATTTTGTCTCGAGGGGGAGTATCTCCCCCTTCTCGGTGGCGTAGACTTTCTCCTTGTCCACGCCGAGCATTTTGGGGTCATCAGGCCCGTTGATATCGGCGTCGAGAAGGCCAACCTTGAAACCCTGCTTCGCAAGCGTAACCGCAAGATTGACTGCAATCGTTGATTTTCCGACTCCGCCTTTTCCGCTCATCACCATGATGGTGTGCTTGACTCCCCTGTACTTCTCCGATTTTCCCGGAGGCTGAACCATGGGAGTCGGGGGCGGTTTATTCATTTTGATTGTACCTGTAGGCATGGTTGAAAATAACAACTTACTATTTTATCTTAAGCGATTGATTTCCGCGATTCTGCGGATTCTTCAACGCCTGTGCAGGCCTCCTGCACAAATTTAAAACGTGAGCGGCGATTCTGCATCCAACATGTTCAAGAACGGCTGTGTTTTCTGCGACGATGTTGTGAGGCATCACAGGGCTTCCATCGTGTACGAGGACGATTACACCATGGCATTCATGGACATAGCCCCTGTCGAGAGCGGGCATGTGCTTGTGATTCCCAAAGACCATTTTGTGAACATTTTCGATATCGATTCCTCAAGGTTCGCAAAGGTCCACGAGCTCTCAAGGGTCCTTTCAAAGGCCGTCATGAAGGCAGTCGGTGCGGACGCCATAAACATCGGCCAGAACAATGGCCCCTGCGCAAACCAGAGAGTGATGCATTACCATCTCCACATCATACCGAGATGGTGCGACAGGCACCTGAACTGGGAAAGGGGAGAGGCCGACGGGGATGAACTCGATTCGGTCGCCGGAATGATAAGGGACGTATTTCAGGAATTTGAGGAAGAACTGAATTTTCAGTGATAAGTTAGCCAAAATTCTAATATTTAAAGAAGATAGGCTCAATGATCATAATCCATCGAAGTGAACAGAGTGATTAAAATGAAGAGCGTGGAAGACCTCTACAAGAGGGCCCTGGAGCTTAAGAACAAGGGCATGTCGGATAAGGAGATATCAACGGAGCTTCACCTTTCCGTTAACACCGTTACATGGCTCCTCAGTAAGGATTTCCTCAAGGAATCCTCCGTGCAGGATGTCAAGATCGGGTGGAGAAGTGCCGGCGTATTCGGCAACAGGATATACAACCTTTCAGAAGTTATAGCTGACATCATACAGGAAGAATCAATAATAGGCGACTATGAAGTCGACTCGATCCTCGGCGTTTCGATAAACGGCATTCCCTTCGCAACAATGGTATCATTCATAATGGAGAGGGAAATCACCGTGTACAGGCCCCACCCCTCAAGGGAAGAGGGCTTTTTCAGCAGCAATTTTGCCGGAGTAAAGGGGAAGAACGTGGTCGTGCTGGACGATGTTGCCAGCACAGGCGAGACCCTCAAGAGGGCGATATTGGATGTCCAGAAAGCCGGAGGAAAAGTTGTCCTTGCCGTCGTCCTTGCATCCAAGATGGCAGGCGAGGAAATAAGCGGCGTCAGGGTAAGATCAATATTGAGGACAAGGCTGGTCGGAACTCAGTAGGTTTTTGAAATGCACTGGGCAGACGCGTTCGTCAGGAATCTTAGCGGAGATCAGATCTTCTCCACCGGAATATCGCCTTCGGGCCCCATTCACGTGGGCAACATGAGGGAAATACTCACTGGAGACATACTTTACAAGGCTGCAGTTGACAGGGGACTCATGAGCAGGTTCATGTACCTCTGCGACGACCTCGATCCACTCAGGAAGGTATACCCGTTCCTCCCCGATACCTATGAGGAACATGTGGGAAAGCCGCTGAGCAGGATACCTGCTCCACAGGGGGAAGGAACGTACTCCGAGTATTTTCTCAGGCCTTTCCTCGAGACCCTTGATGTGATAAACGTCAGCGTGGAGGTCGTCAGGACAACTGACCTGTACGACCGGGGAGTTTTCGCGGAAGCCATTGACGTGGTCATGAGGAGGAAGAATGATGTGGCGCGCATTCTGGAAGAGATATCAGGCAGGGCAGTAGGAAAGGACTGGTACCCATACAACCCGTTGTGCAGCAATTGCGGGAGAATAACAAAGGCGAAGGTTGAGTGGTACAGGTTCCCTGAAGTCGGCTACAGGTGCCAGTGCGGCCATGAAGGCGTCTCAGATATAAGGAAGGCAGAGGGGAAGATGCCCTGGAGAGTGGAATGGCCTGCCAAGTGGTATGCACTCGGAGTCACGGTGGAGCCTTTTGGCAAGGACCACGGCGTCAAGGGAGGGTCATACGACACAGGCAAGGGCATTATGGAAGAAATATTTGGGGCAAAGGCCCCCGAACCACTCATCTACGAGCACATCTTCCTCAAGGGAAAGGGTGCAATGCATTCATCGACCGGAGTGGTGATAGATGCCGCAGACATGGTGAAATTTGCCCCACCGCAGATACTCAGGTTCCTGGTGGCAAGGTCACAGCCTTCCAGGCACATAATGTTTGATCCAGGGGCGGGCCTTCTCAACCTCATAGACGAGTATGAAAAATACGAGAACCTGTATGCCTCAGGAGGAGAGCTGGACGAGGATGCGAGAAGGGCGTACGAGCTTTCGAGGCTTGAGCAGAGCACGGAGAAACTGAGCAGCATAGGTTTCAGGCACCTTGTAACTCTTGTACAGATATACCCGCGTGAAGGGGATCTCCTCGAGGCCCTCCGCAGAACAGGGGAGGGTCTGGATGAAATAACCCCTGTCGTCCGCTCAAACATCGATGCAATAAGGAGATGGCTGGACAGGTACGCACCAGACAACGTGAAATTCAGCCTGCTTGAACCACATGAGAAAGTGGTCATCAATGATCAGGAAAGAAAGCTGATCGCCGGATTCCTTGAATCCGCAGGCAGCATCCAGTGGACGCCTGAGGCAATACACGACATGATACACGAGCTTATCAGGAACTCAGGAATGCAGCCAAAGTCCGGTTTCGCCGCTTTCTACAGGGTGCTTGTCGGAAAGGAGAGGGGGCCGAGGCTTGGGTACTTCCTTTCAACCCTTGGCAGGGAATTCACAATGAACAGGCTCTCTTCTGCAATCAACATGTAAAAGGTATATAATTGTGCCCCATTCCAGACTGTAATACAAGCCAATAACTGTCACGGAGGGAATATAAGACTTGAAAATACTGGTGAACTGCGCACTCCCCTATGCAAACGGACCCCTGCACCTGGGCCACATCGCAGGTGCATACCTTGGGGCGGACATATTTGTAAGATTTCAGAGAATGAGAGGAAATGAGGTCCTGTTCGTTTCGGGCAGCGACGAGCACGGCACCCCGATAACCATGAGGGCGGACAGGGAGAATACCACTCCCGCAAGCATAGCTGACCGTTATTACAGGGAGCATTCCGAGACCTTCAGGAACCTCGGGATCGATTTCAGCATCTTCTCCAGGACAACCACCAAAGTGCACGCTGAAACTGTGAGGGAAATTTTCCTGGAGCTAATGGACGGTGGCCTCCTTACCGAGAAGACGATGATATCCCCGTTCTGCCCGGGCTGCAACAGGTTCATGCCCGACAGGTACATCACAGGAACCTGCCCCAACTGCGGCTTTGAAGAGGCAAAGGGCGACCAGTGCGACGAGTGCGGCAAGATCCTTGATCCCCAGGACCTGATAAGCCCGAAATGCGCAGTTTGCGGGACAGTCCCGGAATTCAGGGAGACAAAGCACATGTTCCTGAGGCTGGACCTCCTGCAGGACGGGATCCTGAAGTGGCTTGACACCAGGACATTCTGGAAGCAGAACGTCCTCACATTCACGAAGAACTTCGTAAAAGGCGGCCTGAAAGAGAGGGCCATAACCAGGGATATCGAGTGGGGCGTGCCTGTTCCGCTTGAGGGCTATGAGAACAAGAGAATATATGTCTGGTTCGAGGCCCTTATCGGATACATATCGGCAGCAAAGATCTATTCAGAGAAGATCGGAGACCCTGGCTACTGGAAATCCTTCTACATGGACCCGGAAGTGAGGAACTACTATTTCATCGGGAAGGACAACATACCGTTCCACAGCATAGTCTGGCCGGGCATGATAATGGGCCTGAAGGGCATAAACCTCCCCTATGAGGTGGTGGCCAACGAATTCCTCAGGTTCAAGGGGAAACAGTTCTCCAAGAGCAGAGGCATAGGATTCACGGCCAATGAGATGCTGAACCTTGCTGGCAGGGATTACCTGAGATACTACCTTTCATCAATACTGCCGGAGAGCAGCGATGCTGATTTCTCGCCTGAGGATATGGCGGAAAAGGTCAATTCAGAGTACATCGACAAGTACGGGAATTTCATACACAGGGTCACGAGCTTTGCTTTCAACAATTCCCTGAAACTGGGCAAAGGGGAACTGGACGGGGACGACAGCATGATCCTGGAATACGCTGAAAAGAAGTTCACGCAATACTCCGGGAGGCTGGAGCGTGCAGAGGTCAAGAGGGCACTGCTGGAGTGGCTCGAGCTGGTGAAGGAGTCAAACGTATACTTCAACAGCTCAAAACCATGGGACCTGGTGAAGACAGACCTGAACAGGTGCAGCTCAAAGCTCTGGGTAGCATACAAGCTTGCACAGTACATGACGGTGATGGTATACCCCTTCACGCCGGATTCTGCAGTAAAGATGCTCTCCCGGCTTGGAGTCTCCCGGGAGGTTGAGAAAGCGGGATTCGATCTGCTGAAGAACGATGAGTTCACCATACCGGTTGAAAAACCTGCAAAACCCTTCAACAAGATGGAGTTTGAAGACGTGAACCCCAATCCGCTTGACCTCAGGGTTGCGAAGATAGTGGAGGCGAAGGATCATCCCAACGCGGATGCCCTGTATGTGATGAAACTGTCCGTTGGAGGCGAGGAGAGGCAGCTTGTTGCAGGCCTCAAGAAGCACTACAGCACCGAGGAGCTCATGGGCAGGAAGATCATCATAGTTGCAAACCTGAAAAAGGCAAAGTTAAGGGGAGAGGTATCCGAAGGGATGATGCTTGCAGCCGATGACGGCGATAGCGTCAAGTACCTCACTGTCCCGGATGAGATTCCGGAGGGGTCGAAGGTCAGCATAGGGGACTACGGCTACAACGGCACGGGGCAGATAGAGCTCAAGACGCTACAGGCGCTCGGGCTGAAGGTAAAAAAAGTAGACGGCCAGTTCAGGGCATCTGCTACACTCATGGACCATAACTATTTCCTGAACACAGGCGGGAAATTCGTTGAAGTGTCTGGGGAAAGCAGGGATGGGGCGACGATCAAATAAAGGTAATATTTAATCGTCTTGTTCACAATACGATTTCATTACCGGGATCATACTGATTTCGTCAATCAGGCAACATGTATCATCGATGTGGCGATGTCCCTCAACATTTAGGTCAAAAAATTTAATATCGAGATTTTAATATCACATCTCCCAATGATTTTTATGACATTCACTAAATTTGAAAAAGCAAGGATTATCGGAGCGCGAGCTTTGCAGATTGCCATGGGTGCCCCGGTTATAATAGATGTCCCCAGCAACCTTATAGATCCTGTTGATATCGCCATGCTTGAATTCGAGAACAATGTCATACCAATTACCATAAAGAGGGCAGAATCCTCATAACACCATTGAGGGCACATTTTCCTAAAGCATTGTAATTTTCCATAAGTTTTCTTCAATTTTGACCGTGGGTTTGCATTATCATGGGTGTTGTATATTAAAACCCAGAATTATCCAATAATTAGCAGGCTCGCGAAACAGTTAAATAGATTTTAGTTATAAGGGACATTACGCACTAAAAGTGTAGGAATATAACACTAATAGCCAGCCAACAAGGCGGGTAAGGGACAATGCTAAGTGCATATGTGTGAACTATACCATTCCAAGGCTGGTAAATATGAGGTTGTGAGTTTATGCTCACTTCTGAGAGGGAAAGGTGCAAACTATGGCTCGCCAATTTCTCAATAATATTGTGCAAATGACAGGAATTAACTCCGGTTGATCCTGCCGGCGGCCACTGCTATCAGGTTGCGACTAAGCCATGCGAGTTAAGGGGTCGCAAGACACCAGCGAACCGCTCAGTAACACGCGGATAATCTACCCTTAGGTGGGGTATAGCCTCGGGAAACTGAGGGTAATTCCCCATAATCACTATATGCTGGAATGCTTTGGTGATGAAAGTTCCGACGCCTGAGGATGAGTCTGCGGCCTATCAGGTAGTATGTGGTGTAAAGGACCACATAGCCGAAGACGGGTACGGGCCCTGAGAGGGGGTGCCCGGAGATGGACTCTGAGACACTAGTCCAGGCCCTACGGGGCGCAGCAGGCGCGAAAACTGTGCAATGCGCGAAAGCGCGACACGGGTAACCTGAGTGCCTTGACAAAGTCAAGGCTTTTCTCAAACCTAAAAAGTTTGAGGAATAAGAGCTGGGCAAGACGGGTGCCAGCCGCCGCGGTAACACCCGCAGCTCGAGTGGTGGTCACTTTTATTGAGCCTAAAGCGTTCGTAGCCGGTTCCGTAAATCTTCAGATAAATTCTCCTGCTCAACAGAAGATCCTCTGAGGAGACTGCGGAACTTGGGACCGGGTGAGGTTGAGGGTACCTCCGGGGTAGGGGTAAAATCCTGTAATCCTGGAGGGACGACCAGTGGCGAAGGCGTTCAACCAGAACGGATCCGACGGTGAGGGACGAGGGCTAGGGGAGCGAACCGGATTAGATACCCGGGTAGTCCTAGCTGTAAACTCTGCCCACTTGGTGTTGCTTCTCCGTTGAGGGGGAGCAGTGCCGGAGCGAAGGTGTTAAGTGGGCCGCTTGGGGAGTATGGTCGCAAGGCTGAAACTTAAAGGAATTGGCGGGGGAGCACCGCAACGGGAGGAGCGTGCGGTTTAATTGGATTCAACGCCGGACAACTCACCGGGAGCGACCTTTGCATGAGAGTCAACCTGACGAGTTTACTCGATAGAAGGAGAGGTGGTGCATGGCCGTCGTCAGCTCGTACCGTAAGGCGTTCACTTAAGTGTGATAACGAGCGAGACCCCCATCTTTAATTGCCAGCTTGTCTTAGCGGACAAGGGCACTTTAGAGGGACCGCCAGCGCTAAGCTGGAGGAAGGAGGGGTCGACGGCAGGTCAGTACGCCCCGAATCTCCCGGGCTACACGCGCGCTACAAAGGGCAGGACAATGAGTTGCGACACCGATAGGTGGAGCTAACCTCGAAACCTGTTCGTAGTTAGGATTGAGGGCTGTAACTCGCCCTCATGAATGTGGATTCCGTAGTAATCGCGGGTCAACAGCCCGCGGTGAATATGCCCCTGCTCCTTGCACACACCGCCCGTCAAACCATCCGAGCTGGTGTTGGATGAGGGCACGTCCGAGAGGGCGAGCTCGAATCTGATGTCAGTGAGGAGGGTTAAGTCGTAACAAGGTATCCGTAGGGGAACCTGCGGATGGATCACCTCCTAAGACACGGCGAGCCATAGGCACACTCAATCCCTTTATATTCCAACCACTAGTGCACATTTATTCATAATCCATACTTTGCTCGAAAGAGTTTTATTTATTATTCTACTTAAGTGAGGTAAGGTTTAATATGTCCTTTGACGAAAAGGCAATGGAAATCCAGGATAAAGTTGAGAGAAGATTCTCAAATCTTGGGAAAGGCAAATATTCGAGGCTGCTCAGAATGGCCAAAAAACCGGACAGAGACGAGTATATCAAAGTCCTGCTCATTACAGGCGCCGGTATAATACTGCTCGGGCTTCTTGGGTTTTTTATATATCTTATGATGGGATATTATTTCAAAATACCATAGGTGAATCTTAAATGCAGAATGCTAATGAAAACCAGTTTGAATGGATAAACTTCGAAGTTTCTGATGTGAAGAAGGGCAGTGGCAGAAAAGAAGATGTGCCTATACTGCTCAGGAACATTCAGAGCAAGAAGAGAAAATTTTCAATAAATATTCAGGTTGAATTCGAGGAGAGAGATCCCCTGATAGAGTGGTTTTTTACTGTCGATGCCGGCAAGGCCAAGGATTACACACTCTCACCCAATGACAATTCCCCGATTACTGAAGAAGTGGAGCTCGATGCCCATCAGACGAAGAAAATAACACTTAACGTCACTACTCCGAAAGGTGGGTACATGGGAGATAAGGCTATCCTGACGGTCAAGATTGATTCCGAGGATGGTGTCCACTCGCTTACAAAGACTTTCAGCGTTACGATATCCCCTATAATTGTCGCCCTCAAGACAACCGTGGGGAACGAGATACCGGTTTCCCGCGACCTTGTCAATAGGGCTCAGAGAGACAAGGAGGAAAGGATGGAGACCAACCCGAATGCCATAAGCGAAATACTAGCAGTAATGTCTCCCTTCGAAGTCAAGGGGTACGTGTTCGTTGAGGCCATGCACTCCGATAGGATAGCATACATAGCCAGGGGGATAAGGGGCTTCAAGGGAATCGTCCAGGGAGATATTGATCTAGAGGAAATAGTGCACTACCTCACACCGAAACCAGCAGTCACCGGTCTTGAAATTGGGGCGTTTGTCGAGCTGATTGATGGGCCGTTCAAGGGGGAGAAAGCCAAGATTACATTCATAGACGCCGGAAAGGAGGAAGTTACAGTCCAGCTTATAGAATCAATGGTCCCAATACCTGTAACAGTCAAGGCAGAAGCAATCAGGATGCTTGACAAGAAATAGGACATCTGATGAAGCTTAAAGTTGGTTCCAAGGAGAAAGAGAGGAAGTTTCTGCAACATCTCAACAAATACTTCGAGGATCCTGCTTCAATTCTGCCGGACTGCATGGACAAAGGTTTCCTTTGCCCCTTCGAGTCCTACCGGAAAAAGATTGATGCCACAGGCAATTATGAAAAATACTCCAGATCGGCTGACCAGTTTCTCAGCGCCCTTGGTGAGACTAAGAAGATCATAGAGTCCGACTCCGCCCCAATTCTAGGGTTCATAACAACACCATACGGGAATGTGGAGTATGCCAAGAGAGGCAATGCAGATCCCGCTGTCCTTGCCGGGCTCCAGCACTATGACAATGAGATATGGAGGATGCTTGCATTTTCATCACTGGCGAAGTCGAAAAAGGCGAGGGTCTACTCTTCCAGGAACTTCTATCTGGCCTCGTGCAAAAACAGCGGACCCGGAATAGAGTTTTTCCAGGATGTATTTGAGGAGCATGGAATCCAGCATTCTGTTTCTGATGGCATCATAGAGATAGGCGACTCCGGGAAGAGCATGGTCGTGACGCACTTCTCGGGACAGGCAGTAAGGATCTATGAAAACAGCCAGGGAAGCACCCTGCATATACTGATCAGGCACTTCCTCACGAAGGATTACTATTCTGATTTCTCAATATCAAGCGACTATCTTGAAGATTTTGTGAAGACCGTCCCTGAGGATGCGACTGCTTCATATTTCAACGGGAAGATTGATGACAGGCAGATGATCAAGAAGATAGCCAGGCACAGAATTGACGAGGCTGTGGGCCAGGGAATGTACGTCATTGGGGACATGTGCTATACCGATTCCGATGAGTTCATTTCACAATTTACTGATGATGCGATCTCTCCTGAGCTCCTCAGGGACCCGGTGGAGGAGTACGGCAAAGGCATATATCTGGAGACAGGAAGCACAAGAAAGCTCCTCGAGATACTGTGGCAGAAAAGTGGAGACAGGATAATCAAGAAGATGTTCCCTGATATGGATGACGGGAAGATAAAATCGCTTAAGGGCAGTCCAATGGACAGGATCGAGAGTGCTAGGAAGCTGTATAATTCAGATGAGATAGAGTCCTCTTTCGATGTTGAGCCTTGGTCAAAAAATGCGCAGTACCTGGTGGATCTCCTGAAGAAATACCACAAGGAAGGTAAAGACAATGCCATCAGAGAAGGGGAGAGAATGCTCACAAATTCCCCCATAGTGAAGGCCATATATTACGGGTTCCTGGAATCGGTTGGCGAGACCGAAAATAAGGAGTGGATGTTCACTCCGAACGAGATTGATCTTGGAACGAAGATGAAAGACCTGATAAGAGAGCTACTTACAAACGTCAGTGAAGTGAATGAGAAAATTGTTAACCTGAAGTCGTACATACCGTGAGGGACCAGATGCCTAAACACTTTATATCAAAAAAAGAGCTTAAAAGCCTGAAGGACAGGGTGGATCAGCTTGGGCTGGATCCTGAGACCCTGGCTAATGTTGAAGTGGAAGAGATTAAGGACGAAAAGTGCTATTTTGTTGACAAGAAGCCATTCATCTATGAAAAGGGGAAGGAAGCATTCGTTCCAACCCTGTTCTTGCTGAATGAAGCCAGGCCCTCCGCCGCTTATGTCAGCGTTGATGATGGTGCAGTGCCGCACGTCATGAACGGGGCAAACGTTTTTGCCCAGGGGATCACCGAGATTGACATGAAAGTCAAGACTGGCGACATGGTGTTCGTAAGGAACAAGGACGGCATATTCCTTGCAGTGGGAATAGCAGAAAGAGATGCCCGGGAAATCATGGAAAACAGGAAAGGGGAAGCTGTCAAGCTGATACATTACCCGGACGACAGAATCTTCAAGACCTTTTACAAGTAGGCAGGCATACCATAACACTTATCATCGGAAAGCTTATAATATCCCCATGGTAGATTTACTGAGCATAGGGACAAAAGCTCCTGATTTTCATTCCGTGGATCAGGAAGGCAAAGAGATTAGCCTCAGCCATTTCAAGGGAAGGCCCGTCATACTTTATTTCTATCCCAAAGATGATACTCCCGGCTGCACCAAGGAAGCATGCAACTTCAGGGACAACTACTCGCAGTATGAGGCCAGGGGAGTGAAGGTCCTCGGCGTCAGTGTTGACGATCAGGAATCGCACAGGAAATTTGCAGAAAAATACAACCTGAATTTCACACTCGTTGCGGACGATTCAAAGGATATCTCGCGGAAATACGGAGCCCTTGGAGACAACGTTGCAAAGAGAGTCACCTATATCATTGACAAGGAAGGTTCGATAGCTCACGTTTACCCAAATGTGAATCCGGACCAGCACTCAGATGAAGTTATGGCCAAGCTGCAGGACCTTAGGCTTGTCAGTTAGCTAGAGAAAAAATCAATAAATATTGAGAAGGCTTTGATGGTTATGGCAGAACAACTTGAAACTGGAACCAAGGCTCCGGATTTTGAATCTGTTGATCAGAACGGAAACCCCGTCAAACTGAGCGACTACGACGGAAAAGTGCGTGTTGTTTACTTCTATCCCAGGGATAATACCCCTGGCTGCACCAAGGAAGCATGCAACTTCAGGGATAATTATGAAGAGTACGAGAAGAATGGCATAAAGGTATTCGGAATTAGTGTCGACTCAGAAAAATCACACAAGAATTTCGCGGACAAGTACGAGCTAAACTTCACGCTGGTAGCCGACAAGTCAAAGGAAATATCTGAGAAGTACGGTGTTCTTGGGGTTTCTTCAGCAAGAAGAGTCACGTACCTCATAGACAG
The DNA here is from genome assembly GCA_000965745.1 of uncultured archaeon. Classification (GTDB taxonomy): domain Archaea; phylum Thermoplasmatota; class Thermoplasmata; order Thermoplasmatales; family Thermoplasmataceae. Next base: position 372,734 of record CP009479.1, read on the forward strand.
AGAAGGTACAATAGCTCATGTTTACCCCAAGGTAAGCCCAAAGGAGCACGCTACTGAGGTCCTTAAGAAAATTGAAGAACTCGGTCTCTGACCATTTTATTTTCATTGTTGCCTGAAAGTACTGGCAGAGGCAACACAGCATCCCTTCCACTAAAGTGAGGCGGAATTGCTTTGCCGTTTAAAGAAATATATTATGTAGTTTTATTGCCAGTCTGCATCGAAAGAACAGACAGGATTATAGAAGACATAATCCAGACTATGGATACTATTAGCAATAGCGGATTTGGATCTACCCAGGCCGCAACGATGAATAATGCTGCGGGGAGAAGATACTTTATCACTCCCCAAAAAAAAGGATAAAAATCCATGGATCATCCGAAAAGTGAGCTCAGACCTTCCATGGCCTCTTCTTCAGAGACTTCTTCCTTCTTCTCTTCTTTCTTTTCCTCTTTCTTCTTTTCCTTCTTCTCAGCCGGTGCAGCCTGTGGGGCAGCTGGTGCTACCGCAGCTGCTGCAGCGTTTTTAAGGACTTCTTCAATCTTGACCCCTTTCAGGCTTGAAACAAGTGTTTTGAGTCTTGCTTCATCTGATGAGACGCCAGCTTCTGCCAGAACCTTCTTCAAGTTCTCCTCGTCTATTTCCTTTCCGGCTGAATGAAGCAGCAAAGCTCCGTATATATATTCCATATTTTCTTACCTCCTTACGTTATCCAAACAAGGAACCTAATCCTTCCGAAATGTTCTCGTCAACATTCCCTTCTTCTTTCTTTTCCTCTTGCTCTGGTTCTTCTTCTGCTTCCTCAGAAGCTTCTTCCTCGCCGCCAAGAGTGCCACTTAGGGCAGTGGCTTCCCTAATAGCTTTGAGTATAAATAGTTCTATGTTGCTCTCATCCATGTATCCGCTCTCGAGAGCGAGCTGTTCAGCCTGGATCTTTGCCTTGAAAAGCAGATCGGGCAGAACCTCTGGGACAATGAACATGGTTTCGAGTGCTACGCCTTTTGCTTCAGAGAATGCTTTTCCTATATCCCCAAGAATATCTTCCAGTTTGACTGAAAGGACATTCTTTGTGAATATAATGCCATCACTGTAAGCCCCTATTATATCGAGTCCAACGTTGATGGGCTTTATATCCAGTTTCTCCAGTATTTTCGCTTTGTCTCTGGGGATTGGCTCTCCTTCCTTTACCAGAACGGTTTCCCCTTTGATCACTATCTTTCCCTTTTCAATTGCAGTCTTAAGACCCACTTTCTGGAATTCACTTATCATTGGGCCGGGCGGGAAACCGGTAACAGCCTCTTCAACAACTATATCCATTGGGGCAAGTTCTCCCCCTTTGGCCGGAGAATCCTGCCTTGTGTTGAATAGCATATCGTAAATTGTCTTAGGATCCTTCTCCGACGTGAGAAGTGCTATCTGGCCATCACTATAATCCTTGAGAGACTGTATATTTTCCCTCTTTACCTTTTCAAGGGCGTTAAGAAACAGCCTCCTCCTAACAACTCTGAGGTTAACCTTGCCTTTCAGATCCCTCCTAATATTCTGGAGCTGCTGATTCCCGATACCCGTTATATCAACTATTGCGACCACAGGGTGGGACTCAATTTCCTTCTTGAGTTCCTCAACGGCATCAACTTTCCACTGGGCAACTTTTGCCTGGTATTCGGTCATTTGTATTCCTCCATTTTAAGTCTTACAGCCTTGCCCATTGTCGTCTTAACATAAACTGAATCAATGTTGTTGTAGCCTTTTTCAAGCTTTCCTGCAAGCCTGGTTATAACTGCATCGACATTTTCAGCCAGATCTTCATCACTCATGTCTTTTGTGCCAACAGGAACATGAAGGGTTTTCTTATCTTTACTCCTGGCCCTTACCGTCTGTTTCAGATTAGCAATAAGGGGTGATGGGTCCTGCCCGGGAGGCAATGGCCTTGGCATCTTTCCCCTTGGGCCTAGAACCTGTCCCAGGGACTTACCTATTGTTGCCATAAGTGTTGCCTCCGCAACAAAGAAATCGACGTCATTTGCCAGTTTCTTGAAGTCTTTCTTGTCATCTGCAAATTTTGTAACGTCTTCGGGACCGTACATGTAGTCTGCCAAATCCTTTCCCTTGTCCCTCATTTCCTCTGTTCCGATAACAGCGACTTTGTATTTCCTGCCTCTACCTTTTGGAAGCATAATCTCTTCATTCAGCCTGTTCTTTGGATCGCTGAGGTCAACCTCTTTCAGGTTTACCGCCATCTCAATGCTTTCCTGGAACTTCCTGTCTTTTGAAGATTGTTTTGCTTCTTTAACAGCTTCTATTGAAACACTGTTTGCCAAATAAATCACCAACCTGTAGTATAGCGAGCATTTGCTCTCCTACAGCTTAAATCTCAATTTTTCCGTTCTTAATAAGTGTTTGTATCTCCATTGGATCTTTTCCCTCGACGTTCAAGCCCAGGGAAACGCACGTGCCAATGACCTCCAGGACTGCGCCCTTGAGATCGTATGCCATCATGCTGTCCATTTTAGCCTCTGCCACTTTCTTTATCTGTTCAATTGTCGCGTTGCCTGCAACCGTCTCCTTCCTGTTTGAGGCCCCCTTGGCAACGCCTACTTCTTTCTTGAGGAGTGCAGATGTCGGAGGTATTCCCACCTTGATCTCGTATTCCTTAGTATCAGGATTTGTAACAGTAACTGTAACTGGAACCTGCATTCCATCGAATGCTTTCGTTTTCTCGTTTATTTCCTTTATTATCTGACCAAGATTCAGCCCAAGGGGACCAAGAGCCGGGCCTATTGGGGGACCCGATGTTGCTTTTCCGCCTTCGACCATGGTTTCGACTGATTGTGCCATTTATTTACACCTGCTTGCGCCGTCGTTAATGGTAAATACATTTTTTAACCTTTTGATTCTAACCCGAATTAATCTGAAAACTGGGTGAACCTATTTATTACTTGTATGATAACCCCGGGTCTATAGAATTCATCGCGGGATTTCAATGAATGTTGTGATTGAGGACGGAAGGCGTCTCGATAAATTCAGCCATCGGACAAGAGTCCTGGTAGACATATACAGGGCTACATCGACAATACCAATCCTACTCAGAAACGGAGCAAGGGAAATCATCCCCACTGAGACCCTAGCAGAGGCCAGATTGATTAAAAGGGACAGACCCGACTGCGTCATTGTCGGGGAGCGTTTTGGTTTCAAGGTCCCTGGATTCGATTACGGCAATTCTCCTTCACAGCTCCTTAACCTTGACTTCACCGGCAAGGTTGTAATTTTTACTTCCACAAACGGCACCAAGGTGCTCAAGAAGATAGTGGAAGGCGGGGAGGTGTTTATAGGGTCATTCATCAATGCCGACGCAACGTATGAAGCTCTCAAAGGAAAAGAGAGCGTTTCGATTGTAACTTCCAATAGGCCCGACGGGCGGGCAGAGGAAGACTACCTTTTTGCCGAATACCTGATGAAAAGGCTGAGAGGCGATGAAGTGTCCCTTACTGAATATGTGCGTCTCGTGAAGAAGAGTTCCGGTTCAAGATGGCTGAAAGTCATGGGTTTCTGGGGAGACATTTCTGCTTCCCTGACTCCCAACCTGGTTGATTTTCCTGTCATATACAGGGATGGAAAGATTATCAGATTTCAATGAAATCCCCCTCTTTAAAACCCGACCCTCTGTGACCTGCAAGATGTTCAAGGAGCAATCGTGCCCATTTGAGCTTTTTTTTCTTCACAGCAGGGTCTGATAGCTTTTCGGGATTTGGCCTGTCGAAATGAAAACCTGCCAGGATTATACCATCAGCACCGAAATGGTCAGCCAGAAATGCAGCCCTGTCCCCGTCGGTAAAACCGCCAAAATTGAATATGTTCCAGAGCGGTATGTTCTGGGTCGTTCCCACGAAAGTTCCTCCCGCAACTAGATCGAGGTTTTCCACTTCGCGCATATTGTCTCCGTGTGAGTGTATCACAACAGTGCTGCCCTGCGAAGCACAGGACATTATTTTGCCAATGTTTCCGTCCAGGTCGGTGACTATTATGTCAGGGCAGGGTTCAGCCTCGAGGAATGCCCCCAGAGCTGAGTCAGCCACAATTCTCAATCCAACTGGAATGCTGCCTAGTATGCTTCTGAGATTTTCACCATTTCCTATAACAACTGCCTTTTTGCCCTTTATTCGAACAAGAGGGGCCACAGTCGATTTATCACTTAGAATGGAAGAAAGTTTCAATGAGGAAAGATAATCCAGGCGCGGATCAAAAGAAAAATCGCTGATTATTCCCGAATAGAAGCTCCACCAGTCTTTCAGGTTCATTTCTCGTCAAAGAAGCTGGAGTTTCCGGACGATCCTACAGACCTTGACTCCCCTGACTGGCCATAATACTTGTGGACCATAGAGGAAAGCATTGCTATGACAAGTCCCATAACAAGGAAGAAAACGCTCACAATGGCATACGAGAACGTGATGAATCCCAGTATGAACCTTATGTAGTTGATCATGCCGTACACAATGAACGCTATTGACAGTGAGAACATTAGGCCATACCAGATGCGCTGTATTCCTGCTTTCTTGGATGATGCCATATCTACTGCTGTTCCCACCTCTCTCGCGAATACAGCGGCGTATATCCACCACGTAAAAAGCGACAGAAATATCAGGAGCCCGTCAAGTGCGGAGTGGTCAGTCCTTCTTGCAATTGCGAAGCTGGATGCCAGTCCTGCGAATATGAGCATTGAGGAAATTACGTAGGAAAGGAAAAGGATCCTGGTTTCCTGGGCATACTCACGCACTGACCCAAGAAGCTTCTTCGCGAATTTTCCAAGCTCAAAGCCTCTTTCAACGAAGTACGCGCCAAGGACAATCGTGACAAATGTCACTGCACCTAAGCTGGGGTCAACAAACTGGACCTTCGCAGCAAATATTGAGTAAAGTATGAAACCGAGTGATACCACACCATAAGTCAGGAAAACAAGACCTAGCGGGATTATGAACTTGTTGACAAGCTTCTTGTCCTTCAATCCACGAACTATGTAGTAATACAGCGACTCTATGTTCTGGTTGTGCCTGACCATTATGTGCTTTACATACCTGATCTTGATCCTTGATACTATCACAGGAACTATGTAATCATCTTCTGCACCATCGGTTACAAGAATAAGATCATCAAAAGTTCCTTGCTGAAGCATTTCCTCCAGCTGGGCGCTTAGTATTTCATCCGAATGCGTTCCAACGTCAACATCTCCGGTTATCAGGCCGATGTCAACGTCCTTGCCCTGCCTCTGCAGTTCCTCGTAATGCCTTATTGCACCGAAAAGCGCGTTTGCATCGGAATCCTCAGGGTCGCTGGTAATAAGTTTGATTGCAGCGTTATAGCACTCAGCGTAGCCAAGGATGGGACCTGTTATTCCCACCTTCTCCCCGTAGTCGTTATCCCGGTCCACGTTAAGTATGAGTGTTCTCATATAGATCTGCTGTTCAGCGCCTGCTTTCACTGTATCAGTGTTAATAGGTATTTAGGCTTTATTGATTGCATTATGTCATACAATCCTACCTACACACTGCAGGATGACAGGCGGTAAATTTAACATATAATTTCAGAATATAAAGATATTGAAGTTTTGAATAATTCAAAGATCGTGCTTCTCAAAGCTTGAAATGCAACGAAATGACGAGTTTATCTGATTTTACAGCGAAACACTGGCGCGACCCTTATTTTATCACATAGTAGCCTGCGCTTTTCTGCCTTGCTACCCTTTTTATGTAACCGTTTTTCTGCAGCTCCTGGAGAGATGAGGACACTATCCCCTTTCCAAGAGAAGCTGATTTCATAATATCGTCTGCTGTCTTCAGTTTGTCTTCTGAGACAGCGCCTATCTTCTTCATTGCCTCATATATCTTCTTAGTGTTTGCTGACATTTCCCCCATTTATTTACCTTTTTTAATATCACAATGTGTTATTTATTTGTTTATTGATGAAACTTCCCAGTTAAGCCCGCAGGCTCAGCAATCGACAAAAAACTGTTGCCGGAACTCAGTTCAGGGTTAAAAAACACATATATTTTTAAGGCAATTCGGTTCATGATGGTTGGATGCACACTGTCTCCCTGGCAGAATGAGTGCTAGAGCCCCAATAGCTTATCCTTATCATCATTTCTGCTTCATTTCGTCAATTGTTGAAATGAACATCGTTAATTTTTATATAGTACCTGAATCTTCCACAATTAGGTGCATTAATGTCAGGCATAGTATCGTACGGCTCCTACATCCCAAAGTACAGAATAAGGCCCGAGGAAATTGCGAGGGTCTGGGGAGAGGACGCCGAGAAGATAAAGAACGGAATATACGTTATAAGCAAATCAGTCCCATCCCCGGACGAGGATGTGGCCACCATCTCAGTGGAAGCTGCAAGAAATGCGCTTAAAAGGAGGCCGATTAACCCGAAGCACATAGGGGCCATATACATAGGTTCCGAGTCCCATCCTTATGCTGTCAAGCCAACCGCGACGATCGTTGCTTCCGCATTGGGCGCGGATTTCAACCTGTTTTCAGCTGATTATGAGTTTGCCTGCAAGGCAGGGACCGCAGGAATGCAGAATGTAAAGGCTATGGTTGATGCGGGAAATATCAGTTATGGAATCGCCATAGGTTCAGATACTTCACAAGGTGCCCCTGGAGACGTTCTAGAATATACTGCTTCTGCTGGAGGCACTGCTTTTCTAATAGGAGGCGAAGACGTAATTGCTGAGATAAACCATACCGCATCTGTTACTTCAGATACTCCAGATTTCTGGAGAAGGGAGGGGCAGCCGTACCCTACCCATGGCGAAAGGTTTACAGGCGAGCCGGCTTACTTCAAGCATACAAGGGCTGCTGCAGCCAGAATAATGGAGATGGCAGGCACCAAGCCCGAAGATTATGATTATGCCGTTTTCCACCAGCCAAATGGGAAATTCCCGACAAGAGTGGCCAAGATTCTTGGCTTCAGGGAGGAACAGTATAAGGATGGCCTTCTCACACCGGTTATTGGGAACACGTATTCGGGTGCTATGATGACCGGCCTTTCAGCAATACTGGACAAGGCAAAGTCAGGAGACAGGATACTTGCTGTTTCATTCGGCTCAGGTGCCGGATCAGACGGCTTTGACATTACCGTAACCGATGCCATTGGAAAAATGGACCGCCACGCTGCTCCAACAATACAGGATATGCTGGACAATGTGAAATGGGTCGACTACTCGATCTATGCGAAGTTCAAGAAGAAGATAGTAGTGGGTGAGAATATTGCGTGATGTTTATATCATAGGTGCCGGAGAGACTAGGTACGGAGAGCTATGGGAGAGGTCACTGAGAGAGCTCGCCGTGGAGGCAGGCTTGAGAGCTATAGAGAATGCCGGCGTTTACAGCAGGGATGTTGAGATACTCTACGGGAGCAACAGCCTTGCGGGCATAATCAACGGGCAGGAGAATATCGGCTCGCTCATATCCGATTTTGCCGGAATAGCGCATAACAACATTCCCGCTGTGAGAGTTGAAGCATCTTCTGCGTCCGGAGGGGCTGCATTAAGGGAAGCTTATCTAGCGATCAAGTCAGGGGAATACGACCTGATCATGGTAGGTGGGGTCGAGAAGATGACCGACATCTACGGCAATGAGCTCCTCAACATGATGGGTTCAATCCTTGACAGAGAGTGGGAATCCTTCTTTGGCGCAACCCCTGCCGCCATGGCTGCAATAGTGGCAAGGAAGTACATGAAGGACTTCAACGTGGAGAAGGAAGCGCTTTCGATGATGTCCATCAATGACCATGAAAACGCATCAAAGAATCCAATGGCCCAGTACAAGAACAAGCTCACCCTCAAACAGGCCATGGGCGCAACAAACGTGGCAGAGCCGCTTACACTGATGGACTGCAGCCCGATAACGGACGGGGCATCCGCCATTCTGCTTGCCTCTGACAGATATATGAAAAAGAATAAGCTGGAAGGTGCAATGGTATTGGGGTCAGGCATCTCCCAGGATTACTTCGCCGTTCACAACCGGGAGTCGATATACACTCTCAATTCCGCGAAAATCGCAGCCAGGGAAGCTCTCAAGAAGGCGGGAAAAAAGCTTGACGACATATCACTCGTTGAGCTCCACGATTCCTACAGCATTTATGGGCTACTAGAGCTGGAGGATCTGGGATTCGCGGAAAAAGGGAAGGCCAAGCACCTTGTATATGAGGATATCAAGGCCGGAGGAAGAATCCCGGTAAACACTTCAGGGGGGCTTAAGGCCAAAGGATATCCGCTCGGGGCGGTCGGTATATCCCAGGCAGTTGAGGCCTATGAACAGGTAATGGGAAAGGCTGGCCAGAGACAGTTGAAGAGTGTGGACTCCGTTCTTCTTCATAACATGGCAGGAACCGGCTCAACTTCCGTTGTCCATGTAATAGGAGGTGAATAATATGGGTGAGCTTTCAAGATTCTGGAGAGAGAGCGACCACCGGTACAGGCTGGTGGCCCACAAGTGCGGCAACTGCGACAGGGTTTACTTCCCGCCCAGGGATGTCTGCCCGACATGCCACAGGGAGTCCGTAGGCAAGATGGAGCCCATAGACCTTTCAGGAAAAGGGGAAGTTGTCTCGTATACCGTTGTGCATGAAGCTCCAACCCCATTCACGAGACAGAAACCATACATCCTCGCCATAATTAAACTGGATGAGGGCCCCTCTCTGACAGGACAGATAGTCGATTCCGATCCGGAGGAAGTGGATATGGGTAAGCGTGTCCACTCAGTTTTCAGGAAAGTCGCAGAAGACGGAAAGAGCGGAATAATACAGTATGGATACAAGTTTGTTCTTGACTGATTTTTCTCAGTTCTTGAACAAACAAATTATATCCATCAACCTTTTACTATATTTATGACCAATAGGGCTTCAAAATACAGCAATGCCCTTGGCCTCTATGTCAATTGTGAGATCGACAACGGGTCAGTAAGCAGAGTGTTCGTCACCATGTCACCCCGGTTCGCGGAAGAAGGGAATGAAATTCTGGACAGGATATGCGAATACCTCTCTGGAGAAGCAGTTGACCTGTCTGATATCCCAATAGAGCCCCGGGGGACAGATTTCCAGAAGAAGGTGTGGTCAGCGCTCATGGATATCCCGAGAGGTGAGGTCCGGACATATTCTGAGATAGCAAGGGTTATTGGAAAACCAAAGGGTGCAAGGGCAGTTGGAAATGCCGTCGGATCAAACCACCTGTTGATTCTTGTCCCATGCCACAGGGTGGTCGCAAAACACGGGCTTGGGGGATTCTCTGCAGAAGGAGGCATTGAGACCAAGATGAAAATACTCGCCCTGGAAAAGGTACCTGCATCAGAAGTTGCAAAGATTGCCAGATAGGATACTTTGGCTTTTTTCCTTGCTGGGCGTAATTCTGAAACCATCCCGCCATCTTATGATAGACTATCATTGGTAATGTTTTTGTACCGCTCGGTGATGTTTGGGCAATGGATGATCAGGGCCGGGACGATGGTTTCATTTTCGATGCTTATCCTGAAATGGTGCCCTCAGGGCCATCGACATGGGAGAAGTTTTTCACTTTCCTTGTCTACATTACCTTTGCAACCGCCTTCATTTTCCTGGTAATGAGCATTTTCTTTACACTGGACCCTTCCTGGGGATCAAGCCTTACACAGCCAGTCAACCCGTTCATATTCATTCTCCTTATCGTTTTGTCGTTCCCTCAGGTTTCACTTTTATCAATTTTTGTGGTGATGTTCATACTCTACCTGATTTTCTTCTCATCGATGGTGTATGAGAACAGAAGAGAAAGAAAGAAGAAACTGCTTGACACGCCAATAGGATATTTCATCGCCGCAGCTACCGCGGTTGAAGTAGTAGTCGTGATTATCACCCTTCTTGAGCATTACTTCGGAACTCCAATCGGAGGAGGCGGGATAGATACTGAACTGAAGAACAACCCTCTTCTTGGCTACATGAGCCTCATATATGCACCGTTTGTTGAAGAGCTTGGGTTCAGGATCCTTCCGCTTGGAATATTTAGCGCCCTGCTCGTCTTATTTTCCATAAGGACCAGAGGGGAACATGCACCTGAAAGCATGAGAGACACCCTTCTGGCGATCATCCTGCCCGGGCACATAAGGAGAAAGTATGATCTCCCGCTCAGAGGTGCGGACTGGGTCCTCATTATCATTACAAGCATAATCTTTGGATATGCGCACATATTCTTTGGCGGATGGGATTGGGGCAAATTCATTCCGGTTTTCATAACGGGAATCGCACTCGCAATTGGTTTCCTGAAATTCGGTGCCTATGTGGATATACCTTTCCACTGGTTCTTCAACGGTTTCCTCACCCTTTATAATATTGAGCCTTCACTTTACGGGGCAACAAACCTGCTTGTCATCTGGCTCCTTTTTGTTGGTGTTGTCAGCATCATTTCAATACTCATGTATGCGAGGGAAAGGCTCCGAAGGGGCGGGACCGCACCTGCTTAACTCTTTCTGATTACCCTTTTTCCCTTTATTTCATAATTTCCATCCAGCACGAGTCCTACAGAATATACAAGGGCTTCATGCTCAACTGGATGTATCCGGTCTGCAAGTGATTCGGGCGTGTCATCATCCGCTACCTGAACAGTTCTCTGTTCGAGTATAGGGCCCCCGTCGACTTCTGCCGAGGTAAAATGAACTGTGCATCCTGAGATCCGTGCACCACTTTCCAGCACCGCTTCGTGCACCTTTGACCCGTAGAAGCCTTTCCCGCCAAAGCATGGGAGCAGGGATGGGTGGATATTGATTATCATGTTCTCGAACTTCCTGATGAATTCATCCGGAAGAATTTTCATGAATCCGCCTAGAACTATGAGGTCAGCGGACGAGTCTTCAATGAGCTTAGCTATAGTGTCGAAGTAAGTACCCCTGTTTTTGGCTGTTCTCGGGAACTCGACCGCGTTGATCCCATGATTTCTTGCCCTCGTAAGTGCGTATGCGTTTACGCGATCTGAAATTACAATGCTGATTTCAGCTTGCAGAATACCGGACTCGACAGCATCAATGACCGCCTGGAGATTTGTTCCGTTTCCCGAAGCCAGGAAAGCCAGTTTTTTCATTACAGTTAGCTTATATGCGGATAAAGATAATAGTTTGTAATTCCAAGGAATGGTTAATATAAAAGAAGCAATGCTCATATTGACTTTCAAACAGAGTGTCTTCAAATGCTAGATATATGGATTGAAAAATACAGGCCAAAGAATCTCTCTGAAATCCATGGCCAGAAAGAAAACATACAGAAACTGAAATCATTCGTCAATGCTAAGGAGCTGCCGCACCTCATATTTGCAGGGCCGGCAGGTACCGGAAAGACATCAGCGGCGCTTGCACTTTCAATCGAGCTGTTCGGAGAAAACTACAAGGAGAACCTTCTTGAACTCAACGCATCAAACGAGCGCGGAATAGACGTAATCAGGGAAAATGTGAAGGATTTTGCAAGGATAAAGCCTTCCAACGAGCTTGGCTTCAAGATCATATTCCTTGATGAAGCTGACCAGCTTACCTCAGAAGCGCAGGCTGCCCTAAGGAGGACCATGGAGCTCTACTCCTCAACCACACGTTTCATATTTTCGTGCAACTACTCCTCGCAGATCATCCCGCCGATCCAGTCGAGGACTGTAGTTATGAGGTTCAGGCCGCTAATCCCGGACCAGATGAAAAGCAGGCTAAATGATATTGCCAGGAAGGAGGACTTCACAATTGACGAGGATTCGCTAACGGCGATTACAGAGATCTCTGAAGGTGATATGAGGAAGGCCCTGAACATACTTCAGGCAATATACTCGTCCGGCGAAGTTTCCGCGAGAAGGATCTATGAGATTGCAGGATATGCACAGCCCTCCGACTTCAAGAAACTTCTTTCAACTTCGATTTCAGGCCTGTTTGATGAAGCACGTGCAGTACTTGACAGGATGCTCATTGAAGACGGCCTCTCAGGCATGGATATCGTAAAGGGCCTCCACTCCTATGTAAGGAAAGAGCCGATAGCCCCGAGGCAGAAGATAGAGATCATAATGGCTCTAGCAGAAGCTGAATTCAGGATTGTAGAGGGTTCCAGCGACAACATACAGCTTGATGCTCTTCTCGCCAAGATTGCATACATAGGCAACGAATACAGCTAACCGGAACATCTATTCAAAATCGAAGAGGTCCATTTTTTCCTTCTTCTTTGGTTCGGCTCTTTTCTTTGGCTTTTCGGGTTCGTATGTGGTTTCATACCTCTTTATGTTGGATTTCATGCTGGTCTCCTTCCTGAGGCTTGAATAATAATAGCCTGTGTCCCTTGAACCTTCGTACAGGAGGATGAAGACGTCACCGGCATGTTTTCTTCCCGTCCTTCCACGGCGCTGTATTGACCTTATCTCAGAAGGAACGGGCTCATAGAAAATCACACGGTCTGTGCTTGGGATGTCAAGCCCCTCTTCAGCGACGCTTGTGGCAACCAGAACGTTGTATTTTCCCTGCCTGAAGTCATTGAGTATCTCTTCCTGCATCTTCTGGTTCATACCTTCGTCATCCTCCTTGCTTGCCTGCCCCACGAACCTCACAGGACGGATGTGGCTGGAATTTTCCTTGAAGTATGACGTAAGGATGTCAGATGTTTTCCTGAAGTGGGTAAATACTATTATCCTTGATTCGGGGTTCTGTGACAGAACCTCCTCGCTGAGGTCCATTGCCGCCTTCATCTTGGGGCTCGATTTCTCTGTCTCCACACAACTCCTCAGTTTCGTCATGAGTATCTCAAAGTCATCGCTGTTCCTAAGAAGGGTGGCAGTCCGCTTCAGGGTCTTTTCCTCACTGTTCAGTATGCTCATGATGTAGTCATAGGCGATCTGGACTCCCTGGCTTTCGAGGTATTCTATGGCATAATCTATCCGAATGGCTGCAGATAGGTATGGTATGAAGGAGAACAGGGCTTTCTCTCCCGCCTTGGCCCTTTCTATGAGATCGGGAATTTTTGACGCCAGAACCTTTCTGGACATGTTTGTCGACCTCAGTATCTGATGGGACTTCAGTTTGTTTACAAGCTGGTTGAAGAGAGCCTTCAGGTATGGCGAGGTATCTGTGACGCTTTTGGGCAGCCTGATCTTGACAACGTTTAGTTTGATCTCATTTACGTATTTCTTGACATCAGGTGAATTCTCATCCTTGATCAGGACTTTCTCTATACCCAGCGCCTTGGTCACCTCATCGAATTTCTTCCTGTCACCTCCCGGGCTTGCAGTGATGGCAAGTATGAGCCTCTTCCTGGCTTCCAGGTAACTCGAGGCTACGTGGACATAGGCATAATTTCCTGTTGCCCTGTGTGCCTCGTCAAAAACAATTATCCCGAACTTGGAAATATCAACTGTGCCGTTCCTGAGGTCATTGCTCACAACCTGTGGTGTTGAGACGACCACCTTCGAGGAGACCCATTTTATGAGCCTGTCCTCGTTGTCGACTTCCCCTGTGAACTTGGTTATCTCGTTTTCATTGAGAGAGAGCAGCTTCTTCATGGTTTCATAGTGCTGCCCAACCAGTGGCTTGGTTGGAGCCATGAAAAGTGCCTTTCCTGAACCTTCCTCAAGAATTTTCGCTATGACCATTGCTGCAATTATGGTCTTTCCCAGTCCTGTTGGAAGCACAATAAGCGTATTCTGGTTCACCGCTTCATCATAAAGATTGGTCTGGTATTCCCTTGGCTCTATGACTTTTTTAGACAGAAGCGGGTTGTCCACACCCTTCAATGTTCACTAAATATAAAAATTAGTCAGATAGGTTCTGACTAATGAAGGGAACCTTATAATACCCTCATTTGTATTAATTACTGATTTTGATGTCCGATACCCCTCCTATTACGGTAATCGATTCCCAGGAAAAGCTGAAGAAGCATTTTGTTTCAATTCCCAAGTCTGGCTCGTGGCTCAAGGGCATCAATTCATCCCAGATTGAGGAAACTGCATCCCGAATAGTCAAATGGTCGCCTGGATCAAGAAACAATATTTTTCTGGTAAAGAGCCATGAAAGCAGGTACAGGGAAGCTACTGCCTTTCTCATCCTGAGCAAGTTGATTTCTGGTGGCAAGAGGGTCCTTATTCCAACCGCCAAAGCTGAAAATTTAGACGAGAAAGGGCTGTTCGGGAATGGTGATGTGCTGTTTCTTAATGCTGCGGAAAGCAATACCGGCAATGGCTTGAGGTGGGAAGATCAAAGCAGGCTTTTAGGGGATATCTGGACCGGAAGAGCGAGTGACAAATTATTGAATATTCCCATAGTTGCACTAAGCGATCTCGATGGTGAAGAAAAGCAAGAGACAAAGATTCCACCGTACGTTGAGGGCCATATGGCACCTTCGAGGAGTGACTGGAGAATCACACTATCTGTTGGGTTCATCCTGTTTGCAGCAGAATTCCTCCTAATGGCCATAGCCAACGGCATAAAGGGAGGGCTTGGAATTGCGGGGATCGGCTATCGCCAGTACTACAGCAACCAGTTTATGAATTTCCTTGTTTATGGCCAAGTGGAGACTTCCCCTTACAACTTCTTACTCATATATCCATGGTTTACGATTATAGGTTTGGCCTTGATCCTGATCTCGAGAAAATTCGTTGACAGGAGAACCTACAGGCTTTTCATCTACGCAACAGTACTGTGGGTCGTTGGAACCATTGGCGTGACTCTTGCCTTCAATTTCACATTCTTCGGCCCTTTTAGCGGCAATGTATTTTCCAGGACCGTGCCAGCGTTGATCTACGAAATCGGAATAAATTCCAGCCAGAGCGTCTTCGTTTCCCTGACCTACGCCCTCTTAATAGTCAGGTTTGCAAAATATCGTCAAAAGATCATCCTCATGATAGTGTCTGCAGGTTATGTTGCGGTAACTGCATTACAGTCCAGTGTGGTTGCCTTCAATGGGCCGGGCGCTGTGATTAGACCGGGATATGCAACGATGCCTAGTGTATATCAGATAATAAGCTACGTGCTGTTTACGTTTTTATTCACAGCCTACTTCGTTCTGTTTTTGAAGTTAGATCTTTATTCTTCAAAGAATCAGGGAAACCTGGTAATCAGAGATTGACCCAGTTTATGCTTACTGGATCGAGGAGCTTGAATGCGGAAACGAGATGTTATTATATTAATGAGCATTAATCACATAACGGGCAGGACTGTGGAAGGCAGAAAAAATGCATATTGTACCGTAACGGATGAAGAGGCACTTTTGAGAAACATCCCTTCCGTAAGTAAAAATAACAGTGGTTTTGCAAGGAAGAATTCAGAGCTTCTCGAAGAGGTGATATCCAAGATAGCAAACTGGAAACCGGATTCCGGGGATAACATCTTTCTTATTCAGAGTAAATTTCGGGAGGACCGCAATACACTGGCTTTTCTTGTGCTAAAGACGTTCATTGGAAAAGGTTTCAAAATACTTCTGATCAGCAATGGCGAGAACTTAGAGGAGCCTTCGAATGAGCTTCTTTCAGGCAACGGCAAGGTTGTCATGCTGATAGATGCTTCAACCGGTTCTGATGAAAATGGTGAGAATTCCCCGCAGAAGCTCCTAAATCGAATAAGAATGGGTGCTGTGTCCAGTGAGATGAAAAGAGTGCCTGTTCTGGCCCTTTATGAAGGGGCAGATAGATTGGAAGAGGGCAGCGGGAGTAGGCCAGATGATGTGACAGTTGAAGGCTCCTCGAATCCCGGCACGAGGTCTGCGGCCTTTCTTCTTGGATATATCCTCATCTCTGTTCCCATATTTCTGGGGTTCATTTCACAGGCATACCCCACAATAGTTGAGTTCCTTGTGGACCCCTCCTCCCACTTCACTGTACATGGGACCGTCAACGTTGGATTTGTCCTCACCTATTCCCTCTTCTATGTTATTACAATAATCTCTTTGCTCGGAGTTGCAGGCGCTATTATCACGTTCTTTTCCCGCAGGCATCTTTCAAGGAGAAAATACAGAATAATGTCTGCAGGACTTGTCCTACTCATCATCGGAATGTCAATCACCCCCTTCATAAACGTGTTTTTCTTCCAGAATCTTGTCAACCACGGGTTGTTTGAAATCGAGACACTCCTCACACTTTCTCTTAGTTCTGTGGCATATTTGCTCCTAACTCTATGGTTTGTTGGAAAGAAACTGGGAGTTGCACTTGTGATCCTCATTGTCGCCAGATTTGCAGTTACCTCCATAATGAACTTGCTCCTGCAGGTTCCTGGCAGAGCCATTATGCCTTTGAATCTCCGGATTTTAACACTTTTCCGAGTATCCGGTATGGTTCCGAGGATCATATTGCCAATTGCATCCGGAATGATGTTTGCAACGATGGTTTATATTGGGGTTAAATCCCACATAAAACCGGAGATTCTTGGATCTACGCAGGCTATGTAACGGCGGATGCGCTTCTTTTCTGCAGTCGGCAATAAGTAGCGACATATTGCCAAGCGTTTTATATTGAGTGCGAGATTTGCAACTCATGCCTAATATAGAGCTGCTTAGAATAACGAGCAGAACGCTTGCGAAGAATCCTTTGAATGATCCTGCAGAAAGGGACCTTGTTTTATTCAAGCCCGAAGAGGTAAAGGAAGGTGCGCCTCTGCTCATTGGCCTTGCCGGTTTTGGAGGAGGCGCCAGGAGTTTCCTTAACTTTTCACCTCTATCAACGAATTTCACTGAGGTAGTTTCCAAACTTAGAAAATCCGGGGAGCTTAAGGATGCTATAATAGCGATTCCTGACTGCTTCACCTCCTACGGAGGCAATCAGTATGTCAATTCCAGCGCGATGGGAAATTATGAGGAGTTTATAACCAAGGAGCTTATTCCCGAAATGAAGGACAGGTTCAAAACCGGAAAGACGGGGGTTTTTGGAAAATCATCCGGTGGATTCGGGTCATACACCCTGGCGGTTCACAACCCCGAAATAATCAGCGGATTTGCGGACCATTCTGGAGATGCAGGTTTTGAATACTGCTACCTCCCTGACTTCCCAAACACCATAAAGGAGTTTAGAAAAGCGGGTGGGCCGAAAGAGTGGTTTGAGACGTTCCAGAAGAGCGTGAACAAGTCTGCCAAGAAGTTCATGGAGCCATTGAACATCCTGGCAATGTCCGCTTCCTACACTCCGAATCCTGATTCTGATACCATGATGATCGATTTTCCCTTTGACCTCAAGACTGGCGAACTTCTGGACGACGTCTGGGAAAAATGGAAGAAATTCGATCCAGCTAGAACTATTTCCTGGAACTTGCAGAAAATCCGGGAAATGGATGCAGTATACCTTGATGTGGGATCAGAGGATGAGTTCAACATAAATATAGGCATGAGGAAGATGCACAGAGTGCTAGAAGAGAGCAAAGTTGAGCATTTCTTCGAAGAGTTTGAGGACGGTCATTTCAGCATTTCCTACAGGTATGAGAAGTCGCTGGCTTACCTTGCCGAGCACCTCTCACAATGACATTTTTTATCTTTAGGTAAGCAGGTGCCCTTAAGTAGTGCAAATATTAACTACAACTTCAGGGATACAGAGCATAGTGCGACAAGGGCCGGTAGATCAGCGGTAGATCGCTTGCTTCGCAAGCAAGAGGTCTCGGGTTCAAATCCCGACCGGTCCATTTAATTTATTAATCGAATACTTTTTATCTCAGTACTCGTTATGTTCTCATGACCATGCAGCCGAAGTATCAGGAACTGCTTCTTGACGAGGACGTGCGCAGATGGTTTGAGAACCTCAAAGCAAAGTCGGTTCTCACGGCAACAGTGGCATTGAGGAATCTTGGCCACTATTGCGAACTTACCCAGACAAATCCAAAAGAAATCCTGAAAAAAGCAGCGGCAGATGAGAAGGATTTTAGGTACGAATTCACGGATTTTGTCAGGAAGATGGAGAAAGAGGGCAAGGCAGGATCATACATTGCGAGGTTCAAGAAGGTCATTTTATCATGGCTGAAGTTTAATGGTATCGGTTTGCAGTTAACCGTTAACATATCCGGGGAAAACGAGACGCCGACAATAGTTAACGAAAGGGTGCCTAGCAAGGAAGAACTAGCCAGAATACTCAGGAAAGCCACCTCAAGAGGCAGGGTTGCCGTAGCAATCATGGGATTCTCTGGTCTCAGGCATGAGTCTCTGGGAGACTATGAAGGCACAGACGGCCTCAGACTTGGAGATATCAAGGACCTGAGGATATCGGATGAAATCCAGTTTGACAAGACGCCAGCGATGATTCTGGTCAGGAACAAGTTGAGCAAGGCGAGGCACCAATATTTCTCTTTCATAGGAGAGGAAGGAGCCACTTACATCAAGGAATATCTGGAAGAACGGAGAAAGCAGGGAGAGGATTTAACCTACGAATCTCCATTACTGCAATTCGATGTCCGTGGAGTGAAAAAGAATGACTTCCTCCGAACCACCCTGGTGACAAGGGATATTAGAGAAGCAATAGAGAATTCTGGCTTGAAGATGCGCCCCTATGTACTAAGAGCATATTTCAGCACGGCTCTTGACATTGCAGAGGCAAAGGGCCTCACATCCCATCCATGGAGGCAGTTTATTATGGGCCACAAAGGAGACATCGAGGCGAGATATAGCACAAACAAACGATTACCTCCGGAAGTTATAGAGGAAATGAGAGAGGCGTACAGAAAGAGCACAAAGTTCCTTGAAACAAGATACAGCGAACTTGAGGAGGACAAAGCCAGAATGTATCTGCAACAGCAACTCTTGTCAGCAGTGGGCTACAAACCTGAAGAGATAGACAAGATGGATCTCGCTGACATCAGCAACGATGATTTCCAGAAGCTCCTAAGGGACAAGGTTGCAGGAGCCATGGCAAGCAACGGCTCGAAGCAGAGGCTCGTTCCCATGAACGAGATTGAGAAACTCCTAAGTGAAGGATATGAGTTCCAAGCAGTCCTGCCCAACGGAAAGGCTATAATGAAAATGCCGTTTTAGAGACATTGCCATGCGATGAACACCCTGTAGAATTTGCAGTCAACTGTACCCGGTGCAAACTAATCTTAGACTTCATATGCGAAAGTAAAGACGAGGTCTCCACTAACCAATTATACGCTGCATTCCAGAGCAGGGAACACGGTTTGACAATGTCCCACCGTACGGTTGATAAGCATGTCAAGGAGTTAACGGATAATGGTTTTCTGCGAAGGTTCGTTGACAGCAAAACCGGTCAGGTAACACTGTTCGTTGACGTTTTTAACATCTATATCAGTATGACAAACAGGAAGTCTGAACTACTTGAATCTTTAGCCCAGAAGTCAAAATATTTTCTGTACCAGTACGTTGAATCTAAGTCGGAATGGACTTACAAACTCGCCTATGACTGCCCCAAATGCGGTCAAAGTAAAATCATACCGAAATATGACAGATTCGTTTCTGAGGAGCACGACGGCACAATTATCACTTCTGTAAAATGGGAATGTCCATCCTGTGAATATGAAAGGCTGGAATACTGGTAGCCTTGTTTTGCAAAGTATCTAAAACGATACAATACCCGGCATTCCATTATTAGTTCATGCAGGAAAGTCAGCAAGGCAAAAGAGTCTCTATTCTGGAACTCAAAAGGAATTTTTTGGGAAAATTTCCTTCTCACCAGTTATCAAAGATACTCTCTGCAGAGCCGGATAGCCTTACGGGCGAAGAACTCCTGGCTAAGGCCCAGACATGGCTGGCTTTCTTCAAGGGAGATGATGGTACTGAGTAGGAAACAGAGAGTTGTTTTAAGCAAGAATGAGCCGGATTATGGCGAAAGCGTACCGCAAGAGATCGTGCATTACGAGATAGCCAATCCGCAGAAAAAAGGCACAATAGAGAGGCTTCAGGAAACGGTTATCGACAATACGGTTAACCGTTACGAGCTTGAAGACCGAAGGCAGATAGCAGCCATACGAGAATTCATGGAGCGGAATCCCGACATTAGTTACGTGGAATACGAGTCAAATCCTGTGCTACGGATGGACCTCGTGATAACGAGACGCGGTCTTATTTTCAAACGTGAAGAAGCCTCAATATCCGCGACACTCACTCCAAACAGGAGATTCAAGGCCCAGAGGTGAGTTATGGGGTTTGAAGAGAAGGCAGGCCTTATCTGCGTCACTTGGAGCATTTTTCTCATACTTTCCATCATCTTCATACCACCCGTCTGGCACGGATTCCTGTGGCTTCTGGCCTCTGGAAACATCTTCTTCAAGGTCTTGGGCTTAATCGGCATAACAACGGCACTGGTCGGTCTCATGATAATCCTCTACAATACGATATCCTACATCGTCTATGCCCTAATCATTGCGTTCTCAGTAGGGACGCCAGCTATGGCACTATACCATTTCCTAGGGCTGGAACATTCAATTGTTATAGCACTGATTATAGCGTTAATCGTGATCCTGTACCTGCTGGAAACGAGAACAGTCAGGGTTGAACACCATACTGTAACTGTGAGTCTGCATAGGCGACTTGTGGTAAAAAAGTAGCAAGAAAATGGATAAATATTTTGAAGGGGGAATAAGAAGTATGCGAGAAATGGGCTTTTCTGAACTTATCAATGCACGAAAGGTCCTATCCAGGCCCATAATCGAACTGCCCATAAGAAATGAGGAGAGGCTATTCTATCATCCTGAAAAAAGGCTCAAAAGGTTCACCGGACGAACTGCAATTGCCTATGCCATAATACCGGATAGCGAAAGAGGCAAGTTCAGGAGAGAAGAATGCTCTCCCAAAGCCTCTTCCCTCATGGACTACATTCTCCATAAGGGAAACAGGAACGTGTCAATAACAGGAGTATCAGGGCAGGGTAAGAGCTATCTTACCACGCACCTAATATCGATATTCAGGGACAAGGAGACAATCATATTCTCATTCAAGCCGAATGATCATGAACTGCATCTTGGGATTCCGGTTGTGGATGCAAAGGAATGCCTACCCAACCCCTTCAGGGATGTAAACGCCTTCTCCGAGTCATACATTACCGCATTCTTCGGTGAGAAGACCTCATCGGGCATACAGCTTCAGCAAACTCCTGGATTCCTGCAGGAGATCGCCTCTGAAAGCAATACCTGGAAAGACTTCATGAAAAAACTCTTGGAAAGGAAGAGATCCGCATCCAAGAATCAGGTTGAGGCTCTGAACGCAATTGAGCAGAATGTAAAGAGCCTGATCATTGACAATATGGGAAGCGTGGTCCTGGACAATGGGAGCATCGTTTTTGACTTCTCATCCCTCCCAACGAAACAGGCGCAGAATTTCTATGCCGAGCTAATGCTGAGGCAGATATACAGGGAAATGGAAGAGCGCAAGAGGGACGACGTTCTCATTCTGATAGACGAAGCTCATCGATTGACCAAGTCCTACCATACAATCCTTGATGTCATGTCCAGGGAGATAAGGGACAAGGGAATGCTCTGGATAATCACACAGAATCTTATCGACATACTGCCAGAAATGAGGGCGAATTTCGGTACAAAGTTCACTTTCAGGTTAGGAGATGCCGACCTTAACATGCTTTCATACAACCCACTTATGAGATACGCTGTCGAAATACTGCAACCTAGGCAGTTCATAGACATAGAGTTCCCTGAAGGATCGTCATTCTCGCCGGTCTTCACCTACGTTTCGAATGGCCTTGAGCACAAGGAGACGCAAAAGGTCGCAGCGGTGGTATCTGAACCAAAGAGGGAAGTGGGAGTCGGAGGGAGAGGGGAGATTACCGACTACAGGAGGGAGGCCCTAGAAATCCTCAGCGAGAAAATGTCCTATGCAACTGAACCAAAGAGGGAAGTGGGAGTCGGAGGGAGAGGGGAGATTACCGACTACAGGAGGGAGGCCCTAGAAATCCTCAGCGAGAAAATGTCCTATGCAACCGAAATGGGAAAGATAATAGCCGAGAAATACGGCATCACAAAGGACCAAGCCAAACTCAGGCTGAAATCAGCACTTGAGGAACTGAAGAACAACAACGAAGTTGGCAGAGTTAAGTATCTCAGGGATGGAAAGCCAATAGTTATGTATTATTCCAAGAGCCCAAATCTCTCCAATCTACATACTGGAATGCAGAGCCAGGTAGTCGGAATCCTGAACGATTTGGGAGTGAGCATCAACAGGATATCCACCACCGGAGAAAGAAGCGCATTTGACATTGAAACCGACTTCTTCATGGTCGAGATTGAGACAGGCCTGAAGCACAGCATGGAAGACCTGAAGGATAGGATAAAAAGCACTAACCTTCGTGTAATAGTAATAGTGCCTAACAAAGAGCTGGTAGACAAATACAAGGATCTAGGAGAGAATGTGTCAGTGCTAACAATAGACTCTCTGGCCACTGAGATTGCTGAGCCACTGCATTCAGATAACTCCTAGAATCGTTAGGGCTCCTATTGCGACTATGATGCAAAGAGCAATAATGCCTATCCCCACTACAACTTTTCCAGTGTTTGACATAGTATTATCGGCATGTGAAAAAAGTTAAGCTTATCCTCAATTAAGTTAACCGCTAACCGTTATTCCGAGCGGGTTAACCATAAACTTATAATTCTTTGCAAACAAGCTTGAATGATGATCATCTCTATCGCCAACCAGAAAGGAGGTTGCGGAAAGACAACTACTGCAGCAAATCTTGGAGCATTGCTAGCGAAGAAACACAGGGTGCTCCTGGTTGACATCGACCCACAGGGAAATCTTACCACTCATTTTGGAATCAACAAGGCGGAACAGAAGCACACCATATACGATGTGATGCTCGATGGCAGGATTGAGGAAGCAATTATCCGAAAGGATGGAGTCGACATCGTGCCGAGCACCATTGACCTGGCCGGGGCCGAGGTGGAGCTAACCGGAAAGATAGGGAGAGAGTATATTCTGGATAACGAACTCAAAAGAATCGCCAGGAAATACGACTATGTAATCATAGACACCCCGCCCAGTCTGGGAATATTCACCATCAACTCGCTTGTTGCATCTGACTATGTGCTCATACCCGTGCAGGCTGAATTCTTCGCTTTGGAAGGTTTGACGCAACTCATGAGAGTCGTAGAACTCGTGAATTCAAGGCTCTCAAGAAACCTGAAACTGCTTGGAATGGTAGTAACTATGTTCAATTCCAGGACAAGGTCATCCAAAGAGGTCCTTGAGGAGGTCAGGAAACACTATACAAAGAACCTGCTTAAGACAGTTATACCTAGGAATGTGACAATAACCGATTCCACCATGGCTGGCTCTCCTGTAGTGAGATATAGGAAATCTGCTCCTGCATCAAAGTCATATATGGCGCTTGCAAATGAAATTCAGAAAAAGCTAAAGGTGTCAAAGTGAAAGACCCTATAATGAGACTTAGACAAATTCAAGGGGAGGTCTATAAACTCCATTTAGATATGGTAAAGGCAGGTGGCGGATATGATAAACTTGCCGATTACATAATCAAACAGTCACAGGGAAAGAACTCTGAACAAGACCCTACTTTACATCTTGCTGCCGTTACACATAGCATTTTAGGGCTCATAGCAGACTATAGCAAGTTTCTGAAAGCATACGACGAAGAGCATAGGAACCCAAACGACCCGAAATTTGTAGGAAGCGTGGGAAATTTAGTATTTTTCGCGAAGAAAGGTTGGCCTCCAAAATTCAAGGTAAGAAAGGTGAAATAATGGCAGATATGAAGAAAAGAGGTTTAGACAGTCTAATATCACAGAACTCACACTCTGATTCCGAGGCAAATAGTCCAGAGGAGAGATTCACAAAGACGGTAGGCTTCAAAGTAACCGAGAAGCAGTACGAAACTTACAAAAGATACTCAAAGTACTTTGGTTCCAACGACCTCATAAAGAAATGGCGTTCAGACCTTGACAGAATAGAACAGGAGAAAGGCAAGGACATGGAAAGCGTGGAAACTGAGATCAGAAAACGGTTAACGAAGTGATGGTTAACTGCTAACGTAAAGTTCTAAAACCTTAGACGGTTAACAAGGTAAGGCATTTTATGCCTCAGGCAATAGAGGGAGCAGAATGGCATTCTCAAGTGGATTTACACGGTGGATTCCGTTAATAATAGTGGCGGTTGTTGACTTCTTGATCTTCATCTCAGTTTTCTATTTTGTACCCAGTACATCTCCATATTACACACCGCTTTACTACCTCGTTGACTTTTTGTCTTTCTTCGCTGTAATTATTGCTTGGCAATCCATCAGATCTGCTAGAAGAGTAGTTTACAAGACTAATCGCAGATTTATTTACAGCACAATAGAGGATGATTCCGACACAGACGAATACAAGCAGAAACTAAAGGAAGCTTCCGACCTCTACCTTCAGGGGGGAATAAACTCCGATGAGGAGTTCTTCACAGTATTAGGCGAGCATACACCAAAGGAAGAGCGTATTTTCCGCGCCCTAAAGGGGGCAAGACAAGAATTTGGAAAAATGGGCAGGAGATAATTATGAAAGAGCACCAAGCAAGGACGCACCAGTGCGAGATCTGTAAACTCCATTATAACAGTAAGGGCGATGCTGAAAAGTGCCAGGAATGGTGCAGTCAGCACAACTCGTGCAACCTTGAGATAACATCAACGTCCATTGAGGCTGTGAAAAGCAGGCATGTGCCATCCTGATTCTGCTGTCACTAAACTTGTAATTTTAGTAACGCCACTAAACACTGGATTTTAATAACATATGTGTCCCTAAATTCTATGACTTAAATGACGCTCGTTTTCGCCTACGTTCGAGCCAGCACCCAAGAGGAGGTCAGGCAAGGCTCAAATGAGAGGCAGAAGGACGTAATCAGGGAGTACGTGAAATCCAAGGCCTACGAACTGGAATTCTTTGAAGACAGGGCCAAATCTGGGAAGAACACCCAGAGGCCGGACTTCGAGAGGATGCTGAAATCCCTTGATAATAAGCCCAAGGTGGTCATTGTGGCAAAGATAGACAGGTTTGCCCGCTCCTTATCGGATCTGCTGAGAATGCTTGAATATCTGGACCAGAAGGGCATAGGATTCATCAGCGTCAACGACCCAGGCATTGATACCACCACACCCAATGGAAGGCTCCTGCTGCAAATTCTGGGCGCATTCGCTGAATTTGAGAGGAACATGATAAATTCCAGGACCAAAGCAGGAAGGGAACAGGCGATGAATCGAGGAGTTAAATTCGGCAGACCAGCACTGAAAACAAGGAATGGCAGCTTCCTGGACAGGAGGAGAGTCATTGAATTGAAGGAGAAAGGCCTGTCTGCCAGAGCCATAGCAAAGTCCATGGAATGCTCCGTTACACCAATACTGAGAATCCTAAAGGAGGTCTACTAATTCTCAGTGAAAGAGAGAGAGTCGCCGAACGCGTGAGCGCTCTTATTATATAATATATACCTGATACAATGAACATTACATATTAAAAAAATGGAATTTTCCTTAATTTTTAAAGCTTGAAACGAACAAAGAACAATCCACTTGTTTTCTGACACTCTCTCTCCAAAATCAATAACGACTGTTCTGCGACACTCAATGATTCGACTCGTTCGTTACTTTTAATAATCTTACCAGTGAAGCATGATTGTGCAGGTGATCCAATGGCAATGAAAGATCCCTATGCATTCTTCGACACCAAGGTTAAGCAGAGGGCAAAGGAGACAAGCAACATAAAGAATGCCATCCTCTTTGACATGGACTACAAGCCAAACCAGATTCTAATCAGAAAGGAGCTCGACAAGGTAACAGATGACTTAGCTGATTATGTGAACCTGCACCTGCCAAGGCACATAATCATATACGGTTCCAAGGGGTCAGGTAAGACGCTCAGCGCCTTGATTATGGCCAGGGCCCTGAAAGAGAGCAAATCTGTGCCATATTACTACATAAACGTGAGGGAGAACCCGACATCCATCAAGGCATACCGCTACCTCACGAGAGTATCAAGCCGTGGGCACGACATAGAGGAGGTCGAGAGGAGATTCGACCAGATGCTTGAGGGAAAGTCTATCGTAATACTGGATGAAGTGGACTTCCTGCAGGACTTTGACATCCTATATCACGTCACGAGGCACACCAAGGCAAATCTTATACTGCTGACCCAGAAGGTCTACTGGTACAAGGACATGAATGATGAGAGCGTCAAGAGCTCGCTTCAGCCGGACCACATAGTATTCCACGAGTACAACGCCGAAGAAATGCGAGAGATCCTGAAGATGAGGGCCGAGGAGGGCCTTAATGGATTTGACAAGGATGCCTTGGGGCTTCTCTCTGCCATGCTGGTGAGGGAATACAGGAGCGATGCAAGAATTGGAATAAAGGCCCTGGAAATTCTCGGAAGGATAAACAAATGGACTGATGAAGCTGTAAGAGCAGCACTGAGACAGGCGTATGTTGAAGTGGAAGGGGAAACCCTGAGGAACCTTGGAGACAGGGATTTAATCATTCTCGCCTCATTGATCAAGAATCAGGACACAAACAAGGCCTACGCAGAGGTGACCAATGTCAACAACTTCCTGGTAAAGGGAATGAGCAAGTCTACATTCTTCCAGAGTGTCAACTACTTGCAGAATCTTGGTCTTGTCACACTGATCAAGAAAAAGATTGGTCGATACTACACAATGGAGTCGCAAATTTTATTATCCGATGCGTCGATTGTATCTGTCGAGCTGAAAAAAAGACTTTAGTAACGTTCAATAACATGGTGTTTTATATGGTTGATTCTTTGATGGAAAAAGGTGACCAAACTCAAAGAGGTGGCAATGGGCAAAGGAGATCATTAATCGAGGAGTTGCCAAGAATAGTCGACAGAGGAAAGAAGGAGGCACAGAAAATTCTTGATGGGCTTTCTAAGTCCCAGAGAGTAACTCTTCAGACAAACGAATTGGTGCTGCCTACAAAGGCCATCGGAGGGCTGACCAAGTTTACGGGGCAGACTGTAAGGACGGAAGATAACAGTGAATTTCTTAATCGACTCATATACGGTGATAATCTGTTTGCCATGCAGGCACTTTTAGCAGGCGATCCTGAAACAGGACTTCCGTCAATGAGAGGCAGGATCGACCTGATTTATATTGATCCGCCCTTTGACAGCAAGGCGGATTATAGGACAAAAATACATCTTCCTTCCGTAGACATTGAGCAAAAACCATCGGTAATAGAACAATTCGCATACTCTGATACTTGGAAAGACGGGACAAAGTCTTATCTGGAGATGATCGCCCCCAGATTGGTTCTAATGAAAGAACTACTGAGTGAAAAGGGTTCAATCTACGTGCATATAGATTGGCATGTTGGACATTATGTAAAAGTAATAATGGACGATATCTTCCAAAAGGAAAATTTCATAAATGAGGTTGTTTGGAAAAGAACAAGTGCTCATAGCGATTCTGGTAGATATGGAATCAATAGTGACTACATATTATTCTATACAAAAACTTCTGAAAGGATCTGGAATCAGCAATACGAACCATATTCAGAAGAATACCTTGCGAGGTTCAGAAATGTTGACCCTGATGGGCGTAAATGGCAGGACGGACCGATAACGGCTAAAGGATTACAGGGAGGTGGTTATTCCTATGAATATAAAGGGGCCTATGGCTACTGGAGGTGTCCTAAATCAACCATGGAAAGACTTGACAAGGAGAACCGGTTGTATTTCACCAAGAATGGTGGGATTAGGATAAAGAGGTATCTGGACGAAACTCCGGGAATACCTATGCAGACCATTTGGACGGACGTTTTTGCTGTCAATTCTCAAGCTCATGAAAGGGTAGATTATGTTACCCAAAAGCCGGAATCATTGCTGGACAGAATAGTAAAAACATCATCTGATGAGGGTTCTATTATCGCAGATTTCTTTGCAGGTTCTGGAACATTAGGAGCAGTGGCAGAGAAACTTCGAAGAAAATGGATTATGTGCGATTTAGGTAGACCTGCAAGTATGATCTCTCGAAAACGTCTTATCGACCAGGATTCCGGACCATTCCTCTACCAAACTATTGGAGACTACCAGAAAGAACAGTTTGAAAGATCGCAATTCAGACGTATAGGAGACCTTGCCCATGTTGTGATCAACCTATACGGTGCGCTTCCATTTCCGATGCAAGAAGGTACCCCCACTAATCTTGGCTACATCAAACAGAGTAAGACTTTGGTGTTTGTTGACTCTCCCACAAAAATCACTGGTTATGCTACTCTTAAAAGGGCCCAAGAGCTCAGAGCCTCCTTCATGGGAGGATGGAGCAGAATAGTTGTTCTGGGTTGGAACTTCGAAACGGATATTGGTAAAATCATAGACGGCATAAACGATGATAAGCTCGAAGTACTGGTGATTCCCCCAGACTTGTTGGAGAAGTTAAAACACAAGGCTGACTACGAGAAACTCATAAAAGAAGGGAGCGTAAGATTCAGTTCTTTACAATACCTTGCTGTCAGACCAGTTATCAAAAAATTAGCAGATGACGACACGGAGGAGTTGACAATTGAACTTGAGAATTATGTTCTTCTTTCCCCAGATGCATTACCACTTGACAAGGCAGACAAGGACAAACTCGAAAAGATCATAGAAGAGGATCCTTTGAGTCTCGTTGAATACTGGAGCATTGACCCAGAATATGATGGAGAGATGTTCAGGAGCAAATGGCAGGATTACCGGGAAAACCATGAAGAGTCCGCTAAGGTGGACCGAAAGGTAAAACTCCTTGTCCCCAAGATTAATGGAAAAAGAAAGGTCTGCGTGAAAGCAGTTGATGTATTCGGATTCGAGAGCGTGACCGTTAAAGAGGTATTTTGATGGTAAATGTCAAGTCTCCCGGAACAAGAGATGTACCGCTAAAGCTTGCGAAGAGGATTACCGAACAAGCAAACGAGTTGTGGAAATCTGGAGAATTTCTTGAGAAAGTCGCGCCAATAACTCAGGAACTGCTTAAGTTCTGGGACCCTGATGGAATATTTGCTGATGAAAGAAGCATAAACTTTCATGATGGGCAGTGGCAATCGATACTGAATGTAATCTATGTGCACGAGGTCCTGAAACTATCCAGCGTTGGTGAGCTGTATGCTCAAATTTACTCAGAACTGCTGGCGCAAATGAACATGGCAGATCTCAAACAGGATAAATACGAACATCCAAAATATTGTGTAAAGATGGCAACAGGAACCGGTAAGACTTGGGTTATGGATGCTTTACTCATATGGCAATACCTTAACTCAAAATACGATGAAAATGGAAGTGAGAGGTTCTCAAAGAACTTCTTGTTAGTGGCTCCTGGTATCATAGTCTATGAAAGACTCCTGGACGCTTATCTGGGAAAGCGAAGAGAGGACGGTAATAGGGACTTTGATCAGTCCGATTTCTGGAGATTTCAGAAACTCTTCATTCCACCTGTCCACAAGGATGCAGTCTTTGGCTTTATCCAGAGTTGTGTTTCTCAAAAAGAGGAAATAGGACGAAAAGTCACCGGAGAAGGGCTAATAGGAATCACAAACTGGCATCTTTTGGCAGAGGATGAGGAAGAAGATGAACTGGAGTCTGCACTAGATAGGCCAGATATAGCAGTAAATGAACTGCTCCCCATTACTCCTGGTACTTCCCAGGGCCATTCCTTGGAGGAACTTGACAATCAGTATATGAGAGGCCGGGAACTCGACTACTTATCAAGTCTTCAGGACCTTGTCGTATTCAATGACGAAGCTCACCATCTTGGCGAGATGAAGAGGGCGGATCAGGTTGTGGAGAAGAAATGGCAGGAAGCACTGGACAAAATTGCAGAGATCAAGAAGGATCGTTTCATGCAAGTGGATTTTTCAGCAACACCGTACATTGTCACTGGTAGTGGACAAAGCAGAGTCCAGAATCATTTCCCACACATAGTGTCCAACTTCGAACTCGTGGATGCAATAAAAGAAGGACTGGTCAAAACTGTCGCTATTGACAAGAGGAAGGAGTTCGGTTCAATTCCTCTTGAGGACCTTGAGTACAAAGCAGAGCGAGAGGGCAAACAGGTTGCGAGTCTCTCCGATGGGCAAAAACTCATGCTAAGAGCAGGTATGCAGAAATTGAACATACTTGAGGAAGAATTTACAAAACTGGACTCGACAAAGTATCCTAAAATGCTAGTCGTCTGTGAAGATACCAAAGTGGGCCCTCTGGTTATCACATTCCTTCTGCAGGAAGGCTACTCAGAGGACGATGTAATGGAAATCCACTCCACAAGGAAAGGCGATGTGAGCGAGGCAGAGTGGAAAGTGATTGAACAAAGACTCTTCGACATAGACCGTCATAAGAAGCCAAAGGTGATTGTTTCCGTTCTAATGCTCAGGGAAGGATTTGATGTTAACAATATATGTGTTATAGTGCCACTTAGGTCCGCCTCTTCTTACGTTCTATTGGAGCAGTTAATAGGGAGAGGTCTCAGATTAATGTGGCGTGGACCAGACTACGATGATATAAGAGCAGAAAATCGTGAGAAACTTCTAGTAAAGAAGGAAGAGCCAGATAGCTATATTGACATTCTAAGTGTAGTAGAGCACCCTAACTTCATCGAATATTATGAAAGAGTCCTTGCCGGAATGGTGGGCAAGGTCAGTGAAGAACCAACAAAGAATAGAGTCGTTGGCGACCTTATCAAGGTAGGTCTCAAACCTAACTACAGAGACTATGACTTGTTCTGGATCATCATATTGCAGGACAAAGAGGAAGAACTCGCGGTGCCTGACCTATCCATAAATAAACTTGAGCCATTCCAGATGAGACTTGAGGATTTGCGTTCACTGGTCGGGCGAAAAGGTGATACGTTTTACAGCGAGGAATTGACAGTAAAGACAACTTTTGGCGAATATACTGTTACAGCAGACATTTTCACTGCAAAAAGCTACAATTCATTTATCCAGAAAGTGGTGAACGCAGTGTCAGTTATCCATGTCAATGCAAGAGGCAGGAAATCAAGGGATTTTCCAGTCATGCAGGTTAATTCTGCCCTTATTGCAAAGCTCACGGATGAATACATCAGACACAAACTATTCGGGCAGGAGTTTGATCCATTAGTGGATAATAACTGGCGCGTACTTCTTGTGGCACAGCAGAACTTGATCAAGCACATTGTAAGTAACATTGCACAGGCTGTTTATGATTCCATGAAGAATCTCAAAGTAAACGAGGCCAAGATCGTGAAAAAGTACTTCTCCGAGGTGCCTGAAATTCGAATAAGGGAAACATATGCCTTGAGAGCTGCAAAGAACATTTACGAGAAGATAGCCTATCCTTCACATGCTGGTGGGTTTGAAAAGGACTTTATCGAATTCATAGATTCTGATTCCAAAGTCAAGGCATTTGTGAAGATAAACGAATACTACAACGACTTTGCAAATATCATTTATGTCAGGGACGACGGTCTTCTTGCTCACTACTACCCGGACTTCATGATAAGGGCTTGTGATCACATCTATCTTGTAGAAACCAAATCTGAAAGAGACATGAGCAACCAGAATGTCAAAAACAAGAGGATCGCAGCCATTGACTGGGTGGATAAAATAAATGAGCTCCCTCCAGAGGAAAGAATGAATTGTGATTGGAGCTACGTGCTCCTTAGCCAGAACACTTTCGAAATGATGAAAAAGCAGGGCGCGAATACCTGTGAGATACTGGAATACACCAAACTCACCAAGGCAAAGGTGAGAGGTACACTAGGAGACTACATGGGATTCAAGGACTATTGACTCTTCTTACACTGACAACTTGTACCTAAGCAGTACTCTTTGGAATGGTGTAGGAATTCTTCTCACCCACATAGGTATTGAAATTATTACCACACTCTGAGCATTTGTATCTTGAAACCTCATATACATTAAACGCCCATTGTTTGAGAGGAGGATTCTTATTTTCCATGTTACAGACAGGGCACTTCATAACGAAATAGTAGAACTAACGCCGACTTAAATTTGTTCCTGTAAAAACTCCCTTGCACTTCTGACCCCTTTCTTTATATCATCTTCACTTTTTCTTAATTGCTCCATCACACAATGGCTTTGAAGAGTTTCAATGGTAGCAAGAAGGCTATCCAGGTAGGATTTTGGTATGCTTATCAACCTGTCGTTGTGTTTTGCCATCAAGAACAATAATACATATTCAGCTTTTAGTATCTATTGGTAAGACTCCGGCTCAAATTCACCCCTAACCCCTCTTTGAGCCTCCGCCGATTACTATGTGCCCTTCGCTCGCCTGCACGCCGAGCACAGGACCCCATGCTTCGACTCCAATCAAAATTCACCCCTAGCCCCTCTTTTGATTTACGTCTCGCACTCTTCTTCGAAGAGCCCCTCATTCGCCTTGCTCATTCAGGGTGGTGTCCTGTGCTCGCCGCTCGTGGTGTATGTGTGGTGTTAAACACCTTCGCTTCGCTTGGTGTTCCACACCACCCACCGCTAACGCTTACACCACTCGGTCTTGCTACGCAAGACTTCCGGCTCGCTTCGGGCACATTATTCTCTCCTGCGGAGTGCAATTTTAGGGGAACAGGGGGAGGGGAATTTTTGACCGCACAATCTCGCTGCGCTCGGTGCGGGATAATATTAGGGGTTCTCGGTCCGTGCTCACTTCAACGATTCACAGATGGATAATACAAAGCACTGCGACCAACCCTTTTGGGAAAAGGTAGACGAAAACAAAAATTATTAGAAAATAATGTAATAACCACGTGACGAGGTTTGTATAACAAACCTGACAAACAGGTTTTATACAAGAAACCAATTAAGAGGTAGGTGAAACAATGAGACTTAGAGCACTTGAAATTAGTCAGAAGGATACCCAGTTCTACCTCTGCTCATTTAGAGCAAAAGATATCGTTGGTATCTATAAGGTAGATACATGGAGAACGGATAACAGGAATGGCTACCAGAGAGATGTTGTAATCAGTAGGGCAAGAGGGTTTGGAAGATTCATAAGAGATGGCGGTGTCTCGCCTTCTTCCATACTGCTAAATGTGAGAGAAAGTGGAGTTATATCTTACAAAGATGGTTATTTACAGATCCCAGACGAGACTCCATTATGGATCGTAGATGGTCAGCACCGTGTCAAAGGGCTCAAAGAAATGATTGAAAATGATGGTCACATTGACATGGGAGAATTTGAATTCCCCGCAGTAATAATGAATTACCAGAATCCTTATGAGGAGGCTAAGCAATTCGTCATCATTAACAGAACCGCAAAGGGTGTACGGTCTGATTTAGGTGAAAGATTCCTTCAAAGGGCTATTGAAGAACAAGGTAAAATGAGTGTCATGGCCAGACAAGGGCTCCCTTCATCGATTCTTACCGGAGTAGAATGGAAAACAAGGGCTGTCAATATAACCGACAGGATTAGCACCCTGGATACTTCTATATGGAAAGACCTGATTATATTTCCGAACGAGCCTAAAGGCGATAAACTGGTCAGTCAAAAAGCATTTTCAGACTCACTGAGGCCAATTCTTAATGACCGACTATTTGAGAGACGTACAGACGATGAAATAACCCAGATTCTCATAAACTACTGGAATGCAGTCAAGGAAATTTGGCCCAGATGCTTCAGCGATCCAAGCTCTTACGTTCTTCAGAAGTACGCAGGGGTTTTTGCCGTTCACAAGTTGCTTCCAAAGGCAGCTCAGTTCTGCCCTACTAAAGGCGATAAAATTGTTCTTACTAAAGATTCTTTCCTGGTAATTTTTGAAAGACTTTCTCAGAAGGACTTGGGGGACGGCAAGAAGTTTGACGAGGAAATTTGGGCAAACAGAGGCAGATATGGAATGCTTGGTACAACAATGAAGTCCGTTTCCCTAATTACAGACGACCTGTCAGATGCGCTTGACAATTCTTTAGGATCGGGACAGGATATAGAACTGTAATTACCCCCTATTTCTATTTGGAGGAATGTATGTCTTGTGATTTTATTTCTGAATTTCAAGTAACTGGCGACAAAGTAGTAAATCCAAGAGAAGGAATAACTTATGAATTCAAGGAGAATTTTAACTGGGGAGGCAAAGAGAAATATGCCAAGATCATGGCTTCTTTTGCTAATTCCACAGGTGGTTACCTCCTATTTGGCGTAAAAGATGACGGGCATATCGAGGGTCTCTCTAACAACAACTTTGAAGACCGCGACCCGGCAAATATCAGTTCATTCTTGAATTCCTTGTTCACTCCTGCAATACGGTGGGGCAAGTTCGTATGTGAACTTGGAGGATACAAGATCGGAGTCATCAAAGTCGAAGAGGCAATAGAAAAACCAATTATATCATATAGGAACGGCCAAGAGGTGAAGGAAGGAGACATTTTCTTTAGGTATGCAGCTCAAAGTGAAAGAATTAAGTTTTCTGAACTGAAGTCGATCATTGAAATTGGAAGAAGGGTGTACGGAGAGAAGCTCCTCAAGAGTCTAAGAATGATTGTCGAGAAAGGTCCTGAATCTGTAAAACTGCTTGACCTGAACGAGTTGAAAGATGCAAAGAAAGATGAGATTTACTTCCTAGATGATAACTTTCCCGATTCGGAAGTAAGGGTACACAGAGCCTCAGAAAGCGAACAAACAAAGGGAGTTGGCATAAAAATAGTCAATGTTGAAGGTAAGGCGATGCCAATTACAATTAGGGAATTTGCAAACATAAGTTCAGAACTTATTGTGCACGCCTTTCTTGATCAAGAGCTCCCTGCAAAATTTGATCCAATGGGCTTTGTGGAACGTCTCGCTTTCGAAACTAGCGGTTTGGTGCCTATGTATTTTTATATAAAAGAGGCCAACTTAACAAGAGATGAGGCAGTTGAGCTTATTAAAAAAACAAAGTCTACCACTAGAGGAAGAACTACTATCCTAAAACGATTGAGTGGTAAGGAATACGACTTCAGATCTTCAACATACAGCAACACACTTGATGACTTAATTAATGGTTCCTTGAGCATAAGTGATCTGCAAACCTCAAATGTCAGGACCGTCTTGCAATCTATACGGTCTTGTTCAAAAGGCTTCTTGGTGCAGAACTGGAATAGGCTGAAGGACATAATGCAATACCTATATGATGAGTATTATATGAACCCGAAATTCAGGTCTGAGGTTAGATGGGCAATGTGTTTCATAGACTTGACCTTATTTTCATAGTCCGCGTAAGTATTCGCTTAATATTTTAATCAAATCCCGACCGGTCCATTCGAACCCTACCTGAACAGCTTGAGACCCTTGTCAGTAAAAACTTCAAAGTGATTATATAAGGTATAGAGTGAGCATCCGTTATTAATTGCTATTGACGCAACAATAGCGTCCATTCTTGGAACTGCCCCTCCTTTTCTTTCCGCGTCTAATTCTAAAACGGCAGATAGTTCACTGTCATTTTTACTGTATTCCAGAGTTGGAATCTGCAGGACTAGACGAGAATCTCTGGAGTATTTCTCTATACCGTACAGCACCTCATGCATGTTCACTGAACTTGTGCAGTATTCTTCCCCGCTTTCGATGATTTTAAGCATGAGTTCCTGGCCTTTGTATGAGTCCTTATCCAGCACTTCGATGATGATATCCGTGTCCAGAAGAATCAATTTCTTTTCTCCCATCGTTTCTTTTCTATATCCATGAGGAGCTCCTTCTTATTTTCAAATTCCACGCTTCCCCGTAGAGACAAAAGTAGATCCTTCTTGCTCTGTGATTTAATAAGCCTGTCCAGAAGTTCACTGAAACTTTCATTCTCCTTCTTGAATCCCATCAGTTCATCATATACAGATTTCTTAATGGTGATAGTTTTAGGCATAACATATGTTTATGTTTAACACTATTTATACCTTCATACATCTACCAGTAAAGGCGCTGGAACGTGTCTTCTATAAAGTATTCGCTTAATATTTTAATCAAATCCCGACCAGTCCACTTCAAGTTTACCGGGATATGCGAACAACTTTCAAGATTTACCCCCACCCTTGATTGTCTGCAGAAGCTCCATGCGGGATCACTTCAGCACCGGATCCAGTTCAATCAATTTTCTGGTTTCTTCAATTTCTTGAAAAGCTCATGTTCTATATCCGAAAGATTCATGAAGATTACATTTCCAGCCAGCCCATGCATGGCTCCCTTGAATCCACTTTTTGAAAATACAGCATATGTATAATTTTTCCCGGGGTATTGCTTTCTCAGTGATTCTGATTTTGTCTTTAAAGCTTCAACCACATTTATCGGTACGGGACTGTTTGTCCACTTGCATTCTGCGAAAAACAATTCTCCACGTTTTTCGGAGTGTGCGACGATATCGATCTCCTCCACACCCCTGCCCTTTTTTCCGGACCCGTTTCTGCCCCACCACCTGGAAACAGTGTCAAACGATCTGCCTAATATCCCTTCCAATATTAGTTCCTTCATGAGGTTCTCAAACTGCTCACCCGCAAATGTGGGAAAATCTGTCTTTATGCTCTCAAGTACGCCTCCGTTGCGGGAACTCTCGATTTCACTCTTATGCGGCAATACATACCTGAACCAGAACTTCAGGTACTGGTCGGATATCCAGTACAATTTTCTCTTGAATTTCTCATGAGCCCCGAATGGCTTTTCAGGTATTACAAGGCCAAGTGACATGAGGACATCGAGATACTTGGATACCATACTCTTGTCCAGCCCGGAATAGTAACATATCTCTCCCAATGTATGATTTCCGTAAGAAATAGATCTGAGAATCAGCATGTAGTTCCTCGGTTCCCTGAATTCAGTTCTAAGGAGAAATTCTGCCTCCTCATAGAGTGCAGAACCTTTTGAAAGCAGGTTCTTTGACACATTTCCCCAAAATCCAACAGAAGGATCAAGTTTCAGAAGATATTCTGGTATGCCGCCAAATACAAAGTATGTATTGCATAAATCTTCAAATCCATAATCCACAAATTCAGCCAAATATCTGAACTTCAAAGGTTTCAGCTGCAGTTGGCCGGTTCTTCTGCCGTAAAGAGGACTTCTACAGGAAAGTACTTCATTTTCCATTATGCTGATTGATGAGCCTGAAAGAATCAACATTACATTCATCTGCCTCAGAATCGTGTCGTATATTTTTTGAAACACCGATGAGATTGCCCTGTTAGCCTCTATTAGATATGGAAATTCATCAATGGCAATTATGACCTTTGATTTGCTTGCTTTCGCACGAAATGAGCTACTTGAAGCCAGAACAGAGAAAAGAGAGTGCCAATCATCAAAACTTGCCTTGATAATACTGTCATCTTCCAGAAACCTTGATACACTCGCCTTGAAGTTGTTTATGTTTTCTTTGTCTCCTTCTGCTGTTGCAAGAAAATAGACTCCCCTGTTGCCAATGAACCTACTGATTAATTCAGTCTTTCCAACCCTTCTTCTCCCATAAAGGATGAACAGCGAAGCTTCCTTGGATGAGTAAGCATTCTCAAGGATTTCTAGTTCCTCAACTCTGTTGACAAACTTTTGTTGATACATAAGTATTATACTTTATTCACAACAAGTACATTAACCTGTCCGGACTAAACGTATTAAACTGAATAACCTTGGAGTCTTCCTTTAAAACAATAATAATTTATCAGGATGCCGTTCATTCAAGCTCGAGTCTTCTCTTCAGCTCTTCGAGTGAGATAAGTCTACCCTCCACTACATCCAAGGAACTCTCGAGGAAAGATGCTTTGAATTCATCAGTGTATCTACCTTCATCGTCACCCTCAGGGATCAGACTCAATAATGCCCTTATCAATTTGTCATAAGAAATGCCACCGGCTTTCTTTAGTGCTTCCAATCTCAATTTAGTGGATTCTTTTACGTGGATTGTGGAATTATTCATTCTTTCCTATGATTAAGGAGAGCAACAATTTAAATGGTATCTTCAAGCGGAATGGGCGACGCGAGCATGAACTCATTTGTTAATTCCGGTATTCACTAAAAACACTAATCGAATCCCGGCCGGTCAATGATATCTCACGGTCATAATTTTCAACAGAAAACCTCCAATCAATAGATTTCAACTTCTGTCCATCGCCCATAAACCCTTGATAGAAACAAACTGGAAAAGAGTGCCAATGAAATGGTCAATTCCTAATTCTGCCCTCCAGTTGTTTAATTCAGCTTATGGTTTATCTCAAGTCCGTGGTGTAGCAGCCTCTAGATATGCGAATATGAACAAAGTTATTGGTATAACAATATGGATGCGTGCTAAGTAATCTCAATTCAAGAGTGAACAACATGAGTGATTCAGGAGACAATAAAAAAACAACCGGTGACCCACAAATAGGGAGCATCCGGGCAAACACTAAAACTTCAACCAAGTGGATTGCAGTTGTAATAGCCCTTCTCGCAATAATAGGAGTCCTGGGTGGGGTGCTTGCAACACACTATTCCGCGGCCCAGACAGCCGGAGGGATCAACGCAATACTTTCAAGCAAGATTGGAGCAATAGATCAGAATGGAACCTATACGACGAGCATTACAGCGTCAAGCACTTTCAAGAACATGACAGTCTACTTCGGTGATGGTTCCAGCCAGCTCTTAAATTATAACGGGAACAATACTGTGAAAATCAGCCATAGGTATACTAATCCCGGTGAATACTATATTTTTGCCGATATCAACTATGGCTCAACCAGCAGTTATTACATAGAGCCCGTCAAGGTTACACCACAGTACCCGAACACAAAATATGCCTACAGATCCATGTCTGTGGATCCCCTGTCTTCATCACCGCAGTTGGTAAACAACCTGTCCAACATATTCAGCCCTGGTTCGCACATGACGCTCAACTTCGTCCCCCCTGTCGGAGGAGGCAGCGACCAGATAGTGCAGCAGACGCTGTCTATGTCCAACGGAACAGGGATGGTTTCGAGCCAGAACATACCTTACTTCTACAACCTGAACAATAAGGAATATGAGATTCCAGTTCAGACGGAGGCTTATGGAGGTCTGCAGTCCGGCCTTTATGTTCTTGAGATCAACACCACCACAGCTCCGGTAAACTTCACACAGATGATAACTGCCAAGGTCTCAAGCACATCGATCATGAATTTCACGGCCAATCAGCAGTACATTTCTGCCTCTGCAACGTCGCTTGTCCACAACCTTTCAGCGTTGCAGTTTGACAGGACAAACATAACCTACAGTGCCAATACGACAGTTAATTACACAAACCCTGCAGCTCTGTTTCTCTGGGATTCAGCGAATATCACCCTGAATAACGGATCAGTTACTTACGGGACAAAAACGGTAACGTCAGGAACGTTTAAGGTGAATGCATCCACAGAGCTCTCCCTCTCCAGGCAGACTAACGTTACGTTCAACAACATGGCATCTGCAGAATTGAATGATACCAGCACTGTTTCAGTTTTCACCGGTGCAGCATCAGGCATAACAACGGACAATGCCACCCAGATAAAATTCCTTGCCAATGCGCATAACGTTTCAGTGACATCAACATTGACCGGGGCCAGCACTGTTCCACTCAACAACGGAGAATACAACCGTTCCGCAACAGTCACAACATCCTATTTCATAGATTTCCCGGTTGTCGGACAGGTACAGCAGCAGACTGGGGCATCCACAAGCTTCACCAACGCCGAGCCAAACCTGCCAGGCGGATATACGACGCTTGATCCGGCAACAGCATATTACCAGGCAGACACAGAAATACTTTCCAGCGTCCTGATGACGCTTGTAACGTATAACGGGTCTTCAACAAGCAATTTTGAGCCGCTCGTTGCAAAACAGCTGCCTTCTTTCAAGAACGGCGAAATAAACAGCAACTACACGAACAAGACTGTAACCACTCCATGGGGTTCAAAATATCAGTACAACGTCACCCCGGGCGAGAATTACACCTTTGTTGTAAACCAGAAGATCAAGTTCGCAAACGGGAATCCGGTTACAGCGTGGGATATCATGTACTCCCTGACAAGGACACTTCTCTTCGCGGGTGGATCTCCGGGAACTTCCGGATGGATCCTCGGGCAGTACATCCTTCCAGGGCATTACTTCAAGACAAACACTTTCTACAACATTACCACTAACATGACCGTAGACAACAACACAAACTCCATCACATTCCACTTCCAACAGCCAATGAACCCGAGTTTCGCGTTCCAGATCTTTTCGTCGGTCGGTACCTGGATCGAGGATTCCGGCTGGTACATAAAGCATGGGGCGGGGATAACATGGAGCAAACAGGGATTCCAGGACTACAAGAAATATGGGGATCTCAGCAACTACAACTCCTATGTCCAGAACCACGTGATGCCTGACGGCCCCTACAGAGTCTCATATATTGTGCCTGGGACTCAGGTTACACTTGCAGCAAACCCGGATTTCGTTTCACCCGGACCATGGTATCCTGCAGCGAAGATCAATACGGTCAACATACTATACCCCCACACCAATCAGCAAGCTTACCTGCTTCTGAAATCGGGGCAGGCTCAGAACGCATTTCTTCCGACGACATACTGGAACCAGACCAGGGCACTTGCAAACAGCGGAACTATCAGTGTGTATGGGTTCCCCACTCTGTCAATCAATTTCTACAACTTCAACCTGAAAATCAATGCTACGATACTGCATTCCCTGGACCAGTCGTCAAATGTGCCGTCATACTTCTTCGTCAACCCGAACGTCAGGAAGGCCTTCGCATACGCATTCAACTATTCCCTTTACTTCGGAAGGCAGGTTGGAAATGAGGTTTACAATACAACCTTCTTCTCGCCCTATGTAGGAATGCTTCCGTCTGGAATGCTCTACAACCAGACTGCACAGGGCCTGGCGGACGCGGGAAGCGGTGTTGTCAATGCTAACGGCCACGAGCCTTTCCAGCTTCAGCAGGCAAGAAAATACCTGAACTACTTCTTCAATGGCACAACAAGCTCATCCAACCACGACACAGCAGGCACAATGAACGTGAAATTCCAGGGAGGAAAGGTTCTGTATAACGGCAACCCGCTTGTGATTCCAATAATAGTTCCTGCCAACGATCCCACAAGCACCGCAGCAGTAACAACATGGGGTGCGGACCTGAAGCAGATTCTACCCGGCGCATCTTTCCCTATTGTCCCGCTGCCGCTGACCCAGCTGTTCGGGGCATACTCGGTGCAGGGGCAGAACCCGATGCCAGTAAGCTGGGGCGCCTGGAACCCTGACTACCCCTTCCCCACAGACTATCTGCTGCCAATGGCAATGCCAATAAACGGATCCTTCTACATGGGAGCTGCAGATTACACGCCATACAATGTGGAAAACACCAGTCACAATGCCTACAACCTGTCTGAAGCAAGCTTCATGAACCAGGAAATCAGTGCATTGAACAATGCGACAAGCAATGTGACAAATCAGACACTTTCGGAGTACTGGTTCCATGTTACGAACGGAATGGTCGTAAACAGCACAAATGAGGTATACGCCGGACAGACACACAGATACCTAACCATCAGCGCAGGCATAAACGGAAACGACATTACAGCGTACCAGCAGAACGTGATGTTCGGAGGCAAAGGCATATTGCTCTACAACCTTATCGGGTACAACACAACAGCGTGAGCTTCGGTTCACGCCGAATAATTTTTTATTCTTTTTCTCTTTATTTTGACTGGAAGAACATTGTTATACTACTGCAGGAGATCAGGCATTGAGGTTTGTTCAGGGCTTGCCGTTGAAAGTGATGCGTGAGGTGTGGAAATAAACATGACAGTAACCGTGCGTTCAGAAGTGAGAATATGGCCAAATGCCAGCAAGATAGACGACTGCACCCAGAATTACCTTACCATTCCAAAGAAGCTTATATCTGACACATACAACCCTGGTCCGGGTTCAATAGTAACAGGGAAGATAGTAGCCGTTTCAATAGAAACAGATGAAGACATAGTTGGTGGCGGCGAATTCTCAAGTGTTATAAGGGATATCCCGGCCAGTACGAGGATAGTACTCGGGCAGGGCGACTATGATTACCTTTTTATATTCACAAAGGACTGGAAAAAGATTTCCAAAAAATTCACTGTTCCAGGGAGAAAATTCCTGACCTACTCCATTGACTCGATCCAGAACGGAAGGAAAAAAGAGAGGATCTACCACGGAAAT
This sequence comes from uncultured archaeon, assembly GCA_000965745.1. Taxonomy (GTDB): domain Archaea; phylum Thermoplasmatota; class Thermoplasmata; order Thermoplasmatales; family Thermoplasmataceae. Next base: position 414,769 of record CP009479.1, read on the forward strand.
ACGGTATACTGGGAAGAGAAGGACGGTACAACCCTGGAATGAGAAGGCAGGTTCAATGATGACTGATCGTGCGATACGAATAAATCTGACCAACATATATTACATCCGGACGTGGATATTTGCCGGACGGATATGACAGGAGCAACAGGATGGAGAAAGTGAAGTATTACCTTGCCCTCGCAATAGAGAACAGAAACAAAGGAAGAATGAATGAGGCTGAAAGGAACTACATAGACGCCGCACTTTCACTTCTTTCCCATGCAAAGTCTGATGACACACCATCCAGGGCTAAGGACATACGAAGAGCAATAGATGTCCTTGACAACTTCCTCAACGTGTTCCACCCATCAGACACAGGCTCCGGAGATGATTATGCAAATGAAGGGTGGAAAATTCTCAACGAAGTCGGAATAAGCGCCTCCAGGCTCGAAAAAACATCGCTTGAGGACGTGGCTGGCCTCAGTACTGTCAAGGAGGAAATCATGAGGAGGCTCATTTACCCTATCAAATATCGTGACCTGTCAAAAAAATATGGAGTCAGGCCATCCGGCGGGGTACTGCTCTACGGGCCGCCGGGAACCGGGAAGACTTTCCTGGCCAGGGCGATTGCCAACGAGGCCGGGGCAGCTTTCATCAATGTAAACCCCTCAAGCCTTTATAACCAATGGTTCGGGCAATTCGAGAAGAACATAACCAGGGTGTTTGAGGCAGCAAGGCTCCTGTCCCCCTCAGTGATTTTCTTTGACGAGATCGAGACTATCGCCTCAAGGAGAGGTGGGTACGAGCAGGACGCGGCCTCAAGGAGAGGGGTCTCACAGCTTCTTATAGAGATGGAGGGTGTAGAAAAGACGAGGGATGAGGAGATATTTGTACTGGCTGCAACCAACAGGCCTTGGGACCTTGATGAAGCCATTCTGAGGCCTGGCAGGTTCGACATACGGGTTTACACACCCCTCCCTGATGCCAGTGCCAGAAAGAAGATGTTCGAAAACAATCTCAGGAACATTGCATTCTCTGATGGGGTCGACTTTGATGATCTTGCCTCAAAGACAGAAGGTTACAGCGGGGCTGATATTTCATACATATGCAGGAGGACAGTTATTGGCGCCTTTGCAAGAAGTGTTGAAGCCGGCAGAGAGATAAGGCTTGCTGGAAAGGACATGGAACAGACTATTGCAGAGGTGAAGCCCTCTGTTTCAGGAAAAACTGTAAGCCTTTATGAAAAGTTCTCCGGAACTTCAGGCATGTCAGCCTGAGGCTAGGCTCAACAACAAAGATTTTAATTACGAATATCTTGTTATGCATAGGGAAGAGCATGACGATTGAAGACTTTCTTATGCCGGGTGAGGAGATTAAATATCATGGAGGCTCCAGCCTCATTTATGGTGGCAAGCCGTATGAACTGATAATAACAGACAGGAGACTCCTGCTTTACGGCAGGCGCGGGATGCTTTTCAAGAAGGATGATATTGTAAGCCAGAAGGTGGAGGAGGTTCAGAATATAAAGTACTCCGAGAACGGCATAATCAGAAAAGAGGGAGTTCTTCAGATTGACGCAAAAACGAGGTTCTCGCTTATAGGCCATCCAAGCCAGGTGAAGGCCATATATCAGCAGATCCTCCAGTTCTTCTGATCAGAAATGGCGCTGAGAGATACCTACAGGAACATGGTAGTGGAGAAAGTCCAGAAAAGGGCCGGATTTTCCCTTGACCAGGGAGGTGTACCTGCAAGGCAGTGGAAGAGAATATCTGAGCTTTCAGAGATTCTTCATGAAGCGGTTGTCCTGGAGCAGATGATCAGGGTTGAGGAAAAAAGAAGCAGATCTGTCTCGTCCAGAATATCCTCAAGAATAAGGCCCGCCAAAGCAGAGGAGCTGAAGCAATCGCTTTCTTCACTTGAAAAGGTTAAAAGCGGGATATGGAACAAGTGCGATTCCATTGCATATGATATCGTCCGTGAGAAGGAGATGTCGGGGGCCGATTCAGTCCACGCGGTCCCCCCGGATTCCGCTGGAATCATGAGATGCCGTGCCTGCGGCGGAGGTGTCTCAATACTTGCTTATGACAATTATAAATGTACGAAATGTGGTCTCGGTTACTCAGCCAGGGACTACCTGGAAATTCTGATAAAAGATGTGGAAGGAATATAAGAATGAGGTCCGCTGTACGGATGCTGGAAAGCGGTAGTCGTATGCTACTCCTTTTCTGATTCTTTGTTCTGCCCCAGCTTCTTGATCAGTTCATCCACCGATTCTTCATCGCCGTTCACTGTGGACGGTGCCTTTTGAGCATTTTCCTGTGAAGGAGCTGAAGAGGCTGAAACGCTAATCTTATTCCTGATGCCGCTCAGTATGTCTTCCACCTTTTCAGGGTTCTTCTGCCCAATCTGGTCCACAGAGGAGGTTATCTGGTCAAGCTGGGAGTTCAGCCTTTCCTGTATCTGGTCTGATGACATCATTATGTTTTCTATGTTTGTGTTGATCTGTGTAAGCTGCTTGTCTGAGAGCTGACTCTTAATAAGGTCCTGAGAGCCTTCCTTTAATGAGGCCCATATGTCCTTGGTAGTTTTGGCGAATTGCAGGTTCAGGTCTATGTTGTCTAGAAATAATTTATAATCCTTAAGTCCCCTTATTGCGCTGTTAAGCATCACTATGTTAGACGCAAAAATACGTGCCTTCTGATCGTTTTCATCTTCAAGGGCCATTTTTATGTCGTCCACGTTTCTTTCCCGGTTCCTTTCATAACTTCTTATTGCCCTTTCTATTTCACTCTTCCAGCGATTCAGCTTTGATCTTCTTTCCATGATCTTTTCGTTTTCAGTTTTACCAAACTTAAAAGGCGACATTGTCAATCTACGTAGAATAACTAAGGGAATCAGATTATTAAGATTTTCCTCATTATCTCGCTATTTCGCCCTCCGATGGTTCATGCGGGGACTCAATGAATTCTGCTGAAATACTCCCTCGCAGGGAGTTTTTATTTAATTGTATGTTCATATACAAATAACTGATGAGGCCAAGATACTGGAAGCTTGCAGTAATACTCCTTGCATTGGGGATAATCTTCACCTACGGGTGGACACAGAGTTTCCATTCGGTTAACAAGACGTACTTCACCTTCCCGAAGGACGGAAATGGAACTGCCATTGTTGTGTTCGCAGTTTCAAACGTGAATGTGAATGGTGAATTCCAGATATCATCCAATAACGCCACAAAGTATGGAAATCCTGCCCCGGTCACGGTTGTTTTCCAGAACGGAACAAAGGAGATGGCAAATTCCACCATGTTCCTGAATCAGTATTCGCTCACTGCCAAGTTCCATTTCAAGGGAGGACTGGGTGAGCCCGGATTCAGTTCTTCAGGAGGGATCGCAAACATAAGCATATCGAGCGGGGACCCTCTGGCAGTTGCATCAATAAGCAATATCTCTGAGAGTTTCTTTCTTCACCATCTGTCGGGGACCCTTCGGCTATACGGGTCAAACGTCAACTATTACATGATTTACATTGATTCGTACGCAACTGTGAACGTAAAAGCGGTAGGTGGGTCTTTTTGAATGAAAAAGAGGCAGTGGACAAGATGAGAGACCTTCAGAGTTCCATAGAAACCTCCATGGGGTACAGCAGGGCCGGATCAAAATTCCCGGTTCTTTTTCTGTTAACCCTATGTGGAATTCTGGGAACATTGATTCTGTTCCTGGCATGGGACTTCTACAACTACTTCTCCATTTCAACCGATTTGACTTCGGTACCAATAGGCAGTGGTTCATCCGTGAATGTTTCCGCCATAGTCCTGCTTATGTGGATCATCATTGCCGCTATATTCTACAACATACTGGCGAGAGCATACCGTTCCACACCTACAGGAAAGTGGGATCGTGACCTAGATGAGGGGATAACCGGCATAATAAAAATAATAGAGAACGAAGACTGGGATGAGACGCTTATGGGCCTGAGAAAGGCAAAGCTTTCATTCGTCTTCCTCGGCGTGATGCAGTTTGTTCTCTACTGGGCTCTCGCCGCAATTGTGTTTTCGCTGGTTTTTTATTTCGTTGCCGGAGCACTTTTCGGTGTCGGATACAGCAATCTGTTCATATCCGGAATCTCCGCCATAATAGTGCTTGGTCTCGGTGACAGTTCGATCAAGAAGAGTTACAGGCAGCTATGGTACATGGATGGCCTGATAGCAGAGCTGAGGTGGTTTTATCTCGAATTCCAGGGATCAGAACTTTAAACCTGATCTCTACGTTGTTGCGAGGATAATCAAGGCTCTGATAGATGACGGTCCCATGAAAAAGACAAGGCTCTCCACCTACGCTGAGCTTTCCTATGACAAGTTCATATCATACATGGAGTGGATGGTGAATAGAGGATTTCTGAAGGAAAGTGACGGGGAGGTGTCTGTTCTTGAAGAAGGAGTGGAGACCTACAACAGACTTGTGGAATGGATATTGAAGTATGTGGGAAAGCTTAAGTTCAGCAGAAGAAGGTTCTAGCGGTCCGGGAAATGCATTGTTTTTACTCCCGCTTTTTTTTATATACCTTATTAGCCTAAATATTTGGGTTATCAGGATTTATACTTACCAATAATATGTGAAATCGACAGCTGAGGTTTCATAATTCGTCACTATGTTTCATCAGCTGAGCCAATCTAGCTGGTAGGGAGGCGTCCATTTTGTCACCTTGGGCACTCTTCCCACTCTAGTTTGGATTCCCCTTTTTATTGAACGCAACAGGTTTGATTTTCTATGCTGCCTGCTCTTTAATGAGATCGCAAAACCCCCTGTTCTTACTGCTTTTCTTTCTCAGGCACTTTCTTGCAACCTTCAGCAGGAAACTCTCAAATCTTCCGTAACTGACCCCGAATTCCCTATGACCTTTGCAGGCATCAATTCCTAGATATTCTGCTCCTTTCCTGACCAGCTCAGAAGGGTATGGCTCGGCCTTTTCCCACACTCCAACCATCTCCCTGAGGAATATTCCGACAGTCACGTCACCAATGCCTTTTGCAAGGCCTTTCAGCTGTGCAACCAGATCTCCCATTCCTGACACATCTTCGTGGATACTTGTCAGTCCACCCCTTGAGATAATGCTCTTCGACAGTTCGTCGAGTTTTGCCGCAGTCTTGAAGTCATATCTTGTATAGCCGCCTGAATCAAGAATGGAGACAATCCTGTCAAATCCTGCATTTGTGATTGACTCCGGAGTCGTCAGCCCTTCAGATTTGAAGAGAAAGAAGGTCCTGACCGCTATCGACTCGGTTATTCTTGCCCCGAAGAGAACAGAGAGCAGAAACCATGGAAAAGGGTCTCCTGCAAGATCAAACCCGAACCTTTCTGAATAAAGCACGGAATTTGCCATTATCAGTTCCCTGTTTATCATTTCTGCTTTCATGCAAAACATGCATACCTGGTTCAAAATCTTGACTGATATGGGGAACCCCGTAATCACAGCCTTATTATCATGGAATGCTGAAAAAGCCTAAATCCAACATTCTGTTTTTATCGTATGACAATTTTCATGGACGGTTTTTCTGTCAAGACGGAAAGCGAGAACCAGTTTACTGACATAACCGGGAGAATATCCGGCAGTGTGTCAAGGAGCGGTCTATCATCGGGCATTGCCAGCATATTTCTCCTTTCGACAACCTCTTCGCTGATAATATGCGAAAATGAAGGCGGCCTTCTGGAAGACATCGTCAGAAGAGCCATGTTCTTTGCCCCTGACGATATAGAATACAGACATAACAAAGCATGGGGTGACAACAACGGCAGAAGCCACGTCAAAGCCACGCTCTACAGGCAGGACCTGACCGTTCCGGTAAGAAACGGTGAACTACTGCTTGGCACATGGCAGAGCATCTTTCTCCTTGAGTTCGACGTAAGGCCCAGGGAAAGGAGGGTGTCAATCACCATGGTGGGAGACGTGTGACCGGCAGCCAGATGCTGCCAAGGGAAATATATATCTTTTCTGATGATGTTGTCTGGTGTTCAACCAAGAACCTTTTAGGGTATCAGATCGCCGCAGAATAAGGAATTTTGTCAGGGAACACAGCCTTGGCCTCTTGATCAGCACGTCTGAAGATGGAAGATTGCATGCTTCAAGCATCCCTTTTCTCATCGACTCAGAATGCACTGAGCTCAAGGGGCATATGGCACGCATGAATGAGCAGTGGAACAATCTGGATGGAAGGGATGTCCTGGTGGTGTTCCAGGGTCCAGGGCATTATATATCACCAGAATGGTATGGCGAAGAAGCCTCGGTTCCAACCTGGAACTACGTTTCCGTTCATGTGGAAGGCAGTTTCAGGCTTGTTGAGAAAGAGGATAGAAAGATGGCCCTTCTGGATGAGATGGTGGCGCACTACGAAGGAGGCCTTGGCAGAAGCTGGTCTGCTGATTGGGGTGACAGCAGGTATCGTTCCATGGTGGAACACATAGCAGCATTCACCATCTCAATCGAAAAGATAGAGGGAAAATGGAAGATGAGCCAGAATCATACGGAAAATGGCATAAAAAATGTGGCCGGTGAGTTGCTGAAGGTCGGAACCCATGATGCTTCAAGAGTTTCAGGGATGATGCTTGAAAGCCTGAATAGTACTCGAGGTGAAGGTGCGTGATCAGTTCAGCACGTATCCGGCAAAATGAAAAGTAAATAATATGTGCATAGGAATCACGTACGCATATGTCCGTTGTCAACTTCAACATGGTTTCCAGTGGGAGCAAAGGCAACTCGACACTAATATGGGACCGGGAAAATCTGATTCTTGTGGACTTCGGGATAACGCTGAAGAGACTCCGGGAAAGGCTCGCAGCAAACAGGATAGGCGATCTTGAGGCATCTCTCTTCATCAGCCATGAACATTCGGACCATTCGAGGGGGGCAAAGATGCTGGCGAGAAACATGCCCGTGGGCATATACACCAGGGAAGCCACGGCCAGTGCCCTAGGCCTGAAGGATGCCTATTCAATAAGGGACTCTGTCGTTCTGGGAAATTTTGAGATAAAAGCAATCAGCGTCTCGCACGACGCGGTTGACCCCGTTGCATACAGTGTCAGGTGCGGCAGGACCATGATTTCTGTCGTGTCTGACCTTGGCCGCATGACAGATGACGTGGCAGAGAGAATAAAGGGATCGGATATACTTGCCATAGAGGCAAACCATGATGAAAAACTGCTTATGGCAGGTTCATACCCGGAAATGCTTAAGAGGAGGATCCTCAGCAACCACGGGCATCTGTCCAACAGGCAGACAGCAGAAAAGATAACCGGGCTGGTGAAGCCCGACACTAGGATAATACTCACGCACCTGAGCCAGGAGAATAACCGCCCGGAAATAGCACTGAATGAGATCGGGACAGCACTTGCCGAAAGCGGTACACCGTACGGGCACCTTGAATGCGCGTCCCAGGATTCGGGAAGCTCATTTTTTTCGCTTGAGATAGATTAGGTTTTTATCATTATGTCAGTTTATCTTCCCAATGGAAGGTATCGGGTTCATCGGCCTTGGCAAAATGGGTGTCCCTATCCTGAAAAACATAATGAGGAAGCATCAGGTTCTCGGGGTATACAATAGAACTGCCACCAGGGCCCAGCCATATGCTGCCCTGGACATGAAAATATTCCGCGATCCCTGGGAGGTAGCGGCGAGGTGTGACATAATTTTCCTTATGCTGTCAGATTCGAAGGCAGTTAACGAGGTAATGCACGGAAAGAAGGGAATTCTCGGGAACCTTGGAACCGGGAAGATTGTTGTTGATCTGAGTACTATTCATCCGGATGATTCAGTGCGGATAGCAGCAGAGGTGAGAGAGAGAAATGCAGAGTTCATAGACTCCCCTGTCATAGGAAGTGTGCCTGTTGCTGAGAAGGGAGAACTGGTTACAGTTGCTGGAGGCTCCAGAGAGGCCTTTGATGCCGTTAAGCCGATTCTTGAATCGTTCAGCAACAGGATATTCTATATGGGCCTCAACGGCTCCGGACTTAAAATGAAGCTGGTAAACAACCTTCTTATGGGGGCCAATCTCGCTGTTCTCTCTGAGTCTCTCCTTTTTGGTGAAAAGCTCGGCATTCCCAGGGAGAAACAGATAGAAATACTGTCCAGCGGCGCTGCATCATCCAAAATACTCGAACTGAAGAAAGAGCCTCTCCTGAATGAGGATTTCCTGCCCCAGTTTCTGCTTTCACATGAGTACAAGGACCTTAACTATGCACTGGACCTGGCCAGATCAAGCAGGGAGCCTGTGCCAATAAGTGGTGCTATCGTGCAGTTTTATGCAGCAGCAATGTCCATAGGCCTGGGAAACCTTGATTTCTCGTCTGTACTGAGAGCGTTCAAAGCACTGAGAGGTATGTCCTGAATGAACAATTTCGCTTCTGAAATATATGGAGTCCTCTTCATCCTGACCTGCATAATCCTGGTTTACACTTCCTACACAGACGTGAAAAAAAGGACGATAAATTCCTTCATTTTCCTGCCTGTGATTGCCCTGGGAGCGTGGTTCAATGTTGCCAATGGTGCACCACTTTTCTTCGCGGTCATTGGAATACTGATTTTCCTGGCAACTTACCTGAACACCAGCCTTGTGATTTACCCGATCATCGGAGTGGCGTTCCTGGCTGTCTCGCTTTATTACATTGCGGGCGGAGAGTTCGCCTACGGGTTTACATCCCTTGTAATGTCCCTGATGTTCCTGATAGGTTTCCAGGAGAGGCTATTCGGCATAGGGGACGTCAAGGCAATGGTGGCCCTCTTCTTCTCGTTCACCGAATTCCCCTTCACCACTCCCTTAATCACGCCAATCCAGATTGAGCTGGCCAAGGTAATGCCGTTATCAATCGTTATGCTGTTCAACATAGCGATTGTGTCACTGTTCTTCATTCCGTACCTGGTTATTCTGAACAGGAGAAAAGGGAGTTCCATAGGCCTGCATTCAGTGACTTCGGTTGATTACGATGAGAAGACTTACTCGCGGAACATGGCCAAGTTCAGTCTCATGGATACCCCCTCCGGAAAGGTAATGGTCTACAAAACCCCATTCATGATTTCCGTTTCCGTCGGGTTCATCATCACGATGCTGGCAGGATTCTGGTTCGTGCTGCTTTGAGCTGTAAGGGCAACGACAATTTGGGGCATGATTTGCTGCCTGCAGCGTAAGGACAAAGTCTGTCCCCGACACAAATTCCACATGAATCGTTAGTGTTATTTAATTTCCTGTCACTATAGGGATGCGGTCGTTATGCAAGATATGCTGATTGAGAACGCTTCACAGATTCTAACTATGGAGGGGGCCGGATGGGAGCCCCTGAGAGGGGAGAGGCAGAACAAGCTCAGAATCAAGGAGGGGCAGTCCATCCTGATACGCGGAAACAGGATTATAGAGCTGCTGACAGCCACAAAGAAGGAGAAGTACCTTAGAAACAATGAGCCAAAGACAATCGACGCCAGGGGAAATGTGGTAATGCCCGGAATAATTGATTCCCACACACATCTTGTTTACGGGGGAACAAGAGAAGACGAGTTCTTCATGAAGATAAAGGGGAAGAGCTACCTTGAGATTCTCAACTCTGGAAACGGCATCTATGCAACGGTAAATTCAACCAGGAAGATGAGTGAGGACCAGATATTTTCCGAATCTCTTAAGAGAATCTATGACAGCATATTCTACGGCACCACCACGGTTGAGATAAAAACCGGTTATGGCCTTAATCTTGCCACGGAGCTGAAGATGCTTTCGGTGATCGAGAGGATCTCGTCTCTCGGGATAATCAATGTTGTACCCACATTCCTTGGAATGCATGCAATTCCGAAGGGAGAGACAGAAGGAAAGTACACGTCCGAGGTGCTTGACAAGATTGCGCCTAAATTTGCCGGGAAAGTGAAGTTTGTGGACGTTTTCTGTGACAAGGGAGCTTTTACTCCGGAGTCTACCAGGGAAATGGCCCTCTGGGGAGTCAGGAACAACATCAGGCTGAAGCTTCATGCGGATGAGCTTGAAGATGTCGGGTGCCTTGACCTCTGTGACGAATTCGAGTTCGCTTCAGTGGACCATCTCCTGAAAACCAACAGGCGCGGGATCGAAAAGATCAGCAAGTCAGGCTCGGTTGCAACATTTCTTCCCATCACAGCACACTCCATAGGGAACGACAAATATCCGGACATAAAGAAATTCATAGACAGCGGCATACCGGTTGCAATAGGTTCCGACGCATCACCGGTCTCCTACAATTCAAACGTTTTCTTTGCCCTGTACCTTGCAGTGAGGTTCTGCCACATAACACTTGAGGAGGCGCTCAATGCAGTGACGATCAATGCGGCATTTGCAGCGGGCGTCGAGGATGACAGGGGGTCTATCGAGCCGGGGAAGATGGCTGACATATTGATCCTCAATGTTGACAACTACAGGAAGATTCCGTATGAGTTCGGCGCAAGGCTTGTAGATACAGTAATAACCAATGGAGAAATCGTGATGCGAAACGGAGTCTTCCAGCTCTGAAACGGATACCATGATAAACGTAGCTGCAACTGTCGGGAAACTCAGGAAGATGAATGCAAAGAAGATACTTCTCCAGGTACCGGATGGTCTGAAGCCCAATGTTTTTGACTATTTTTCGCGTCTTTCCTCCGAGTTCAATGTCATCGTGAGCTCGGAAGGATTCTACGGGGCATGCGACACAGGCAACATGGAGGTCTACAAGGATGTTGACTGCATAGTACAGCTCGGCCACTCTGAAATTCCAAACATAAACTACCCAAAGCCCGTAATCTTTGAGGAATACAGGAATGAGAAAACGGTGGAAATTGATCCCTCTGTGCTCGAGCCTCTTGTATCTGGCGGTTCAAGAAGAGTAGGGCTTGTAGCGTCCATACAGTACATGAATGAAATGCAGGATGTCAGGAGGCTGCTTGAAGACCAGGGAATAGAGGTCAGGGTGGGTGAAAGCGACGGGCGAATGAGATACGCGGGACAGGTTCTTGGCTGCAATTTCAGTTCAGCCCACTCAGTTGAGGCGGATGTTGATTCGTTCCTGGTCGTCAGCACGGGAATGTTCCACGCCATAGGCGTTCAGCTTTCAACATCGAAGGATGTTTTCCTGCTGGATCTCAATGACAGGACCATGAGGAACATAAAGGGTGAAACAGACAAGTTTCTGAGGAAAAGGTACGGAGCGCTCTACAGGGCAAGAGATGCAAGGAAATTCTGTGTGGTAGTCGACACAAAAGTCGGCCAGCACAGGAGGAAGCTGGCAGATGTTCTCATGAATGATGTCAGGAAGGTCGGAGGGGAACCTGTCCTTCTGACAACGAATGAGGTGAACCCCATGGACTATGAGAACATGCGCTGCGATGCAGTTATTTTCACGGGTTGCCCCAGAGTCCCGATTGACGATCATGAGAAGTTCACAATGCCGGTCATGACTCCTCCTGAATTCCAGACAATTTTCGGCCTTAAGAACCCCGGCAGGTACATAATGGACGAGATTGTGGCAGTTGACGACCTCAACTGATCCTATATCTTCTTTCCAACCAGGTAAATCCTGTCTGAATCGACTATTTCACACTCGACTTTTGAATAAACTGGAAAATCACCCGGAATAACTACGGGCCTGTAAGCAAGGTCCCTTCCAACAACTGTTCCATTCTTGCCTTTCTCGTTTACCAGCACCGTTTTGACCTTTCCTGTTTCTTTTGAAAATTTGTCCCTCGTAATCTCCTCGTGAATCCTGGCGTATTCCTTTGTCCATCTCTTTGTGTCGTTTGAAGGTGGAGTCTTCACGTTGTAGTCCGGCGTGTACGGCCTTGGGGAAAATCTTGTTATGTTGATTATTTCAGGGCGCGTTTTCTCAATAAGGCTCACAGTTTTTTCGAAGGATTCCTCATCGTCGCCGTGATAGCCTGCAATAATGTCCGTTGAAAGCATGGAATCGGGGTACGCATTCCTGAATGCAGAAACTATCTCCTCAAAATCCTCTCTTGAGTACTCCCTGTTCATTGACTCCAGTACCCTGTTGTCTCCGCTCTGCACAGGCAAGTGCATGAACTTGAACACCTTCCCGCTGCTGTATGACTCCATAAGCCTGTCCTTTACCGAGAGTGTGTTCCTGGGTTCCATCATGCCAACTCTAAGCATGAAGTCTCCTTCCGACGAGGATATGGCTTCCACAAGGTCGGGGAGCGATGTGCCAATATCTTTACCGTATGCCGCTGTGTCCAGTGAGGATATCCTCACTTCCCTGATCCCCCTCTCAAGCTGCATCCTGATCTGGCTTACAATCTTCCCAATGGGGCGCGATACCAGTTTCCCCCTGGCCACATGCGATATGCAGTAGTTGCAGCTTCCGGTGCATCCCTGATTTATGGGGATCCCGTCAAATATTGACGGTTCCTTAATCTCTATGTCATCCAGCTGACCGGTGTAGAAGCTTCTGAAATCCTTTGGGGCGAGAACTTCAATGTTTTCGTCTTCAAGGACTTTGCCGGTCACAGACGAGATGCAGCCTATCACCCTGACCCTGGATTCCCGGGAGAGCTCCCCTATTCTTTTCGTCATGCGGTCTTCTGTTGACTTGATGACCACGCAGGTACCTATGACACTGATGTCAGCCTCTTCCGGTCTCCTGACAAGTGTATTGCCTTCGCTCAGAAGTTTGTTAACGTAAAGCCCTGATTCGGACTTGTTAAGAGTGCATCCATAAGATTCAAAGTATACTTTCAACAGACCACCGATTGGTTGCCTCCACATTCAGGTATGATATTTTTCATTTTTGTTATTGATGCCCTCGATTTCTGACAAATTGTTGCGTTTTATGTAAATCGTGCTGTTGAGGGTCGTTGCTCAAATATTAAATATCGAACAAAAATTGCATAATATGGAAGAGAAAGAGGTGGGTGAACAATTCCTCGAAGGATACAGTTGTGATGTTGCAATAAGATGGTCAAGGCTTGACTCATCACTTCTTCCTGTGGACGAGCTGGACAAGAAGATCATCTGCTTTCTTAGATACAACGCAAGGATGACAAATGCAGAAATCGCAAAGCTCCTGAAGACTAGCGAGGCTACTGTCAGGAGGAGAATTTCTGAACTGATAAAGAAGAAGATAATCATAGGCTTCTCTGCGCTCGTTGATCTTCAGGCTGTGGAGAACAGCATCAAAGTTTACATGAAAATAGATGTCGAGCCCACTGAAATTGAGAATGTGGCGGGCGTTCTCGATGACAACATGAATATTCTCAGCCTTTACCGGAGAGGCGGAGAAAGCCAGATTCTCGGAGAGGCACTCTTCCTGAATATGGAATCCCTGCAGGACTTCGAGGACAGCACGCCTAAAATACCGGGAGTGATACGTGTTGAAACAATGATTGTTTCGAAGGCCTACAGGAAAAATCCCTGGGTGGGGATATAGAAATGGTTTTTGGTTTGGGATTACTTGTTTCCACTCATGACCTTGATGAAATCCTCCTCGGAAATCTTCCCGGTCGCCAGGGCGAGGTCTTTCAGGGACTTCCCAGTGTGGAGCGCTTCCTGGACTATTTTTGCAACTGTATCGTATCCAAGGTAAGGGTTGAGTAAAACTGCCGATCCAAAGCTCCTTGAGAGCATCTCAGTCATTCTTTTTGTGTCCGCTTCAAGGCCGTCAACCAGTTTTGTCCGGAACATCTCCAGGCCGTTTGCGAGAATGTCCAGCGATCTGTTAAGCTCATAATCAATGTGCGGCATCATCACGTTGAGCTCAAACTGGCCAGCCTGTGCCGAGAAATTAAGCGCCTGCTGAGATCCAAGGACTGAATGGCATATCATGTTCATAGCCTCTGCGATTGAGGGGTTGATCTTCCCCGGCATTATTGATGACCCCTGCTGAACAGCGGGTATGATAATCTCATGAAGGCCGGCACCAGGACCTGAATACATGAGCCTTACATCGTTGCTGATCTTGTTCACATCTATCGCTATGTTTGCAGCAGCGTTCATCATTCTGGAGAAATCACTCATGAACTCCATTATTCCCGGGAGGTTCTCAGAAGCAATCATTTCCTCGCCCGTAAGCCTGCTCAGTTCCTTCACGACGTTCTCCTGGTATCCTGGAGCGGTATTCACGCCGGTCCCAGTTGCAGTCCCGCCTATGTTGAGCTCCCTCATATAGTCAAAGGACTGTTTCAATTCCATTAGGTCTTTCCTGAGAGTGTATGCCCAGGCGGAAAGCTCGATTCCAAGTGTAAGGGGTGGCCCATCCTGAAGATGTGTCCTTCCCGGCTTCTTGACGTTCTTGAACTGGTCCGCCTTCTTCTCGAGCGATTTGACAATCTTGTCGAGCTGCTCCATTAGCCTTCTTGCCTTGATTAGTGCAGTCAGCCTTATCATGGTTGGGAAAGTATCGTTCGTGGACTGGCTCATGTTAACCTGATCGTTTGGATGAAGGAATGAGTAATCTCCCTTCTTCTTGCCGGCGAGCTCCAGTGCTATGTTGGCGATTACCTCGTTCGCATTCATGTGAAAAGATGTTCCCGCACCTGCCTGGAAGACGTCAATAACAAACTGGTCATGGTATTCGCCATCTATGATTTTCTGGCAGGCCTCCACAATCAAATCCTTCTTGTCGTCGGGAAGCTTTCCCCCCTTGTTGTTTGCAACAGCGGCCGCCAGCTTGATTCTTGCGTATGAGACAATGTGGTCTGAATCTGCAGTCAGGCCCGTTATTCTGAAATTGTTCCTGGCCCTGTACGTATTAACGCCGTAATAACAATCGTCCTCAATTGTCACTTCACCAAGCACATCCTTTTCAGTTCTGCTCATGATAAGATAATAGCTGCGGGATATAAATCGGTTGTCAAAAGATCAGATGGTGGTTAATATAAACAGACATCATCGCAATTCTCCCTCTGTAACTCGTGCTTTAGCTACTCCGCAAACATATTAATATCTTAGTCTGATATAGTTGCGGGTACGATCATGGCTAGAGAAGAAGCGATTTTTAGAATTGGAGGAGCCGCTGGTGACGGTGTCCAGTCTGCCGGGCAGATCATGGGCAAAACACTCTCAAGAAGTGGCCTCCATGTTGTGACTTATCTTTATTATCAGGATATAATAAGAGGCGGTCAGAGCTGGTACCAGATTAGAGGCTCTGCCAACGAGATTAAATCCCAGGGCGACGGGCTTGATATCCTTATTGCCCTGAACAAGGATGCCTTGACGAGGCATACCAATCCTAAGATTAATGAAGGTGGAGCTTCACCATTGCAGGGAGTTGCAATTTTTGACAAGGGAATTTCGGGCTATGAGGCAGTGGATGGTGTAACATACTGTGCCATGCCTCTTGCCGAGATTGCTGCAAAGTACGGTTCAAACAAACTCATGAAGAATACTGTTGCCCTTGGGGCTGCGGCTGCTGCCAGCGGGCTTTCCTTTGATGTTATGTCCGATGTCATAGCAGACACCTTCGAGGGGAAAGGGGACGTAATAAAGCAGAACCAGGATGCAGCAAAGGAAGGGTACGACTATTTCAGCCAGCATTTCAAGAAGCTCGAGATCACTCTCAAGACGAGCAACAGGAAAAGAATGCTCATGGGTGGTGGAGACGCAGTAGGCCTGGGGGCGGTAATGGGCGGGTTGAAATTCTACGCCGGATACCCGATGACTCCAGCCTCATCTGCACTTCATTTCCTGGCATCACACGCCAGTAAATACGGAGTTTTTGTAAAACTGCCGGAAGATGAGATAGCTGCTATAAACATGGCAATAGGCGGGAACTATGCCGGCCTGAGGTCAATGACCGGGTCCTCCGGCGGAGGTTTCTCACTTATGGTTGAGGCACTGGGAATGGCAGGCATGATGGAGGTTCCACTCGTGATTTACGAATCACAGAGGTCGGGGCCTTCGACTGGATTGCCCACCAAGACGGAGCAGGGGGATCTTAATCTGGTTCTTGGAGCCTCGCAGGGAGATTTCCCAAGAATCGT
Source organism: uncultured archaeon (assembly GCA_000965745.1). GTDB lineage: Archaea > Thermoplasmatota > Thermoplasmata > Thermoplasmatales > Thermoplasmataceae. Next base: position 430,720 of record CP009479.1, read on the forward strand.
CCTTTCGCCGCGGAATGTGGAGGAAATGTTCTACATGACTGCAGAGGCACTCAATCTGGCGGAAAAATACCAGACCCCTGTCATACTCATGTCAGATCTTTACCTTTCGGAGAATTATGCAACAGTGAATGACCTTGACCTCAAATTCAAGATTGACCACGGAGAGAGGGCAAAGGACAACACCGAGGATTTCAAGAGATATCTTGACACGCCTACCGGAATATCCCCCAGGGCGATTCCTGGCCAGGCTGGCCTTGTGCACAACGAGGATTCGGATGAGCACAACGAGTATGGTGATGTTGTAAGCGATGCTGTCACAGACCCGAGAGACAGGATCAGGGCAATGAACAAGAGAATGAGGAAGATGGAGACCTACATCAAGAGCATGACTCCGACTCCGACATACAAACTTGATGGCGCAGAATATGCGATAGTTCAATGGGGATCTACACAGGGCGTTGTGGAAGAGGTCGTAGACGCACTCAAGGAGAAGGGGCACAAGGTTGGTGCAATAGAAATCAACAGGCCGTTTCCCATGAATCCTGACATTGGAAAACTCCTTGAAGGAAGGAAGAAGGTCATAGTTGTTGAGGGAAATTACACAGGGCAGTTCAACAGGCTGCTCAAGTCAGAGTTTCTCGTTAAGACGGAACTCATCACCAAGTACGATGGGGAGAACTTCTACCCCAGCGCCCTTGCGGGTGAGATAGAGTCGGTAATTAAGAGGTGAATAAAATGGTAGAATTGAAGGATTACAAAGGTCATGTTGCACCGGACTGGTGCCCCGCGTGTGGAAATTTCGCACAACTTACCGCAATGGAAAAATCATTGACAGAGCTCGGCATAGAGCCGAAGGATGTTGTTGTAGTATCCGGAATCGGGTGTTCCAGCAATCTCCCGGAGTTCATTCATGCCTATGGTTTCCACGGAATCCATGGAAGGCTGCTTCCGGTTGCATCTGCAATAAAATGGGGAAACCCGAAGCTTACAGTCATTGGCTATGGGGGGGATGGAGATGGTTTCAACGAGGGAACACAGCATCTTTACCACGCCGCAAGAAGAAACGTCGACATGACATACATTGTTTCAGACAACCAGATTTTCGGCCTCACCACAGGCCAGGCATCCCCTACTTCACCGACTGGGCTGAAGACAAAAACAACACCAGACGGCAGCGTGGAAAAGCCCGTGAACCCGATGACATATGCGCTTTCAGCAGGAGCAACGTTTGTTGCCAGAGCGTTTTCCGGAGACCCGAAACACCTCCAGGAAGTAATCACGGAAGGAATCAAGCACAAGGGATTCTCGTTCATTGACGTTTTCAGCCCGTGTGTTACATTCAACAAGCTGAACACCTACGACTATTTCAGGAAGAGAGTGTACAAACTGACTGACAACGACAGGAAAGATTTCCAGCAGGCCTACAAGTTTGCAGAAGAATGGAACGAGAAAATACCAATTGGAATTCTCTACCAGGTCGATGAGGAGAGGTATGACCAGGTTGATCCGGTTGTCTCACAGGGGCCGTTGATAGATCGCGAGCCGTACAGGCTCACTCAGGAAGACCTAAAAGAATTCCTCTAATTATATTTTTTATATTATTTAATCTCCCCTTCAGGGGTTTTAGCTGTTTTCCGCATACATCGAAATATACATCATGACCTAAACATTTAAATACATAGATTCTGATAGACGATAACTTCTACACGGAGGAATAAAAAGTGGAGAATAACGAAGATAAAGGAAAAGCTCCGGAAGAGCCGAAAGTTACTGCTCCGCCATCACCCCCGAGGAAACCGTCAACCTCGGGAAAATGGATAGCAGTGATCATAGCTCTTTTGGTAGTGATTGGAGTGCTTGGCGGGCTTCTAGCAACGCACTATGCACCAGCGGCCCCAAGCGGGCCTTCTGCAACACTATCAAGCAAAGTCGGAGCGATAAATCAGAATGGTACATACTCTACGAATATCACTGCCACAGGCAGTTTTAAGAACATGACAGTGTACTATGGAGATGGACACAGCCAGCTATTGAACTACAGTGGTAGTAACACGGTGAAAGTAGTGCATCATTACGCACAGCCGGGAGAATTTTACATTTTCGCTGACATCAATTACGGATCATCAACTGGATACTTTTTTGAGCCTGTAAAGGTCAGTCCTAACTATCCGTCAATTAACTATGCGTACAGAGCACTGGCGGTAGATCCAGCTACATCCTCGACACAGCAGATTAACAACATATCAAACATATTCTCACCTGGTGGGCATATGAGACTTGACTTCCTGCCTTCAGTTGGAGGAGGAACTTACAGTATCATATCACAGACTCTCACGCTTTACAACCAGTCAGGCATGGTTTCCCAGGAAAGCATACCTTATGCATACAACATAAACAGCCATGGATATGCGCTTCCAGTGCCTGGAGTAACGTACGCAGACCTCCAGAGCGGAATGTACACCCTTCAGGTTCAGACCACAACTGCACCAGTAAACACAACACAGTCAGTAACAACAACTGTGACAAACACCCAGAGCACGCCTTACGGAATACCGCTTACAGGCAGCCCAGGTATGACATATCCGTTCTCAACAGGATCATCTGTTGCAGCAACTGGATCACAGAACGTTACATACAGCGTCCCTGTGACTAACCTGGCATACACGATGGGTGACCAGGCAACCTTCGCGGGAGCCGCAAAGCTCAATGTGTCAAACACTGCCAACGTGACTGTTGTTTCAGGCAGCGGAACATTCGCAAACGCAACCCAGTTCCACCCACTGAACACAAGCAGCAGTACCCAGGCTTACAGTCTAGTCCCAGCAGGATATGTGATAACACTCACATCAGGAACCACACTGATGTTCAACAACAATGTAACCGCAATGACCGTTAACACCCAGACGACGATGAACTTTACCGGAAACTACACTCTCGGCTTCGTGAATGCAGTCGTTGCAACACTCAGTAACAACGCTGCTTCAAGTGTGTCAACAGGAGTTACCTACGAAGCTGGAACTGCATTCTCTAACCTGAATAATGCTGCCTTTGCAGTGCCTTCAACTAACGTGAGCTTCTCGAAGAGTGCTGCTGTAACATTTGGTGCTCCAACTGGAGTAACGATGAACACAGCAGCTAACATTAGCACGAGCGGAACAGTGTACAACAAAACTGGCGTAGCTGTTGCACCAACGCATGGGTATGTGTTGCTTAACGCATCAGAGACATATCTGCTGCCAACAAGTGCAATAACCTTCAACTCTGCAATGACCGGCCTTATGCTTCTTAACACTTCATCTAGTCTAACATTCGGTGCCGGAAACTATAACTTCACCCTGATGAACAAGACTATGGTGTCTGTTACAGGTTCAGGTTCAGTAGTGCTTTGGACTCACCTTGCTTATACGCAGATGCTCAAAGGAACCGGAACGGTTGGGCTTAACAACGGCCAGTATGACCAGTCTAAGACGATTACTTCAACATACTACGAGGACTTCCCGGTTGCCCAGAAAGTAACACAGCAGACTGTCGCAGGCACAGCTTTCACGAACGCAGAACCTAATGCACCTGGAGGATACACGACACTCGATCCGTCAATCGCATACTACACTGCAGACTCTGAGATACTCAACAATGCTCTGCTGCAGCTTGATACCTACAACGGATCTGCAACAGACGCCTTTGTGCCACTCGCAGCTTCATACCTTCCGACTCTGACTAACGGTGGAATCAATACAAACTCCGCTAACTACACACAGAAAACACCATGGGGAACAACATACGCAGTCAACCTGACACCGGGAATGAACTACACCTTCCACATAAACCACGCCATAACCTTCCAGAATGGAGCACCGCTCACTGCTTGGGATGTTATGTATACGTTTACGAGGACACTGCTCTTTGACGCAGCCAGTCCGGGAACTGGTGGATGGGTTATAGCGCAGTACCTCCTGCCGGGAGACTACTTCGCATCTAACACATTCTACAACATAACACACAACATAACTGTGAACAACCAGACGAACACTATAACGTTCCACTTCCAGCAGTCAATGCCAGCTTCACTTGTGTTCCAGATATTCGCTTCATCTGGCACATGGATTGAGCCGGCAGCATGGTTCCAGGACCACGGAGCTGGAATAAAATGGACTCCTAAAGGATTCCAGGACTACAAGGCACAGGGAAATATAGCGGGTTACAACAGTTACGTGCAGAATCATGTGATGGCCGATGGACCTTATATGATATCTTATATCGTTCCGGGTTCACAGGTTACCATGGTGAAGAATACAAACTTCGTGCAGCCTAACAATACATACTACAGAAAGCCGACGATAGACAGAATCAACCTGCTTTATCTGTCCAGCAACCAGCAGGCGTTCCTGCTTCTGAAGTCTGGACAAGCAACATCAGCAGCTCTGCCTACTACGTACTTCAATCAGACAACACAGATGATCAACCAGGGACTGCTGCAGAGACACGGATTCCCGACACTGGGTCTGTACTTCTATACGTTCACCATGAACACAAACCTGCAGATTCTGAAGACAGTCAGCTCACAGGCAAACCTGCCGTCCAACTTCTTCATGAACCCGAATGTTAGGAAAGCGTTCGCATACGCTTACAACTACAGTCTGTATTACAACCAGCAGGTAGGAAACCAGATATACAACACGACATTCCTGTCGCCGTATGCTGGTATGCTGCCACCTGGAATGCTGTATCAGCAGACACTTTCGGACCTGAAGAATGCAAGCGCTCAGGTGATCAATGGCGGTAATGGACTTCAGCCATTCCAGAAGGTAATGGCACAGAAGTACTGGAACATATTCATGGGCCAGACAACTGTAGGCGGACAGCATGATAGCCCTGCAGCCATGGGTATTACCAAGGATAACAGTGGAAACATCATGTATAACGGTAACAAGTTGTACATACCAATAATGATTCCAAACAGCGATCCTACTGATAAGGCCGCAGTGACAACCTGGGCCAGCGACATTGCACAGGTGATACCGGGAGCAACTGTTGTGCCTGTAGAGCTTCCGCTTACAGACATATTTGCTGCATATGCCATACCAGGCCAGAACCCAATGCCAATAAGTTGGGGTGGATGGGCACCGGATTATCCGTATCCAACGGACTATCTGCTGCCAATGGGTATACCCATAAACTCCTCTACATACATGGGTCCAGCCGGTTACACGCCATACGTGGTGGGCAACACAAGCAATGCGGTATACAACCTGTCTGAATCTGCCTTCATGAACCAGGAAATAAATGCACTGGACAATGCAACCAGCAACGCAACACACCCTGCTGCTGCTCAGAAATGGTTCCAGATAACAAATGGAATGATTGTGAACAGCACGATAGAGGTCTACATTGGACAGGCAGTACAGCACTGGACCATGAGTTCGAAGATAAGCAGTAGCGACATAATTAACTACCAGGAAAATGTGATGATAGGAGGAGGGCAGGATCTCCAGTATAACCTGCTTTCCTTCACATCATAACTTTTTCCACCCTAAATTTTTTTTAAAATTCCATCTTTATTTTATTTCTGTATTGTTCTAATATGACTTTCTGACTTTCCAATCTTGAAGTGCGAATTATGAGTTATTGCAATGTTGAAGTAATAGATTCAGCAAAGCCTGTTTGCATTAAGGAGACCGGCATTGTTTTGACTTGAGCCGAAGCTATTTAGCCATAGTCCACAACAAAAAACCATCTTTCTACGTTTCTGAATAAGCAGAATGGAACCTCTGCATATTGCAGGTAAAAAGAGATGAGCCAAATTGTCTGTATAGAAAAGGTATCAGTATAGATTCAGTATTCTTTTCCAACTGGCCATATTCTTCTGAAGAGCTTGCCCTGATAGAAGATCACCACTGCTTCAATTAAGGCTATCAGCATTACAAAGTACAGGTCATAGAGGCCAAAAGAAAAAAACAGGTTTGTCGCCCTGCTGTAAAAATGACCATTTGGTATGTACCTGAACATGTATGCGATGATCAGTCCATCCAGGAAAAGACAGGCCACGAGATAAAAACCTCTCAGGAAGTCATCGAAGATGTACCTGATCAGTTGCCCTCTCGTAAGGTCCTTCGAGGTTACCTCTTTCTTTTCCTCTTCTTCACTCTTGTAGGATATCCTGGTAGACTGTCTCGCCATCTGGCTTCTCGCCTTTGTTCTCCTTTTCCCAATGGTTGTAATCGTAGATCAGGCATGATACAAAATGTCCCTTCACAGGCTCCGTAAGCCTTGGTACATCTCCCTTGGACATCTTTACAGTGATCACGTTGTTCGTCTGGCCGAAACCTATGGCCTCTATAGCCTTGAACCGCACTCCTCTTTCTTTCTGAGATTCCTTTGCAATGAGGTTCTTGAAGCTGTCCAGTACGCTGCTGGAATTACCGCTGTATGGAGTAAGGGTGATCGTTAGAGTGTCATTCTCCTCATCGACCAGTATTTCCTCAGGTCTTGGAAAGTCTGCGGCGTCAGGGTTCCTGTAGGGATCCAGCATTTCGTTTATAGGCTCAGCCATATCTCCAGAGGACCATCCGCAATTTGCCATGGCAACCGGGCACCTTGGGTGGAAATAGCAGCCCTTTGGCGGGTTTGAAGGACTTGGAATTTCACCCTCCAGGACGATTCTCTCTACCTTTGTCTCCGGGTCTGGTATAGGTATGGCCGAGAGAAGTGCCTTCGTGTAAGGGTGAAGCATATCAGTAAAGAGTTCATCTGTTTCAGAAAGCTCTACCAGCTTGCCCAGATACATAACGGCAACACGGTCGGACATCATCCTTATTACACTAAGATGGTGCGATATGAACAGGAATGAGAGATCAAACTTTCTCTGTATATCCCTCATCATGTTCAGGATCTGCGCCTGAACTGAAACGTCAAGGGCTGAAGTCGGCTCGTCCAGGACAAGAAGCTTGGGGTTGATTGAAATTGCCCGGGCAATACCTATCCTTTGCCTCTGACCTCCACTGAATTCGTGGGGGAAACGGTAAAGGTGATCTTCGCTCAGCCCTATTTCTTCAATCAGCTTCATAGTAATCTCCCTGATTTTGCTTGACCTTGTCTTGTTCAGAAGTTTCATTGGCTCGGCTATTATATCCCTGACCAATTTTCTCGGATCAAGGGAACTGAAAGGGTCCTGGAAAACAGGCTGCATAATTTTTCTGTATTCAAGCAGCTTTTTCCCCTTCATCTCAGTGATTGAGTACTTTGACCTGAGCTCTTCAAGCTTCTCTTCCATCTGTTTTTCTTCCTTTGGATCCACCGTCGCATCAGTCTTGGGGTCCCTGATGTGGTGGAGATTTTCCTCAAGCGAGATGATTTCCTGCATCTTGTCCTTTGGAAGATCGAGGTAAACATTGCCCTCTGTTGCTTCTATAAGCTTGAGTATGGTTCTCCCAAGGGTTGTCTTTCCACAACCTGTCTCTCCCACAACACCAAGTGTTTCTCCCTTCCTGAGCGCGAAGGTTACATCATCAACTGCTTTTACCTTTCCTTTGGACCTTCTCAGCCCGGAGGAAATATCAAAGTATTTCTTGAGGTGTGATACATACAACAGTACATCTTTCTGATCTGTTTCGCTCATTGCGCTTCACCTGCCGGCTCACCGACATATTCTCTTGAATAAAGGAAACAGGCCACTTTATGGCCAGGTTCTACTTCAACCAGCTTCGGTTTCTTCTCAGAGCAAACATCCATGGCGAATTTGCACCTTGGATGGAATCTGCATCCCGAAGGAGGAGTAATCAAATTTGGAACTGTACCCGGGATAGACTCGAGTTTCTGATCTGCCGATCTCTTCTTGTCAGCCCTTGGGATAGCTCTCATAAGGCCCATCGTATACGGGTGCTTCGGATCGTGGAATATTTCCTTGACTGATGTCTGCTCTACAAGATTCCCTGCGTACATGACACCGACACGATCGCACATCTCTGCTATGACAGCAAGATCATGGGTGATGAAAAGAACAGAACTGCCGGTAACCACATTCAGTTCCTTGATAAGCTCAAGTATCTGGGCCTGGGTTGTAACATCAAGTGCTGTAGTTGGCTCATCAGCAATCAGGAGCTTTGGATTTGCAGCGAGTGCCATGGCGATCATTGCCCTCTGCTGCATGCCACCACTCAGTTCGTGGGGATAAGAGTCGATCACTCTTTCAGGGCCTGCAATATTGACAAGATTTAGGAGCTCCAGGGCCCTCCTTCTGGATTCTTTCTCCAGGGGCCTGTCCATTCTCTTCCTCATAAGCTTGTGCTTAATGGTGAAGGACATGAACTTGGAACGCATTTCCGACCTCTTCTGACTTATCTGCTGCCTAAGATGTTCTGCTTCCGATTCATTCCTGTTTGCTTCAGCTTCTATAAGATTCAGGTTCAGTGCAAATAACTCATCGTCCGCCTTGTAATATTCGCGTGCCACAGAAAGTGGCTGAAGGTCGATTCCGGTCTTCTCCTCAGCGAGGAGCGAAAGAAGCTCTTTCTTTACATAATTGATGTCTTCAGAAGTGTTGATAAGATCGTATATTGACTCGTCAGAGTCAGGGACACCGTATTCTCTGCTCCATCTGTTGACAATCCTTCTCCTTTCGTCATAGTCCTTCGTCTTGACGATCTTCTGTATAAGCTCGTCAACGCCATCTTCTCCCAGTGTTTCCCTACGAATGATAGAATTGATGATGTCAATTCTGCTGTGAAGCATGATATTCTCTACAATCTGGTATCCAATTGAAAGCACAGGGTTGAGTGCGAGGAATGGCTCCTGGAAGATCATCGCAACCTTGTCGCCCCTTATTTTAGAGAGAATGTAGTTATGCCTCTTTATCAGCCTCTTGTTTCTTTTGACCTTTACATTCGTCTCTGATTTTACCTTTATCTGTGCCAGTTTGTCCAGATCGGATATGATGTTGAAGCCATCGATGTATATCTTTCCCCTTACTATTCTGCCAGGGGGATCGGGAACAAGGTCCATTATTGAAGTTGCCGTGACACTTTTTCCACAGCCACTCTCCCCTACAAGGCCAAATACTTCTCCTCGCTTTACTGAAAGGTCAACGCCATCAATGGCCTTGACGATTCCCTTGAAGGTAAAGAACTGTGTTACAAGATCCCTGACTTCCACATAGTTCTCTTCTTTTACTTCACTCTGTTTTACCTCTGTTTCCATGTCATTACCTCCTCAGTTTAGGATCAAGCACATCCCTCAGGCCGTCCCCCATTACACTTACTGCTATAGTGAAGACCACCAGGAATATGGACGGTATGATGATCGGCCACCATGCTCCGTAAACGATGTACTGGTTACCCCAGTTGATCAGGATTCCAAGCTCAGGAAGATAGGGATTTCCCCTGTTAAGACCTATGAACTCCAGGCTTGCGAACAGCTGAACAATAATACCGATGTCCAGGGATATCTGCACGAATATCGGAGACAGAACGTTCGGAAAAACATGCACGAATATATTCCTGAATTTTGAAGATCCGGAAGCAGTCGCGGCCTCAACATATCGCATCTCTTTTGTGCTGAGTGCGAGACTCCTGGATAGCCTTGCGTAGATGGGCCACCATATGATCATGAATGCTACGACAATAAAGATGAAGTTATCCCCAAGGGTGTATATAATTGCAAGGGCAAGGACAATCTGCGGTATACTGAAGAATATATCAGTAATCCTCATCATGAACTCGTCAACCATGCCTCCAAGGTATCCGGAAGCAGTTCCTATGACCATTCCTATTGCCACGCCAATGGCCACAATGGCTATTGAGTAAGCCATATCAAACTTGAGAGCTGCAAGCATTGCCGGAAGCACTGGAATGCCGTACTGTGTCGTTCCGAAAATGTACATTATGCCCTTGCTCAATGTTGGCGGGGAAGGAGGGACCAGCTGAGGCTGCTGTCCGTAAAGGAAGCTGAGCATCGTATTTGCGTTTGTAACACCCAGATACTGTGGGTATACAAAATCTAGCAGTGCAATGAAGAAATAGATCATCATCACGACGAAACCGGAGAAAGCAAGCTTGTTCTTGAAGAACAGTTTCATTGTGTGCTTCATGTCCTCCAGTTTCGGGTTTCTTTTCTGGGGTTCTACATTTTTCTTAAAAACATTTACTTCTGCCATTTAACCACCTAATACCTTATCCTCGGATCCATGAATGCATACACTATGTCCACTATCAGGTTGGCGAATACAAGAATCAACCCGAATACCAGGGTGGTGTCCAGAACTCCGTAAATCTGGTTGTCCAGAGTTGCTGTAACTGCGAACCATCCAAGTCCGTGATAAGTGAAGAGAATTTCTATAACCACAACCCCACTGAGAAGCGCAGCGATAAGCAGACCCATAACCGTAATGGTCGGTATCAGGGCATTTCTCCTGATGTGCCTCTTTATAATCATACCTTCCGGAACGCCTTTTGATCTTGCTGTCTTGACGTATTCCTGGTTAGTCGCATCCACCATTCCAGCCCTGATGAACCTGAGAAGACCTGCCAGAATTGTATAAGTAAGGGTCACAACCGGCAGAACAAGATGGAGAAAAGCGCTCCATGCCACTCTGGGATCGCCATGAATAAGGGCATCGAAGAACACCAAGTGAGTTGGCGAGGAAATGATAAACCCGGTTTCCTGATTAAGGAGCCAATGCGGGACTGGAGTTGGCACATTAACTACCCCATTAAATGGCAGCACGGCTCCGCCCCAGTTGCTCACCCCCTGCCCGAAGGCGAGGATCAGAAGTATACCTAAAACAAAAGGAGGCATCGCGTAACCGACCAGTGAGAATACCCTTCCAGCCTGATCGGCAAATGTGTTTGGCCTGGAACCGATATATGTTCCAATGGGTATGGCGAGCAAAATCGAAAGTATAGATGAGAATATTGCGAGCTGAATCGAGTTGGGCATGAACAGTTCTATACCAAGCAAGACCGGGCCCGGGAAAGGTTTTGTGACAAAACCCCAGTTGCCCTTAAGCAGATTCGATATATAATAGAAGTACTGAACAGGCACTGGGAGGTTCAATCCGAGCTGTTCCTTCGCGATTTGTATTTGCTCCTGCCTCGGAAGCGTGCTGTGTGGATTAATGTACGCAGACACTAGCAGCGAATCCGGAAAACTCCTGAGCAATATGAAAACAAGCACTGTAATTCCTATGACCGTAGGAATTATCAGCAGAACTCTCCTAAGTACAAAATATCTTAGTTCCATCTATAACATCAACCAATTGGAAAATTGTTATTTAATCTTTTCCAGATTTAGGCGTGTCTTGCCTCCACAATAAGTAATATAAAAAAGAGAGTATTATTTTACTCTGCCACCAATGGAGGCTGAATTCGGCCACCGTCTCTCGCAGAATCCCTTCTAAATCTGGTTTTAACATGGTTGTACCACCAGATTTTCGAGAGTAATGCAGCCTCCTCAATAGGTCTTTCCAGAGACGGTTCTCGGAAACATTCGTCGAAACACTCCGAGCAATGGTTGTCGTAGGATTCCCACACGGGCCCCTTGTTCATTACAACTTCCATCCTTGTGAAGCACGGGTGGACTTTTCCCCTGTAGTCGGTGTAAAGGACATTCTCTCCTGCTTTGCATCTAGTTACAGATCTACCGTCGATATAATCGACTGCTTCCTTGTAGTAGGTTTTGAGATTGCCGAAAACGTGCCTGTTGTAGTTTTCATACGCGTAGTTGAAGGCGGTCCTTATCATATCCTGGCTTACCTGGAAATCCTGGAAGTAATAGGCGCTCTGGTCCGGGAAGCACATGGTCATTGGGATTCCCAGCTCGTTGTTGTTGAACTCTGCCATTTCACCTATCTTGTTGTAGTTGAAATTTGTAACAAGTGCATTGGAAGTCACAATTTTCACCTTCTGCTTGGCCTCCTTTATTGTCTTGACCACGGTGTCAAATATCTTCAGGCCCCTGTACTCATTGTGCTCCTCAGGTATGTTGCTGTCAAGAGATATGGTTGCCGCATCAAGGTATGGAAACAGTCTTCTCAGTACATACGGATTTGTCCCGTTGGTTGCGATATGGGTGAAAAAGTGGTGTTCCTTAAGCTTCTTTATAATAGATTCGATTGACCTGTTGAGTGTTGGCTCCCCTCCTGTGAGTGATACAATCTTCACCCCATTCTTCTTCATTTCCTCTATATGCCTGTCTACAAGCTCATCGGGAAAAAATATCTTCCCCTGCCAGGCGTTACAGCTTTTGCATCGTAAGTTACAGAAAAAATCAATATTCCAGATCATTGTCTTGAAGGATTTCATTTACACATGTTACGCAACTCAGTAATTTAGTATTTTTGTAAACAAAGCTGAAATTTTGTCGGGTTTCGGTCACTGTTGTATATAATAGGTCATGAAAACGTCGTCTACAGGCTCCCCGTTGATCATGAACTGGCCGCGCCTATGGCCTTCAATTTCAAAGCCAACTTTCTCGTAGGCCCGTATCGCCCCTGTGTTTGTTGAGAATACCTCAAGGTTCAGCTTCTTTATTCCCTGCCCCTTGCACCAGTTGATTGCTTCCTGGATCATTCTTGTGCCAAGACCCTTGTTTCTGTGGCCAGATTTTATTGCGATTCCAAGGTTTGCCGTGTGCCTGTTCTTTTTGTACATACCCCTCTGAATCGTTATAACTCCGATGATTTCGCCATAGCGGTCGCATACAAGTGTAAGGTCCTCGATGCTGCGTATGCGCTCCTGCTCCCCCCTTTCTGTAAGCAGATAGTACTCTCCTACGAGGTATATCCTTTCATCCATAACGCTCTGCATGCAGATGATTATACCCCTTGCATCAGATGGGTCGGCCTTTCTTATTATATATTCAGATCTTTCTAGATCTTTCTGCCTCTTGAACAGCATCGGGCAACAAGCTAATAATGCAAATTAAATGATAACTGTTTCTGAGGTTATTTTTTAGCAAGAGTGCTTTTGAGGTCCGAATAAATTCCCTCCATCTCATCCAGAACCAGCTTTGCGCTGTTCATTATTGCGTCCCGGTTCTCGATGAATTCAGGGGTAAGTATTGCTCCTTCCCTGGACGGGGATATAACCCCCTCCTTCTCCAGTATCCTGAGGGAGTATCGAATCTTATGCTCAGGGATGTTTGTTTCCTTAGCCATTTTAATAATGCCCGCAGGCTGTTCCCGCAAGAGAGTCTTGATAATTGCAATATGCCTCTTCACAGTTTCAAGGTCGTATACAATCTCTTTGAAAATTGAATGATCCTGATCGCTCATGTTTTTAAGGAATGCATGTTAGCATATAACAATTACGAATACCGAAACCGTCACGGAAGGGAGGTCTATCAGCTACGGAAACAGGACTTTGCTTCCTTCCACAATCTTTAAATCGTTCTGGATGCCCACCATCTTCCTGATGATCTCTTCCCTTTCCCTTATATATTCATCGAATTTCTCCGGGTGCTTGGATTCCCCCCTTATGCTTATTGCATTGATGCGGAGGGCGAGCTGAAGCTTTAGGGCAAACCTTGTTTTTTCGTCCAGTTCATTCAGGTCAATGACCGATGTCATTCCATGAATTTAATCCCAAAAACACCTATAATCCTTTGCCTCTCCTGGCTTTAAAATTCATAAGGCTTCATTGCCTGATTCTCCGATGAGGTAAGACACACGTTGAATATGATGAGGCGAAACTGTTATTTTCGTCTGCAAGTTGAGCAATTTATGAGCGTACCCCTCAACAGAGTTGACGATTACACCTACGAAATACCAGTTACATATGACAATTATATGAATGTTCCAGGCCTTGTTTATTCCAGCCCAAAGCTCCTCGGGGACGTGCTGGATGATAACGCCTTGCAGCAGGTTGTCAATGTTGCGACACTGCCGGGGATCGTGAAAGCTTCCATTGCGATGCCTGACATACATTGGGGCTACGGGTTCCCGATAGGTGGCGTTGCTGCCTTCGACTATGACGAGGGACTTGTATCTCCCGGTGGAGTCGGGTATGACATAAACTGTGGTGTATCGCTTCTGAGAACGGACCTGAAGGTTGATGACATAAAAGGGAGCATCAAGGATATAGTCAACAACATTTACGACCTGGTTCCGGCAGGGCTTGGATCCAGGAAGAAGACAAGGGTGAGTGAACAGGCACTTGAGCAGGTTCTATCCACTGGGGTAAAGTGGGCAATATCCGAGGGTTTCGGGACAGAGAGGGATGCAGAGTACACGGAAGCGGACGGTTCACTGCCATTGGCTAACCCATCAAAAGTTTCAGATCAGGCAAGGAGGAGGGGTTTAAGCCAGCTCGGGACACTAGGTGCAGGAAACCATTTTCTTGAGATACAGAAAGTTGATGAGATATACGACCGGGAAATGGCGGGAAAATTTGGGATAACCGGAAAGAATCAGATCACCATCATGATACACACAGGTTCCAGGGGCCTTGGGCACCAGGTGGCCACAGATTATCTTAAGATTCTGGGCACAAGCCCCGATTCTGTCCAGAACGTCAGAGACAGGCAGCTCATGTCTGCCCATATCAAGACCAGGACAGGCCAGGACTATCTGGGGGCAATGAATGCCGCTGCCAATTTCGGGTTCGTTAACAGGCAGATAATTGTCCACAATGTTAGAAAAGCCTTTTCAAAGGTTCTGGGAAGCGATTTTGAGTCGCTTGGAATTAGGCTGGTCTACAGCCTTGCACACAACATAGCCAAAGTAGAGGAGCACCAGGTTGGCGGAAGAAGGATGAAGCTGGTAGTGCACAGAAAGGGGGCAACCCGGGCATTCCCCGCAGGAAGGCCAGAATTGGGGGAAGTGTTCAGGGAGACCGGGCACCCTGTCCTTATTCCGGGAGACATGGGGAGCGCATCATATGTTCTTGTTGGAAACAGGGAAAATCTGGAAAGATCCTTCGGGTCAAGCTGCCATGGTGCTGGAAGGGTACTGAGCAGAAAAGCGTCACTTCGCACTTTTACCACTAGTGATGTCATGTCAAAGCTGGAAGATTATGGAGTATATGTGAAGGCTGCCAGCAGACGCGTCCTGGTGGAGGAAGCCCCAGGGAGTTACAAAAATATTGATGAGGTCATTGAGGCCGTCCAGGGGGCGAGACTTGCCGACCCTGTGGCGAGACTTGTTCCGATTGGAGTTGTAAAAGGCTGACCCTTGTGTGACCATTGGGATGGCCCTGTAGTTGTCAAATTTCCCCTGTGGGATGAATCAATTCAGAGTCTGCATCAATCAAAGATTTTACCCTGGCCAATAACTATACAGTTTTACGATAATATTTATAAGATTCGGTTTCTTTAGGCGGCTATCGAGAGGAAGATAACAGTGAATAGAACAACAGCATTTGCAATTCTGATCTCACTCGCCATGGTGGGAGGGAGTTTCCTAGTGGTGGGAGAGAGTCAGGCATTGACTCCTCAGACAGGGATAGTGAACGTGACAATTTCGTACGGTGGGACGTTTGGACCTGCCAACAATTCTACCGTGTTTACAATTAATGATTTTTCAGGCAGTGTCATTAAACATGGCAATGGACCCACAGGGCAATTTACATTACCCTATGGGAATTACTACGTGGATGTAAGTCCGTTATACACAGTATCCTCTTCTGGAGGTAACATAATAGCGAATGGGACGGTGAAGAACTTTACAGTTGATTCCTCTACACTTACATCAGGCTCAATGCCGCTTCCTGTTGTACTGAGTGCCTCTAAAACAACGCAGAGCAACTTGAGCATGACTGGAATCGCTTCAGGCTCATCAGTTTCCGTTTCACTCATAACGCCAACCGGATTCACTTTCGAGAAGTTCTCCTTAAGTTCTTCCAAAAACTACAACAACACTGTTAGATTTCCTAACGGTTACTTCTATGTTAAAGTGAATTACGCTGGAGCAACCTATACCAACCTGGAGCACGGAACTGCAGCGGTAAGTATTCCACTATCAAGCACTTCGAATGTGTATGGGTTCGTTACATCGCAGACCGGAGCTTCAATTTCCAACGTGAATGCAGTAATATATGATATAGGAACCCAGAGCTATACAGTAAGTCATTTCACGGCAGGATTTTATAACCTACATACCTCGTCTTGGACTGGAAAATATGTGTTCATAGCTTCACCGGGATATGCAGCCAAGCAGCTAACATCAACTCAACTGAACAGTGGAAATGAACAGGATGTTATATTACAGAAGGCAAACAGCTCTGTATACTACAATTATTCCCTTTCATCTGATCTTCATACATTGAACCTCAAAGTAACTTACAATCTTGGAAATAGCACTGCACTTCCATACTATTTTGGTAATTCAACCATTGGTTCCCTATACATGCAGGAATCCATGGATGGGTTAGACACGACCCCCTCCAAAGTTTCCAACTTCTTACAGGCCCTGATGGCAAATTACACGACAAACATGATCAGCGTGGCTGGAAAAGCCTATAACATATCTTATCTTGGCACACCTGTTGTAACAACAAGCAGTGGCGGCATACTTCAGGCAAACGTCAACGCCACATATACTAGTAATGAAGTTGCATCTTCGCTCGGTTCAACAGGATATTCTGTTGAGTTGTATGCTCTTGGAACTCAAACCACGCCTGGCTCACTGTATTACCATTACAACTTCACATACAGCAACCCCGGACTTTCGCTGTCCAGCAGCTCTTCATCAACAAGCACTTTCAAGAGCCCGATACTCCTGAATCCAGTAACATCCAGCCAGTGGGTTACACTCACACTTAAACCGGTCAAAGAGCCGGCGGTCGTGGATTCAGAGATAAACCTTTTCTGGACAGGCATCACCTCTAACAACTACGTCCTTAACACAAGCGCGACAAACACGGCTTTCATAGCACCAAATGGAGTACCCGTTAGCCTGAATGCGTCAAATGCATACTTCAACCCGGTAACGGGAACAAACGACTACCAGTATGCAACCTTCACCTGGCAGGTAGTTGGCGGAAGCATGTACACCGGATACAACACCACCATAACATTCAACGCACCATCTACAAAGGTGATTCTGAATGCAACAAGCCCGTCCGGTTCAACCAACACTTCAACATTCACAGTGATAACATCGACTGCAAACCCATCGGCCAACTATTCAGTTTCACTGGCAGGTAAAACTCTGAGTTCGGGACCCGGAGCACCTTCGCCAGTTTCAATAACAGTTCCCCAGTCGTCACTTGTTACATACAGTGCATACCTATCTTCGCTGAATGTCAGTGGATACAGCGTCCCGCTTGAGTATCACTGGTATATGCCGGGATACGCCAGCGCGGCACAGAACATAACTTATGCTTTCAGCAAGCCATACATCGCAACAGGTGTTGGGCTCCAGACTGCATACCTGAATGTGTCCACTGTGTTTGGAACATACAAGAATGTAACATTCAGTGTTAACGTGACAGATACAACACCGCCGGTTCCGTCAATGAAGCTTACAAATGCAGCCGGATCTTCAATCTCACAGCCTACTGCGGGAGCACCAACAGTATTCTCTGCAAATACGTCGACGGATCCATACTACGCGACCAGCCAGCTTACCTATAGCTGGGCAGTGAAATATCCAAACGGAACTGCAGTGAAGAACGGCTCTTCAACATACAATGTAGTAGGCGGCTCAATGACTGGTTCATATGTGATGTTGAAGTTCAACACTCTAAGTACAATGGTAGTGTCGCTTAAGGCTACAAACCCATCCAATGTATCTGCTTACAACAACAAGACCGTCAACATGATAGTCAACACGCCAAGAATTGTCGTGAACAGCATATACGTCAAGGACAACCTTACACAGGGCAGTCAGTCAACAATATACATAAACGTGTCAAACAATGGAACAGTGACAGCGAACGACTTCTCAATTGCAATACTCATAAATGGAAACCCGGTTGCTTCCCAGACATATGCAAGGAACCTGACTGTTGGCCAGAGCGCAAATGTGAGCTTCAACTACACTCCAACAACCTCAGGCAAGGTAACACTGGTATTCCAGGCCAACAACTCATCAGAGCCTGCCTTCATGGCACCACTTGGGAGCTACACAACAACATTGACAATAAACGCACCAGCATACAAGACTCCACTGATAATCGGCTCGATTATTGCTGTGATTGTAATAGTTGGTTTGGTTTACTACAGACTTAGTTCAGGGAAAACAACGAAGAAGCCGAAACAGCAACCAAAGCCAAAGACAGAACTGAAGAAGCCGGCTGAAAAGAAGAAATAATTTTTTTTACATTTCTTCCAACAATTTTATTCCAATAATTTTGCAGGAATCCTGCAGTATATTTTTGTACATTTTTACAAGTTCAAGACGCCTGTTTCTGACATCGCTGTCTTCATCGAGAACAGTGCAGTTTGAATAGAAATCATTGAATTTCTTGACCAGGGACAGCGAATAGTTTGCGATTATATCGGGCCTCAAGGATTTTGTAGCCTGTATCAGGTGGTAAGGGTAGAAGTACATCTGGCGCAGCAGATCTCCCTCGTATTTGTTGAATTCAATTGAAACAGGCTTCTGCGAGCCTTCAACCTTCCTGAGAATGCTTGATGCCCTTGCATATGAGTACATTATGAACGGTGCAGAATCTCCCTCGAAATTCAGGGCTTCTGACCATTTGAATATCATGGACTTGTTTGCGCCCACACGAATTATGTTGAACCGTATTGATGAGGCTGCTACTGCTTCCGATATTGATTTAAGAGTTTCTTCCTCAAGGTCTGGCCTTTTTTCTTTTACAATGTCGTATGATTCTTCATTCATTCTTTCAATCAGGCCTGGGAGAGATACAACGTTACCTTTCCTTGTGGACATCTTCCCCGATTCAAGCCTCACGAACCCGTAGTATGTGATGTCGATTCTGTTCTCAATGTCAAGCATGTTCCTGAGCACGTATTGCAGCGATGTCCCATGAAGCTTATGGTCCTCGCCCAGTATGTTTACAAGCCAGTCATAGTTCTGAAGCTTGTAGAGATGATAAGCAATATCCCTCGCAAAATATAGTGAGGTGCCATCCCTCCTTTTGAGAAAGATCTTCCTTTCGTTTGGAAGTTCAACGTACAATGCGCCATCCTCGTCCTTGAGGTGCTCTTCCATTCCCTCTAGAATATGATCTATCTCCCCGCTTCTTATGAAATCGGACTCGAATGTGTAATCGTTGTGCTCTATGCCAATGTCCTTGAGTGATTTTTTTATTCCTTCCAGCATGATTGACGCAATCTCATGTATCTCGTCTATCAGTTCGTTGTCTCCCTTCTCATACCTTTCGGTCAGGGACTTGATTGAGTCTTCTATGCCTGGGTCTTCCCTGACCTTCGTGTAGATCTCCCTGTAACCTTCCAGCAGTGCGTTCTCGTTCAGTTCCTTTGAGAAACGCTTGTGCCCCTCGTACAGGAAAAGCATCTGCTTTCCGGAATCGTTTATAAAATACTGGGTTGTAACGCGGTATCCGTATCTCTCAAGGAGCCTGGCAGTTGAATCGCCAATTATGGAATTGCGTGCCCTTCCCACATGCAGCGGCCCGGTTGGATTTGCGCTGGTATGTTCAACCGACACCCTTTCCGGGTCCTGGAAAATGTCAGGGTACTGTCCCTTGACCTGAAGAGATTCTTCTATCTCTTTGAAATAGGTCTCCGGCTTGATTGAAAAATTGACGTAATTGCCCACTCTGGCAATGCCGCCTATGAATTCCAGCCCATTGAGGGCGTTTCTGATCCTGTCGTACAATTCTTCGGGAGATTTGTTGTACTGTTTGGATATTCGAAACAGCATCAGGGAAAAATCAGCATGTCCGGATTTGTCTATGTCAATATCCCTTTTCTCCAATCCAGGGACAGCCTGTTTCGCTGCCTCGAATATTTTCTCCATGAGATCGTTGAACAGGAGCATGAGAAACGATTGTCACAGCGTATAAAACCGTTTGCTGAAACAAAATCAGGAAACAGGCTCGATTCTTATTGTTGCGCCGACCCTCTTCAGGTCATTGAGAAAAGAAGGGTAACTCTTATTGATCCTCTCCACATTTTCATACTCAATTTCATAACCCGAAGCCAGACCGGCAACTATCGCGCTCATGACCATCCTGTGATCGCTGAACGAGAGTTTTTCAGGGTTGAGTATCTCCTGGCCCCTCCGGATGGTGAGATAATCCTCTCCCTTTTCTATTCTCGCGCCGAAGCTCTCAGCAAGCCTTATGATCTCACTGTACCGATCAGTTTCCTTAATGCTCAGGCGAGACGGGTTCCTTATCGTAACTCCATCCTTTGAGAATATTCCAAGGACTGAAACCGGAGGTGCTAGATCGGGAGTAATATCTGCGTCTATTTCCACATGCATCACATAGCTCTTGATTGACCTTGCTATGATCTTGCTTTCTGAAAAGACAACCGATATGCCTTCGCTTGAAGTCTTGAGCGTATCAACTATTACAGCATCCGCCTGAAGCGAATTATCCGGAAGCCCTTCGATGCTGATGCCCTCATCGGATGCAAGAGCGCCCAGAATGAGGAAGAATGCAGCCGATGAATAATCACGCTCAACGTAAAGGTCCTTGACGGGCTCTGCGTTTGTTCTTGCCACGGTGAAGATGTCGTTTTCACGGTTCACGTCGAATCCCATTGTTTTAAGGCATGAGACTGTGATATCAACGTAGCCCTCTGATGACTTTGTGCCCCTGACCTCAAGCTTCTTTCCCTCATTGTTGCAGAATGCGAGAAAAAGGAGCAGGGAACTGACATACTGGGAGCTCCTGGTCTGGTCAACCCTGACGTCACCGATTTCAATTTCACTTGCGTCGAGATTGATGAAGCCATCCTCCTTCACGGTTATTCTTGCGCCAAGTTCCCTCAGTGCATCTAAGAGCTCGTTTATGGGCCTCCTGGCAAGTTCCGGCCTTCCGATGAATTCCGTTCTGCACTTCTTTGCTGCCAGCATTCCGACACTGATGCGGTATGAAGTGGCCGACTCCCCGACGTCCACATATTTTGGGCATCTGAAATCAGGCTCTATCTTGACAGTATCCCCATCGAAGGTGATGGCAGCGCCTGAGCTTCTTACTATTCCAAGGGCAACCTGCTCATCTTCTGAAAAATAAACTCCGTGCACTGTTACGGGCGAGTTTCCCATGCCGGCCATGAGGATGTATCGCTGTGAATAGCTCTTGGAACCGGGAGCGCGCAGTGTACCTGTTAAATGTTCACGGAAAATCTTGGCATTCATCTGACTGTTTACAACATTATCACATTACTATTTAATTCTGTCAATTCTTCCCGTCACCGGATAGCTACAATTCGGCCGGGCCGCACAAATCATAACTCCGTGACCATGCTCTCCCTGCCGGAGAAGAGAGACTTCCTGTACTTCACCCCGAAGAATTTTGTGAGCCCTTTGCCTGCAGAAAGCAATTCCTCTTCGTTGTCGAATATGCCGAAAACCGCGGGCCCTTTCCCGCATTGTGCCGAATACAACGCGCCTGATGAGAGCAGATACCTGATCAGGTCACTGTTCTGCCCGTAAATGTATCCCAGAAGGTTCCCGTTTAGGGTCATGGCCTCGTAGAACTTTCTTTCCTTTATGAGGTCCTGTATTATCTCAGCGTGCCTGGAAAATCTCTTCATGTCGCTCAGATCCACCGATGAGCTTGCTCTTCTTGCCTTGTTGAACGCCACTATCACCGGCTTCCCGTCAACTTTCTCCCGGAATATGAGGTTTCTTTCGGTGTTGTTGGTGAAGCATGCGCCACCATAGTAGGAGGAACAGAGATCGTCATATGCCCCGGTTGACGATGTGCCGTTGCCGATCGAGAGCTCCGCACTCAAATCCAGCAATTGCTTTTCGCCCATAGATATACCGTTAAGTTTCAGGAATCCCAGAGTCAGGGACAGTGTGAGAGCGCTGCTGCTCTTGAGCCCCTTGCCCCTGGGAATTGCCTTTGAGACTGTTACTTTGAAGCAGTCCTGCACATCAAACCTCTTCTTCAGTAGGTCCAGTGTTTCCGAGATTGTTCCCTGGTTTGAGGCTGGAGTGCTG
Organism: uncultured archaeon; assembly: GCA_000965745.1. Taxonomy (GTDB): domain Archaea; phylum Thermoplasmatota; class Thermoplasmata; order Thermoplasmatales; family Thermoplasmataceae. The sequence continues at coordinate 452,762 of CP009479.1, forward strand.
TCGGATCTGGAAATTGTCAGTTCGATCGGGAGATCGAGTGCAACGGATGACCCGAATCCAGTGAAGAAAGCAGAAAGAGCTGATATTCCCCCATTGGAGATTACTTTCACCTTATCCATTTACGATGCTCTCCCTGATTGCTATATCTGCAGTGCTTCTGAACAGTTCCTCATCTACAGATCTGCCAAAGAATAGCTTTAGAGACTCGTATCCCTGGTCTATGAAGAAACCGTCTCCACTGACCGCCTTCTTCCCGAGTTCCCTGAGCCTTTTTATGAACAGGGTATCAACCGGGTTGTACACAAGGTCTATGCCTGCCTGGCAGTTGAGAATGGCTGACTCTATGAATGGGGACTCGCCCGTCTCAGGCCACATTCCTGAAGGTGAGCAGTTGATCAGTATGTCGAAGCTGTCCCTTTGAGACATTTCCTTTGTGCTGAGGATTTCGTAGCCTTTTTCGAGCACGTATGAAGGAAGTTTTACCGCGGCTGCATCAGGGTTCCGGGAGAAGATTGTGACCTCAGCCTCCGGGTGGCGCCTGGCCATATAATAAAGAACGGTTCTTGACACACCTCCTGTTCCAGCCACCGCAATGCTGGAATTTTCGAAGTTGAGCCCTCTTCCTGAGCCAAGCTTCTCCATTGCCAGGTAATCGGTATTGTAGCCCCGGGACTTCCCGTCACAATTTCTTACAAGATTTACCGCGCCAATTTCAGAAGCTGCAGGATCCATGCTGTCCAGGTACTTCATTATCTGTACCTTGTGCGGTATAGTGACGTTGTAGCCTGAGAAATTTTCCTTTGACAGTTTAACAAATCTCTCCAGGTTTTCAGTCATAACGTCAATTGAGAGGTACATGCTCTCAATCCCGGAGGATGAATAGAACCTGTTATAGACTGTCTGGCCGATTGAGTGTGATACCGGCCTGCCGATAAGACCTGTGAGCAGCATGCAGTATGGTATTCAGTTCCCTAAATTATAACTGTCTGTGAAGGACTTCATGTATGAGAAGATATCCTTGACTGAAGCGCGTATTTTCTGCGATTTTCCGATCTCCTCAGGTATAACCATGCTCACGTGCCCGTCTGAGGCCTTCTTGTCGTTTGAAATGTACTTGATCATGTTCTGGAGGCCGAGTGAGTTCAGAGGTGCCAGGCTTATTGAAAACTTTCCAATCACTTCCTGTATTTTCAGCCTCACTTCCCTGCCTGTTATTCCCATCTTCTCCCCAATGTATGCCTCCGCGAGCATGCCTGTGGCCACTGCGTTTCCGTGTGTCACCTCATTCTTTGAGGCTGATTCTATGCCGTGTGCGATTGTGTGCCCAAAATTGAGCACGTTGCGTTCTCCTTTCTCGTCGTAATAGTCGCTTGCAACTATATCCCCCTTTGTCCTGATGCATTTCGATATTATCCTGGTGAGGGAGTCTCCGTTCATCAGGTCATGTATGTCCATCTGGGAATCAAGCATGCTCATTATTGTGTGGTCGCAGACAGCCCCGTACTTTATGATCTCGGATATTCCGTCCCTTACTATGGAAAGATCAAGCTTTCTGAGAAAGCGGGTATCTGCGAGTATCATCCTTGGGTTGTAGAAGCTCCCTATGACATTCTTCACGCCAGAGAAGTTGATGCCATTCTTGCCTCCAACGGCGCTGTCCACCTGGGCAAGAAGTGTTGTCGGGAGGGCGATCATGTCAATCCCGCGCTTGTATGTTGATGCAATGTATCCGGCGAGGTCTCCAACCGTTCCCCCGCCTGCATAGATAAGAAGGCTGCGCCTGCTTACCTGCCTCTCCACGAGAACTCTCATGATCTTCTGGTAGTTTCTGATGTTCTTCAGCGATTCGCCATCAACAAGTGATATTTTTGTGACGTCTCCGCGGACGGAGTTCAGTTTAGGGATGATGTCCTGATATTTCTGCTCGACGTTTTTGCTTACCATAAAAACAATTTCACTGTACTTGTCCACCTCGGACATTAAGTGATCAACTGCTCCTTCACCGACTACGACAGGAATTTCATCGTTATCAATCTGGAGTGTTATTCTCTCATTTGTGCTTTGTATCTAGACTCACCGTCCATATAATTGACCATTAAATATATAACTTTGTTGATAGAGATTGCGGAAATCTACCTTGTGTCAGGATAAAAGACATATTCTGCACTCCTCTATTAACATTAGGTCAGCTGATGCCTTCAGGCTCATTCCTTCAGGTAGCTGAAAACGGGCTACATACATAATTTCCCGCATACGAATATTCAAATACAAAGCCTCGATCAAACCGAACGTGGGAGACTCATGGGCTTCAAAGGGTTGCTGAGGCTCGAAGACGTAGAGGTCGACGGCTACAGTAAGATAGGAAATCATGGACTTATTGCGAACAACAGAACAGCGGCTCTTGTCAGCATGAATGGGACGATAGACTGGGCCTGCCTTCCCAATTTCAACTCCAATCCAGTTTTCAGCTCGATCCTTGACAGAAACAGGGGTGGGTATTTTTCAATCTCTCCCGCCGAGAAAGAGGATGTTTTTGTGCACCAGACGTACAAGGAGTACACCAATATCCTGATTACTGAATTCATCAGGAATAACAAGACCATATTGAGGCTGACTGACTTTCTCCCCACTACAGAATATCCAACCATCAGTTTCCCCGAGATCCACAGATATGTCGAAGCCCTTTCAGAGGATATTGATATTTCCCTGAGATTCAAGCCGATCCTCGACGCCGGAAAGGAGAAGCCCCATATTGACAGGAGAAAATTCGGTTACATCTACAGCACAAGGGAATCAAATATAGGGATTGTAAGCGAGTTCAAGCTCAACAACAGCGATGGCACCATATCGGGAGACCTCAAGCTCGACAAGAGGTCCTCAAACTGGGTAGTTGCATTGTATGGCATAACCCACCTCGATCGTATTACTGACTACAAGTCCTATGAAAGGCTTGAGGATACTTTTGAATACTGGCTGAAATGGAGCGGGCAGAATACGTACAGAGGGACTTACCAGAGCGATGTCATCAGGTCCGCGCTTACGCTGAAGGCGCTTTTCTATGAGCCAACCGGGCTTATGGTCGCTGCACCCACCGCCAGCCTTCCTGAATGCATTGGCGGAGAGAGGAACTGGGACTACAGGTTCACCTGGATCCGTGATACTTCCTACGTGATTGAGGCTCTCGCGATGCTTGGGTACAAGCGTGAGGCCACGAAGTTCCTCTACGATATCATGGAAATAATCTCCAGGGAGAAGAAGGTCAGGACAATATACACCATAAACGATTACGGCGATGTTGATGAGTTTGAGGCGGATTTTGAAGGCCACAGGGGTTCCAGGCCGGTACGGTTTGGCAACAAGGCTTCAGATCAGCTTCAGATAGACCAGTTCGGTTCCATCATAAATGCAATATATGCCCTCCATGAGGTGGGTGGAATAATAAATTCATACCTCTGGGATTTTGTTGAGGAGACCCTTGAAAATATAGGCCATACCTGGAAGTACCCTGATTCCAGCATATGGGAGTTCAGGACAGAGCCGAGGCATTATGTTTACTCGAAATTAATGTGCTGGGTGGCTTTCACGAGGGCTATCGACATAGGAAGAGATCAGGGTTTTTCGGGTCCATACAGGAAATGGCAGGAAATTGCCGACGAGATAAAGAATGACATTATAGAGAAAGGGTTTGACAAAAAACTGAACTCCTTTACACAGTATTATGGCAGCCCCGGAACGGATTCTGCCCTTCTCAGGCTTCCCCAGCTTGGATTTCTTCCCGGAAATGACAGCAGGGTAAAGGGAACCATAGAGAGAATCGAGAAGGAACTCATGACCCCAGATTACCTGTTCAAGCGGTATCTTGAAGATGACGGGCTGGACGGGCGTGATAACGCCTTCCTGCTCCTGTCGTTCTGGTATGTTGAGGATCTGATTCTGATGAGGAAGCTGGCAAAGGCTAAGGAAGTATACGATTCCCTTCTCGACAGATCAAACCACCTCGCCCTGTTTGCGGAAGAGATAGACTTTGAGAATGGTGATCTCATAGGAAACTTCCCGCAGGCGATAACACATCTCGGGGTCATAAGGGCGGCCAAGAAGCTTACCGATGAGGTTAAGGAAATTTCAAGGAACGGGCAGACAATAAAGCATTATTCCCTCTGAAAAAGCATATCCGCAATATTATTCAATGCCATTCAACCTGCCAACCTGTTCCCCTTCGGAGTTAAACACGTAAATATCTGAGGGATTCACGTAAAGCTCAATTTCCTCCCCCTCGACCAGTTTTTCTGCGTTGGTGTACATGGTGAAGAAATAGATATACTCTCCACTTAGGCTAACTTGTGTCAATATGTCGTTTCCAAGCATGTTTACACCTGCAATAGTGCCCTTAAAGGAAACATCCCCATCATCGTTTGTTATATGAATAGGCCTAGGCCTGATTCCAACATAGCAGTTTTCTTTCACATTGAGTGCCTTCAGAACTTCATCGGAATGGATTATGTTCATGGCAGGTGTGCCAAGGAATGATGCGATGAAATCGTTGGAGGGCTCATGGAACAGTTCTACCGGGGTTCCCGTCTGCATTATATCTCCCCTGTTCATCACAGCGATCCGGTCGCCTAGCGTCATAGCTTCGATCTGGTCGTGGGTAACATATATCGTGGTAACTCCTGTTTCTTTGTGAATCCGCTTGAGTTCAAACCTTACAATATCTCTCAGCTTCGCGTCCAGGTTGCTAAGCGGCTCATCCATCAGCAGCAATTTGGGCTCTTTTACAAGCGCCCTTGCCATTGCAACCCTTTGCCTTTCCCCCCCGGATATGTTTGAGGGTTTCTTCTTCAGCAGGTGATCTATACGGAGAAGCTGAGCAGTTTCCCTCACTTTCTTGATAATGTACTTATTTTTCTTGTGTGCAACCCTCAGAGGAAATGCTATGTTCTCGAATACAGTCTTGTGCGGATACAGTGCATAATCCTGGAAAACCATTGCAATCCCCCTCCTGCTCGGGGATATGTCGTTGACTACTTTCCCGTCCATCATGACCTTACCTGATGTTGGGTCAAGAAGGCCGGCTATTATCCTCAGTGTCGTTGTCTTCCCGCACCCTGATGGCCCGAGAAATACAAAGAATTCTCCATCTTCTATATTCAGGTCTATGCCCTTGAGTATATCCTGGTTTCCAGCTGTAAATCTCAGCTTATCAAGTTCCAGTTTTGACATGTTCAATATTCACCTACTTTAGCGCTCCTGCCAGCACGTCACTTCTCAGGTACTTCTGCAGCACCATTACAATGATGATGACGGGTATGATCATCATAATCGCAAATGCATCTGCGGCTGCGAGCCCGCCCTGCCCCCTGGTGCTATAGTAATATATTGCAACTGGCAGGGTCTTGTAATACGGAGAGAGTACCTGCGCCAGTATGAACTCGTCCCACGAGAAGAGCCATGCGAGTATTGCTGCCACTGAAATTCCTGTAAGTGCCAGTGGAAGTTCGATTGACGTGAATGACTTTAGCTTCGACGCCCCGTCTATCCTGGCCGATTCTCTGAGCCTCGGAGGTATGGTCCTGAAGGTCCCTACCATAACGTATGTGATCATCGGGAGGATTATTGATGACTGCGCCAGTGCTATTCCTTCTGCCGTATTGTCAAGTCCAAGTCTTACCATGACGCTCGCTATGGGAACTGCTATCTGTATCTCCGGCACCATCTCTGTTACAAAAAGGAGGATCACTATAGCATATGCCACCTTATGTGGTAGCCGGGATATTGTGTAACTCGCAGGCACCCCGAGGATCAGGCATATGCCCATTACGATGAATGCCGTCTCCAAGCTTAGAAACAGGCTTGAGGTTATGTTGTAGTGATGCAGCACGAAGATAAAACTTGAGAGTGATACGCTGGATGGTATAAGAGCCGGATTGCTCCTGAATATCTCAGACGATGGTGCCAGTGCAACTATAAAAAGCAGATAAATCGGGAACAGGATGAATATTGAAATTATAGCGAGAGCCAGATACCACAATACATCTTTCTTGGGGTTCGTTATTCCTCGCCCCCTGTTACCCTATTTGAAATTGTGACATACACGATAATGAAAATCATAACTATCGCCAGCAGCACTGTGGCCGCTGCGGAAGACAGATTCTGCGAACCCAGGACAAACGTCTCATAAATGCTGAAGGAAAGAGTTCCGAGGAATGCGGGCGTATAACCAACCAGCACCAGTGGAAGGGCCAGTATGTTGAATTCCTGGACGGCCCTGATTATAAGAGCTATCATTATGAACGGATAGATTCCAGGAAGAGTGATGTGCCGGAACTGCTGAAGGGATGAGGCACCATCCACTGCCGCAGCTTCATACTGGCTCTCCGGTATGCTCTGAAGCCCTGCAAGAAGTATCAGCATAACAATTGGAAATGTTTTCCACGAGTCGGCGATTGCGATGGAGAGAAATGCAAGTGGCCCTCTTACCCAGTTGATCTGTGTGTGTGCCAGGCCAAGCACATTAAAGATCTCGTTCAGATACCAGCCGGTCGGGGCAAATATGAATGTGAATGCTATGGCGGAAACCACCGTTGATACTCCGTAAGGAAGAATCACGATTGTCCTGAAAATTGATCTTCCCCTTATAGCCCTGTTAAGAAGAAGCGATGTGGCAAGAGCGAGCGCAAATTCTATCGTCAGAGCCAAGGCTGTCAGGAGGACAGTGTTCCCTATTACACCATAGAGATTATTATTTCTTACGAGAATCTGATAGTTTAGAAGCGAATATCCACTGGGCAATTTAAAACTAGAGATTATTGCTGCGAATATAGGGTAAATGTTTATGAAACCTATAAAAATAAGAAGCGGGAGTATAAAAGCTATTTCAAGCTTATTACTCCCGATTGTTTTTGCCAGTCCCATCTATTTAGGCACCATCCGATCCTATACCCCGCCTGATCCGCCAGTAGGTCCAATGTAGTTCCCGGACGGGTAGATCATTCCGTTTTCGTACTCCTTGGCCTGGCTCGGATAATAGATCTGAAGATACTGTGCCAGGGATTCGTGTGCCTGTGTCAGTGCGCTTGCTACATTGACGTTCTGGCCGATTATTTCAGCCCATGCAGTGTCAAACACATTCTGCCATTCCCCGATCCACGGGACTGCTGGCCTGAATATGCCATGCTCCTCCTCGAACTGGATCACAGAGAATGTGCTCGCAAGACTGGATGAGAGGTTCTTGTAAGCGAAAGTGTTGACTACCGGCCATGTAAGGTTCTGCAGCAGTTCCTTCTGGACTGATGCTGAATCCAAATAGTGCATGAAGTCCAGGGAAGCCCATGTGTTCTTTGAGCCTTTCACTATTCCCAGGACATCTCCGCCTACAACGTACTGGGCTCCCTTTGGACCCATGAACACCTTGTTTATCCCTAGATTGTGCGTTTTGCTATTAGTGCTGTTGTTCCACTCGTAGTTCTTCTCAAGCAGGCTTTGAACATACGGCCACTGGTCTATATACTGATATGTCGATCCGAGCGACTTGTAAGTGCCCCAGTATCCAGTCTTGTTGGCGGGAGACATAAGGCCCTGCTTGCTCATGTCCTGCAGGTAGGTGAGGGCTGCGATATCGCCTGAATCGTTAAGGTACATCGGGTTACCTCCAAATCCAGCCATCCACTGGAATACCTGTGTTGGCGTACTCGCTCCGCCGTGTCCCTGCATGTTGAATGGCCCGCTGTAGCCTGCCTTCTTAAGTGCCTTCATGTCATTCATAAGGTTTGTTGTGTTTGTTGGAGGTGCCGTTGCTCCAGCTTTGTTGAACGCGCTCTGATTATAGAATGCAAGCTGGACGTTTCCTCTCCACGGCATGAAGTAGTACGTGCCGTTGAAGTAGCCTTCCTTGTAATATGCTGGAATTATTGTTCCGTTTGCTGAAGAGCCGTAAGTTGAAGAACTGTTCATCGGCTCGAAGTGGCTTCTGTATTTGTTCAGCGGTGTGACTATGTTCTGGGTTACCAACGCACCCATGTAAGAGTTGTCCGAACCTATTACGTTAATTTTTATATTCCCTGAAGCAACTTCAGACTGGACCGTCTGTATAACCTGCGTTGGAGACTCTGTTATGAAGTTGACCGATATGTTTGTATAGTTCTGTTCAAACTGTGGTATTACTGTATCGTTTACGTACTTGTATTCCGAGCCTGCAAGTGCATCATCAAAGGTTATTGTCGTTTTTCCACTGCTTGTACCCGTACTCGGCTGAGTTGCGCCTGATGTGTGCATGGAGTTGACTATTACTGCTGTTCCTGCGCCTACAACAATAGCCGTTATGACTATGGATATGATCATCGAAGACATTTTCACCTCTCTTTGCGAGAATGAGATCACGTCTTTCTCGTCATTTCCTTTCTGTTCCAAAAAATCACCAGAGCTTTAAACATAATTATTATATTAAAATTTTACTCTAAGGGAGTTTTGTGTTAAATATGGCTATATTAAGAATTAGTGCGTGTTTTTGCTGTATTATGGTCATTTTTGTGCATTAATGTTGATTTTTTAGCTGTAAAGGGGCAGATGCACCAATAGCCTGTTTCATTAAATTAGCCGGATATGATATATAAACACTTTTTGCGGTATTGTTACCTTAAACATCGCTACTGCATACCGTTTCACAGGGATGCCTCCTCATTTCCTCATTTTCCGGCCTACAGGTTAAACTTTAGTTGTATAGTTCACTGATAAAACGTGCGCAGTTATCTCAGGATTTTCAGAACGGGCTCGTTTGATTTTGATGAGCTCTACGCCTTCATGGAGAAAGTCCATGAATACGGGAAGATGCATTTCCTGATTTCAGACGGCATAATGCTTGATCTGCCGCAGACATTTCCTGAAGGCTCCGGCCTGGACATCAGGATTCAGCGAATACTTACGTCATACCAGCTGCAGAGAATACTGCTTGAATCGGATAACAGCCCCCACTTCATTGCCGTTGTTTCCGGGGTGATATCCTCGTGGGCAATGGAATCAGTTGAGAGTTTCTACGAGATAATGAAGATAAAATCGTACTACCACAGGTGCCCCATATCCATGAACATAGTTGGGAAGGGAGGAGTGTACGAGAACTACCTCGGAAAGAGGGTACTTGAGCCACCGGAAAGAAGGGTGGTCGAAGGAGGTCTATACCAATGGGAAGAACAACACCCACAGTAAGGCAGAAGATGGAGATCATAGCACAGAAATACGGAAGGATGAGATCGATCATGAGGGCGGAGGATGTTGAGATATTCGACAGAATTATGCTCATGGGCAGAAAACATTCGCCCGAGATATCAATGGCAGGCATTGATCCTGAGACGGGGTTCCTTATGTCCGTGATTCTTGAAATGATGAAGCTTTTTCGGCAGGGCGAAGAAGAGGAGTGAGGATCCTGTGGACCCGATCATCAATGGAACTGGGGATGACAGGATTTCGCTGTGGTACCTCAGAAACGGGAAGATAATAAAGAGAAGGTACTGCAACAGGACCTGGGTATTCGTCTCCGGCGATCCCTTTGATCTTGATTTTCTCGCCAGGCAGCTTGATGTTTCCGATTTTGGGTACAACTGGTCGTCCAGAAGCGATGTTTATGGCAGCATGGACGGCATAGAGATCGCCGTAAACCCGTCACGGACGAAAGATCTTATCAGATCCGTCGAACGTATTGGGCTCAACAGGAAGTTCAGGGTTTTCAACGGCGACCTTGATCCTGTTATGCGGTTCATGACCGAGAATGGTCTGGAATTTTTCCATCTTGATTCCCCCTATGACCATGACCCTCCTGTGGAAAGCCTTCTGGTTGGCGGGAAGGTGAGGGGACGCGATATAGCGGGAGTAACCATGGACGGGGAATCATACCTGCCGGAGAGGATGGTCCTCATGGATCTTGAAGAGAGAATCAGTGATAGCCCGATGATCATTTATGACAACAGCTACGAGGCTTTCAAGCTCATTTTGTACAAAATGAGAGATCTGGGTCTGAAAATACCCCGGGTGCGGACACGTACTGGATCAACGTACCAGTCATACGGGCAGATGCATTACAAAAGCCCTACAGTGCATCTATCAGGAAAAATATGCATTCCGTCCGATTCGTTCATTTACGCAGAAGCGGGCCTCCCTGGAATTTATGAGATCTCCAGAACCTCTTCCCTCCCTCCTGCAACAGCAGCGATGGTGACTCCTGGAACAGCTGTATCGACAATGGAAGAGACTGTTGCAGTAAAAAATGGAGTGCTCGTACCGCTTTACAAGGACGATCATGAGCTGGAGAAGAGCGTTGAAGAGCTGTCACTTACAGACAGAGGGGGAATCGCCCTTCAGCCGGAGCCCGGCCTTTACGAGGATGTGTATGAGATCGATTTTTCTTCCATGTACCCAAGCATAATAGTGCGCTACAATCTTTCCCCGGAAACCATAGGAAAAACCCATGGTTATGTAGTTCCAGATACGCCCTACAGGGTCAATACTGAAAAAACAGGCTTTCTTTCACAGGCCCTGGGAAATCTTCTCGAGAAGAGGCTTTTCTACAAGTCAATAAAGTGGGAGGATGAAGTTTACAGAAGCAGGGATACTTCCCTGAAGTGGATGCTGCTGACATCCTTCGGATATACAGGCTACAAGAATGCAAAATTCGGCAAGATAGAGGCCCATGAGAGCATAACGTCCATCGGCAGGTCTGTTCTGTCAAAGGCCATGAAGCTGGCGGAAAGCATGGGCTTCAGCGTGATACATGGAATTGTGGACTCCCTCTGGATCAAGGGGGATGGTGATGTTGAGGAACTCATGAGGCGCATAAAGCAGGATACGAAGATAGACATAGTCCTTGACGGGCATTACAGGTGGATTGTATTCCTGCCAGCTAGATCCGGCCTCGGATCGCTCAACAGGTACATAGGCATGAGGATGGATGGGGCGTACAAGATAAGGGGCATTGAGCTGAGAAGAAAGGATGTGCCTGAGATCTCAAGAAAATTCCAGCTTGAGGCCCTGAAGATCTTTGAAGGCTGCGAGAGTGTTTCTGACATTGGGAGCAAGTATTTGGAACTGCAGAGCCTTGAAAACAGGTACCTGAAGACTATGCATGAATTCCCCAGAGAATATTTTTGCATTAACATGAAGATAACCAGGAGGCCGGAGGACTACAAAGTGAGGAATATGCAGAAGATTGCACTGGAAGACCTTCGCAGGCAGGGCATAGAGGTGAGCCCTGGAGAGCGCATACCCATGGTCGTAACTGACAGGAAGCGTGGAATCATCGATATGGAGGGCAATTATGAGGGCATTGATGCGGATTTTTACAGGCATCATCTGTACCGGGCATTCGAATGCTTTGACTTCCTCGTGTCCCGGGGAATGTCGGAAAGAAAGAACAGGGTGAGAAAACTCACAGACCCATTATTCCAGTCCGCATGAGTGCCGGAGCTAGGCGATCTGGCCGAGCATAAGCTCTATCTTCTCACTCAATACAGCCACGGGGACGTCGCTAATGCTGATCACCTTCCGTACGCCTTTCTTGTCTCCACCGCTCACCGTTTTGCTGTCCAGGAATCCTACCACTTCAAGTTTCTTGAGTATCCTGTAAATGTCCTTGCGGTCCATCCCTTCCATGCTGTACTGCTCGGCGAACGCAGGGGCGTTTTCAACAAGGCAGTCGAGCTGGGTCTCCGTGGCATTCTTAAGGCAGCTGCATACCGTGAGGAGAAGAACAAGTTCTTCCTTTTCAAGTTCGCCAAGCTTGCTTTCCGTTACATACGGGTTTATGAGCGATTTTGCAGCCCTTATGTCTTCCCCCTCTATGGTATCAGAGGATCTGTAGTCTGCAATGTGTGATGCCTTCTGCAGAAGTTCAATCGCAACACGTGCACTTCCGAAGTGTTCTGCAATTTCAGAAATATAGTCGAGTATTGAAGGCGTGTAGGCCGAATCTTCCAGTGACACCTTGCACCTGTCATCTATAATCCCGTACAATTCATCACGCGTGTATTTGCTGAACTCAAGGGCAGAGAATACGCCGAGGGATTTTCTGTCCCTTTCCGTAAAATAGATAGTGGGGTTGTCAATAGATACAAGTATGGTTGACATCCCTGTCTCGTAGATCTCGTTGGACCTGAAAAGGTTGTAGAATCCGTCAGGGTCCCTTCTTGCTATGTTTGAGGCCTCATCAATAACAAGGACAAGCGATGTACCCCTCTTCTTCATTATTGTGTTAATGGCCCCGAAAATCTGGTTATAAGACGCAGCACGGCTCGGAAAGACCTTCCCCAGCTTGTTTATGACATCGCTGAGAAGAGTGCGGATATTGCCGAAGGACAGTGCGTTTTCATAAATTATGGTGGGAGATTTTTCTTCCCTCAGCAGAAGCTTGATTGTCGCTGTTTTTCCGGTGCCTGAGGCACCATATATCACAAGGTTTGGGAAAATACCATTTCTCACCGGCTGGAGTACGATCTCCCTTATCTTCTTGAGCTGCTGCTCCCTGAACCTGAGCCGTTCCGGGACATAAGCGAAATCTAGCGGGTCTGGATTCTTAATTATCAACTTGCCTGTGATATTGTTTCTAGTATATTTAGGTACCACGATCAGAAGGACACAACACTATATCCGCTGTTGATGAACCCAGGAATGGTGTCGCTCACGTTCTCAAGCTTTACTCCCAATTTTGCGATTCCCTCCGACAGGTCGTTTGCGGCGGCATACCCGTTGCATGCGATAGATGTAACATTATGCTCAACAAGCTTGCTGTAAAGGTCCCTGACTTCCTGGTCATCACCTGCAATGGCTTTCTCGCTTGGCCCGAAGAAAACTACTTTCACGTCTTCGAGATTATTCTTCCTGGCGGAATTCATTGCAAATCTCATGCCCACGAGCAGTTTGTCCCTGTTTTCAAGCCCAGATGTTATAAGTACAAGCATTTTTCCAGTCATGCTTTCAGGAAGGCGTGGATCAAAATAATTCTTTCTAACCCTGCTGTTAACAAACGAGCGATTCAGGGAAAAGGGAACAATACGGTCCCTAGTTGGAATCGTGTACTGCGCCTTCCCAGATCGAGTGATATTCGGCGATCAAACAGCCTTATACCTCAATTCAATATCACACATATATACTAGTTTACAGAAATACGGAATGACCTAATTATTAAGTGATTGCAAAAATTTAAAAACATAAACTGTGAGGAATGACTTTTATAAAATATAGTGTGATTAAATCCTTGGTGAAAAAAAATGCCGTTCGTTGATGATCTCGCCGTAGAGTTGTTCGTGCTGTCTCTAGTAGGGGTCGTTTCGCTCTACATGACCGGGATGGCTTATGTAGAATACAGAAAAAATGGTGTAAAAAACGTAGAAAAAGTCCTGAGACCTGGTGCATTTCCTTTAGGTATGCTGGGTTTATTCATACTGGTAATGGGGTACTATGGTGAGATGGTTTGGCCACTGCCTGGAAGTTACAACATACTGTTTGGGGATCCCTTTATACTGATGGGAATTGTGATAACCTCACTGGCTGTCTCACTCGCTTTAAAACAGAAACTCCAGTTTGTCGGAATAGTTGCTGCTTTCTCCGGGTTAATTTCAGTTTACTACGGGTATCACGCCTATATTCAGGGAATGACGTCCGAGCCGCTTGCAATGTTTGGAATGTATCTCGCCTTCGGCCTTACAGGAATATTCACATTCCCGGCCACACTGATTTATGACAAGTTCCCTGAGAAGGGTGGAAAGCCTTCAAATCTGTGGACAATTATACTGATAATATTCTGGATAGGCCTGATAGTTTCAGCAGTACTTGCAGCCTACACAGCACTCAATGCAGTGCCGCAGCACCTGCTCAAACCGCCATAATATTGGAGGGTTTCCCTCTTTTATTTTTCTTTATAACACCGTTCGCCAACCGTCTCGAATATTTTTGATTCTTCGGGAATTAACCGGAAAGAATGATGTTAAAGCGCAAAATATAAGAAAAATGTTGAAAAATTGGTTTGGGCCCTATGCCCTAGCGAGTGCGGCCTGAGATGTTATCTCTTTCTTGTTTTCGAGGCCGTATTCCTTGACTTTGTCTACATCGACCCCGCGCTTCCTCGCGATTTTCTCTACAGTTCTAAGCATTAATCCCCCACCAAAGGAGATAATGCCTCCTGTTCCGAGCTTCACAACCATGTTGCCTCTCGCGTCCCTGTAACCGTTTCTCTTTGCCATCTTTGCCAGATGCCTGTAAGACGCGTAGTATACCGCGAGCATGCTCTCGGTGAGCATTTCCCTGTTTAGCTCTCTCGACTTGATCCTTCCGAGTGGGACGTTAAGGAGAGGAGTTGCAGTGAATTCGAACGCCCTGCCTTCGACATAAGAGTTGCTCAACCGGTTTATCATTGCTACTGTGTCCCAGTTGTCCTCGTCAGTCTCTCCTGCCTGCCCAACCTGCAGAGTGAAAGCAGGCCTCCAGTAATTCTTGGTCTCGACTGCAACACCCTGCCACACAATATCCTGCCATGAGCCGTCCGGCCCAATCTTGAGAGGAAGTGTCTTGTTGGGCATGTGCTGTTTCGCAAGAGAATCGCTGCCTGTTTCAATTCCGGTCTGGACTCCGATCCAGTTGTCCGGGCCACCTTTGAGAACCTTCGTCAGGTGCTCCATCATCTCTGGATAGCCTGCTGGTATGGAGATTCTCCCGTGTGTGGGGTTTGATGTTTTCACACCCTTTATGCCCATGACAGTCGAGAAGAGTTCTGAAAGGGCGTCCTCGTTTGGCGTGAACATGTTTCCATGCTTGTACCCCCATATTTCATCAGAGTGCAGCCACGCGTTGGTCTGTCCTGCCTTGAGGTTTATTTCAACCTCCTTGACTATGTTCTCTATGGGAACGTACCTGAGCGGCCTCAGGGTTACCTCACAAAAATCGCAGCCTACACCGCAACCCCTCATAACCTCAGTCATCCCTTTCATTGCCGGGTTGACGATTGGTGGCATTTCCTCAAGTTTTGGATAAGCGGCGAATGATACCCCTCTTGCGAGGAATTTCTCGTCTTTCTGCACTATTTTTCTGAATTTATCGTCGTAGGTCATGTAGCCGCTGTGGAAAAGCGACGGATCAATGCTGCCACTGACAATCTGGTCGAAAAGTATCGGGGCGATATCATCGGCTTCTCCCTGAAAAACGTAATCGATATTGTACTTGTCAATGGCGTCCCTCATTAATGTGAACTCCCAGACACCGGGTCCACCAACAACCAGTTTAGCCTTTTTCCCCCGCCTGACACTGTTTATCTTCTCCATCAGTAAGTCCCATTCTCTCCATACCCATGCATATAGCTCTCCGCCGAATAATGCATAGTAGGACATTGTTACTGGCCCAAGGCCAAGAGGGTCCATTGTGGACACAGCAATTATCTCGGTATCGTCTGTTATGTGCTGTGCCAGGTACTCCTCCTGGATTACTGCAACGTCCTTTCTTTCAAACCTTGTCAGAAGAGAGGCCTCGAGCTTTCTTATGGAGTACGGCGCCAGGTCTACTCTTCCATCTGGCGCAGTTGGGGGTGCGGGACCTTTAAGAAAACGGTAGATGGGACCGGGTATCGCTCTTGACGGTGCGCAGGGCAAAAAGTCCAGTAATGGAAAATCTCTGTATTGGTATCCTAGAGTCGAGTCTGAAATCAATACATATTTTGTCATAATACTCAGTCCGGTAGGATTAGTTAGAAACTTAACCTTCATAAAGATTTTGTTCGGGAGGCATATGAAATGTTCTTTGATACAAAGCTCCAGAGTCGATTCCAGTTTTCTTGCTCCAGAGATAAATACTCATGCTTTTCAATATGCCATGAGTTTACAGCACAATGAAAATAACTTCTATCCGGGAAAAGTTAACCATATACCCTGTCATAAAGACTTTACCATGTTATATCAAGTACCCCCGATGAGGCTTTTCGCATTCTTTCAATGCAATAATTCCTGAAAGCATGGCTGTTGTAGACTGCAAATGGCATGAATGATCCTTCAGGAAGGATCCCGGAGGTTATTCTGCGGCTCATGGTGTTGCTGAGTGCTGAAGACGTATCCTCGTTTGTCAGGCCCAGGCTTGCAAGCCTCTCCTGCCAGTTATGCATGTAAGTTTTGTAATTTAGGATGGTGTCCCATATCACAAATTTCTTCAGTTCATTCTTGTTGTAGCTGTCTCTGAATGAGGACAAGCCCAAGATCTTTGCCAGGTGGGAAACCGGGATGTATATTCTTTTTATTCCCCTGTGCCCCTTCACACCAATACCGATTTTCTCGAACCTCTCAAAAAACTGGTGCAGCAGGTTATTGATCTCAGGGTATGTGGCCAGAGTATTGATCCTGTTCCACTCCATTGTGGTTATCCCGGTGATGTTCACAATCTCCCGCATTGTCTCAACCAGAAATGTGTTTTCAGACTCGAACGTGGTTCTCATGACGCCAAGAAGGTACGAAGCCGACCTTTCAGGGGGCAATGCCTGCTTAGGGGCAAAGATTCCAATTGAGCCAATAAGAGCCACGAAAGAGAACTGTTCAGGGTACGAGTACAATATGTCAAGGATGCGGTTCTTCTTCGATTCTATCGCTTCAACTATGATCTGGTTTGCTAGCTTGGTGGTGTTCTCGCTCTGGTCCAGCGTGAGATAGACTGTTCTCTCCTCAGGAAAGGTTGATGACTGGGTCCTTTCACTTTCCTTGAGAATCCCGAGTGCTTCCAGGAAAATAGCTTCCCTGGAAAGGTTCTCGTTTCTCCGCGTTATCATGTTTCCGAGGTGGCTTATCCTTTTCCCTGATTCTATGTTGAGGCCACCCACTGCTGCCTGATAGACAAGCCTTTTGGAGGTGTCCAGTGACAGGCCCTGCGAATTAATCTGTTCCATGAACCTGTCAAGTTCCTGTGTGTCCAGCTTGATTAAAGGCTCTTTTACTGTGACTTCCTCAAAGAAAGCCTTCTGCGATGATTTGCCCGTGAGTTCCCTGATCTTGTCCTCCAGATCCGTGTTCTCGCTTGAAGGCAGTGGGAGGATGAACACATCCTTTTCCAGGAGGCTGGTTGTTGCAGGGAGCTTGTCTTTTACCTCCTTCAGCAGATCCTGAGTGGTAAGAAAGATTACATACTTGAGTGAGGGGTAATTCAGGGCACCGAAAAATTCCGAGGGCCTGGGCTTCCTGCCCAGGAGCTTGATCCCTATGTCAGGCTCGGGCTGACCACTTATGGACGCGACAATATCCACCATCTCAGGTGACCTCATTTCCATGGACTCTTCTATGTTTTCAACCCCGTAGAAATTGAGCATGTTTGCCACAAGCCTTTTGGTGCTGTCCAGGGAATCCTTCAGCATGCTTTCATATTTGAGGGTATGATTAATTCTTTTCGCCTAGTGCTGGAAAGCGATTTTCGTTGTGATTCCCTGCTGCCTGTTCATGAATTCCACGCCGGACCCTCATGCCCGGTGATGGGTGGCATATTCCTCGAATTTGACTGGCACTCAAACAATCAAGTATTTTTACCTTGCAGCATATCCGGCATAATGATCTTCAGGGAGGCCACCAGGGAGGACTGGCCCGCCATAAGTGATATATCGAGAAGATCAGGCTATGAAGATTACATAAACCGCCTGGGGCCCTCATACCTGGATGAGGGAACCGTCCTGATAGCTGAGGATGGCGTTCCTGTTGGATTCTCCAAGGTTGAGATGATGGCAGACGGTGCCACCTGGCTAAGCGGCCTGCGTGTGGATCCGGACCACTGGAGAAGAGGCATAGGATCTCAGCTTACCCGGAATGGGGTGGACATATCGAGGCGGATGGGTGCGTACGCCGCAAGAATGCTTGTGGAAGCGTCAAACTACAGGTCACGTGCACTTTCTGAGAAGATGCTTTTCAGGGAAGCCGAATCGTGCAGGTTCTATGAGCAGGGCGTTGATCTGGACGGATATTCCGAAGCCAGATTCAAAGATTCAACGTATGTTGCAGCAGGATGGAAGTTCATGCGTGCAGATAGGGCGCCCGATATTCCCGGCCGGTTCTTTTCAAATGGGCCAAACCTTGTTTTTGCAGCCGATGACGGCAGGTCCTTTCATGTCCTTTCTTCCGGGGAGCCCGTCAAGCCTGCGGATGAGGGGATGACCATATGCAGTTCCGGGATTCGGGAAGACCTGTTTGCGCGGTTGAGGAGAATGGAGGATTTTCCCTCCGCAATAGTTTATGAAATGATTCTCTGATTCTGCCCCTAGTATCCGGCAAAGCTCTCTATACGGATATTATCCGGGTTTACGCCTGAGTCGAGCAGCCAGTTTCGCACCGATACGGCATTAGCCGGAATACCGGAAACATAAAAAACGGAGTTCAAGAAGTCGCCTCCCAGTCTGTTCATCACATAGTTGCAGGTGCTTTCACATTCTATCTCGGCCGAATCATCCTGTTGGATCATGGGAATCACGTTTATGTTGCCATTCTGCCTGCTGAATTCCACTGCGTCCTTATACAGGCAATTCTCTTCTGGAAAATTGTCCGAATGGAATATGTAAATTCTGTGTCGCAGCCCCTTCACCGTTGCGTCCTCAATTATGCTCCTCGCTGGTGTTATCCCGATACGGTCCGTTATGAAGACTGCAGGCAGAGAAGGATCGGGATGCAACGTAAACCTGCCTCTTGGGCCTTCGACCAGGACAGAAAGGCTGTCGCCTGCTGACATTATGCGCTTCTTGAATTGCGATCCCCTCAGGGTTACTGCAAACTTCAGCAGCCTCCTGTTTGCAGGTGAGGATGCCATTGAGAGAAACCTGTAATCCTCCTCATGCCTCCGTTTCTCTTCTGGCAGAGTCAGCTTGACGTATTGGCCCGCTTTGAAGTCAAAGGGCCTGTTTAGCTTCACCTCGAATAAGAGAATCTTCTGGTTGGTCGCCTGTCTGACTCTTATTGTCCCGGTAAGGAGCTTAACCATCATGTTTCATTTGCACGATTGTTTAAGCCACTTTTGTTCAATATCCAGAGAATTTCTCTGTCTTTATGCTTGCAGATGCTATCCCCTGGGACAGGAGTGCATTCCTTGCATCGTGTACGAACCTGGGCTTTCCCGAAACGTAGAATATTGCGCGGCCTGTATCGATGTCTGGTGCATACGTATCCAGTTTCACACGGGAAAAGGTGAGGCTTGGGCTTTCATCACTGTCTCCCGTGGTAATCCTGACAATGCTGAAATTCTTGAGTCTTGACGCAAGGCCTTCCAGTTCTTCCATAAACAGTTCCTCCTCACTATTTTTGTTTATGTAGACGAGGCAGATTCTCTGGCCTATCCCTTCATCTGCACACCAGTTCACTATACTGGCCACTGGCGTAATGCCTATCCCTGAAGTAATGAAGATTACAGGCCTCTGCCTGTCAGATATGAGGAAGAATCCTCCAAGCGGCGGGGAAACGTCCACCTGTTCCCCCGGCTTCATGCCTGCAAGCTTCTTCTTGAAGTCAGAATCCCCTATCTCGGTCGCGAATCTCAACACATCTGACCTGTTTGGAGAGGATGATATCGAGAAAATTCTTCTTATGTCGAAATTTCCGTTGTTTCCGGATGAAAGGGACAGTGTTGCATGTTTTCCAGCCCTGAAGGAGTAATGGGATTCACTGGAATCAAGGTATATGATGATGTACCTCCCTTTAGCCACTTCAGCCTTCAACAGCGGAATTCTTGCATGACCGGTTTCCACAATAGAATATCACTTTTGCTGCTTAATTAAGTTTCTTTCAGGGGCAAATGGAAAACCAGAGCCTTTTCATGAGGGGCAGCAGTCTACTGAAAACAATAATATTGAGCAACACCCTTAGCCAGTTTAAGTAGTGAAATTCATGGAAAAAATCAGAATATTGTGGGATCAGAGGATCCCGATGCGGGACGATGTGGAGATCTCTGCCGACGTCTATTTTCCTGAGGACGATGGAAAGTTCCCTGCACTGGTAATCAGGACTCCTTATGGAAAAGGGGAATCCGGCAACATAGAACAGGGCAGGTATTTTTCTGACAATGGCTATGTAGCGGTGATCTGTGATGTAAGGGGCAGAGGCGATTCCGATGGAACATTTGTTCCCTATGTCAACGAAGGCCGGGACGGCCATGATGTGATAGAATGGGCCGCCAGGCAGGAGTGGTGCACAGGTTCGGTTGGAACACTGGGAGCTTCATACCTGGCACGCATTCAGTGGACTACCGCCCTGGAAAATCCCCCTCACCTGAAAACAATGATATCGACCGTTTCCCCTTCTGATCAATTTGTTGAGAGCCCCACGGGAGTGCCTGATCCAATTCACATTTCATGGAGCTTTCTTGTGAGCGGAAGGTCACTCCAGAATGTCGATTATGTGGACTGGGAGAAGGTGTACAGGCACCTTCCCCTGATAGATATGGAAAGGGCCACAGGCAGGGCAATAACGGGATGGAAAGAATCCTTTGACCATACGACCTTTGATGATTACTGGAAGCAGACAGCATACCAGACGAGATTCTCGGAGATTGATCTCCCGGTGATGCACATTTCAGGATGGTACGATGACGAGCAGATTGGCACCCCGATGAACTTCCACGGGATGAGGCAGCACGCAAAAACTGAATCTGCCAGAGAAAACCAGAAACTTGTGATGGGGCCATGGCCGCACGGAATAAACAAGAGCCAGACCCTTGGAAACATAGATTTTGGGCCCACTTCACTGATTGACCTTCTTGATCTGGAAAAAAGGTGGTTTGACAGATGGCTCAAGGGAGACAGGAACAGCATTGACGATGAAAACAGAGTTTCAATATTTGTGATGGGGGAGAACAGGTGGAGGTACGAAAAGGACTGGCCCCTTCCGGATACAGATTTCGTCCCGTATTACCTGACGAGTGGTGGAAGGGCAAACAGCAGATTCGGTGATGGGAAACTGGTTGACGTGGTGCATGATATGGGTTCCGGTAAAGACAGCTATACCTACGATCCCGAAAACCCGTTCCCATTCATTACGGAGCAGACCTCTGCCCAGATAGGAGGTCCTGATGATTACGCAGCCGTGGAGAGAAGGGATGATGTGCTTGTATACACTTCAGAGCCCCTTAAGGAGAGCCTTGAGGTAACCGGCCCTGTGAAGGCAGAGATCTATGTATCCTCAGACGCAGAAGATACTGATTTTGCGGTAAAGCTTCTCGATGTATGGCCAAACGGATTCGCGCAGAGGCTTTGCGACGGAGTGGTAAGGGCAAGATACAGGGAGGGCATGGAGAGAGAGATACCGATGGAGCCCGGGAAAGTCTACAGCATGACAGTGGATATGTGGAATACAAGCCAGGTTTTCCGCCCAGGGCACAGGATCAGGGTCGAGGTTGCTTCAAGCGCTTTTCCGAAGTACAGCAGAAATCAGAACGTTTGGGAAAAACTTGGAAGAAGTGATAAGGTGAAGATAGCAGACCAGACCCTGTATCACGGGAAGGATTACCCGTCAAAAGTCATTCTGCCGATAATAAGGAAATAAATCAGACCAGGGGGGAGCATCAAGCGCCCCTCCTGGTCACAGTTGTTTTTTCAGTGTTTTTACGGATCAATGCTTCATTTTTATTGCGTCTGTAACCTTCTGCTTAAGATCCTCGGAAATCTCCTTCATTCCATGAGCAGTTTTTGCATGATCCACTATCTTCGGCATGAGCTCGTCCATGCTCTTTGCCTCGGTAGAGAACCCGCAGTTCATTCCAATATCCTTGCAACTAAAGCTGTAGCTGGCCATTTTTACACCTGAAAACATTACGGATTCGCCCGTAATAAAGAGTTAACTTTACATCTGATGAGTATCCTGCCAATGGGTGACAGAACCCGGTTGAGCGAAACAATGGAAAGCTTGTGCACAAATTCGACCCTCAAAGTATCATGCGGGCCTGCGGGAATACCATTCCATGGCTTCTTTCTGGAGTTCTGTGACAAACTTTTCCTTTCCGGATATGTAAGCCTCGTTGTCATTCGGATGCTTTGCTGCGACCTCTGCCTTGAGTTTTCCATATACTTCCGCTTTACCGGGGTGGGCCTTCAGAAATTCCCTGACTGCCAGATGCCTCCTCAGATTCTCCTTGTCGTCCCTGAAAAAGACATGGACATGAACACTATGCACCCAGTTTTCCGGGTCCACGAACCTGACCTTCTTGAAGAACCTCCTGCCGGGGATTCCATACTCCCCGAGTGCTTCAAAACCCGCCTTTTTCATTTCGCTGTTCACTTCATCCACCGCAAGAAGGCTCTCGACTGAGACCATTATATCTATTGTAGGCTTGGCCTTGAGACCTGGTACTGATGTGCTCCCTATATGCTGTATATCAACAATATTCGAGCCGAATATCCCTCTAATGGTCTCCGCTTCGTTTTCGTAACTCTCCGGCCACCTTGGGTCGTAATCAACAACTTCCAGGATTCTCATTGCTCTTGCTTCGATATCGGAACCTCAGAGTTAAAAGTGAGTCATGCTGACCTTGCATCCGGCACCTCACCCTTCCATTCTGAGCTTGAACGGCTTCTTCTTCCCTGCCCTATGGCCACCGAAAAATAAGCTGCTGCGAAACCGAACTGGGCAAGGTATGGAAGAGTATTCAACCAGCCGTAGAGATAGTAGGTGTTGCCGTATAGAAACCCGAAGAATATTGTGTTATAAGGGGGAATGAAGGGGAGTGGGAACACCACTGGAATCCCTTGATAAGTCAGATTGATGTTCAGCAGATTCTGTGAGGCAAGAGCATCCATTGCCACCAGGAAAGCTAGAGCCAGGATGAAAGAGGCTCCGAGGCATGCCTTCTGAATCCTGGTTGACTGCATGAAGGGGATGAGGAGGAATGATACAGCTGCGGCGCTCTGAAAAGCGAGGAATAGCGTAGAGGGCAGCATATAATTCCCAAGAGCCGGTGAACTGTATAACTGCTCATTCATGGACAGTACTCCGGTTATCAGCAGAAACAGCGGGATTATGATTTCCGCGAGAAACATTGCCATTCCTGCTGCCAGCACTTTCTTTGCCGTCCCTGACAGGCCCCTTGCAAAGGCGAAGAGCAGGACGAGCCCCGCTACACTTAGCAGTACCGGAGCAACGAAAAGGGCCGGATAGGCAAATGACTGGAATATGGAAAACCCAATTGTGTTAAGTGCGAAAGGATCACCATTCACGGTGAAATACTGCCTTATCGGTGAGAGAAGAAAGGACAGGGCAGGAAAAATGAAGGCATACCAGTACCTGTTTCCCTGTTTGTTGGCCTTAAACCTGTTGGGAGAGAGCTTCTTGCTTCCAGAATTTTCCACTGAGTCCAGATCGATTGATCTCCCCAGGCCATCCTTGAATCTTGATTCGTATGTATCCTGGCAGATGGAGAGGAAAATGGCGTGATTCTTTCCGTAATTACTTCTCAGATAGTCCATGATCCTGCTTACCCTTTCAGGATCTGGTTCCTCGACTTCAGGGGTGTTATCCCTTATCTGTTCCTCATCAAGAAGGAAGACAGGATAGGCGCCACTTCTCCCTGTAGTTTTGTCAGGATACTCAAAGCTTGACACAGGCACTACATCCGAGCCTGATTTCAGAAGCTTCATGGCTGTCAGGAATGCAATCCTTCTCACCTGCTCCTTCTTTCTTCCAGCGATAATGTGGACGTCGCTTGACCTGCTCCCCTCGTGGGATCTTATCCTTTCAGAAAGTTCGACGACCTTTCTGTCCTCATAAGCATTGTGGGGTATTTCGCCTTTAGGCATGCCGTAATACTCCCTTAGTGATTCTTCATCCTGTTCCAGAACAATCGACCCCGTGATTAGAATGGAAGTTTAGTTGGCCTCCAGACAGGTGAGATATTGTTCTAAGTTGATAAGAATATTCCCGGTAAAAATGAATAAAGTGGGATTGAGGCCTAATACAGTCCCCTAAGTTTCATGGCGTCGGCTACTCTCTTGACGGAGACGACATATGCTGCGGTTCTTGGTTCAACCTTGTACTGGTCAACGGCGGAGAACACTGCCTTGCTTGCTTCAGTCATCTTCTTGTCAAGCTTCTTGTGCACCTCCTCCTCTTCCCAGTAGTCTCCGGTCTGGTTCTGCACCCACTCGTAGTAGGATACTGTCACACCACCGGCGTTTGCAAGGAAGTCCGGAACAAGAAGCACTTTGTTCTTGTGAAGAATATCATCGGCTTCAGGAGTTGTCGGGCCGTTTGCCAGCTCGAGCACGACCTTTGCCTTGACGTTTGCCGCATTCCGTGAAGTAAGCTGGTTCTCTATTGCAGCCGGGATCAGGACATCCACATCGAGTTCAAGAAGCTCCTCATTGGTTATCGGTTTTGATCCGGGATATCCCTGAACGGTTCCCTTGCTCTTCTTCTGCTCCATGAGTTTATCGAAGTCGAGCCCGTCTTCAAGATATGCGCCACCCCTGGTATCGGAAACCGCGACTACCCTGGAGCCGTAGAGTTCCTTTACAAGCTTTACAGCGAACTGGCCGGCATTGCCAAATCCCTGTATTGCAACCTTTGCCTTGGAGAGATCCATTCCCGTTCTCTTTGCTGCTTCCCTGAGGACATACATCCCCCCTCTTGCAGTGGCATCTCCTCTTCCGAGGGATCCGCCGTTTTCAATAGGTTTCCCGGTAATAACCCCGGGAGCGGAATGCCTGACTATGTTCTCATACTCGTCCATCATCCAGGCCATTATCTGTGGAGTAGTGTATACATCAGGAGCAGGAACATCCTTCTCGGGGCCTATAAGGTCTGCCACTGCTTTTATGTAACCTCTGCTCAGCCTTTCAAGCTCGCCCGTGCTCATTTTCCTGGGATCGCATATTACTCCGCCTTTTCCCCCTCCGAGGGGTATGTCAACGACTGCGGTCTTCCAGGTCATCCACGCGGCGAGTGCCTTTACTGTGGACAGTGATTCTTCCGGGTGGAACCTTATGCCACCTTTTGCAGGTCCTCTGGCGTTGTTGTATCTAACCCTGAACCCAGTGAAAACCTCGGTTTTTCCATTATCCATCCTTACGGGTATACTAACCTGCAGAATTTTCATTGGCTGGCTCAGAAGCTTCAGCGCTTGCTCGTCTAGCTTCATAACCTTGGCGGCTTTGTTAAGCTGTTGCAAGGCTATATCAAATGGGTCTAGGTCTTCTGCCATCTTTTCACCTGATGTCTTTAAAAAAAGACGGTCATTAATCACTTTCACGTATTTTATGGTTCTTTGATACTGTTTAAGCTATTTCGGTATGAGACGGTGTGGCAGGCAGACGAGACAGTATTTAAGCCACTGCGGCATTTTCAATGCGCAGACATGATGATCGAGGTGAAGGTGAACTTTGGAAAAAGCCCGCCTGTTGCCACAGATGACGGCCTGATAATATACACAACCGCAAAAAGGGAAAACAACAGGGCAAATCTGGACATAATAGGGCAGATTGCTGACTATTACAGTATAGATACTTCTCGGATCAGGCTGGTCCGCGGAAGAACTTCAAGGAAGAAGACTTTCTCTGTTGAGATCGAAGAGTAGGATTTCAGATCTCTGGTTCATCGGTGAGGTTAAGAAACAGCTTGTTCAGGAGAAGCTTGAACTGCACCTGCTCCTCGATGCTGAATTTTCCGAGGGTCCTTCGCACAAACTCCAGGTGCAGACCCCTGGCGTCATGGATCGTATCGAGCCCCTTTTCTCCAACCTCAATCTTTATGATCCTCCTGTCCTCATCACTTCTGGTTCTTCTGACCATCTCCTTTTTCTCGAGACGATCCACCATGCTCGTTATCCATCCCTGGGAGACGTCGATGGATGATGCGAGCCTGGCCATTGGCGTGGGGCCATGCTCCTGCAGATAAGTCATCATCCTGTACTCAGGTATCGATATGTCGAGGAGGGAGATGTTCTCCTCCGCTTTCCTGTACCACTTCTTCCAGGTGGTGGCAAACATCCTCCACAGCTCAACGAGGTTGTCCCCCTGTATCTCCTCAGTCAACCGTATCACTTCCTGAAGTTCTTTCACCTTCTCTTGTTGCCTCTTCTTCTGATCCTTCGGGGCTGTGCACGTATTCACCAGCTTTCAGGCGTTCAACTTCACCGTCATCTTTCTCATTACCCTGCGGAGTCACAACGTCCTCGTGGATGTAAATCCCTCCTCTCATGTAGGACGTTGCGGCCGCAATTCCGGCCAGAAGCATGCCGATAAAGAAAGCGATGTGAAGTGCGCTCATGAATGCGGGGGCTATTGCGTGGGGGAACCATGTCTTGCTTGTAAGGAGCGTTAAGGTAGAAGAGCTGATATGTGAAGCCACTGCGGGGCTTAGGCTGCCAATTATCGTGCTGACGGGGTTGATTCCAAGGAAAGCAGAAAACATTGCTGCCGTAGGCGGAATATTGTTGAAGTACTTCGTGAGCTCTGGAGCGCCCGCATTTGTCAGTGAAGTGGAAAATGCGCTTGGAAGCCCTGAAGATAGCGCAACAATGACCACTGTAAAGAACAGGCCTATACTTACCGTCATTCCTGCATTCATCAGAGTCGCCCTCATCCCGGATGATGCCCCCCTTGTCTCGGCTGGAACAGAGTTCATGATAGCTGCTGCATTGGGAGCTGCAAACATGCCGTTTCCTACACCCATTGTGAAAAGCATTATTGCGAACCATGGGTAATAGAACAGATATGGAAGCGTTGTCAGTGCGTAGAATGAGCCAAGGACTATAACCATTCCAACGGTTGCCAGGAATTTTGCCCCGTACTTGTCTGAAAGCTTTCCCCCAATGGGGCTCATGAGCATGAATCCTGCCGTGAGCGGCACCATGTAAATGCCCGCCCAGAATGGGGTCACTGCAAAGTCGTATCCCTTAAGCGGCAGGTATATCCCCTGAAGCAGGATGATAAGCATGATCATTACTCCCCCTCTTGCCATGGCGGAGAGAAGCCCTGCTATATTTCCCATTGAAAAAGCCCTTATCCGGAACAGGGACATCCGGAACATCGGGAATTTCACTTTCATCTCCACGAACGGAAACGCGATCATTGAAGCCGCCCCTATTGCGAATGACGCCAACACAAGGGGGTTCTGCCAGCCCATGGTGGAATTTCCGTATGGGAGAAGCCCGTATATTATCCCAACCAGGATAAGCGTCAGTCCGCCGGCGAAAAGGACGTTGCCTATGTAATCAATCTTCTGGGTCCTGTCCCTCTTTGAGGTGTCTTTAAGCTTCAGGTAGGACCATACTGTTCCCAGTGCCCCCACGGGAACGCTCACCAGAAATACGTATCTCCAGTCGTAAACTGCCAGTACGCCTCCAAGGATGATTCCGATGAAGGAGCCGCCTATGGCTGCAATTGAGTTGATCCCGAGTGCGGTTCCACGCTCCCTGCTCGGAAAGGCATCCGTGAGGATTGCTGCACTGTTTGAGAAAAGGAATGCTGCCCCGAATCCCTGTATGAGCCTTCCGACTATCATGTACTGTGCCGCGGGTGGACCCTGCCACGGGGTGAAGTAAAGCATTATTGACCCGGCTGTAAATATGGCAAATCCCATGTTGAAAAGCTTGATTCTCCCGAACATGTCGGACAACCGCCCGAAAGTGAGCAGCAGTGTTGCCGTCACTATGTTGAAGCCCAGCAGTATCCAGAGAAGGTACTGGAAGTTCCCGGCAACGAAAGGGTTCAGTCCGATGCCCCTGAATATATCAGGAAGTGCGATCAGAAGTATCGTCTGATTTATGGTAGCCATGAATACACCCATTGTAGTGTTTGAAAGCGCTACCCATTTGTAATGTACCATTATTATCACACGGTAATTTAATACTCTTATAAAATGTTTATTAGTAAAGTAATTTCAAGGCGTTCTTTATTTCAGGGCTTTGATGAGGAATTTTCAGTGTATCTTTGGGGCCCATGTTTTTCGCGTCTAGATATACCCATGGTCAATGGAATGCTCTGCGGGCATACTGGATGCCAGATGCGAAACAAATTCATGCACAATGATAAATGACAAAGAAAATTACTAGCTTACGCAATCATATGATGAGTGAAAATAGATGGATGTTATAGGCATTGATCTTGGCTATGGGGAGACCAAGGTTATCTGTCCGGATGGTTCAAGGATCAAGTTTCCCTCGAGATGGAAAATGCATGACAATGAGTCATGGGGGTTCGGAGGCATGGTCTCCGTACTTTCCCTTGACGGTGGGCAGCGTTTTACTTTCGGAGACGCTGCAATTGGCGAAAATACAAGGGAACCACTCGGCGACGGAAGGCTCTCTGACAGGGACTCTCTGCCATTGCTGGCAGCTGCTTTGTGGAGCAGTGGCGTGGGAAAAGAGGGAGGATCCTCAAATGTTGTGCTTGGCAGCGGGACACCGCTGGGAAGATTTCACCTTGAAGCTTCAGGTGCCAAAGCCACTCTCGCAAACAGAAGTTTCGTTATTGAAAGCAAAGACAACGAGTCCAGGGAAATCAAGATTTCACAGCTTGTTATGAGGCCACAGGGAGTAGGTGCTGCCCTGCATCTTCTCGACAGAGGGCTCATACATCAGGAGATAGGCTATGGCCTTATCATAGACATAGGATCAAGAACTACTGATGTTCTTACTGTAAATCTAACAGACATGGAGCCCGTTGTTGACATGTCTTTCAGCATGCAGGAAGGTGTAGGTAACGCGGTAGCGAGCATGAACCGCCTTATTGCCAGGGAGACTGGATACACTGCCCCTTCGGATGTTGCCCTTTCCGCACTGGTACGCGAGGTCGCTTACAGGCAGCGAGTTGTTGGAGGAGGGGAGAAGGCCAGGCCCATACTTGACGTTCTGGCAGGCAAGATAGTCGACAAGATCAGGACCACCATGAGGGGAGAACTCGACCGGGTGACTGCACTCGTCCCCGTAGGCGGAGGATCACGACTTATTGGCGATGATCTGGAAATACTTGCCCCAGGGACTCTTGTTGAAGTCGAGGAGGAAGACAAGCAGTTTGCAAACGCCCTGGGGTATTATGATGCTGCAAAAAGGTCTATGAATACAGCATATTCATGAGAGTAGAGACGATGGGATTCCATGGGGTTAACAGAAGAGGGGGGAAACGAGGACTTTGAGTATTCGGGCGATTCAACCAGGGAAATAGTTGTACCACTTAACAGCCTGGAACTTGCCTCTCTCAGGCTGAAGCTCCAGGATGGGGAATCCGAAGTAGCCGGAATCAGAAGGATTATTTCCGAGTCCTTTGAAAGAGATGCCATAGAGAGCGCCCTTTCGAAATTCATAGAGATTCTGGAGAAGCTTATAGCTCTAGAGAAGAAGCTTAACCGGCTCGGCATCGACAGCGATGAGGAATCCGCAGAAAAGGTGAAGGAACTTACAGCTTCAGTGATGAGTGTTTCGTCCCTGAAGAAAAAACTGGAGAGGAAGTGGAGATCAATCTGATCGCCTTAATGACTTCATCCTAAACAACTTCCCGCCAGGCTTTCCATTGTAAGGAATACTGTATCATCTCTTTTCAGTATATGATTCACAGTATTTTCCAGTGCTTCCATCCTGTGGCCCCTTCCAATAACATGGGGATGAGTTGTAAGTGTGTACACTCCCGTATCCATGTGTTTGGTCATGTAATCAAAATCAGCTATCCAGTTCCTCTGTACAGATCCTGCCTCTCTCAAGCCCATGCCCGGTGCCTCATCATCGAACTCAAAGACAGGATAATCCTCAAGAGACCAGCTTATGGGTATCTCAATCATTCTGGTGTTCTTGCCGAACTTGAATCCTCCATCCTCATCGGGAACATCACCTGTTCTCACATAATATGGAAGGTAATCATGTGCCATCAGGCTGCTGTCGTAAACGAACCCCTTTTCAAGAATAAGGTCAAGCGTGTTTGCACTCAGGTCCCAGGAAGGTGATCTGTAACCCCTGGCCTTCTTTCCCGAAACCTTCTCTATTATGCTGTTCGCCTTGTCTATGATTTCATTCTCCCTGTCCCTTTCAAGCTCCACCGGAGTTTCATGGAGGTAATTGTGGTGGGCTATCTCATGGCCCTTGGAATGTATCTCCTTCACAGTATCCTCATAGGACTCGATCGTGTATCCCGGGATGAACCAGGTGGAAGGCAGATCATGGGTGGAAAGCATGTCCAGAATCCTGTGTGCCCCTACTTCGCCAAACTCGCCCCGTGATATGAGGGTGGGAGAATAATGCTTCATTCTTCCTATCCTGAAGCTGAAGGTGTCGAAATCAAAGGTCAGGCATACTGCATACTTCTTTCCCTGAGGGAGCTTCGGTTTTATTGTCGTGATCATGGATATATATTCCGGGAGCCCATTATTAAGATTTCCAGAATTCTTTCATATTGGCTGAAAATATGAGTAATAGGATGTTTCAGTGGTAATTTTTGACACGCGATATGAAGGGAACGATCATTTCATCCCTGCTCAGGCCGCCGTGTACACCCACGAGCGATGAAATGTCCATCCCGGGGTCAAGAATATTGAGGCGTGAGTCGATCATTCCGGTCCTCCCCCTGGGCAGGAGAACAATGCCCCCAAACCTGTCCCTTGAATCGTAATTCCGATCAGAATTTCCGAAATAACCCTTCTTCAGCATATCATGCCCATACCTGACAAGGAACTCGCCCCCGTACCTGTACTGAACATATTCAAAGGCGTCCTGAAGTAGGCCGGGCTTTATTCTGAGAAATGGTGCCCTCATATCACCCACCACAGGCGTTCTCATGTATGAGGCAAGCCTTTCATCAGATGCCGCGTCCTTCACCGATTCTATGGGAACAGTGGTATGCCCGTGATCTGCCGAAATCATGACCCCCAGAGATCCATTTATCCTGAGTTTTCCAGTCAATTCCTTTTCAATAAGATGGAATATGTTGTCCATGTCCACTGCGACTTCCTCAGAACCTGGGCCTATCCTGTGTGATATGGTGTCAATTGTGGATATGTAGCAGAAGTGGATGCCGCCGGAGCCTGATGATTCTATGTTCTTGCGCAGAGCGGAAAACATCTGTGGAACAGAGTAGTAGCCAGTAATGTTAGCCCCTCTTCCGGTGATACGGGTCAGGCCGCTGTTCTTTATTGCTGATGGAAGGTACAGGTATGAATCCAGGGATTCCTTTCCGATTGCTGAATAGAGAGTTTCTCCTCCCAGCAGCCCTTCATCGGACCATCCATCGTCTAGAATTGATTTTCCCCTGTTTCCCAGAGGGGTGAGTGAAATCATGTTGCAGATGGCACCTATCTCTGACATATATGCAGTATATCCGATTATGCCGTGCTGTACGGGCTCCCTGCAGGTCTGGACAGTTACAGTGGCTGTTGAAGTTGTTGATGGAAATACGCTCGTTATTGGGGTGTACGCCGATTCAGAAAGAAATTTCTCGACTTCTCCGGGGTGAAACCGTTCTATTGCGCCCCTCATGGTGCTGTGGCCGAAACCGTCGAGAAGGAAGAATACCAGATGATCCACCTGTTCGTATGTGCCCCTGAGTACTTCAGGCACATTCTGACCTCCACCTAGTCCGAGAGCATGCATGAATACCTCTGGAAGGTCAGAGATCGAGCCTTTTCCAAAGGATGGCTTCACTATGTCATTTTCACTATCAGCAGAATACCTTTCCATAAGGGTTTCCAGATCACTGTCCGTATACTGGGAGATCATCCTACCATTGCCTCTTCCACAATCTGGCAATTTCTCCAATGTCGTATGCCCACTGAACATTCGAACAAAGATGGCACTCCGGAACCACTGCTGTTTATCCAGATAGGGGTTATGCCGGAGTTTATTGCGCCCGCGACATCATATTTCCAAGAGTCACCGATCATGATGGTATTGTCTCTTTTCGCCCCAGTCATCTCAAGGGCTTTCTCAAACATGGCCGCACCGGGCTTCAGCTCTCCCGAGTTAGATGGAATCAGCATTGTATCAATATAATCTCCGATTCCGGTCTCAATCAGAGTGCGTTCCTGTATCTCCCTGTTTCCGTTTGATATGGCCACAACAGGGATGCCCACGCTTTCGCAAAGCTCAAGGAACTCAATTGCTCCTGTTGAAGGCCTCCTGTTGCTCCAGAACACGTGCTGGAACAGTTCATCATAGAATGAGAGTTCAAATTTTTCAGCCCTCTTCCCGTACCGCCTAAGCACCGCATCAAGCCTTAATAAGCGTTCTTTCTCGACTGTGATTTCATTGTCAAATATTTTTGGGAGATTGTCCCGCAGTATTCCGTGAAAATCGGCTTCAAGGGTGTCAATTCCAACTTTTCTGATGCCCGGCACCAGCTTTGCTATTTCCTGAAGGCCAAGCCTGCACGGAATCCTGTAATCAACAAGCGTATCATCAAGATCTACGAATAAGGCATCAAGGGTCTTAAAATCGAATCCGGGAATCAGCCCTGGAGTGACCTGCTCGAAATTCATTGGAACATCATCGTCTAAGGTGGATTTTAACTTGGCCTATATAGTAAATATATCATACAGACCCATCTATATACGTTTGTATTTTATATACAGAACTTTCTTATTTCTATGTATTTTTTTCCCACCGAGACAATATGGGTTTCAACGGAATTGGTGGGTTCCTGAGTGCTCCCGGCATGATACCTTGGTACATAATGGTCCTTTATTTTGTTGGGGCAGCAGTTTTTGCTGTCTTTTACGGGCTTAACCATGGTGGAGCATCCAGGTTCAAAACAGTTGATTTTGTTTATATCGGAGTTGGGGCAGCTTTCACTGTTGTTTGGGAATTTTTTGTAGGGCCTTTCCTGAACAAGTTTGTGCCAGGCGGCGCAGTGCCATTCATAGATTTTGGCTTCTTCGGAAGAGTGCTTATACTCCTCATAGTAGCAGGAGTTGTAAGGAAGGTCGGAGTGGGAATGTTTTCAATGTTCATATTCAACATTCTCGGTGATATATTTCATTACGGGTTCAGTGGAGAGCCAATGTATACGATTTACGAGACTCTCACATACGGGCTCCTCATTGACGTCGTAATTGCATTCACCAGGGGGCATCTCTTTGGAATAGGCATAGAGCAGGAGAATGGAAGGCTGGCACAGCTTCAGCAGAATTACAGAGCCTTGGTTCCTGCAGTGACAGGTGCAATAATCGCTTTCCTATGGACAATACCTGACAATGTGATATATGCAGGATTCTTCAGCCCCTTCCTCTATGGCGGAATTGTAAACTGGCAGAAAATAGCATTCAACTTTGGTGCAGCCCTGCCCGGAAACATAGTGTTCGGGGTGATAGCAGCTTTCATCGCGATAAGGGTGACAAGGGTGCTGGGCCAATGAAGGCTGTTGAAGTCAGTAACCTGAAATACAGCTATCTGGGCTCAAGAAACCATGCCATAAACATTCCCCATTTTTCTATTGATGAAGGAGAGTGCGTCCTGATCACTGGAAGGTCAGGATCCGGGAAATCAACGCTTATTCAGTGCATAAATGGAATTATTCCGCATATCATAAATGGAAGCTACAGCGGAGAGGTAAAGATTTTCGGCAAATCGACCAGGGAAATGAGAGTTGCAGAGATTGCAGGGATGGTAGGGACACTCCTTCAGGACCCTGAAAGGCAGGTCATTAACTACAAGGTTGAGGAGGAGATCGCATTTGCTCCAGAAAACTTCAATATAGACAGAGAGGAAATTCTTAGGAGGATCGACAGCAGCATTGAAGCGGTGGGAATAGAGAACCTGAGGGGAAAAGAGACCGGCAAGCTCTCCGGAGGGGAGCTGCAAAGGGTGGCTCTTGCAGCTGTCCTTACCATGAACCCCAAGGTTCTGATACTTGATGAGCCCACATCAAACATCGACCCTGAAGGAACCGGGAAGATTTTCGAGTTCCTGACGAGGATCAAGGGAGAGAGGACTGCCATTATCGTGGAGCACAAGGTAGAGAGGGTGCTCCCCTTAGTTGATCGGATAGTGGTTGTAGACAATGGGGGGATTGCCCTCAACATTCCAAAGGAAGATATATATGAGAATACTGGAAAACTCCTTGAAATGGGGATAGAGATGCCTGAACACCTTATTATTACCAACAGGGACTGGGCAGCTGGACCCAAAGAGAAGAAACGGGCAGAAATAACTAATGTGTCCATGAAGGCTGATGTCTCTGTGCAATACAGGCAGGGCTTCTCACTCAAGGCATCACTCGAGATTGGTGAGGGAACAATAACTGCTATAATGGGCAAGAACGGAGCAGGCAAGAGTTCACTGCTCAAGGGCCTTATAGGATTCATTGACCAGGATCAGGGCGAGTTGTCAACGAAAATCAGTATTGACGGTAATGATTTCGTTGATCCTGACCTGAACACGAGAGGGCGTTTCATAGGATATCTGCCTCAGAGTTTTGACCTTATGCTGATAAACAAATCCGTGCAGAAGGAGATCAACTACTCCACTAAGGTCAGGAAACTCAAGGGAATGGAACCTCTTGTGGAACGCCTCGTGGATCTTTTCAGCCTGAAAGACTATCTGGGGTCGGACCCGCTAACCCTGAGCCAGGGGCAACGAAGGCGGGTTGCCATGGCATCGACCATAGCAGGCGGCCCCAGGGTAATAATGATGGACGAGCCAACTTCGGGGCAGGATTATTTCCACAAAAGAAATCTTGGCCGTGAGTTGACTCTGCTTAAGTCCCGGGGATACAGCTTCCTCATCGTTACACATGACTCCCGTTTCGTGTATAATTATTCCGACAGGATCCTCCTCATGAATGAGGGGGAGGTAATCGTGGAAGGCACACCTGAACAGGTGTTTGCACAGTCAGAGAAATACGGAGTTATACTTCCTGAAGAGTTTCTTTTGAGGTGGAAAAATGAACTTCCTGCTTGATAACATTATCAGCTGGATTATCTTTCTGTTCGGCGTCACTGCTCCAGTCTACCTTATACTTGGAGCAATAGGAATTCGTGGATTCAAGGAAATAACAGAATTTGAACCTCACACCTCACTCTTCTACCGCATGAATCCCCTTGTGAAGATGTTCCTCTCCTTCTCGGTAATGGTAGTTTCAGCTATCACCATATGGTGGATCGGGGCAATACTGACCCTGCTCATACTCCTATGCTACCTTACCTTGAAAGACGGCACGAGGAAGTTCTACATAGGAACCTTGTTCATGATCTCCACAGTCATAGGGACAGCTTGGGGCTATGCACCCTTTGCACCCAATGCAATTCTCTCCATAGCGTTTCCAGGATACTCTCCTGTGGCAATCTGGGTATGGCCTTCCTACTTCAGCATAATGGGATACCAGCATGTACTCACGTTTCAGGCCGTTGAGTACGGCCTTCAGATATCCTTCAGAACCGCTGCCATTATGTCGTCCGCACTTCTCCTTGTAATGACCAATACACCTACCCAGATACTCAGAACACTTCACAAGGTTTCAGTGCCGGACTCAGTGATATTTTCACTTATGGTTGGGATGAGAAGCATACCTTCCATTTTCAGCTACCTTGATGAGTCTGTGAAGATCCAGGTAATGAGGGGGCTCGGATCCGGGAAACCCCGTGTACTGCGGCCTGTATACATGCTGATTGCCGGAGTGAACGCGATCGTTCCCACCATGATTCATCTTCTCCGGGGCGCAAAGGATACAGCAATCTCTGCAGACACCAGAGGGTTCAGGGCGACTAAAAAGAGGAGTTATGTGGAGACCATGCCCATAACGAGGCTGGATTACTATGCATTTGCCCTCATTCTTTCGCTGTTTGCTGTGGCAGCAGCCGTGATCCTCTTGGGTTTTGGCAGGACAATACCATATGTAACCTGATACGGTAGAACTAAACTTGCATTCTCCCAAAATCCATATTTTACAGCACTGCCAAGTTCCTGTGGACGCCATTTCTTTTCTTCTTTTTTTGGTAATTTTGTGCTCGTAAACTGGTCTTAAGCAAGTTAGTTTGATACGAATATCGGATAATTTATACGAACTCATCATAACATTTATCAGCTATCGCATGTTCCAGATGAACATGGCAGAATCCAGCAAGCAGCTAAACAAAGGTGTTGTGACGTACCTGGAACTGGTGTTCCAGTCGATTTCATTTACAGCTCCTGCTATTGCCGTAACAGCAACCATGACCGGGGCAGCCGCATTTGCATATGGAGCTCTGCCCCTAACGTACATACTGGCAGTTCTCGCAGTATTCAGTGCAGGTTTCGTCATTTACGTGTTCTCCAGGAAAGTTGCCTCCAGCGGAGGTTACTACAGATATATAGAAAGAGGGTTCGGAACCCGTGGAGGAGGGTTCGGCGGATGGGTTTATATGCTATATACAGTCATTGGGGCCACACCGTTCATCTATTTCGAAACTTCACTCGCCACGCAGTACGGCCTCGGGATATTCGGCGTTAACCTGCCCTCCTGGTCCTGGTACCCGATAGGCCTTGTCGTGGCCCTTGCAGCGTATGGGCTCGCATATTCAGGCATAAAGAATTCCCTGAGATACAGTGTTTTCACCGGAGTTATAGAAATGGCAATCCTGTTGATTGTAGCTTTTCTGATACTTGGAAAATCTCCAGATCCGGTTAACCTTAAGGTATTCACGCCCGCATATTCACCAACGGGCTGGAATGGGGTTGCACTGGGCCTTGTGTTTTCATTCACTTCCCTGGCTGGATGGGGTTCCATGACGTTCCTTGGAGGGGAGGCCAGGCAGGCCCACTTCAACATAAGAAAAGGTGTGATAGTAACAATAGCCGTTCTGGGCGCATTTTTCCTGTTCATGAGCTACGCTATGACTATAGGATGGGGGCCGGCAAACATGGGCACATACTTCCAGAACTTCCTGCCTGGCCTGATCCTTGCAGTCAAGTATGGCGGTGTGGGCGTTGCAATACTCATGTTTGTATTCCTCGTTAACAGCGGGTTTGTTGACACACTTGCCATCATAAATGCGGGATCAAGAGACCTTTACACCATGGCGAAGGACGGATTTCTCCCTGATACCCTCTCCCTTACACATCCGAGGCACAAAAGCCCGCACAAGGCGCTTCTGTCCAACACCATCATAGGGATAGTGCTGTTCACCGTAACGGGATGGACCATGGGGCCATTAAACGGGTTTCTGGTAACAGGAGTATGGACGGGTGCAGGAACAATCATAGAGCATATAATGCTGAACACATCCCTGCCGCTTTACTTCAGGAAACTGAAACAGTACAAGGCACAATACGCAATCGTACCGGGAGTTGCAACAATCCTCTACCTCTTTGCCCTCTACGGGTCATTCCTGTCCATTGACATATATGTTCTCATAGCCGTCGCATTCATAGTGGTGTGGCTGGCCTTTGGTGCAATATACTTCTCTGTCAAACCGGTGAAGGAGATTGTTCTGGAAGAAGGTGAAGAGATAGGATAATACTATATCTCAGCCAGAAATTTATATTCAGGCTGATCCTTTTTCTTACAATATTTCACATATTTTATAATTTTCATAAGAAATGTTGATTTTTTCTGATGCTCTGCACGTTCAAGATGGAGGATTTTGTGGTGGAGAAACCCCTAAGTGCAGGAACTAGTGAGGCTCGCCGAAGGTGCTCGGGATTTCATCCACCACTTCTTTTGTTCAGATTCAGTGGCTCCAAGGCATTTTCTGGTTCAGATGGCTCAGTACAGCATGCGCGTGCGTCCAGGCGGGTACATGCTGCATAGCCTCCACGAGTACATGAGCGTTTCCTGTAGCTACTGCCGTAGCCCCTGCTGCGGCTGCGATACCTACTCCACTTGCTACAACCTTAGCAAGGGCCAAACCTGTCAGAGTCATATTCCAAAAAATGTAAAGCAGATGAAATGTCTTGTGGTACAAATTGACGGAACGCCCGATACATGGACTTTCTCTTGACTCCTGTGGCAATGTTGTTGTGACCTCTTCCCCCATTTCCCGAAGTGGGCTTCCCCTGGAGTTAAAAATGCATGCTGATCCGTTACAGGATCAGAATGATATCGGAATATATCCATCATTGACAAAGGCTGCCAGCCTCTCGCCCGATGGTTTCAGTTCCACGCCTCTGGCAACAATCGACTCATCCATGGACGCTTTCTTGGCAAAATTGCTGCAGGCCGAATCTATGAGTTTGTTTGTTATGAGGTAATCGATCACCGATCTCACTTCCGGGGTTTCATCGAAAACAAGCTTTTCACTTGGTCCCTGAAGAATTACCTTAACGTCTTCAAAGCGCTTGAACTCGTGCGATCTTCGCGCAACGTTCAGACCCATGATAGCTCTCTTCAAGTCATCCTCTACCGCGATTATATAGAAAAGTGCTTTTTTCATTGCGATCACAGGATAATGGCAGATGTGTTAATACTTTTGAGACTCCGCGCCATTCAGGCGGCTGTGGATTATGAAAAAAGTTAAACGTTTTCTTCAATGGGCATGAGTATGATATATTTTGCATTCGGCTCGAATATGAATTTGGAACAGATGAGTGAAAGGTGCAAAAACAGCAGGTTCATTTCTTCAGGAGCCCTGGAAAAATTCAGGTTCGTGTACGATGGTTACTCGACCAGATGGCACGGGGCCGTGGGGAATATAGTGCCTTCCAACGGGCACAGGGTCCTTGGAGGCCTCTTCGAAGTGACCGAGGAAGATCTGGATGCCCTTGACTGTTATGAGGGATATCCCACCCGATATCAGAAAATAGAACTGCCTGTCACTTCAAAGGATGGCACTGAGATGAAGGCGATTGCATATTTCAGGGAAGGTGAAAAGGAGGGCTTGCCATCAGAGGATTACATGAACGCAGTTATGCAAGGTGCGGTGGATTGCGGCCTTCCAGAAGAATATATAGAGGAGTTCCTCAGGAAAAATTAGGCTGGACCTTTTCCCTCACGAATGCTTGAAAAAGTAGCATTGTTAAGTTTGGGCATCAGTCCATTGCCATACTTTCAAAAGAATCCACGTTATGAATGTCCATCTCCCAGTTTTTAAATTCCCTGATCATCTCATACGCTACAGCGAAGAATTCTGGAAGGATCATATCCGGGACGACTGTTGCAATTGAGAAAGTGTTGCCGTGGAGTTTTTGCGGCATTCCCATTGTGACCACTGAATTATCCGAAGTGTTGCTTACCAGATACTGTATGATAGGGTTGGTAAAGGACGTCTCATATATTCTGGAATCCTTGGATATTTCGTTGAGCCAGTCTTCCTTTGCTCGAAGTAGGGCATTTCTGTCATAGTATACAGCCCTTATCTCATCCTCAACCAGGTATTTCATCTCCCTGGTCCAACTTACACCCAGATTCATGAGGACAGGATCGTCGAATACTCTCATGAAACTTGGAGGAACTGTGCCGTTAATCTCCACGTAGCTAAGGGGAACCATTGTTGAAATTTCCCTGAATGTTGATACGATTCCGGGGCTCTTTCCAAGAAACCTTATGGCAAAGCGGTCGAATCCAACAATATCAGATCTGAGTGCCGATGTCAGCTTTGCCTCGTCAGCTGAATGGAACCTGAAATAAATGTAATAGTAGCCTCCGCTGAAGATTACGGCATCCATCACTACAGAAGGGACCTTGTTTAAAGACTTGAAGCCTGCAAGGAAATAAGGGCTTGGCGAGTCCACCTTCAGAGTTACTGCGTCCAGGGTAACGTTAGGGCTGAACTCCTTGAGAGATTCCTGGATCTCCGCCTTGGTAAAGTCCTCGTTCTCAATGTTGAAAATTGCGTAACCGCCATCTTTGGTTACCCTCATCCTGACAATCGCAGTCAGATCGTTGTCAGTCAGAAATTCCTCAATCTTTGTACCAGCAGTAAATGATATTATTCCCTGCCTGTCAAGCATGTTGTTGATGTCTTTTATTATCATACAAACAGAACGTGGATTAATGGAATATAGTTTTCGAATTTCAGATCTG
Source organism: uncultured archaeon (assembly GCA_000965745.1). Classification (GTDB taxonomy): domain Archaea; phylum Thermoplasmatota; class Thermoplasmata; order Thermoplasmatales; family Thermoplasmataceae. The sequence continues at coordinate 492,636 of CP009479.1, forward strand.
GACAAGTGAGATCTTTCCTCCGAAAATGCCTAGGTATGCAATGGGAATGATTGGAGCATTCAATCCCACGACTGTATCTTTTATAGTTTCCGACTGGCCTCCACCTGGAAACATCGCTTTTTTGGGCGGAACCACAACATTATCGGGCTCATCACCATCATTCTATGAATGGGTCGGAGCATGTTTTGCAGCAGGAGCTGTTGAATGTGTTGCCGCTGCAGCGTTGGCAAGGAGGAACGGGAGAACAGCCCGTAGGCTTCAGAAGGTCAGTGGTTTGCTTTAGAGAACGTTTAAACACTAATCCGCAGGCTGCCTGAACTGTTCTCAGATGGCCAAATCATTCTGATATCCAGTATAACCTGATCAAACACTTTCTGCAACTCGAACCTTTCCAGGAAAATCCAAAGAAGTATATGCAATCCTACATTGCTTCTCCTTGCCGGTATATGAATGAAAAGAATCCTAAGGTCGATGAATTCATAGGCAGGGCCGATAAGTGGCAGGAAGAATTTGGGAAGCTGAGATCGATTGTTCTCGACTGCCAGCTATCTGAGGAATTAAAGTGGGGCGTTCCGTGTTACACGGTCCGGGATAAGAACGTCGTCCTGATCCACGGCTTCAAAGATTACTGCGCGCTTCTTTTTTTCAAGGGAGCGCTGCTGCACGATCCGAAGGACATCCTGGTACAGCAGACGGAAAATGTACAGGTTGCCCGCCAGATAAGATTCACGGGCGTCCATGATATAGATTACCTGGGGGCGGACTTGAAGGAATACATAAGAGAAGCTGTTGAAGTGGAAGAATCAGGTTTGAAGGTGGCGCTTAAGAAACCTTCAGAGTTCAAGGTCCCGGATGAATTTCAGAGCAAATTGAATGAGATTCCGGGCCTGAAGGCCGCTTTCGAAGCGCTGACGCCGGGGAGGCAAAGAGCCTACCTTTTCTATTTTGCTGTTCCAAAACAGTCCAAGACAAGAGAGTCAAGGATTGAGAAGTCCATTCAGCGGATTATGGATGGGAAGGGACTCAATGATTGAGCGATTTTATATTTGCGGATCTTCCTGAAATTTCTCGTTCCATTAACAAATCCTCAAGCAGCAATGAGATCTCAGTGTACTTGACCAACGGCACCTACCCATATTCGGTAACGGCGATTCCCAACTATTCTTCCACTAAAACATCGGGATACATCACTGTCAACGGCTCAAGTTTGACCGATTCCATAAATTTCTCCAGAGCCGGGGCAATTCCATTTTCCAGCCTGCTAAAGGAAGAAGCCCTTTCGCTGACCTTCACTGCCGCACTGGTATTCCTCACTGTCATGATTACAAGAAAAAGACAGAGAAGGTGATGAAGCAGGGAAGTGATGGATCAGATCAGGGCGGAGTGGTATGAAAGATCTGAGCAGAGGAAAGCACACAGGAATGGCAAGAGGAAGAGATCACTGAAGACATCGGACGGCGATCTGATGCTGGAGAAGCCCCAGATACCTGAGTTTCCATTCGAAACACAGGTATTTGACCGGTACAGCAGAGTCGAGAGAGCAGTTGAATCAGCAATCCTGGAATCGTACATACAGGGTGTCTCAACAAGGAGAGTGAAGAGCATTGTTGAGACCCTTGGGATACGAAAAGTATCCCCGTCCTATGTCTCATCACTCTCCTCCGATCTGGATCAAAAGGTGAAGGAATTCCTTGAGCGTCCCATAGAAAAGGAGATCAGGTACATGTATGTGGATGCCACATACATCAAGGTACGCCAGGATTCAAGGTACAAAAGCATGGCGCTGTACATTGCTGCTGGCGTGAGAGAGGATGGATACAGGGAAATCCTGGGAGCAAGGCTTTATGACTCTGAGACAGAAATCGACTACGAATCATTCTTCGATGATCTTAAGGATCGCGGTCTGAGAGGCTTAGAGCTGGTGATATCAGATGGCCATAAGGGAATCAGGGAGGCTGTACTCCGATCTTTTCCGGGTGCATCATGGCAGTTCTGCCATGTGCATTTCATCAGGAACCTGATGAAGAAGATTCCAAAGAAAAGATGGGGGTCAGTATCACTCATAGTGAAGGAATCACTTGAGAATCCTTCACTCATGCCTCTGGCACAGCAGGCATTGATGGATCATGGAATGGACAGGGCTGCTGAGATGTACGAGCGATGGTCGGATTCACTGTACAACTATCAGTCCTGTCCACAGCAGCACTGGCGCAGGATAAGAACAACAAACATGATGGAGCGTCTCAATTACGAGATCAAGCGTCGTACAAAGAAAGTGGGTGCGTTTCCATCTGAGAAAGCGTTGATCAGGTTGGCAGGAGCGGTGTTGATGGACGTGAATGAGGAGTGGATCACTGGGCGAAAGTATTTGAGAATGGAGGAGTTGCACGGTGGGGGAGTCCCTCTTTAATTTACAGCACTTGGTGCACATGACCAAAATGTTAAAAGTTATTAGTGATATTTGTACCAGTACTATTGTTGTTAAGTCTGGTAGGATATCCGATAGGGAGCAAAGAGTCTGGTCGGGCATTCGATGATCTTATTCACCTGGACTCGTCCATGATCAAAATCCTTCTCTCATTTCCTCCTTTCCCGACTATCAAATTCGCTGTTAGCAATGTTAAGAATGCTGAAGGCGTGTTAGGAATCCCTGTAAAAAGAATGGTGGATGGAAGAGAGGGTTCTGAAGAACAGAAGTGAGCCGGCGAAATGAATATATTTCTTAAGAAGAGCGCGTTTATTAAGAGTAATTGGAATCCATCGATTGTAGTTTCAACATAGCAACGGAATCTGAAAACCCAAACACAGAAGTGGAGAATAATGAAAATGACGCAAACTAACAGCCTCTTGCGCCGAGATGTCAGATTACTCGGAAACTTGCTTGGAGAGGTCATAATTTCACAATGCGGACATGAGGTCTTTAACGATGTGGAAACGATTCGGCTCGCAGCCAAAAATTTGCGCAGCAGAAAAGATGAGGCAAGCCGCCGTTCGTTTGAAGAGAGAATAGGGCACATTCCCATGGAACACAGGGGGAAGGTTATCCGTGCGTTTTCGCTTTACTTTGAACTTGTCAACATTGCAGAACAAAATCATAGGATTCGAAGGCGAAGGGAATATGAGTTTGAATTTGAAAAACAAAACGTATCTGCCTCGTCCCGTGGAACTTTCGGGAATGCCCTGAGCAGGCTTCGCCAGGGTGGTTTCAATGACGAGCAGATTGAGGAGTTGCTGCAGAATTTGGGGCTGGAACTGGTTTTTACGGCACACCCTACAGAAGCAATGCGTCGTACCGTACTGAACAAACACCGAAAAATTGCCACCATCCTCCAGACTTTTGATGACCCTTTGCTGACGAGTCGTCAGAGGTCAGAGGCAGAGAAGCGGCTGAGAGCTGAGATTGTTGGTCTATGGCAGACACGTCCTGTTCGCAAGCGGCGCATAACCGTTGACGATGAAGTCAAGAGTGGTTTGTATTTCCTTGGTGAAATACTGTTTGATGTACTTCCTTCCCTTCATCTCGAATTGGAGGAACAGCTGGCGGCCTATTATCCGGATCGTGAGTGGGAAGTTCCGCCTTTGGTGCGATTTGGATCCTGGATGGGGGGAGATCGTGACGGAAATCCGTCTGTCACAGCGGATGTGACCCTTCAAACTCTGATGCTTCACTTCGGTCTGGCCATGGACAAATACAGTGAGCGATTGAAATCGTTGCGGGATGATTTGAGCCAATCTTACGAGCTGGCAGGAGCGAGCAGCGAGCTGATCACATCGTTGCAGGAAGAAGCTGTGCCGGATGAGCCATACCGAGCCAAGATTGATGCTATGCTTTCCAGGCTGGAAGCTACTAGATTGCTGCAGCATAGTGGTGGCCAGGAGCACCATAATGGAAATCCGTATCCTGGACCGGAATCGCTTCAGGCAGACCTGAAAATTCTGTCAGACTCACTTTATTCCAACAAGGGTGAGCTGGTTGCCGAAACAAAGGTCAAACCACTGCTGCATCAGGTTGAGGTATTCGGCTTTCATATTGCGACTCTTGACATACGCCAGCACAGTGAAGTTCATGAGAATACGATAGCCGAATGGATGCAGTTGGCACGCATCGGGGATTACCACGCCCTGAGCGAGAAAGAAAAAATTTCAGCCCTCACACGTTATCTCGAGGATCCAAGGCCACTCATAAGCCCCTTTGTTCAAGTAAGCGATGACAGCAAGGAGACGTCTGAAGTCTTTAACGTAATCAGGCAGGGCCAGGACCTGTTTGGATCCCAATCTGTCCAAAACTACCTTATCTCAATGACACGAGGACTTAGTGACGTAATGGAGGTGCTCCTGCTCGCGAAGCATGCCGGGCTCTTTAACTGGGTTTCAAAGCAAGATGTTATGAGCCGCATCAACGTTGTTCCGCTCTTTGAAACCATTGAAGATTTGCGTGCGGCCCCGGGTATTGTAAAAAGTATGTTCGAAAATACTGTCTTCATGGGCCACATTAGGGCTCGGGGAAACAGTCAGGAGATTATGCTTGGGTATTCTGACAGCAACAAGGATGGTGGTTACCTGACGGCAAACTGGGAGCTGTATAAAGCGCAGAAGAGCATCCTTCAGGTAGCAGAACGCCATGGCGTAAAACTCAAGATCTTTCATGGCCGAGGGGGTGCCCTGGGGCGTGGCGGAGGCCCCCTTTGGAGAAGCATCATGTCACAGCCCCCTGAAGCATCTGGGGGGCCTTTGAAAATCACTGAGCAAGGGGAAGTCATCTCCCAGAGATATGGGCACCCGGATATCGCCCGAAGGTCCCTCGAGACCGCAGTATCCACGCTTCTCGTAGGTGTTTTGAACAGGCAAGAAGAACATATGCGGGATAAGGAGAAGGAATGGTCTGGAATTCTGGACAAGGTCTCACAGCTCTCGTATGAGGCATATCATCACTTTGTTTATGGCAATCCAGATTTCCTCACATATTTTCACGAGGCTACCCCTATAGCAGAGATAGGCAAGCTGAATATTGGGTCACGCCCCTCCAGGCGCAAGGATTCCCCCTTGATCCAGGAATTGCGTGCTATCCCCTGGGTGTTTTCCTGGACGCAGAACAGGCATCTGCTGCCGGCCTGGTATGGCTTTGGCACAGCTCTAGAAAAGGCTACAGATGGTGGTAAGATAGATAGAAGAGCATTTGCTGACATGTACAGGGATTGGCCATTTTTCAAGTCCCTCATTGACAACCTCCAGATGGCTCTGGCCAAGGCTGACTTTCTGATTGCGCCAGAATATATTAGGCTGGTCTCGGATCAGGGTCTTACCCAGAGGGTGTTCACGAAAATCAGGGAAGAATACGATCTGACAAAGGCATGGGTTCTTGAAATAACCGGCCTCAATGAACTTTTGGACAACGAGCAGGTAATTCAGGACTCCATCAGGCTGCGGAACCCGTATGTGGACCCATTGTCTTTCCTCCAGGTACTTTTGCTGCAAGAGGTTCGGAAGATAGAAGATGTTAAGGAAGAATCCGAGGAAATGCAAGAGGTGCTGCTTACCATCAACGGTATCGCTTCAGGAATGCGAAATACGGGCTGATTACGCCAGATTTAAGTGCTATGATTGGGAAGTGAAGCTCCGCTTTGGGCCGAGATTCTACCCGTTATTGAAATATCCTATCAGGTCGATACCCCGAACAAACTTGAAGAGGTGACAGCTTAATGGGTTTTTCTCATCGAGATGAGCTTAAAGCTGATACTGTTGAATCAGGGATTTTCCAAGGTTCCAACCCATTTTTTGACAGGGGTTCAGAGAGCATTGTGATTCAAAACGTGGTTGTCAATAACGATTTACAACACATCATGAAATGCGCAAATCTGCTCTGAAACCTCGGAGTTTTAGGCTTTCTTCTGTCACTGTTGGCTGGTTCCGTCAGTAGTCATCATATAAATTATTCCATCGCCCCCCCCACCTTTACTTCATATCCCCAACACAGTCCCTTCTGTGTTGTTATAAAAATATCTAAAAATTGAAAACTATTATAGATATCCGCCCTGCATGGATACTTTTTAAACGTCCGCCAGTTATATTGATCAGGAAGCCGTTACGTTCCTGTACATTCTCCCATACTGGCTAATGCTTTTGTGATAATGTCTTATTAGATGCAGGTTCAGCGTCAGTGCATTCACATAACCTGTTCCGAAGAAGAACATGGTGAACTTTGTGTCGTTATTAATCTGCCTGTTGAAATATGCCATTGATATACCAGTCTCGTTGTGTATCCTGTGCGCTTGCATACTGGCGTTTGCCACTGTTATGTCCGGATCTATCCCTGAAGCCGAATCGGCCCTGATGTGGAACAAGTAGGGCGAATCTGTGGACTGCCCAACCAGGTATGATCCAACAGTAGTGTTGCTAAGGGTGGCTAGTGAGCCGTTGGCTTCATAATTGAAAGCTCCCTGGCCAACTCCCGTTACCACAACGGGAAATATGAATCCGCATATCATCACCATGGTTATAGCCAAGCCGAGCGGCCCCCTTATTATATCTTTTATTTTCATAATACGCCCCATGCAAATGTTAGCAGGATTGCAATTGCCTTTATAGCCACGAATGGGAGTAACATGCCCCCTAGGCCGAATATTGTGAGGTTCTTCAGAAATATCCTGATAGTACTTTGGGGCCTGAATCTCGTTCCCCTTATGGCCAGAGGTATGAGTGCGGGTATGACCGCCGCATTGAATATGAGTGCCGAGAGCACGGCTATGTGCGGGCTGAGATTCAGTATATTCAGTGCACTAAGGGCCGGTACACTGGCAAACATTACGGGTACTATGGCGAAATACTTGGCCACATCGTTGGTAACGCTGAATGTTGTCACTGCCCCCCTTGTCATGAGGAGCTGCTTTCCCAGCATCACCACATCAATGATCTTGGAGGGATTGGATTCCAGATCAACTAGATTGGCGGCGTCCTTTGCTGCAAATGTTCCAGAAGCCATTGCAAGGCCAACGTCCGCGGCAGCAAGAGCTGGAGCATCGTTTGTGCCGTCCCCGATCATCGCCACTATCCTCCTCTGTGCCTGCTCCTCCTTAACCCTGTTGAACTTTGTCTCGGGCTTGGCCTGGGAGACAAACTCATCAATGCCGACCTCGTTTGCAATGTTCTTAGCAGTGAGCGGATGATCCCCTGTGACCATCACGGGAATGATGCCCATAGTCTTGAGTCCTTCTATTCTCTCGCGTATGCCTTTCTTGATGATGTCCTTGAGGAACACCACACCGAGGATCTCTCCGTCCTTCGAGACAGCAATGGGGGTTCCACCCGTAGAGGTGATTGAGTTAACCGCCTCATCATATCCCATAGGAGTGAAGTATGCATCTCCCTTTATTGCCTCGGTGGCACCCTTGTGGATCACGGTCTCGTCAGTCATGCTGGTTTCGAGCTCGAATTTCTTCCTAAACCTGTGCCTCTGGTAGAATTCCCTTCCGCCTTTCGGAAGTGTGAAATCGTCGGAATCAACTAGGGTGACTCCGCTCCTCCTTGTTACTGCACTGAATTCCTCATGAGTCCCCTCTCTAAGGGCATCATACTCTTTTGGAACGAAGCCCATCCTGAATGCAAGGTCCACTATGCTTCTCCCCTCAGGAGTGTCATCATACCATGACGAGAGAAATGCGGCCTCCGCCAGCTCCTTTTCAGTGTGACCGCCAACGGGGATAAACTGTGTTGCGAGTCTGTTGCCGCTTGTGATCGTACCGGTCTTGTCCAGCATTATGACATTGGCATCCCCTGCTGTCTCTATTGCCCTGCCGGATTTTGCGATTATGCTGTTCCTGGACAACCTATTAATTCCAGATATTCCAATAGCCGGAAGCAGTGCTCCAATGGTTGTGGGAAGAAGGCACACATACAAGGCAATGAGCACTGAAAGATCAGCGCCCAGATTCAGGAGCAGCGATACTGAAATCAGCGATAGGAGTATTATAGTGAATACACCAGTAAGTCCAAGCAGAAGAACGGAGAGGGCCATCTCGTTAGGCGTCTTCGGTCTCTCTGATGATTCTACCATGTTGACCAGCTTCCTTATGTAAGAATCCTCAGGGTTCACGTTGACCTGGGCAACAACTGAGTCGCTTATTATTGTGGAACCTCCGATCACGGTATCCCCCTTGTCTTCCTCACTCCCGCAGATTCCCCTGTGAGAAGGGATTCATCCACCATGGCGATCCCCTCAAGGACCTCGCCATCTATGGGGACCTGGTCCCCGTTCTCAATAAGGATTAGATCGCCTTTCTTCAGGGTTGATGATCGGATGATCTCAATTTTGCGTGCCCCATCTGCCTCAACGATCTTCCTTGCGTCTGATTCCTGCTCCAGCTTCTTTAATCCCTCAGCGGTTGCCCTGGATCTTGCCTCCGCTGAGGAGTCTGAGATTGTGCTGAACCAGACCGTAACGAACAGGATTACTGCAACCTCTGCGTAGAACATCCGATCGGCTGCATGTGCCAGTCCAGGCAGTGTGTTGGGGAACAGTGCCATGTAAAGAACAACGAAGAATGACAGCTCAACAACGAACATGACCGGATTTGAGATCAACCTTGCGGAATTAAGGCGCGATATAGAATCTGTCAGTATCCCTTCCCACATTCCCTCCTGGCTGCCATCCTGCCAGGTCTGCTTCTTTTCAGTATTATCAAAGGACACTCTTGATCCCCTCCAGATGCATCAGAATAGGCCCTATTGCCAGGAACGGGAAAAACGTGAGAACTGCCAGTATAAAGATGCTCACAATAAGGATCGACGGGAAAATAAAGTTGTCAGTTCTCAAAGCAACTTCGCGGCTTCTCTTCCTTCCATGCATCCTTCCCGCTATGGCGAGCATTATCGCGATTGGGGTGAACCTGCCTATCCACATAACTATCCCTGTTGAAACGTTGAAATATACGGTGTTTCCTGTACTTCCCAGGAAGTCCGACCCATTGTTAGCTGCCGCTGATGTGTATTCGTAAAGAATCTGTGTGAAGCCCTTTGGGCCTGTGCCTATGCCGATACCATGCACAGCCCCTATGCCGTAAGCGATCAGTGTTGGAACGAGTATCAGTATAGGATGAGCAAGGAATGCAATTACTGCAAGCTTAACGTCACCCTCTGTGATCTTAGCCCCCAAGTATTCAGGGGTGCGCCCTGCCATGAGACCCACAATGAATACAGTTATGACCATGTACATGAGCATATACATGGCTCCGACGCCAATTCCGCCGGGAGTCGCCTGTATCATCATCCCCAGGAATGCTGCAAGAACGACAAGGGGGTGCATGCCCGCAAGCGCTGCGTTAACAGAACCTGTTGTGAACGCTGTTGTTGTCACAGTGTAAAAAACTGCTGCAGGCCCTCCGAACCTGACCTCCATTCCGGCTGAGATGACAGTAAGGGGAACGAAAGCTATTGCCAGATCTATTGCATAAAGCCCGTAGGATGCAATCAGAACGGTTCTGCCTTCATTCCTCCTTCTCAGCATTCTTCCGAACAAGAATGGCATTGCGGTGGGGATGAGCATCATCATACCCATCTGCATGAAATCTGTGAGTGGGCTGGGATTCTCAAATGGAGTGTAGTTGTTTGAGCCAAAGTATCCTCCGCCGTTTGTGCCAATCTGCATTATTGACTGCATTGAGGCAATTGGCCCCACCTTAATTGTCTGGAATGCCCCCGTAAACGTTCTGACAACTTCATATCCAGAAAGTGACTGCGGGACCCCAAGTGCTATAAGGATTATGGCGGAAACAAATGATAGTGGAATGAGAACACGTGTTATTGTCCTTACAAAGTCGAAGTAGAAGTTCCCTATGCCATCATTACCATTCTTCTTTCCTGCAAACCCCCTGAATATGGCCAAGGCCACAACAACACCGTCTGCAGCGGAAATGAACTGGAGAAACTGTATGGCCATCATCTGGCTGAAATATGACAGTGTAGATCCGCCACCATAATGCTGGAGATTGGTGTTGGAGGAGAATGACAGGACCGTGTTAAGGGCCAGAGACCAGTTCAGGTTGTGGAATCTCATTGGGTTAAGGGGAAGGTATCCCTGAAAAACAAGCACTAGATACGCAAGGATTGCTGCGAATCCAGTAAAGAAAAAAAGTGCCAGAAAATACTCCTTCCAGCTCATCTGCCTTGTGGTGTCAACACCAAGCACCCGGTATATGAGTTTTTCAACGGGCAGAATGAACATGTCCCAGGTGCTCTTTTCATTCTCATACACATTGAGGAGATAGCTGGAAAGAATCCATCCCAAAATCAGTACTATTACCCCCAACAGGATAAAGAGAAGAATAAATAGCCCAATCATGAGAGTTTGCCCTCCTCTCGCGAATAGAGCCGATTGATCGACTGTGAGTCGACGTAATAATCAGCCTTTAGACTGCTCAAATAACGCTGCCATAAATAGATAAATGATCGCACACTGGCTTTTTTGACGATGCTACTATCCCATGAACATACATTTTCCATAACATAACCTCCTCCTGCAATCACACATTACAACGAATTGCACCAGAGATATGGTGCTCTATTCTTTCTGACTTTCTATTGAGATCTGATCGGCACGTTGTCCCTTGGCAGCGCTTAGAACAATTGAGCTGACAACGCTTTTCACGCCGGATATTTTCATTATTTTATTCTTCAGTGTGTCACGGAACTCATCTATATCCTCTGTCCTGACAACTGTAGCAATATCAAATTCACCTGTCACTTCGTAAACCTCTTCAACAGCGTCGAGCAGACACAGTTCCTTGACAACTTCTTCTTCCTTGAGAGTGTCTACAAAAATATCGACTATAGCCGTGATGGTTTTCTGGTTCGAGTTAAAATCTTCGACGTTCATCGCTCTGCCGCCCCATCTGAAAAGCATATTAAAAGTTTACCAGCAATTATCATACCAGTATGTTTTTAGAAACTCGTATTTAAGGGAATATGAACAGCATTAGGAAAATATACCATATACTTTAGATGTACTATACTATGGCCATGCTGGATCCAAAAATGACTCGACATGGTCATAACGCATTACCAATTGTATCAAAATGCTACGACCTAGATGGCTGGAAATTTTTCAAATCCAGACCAAACTTATGTGTGAAGTCATGATAGTGGATATCATGGATTTCTATAATTTGGATTCGGAATCGTATGTTAATGCTCCGACCGGGATTCGGACCCGGGTCGTCGGCTCGAAAGGCCGAAATGCTTGGCCGGACTACACCATCGGAGCGAACAAACCCATAAGCTGGCAGATTATATTTACCTTTTCTTGCCAATGGGCGGTCCCTGATTATTCCAAAGAGATATATTAGTTACTGTTTTGGCATGGGAAATCTCAATATTGCGCAGTACCCTCCGAATTTTTTGACAGAAAGGCCTGAGTCGTCGTGGACGCTGAATATGTGAACTCTCGAACTGAAGTTCTTGGCAAGTTCAAGAAGTTCTCTTGACTCATTTGATCTGAATTTTTCCTCCGTCATGATCAGATCCTCCACTGCCCCTGTTTTGAGAGCTTCCTTAACCGCATCCTTTCCATAAACAGACAGGTCATTTGTTTTGAGATTCTTGAAGAACTGTTCGAGCAGCTTTCTTTCATTGACCATTCTCGATGCGGAAAATATCTTCTCGCTCTCTTCCTTTGACAGGAATTCATATATCCCGCCCTCGTCAGATCGTGCGGTAGCATAGGAAAATATCTGCCTTCCGGAAAAAGCAGGATCTGATTTCAGCATGTTGACCAGCTTTTCCCTCGTGAACCCTGCACCCAGAACTATGACTGGAATATCCGGGGATATTGTTGTTCTTATCGTTTTGATCACTTCCAGAAGATATTCCTTTTCTGAGTAGTGGGTCTCATAGTCCTTTCCGGATTTCCCGGCACTCACTTTTCCCATGCCCTGAATCCCGTATGACCTCAGGATGAAGACAGAAGCTTCTTCATCATCTATCCCGACAAAACAGTACCCTTGCCCGAATGTTGATTCTGAGCCTTCCCTGAGCATTTCCTTCTGCTCATCGGACCATGCGGCCTTGATGAGTTCGAAGGTGTCTTCAGTCCCAATCATGAATGATTGATGTTCACCAATCAGGCCTTCTTTGCCCTCTACAATTGTCCCGAGAACCTTTATTTTGCTGGAGAATTCCTGAAATTCAACATCTGAAACTTCAACTGTCAGAAGCATAGGTTTTCTTGACTGTTCCTTGGACCTTGTCATATCATCCTGTTTGTCCTGCCGTCTAAGAACAACCATCCGGACTCTGTCACCCGGCGTGATAATGTTGTGTATATACCATAGGTCGTCTATGTTCTGCACGTGAATAGACAGCGATTGTTTCTCTTTGTCCTCTTCCAGTATTCTCACTTTATTTCCTCTTCGAATTTCCTGATCTGCTGCAGTATCCTATAGTAGTGGGATCCATGCCAGTAGACTTTACCGCATTTGCTGCACACCCAGATATCCTTGCCTGAAGACTTGACAGAGTCCGGTACGCCTGCGACCGGCCCCGGCTTGCCAGACTTCCCGAGTATGCCATTGCATTCAGTGCACCTTGTGAAGTATTTCTGTTCGTCCGGGGGGAATTGCTCTATGAACTGCAATACCTGATCCTTGAAGTCCTCCGATCTAATAAGTATGCTTCGGGGAAACCTTGCATAAAGCTCCTGATCTCTTGTCAGCAGTATCCTGCTCTCTTTCTTGCAGGATTCGATAATCTCACTGTCCGAAATCCCCTTCTCCGGGTATTCCACATCAAATCCCATCATTCGAAGCCACTTGCCCAGCCTGCGCAGCATGTGGTCTGCATAGAAGAGCTCGTCTGTCAGAAGAAAACCTCCCGAAAATGGATCTGTGAAAGGTGATACGAAATCGTTATTATCCCAATTAAAAAAGTAAAATGAAGTTTTGGCTTGTTTCAGGATGTGAGAATCACTTCTTCCTGTTAAAGACGAAGTATAGCACGAAGGTCGCGGCAATAAGCGCAATGATTATTCCGGCATAGTAATAATTCTGAGTGGGAGTGTGAATCTTCGGTTTGGACCAAGAGAACGCCGGATATGCGCCCGCATTGAGTGCCTGATGGTTCGTAAGGCCGTTTACTGAAGAGGTCTTGTTAGCTACTGCCCAGAATGCCTTCGTGAAGTTGGCGACGCTTGGGAAACCGATGCCGCTTAGTGCATTCACAAGTTGCAGGCCATAGCTGTTTATTCCGAGGTATGAAAGATCGAACACTATCAGTTCCTGTGTGGCATTGGAGCTCCAGTTGTAACTTACTATCGACTTGTTGTCGATAACGCTTGAGAAGAAAGCGTTCCATTCGGTTGTTGTTATAGTATAGTGATTGTCAGAGGTGTAATAGGTAACGGCCGGCAAAGAGCTGGGGGGCGGATTCAACTGGGGAGTTGCTGCGCTTGCTGCTGCCGGAAGCAGACCGACTGCAAGAAACATTGACAATACTGTAACCACTATGATAGCGTTTTTTTGCATGATACTGCCCTTATAAGACTCCAGATGAATTTATTCTTAAAAACATTGTCTATCTACTCTTCTGATTCTTTTCAGCGCTTCCCTTCCAGTGTCCAGATATGAGATAGTGCATCGCACAGAATGTCGGCTTCACTTGCCCTGTCCCATTATGTAGTCATGGCCATCCGGATCCTTCTCGACCTTCAGGAGCCCTTCCCTCTGCATTTTTGATATCTGGGACTTCATCCTTGACGCTGGTATCCTGTTGCGCCTTCCCTGCCTCAATGCCTCCCTTACAGGCCTTCCGGTGTTATCCATAACCACCCTTCTGATCTCCTCCACATTTCTGTTCGTGCCAAACATCCTGTACCCGACTATTGACGCTGCTACTGCCGGACCGGCTATGTATGGTATAAGCCCGACGAAAATGATTTTCCTGCTGAGGTGAATAGTCTTTCCCTGATACGTAAGAGTAGCACTGATTGTGTGCACGCCATACGTCAAGGATTGATTGAAGCTCAATCCGGTGGAAACCTTCTTGCCATCAACATACCATTCAACGTGTACACGGCTTATGCCGTTTCCCTGCCCGGTGATAAGGAAATGCCATGTGCTCCCGGATTCGTATGCTTTTATTTCAGGAGAAGCCAGGTGGATGTAATATGAAACGTTTACAGTGATGTTGCCCGTGCTGTTGCGATTTCCACATTCATCTGAAACGAAGAGCGATATGCTGTAATTCCCGTTGTGAGGGAACCGGATCAGCTCAGAGCCATTTGACGTGTTAAGAGACTCGTTGATGCCATTGACATCAAGGATGATCCTGGTCACTTTTGCCTCGTCCGAAATGCTGTAATTTAGGAATGTGTAATTCCTGCCCACAGCATTCTTTGCTATTGTATAGCTTATAGCTGGTGTCGCGTTGTAATACGATATCGTGACTTCACTGAAGTTGTGGTTTCCGCTTTTCGAGTACGCTGTAATATTGAGGGTGTAGATTCCCTGGCCAAAGAGGAGTGTGAAGCTTGTGAGATTTTCTGGTGATATAAGCTCACTTTTTGCGCCTGATGTGAGAAGGATGCTATAGCCCATTCCGGCCTTCTCCACCAGACTTATGTGAGCATGGGAAGAGTTTGTGTAGAACGATGTGCCGTTCGTCTCCGGTGCTCCAGGTATTGTGTTGTTCACCATAAATGTGAACACGGATTGCGCCCATGTTCCACTCATTGTGGTTGCACGCACCTTTACCACATACCTCCCATTGAGTGAGAGATCACTGATGAAGTAGGAGGAGTCAAAGACTATTCTGTCTTCTCCGGACGTGTTGTATACCGTCATGTTATGAGGGCCGTATAGCGACAGTTGCATTTCTGCTGAAATATTGCTCGTGATTTCTGTGATGAAGTGGTTTTCGTTGGAGTTTCCCATGAATGAGTATTCACCAGACGGTTCACCTGTTATGTTAAGAGAAGGGGAAAATGCAATGACTGTTACATTTGCATCAGCCAACTTTACCGTCTTGTCGTCCAGGAGCCTGGCAAAGAGAGTTACACTGTGATCGCCGTTTCCAAGATTAAGAATCATATAATCATGGCTGGTCGTGAAGTTTCGGGATGAGTTGTTCGAACTGACCATTACATCGTAAGTGGTTGCGTTCTTTTCAGGAGCCCATGAAACATTCACACTGGATGAGTTCAGGAATTCACCGTTCCAGATGCTGAGACTTGAAGTGGTGTTATAACCCACAACATAGTATATGAAATGAGCCCGGAACTCCATACCGAACCGGTCCGTTACGTTCATTTTAATATTTATTTTTCCGGTGACGTTTCCAGTTTCTATGTAAAAAGATCCGTTGCCAGTGTCGAAGGAGAGATTGCTTGAAAGATAAGTGATGTGTACAGCCTTCACTCCTATAGTGTCGTTTACACTGAATGATTCCCGTGTACTGTTTGAAATATAGGTTCCATTCCTGATGCTGACAGACACAACTGGAATGGCGTTGTCAACCTCCAGGGTTATCGTTTCATTTGAAGAGAAGCCTGCTTGATTGGTGGCATTTACGTATGCTGTATCAGCCCCTTCCGGCAGAAGTGTTGAGTTGAAGTGAAACGAGCTTCTGTTTTTCAGGGTGAGAGAAAGTCCAGAGACCTGGAGGGATATCTTGTACTGGAGTGATGATTCGACTGATAAGTTAACATAGGATTCGCCCCTGGCTAAGTAGGTTCGGTTCCCCGTAATCTTTATTTTTGAATTTGAGAGGGGCAGGGATGATCCACTGTAGTAAACTGTGATTTCATTCCCGTGCAGAGACAGAATTACAGAATTGTTGGCGTTGGATGAAACAAGATATCCGGAATCTTGCTGTTCAATGTTTGTGCCTTGCAAAATTCCTCCGGGTGATAGTCTGTACATTCTGTTTTTCCAAAGAATCAGGTAATAAGTGCCCGTAGAGTACAGAACTGAAGACAAGGATCTGTTTCCAGGAGATGTGTAAATATTCCCGTAATTCGTCTCCAAATAAGACTGGGAAAGATTGTCTGCCACGGTAAACATTCCCGCCAGGCCTGTTAGGGAGTATCCATATGAAACTAAGCTCAAAGAGCCGGTAAGGAAAGAGTAATTTGTCCGGCGTTCAGAAATCGCCGAAAGTGTGCTGAAATTGAGTTTATCCTGTAAGAATATTCTTGATTCGTTTGAAAACCCTGTAACAGAAAGTGTGTTGTCCTTGAGGTTCATTCCAAGGAGCCTGAAACCGTATACGGAGGTCCCAGGGCCTAATGTGGCCGTCTTGTAGATGGACCCAGAAGAGATGTTATATTCTACAATGCTACCTGTGGTGTTGTAGAAAAGGACCCGTTTTCCTGAAATTACAGCACCGACCTTTCCGCTTAATGCGATACCGGTATGGAAATCCTTCATCGAGAGGTTTTCTGTTCCAATTTTCACAAGGTTGATGCTTCCTCCGCTCTGCCAGTAATATAAACTTCCATTGCTATAGATCCCTCCTGAGAGATTGGTAATTTCCGAGGAGATGTTCACGAAAGATGAATTGTAATAATCGAAGGATACTATCCTGACGCCCTCTGAATAGTAGATTATCGAATTTATACCTGTGTCCATATAAGGTGAGACTGTCGAGGCCGTATCAGGGATGAAGCCATTTCCTGCCCTAAATGAAGTATTGTTGAACTGGATGCCACTTTTCTCAAGATGTGGTGCGTTTCCCGCAGCACCTTTGACGCACTCAATGTTGAAAATTGTCAGGTTAGAGTACATTCCTCCAATTCTCAAAGATAAGGCTGACCCTGCTGAACCCTTAAACCCTACCTTG
Source organism: uncultured archaeon (assembly GCA_000965745.1). Classification (GTDB taxonomy): domain Archaea; phylum Thermoplasmatota; class Thermoplasmata; order Thermoplasmatales; family Thermoplasmataceae. Next base: position 509,457 of record CP009479.1, read on the forward strand.
ACAGGAAATGCGGTTACGTTTTTTCCGGCTTGCTTAAGTGTCACGAATGAGAACCCGGGAGTTGACTGATTGAAGGTTGCGGATAGTGTGATCATCTGATTCGGAGCAGGTTCAATGCCAAGGATCTTGCTTTCCGAACTGTTGATTAGATGTGTATCAAATGATTTTACCGGGCCGAAAGAGAGATCGAACAGATTGGAAGAGCCACCGTAGAAATTTATGTTATCCTGGGTCACACCATAATACCCGTTTGAATTCCATGTGAAATTCATGTAGAGCGTGTAGGTGGAATAAGATGAGATATTAGCTTCCAGATAACTTGACTGTGCCTGGTCGGTTGTAAGGATGTCAAGCCCATTTCCGTAAGAGGTGCTTACTACCTGATCCTGAAAATAGCTACCGTTGTGTATAGCCGAAAACGATATCCAGCTCCTGTTTACAGGATATGATCCAACCGATAGGTTAGAAAAATTGTACGATAGATTGCCCGAAGTAAGAGACTGCATTTTCATTGCATTGCCGGATTCAACCCCTATTGGTAATAATAACAATATGACCAGAATTACAATAAAAATATGTTTTCGCATTTTTTCATTATTTCGTCAAAAAATAAAAGGTTTTCATGGGGAGAATCAGCAGTCTTGGAATTAATGGAAACCCCACATTTTCAATTACTTTCACATTTTCAACTGCTTGAGATAGCTTTATAACTCCAATCAAAATATGCTCTCGTTCATGATAAAGGTTGGAATTAATGGCTATGGAACGATCGGGCGTAGGATCGCACATGCAGTGAGCTTGCAACCGGATATGACAGTTATAGGCATAGTTAAAACCAAGCCTGACTACATCTCGAGGATAGCCAGCAATACATTCAATATTTTTATTAATGACTTAAAAAACAAGGAGGATTTCAACAACAGGGGAATCAAAGTCAAAGGCACACTTGAAGATCTGGCTGGAGATGTTGACATTATGATAGACTCGACTCCTGAAGGTGTAGGGGAAAAAAATAAGCAACTGTACGATGAAAATAACATAAAAGCAATATTCCAGGGTGGAGAGAAAAGCACAGTCGGCGAGTCAAGCTTTAATGCGTATTCAAATTTCAATGAGTCTGTGAACAAAAGATTTGTAAGGGTGGTATCCTGCAATACCACAGGTCTTGCCAGAACGCTTTTCCCGATCTACAACAGGTTTGGCATAAAACATGTTGACGCTACCCTGATCAGGAGAGCAACAGACCCCAACGACAGCAAGAAGGGGCCTATAAACTCAATCGAGCCCAGCCTCAAGATTCCGTCTCATCATGCCCCCGATCTTAAGACGGTGATCAACGGAATAAATATTGACACAGTAGCCATAAAGGTTCCAACCACACTTATGCACGTTCACGTGGTTAAGGCACAGCTAAAAGAGAAGGCATCCAGGGAAGAGGTCGTTGAAGAGTGGAACAAATACCACAGAGTTCTCAGAGTGTACGGGAAAGAAGGGCTCTCCTCTACTGCCCAGATAATGGATGCGGCAAGGGAGATGCAGTCAAACAGATCAGATCTGTATGAAATAGCCCTGTGGGATGAGAGCGTAAGCCTGTCAGGAGACACACTCAGTTATATCCAGGCTGTGCACCAGGAGAGTGATGTCATCCCAGAGAATGTTGATGCAATAAGAGCAATGTTTAATCTTGAAGATAAGGAAAAATCAATTGAAATGACAGATAAAAGTCTTGGAATTGGAAGGAGGAATATATAATGGTGGAAAAAGAAGAGAAGAAACTCACGATAGAAGACCTTCCCGGTGTTGGTGAAGCAACTGCTGAGAAGTTAAGAGAGAATGGTTACGACGACATAATGAACCTGGCTGTGGCATCCCCAAAGGACCTTTCAGAATTGAGTGGAATAGCTGAAGGTGCTGCAATCAAGATAATAGCTGCTGCCAGAAAATCTGCAGACATAGGAAATTTCGAAACCGGCGAGCAGATCCTTCAGAGAAGGAAAGATGTCATGAAGCTCACTACCGGGAGCAAAAACCTGGATGAGCTTTTGGGCGGGGGATTTGAAACACAGTCAATAACAGAATTTTTCGGTGAATTCGGGTCCGGTAAGACCCAGATAATGCATCAGGCTGCAGTAAATGCCACAATGTCTGAAGAACAGGGAGGTTTCGACTGCGATGTCCTTATAATCGATTCTGAGAACACATTCAGGCCTGAGAGGATTATCCAGATGTCAAAGGGAAAAGATCTCGACCCTGATGTTGTCCTGAAGAGGATCCATGTTGCTAGGGCTTACAACTCGCACCACCAGATACTCCTCGCTGAGAAGGCGGGGGACCTGGCGAAGGAGTTTCCCATAAGGCTCATGATTGTGGATTCCCTGACATCCCATTTCAGATCAGAATACATGGGAAGAGGATCGCTTTCAGAAAGACAACAGCTGCTCAACAGGCATATGCACGATCTGCTCAGGTTCGGAACTGTCAACAATGCAGTTATTGCAGTCACAAACCAGGTTTCTGCAAGGCCAGACGTATTTTTTGGAGATCCTATGGCACCTATCGGGGGAAACATAGTTGGACATACCGCTACTTTCAGGGTTTATTTGAGAAAGGGGAAGGCCGGAAAGAGAATTGCAAGGCTGATAGATTCCCCCTATCTTCCTGAGGGAGAGACGGTAATCCAGCTTTCGGAGAACGGCATACTGGACGGAGTGTGACCTCCTTCCACCTTTTTACACTGCAATCAGATTTTTATATTATCAGACGGCAGGATTGCCAGAAAAAGAAGATTTAACATACCAATTCAGGGTACATGGTTATCCAATGTGGAAATACATTAAAGATGAGTTTTCCAAACAGCCATCTCAGCTGAAAGTGGTAATGAAGCTGATATCAATCGGCCTTCGTGTCGTAAATTCCGACGGCGAGGTAAAAATATTCTGCGACGACATAGAGATAAAGCCAAACAGCCTCGCAAAGGCCCTCAAAGTAGACAGGAGGGTGGTTGTGGAGGTGATGGAGAAAATAGTCAGGGACAGTACACTCGGCCCGTTTTTCAAAGAACTATTCCCAGTTGCCAACCTCGGAAGGGCAAGCTCAAAAATGGGATTTGGTGTTATCCAGATAGTCCCCGATTCAGCAACCAGGCCTGCAATAATTTCCGGCGTATCACAGATTATAGCGCGTGAAGGGATCAGCATAAGGCAGGTCATAATGGATGATCCGGAAATAAATGAAGATCCAAGGGGAATAATAGTCACTGACAGCCCCGTGCCTGCCACACTTCTTCCTGAAATCCGCAGGGTGCCCGGCGTCGAGGCTGTAGTGATACTCTGAAATCTCATAGATTCGCTTTCAGGACACGGTAAGCGTTCTTCCAGAAAACATCCTCTGCATGCTCGCCAAGCTTTTCAGCGAGGTTGTTGAGTTTTGACAGGTTCTCGAAATCTTTTGGTGTATCAGGGATTCCCAGAAAATCAGTCCCTAGAGAGACGTACTGCCATCCGAATGTATCTCCGATGTAATTTACGTGCTTCACCATGTCTTCTATGCTAGGGTCGTCGGATAGAGTGGCCCTGATAGCTGTCACCCCTATCGTTCCGTTCTTCTTCACGACCGCCTCAATTGTCTCATCGTCCAGGTTTCGGGCATGGTCGTGCACACCCTTTGCGTTAGTGTGGGACACAAGAATAGGCTTTGAAGAGACTTCAGCTGCTTGAATGATTGAATTCTTGCTTGCATGAGCCCCATCTACAACAATTCCGTTCTCGTTGCAGATCTTTATGGCGTCCTCGCCCGATCCGGTAAGCCCGTAATCCTTTCTTGACATGCATGAGGCCGCAAATTTGTTGTCGTAATTCCAGCAGAGGCCCATTGACCTCATGCCCAATTCCTTCAGCATGTATACGTCGTATGGATCCGTAAGCGCGTCAAGCCCCTCCAGGGCTATGAGAAATTTCAGGCCCCCCTTGTCGAGATCTGGCGCACTTCGTACTATGGTTCCAAGATTTGCCCTCTCGAAATAGTGATAAAGTTTGATCTGCTCCATCATTATGTGGAATAGTGGTGCAGTCGATGGCTGCTTTGACCCATATTTCTTTGAAAGCATGTCGCTTCTCTCATTCCATGTGCCGACGTGCGGAAACAAAACCGAGAAAACTGTAGCGTCACCCAGGTCGGCCAGAGCTTTGATGCTTGACTGCTTTGAATCCTCCCGGACGTCTGTGGTCTGGGACGTAAAAGCAAGGTCTTCGTGCAGATCAATAACTTTCATGTGACCGCAATCGCCTTTTTATCTATAAATGTGAGGCTATGCCTGCATTGCTTCCCTCAATTGATGAATTCTGAGATGGTCTCATTGTGTTTACCCTGATTTACGTCGGTAGATTATGGCAGTAAATACTGCTGCTGCTATAACAACCGGCACTATGACATAGAACACATAGAAACTGTTCGGGGGATGAGGTTTGCTGGCTGCCTGATTCACGTATATGGCACTCAGAGTACCCTTGCCGGAGTCTACCACATAGAGGTACCCCTTTTCAGAGACGTAGCAGGCACCTGTTGGCCCCGAACTCAGGTTCAGCGTCTCCAGGGCCCTGAATGTTGTAAGATTATAGACTGAAAGCGTTCCCGCCAGCTCGTTTGTAACAAATAGATAATTCCCGGCATATGATGCCGATATGCTCGAAGGGTAGGCGCCCGTCGTCATATTTCCCTCAATGCCGTAAGTAGCTGCATTAATGGCGTACACCTGCTGCACCAGAGGAACTGCAGCATAAACTGCGTCTGTCCCTGATTCATAGAAGAGGTCCCCCACCTGTGCCGGGAATGTTATATTTCTAAGGATCTTTCCCGTCGTTGCATCCAATACAACGACAGTCCCGTTTTCAAAGTTTGAGGCAAAAACTGTATTGTTTTGAGGATCATAGGCTATCCCTGGAACTGGATGCCTGTAGGTGCCATTATACAATCCTATGCTCACATTTCCAGACAGTTTCCCTTTCGAGAGATTTATCTTTTCATAGGTGAGGTTCAGCAGGTTCAGCAGGTAAATTGTGTCGGCATTGCCATTTATGGCCATCCTGCTGGAGAAAACTCCAGTGCTTATGTTCCCGCTGATTCTCAAGGTTTTCCCGTCAATAATGCTCAGCTTCTGGTTCAGGTTGCTGGCGTAAATATTTCCGTTCATGCTGTCATAAATTACGTCGAACGGCTCTCCACCGACGTGTAGAGTTTTCTTGAGTGATAATTTGCTGCTGGAAATCACCGATATGTTTTGGAGCAGATTGGTAACGTAGAGGTCACCGGTGCTGTTGTCGTAAGCGATTCCAGCTTCTCCCTGGCTTGCAACAAGGTTGCTTTTTGGTACATAATTACCGTTGAAGACCGTACCGTTTCCCAACAATACAGTGTATTTAACGTAGGGGAGAGTGGATGCGGCATCTGATGTAGTACCCGCAACTGATGCCCCAAGCAGCCCGGGAAGCAACAGGGTTATGATAGCAGCTGCCGCCAGTGTACGTTTGCTGTCCACTAGATAAAACACAGCAACATGTTAGATATATATTTTGAATTGAAACGCTTTCATGGATCGTTCTTCCAGTGTGCAAGGGTCAGATATAATCCTCAAGCATCCCTCTGTAGAGTATATCTGAAACCGCGTCCAATTTACTCTTCAGGGTCATGTAGTCTTCGGATGTGACATTAACATGGCCGACTTTCCTCTTCCTCCTTACCCCGTTCTTGCCATACCAGTAGTACCTTGTCCCCTCTATAGACAGGATTTTTCTGATCTGCCATTCGTCCGGCTCTGTGCCTATTATGTTCTGAATGCCGCTTGGCAGGAAGAGTTCAGGATCGGGTATCGGCATCCCGGATATTGCCCTGATGTGTTGTTCGAACTGTGAAATGGAAGAGCCGTGAAGCGTGTGATGGCCTGTGTTATGGACTCTCGGAGCAAATTCATTGATGATGGGCTTCCCTCCTGAAATGTAGAACTCTATTCCCATGACACCAACGTATTCGAGCTTCTGCATAAGGTTGCGGGCAATTTTCACCATGCCATGGTCCTCTATGGGGGCAGCATTATTGATCAGGATTGCAGATTTGTTCAGGTTAAAGGAGGGGCTGTGCCAGGCAAAATTGCCGTCTAGGTCTCTAGATGCTATCAGGGAAGCTTCATACTCGTAGTCTATGAACTCCTCTATGACATACTTGCCCTCGGGGATATCCCCTGAATGTGTTTCTTCCTCCTCGAAAAAGTATTGCCCTTTTCCATCATAGCCTCCGCTCACAGACTTGATGACACATTTCCCGAAGTCCCTCCTTGCATTCCAGAGTTCCTCGAGATTACCGGCTACCTCATACCGGGCAACGGGAAAGCCATTCTCCCTGAGATATTCCTTTTCAAGGGCCCTGTCCTTCTTCAGTTCCACGGGGAGGATCGACGGAAAAAGCTTTCCCTTGGACTCAGCATATTCAAGGGCTTCCTGCGAAACATGCTCGAATTCGTATGTAACTACGTCACACTTGTCAACAAATTCCCTGTAATCCCCAAGTTCAAAGAATCCGTCAGCTATCTTTGATGCGGGTCCGCCACGGTCCCTGTCCAGGACAAAATACCTGTTCTTGAGTTTTCGGCCTTCGAGTATCATCATCCAGCCAAGCTGGCCTGAGCCCATTATTCCTATGTCCATTGAGATCACCCGTTTATCTTTCTGAATCTGTCATTCAGTGTCGAGTTTCTGGTTGAGAACTGAATTCTTCTGATTCTCCATGAATTCAGACACCTTTCTGCGTATCGCCTCATGCTTGATAGAGAGAATTCTCAAGGCGAGTAATGCCGCATTTTTAGAGTTTCCTATTGCCACTGTAGCAACTGGTATTCCTGATGGCATCTGGACAATCGACAGAAGCGAGTCGATTCCCTTCAGGTTCCTTGTCGGAACCGGTACGCCGATTACTGGCAGAGTGGTCATTGACGCAGTCATGCCAGGAAGGTGAGCTGCTCCACCAGCTCCTGCTATTATAACCTCAATCCCCCTGTCTGCGGCTGAGGAGGCGAATTCATACATGAGCTGCGGAGTCCTGTGTGCAGATACAATCCTTGCCTCAACTTCGACACCAAATTCCCTCAGGGTGTTTATCGCATCGCTCATATGCTCGTAATCGCTCTTGCTACCCATTATGACTGCAGCCATGGCCATGTTTTTAGATGCGGTTCGGCTTTAAATGATTGCCGATAACCACTTGAATTCAAAAAGGGAAAATTGGAACTACGCCCGAAGAATCGAGGAATTGCATGAAAAATCAGCTTGAAAGGATGTTTTCAATTTCGCCGTTGTAGAATCCAAGAAATTTGAGCCTGTCCGCAACCTTCTGGTTGTCAAGTTCAAGGGCATACATCCTTTCCTGGTCTGCAGTGAAGGTCTTCATGCCATCCTTTATTCTATCTCCGAGCAGCTCAAATACACGTTCTGACAGTTTTCCAAAGTTCTGGCTGGTAAGAATGTCTTCCCCGTCCACAGTCAGTGCGGAGAGCCTTACCGGATTGGATCTGAGGGACCTGATGGAGTTGGAGAGAAGAGTGAGGGAGGTCTTTATTGCTTTTCCGTCCACATAGTTCTGGAGTGCAGGGTGTGAATTTATGTCCACAGTCTCATGCTCGTCCTTGTACTCTATCGCAAAAACTGCCTGTTGCCCGCTCCCTGACAGAACAAACCTCACATCGGACCTGCTTTCCTCGTCCCTGAATACTGCAATCATCGTTCCATGTGCAAATTCAGCGTTCACGAGTAGGTAACTGTCAAGTTTTTCCCTGTCTATTACGGTCTCCTTCGTGATCCACGATGAAGACTGCCTTATCGGGATCCTCATTCCCTTGTACAGTCCCGAAAAATATAGAGGGCCTTCGAGAAGTTCTGTTTCAGCAGTGTTCAGGATAATCTCATACTGGATGTTTCCCTGGCACTGCACCTTTCTTACTGCCTTGTATCCGCCGCTCACGTACCTTATGTACATAGCACTTTCTTCAATCGGGACGGGATTGTCAAAGAGGAATGTCTCAGCCCCTTTCAGAGCCTTTGTAACGTATGAGGTGTTTGTGGAAGCAATCTCGTCTTCCTTTGAACGGAACTCGGCATTGATCTTTTCCTTGTACTGCTCGAGTGCCGTCCTTGCAAACTTTGTAATGGCTTCGTTTGTCTGCTTGAATGGTTCAGAGGGATTTGCTTCGAAGTATTTCCTCAGGGGTTTTGTGATGTTTCTAAGGAGTTCGTCCACATCTGCTATCTTTTCAGAATGCTTCGTGTTGAGCTCATCCATCTGTTTTGAGGACAAATCCTGCCTGCTTGAAAACAGAACTGCCTCGTATAGATCCGTTATAACGCCCCGGAATAATGATGCGTTATCCTCTGTTCTTGTCTGAGTGTCAGGGATCATTGCCACTATAGATCAAACTACTTATTAAGTGCTACTTTCAAAAGGTAAGGGCTGAGACACGATTCCTTGATCGCGCATAATTAATTCTGATTGGCAATTGTTTGTTTCTTTTCGTAAATATACTTATTAATCCGTAATCTCTCTTATGAAGCCGAGGTTGTAACAATGGAACAGGCAGAAAATGGATTGGATGAGGAAATTGGAAGTCTTGTTCTCTCCGTTAAGGCGGTCATGCTGCTTTGCGGGAATTCAGTGGAATGCAAAAATGCATTAAGGGAAAGAATAAATACTATGCAGGACGAGGAAATAAACTCGTTCATAGACATATTCCAGAAACCTCCCAGAGGTATTGTGCCACAGATTTCAATAGCCATAGGCGAGGTTATACTCGCCTCCATACTACTCTTCGTCGGAGTTGGCATACTCACTCCTGCCCTAATTGGTTTCCAGGGGCCTGATGCTTTTCTGCACTACTTCGTGAGCACACAGATAGCGCTCATAAACGCGTTCCCGTACTTCCCCTTTGTAATTCTTACAGACTTCATAATAGCAATTGCACTGCTCTCAGCAGCCTTCTATGCCCTGAGGGAGTCTGCAGATCTCTTTGCAGACGCCGGTTTGAGGTACAGGTGATTCATGGTCTCGGTGAAGAGGGTCCTGAGAAGACTTGCGTTTGCATACAAGATTGCAGCGTCCATTGTTGGGGCTGGGATCACTTTCTTTGCTTCAGACTACCTGATTGGGACAATAGCAGGATTCTTTGTCAAGGGGGACGTTGTCCTCTACGCCCCGGTTTTCCTCCTCTCCCTTTTTGCTGCCCTGATTACAGGAATAGAGCTTATATCATCACTGACCGGTTCAATAAAGGTCCGTTTTATACGGCCTGTAAGAAGGGCAGTAAGCAAGCCCATCCTTGGCTTCTTCAGCGTACTTTCCATAGGAATGGCCGCCACAATAGCTTCTCCCCTCTTTGTTCTTATCCCTGAGAACGTGATGCAGTTTGAGCTCATTTCCATTGCCTCGCTCATCATCTCCGCAACGCTCTCCACACTCATGGCACGGAATTACGGCACTCTTTACAAGTACTCCCATGAAAGAAATCTGGATTCAGTGGGTGGCCCGTCTTTTGTGAGATCCGCCACAGGCCCCAAGAGCCTCAGGTACTTCCTCACCAGGCTTTCCCTTTGGCTTGCAAACACTGCTCTGGCCGCTTATTCAGCACTTCTTTTCAGCGATTTTGATTTCCAGATATTTCCGGGAGTGCTCAGCAGTTTTTCAATCGGGCCCATAACTGTCAACATCATTGTTGTTGTAGTGATTGCTCTCTTTGTATTCTGGTTCATAATAAACGCATTCTTCGAGAAGAAGTACACAAAGCTCATCGGGCTTGTGCAGGTCTTCCTTGTTGCCATTCTTGGTGTGATAATGATAAGCCAGACAATTCTGCTTGGAAGCAAGACTGGCTGGAATATGGCGCACCTGCTTCCGGTCCCGAAGAACTGGGCGTTTGACCTTATAATAAACGTTGGCTACGTGTATCTGCTTTTCTTCGGATTCCAGGAGATCCAGAGCGTTGAGAAGGAATCGATGCCTGAAGTGGAGATAAACCTGTTCAACTGGAAGAAGTTCAGGATAACAAAGGAAAACTACCTTCCGCTTACAATGGTGCTGGCCGTATCAGTTGGCTCCGCTATAGAGATATTCTACGCAATAGCTGTGTTCTCAACGCATCCGAGCCAGCAGCTCATCGAGAAGGCTGCCATACCGGCAGTCACAATCTCCAGGCTGGTCCTGGGCAACGTGGGGGCCCTTACCATATCCATTGCATTCCTCATATCCACTGTCGGAACCTTTGTAACTGCTTTCGTCGCCTCGTCAAGGCACCTCAGGTCTCTGGGAGAGGATGGCTTCCTGCCCCAGTCCATGAGTTCTGCGTCCTGGATTTTCAGCATACTCTTCATAGCGATCCTCTCGCTTGCAGGAGAGAATTTCCTTGTAAGCATAATTGATTTTATGGCACTGATAAGCCTCTCAATCATTAACCTGTCACCCCTCTGGCTGAGAAAGGCGACCCTGACCACGCTCAAACGCTCGGATGGACTGCCGCTGTTCGTGGCGATGTTTTCCTTTGTTACCGCAATTGCTGAGTATTTCATCACCCCGTCGGTTGTGCTGTTCGGAGTGCTTGCGCTTGTTTTCGGGTACCTGATATACGACCTGTTCCGGCTCGGCTCAATTGGGGTGCAGATCTTCACAATACTATTCGATCTGGTGTCTTTTCTGCTGTTATCCCTCATATCCACAACGTCGTTCATACCTGAGACTCCGTATATTGCGCTTCCTGCATTCCTCACGACGCCCCACTTATTCCTGTTTCAGGCAGCCCTCATAATAGGGCCTGTGCTTATAGCCGAAAATCTGCTCATAGACATATTCATCCTTAAAAGAACAGGGCTTGTCAGCAAATGATCTGGTCATCCTGAATGAAGCAGGGCCTCCAGTTCTTCCTTGGAATTTATGGTTCCGGAAGAGGCTTTCCTGATCCTGTTCATTATTGCAAGCCCCACTCCCCTTTCTGGAAAGGACTGAATCAGCCCGAAAGCCTTTGGGGTGCGCTCAAGTTTCCTGAACGCAGTAAAAAGGTTCCTTGCAATCTCGTAGAGGTTCTCTTCACTGCCCAGCGAGATTCCATCGACCGAAAGGCCCTCGAATTTTTCACTGCTCATAATAAGCATAGCTTTTTCGCCGACAGCCCCCGTGGGAAAGGACTTGATCAGTCCAGCATCAGAAAGTATGTACAACTCCCTGTCGGGAGAGTAATGCCTGTACTTCATGCCTGGCGTGATCGCTATTTCCGATGCGGATATGCCCCTGGCAACATCGCTTACAACAATATTGTCAAAGTACGGTTCCAGATCCGCATGATCAAATGCTCCCGGCCTGAGCAGCTCGACCGGCTTCTTCATAGTGTTGATTATTGTTGACTCTATGCCGAAGAATGTGGGCCCGGCGTCAAGAATCATGTCAACGAGCCCGTCAAGTTCAGCTATCGCGTCTGCGGAATCCACGATACTTGGTCTTGTTGCTATGTTGGCGGAAGGGGCCGCTATCGGTACGCCGGACATCTCTATAAGCTTCAGGGCCAGGGGGTTTGCCGGCATCCTGACTGCCACGGTATCAAGGCCTGCCGTTACGTTGTCAGGTATTCTGCTGCTCCTCTTCATCAGGACCGTGAGAGGGCCGGGCCAAATGCTGTCGAGAGCTCTCATCACTTCCGGGTCCTGTTCCGATGTGCAATCAAGCAGCTGACGCCTGTTAGCTACGTGGACGATCAGCGGATTGTCTTCCGGCCTGTTCTTCGCCTTGAAAATCTTGCTGCATGCCTCTGCCGAGTAGGCGTTCGCACCAAGCCCGTACACCGTTTCAGTCGGAAAAACAACTGTACCGCCGTTTTTGATCACGCCTGATGCTTCCTTGAGAACCCCGATATCCGGATCTACCTGGTCGACTTTGACTACCCTGGTCTTCATGGAATTTTATGGCAATAGTGTCAAGCGGATTAACTGTTTTGTTTCCCCTGTCCAAGGGGCCCGGCTAATTTTCCCGGTCCCGAAAGTCTGTTTGCTGATCCCTATAACATCATAAGAAGAACATTATATTACAATCGGCTAATTCTGATACTGGTATTATGGAATTCAAAAACTATGACATCAAGATCAGCATTGACGATGTTAACAGGAAATTCACGGGAAGAGAGACTGTCCGCTTGAGTGCTTCGAATGAGGAGATTCTGCTCAACGCGGTGGACCTTGACATATACTTCATCAGGATAAACGGGAAGGATGTGGAATTCAAGGTCCTGAAAGATGAGGAGGAGATAAGGATCAGTGGAAAATTTGACGGTGATCTTACCCTTGAGACGGAATTCAGCGGATCGATACAGGACATACTTATGGGGCTTTACTTTTCGCAGACCTCATCTGGTGATTTTTACACGACTCAGTTCGAGAGCACAGGGGCCAGGAGAGTGTTTCCGTGCATGGACAACCCTGGATATAAGGCCGAGTTCAGCCTGACACTTGCCATCAGCAAAGATCTGAATGCGATTTCCAATATGCCGGTCGAATCCGAGAAGGCAGAAGGTGAGAGTAAGATCGTAGCATTCCAGAAGACGCCAAGAATGTCGACATATCTCCTGTATATTGGGGTTGGAAAACTGGATGAGAGAAGTGAGAAGTTCAATGATGTTGATCTCATCATAGCCGCCCCGAAGGGGCATCTCGGGGAGGTAGAGCTCCCGTTCCAGTTCGCGAAGGATTCTATCAGGCACTTTGAGGAGTATTTCGGGATCAAGTACGTGCTCCCCAAAATGCACCTGATTTCGGTGCCGGACTTTGGTGCAGGCGCGATGGAGAACTGGGGTGCAATAACCTTCAGGGAAGTTCTTCTGAACGTGAGTCCGAGCACCAGCGCACTGATCAAGAGAACAATAGCGGAAGTGATATCCCACGAAATTGCACATCAGTGGTTTGGAAACCTTGTCACCATGAAATGGTGGAATGACCTCTGGCTGAATGAGAGCTTTGCCACTTTCATGGCATACAAGACAGTTGACCGGTTCCACAAGGACTGGGACATGTGGGGGCTTTTCCTGCTTTCTGAAACCTCGGGTGCATTGAGCGGTGATGCCCTGAAGGGGTCACACCCGATCGATGTGGAAGTCAGGGATCCCAACTCCGTGGCCCAGATCTTCGATGAGATAAGCTACGGAAAGGGGGGAAGCATCCTCAGGATGATTGAATCCTTCGTGGGGGAGGACAATTTCAGGGACGGAATAAGGAAGTACCTCAAGGAACACCAGTTCGGGAATGCCGTTGGAAAGGACCTGTGGAGTTCAATAGCGTCTGTTTCTGACCAGCCGGTTGAGGAAATAATGGGTGCATGGGTAAAGAAACAGGGATATCCGGTGATTACTGCCACAAGAAATGGAGACAAGATACACCTCGAACAGAGGAGGTTCCTAATCAGCGGAGAACAGACGGAAGATCTCTGGCCGATTCCACTGACCGTAAAAAATGAGAGCGGCGTAAAAAGCGTCCTGTTCAAGGACAGGTCCATGGATATTGACGCAGAGGGCTTCATGAAACTTAATGCGGACCAGACAGGGTTCTACAGGGTAAACTATGGGGATGACCTGTTCAGCGCAGTCATGGGAAAGGGTGATAATCTCACAGGTCTTGATAAGTGGGGGCTTGCAAATGATCTCTATTCCTTCCTGAGTGCCGGAAGGATCAGCGTGGATGATTATTTCGACAGGATAGCCGCGTTCCTTGAGGATGTGGATCCCATTGTAGCAGAATCAGTAGCCGGGCAGCTTCTCAGCCTGCACCTCATAATACCTGAAAACAGGAGGCTCAAGGATATTGCCGACATGTTCTTCAGGAAACAGCTTGAGCGTATTGGCGAAAAGAAGGATGGCGAGAAGGACAGGATTTCCATTCTGCGAGGCACTCTTTCAAACGCCTACGCAGTCATAAACGAGGATTATGCGAAACAGCTGGCGCCACTGTTCAAGAAGTTCGAAGAAACAGACCCGGATTTGAGAAGCGCGATTTCAGCCTCTTTTGCGATCAGCAGCAATGAACTTGGAACACTTGCGGAGAAGCTCAAGGCAATGAAAAGCGATGAAGACCGCATAAAGATCATAGGAGCCATGGGATGGCTCTCCGGGAAGAACAGGTATGACGGGGTGATGGAGCTCATAGAAAATAATACGATAAAAAAGCAGGATATGATCAGGTTCTTCATGTCTGCAGCCATGAACCCTGCCGGAAGAGATTTCATGCTTGAAAATTATGAAAAGATGGCTGATGAAATGAACAGGTACTTTGTCGGGACCGGCTATACCGGAATGATCATAGAGGCCACCCTGCCCTATCTCGGGCTCAGGAACTACAGCCTTACACGGGAAATAGCGGAGAAGGTCAGGCAGCCGGAAACCGAGAAGGGTGTGCAGAAGGGCCTTGAACTCCTGGAAGTCTATGCAAGGATCAGGAAAGGGTCCGGCCAGTAGCCCGGCTTCCGCTCCTTATTCCCTGATACCCCATTTTCCCAATTAATCTGGCCTTGTTTGAAAGGTATTGACACTGCTGTTCTGGCCCTACGGCAAACGTAAAGTCAACTGATCTGCTTACAGTGATTATGCGTGTTGAGTCCTATCAGATTTTGTTGAAGATCGATGAAGAAGCTAACAAGTTTTCAGGCTCTGAAGAAATAACACTCAATGCCGATCCTGGAAAACTTGTTCTGGATTCGGTGGATCTTAACGTGGAAAAAGTAGAAGTTGACGGAAAGCCTGCAAAATTTTCTGCGGGAAAGGCAAGCCTTGCGGTGGAGAACATCCCTTCCGGGGACCATGTTGTCCACGTGGAGTTTGAAGGGACAATAGGGCAGAATCTCACAGGCCTTTACCTGGCAAAGACTGACGAGGGCGATATGTTCACGACCCAGTTTGAATCAACAGGGGCACGGCGTGTCTTTCCATGCATCGACAACCCAGGGTATAAGGCAGAATTCGAGCTTTCGCTTGATATCGCGAAGGGCCTTGGCGCAATTTCTAACATGCCTCCCCTTGAGATTACAGAACAGGGCGGCAGGAAAACAGTTCGCTTCATGAGGACCCCGAGAATGTCAACGTACCTTCTTTACATAGGAGTTGGAGAGTTTGAGGAAAAGAGACTTGACTACAACGGCAAGGATGTTATACTTGCAGCCCCCAAAGGCCACCTCAGCCCGTCGGATTTCCCGCTGGAGGTCGCAGAGAAGTGCCTTAAGCTTTTCGAAGACTACTTCGGGATACATTACATGCTTCCGAAAATGCATCTTATTTCTGTTCCCGAATTTGCAGCCGGAGCGATGGAAAACTGGGGAGCCCTGACTTTCCGCGAAGTCCTGCTTTATGCTGACAATTCCACCGGTTCCCTCACGAAGAAGAGGATTGCTTCAGTAATAGCACATGAAATTGCACACCAGTGGTTCGGTGACCTGGTCACCATGAAATGGTGGAATGACCTCTGGCTGAATGAGAGCTTTGCCACTTTCATGGCATACAAGATGGTCAATGAAATCTACCCTGAAATGGATGCTTTCGGCGAGATGATAATGACCAGGACATCTGGTGCGCTCATGGACGATGCGCTTCTGAATTCCCACCCGATCGACGTGGAGGTTGAAGACCCGAATTCGGTAGCTCAGATTTTTGACCAGATCAGTTACGGCAAGGGCGCGAGCGTACTAAGGATGATAGAAGCCTTTGTGGGGGAGGACAATTTCAGGGACGGAATAAGAGAATACCTGGAAGAAAACAAGTACTCCAACACCAGGGGAGCCGACCTTTGGTCTTCAATTTCAAAGGTTTCCGGAATGCCAGTGTCCGAGATCATGGAAGCTTGGATCACAAAGCAGGGATATCCGGTTGTCCATGCGTCCAGAGAAAACGGAGAGATAAGGCTGGAACAGCACAGGTTCCTTCTGGGCTCATCCGGTGACTCGATCTGGCCCGTTCCGCTCACGGTGAGAAGAGAAAGTTCCGTAGAGAGCACAGTACTCGATAAGAAAACAGGCAGCATCCCGGCTGCAGGCTTCATAAAGGCAAACCATGAGAACACCGGATTTTACAGGGTGCAGTATTCAGACGACCTCATGCGCAACCTTATTGGAAACAGTGGCAAGCTCAGTTATCTCGACAAATGGGGCCTGGTGAATGATTACTATGCGTTTCTGCTCTCCGGGAGAATAGGGCTTGATGATTACATTTCAATCTTGGGCTCCTTTGAGAATGAGGAGCACCATATAGTTGTGGAAGAAATAGCGTCCCAGCTTCTAAGACTTCACATGAAGGCACCGGACAACCGGACGGTGAAGGATACTGCGCTCAAGCTCCTGGGAGGCTTCCTCAAGGGAATCGGCGAAAAATCACCGGGAGAGGATATGAACACCTCCATACTGAGAGGGTCGCTCAGCCAGAAGCTCGCGATATTGGATGGAAACTTTGCCTCAAAGCTTGCCGGGAAGTTTTCCGCCCTGGATACCGTAGACCCCGACATGCGGAGTGCAGTAGTGCTCTCCTATGCAATATCGGAAAATAACTTCGACGGGCTGATTAACAGGCTTGGCAGTTCCAGAAAAGATGAGGAAAAGACGAGGATCATCAGTGCGCTTGGCTGGCTCAGGGACAGCGACAGCCTTGAGAAGGCAAACATGATGGTTCTGGATGGAAGGATAAAAAGGCAGGATTCGATGAGCTTCTTTGCTTCGGTTGCAGCAGCACCCCATTCCAGGGACTTCAGCTTTGAGCACCTAGAGGAGTCCATAGAATTCCTTAAGAGGACTTTTTCAGGCAGCAGGAGGGCTTCAGCAGCGCTTGAAGGAATAGTCCCCCTGGTCGGAATGGGCAGAAAGAGTGAGATGGAAGAACTGCTTGAGAAGATAAGAGCGCCTGAGACCGAGAAGGGGATACTGAAAGGAAAAGAGCTTCTTGAGATAAATGAGTCATTCAGGGAGAAATACGGAGGTGCGTGAATGCACCCCCAAATGCCCAGATTCAGAATGACCTGGTGATGTTAACATTCTCAACCAGTGCGTAGGGCATTATGGATGGCTCAATCTCGAGCCACCATTTAGTGTTCTTTGTTTCTCTCGACACTTTGGAAACGTTCCCGAGAATGTTCAAAACAGAGTCGCTTATCCTTATTCCTGACCATGACTCCTGGATCCGGCCGTCCTTTATTCTGAAAACACCGTCTCTTGGGACAGTAGAAAATACTCCGTTTCTATAGTCCTGGAACCTTGTGTACCATGTGTTGTTTATGAAAAGGCCGTCCTTTATCTCCGAGAGCATGTCCTCCATGCTTTCTGTCCCTTTCTCCAGTTTGAGCTGCCAGGGGACAGGGAAAAGGATCCCCGCATTCCCGGTCGATTCTGTTGAGTTCAGCTCTGCAGTGGAATAAGAGTGGAGAAAGGTCTTCAGCCTGCCTTTCTTTATCAGTGTGTTCTTTCTGGTTGGAGTCCCCTCATCATCAACAGGCCTCACACCTTCGCCTGACCTGTCAGTTGGGTCGTCAACGAGTGTGACGTTCTCTGATGCAACATCTTCTCCGAGCCTGTTCATGAATGGACTCAGGCCTGTCCTGGCCATATGCGATGACAGGAAACCTCCGCTGCAGGAAAGAATGTTGCCGAGAACGTATGGAGACATTAAAACGGTGAGCTTTCCCTCGTCACCCTGCCTGACATCCCTCCCCTTCCTTGCAGTCTCCGCCGCGCTTCTTCCCATCTCGCCGGGGTCAACTGCTGGCAAGGAGAGTCCGGGTCCGAAGTGAAAGCTTTCCTGCCCGCTGTATTCACCAATGAAGGACCTTATTACTAGTTCAGTGCCGCCTCTATCATATACCAGATCATTGTACCCACTTCTGAGATGTATCCTGGAGAATCGCGAGTAAACAACACCAGCTGACCTTTCTGAACCAAATTCAACCGATCCGTCGATCATGCTCCGGGCGTATTCCATCACCTTTTCAGAGTCCAGAGGAGTAACCTCCTGGGCCCCAAGGCTCGCCTTCTCATGGTTGATCCCCATAAATTCTGGATTTTCAGGGACTTTTGAGCAGAGGCCTGCTATCTCCTCCACCAATTCATCTATCCTGCTGTAATCCTTTATGGCCGCGTTTGCAACACGCTTTCCACTGCTTGCAAACACTGATATTGTACTTTCGCCCCATGTGTTGAAGAGGTCCTTGGTGCTTTCTGAAAAACGAATCTGGTGTACCTGGCTGTCAGACTGTTCAACAACAACTTCATCCAGGCCCTTTCTCACCAGTTTGCTGTAAATTTCATCAGTATAGTCCATTTTCCAGCCTCACTGTATGTAAAGACCCCTCAGTCTCATGTGCGGGCCACCCATCCATACATCAACACCCTGCTCCGGATCGCCTTTTCCGCAGGTTCCCGCGTTGAATTGCAGATCACTGCCTATTGCGTCAATGGAACTGTAGAAATTTATTGTGTTGGTCTCTATTATTGGTCTCTTTACCCTTCCGGTGAGATCCCCGTTTTCTATGAAGTATGCTTCCTTCCCGACGTACTTCTCGTTGAATCTGATATCATCAATGTTCCATTCAGTGAATGACTTAATGTATATGCCTCTCCTGATTCCGTCAAACAGTTCATCGAATTTATGGTCTCCAGGTTCGATGTATGTTGTACTCATTCTGGCAAGCGGCTCAAGGTTCCATGAGCCTGACCTTCCGCCTCCGTTTGATTCCACGCCAAGGCGTGCTGCACTCTCCCTGTTGAGTATATATTCATTCGTCAGGCCGTTCCTGTAGAGGTATCTCTTTCTGGCCGGGATACCTTCGTCATCATACTTGTAATACCCATAGCTCTTTGGCATGGTGGGATCGTCGACCACACTTACCATGTCCGATCCTATCCTGAAATGATCCGGCTTTCCTGCCAGGAATGATTCCCCTGCCTGAGCACCTTCCCTGCCCAGGATTCTGTCATATTCAGCAGGGTGCCCGCAGGACTCATGCGCAACTATACCTGAAATTTCAGGCCCGACTACCACGTCGAATTTTCCAGGATTTGGCCTTGGAGCTACCAGGCTTTCCCTCAGATCCCTGAGATCGTTGGATATCCTGTCTTCAAGATGCAGCCCATCTATAACCTCATATCCGCCCGTGCCGCCAAATTCCTCGGCGGACTGTTCAAATTCACCGCCCTCCATTACCCCTGCCAGGTAAAAATATGACACCCTGGAGGTCTCGCCCTCTATTCTTGAGCCAGCGGAATTCTCATAAATCTGCCTTATCTTCTTGTCCCCGACCGCATTCATCCTCACCGCAGCGTCGAATGATTCCTGCAGCTTGTCCATGTCCTTCACGATCTCAATGCGATCATCTATGGGCACATCCTCAATTTTCCTTTTGCCTTCAACTTTCCAGGAATCTCTGATTGCCTCCCCCTCGTATAAGCTGTTCTTTCCCGGGAAGTGAGAGTGCTTGAGGGCTTCGCCAATCAGCTCTTTTGCACGGTCCCAGTCCTCCGAATCCACATAGGCCATGCTGATTGACTCGTTCACAACCCTTACCGCGTAGCCTTCCTCCTTGACAGAAGCTGTTCCCTCGAAAATACCATTTCTGTAGGATACACCCCTTGAATCCAGGGACATGAACCTTGCCTCTGCGTACCTTGAGTTCCGGGAAGCGTAGTCCAGGAGCTTGTCAAGGAGCTCGCCGCTCATGTGCTGCCTTTCTCCTTGTACTTCTTCAGCCTCTTTTCATATGCGTCAAATATTTCAGAAAGCACTTCACCGTAATTCCACCCGGAATAATTTTCGGCCAGAACTATGGGTTCGGAAATGAGTTTTGTCCTGATTGAGTACTTGCTAACGCCCTCCCTGTGGTATTTCATTACGTGGACTTCCAGTTTTCCGTAGGACTGGTTGGTGAGGTTTGCAAACTTAGAAGTGAACTTGCTCGCAAGGAAGTATGTTATGTCATAAAGATCTGTTTCGTAGGGGGTGAGGCCGCTGATAGAGATCAGGATTCCCTCGTCTTTGCTGTCTGTCTCAATGATTTCAAGAATGTCCCACAGGTCTATCACACCGACAACCTTGTCGGAGTCGTCCACTACGGGAAGCATGTGGAGCTGCTTTTCAGTCATCAGCTTTGAGGCCTGGGAAATGCTGTCGGTCTTCCGTACCGAGAAAGGATTATCCATGATCGAGGCGCTTGTCACCTTCACCTTCTCCCTTTCTCCCCTTACTTCTCCAACTGTGGTCTTGCTCTTGTCCCGTATGATCATGTCCATGATGTCATCGAGCCTTAGAATTCCCTTGAGCATCCCCTCCTTGGAGACCACGGGTATCTCATACTCATACAGTCCGCGTATCTTTTCAGCAGCAGAGAGTATATCCTCGTCCACCTTCGCAAGAACGGGATCTGTTGTGGCGATATCCCTCACCTGCAGGTCTGCCGTAATAATGCTGTCTATATTCCTTACAATATCTGTTTCAGACACTATTCCCACGAGTTTTCCCTTTCTCAGGACTGGCAGAGCAGGAAGCCCGGATTCCTTGAGCTCTCCTACAGCAGCGAGCACATCCTGCTTCTCAGAAAGCTCTGGCGTCTTGACAGCGAAGTTCCTTGCCTTCGATTTGAGCCTGACACTCTTCCTTCTCATCAGTTCCCTGTAGTTTATTGCACCGAGATAGGTGTTCCCGTTCACCACAGGCAGGTGATGAATGCGAAGATCACGCATTTTCGCTATGGCTTCCGATATCCCGTCATCACCATTCAGGTATACCGGGTCCTTTGTCATTATCTCTTCCACTTTCATGCCCGATCACTCACAATACTGGATAGACAGTTCTGAGACTATCTTCCTGACTTCATCCTTGACGTCTCCGCCCTTCATTGCTTCCGCCATCAGGGGGCCTACCCTCTCGATGTCCCTGATGCCCATCCGGGTTACCTCAGCTGATCCTATCCTTCCTTCCCTGTCCACGATCATGCCGTTTGCCTCCAGCTTCTTGCTGAATTCCAGGAAGCTAAGGCCCATTTCCTTGAGTTTTTCACTGTTAAGAAGGCTTTGGTGAGACTCTGAGTACCATGGGGCGTGATCCACAGGTATCCCGCTTTCGTCCATGGACCTGGCGAGCTTTTTTGTGTTTGATACGACATTTGCGGCATATTCCTTTCCGTACTTTTTCATCTCCTCAAGTGCGACGCCTAGAGCTGCAACCCTGGAAATGTGGTAATTATCCATGGTTTTCCAGATGAGGCTTTTTCGGACTGAGTCCATGATGTGCCTGTCGTTGGTAAGAACTATCCCTCCCTGTGGGCCGAAGAAAGTCTTGTGGGTTGAGCCGTAGAGGACGTCGCAGTACTCCAGCACATCTGGCTGGAACTGTTTTCCCGCGATCAACCCCATAACATGCGACCCGTCGTAGGCGATCAAGGAATCGAACCTGTCTGCGATCCTCCTTATCTGCTTCAGGTCGTAAGGCTTGACGAAGAAGGACTGGCCGAGCACTATGAGCTTCGGGCTGATCTCGTCCATCACCTTCTCGAAACTGGCAAGATCAATTTCCTGCCTGCCCCCGTTGAAAGGTATGTAATAGCTCTGAAACCCGTACATGTGCGGAAGGTAGCCCTGGGCATATCCTGTGTATCCCCCATTCTTCTCGGCTACTGCCATTATGCTTTCCCTCTTTCTGATGAGCCCCAGGAGGACAGCAGAGGCTGCAATATGTCCTCCAATAGTCCTCACTTCTGCATACCTTGCCCCGTAAACATCGCAGGCAAGGCGTTCCACCTGTGCCAGGAGCTCGGTTGAGTAGCGTGTGCCTCCGTAGGCGTCATCACTGTCAATAACAAGCGAATACCTTGAAGCCATGTCGGATGAAAGTGCCTCCCTGGCCTTCTGGCTCAATACATTCTCAGATACCTGCAGGTTCAGCGTGGCCGCCCTATAGCTGTTATGATTTCTAACAATATCCATGACATCTGTCATAAAATTTTGAACTCCTTTTTATGTTCACACCGGAATAGTATTTCAAGCACATCAAAACAAAAAATTTCCGGGTGCACGGTTATGAATCTCAATGAGAATATTTAACATTTTTGAGTTGTATCATTCAGGAAATCTGCCTTCAAGGAGACCCGGTTGAATTTGGAAACGGGTTGATCCATACGGCTTGCCCGCGTATGGCAGTGTTGGAACTATGCCCCGGGGCAGTACCTCCTTCCGATGCCTCGAAGTCTCCTCCCTAATGCCCTGGGCCATAGCTTCCGGCAGGCTGTATGGAATAGGTTATTGAAAGGAAACTTTCCACTGCCAGAGGCTCTTCCTCTCCTCATGCCATAAAATTATGGGTATGGTACCAAAAAGAATTATTAGGCGTACGGAGTTAGGATGTTGTAATGCAGATTCAGATGAGGATAATTACTGCGTCATACAGAAGAGAGGACGTAGTTGTGGAGCTTTACGGCAAGACCAGGGATGGAGAGTCTGTCACAGCCCTTTACTACGGATTCAAGCCATATTTTGACGTTGTTGAGCCTGATGAGCTTTACATAAATTCAATCAAGCAGCATCCCGAATTCATCAGGATGGAGGAGAAGATACTCTGGGACGAAGGATCCGACAAGAGGGTAGTCAGAATATACATCAAATACCCGTGGAAAGTTCCGGAATTCAGAAAGGATTGCCAGTTCAGGGTCCTCGCCGCAGATATTCCTTTTCATCACAGGTTCATCTATGATTTTGATCTCGGTTCATGCGTGGAGATGGAATGCGAGCCTGCAGATGAAGAGAAGGGGAAGTATACAACAGACATCGTTGTGAGAATGAAGAGCGCAGGGACCGTTGAGGCCTTCAATCCAGTCCTGAAAATTCTAAGTTTCGACATAGAAAATGCCATTGTGTTTGATGGCTCAGAAGACTATGGCAGGCTCCTGATGATAGGGTACTCCATAGCAAAGGGGGAGGAAAACAAAAAGGGGAGCATCTATGGAGATGAAGAGAGGATAATAAGGGAATTCATCGAACTGGTACACGAAGAAGACCCCGACGTAATAACCGGATACAACATAGACGGCTATGATCTTCCCGTCCTGGAGTACAGGGCCAAGAAGTACAGGATACCACTCAGGATAGGAAGAGATTACAGTCCACCCACGAGGATAATGGGGCAGTTCTGGAGGCTGCATGGGAGAATAGTTAACGACACATGGTGGAGCGTGAAGAGAGTTCTCCATCCAAAACATGAAACTCTCAATTATGTCGCAAAAATGCTTCTTGGAGAAGGGAAAGACAACATCAACAGGCTCAAGATAGAGGAGGAGTGGGAGAACAGGAGAGACGACGTCATAAAGTACTGCATCAAGGATGCTGACCTGACCCTTCAGATATACAGGAAGATTAGGATTCTAGACAGGAACATGGATATGTCCACCGTCACGAAGCTCCCACTTGATGATGTTACAAATGGAGGGACCAGCAACTATGTTGACTCCATACTGATAAGGCGCGCCGACAGGGAAAACATAGGAGTGCCAATGACAACCAGGTCGATGAAGCAGGATGTCATCGAGGGGGGTTATGTCCATTCCGTAGAGCCTGGCCTTTATGATTTTGTCATAGTGCTCGACTTCAAGAGCATGTACCCTTCGATGATCATGAAGCACAACATCTGCTTCACCACCCTTAACGAGAAAGGGGCAATCGTGTCCCCGACCGGCATAAGATTCCTGGAGAAAAGTGAGAGAGAGGGCCTGATCCCGAGAATTCTCAAAGACCTCATGGACGAACGTGACCAGGTAAAGAAGAAAATGAAGAATGCCAGGGACGATGAAGAGAGGGATTACTATGACGGTGTCCAGGGAGCGTTGAAGATCCTTATGAATACATTCTACGGGGTCCTTGCCTCGTACTTCTACAGGTTCACTAATGTACAGATTGGAAGTGCCATAACAGCCTTTGCCAGAACTACCATCAAGGATGTCATTTCAAAACTTGAAAATGAGAGTTTCAATGTGATATACGGGGATACCGACAGTGTCTTCATAGAGTCCGGCCAGACCACCGAGGAAGATACCATAAAGATGGGGCATGATCTCAGTGAGAGGCTTTCTGCGGAAGAGAGCATATCCCTCGAGTTCGAGAAAGTACTGAACCCGTTCTTCTCCAGCGGCGCCAAGAAAAGGTACATCGGGAGGATTATATACCCTGATGATCAGAAAGGGGAGACTCTCGTAAGAGGCTATGAAGTCAGAAGAACAGACTCCTTTGACCTGCAGAGTGAGACTCTTTCAAGACTCTTCGAGTATGTGCTGGACCGGGATGTGGAAGGGGCGGTCAAGTATTCAAGGGACATGGTCGAAAGGGTGAGGAAGGGAGATGAATCCATACCCATTGAAAAGCTCGTTATCTCAAGAAGCGTAAAGAAATTCGGGGACTACAAGGATGGAAAATCACTCGCGAACGTAAGGGTAGCCCAGAAGCTCATAGAAAGAGGTGAAACATTCATCCCCGGAATGAAGGTCTCATGGATAGTGGTAGACCACAAGAAGAACCCCCAGGTCGTGGAGCCCTTCATTGACGGGAGCACCTTTGAATTCAAGCCTGACTGGGAATACTATGCCAGAAGGGTGGAGGAAACACTGAACCGTGTCCTCGAAGCATTCAAGGAAGAGATAAACATTTCACAGAAAGATCCCGGGCAGCAGACCCTTACTGGAATGTCAGATGAAGAACTGCCTTCAGTGCCTAGCAGCAACTCTGCTCAGAACAATGAGAAAAAAGAGAGGAAAACAGGGAACATCACCCTGGACAGTTTCTGACCAGTAGAATCAACGGGAGTTTACAGGGAGAATTCCCCGATTGCCTCCAGTTTGTGCTTGTACTTTACAAAGGTGACAACAAGCGCAACGCATATCACTGCTATCCACACCAGAGATCCGTAAACCCCGTAGATATACGGTGCTTCAAGGTTCAGGTACACTGCTACAACTATCGCGAACAGAAGCGTTATTGTAGATATTGAAGGAATAACGAGATGCTTTATGTAGGATATCTTCAGCCTGTTTTTTCTCATGTAAACGAAGAGTGAAGTGTTTGTCAGTATGTGTACCAGGTACATAATCGGGCTTTCAAGGATGAGCAGGAACACTGACCCGTACAGGAGTGCCTGATCAAGGTTCCCGGGATAAAAGTACATGAAGACGAATCCGGTTGCCAGGACTATCACCGCTGAAATGGATCCAACGAC
Source organism: uncultured archaeon (assembly GCA_000965745.1). Lineage (GTDB taxonomy): Archaea > Thermoplasmatota > Thermoplasmata > Thermoplasmatales > Thermoplasmataceae. The sequence continues at coordinate 534,730 of CP009479.1, forward strand.
TGCTATGGCCACGGTTGGAGTGCCGTTTTTGGCCCTTGTTTTAGAAAGTGCAGGCGGGAGCACATTTTCCCTTGAAAGGGAGAAAAGAACCCTAGTTGCATTTGTCCCGAGAGAAACTGTTGCTGTGAAGAAGGAGTTTGAGACTATGATCAGCAAGAGTCCGTAGAAGACTATGCTCAAGAATCCGAAATCGTGCCTGTATATCTGCATAACCGGATACACAACTGTTGTTCCGAAGGTACCCATGTTTGCCGCTCCCCATACGATGACCTGTGCATAGGAGGATACGATGATAGTGATCCCAAGTATAGCCACTGTAGCAAGAATCGCCCTTGGAACGTTCCTCTTCGGGTCTCTTGTTTCCTCCGCTATGGGTATTGACCCCCCTATTCCCACAAAGGTTCCAATCGCATACACCATCATTGTTGCAAGTATGAGCGGATTGTTTCCCACGGGAGCCGCAGTAAACGGTGCGGGTGTAAGGGAGGAGTAGTTCTTTGCCAGGAGATAAATGGAGGTCGTGAGGAAAAATACCACTTCGATCACTATGATGTAGGACACGATTTTCATCGAAGGCCTGATGCCTGCATAAATGAGGAAGGACACAAGGCCTATCATGCCAGCTGTAATGAAAACCCAGAGAAGGGCAGGATCAGGGATGGATATCCCCAGGGAAGGAAAAATTCCGTATATGAACCCTAGGAAACCCAGGAGCCCGAAGCCAGTGAAACTAAGAACCTGATAACTCAGGTACGACAGTGCCGTTACGAACCCTGCATATTTCCCCAGCCCCCGGGTTACAAAGGTGTAGTACCCCCCCTGAACTGGACAGGTATCGGGAGAATTCGTACATTGAGAACGTCATCATGGCATATACAGCAAGGGAAAGTACCAGGATCAGAGGGATGGAAAATGCACCCTGCGGATACTGGGAAAAAGTAAAAGTCATCAGAGCAGCGGTTCCTATCACATAGAGAACAATTGTTCCTCCAGGCGCATTGAGGGCAACCGCCTGCGAAACTGCATGCCGTAATCCAAGCTGGCCAACATTCAGACGTTTGAACCGACGAGGAGCTTCCATTTTTTTCAGGAATAATGGTGCATATATAAAACTGTGTTTGCAAGGGAGGTAGTGTTTTACCTGTTTGTCATACAATTTGCCCCTGTTGTGCTCGAACCTCCTGCATCATTTAGCCGGCGCAACAAAAGTATTTTATTGCGAGAATATGTATAAATTTCAATGAAGGTAAGGTGGCTTATAATTGTAGTAGTAGCGATTGTTGTCCTGTCTTACTTCACTCAAAGTTATAATTTCTTGAATCCCCGAGAAGGTGTCTGGTCAGTTGCCGGGAATACTAACTACACTTCGGGCAGTTATTCAGTTCCGGGCCTTGTGCAGCCGGTAAATGTCACGATAGACCAGTCTGGGGTTGCACACATTTCCGCACAGAATCTGCATGACCTGTTTCTGGCACAGGGATATTACTCAGCCAGCAACAGGCTGTTTCAGATGGAGCTTCAAGGCCTGCTTGCTACCGGAAACCTCAGCAAATACATAGGACAGAGCGGTTTAGGGTCAGACATGGCGATCAAGCTAATCGGGCTGCCGGAAAATGCCGTCAAGCTTCAGCACGCCTACGAAAGCCAGTACCCGACATACTATTCTTACCTGCAGGATTATGCATCAGGCGTGGATGCATACATCAACCACACAGGAAATGCAGTCCCCCTGGAGTTTAAGCTTCTTGGAATAAAGCCGTACCAGTGGACGGTTTATGACACACTCGCCTGGCAGCAGTACATGGCCTGGTCACTGACCACGGGAGCAATGGAGCCCTTGCAGTCGGCACTCCTTTACAGTGCATTCGGTTTCAGCAACACTACTCAGATATGGCCCTATTATCCATACTATACCGAAAATGTGACTGTGGTGCCTGGTGACGGTACTGTGAACGGGTTTAACCTCTCCCAGCAGGGCATATCCCCATCATATCTATGGTCACTCAACTGGTATCAACAGTGGGCGACAGGAGTTAACGATACCTTGCTTAAGAGCCTGAATGGCCTTATAAAGGCAGCGATAAGCAATATATCAGATCCCTACAATTTCCCCGGAGCACATGGAATAGGTTCAGCGGTTGGAAGCAACAGCTGGGAGGTAACATCCGGATACGCAAAGAATGGTTTTCCGATACTTGCAAATGATCCTCACCTGCCACTGTCTGTGCCTTCTCTCTGGATTCCAATGCAGCTGTCTGCAGGGCCGGTGAATGTGACGGGATGGGACCTTGCCGGAGTCCCGGGAATACTGATTGGGCATACTCCAAAAACAGCCTGGGGTCTTACCACACCGGAGGGTAATTCGGCCAATGACTATCTGGAGATGCTCAATGGCACAAATTACCTTTTCAACGGTTCCTGGCACAGAATGGCCGTCTACAACTACACTCTTCTTGGAGCGCAGCACAGCATCTATTACACAAACAACGGTCCCATTATAGCAAGAGAAGGAAATTATGGAATCAGCCTCAGATGGACCGCGTCAACTCCTTCCTTTGACCTGATAACTGAGATCATGCTTGATCAGTCTGCCAACTACTCCGATATGGTGAACGCCCTCAAGCACTGGGGATCCCCTCCGCAGAATTTTGCAATGGTTTCGGACGCCTCTGCTGGAACGCTCACAGCCGGGATATATCCCCTGATAAAGGAGACACTGCCGGACAACCAGACCTTGTCAGTTGTTGGTTCGAGGACGCTCCTAAACGGGACCCTCCCGGCATATGAGCCAGCAGGAAACGTTCAATTTGATCACCTGCCGCAGGCAAAGAACCCTGCTAGGGGGTATATGCTTGCGCCAAACCAGCCAACGGCGTGGAAGAATTACCCGGACCCGTTCGTGGGAGGGTTCTGGGCATCTGGCGGGAGAGCACAGACAATTTACCACTTTCTCAGGGCAAACCCAAACATGACTGTCCAGAAGATGATGAACCTGCAGTCTAATGTCTCAGATTACTGGGCTACTCAACTTACTCCGATGCTGCTGAATGCCCTCAAGGGCGTGGGCATGAATTCCACTGAACAGTCGGCATACACATACCTCTCAGACTGGAACTACACCACTTACCAGAGCCAGATCGGGATAACCGTGTACTGGTATCTCGTATCCTCAATATACAACAACACCTTTGACAGGATATACAAGGAAAACGGGGTGTCAGGAGAGCCACTCCCGTTCGTGAGTTCGCTCATTCATCTGGCAAGGACCGAGCCAAACTCAACCTGGCTGAACGGGAACTTCACCCAGCTTGTGCGCAGTTCGTTTGAGCAGGAAGTGTCGCTCCTCTCAGATAAACTTGGATCTACATCAAACTGGCAATGGGGCAATGTCCACAAGCTTGTCATATCGAGCCAGACCGGGCTCTCATCCCTTTCAATAGGCCCACTGCCAATATGGGGTGACAGCCATACAGTGAGTGTGGGTTCCGTTCCCCTTTCCATGGAGGTGCCAGAGCCCAATGTTGCGGTTGGGTCATCTCTCAGGCAGATCTCCTCGCCAGGGCAATCCACCTTCTACGGGGTGTTTCCGGGCGGGCCGAGCGGCAATGTGATAAGTTACTATTATTCAAACCAGCTCAGTGACTGGCTGTCACATTCCTACTATAACATGAATGACCAGAAGACGGAGGTGAAAATCAGATATGTGGCTGCGTAGACTTGGATCCATTGGCCTCTCGATTGTCCTCTCCTATGTCGCACTTCTGACGATACCGTACCTCTGGATGGCAGTTCCGGCAGCCCTGCCGTTCCTTGCACTCAAGAGCTGGAAGAACGCGTTTACCGGGTTTGGAATAGGAGCGCTTTCAGCGGCATCAGTATACCTGTTCTACCCGCTTGGCCTTGTCTCAGAGCTTTCAAACATCCTCGGTTCAATTGCCGGGCAGCCCCCGATAATAGTGCTTGCACTGTATCCCCTCATTTATGGCGTAATATTTGCACTTTCAGCGTTGCTTTGGTCTGGAGTTGACTATAAAACACTGAAGATAGGGGTTCCTAAGTGATCAGGGTTCAGGATCTCCCGGCGTTCATGATCTCATCGAGCCTCTTTCGTGCAGCCTGATGGATCGGTATGTATCCTGTGCACCTGCAAATATGGCCGGTAAGCCCGTCTTTTATGTATTCGTCCAGGTCCCCCCCATGAATCGATTCCACAACTCTCGGGTCCTTCCTTACCTCTGATTCCATAGCTTTTACAGCCATTATGAAACCTGGAGTGCAGTATCCGCACTGGAAAGCCCATTCGTTCATGAATTCATACTGTATCCTGTCAAGTTCCTGCTCGCTTCCAAGACCGTCAATCGTTGTTACATCTTTTCCATCCGCATTCATGGCCGGGAACATGCAGGAGTAAACGTTTTCAGAATTCACCAACACCGTGCAGGCACCACATCCCTCAGCCTCACAGCCATGCTTTACCCCCCTCTTCTCCAGCTTTTCCCTGAGTATGTCCTGAAGTGTATCCCTGATGTCTGCCTGGACAGTCACCTTTTCGCCGTTTACCCTCATCGATATTTCTCTCTTTTCAGACATGTGCTGCAACACCTCCCGTGAGTTTTTTCACGCCTCTCCTGAGCATTGTCCCCACCATCCGTTTTCTGTAATCAGACGAAGATTTGTGATCGGAATAGAATTCAAGACCAGTGCTATTCAAGATGGAGTCAAAACCCATATCCAGCAGCTCCTGGTCAATTTCATTTCCTCTCATGGCCCCTTCGACGTGCGGCAGCTTGATCGGCTCTGAATCCAGAGAGCCCCCTCCAACTGCCAAACTGATGTCCTCGATGAAATCGCCTTCAACCCTCATTGCAATGGCAAGGCTGACATCGCTGAACCCATGTTTTGTGTAGCTGAACTTCTGGTATGTAGTTCTGTTGAATTTTGTTGCCGGAGCTTCCACCGATTCTATTATGGAGCTTCTTGGAATCGCCGGGTCGAACATAGCATTGTATACATTTGACATCGCAATTTCCTTATCCCTGTAACCGTCTGTGACTGAGATTGATCCGTTCAATGCCAGCAGGCACACTGAAAGATCAAATGCCGGGAATGCAGTGAATATCTGCCCTCCCATTGTACCCATGTGCCGCACTTCCTTGGGAATCGACTGAACCGCCTCGTCCAGCATCTGTATGCCAGTGATTCCTGCCCCCATGTCACTGAGCCTGGTTGTTGCACCAATCCTGATTTTTTCCCCGTCTTTTTCAACGAATGAAAGGTTGAGTTTTCCCAGATTGACCAGAGTGTCAACGTTGCTCATCATTCCTTTGTTCGAAAAAATATAGATTCCGGTCCCTCCGGCGATAGGCATTGAATTTTCTTCTGAAGCCAGTATATCGCACGCTTCTCTCGTTGAAGGCGGAGCATGATATTTTTTTAGATCCAGCTTAAAGGGCATAAAACTATAGACGATTAGGTCGTTATTATTCTTTTCTGCTTCAATGTGACAAAACTGTTGCAGTTTAATCAGAGAATTTAATTACCGCTTTTTGTCTGGTATAAGCAAGAAGGCAAAAATCTTAGGATAATTTTGGCTGAATTTGCGAATGAGGGGATATGGGTTGACAGGCAGGCTTAAGGGTAAAGTATCCGTCATAGCTGGGGGAAGCTCCGGGATAGGAAGAGCTATAGCCCTGGAATATGCCAAAGAGGGTGCTAGAGTGGTGATCGGAGACATAAGGGAGGAGCCCAGCGAAGGAGGTTTACCTACTGAAAATGAGATAAGGAGGATCAATGGAAGAGCCCTGTTTGTGCGCGCCGATGTTTCAAAAGAAGAATCTGTCAAAGAACTCGCTCGATCCGCAGTGAGGGAGTATGGCGGGATTGATGTGCTTGTTAACAGTGCCGGTATCCCCATGAAGAAGAGTCTCGCTGAGACAACCGCTGAGGATTTCGACACGATGCATGGGGTTACGGTCAGGGGGGCTTTTCTGGCCGCAAAACACTGCATGCCATACCTTCTGAAATCGGGAAATCCGAAAATAATCAACATAGCTTCCAACTTCTCCTTCACGGCCCTTCCCGGAATGAGTGCATATGCCTCTGCAAAAGCTGCGGTCATAGGCCTTACTAAGTCTCTTGCCCTTGAGTTTGGCCAGCAGGGTGTAAACGTCAATGCAATATGCCCCGGTGCAACCAAAACGGAGATGTCAAGGCCATTCTGGGGAACGGATGAGGGACTGGATCTGCTCAGGGCAAGAACCCCTTTGAGAAAGGGCGAAAGATTCATCGCTTACCCTGATGATGTGGCAAAACTGGCTGTTTTCCTGGCCTCAGAAGACTCTGACATGATTACAGGCGAGAGTATCCTGATTGATTCTGGCTGGAATGTGCCATGAGGTAAAATGTCTAGCAGGCGACTTGTTAATTTCCCCTAGAGAATGCGAAGTTTCTATGCGGTCTCTCTTTGATTATGCTATTTTAATGTGTAAGTTTTCATATAACCTTTAGCAAACATTTATAAGTCATCAGTTTACTACCATTATCTATTAGGAATAGGAGATAAAATGGTAGATGTACAACAGGATTTTCAGGTGAGTGAACGTCTGGAACGTTTCAGGACTTGGCCTTGGCCCTACACCGTTCTGGTGATAGTGGGTGCGGCCTACTTTTTTGGTCTTTTTGACGTCTTGACTATTGGAACCGCTGCGCCCACCATAGGCGCACAAATGGGAGTGGCGGGGGAAGTAGTCGCCTCAAACGGAACTGTGTTCTCACTGGTAGGATATGCGGTAGGAGCTTTCTTGTTCTCCCACATATCAGACACACTCGGAAGAAAGAGGGGGCTGACTGTCTCATTAATAGCTTATTCAGTAGGCTCTATTCTGACAGCTACAGCGACGGATATCACTCAGGTCTACGTATGGAGATTTGTGACCGGTATAGGGATTGGCGCTGATCTGGCGATAGCTGCTGCATATCTCAGTGAGCTTGCACCGCACAACAACAGGGGAAAATTCCAGAGCCTTGGAACCTTCTTCGGTTTTACTGGAGCCGGTGTTGCACCGCTTATAGGTTATTTCCTCATACCTCCATTAGACATAGGGTGGAGGATATTCTTCATAATTGGTGCACTTGGAGGAATATTTGTTCTATTCATAAGGAAGAACGTACCCGAAAGCCCACGTTGGCTCCTTAGTAAAGGAAGAGCGAAGGAAGCGTCCGAGCTTCTCGATAAAATAGAGATTACATACAAATCGAAATATGGTGATCTTCCTCCATTGAGCGAAATGAAGGCTGAGATAGTCGAAAGTGAGATGAAAGTCCCACTGCTGCATCTTTTCTCCAAAAAGCACGGGCTCAGACTGGCTCTGGTTCTTGCAGTGTTTCTGTTCTACTATCTTTACACGTATCCCTTCCTGGCACTGACGACCTCGCTCCTTGTCCATTCTGGGTTTTCCATAGTTGCCAGCCTGTTTATGGTAGGTCTCGGTGGTCTCGGGTATGCAGTAGGTGCTTTTTCAGCGTTCCTTACGACAGAGAGGATAGAGAGGAAGTATCTGATATCAATTCTCTTTGTTCTTCAGGGAATCTGTATGTTCGGCATAGCCATCAAGCTGAACACCGCGGAAATTATAATTTCTGACTTCTTCGGGTCCCTTACGAACACCTTCCTTGCAACAACGCTCTATGTGTACGCTGCAGAGAACTTCCCGACAAGAGCAAGGAGCAACGGCGTGGCTGCAACCGATGGAGTAGGCCATCTTGCACCAGTATTCGGCCTGCCATTCATGATAGGCTTCTTTGGAATGAACGGGTTCTTCAACACATACCTGCTCATCGGGATAATAGCCATAGTGGGAGGAATAGTTGTTCTGGCAGGCATAAGATCCACAGGAAGGAAGCTGGAGGAATTGTCAGAATAGTTCATGAATAGTGTTTGGGAAACCAATCCTATTTTTTATAAATTTTAGGTTCTTCCTAGTTTTGTGTGGGCTCATGGATAAAGCTCCAGATTTCCGCATTTGAAATATATTGCTGTCTTGAGATGGCCTCTGTTCCTGAATCCATACGCCATCTTCTCTATCAGCGCGATCTTTGAATTGATTCCCTCTGCCTTTGCGTTTGTTATCCTGTGGATGAAATAGTTCAGTATCTTGTCGATGTGCATTCGCATCATCTTCGCCACCTTCTTCATTGCATCAATCGAGGAGTGCACGATCCAGGAGTGCCATCTCTTCCAGTAATCCATTGCATCCTCCATTGAGGGGAGATTCCACAGGTTCCTTATGTTCTCCTTCATGGAGTACGCCTTGCCCGTCCTTAGATCTGAATTCCTTAGCTCATTGTACCGCTCCCTGTACCTTTCGGGAAGGCGATCGCCGGAATAGAGCCATATGTACCTTGATCCTTTGAGGTCCATGATACCCTTCTTCACCAGTTCACGATTCTCCTCCTTCCTCACCGCATCAACCGCTTCATTCACATGGCGCATGACATGAAACCTGTCGAAGACGATCTTTGAATGAGCCTGTGGTACATGCTCAAGCGTGGATGATATGTACGGATCCCACATGTCCATTGATACCGCATCTATGCGAGATAATTCATCATCACTCATCGTTTTGTAATACTCATCGAGTGATGATTTCCTCCTGTCCATGGAGATGAACTCAACACCGCTGTTCTCCATGTCCATCACCAGCGTGATGTACTTGTGCCCCTTCCTGTACGATTTGTCATCAACGCCTATGATCCTTGGCCTTGATGTTTTCCTTGACAGTCCTCTCTTAACCGCATGATCGATGATGTTCCATGCCCGGCTCCAGGAAATGTCCATTACCCGGGTGAAATTCTCAACATCCATGTTCTGGAGCATCCTTATGGATCTTGATTCGAATCTGAGAGTGAACCTTGATCTCTTCTCGGAGAGGGGCATGACCGCCTCTCTTATGCCATGCTCCGGACACTGTATCCTTGGTGATCTGGCATGAATGAATGTCTTGAACCCTATGCTGTCAAGATCCCTCCAGACCCTTTCCCTCAGATGATCGTAGACCATGCACTCCCTCCTGCACTCGGGACATGGGAGCTTAGCTCCCCTGTCGTGTGCTATGAAGACTTCAACAACCTTGTCATTTGAATCAAGTGAAACACTCTCAACCCTCCAGGGGTTCTTGAGCCCTAAGAGCTCGGAGTACAACTGTTCAGCATCCTGCATGGCAAATATAATGAAAAGAAGGATAAAAATACCCACACATTTCTAGGATGAACCAAATTTTAATACCACATTCATATTTTTTGCACATTTCTTCAAATCATTAGGCCACAATACTTAAGACACATCAAGACAGAGCTAGAAATTGATGGGCGGGGCCCTTCTCTTCATGAAAAGTGAAACAAGTATTGTAACAAAGCCAATGAATGCGGATATCCCGCCAGAGGAACTAAGATAGCCTGAATACATCAGAGGGATTGACGGAGTTATGGTGAAAGCAATAACATCATTTTCTGGTTCAACAAATGCATACGAACCGGATTTGACGTTGTTGAAATATATGTCTACGGTATTGTTATAGGGCTTTTCAACATTGTATTGCCTGAAGTTCGAAGCGTTTACGTGAGAAAGGTCAGATTGAGGTACAAGGGCAAACTGGCCAGGTACCCCTCCGCTCGAGGGCTTTGGGACAAACATCATGTCAGATTCCTGGTTTGTCAGCTTGGGTGGAACATCAATTACGTAAAGCCCGTTTTCCTGCTTTGTGTAGTTGGATGAGAAGTGTATCTTTGAGGATTTTCCGTGGAAATACGGGTTTATTACAAGACTTACAGAGATTAGTGATATGCCCACGATGAAGAGTGATACTCCAGCCAGGAACAATATTCTGTTCATCAATTATTGCAAACGGGTAGAATTTATTATAGTTATCGCTCCAGCAATGCCGAAAAGAACAAGGAGGAGAAGTGCCACTGGATAACCCCTAAGATGCATTATCTAAGCTTAAAGCGGCAAAGAAATAATTTCAAGTGTTCTTTTCAGAATGATGGCGGAAGCCCAAGAGAGTGCCTCGCTATCAGTGAAAGCGTCATCTGCTCCGAAACGGGGCCGACCCTGAACAGCCTCAGGTTTCTCCAATGCAGTTCTACACCCATGTCTATGGAAAAAGACATCCCGCCAAAAACCTGCATTGCGTGATCTGCGATTTCATACGCAGATTTTGCTGAAAGGTACGCAGCAGCATTTGCCTCAAACATTCCATCCTCTCCGGAATCCCTCTTTCTTGCTGCTTCATCTATAAGGCGCCAGCTTGCCTCCAGCATAATCCTGCCGTGGGCAAGTGGAAACTGAATGGACTGGTTTGAGCCGAGCTGCCTCCCGAAAAGTTTTCTGTCCTTCGCGTATTGTGTGGCAAGATTCAGGACTAACTCACCGGTCCCCATGGATATTGATGCCGTTGAGAGGCGCTCAAGGTTCAGTATTCCCGTCAGTGCACGCCACCCTTTTCCTTCTTCTCCTAGGATGTCGTCTTCGGAAAGTTCCACGTTGTCAAAGAATACTTCGCATGAGCCCAGCGACCTGAGAGCAATATCGTCAATTCTTGATGAAGTTATGTTCTTGTGCTCCTTCGGGTCAATTGCGAACAGTGTCAGCCCCTTGGTACTCTTGGTGCTTTCCTTGGATGTGCGTGCAAGAACAAGCATAAGATCTGACATATGGGCCATGGTTATCCAGATCTTCCTTCCCGAAAGAACTAGCTTTCCGTTTGCCCTTTCTGCGTGCGTGGAAATGTTCAATGTGTCTGTTCCGGCGTTTGGCTCGGTAATGGCAATTGACGATATGACCTCATTCTTTGCAACCCTGGGAAGAAACTTCTCCTTCTGATGTTCATTTCCTAGGGATGCAATGGAGTAGGCTCCGAATACGTTGTGAGCCATAACGAGGTCTCCTGCAGCGACACCATGTATGGAAGATACGTGCTTTACAATCCGCACGTAATCTGATACTGAAAGACCGCTGCCCCCATATTCTTCTGGAAGAAAGAGCGTCGTTAGGCCCAGTTCCTGTATCGATTTCAGAAACTCCGAGGGAAATTCCGCCTTCCTGTCCTTCTCCACCCAGTATCTGTTGTCAAATTTTTCAGTCCCCTGGTTTATGTAGCTGATAATTGTATCGAGCATCTTTGTTCACATCCATATTCTATTGAGCGGCCTTTGGTTCTCTGGACTTCTCAATAGCTTTAAGAACTTTTTCTCCCCAGAATGGAAGAGAGGTAACCCTTCCATTTGTTGCATCGTACACCGCATTTCCAACTGCCCCGGATATCATGATAATGCCCATTTCTGCAATTCCCTTGCCGCCAAATGGACCCTCTCTGCTTTCCGATTCAATGAATTCAACCTCTATCTCCGGAATTTCGGTTATGCCCGGGACCTCGTAATCGGAGAAGCCAGTGTTGACGACCTCACCCCGCTCGGTAGCAAGTTCCTCGAATAGAGTGTGCCCCAAGGCCTGGGCAGCCCCCCCTATTATCTGGCCCTTGGCCCCCTTCGGGTTGATGATTGTGCCGCAGTCCGCGACAACCACGATCTTAAGGGGCGTAACTGCACCGGTTTCAGTGTCGACTTCAACAAGGGCCGCGGTTGCTCCGGTCACATAATCGGACGAAATGTTCCCTTTATTGGTTTTGGTATCTGCCATCTCGGTGTCGGGATCAAAGTAATGGTAACTGAGATATGTCTTTCCATTGTTCCTGAAATGGGACTTTCTTACAAACTTGCCGAGATCCATGGTCTTTGAACTGTCAGACCTGGATTTGATTATGCCCTGCTCTATGACCAGGTCCTCCAGATCCGTTTTGAGCAGATCTGCAGCATCTTTCAGAAGAGTCTCCTTCAGCTCCCCCGCCGCCCTCTGTGCAGCGGCTCCGTTTACAAATGTGCCTCTGCTGGCGTGTGTGGCCGTGTCCCATGGCCTGAGTTCCGAATCGCCTTTGTAAACGACGCTGACCTTTTCCAGTGGGACACCTAGCTCAGAAGCAACGATCTGTGAAAGTGCCTGTATGGAACCCTGCCCGATCTCGCTTATCCCTGTGAACAGGGTCACGTTGGCGTAATCGTCCATTTTGAGGATAGCACCGCTTCCGTCGGTGTGGTAGACTCTTGCCCCGCCGCCTACATGGAAGAGGCCTGAGAACCCAATTCCACGCTTTTTTGCTCCATTGCCTGGTTGCATGTGGGGGCCCTTCCAGCCGATCTTCTCAGCAGCAATTTCCAGGGCCCTCTTCAGGTTTGAGTTTCTGGCAAACATTCCCTGAGGAGTCATGTAGTCTCCCTGGTGTGCATTGACCAGCCTGAATTCAAGCGGGTCCATTCCAAGTTGTGAGGCGACCATATCATGGTGCGATTCCAGGGCGAAGTCCATCTGGGGATTTCCTGCACCCCTCATGTTGATCGTGTACACATTGTTAGTGTAAACAGCCCTGGCGTCGAACTTCACGTTCTCGACCTTATAAAGGCCTGTAACAGTAGAAGCCATCACCCTGGCATCAAAGGCTCCCCATGAAACATATGCTCCCGTGTCAAGGATGGCGTCTACCTCTCTTGCGAGGATTTTTCCACGCTTGTCCACGCCAGTTTTGATCCTGACTTTCAAGGGCTGCCTGGTTGGCGAATACTTGAAGTCTTCGGTCCTGTCCAGGACTATCTTCACGGGCCTTCCTGTCTTTAACGCCAGGGAGGCAACTATGACCTCGAAGGGATAGAGTGCCATACCCCTGCCGAACGTTCCGCCAATGTAGGGCTGGGATATCCTTATTCTTGAGGGGTCGAAATTGATTGCCTCACCAAGCTCCCTCTTCAGCTGGAACGGCTGTTGGGTATTGGACACAAGTACCAGATTCCTCGACTCGTCAAATTTTGCCAGAGCAGCAAGTGTGCCCATTGGCGCGAATGCCACCCTGGGGACGCTAAATTCGTCCTCCCTCACCAGGAAGCTTTTGCTGAAGCCTTCCCCAATGTCTCCCGACTCCACATTGAAATTTGCTTTCACAACGTTTGAGCCAGTCTCCTCGTGTACGAGAGGGGCTCCTTCCCTTAGTGCAGCATCAGCGTCGAAGACCCCTTCGTACGTTTCATATTCAATCTTCACGTCCTCCTGCACATCGTGTGCCGCCCTTTCAGGATCAGTGGTTGCAATCGCGAGAATCTCGTCTCCCAGCGACCTGATCTTCGGATACTTGAGAGGCGGGTTGTCCCTCAAGGGGCCAATCATGTTGAAGCCGGAATCTTTTCCGGTTATGACAGCCTTCACATGATCTCTTTCGAGCAGCTTGCTGTAATCAATGCTCTTGATCACACCATGTGGAATTGGGCTCCTTACTATGTAAGCATAGAGCATCCCTGGCAATTCCATATCGTTTATGTACTCTGCAAAACCCCTAACCTTGTCTTCCCCGTCGAAAGTCCTTGGAACTGATGTTCCTATATACCCCTGCCTTTCTTTCTTCAAGTGTTGTATCTGCTGGGTCTCCGGATTTTCTTCAACTGCTCTTGACATTCAATGAAAGCTAGCGTTAGGGCTGTATTTATTTTTATGTGTCTCAGAAATGCTCTGTGCTATTCACTTATATACCATGAATAAGAAATTAGTGGTTTTCATAGTTTCTTTTGGAAGAAATGAAAAAGAATGTTCAGAGATCGATCTCTGTGAATTCATTCTTCTCAATAGCTTTCTCGTAAAGGTATCTGGCGGATATCACGTCAAGAGTCGCGTATCCAACGGACTTGAAGATCGTTATGTCCCCGTCCCTCCTTTCCAGTTTGGACCTGCCCGATATAAGGCCGTCCAGTTCAAGGAAATCTTCTATCCTCAGAATTCCGTCATCAACTGCGGACATTATGTCACCGGCCTCCTTCATGACGTATTCTGTCCTGTCCAGTATCACGTGGTTTGCGCGCTCAATTGTCGTTCGGTCAAGCTCCCTTCTGTTCGGAAGTGTTCCTATACTGGAAATGTGGCATCCTTTCTTCAGGTGTTGGCCATCAAGCACAGGAACTTCAGAATCTGTAGCAACGATCAGTACGTCCGCATCCTGCACAGCCTGATTTGAATCGGACGCTTCAGAAACCTTCTGGCCCATTTTCCTGATCTTCTCTGCGAAGCTTCTTCTGTGCTCAGGGTTTGGGCTGAAAACAGTAATGCTTTCAAAGTTCCTTGATGCGATGGTTGCCTTAGTGAGGAAATCTGCTTCTAGGCCGGAGCCTATCACGCCAAGCTTCCTTGAATCTTCCCGTGATGCGTATTTTGTCCCAAGCCCAGCCATTGCCCCTGTCCTGAGGGCTGTGACGTAATTTGAGTCCAGAACTGCAAGCACTTCACCGGTGGATGCCTTGGAGAGCATTGTGAGGCCTGTTGCCTTTGGAAGTGATTTCTTAGGGTTTCCCTTGTATTCTGAAACCAGTTTCACCAGGAATGTATCCCTGGTGAAATCAACAACCGGCATTGAGAGCCAGACTGATCTGGATTCCTCAATAGTGATGACCTGCCTCATGGGGAGAATGCCCTCAGTCTTCCTTACTATCTCTTTTTCCAGGTATCCCAGAAATTCGGCCATATCTGAAACTGATTCAGAGGTCTGGTAGTTGATGAATTTTGTCACGCTGACTCACTCCTTTGCCCCGGGCATGTTGAGGGTTCTTTCAGCTATACTGACCAGTGCCAGCTGTTCGGATATAGGCCCCATTCTGTAGTATCTTATGTCCCTGTACAGTTTCTCAACAAAGCCAGACAGGTATCCGCTGGCTCCCAGAGTCTGAAGAGCTGCATCTATGGCCATAGAAGCGGCATTGACCGAATGGTAATATGCGCCCATTGGAATGTCCCTGTTCCTGTCAATTTCACCGTTGTCCATCATTTCCGAACCGCGAAGGATGTACGCCTCTGATGCTGACAGCTCAATGAAAGCTCTTGCCAATGGAAACTGGATTCCCTGGTTTGAGCCTATCTTCCGTCCAAATACTTCCCTCTCCCTGGCATATTCAGCCGCCCTGTCCAGTGCCATCCTCCCCATTCCGACAAACATGGCGCCAAGGGCAAGCCTGTCTGCGGCAAAGGTTCTTGATAGAAATGACCACGCCCTGTCGATCTCTCCGAGCACGGCATCCCTGGATACTTTGACTCCGTTGAATGATACCGAATATAGCGGCAGAAAATTCAGCCCCATTTTTCCAAGACTCACAAAGCTCGTTTTGGCTGGCTGCTTTTCTGTTATCACGAATGTTGTCAGGCCGTGGCTCTTCTTATCAGAAGGGGGAGATGTGCGGGCTGCAACCATGAGGTAATCCGCACCCTTGCCGTTCGTGACACAGTACTTGTCACCGGTGATGCTGTAGTTACCGTCACCTGTCTGAACCGCCTCTGTATTTATGGAGAGTGCATCGGCCCCTGACTGCTCCTCCGTAAGGGCAAGATTCACCTTCGCCTTTCCTGCCATCACCTCTGGAAGCAGAGACCTCAGCTTCTCCGTGCCATGGTCGTCAAAGAGCTTTGCAGAAAGATTCTGCGCAACAAAATAGTAGGTGAGCGTCCCGGCTCTCCTGCTCATATCAAGAATATTCTGCACGAATTCCGAAAAACTGATTTCTGATCCTCCGTTCTTATTTGAAACCAAGAGGCCGAACCTGTTGTCCGCTCCCAAAGCAGAGAAAAAATCCTCCGGAAATTCATTCTTTTCAGAAACATGATCATAATAGATTTCATCGTACTTGGAAGTAAATTTGCTTACCCAGTCTTTTTCCAACAATCAACACCTATCCTTCTTCATAATTACATCAAACATCCATTTATTCTTACTGGCCGAGTATATCGCGACGGGAAATAGAAGGCGCCATGCCGGCCATTGTAAGGCCGGTAAAGGCGTACTTTGCATAAGGGCCTTCCATGGTGTGCAGCTTCTGTACACACCGGAGAGCGGCTTCCTACTTTCCCGAATAATTCGCTTTTCTTTTCTCCAGGAAGGCCTTTATACCTTCTTTTAGGTCGTCAGTGTAGAAAAGTGACGAGTTCTCTTTGAGCTGGTACTCCATGCCTTCATCAATGCTCATCTCTGCCCCGTTGTTTACTACGGACTTTATTGCGCCCATTGCAAGCGGGGCCTTCTCTGATAGTGCAGAACTTATTTCCTCAACTTTCGCCATCAGTTCATCGGGCTCCTTGACCCAGTTAACAAGACCAAAGGACATTGCGGTGTCAGCAGTCATCCATTCCCCGAGGAGAGCTATTTCCTTTGCCTTGAGCTTCCCTACTATACGGGGAAGCCTGACGAGAATCCCTGCGCCAGGGCTTATTGCCACGTTAACCTCTGGAAGCCCGAATTTCGCTTTGCTCGATGCCACAACCATGTCCACGGCCTGTATCGTCTCAAGGTTGCAGTGGCCGTTAACCGCTGCAATTATTGGTTTCCTGACATGTTCGAGCAGCCTGAACAGATCTATTACTTTCCTGTTGAAGCGCTCAATGCCTTTTGAGTCGAAAGCGAGAAATTCCTGAAGGTCGCCCCCCACCGAAAACGCCCTCCCCTTTCCTGTAAGCACAATCACTCTTGTATCATCGTCATACTTTGAATTGTTCAGGAAGTCTGTAAGTTCATCCACCAGCGCCTCGTTCCATGAGTTCAGGCTGTCGGGCCTGTTGAAATACACTGTGGCAACCTTGTTGTTCTTTATAACTTCTATATTCTCATAATCCATAGAACGTACCCTTCGTGACATACGGTGTTGAAGTATTAAATTTTGTTGCAATCAAATCATGAGCTAGCATTCAACGCCACCAAACAGAAATTTTTCCCCTTTTTTTAATAAATTTTGCCTTAAAGTATGATAGAATCTATTATGTTGAAAACAGAAAAAATTTATAGATAGTCTACCGTTGATATCTCATGCTCAAAGATCTTTTCAGCCCACACGCAGTGGCCATAATAGGAGCTTCACAGGACCCCACAAAAATAGGCAATGCAATCCTCAGAAATATGATAGATTCGGGCTACAAGGGTAACATCATTCCCATAAATCCCTCGAGCCAGGAAGTTATGGGGTTGAGGTTCTACCCATCAATTGACAAAGTGGACGATACGCCGGAGCTTGCAGTGATAGCGCTCCCTGCCTCCAGGACCATTGATGCCCTCAAAGGTTGTGTTGAAAGAGGGGTCAAATTCGTAATTATCATAGCTGGAGGGTTTTCTGAGCTTGGAAAGGAAGGCAGAGACAGGGAATTGCAATTGCTCGACATCATCAAGGGGACTGATACCCGCATCATAGGCCCGAATACACTTGGAGTGTATTTTCCCCATATCGGTGTGAATACAGCCCTCACGTCACCGGGAAGAATGGCATTCCTGCCAAAAGGGGAGATTGCGTTCGTATCGCAGAGCGGTGCCCTTGGCCTTCTCACCATGGACGGCGTTTCTGAGTATAATGTTGGAATCTCTGCATTTCTCAATCTCGGGAACCGGGTGGACCTGAATGAGGTTGAACTCCTTGACTATTTTGCGGCAGATGAGCTGACAAAGAGCATAGTCCTATATCTGGAGAGTGTTCCGAAAGGAAGGGAATTCTTCAGCAAGGTCAAGGAGATAACCATGAAGAAGCCAGTCGTAGTCCTTAAGTCAGGAAGGACAGAGGAATCTGCTGTCGCTGCATCCCTGCATACAGGGGCCATGGCTTCTGACGATGCAGTCGTAAATGGCGCGATTTCCCAGGCAGGTGCGGTTCGGGCATACGATGAGACCGAGATGATGGATTTTGGAAGAGTGCTGGCGTACTCAGGAAGGATCAGTGGAGACAGGATCGCCATAATCACCACAGCAGGGGGTGTTGGAGTCATCACTGCAGACTACATATCCTCTAAGGTCAATGGAATAGGCATGAGGCTTGCCAGCCTGTCAGATGAGACCAAGAGGAGAATCAGGGAAGTTGTTGTACCGTTTGCATCAGTTAATAACCCGATTGACCTCACAGCAGATGGAAGCGTCGATAATTTCGACAAGGTAATAGGGATACTTGAAGAGGATGATGAAGTGGACGGCATAATTGCATATCCGCTTCCACAGACTCCTAAGATGGGTGTTGGAGTCGTTGATGTGATAAATAAGTACAAGGGTGGCAGGAAGCCCATTATTGTTGGAGTGCTGGGTTCCAAAATTGCCAAAGAACTCATCATAGAGTTTGAGAAGAGGAAGATTCCGGCATACCCGTCGGTCCACCGAACTGTGAAGGCTCTGGAGGCACTGCGCTCTTATAGCAGATATGTAGAGAGAAGGAGGGGTTCTAGATGAATGCACAGGATGCCAGGAAGCTGATAAAGGAGGGGGGAGTTACAGAACATCTTCTCAAGGAGATGCTTGGACTATATGGAGTGTCAGTGCCAAAAGGGGTGGTCGTCAGGTCGCTGCCAGATCGGATCGACCTGAGGTTCCCGGTGGTCTTGAAAGTTTCAGACCCCGAAATTCTGCACAAGACTGAAGTCGGCGGAGTCAAGGTAGGCATATCCAGCCTTGCTGACCTTAGGGATGAGTTCTCAAAGATGTCAGGAAAATTCACTGGAAAGGATTTCCTCATAGAGGAGATGGCTGATCCCGGGGTGGAAATCATCATCGGAGTTCTTAGAGATTCCAACTTCGGGCACGTGCTGATGCTGGGAATGGGCGGCATATACACGGAACTCTACAATGATGTTGCATTCAGGCTTCTGCCCATAGAGAGAATCGATGCAGAAGAAATGATTGAAGCTGTTGGAATAAGGAGATTTGTCGACGGCTTCAGGGGGAAAAAGATTTCAAAGCCTGACCTTGAAAACCTTCTGATCAGCATCTCTAAAATGGTTGTCGAGCTTGGGCCTGAAATAAAACAGCTCGACCTCAACCCCGTAATTCTCAGCGGGAATTCGGCGGTTGTTGCAGATGCTAAACTGTTGTCGGATAGATCGGATCAGGCCGATCAATCCTATTTTTCAACTTCTGTGAGCGGGAAATCCCCTTCCGAAAGGGAGGGATGAAAGTGAACCTATTTGCGTCACAAACAGATGTAATTCCTGTTCGCTGGCAGACAGAAGTGAAAGTGGTCGGATAGCATATTGCTCCATGCATGCCTGCGTCCGTAAAGTCAGGTGGCTGAGCATGGAGGACATAGTACCTTCGGGCCAAGGGGAATTCAAGCCTGTGGAGATTCCGCCAGCAACCTTTGAAGCAGGAAGCTCCCTGTGAAAGCTGGGAGAGGAGGTCACTAATTCGAGAGTGCCATTACCCCTTTGTTAAGAAGGTTGGAGTTGTATCCGAGCCCTCCAAGGCCGGTTACAAGGCCGTTTCTGCAGTCCTTTATCTGCCTCCCTTCAGCCTCACCGCGAAGCTGCTGTATTGCTTCTACGAACAGTGAGAAACCGCCTGCAGTTCCTGCCTGGCCCCCTGACAGCTGGCCTCCTCCTGTGTTCACCGGCAGATCCCCCCTGAAGCTTATATCGTTACTCTCAAGGAACTTCCCGCCTTTCCCCTTCTCCGCGAAGCCCAGTGCTTCAAGCTGCATAAGAGTGATGATTGTAAAATCGTCATACAGCTGCAGGAAATCAACTTCCTTCCTGCTTATTCCCGCCTGCTCCAGAGCACTGTCAGCAGCGTTCTTCATCCTCATGTCAGTTATGTCCCTGAGTTCATTTTTCGACTCTGTATTAAGCGCTGTCTCGAATCCTTTTATGTAGACCGGTTTGTCTGTTAGCTTCCCAGCTTCCTCTTCACTTGAGATGAGCATTGCATATCCGCCGTTTACGGGGATAACCGCGTCCATTACCCTCATAGGCGTGGCTATCACAGGAGATTTCATGTATTCCTCGACTGTGAGAGGTTTCTTCAGGTATGCGTTTGGATTCAGTAATGCGTGGTTCCTCGCAGCTATTGCCACCTCTGCCAGGTTCTCCCCGGTTGTTCCGTACTGGTGCATGTGCCTTTTCATGATCATTGCTCCCTCACTGAGTGGGCCGATCATGCCTATTGGCATCTCATAGTTGATCTCATACCTCCAGGTTCTCTCCGGCCTGTGGGTGGACTGAGGTGGTGCCGGAATCATTGGTGAATCCGCCCCTATGAGAAGGAAATGGTCAAATCTGCCGGATGCGATTGAAAGATACGCCTGAATCATTGAAAAGAATGCAGCTGCGCCTCCATGGTCTGAAACAAACGTAAGCCCGGGTGAGAGCCCGAGATTGGCCATGACTTCGGAAGACCAGATCATAGCGTGGGGCCACATGGGCCTGTTTAGTCCTACTCCAAACTTCATTGTTTCAAGGTCCTTTCTCTCAAGGCCCGTGTTCTGAAGAAGCTTGCTAAGTGCAAGAGCCTGATACTGCTCTGTGGTAAATGCGTCTTCGCCTTTGTCCTTCCTCCCCCTTGATGGCTTAACTATGGAATACCCTGAAACTGCAACTCTTTTCATAACGTAATGTTAAGAAACCTAAAACTCTTAAATCTTGTTATGCCGAGATTAGTGGCCTGATGCCGTGTAATCAGTGAATGACTGCCCTAGGGGTCAGGCGAAGCATTTTCCTCACTTTCAAGTAGTTTATGCAGTATTTTACCAAGTGAGGATTTTGGCAGCTCCGTTCTGAATTCCACGATTCGGGGAACTTTGTATGCAGATATCCTGCCCCTGCAAAACTGGACTATCTCGTCCTTTGTTGTGGAGCATTTTGGAACCACGAATGCCTTTACTGTTTCTCCGTAAATGGGATCCTTTACGCCTATAACTGCAGTTTCCCGTACACATTCATGCTCCATCAGGGTGTTTTCGACCTCCGCCCTCCATATCTTGTACCCGCCTGATATGATCACGTCCTTCGTCCTGCCCAGGAGATACACACCATCATGGTTGACGTAACCGGAATCACCTGTAATCAGGTACCCGCCGCTGGTGAACACAGTCAGGTTTTTTTCGCCGTTCTTCCAGTATCCTGACATTACCTGTGGCCCCCGTGCTGCAAGCATTCCCTGTTCTCCATCGGGGAGTATTCTGCCAGCTTCGTCAACGGATACTATCTCAGTCCCGGGAAGCGGTTTTCCCACATAGTTCTCCCTGAAGGTGCCGAGGGGAGCCACAGTAAGCTGTGGAGAAGCCTCAGTAAGGCCCCATCCTATGTCTATATGCTTTCCGGTTTGGAGAAAGAATGAGTTTTCAATATTTTCCTGCATCTTTGCACCCGAGGAGAAGAACACCTTTACCGAAGAGAGGTCCCTCCCCGACAGTTCAGTGTTCTTTACAAGACTGCTGTAGACAGTGGGAACCCCGACAACTACTGTTGCCTTCCTTTCTTCTATTATGTCGAGCAGCGCTTCCGGATCGAATTTCTCCATGAAAACTGCCTTTCCGCCGTTATACAGGCAGGTGTTCATGCTGCAGTTGAACCCCCCGCTGTGAGTCATTGGTAGAAACTGGACAAATGTTTCACTGTGTTTCTCGAGTGACCAGGCACTGCTCAGGCTCCTTATAACGTGAAGAATATTACTGTGAGTTAGCGGAACGCCCTTTGGAAACCCGGTTGTCCCTCCTGTGTAGAATATAACTGCAGGATCGTCCGGGTCATATGAAGGCCATTGGGACAGACCTTTCGCGGTAGGGAAGTCAAACTTCCTGTTTGAGAAAATTGTTTTCCTGCAGTATGGTGATGCGCATTCCTTTTTCTCCTCATCAATGAACTGCAATGCTGCCTCCGTGTTTTCTACAATGTATTCCAGCTCTCTTTGGCTTGACCTGTAGTCGACTGGAACTGCTATGCCGCCTGCCTTTATGATCGCGTAAAATGCAACAACGAATCTCCAGTCGCTCTTCTGAAAAATTGCAACGCGTTCCCCCTTGGAAAGTTTGCATTCACCTATCAGGTATTCAGCCAGAGCAGAAATCCTGCCAGATAACTCTCCGTAAGTCAGCGTCTCACCCTTATCGACTATGGATACGCGATTCCTGTCACTATTTGATATTATGTCGTGCAGCAGTTGTGAATCCGGCAACATTCAGCCTACTGTGAAAATCTATTTAATTCCTTCCATGCCGGAGTATGGCAAACATTCGTTCTGATCTCCCAGTTCAGAGCAGCTCGAATGTTGGAAGGCCTACATCCTGGTTAACCTGAACCGGTACGGACTTGACCTTGTCTCCAATAGATGCTTCCTTGTTGCCTTCATTATTTATACGGCCATAGAGCCTGACACCTTCTTTCAGCTCAATCGATGCTATGGTGTAAGGGACTTCATCGTTGAACTCCTTGGAGTTCATGATAACCCTGTTTATGCTGGTAAGCGAGTAAATGGTGCCTTCACCTGAGCTTTCTACCCATCCAAGTTCCACAGATGAGCAGTTCACGCATATCGGCTTTGGGTAGAATTGCAGATTGCCGCATTTTGAGCATTTCTGAATGAGGAGCCTGTTTTCACTCAGGCCTTTGAAGAATTCGGAATTGACTGGGTCCAACTCAGGTAGTGGTTTGTCGCTTGCCATCGTGAAAATAAACTGCTGCCTGTTTAATAATATTTGCCTTGTTGAGGATTATGGCCGTCCATAATCTCCAAGGTCAACGACATTCTCAGGGTGCCCCTCGAGGAACCGCTTGACATTTTCACACGCCTTGAGAGTTGCATCTCTGAGGGTTTTTTCCGTGAACCCTCCAACGTGTGGTGTAAGCATGGCGTTTTCGGGTATAGGGACTGTCAGTTCCGGCTCACCCCACCAGACATCGGAAAAGTAGAACTTTTCGGGATTATCCTTCAGAAACTTGAGCATGTCGTCCTTATCGACGACTTCTGCCCTTGCAACATTCACAATGTAAGTGCCCTTGAACTTTGAAAGGAGGCTCCGGTTTACCATACCCCTGGTTCCCTGATTAAGGGGGGTGGACACCACAACAACGTCAGATGAGGAGAAGAGGTCTTCCGGCGTTTTCACGAGCGCATCAAGAAAGTCGTTGTTCTTCACAGATCTGGAGTAGGCAAGAGTCTTCATGTCAAATGCCCTGGCCAGCCTGGCCACCTGCCTGCCAATCCCGCCATATCCTAGCACACCCATGCTGAGTCCTTCCAGCGTCTCAATCTGTTCCCTCTTGAAAACGCCATTCTTGGTGTCCGCCGTAAATTTGCAGATTTTTTTCATGTGCGCAAGAAGCTGTGCAAAGACCATTTCTGCCACAACGTTGGAGTATGCTCCTGCGTTGCTGCATATTGTCACCCTGTCATTTGCCCCCGAAAAATCGAGGTGATCCACACCAGCCGATGAGGTCTGAACCAATACAGTATTCTCCTTGATTCTTAAGCGTGAAAAGCCTATGATTATCTCTCCGGCCCCGTCCCTGTCAATCGAAGTTTCAAGTCCAGTAATTTTAGAACATTTTTCAACCGTATCCCTGTCGACATTATATGTTATAGAGACTCTCATTCGTGCTCAAGATATAAAAAAATGATAAATAATTGATCTTGAAGACCAATTAACATTGATTCTTATTCAAAGATAAAAAAAAATAGTTTATGGTTTACTTCGAACCATCACCGACTACAGTGCCATCGGCTCCTGTCTGCGGTACCCTGTATGGTGCCGTATATTCCTCGTGGTAGTACTCTTCCTTGAGTCCTGATGCGACTCCCCATGGGAAGAATATCAAGGTTGTAGCGAGGAACGTAATCAGAGTCCCCCAGGTGAACGGTATGAATCCGACGTGGACACCATACATTGTTCCTGGGCCTACTGTCTTTGAGAAGAAGACAATTACCAGCAGGAATGCGAAATACATGATGTACCAGATTGAGTTCTTTACCTGTTCGAAAGCCTTGAATGGCACTCCGAATATAATGACTCCAATAGTGATCAGGAGCATAGCATACGGGTCAGAAGGCCAGCCGCTCCAGTATACCACCAGTGATGATACACCCATGGCTATGGGCCCGTAGAGCAGTGCTCCGCGGAACTTCTGATCCTCCCTTGTTACACCCTGCCTTCTCTGGACCCACATCGCAACTGGATGTGTGGAGAACCCGAGATATCCCGCAACAGTAGCATCAACGATCACACTGTAAACGCTTGGTGCCGGCGAAGATATCATGACGGTTACTGCCCCAACAATGGCAAAGGTTATGATTGCCCAGAATGGAACTGAGTACCTCTTGTGCAGATTCTTGAAAGCGCTTCCGAGGAAACCTGATCTGCTGCTGGAGAAGAAAATTCTTGCTCCGGCTCCAGAGTATATGTATCCTGTCACGAAAGGAGCCATAAGTCCTGCAATAACTGCGAATATGAATATAATTCCAAGTCCGTTAGAGTGCGCGAGTATGAAGAACGGGTTGTCCCCATGCATCGCACCTTTCAGTCCTGCGTAGTCTCCCGGCGTCAGTCCAAGGGCGTGCCAGTTGATACTTGCAAGTATCGCAA
The DNA here is from genome assembly GCA_000965745.1 of uncultured archaeon. Lineage (GTDB taxonomy): Archaea > Thermoplasmatota > Thermoplasmata > Thermoplasmatales > Thermoplasmataceae. Next base: position 559,174 of record CP009479.1, read on the forward strand.
CCGCAATCGAGATGTAAATCAAAGTCTCGAAAAGAACAGTCAGACCTACCGCCTTGACAATTGCATCATTTTTCTCAACTTCGTTCTTTCTTGTCTCTCCAGCCAGATCCGGTATAACCCTGATTCCTCCGAAATCATACATTGTCAGTGGCATGATCAACAGTATTGCTACTGCGCCGTATGGCAGAAAACCGCCATACGCATGGTTCGCAAAGTTGCCGAAGTTGTGAACAACGAATATAAGCCCAAGGCCCATGGATACATAGAAGAACAGCTTGACTGCTCCAATGTACTTTGTACTCTTTCCGAACATTCCTACTCCGAAGTAATTAAACGGAGCAAATGCCAGTACCAGAGCTATTCCAACTAGAACTCCCTCTGCGGTTGGATATCCGGATGCCCCAAGTAACGGGGACCCCGGCACTAGATAGTTTATACCATCAACGATGGACAGTGCCTCAAGAGGCGGTATAAACACATACCATATGATATCCGCGAACGAGTTAATCAAACTCGTTGTTCTTCCGTGCGAGTACAGTGAAAACCTGGAAGGCGCTCCCGCCTCAGGATGTACCCTCGCCAGTTCCATGTAGGTCAGTGCGATAGTGACGTAGATTGCTCCTCCGAATATGAAGGCAATAATTGCGCCGGGTCCGGCCACGGTGACCATTCCCACGGCGCCAAAAAGAGCTCCGTTACCTAGAGCTCCAGCCACTCCAATAAAGACCAACTGAACGAGAGTAAGCTCTCTCTTTAGTTGTGGTTTTTTGGATGCTGCTGATTCCATTGCCGTTACATCCGGCTACCTTATAAGACTGTTTCGCAGTAAAACTTAAATAGTCATTATTTAAATTTATCTACAGAAATGGTTTTTTGATGCTCTCTCAAGCCAGTAGTCATGGTAGTCATTAATGAATTTATCCAGCTTGAAATTTGAAGCCCAATCCGGGAAAGCAACAAAAATGAATATGCTGGAAGAATTGTAAAAAATTAAGGTAATTAAAAATGGATAAGATATGTAGTTCTATTTTTGTGTTTCAGGCCTGGAAATCTGGCGAGGAGGCTTTATCTGACTTATTTTCTGTATGTAGTCGTCTCCGAAGTGCATCCTGAATAGCCACTCATATCCGCCCTTGAGGGATGACCAGTAAATTCTTTCCATGAATTTCTTTTCGACATAGTTTATTGTCGACGGAAATTTCTTTTCGACAGGCCGTTCATAGGTTCCCACAACAAAGGTCGCCTGATGGTATCCTGTCTCCATGGAACATTGCATTCTACCAGTGAAGAGATACTTGTCTGTCCCTCCCTTGTAATCCTCTATTATGTTGCTGGCCACTGTGATGGCCTGAAGATGGGCTTCCACACCTGCTTTTGAAATAGGAATGTTCGTGTTGTCTCCTATTGAGAATGCATAATCGTAATCCTTTATGTGCATATCCCGCTTGTCTGTGATAACCCAGCCATACTTATCCACAAAATCCGATTTCTTCACAACATCCACTGTTCTGTGCGGAGGTACCAGGATCAACTCGTCGTATTCTAGTGAGTCTCCCTCCAAAGACAGAATCTCTTTTTTCTGAGGATCAACATAGTCGAGGTTAAACCCTGTTACGATGTCTATGTTCCTGTCCTCGTACATCGGCGTTATCACTTCACTGATCGGTTCCGCAGGGTACGCCCTGAGATATGGAGTTACAAACGTGATTTCTACCTTTTCCCTCATTTTGCGTTTGGCAAAGAATTCGTCAGCCATGAATGCGCCCTCGTTTGGTGAGGGGGGGCATTTGTACGGGAGACCTGCGATGCCGACGACTATCTTTCCAGATTTAACCCTGGACATTCTCTCGTAAAGCTCAGCAGATTTTGAGGCGTTGGTATGAAAGTCATGATTAGCTTCGGAAAGGCCGGGGATCTGGCCGGGGTCTGTCAAACACCCGGTTGCAACAACAATGGTGTCGAAATTATACCTGTTCACGCTTTTTTCAGTTATGACATACCGGTTTTCTATGTCTATAACTGAACAGTTCTCATGAACGAGCTTCACACCCGGATAGATCAACTGGGTCAGTGACCTCTGCATCCTGCTCGGCCGGGAACCCCTGAATGCCACTCCCAGGTATCCCGGTTGAAATTCATGGTTTTGCGAACCATCAAAAATTGTTATGGAAATCCGGCCATTCCTCAACTCGTCTCCCATTTCCTTGGCAAGTTTGCTTGCCAGTATAAGGCCTCCTGCCCCTCCGCCAACTATCGCAATATCGTTCATTTTAACTCACTCCCTCTTTTTATATGGGCATAGTAGAGGACTGGGGTGATTTTTCACCTCGTCCTTTTCGAAACTATTCTTATCTCTACTTTGTAGACATCATTTTCCTCAGTGATGTTGAGTAGCTCATTCTTGGTCCTCTCGCACCAAGCCTTAGTATCCGCTTTCACTCCCGGATCGGTAGCAAGAAGTTCTATCACATCTCCATTGCTGGATTCCCTGTAAGCCCTTATCAGATCGGTAATAGGGCCGGGGCAGGAAGTACCCCGGCTGTCCACCTTCAGAGTAGTCATTCTTAACACCCTTAGATGAAGATTACCTCTCTGTCTTCGCACATCTGCAGAAATGCTGCTGCCCCAACAACATCATCAACAATCGGGTCAAGATCATTCTTCGTGTCTATCTTGAATGCGCCGGCCATCATTGAGCAGACATAGACCTTTACATCCCCCATTTCCTTGGCTTCTTTGAGCATATCGTACCAGGATGGTGCTTTCATCTCCTCCATTCCCTTCATTAGATCCGGGACAAGGTCCTCAAATTCCTTCGGCATTCTGTTAACCTTCTTGTATCCGTCTTTTCTGAATCCCTGAATTGCCCACCCTGTCACAAATATAGATACAGGCATCTCGAGATTAACCGCCGACTGTGTCAATACACCCAGCGGAATGAACTTATCCGCTGTTCCTGAGAACATTACAAAGTTTAGGCCTTTTTTTGCCATAGAGTCCACCATAAAACTAGTTCCAGAAATCTATTAATCTGGGCACCTTATGGTTAACGTACCGTGCAGGGTTCCACCGCTAACATTCCTGCATGATGGCTTCTATGAAAAAAGTTCTTTCGACACTCCTTTCAGCCTATCCTCCCTAATTAATTTTACCGTGTCCTTGAGTTCCTTAGTCTGTCGGGGTTTACTTGCCCTTGCAGACATAGCCTTCATCTTCTTCTCTGTCAGTGCATCAACGTGATCAACGAATTCAACACCCCTGGAAAGCATTGTCCATATGATCTCCAGAAGCTTCCGGGCAACTGCAACAATAGCCCTCTTCATGCCAACACGTCTGACAATGCTGAGATACTTCTTCTTCATCCTTCCGGAGTACTTGATGATGTGATGCGCTGCATTCACGAGGATGAAGCGTATCATGGAAGGTCCGTGCTTCGTTATATGACCACGGTAATCAGTTCCTCCCGACTGGTCCTGTTTCGGCACCAGGCCGGCATAGGATGCAAGCTTCTCCTTAGATTCGAAGCGTGATACATCATCGATCTCTGAGACGATTGCAGCAGCTGAATAGACATTTATCCCGGGGATTGTCATGAGCAGCTTCACGTCGTTCCTTTCATGGCACATTCTTGCGATCTCGTCCTCCATTGTTGATTCCCGATCCTTCAGCTCCCTTATCCTTTCAATCATGTCTGAAACGATTATCCTGTCTGATGCACTCATCTTTTCAGAGGATCTCTCAATCTCACTGAGGCCACGCTTCCCGAAGATATCCGTGGCATCTATGGAGATGCCGTATCTTCCCAGTACAGCATGAACGCGGTTCTTTATCTCCGTGACCGCATCGCCCAGGGATTTCCTGTACCTGACTATGGAGCGTAGGTCATCTGCCTCCTTTGATGGCAGGTGCACTTCCGGCAATTCTCCCAGTCTCAGGAGCTTAGCTAGCTTGTATGAATCTTCCTTATCGTTCTTCTTCGAGGTGTTGAAGATCAGTGAAAGCTTCACAGGATCTGCCATGTGCACGGAGAATCCCATGTCCCTCAGCATCCTGGTGCAGTACTTTCCTGCGGTGGACACTTCCAACGCAATCTCAGGTTCCAGGTAAAGATACCGTTCCATGAACATATTCCAGGAATCGGTGTCATTGCCCATCCTGAACTGCTGTTCAATTGTGCCGCCATTTCCCATTTCCGTAACATACACGCTATTTTTATGTACGTCGCATCCAATATAGATTACAACCACCTCCTATGTGGTATGTGAGAGTTTAAAGTCGGAGAATGCTCGACAGTCTTCTATTCACCCTTGTTTCAGGGTAGTATGTCGAGACGAAGGGCAGCAAATCTCGGGTACGATCTCACAGATCAAGCCATCATACTGCTGCCACTCCGACTCTCACGCTATCATCGTCATGATAGCGTGGACAAAAGAGCTTTTTTCATTGACATCTCCAATAAGCGTGCATCGAGAGAATATGCCTGAACTGGCGAAACGGTTTTACAGGTTTTTAAAATGATTTGATGAGGGTCAGCAAAAAAAACCCAATTGCAGAAATCCTCTTGTTTTCCATTATATATCACTTCCCACATACTCTTGGCTTTTTCGCTTGTTGTGAGAAGGGTTTTTTTTCCTTCAACGGGATAGTATAATGGCCTATGTAGGCTAGTCTTAATTCAGGTCCCTTTCAATCTCCCGAATTAAGTATTTATCTTTGAACCTACTAACTGTTTGTGCGTGACGCGATAGTGGTTGGTGCCGGTCCATCAGGCTCCTACCTTTCATACCTTCTTTCGAAGCTGGGCTATGATGTCCTGAATCTCGAGGAGCACCAGGAGATCGGTAAACCGGTGGAGTGCACCGGGCTGGTCTCCGAGAGGGTTTTCAGCTATGTTAAGAGCAATTCAAGAATAAATTCCGTAACCGGTGCAAATGTTTTCTTCCCGAACGGAAGAAGTGTTCACGTCGAGAAGCCCGAAAGAACAATAGTCATAGAGAGAGACACGTTCGATCGTGATGTTTCTGCAATGGCCATATCTGCAGGTGCTGACGTTAAGATTGATGCCAGGGTGCAATCTGTCAAGACCGGGAGCGATGGAGTTACAATAAAGTACAAGGAAGGCGGCCAGATAAAGGAAGAGAGGGCAAAAATCATAGCAGGTGCAGATGGCGTCAACAGCATGGTCAGAAAGGAGCTTTACGGGGTGAAGTCAAAGAGGATAGTGTCCACCTACCAGGTAGATTCAGCGACCCCAATGGAAGACCAGGACAGCGTGGAAGTGTATCTCGGTTCGGAATCCACAAGAGGCTTCTTTGGTTGGGCAACTCCGGCAGGGGAACTGACAAGGATTGGAGTTGGGACATACGGAATCTCTCCATTCAAGTACTTCGGCAGAATCAGCAAAAGATTTCCGAAGGACAGAATTATAGGCGTCACAGGAGGGGCTATACCAATCGCGTACCTCAAGAAGACATACGGGTACAGGAACCTCCTGGTAGGCGATGCTGGAGGCATTGTCAAGCCTTTGACCGGTGGTGGGATATACACTGGTGTTGTTTCAGCAAAGCATGCAGCGAAAACGCTTAACAATGCGCTTGAAAAGGAAGATTTCTCAGAGAAGCTCATGTCCCAGTATCAGAAGGACTGGAAGAGAGAGCTTGGGAGGGAGCTCTGGATTGACGGCAAAATTCAGAAGTATTTCTCATCCCTGAGCGACAAGACCCTGAATATGATATATGAGGCAGTATCCAGGAAGAGGATGGTAGAACTGATTAATCACATTGGAGACATAGATTACCCGTCAACTGTTGTCCTGTCACTGGCTGTGAGAAACCCGAGACTGCTTATGAGACTGATAACAAGAACCTGAGATGGCATCTAGAAACCAGTTTTTCTACCTTGGCCTTCTTCTCCTGGTTACTTTCTTCTGGGGGCTCACATTCCCACTGATAAAGAACTCCCTGGAATACATCTCCCCAGTGCTTTTTCTCTCGCTCAGGTTCCTTCTCTCATCACTCCTGCTGCTGCCATTCCTGAGAAACAAGAATGCTTTCTCCAAAACAAACATAAAATATGGTTTCATTGCCGGTGCATTTCTTTTCATAGGATACTATTTCCAGACGGTTGGCCTTGAGTTTACGACAGCAGCCAAATCAGGGATTATAACGGGGACTTACGTAGTCCTGATTCCACTGATATCATATTTCTATCTGAGAAAGAAGATCAGGAGGATGGATTCCATTGCTTCTATTCTGGCGTTCGCCGGATTGATCATAATGTCCGCAGGAAACATATCCAATACACAGGTGCAGATAGGCGATATACTCACTCTTATCTGTGCCATCGGATACGCGTTCCAGATAGCATACGTTTCAAAATACACAAAAGATCTTGACTCAACTGTATTCACTTTCTACCAAATCCTTGCTGTGGGCATTTTCTCCACAATCGCGATTCCAACATACCCCCTGGCGGGACAGGCAATAAACTACTACGTGATCTTCACGATATTCTTCACTGCAGCTTTTGCGGGTGTTTTCGGATACTACATTAACACCAAGGCGCTCATCTTTGTCGAGCCGACCACGGCAGGAATAATCTTCGTAGGCGAACCCATTTTTGCGGCCATAACATCGGTTCTCATCAATGGAGAAATACTCGGAGTTCTCGGCCTGATTGGCGGCGGAACGATGGTAATGGCAATGTTCTTCACAACATTCGACAAATACCTTGCAAGCAGGAGGAAAAGGGGTCTTACTCTTCAGAGGGGTCCTTGATGCTCTTTATGCTGTGATGAGTTTTGACAGCAACACCGCTCCTGTAATCACCAATTTCACGCCCGGAAACGCTTGCTCTGCCTACAGCTACAACATTGTCTTTTGAGTCCACCACAATTGTCTCGTTTGAGGCCACAATGCCCCTGTCATACTCTGTTATGAACTTGAAAAACACGTTGAATCCCTTCGAGTTATATTCAGCGCTGTCGTCCGTGACTGAAACCCGGAGCCCGGGGTACTCTACTGCATCCCGGATCCTTTCGGCGCCAGCTACAGTTAGAGTGAAAAAACCATCCTGTGCACGCATAGTGGCCAATATCTGGTCATTCAGCAGTATGTTCCTCAGCCTTCCTGTTGCACGGGACGTTATTATTCTGCAGCCGTCGGGGAAGAGTGCCTTTCCCACACTATGCCCGAACTGGAGGTCGGCAACAGCCCTTATCTTTTCAAGGTTGAAATTCCTGGATTTTTCGGTAATATCGGAGTGATCCTTCATCTCTTTCTTCTCAAATACCCATCCCTTGCCGATTATCTTCTCCACCTTCAGGAGTTCATTCCGATGAAGCCTCTCATCAGTGATATCTGATGAGATGATCTGTTCAATGGGGTAGGTATCCTCAAGCTCAATGGGGACGTATGTGTTGCACCAGGGCACTAGGAGATTCATGTCATATTTTTCATATATGTCCCTGATAATTCCGTAATCTCTTTTTCCGGGGTTTCTTGAACCGAATGGAAGAATGACTGTTTCTTTCCTGTTCTCTGTAAGGAACCTCTCGGTGAATTCCGAAAGCCTCTTCAGAGTGGGGTGGCTGTTCGAGTAGCTGTCATAGTAATGAAAGGAGGCTTTCCTGTAAAGAGGCTCAAATCCCACCAGGTCGCCATTCCTTTCGAGTATGCGCCTGAAGGCCCTGTACAGATAGGGATGGCTGCGTGCCCTAGACTCGGCGTACTGCCATAGATTATTCTGGAATATTCTTTCCTTGATCTCGTTTATTTCCATGAATATGGCAGCGAGATTGTGGCGTGACAAAGCTGCTGTCCGTTCTTCACTTTCTGCATCCAGCAGTTCTTTTACTGTGTACTTACCGTATATCGGGCTCCATCGAGGAAGTGTCCTCAGCTTCACAAGGTCCCTTGTGCCATCGGGATAGAGCATTCTTCCGTCTCTGGCATACTTGACGTATGAAGCGGAATCGAAGAAGTCCACTCCAAGCAGGACCGAAATTGCCAGGAACATAGGGTGTCCTCCGCCGAACAGGTGTATTGGCTTTGAGAAATCCGAGTTCATCCTGGCCGTAAGAACTATGTCGACGAGCTTGTCATACTGGTAAGATTCCAGAAGGGGCACCACCCCGCCCACCGGGAGATATCCTGCATCACTGGAGCTCATGAGCCTAGCCGCCTTTTCCCTCAGGTCCTGATATACGGACCCCTGCACAGGTCCGGCAATGATTTCACCGTCACCTACTTCTATTTCCCTCATTCTGCTGTATGTCTCATCGACGGCATCCCTCGCCATCCCGTATGTATCATCAGGTTTCGAGAAAATATCCAGTATGGTGATTATATCGCTTCCTATCTTCCGCTGGAAGTCCACAATCCCCCTGTTGTCGTATTCCATGTCACCATATACGTAACTCTGAAACGTGCCGGAGTCTGTCATTATGGGCCCGTCAAAAGATACCAGGCTGTGGACGCCGTCCTTCAGTGCTTTTTCCCTAAGTGCGTCTGTTCTCCTTATAATATAGCTGTTGGTTATTATCCCCTGCGCTCCGAGAGATTTCATCTCTTCTGGCGTGATCGTGATCTTGTTGGGGTTGATTACAGGAAGCACTGTTGGAGTTTCAATCACCCCATGCTTGGTTTTGAACTTGCCTATTCTGGCCAATCCGTCTCTATGAACCAGTTCCATTTCAATCAATTCTCTTCGCGTCAAAGGTTTTCCTTCACCTGCTGACCGAACTTGAATGCGGTGGGCAATAAATTACTTCGCAGTTCAGCGGCATATATTCTTCACACCCATCAAGCTGTTTCATCCAGCCGGAATTACAGGTTCCGGATGCCAGTCAGGTTCTGTGTTGTAATCTAAGTGCAGTTCAGCCGTTCACTCAGAGTAATAATAATTGCCGGATTCCTTCTGGCTCCTGTCCAAGCTGCTGTCAGGCTTGTTTATCCTTGGCCTTTTCGTGGATTTGTCCCTCCTGAAGCTGATTCCGATGTTCTTCAGGAACCTGTTCATCCCTGTCTTCATGTCAGTGGGGCCGAATGATTCGCCACTTTTTCCCTGTTCGCCTGTAAAGACCATCAGGCTGTCCGAGATAAGGTCGATGAAGTATACGTCGTGGTCTACTACGATGGCGCTTTTCCTGTTGTTTTCCATGGCTCTTCTTATCACCTTGGCGGCATTCATCCTGTAGGAACTGTCAAGGTGCGCCGATGGTTCATCCAGCAAGTAGATGTCCGCGTCCCTGGAGAGTGTCAATGCGATGGAAAGCCGCTGCAGTTCACCTCCGGATAGATCCTCAACTTCATTTTCCATCATGTCGGGTATGTCCAGCGGGTGCAGAATTTCATTGTTTACAAACGGGTCCGTCACCCTTTCCTTGAGAGAAGAATAAAGGAGTTCACTCACCGTGCCCTGAAAATCTGTTGATATATACTGGGGCTTGTAGGCTATTTTCGGGGAAATTTCAACTTCTCCCGAATCGGGTTTCATGACGCCCGCAAGTATCTTCATGAAGGATGTTTTCCCGAGAGCGTTTTTCCCCAGAACACCTATTATCTGGGTGGACTCTATTGAACCTCCATTAATCTTGAGGTGGAAGGAGTCCAGAGTCTTTTCCATGCTCCCCCAGTCTGATACTACTACGTTATGTGTAGTCCTCTTGTGGGACCTGTCCTGGAACTTGATTTCATATGGGCGGATCCTGACATTCTCCTCCCTCAGGTATCCTGAAAGGAACGAGTTGATCGCCCTGTTGCTAGTTCTTGTTTCAGTTATTACACCATATGCGCCGCTTTCGCCGTAGACCAGGTGCACTGAGTCCGCGAGCCAGTCAAGAATTGCCAGGTCATGCTCCACTATCATGACTGTCCTGGTTTTTGACAGGTCCTGGATGATGTTTGCCACCCTGATTCTTTCGTTTATGTCCAGATATGAGGACATCTCATCAAAAAGATATATATCGGCATCCTTCAGGAGTGTCGTAGCGATTGCGAGCTTCTGAAGCTCTCCCCCTGAGCAGACTGATACATCCTTGTCTAGAGAGGATCCCATTGCCAGTTTGGAAACTACCTCGTCAAATTTGCCTGAAACATCGCTGTTCCTCAGAATCTCGGAAATAGTGCCTTTGACGACCATTGGAATCTTGTCAACATACTGGTTTTTCAGAACAGCTTTTTTCTTTCCGTCATAAAGATTCTTGAAATAAGTACCCATAACTGTTCCCGCGTATCTCTCCAGAACTTCTTCCTTGCCGCCGGGTTTCTCGTAGTTCCCAAAATTTGGAACAGTAATGCCTGCAAGAATGTTCATGGTAGTTGTTTTCCCCATTCCATTCTGGCCAAGAACGGCAGTAACCTTGCCCTCTGAAAGCTTGGGGAGGGAATATATCCTGAATGCATCAAGCCCAAACTGATGTACAAGATCCTTGTTTAGCTCATCCGGAACCGTTATGATCTTGATTGCCCCGTATGGGCACCTCTTTATGCATATACCGCAGCCTATGCAGAGTGATTCTGTTATAACAGGCTGTCCATCCGGGTCCGGAAAATCAATTGTCGGGGTTCCGCTTCTGACAGGTGGACAGTAATACTGGCACTCGTGATTGCATTTTTTCGGATGGCATTTCTCCCTGTCTAGAATGGCTATATGCAAAAACTACACCTATGTTGGGTTCCAGTATTCGTCTGGTATTTCGTCATAAATCTGGGATTCCTTGTCTATATCTTTCCTCGTTTCCACAATCCTCATCTTGGACAATTCAATAATCTTGCTGACGTTGAGAATCCAGTAATGTATTCTCCATTCCCTTCCATCATATAGTGTAGTTTCCTCCCTTTCTGTCTGGAGGACACCTATATCTTCCATGGTGTAGAAAGCGTCCCGGTCCTCGGGTTCAAGCATGTTATCAATAACTCTGTCATTGTAGCCGAAGAAGTTTATCAGATGCTCTGCTGCTTCCACAGATTCTTCCTGGCTCATCCTCCTTTGCTGGAGGCTCAAACCGGTTCCTATGGCTCTGGACAGTTCATCCAGATTAGTGAAATTCCTTGAGGCTTGTTCGGAATTCGAAGAGCCGTTGTTAGATTTCATAGTAATCATCTCGAAGCCTTCGTGGTTAGGATAACCCTAAATGCAAGGGCATTAATAAGTTTAGCTTTTTGTCTACTTTTTGGCTGGTATTCCGATTTATTGGCTTCATTTGGTTCATTTTTCCGTACATATATACTGAATCCGAGAATAAAAACCTATTTTATATACTCATGCGAATTTAGATATCACTATAAACCTGCACAAAATCCTGCTTGGTGAATGATGCAGTGATATTCCCTGCCAGAAAAGGATTGCGAATAGACGGTGGCCTGGAGCCGCGGCGGTTCCTTTTTGAGGCTTACTCCCGTGATGGGGAAGGGCCTGAGTCTTCGAGGCTGTTGAATGAAATTGTGATAGAAGGCGAAAAATGGTTTCATTTCATCACTGACCTTGACCTGAAGGGTATCAGGGATTTTCTATTCATGAAGAGTGGATACAGCGAGAAGCACGCCGGTTATCTCTCATCAAGGCTCATTGACAGATTGGTTTCTGATGCAACCAAGCCAGGAATAATGGGAATAGTTAATGTCACCCCTGATTCATTCTATCCGGGCTCCAGAATGCAAGGGAAACCAATGAGCGGGATCGATGCAATTCTCGACCAGAAACCCGATGTTATCGATATTGGCGGTGAGAGCACTAGGCCCGGCAGCAAGAAGCTGGATGCTGAGGCGGAAATTGACAGGATCAGGCCTGTACTGGATTATGTCTCATCAAGCTCCGACATACCTGTATCATTGGACACGAGGAATCCTGAAACAGCCGAGTTCGCGCTGAGTTACGGGATAAAATACCTCAATGATGTCACAGGGTTCGAGAACCCGGAAATGATCCGGATAGCATCAGAGAACAACCTCGATTCAATAGTCATGCACATGCGTGGAGAGCCTGAAAACATGCAGAAACTTACCGAATATGGCGACCTTCTGTTCGAGATCAGCCTTTTCCTGCAAAGAAGGACAAAGAGAATGATAGAAGGAGGAATTCACCCATCAAGAATTATCGTGGACCCAGGCATAGGTTTTGCAAAAAACATGTCCGGAAATCTTGATATCATACGCAATGTTGAAAGCCTTAATAGAGGATTCAGGGTCCTCGTCGGAGCGTCCAGAAAAACATTCATTGGAAGGATAACGGGTGAGCCTGTTGAGAAGAGGCTCTCAGGAACTCTTGCAACTTCAATTTACCTGATGAATGGCAAATGTGACATCATAAGAGTGCACGACGTGAGGGAGAACAGGGAGGCGATTGATGTGTACAGGGCTATTGAGAACGGTTTGCCGTGAGGACCGCAAAATCACTGGAAATAAATCAGTGATTTTCGATCTGTTCCGCACTGTTGCATTCAGGGCAGAGTCCACGCATGACCAGGTTTGCTCCAGTTATTTTGTAGCTTGCCTCTGAAGAAAGATCTGCAAATCTGCCAGGGTCAACCTCCACGTCTATGATCTTCCCACAGCTGTCACATACCAGGTTTCCATGGAACTGCACGTTTGTCTCGAACCATGTCTTGCCGTTCACTTCAAACGAGTTTATGTTGCCAGACTCCTTGAGAGCCCTAAGTATGTTGTACACTGTGGCCAGTGTGATCGTTGGTTCGCTTTCCTTAACGCTGCTGTAAACATCTTCAGCCGTGAAATGGTTGTAATTGCCTTTCTCAAGAAAGTTTATGACCTCAAGTCTCTGAGGCGTGATTTTGAAATTTGATTTTCTAAGATTTTCAACATAGGTTTCCTTCATGCTCATGATCCGTTATCACTATTCAAACTCGGTTTATAAGATTAATTAATATTTCTAATTAAATCGTAGCAGTTGAATCAATGTGTGGAATATGCGAGGATCGTTCTGTACGCTGCCCACAAATCTATTTTGGAGACTGCACTGCAGAAATTTCTGCTAACGGAAACAACGCGAGCCATGTTGACAGCTTCAGGGATGCTCTTTGAAAATGCGGTTCCAATAGTCCCCCCACTGTGGAATTCATAGTTCTTCGGACTTTTTACGTATGGAATTCCAGCCTTCTCTAGACTGTCTTCAATTATGCCAAGCAATCGCTGAGACCTGGACGAGCCCCCGGTTGTGCCTATGATTGTTCCCTTACCTATCGGAAGTGGTTTGGCTGGGACTTCCTGAGAAGTCTTTGACTGTTTGAGCTCGAGATCCGTGACGTTGAGTATTCTGCTGAATTCGAATATATCCTTTACTGCGTTCTCGGATACTTTCTCAACAACTTTTTTCAGTATCGACTCTGCGACCTTTTCAGTAATCTCTTTGTTGTGATTCTTCCTGCTGCATTCACCTTTTTGAGTGTGGAAAATCACAACAACAGTGTCCTCAGGCCTTGTAAGGTCGGTGAGCGTTTTTAGTGATGCATAAACCGGCAGCAGCTCCCGGGCTCCGAAACCCTGGATCAGCGATCTGTCCGACCCCATTTCATTGGGCATGGATGCTGGTACGAGTGACAGCGTGGCGGAGTTCAACTCCTTTTCAGTCATTCCTATGGAATTCAGGAAAGCCTCAGAGTAGTGTGGCTTCTTGTCTTTGCCTTCAGGGGCAGCAGATCCAACCACGAGATCGTACTGCTTCTTGACCTTTTTGCTCTTTGCAGCCTTTTTTTCTGGAGCTGGCGCAATGAAATATCCTGGTTCCTTCCTTGACTCGCCCAGTGTGAATGATCTTCTGGAATTGTCCTTTAAGATTCTAAGTCCGTGAATGGAGACGTCTGTTGACATCCACTCATCTCTGACATCTTCGTTGAGGGGGGAGAACCTTACGGTTGAAATATCTGATTCCGGAATTAACCCCGGACTTCTGGGGCCCAGTTCAACATTGTCCAGATCTATGGGGCACCCTATTATGCTTAGGCCCCTCTTCTGTATGTTAGAGGTGCCGAAAACACCTGCGGCAATGCATCCATCATCAAGATCTTCTATGAAGCCAAGGCCGGGTGAGGCACTGGAGATCTTCGAAAGGTCAGAAAATCTGAAGTGCAATAATTTCCTGAAAATGTAGTCCTTCACTTCCCACTCAGTCTTTGTTGTCTTGAGAAAATCCAGAAAACCTTCAGAAATTGAGTGTATCTGGGAAACGCTGTTAAGATCAATTTGTCCCCAGAAGCTCTGAAGGTTTCCCATGGGTCATTTAGGCTTTGTATTTATTTAAAAGTTTTTGGGTTATACCGGAATTTCACCTTCGACGGAATTTGCCATCCATCCACGTTGAGCTGTTTTCAAGGGAGTCATGATATGAGGACGTTCTCTCGATACATAAGAAGAAAAGTAGCAATTCATCTTGACAGGACTGTTTTCATTCCGAATCCATGGATCAGCTCTTAAACTGTTGGTGAGCATGAATGAAAAAATCATATGATCTAGTTGTAATTGGAACCGGCTCGGCCATTATGCCAGCCACATTTTACTGCAGCTCAAATGGCATGAGTACAGCTGTGATAGATTCGAAGCGGCTCCAAAGCAACGATAATCCATTGGGGGAGAAGGGTCCTTGAGAATTTTGACGGTAACAAGAGACAAAAGGGGAGTTCGTTGCAAATGAATATATGCAGAGCATATCCAATGAATCCGTATATTCTGCAGGGGACACTCTACGGTGGGAATGAAACTTACGCCTGTTGCAAATATAGAAGGGGACGCCGCCGCCTTCAATACCGCCAATAGGAACAACAGAAAGATTGATTACAGTGCAATACCGACGGTTGTTTTCTCCCTCCCTCCTCTGGTCATGGTGGGTGACACCGAGGAGGAAGACAGAAAGAAGGGGAGGGTGTTCATGGTAAACCCGGAGGATTCGTCCTCCTGGTACAATTCCAGGAGAAAGAGGCATAATCATTCATGAAACAAGATTCTGATTGACGAAGAGACCTCTAAAATCATTGGTGCACACATATTCCCGGCAATTCAGAAGCATCCTACTGCGAAAGTATCGACTTCAATGCGGTCTCAAGTTCAGGGTATTCAAAACTGAAACCCGAGTCCTGCAGTTTTTTACTCGACACCCTCTGGCTTGTAAGCAGAAGATAGTCTGCCATTTCCCCCAGCATACCTTTGAGTATTGCTGCCGGAGCAGGCAGCCTGGCTTTTTTCCCAATAGCTCTTGCCACGGTCTGCATGAATTCCTTATTGACAACCGGTGAAGGAGCAGAGAGGTTAACAGGCCCGTGAATAGAACCTTTCAGAAGGAAACTCATTGCCCTTGAGACGTCATGACCGTGTATCCAGGACATCCACTGTTTGCCGCTTCCAAGCCTTGAGCCGATTCCCCTTCTCAAGGGCGCCACTATCTGAGGGAGCGCTCCCTCATTTGAGTCAAGGACTATGGATGTCCTTGTGGCAATTACCCGCAAGCCGTAATCCTGAGCCTTGAATGCCTCATTCTCCCAATTTACGCAGAGCCTGGCAAAGAAGTCATCTCCGGGATCAGAGTCCTCCGTCAGGACTTCGTCTCCCCTGGACCCGTAATATCCTATTGCGGAAGCATTGATGAGTACTTCAGGTGCATCATCCATATTCCTTATTCCCTCCACAATTGACTTTGTAGAATCAATCCTGCTGTTATCTATGGCTCTCTTGACCTCCTCATTCCATTTGTCAGAAATGGATCTGCCGCTCAAGTTGAATACCGCATCAATCTTTCCGGTTCTCTTTACCCAGGACATGTCATCTTGCTTTCCAGACCATTTTACATATGTTGCAATGTTGCCCGAATTGGAATTTTCAGACCTTGTCAGTACGACTATCTCGTTCCCGTCTTTGGACAAAGTCTCGGTCAGCCTCTTTCCGATAAGCCCGGTTCCCCCTGCAATGAGAATTCTCATAAAGCTTCGATCAAATATACCACACATTGCATAATAATTTTTTCCGTGGGGCTGGATAGTTATTGTGCAAGGTTATTGTGGGTGCTTGCTTCATTCAAACCAAAGCCTGTAAATCCTTGCTCCATTTCCCAATTCATCATTTTCCGTCTCCGAATTTAATCAAACCTCCTGCCAAGCGGTTTGTTTAATAACAGCTAACATGAGTAGAGTTGAAGCGATTTTAAGAGCAGAGGACCCAGTAATTGATCGCTGTTATGTTCATGTTTCTTTTTGTACAGGATATTTTGTCAACTTTCAGAGATGTAACAAAGATTCCTGTTCTGTTATAAGAAAACGTTCACTTTTAATACAGAAAGACTAACTTGAATGTGGTGAGAAATGAAGAAAAGAGATTTTTTGAAAAATTTGGCAGTATTTGCAAAAGGTAGAACAAGAAAATTCTGGGTTGCGATCATAGTGATACTTATGAGCGGAAGCGCTACAGCAGCTGTAATGGCATGGGAACACCCAAGCAATTTCAACTTAACGAGTTCTCATGCAAGTGTTGCTTTTGAGACAGTCGTAACCGGCATATCCACGAATGCCAATCAGACCCCGCTGTCGATTAACGGGCACAACTACAACCTTGATAACGTGATCAACTTCAACTATATCAGCCATGGAAATGGAGGAATGGCCTCAAATGTGAACCTTCAGACAGGGAATTTCCTCCCGGGTGACTATGTGCAGTTTCAGGTAACTGTAACAAACACAGGCGGAACTACCCTGCTTCTTAATTCAACGGACAACAACTATACATACTCAAACTACTTTGTCAACTCACAGGGGCAGTACATTAACTCTCCAGATCAGCAGCTCTATGGAAACGGTTACAACAACTCAAGTTCCCCAATGAACTATACAGGTTTTGGAGATGCTCCAACCACACAGCAGGTTTTGACACTGATGGGGTCATCCGGATGGAACATTAACTGGGTGAACTGGTGGGGAAGCGCTTCCGTCATACCACATGAGCTTAAACATGGTCAATCTTTCACCTACGACCTGTATATCGGCCTTGGAGATCAAGCTGCATACAACATACCCGACCAGTATTTCAGTCTGAACGTGTTTATGCCTCCTGCCAGATAATCATTGATTTTTTGGGGCTTTTGCCCTCTTCCCATTTTTTGTTTGCCCTGGCGGCTGAGCAGTTCCGGGAATCCGGAAAAGATTAGTCATGATTGTTCTAGATGATTGTTACATGTATGAATTGCAGAATATTCCTCTTGCTTGCGTGAGCAGCAGCAATTAACAATGGATTGATCTCGCTGTTAATGGTGGGTTGCGATTTATGCTGCTTTCATAATCTCATGTGCTTTCCGTTGACGGAGTCATAATAATGCAGTTTCTCCATTATATTGCTGCCAACTTTGGTGATACGGTATACCTTCTTGTTTTCCTCGTCCCTTTTTACCTCAAGAAGTTGTTTCTTGATCATATCCCCTATTATTTCTTTGGCGTTCCTGTAGTTCAGGTTGCACTTGAAAATGATCTTGGTTATTGTCGCGCCCCCAGAGTCTGAAGTAGAGGATAGTATTTCGTGAATTATCTGGGTCCTGTCCCTGTATCTTTTCTTTGGTCCTCTTGAGAAACTGTTCTTCCTGTACTTAAGGGCGCCATTTTCCTCTGCCTCCGGCCCTCTCCCCCTGTAGGAATCTTCACCGGTCCTGCCATTCAACAAGATTTCCATCCCCAGGGATGTTGACAGCATCTTCTCTTCCATAGCTGGTGCTGACTCGAAAATTATGACTGCCCGGGTAGAATTCACGTCCTTTGAGTGGGCGAAGAATGTAGCAATTCTGCCCATCCTGTCTTTGGCGTCGCTTTTCAGAAGCATGCATACAATCCTGTCCTCTTTCTTTGCAGAACTTATGAGAAAATCAAACTGATGCATTAGCCCCGATCTTCCTTCAACCCATGCGTTTATTGAATATGTCCAGTCATTCCCTTTCAGTTTGAGCTTTTGCAAAGCAGATACTAATGATATAGCTTCATCGAACCCTGAGCCATTCTCGTAGTAGTTATGGATCTCCATTGGGACACCGGCTGGCAGTAATAATTATCTAGATTAATGCATGACTTCTACGTACTTAGAATATAAATTACTTTCCAATCAAGAACGACATGACAATGTCATACACACGTCGGAAACTGGCTAAAATTATGCTTTTTCGGTTTCACATGGGTTTATAAATGCGTATTGTGCCAATGATGTTTCCTTTTGGTCTGACAAACTGAAATGCTGGTAAGTTAACCCATAGATTCTGAATCTTTACCAGAAAAGAAAAAATGGTTTTCCAGGATCAAAGCAAAATAATTGGCCAGAAAATGAGAGGCGGGGGTTACTCATATTCTACTGGCAGAGACCTTGAGAGCCATCTGGACATTCCACCAATGACGTTTCCTGCATCAAAACCATTATCCGCCATATACAAAGCGGCAGACTGGCTTCTTGAGCCTGATGCGCAGACAAGTGCATATTTCTTGTCCTTTGATAGTTCCTGCAGTTTTGCTGGAAGTTCTTCCATGGGTATTTTCAGTGAGCCGGGTATGATCCCTGAGCTCCATTCAAATGGGTCTCTCACATCTATTACCGTATAGTCATCGCTTTTCTCGTAGAGGTCTTCCGGTGTAATCTCTTTCATCTCTGCTGTTGGCAACTGGGAGGACTCCCATCCATTCATTCCGTCTGAGATGACAGTAACAACCTTGAAGCCGTTTTTCCCGGCCTCTTCTTGTGCTGCCTTGGCGATTGTCTCGTTTGGGGCAAGAATTGCCACATCCCCAACATCATTTCCGAAATAGCTCGCTATTGCACTGCCCCATCCCGATCTGCTGTATGGTGCGCAAACCGATCCCGGTATGTGCTTCTTAGTATACTCATTTGCCAGTCTTGTATCGATGAGGAGGACCTCACCGTTGTTTATTCTCTTCCACAAAGCGTTGTAGTCAAAGTTTCCTTCTCCTTCCATTTAATTAACCTCCATTTCTGTTCCTGTATTCACTGCCCTAATCTCCCTAGCCTCTTCAGGCGGTGGTTTAAGGAGTTTCATCTGTCTGTCGACAAACTCGTCCACATCGGATATCTTTGCAAGAAAGTTGAATTTCTTTTCATAACCTACTGTGGAGCTTGGTTTTTTGCTCATAAAGAGGCCTCCGCATTTTGAAGCCCCGTAATGTGCCGGATAGAGTTCCGTGTAATCAGGCAGATTCAATATTTTTCTTACACTTTCGAACTGCATCCTTGAAGCTTGTATGATTTCGTCATCTCCAGCATCCTGAAGATCAGGTCTTCCAACGTCTCCAACAAAAAGGGAGTCACCTGTCATAACAAGCATTGGATCGTCTCCCCTCTGGGTGTCCCTTACCACCAGAGAAATGCTTTCCGGTGTATGCCCCGGTGTTTCCAGGACTTCCACTTCCACTGATCCCAGAGAGAGTTTCTGTCCCTCTGAAAGAGGTTGAAAATCATAGCTCACAGCCGCCCTGGCCCCGAATGAGACCTTGAGGCCAAGGCTCTTGGCAAGTTCCCTTGCTCCTGACCTGTGGTCAGCATGAACGTGTGTTTCCACCACATGATTTATAGTGATTCCCAGGTCCTGGGCAGTCATTATGTATTCTGTGGCCCCTACCGACTCCAGAGGGTCAACTACCATTCCAGTCCCGGTTACTTCGTCTCCGAGAAGGTAGGAATTGCATCCCAGGTTTTCGTCTCTCATGACTTTCCAAATCATAGTTTTTCTACCTCCCTTACTTTGCACATATCGAAATATTATAATAGTATTACGTAAGAATCGCTGTCACATAATATGTATAATTAATTGGGCAGAAAAGTGTTCATTTGCGGGCTGATACCCCTCTTCAGAGAATCCTTCGTCATGCCTGGTCCCTTGAAATTTGTGAAGTACACATGCCAGTCGGTGTAATGCATTAATTATTACCTTTGAATTACGGTATCTGTTCAGATGATAAGCGGGAAAAAGATACTTGTTACCGGCGGTGCAGGTTTTATTGGCTCAAACATGGTTGAGCTTCTCCATAATGATAATGAGATTACGGTTGTGGATGACCTGAGTAATGTAGATGACAGGTATATCAGAAGTTTAGTTGAAAGCGGAAAGGTGATTTTCAGAAAAATCGATCTCACTGGGAAGAACAGCCTGGAGGATCTTGGCAGACAAGACCTCGTAATCCACCTTGCTGCAAATTCCGATGTGCGGGGAGGCTCTGAAAATCCAATCAAGGATCTTAACAGCAACGTAATAGGGACCATGGAGGTCCTGGAATATATGCGAAGGACTGACACTGGAGAAATAGCCTTTGCCTCAAGTTCAACAGTATACGGGGAGACTGATGTGCTTCCCACCCCTGAGACTTATGGGCCATACATGCCAATATCCTCGTACGGGGCATCAAAAATGGCGTGTGAAGGCTTCATTACAGCATACTCGCATTATTATGGCTTCAAGAGCTCTATATTCAGGTTCGCAAATATTGTTGGAAAGAACTCCACACACGGAGTGATTTTTGACTTCATAAACAAGCTCAGAAAGAATCCTCAAGAGCTTGAGATACTGGGTGACGGTACACAGAGAAAATCATACATGCACGTTTCAGACTGTGTTGGCTCCATAATTTATGTGCATGAGAAAAGCAGCAGAACCGACATTTTCAACCTCGGCAATGACATGACAACCTCCGTGAAGAAAATTGGCGAAACTGTAATCGACAAGATGGGCCTGAAAGATGTCAGGGTCAATTTCACTGGGGGAGTTGACGGACGCGGATGGAAAGGCGACGTGAAAATAGCACAGCTTGGAATAGAGAAGCTCAAATCCACGGGCTGGAAAAATTCGTACACGAGTGATCAGGCAGTGGAAGCAGCTGTAGAAGAGACTCTGGCACAGCTGCCGCATTCCTGAAGGTGTCCTGGGGCTGGAAGAATTGAATTCAGAAGATATCAGAACCTTTGGGTGGATTTGGAATAACAGGGCAAAATGCAGATATGACCTGTCAAGGAATGAGCTATACGAACAGGATCTCGCGTCCCTGGGAATAAGAACATCTTATGATGACTACCTTAAGGAAAAGGACCCTGAGAGGTATTTCAAGCAGACTGTGGCAGAATTGTATGGTGTGGACGAGGAGAATGTTATTCCAACTATTGGCGGAACGGAAGCCATATTCATTGCTTCAGGGTATCTGGGGAGCCTTTCCAGGGAAATACTCATACCAGCTCCTGAGTATGAGCCATTATTCATCGTTCCCAGAAATCTTGGAAGCAGTGTTGTCCTTAGACCCGATTTTGAAGCTGCTGAAGCATACTCCGGCGATGGATCCGCCATGCTCACTTCACCTGGAAATCCCGAAGGTGTTGAGCGAATCGAGCTCTTTGACCGGTTTTCAGAAAGGCTGGGGAAGAATTCAAGGATTTATGTGGACGAGACGTTCACTGAATTCAAGTTCAAGGACAGGCCCGATTCATTGTTCAACAGGGATCAGCGGACCATCGTGTCTGGAACCATGACAAAATTCTTCGGCCTCACGAAGATAAGAACAGGGTGGATCCTGTCGCATGAGGAAGATAGGAAAGGCATATTGAGAGTGAAATCCATGTCAAGTGCGGCGAACCCACGCTACCCTATGTGGCTGGCTGCAAATGTCCTGAGGGGCAGGAGCCGTTTTGCCGGAATCGTGAAGAGGTTGATTCAGTCAAATCTGCCAGTGGCAGATGAATTTGTCAGCAGGTTCGACCGCCTGAGTTGGAAAAAACCTGATTCAGCCCCATTCGGTTTTGTCAGGTATGACCTCGATGTAGACTCTGTAACCCTGTGCAGCAGGATATACGAAGACACAGGAGTGCTGCTCGTGCCAGGATCTTTTTTTGGTGTAGAGCACGGATTCAGGCTGTGCTTCTTTCTTGAACCTAGCGTTCTCATAGAGGCTTTCGAAACACTCACGCAGTATTTTGAGGATCACCTGTCTTAGATGGGAAAGAATTGAACCATCTGATCATTTCTGTGATATACATCTCAAAATGCTTTTTCTCCCTGAAGCCGTGGCCTTCCCTCGGAAAGAGAAGCAGCCTGGCCTCTTTTCCCTTATCTTTCAAGGCCCTGTAGAACTGGTAATACTGCCCAACTGGAACGTACGGGTCTTCAATGCCGTGCATCAAAAGGATAGGTGTCTTAACATTTTCCACATACCTTATTGCAGAGAATTTCAGGAACCTGTCAAACGCATATGGGTCCTGATCATAGTGAATGCTGTCCCATGTTGCAAGGCTGGAAACTCCATGGAAACTTATCCAGTCAACGATTCCAAAGAGTGATGCTGAAGCAGCAAAACGGTCCGTTTGCGTGACCGCCCACGCGGAAATGAACCCGCCATAAGATCCTCCTGTGATGAATATCCTGTCCCTGTCCACCGGCTCATTTTCAAGAACGTAGTCGAGGCCCTCCATTATGTCCTTGAAATCCATTCCGCCCATGTCACCTCTGTTCAGTTCCGCATATTTTCTGCCCTTTCCCGTGCTTCCCCGGTAATTGGGGAGAAACACTGAAAAACCTGCTCCCATAAGGAGCGTTGAATAATCCATGAAGTTCTCGGTGCTGGCGGAAGTCGGCCCCCCATGGACTACTACCACTAATGGGGCACCTTCTCCGGCATTCCTGAAGAGTCCGTACGGTTCAACGCCATCAGTGGATTTCCACTTCACCATTTTTGAGTCATAGCTCCTGAGGCCTGAAAGATGGGAATTAACATCCGTGAGTTTTTTTGCTTCTCCATTGCCGTCAACCAGGTACACTTCCTGCGGCCTGTCTTTGGCTGTGAAGGCAAAAGCGAAAAGGCCGCCTTCGCTGGAGAACTTGGGTGAAAAAGCTGGAAGAACTGCCCCGAATGAAGACCATATGATCCTCCCCTCCCCAATGGACTGGATCTCGAATGTCCCCATATTGTTTCCAAGGGCGTAAATCACGCCGTTCGCCGTTTCCTTGAAGCAGCTGAATGATTTTTCAGCGTTTTCAGTCATATTCACTGCCTTGCCATTCTCAATGCTGCATGATATGATGTCCCCGGATTCTACTCCATTGTCGCTCATCAGGCTTTCAATAAAGAAGACCTTTGATCCGTCCTTTGAAAATGACGGAGATGAAAGCTGCCTTTTCTCCGGGGTGTACAGAGTTCGCTGTTCTCCGGTTTCAAGGTCAATCAGAGCAATCCTGGGTTCATACCATGACCAGTTATAGGGATACTCTGACACAACAGCGGCAGCCCTGTTTCCAAGTGATGAAAAGTCCCAAACCTGAAAACCTGATGTGAGTCTTCTCATCCCGTGTCCGGGGGTGTATTTCCATAGCGAGTGGAACTTGTGGTCTTCCTCGAAGAAGTAGCCGTCGTTTCCCTCCTTCTTCTTTTTCTTCTCTTCTTTGTGGTAGTCCTCAACAAGAGCTACCATGGAAGTGTCATCATGCCATTTAAGTGAGTCTATCTTTCCATTGACCATGGAGCTTTCCTGTCCGTTGGAGTCCACGTCCCGGATGACAATATAATTTCTCTCCTTCTCGGAGCTCACATAGGCAAGCCTGGATGAATCCGGAGAAAATGAAAGAGAGGAGTTTGCTCTGCCTTCATCGGAAATGATCTCCTCTTTCCCTTCCGCGAGCTTCATGAGAATGACCCTGTTTTCAATGAGCCCCTTGAATTCCTTGTATGTATCTGATGATATGAACGCCACATATTTTCCGTCTGGTGAGAGAGTCACGTTGTTGAGTGTCTGCATTCGGAAAAAATCCTCTACTCCATGGTCTTTCATGCAAGAGTATCTGAGGAATATATTTATGGTTGCCCAAAATTCAGGGGCACTTTGGAATACCGCTGGGGAAAGCTTAATTTTAAAGGACCGTCGGTAAACACGGATCTGCTGCTCTATAAAGAGAAGTCATACCTGATCCTGCCTTCCGAAGGCGAGGAAAACAGATTCTTCGTCAGTGCTGATGAATCAGGAGTTGATTTCTTTATAGCGAGTTCGTCTGTGAGAAACTTTCAGGCGATGCGGGGATTCTTCACAAAGATGTATGACTGTTATGCCTCTGAGGAAGAGCCGGAACGAATTCAGTCTGGCGGGAGATTTGTAATGACCAACAGGAATATTATGAAGAAGTCGGCTTTCAGTTATTTCCCTGAGTTCCTGAGAAACATGATATATCTTCCTTCATCTGTGGAAGACTTAAAACTGCAGTATGAAGTGATAATCAGGTCCTCTCACAACTTCAGGAAGAGGAAGCTTTACAATTTCTGTGTCTACGTCAGGTTTGAGACAGAAGGATGGAACCCTGATGAGATGATGGTTTACGTGCGAAACGAAGTTGCACGCCTCAATAGCGAGAGAAAATGGAAAATGGGCATATCCACCAAGGGAAGAGTCAGGTTCAGGACTGATAAGTTCGATGATCCCATGAAACTGTGTAATTTTGTCAGGATACCGATAGATGAGAAGGCATAACGTTTGCAGGGGAGTCATGCCTGTATACTTGGTTCTTACTGCCATGGCAAACAGATAACATTGCCTTCGAGAAAATTAATATATATTTGACAAAAGCATTTTGAATGCCCAAGTTTTCTTCTTGAACGCTCAAGCACCGTATCTTTTAATATTTTTAACCAATACCCCTGAAGTATGTCCCAGAGATTTGAACCAGAAGGTTTATGGTCTGGAAAGGAGCTTAAAAACTGGGAGAAGGATTCATTTAACTTCTTTCGTCTCTGGGGTCCCCTGATACTTGTGTCCGGAGTTGCCGGCGGTCTCGGAGCTTACGTTTTTCGCGCTCTCATCATACTTAACCAGGACATTTTCTTTGGATTCATTGGAGGGCATGGTGTTCCAGTGATCTTCCTTCCTGTTATTGGCGGCCTCATAGTTGGGCCTATCATTTACAAATATGCTTCTGAGGCCTGGGGGCATGGTGTCCCTGAGGTCATGGAATCTTTGAGGACCAGGGGAGGGAAGATAAGAAGCCGTGTAGCCATTGTCAAGATCCTAGCCTCTTCAGTAACCATAGGGTCAGGAGGAAGCGCCGGAAGGGAAGGTCCTATTGCACAGATTGGAGCATCCGTTGCTTCTGTTGTGGGTTCTGTCTTTCACCTTGACGAGAGGTCCCTCAAGCTTATGGTAATGGCAGGCGCATCAGCCGGAATCAGCGGTACATTCAAGGCTCCCATAGGTGGTGCACTTTTCGGGCTTGAGGTCCTCAACAAAGAGATAAGGACGACGGACCTGATCGTAATGGCACTTTCATCCCTAGTTGGATATGGCGTTTCTGTAGCCCTCCTTGGACCGGGTCCGATTTTCCTTGCCCAGGATCTTCAGTTTAACGACGCGGATCTTCCATTTTATCTCCTGCTCGGGGTAATAGGAGGATTTGCATCCTACCTCTGGACAAGGAGCCTTTACGGTGTTGAAGATCTCTTTGCAAAATTCAGAATTCAGAGGAAATGGTATTCCCCGTTTCTTGGAGCATGGGTTGTTGGAGCGGTTGGCCTGATGTTCCCGGAGTCTCTGGGGCTTGGCTACAGTGTTATCAATTCTTTCTTCAAGCAGGATCTTCCTGTCCATCTTGTTACCGGCCTGGCTTTATTCATCTTTCTTCTTCTTCTTGCAAAGCTTGCAACTTCGGCATTCACCATCGGTTCCGGCGGAAGTGGAGGCATATTTTCACCTTCCCTTTTCATGGGAGCTATGCTTGGCGCTCTGTTCGGCATGGGTGTAGACGCCCTTTTCCCCAGCATATCGCCTGGATACCTTTCATATGCGCTGGTAGGAATGTGCGTGATTTTTGCTGGATCTGCCAAGGCACCTTTCATGGCCACAATAATAGTGGCGGAAATGGCAAGGAACTTCACGATGCTGCCTGCCCTCTTTCTGGCAAGTGTGGTAAGCTACCTGATCAGCGGCCCGGGATCAATATACATGTTCAAGGTTGAAAGGACGGTAGGGCAGAACATACCCGACAAATACCTCGGAACCCCGCAGCCCCCTGCTATGGCACTGATGATTTACAAAGCACTCAGATCCAGGAAGGCTACAAAAACAAAGGATATCAAGCAGGTTTACAAGAACAAGTAAGCTCTTCTTGCATTATTTTGCAGATTATTTTGATGTTATGAGTATATCCTCTTCATGTATCACCTTTTTATCCGGAGGAAAAACATTGAAAAATTATGACAGAGTATACAGCAGGAGGGGGCTCTATTGGAGGAATGATCCGAACAGCCTGTGCAGGGAGGTTGTGGAAATTCTCTCCCAGGAAGATCCAAGAAGAAAAAAGGTTATTGATCTTGGTTCCGGTGAGGGGAGGGACCTGATGCACTTTTCCCGTAATGGATTTTCTGCCACAGGAGTGGAAATATCGCTCCCTGGCATCAACAAGTCCCTAGAATGGGCGAAAGGTGAAGAGGTCGAGATTGATCTTGTACAGTCCGATCTTAACGACTTCAAGCTTGAAAGTGAGTATGGTGTTATCTACTCAAGCGGTAGCCTCACTTTCATCAGGCCGGAAAATAGGGGCGATGCTTTTGCGGATTACAAGTCCCACACATCTCCCGGAGGGCTTAATGCATTCAACGTATTCGTTGTGAAGCCTTTCATGGGAACTGTGCCCGACTGGGGGGACAATGAGTATTTCTACAGGGAGGGCGAGCTGGCTTCCTATTATTTTGACTGGAAAATAATAAAGTCAGAAAGTGAAACTTTCAGCTGCAATTCAGGGGGACTGCGGCACACCCACGCAATGGAAACCCTTATGGCAAGAAAAATGTGAGAATTTATGGGAGCTTCACCAGGCTCTCAGAATTTCAGCTGAGCGGGGTAAGTCCCTTCTCCGGATTCCCACTTCAGACCTCCGCCTTCAATCTTCATTACGTTTGAAGCGTCGTGTGTGGACAGGGTTACCTTGTTTCCAGAAAGTTTGAGGCCGAGGATGCCGTAATTCATGGAGTCCATGAGGACCTCATCTCCTCTAACTATCTCGGGGTAAACAACCTTGCCATTGTACCTGCTGTATCCAAGCGTGCTCCAGTAATCGGGGGAAAAGGTAGTTGTATCGGTGAAAACCCTCAGGTAAGCTTCATGGTCTCGGTTCATGGCAGAGTGCGCTTTTGCAGACCTGATGAGGCTTATCAGCTCATCCCTTATCATGAATCCATCATTCCTGTGCATGTGGCTTCCCGAATATGTTACGTTTGCTGTGTAATACCCGGTCTTGTTGATTTTCCTGAATGTAAGAAAACTCATTATGTTCTCATAAACTACCTGATTGCCCTTCTTTTTGAGAACCTCCTTAAGAGCATCTTTCATCTGCTCCTGAGATTTCCAGCTTATTCCAAATCTGGATGGAAACTCCCAGGTGAACCATTCCGGAATTGCCTCACATTCCGATGATGCGGCTTCGTCGAATACATCCCGGTATCTCTGGGACCAGTAGTCCCTCGGAAGGAATGACTGCGGTATTTTCCTGAATTCCTGGAAATCTATCTGGCATTCCCCGTACTTGAACTTGCTGGATGTAGCGTCGTATCTTATTGCCCTTTCATTTGGCCCGGCAAAGAATATTTTGTTGTCTATCATTCCGAGGCCTATGATCGACCTTGATATCAGATCATAGAGCAGTCTCTTTCCAGATTCGATCCTGAGCCCTACTGAGTTCTCAGCTAGCTTCCTGGTTATCTCTTCAAGCCTTTCCTGCTGAGGCTGGTCCCATTCAGACGGGTCAGATGTTGTTACAAGCCTGGCTGAGACAACGTGTTTCTCGCTGTCAAAATCCCTGAATCGTGAGTTGAGCGTTATGATGGAGTCTTCGAAAAGATTGAGCTTGTCCATGCTTATGCCGTCCTGGCCGACACATTCACAGAAAACGTACCCCTCGTTCTCCTCTAGAAGGACATCATGGATAACTCCCAGGGTCTCATAACGTGGCACGACATTTTCTCCCCTGGACACACAAAGCGCTGCATAGGCCATTTCAAGAAGCCAGCCTTCCAGAGTAAGGTTGCCAGCCCAGTCTTCTTCAGTCTTCTCCATACGGTTTCAGATTCCGTTTATAACGTATAAACTTTTCTTCACGCAGAGCTGGATTTTAAGCTTAAATTCTAGAATAGCAGGGATCAGTGCCTGAATGATTTGAGGATGTTCGAGAAATACACTTTTTCACTCCCGAGCCTGGAGCTGACCCCTTTTCCCATAGAGAATATCTTCCTGCCCTCAATTTCAAGGTCCAGCCGCCTTGAAGATCTGTTGAGTGCCTCAGCAATGCGGCTTATGTTCCCGAGTTCAGAGAATCTGTGCTTTATCCCCTCGAACATTATGTTTGAAAGGTGTTTCTCTGTGATTCTTACTGTAATGACTCCCCCAGAGGCTTCGATCTCGACCGGATCTTCCTGGTTGAATCTTATTCCTACTTTTCCGGATATAAGTGAGGAGAGTGCACAGGCTGCAAGTGTCTCCGCCAGATCATTCATGCATCGGCCTTACAACAATGCTGATCCTGCCTGTTACATTGATCTTGGTCTGAATTGATGATATGCCAATCTCAAGGTTTTCAAAACTAAGCTCTGTTGTGCTCTTTGTGTTTTCCACAGCTCTCAGGAAGCTCTCTATAATTGTTTCGTCTTTTTTCTCATCTGCCATAATCGTCTAGCTGGATCTGAATAATATATGTTGCTGTATGTGAAAAGATAATTATTTTAATGACTGTGGGCGCTACTGGTTCTGCTTTGCTGCCGCTCCCCTTTTCCCTGAATTCCTTCCGGATTCCCTTGGAGCCTCGAGCTCAAATGTCCTTTCCGTGAACGTCCTTCTCGTGCCGAAGGGCCTGAAAAGCTTTCCGTTCCCGGTGAAGAACTTGGAGAAGAACTCCACGTAAATAAGCCTCGCTCCCTGAATTCCAGGTTCAAACACCGCTATTACAAGGTTGAAAAGCTGGCCAAATACGAGAATTATCACCCCGACCACGGCCAATTCCGGGGATTTGTTTACTCCCTTCAGGAATATCAGGTCGATGATCTGCGACAGGATGACCGAAGCCAGGAGGATTCCCAGGATCCTTGTATACGAAAGAATATGGCTGATGATTGATGGTATCTCCATGCCTCCCTGTGCCTTTTCCGTTGCGATGATCAGGCCCAGCCCCACTACAAGCATGATTACATAGATTAGAGTTGCAGGGCTCTGCGAGAAATTGAAGGAAGCCTGCCCATGAATTAGCGCAAGGCCAAGAAGTGCAATTCCCCAGGCGAAAACAAGCCATCCTAGCTTGCCCACTGCCTCCTTTGTCTGTTTGAACCTGATCCTGTTTACCATTCCGAAGACAAGGCCGAGAGATACCATGCCCAATCCTATATAACCGGAGAATAACAGCAGTTTCCTCACCATGAAGTCAACGCTGAACAGTTCCGTGGCGGTTGGCGGGAAACCGTATACAGTAGTGCCGCCAAATCCAGTGCTTACAGCAAAGACAGTGTATGGAAGAAGCGGGAATCCGAAGAAGTTGTTGAATAGCAGCCCTACCGCTATTGCAACTATCGCACCGGGAATAAGGGCTTTACCGAGTGTCTTGAGAGACTCCGGGCCCATTATGGTGAGGACGAACCTTGACAGGAGCTTTGGAATATGGCTTTTCCTAACCGGATTGTTGATTCTGTGAATCATCCAAAGTGAGATCCCAAGAATGGTCAGGCCGTATCCCCAGTCTCCAACCATGAGGCCGAAGAATACCGGAAACACAATGGCAAAGATCATTGTAGGGTCTATTTCCCCGTGCTGGGGCAGAGAGTAAAACCTTACGAAGAATTCAAACACTTTGAACCTTCCTGGATTGCTCATTACAGTCGGGGGCATTTCGTTCGTATCGACCTTTCTGAAAATCATCCTTCCTTCAGTCAGTTCATGAAGCTTCTGCTTAAGTGGAGAGAAGTATTTTTCAGGGATCCAGCCCTCCATGGCGAAGGTGTCCCTTGTCGAGGAAAGCTTCTCTGATGCTTCCATCTTCTTAACCTCTATTTCAAGGGCCTCCCTCAGCTGTGCAATTATAGCGTAGACCCGGTCTGCAAGCTCATTGATGTCTGTCCTTAACTGGTTCAGTGATCTTCGATTCTCACTGAGCTTCACGTTAAGAAAATCATGGTACTCACTAGGCCTGCCGGTCATCATTGGAACATGTATAAGCTTGAAGTTCTGCCTGCTGGCAATCTGGGCTAGATCAGAATCCTTCTCCTCAGGCACAGCTATCAGAACATAGTCATTCCCGAGGTCAAGAACCTTGGAATTTGCAAGAGAGGATTCAACGATTTCCTTGAAATTCCTGTTTTTCTCCTTCTTGACAATGAAAGATGCAACGTATTTGTTGTTGAAAACCGACAGATCATAGTCCAGGTGCTTCAGTAAGTTCACTGCCGAAAGCCTCTGCTCTATCTCCCTGATCTCAGTGAGTATGTCCCCCTCCTCTTCTCTCAGCATCCTGATGTCGTTTTCAACCTTCACGGTGGATGCTTCTTTAAGGAGTTCTTCGATTGATTCGAACTGTTTCTTGCCCGAGACCTTTCTCCTTGGCAGTTGAGTCTCCATGCCCCTGAATTTCTGGAGAAGGCTGTTCAGTTCCTTGTAATAATGATTTGTTGCTCCCTGCTGCAGAAGTTTTGAAATCTCCTCAGAAACGGGCTCAAGCTGTATTATTCCATAATCGTGAAGTGCTGACACTATGGTGTCCTTGACAGAATTTGCCGCTATTATCCTTACCCGTGCCATTTTTTCAGGGAACAGTGCCATATCAATCTTCCAGGTATTGGTTGAGTGCATCCAGCACTATTTTTTCAATGTCCTTGTCAGAGATGCTCAGCCTGATAGTAGTGGCCTTTGCCTCCCCTTCCTCAATAATTTCAAGCCTCTTGGTCTCAAGCTCCCTCTTCAGCTCTTCCATCTTCCGGTTGTACTGATTCTCAAGCTCTTCCCTTTTGCGTTCTACTTGTGAAGTGCCGCGCGTTCTGGCATCTTCATATTTCTTCTTCTGCGACTGGAGAAATTCTTCAACCTCTTCATCGGCCGACTTCTCCTTGTCGCGAATTACCTTAAGTGTTTCAAAATCCTCAGTCATTTAGAGCACCCCTGCCAAAATAAAAGCCAGGACAATAGCAGACACTACGATGTTGAACATGAATATTGTTTTTCGTATCCTTAGGAACTTCCTGAGATTCCGGTTGCTCTTGAGCGTTTCCGAAGGGATGTTCTGCTGCTGGACCTTCCATTTGGGCTTGTAGTACCTGTTCAACTCTCCTCAGCCTCCGCCCTTTCAGTAATCTTCCTTTTAATGATCTTGAGAGTGGTGAAAGTGTCCCTCTCCAGTTCATCCAGCCTCATCCTTATCCTTTTCTGGGTCTGGACAAGATCCGGTATCAGTATGTTTTCAATCGCGTTCGATCTCCTCTTGGTCCTGTCTATTTCATAGAGGAGTTTTCTCATAGAGTTTTCCTTCTCTGCAATCTCAACAATAAACCTGAATATTTTTTCAAATTTCTTTATTGCATCGTTCACCGGTGCGGGCACCGATACGACGCGATACATCTCCGAAAGAATTGTCTGCGCATAATTGACGGTGAGCTCTGGAATCCTGACGCCCATGATGTTCTTCGAGCCTATTCCGACACTTGAATCCGCTGACATGAATGCAATGCGCTCAACAGTCATGGTGCCTTCCAGGACCTCAGCCATTTTCAGTGTGCTTATGGCCTCCCCAACATCCTTCCTCAGGTCCTCCCTCATTCCCTTGACCTGCCTGCTGATGTTGAAGAATTCCATCACAAGGGATGATCTCTTCATCTTGAGCAGATCAAGGCCTTTTCTGGCAAGCTTTACCCTCCTGCCAGTTCGAATGAGTTCAATCCTTGTTGGTCTTACATCCTGCGACGGCATTCTTAATCCTTTTTCCACTTCCCGTACTTTTCTATGTGATCCCTCTTGACCCTCTTCATTTCATCTTCCGGGAGCTCAGAAAGAAGTTCCCAGCCGAGATCAAGAGTCTGATCTATTGTCCTGTCCTCGTATATGTCCTGGTTAACATATTTCAGCTCGAAATCGTCTGCAAACTTCAGGTACTTCCTGTCGTTTGCGCCAAGTGCCTCCTCGCCTACAATCGCGCTTAGAGATCTCAGGTCTTTTCCACTTGCGTATGCTGAATATAGCTGGTCAGCAACTCCTCTGTGATCCTCTCGTGTTCTGCCCTTTCCTATTCCCTGGTTCATCAACCTGGAAAGTGAGGGGAGAACATCTATTCCGGGATATATTCCCTTCCTCTGCAGGTCTCTTGATAGCACTGTCTGGCCTTCGGTAATGTATCCAGTAAGATCCGGGATCGGGTTCGTGATATCATCGCCCGGCATCGTCAGTATCGGGAGCTGTGTTATCGAGCCGTTCTTTCCCTTTATCTTTCCTGCTCTTTCGTAAATCGTGCTGAGGTCGGTATACATATAACCGGGATAGCCCCTCCTTCCGGGGACTTCTTCCCTTGCGGATGATATTTCCCTCAACGCTTCACAGTAATTTGTCATATCCGTCAGAATGACTAGAATATGCATTCCCTCCTCGTATGCCAGATATTCGGCTGTTGTGAGTGCTACCCGTGGAAGCACGATTCTTTCCATGGACGGGTCTGATGAGAGATTCAGGAACATTACTGACCTGGCAATGGCCCCTGTGCTCCTGAACTCATTGATGAAATAGTTTGCCTCTTCGCTGGTTATACCCATGGCACCGAATATGACAGCAAATCCCTCTTCTTTCCCAATCACCTTCGCCTGTCTTGCAATTTGTGCGGCAAGCTGGTTATGGGCGAGTCCTGAGGCTGAAAAGATTGGAAGCTTCTGCCCCCTTACCAGGGTGTTCATACCATCTATTGTTGATATTCCTGTCTGAATGAACTCTGAGGGTTCTTCCCTTGAGTACGGATTTATTGAGTCCCCCACAATTTCGATTTTCTCTTTGCTGACTATCTCAGGACCGTTGTCTATAGGCTCACCGAGGCCGTTAAAGATCCTGCCCATCATGTCTCCCGAGATAGAAACTCTGGCAGTGCTGCCTGAAAACCTTATTCTTGTGTTCGTTGTGTCCATTCCGGAAG
Source organism: uncultured archaeon (assembly GCA_000965745.1). GTDB lineage: Archaea > Thermoplasmatota > Thermoplasmata > Thermoplasmatales > Thermoplasmataceae. Next base: position 592,306 of record CP009479.1, read on the forward strand.
TTTGGCCAAATACCTGAACGATGGCCATTCCTTTCCTTGTGTCAAGAACCTGGCCTGTCCTCTTCTCACCGTTGCCCAGTGTTATTTCTACAAGCTCGTTGTAGGCGGCATTCGGCACACCTTCAACGAAGATAAGCGGCCCGCTTATTTCTGCAATTGACTTATAGCTGACTGACGGCATTTTCACTGCACCTCCAGAAGGCTGCTGAACTGGTTCTTGATGTCTGCCTGTATCTCGTTGTAGTAATCTTCAAAATTGTCATCCTTAATTTCCTTCATTCTCGAGATCTTTTGCCTGACGGGCAGGCTTTGAATTGCGTTCATTGAAAGACCCCTGTCTACAGATTCGGATTGTTTCCTTCCCAGTTTCAGTATTGAGTCAAGCATGAGGTACTGCTTCTTCATTGAGCAGTATGTGTCAACTTCATCGAAGGCGCTCTGCTGCAGGAAATCCTCCCTGATTGTCCTTGCAACATCAAGGACAGCTTTCTCCTTTTCCGGAAGTGCATCATACCCTACCAGCTGAACTACTTCCTGCAGTTCGGATTCTTTCTGCAGGATTCCCATAGCTTCAGAATAAAGATCATTCCAGTCCTTTGAGATGTTCTTCCCATACCATTCCTTCAGTGTGTCAAGATAGAGTGAGTAACTGTTCAGCCAGTTTATCGAGGGGAAATGCCTCCTTGAAGCCAGGGAGGAGTCAAGCGCCCAGAAAACCCTGGTAACACGGAGAGTGTTCTGCGAAACTGGCTCAGATATATCCCCTCCCGGAGGCGATACTGCACCTACGATAGTGATGGACCCCTGCCTTTCTCCTTCTGAAACAACAAGGGCGTTTCCAGATCTTTCATAGAACTCAGAAAGCCTTCGCCCGAGATAAGCAGGGTAGCCTTCTTCTCCGGGCATTTCTTCGAGCCTGCCTGAGATTTCCCTCAATGCCTCTGCCCATCTTGATGTGCTGTCTGCCATAAGGGCCACATCATAACCCATATCCCTGTAATACTCAGCTATCGTTATTCCTGTATAGATACTTGCTTCCCTGGCGGCTACAGGCATGTTTGATGTGTTTGCTATGAGAACTGTCCTCTCCATAAGCGGTCTTCCGCTCCTAGGGTCCTCAAGCTCTGGGAAAGTTGTAAGAATTTCAGTCATTTCGTTTCCTCTTTCCCCGCAACCAACGTAAACGACGATGTCACTATCTGCCCACTTGGACAATTGATGCTGGACAACTGTGTTATGAAGAATAATTCCACCGTAGCCGCCGACAAAATTCATTCCATAATCCGGAAGCGAGACATCGTAAACATCAAACGGGCCTGATATCTCTTCAATTTCAGCTATCCTGTCAAAAAATACATAGTCTAGGGAGCTAGCAAGGTTTTCAGGACTTTCTTCTTGAAGAAGATTTCCGGAGGATCTGCTGATCGCTTTTGAGGAACTCCTGAAGGTACCTGCCCCCATCTGTTCGACATTTCCGATGTAGTCTGATATCTCTATGCCCTCACTGAGGTGTTCTGAGTATGCTGCATTTCGGTGAAGCTCACTGGTGACCTCTCCGGAAATAGGCACGATGTCTATGGAATCGTACGCGGAATTTTTTCCTTTGACATAATCCGAAATTTTCTCCACCTTTATATGGTCTGTATTGAACAAGCTCAGCAGCTTACCAAGATTTGCGATTCCCCTGACACATATACTGTGGTAAACCCTGTCATTGTCATTCCTGGTTGCCATCGTATTCATTATTCCGTATCTGGAAAGGATGTAAGATAGCTGAGCTGATAGCCACTTACTTGCAGTGCCGAACTCTACCGTGCTATTGCTGAACGAGCCGCCACCCATGAAGTATGATATCATGAAAGAGGATATGCTGGAGTTGCCTGACCTCATAAGTACGTCTGGGACCTTCCTGGAATATGCATTGTTTCCTGTTCCAAGAATTTCCAGGAAACCTACCAGAATTTTGCTGTGCAGGAGAACTTTCGGTATCTTTCCTTCCTGGCATTCCATCAAACCGATTATGCCGAAAAGATCGAATGCAAGTTTTTTGAACCTTTCGAGGAGTTTTTCGTCCCTGTTCGTAAATACTACTGTTTCGTTCCCGCGCACATAGCCTTGAGATATGTAGTATCCGAGGAATTCAGCCAGCCCATCGTTCATCTTTTCTGGAATCCGAACTGGAGTGCTTTTCCCATCTCCGATGAGAAGCTTCGGGTGAGGTAGAGGTCTTGCCATCTTGGTGCATATCTCTTTGATCCAGGAGAGTTTTGGGTGCACGCTTTTTTCATTTCTGCCCAGGCTATGCTTTGTTATTGGAGGCAGATCTATAGTTATTCCTTTTGAATAGGATTCTTTCAGAAGTTGCCCTATGTATGTTTTGATGTCAGCGTCGAATACTCTGGCATTTCCCATTTCATAGATATCTATCGGCTGGTCCTTGGATTCTATCTCAGTATTCTTTGCAGAAACTATGTAATCTCCTACTGACAGATCTTTCGCCTGTGTTTCGACAATCTCTCCATCTCCATTCAATTTGAAAAGTTTATGGACTGGTGTCACCCTGGCCTCTCTTCCCGTCCTTGTCCTTACCCTCACAACTGAATCGCTTTTTCCCTTGTAGAGAAGGGATGATTTGCTTTTCTTTATCTTGCCTTCAGTGAAAGAGAGCATTTCTATTGGTTTCTTGAGCCTAACAATCTCTTCGTTACCTGATGTGGACCTCATTCCTCTGCTTTCATACCTTTCATAAAGCTCCTTTATCGGAATTACAGAACCATCACCCATAAGTAAAGGTGTATCTCCTGTTACGCACTTTCCACTTCCGAAAGGTCCCGGAACTGCCACCGTCCCTCCCTTTGCAACCGGGAAGAACGTGTCAATTACTCTCTGCCCTGTAATCAGTGGCGTCTCAGGCGGGAATTTCCTCAGCACTCTTCTGGCGCTTCTGACTGGCCATTCCTGTTTCAGCTTCAGTGGCACATCAGAGCCATTGTTTTCTGAAAGAGTGCCAAAGACATCACTCAGGGTGTAGTCTCCATCCTTTATCTCCTTAATCTTGCCGAATTTTCCGAATGGAACCATAACCTTGTGGGTTATGATCCCGGTTTCCTGAACTTCACCTATTATCTGGCCTTCTTTGACTTCATCGCCAGGCTTGGCTGTCGCAGTGAAGTGCCATTTCTTTTTCTCATCCAGTGGTGGAGCTGTGTAACCTCTCCTGATGAAGTCTCCTGTCTGCTCTCTGATAACGTCAAGAGGCCTCTGAATACCATCATAGATGGACTTGAGAAGGCCTGGCCCCAATTCCACAGAGAGTGGTCTCCCTGTGGTTTCTATTTTCTCCCCTGGCCTCATGCCACTCGTGTCTTCATACACCTGAACAGTAACTTTTCCTCCGGATATCTTGATTATCTCGCCAACAAGTTCGAGGTCTCCTACTCTTACGACATCGTACATTCTGGCATTCTCTAGGTCTTCCGCGATTACGACTGGACCTGAAACACGAATTATCTTTCCCATTTTTTCACCCGCTGATATCTACTCCAAGAATTCTCTTTGCAAGCTCCGAGACCGATTCCTCCTCCTTTCCGCCTGGAAGGGGAATAAAAACCACTAGTGGGTTCGTGGAAGTCTCTATTGTATCCAACATCTTTCTGTCCATATCACTTTTTATGTTTTCTGAAGCCATAATAAGTGAGTATTTTTTTGATTTGTAAAGTTCAAGGAGCTTCTCAACTCCCTTCTTTCCTTCAGCCATGAAGGAATTCTCGACACCTATGAGCCTGAATCCTAGAACCAAGGCACGCTCGCCCACTACAGCTATGTTTCCAACCTGCTCTTTTGCCATTAAGCACCTACCTCAGAATTATTATGTTGCCCAGTTTTTCAGGGTCAAGCTTGTACGTCTTTGCATACACAATTGAATGTAAATTCTCCCTTTCTATTTCAGCCCTCAGGAGAAGTGAGAAGATCGAACCTATCGAGAGGGATTGTGATTCGAAGGTTGGAAGGTATTTTTCAAGCCTTTCCTTTTTCATTCTGGTGTCGAACTGCCCCAGAGTTCCCTCTAGGTTGTAGACCCTGAGTTCCTCTTCAAAATTATACCTGTCCTTAAGCCTTGCAAGAACATCTTCAACAGTCGGAAGTGAGAACAGTTCCTTCAGATCGTCCATTGACAATGTGCCTCCAGGTATCACAAAGCTGGAGATCCGGTCAACCCCCACATCAAGGTCCTTTGCCTTAAGCAGCACCATTATGTTATTGCTGTCAATTTCCTCCCTGAAGAATCTGATCAGTGGGCCCTCATCCCCATTGTAGAACTTGAGCAGGGACATGAGCCTGGAATAATAGAATGCGTCAAGGGATGAATAAAGCATTGAAACATCTTTTGTCTTTCTGTAAATCTCCAGATGCTGAAGAATAGGCTGGTACCCGAATTTAAGAAGATAGTTTATCATGTCTTCTATTGAGCCCATTGAGAGCATGATCCTGAAGTCCTCATGGCTCATTGTTCCACCAAAAATGCCCATGGGAACATCCCTGAAGCTTATGAGGAAAGCCTCGGACTCTTTTATTGTATACCCGAGGTATTTCGAAGACATTATTGACTTTATATTCTGGATGTCCCATTTTGAGAGGTACGCCTTGATGAGGTCTTTTGATGCTGGTGGGGGCGCAAAAAGGGCAACCTTGTTTTTTGTTATCAGATGCCTGTTTATTGCCATCTCTAGAAGCACAGGGTTCTTGTAGAGGGCAGAAAGGGCATCAATGTCCTCCCTGTATGAAGTGTTGTACAACTGCCTTGTTATCTCCTCCAGATCGTCGATGTGCTTAAGGTCCTCGACGAAAGAAGGTCTAAGAAAATCGGTTGTGTAAGCCTTTATACGGCCATACGCTCCTGCATAGGTAGGGTCCATTAATCCTCTCCCAGATGTTTTACAAATTCAAGGGATATTTTCTCCCTAAGATCGTCCATAACAGTTCCGATGGTCAGATCAAGCTCTCTATTTCCATCTGAAGATTCTGCTATTATCCCGGGCTCCTTGATATGATCCTTGGCGATCCTTATCCTGTTCATGTCCTGAAGAAATGATAGGTCTGCCTTTCTTGCATGAACAATACAGTTTTCGCCAAGTATCTCCATGCTGAGATTGACCATCTTCCTGAGTATCTGAGAATATTCCCTGGTGTCTGCAATATTTCTAAGGAAAAAATCTGCTCGTTGCAGTGCATTATTCATAAGCTGAGAAATCTTTTCTCTTTCCAGGCCTTTGGCCTCCATTTTGGCGAGTTCCACCTCCCTCCCCCTTAGGGCCCTGGAATCCTCTTCCAATTTCCTGGAGTAATACGCCTCAAGCCTCTGAAGCTCTTCTTCAACCTCTGAGTTCACACTGCCGATCTTGGTTTCGTACTCTTCGGAGATCTTCTTGATCTCCTGGTCCTTCCTTTTTTCCACTTCCTGTAGAATGTCCTCAAGAGGCATTGTCCGAACCTCTAGAAAATTCTCAACAGCAGAATTATACCCAGAATAAATCCAATTATCCAAAGCGTCTCCGGAATAACGAAAAAGAACAGAACCTGGCCGAACTTCTCCGGCTTTTCTGCAATGATTCCCATTCCGGCAGCTCCGATTCCCTGCTGAGCCATTCCAGTTCCGATCAGACCGCCGGCTATTGAAATGGATGCAGCTATAGCGAGTAAAGCTGACGTGTAATCAACTGCCATTTAATTTTCACCGAACTATCATTGAAGTGGGTTATATAAAAGTGATCTGCATATACGCAAAATTAGCTCATATTCAGGACCCCAACAACTATCCATAAAGGTATAGATACCTTATCAGTAAGGGATGAAAAAAAGGATGTATTTAACAATTATAAATTTAGAAGAATTTCTATTGTTTAAACCCTGAAACGCGGGTTACTCGTAACATTCTCCAGATCATTCCCAATTTCAAATCTCATTAAAATATTGATTGGAATCGGTAATGAATTCCGACAAATGTTAAATAAACCAGAAGTGTTTAGCCAGATATTACCCCTGGCAGGTGCTAAAAATCATGAATAGCAGCATTGAATCGCTTAAATCAGGCGTTCTGACATTTCTCACTCAGAACAACAGGAGCGGCTTTACAGAGAATCAGATTCTTACGGCATTCTTCGGGAGTCCGGAAAAAGCTTCAGATGAGGACAGGAATGAAATAAGTTCCATACTGGAATCCCTAGTAGAAGGAAAAGCTATCTCCAAGAGTACATTAAGCACGAAGTCCGGGATGAAAACATACTACAAAGGATTTTGAACAATCAGGGCCCGAGCTTTACCCTGCTAGCCCTTGAACTGTTTATCCTGCTTTTTCCTGACGGGTCTTCAATGATCATTGTCATTTCGGGTGCGTTCCCGTTCAGGATCCCCTCCAGGACATTTCTTATTTTTTCCATTTTCTCAGGATCTTCCGCGTCTTCACCTATGATATCCAGTTTCTCAAGGATCCTGCTAAGTATCCCCTCGACCGTTGTGATCTCGCCTGTGGCTGACTTACCGGGAAGCACTTCTGCTTCTATCTCCGGAATCTGCAAAACGGCCTCTGTCGATCTGTAGACAACAACGCGGAGGTCGTCCTGGCTCCTCAGCTTAAGGGTTGTCCTCACCGGATCTCGCCGCTCCATAGGTGCTACAGCACTCTGTTTGAAAAGGCATGACTTGCAGTAATAGGTCTCGATACTCACACCTTCCTCGTATGCTATCTGAGTGTTGTAGAATATCAGGTAAAGGTCTTCCCCGCAAGACGGGCATTTGAGATTTGTCTGAAATTCCTGGGGAATCTCCTCGTCTTCATCCATCTTGCTCACTTCCGATAATAGTTGAACCATGACTTAAGCGGTTCAGTGATGAAGAGCCTGGCATTCCTCAAATCCTCAACATTTTTTGAAGCAGTGAGGAACATTGCAATCTTGAAATCACGGATTAGAAATGATATCTGTTTTTTCAGTTCGTCGAAAGATGTGTCTGCATTCTTCAGTAGATGCCTTGCAAAGCCTCCAGCAGTGGCGCCTACCATTACAGCCTTGGCAAGATCAAGGCCATTTCTCAAGCCTCCGCTACCTATAACGGGCAACCCCAGAAGACAGTGGTTTATTGCTGCAGGTGAAGGAATGCCCCAGTTCCAGAAGGATAGACCGGTGTGCATTTTCTCTTCGTCGTTTGAGCTTTTGGCCCTGTAATACTCTATTGCTGCAAATGATGTCCCGCCAAGGCCTCCCACATCTATGGCCTTCACACCTGCGTCCTTAAGCTGAATGGCAGCTTCCCTGGATATGCCGTTCCCGGTCTCCTTTGCTATGACTGGGTAGCTTTGCGCTATCTCCGAAACCCTTTTCAGTATTCCCTCAGAATTTCTGTCTCCCTCAGGCTGCACCATTTCCTGAAGGAAGTTGAAGTGAACAATAAGAAAATCCGCATTTATCAGGTTGAAAACGTATTCTATATCCTTGTCTGTGAATGCCGGTTTCCCCTGCTTGATAAGCTGGGGGGCACCTATGTTTGCTATTCTTGCCCTCATCTTGTAATCATTTATCACCGAGAAGGTGTCCGCAAGCTCCTTTTTCTCCACTGCGGCCCTCATGCTTCCCACTCCCATGGCAAGGCCGAACTCTTCTGCTGCAGCCGCGAGGTTTGAGTTTATCTTCTTGGCCAGCTGTGTCCCACCGGTCATAGAAGATATTATGATGGGATAGTCAAGTTTCTTTCCAAGCAGGCCTACGGAGGTGTCAATATTGTCAAAATCCACCTCGGGGAGGGGCTGATGAATAACGTGGATGTCATCCCAGTAATTATGGTCAGAAGTGACAGTCTCATTTTCCGCGATTCTTATGTGTTCCGTCTTTCTGTTTTCTATCATGATATCATTGTTCCCAGGAAGTCTTTGGTTCCTATTTCCCTGAGCCTTTCCGGCTTAGCCCCGTTCAACATATATATTTCGGGTACAAATTCTTTCATCTTTTTCATTGTCTCAATTTTCCTCTTGATTCCACCGGTAACATCTGCGGCACTCAATTCGAACGTTGCATCGTCATATATGCTCCTGAGGAGCCTGGCATCCTTGTGCAGCTTAGGGTTCTTATCATAGAGGCCGTCTACATCACTCACAAAAATCGCCCGCTCAGGCCTCAGCCTTTCCGATAGATCAAGCATAATCTGATCTCCCGAATATATGCCGAACTCATTCCCTCCCATCAGGTATACATCTCCGAAACTGACTGGAGTCATGCCAGCATCAAGGTAGGCGTCGAATATGTCGTAATCTCTTCTGTTTCCAAGGATATATGAGGATGGAGGTATGGAGACTGCACTTATTCCGTTCTCGATAAGAATGGAAGTTACCATCTGGTTCAGTTCCACCATGTCATTATGTATGATAGCTGCTCCAATTCTTCTTTTTTCAGTTATCCCTCCGGGGAGCTCATACTCTCTTGCCATTATGTGTCCAAAGGAACCGCCGCCGTGAACGACAATCATTGTTTCGTCCATGTCTGCGAGTTCTTTTATTATGTGCTCAGTAATTCTTTTCCTGAACGTCTTGTATCTAGATTTGTCTGTTATGATGCTTCCTCCGAGCTTTATTATGATCATTTGCTGCCACTATCGTATAAATTCAACATATTTATTGTTTGGATTGCGATCTTGCGTGAGATGGGGACAGGCTCATGCTGCGCTACCCTGTTTACCGGTTCTTTTGAGGCTTCTTATGAATTCACCTTTCATGTTGCCGCTTATGATGATATAAGATGTGAAAAACAGAGCTGCGGATGGCAATCCGGCTACTGCACCAAGGAGCCAGTTTCCATTTCCGACATAGAACACCGCCAATGGCGGGTACTGCGTAGAAAACTGTGCGACATGAATCGCTGAAATGCTAGGCATTAGCTCCAAAAAAACTGTGGAAAGAGCGGCAGAGAAATAGATTATTGGCAGTGATGCAAGAAAAGCAAGTGTGAGTATTTTCCGCCCTCTTCCATTCGTGAAGCCCATTGGTAGAATGGCTATAGATGCGATCTTCATGAGTGTCGGGGTGATCACAATGATGGGGCTGATGTCCCCCAAATTCCCTGTGATATGCAGATTGATTGGTAATGTAGTTACACGCGGAATCCCCATGGGTATTGGAATGAGCATCTGAGCCGCCACGATATCTGCCAGAATGAAAAGTGATAGGGCGATGGCTATAGGTGCTGTATTCTTTCTAGACAGTAGTTTCCTAGAAGAAATTATGAGCACTAGTGCGTAAATGAATAGCGCCAATGCTATTGATCCTGCATCATTTACCGCACTTCCTCCCCCTATCGGTATCTGCATGTATGGAAAGTTGAAGAACGGCGTCATCAAGGCCACAATTCCAAGCAATACAAAGGCTCTGCTGATTGGGTTCTGAGGATAGGCAACAATTGGGGAATCCTCTTCCCGTATGAAAAATTCAGAGTACATACTGGGAACTGACAGCACAACAGGCATATCCCTTATCCGTCTCTTTCCAAGACTTAGAATGATCTTTTGGATTTCTTTTTCAGAAATCTGCCCCCCTTCAATATAATTAATGAAGATGAAGGGTCTTCCTGTTTCCCCAGTTTTACGTCTTCTCGCGCCCACTTTGAGACCTCTGGCATTTCTGACCAGTAATACATCCTCTTTTTCAGATTTCAGTTTGAGTGCTATGAAGGCAGCCGCAGTGCTCCTCTTGGATTCCTTGTAGGAATCTATCAGGAAGATGTTCTTTTTGTCATTGTTTTGTTCCCATTCCAGTATATCTTTGCATATCGAATCAAGAGATGTTGATTCCCTGAATGCTAGGCTGCGAATGCTGTCTACGTTTACTGAGAAATAATCGTAAAGATTCTCATTCATACTATTATCGAGCGTGTCAAGAAAATCTATTTCCAAAACCTGGTCTCCCCATGCCTTTGTAGTGTCATAACATATTTAGGTATAAACACCTGACGAGGGTCTACGGGCAGATGAGACAAAAGGATAATGCATTCTATTCCGAACAAATTTATAATGGACCTTCTAATAACGTTCTTACTGCAATTTGCAGGGGCCGGTAGATCAGCGGTAGATCGCCTGCTTTGCAAGCAGGAGGTCTCGGGTTCAAATCCCGACCGGTCCATTTAATCTATTAATCGAATACTTTTTATCTCGCCACTCGTTATGTTCTCATGACCATGCAGCCGAAGTATCAGGAACTGCTTCTTGATGATGATTTACGAAGATGGTACGAGAACCTCAGGGCAAAGTCAGTTCTCACGGCAACAGTGGCATTGAGAAATCTGGGCCACTATTGCGAGCTTACAAACACGAATCCAAAAGAAATACTGGTCAAAGCAAAAGGCAACGAGAAAGATTTCCGTTATGAATTCACAGATTTTGTAAGGATGATGGAGAAGGAAGGCAAAGCAGGATCATACATAGCGAGATTCAAGAAGGTCATTCTCTCCTGGCTGAAGTTTAACGGTATCGGTTTGCAGTTAACCGTTAACATATCTGGGGAAAACGAAACACCGACGATAGTTAACGAAAGAGTGCCTAGCAAGGAAGAATTAGCCAGAATCCTCAGGAAAGCCACTTCGAGAGGGAGGGTTGCCGTTGCCATTATGGCATTCTCCGGTCTCAGGCCTGAGTCCTTAGGAGACTATGAGGGCACCGATGGCTTAAGGCTTGGAGATATCAAGGACCTGAGGATATCGGAGGAAATCCAGTTCGATAAGACACCTGCAATGATTGTGGTCAAGAACAAGCTGAGCAAGGCAAGACACCAATATTTCTCTTTCATAGAAGAGGAAGGCGCCACTTATATCAAGGAATATCTGGAAGAACGTAGAAAGCAGGGGGAGGAGCTAACTTATGAGTCTCCATTACTGCAATTCGATGTTCGCGGAGTGAAAAAGAACGATTTCCTCCGAACCACTCTCGTTACAAGAGATATACGAGAAGCGATAGAGAACTCAGGCCTGAAGATGCGCCCATATGTCCTGAGAGCATATTTCAGTACGGCTCTTGACATTGCAGAAGCCAAGGGCCTCATATCTCATCCCTGGAGGCAGTTCATAATGGGCCACAAAGGAGACATTGAGGCTAGATACAGCACCAACAAGCGCCTGCCTCCAGATGTCATAGAGGAAATGAGGGAGGCATACAGGAAGAGCACCAAGTTCCTTGAGACCAGATACAGCGAACTTGAGGAGGACAAGGCCAGAATGTACCTGCAGCAGCAGTTGCTATCAGCAGTGGGCTACAAACCGGAAGAAATTGACAAGATGGATCTCACTAAGATAAGCAACGATGATTTCCAGAAGCTCCTCCGGGACAAGGTGGCAGGAGCCATGGCAAGCAACGGCTCGAAGCAGAGGCTCGTTCCAATGAACGAGATTGAGAAGCTCCTGAGCGAAGGGTACGAGTTCCAGGCAGTCCTGCCCAACGGAAAGGCAGTTATGAAATTACCTTTTTAGAGCAATAAAGCATCCGATGATAAGTGGACCTTAACGACGCCCCGTATAAGTTCATTATTCCCAGTTGCCCTGGCTGCGAGATGGTTTCAAACCGGATAAGGGAACAGCAGGCACCAGTGATGGTGAAAGACCTCTACGCATACTTCGAGAACGGGGAAAGAAGACATTCGCCCGAATACATGACCCATAAGGCAGTGAATACGCATCTCACCCATCTTAAGAGGTCCGGATACCTCAAACGGGCATACGATGAGGAGAAGAAAGGTGTTGTGCTATCAATCTACGAGGCAAAGGTCTATCTCGACATGTATCGCAGGGGTATACATTTTAAGGATGAAGCCGAAAACACAGACTTTGAGGAGGATATGAAATTCATATCCAACAGCCTCAAACAATCGGACAAGATCATTTTTGACAAAGCGAGAAAATGCGTGTGCGGAAAAGTCTACAAACCAAAGATGGACGTGATAGAGCCCATCAACGCAGGCAAGCAGGTCATTCTGTTATTCTCGTTCAAATGCCCTGACTGCGGCCATGAAAGGTCATTTTCACTAATAGTATATAAACCCTAAACGATACAAGTATACTCCCTGCATATACTTATTTGATGTCTACCCAACAGGACGGTAAGATCGACTTGTCCAACCTGAAGAGAGATTTTGCAAGTCGTTTTCCGGATAGTCCGCTTACGCCTGTACTTCTGTCGGAACCGGATACGCTTAGTTTCGGGGACATGTTGGCAAAAGCCGGTACATGGCTGGTTCTGCTGGGGAACGACAAAAGGAGTAAAGAAATATGAGGAGAGTAAGAGTGAGACCGATTTCGGAAGAGGCAGAATATGTTGGCTCACAGCCTGAGATTGTGCAATACGAGATTGAAAATCCACAGAAGAAAGGCACCATAGAGAGATTGCAGGAAACGGTTATCGATAACACGGTTAACCGTTACGAGCTTGAAGACCGGAGGCAAATAGCAGCCATACGAGAGTTTATGGAGCGGAATCCCGACATAAGCTACGTGGAATACGAATCAAATCCGGTTCTGAGGATGGACCTAGTGATAACGAGGCGCGGCCTGATCTTCAAGCGCGAAGAAGCATCAATATCCGCAACGCTGACTCCGAACAGAAGATTCAGGGCACAGAGGTGAATCATGGACGAGGATGTTCTGACATTTGGATTCCTGATCACCTCATTAGCGGTGTTCATAACCGGTCTGGTATGGCAGGGCCTCTGGCCCTTCTTGTTTGCCATGACAATGTCAGGAAACTTGCTCTATGAGATAATAGGAGTGTCAGGCTTTTTTCTGACATTCATCGGAGCTCTTGTCCTGCTATATTGCGCGCTTATCCTTATCGTGTACGTCATATTTTTTGCAGTCATATTCGGCATACCTGCGTACCTGGTATATCTTGCCCTTGGCATTGAGAACAGCATAATTCTCGCTGTAATTGTTGGCGTTATCATCCTCATTTACCTGATAGAAACCCGCACAGTAAAGGTGGAACACTACACAGTAACGCTGAACCTTCACAAACGATATGTTGTAAAAAGGTAGCGGGATATGAATAAATATTTGGAAAGCCAGAATACGATTATGAGGGAATATGGCTTTTCTGAGCTCATAAACGCAAGGCGCGTATTATCGAAGCCACTCATAGAGCTACCTCTTAGGAATGAGCAGAGGCTATTCTATGACCTCTCAAGAAGGCTGAGAAGATTTGCAGGCCACACAGCCCTTGCATACAACATCATACCCGATGTGGAAAGAGGAAAGTTCAGGAGAGAAGAATGCTCGCCCAAAGCAGCATCCCTCAGAGACTATGTGCTTCATAAGGGAAACAGAAATGTATCAATTACCGGTGTGTCGGGTCAGGGGAAGAGCTATCTGACCACTCACCTGATTTCGATTTTCAAGGACAAGGAGATAATCATATTCTCCTTCAAGCCCAATGACCATGAATTGCATCTTGGAATCCCAGTAGTGGATGCAAAGGAGTGCCTGCCCAATCCCTTCAAGGATGTGAACGCCTTCTCCGAGGCTTATATGACCGCCTTCTTCGGCGAGAAGACCTCATCCGGCATACAGCTTCAACAGACTCCGGGATTCTTGCAGGAGATCGCCTCAGAGAGCAGCAGCTGGAAGGATTTTATGCTGAAACTGAGCGAGAGAAAGAGATCCGCATCCAAGAATCAGGTGGAGGCTCTGAACGCAATTGAGCAGAACGTAAAGAGCCTGATCATTGCCGATATGGGGAGCGTGGTCCTGGATAATGGAAGCATTGTCTTTGACTTCTCATCTCTCCCGACTAAACAGGCCCAGAATTTCTATGCTGAACTGATGCTGAGGCAGATATACAGGGAAATGGAGGAGCGCAAGAGAAACGGCGTTCTTATCCTGATAGACGAAGCCCATCGACTGACTAAGTCCTACCATACAATCCTCGATGTCATGTCCAGGGAGATAAGGGACAAGGGAATGCTCTGGATAATCACACAGAACCTCATTGACATATTGCCGGAAATGAGAGCGAATTTCGGTACAAAGTTCACCTTCAGGCTTGGTGATGCCGATCTTAACCTTCTATCGTATAACCCCCTTATGAGATATGCCGTTGAGATACTACAGCCAAGGCAGTTCATAGACATAGAGTTCCCAGAAGGCTCATCGTTCTCCCCCGTGTTCACATACGTTTCAAACGGTTTGGAGCACAAGGAAACACAAAAGGTCGCCGCGGCGGTATCTGAACCAAAGAGGGAAGTGGGAGTCGGAGGGAGAGGGGAGGAGATAGACTACAGGAGGGAGGCCCTGGAGATACTCAACGAGAGGATGTCCTATGCAACGGAAATGGGAAAGATAATCGCTGAGAAGTATGGAATTACGAAGGATCAGGCAAAGCTGAAGCTCAAATCCGTACTGGAAGAGCTGAAGAATAACAACGAAGTCGGCAGGGTGAAGTATCTCAGAAATGGAAAGCCAATAGTGATGTATTACTCAAAGAGCCCTAACCTCACCAACCTGCACACAGGAATGCAGAGCCAGGCTGTCGACATGCTCATGGACCTTGGTGTCAGCATCAACAGAATATCGACAACGGGCGAGAGAAACGCCTTCGACATAGAGACAGACTTCTTCATGGTGGAGATTGAAACAGGCCTCAAGCACAGTATGGAGGACTTGAAGGATAGGATAGAAAGCACGAACCTTAGAGTCATAGTAATCGTCCCCAATAGGGAGCTTATGGACAGGTATCACGATCTCGGAGAAAGAGTAGTCGTCACGACAATTGACTCCCTTGGAGAGGTGCTAACAGAGTCTGAGAAGGACCTCAATCCTGAATGAACATTGATAAAAGGCGTATATAGAAACGTTTTTAATACCTACCAGAGCACTCTGAGTGGGTGTATAACAATGGAAGGCGGAGGTTACAGCGGTTGAAAATAAGAATTCCGAGTTGACGAATTGCCAGGAAGGCGGAGGCATATCAGGATAGAAACACCAGGCTTGATGTCAACGCTTGGCTACAATTTTTGCTTTATATTGCCAGCGCTAGTTAATCACCTCTGACAACTCTGTGCTCGATCTCTCTCCCCTAAAGCCTACATTTTCACTTTCCTTCTTATTGTCATATATCACTTTCTCAACCCATTCTTCCTTGTATTCTTCAACTAACAGTTTATACTGATTCGTGTAAGTGTAGTCGAACAGCCTGTAAGGTATAGTTCCAACGAGCACCTCTTCAATCTTGAGCGGTTTGATTTCGTAGCCGGAAAGATTCTCTTCCATTGTGTTAGCAATTTCCCCAATTCCACCGTCGCGGCTAATTATGTTGTAGTTATATGCCGGCACAATGTAGAAAATACCGACAGGAGAGGCGATATCACCGATTAAGGTGTACTTTGATGTCGGATTATCGGAGCCTCCAAGGATGTCTCTCAATAGACGATCTCTCTTTGCTCTGATTTCTTCCTGGTTAACCACTGTTGAGAAAAGGATATCGGAATGCAGCGGCAGATCCTGAATTGCTGTAATGCGCTTTATTACACCTCTATCGTGTAGCCTGGTGTACGCGTAATCAGACAGACCGTTATCAAATCCGTATTTCTTATCTATCTCGGACAGGTTGATGCTTCCGTCGATGCACAATTCCTTCAGTACTGCCCATTCTCTCTTGAATATCTGGTCCTCGTCGGGCCTTTGCTGTCCTTTCTTGCGCTTCCAAACTCTCTCATCTAGTATTTCGAAGAACTTATCTCTGATTGGCATAAAACCATAGGTAGTGAAGAACGGAGCAATGTTCCAAACAGAATCGAACGAAGGAGTCAGTGCCTCTCTCAGCTTGTAAATGTCGCTTCTTATCTCGTCATCGTTTCTAGCCAGGATGTGCATTACAAGATCTATATCTCCTTCCGTCGCAGCGGCAAACTGCACCATCGGTTGCTTTTCCAAGGTCTCTTTCATCTCGTCTCTATTTGGTCTGTGAGGATAGTCTTCCGTGAACTTTACAAACGCAATGTAGCTCAGGTATCCAAGCTTGTTTATGTCAAGTTCTGCGGTGTATCTCAGCCTGAACTTTTTATCGACATCGTTTAGAAGCTTTCGTGCATTCTTCATGCTTGTACCTGCAATCTCTGCGAAGTGTTTTGTCGTGATCCGCCCGTTCATGGAGAGTGCCATCAAGGCTTTTCTCTCTTTATCAGAAGGAATCGGCAACTCAGGAAACCACTTTTCCCTGAGTCTTTCATACTTTCTCCCTTTGTATTGCGAAAGAAGCTTCTTCGCAAGGGCATATCCCGCTTCGTAGCACTCTGGATCGAAGTCTCCCACTCTTGAAACAATCTGTCCTATCGCTTCGTCTATATTCGCACCTCGATCAATCAGAACTTTCGCTGAATTTTCGTGCTCAAAGCACAAGGCCTCCGTGAGATACAATGTTCCATCATTCTCCTTGCCATTCGGGTCCATAGCGTAATGCGCAATCAGCCTGTCGACCGCCGCACTCTCATCATTCATTAAAGCATCTTCCAACAGATCTTTCTTGGATTTCCAGTCTTCCCCATAGTACGCATCCTTCGCCTCGTCCAGTTCATGGTCAAGACTTGCAGTGTCCCTGAAGACCGCCTTTACAAGATCAAGAAGCTGGCACCCCTCAATCGGCTCATCGGGTTCAAAATGCCTTATTTTCCCCAAGCTCCGCACCCTTCTATTATAGCCCTGCCTTCCAAATATTTATAACGTGCTATTTTTTCATTCCCCGGACACTGGTTAACCGCTAACCGTTATTCCAAGTGGGTTAACCATAAACTTATAACTCTTCGCTTACAAGCCTAAATGATGATCATTTCAATCGCCAACCAGAAGGGAGGTTGCGGAAAGACGACGACCGCAGCGAACCTGGGAGCGTTGCTTGCGCAGAAGCACAAGGTTCTCCTGGTAGACGTCGATCCGCAGGGAAACCTGACCACACATTTTGGCATTAACAAAGCTGACCAGAAGCATACGATATACGATGTGATGCTCAATGGCAGGATTGAGGAAGCAATCATTCGAAAGGACGGTGTGGACATCGTGCCCAGCACTATTGACCTTGCAGGCGCAGAGGTAGAGCTTTCAGGAAAAATAGGAAGAGAGTACATTCTAGACAACGAACTCAAGAGGATTGCTAGGAAATATGACTATGTTATCATAGATACGCCGCCCAGTCTGGGAATATTCACCATCAACTCGCTTGTTGCGTCAGATTATGTTCTGATACCAGTGCAGGCCGAGTTCTTCGCTTTAGAAGGATTGACACAACTCATGAGAGTCGTAGAACTCGTGAACTCAAGGCTCTCAAGAAACCTGAAATTGCTTGGAATGCTCATAACGATGTTCAATTCCAGAACAAGATCGTCAAAGGAGATTCTTGAGGATGTCAGGAAACATTACTCGAAGAGCCTGCTTAAGACAGTTATACCCAGGAACGTGACCGTAACGGATTCCACCATGGCAGGTTCTCCTGTAGTGAGATATCGGAAAACCGCCCCCGCATCAAAGTCTTACGTTGCACTTGCAAAAGAAATTGAAAGAATGCTCAAGGTGAAATGATGGCAGATATCAAGAAGAGAGGTTTGGACAGCCTGATATCACAGAACTCACACTCTGATGCCGAGACGAATAGGCCAGAGGAGAGATTCATAAAGACGGTGGGCTTCAAAGTAACCGAGAAGCAGTACGAGACCTACAAAAGATACTCAAAGTACTTTGGTTCTGACGACCTTATTAAGAAATGGCGTTCTGATCTTGACAAGATAGAACGGGAGAGGGGCAAGGACCTAGAAAGCGTGGAAACTGAAATCAGGAAACGGCTAACAAAGTAACGGTTAACCGAAAACCCCCTAAGTTCATAAAACTCAAACTTGGTCATTTCATTAATGCACTTTGCCATCTCTTAAGAGCTTGTTCGAGTCGAAGTCTAAGAGCCTTATCATTCGTTTTTCTTGCTATATTCGTGACGACCTGTTCAACGTCAGACTCGGTCGTGATAACACTACCTATGAGATTTCTTGTATTTGCTGACTTTGCCAACTCAACAAGTAATAGAAATTCTCTTTTGTTTTTTGCGATGACCTGGATTTCCGGGATCATGATTCTCACCTGACCGGGTAAGCTTGGAAAGGTAGCTTGAAGAGACAGACCCTCAGGTGTGTTCCAGAAGGCTCTTCTGAATTCCCTTTCCAAGTTGTAATTGGCTCTGGTACCCTTAAGAGTTCCTTCTAGACGGCTTTTCTCAATGATTTTTCTGCGTAAAAGACGTATCTGCATGGGTAGAAGTGGATTGTTTGCGACTGGATCACCATGAACAGGTAAGTTATCAATCTGGAAATTTATTGTTTTAGCGAAATCTCGCAATGGCATGGACCCCTTCAGTTGATTACATGCTAGACATGATGTCACATAGTTGATCATTTCGTCAGTGCCGTTTTCAGCTAAGGGTATCAGGTGATCTACTGTGATCTCCTCACGCGAAATCTTTTTTCCACAATATTGACAGGTAAAGTTATCTCTTGCGTATACTTCTTTTCTGACTTTCCACGGTATTCTATGCCTTCCAACTTTGTTTTTGTGCGTGAACCTGTCTTGCATTTCCTGTACCCAAAACGAATCTGTCTTTTCACTTAAACCTTCATTTCACGTTTCTTTGGTAGCATAAGCATCTTGGTTTCCGTCACTAAACTTGTAATTTTAGTAACGCCACTAAACACTGGATTTTAATAACATATGCGTCCCTAAATTCTATGACTTAAATGACGCTCGCTTTTGCCTATGTTAGAGCCAGCACGCAGGAGGAGGTCAGGCAGGGCTCCAATGAGAGGCAGAAGGATGTAATCCGGCAGTACGCGGAACCCAGAAGATTTGAACTCGAATTCTTCGAAGACAGGGCAAAGTCAGGGAAGAACACCCAGAGACCGGACTTCGAGAGGATGCTGAAATCCCTTGATAAGAAACCCAAGGTGGTCATTGTGGCAAAGATAGACAGGTTTGCGCGATCACTTTCCGATCTCCTTAGAATGCTTGAGTTTCTGGGCCAGAATGGCATAGGATTCGTGAGCGTCAATGACCCAGGCATTGATACCACCACACCCAATGGAAGGCTCCTGCTGCAAATTCTGGGCGCTTTCGCCGAATTTGAGAGGAATATGATCAATTCACGCACAAAGGCAGGAAGGGAACAAGCCATGAACAGGGGAGTCAAGTTCGGAAGACCTGCGCTAAAAACAAGGAATGGCAGCTTCATTGACAGACGAAAAGTTATCGAAATGAGACAGAAAGGCCTGTCCGCCAGAGCCATTGCAAAGTCCATGGAATGCTCTGTAACACCAATACTCAAAATACTAAAAGAAAATCTCTAATTCCACGGGAAAGAGAGAGAGTCGCCGAACGCGTCAGCGTTCTTCTTATATAATATATACCTGATACAATGAACATTACATATTAAAAAAATGGAATTTTCCCTAATTTTTAAAGCTTGAAACGAACAGAGAACTGGCCACTCGTTTTCTGACACTCTCTCTCAAAAGTCAATAACGACTGTTCTGCCACACTCAATGATTCGACTCGTTCGTTACTTTTAATAATCTTACCAGTGAAGCATGATTGTGCAGGTGATCCAATGGCAATGAAAGATCCCTATGCATTCTTCGACACCAAGGTAAAGCAGAGGGCAAAGGAGACCAGCAACATAAAGAATGCAATGCTCTTTGACATGGACTTCAAGCCAAACCAGATTCTAATCAGAAAGGAACTCGACAAGGTAACGGATGACCTAGCTGATTATGTTAACCTGCACCTGCCGAGGCACATAATCATATACGGCTCCAAGGGCTCGGGCAAGACGCTCAGCGCCTTGATTATGGCCAGGGCCCTGAAAGAGAGCAAATCCGTGCCATATTACTACATAAACGTGAGGGAAAACCCAACCTCCATCAAAATATACCGCTATTTGACGAGGATTTCCAGCAGAGGTCATGACATCGACGAGGTGAAGAACAAATTCGACTCCCTGTTATCTGGAAAATCCATTGTCATACTGGACGAGGTTGATTTCCTGCAGGACTATGACATCCTGTATCACATCACGAGACACACGAAAGCCAATCTTATCCTCTTGACTCAGAAAGTCTACTGGTACAAGGACATGAACGATGAGAGTGTTAAGAGTTCGCTTCAGCCGGACCACATAGTATTCCACGAGTACAACGCCGAAGAAATGCGAGAGATCCTGAAGATGAGGGCAGAGGAGGGCCTTAACAGATTTGACAAGGATGCCCTGGGGCTTCTCTCTGCCATGCTGGTAAGAGAATACAGAAGCGATGCAAGAATTGGAATCAAGGCGCTGGAAATCCTCGGAAGGATCAATAAATGGACTGATGAAGCTGTGAGAGCAGCACTGAGACAGGCATATGTTGAAGTGGAAGGAGAAACCCTGAGGAATCTGGGTGACAGGGATTTAATCATTCTCGCCTCCTTGATCAAGAATCAGGACACAAACAAGGCGTATACGGAAGTTACCAATGTCAATAACTTCCTGGTAAATGGGATGAGCAAGTCCACATTTTTCCAGAGCGTCAATTACCTTCAGAACCTTGGTCTTGTCACGCTGATAAAGAAGAAGATTGGTCGGTACTATACAATGGAATCGCAAATTTTATTATCCGATGCGTCGATTGTATCTGTCGAGCTGAAAAAGAGGCTATAGAATGGAAAATGAGATTATCTTACGGGAAAATGTATATAAAAAAATTCTTACAATTGACGAAGCCAAAGGTGTTTACGAGCTATTCGGCACTTTGGGATTTCCCAAATCCGCAATACTGGACGCCTCTTCCAAAAGAAAAAAGTCCACATTCGAATTCAAGAAGGAAGATAATGAGAGGATTAAAGAAATATTCTCTGTGCTGAATCTGGATGAAAAACTCCCGGTTTTCCTTCTGGAAACAACTACATTGACGCCGTCTTTTATAAGGTCTGTCACAAATACATTTGACAAGCAGTATATTCAATACCTTCTTATTTTCACAGTTAAATACGATGATATCGTCTTTGTTTTCCCAGATAAGGAGAAGGTAGAGGCCGGGAAACACAAACTCAAACTGATCAAACTCAACGTTGACAAAGAAGACATAAAAACTAAGAAAATTTATTACAGCGTCATTGAGACTCTAGTGAATCTTAGATATGAAGATAAAGCAACTTGGAGAGACGTTTGGAGAAATTGGAAGAAAGCCTTCAGTGTAGAACGAGTGACAGAAGCCTTTTTTGACGATTACAAAGAGGTTTTCTTCAAATTAAGGAGCGAATTGCAGAAACAAAGGATTACCAGCAAAGAATCCCATGAATTTACCCTGCAATTCCTTAACAGGATCATGTTTATTTATTTCATAACCAAGAAAGATTGGTTGGAAAAACCAAAGTTTGTTGATTGGTTATGGTCTACTTACAGGGGACTAGGCAAGTACAACTCTAACGAATTTTATGAAAAATGGATCAAACAGGTATTCTTAAAAGCCTTCAATAATAGGGCGAATGAGATTGAGGGTTTGCCGGACGACGTGGTAAGGGTGATGTCCAGTGCACCCTACCTCAATGGTGGACTCTTCAGAGAAAACGGATTAGACAGCCTTAAGGTACTTATTACGGACAAGATGTTCCAGAAGATTCTTGAATTCTTTGAATCGTACAATTTCACAATTAAAGAGGATATGCCATTAGAGTCAGAAGTTGCTGTAGACCCTCAGATGATCGGTTATGTATATGAGTCCCTAGCTAATGTTGCGGAGGAAATCTATGATAGGAACGATCTTGGTATCTTTTACACCCCCAGAGTTGAAGTAGATTTCATGTGCAGGAGGAGTATAGTTGAATTTTTGTCCAAAAACCTGTCAGAACTGCCAAAGGAAAAATTCTATCATCTCGTTTTTGACCCGGTTGAAGAGAGGGAAAGGATAGAAGGGTGGTTCACGAAGAATGAGCATTGGGGGAAACTTGAAGACACCCTGAATAATCTGTCAGTGGTTGACCCAGCATGTGGCTCAGGTGCCTTTTTAGTGGGTATGCTAAATGTTGTTTCTGACCTTTACAGGATGACCTACAAACACACTGGGAACAACAGTCTATCTGACTTTGCATTGAAGAACAGAGTGATTCAATATTCCTTGTATGGCGTGGACGTCATGCCCTGGGCAATTCATGCCGCCGAATTAAGACTCTGGCTTCAACTTATAGTAGAAACTGAGTTCAAAAAAGAAGATTTGAGACAACACCCACTTTTGCCCAACTTGAATCTCAATTTGAGAGTCGGAGACTCTCTAGTTCAAGAGATAGGCGGTATTAGTTTCAATTTAAGAACTAACAACCTAAAGAATCACTTGAAGAGGAAGTTGGAGGACCTAAAACAGGAGAAAAGAAAGTACTTCGAAAACTCACCAACTGCGAAGTTTAAGACCCCGGAAGAGGTTAAGGAAGAAGAAGTCAGATTATTTGAAGAAATCATAGATGAAAGAGTTGAGAGTCTCGCAACCGACATACAAGTCTACGAACATAACATAAAAATGGCAAGGTCTCAGAAAACGCTTGCCGGAGAGCAAATAATAGATGAAAAGAAAGTTAAGGAGAACCAGGTTAGAATTGATTCAAATAATGATGAGATAAGAAAACTAATGGGTGTCAAAAGCCATTTAAGTGATCCTGAGAAGAAACCCTTTGTATGGGACATAGACTTTGCAGAGATTTTTGCAGACAAGGAAGGATTCGATATTGTCATCGGTAATCCACCCTACGTAACTAGAACTTATATCTCCCCCCCTAACAGATTGAAAAAGACGGTTACTAAAGAAGAAAGAGATGAATATAAGGACAAATTACTATTTTCTGTAAAGACGAGATTCCCAGTAGTTGACAATATAAGCAAGCAGAGT
Organism: uncultured archaeon; assembly: GCA_000965745.1. GTDB lineage: Archaea > Thermoplasmatota > Thermoplasmata > Thermoplasmatales > Thermoplasmataceae. Next base: position 615,260 of record CP009479.1, read on the forward strand.
GACTATTATGTGTATTTCTATTTTCACGGATTAAGCCTCCTCAATGAAAATGGCACTTTTTGTTTTATAACTTCAAGTTCTTGGCTTGACGTACAGTACGGGAAAAATATGCAAGAGTTTCTGTGCAAGTTTGTTCCTATTTTGGCAATTTATGATAATCCTAAGAGAAGTTTTGCTCATGCTGATATAAACACCATAATAGCTCTTTTTGGGTCTCCCGTAATCACACAGAGATCATTGAATGAGTGGATACCGGGAATGTCTGGAGGGAATAAGACTACTTGGCCAAGTATCAAAAATACTTGCAAATTTGTTATGTTTAAGAAACCTTTTGAGGAAGTACTTTCATCTGAAAATCTCATAAGCATAGAGAAAGTTCAAGCAAGCCATTCGGGAATGGAGATGAGTCAATTAGCGAATGACGTAGTTAGTACCAACGAATATAGGATATTTCCCATTAAACAAGAGGATCTCCTAAAAGATGGGTGGGAATATCCAGAGGATACTAAGAAAGATGTGTTCAAATCTGGCAATTATGAAGGCAATAAATGGGGTGGAAAATTCCTTAGGGCTCCTGACGTATTTTATCACAAGATAATAACAAAACTCAACTCTAGAATAAACGACAAAGCAAGAGTAACCTTAGGCCTTACGTCAGGTTATAACCCGTTCTTTTACATAAAAAAGAACGAAATATCCAAGTTTGGGATTGAGCCAGAATTTCTAGAAGAATTAATTAAATCTCCGAAAGACTGTAAAACCTTTGTTTTGAGTAAAAACTCATCTTTATGGTATGTATTGAATATTGAAAAGAGTAAAAATGAGCTCGCAGGAACAAATGTTCTTAAATACATCCTTGAAGGGGAAAAGGAGAGAATACATAAGAGGCCGTATTTCGATAACAAGGGCAAGGATAAATGGTACAAACTCAACATGATAAGTGCGACTTTGGTACAACCATACGATGTTAACATAAGGCATTTTACTGCGTTCAACAGCACTGGTGCTTGTGTTGACAAAAGACTAGTTTGTATTAATCCCGAAAAGAAATACGAGAAGGTTTTTTGGGCATATTTAAACTCGATAATTGGGATGTTGATGAAGGAGCTTTTTGGTAAGTCTTCCTTAGGAGAAGGGGCGCTGGATAACTCTGTAAAGGACGTTGAAAGAATTCCATTTTTCTCCAACAGTTTATTCAATAAGAGCGAATTGAAAATAGACGAGCTAATTAAGTCCTTAGGCAGAAGACAAATTATGACTGTTTTTGAAGAAGTAGGTATAGATCAATCAAAACCAATAAGAGAGCAAGAACCTAACCCTCTCCCCGATAGGGCAGAGCTTGACAACATTATATTCGATGAATTGGGACTGACTCAGGATGAGAGGAAGGAAGTGTACTGGTCAGTTTGCGAGTTAGTGAAGCAGAGAATAGACAAAGCCAGAAGCCTGAGGGATTAGAGTGGCCAAAACATTTACCGTTGAGGTGGTTCCCCTGGTCTTAACCTGGTTGAGAACCAGTGCGGGTTGGGAAGTAGAGGAAGTTGCCAAGAAACTCCGCACATCTGTAGAAGTGGTAAAAGATCTGGAATCTGGAAAAAGGAATCCGACTATGGGCCAATTGAATATCCTTTCAGAAACCTACAAAAGGCCAATTGCATCATTCTTTCTGTCAAAACCAAAGCAAGAGAGGCCGATGCCCAAAGATTACAGATTCCTACCCAACAAGACTAACATATTCGACCGCAAAACCATCCTTGCCATCCGAAGAACCAGGAGTCTTCAGAATCTGAGCAAAGAACTGTCCCTTAATATCAATTATGCCACGGAGACTGAAATCAAAAAGTCAAGAATAACCGATAATCCAGAACTCATTGCTTCAGAGTACCGGGAGATATTGAATTTTGACATTGAAAAGCAAAGGAAGTTCAGAGACGCGTACAAGATGATGGGCCATCTAAGAGACGTGCTTGAAGACCTTAATATTCTGGTTTTTCAGTTCTCCATGCCGATTGAGGATGCAAGAGGATTTGCCTTAGCAGATGAAACTCCAAACATTATAGTGATAAACTCGAAGGATAGCATCGAAGCTCGGTTGTTCACTTTAATGCATGAATTTGGACACATAATCCTAGGAGAGACCGTAATAGACCTCCCAGAAGAGTCTTTGCAGGCTAGAAGCAACATTGAGGCCTGGTGCAACTCTTTCTCATCGGCTTTCCTGTTGCCAAAGGAGGTTTCAATTGATTTATTCAACAAAAGCAAGCATAATCTCACTGAGACGGACACCCTGAATACTCTGTCTAAGAGATATAAGGCAAGTAAGGCAGTTCTTCTGGTGAAGATGGTAAATCTAAATTACATTTCAAGGCAAGAATTTGAGTCAGTGCTTGCCAGATACACTCCAAAGGAAACAAAAGTGGAGAAGAAAGAGAAGCAGGTTATGGGAATGGCATCCGATCAGAGGTGCCTTTCAGAGGTGGGTAATAAATTCGTATCTCTCGTTGCCAATAACTTCGACAGGGAGTTCATAACTTACAATGATGCCCTCAGCTTCTTATCCATAAAATCGAGAAACTTTGATAAAGTCCTGGCAAGAGCGAGAAAATGACTTCCAATAACTACATAATGGACACATCTTCGTTGGTAGAACTCAATAGACATAATCCAATAGATGTGTTTCCAAGTGTATGGAATAATTTGGAATCACTTTCAAAGAAAGGTCTCCTAGTGGCCCCGGCAGAGGTACTCTCAGAGGTTAAGGAAAGGGACGATGAGCTTGCATCCTGGGCAAAGAGGAATAACAGTATATTCCAACCGCCAACGAAGAAACAGATTGAAATATTGAAGGACATATTAAAAAATTATCCGGCGTTAGTTAAAGAAGACAGAAAATACGATGCTGATGCCTGGGTGGTAGCACTTGCGGTAGAAATGGCTACGGGCTCTCAACAAACTCTGATCCAGATAAAAAGAATAGTTGTCACGGAAGAAAAGTTTCGTGGAGACAAAATAAGGATACCATATGTGTGCCAGAAGTACAGTATTGAATCCATCGGCATAATCGAGATGTTCAGGATAGAAGGGTGGAAATTCTAGGGTGATGTTATGGCGCTGCACAAAGAGATAATAGACAACAGTGATGGCAATAAACTGGTCAGCTTCTTAAATGACGCACTGAAAGAAAATGGCAAAGGCAACTTTGACATTGCAACCGCTTTTTTTAACATAGGTGGTTTTGCCATGATCAAGGATAGCCTTGACCAATCAGTAAAATTTAGACTCTTATTGGGCAAGGCACCAGAGATCCAGAACGATACAACCTTAGGAGATGTCTTACTTGAGGAGATAAAGAAAGAAGTGGAGGGATTTGACCTTTCAAAGGACTCCGATACAACTGTAAGGCTTTTTATCGAGTTCCTGAAACGAGACAACGTACAAGTGAGACTTTTTGAGAAATTTCTTCATGGAAAGGCCTATATTTTCGATGATCGGATAGTCATAGGCTCTTCCAATTTCACCGGTGCTGGACTTACTAGATATGGTGAGCTGAACACCTGGAGGCAGGAATCCCAGGCCATCTACGCCAGAAAAGAATGGTTTGACAAGTTTTGGGCTGAATCGATAGATTTCAAGAAGGATTTGATAGAGCTCCTCGAAAACTCAAGATTTGGCAGTAAAGAGTATTCCCCCTATGAAATTTACATAAAAACACTCTATGAAATGCAGAAAGAAGACATAAAGGAGGGACAAAAGGAAGAAAAGCCAAGTGGGATGCCTGAGACTAAAGTAAATTTAGCACAATTCCAAGAAGACGCCATAGCCAGAATATGGACCAGGATGAAGAAATATGGTGGATGCATAGTAGCGGACTCAGTAGGATTAGGTAAAACGTGGATCGCAAAGAAGGTCCTAGAGCAAATAGGTTACTATGAACGGAAAAACATACTGGTTGTCTGCCCGGCTCAGCTTCGAGAGATGTGGAGAGGTGAGCTCAAGAAAATAGATACTAAAGAGAACATACTTTCACAGGAAGACCTTGCATCGGAAAACTACCTAGAGAAAGCAAAAAGAACTCTTGGCGGACGCCTGGATAACGTAGAGTTAATTGTTGTCGACGAAAGCCATAACTTCAGGAATCCTTTGTCAAATAGATGGGAGAACTTTTTCTCTCTCGTGAACGATAACGTTTCAAGTTCGGGTAACAAGCCCTATATTTTGTTTCTTACAGCAACCCCAATCAATAACACTCCTTGGGACCTTTATTGGCAAATTATGCTTCTCGTATTGATGGATAGATCCGCCTTTATCAAAGAGAACATACCAGATCTGTTCAAATACTTCAGAGAGGCCAAAGACAACCCTTCGCTGCTAAATGACCTCTTAAATGAGATATCTATCCGAAGAACCAGGGACTATATCATTGAAAACTATCCTGACGCATATATAGTCGTCGAGATGCCCAATGGTGAGTCTGAAGAGCGCAAGATTACATTCCCTAAACGAGTTCTTGAAAATGTCAATTACAAACTGGACACCGCGTACAAGGGAATGTACAAGGAAATATCAGACACGCTTACCGAAAAACTTACCATGGCATATTACCGTATACTGGAATATAGGAAAGAAGGCGTCAAGACAGAGGAAGAGAGACTGGCTCTGGGAAGAATGATTGCTATAGGCGGCATCTTTAGGACGATATTGCTAAAGAGGTTGGAAAGCAGCGTAGATTCATTCAGAAAAAGTATATCCAACCACATTCAATTTCTTGAAAAGTTGAAACTCTACCTCAAAGTTGGAAAACTGCTGACCAAAGAGAGTTACATAAAGTACATGCTCAGGTCTTACGACGAATTGGAAGACGGAGATATAAGGGAGATTCTTGATGATTTCAAACTCGCTGAATATCGTATTGACGACCTGTTCCATGACATTGATATTGATATAGACTTGCTAAACAACATTTTGGGGAAGGTTAAGAAAATAAAACCTGCTGATGATTCAAAACTCAACGTACTAAAGGAAAAGCTCCTTGAGCTATCCAAAGATAAAGATGGACAGATTGTTCTTTTTACATATTATGCAGACACCCTCAACTACATTTATGAAGAAATTGCCAACGATAAACGGTTCTCAAAACTCAAAATAGAGGCCATATCTAGCTCTGGAACAACAAGCAAGAGCCCTGTTCAGCGCGAAGAGATAATTAAGAGATTTTTTGAGAAGAATGTCGACATCATACTCAGTACAGACGTTCTTTCTGAGGGCCAGAATCTTCAGACAGCAAAGTACCTGATCAATTACGACCTGCACTGGAACCCCACGAGAATGATACAAAGGGCAGGTAGGATTGACAGAATTGGCTCTCCATACATGGAGATATATGTTTACAATTTCTTCCCGGAAGATGAACTTGAAGAGCTCCTTAAGTTGGTGCAAGCTCTGCAAAGCAAGATTATCGATATAGATGATTCCGTGGGCCTCGATCAGACAGTTCTAGGGGAGGAGATACATCCAAAGGTTTTTGGCATAATTAGACGCATTAGAGGAAAGGATGAAAGACTGTTCACGGAATTAGAAGCAGACCTATTCGGTGGAGGAGAGCTTTTTTACCAACCCCTGAAAGATTTCCTGAAGGACAAGGGCGTAGAGGAGCTAGAAAAGATTCCATTCGGCGTATTTAGTGGGCTAAAGAAGGAAAGAATTTCTGGCATATTCTTCTACTACGAGTATGAGAACGACTTTCATTTCTGGTATTTGTATGATATCAAGACGGGTAGCACTCTGACAAGTAAGACTGACATTTTGGACTATATAAAATGCAAGAGGGATGAAGAACGCGAGATTCCGTCTTTCTTTGAGAAGGTCTACGATACAAACAAGCTTATCCTGGAGGAGATTGAAAGAACATACAAAGAGATAGAGCTTAGCAACACGCAGGATTCACAGCTAAAGGAACTCAATAGGTCTAACAGTACTAAATTTATCAAGAAAATGATAGATGAAATTGAGATACAGTTAACTGAATACCTGTATGAGTATCCCAATGATACTTCAGTTGAGCATGTATGGGAACAGATCAAGTCAAAATTACTCTCCCTGCCACCCACAAAGAAAAGGCTTCAGGCCCTCAGACAAATATGGAAATCCTACAAGAAGGACAACGACTGGAAGAAGATGGTAGAAGAATTGGGCAACTTCATGACTGAAAAGGGCATTTTCAAGAAGACAGAGATAGAGCCATTCGACGCTTCCAGGCTCAGATTGGTGACCATGGACTTCATCTCATAACTGCTTAATGCCGACGATCGTGTGAGGGTCCAATTCTATTGGCCCTTTGGGATAGTATAGGTTTTATGCTCGCTCACATAGACATTAAAGTTGTTCCCGCACGATGAGCATTTATAGCGAGAAACCTCGAATACATTGAAAGACCATTTCTTCTTTGGAGAACTGTTATTTTCTTTTTCACACACCGGACACTTCATTATTACGCTAGCTACCTTCACAACTAAAATCTTTCGATCTCGCAAACTGAGTCAATTCAGGCTCATTGATATCCTCAATAATAGCTAAATTAGAGTTCTTTTAAAAATTCCCTTGCTTTCCTGATCCTACCATTGTTGATGTCAGCCTCACTTCGCTCTAGCTGTTCCATCACATACTCATTGCTTAAGGTCTGAATAGTGGCCGCAAGGCCATTCAACCGGGATTTAGCTATGTTACCAAGCCTGAATCTGGGTGTTGCCATTACAATTCTTATATGATTTTAGATTTAAATCGTTTTTCGTGCTCAGTCTCAAATTCACCCCTATCCCCTCTTTTAGCCTTCGCCCATTACCATGTGCCCTTCGCTCGCCTTCACGCCGAGCACAGGACCCCATGCTTCAACTCCAATCAAAATTCACCCCCTATCCCCTCTTTTGATTTCCGTCTCGCACTCTTCTTTGAAGAGCCCCTCATTCGCCTTGCTCATTCAGGGTAGTGTCCTGTGCTCGCCGCTCGTGGTGTATGTGTGGTGTTACACACCTTCGCTTCGCTTGGTGTTCCACACCACCCACCGCTAACGCTTACACCACTCGGTCTTGCTACGCAAGACTTCCGGCTCGCTTCGGGCACATTAGTCTCTCCTGCAGAGTGCAATTTGAGGGGGACAGGGGAGGGGGATTTTAGACCGCACAATCTCGCTGCGCTCAGTGCGGGATAAAGACAGATACCAAATCAAAAAGAAGGTTTTTTAAGGACTCATATGATTAAAGTTTATGTATCCCCAAAGTGTAAAAGATGCTGTCAAGAAAATGCCACTAAACCGGAAAATCGATCTTGCTAATGCATTGCTCGACGCAGTGTTGAAGAAGAGAATCCAGGAGAAGGGAGAAGAACTAAGGAGCAGATTGGATATTCTTGAAAAAGAGCTTAATGAGAGATTCAACAAACAACTTGACGACATGTTGGAGTCGTTGTTAGACAATCTGTCTGAATGAATCAAGACTACAAACCAGACCCGATTTCGGGTTAACGAAAGTGATTTAAGCTCTCAAAGGGTAGCTTCTTTATGGAGATTTTCCTGAGTCATTCAAGAAAAGACCTGAATCTCGTTAATACCGTGAAGAAGGCTCTTGGGCTCTTGGATTATCACACCATCGTCTACGAAGATTTACCTGAAAACCTGAGACCAGGGAAAGACTTAGACAATATTAGAAATCTCATAAGTCAAAGTCAATTGGTTTTTTTGTTCTTGACAAGTAATGTAATTTCTTTAAAACACACCCTGACCTGGGTTCAGTATGAGGACCACGTTGCATCAATGTCTAACAAACCGGTGATAGTGTTCCAAGAACAACTCCCTGTTTCAACAACCAGCTTTCCAATTTTGTACTTTACAGATGTAATTTCTTGGGTGGGGCCCTCAGCAGATCCTATGAAAATACAGGAAATTGCCAAATCATTTAGATCGTCTGGAGCAGTGGTTAGAGCGGTAGCTGGAGGGGCTATCGGAGCAATTTTTGGGCCAATAGGTGCTCTACTTGGGGCACTAGTTGGTTTGGCGTCAACTCCTCAAAACCCATTGCAAAACATACCAACAGTCAAGTGCCCAAATTGCAAATATACGTTCAGGTATTGGGGCAATGAAAATACCTTGTTTTACTGTCCAAATTGCCTTAAAGAATGGTTATACAAAGGTAGGAGTTAACATGGTTGTTAGGGAATCTGTGGAAATAAAGGCACCGCCAGAGGAAGTTTACAGTTTCTTGGCCAGCCTGAGCCTTAATGGATTGAAAGTATCACGTAAGATTCCGGAGATGAAAACTGTCATTATTTCTTCAGGATTATCACTATTCTCTTGGGGAGAAAGTATAGAGGCATCAGTTCAGTCGAGTCAAGCCGGATCGCTTGTTATATTAAGAGCCCAAGGGAAATCCCAACTAAACATTACTGCAGATCCTAAAGCATTGTCTCAGAGAGTGAAAGATGCTTTGAAAGGGAGATTTGGCTAAGGTTAGTTTTTGGTATTCGCTTAAAACTTTAATCAAATCCCGACCGGTCCACTAGTTTTTATTCATTGAGTTTTTATCACTGATAGATATTTAAGATATCTCTGTTAACGGATAATTATCAGTGATACATTAATAAAGTATCACTGAATACAGATACAAAAATGGATGAAGATCTAGAACCAATTTATCAGTTTATACTTGAGAAACTCCGTATTTCACCTGATGCAAAAATAGACAGGTCGTATCCGATATCTATTGGAGAAAGAGAATTACTGATAGACTTAGCAATTAAGTCCAGAGGCACTTTGACGCTTGTTGAAATTAAGTCTAGAATAAATGAAGACACTATATACAGAATATATGCTCTTTCGCACTTAATAAGCAAACAGTTGATGGGTAAGAAAGAGATAAGATTGGTTTGTGCTGGAAAATCACTGAAGTACAGCACCCAGGAACTTGCCGCCAGGCTTGGTGTAGAAACCCTGCTCATCCCTCCAATATTGTATCAGTACTTGTCACCTATGGTAACTGCATCTAAGGTGAATGCTCCTTTCGAACACTTAAGAGCTAGTCCGTCAAAAATTACTTCCGAAAAGGCATGGAAAATTGTCTGTTCCCTACTGACTGATAAATCATCCAACATCCTTGCTATTTCTAAGAAAACCGGTGTTTCATATGGCTGGACAAACACTGTAATTCATAAACTTGAAGAATCTGGGATAGTAACGGTCAATTACAGCTTTAGAATCAAAGACATAGATAAGCTTTTGAATTTGGTCTCGTGGGAAAGAGCCCTTGACGACCTGCTCTTGGAGACTGTAAACACAAATTTCAGCACTGCAACCCAGTGTATAAATGAAGTCGCGTTGAATCTAAACAGGCTCGGAATAGATTATGCTTTCACGGCCCATTCGTCTGCCGTTTCATATGGTTCTTCTATAATGAAGGAAGATACAGCATATATCTACCTCCCGAACCCATCCGACAAAGAAGTTATTAGGTCCTTTTCTGAAAGAGAAGCAGTTGGAATTCGCCTGAAGGTATACGTACCCGAAAGAGATATCATGAAATCTTCCACCATGTTTAATGGCGTTCGGATTGTTGACGTGTGCCAGAACATACTGGACCTTGCAGGATTAGGTATGGATGGACGGATTGCCGCAAAGGATCTGGTGAATAAGTGTGGTAAATGAAGAAGGTGGAGAGACCACTTTGGCCCGGGATTCATTCGAAGAGCTCAGGTACATTTTCGACTGGAGCTCCGCTAACAGAAATTATAGGCCAGGTGATATCGTTCTCATAGGCGGATGGGCAGTCCACTCATTTAATCCTTGGAAATATTCACTCGATATCGATTTGATCGCAACTGGTCGTTTCAAGGATTCATTAAAAAGACATCTATACTCGACCCGGGATTACAGTAGAGAAAGGGATTCTGCAGGAAATACCTTGTTTCTAAAAAGTATAGACTCTGGAGATATTTATCTTGACTTTCTACCGAAAAAAGATCAATTCCACGGAACGGGCAAATTTCTCAATTTGATGAAAATAGAATACGAGACTGTTCCCAAAAATATTTCCCATTCCATTGAGCCTGAGTTCCAAGTCATAGTCCCAGAGATCTCAATGCTCCTCTTGCTAAAGTTAAAAGCGGCATGGGACAGATACTATGATTTATCGCTTGAAACTGCTCTGGACAAGGATCATTTGAACGAGAAGTTTACCAAGGATTGTGGCGACATCATTGCTTTACTTCAGAGTGATGCATTTCAGTTCGCCAGATTTGATTGGCTGTCTTCAATCATATCCAGATTTGATTTCTTGCGGACTTTCCTGGGGCAGGGAATTATAGCGGATAATTCGGCTTTTGACCGTATTTCTCATAAGGAAGGCAAAGCGCTAATCAAAAGGTTATTGTCTCTTATTTGATGAAACTCTAAATGGAATGGTTGCAAGAGTTATCATAGAGACCTAAAAGTATTCGCTTAAAACATTAAACAAATCCCGACCGGTCCATTTCATGTGCATAATTAGTATGCTTGTGATAAATAGGATTATCATGGAGGTTAAGGGTCTTCAGTTTCCTTGTTTGTTTCATTTTGTCCAGCCTTTCTAACAGAATTGCGCGTCTCCCTGGTCCACAGGTAAACAAGTACGAACACAGTTATTGAGGGCACTATTAAGCCAATAATCCCTGTTTAATTGATCATAATTCAGGTCGAATTCATGCCCGCATTTTTGGCACTTCAAATGATGCTCCTAGCCCATGCTAATTCCTCTGGTGGATCATATGAAATAAGAATATATATCTCAACAGAAGATCCATAGGCTCCCTACACCATTTTAAGATTATTCTCCTTTCTATGGGGTACTGACCTCTTCAAGGTACCATCGGGTTTATGCCATGGAAATAGACCGTTATCTTGAGGATTCAGCAATTTTGGAGTGGGGTGAGCATAAGCTTCTATATAAAAAAACTTTATACTATCGTTTACCATAGATAACTGTGACAATTACAACAATACAGATAAAGGAAGAGACCAAGAAGACATTGCAGTCCATGAAATTACATCCAAGAGAGACTTACGAGGAAGTGATAGAAAGGATGCTGGAGGACCTTCGCGAACTTAATGAAGAAACCATAGCAGATATCGAGGAAGCTAGAAAGGAAATTGAATCCGGTAAATTCGTCACGCATGAGCAATTGAAAAAGGACCTTGGCCTCTGATGGAATACGAAATAATCTGGTCAATCAAGGCAGCAGGTCAGATGAGAAGTCTTGATAGGTCCGTTGCCAAAAGAATTCATGAAAAAGTGGACCAGCTTTATCAAAACCCGGAAAGATTTGTTGAGAAACTCGTCAGGTATCCTTATTACAGGCTTAGGGTGGGAGATTATCGTGTGATTCTTGACATCAAACATGAATCTGTTAGAATATTGATCCTAAAGGTAGGACCCAGAAGTAAAATATACGAGCGATAGTAGAATCAGAATGGTATTCCCTTAAAACATTAATCAAATCCTGACCGGTCCATAATCCTATGAGCCCGAGTCTCAAGCATATGTTGACATAAATCCACAGATTAAGTTGAAAAGATTTAAAATATCCTCTTTTTCTAATCCCACTAGAGTTGGATGGACCATCTGAATAAGATTATAGAGGAAGCTTGGAATCAACGGGACACCCCTGAAGTGTTTCTAAAGAAATTCCAGGAAGTATTCGAAGATTACAGCGAAAATGCTGTGTACTTGTTCGAATATGCAAGTGCTTTGGATTTCCTGGGGAAGGAGACTGAGGCAATTCCTCTATATCAAAGGGCCATAAAGATAGGGCTTTCAGGAAAAATGAAAACTCAGGCTGAAATACAGTTGGGAAGTTCACTCAGTGTCACGGGCGAAAATGAAAGTGCCATATCTATCCTGAGCAGAGTACAGAAGGAAACGGGGGATCCTGCCGCCCTGTCATTCCTGTGCATTGCTCTGATCAGATCTGGAGAAACTAAGAAGTCGCTCAAGACTGCTCTCAATTTTATTCTGTCAAGCAATCAGGGTCTATTGCCTGAATATGAGAGACCCCTTTCACAGTACCTTGATGAAATCGGTTGATTTCTGATTCCGTCCGCCCATTCTGGCATATTGTAGCCATTCATTTAGAGAAGTGCCAACAAATGACTTGTAAGACCGACGCAAAAATCATCCTCTACCCTTTACTTCGCGATAAAGGTTTATGGATGCCGGGCTTGTTTTCCACATTTTGTTCAAGCGTATTCCTGGAAGTTCTCCCTGTTTAATTCTCAGTGCCAGGTATTTCGACGAGTAATCTGTACCGGAGGCTTCTCTTGCCTCTTTCAGGGTCAATAGGTTATCCTCTTCGGAACCCACCTTGTCGAGAACAAAGACAAGTGATCTTGCCATATTTGTTTCCAGAAACTCTGTTAATTTGCTCACACCTTTACCATGAGCAGCCTCAAGCGCATCCAGATAAGAACCTCTGTCGTTAGGGAGAATGTGAATCAACGGCCAGTTGTGATTGAGGAAGTGTATATTCAGCAGCAGTCTTCCGACTCTTCCATTTCCATCTGAAAAGGGATGGATTGACTCGAAACCGATGTGCATCTCTGCAGCCTGTGCGAAGATATCTTCACGCCCCATATCCATTGCCGCATAGTGCTTTTCCCATTCCCGAAGCAGTGAAATGAGCTTTTCAACTCTTGGGGGTGAATATCTTGAACCTGATATTCTGACATTGACTTTCCTCCACTGACCTGCGTCAATAAGTATCCCATAAAAAATATGTCGGTGCAAATCCAATGCACTTTTCATGCTAACTTCACATATTCTTCCACTTACAATTTCTGCCAAAGCGGATCGATGCTGGATAGTTTCAAGCAGATCTCTCACTGGGCGATCAGGAATAGTCATTCCACTTTCAATTACTCTGGTCACTTCATCCAGGGTTAGAGTGTTACCCTCTATGGCATTAGTTCCCCAGGTATTGAGTATGAACGATTCTTGAAGGGTCTTCTCTGGCATATTGCGTAATGAGCCTCGATCCAACATCCTTTCCCTGAGTCTATTTAGTATGTGTCTATCCATTATCGATACAAATATACATATTAGATATTTAAACATATATGGAAAACTCAAATAATCTTATTAACTCCATATTAACCATCATTTTAACAAAATTGAGCGGGAAATCCCCTTCCGAAAGGGAGGGAATGAAAGTGAACCTATCTGTATCACAAACAGATGTAATTCCTGTTCGCTGGCAGACAGAAGTGAAAGTGGTCGGATAGCATATTGCTCCATGCATGCCTGCGTCCGTAAAGTCAGGTGGCTGAGCATGGAGGACATAGTACCTTCGGGCCAAGGGGAATTCAAGCCTGTGGAGATTCCGCCAGCAACCTTTGAAGCAGGAAGCTCCCTGTGAAAGCTGGGAGAGGAGGTCACATAGTTTCAAAGCTCAATCCAATGAAATCCTTTCCATCTCGTTTCCATTTACTGTTAGAAGCCCCTTAACCTCACAGGCTTTCGACAGTGTGTTGGTAACATAGCAGTCGGAGGCAGAAACTGATGCCAATTCCCTGATTTTCTCGACGTTTTCAGGCGATCTGATGTCAACGAAATATACTATCTCAGAGAAAGATCTTGGCCTGCTTACGCTGAATTTTCCCTCAACCCCTATGGTGAGGTGATCGATTACCAGATCTTTGGAGCCCGCGTGTTCTCCGTAGTGTATCATCTGGCACATGGCAAGGCTTGATACAAAATAAGCGAGAGGACTGGGCCCATTTTCATCTGATACCCAGGAAAATTCCTGATTGCCAGGACTGGCTCTGGAAAATAGATTGTTACCCTTGCTCACTGTGACACTGACATTTGAAAAAACATCTCCTTTCTTATCAAATTTTGAGAATTTTTCCATCCTTTCCTTCATTCTCTGTTTGAAGTCTCCGTCAAACTGTACCATGCCACTGAAATTTGGATTGGTTCTTAATTCCTCACCGTCAACCGTTGACGCAAGCCGGCCTTTTTGGTCTCAAACAGTAACAATCCTGCCAAGGGCTGTTATCTCTACTTCCATTCTTCCCCTGGCCTTTCTGTTTACGGACACAAGCCCAAGATCGATGAGACCCTGAGAATCGTCAGTGCCATTCATGTGCCTGCTGATAAGGGATTTTTCAAGCCCCGTTAATTCCGAGAGCTGCTCAAGGCTATCCACCTTGCCTTTCATCCTTGACAGTGCACTTAATATAGAAAGCTTGGTCTCAGACAATATCTTCTGGTATCCCAGCTTCATGATGGGCAGCATATGCACACCCGATTGATCCACCCAGAAAGCTCTTATGCCAAAAATAAAAGCAGAGGAAATGGCGGTGCACGACAGGAGTTTCCCTCCTTCGGTAACATTCATGAAAATGTCCTCATACTCCTGGCTATGCTCCTTATACACTGATTTTACGGCGTCGAGGACCTCATTGAGTTCCCCCGATTCTATCATCACCTCATCAACCTGGGCCATAAGGGCTCCTGAGACCTGCTCCATAAAACCATTGAACGGAACGTCATTCACGGGGATGCTTTTCCCATGGACCCGTTCGTGAATTATTACAATCTTGTCCAGAGGAAGATGCCTTATTCCGGATCTTATCCCTGTATAAGACTGCCCGTCTGTATATATGGCGATCTGAAGGGTCTTTTTCTGTAAGCCGGCCTCATCTGCCATGGTTCTTAGGAAGCAATCAGTGTTTATAGACATGTGTTCGCATCAAGGGAGGTAATACTAACTTTCCCCAGCAACCGTTGGTGGGTAATTTATTCTATCTTAGGTATGCATATCCAGCGTGTATTGACAAGAGAAGTCTTCCGGCTTAACACTTATTTTGAATCCCGTTACGACTTCATATTAGCAACCGTTGACGGAATTGGCTTATATATACTTCCAAAATCTGAAAATCAGATAAAAATGACAGAAAACAGATGTGATGTGTGCGGTATGTCCTTTGGCTCGAAAGAGAGCCTGATGGAACATGCAAAAATGCACATGGGATCGGGAAATACAAGAACGGGACCAGGGAAGCTGACAACAAGGGGTGTAATAACCTCATCCGTGGTTGGAGGAATTCTTGGTGGAATAGTAATGCTCATAGTCCTAATGGTTGGTGCAATGGGAATGGGGCTTTCGGCCACAACTTTTGCAATGGTTATGGGCATGGGCCTTGGCGCTTCAATGGGAGCGGCGACGGCTGTTGGAGTAGTCAGCCATTTTGTTGTTGCAATAGTGGCAGGAGGCATATTTGGGGCAATCGTTTCATTTGTGAAACCTCTTGGCCTTAAAACAGCAGGTAGAGCACCTATTCTGGGTTTAGTGTTTGGCATAGTAATGTTCCTGGTGTTCTTCCTTCCAATGGCGATGGCGGTATTTGCACCTGTAATGATGCACCTGATGGATCCAAAGGCTGCAATGATGCTACCAGATGTACTGGTGACAGGATTCATAGGTCACATCCTGTTCGGTCTCGTACTTGGAACAGTGGCATTTTACTTTGGAAGAAAATTTTAAATTATCAAACATAATTTTTTAATATTTAAAATAAAGATCATGAGTGATTGAAATGACAGCAAAATACGACTTAATAATCATAGGATCAGGATCAGCTTCCACTACCACAGCGTTCAGGGCACTGAAAGCAGGAAAGAAAATTGCAGTGATAGACCAGAAGCCAATCGGAGGAACATGCGCCCTCAGGGGATGTGATCCCAAAAAGGTCATGGTAGGTGTTACCGATTCCCTGGAGCATGCAAAACGACTCCAGGGATACGGCATATCTGATTTTAAGGGAGAACTCAACTGGGACGAGCTCATGAAGTTCAAGAGCTCCTTTACCGAGCCAATGTCCAAGAAAATAGAGGAAAGCCTCGTTAAAAGTGGTATTGATGTGCACAGAGGGAGGGCGAAATTTATCAAGCCTGATACGCTCGAAGTTGAAGGAAAACCACTGGAAGCCGAAAAATTCCTGATATCCTCAGGAGTGAAGGCAGCAACTCTCAATTTTCCTGGTTCAGAGTACCTGATAGATAATGAG
The DNA here is from genome assembly GCA_000965745.1 of uncultured archaeon. Classification (GTDB taxonomy): domain Archaea; phylum Thermoplasmatota; class Thermoplasmata; order Thermoplasmatales; family Thermoplasmataceae. The sequence continues at coordinate 631,344 of CP009479.1, forward strand.
GAGTTTCTGAACCTTCCCTCACTGCCGAAGAACCTGGTGTTCATCGGCGGGGGATACATTTCGGTTGAATTCGCCAGTATAGCAAGAAAAGCTGGCTCGGAGGCAACTATAATACAGCACTCAGACAGGATACTGGTCAACTTTGACAAAGAAGTTGCTGAAGTCCTTTCCAAGCAGTTGAAAGATTCGGGTATAAGGACTCTGACAAGCAGCTCAGTGAAGGAGATACAGAAGTCAGGGGGCAAATATGAAATACGCCTTGCAAAGGACGGAAAGGAGCATTCCATTACAGCAGATCTTGTTGTTCATGGTGCGGGCAGAGAATTTGATTCAGACATGGGACTTGAAGTTGGACAGGTGAAATGGTCCAGAAAAGGAGTGGCAGTAAATGAATATCTCCAGAGTGTGTCGAATCCCAGGGTTTATGCTGCTGGAGATTCCGCTGATACTTCAGGACCAAAGCTGACACCGATTGCGGTTATGGAAGGCAACATAGCAGCAGAGAACATCATAAACGGAAATTCCGTGAAGGCAAATTACACAGGGATTCCTACGTCCGTCTTCTCCTCTCCGCCATTGGCAATGGTTGGAATCACTGAGGAGGGTGCTTCCAGGAAAGGTATTAAGACAACTGTGAAAAAAGGGGAGATGACATCCTGGTATAATTCCAGGAGGAGAATGGTGCCAAGTTCATTCTATAAGATCATCATGAATGAGGACTCCAGCAAAATTCTGGGTGCACACATTCTTGGTGAAAATTCAGAGGAAACCATTAATATCTTCGCCCTTGCAATAAGGCTTGGCATCGATGTGAAAACACTACTCTCGATACCTTACACCTATCCATCGGATACGAACGACATTAGATACATGATCGGGTAAATCCTGCATTCAATATCTATTGCCGAACAACTCCATTTTTTTTGTATTGCGGGAAGTGTGTATTTGATAATAGATTAAAATTTTGATCAAATCCCGACCGCCTCTGAATGTGATTTATTGCAAAGGGGGAAAACCGTACGGGTGTGATTCTCCGTCAGGATATGAAGCGCCCAGTTTTCTGAAAGCGCCCATTCTGGCTGGAAGTCTGCCCGGATGGCCAAACTGGCACCAGCCGACCATGTCTTTGCTATCGTACACTAGTGCAGAGTGCGGAGCTTTCCATCCTTGACAAGCTTCTTCTCATACTCCCTGGTGTTTTGGGCAGCCTGTTCATAAATCCCTGGTTTTCGGTGGAAGGAAACACACCAGCAACCACCCCAAATCCCGTTGTGCTTTTTCGTGGTTCTGGCCAAATCAGGCCACCATTAATGAGTGAGAACAACTAATTTGCCTTTTCCAAACTAAGGCTCTGAGTTTGGAATTATATGAAATCTCAACTACAATTGAGGTTAAGTTAGCCTAAGATCTACTCCCATCTTCCTCGATAGGTTCGGGAGATCCTGCACAACATAGAAGAAAGCCATCCAGGACCATTCACCCCATCGTCTCATTCCCTCAGCTTTTACCTTTTCAACCGCCTCCCTGTTGTTCTCCGGCTTCTTACCGAAAAACAGCTTGCCAAAAACCTCAGCCGACCAGACATCTATGGGGAACCCCCCATGCGGGCTGATTATGTCTGCGGAGTAATCCCCTATTCCCGGCAACCCGATAAGTGCCTTCCTGGCCTCCCCGGGACTCATTTCCGCGAGTTGCTGCATCGATGGGAATTTCTCCTCTGAAAGCTTTTTTGCAAGTTTTACTATGTGCTTTGCCCTATACCCGACTTTGCATTTTCTTGCTAGCTCGCTCTCTTCGATTGAGGAAATTCTTTCCGGAACTGGCCATGCAGAAACCTGTCTGTCATCGAATTCGGCTGCCTCGCCATAGTTTTGAATGAAAGAAGCCATCATCTCATTGCTTCTCTTAAGAGGGGCCATCTGAAGAAGTATAGCAAGCACAGCCTCAGGGAAAACAGATGGTGGAATTCCGTCATGCATTCCATAAAGGTCGTCCACCGCATGCTTCAGTATGTCGTCCTTCCTTGCCATTTCATAAAATCCGCTAAGGTCCTGCTCTGCCCCCAGGGCTTCCTTGATAACATCAATAAGGAATTTCGTATGAGATATAGCCAGTTCTTCAATGGAAAATACCTGCACACTCACCACCGGGTTGCTGATATTTCCCTCCGACCACATTTTAACCCCAATCAGGGTGGAAGAAACCTTGGTGGCTGACCACAGTGTACCGTTCTCGAATATTTCGAAGGGCGTAAAGAATGACCATCCTGCAGGATTCTTTACTGTAAGGCTGAAATCAAAAGGTGCTGTCGGTTTCAGTGAGAACTCAAAAATGTGGGAAAGAGGCGTCACAACTAAGGAGATGTTGTACTCCATTGTATTGTTTTTGCTACTCCGCTTGAATGTGCCTGTTCATCGTGCTTGATGGTTCGGGCCATTTCTACCATACTGTCTTATTGCTCCTGGGACATCAGCATCCACCTGATTCCGTAACGATCATCCAGCATAGCGTAGAATCCGCCCCAAAACGGTTTCTCTACAGGCGTTATCACTTCCCTCCCTCTGAAAGGGTTTCTAAAAGGTTCCTCATTGTTTTCTCATCTTCATACTCGTTACTGATAGAGATCACACTGCAAGACCAAGCTTGTAAGAGGCGAATGTATCCATTGCAAACAGCTCAAGATCACCGTTTTTCAGGCTTGAATGTATTATATTCTTCATATCAGGCGGTACCTCTTCCTCCATCGGCGACCCACCTGCCATCATTGTGTTAAGTACTCCCCCAAAGCAGTTTTTTTAGAAGTCCATGGCCTCTTCGCATGTGCCGCCAAAAGTCAGATGTGGAACTAATTCCTTCATATAAAACCAAGTTCAATTCGTACATATAGTATATTTTAACAGTAATTCTCATCAGTGAAAGTTGAGTTTTATAGCCACCCGGTCCATGATTTTTATGCATGAGAAAATTTTCAGTTTCGAGTGGTTCACGCAAATTAAATGCCCTGGAAACCGGTGCTTCCAGAGGAATCCCTGTTTTCTTTCTTCATCCGGCTCCAGGCTCAAGAGTCATGTATAAACCCCAGGTTGATAACGCAAATAATACCGGTGTAAGGCTTATCAGTTACAGCAGGCCTGGTTATGGAGGTTCGGAAAGGGAGGAGGGGAGAAATATTTCAGGCGCGGCAGAGGATGTTCTGGCAATAGCGGACGATCTTGGCATTGAGAGGTTTGGTGTCATAGGATATGCAGAAGGAGCGCCGCACGCACTCTCCTGCGCTGCCAGAGAACCTGAACGTGTAGTTGCAATTTCAGCAATTTCGGGATACGCCCCCTTCAATGCTGAAGGCTTTGATTTCTTTGCAGGAATGGGTGATTATGCCACAAAGGATTTCAATATGCTTCTAAATAAAGATCAGAAATGGGAGGAGAGCAATCTCCAGGCAGTTGAGACGCTCAGGCAATCCACAAGGGATCGGTTGGTGCAACTCATAGGTTCCATGTATTCGGAGGCGGATGCCAAGGCTGTTTCAGATGATCTCGTAGATTTTATGATCGACAGCGTCCTAGATGGCTGCTCTGAAGGTATAGACGGTGTCAGGGAGGATAGGCTGGCCCTTACCAGGCTATGGGGTTTTGATGTGGGTTCAATCAGGGTCCCCACACAAATATGGCATGGAGAACAGGATACAGTTGTTCCAATACAGCACAGCCAATGGCTGGCCTCAGAAATTCCAGGCGCCGAAGTCCACCTAGAAGGAGATGAGGGGCACCTGTCAACATTTGTCAACAACATTAATGATGTCCAGCAATGGATAAGATCAGAGTTTGAAAAATAGACGGATGAGAATGGACAATAATTCAGGGATTTGTGGCTTGGGCCCTTCCCAGCGTCATGCATACGGGGCAAAAGCCATATATTGCGCCTTCAGAATGTTTATTTAATTTTGTTAACTAAAACGTTTATAAATTAATAATCATTTTAATTTTATGAGTACAGAAAGAGCTGCCTTCATAACTGGAGGTACGTCTGGACTGGGCAACTCTCTGGTGAGATTGTTTCTTGACAATGGCTGGAAAGTTGCCACCTGTGGAAGGAGGAAAAACCTCCTGGATGAGCTCGCCCGGGATCACGGAGATGATCTGCTTGCACTGGCATGCGACATTAGATTTGACAACCACCTTGATTCAGTAATTGAGCGAATTGAAGAAAAGTGGGGGAGCATCGACCTTATAGTGCTGAATGCCGGGGAGGTTGGTCCGGTTCCACTTCCGGAGGTGTATGGAACAACCTTGATGGACTTGAGGAAGACTATGGAAACAAATTTCTTTGCCAATTTCAATATAATCAGGAAATTTGCAGGCCTGATGAAAAATCCATCTCTCATTGCCCATATCACCTCAGATGCTTCTTCATCACCTTATCCGGGCTGGGGAGCATACGGAAGTTCCAAGGCTGCAATGGATCAGCTAATCAGGATACTGGATGAGGAGTCAAAGTGTTCGGGCATAAACGCTTTCTCTTTCGATCCGGGAGACATGAGAACAGAAATGCACAGAAAGGCCATTCCAGAGGATGATCCGGATTCGTTAAAGGAGCCTGATGTTTCAGCTCTTGAGCTTTTCTCAATTGTTGAGAAGAAACTGGGTGTGAGATAGATGGTTTTTCCAGGCGCGGATGGAGTAACGAGTGTTCCTGAATCCCATCTGCCCGCAGGCTTTCTTGGGGGTAGAAGGGACGGGGTGAAACTCCTGGTTGTTGACAGGAAGGGGGGAGCCATATCATCGGATATTTTCATGAATCTGTCAGAATACATCAATGAAGGGGATCTGCTCGTTGTAAACAACAGCAGGATCATCAAGGCATCATTAAGTGCTTACTTCCCCAGGCTGGGTAAATATGGGGACTTTAATTTTGGTACCAGCCGGAAAGGTGGTATGGTTCTTGCCGAGCCAAGGCCAAAGGAGTTGAACAGAGATCTCCGTGCAAATGATGAGGTTCAGCTCATAGGGCCCGATGTTTCGGCAAAGCTTATACGGAAACATGAGGAGTTTGAGCGTTTCTGGTGGATTGATCCAGGTGTCGATGGAAATAACCTCATGACTGTCATGAAGAGTTATGGAAAGCCCATAACCTATAGCCATGTTGCATTCCCTGTTTCCGAAGACGAATATCTGACAGAGTTTTCCAGGGTACCGGGTTCTGTGGAGCCTCCATCGGCTGGCATACCGTTCACTGAGGAAGTTTTGGATGATGTTGAAGGGGCAGGAGCAGAAATTGCCGAGTTGACACTCCACTGTAACCTCGGGTCCCTCGAGTTTTTTGAATTCAGCAAAAAGGAAAGGCTTCTGAATGAGGAATATAGCATTCCAGGAAGAACTCTGAGAAAAATGGTGGAAACAAGGAGCAATGGTGGAAGGGTAATAGCAGTGGGGACGACTGTCGTCAGGGCTCTTGAGTCATACGCTTTGGAAAATAGTATCGATTACAGGGAAGAAGGTTCATATGAAGGTTCGACAGATATTTTCATAAAGAGAGGTTTTAACTTCAGGGCAGTTGATGGACTGATAACAGGAATGCATGATGGTGGGAGTTCTCACATCGATATGATATCCGCCCTAGTAGGTCCAGAAATGCTTCAGACTGCATACGGGCTTGCTGTCCAGTGGGGATACCTGTGGCACGAGTTTGGCGATATGACGATGATACTGTAGCGATTGTACCAAAATTAGCTAATATCTATTAATATTTCAACAGCAATGAAAAATTCACTGAAGATAGCTGCAGGAGTTGTTGCTGCAATAGCAATAGCCTCCGGCGCTTTTTTTGCTCTGAATTACAATAACAGCAGCGGAACGTTGAAAGTGTATGTGCATGATCTGCCTGCAACGAACGTCAGCAGTGTTTACATTACATTCTCAGAAATTTCGATTCATGGAAACCAGAGCGGTTGGAAGAATTATTCAATAGGGCATGAAACTGTGAATATACTGGGGACAGCTTCCAGCAGTTCCACATTGCTGAAATCAGTAACACTCAACGCTGAGAAATACACAATGATAAGGCTCTACATACAGACAGTGAACGTCACGATTGGTGGAAAGAATATCACATTCAACATGTCATCTCCATACGCATTCATAAACCACCCGTTTGATGTGAAATCAAATTCATCAACCACGATCAATTTCGATTTCCACTTGAACAAGGACCTGAACTTGAATTCTAAAGTATTCACTCCAAATATAGGATATTCAATTTCATAAGTTCCATAATTTTTAACCGGTTGATGAGGGGGCCTTCCTCTTTCAACATATTTTGGCTCACATGTAAAATATGCTGAAAACATATAATATTCCAGAAACAATTCATGGGTGATAACAATGCCAATTGATATTCAGAAGCGCATGAAGGTCCAGGCAGAACTTGCATACACGAATGAGAGGATCGCCCAGATCAGGGCAAACATAGATGAGCAGGGATATAACAAATACGAATACGATAACCTGGTAAAAAAGAGAGAGGAATTATTGAACCAATTGAATGCATGATAGGGGGAGAGGGGTGTATTTCCTATGGAACCATTTTTGGCCTGGACACCTTCGAGTTGAATTTCTTACCCCTGATTTCGATCTCAACTTCAGTACCTGCTTTCATGAATTTCATGTCAATAAATCCGAGACCAATCCCCTTCTTCAATACGGGAGAAAGGGTTCCGCTTGTTATTTTTCCAACATCTTTTCCGTCGGATAATATCCTGCACTCTTCTCTGGGTATTCCTCTGTCATCAATTATGAATCCCCTGAATCTCAACTTAGATTTGTCCTTGCTCTCAAGGGCTTTTTCTTTTCCTACAAAATCATGATCTATATCCATGATGAAGGATATTGAACATTCATAGGGCGTTCTGTTTCTGTTGAAATCATGGCCGGAAAGGAGCATGCCTTTCTCCATTCTGAGTGTATCCCTGGCTCCAAGGCCACAAGGAAGCCCGTTGTACTTTTTCATAAAACCCATGAGTTTATCCCAAAGGTCACCTGCATATTCATTTGGAAGTATGAATTCCACTCCACTTTCTCCAGTGTAACCTGTTCCGGAAACAATCATCTTCCTGTTCTTTGTCATAGGGTTTTCGAATTCTATGTCTACCTGATAAAAAGTAAAAGCTTCCGGTAGATGATATCCCATTTCCTTAAGAATGTTTTCACTATCAGGTCCCTGGAGAGCAATGCTGGAAAGTTTGTATGAATAATTCTCAACCTCTATCTCAAAACCTTCCTTATGCTCATCAATCCATTCAAGAATCTGTTCTGTAGGACCGGCATTCGGGACGAAGAAGAACTCATTCTCACTCAACCTGTAGATAATTGTATCATCAATAATACATCCATTTTCATCCAGAAAAGCTGTGTATACACATTTCCCATCCTCGAGCTTTGATGCTCTTGTGGGCAGTATGTAGTCAACAAATGCAGAAGCATCCTTTCCTTTGATGGCAACATCTCCCATATGCGATACATCAAAAATTCCAGCGTGATTTCTCACTGCCATGTGTTCATCCATTATCCTCGTGTACTGGAGAGGCATATCCCACCCAGAAAACTCAGTCATTTTAGCTCCCGTTTCTATATGTTTATCAAAAAGTGCCGTTTTCTTCATGCTACCACCCACGGTCTGTTATGTTCCAGTGGAAGAGTACCCCCCTCCCCCTATAATATCAGTAAACAGCTTGTGTATTCTTATATCTTGCGTGAGCTCAGGGTGAAATGTCATACCAAGTATATTTCCACTCCGAACCATTATTGCGTTTCCTTCATGTTCTGAAAGAACCTCTGCATTTTCAACTGATTCTATAACAGGAGCCCTGATGAACACAGCCTTGAATCTTCCCAGCCCTTTTATCTCAACCTCGTCAATGAATGAATTGATCTGCCTTCCGTACGCATTCCTGTTGATCCTCACATCAAGAGCCCCCATCCCCTCAACACGTTCATCGCCTGTATCCCTTGACAGCAAAATTACGCCTGCGCATGTTCCCATGACTGGCAGGCCCCTTTCAATCCTCTCTTTAATCAGATCATATATTGAATACTGTTTCAGGAGCTTGTAAATTGTAGTGCTTTCCCCTCCGGGTATTATGAGGCCGTCTATCCCCTCAAGATCTTCTTTCTTCCTGATCAGCCTCACACTGATTTCCATACCTTCCTCCCTCGAAAGCCGTTGCAGGATGTCTGAATGTTCAGACACATCACCCTGGAAGCCTACAATTCCAATAATCACCATTCTGAATTTATTACAGTGTAATATTGTTTTTCTAACCCTTTCTCGACAGGAGAAGCCTTCTTGTGTAGTAGTACAGTGCAGCAGACCCTGCTATCAATACGACTGCAATGAGCCCATGTTCCTGGTAAAACGGAACATAAGCGAAATTATGATCCACTGATATCCCATACCCTAGATTGGCAAGTGTAGTTCCGGAAGACCCCGTTGAGTTATATGGCCTTTCATTCAGGGGAATCTGGAACACCATTGGAAACAGCGATGATACAGTGGTTATGCCATGATATGTTGCTGGACCAAAGTCATAGGTTTCAGGCATCAGGTTCATAATGGCCGGGCTGAACGTAAGGGGAGCCCTCTCAATACTTCCGCCGCTGTATGCCTCGTTGAAATTAAAAAAATCAAGGGGCAGGTTGGATTCCTGCACAAGCCTGTTCAATGCAGGGAGCTTCCAGTTAAAGTCTATGAATGCCAGGATAGATGTATGGCTCAACACTGTTTTTGAGACGTAATTTTCCTTGGCGTATGGAGAAATCACAATCAAGGGTACCCTGAATCCGAGCTGATGCCCGGCAACAACCGGTGGCGGTACATGATCATAATAACCCCCACCCTCGTCGTAGTTGATGAATATGGCTGTTGAATTCCACTCAGGGCTGTGCATTATCTTGTTTACCGTGTATAGAAGCCACAATTCCCCTGCAAGCATGTTGTATGAGGGATGCTGGCTGTATTTCTCAGCACCTGCATGTATGGGCATCAGCCATGATACTGACGGAAGGGTGTTGTTTGCCAGCTGGCTGTAGAAAGTGCTCCAGTTCCGTAAGTTTGAAGAATAATCTCCTATGTTGTGGATGAGTGACATCGGGCTCATAATTCTATCAGTGCTGTTGAGGTAATATCCCCACGTTATGTTGTTTGAGGACAGCTGGTGAAATACAGTCTGGTTGTATGAAATGTAAGGAGGCGGACCATAATCGTTTATTACAGGGGAGAATCCGGCAAGTCCGAAAAGCCTGTTGGGGACGGTCTCACTGAGAATGCTGCTGAAATACATATCTCCGAGTGCATACTGCTGAGCCATCACCCACTCCACTGCCATCTGTGAGGCAGTGAAATATTTGAGGGAATTGGGGCCGGAGTTCTTTAGAAAACCATTCATTTTACCGTTGTTCCAGTCAAGGTGATATGCACTGTAGCCTTCCTCAGGGTTTCCCGTGGAAAATGAGCCATTGGCCACAGGGGTAAGACTCTCGGTCATGTTTCCCGGAAGCAGGTTCACAGGCCTGGTTATTGAGGATATCAGGGACTGGTTGGATGCATTCTGGTCGAGAGGGTACTTACCGAAAATATTATCGAAACTGTGGTTTTCCATCGTTATTATTATCACATGCTTTATAGGGGTCGATGTTCCACCTGATTCAGCTGCTGCAACTGGAATGGAGAGCGTCCATGAAAGAAGCACCAAAACCATGGAGAGAACAAGGATTCTTGTTCCCGCAGTTCCATGCCTGCGCGGCCCATTTGTCATTTCCCACCCATCCCTGAACCACCGGGTTTCTTAAGTATGGCATGCCTGAAAATGACTGTTGAAGCAAAAAATAAGAAAATTTCTGCAGAAAGTGCTATAAGTGGAAGATTGGAATAATTCATGTAAGTGTATATATAGAAGAGCACAAAGAAAACAGCGGGGGACCCGCTGCCCATAGAGATGAAGTGCATGACGGAAAGTATACTGCCTCTCAGCTCACCGGCAACTTTTGAGATCGAGTGAGCCACAAGAGCATTTGACGACATATTGAAAAACGCCAGTATCCCGAACTCTTCAATTGGCATTGCAGGAGACTCCTTGATTATCGCATACGCCAGAAGTGCTGCCGCGGCAGATATTGTGAAGAGTACCGGTCCTGCAGGCATATTAGACCTTGCAGAAACGAGTCCTGTGGCAGAAAAAACAAAACCCCCGGCAACCAGGGCGCCGAGAAGAACAATGATCTGCAGAGATGCGCCGATGGAGTATATGAGTCCAATTACGAGAAACAGTGAAAATGGGACAACACCATTCATCATGAATCCCACTGCAAGAAGAGGAATTATGATTCTGTTTCTGCCCATGTTACACCAACAGCTCCTGTGCTTCGAAAAGCATCCTTCACAACCTTCTCAACCGAACCCAGATTCAAAGGATCGTATATTGTGGTACCATCCCGCCTCCTTAGAATATCTTCCGGGAAAAGTGCGCACTCATTAATGATGTATTCCCGGAACGGATTCCCGCTTTCTGGCCTTCTGTAATCCATAACCGGAAGATTGCTCGTTCTTATGCGTATTCCGCAGAACTTCCCAACCTCCCTGGCAATCTTCCTGGAAGCATGCCTGAAATCTGTGAGTTTTACTCCTGCCACCGATATCATTCTTCCATGGGTAAATATTGAAAAATCCCGCGATATTCTGTCAGGGTTGTCTCCCCTTCCCAGTAGGGGCCTGATCCCGCTGTATTTGGCCAGCACATTATTTCTGGAAAGATTGGGAAACAGCCTTTTTACACTGTTAACGATATAATCAACATCATCATTTTCAACAGACAGGTCAGAAGGGCCTCTGACCAGGCTTTCTGTCGTGCCTATAATTGCTACTGAATCCCTTGGAATAACAAACATCTGTCTCCTGTCAATGTGTGACCTGAATGTTATTGCCCTTTCCGCGGGAACATCTTTCTTATCGAAAACAAGGTGGACCCCCTTGCTAAGTTTAAGCGGTATATTGATTTCCGGCTTGTAGAGACTGAGAACTTTGTTTATCCATGGACCGGTACAGTTTACCACAACGTCTGCAGTGATAGAAAATTCTCTCCCGCCTGTATTGTCTCTGAGGGTGACCTCAACACCATCTTTTCTGTCACTGAATGATACTGCTTCAGTGTAGTTCAGGCAATAAGCCCCCCTGTCATGTGCTGACACTATATTGTAAATGACAAGTCTCGAATCATCAGTAACACCATCATAATAATGAAAAAAGCCCTTTACCGATCTTTCATACTCGCCGTTGTTTCTTTTCATCCTGGGAATTTCAGGCTTCCCTCCCAGCAGAGAGTAGAGAAAGAGCCCCAGGCGCATATATGACGGGGACCAGGAATAATTGTCAATCAGAATGTCAAAATCCAGCCTCTTGACAATGTCTGTGTTCTCAATAAGGTAGTTCCTCTCTCTAAGAAGATCTCTGGTGAGTTTTACATGCCCTTGGGCAAGGTACCTTATGCCGCCATGGATTAGCTTCGATGAACCGGAACTTGTTCCGGAGGCAAAATCCCCCTTCTCGACAAGAACAGTCTCCACTTTGTTATGGGACAGCAGGTTTGCAAGACCCGCCCCGACTATGCCTCCACCGATTATGAGGCATGTCACGTGCCTGCCGTTGAGGTTTTTGATATCGTCCTTTCTGGTTCTGTAAGAGAATTCCACCATTTTTCAGCTTCAACATGAAGTCTGACATTTACTTTTAACTTTATCCAACTGCACAGTTATTTAGTTGAATAAAACTGATGAAAAATCGGACAGGGGCCTTATTTCCTGCCCTCTTTTCCAACATACCTGACCTCGAAGGTAAGGCAGCCACTATCTGTAATCCATGGCCCATGGGGCATTCCAGGAGGCCTGCAGGCAAACATTCCCTTCGTGAAGGTCTTGTTCAATGTCAGGTCGTGAATGTACCCTTCAAGGATGTATACCTCTTCCCAGACATCGTGCCTCAGTATGCCGTTGGGGCTGGTATCAGTCCCGGGCTCAAACTTCAGGATCCTAGAGACAACGCCGCTCTCATGATCGCGTGCAAGTATTCTTTCGTAGAGCCCTTCTGCCCTTCCTTCACACTTCGTCCATTCTACTGTTGTACTGTCATAAAATTCGTACTCCGGTTTTGACATCAGTTTTTCCCTCCTTTTTCACTCGCCCCGGTTGAGAAGTCATAGTTGTGCATGAAGCTGTCCACCATTTCTACTGGTTCGTCATACCCATAATTTCTGAACGAGTAGTTCTTTGCCACAAAAGGCGCTCCTGCGTAAAACATCTCATACTGATGGTGCCTTCCCGCGAATTCTGATCCTATCACATCCCATGCAAGCCTGAACAGTTTGATTCTTTCCTCAGATGTTGCGTTAGAGGACCTTATGTAAGTGGATATGTCATCCCTGGTCTCAGGGTTGATCATTTCATGGATGCTGGAAGGGAGCTGAAGGACTCCTGCCCCACACAACTCTCTCAGAATATGGAGGGCTCTTGGATAGAGGTCGGCCTGCATTCCCATTGCACCGTACAGGAACCTCGGGTTGGGTGAAATCACTCCAGCGGGGCGCTCCATAGCTGTGGACTCTGACGCCTGCACCATGCCTTCAACAATGGATGACAGTGATGCAAGCTCACCCAGTTTTTCGACGACTCCCGGTATCTTGTCTATGCCATTCATGGCTGTCACCTTTCTGGCAATCCCTATCAGGAACTTCATTTTCACTGACAGCCGAATCTGGGCCTGATTGTTTCCGAGAACGTGGGCAGCAGTTTCGAAAAACTGGGCCTGAAGCAGTGAAATGTCCCGGTAAACAAACACATTCTCCCAAGGCACAAAGACATCGTCAAAAACAAGGAAGGCGTCAGACTCATCGAATCTCGTTGACATTGGATAGTCAAACGTTCCAGACTTATCGACCGCGTATGGTTTTCTGCAGTACAGCTTCAGCCCCTTTGCGTTTACTGGCAGAGCAAAGGAAAGGGCATAGTCTTCGTCTCCGGGCTTCAACGGTGGTATGCAGCTGACAAAAATATAGTCAGATACCGCTGATCCTGTTCCAAGCATCTGGGCTCCCCTGATCACAATGCCTTTGTCATTCTCTGAAAGCACTCCTACCTGGGTAAACCTGTTTTCCTGATCCTGGGCTGTTTTGCTCCTGTCATTTTGCGGAGGTATGATCGCATAGGTGACGTAAAGGTCCTCAGATACAACCTTGTGGTAGAAATTTATGACATTATCTGCAAATTCAGGTTTTCCTCTTGCGAAAACTTCCGGTTTTCCTGCGAATCCAGCAAGAAAACCTCCCACATGGTCAGGGCTGCGCCCAACAAAACCTGCTGTGAGCTTGGCCCATTTGTAGATTGCCTCGTGCCTGTCTGCCTGGTCCTGCTTGGTTCTAGGGATAATGAAGACATTGTTGCCCTCTGAACCCCACTCGGTTTTGAAAATCATGCCATTATCAGGATCAGAGCTGAAATCATACATCCCGGACAGTGTCTCTATTATCCCTTTGAATGCAGGATGCTCTCTAACGTCTGATACTTCAATCCCGTTGATGTATACTTTTCGTCCATCATTCAGCGAATCAACATACTCTTTTCCAGTTCTCATAAACCATCAATCCCCGATTTTTACAGTGTAGCTGTGATGAAGAACGGCTCCGGTCGAAGGCACTCTCAGCTCTACCTCAAATTCATCTCCATACACAAAATTGCCAGCAAGCAGCGGCAACGTGCCCAGAAACAGGACTGAATTCTCAAGGCTCACGTCAACTGTTGATTTCAGCTCTTTAAGGAGATCCGGTATGTCCATGATCTGAGAAACACTCCCTTCCTGGTATTTCACCATTCCCGAGCCCGTTTTTACCCAGCTCCTTATCTCGATGCTATCCCACACGCTCTTCAGGCTGCCGTATTCCATCACGTCACAGGATATGGGTTTCTGGCAGGAAGACTTGCTCTCAGCTATGCTCTCCTTCTCTACATCTCTCGCTGTATGGTCGCTTCCTACACCGATGAACAGCTCACCTTTCACATTTATGAGCACAGGCTCAACCTCACCTGAAGATTCCCTGCTGCTTACAGTGATTCTATCAAAGGTTGAAACAAGATCAGGATTGAGCACAAAGAATGCCGGGACCCTTTCCGGGACTGGGACCCCTATGTCGGCAAGCTCCTTTATGTGCCGTTCCGTGCTAGCCCTGTCTTTTCCGGTGAAACCGGCTATGATAAGTGATGACGGCTTGAAATCAAGTGTTCTGTCCCTTCCCATGACATTTAGTTTCATTGAGGCTCAATCAGCTGATTATATTTAAAATTCCTATGCACCCTTACTGTAGGGCTAATCTGCCTATTCCGGCAAGCTCTGGCAATGTTAATATATGTGCGTTGAAGTAAGAAAAATTGTGGGAGTGAAAGCTGGATACATGAAAGAAACAGTGATAATTTCATACCGGAATAATGTCAACTGCATCTCGTCGGGTTACTTTTTATTATAATGGCAAAAGTTCCAAACCGCCAGGAAAATGCCTAAAAAACTATTTTTTTGAAGCCTTGCAGCATCTTCGATCTTAAAATTTTAATAGGTATATTATGACGGCAACTATTTTATATATCCTACCTGTTCGCGACGCATGGGAAGTCAAGACGCAATCTCTAACGAGAAATTTACGTCGACTAACGGAGCCCAGGTATACGTGTCGTTTTTCTCTTACACGTTTGATATACTGAGCTTCATTAGTATAATCTTCGTCATCCCGTACATCCACAACCTGATCTATCCTTCGCCCAATCTGGGGGTATCATTGCTGGTGACATGGGGTGGCGTAGCAGCAGGGTCTTTGACTAGACCGCTAGGTGCGGCAATATTCGGACCCTCAGGAGACAACAGAGGAAGAAAGAGAATGCTGTATATCACGATCACAGGATCAGCGATATTCACCGCAGCTCTCGCTGGACTACCGACATACGCACAGGTTGGTATATTATCGCCTGTCATATTTGTCGCGCTGAGGCTTATAGCCGGATTCTTCATTGGCGGTCTGATAGCTGGAGGACTTGTGTTCTCGGCTGAGAACCTGCCAGAGCGTTTCAGGGGTCTAATGACCGGTTTCGCTGAGTCCGG
Organism: uncultured archaeon; assembly: GCA_000965745.1. Lineage (GTDB taxonomy): Archaea > Thermoplasmatota > Thermoplasmata > Thermoplasmatales > Thermoplasmataceae. The sequence continues at coordinate 646,527 of CP009479.1, forward strand.
TGGAAGCTGGGCACATGTTATCGGATCAGCATGGCTGCTGATGACCACAATTGCATTCACCGGCGCGGCATACGCTGCATTCGGATGGAGAGTAATGTTCCTTGTAGCCTTACTGCCCTTAGTAGTGGTTATTCCTGTTCTATACAAGATACCGGAATCAGAGATATTTGCCATATCCAAGAAGAAGGGTAAAGTAAAGGGCAAAGCACTGAGAAGACTCTTCACAACACCAAAGGTAAGGGGAGTATTTGCTCTCTCACTGATATCATCCATCGGTCTTCTCGGATTTGACAACCTTACTGAGAACACTTTCCCAACTTTCCTGAAACAGGTTAATAACCTGGTGCCGAGCCACCTTGCATTCATTGTGCTCGTAGGGGCGGCATTCGGTGTTATAGGATCTGTTCTTGGAGGTGCCCTCTCGCAGAAGATAGGCAGGAAGCCGCTTGCAATCGGTGGTGGAGTTGTCTTGATGATTATCAGTGTCCTCTTCGTTTACCTTGGAAATATACCGGGAACATTGGTGGACAGGATAATTCTGACACTTATACCGTTCTACTTCTTTGCCTCAATAAGCAAAGCAGACCTGAGCCTGTATCTTAACGAGGCCTTCCCCACGGATCTTAGGGCCAGTGGACTTGGTCTAAACTGGAATATAGGATACGGTCTGGCAGGCATATGGCCTTTGATTATCAGTGGTTTCATAGCAGTCTACGGCATAACTGTATTCCCGCTTGCCCAGGCTGTTGCAGTAGGAATCCTTGCTGCTTTCTACACAGTCTCTTCAATATTCATGAAAGAGACCAAGGGAAACATCAGCTCGGAAAGATCGCAACTGGAAGCAGAGGCCTGATTCAGGCCGCAAAAATCTTTTTAACAAAAACCAACTTTTTATTTCTTTTGGAATTTATCAGGGAAGCTCAGACATTGTTGTGCAATAAAGAAAGGTTATTGGGTAAGGCCAACTGTGCTCTTGAACCCTCTTTTGTGGTAAACAAGCGCATGCTCATCGTTCAGCACCGTTGCTTTCTCCACTTCTCCGACAAAGAGGAAATGATCAGCGATCTCCTCCTCCTTGTAAAGAGAGCATTCTATAGAGCCAAGTGCATCGTCAAGAACTGGGACGCCATTGCCGTTCAGGTGATATTTGATGCCTGAAAACTTGTCATCGCTCTTGTCGTTTGCAAAAATTTTGGCCTCATCTTCCTGCCCTTCCCTCAGAATATTTACCACAAACTTCTTTGTCTGCCTGACGGCCTTCGCTGTCCTGCTCTCAGTCGTTATAAAAAGGCCTATAAGGGGTGGATTAAGAGAGACAGATGTGAATGAATTCATTGTCCCTCCACAGTATTCTCCATCCAACAGGGATGTTACTACTGTCACTCCCGTGGGGTATCTTCTAAGAACCTCTTTAAGATCTTCTCCCGGTTTGTTGTCAGTCATTTCGATTTCTCCTTTTCAATGGAAGTCAGCCTGAGTAACTTTCCCACTTATTTAATATGAATGGTACTAACTGTCATGGCTACCCAGGCGAACACAATCGTTGCATTGAGGCTTCATTTTAAAGTGTTTTGTGAATCTGAAACCAACAAGCAGTCAATGAGGGTTACTGGGGGACTCAGTAAACTGTGCCCTTTTTCTCCAGCCTGGTCACGAAGTATCCCCAGTCTATGCCGCTGACTTCTTCTCTTATGTCCTTGGTGTCAGTTCTTCTTACCCTGTCATGGTCATATTCAACGATAGAGCCAAGAGCCGAAGCCATATACTGCTTCTTTGCAGCCCTCTCGAGAGAGGCTGCGGTTATCACAACATCTTCTATGCTTTCACCAACAACGAAAGCTCCATGCCCCCGGTGAAGGACAGCTTTGCTTTTCCCGAGTGCTTGGGCCATCCTGTACCCCATTTCTTTAGTGTTCACGAACAGCGGGAGCCCATCAAATACAGGCAAGCCGTCTATGAACAGGAATGAATCCCTAGTTGACATCTGGAGTTTGCTGTCTGTTATTTCAAGAAGGTTTGCATAGAAGGAATGCATATGCAATGCTGCCTTCACATCCCTCCTCACTTGAAAAACCTCACTGTAGAAATAGAACTCATGCATTGATTCCGGGTAACTCCCCTCGAGGACATTTCCATCATAATCTATTGTAACTATATCTGAGGCAGTGCAGTCTGCTATTGACCTCTGAAAATCATGGAGGTGGCCAGGAATCAGTATCTTTCCTTCTTCAAGCTTGTAAGCTACATGACCTCTTCCAAGCTCTGTCAGGTTCTCGTTGACAATTATTCTGTTGGCCATAGCCAGCTTCTGTCTCAATCCTTCTTCAACAGGCATAGATTCAAAGTAAGAATCTCTCTATTAAATACTTGTCCAACGAAATCCCCGTTTATGTACAAATGCAGCTAAACGTTCTCTGTAAAAAATGGAAAAAAAAAATCGTTCAAACGCTTCAGAGCGCTTTCTTTATCTCTGGAAGAAGAATCTTTACCAGCTCTTCAGGGTCCTCGATCATTGGATAGTGTCCGAAACCTGGAAGGGCCATATATCTTGCATTCCTGATCTGGTTGGCAGTCTCTGAAGCCATCCTTTCCGTGACTACCGGGTCTTCTTCGCCTCTTATGAGAAGAACATCCGTGTCGATTTTCCCGAGTTCTGCAGTAATGTCAAAATTGTTCCAGGCAAGCAGATCAGTCACGTAAATATCCCTGTTGTTGGAGCTTCTTATCCAGAGGAGTTCCTCAATTGCCTGTTTGCTTGATCTTGTCCCGCAGAAGTCGAAAGCTCTCTCCACATCGCCAGGGACAGTCTTCAGTATGGTTTCCTCTTCAAACGTATGTGTTTTTCCGGCCCCTTCAATAACAGCGGCAAGCTTCACCTTCTTTCCAAGCAGTCTTGCGAGCTGCAGCGAGATCACAGCCCCCACTGAGCAGCCAACAACTATGACCTGCTTGTAACCCTGGCTCTCTATGAATTTTGCAACAGTGTTTGTGTAGTAAGAAACATTTACACGTGTCTTTCTCCATCCTGCCCATGGCCAGGATTTGCCGTGTCCAGGGAGATCGACAATGATTGATGTAAATTTCTCTGGCAGAAGATCTACGAAATGTTTCCAGATCCTCCCGTCTGTCCCGGCAGTATGTATAAAAATAACAGGCGTTCCTTTACCGGATGTTTCATAATAAAACCTCAGGCCGTTAATGTCGGCATAGTGCCCCTCGCTCATTGGTTTCGATCTTGCCAAGATATATAGAAGTTATCCAAGAAATGCTCCATAATAGGCTATATTAACGTGTTTCTAATCAAATATTTTATATACACCGTGTTTTTATGCCAACGCTTATGGAATCCAATATCAGCTACACTAGAAACGAGAGATATGGGGCACTTGGTGGCATTCTTTTTGGTCACTTCAGTGACGGTTATGATCTGGTTCTGATCAGTTATCTGTTCTTCCCCATGGCTCACGAATTCCATACAGGTATTCCCCAGATTGCGCTTGCTTTGACAATAAGCCTCGTGTTTTCTGCGCTCGGGGGAGTTGTGTTTGGTTGGTTTGCCGACAGGTTTGGAAGGAAAAAGGGACTTATACTTTCTCTCGCAATATTTGGTCTGTCAACTCTTTTGACAGCAGGCATAAATTCCCTTTGGCAGTTGTATCTGCTCCGTGCAATAGAGGGAATAGGAATTGGCGGTGAATGGGGAATAGGATTCGCCCAGATTACGGAAGTATGGTCGCCTAAGACAAGGGCAACAGGAGGGGGTATCCTTCAAGCTGTCTTCATTATAGGATCTATAACAGGAGCATTTACTGCTGGATACACCCTTCAGGCTTACGGCTTTTCTCTTGGATGGAGATATGCATTCGTAATAGCTGGAGTAGTGGCTCTGATAGGTATAGCTGTTGTACAGCTTATAATGCCTGAGTCAAAATTCTGGAAGGATTACGACAGCAAGAGAAGGAAGGGAGAACTTCCGAAGGACTATGACATCAGGTCCCCGCTCATTCAGATTTTTTCAAAGAAGGTCAGAAGATGGACACTCTTCTCACTCCTGATAGGTGGCGCCAACCTGTTCATATACTTCTCATATGCGAGCTTCATGCCAACTCTTCTTGGAACTCTCAGCGTACCAATCGCCGATTACACTCTTATACTGGTCTTGGGTCAGGCGATAGCAGTTCCATTCTACTGGTTGAATGGATACTTTGCTGACAGATTCGGGAGGAAATCCTCAGCCATTGGTTACGGAATAATCTACATAATTGCGGTAGTATCATTCATGGGGGCAAATATATTGAAGACCCCATACCTCATGCTAGTGGCTTTCCCGTTGTTCTATACATACACTTTTGTCTCAATAGGGCAGGGAGTATCGGGAGAGTACGGTGTCTGGTACAGCGAACATTTCCCAACAAAGATGAGATCAACCGCAACCAATTTCGGTTATATGGTTGGAAGGGGTTTTGCTGGGGGTCTTGCACCAATAGTCATTCCCCTGATAGCCGCGAGCCTGGGAGGGTTGAGCCATCTTGGAATAGCGATGTCAATTGCAATGCTTGTAGGGGTAATTGTCCAGTTTATTGGCTTCTTCGGCCTCAAGGAAACAAAGGGAACAGAGGTTACAACCCTCTAATTTTTTTATTTCAGCACGAAATTTCCAAAACCCATTCTTATTTTTGTTTGTGAATTTATGCCTCCTTAATTTTCAACCATAATTATAGAAGTATGATATATATAAAAAAAGAAAGGCATTTGTAAAAAAGTTGCCAAGGAAAAATACATAATCTTTACGTTGTCTTATAACAATGAACTGGCCAATCTTTTGGCTCAGCTATGGCGTCATGATGGTCCTTGGAATATATATTGCCTAGGATTATTCATATTATCGAAAAGCTGAAGGGGTGGATTTCTCCCCCTTTGGTTGGGGTCAGTGGGATATAGGGTGGAGATATACAAAAGAACATTGGAAAGTTAGCCTGGTTCTTGTATTCTTTTGGGCTATTTGTATGTATGAACTAATTTCCTTATTCAGTTGAAATTGACGCGATACCAGGAGCGTGTCGGAAGACTCCTTTAAGCGCATAAAACGGGCAGGGTCGAACTTCGATAATCGTCATTTCCACTCAACACATTATAAAGGGCCTTCTGAACCTACTTTTCTATTTTAAAGCGGGATTCACAGCACAAGCTATAAGTAGGAACTATTCTTAGCACCGCAAATGGCGAGCATGGACTTCAAAAAGAAGGAGCTTCACACAGCACTGGACCCATCCAGAACTGCACTTCTCATAGTAGACATGCAGAATGATTTTGTAAAGGATGAGGGTTACCTCGGGCAGAGGAAACATGGGATTGATGTTGTTCAGGAGACAATCCCTGTCATAAAGAGGCTGCTGGAACATTTCAGGAACAACGGCCTTATGGTGGTTTATACAGAGACCGTTCACATGAGGTACACAAATTCCCTGAACTGGGTCAGCAGGTCTGCTGAAAAATCACTTGACCCAATGATATGCAAGAGTGGAACCTGGGGTGCTGAAACCATACCGGAGCTCAAGCCCCTTGAGAACGAGCCTGTCATACAGAAACACAGGTACGATGCATTCATGGACACTGATCTCCACGTTGTTCTCAGGTCAAACAACATCTCAAACCTGGTAATTGTCGGTACGCAGACAAACCTGTGCGTTGAGAGCACTGCGAGGCACGCATACATGATGGACTACATGACTATCATGGTGAGTGACGGGGTCTCAACACCGGAAACAGAATATCAGGCACCGTTGCTGAAGAATTTTTCGGAAAATTTCGGTTATGTTATGTCTGCTGAAGAAGTGCTTCAGGAACTGAAAAAGCAAAATTAAGTGAAAAATTGGAGAATGATCAGATTTCTCCGAGTATGTCTTTTTTAACCCTCTTCTTGGCGAGTTCCTCACCAATCTTGAAATGTTCCCCATTCAGGACCATTCTTGCGTATCTGTCATACTCATCTGACCACTTTTCAAGATTGTATCCATGCCAGGGCTGCTTCAGGCTCAATTCTGGAAGATCAAGGCTCTCCCATATCTCTTTGGCTTTGAGCATGTACTCCTTCTTAGGCAGAGAAGTCGGGGGGTAATCGGTCTTCCTCGTCGCGTCTATCAGAATTGCTGACGCTTCCCTGTATCCGCTGTTAGCATCGCTCTGTCCCTTTACAAACACAGACGGGTCCAGGTGGGCAGTCTTACCCTTAATCAGCTGCATGTCCCTGTGGGGCTGCATTCTGAAACTAAGAGCCCAGTTGACTGAGTCAGGATCGAAAGGATCAATATCGTCATCCACTGCTATGAACACCTTCCCGATGTCTGCTGCATATCCCGATGCACACACCAGTGCACGCATTGCGTCAGTGGGCGCATCCTTCTTTATCTGAACCACACAGTACTGCCAGCTTCCGCTGGATTCGTGGAATGCCACCTTTGTAACATTTGGCAGACCGCAGTCATTCCTGAGGAACTTAGTGAAGGCGCTTCCATATGCCACCTGCCTCAGCTTGCTGCTCTCACTGGGCGGGAACTGGCTGATAATCGTCTGAAATATGGGCTTATCCTTCCTGTGGGTAACTGCTGTTATCTCCATTACAGGGCACCACTGGCTCTCAACATCAGCAGCTACGTAACCGGTATATTCACCAAATGGAGTCTGGGGCTCGAAGTCCTCAACAGAAACCTTCCCCTCAATGATATATTCAGCGTTTGCGGGCACATATAGGTCAACGGTCTTGCATTTGACAACATCAATCGGCTCTCCTGCGAGACCACCTGAAACAGCGAACTCATCAAGCCCGTACGGGACCTTGGAAGCTGCCGTGTACTGCACATATGGGGGACCGCCTATCACTATTGCCGCATCCAGGGTCTTGGAACCATTAGAGGCAGCTTTCCTTAGATGCATGAAACCATGGCTTCCCCTGTGGACTTCCCAGAGTATCTTCCTCGGGCCGAAAATCTGCCCGGAGTATGTTCCTGCATTCTGAATCCCCGTCTCAACGTCCTTCGTCACGAACGCCGTAGTTGTCCTGACCTGGCAGCTGTATCCCGGTATCTCCACAGGAAGCGGTATATCGCTCAGGCCCTTGGCATCAAGGTCCTTTCCGGTAACTACAACTTCCTGGACTTTTGCATCTGTGACAACTCTTGGCTCAATCGGGCTCTCAATAGCTTCTGTAAACCTGTCGGAGACCTTGTCCGGCTCGCATTCCATACCAGCTGCATACACATCAATAGAGCTGGAAAGGACGCCGGTGGTCACGGCACCATCATAGTGCCTTCCCTTGGAATCATATACGTTTGTGAAGAGAAACCCTTTCCTCTGCTTTTCAGGCAGGCCTTTGAACTGAAGCCTTACCAGGGGCATGAGTTCAGTTTCAAGTTGAATCTCCTTGTCAATTTCAGTAAGGAGGTTTCTTTTCTTGAGTTCTGAGAGATATTCTCTCAAATCGTGATATACCATGGCCCGGGAACACAGGTTCGCTAAAAAAAATTTCTAATAGTGGAAGAAGCATTTTCCGCTTTACGTAAATTTCCTGGCATATGGGGGTCCCATGATTTAACAAACGAAGATTTTCTCTATCCAATTTCAAGCGATTCGAGATTAATCCCTTTAAGACCCTCATTATTAATTCTATAATTCCAATCCCAATTCCAGCTAATCCGCATGTGTGTATCATGAATGGACCCATCGCTGCAATTTCCTACATGCAATCTAGGAATGCGATCTGACTGTTTATCCCATGGAGGTCCAACTGTCCGTCTCTCCTTGATAGTGCCTGGAAGCTTGGTATTTCCTTAAAGCCGATAGGGGGAAGTTATTCCTCAAGTCCGGTTAGGAATATCCCTGTAAACCTGTATGAGATGCCGAATAACTGGAGCAGTAAAAGAATCTTCAGTATCTGGCGATCAGACTACTTCCTCTTCCTCACATCATGGCAAACTGTATTGTCGATAATTCACACATTCAATTATGTAAATAATGATCGACATTTACCTGGCTCTTCATGAAACCTGAGACCCCATATTGGTACAAATTAAACATCAGCCAGCCTCCTACGCATTATTTTATAAGTCGAAAATTCATTATAGCCGTGTGCACCAGCAGTGGGACGACATTGTAAGCGAAAAAGAGAGAGAGATTATACGGAAAGGCGGCTACGGAAACAGAAAAGACCTGGGCCGTAAGCCTGCACTGATAGTCATAGACGCCCAGTATAACTTTTTTGGAGACAGGAGCCCGACACTTGAACAGATGGAAAAGTACCCCACAGGCGTGGGTTCAAAAGCATGGGAATCTCTGGATAAGTCGGTATCTCTGATAAAGGCAGCCAGAATAGCAAAGATACCTGTAATATACACCAGATATGTGGCACAGAAATCAGGCAGGTCTCATGAGAGCAAGATGAAGAGAGACCATGCTAAATTTCAACCTGAATCGAAAGGCTCACAGATCGTGAAGGAAATGGCTCCCATGGGAGACGAAGTGGTCATCGACAAGCAATATGCAAGCGCCTTTTTTGGGACATCACTTATAAATCATCTGGTAAGCGGAGGGGCAGATACGCTGCTGTTCATTGGTGGAACTACCAGCGGATGTGTCCGTACAAGTGCCATTGACGCATCAAACTATGGCTTCAACTCAGTGATTGTGGAGGACTGCGTCTTCGACAGGCTTGAAGTTTCACACAAGGTTGCTCTTCTTGATGTGTGGATGAAATACGGAACACTTGTAACACATGAACAGGCCCTGGATTACTTCAATACGTTTCTCAGGTGATAGTTTATTACCAGACATTCCCGTACATATTCAGGTGTGGGTTTGGGGAAGTTGGAGTTAATAGCAGAGCAGAAGCACTTTGGCTCCCCTTTCGTTGTAGCATACGACGAAGAGGGTGAGAGATTTCCGCATGTGGCAAGCATACTCGTCCCAAGGAAAAAATTCGAAGGCGTCGAAGTTCCCAAAAAAAATAAGGGTGGTAATTGAGTGGGAATAAAAAAACCAGTGTAAATATCATGTTTTGATTAAGATTTCTTGAAAAGGTCAGGCCACTTGTCGTGCACTTTCCGGTCTGTGTCAGGATCTGCCTTCACAACGTCCGGGAATGTCTTCTTCATTATCTTCTCGAAGGGCTTTACGGCCATGACTATTGCCCTCGATGCGGTATACTCAAGCAGGTCCTTTCCTTCTTCGTGCTTTGCAATAGGATCAAGTGGAGTTCCCATGGTGTTCCTGACGATGTCAATTCCAGACGCAGGATCATTTCTGCTGCACATTGCCCATACAACCTCGTTCAGGTTGGATGGGTCTATGTCATCATCCACAACTACTGTGTATCGCCCTGCAACATTTCCAGGCCTGCTCTGGGATGCTATGTGCCCCGCCATTACCGCGTGCCCGCCAAACATCTGCTTAACAGAAACAGCTGTGAACGCTCTGGAATACCCTTCTTCATGGCACCATACTCCTTTGACGCCAGCCACTCCGGAACCTTCGAGGGCATTCCAGATCAGGGAGGCCCTGATTGGGCATCTATAGTAGGAATAATCATAGGGGGGCTTGCCTGCACATGTGCCCATAAGTATGGGCCTGTTTCTGTAGTAGACCGCTTCAATCTTGATCACTGGATTGGACATTTTTCCACCGGCATAGTACCCCATGAATTCGCCAAGCGGCCCTTCGTCGGTCCTCTCTCCCGTGATGTAACCTTCAACTGCAATCTCACTGTCAGCAGGGATCGGAAGGCCGGTCACAGGACCTTTGAAGGTATGAACAGGCTTTTCCCTGACAGCCCCAAGGAAGTTGTACTCTGACATACCCTCAGGAACTTCATTGCTGGAAAACAGGTTGAGGCCAGGATTGTGGCCAAATGAAAGTGCAATGGGTGCGGGTTTGCCGGAATCTAGGTTTTTCTCTACATGTGATCTTCCATGCCTTGAGGCCTCCATTAGAATGGCCAGCCTCTTTGAGTCCTTCACCATAACCCTGTAGGTTCCCACATTGACCCATCCTGACTCAGGGTCCCTTGTTATTACGGCATCGGCTGTGCCGATATACCTGCCGCCGTCATTATGGAACCACTTTGGCACAGGAAACTTGAAGAAGTCAATCCGGTCTCCCTTGTCGACATTTTCCATTGTGGGTGGGTTATCAACCATTACAGGAGCGTATTTCTCATATCCTTTCTCCACGTTTCTCAGTTTTTCCCTTATGGCAGTTGTAAGCTCCAGGTTGTTCAGGTTACTGTCAAGGTCCAGTGCAGTCGAAACCCTTCTGGAGTCCAGGAGAGCCCCGGTGAGAACCCTGAAGCCCTCAGGATACCCCGGTATCTTGTCAAACAGCAGGGTGTATTTGTTCCTCTTTGCGTTTGCATCGGTGATGGCACCAATTTCCAAATCCCAGCTGGCACCTTCCACTTTCCTGAGCAACCCCAATTTCTCTATTCTCTCAATAAATTCCCTTAGGTCATAACTTGAACTCAACTCGCCACACCTTCAGCGATTATGGTATTTCTTTTTAAAACGGTTTCGTCCTTTTGAGGTTCTCAATAACACCGGGAACGGCTCATATGCATAATCTCTTTAATGCTATACGTGGCACGCAGAAAACCAAAGGATTTATACATGCAATTTCATAAAGTGCTATGGCAGAGTATTACAGGGATTTGAGTGACTATCTGGCCGCATTGGAGAAGGCAGATAAGCTGTACAGAATCGACCGCCCTGTTGAAAAAGAGACTGAGCTTACGCCTCTTGTCAGGCTTCAGTACAGGGGTTTACCAGACGAACAGAGAAAAGGATTTCTTTTCAACAACGTGAAGGATGCAAAGGGAAGAAACTATGATATTAAAGTGGCAACAGGAATATATGCATCATCAATGGAAATTTATGCTCTCGGCCTGAAGGCTGAGCCAACCAAGGAATCCATTCAGGAAAAATGGGTAAATGCGCAACTTCATCCCGTTGAACCCGAAATGGTTGACCATGCGCCAGTCCAGGACAATGTTTTTGAGGGAGACCAGCTCCTTGAGGACGGGAAGGGCCTGGAAGCATTGCCTATTCCAATAGAGGTCCCTGGGTTCAGTGGCCAGATAAGGACCAGCACGCAGGTCATCACAAGAGACCCCGAGACCGGAATAAGGAACATGGGCAACTACTCTGCTCACGTTTTTGGCAAAGACAAGATGCTGTGGGAAATAAACCGGGGAAACCAGGGTTTTATCCACTACAACAAGTGGAAGAAGCTTGGCAAGCCTATGCCTGCTGCAATCGTGGTTGGCGGAGTACCCTCTTACTTCTACACTGCATCTGCCAAGATTCCATACGGGGTTGACGAGCTTTCCATTGCCGGAGGCTTTTCAGGTGAGCCGGTCAAGCTTGTTAAGGCAAAGACCGTTGACATGGAAGTGCCTGCAGATGCAGACATAGTCGTTGAAGGCCTCATTTCAACTGAGAAGATGGAGCCCGGAAACGCATTTGGCGAATACACAGGGTACATGGCTACAGACGTCTGGCTGAGGCCGGTTTTCAATGTTACAGCCGTCACAATGAGGAAAAAGCCAACTTTTGTGCACATAATGAGCCAGTTCCCGCCGAGCGAGAGCAGCAAGGTGAGGCTTGTCTCTTCGGACAACGTATACCTGAAGTTCCTCAGGCACGATGCAAAGGTGCCCGGTGTTCTTGACGTGGCATGGCACGAGATGAGCCAGGCGCAGTGGTGTGTTGTCAAGATCAAGAAGGTCAACAAGTCCCATCCCTGGCAGATACTGAACCTGCTTTCAGGATATGATACCAGGTGGGGGAAGTTCTTCATCGTGGTGGATGAGGATATAGATCCGAGATCACTTGATTCTGTCATATGGGCAATGAGCTGGAGAGTGCAGCCAGCCAGGGACATGAGAATAATCCAGGGAAAGGTTCCGGGCCTCGATCCTTCGGCTTACAGCCCCGGAGCATCCCACGAGGAGAAGGAATTTCCCGGAGGCGTGGGAAGCTCAGCAGTCCTTATTGATGCCACGATAAAGTATCCGTACCCTCCAACCTCACTTCCGAGGAAGGAATATATGGAAAAAGCCCTGGAAATATGGAAGGAGCTCAAGCTGCCGCAACTCAATCTGGTGGCTCCGTGGTACGGCTATGAACTTGGCTACTGGCCTGACGAGTTCAGGCAGGATGCGGAGGACCTGGTAAAGGGTGAGCACTACAAGATCGGAGAGAGGCTTTCCAAAAAAGAACTGAAAGATTAATCAGTTCCTTTCCATTTTTAACAAAATTGAGCGTGAATTCCCCTTCCGAAAGGGAGGGGATGAAAGCGAAATCTTTTTCTATTTTCCAGAAATAATACGTTGCTCACCAGCAGACAGAATGGAAGAAGGGTCGGATAACGTGTAGCTCCATGCGTGCCTGCGTCCGTAAAGTCGAATGGATTAGTGTGGAGGGCAAAGTACCCTCGGGCCTGAGGGAATTCATGCCTGCGGAGGTTCCGCTGGTAACCGTCGAAGCAGGAAGCCCCTTTCGAAGGATAGGGGAGGAGGTCACCTGGTGCATCAAAATGTCCCAAAATCTCGGCAGCAAACTTCCGGACAAGACGTTCAATTCCCTGAAATTTTCAAACGAAACAAGAACTAACAGCGCGATTTTCCTGTTGACTAAAGACGGTGAATCATTCCCCCACGTAGCGCTACTGTCTCCATACCAGGTGGTGGCAGTAAACAGGGTGAAGCTACTCGTGGCAGTCCATTCCGCTTCCAGAAGCTGCGCGTTTCTGGCATCAGACGGAAAGGGGACTCTCATACTCCAGCTTGAACCCGCAGTGCAGTATGTCAAGTGCAGATTTTCGGAATCGGATGACAAGGGATACTCATCAGGGGAATACGGTGAAAAACTGTTCAATGCAACCCCACTGGAAATCCTGGAGGATTACTCTGACAAAGCGCCATTTGTTTCAGAACTCAGATTTGATGAAACAAACACCTACGGCCCATACTCCGAAGGTTTCGGCAGGCTCAAGAAGATAGCGGAAGAAGACACCGGAAGGGAATGGCCTAGTCCTCTCCCCACTCCTTAAGTAGATCCGTCTTGACGCCAATCATGTTCAGGACCCTTCCCACAGTAAGGTCCACCATATTCTCTATGTCACTTATCTTGAAGTAAAGTGGAGGCAGCGGTGGCATTATTGTTCCCCCGGCCTCAGTAATCTGTACCATATTCCTGAGATGTATCAGGTTAAGGGGAGTCTCCCTCGCAAGAAGGATCAGGGGCCTCCTCTCCTTCAGTGTTACCATGGCAGCTCTTGCAACAAGGTTCTGCTCAAAGCCGGTCGCAATGGCAGAAAGCGTTTTCATGGAACACGGGGCAACGATCATGCCCTCGGTCTGGAATGACCCGCTAGCTATGGACGCTGTGAACTCATATTCGCCGTATACGTGATCCGCAAGCTCCTTGAGTTTGTCGGCTTCAAGGCCCGTTTCTATTTTTAGAGTCTTCTCAGCCCCATTGCTGACCACAAGGTGGGTTTCGGCATCAGTCTTGTTTCTGCAGGCCAGTAGCAGCCTGTATCCATAAATCGCACCCGTCGAGCCGGTAACGGCCACAACTATCTTCTTTGTCATTAGCGCACCTTTTGCTTGTACGGGTCTGAATCAACCCGATAATAGATAAACTCTCCCTATTTCAGGCGTATAAAAATAAAAAAATGAGGTTATTTTGTTGTTATCGCTATCGGCCTGAATGGAGAGCCCGTAGCACCCTTGAACTTCAGTGGAAGCCCGATGAACAGGAACTCGTAGACCTTGTCCCTGGAGAGCTCTTCCAGGAATATATTCTCTATTATGTATATTCCTTTCTTTGCAAGAAGTATCAAGTGGCCTGGAAGTTTTGACTTTGTCTCCGGGTCAGGGTCGTGGGGGACATCCCATGCAAGATTGTCTGAACCAACGGCAAATACCTTGTCCTGCAGATATTCACTCACTTCCTTTGAAACTCCAGCCGCATTCATGTATTTGCCCTGCTCATTCCAGTACTTTCCGTATCCGGTTCTCACCAGGACAACATCATCCTTTCCGAAGGTCACTCCTTCCTTCTCCACCGCTTTCTTGAACTCTTCAAGGGTTATCTCATGGTTCTCATCCAGCGGATCCCTGACAAATGCAGCCACATCAATGAGAACGCCTTTCCTGACCATTGCCGGGAGCTCTTCGGCACCGAGTTTCGTGTACCCCCACGGAGTCTCGACTTCGGGCGTGACTTTTGTACCGTCATAGAACGTCATGTCCGAGGCCTGATGGCATAGTGCATCTATGTGGGTCCCGGACTGGTCCGTCATGATGATGAGCCCCGAGGAGCTGGTCCTTGGGCCTGTCTTGTCAGGAGTGTAGTAGTTCTCGTGATGTCTGTACAGGAAATAATTCAACCCGGGTTTGACAGGATCAAACGCAGGCATTCCGGGGTATCTAACGTGCTCAAGGTCATACACCTTGTTTCCGTTTCCTGCTATCTTCAATAAATCAGCTATCGTCATGAAAAACATCTCCTTACTGCTTAACCGCAGATTTGTTCTCAAGCTTGGATGAAGCCTTAATTTCGATTGCCATGTAGTCTGAATCAGAGGAAGCTGCTGCTGTATGCGCCATTCCTCTGGGAATATAGAGCATCTCGCCGGCGTTGAGCTGGTATTCGCCATTCTCTGTCTTCCATGTGGCCTGGCCCTTTACGCAGATGATAACCTCATCAAAGTCCATGTTCCTGTGCCAGAAAGGCATTACCGCCCTCCTCTTTGAAAGCTCTATGCTCACTCCGTCTCCCACAAGAAGCTTCATCGGCGGGCCGTCAGGCTTCTCCATGTTCGGGGGGTTAAGGCTGCCGTATTTTATAACTTCAGATTTTGCATCTATTTTGAATGCTTCAGGCTCCTTTGCCCTTTCAAACAAAACGTTGACTCCCTTTGAAGTCAGTTTCTCCTTTACTGTGTCAGACACTGTTATTCACCGAGTCGCAATCATGTTTTATCTAAAATTATTTACGTATGCGATTTTCGTATGAATTCCGCGAAGATGCAATTCTTTTGGGTTGATAAGGGCAAGAAGGGATGAGGTTAATCACCCAACCTGAACAGGAGACTTACGAAATTTCCGAAAGGGATTCCGTGACTGCCTTGGAGAAAGCATCAGGGCTGGAAATACTGGGAATGTGGTCAGCACAATCTATGAAGACAAGTTTAGAAGATTTCAGGCGCCCATGGATTGCACGGTCAACCTCAACCATCCCCTTGCGGTCTTCTTTCCCAACAATTATCAACACAGGCATTTCAAGCATTTCTAGCCTCTTGAAGGCAGGAGGTTCCGGTGATAACTGAAACCTGTCAACGTCCTCTTCCTCAGAATTCACATTCTCCTCAGCTATGTCCAGTACATGTTTCCTAACATCACCCGAGAGCTTATGGGTCCAGTAATCCACATCGATGGCGGCTGCATCCCTGTATTTACCTTTATTCCTGAGCTCAATATATCTCTCTTCAAGAGATCCGAGATCACCCCAGAGCTCATTCTCATCCCCCTCAATTTCAACTCCTCTCACCCCCGAATTCACAAGTACAAGGGCAGATACTCGGCCAGGAAATTCAACTGCGAAGTCAAGCGCGATTCTACCTCCGTTTGAGACCCCCAATATTGTGGCCCTGTCTATGTTCAGATTGTCCAGAATAGCCTTGAGATCCTTGAAGTCGGAATATTCTTCACTGGCCTTGCTTGATTTTCCAAATCCGCGAACATCATACCTGATTAACCGGCGGCCTTTTCCAAGAGCCTCCATCTGATTATCCCACATGCGGCTGTCCAGGTAGCCCGCATGTACCAGGACCAGTGGCTCGCCTGATCCGAGGTCTTCATAGTATATACTTGCATTTTCAGCATTAATATAGCCAGTGCTCACCAATTCCTATGCAAAAGGCAGTATATTCTTCATCTGTAGCAGCAGGAATGACACCAAACACCCCTTCTCTGCAACACAAAAGAAAAAAATTTGAACCAAAGCAGATTCTCCAAGGGCAATGAAAAACATCGACATCCATTCACACATGTTGCATTCTTCTTCGATAGAACAACTGGGAGGGGAGATAAACCAGATTGAAAACAGTCCTCTTTACGCCATAAATGTGCTGGGAAAGAAAGTGGCTCCTATGCCCAAGGGGTTTTTTGACACTGATGCACGAATCAGCGAAATAGCTGAAATGGGAATAGAAGGGCAGATTATATCACCTACCCACCACCTCTTCATGTATGACAAGGACGCATCATCTGCAGCCAAATCAGCGAGAATCCAGAATGAGGGAATCAGCAGGGTCTGTTCAGAACACAGTGGCAGGTTTGCGGGAAATGCAACACTCCCGATGCAGGACGCGAAGCACGCCCTGGATGAGCTTGAATATGCATATTCCAAGCTCGAAATGAAAGGCATAGAGATAGGCACAAACATAAACGGCAGGAACCTGGATGATGAGAGCCTCTTCCCGGTTTACGAAAGAGCGCAGGAACTTGGAATGCCAATATTTGTCCACCCCAACGATTTCATGGCAAAGGAGAGGCTATCAAAATACTACATGGGGATAGTTGTGGGAACACTTGCTGAGACCACTGTGGCAGTGAGCAGCCTTCTTCTGGGAAACGTATTCGGGAAGTTCCAGAAATTGAAGATGGTATTCTGCCATGGCGGAGGCGCAATACCCTACCAGATCGGAAGGCTCCAGCATGCAGTGGACATACGTGAGGAGCTCAAGGACGCGAATGTGGACATATCAAAAGGTATCAGGAACATACTCTTTGACTCTGTAGTGTTCACACCAGAGGCACTTGATTTCCTGATAAAGGAAACTGGAGAAGACAACGTTGTTCTCGGTACGGATTATCCGTTCAACATGGGCAACTGGAATTCAGCAAAGGACCTTCAGAACCTTTCAACAATCAGTGAAACAACAAGAAACAAGGTTATGCTTGAAAACACGAAGAAACTGTACGGACTCTGATCCGTTTTCCATTTTTTAACAAAATTGAGCGGAAAATCCCCTTCCGAAAGGGAGGGGATGAAAGCGAAATCTTTTCCTATTTTCCAGAAATAACACGTGGCTCACCAGCAGACAGAATGGAAGAAGGGTCGGATAACGTGTAGCTCCATGCGTTCCTGTGTCCGTAAAGTCGAATGGATTAGTGTGGAGGGCAAAGTACCCCCGGGCCGGAGGGAATTCATGCCTGCGGAGGTTGCGCTGGTAACCGTGGAAGCAGGAAGCCCCTTTCGAAGGATAGGGGAGGAGGTCACAAAAAGAATGGCCTGGTCAATTAAATAAATATAAAAATATAATAAACGTGGTACTAAACTTCACTTCTTCTGGGCAAAGTACTTTCTCTGAGCGTCCTGTACTGCGTCAACGATCTGCTGATACCCGGTGCACATACAGTAATTCCCATGCAGCTTTTCCCTGATCTCCTCTCTTGTCATCTCCTCGTTGTTCCTGATGAGATAGTTTGTCATCATAAGGAAACCCGATGTGCAGTACCCGCACTGAAGGGCGAACTTCTCCCTGAAGGACTCCTGCTCAATGCTCAGCTCTCCGTTCGGCCCTTCAAGCCCTTCTACCGTCTTTAGGTTTGCACCCTGAGCCTGGACAGCCAGTATCTGGCAGGACTTCACGGGTTTCCCATCCCACTGGATAGTGCATGCTCCGCAGTGGCCAGTGTCACAACCTATGTGCGTCCCCTTGAGTTTCAATACATCCCGTATGAAATGCACGAGCAGCATCCTCGGCTCAGTCTCACCCGAATATTCCTTTCCATTTATTGTAAGATTCACAGTAACCATTGTTATTCCTCCTTACTCAATTAACTCCTTTATCACTCTTGCTAGCATCATTTTCAGCGAGTATTTCCTGTACTCCTCTCCTCCATGGATATCCGAAATCGGGGTGAGAGCGTCAACAGTCTCTGATATGGAAGTTTGGAGGTCCACTGAATCTTTCTTCTTCCCCTTAAGGGCAGACTCAAGGCTCTTTAACCTCTCAGGCCCATCCGTAAGTGCTCCAGCTGCAATTCTAAGTTCTTCTATGCTTCCGTCCGAAGCAGTTCTGGCAATAGCTGCCACCGAAACTACTGCAAAGTCAGCCTTTCTCCGCGCATACTTCTCCACATGGTATTGATCTGTGCTCTTCGGGACTATTATCTCCACAGCTATCTCATCTTCCCTTGCATCAGTCTCGTAGGGCCCTTTGATGAAATCTTCTATCCTCACGGTTCTCCTTCCTTCTTTGGAAAGAAGGACAATGCTTGCTTCAAGAACGAACATAGTGGGTGGATAGTCTGCAGAGGGGTCTGCTTCACATATGCTTCCACCAATTGTCCCCCTGTTTCTTATCTGTATATCTCCTATGTTTTCAGCCGTGGAAGCAAGAATTGGCGCATTTTCCCTGATAAGCCCGTTCTCTATTACTTCAAAATGGGTCACCATTGCGCCGATTCTGAGATTCCCGCCTTCATCAAGCTTCACCTGCTTCAGTTCTGGAATAGCTCCAAGATCTATCAGGCAGGCAGGCTCATAAAAACGGAGCTTGAGCATAGGCATCAGGCTCTGCCCTCCAGCTATGACTTTTGGCTCTTCAACGGTCTTCATCAATTCTAGGGCCTCGTCGAGAGTTTTTGGCCTGTAGTACTCGAATTCAGTGGGATACATCAGTTTGCCCCTCCTGTGAGTTTCTTGTATTCATCAGTATCCTTGACCATCTCCCAAAGCTTTTCAGGCTTTATTGGAAGCTCGCTTATCTTAACGCCAAATGGCTTAAGTGCATCTTCAACTGCTCCTGCTATGGCCCCCAGGGATGTTATTGCCCCTCCCTCGCCTACGGCTTTAGTTCCGAATACGGTGTTTGGTGCCGGGGACTCCATTTCATCAAGCTTTATCTCAGGAGACTCCATTGCAGTTGGCTTCATGTATTCTGCGAATGTAAGCGACAGGTTATTGCCCTGTTCGTCGAAGAGAAACTCTTCATAGAGTGCACCACCTATTCCGCTTACGGTTGAACCTATGGCCATGCCGTCCACGATTCCGGGGTTTATGACTTTGCCTGCGTCATGAACTATGGAGTAATCGAGAATCTTCACGTTCCAGTTCTCGGGTGAAACTTCTACAAGGCATATGTGGGTCGAATTTGAGTGTGTCAGCTGAACGTTAAAATCATCTCTGTGGAATGGCTTGGCAGTCTTGTTCACGTAAGATGCCGTTATCTTAAGTCCAGGGTCCTGATCCTTGGGGAATGAGAGCAATCTGCCGTAGGAGATCTTTGCGAGTTCCTTGACACCAACCAGCTTCTCTGAATCCGATTTCCTGAAAACATGTCCTTCTGCTATATCCAGGTCTTCCACATTCTCCTTCTTTAGCGATGCTGCAATCGCAAGGATCTTCTCCTTCAGCAGTGTGGCCGCCTTCATCACTGCTCCAAGGTAAACATCATTGAACGCGTTTGAGTAGGTCCCTGCGTATGTCAGATGCCCATGCACGGAGTCATACCAGCCATCTACAATGATGTCCTCAGGCTCAAGGCCAAACACATCTGATACTACCTGCGCAATGGTGGTTACATGTCCTGTTCCAATCTCAGGGCCGTTCATGTTAACCTTCACGGTTCCGTCGGCTACCATTTCAACTGTTGCCATCTGGCCAGCACCGTTGTAGTCAGGGTCTCCCTCCTTTGAAAGGAAGTAATATCCAAGGTTGGAAGTACCGGGTTCTATGCCGCAGGCGATTCCAATTCCCACGTATCTGCCTTCTTTCCTGAGCTTTTCCTGCAGCTTCAGCTTTTCATGGTATTCTGAAAAGTTGAGCGCTCTTCTGAAATTCTCGGGATAGTTTCCGCTCTCGTATACTTCACCTGAAAATGTGGTATATGGCATTTTCTCGGCAGGAACAAAATTCTTCTCCCTGATAATTGTCCTGTCGATGCCAAGGGCGTCCGCACTCTTGTCCATCATTCTTTCAAGGGCGAAGGACATGAATGGCTTCCCGACTCCTCTGTCCTGAACTATAGGTGGATCATTGGTGGCGACAGAATGGTACGAGTAGTCGAGGTTTCTTATTTCGTAAACGCCACACATGTTTGCAAACTTGATCAGCGAATAAAGAGCAGCAACATATGGCCAGTTTCCATCTGCCTGCCAGTCTGTAAGGCGTGCTCCGAGTATCTTTCCGTCTTTTCTGAGGGCAAATTCAGCATCCATAAACCCTCTCGGCCTGTGGAATGCGTACAGGCTTTCTGTCCTGGTCTGAACCCACTTTACGGGTTTGCCCGTCAGCTTGCTAAGGAGCGAGACCAGTGCAACGTACTGCCAGATAGCGAGCTTGTTGCCAAATCCTCCTCCCACCTGCGGCACTATCAGCCTGATCTTCGACTGCGGAATCTTGATCGTGCTTTCTATGGACCCTACCGTTCTTCCAGGCTGCTGATCGCTCGCATAGGCGAGAAGCTCGTCTCTAGTCTGGTCATAAAACGCGCTGGTCACAAAGGTCTCAAGCGGTGTTGATGCGTACCTGTGGATCCGTATCCTGTCCTTAACTATCTTATCTGCCTCCTTGAAAGCCTTTTCCGTATCCCCGAACTTGAAGTGATCTTCTATGAGCTGGTTGGTCCCTATCTCAGGATAGATGAGCTCAGATTCTTTTTTCATGGCATCTTCTATTGTAGCTACCACAGGAAGCGGGTCATATTCAACATCAATGAGGTCGATCGCGTCCGCTGCAATGTACTTCGTCTTGGCTACAACGGCAACAACAGGCTCTCCCATGTACCTTACTTTGTCCACTGCGAGTATGTAGTGTGATGTTGGTGATTTCGTTGCAGCTCTTGACTTCATAGGGTTTGTGATCTTTTTCACTTCTTCCCCTGTCAGAACATATATCACGCCGGGTAGCTCAAGAGCCTTGGAAATGTCGATGTTTTTTATCTTTGCATGCGCAAACGGGCTGAAATGGAAAGCAGCGTAATGCTGGTCGGCGAACTCAATATCGTCAGCATACCCTCCTTTTCCTCTAATAATTTTCAGGTCCTCAATGCGCGGAACAGCTTTTCCTACACTGCCTGACTTTTTGCCATCTTCTGAATAAACGAGAGTCTGGGCAGACGAATTTGAACCTTGCATATTGGCTGAAGGTAACACCCCTAATCTTTAAAATCTTTCGATGTAAGCGATTACGGAATCAGTATTAAAACGCGTCTGTGTCACAATTTCATAGATGCTATAACTGACCCTATCGTGCTACGAACTGACATTCGGGGCAGGATGTATATCGATTACAGAATTCGAATTTTACATAAGAATGGGTGAATACATAAGGCATTGTTTAAATAATTGTTTGTGAGAATGAATATTTTCTAGAACAAATGAATAAATACTGTCAATCTTTGACTCATGCTAGATGGAGACAGACATTTCCTATACAAAGGCTGAGAAAAGCAAGACTTATGTCGGGGCAACACTGGGTTATCTGTTTGATGGGTACAACCTACTTCTTACCACTTTTCTGGTTGTAACTCTAGCAACATATTTCGGTGTGACCCCTAAGGCGATAGTCTTTGCAATAACCCTCGCCCTTGTCGGATCCGTCATCGGAGGAATTTTTTTCGGATGGCTGGCAGACAGAATAGGGCGGAGGACTACACTGCTCGTAACGATAGTTCTCTTCGGAATAGCTACAATCATTACCGGAACAAGTCGGACCCTCGACGAGTTCTATCTGCTCCAGTTCATAGCTGGAATCGGAGTAGGGGGAGAATGGGGCGTCGGCTTCTCGATGCTGAACGAAGCCTGGGGGACAAAGTCGAGAGGTCTTGCGGGAGGTTTCCTGCAGGCAATGTTCCCTGCCGGCGGTCTGCTAGGGGCTGTCACAGCAGGAGTCATGCTGGGAGCCTATGGAGGAGATCTTGGTTGGAGATATTCCTATTATTTCGTGGGTATACTCTCCTTGGTTTTACTGGCCTTCAGGTTCTTCGTCCCGGAATCAAAAGTATGGAAGGCACAGGTTAAGGCCAAATTGGAAGGAAAGAACGCGAATGAGCTTTTGATGAAATCTCCACTTTCAGAGATATTCTCGAAGGAAACACTTAGATGGACCATTTTCGGAACTCTGATGGTGTTCGGTTTCATGTTCTTCTTTTACTCCGGTCAGGTATTCTACCCCACGTTTTTCAAAACTGTTGGCCAGGTTCCGGATGTGAGCGTGACCCTGATTGTTACAATCGGGTCAGTTCTGGGAATCATTGCAGAAGTTGTCATCGGTGGAAGCAACGACCTCCTTGGAAGGAAAAAATCGGGGATCATATTTGGTGTGATCTCGATTATTGTTGTCTTCCCATTCCTGTATACAGCAATGAACCCGACCATTTTCAGCGGAATAGGGTCTTACCCCTCATTCTACACATACGGTCTTCTGTACTTCTTCCAGGCAAGCTATGCTGCACTGTTTGGTGTATGGCTAGGTGAGCATTATCCAACGAGGATGCGTGCAACGGGCTCAAACTTCTGCTATATGGTCGGAAGAGGTTTCGGCGGCGGTCTTGCACCTATCATAGTACCCATACTCGCGGTCAGCGTGGGAGGTCTTGGAGTGAGCATGTCCATAGGAATGATAATTGGTGCTGTAGTGATGACCATTGGTGCCCTTGGCCTCAAGGAAACAAAGGGCGTGAAGATAACAGAAGTCGACGCGGCCAGCGCATAAGAATCATTTACTAACCAACAAATTTTTTTCCCTCTCATTATATTGAAATAAGCTTTTGAGGAATACGCGCTAAAAAACTAATTATCTGTTAGTATTTTCAGATCGGTTTCTGATGGTGCAATGGGCAGATTTAAGGGAATGGATAGAACTCGCTGACAAACTTGGTGAACTTAAGGTTCTGAAGGGAGTGGACCCAAAACTGGAATTGTCTGCAATAGCTCAGATCAACGCAAGGAACCAGGGGCCAGCTCTCCTTTTCGACGATGTTAAAGGATATGAAAACACAGGATTCAGGGTGCTTAGTAACTCAGTATCAAACCTCAATCTTTTCAATCTTACTTTCGGAGGCAAAACCGGCCTCTCTCTAAAAGAGACTATAGAGGGCCTGATGGGGAAACCGAATGAGTGGCAGCTCAATAGCAAGGATTATCAGGTCAAGTATGTAGAAAATGGTCCGGTAATGGAGAATGTTGAGGAAGGAGAGGGTGTTGATCTCACTAAATTTCCTACCCCAATTTGGCATGACAAGGACGGGGGGCCATTTATTGGCACTGGTGTCGCTGTGATAACCAGGGACCCTGAGACAGGGGTAATAAATTCCGGGTCATACAGGGCGCAGTTGCATGAAAAAAACATTGTCGGCATAAACGCAGAAAGAGGAAAACACGGAGCTTTCCACAGGGACAAATACTACAGCAGGGATGAGCCAATGCCCGTTGTCATGGTTTTCGGCCCGGATCCTCTGATGTACATTCTGGCAGGAAGTGAAATTCCAACAGGGATATCGGAGCTCGAGTATCAGGGAGCCGTCCAGGGCAAGAGTATTACAGCGGTGAAAGGAAAGTATACTAGGCTACCCATACCATCAAATGCTGAAATTGTGATAGAAGGTTTCACTTACCCCGGAAAAACGAAACTGGAAGGGCCGCACGGTGAATGGACTGGATATTACGCCAGTGATGCCAAAGAGAAACCGTACGTCGAGGTAAAGGCTGTTTATTACAGAAACAACCCTATAATCCTTGGGGCAGCAATGTCAAAGGGAAGCTACAATGATCACGCTTTCTGGAGAAGCATCATGAGGTCTGCGCTGGTGTATGATGAGATGGTGAAAAACGGAATCCAGGGGATAAAGGGGGTGTACTCGCCTCCTTTTGGAGTTGGCAGGCAATTTATCACCGTATCAATCAAGCAGTCCTATCCGGGCCACGCTACAGAAGCAGGATATCTCGCCTCACAGACAAGGAGTGCCGCCTATATGGGCAAATGGGTCGTGGTTGTTGACGATGACGTGAATCCGTACGATATGGACGATGTCCTATGGGCCATGTGCAGCAGGGCTGACCCATCCGAAACAGGCATAATCAGAAAGGCTTGGGCGAGCGGCGTTGATCCTCTGAGGCCAAAGGATGTCCCCGCATCCAAACACACAAATTCCAGGGGAATAATATTCGCGGTTGTTCCCTATGAAAGGATGGACAACTTCTCTGAAACCTGCATTGCATCTGATGACACAAGGAGGGAAACCTTCGAAAAGTGGTCAGAAGAACTGAATGGCAGATGGGACAAATATTGATTCCTTCAGGGAAGATTACCTTCTTCTCTTTCCCCGGAATAGCAACAATCCGCCAGCTGCCCCTGCTATTGCCACAGAAGCTCCGACTGCGAGAATCTCCTCATGAAGAACTGATACGCTGTGGTAATCAACTTTTATCGAAGTATTTCCCCTGACTTCCATGCTGCCGGTCAATGATCCATAATATCCGGGTTCAGGCGAAGCGGAGTAATTTATTTCTGCATTACCTAGGTCGAAGCTGATCGTCCCTGTATTCGAGTATCTGGTCACTCCATTTACTGTAACGTGCCATAATGTCCCTATCGGAAGCCCGTTTTCTGTGAAGGCAATATCATTGCCCTCAACAGGGTAAATGAATGACAGGCTGTTTGAACCATGGTTTCCAACCGCCAGGACTCCGTTCGAACTGTCGTAAGACAGTGCATATGGCTGGGAACCGACCTGGAGGTTCTGAACAACTTTGTTTGAGGAGGCGTCAATTACTGAAACATTGGAAGAATCAGTATTTGCAACAAATATATTTCCTGTTCCATTAGCAACTTCTATCCCTGAGGGGGAGTAGCCGACATTGATTTTCCCGGTAAATGCCTGGGTGGTCCCATCAATCACATCAACTTGGTTCAACCCCTGGTTGGTCACGTAAACATTGTTTCCATGCGGGCTTACAGCAATATCATATGGTGATCCGCCTATGGTTATGTTTTTCACAAATTGACCGGTTCCCGGGCTGAATACCGATACAATGCCCCCCAGGGGGTATGAAATGTAGATGTATCCGTTGTGCGTGTCGAATGCGATTCCGAAGGGTCCAAACCTGAGCGGAAGCCTGTAGGAAACATTGAATGTTGTGAGGTTAACGGCCACAAGGCTCTTAGGCCCCTGCACTGTTACGAACATTGTGTCGTTAAGAGGGCAGTAAGCCATATATTGGGGATAAGAACCTACAGACACATTTCGGGTAACACCAGTAGTCAAATTCCATTCTGTAAGGTTATTGCTTCCGGGGAGAAGGTAAAGGTTCCTGTTGTTTGGGCCAAAACTGAGTGAAGAGGTAAAACTTCCGGGGGAAGAATGCACGCCAGTAACAAATGAACTCTCGTTCACGGAGTAGATGCTGTTAATTCCGGATGCGACCAAGACCGTTTCCGGAATACTGCCAGAAAGAAGAGCTTCAGGACCCGGAACCGTGGAGTAGTAGTTTACATTGCCGTTGATGACCTTTGAGCTGTTCAGGTATTCTGTATATTTGACGTAGTACTTCCCGCCTGCTGCAGTGGAGGCCATATAGTCTGAAGCGTTGACACTACTGGTGTCATTCCTGCCGTTTCCGGTGTGCATAATGAGCGGTAGAATCATGCCCGATGCCATTATCAGCACGATTATCAGAGGAGCCAGCCTCATCAGATCTGGCATTGCTTCAATATATTTTAACCCGAAGAGAATGTATGGATTTTTTATTCATAATAGTTGATAAACCCTGAAGTACTGGAAATCTATGATTCCAGATTATGAAAAAGTACTGTCTATATTCCCGACCTTCTTTTTCATAGTCATGTTTCTGATAATGAGTGCCCTGTATTACAACAGGTACCACACTGAAGAATCCGACGAGAAAGCTACCAGGCATTTCAGGGACTACATCGCAATTATGAACAGCCAGTCGGTTCTGATTTCATCGATTAATGGCATGATCCTGATAATCCTTTACAACCAGCTCATGGTTGGTGTAACTCTTCTCCTGATCACCCAGGCACTTGCCACATACGTTTTCGTCTCGCTGTATATGAAGTCTCACTACGATTCCCTGTTTTTCCTCATCTTTTCGGTTCTTGCATACGTGTTTGAGTTTCTATACTTTCTGTTCGCAGGCATTCAGACAGAAATATTCGGCAGATCAATGGGTGGCCTTGAAGTCGCCCTTATAGTGTTCGTAATAATCATCGCAGTCCTGTCCCTGATCCTGGCATCACTTGCTGCGTATGTTAACAGAACTTCATCGGACGACGGTATATACTGAAAAAATGGTGGGGTTGGATTTTACTCCCCAGGGTTGAAGAGTTCTATGTAGGAATACGGCTTGTGTTTCCCGAAACAGTATTTTGTCTCCGTGAACCTTGACTTGAGATCAAGGACCCTGCTCTTCACCTGATCCACCTCCCTGTTGTCAACTATGGCCATAGAGATTATATCAGCAATCTCCTTCATTTCGGAGGGCCCCATACCGATTCTTGTCACTTCCTGGGTGCCTATCCTTATTCCACTCGGGTCCTGTGACTTCTTGTTGTCGTCCCATGGGAGCAGGTTCTTGTTAAGCACAACGCCGCAGGACTCAAGATACTCCGAGACGTGCCTTCCGCCACCCTGTGCCCTTATATCTGCCACGATGGTATGTGATTTTGTAAAGCCGTGCTTTTCTCCAAGAACCTTTATCCCGAGTGATGAAAGGGACTCGCCAAGGGCCTGTGCATTTCTTATTGTCTTATCTGCATACTCCGCGCCATACTCTATCTCTTCGGCGATTGTCACGCCGAGGGCAGCCATGGAGTTCAGGTGATGGTTGCTCAGCACTCCAGGGAACACTCCTCTCTGAACTTTCTTCCAGGTGTCGTCATCCGTGTTTCCAAGTATTATGCCATGCTGGGGCCCCGGGAAAGTTTTGTGGGTGCTGCCCGAAATTACATCTGCTCCTTCTCTCAATGGGTCCTGGAACTTTCCTCCGGCAATCAGGCCAAGGACATGGGCAGCATCATACCATACTTTTGTTCCAACTTCCTTGAAGGCCTCATTCAATTCTTTCAGAGGCTCAGGGAAGAGAAAGACTGATTTTCCGAAAAGGCACAGTTTTGGCTTCTCCTTCTTGATCAGTTTTATCGAACCGTCAATGTCAATGTTCATATCATCAACATCAAAGGGGTAGTTGAACAGGTTCAGCCCCCTCAGGCCAACTGCACCGAATTTTGCAGCACTGATGTGGCCTCCGCCTGAAAGTGGCGGGGCAGTGATTGTGTCCCCGGGTTTGGACAGTCCGAAAAGGATTGCTGTATTGGCATTTGTGCCAGATACCGGCCTCGGGTCTGCCTGCTTGGCGTTGAAAAGCCTCTTGGCAAGGTCGATTGTCAGGTCTTCAACCTGGTCAACATAATAATTGCCCTGGTAGTACCTGTGGTGCGGGAGTCCCTCTGCATACCTGGAGCCAAAATCCGTGACCAGCATCTCCATGGCAAGAGGGCTCATTATATTCTCAGAAGCTATGAGTGGGATGCTTTCCTCAAAAAATTTGTTGTGTTTTACCGCAAGATCTCTAATCTTAAGTGCCTCGTCATAAGGATTGCTCATGGATAGTCATCTTGTGAGCATATTTTTACGTTCCGCAATCGTTATAGTTCGAAATGTGAAATGTTTGGTCAAAAACCCTAAGTCTAAGTAATCTTTGGTATAACGTTCTATTTTTTATGTTGCGCCACAAGGCAGGATCATTGTCACTTTCCCAGTAGTAATCAAATCTGCACTTACATCTCCGAAATCTTCCACAAGTCCCTGGAAAAAGGAATCAAAGTGAGGTCATAATCCTAAGATATTACAGGTGTTTATCGCTTACATACTGTTTTTATACAATAAAAGTCAAAGAAATATCTCTTGCCGCCATCATTTATTTCCAGGTCAATTGTCGCGTTCCATTCATTTAAAGTTGAATTTGTGGTATCACAATCAAATTCACCTCCAATCGGCGGGTAGATATATGTCTAGTTGTTGATTTCTATATGGACAGGAAACTGAAAACACTCATTGCCATAACCGGTGCAGCACTGTTAACTGCACCATTGAATTATCTCAATGTTACCAGGATGTTTCGATGACATTCTGGATGCACAATTTTCTTTTTGAAATCAGGGTCATAGCAATGGAATCCCACGGAAAGTAATTTCTGCCTTTCTGAGGGCATTTGGATTATTGCTCCATGAACAAGGTTCCTTGATCTGTATTCATGGCTCAGCCTTTTCTCTTACACGAAACCGGTTAATTTGGGTCAGTTTTTGTTCTATGCAAAATAAAGCTGTAAGCGGAAAATGGAGAAATGTTGGAAAAATTTCCTCCTTATTTTCCTATTATATCCACCAGGTCAGTCAAAGCAGCCTGTGCTGTCTCAACTCTCCCTGCTCCAGGTCCGGCTACAGTCACCTCTCCCAGTGTATCGGTGTCAAACTGGATTGCATTTGTAACTCCTGTCACATGGTAGAGAAGGTCTGTTTCGTCGAGTTTCACTGGCCTTACGTATGCATCATTCTTGTCGGCGTATCCTATCAGCTTGTAACCCTTCCTGTCCCTCGAATCCTTCAGGGACCTTATTCCCTCGATCCTGACATCAGAGAAGGTTCGTTTCCATCCGAACAGGCTGCTGAGTATCGCAACCTTCGCTCCTGCATCATACCCGTCAACATCGTTAGTTGGGTCTGCTTCAGCATAGCCTTTGCTCTGCGCTTCCTGCAGAGCCTTGTCGAAGTTCTCTCCAGCATCGAGCCTTGAGAGTATGAAATTGGTCGTCCCGTTGAAAATTCCCCTTACAGACTTTACCTCACTTCCAGGAAGGAGATCCATAACATTGAATGAAGGGGTTCCGGCCATCACAGTGCCCTTGATCCTGAGATTCCTTCCATTCTTGTCGGCCAGTTCCTTCAGCTCATTGTAGAATAGTGCTATTGGTCCCTTATTGGTTGTTATCACGTCTTTTCCTGTTGTCAGAGCTTTTCTTATATGGGACACTCCAGGCTCTCCATCCTTGAAATTTACCCAGGTAAACTCGCAAACGATATCTGCATCTGATTTCTGTATGATATCAAGAACATCAATTTTGGAACCATCTTCAACCGGTTTGAGGTTTGAAATAAGATCATCCTGGGGATTGACAATATGCCCGTATTTCAGATCTACAATCTCACTGATGCTTACATTATCAAGAGCAAGTGACTTTTTCTTGCTGTTGAACAGCTCAAAGAAACCCTGGCCAACTGTCCCGAATCCGAGAATTGCCACCTTAACATTATCTGAAGACATGAGCAATTTATTCTATTCAATTTATTAAATTTAGCTCTGCCTTGACCGTAATAATTTGAATATGGCAAAGGTCCTTTTGAATTCTTTTGGCAAATTGGGTTATTTTCCGACAAATTTTCAAGACAGGGAGGCAAATAGATTCAACTTGACTTATGAAAGATTAAAAGCCCGACAAAGGGCTGGATAGGTCCGTGAAGAAGAACAGTGAGTCACGACAAAGACTAAATATGGTGCGGGCGTTGCGATAGCATGGCAAACGCAACCAAGACGAGCTGGGATGGTGTCGAGTCGGAACAGCTTTCAGAAACAATTTCCAGGAAATTTATACACGGAGAGAAAGTGATGGTGGCTGAGATAAGGCTGAAGAAGGGTACCGTTGTTCCTGAGCATCACCACGAAAGTGAGCAGGTCACATGGATAATGAAGGGAGAACTTATCTTTGAAATAGATGGAAAGGAGATAAGCGTAAAAGCTGGAGAAGTTCTGGTTATACCCTCAAACAAGCCTCACAAGGCAACGGCCGTCGAGGACACAATAGATATGGATCTGTTCAGTCCCATAAGGCAGGACTGGATCACAGGAAATGACCAGTATCTAAGAGGAAAGCAGGCTTAAACCTGCTTTACATCTGTTTTTATAGCATGGGAAATTGAATAAAGGGCGGGACATCTTCTGGACGCCTTAAGAATTTCCTCAATATCCTTGTCAGACTCAACTTCCAGTTTCAGTTCCTTTATCAGTGGCTCATCACTGTCAGTAAGCATTGGCCCTATGTCATAGTAAAGGTGCCCCTTTATCTTCAATTTTCCAAGTTTTACGCCCCTTCTGCCAGCCTGTATCACCACTGTTGATGCGAAGCAGGACATTACACCAAACATGAGGTAATTCAGCGGTGTTGCATGAACTCCCCTTCCACCGAGCAGTCCGGGTTCATCCGCCCCCATGGTGAATTTAGCCTTTTCCGACATCAGTTCTGCAGTAAACATTGGGCTCCCTTCAAAATGAAACTCGCCCTCTATGTGCTTCTCTACGTCAAAATGCCCATTGTTTTCCTCAGCTTTCCTGGCTGTGCTGTCTACTATGGTTAAATCTACATTATTCACAAGTTCTGCCATATAAAATCACATGCAATCTAAATCTCCAGCCTATTTAAAAGTTGTTTAGAAATAATGAATGTGAAATACACGTTTCACCGATTTTTTTAAAAAAATGACAGAATGATCGTGGAAAAATTGGGGAAAGAGGTTAGCTCTTCCTCTTCTTGTTGAGGAATTCTGCAAGCCTCTTCATTCCCTCATCAACGGCATCATCAGATGTTGCGAATGAGATCCTAATGTAATTCTTCCCGGATTCTCCGAACAGGTATCCCGGCATAACCCCAACTTTGTAGTCTCTAAGCAGTCCTGATGAGACTTCTTTGCCGGTCATTCCCGATCCTGAAACGTCTATCCACCCATAGAATGTTCCCTGGGGAGCTACTATGGACATTACCGACTGGTTGTCGTTTATGTATTTCAGAACCATGTCGCGCCTCTTTGACCAGGTGGACACCATTGTATTGACGTAATCTCTCGATTTCTGGCTCTCCAGTGCTTCAATGGCGGCTTTTTGAGCTACACTTCCAGCACAGACTAGTGTGTATCCGAGCAATGACGTCATCTTCTGAGTGAGTTCAGGTGATGATGCGGCAAAACCAACTCTCCAGCCCATCATGGCGTATCCCTTCGAAAGGCCGTTCACGGTGACAGTCCTTTCTCGCATTCCCGGCAGGGAAGCTATGCTGGTGTGCTTGCTGTTACCGTAGAGGATCTTCTCGTAAATTTCATCAGAAACCACTATTATGTTGTTTCTTTCTGCAACTCCTGCTATGCCCTCGAGCTCGTCACGCGTGAGAACATGCCCAGTGGGGTTCTGCGGTGTATTAAGTATGAGCATCTTGGTTTTCCCGGTCACTTTCTTCTCAAGATCCTCTGCGTCGAGCCTGAACCCCTCGTCTTTTCTCTGCGGGACTCTTACTGGAACATTTCCTGCCAACCCCGACAGTATGTGGTAGTGGAACCATGCCGGGTCCGGGATGAGTATTTCATCTCCCCTGTCCGCGAGGGCAAACAGAAGCAGGAATATTGAAGACGAACTTCCAGGCGAAACTATGATCTCGCTCGGGTCATAGTCCAGCTTATTGTCTTCCCTCAGTTTCCTTGAAATCGCTTCCCTTAGGGGAAGTATGCCTGTTGAACTTGTGTAGTGTGTAAAATCCTCGTCCATTGCTCTCTTGGCCGCCATGTTTACAAAATCGGCAGTCGGAAAATCAGGCTCTCCTGCTGTGAGGCTGATCACATCAGGGGGGAGCCCCAAGGCGAGTTTAAAAACCTCATCGTCTATCTGCTGCGCTCTCTGGGATACCTGAAAATTACTTTCCCCGGCTCCTTTCGGTTTTTCGGATACTTTGTCCATTTCAATCCTCCTCTGTTATCGATCTTAACTGAAAAATAGGTAAATACTTGTCCATGGAAAATCCGGAAAAATGGATTTTCACGAACAAAAAAATGTTTAGGTGTTTAAATTAAAAACCTAAAATTAAGATTATGCGAGTTCCTCATCCTCTTTAATCGGAACGAGCCTCTTGACCTTCCTGTTCTTGTGGTATGCAATGCCTGCGTAGTATCCCCAGTAGTAGAATACCAGTGATACTGCCACGAATATGGCTGTTCCAAAGAACACTCCGTTGTTGGGATACCAGACAGCTAGGTAGAACTGGTCGAAATATGTCACTGCAAGCATTGCCAGCAGGAATATTGGCAGCCATACACCATACTTGATATCTCCAGGCTGGAGCCCCTTGCCTCTCTGGTATTCTATCAGGAAGACAAGGCCCACGAACATTGCAACAACTATGACAAGTGTTGCCTCCCAACCTGACCAGAATACTAGCAGACTGGCTATTGCGAACGAGAATGGTGAAGATATCTTCACAAGAGGTATCTTGTAAGGCCTCTTCTCATCAGGGAATACTTTCCTGAGGATAGCAACACTCAGCGCACCCGGCATGTATGATATGACGAGCCCGACTGCCACAAGGAGTGCAAGAGCCTTGAATGACGGCATGATCAGGATGAATATTATGGATATGATAAGTACAAGCACATTGCTTGCGAACGGGATTCCCACTTTGTTCATCTTGCTCAGTGTTGGAGGGAAGAACCTTCCATCTCTGGCGAGATTATGCCCTACTCTTGAACCTCCTCCGAAGAAGAGGACACCATCCTTGAATGAAGCTATAAGGGTAGCTATAAGAGCGACTATTGCAACTGCCACGAAGGCTGGGCCTGCAAATCCCTTTGCTGCATCAACGTAAGGGCTCGTGTTAAGGGCAAGTGAAGACCAATCGCCGGTGAAACTGAAACCGCTGCCGCTAGATGAAAGAACACCAAGGAATGCAAGGCTCTCCACGATGTATATGATAGCTACTATTATCATGGTTCCGGAAACAGCTCTGGGAATGGATCTTCCCGGATCCTTCACTTCCTCAGCATAGTCTACAGGATGCCTGAACCCTCCATATCCGTATATCGTGGCTGTTATTGCAATGAAGAAACCACTTGCGCCGAGGGGGGCAACTCCTTTCCACTCAACCCTGTTGAAGTTGGCTGGGTTATAGTGAATGAGGAAAGCCCCGGCGAACACAATGATCAGGATAATCGTCAGTATTGTCATGATATTGTTGATTTGTCCAAGGTGCTTGATCCTGAAGTTATTGATGACGAATATGATCAGCAGTGTGATTATCGTGATAATGATACCAAGCGTTGTCAGGTTCCCGTTTGACGCGGTAAGCGGAGCATAGACTGATCCCAGGTAATCCACAAGTGCCACCACTATGGAAGGCACTGCAAGGGTATATCCGAAGAAATTACCCCATCCATTTAGCACGCCGACCAAGGGACCGTTGCTCTCCAGTGGATAGTAAGCAAGACCTCCACCCCTGGGCCACATTGTGCCCATTTCCGCATAGATCATAGCAAGGGGATATATCAATATCAACGCAACAATCCAAGCTATGACTCCAGCCGGCCCACCGTAACCTAACACCTGAACAGGTGAAAAGGCGATAGCAGGTCCGAGAATTGCACCAACTGCCAAGAACATTGCAGTCCATGTGCTCATTTCTTTCCTGTATCCTGTCTCATTCTTTTTTTGACCTTCAGTCATTTGACTTCCAATGTTATACAATCACATGCTATTTAAAAGTTATTCGCTGAAAACACAGCATTTTAGCGATTTTGCCATATTTATTTATAAAAACATGTTTATATGTGTGTATTTTAGAATAAGTTTGTGACGGCTTGCATAATTGCTCTTTCCAACGCCATTAAGGAGGATGCATTGGATAGACCCCACACCGTATTATATCTAAATGTTATCATGTCCAATTTCGCATTTCTTGTGTTTTTTTAGAAAAAGTAAAAATTATAGTTTTTGGTATTATTGGTAACAATCTAATACTGAAATTACACCTTCTGCGACATGGGTCATTGATAGACATTCTCAAACAGCATATTCCCGCCGATTCCACTCGCATTCAAAATGTTCTAATACCCCAATTTTCAAAGGCTGCAGAAAACACATGACAGAAACAAATAATAGCATCCGTACCGATGGGTTTATCCATGGACATAAAACGAGTAATAGATCTGACAAATGAAGTCAAGACCTTTATGCCGGTATGGCCAAGCGCACCTTTGCCGGAAATAAAGCCAGTAGGTATAGTCAGCAGGGACAGTTACAACGTAGAGACCATTTCAGCTCTTTCACACAGCGGTACGCACATTGACGCTCCTTACCATTTTGATGAGAAGGGAGATACCGTGGACAGGATAGACCTTAAGACACTGGTAGGAGAAGGATACTGCCTCATAGTGAAGGAGGACGAAAAGCACGAGATAAAACTCTCCGAGATTAAAGACAAGTGGAAAAGTGAATACGACGGAAAAATAATACTCCTAAATACCGGCTGGAGCAAAAAGAGAGCATTCACCAAGGAATGGCTATACGAATTTCCCGGCCTCAGCATGGAAGCTGCGGAATTTCTGTACGACCACAAGATAAAACTTGTTGGTATAGACACTCTTGGAATGGACCCTTACGTCCACGAGGGATTCGACGTGCACCACTTCCTTCTGAAGAAAGGAGTAGTTTTCATTGAAGACATGGCCCACCTCGAGGACCTCGAAGAGGGGAAAAAATACTTGATTTCAGCCCTGCCTCTGAAACTCTACGAGGGGAGCGGTTCAATGGCCAGGGTCGTTGCAATAGAAACGTCTTAGGAAAACCCATAATTTATTCCTTTTTTGCACATAAGCGTCTATAGACAGACTTTATATAGCACGCTGAAAATCCATATCTGTGAAAGGCTTATCAAATAAGGTGGCTCTGATAAGTGCCGCCAGTTCTGGAATAGGGAAGGCAATAGCAAAGGTAATGGCATCAGAAGGATGCAAGGTGCACATTTTCTCGCGCGATGAAGAAAAGATTAGGAAAAGTGCAGAGGAAATATCAAAGGAAACTGGAGGGAAGGTGAAGTACAGTGTAGGAGACCTTAGCAAAACGGAAGATGTAAAAAGGGTACTTTCAGAGGTAAAGAAAGAATCCGGCGAAATCGACTTTCTGATCGTCAACTACGGGGACCCGAAAGTTGCACCTTTCATGGACATATCTGAAGAAGAATGGGATACGAGCATAAACATGATAGTAAAAAGCTCGGTCATAATGGCAAGAAACGTTCTCCCAGGAATGTCTGAAAAGGGGGATGGGCGCATAGTGTTTGTAACTTCCCTGACAACAAAACAGCCGCTGGAGAATTTTGCCATATCAGCTTCACTGAGGGCTGCTGTTGTTAGCCTCTCAAAAGTTCTGTCGATTGAATTTGCTGAGAAGGGGATTACTTCAAACAGCATATCTCAGGGTTACATAATGACGCCAAGGCTTGAAAGCATTGCAGAGAAGAACGCAAAGAAATTCAACATATCAGTGGAACAGGCATACGATGCTCTGAAGCAGGGGATTCCCGCCAAGAGATTCGGAAATCCTGAAGAGATTGGATATCTTGTATCATTCCTGTGTTCCGATGAAGCATCATACATCAACGGGACAAATATTCAGATTGATGGGGGAGTTGTAAGATTCCCATTCTGACCCCGCACATTTCAATTTGAGAATAACCCTACTTTTTATTCTCGTAATTTTCAAGCCAGTACCTGGCTATCTCTTCCCGTGTGGCAATCCACACATCCTTTTTTGAAAGCACGTAATCCAGGAACTTGACAAGCGCAGGGAATCTTCCAGGCCTTCCGGACACTCTTATGTGGAAAGCTGCAGACATCATCTTCGGGACCTCCCTGGACTCTTCATAGAGCACGTCAAACGTGTTAGTTATGTATTCAAGGAACTGGCTGCTTGTGGCAAATCTGTGCATGGGCGAAAGGAAGTGGAAATCATTTGCATCGGGGGTGTAGGGAACTATCAGAAGCCTGTTGTTCTTGTACTTATGCGGTAGATCATCATCATAGGAATCTGAATCGTAAATGAAATTGTCAAACTCTGCCAGAATGTCTATGGTGTTCTCGCTAGGTTCTCTTGCATAAAACCCTACAGGCTTTTTGCCCGTTATGCGCTCTATTGTCTCCACGGATTTTCTTATCTCTTCCCTCTCCTCTTCATACGTCATCTTGAACGTCTCTGTCCACCTATAACCATGATCGCATATTTCATGGCCATCTGAGACGATCATTTTTGCTGCTGCAGGATTCACCTCCAGGGCTTTTGCAGCGGCATAGAATGTTGCTTTCACCTTTTTCTTCTTCAGCAGGTTAAGGATCCTCCAGATCCCGACTCTCTGCCCGTATTCATAAACCGTTTCCATTCCGACATCTCTGGTGCCCATATCCACGGGACCGAATTCCCCTATGGATTCCACAACGCCATCCACAGGGTATGAATGCTCCCCTCCCTCTTCGTAGTTGAAAACTAGTGACAGGGCCAGCGTCTTGCCATCGGGCCATTTGACATCAGGTGGATTCTGGCCATAACCGATAAAGTCTCTTTCATAGACCATGCGATCTAATGTTTTACATGCGATATGAATTTTTGTCCGAAAACTCCTAGAAAAATACCGGTGTTTTGAATAAAATGTCAGAAAAAATATGGTCTGGTTTAATTAACATGTGCTTAATTAATCATGATTCCAATGATAGGCGAATTCAGGGAAAAAGTCAAGAGTTCCAGGGACCTCCTTGGACCCTTAGTGAGCATTTATGATCCGTCAGTTGCGGAGACTTTGTTGCCATTGCATCCAGATTTGCTGGTTGTGGACATGGAACATTCAGTTATTGATGTGAGGTCATTGCAGAGTATTGTAATGGCTTCCGGCGAGACGCCCATTCTTGCAAGAATAAGGGGGCTTGAAAAGAACGAGATTAAGAAAGTGCTTGACACCGGTGTGGCAGGCATCATAATACCCGGCATAAGGACTGTTGAGGAAGCCGAGCAGGCCGTCATGTTCTCAAAGCTGCCTCCAGAGGGAATAAGGGGAGCAGGTCCGGGAAGGGCATCCGGTTACGGATACCAATTTCAGGATTACGCTGGAAAAGCAAACAAATCCCTTGTTATAATTCAGATAGAGACAAGGAAGGCATTCAGCGATCTGGAAGAAATTCTTTCCGTGAAGGGCCTGGATGGCTATTTCATCGGGCCAATGGATCTCTCCATAAGCCTTGGAATGGAATATTCATGGAACAATCCAACCTTCGTTGAGGCTATAGACAAAGTGGTCAGGGAAGGCAAGAAGAGAAACCTCATAAGTGGAATATACACCCCATTGAACGGAAAAGACTTCAAGAGAGTGAAAGAGAGGGGCTTCAACTTCATCAT
Source organism: uncultured archaeon (assembly GCA_000965745.1). Taxonomy (GTDB): domain Archaea; phylum Thermoplasmatota; class Thermoplasmata; order Thermoplasmatales; family Thermoplasmataceae. Next base: position 683,859 of record CP009479.1, read on the forward strand.
GTTCGGGTCGGACAGGCAGGCAATGACCATAACCTACGAAAATTCACTGAACGGGTACAGGGACCTGTGAGCCTTTAAGGCACGCACTGATAATAAAATTTTTAAAAGGTGAGTAAAAAACTACTCACCAAACTGTGTTCTTCTGTATATTTTTACGATTGCACCGGCGATGAGAAACAGTATCGCAAGCCCTATTCCGTATAATGCCCCGTTTGTAAGGGAATTGTCCGGAATTCCCGAAATCACGTATATTATCGCTACCGATGACATGGCAAACCCACCTGAGTATGCCACGTAGTACCTGCTTCTCATCATTCTGGGACTCTCTTCTTCAACGATTTCTGGCTTTTCATTCAGAATTATGAACAGAGAGATGAAAGAAATGCTCGCTGCCATAGCGAGGAGTACAAGGGGGATCTCATACATCATCGCCCTGCTTGTCAGAAAAGCTGACAGCAGCATTCCAAGGCCAAAGGACGAAAGCCCCAGGAACGTGAAATTTATGAATATACGCTCCGGATGGGGATGCTTTAGCCTACCTCTTTTTATCCATCCAGTCACAGAGTACACCAGGAGGAACACCACAACAGCAGGTATCAGAAAGAAGAGCAGAACCTCCCAGTCAGGTATTATTACACCTGGTGTGAGCGCTCCCCATATTGAAAGCCCCATCATGTATATGAGACCAACAATCCCGAGGGAAACGGTGAGTGGCCTTTCAACCAGTTTAAGGCTGCTTCCACGATCCAGTATCGGCAGAAGGAGCAGATAGATAAGGGGCGCACCTCCAAACAGGACTGTTCCCCAGAAAGTGCCTATTACTGATACCATGTTAAAGTCCATCGCCTTGTAGACAAACAGCAGGAACCACGGGGGGTATGGAGGTACTATCGAAGCAAGGGGGCTGCTCGGCGATACCTGCGGCAGTGGGGAGAAGAGCGCAGGGACATTCGAAATAAGTGTCAGCACTGATGGGATAAGCAATATCATGAAGAACATGAAGAAGGTGAGCTCAACCATGTACAGTATGTTATACGGGTACCATGGCTTGTAATCCGGCTTCTCATGGTCTATCAATGGAGCTTTGAACTCTTTTTTGGTGATCTTGGGCATGATGGTGTTGAACTCCGCAATTATGAAATGTACCATGAAGAGCACGCCAATAAGTGCTGTCAGAACAATGTGCCATCCAAGCATCCTTTGAAACAGTGACAATGCCGTGCCATCCCCGAAAAAGATCCTCTCTATGTATCCACCAATAAGTGGGGCTCCCTGGGCAATACCCCTGCCAACATCAGTTGCGTCTGCTGACAGGACATCCCCGCTCATGGAATACCCGAAGAACCCTACTCCTATTGTAAGCAGAAGGAGCAGAATACCGGTAAACCATTGCGTCATCCTCGGCTTTTTGAAGGCTCCCACAAAGAGATTTCTCAGAAGATGCGCATAAAGAAGCACAATCATTGCATAGGCGCCGTAAAGGTGGGTGGTAAGTATCACTGAACCAAAAGGCGTGGAATTAAGAAAATTCGTTGTGCTGCCATACGCATTTGCAGGCTGATAGTAGAACAGTATAACCAGGCCAGTCAGAGCCTCATAAAGAAAAGCTATTGTAACCAGCGCACCCGTCCAGTACCATATTCCACCCTTTTTCCTCATGTAGTCAGGAACCCTTCTTGGTATCGGCTGGGGGTCATTCATCATTTTTACAAAAACAGGATCATTCTTTTCTGTCATTTCTTGCCTCCTACTTTGGTGTCCCCGAATTAGATACCTGAGTTTGCGTGTCCGACGACAGGGGGGAGTTTCCTTTCAGGTCATCTGTCTGGCCATAAATCGTTGGCCCAACCATCGACACTGCCTTGTATGTATCTGAAGTTGAATCATAGTTCAGGACAATATTCGGAAGAGGTTTCTGCGTGGGCCCGCTTAATATGCCGAATCCGTTTAGCGGATCATAAGTGCTGCCATGGCAATTGCAGTGAACAAAGCCTTTGTTGCTCGCCCCGGAATAAGAAGTCCCGGGAATGCTGGATCCTGGCTTGTAGAAGTGAATCATAGGGGGTACGCAACCCAGATGTTCACAGATTGCGCTGGCTGCAACCACAGATTTGTACGGCCCAACCCCGCCTGGAGACTGGAATTTCTTGCCTGAGGAAGGGACTGACACATTTACCGATTTTACTTCAACATCTCTGTTGCTGGAATCTCCCATTCTGAGGAGAAAATTTGGCTCTCCCTGAAGAGGATATTCGAAAAGCACAACTGACGGATCGTTTACCTTGATGTCTGAGGTAGACACCGGCTGCCCCGACGCCGAATTCACGAGTGTCAGGGACGGGAAACCTGTTATACCCACATCTTTTGGTATTATGTTCTGAACAAGCCCCCTGCCGACTCCCCCTACAGCTGCTGCTACAGCTACTACGGACATGGCCTTTAAGAAATTTCGTTTGGAAGGATCCCGTATCTCTATGTCAACAGGATTCTCCTTCACATTTTCATCCATTGAGACATGCCTCCGATTACTGTGCGAATACTGTACCGGTCATCCATCCCGGAGTTGACATCGCACCGTTCCATCCAGCATTGCCGGAACCACAAGCTGCTTCACACTGCCACGTGTAGCTTCCTGAATTGAGAGTGAACGAAGTCTGTATCACGCTTGATGGTGTGACAGGTATGTTGATCACTGTGCTTGCCCCACTCAGGAGAGTGAATGTGTGGGCGATGTTCGTGTCAGGAACATTTGAGACAGGGGCAGTTCCATTCACTACTATCCCATTGGATCCCTGGCTCGAATTGACGTTGGTCTCATTTACTATAGTGATCTGGTTGTTCGTAGTTCCAGTTACGTTTGCGTATGTAGCTGCTGTATCGGCTGGCCCATCATCATAGTTAACTATTGTGGCAACTATCTTCTTTCCTGCTGGGAGTGTTATGTTCTCTGTCGATACCAGCTTTCCATTGTCAAGCACGTAGTAAGCCGGCTGATCTGTTACTGTGTTGTTAAACCAGTTGCTGGTGGATATGAGAAGTGTGAGTGAGTAGTAGTTCTGTGCCGGAACTGAGCTGGAGACATATACTGCACCGGTCATCCATCCCGGAGTTGACATCGCACCGTTCCATCCAGCATTGCCGGAACCACAAGCTGCTTCACACTGCCACGTGTAGCTTCCTGAATTGAGAGTGAAGGATGCCTGAATTGTGGATGACGGTGTTATGGGAAGGTTAACGACCTCCTTTGTACCACTGAATACTGTGAATGTATGGGCAATATTCGAATCGGGAACATGGGTGACTGTCTGGCTTCCGGATACGCTTATTCCGTTTCCGCTGTAGCTTGAATTTATATTTGTCTCATTGAAAATTGTCATTTCATTGTTCGTAGTTCCGGTGACGTTTGCATAGGCTTGGGCTGTTGTTGCTGGCCCATCATCATAATTGATTATGGTCAAATCAATCTGAGTGTTTGACGGAAGCGTTATGTTGGCAGACGATTGCAGCTGTCCGTCATTCAGAACATAAAAGGCTGGCTGATCTCCTACAGTGCTGTTATAGATGTTGCTTGTTGTTATTACCAAGGTAAGGGAATATGGTGCAACAGTGGCTGGCTGACTGTTGCCGGGATTTCCCGGACCTTTGGCGCTCTGGCTGATTTCCTGATCATAGACGGCTCCTATGGAGATGCCGCCTATGATTATAACAGCGGCTATTAAAGCATATAGTACATTATCTTGCATACCGATACGCTAATGATCTTCGGGTGTGAAAAAAGGGGTTCCTAAAATATTAGTACTTCCTACAAAGGACAAGAGAGTTACTATCAAGTCAGCGACTGTCTTGAGACTTATTTTCATTCACATGTTAAACCTTATATTTAAGGCTTCAGTTGAAAAAAGTGCATGGAAAATCACTCTTTTAGGCTATTTTGACTTAGAAACCATTTCAGGAAGAACCACAGATTAAAATACAATTATTAGGCAGGAATTTGCTAGTTCCAAAGTTCGTGCGTTTTCTCCTCAGAATCCTAGTTTCAGAGGATCTTGCAGCTATTCTGCAATGTCCCAACAAAAAACAGGAAGATATGCATGCCTTCAGGAGGCATTGTTTCAGGCAATTTTAAGAGAATGAACAAAAAAGGAGGGTATTTAACCCATATCTCGTAAGAGTTAAGACACATCCTTTAATAGATAGTCCTCAAAACGGTCAATTCCCGTTTCAAGCGTTTCCTTCGTGCCCGAAAATGATATCCTAACGCGGTGTTCTCCCTGATCCCCGAACGCTGTGCCTGGGAGCAGGGCAACATCGTATTTATTCAAAAGCCCCTTAGCCAGGTCCCCCGCTTCCACATTTTTGTCGTATGTGGGGAAAGCATAGAATGCTCCCTCCATTGGGCCACACTCAACACCCTCAATCTCGTTGAGCCTCTTGTATACAAAATCCCTCTTTTCCCGGAACTCGTCCCTGAATTTCTTTATGAACCCGTCTCCGTTCTCAAGAGCATATGCAGAAGCCTTCTGTATGAAAGGGGGGGCGCATGTGTACGTGTGCTCAATCACTCTTGCCATGTTCTTAATGATATCTTCACCTGCCACAGTGTATCCTGATCTCCAGCCTGTCATTGAGTAGCTTTTCGACAACGTGAAAATGCTTATGACATGTTCTGGCGCATCTTCCAAGGAGCCAATTGAAACATGCTTCTTCTCGTATACCAGATCTTCGTATGCTTCATCACTAATGATCTTGAAATTGTGTTCCTTTGCAAGCTCAATAAGCTCCTCCAGACTTTTTCTTTCCAGAACTCTTCCTGTAGGATTGGATGGAGTATTGAGGAAGACAGCAGAGGTGTCAGGCGTTATCTTCTCTTCGATTTTGGAAACATCCAGTGAGTTATCTTCCGAAAGGTTGTACACGACCGGTTCAAATCCGGCAAGTTTTGCAGGATCTCCATAAAAATAACCGGGATCAGGCATGAGGATTTCCCTCTTCTTCCCCGCAATTGCCAGCATTGCGGCGTATATTGCCTGCTTTGATGTCATGAAAATTGTATTTTTGATCTCTGCATTGATGGAATTCTTCTTTGAAGTCTTGTTCACAACTGCATTCCTGAAGTCTGCTATTCCATAGGAAGAAGTGTAGTGCGTGTTTCCATTCAGCATCTCCCTGTTTGCAACGTCTATTATCTCCTTTGGGGTATCATACATTGGCTCCCCTATTGCGAGGGATATAAGCTTGTCCCCCCGTGCCAGCCTTTCAAGGACAATATTCACTACTTCAAGGGATGGTGACCCTTCGAGCTCACTGACATACATGGTTTGAAGATATGGCATTTTTATTATAAAACAATTCGAGTCATTATCTATCATGCCTTTGCCAGAGAATTTCCCTGAAAATTAATCATCTTTTCTAGCTTCACCAAGGGATAGTATTGAAAGGAACGCGAATTGACTACGGAAGCATAGAGCCTGAAGCAAGAAAGATCATATCACTTATTTCCAGATACGTGCGGAATTCCACACTGGAGCCTAAATTAGTGGAGCTTGTAAGGATCAGGGTCTCACAGATTAATGGGTGCGCGTTCTGCATTGACATGCACACACAGAATGCAAGGGCTGCAGGGGAAACAGAACAGAGATTGTATTGTCTCAGTGCGTGGGTAGATTCTCCATTCTACAGCGAAAGAGAGAAAACCGCCCTGGAATTCGCCGAATATCTTTCGGATATTGGCAGGTCCGGAATTCCTGACCACCTCTACCACAGGGTTCTCTCCCAATTCAATGAAAATGAGTACATAGCAATAGTCATGCTTGTCAACGAGATAAGCAGCTGGAACAGGCTTTCCATCTCTTGCGGTGCAACATCCGGAATGTATAAGGGAAAGAACACTGTTTGACTGGATTCCATTCAGAAATCCAATTTATAATACTAAATGCGATAACCGGTGTATGCAGGTTGATGAAGAGGGAAGGATAGGAAATCTCACCATAAAGAACAGGATAGTTATGGCTCCCATGATATCCAATCTGGGGAATCCTGACGGGAGCACCAACAACAATCACATTGCTTATCTGGAGGAAAGGGCAAAGGGCGGAGCAGGACTCATCATCACCGAATACACTTACATCGACAGAATAAACAGCAGGGGTTCACGGAACCAGCTGGGAATGTACTCCACGAATCTTGTGCCGAAACTGAAAAGGCTTACTGAGAGGGTTCACGGCCATGGGTCCAGGATATTCATGCAGCTTGTCCATGCGGGAGGAAAAGCCTCTAGCAGCATAAATGGGGTAGAACCCATGGCTCCTTCTGCAGTGGACTATATAGGCCACACTCCAAGGGAAATGTCCGGCGATGACATCGAAAATGTGATTGAATCATTCACAAAGGCAGCAAGGTACGCGTATCAGGCAAATTTTGACGGGATCGAGCTGCATGGAGCACATGGATACCTCCTTCAGGAATTCATGTCTCCAGCACTTAACAAAAGGAATGACAGATTCGGCGGAAGTTTCGAGAACAGGCTCCGAATATCCCAGGAGATAATTGACAGGATAAAAAGTGAACTCGACTTTACGGTGGGGATAAGGCTCAGCTTGTATGAGGATGACCTGGACGGGTACGATCCAGACTATGGCGTGAGAATCGCAGAGACTCTGAGAAATATTGATTATGCCCATTTCTCAGCAGGCAGGTTTGCACCTCCCGGCTCCTCCGCATCATTCTATGACAGTAGGACCCATATACTCAACAGGCTTCCACGGAAGCCGGGTGTGGCAACAATGGTCGTGGGATCTGTGATCGGAAGGCAGGATGCTGAGGCCGTACTGAAGAAGGCTGATTTTGTTTCGGTAGGAAGGGCAATGCTCGCTGACCCTTATTTTGCAAGCAAAGTGATGCACGATCCCTCATCTATTAGGCCCTGTATAAGGTGCAACCAGGGATGCAGAGATCTTGCCTATGGAGAAGTTAGATGTACTGTAAATCCCGACGTTGGGCATGAGAATTTCAAGCGTTTTTCCCGTTTCACAGGAAAAGTAACCATAGTAGGGGCAGGAGTCAAAGGGCTGGAAGCGGCACTTACGGCGGCCAAGATTGGCCTCGATGTAACACTTTATGAAAAGAGAGAAGAAGTGGGTGGCCAGCTTCTTGATATATCCGACGAGAAGAAGAAAGCCGAATTTCTGCCCCTCCTGGAATACTACAGGACAGCACTTGCGAGGTTGGGCGTAGAGGTTGTCACGGGTGAAGAGTATAGTGGTGAAGGGCTGTACTGCCTCCCCGACAGCATATATCCTGAGATTCAGGAGAAAGAAGAGGTTGCAATCGATTCCAATGTATTTCAGTACCATGATCTTGCCCTCAAACTATCGAGAAACCACAAAGTGTTTCTGTCAGAAAGAAGCCTTTCTAGCCTGGATAGGTCCAGGCAGATGAGATACAGGGAATGTGCTGAAAACCTGGGAATCGAGATTGTGGATCACAGGGGCAGGACTTTCGACATCGTGCGATTTGAAAAGAGCCAGTATGACATTTCCAAGGCGATGTTATCTGGAAGGAATGCTATATTGGGGTATATTGAGGGGATAAACAGCTATCCCCTCTAAAACTCATTTTTTCTTAGTCTTTTTTCTCTTTTTTCCTTTACTCTCTCCACGTCCTTCTTCTCCTGATCGGTAAGTTCAACTTCTTCCTCTGGAACCTCAACCACGAATTCTGGAGGGATCTCCCTTACAAGAAAAACATCTTCTGTTGCCCTGTAGACGGGGTAGCCTGCTTCAGCAAGCTTGACAGTATCAACACCGACAATAGTGGGGGAATCTACGTGGTACAGACCCGATACAAAAGCCTGTCTGTAAGTATGTGAAAGGTGTATCCAGGTCTTGTCTGATGGGCTTATGCCGGTCTCGTTGATTAATTCAAGTTCCTCCTCAGTGGTCTGATAATATAGAACTTCCGGGACACCATCCGTGGGAAGATCATCCATCTCTATGGGTATAGTGTGCCCATAGGCTGCCCTTATCTCATGATTGCCGCTTACCTGGTATCGTTCTTTTGGGTCTGTGAGAGCCATGGACTCGATATGCCTCGCTGTCAACCAGCCGAAACTCTTCCTTCTCGCCCTAATTGCCGGCACTATTGAGTATATCCTCACCCATCCATGGTCATCGAGCCTGACCCCATAATTCTCAGGAAAATGTCTCAGCATACCGGCCAGGATTCTTCCAAGGCCCTCTATCTCATACTCATTCATCAGTCTTTTGCCGCGGTCACCGCACTGGGGGCACCCGCTTCCTCTGAATACCCCGTGCTCAAAACATTCCCTAAGATCCTCTCCCATTAGAGACCCCCTCTCAATCTTTCCGCCACTTCCTCTGCTATGCTAATGGTGCTGTACTCACTCTGAATGGTGTCCGTGACAGCAACCTCGTCAGCTGCATCCTTTATTCTGGCAGCTGAGTTGTTGGTGAATATGCCATGGACGGCGGAAATGTAAACATTGGTCGCGCCTTTCTCGCGCATAATAGATGCTGACTTCATTATTGTGCCTCCTGTTGAAATGATATCGTCAACAAGGAGAACTTTTTTCCCTTTAAGCTCAACATCAGGAACTTCCATCCTCACTGTCCTTGAATCCACCCTCACTTTGTTCAGATAAAAGGTCTTGACACCAAGAACCCTCGATATTTCTTCTGCCCTTACTGATCCCCCGTCATCGGGGGAAACAACGTAATCTATGCCATAGCTGTTGAAATGCTTGGCTATGGACTTGATGATGCTGATGTTTTCAAACGGTACCGGGGAGTAGCCCAATGTCTCCTCATCATGTATGTCCACCACGTACATCCTGTCTGCCGATGAGGCAAGAGATTGTGTAAAAACCTTGGAAGAGATTGCTTCTCCCGGATTGTATACCCGGTGCTGCCTTGAATACCCGAAATAAGGGAAAACAACAGTCAGTTCATCTGGTGAAGCCTCTCTGACCGCATTCAAAGTGAGAAGCATTTCAATAATGTCAGCATCCATACTGGTGTTTCCTACCACTGCAACATCGTGCCCTGATATCTCTTCATTGATTCGAACGTAAAGCTCACCGTCGGGGAATCGCTTGACAGTCTTGTCTGCAACTTTTGCATTGAGCTCCCTGCCCAAATCATCGCTGAGTTTCTGACCGGATGAGGTAGGTATGATAAGCATGTGAAACGAAGTGGTTATGTTCTTTACTTTTAAAAAATCTTTTGAGGACGCCGTTGAATTTTTTCATAGAAAGTGTTCTCCTTCTGAAAACCCACACGATGACAGGAGAGATGGCTGGAATGATGGATTGTAAATGTTTATTATCAAATACCTGGATTAGGCTATTATGAACTCCACAGTTTCAGATGTTGTAATCGAGACACTGGTCAGTCTCGGGGTAGAACGAATCTACGGAATACCCGGAGACTCAATCGATCCACTGGTAGATTCCATAAGAAAGAATGGTAAAATTCAATATGTCCAGGTCAGGCATGAGGAGGGGGCTGCACTTGAGGCTGCTTTTGAAGCAAAGCTTACTGGTAAACCTGCAGCCTGCATGGGAACTTCAGGCCCTGGCTCGATTCACCTTCTCAACGGACTCTACGAAGCTAAGACCGCTCACGTTCCTGTAATTGCTCTAACAGGCCAGGTTGAGACTGACCTTCTTGGCCATGACTTCTTCCAGGAAGTCAACCTCAACAGGCTTTTTGATGACGTATCCCTCTTCAACAGCCAGATAATGCATCCGGATAATGCGGAATACATCATATGGAGGGCGTTCAGGGAATCACAAGTAGGGAGGGGGGTATCGCATGTGACTTTGCCCGTTGATGTTCTGAGAATGGAATCAAAAAAAGACAGAAGCTTGAACTACGTTGGAGAGCCTCCAATAGATTTCAGCATAGATCCATCTGGAGCGGAGAGGATGATCAACAGCAGCAAAAAGCCCGTTCTGTTTATCGGAAAGGGTGCAGCGGGTTTGACAGATGAAATCAACTCCTTGTCGGAAAGGATTGGTGCTCCTGTTATATACGCACTCAATGGAAAGGGGATAGTCGATGACAATGATCGGAAGGTTCTTGGCGGACTTGGCCTCCTCGGCTCTAAGGCATCGGTTGAAGCGGTGAGGAAGGCAGACCTCCTTATAATGATTGGGACCTCCTTCCCTTACGAAGATTTCCTGCCAGATGGTGTAAAGACAATCCAGGTGGACATAAACCGCCTCAATCTGGGAAAGCGCTTTCATGCAGACTTAGCATTAGTGTGCACAGCCGAACATTTCCTGAAATCAGTTAAACCAGATTCTAAGGACGAGAAGTTCTACGACGACTTTCAGGATGAAAAAGAAAGCTGGATAAACGACCTGAAAAAGAGTGAGGAAAGCCAGGAAAACCCTATAAAGCCTGAGAGAGTGGCTGCAACGCTTGAAAAATACTCGGACGAAAATTCGGTCGTTGTCATAGACACAGGCAACGTAACTGTCTGGGGCATGAGGAATTTCAGGAGCGGGACGAAACACACTTACCTTTTCTCGCCATGGCTCGGCAGCATGGGCGTTGGAATCCCGGGAGCGGTTGGAGCATCATTTGCAACCGACAGGCAGGTTATTGCCATGGTAGGTGACGGAAGCTTTGCAATGACCATGATGGAGCTTATAACAGCAAGGAAGTACTCAAGGCCGATAAAGGTGGTTGTATTCAACAATTCTAAACTTGGAATGATAAAGTTTGAGCAGGAAGTAATGGGATTTCCTGAATGGGGTGTTGATCTGCTGAATCCTGATTTTGCACAACTTGCCAGGAGTATGGGAATTGAGGGCTTAAAGGTGGAAGAAAGCAACCAGTTGGATGAAGGCGTAAAGAAACTTCTGGCCACTAAAGGCCCTGCAGTTCTTGAGGTGATAGTGAACGGAGAAGAAAGGCCCATGCCGCCAAGGCTTACTTTCAAGCAGGTGAGGGGTTATATAACATCACTTTTCAGAGAAGAACTAATGGAGCATTTCTGAAAATTCAAGACCTCATTTCTATTCGAATCATAAGACCAGGTAGATGTACAGGACAAAGAAAACGAGGCCGAAGGAAAGCGCGAATAGCGGGAACCTGCCTCTTCTTATGAAGAAAATGTACACTAGGGAAATAACCTCAGCTGTAATCACGCTAACTACCGCACTTTCGTTTATGCTCCAAGGTATCAGAAGAAGCGCAAGTCCTGGGTAGAGCGTAGTATAAAGCACCTTTTCCCCAACAAGTGAGGCGACGGCAAAGGTATCTTTGCCCTGGTATCCCCATATCATGGCAGTCAAAGTTTCAGGTATTGCTGTGGCAAAAGGAATGATAATTATTGAAAGGGTCAGCGCGTCTATGCCTATACTGAGGGAAAGATCGCTTATTGAGTGCACAATGAGTTCTGATCCGTAATAAAGCAGCACTATTGCAACAGCGAGTTGTAGAACTGATGCAACCTTCGCGTTCATAAATCGTCCCAGAAAGGGCTCTTCCTGCTCCTCCCCAAGAAGTGAGGACTCTTCTTTGTACATTATGTAAACATAAATCACGTACGCCGCAAGAAATACGATTCCGAGCGCATAGTTAAGGGTCCTTGTCAGGTACCCCGCAAGAATAAGGAATGGATAAAGTATTGAAACGAAAATGTACGGATATGCCAGTCCCTTGTCGACATCCATGTATCTCTTCTTTTTTTTCTTGATGAACAGGGACCCGATTATTGCAGCCAATACAAGGGTATACGCCAGAGAGGAGGAGATAAAGGGTTCACCAAATATCACTCCAATTGCAATGTCGTTTCCCTGGACATGGTCTGCAGATAAAATCGCAACAACAAAAACTATCAGTTCTGGAAAAGAGGTGAAGAATGGTGATATTATGGCGCCTACAAAGGATCTGGACCAGTTAAAGAGCCCCCCTACATATTCAATTGCGTTGACGAAGATGAGAGACCCAAAGAAGACTGTAAGGATACTGATTGTGAGCAGGAACAGGATATTCATTGGCCAGACCCCTATTGCCTGAGGTATAATTAAATTCTTATTGTGCGAAGCGAGATCTTGCTTTTACCGCGGAGATCGTTCCGTTATATCCAGTATATAGCATATGTAAGATAGTATTATATTCGCAGGTAGTCATAAACCTCCATGAAATATGAGATCATCAATCCTCAGGGCGGATATGCAGTCCTGAAGACAAGACTTGCCCATGGGGAAGAATTCTATTCCATGCCCGGAACAGTCACAAGTCTCCACGGCGTTAATTTTGCATCACAGAGAAAGGGAGGGCTTCTCGGCGGATTGAAAAGGTCCCTCTTGACAGGTACAAATATGTACAAGGACAAGCTCTATTTTGAATCCGATCCGGGTGAGGCTGTCGTAGCGCCAAGGTTTCCCGGGCAGATAGCAGAAGTCCAGCTTGAACAGGACATGTTTGCTCACAGTCACAGTTTTCTCGCAGCCGAAAATGAAGTAGAAATCGGCTCTAAATCTCTTGGGGTAAGATCACTGCTTGCAAACGACACCCTATTCTGGGTATCACTCCAGAGAAATCCCGGCAAGAAGGTCTGGCTTTCATTCTTCGGTGACGTGATCAAAATGGATGTTAAAGCGAATGAAAGAGTTTCTATTGAGCATGGGCATTTCGTTGCTATAAATGCGGATGCCAAATTCAACATCAGGTTTCTTGGCATAAAGAGAGCCTTGCTTGGTGGAGAGGGGCTATACATGGTGGACATAGAAGGACCAGCTCAGGTTTGGCTTCAGACAAGGAATCTGGAAGCATTCATCCAGATGGTTGCTGCACAGGTTCCAAGGAGGTGAAAAAGAGGAAGATCCGAAGAGAAATGCGAAAGGGGCTGCCCGAATCTTCTCTTCATACCTCTAATTTCTCCCAGCAATTTCCAGCCCTCAGTACGGGGTGGTATTTTGACTTTTAACGCTAATGAAGTCGAAAGAACGCTTGTTAGAAGAGGGAGAAGGCTTGGGGACCTCTTCTGATCCCTGTCTATTTGAAATCTATTATTCGGAGCATCTCAGGCTTCCTAGAATTATAGGCGATCTCCTGGAGGTGTTGGAGTGGTTTCGCCACAGGACTCACAGATCCATTCTAAAATCGACAGTTACCTTGAGATCAGAAATGGTATGGACGTTTCAGCATCAGAGTTCCTCGAGTCGGTTGACTTCGATCCTTCGGAAGCTGAAAGACAGATCTCGATATGGATGGAAAGGCACCCCAACGATTTTCATGTGCTTGACAGAAACCCTATAGTTCTGAAGATCTATGGAACGGTCATTTATTCCAGGAGGAGATAGCTGTGTTCCATTCTCTTAACAATGATTTCTCTTCATTTTCAGACCAATCAATAGCACAGAGAACCGCTATTTTCAACGATGGGATAATTTTCTTAATAAGAAAATTCAGAAGGCACAGGGGATCATATCCCCTGGAAATCTCGCAAAGTAAGACATCTCTATTTTTCTTTAGATGGTGTGTGCAAAGTGCTGTAAAAGTTGAAAAGGGTCCTGCGAGATTTGGATGTGAGTTGACCCAAAAATGCAGGACCAATTGAACATGGTGGAGGATCTAATAAGTCATTTCCTCAAGGACAACAGAGAAGGCAAGAAGCAGCTGATCGAGTGGTTTTGAACTCGGTCATGGACAAAGAGATGATGGATCAGATCAGGGCGGAGTGGTATGAAAGATCTGAGCAGAGGAAAGCGCACAGGAATGGCAAGAGAAAGAGATCTCTGAAAACATCGGACGGCGATCTGATGCTGGAGAAGCCCCAGATACGTGAGTTTCCCCTTGAAACTCAGGTATTCGATCGCTATTCCAGGGTTGAAAGAGCAGTTGAATCAGCTATCCTGGAATCGTATATACAAGGTGTCTCAACAAGGAAGGTGAAGAAAATAGTTGAGACCCTTGGGATACGAAAAGTATCCCCGTCATATGTCTCATCACTCTCCTCCGAGCTGGATGAGAAGGTGAAGGAATTCCTTGAGCGTCCTATCGAACAGGGGATCAGGTACATGTATGTGGATGCCACATACATCAAGGTACGCCAGGATTCCAGATACAAAAGCATGGCGCTGTACATTGCTGCTGGCGTCAGGGAGGATGGGTACAGGGAAATCCTGGGGGCAAGGCTGTACGACTCTGAGACAGAGATAGATTATGAATCATTCTTCGATGATCTGAAGGAAAGAGGACTGAAAGGCCTTGGTCTCGTCATATCCGACGGCCATAAGGGCATAAGAGAGGCTGTACTCCGATCATTCCCGGGTGCATCATGGCAGTTCTGCCATGTGCATTTCATCAGGAACCTGATGAAGAAGGTCTCCAGGAAAAAGTGGGGATCAGTATCACTCATAGTGAAGGAATCTCTCGAAAATCCTTCACTCATGCCGCTGGCACAGCAGGCCTTGATCGATAATGGGATGGACAGGGCTGCTGAGATGTACGATAGATGGTCGGATTCGCTGTACAATTATCAGTCTTCTCCAAGGGAGCATTGGATAAGGATCAGGACAACAAACATGATGGAGCGGTTGAACTATGAGGTCAAGAGACGCACAAAGAAAGTTGGTGCGTTTCCATCTGAGAAAGCATTGATCAGGTTAGCAGGTTCCATTCTAATGGACATGAATGAAGAATGGATCACTGGGAGAAAGTATTTGAGGATCGAGGATTTGCACGATCAGTAGGACTCTGATCAATTCTACAGCAGTCTCTGCACATGACCTTTCTTTATAATTAAGGTTCATCCTAGAAATGTGTGGGTATTTTTATCCTTCTTTTCATTATATTTGCCATGCAGGATGCTGAACAGTTGTACTCCGAGCTCTTAGGGCTCAAGAACCCCTGGAGGGTTGAGAGTGTTTCACTTGATTCAAATGACAAGGTTGTTGAAGTCTTCATAGCACACGACAGGGGAGCTAAGCTCCCATGTCCCGAGTGCAGGAGGGAGTGCATGGTCTACGATCATCTGAGGGAAAGGGTCTGGAGGGATCTTGACAGCATAGGGTTCAAGACATTCATTCATGCCAGATCACCAAGGATACAGTGTCCGGAGCATGGCATAAGAGAGGCGGTCATGCCCCTCTCCGAGAAGAGATCAAGGTTCACTCTCAGATTCGAATCAAGATCCATAAGGATGCTCCAGAACATGGATGTTGAGAATTTCACCCGGGTAATGGACATTTCCTGGAGCCGGGCATGGAACATCATCGATCATGCGGTTAAGAGAGGACTGTCAAGGAAAACATCAAGGCCAAGGATCATAGGCGTTGATGACAAATCGTACAGGAAGGGGCACAAGTACATCACGCTGGTGATGGACATGGAGAACAGCGGTGTTGAGTTCATCTCCATGGACAGGAGGAAATCATCACTCGATGAGTATTACAAAACGATGAGTGATGATGAATTATCTCGCATAGATGCGGTATCAATGGACATGTGGGATCCGTACATATCATCCACGCTTGAGCATGTACCACAGGCTCATTCAAAGATCGTCTTCGACAGGTTTCATGTCATGCGCCATGTGAATGAAGCGGTTGATGCGGTGAGGAAGGAGGAGAATCGTGAACTGGTGAAGAAGGGTATCATGGACCTCAAAGGATCAAGGTACATATGGCTCTATTCCGGCGATCGCCTTCCCGAAAGGTACAGGGAGCGGTACAATGAGCTAAGGAATTCAGATCTAAGGACGGGCAAGGCGTACTCCATGAAGGAGAACATAAGGAACCTGTGGAATCTCCCCTCAATGGAGGATGCAATGGATTACTGGAAGAGATGGCACTCCTGGATCGTGCACTCCTCGATTGATGCAATGAAGAAGGTGGCGAAGATGATGCGAATGCACATCGACAAGATACTGAACTATTTCATCCACAGGATAACAAACGCAAAGGCAGAGGGAATCAATTCAAAGATCGCGCTGATAGAGAAGATGGCGTATGGATTCAGGAACAGAGGCCATCTCAAGACAGCAATATATTTCAAATGCGGAAATCTGGAGCTTTATCCATGAGCCCACACAAAACTAGGAAGAACCATAGAGGATTTCCCAAAACTATTCGTTATACTTCAACAGTGTTGATGAGTGTCTTCAATTATGCCTGATTCATGGAAAACAGCTCCTTTGAGCTGTATTTTTACTGTTTATTTCCTTTGTTTTCCCTAAAACTCGAGGGCTTACGCTATCCTGTCAAGATATCTTGCCCTGACAAGGTTGTAGCATATTGCAGTGAAGTATGTCTTCACACGCACTCTCTGTACCGTTGTGACCATCACATGTGAGAAGTGGAACATTCGCTTGAAGAATGCATATGGATGTTCCACCAGCGATCTGATGCGAGATATCCTCAGGTTTCGCCGTATGCTTTTCATGGGAAGCTTGTGATTCCTCACTGCCCTGTCCATGGTGGCATCGATTCCCCTGCAACCGGAGCCGAAGTATCCCTTGTCCCTGTACACCACAATTCCGGGAATGCTCAGATCTATCTGTGAGTCATGCACGTTGGCAGGTGTCACAGACAGCCTCTCCAGGATCTTGATCTCGTTCACAAGCGAGTGAGTCTTGTACCCGAAATGCTTCTCATGGTTCTTCGTAGCGGATGCACCGTCCTTAGATCTGCGAGTCTTTGCATCCTCGCCTCTGGGTTTTCCGTATTCTCCCCTGTCGGATTCGGTGAAGGATGCGTCCTGCATCGTTCCCGGTCTTACACTTATCTTACGCGCCATGATCTGGTCCCTTATCTCGTTGAAAACCAGGCGATCCTTACCTGTCTCTGAGAGGCGCTCCTTGAAGTACCAGATCGTGTTCCTGTCCGGTAATTTTTCTGGATATCCGAGAAAGTTCAGGAATGATATCCTGTCTCTTATCTCCCTTTCAACTTGCGGATCTGAAAGGTTGTACCACTGCTGAAGCAACAGTATCTTCACCATCAGTATGGGATCATAATTTGGCCTTCCCCCTTTCTCAGTGTTGTTTTCATACAGGTCTGAGAGGATCGGCCTGATCCTCTCAAAGTCAATGCGGTCTGTAATGCCTGAAAGTGGGTCTCCAAGTGACTCAACTTCCCTGTACCACTCTGGGAAACTTGATTGCAGCAGGTTCATGCTATTTGATCATGAGGTCATGAAAAAGGTTTGCGGTGGGTTTTTGGAAAAGCTCCATAATTAATTTAATAATTAAATTATTAAATTCTAATTCTAGATTAGATTATAGATACTCTATTCTGAGAAATTCCAGAAGAAGAGGAGGTGTCTCTTTTGCCCAAAGCTAAAGGTGCTGGCAGACCCTCTCTCCAGAAGAAAGACCCAAAAAGGAAAGTTCCAGTATCAGCATCCCTAGAGCAGGGACTACTCTGGAAACTTGAAGAACTCGGCATATCGCCAACAGAACTTCTCTCTGCAGCAGCTCAAACTGTTGAAACCGACGAACACGGTTTAACGCAGAAGGATTTCCTGAAACTCATCCTGGATCTTCCAATAAATGACATGAGCGAGGACCAAAATCAACGGGTAAGAAAGGAAGTCATGGAAATGAGCTTCAGTCCAGGAGAAGATATCCAGGACATATATGACCAGGCAAGGTATAGAAAAAGGAAAATTCTGAAAAGGGATATGTGACGACGCATTTATTTCCGAACCATACACAGTCAACGGATTCACATTCATTCTATCACGATAAGGTGAACAGCAACGAGTGGCGAATTTTTTTCATTAACTTCTGTTTATCAGAAGTATAATCAACTGAATGTGAAAAGGGATGTACAACCACGAGGGCTGCATTAAGATCGAAGATCCGCATTTTACTGAGAGATCAGACGCTCGTTTTCTGCCTAAAAACACTATCGACAATATTCTGTCCCGAGGAAGGTGGATGCCTGACGGAAAGAAGGTTAACAATCAGCAAGACTTTCGAGTAGTACTGGGCAAATGGACGCTGAAAATCACCATAAAATTCGGAAATCCCTGTACAATTACATTTTGGACTGCTTATTTTAAATAGCGAAAAATGGCAGTGCAAAGTAACAACACAAAAACTTTTATCATGACACCTATTCTAATACTATGGACGAACCTCTAAGTTCAATCGAATGTCCCGTTTGTGGTTCTGGCATGGTTAAAGGTAAGATGCCATTCAGTATAGATAGGGTGTTCGTTGACTTCTATAAAGCATGGCGCTGCACAAGTTGTGGGAACTCTTTTTTCATAACTGAAGAGAGGGATATAAGAATTAGAGACGCCACAATATTGGGAATAATTCAATCAGAAAGTGTGCAGGAAGAGCTTGTTTATAAGTCGGATGAGACGAATCATCAAGACATTGAGGTTTCGACAGATGTGCCCAAAATAATATCGCTCCCTCGAGAATTTAAAAAGGACAAAGAACAGTTATCAGATAATTTCTCTGAGGTTACAGCGATTGTGAGTTAGTATGTACCAACCTATTGATTTTCGCAAATATCCTGAAAAGGACTTTCGTACTAGGGGCCAATTTCAATGGGCAATTTATGATATTGAGCATCCAGATTGTACCGGTACGTTAAAGGTGGCAAATCTTCCGGTCAAAGTCTTGGAGGTACCGGAATATCTGGCCCCTCCAGGCGCATTTGATGATAATAACCCTCCCTTCATGGTAATGTGGGCGCCGTTAGTGGTATCATTTAGGAACAAAGGCGTTAGGAAGAAAGCGGGAGTTCCTTTGACAAGGGAAGATTACAACGAAGCGGACAAAGTGGATCTATTTTCCGGAGACCTAGTAACGAGATATGAACCAGATAACGAGTATACGGTTATAGATAGATCTTCTTACATTCTAAGAGCGAGGTTAGTCGCCACTAAACTTGAGTTGCTCCAAAACAAAGTAGATCAGTTTGGAGATCCAGGTTTATGGGTAACTTGTAACAATAACATTAGTTTCACGAAGTTTACTCCAGGAGTTCCAGGGGTTCACCAATAGATTATCGAGTGATGGCTATTTGTGTTTGTTCTCAAGACATCATTCTTGTAAGTGAATATCTCTACACATCTCAAGTTAAGTTTTACGCTAAAACTTAACGCCATTTATATATGACTTTGATTAAACACCCTTGATTATATAGTCGATCTATGCGAAAGACGTTAAGTTTTGACACAATCTTAACATCACCTTGAGGCCGATAGTAAGATCATCCAACAAATTCCAGGTCAGGATCCTCAGGCCATCTGAATGGGAAATCTTGAGAGATAAACTGGACATTAACATGAAAAGAATTTGTGCATCATGCCTGGTAACTGGAATGAGATACGCAGAATTGCGGAGATTCAAGGAAAATCCAGACTGGTTGGAAGGAAGGTTTGTATATCTCCCCAGGGAATCCACGGTGAAATTCCAGACAAAGTTTGGTGTCAAGGAAGAAGACATTTAAGGGTTCTACGAGGGAGAAGGGGGAATCAATCTGAAAGGGGATTATATGGGGGCAGCTTGTACCATCGCATGGGGAAATAAAAGACCGTTTTCATTGAAGCGTGTATAAAGCCTGATCTGAGATCAGAGACCATGCCGAGGTCTACGCATAGAATAGAAATATGCAATAGAATAAACAAATTAATAAGCAGGAGCTATTTTATTTTTTTATGGCCGGAAACTACTATTATGATAAACTTACTCATTGGATGCAAATAACCAACGGAGACTACAGACCCTACATCAGAAACAAGGGAAAATCTGGAATTTCAAATGAGTTTAAGAATGACCCAAGATTCACGAGGGAAGTTTGCGGATATCTGAAGACTTATGCAAAGGGGAAGGAAAGAGATTCCGTTTCGACGATTATTAAAGGTATTTCAAATCCAGAGAGTGATGTGCTGGACATTCTGGTAGGTGCCACATTAGATGCTTGCGGTTACACAGATACTGGGAATACCTTGATTGGCTTGGCTGTTGCGGGCTTAATTGGTGTTGGCATAATATCAATCCTTGCTGCCCTGACTTCAAAGAGGTGATGACAATAAACCCATTTATTCCGGACCTATCTTTCTTTGACACTTATATAATTCCCTTGATGTCTGCTTGTTTGGCTCTTTACGGAACGTTACTAGCACGAAAAGAGAAACTGAACGGTTCAGAGAGGATGTTACAGGGACTAAAAGACCAATTCATGGTCAATGATATGCTACTTAAAGTATTAGAACACAGCGTTGCTTTAGCCGAAGACGGTTTTAAGAAATCCCTATTAGGCCAAATTGAACTAATTAGGATTGTATTACAACATTCACATTATAGTTAAATACCTAACTTTCTATACTTATTATACTCCTCCGGAATGAACTTCCTGATCCAGCCTATCGAGAAGGAATTGAACGGTGACAGTTCCTGGAAACTCTTAGAAATGAGGGATTTCATGTGATGTTCCGATGCAATGAAATTTCTCGATACAACTCTCTTTATGCTCTTCCATATGAATTCAATTGGGTTGAGATCAGGCGAGTATGGCGGCAGGAAAATGAGTTCTATTCTGAGTTCTAGGGATAATTCCATCACCTTTGCTGCATGATGTGATGCAAAATTATCCAGCACCACCTTGATCTTCTTTTCAGGATTGTTCCTCCTTATCTCAACCAGAAACGCGCAGATATCCTCCTTCCTTGATCGCTCCATGAAGCTGCATGTACTTGTGCCATTGATTGCATAGAACCCTATGCAATTGATTCTGTACTTAGCTGTGTTCTTTATCTTCTCTGACCTTTTGAAGGACCACATCCTTACAGTGTTGGATGTGTTCTGTGGAGATGACTCATCCAGGAATCCTATGATCTCATCATCCATGCTGATCTGGCCTAAGTTTTTTTTAGCCTTTCCTCAGCGTCCTTTGGACGCCTGAAGTCATGCGGATATGGCTTTGAGTACTTCATGCCCATCTGCCTGAGGATCGTGCGTACATGCTTCTGTGAGAACCTGATTCCGAATCTCTTCTCAATGAGTTTCTGTACCTCCTCTGTGGTCCAGTCATCCCTTTCCTGCAATATTGTCCTGAGGCGTTCTTTCTTCTCCCCGGAGAGCTTAGCGGGCTTGCCGCCTGCAAATCTAGGTGCAAGGCCGTCATATCCATCCTCATTCCACCGGTCCTGCCACTGGTACCCGACCATCTTGTACACTCCGACCTTGGATGCAGCCTCTTCCACTGAATCTCCGTTGTAACGGTGCCTGACAAAGTACAGGCGCTTGAGGATCCGAGTGTCCTTCTCCAGTGTCTTGATACGCTTTTCAAGCTCTTCCACACTCATTTTTCTGTCAATTGGTATGGTCTCCTTCCTGCCCATGGTTGTATAATACTAATACGTATTAAAAGTATGGTATTTAACTATAATTTGAACCGGAGAAAAATGGAAACACAACATCACTTTCGCCGATCATGTGAAATTAAAAAATCTCTGAGTTTGTTGAAAGCCAATTTCCCCTTCTCCATGATTCCAATAAGATACCTGTTCTGATAACTTGTCTTGTCGATCCTCAAGGAGACAACTTCTAGTTCATGCCCTTCTCAATACACGCAAATAGTCGATCCACGGATATGCCGGATCCGTTAAGTATTTCCGTTATTGATTGTTCGCCCTTCTTATCTAGGTAAAGCAGAGTCTCTGAAAGTCGGACTACCTTCCTATTATCACTGCAATAACTGAAATTACGTATGAATCTGGCGGGGCCGGCATTTTGACTTGTCACCATAGGAATAGGTCGATTTTAAATCAGAAGGAATTAAATGGATGGGGATTCAGTATCTATTGATATTAGCAGAATTAGTTGAGTTCTACTTAATTCCTCTAATTATTGCATGATCATGCATGTCTAAAGCGATCCTCGTGATATCTTTCCACCTAATGACTTCCACCAGCCCATCATTTCTCTTTATACTTAAGTATGGTCCAATTGACACAACCGAACCGACAATAGTTGATAGACCCTTACTTTGTGGGACATTGTCAACTTCCGGTTGATAAGTACCGGTGATACCAGTAGGATGTCCGCAGGAGACCTTCTTCAGTCTTGAACCGGTGCTTAAAAAGCCATGACTGTACTGAGAAATGCTGTTCCGCCTTGTCTGAGGTCTTCTCCACATCAGGATTCTCAAGATACTTTGTGGCATCTTGAAAGTTATCTCCACTTTGAACCATTTCTGATTGGATAGCACTTCTGTTTTGAATAGGAAATTCTCCAAATATGGATATAATCCTTTTTGGGAGAATACGACTGCGAATGAAAAAATCACTAAAAAGTCCCCAAGAAGGCTTATCGGCGTAAATTTACCAACGGGATAAACAACCGTGGGTATATTCGTGTAGAAGTTGGATGAGATAAATAATGGAAGAAGCACCGAAATAAAGAAGATTTTGTGTATCTTAATTTTAGAATATAAGTCTGCGAACACACTAATGTCTCCTCCACTAGGGTTCACTTCTTTTGAAGTATATTCAATCAGACTGGTTGCTTTATAATGCAGACTTACAAATAATCTAACCCAGACTATACTCTGAATGAAAAATGTAAACCACCACAATAATCCCACGATTGAGTTTGGGTGCTGAACATTCAAAGGAAAAAGTGATTGAAAGTACAGAGTTACCGCTAGAACAAAAGGCACTGCATAATATAGATCTGAAAATTGCGTTTTATTCACCAACTCAAAGAAATTTCTCATTTCTTTATTGGCTGAAGTGAAAATTTGAATCGACTTCTTTCTATTGAATGGTGATAATGGTAGAGCTCCGGTTCTGTTCTGCAAAATCTGCAAAGTGGGAAGCAAAATAGTTGCCCCCAGAGTAATTTCCGCGAAAGTGCTTACCATCTTAAAGTGACAAAACCTTTAGGGAGAAATTATTTTCGGACTGCAGCAAGCTCTCTTACTTTTCAGTTCTCCCGTAATTAAAATTTGCCTTCGTAGAATCGATTACTTTGAAGTTGTAAAAGTATTTAATTGATTAAATAATATGGTTGAATATGTTATATTCTGTAAGATATTTCTTATCTTATCATACTCACATTGGTGAGGCTAGATTATCGTTCGCTTAATAATTAGTCTATTATTATATACCATCTTTTCATATCTTATGGATATAAATGGTGTTCAGGAGGAATTTTCCGAAACCGAAGTTCACTGAAGAACAGCTTGCAGATCTTGGAAAGATAAGGAATTCAAGGAGCGAGGAAAGAAGGCGTGTAATCAGGGCAGGAATAATTCTTGACTACATCGCTGATCTCAGCGACGAAGTCATAGCAAGGAAGAACCATGTAAATAAGAACACCGTAAAGAACACCCTCTCCAAGTTAAGAGAATTCGGCGTTGATTCTGCTCTTGCTGATCTTCCAAGGCCAGGAAAGCCACGCAGGATCACCGACGACGATAAGGCATGGATCCTGAATCTTGCCTGCACAAAACCATCGGAACATGGATATCCCAATGAACTCTGGACATATTCCCTGCTCACATCCCATGCAAGGATGAGCAGGCCATCATTGAGAGACGTGAGCCGTTCCACAATTCACGATATACTGACACTTGCAGCGATCAGGCCGCACAAGATCCGGTATTACGTAGAGAACAGGGATGAGGATTTCGAGAACAAGATGGCAACCATTCTTCATGTTTACAAGGAGGTCGAAATTATCAACTCCGGATCTGCAGAGGATGACCTGAAGGATACCATAACAATATCATTCGACGAGAAGCCTGGAATACAGGCACTGTCACTGAAATCTGAGGAGCTTCCTCCTGTTCCCGGAAAATACCCATCTGTAACGAGGGATTATGAATACAGGAGACTGGGCACGTTATCACTTCTTGCAGGATTGAATCTTCACAGTGGAAAGGTTACGGAGATTACCTCCAGAACACACAATAGCGACGACTTCATAAGATTCCTGAAGAAGCTTGATTCCTCATATCCAAAAGAGATAACCCTGAGGCTGATCCTGGACAACCTCAGGGTTCACACATCAGAGAAGACAAGGAAGTATCTCGCAACCGTTCCGAACAGGTTCGTGTTTGTGTTCACCCCCAAACATGGATCATGGCTCAACATCGTTGAAACGCTGTTCAGCAAGATCACAAGGACACTCCTGAAAGAGATAAGAGTGAAGAGATTTGAAGAGCTCAAAGAACGCATAGACCAGTATTTCGATGAGCTGAACAGGTCACCAGTCATATTCAGGTGGACCTACAAAATGGATGAAACTGTAATAGCATAGAAATTAAGAGAACGCTCATCTAGTTAGTCTGATCAATTTTTATCGTGAACCCATTCCTGATACCAGTCAAACCTATTATACAACATGAGGTTTCTTGTTACAAAGTTTGGTCACCAAGCAACTACTAAGAGTGTATAAATATGTATCCTGAAGAGATAATTATAGGAATATTTTCATACAATGAGGGAAATAATTTAAAGAGGATAGTTCAGCATATTTTGAGTGAGGAACCACGACTTTCCAATCAAATTCTCCTTTTGGATGACAGTGATGATCCTTACAGTCTACAGGTCTTGAAAGAACTAACAGAGAAATACGGTATAAGAAAAATATCAAACAAAGAAAGAAAAGGGAAAATCTTTTCCTACAATACTCTTTTAAAATACTTTTTAGAATCCAATGCAGATGTACTAGTACATTTTGATGCGGATTTGATTCTCGAATCTGGAGTAATCAAAAAGCTCTACAATAATATTGCTAGTGGAATATTCGATGTCACTGGATGCATGAATAGATCACTTCTAGGACGAACCCTATTTGAAAGATCGGTGAGGTTGTTATCAGTTATGGGGGAAAGAGCTAGAATGGATGGTACAATGGATTTGCCACTGGTAGGCCATAACGGAGCTTATAGCAGAAGGGCTGCCAATATTATTTACCCTGTTCCTACAGGGGGGATAAACGAGGAACTTTATGTTGTTTCCATAATGTTATCCAATGGCCTGAAAGCTGGCTTGACCAGGGATGCACTTTCATACTTCAGAGTTCCATCTAACATGAATGATTATATCATGTCTCACAGGAGACTCGCCGCTCAGACCAAGAAATTCATGAGCATAAACGAGAGTCGATCTGGGGGGAAAATCCTTGAAAAGGCTTTAGAGAAGACAAGAATAAGAATGTCGATGAGGCATGTGTATGCTTCAGTAAGTAAGGATATAGCAGGACTCATTTTGTCTCCATACATACTTGCCATCAGAAAAGCAGCAATTTGGAGTTCGGGAATCAGTAATGAAGATGAATGGGAAATAGTCAGCAGCACTAAGAATCTGGATTAAGAATTCTCAACGTATGTGGTTTCTCCATATAAATTCTAAATCGTTTTTTTATCTAATCTATTTGCCTCACCTATGAGATTCCATAAATACGAGTAATATTACCGTCTGCTTTTTCAATGATGTTGAAGGGACTAAAATTTAGAGTTGTTTTTAATTTGACTTTATCGATCACCAATCACTGAAGATCCACTTACTTCGTTGAAGTGAATTTTGGTTTGGACCCCTATTGTGGGAGTAGATTGTCTTCTTAGCTATCATCTCTCTTCTATTAGATTTTCCTTCCATGTTTCATAAACCTCCTTTGGTGCTCTGTATCCGATCGCCGAATGCAGTCTCTCATTGTTGTAGAATGCAATGAACCTGTCGATTGTGCCATCTGAATCCTTGAACGATGAGAACTCAAACCTTCTGATCACTTCCTTCTCCAGGATAGAGTTGAACGACTCGATGTGCGCATCTTCCTTTGGTGTGGCGGGATGAATCCTCTCATGCTCGATGTTCGAGGAGGAGAGGAACTGTTCCACCATCCTGGATACAAACTGCGTGCCATTGTCGCTCCTTATTCTGACCTTTGATACTGCATTCCCTCCTCGATCCAGGAAAGCGAAGTCCATCGCCATCTTCACATCCCTTGAGGTGCAGTGATATCCCATGTAATGGCCGACAACCTCCCTGGTGAAGCAATCAATTATGGCGAACAGGTAGGCTGTCCTGTTCTCTCCCTGTATGTAGACATACTTGATGTCCATCTCCCAGACTTCATTTGGTGCATGAACATCCACAACGGACTCAACAACCCTCTTTGCAGGACTGCGATAGTTGTATGTGTGGTTGAGAAGGTTATTCTCCTTCATGAGACGGAAAACCTTCTTCCTGTTGATCCTGTACCCGGATCTCTGAAGGTGCTTTGTCACCTTCTTGTATCCATAGCAGACAAACTCCCTTGAGAGCAGTTCCCTGATCTCATCGAGTACCTGATTGTCAGGAACAATGATCTTACCGGCAGTGGAGGAGAGTTCCGTTTTCACAGTACGTTTCCTCCCTCTCCTCATTCCGATCATTGAAGGCTTCCGGTAATAGGTGCTCTCAGGAATGTGGAGAAGTTCCAGAATCCTTGAGACATTGAGGCCTCTGGTTCTATATTGTTGGATCAGGACTGCCGCCTCCTTCTTTTTTTATATGCTTCCTGCAGCATTTCCACCTCGAGTTCCCTCTCGGCAAGCATCTTCTTCAACCGTTCATTCTCCTTCTTCAGCTTCCTCACGCTTGGATCCGAGTGCCTGGTTCTCGATCTGAGGCCTTCCACACCATACGTGTCGAATATCTCCTTCCAGCGGTAGAACATTGTTGGATCCGCACCATATTTCCTGCATGTCTCAACAACCT
Source organism: uncultured archaeon (assembly GCA_000965745.1). GTDB lineage: Archaea > Thermoplasmatota > Thermoplasmata > Thermoplasmatales > Thermoplasmataceae. Next base: position 710,567 of record CP009479.1, read on the forward strand.
GGCCCTTCTCCTTGATCTCGTTGATCAGTGCGAGTTTCTCCTCTGCCTTCCATCGTCTCCGCTCGGTCATTGTTCCGTAGGGTAAAAACCTGGATTTCTCCAGGCCCTTCCACATCAAACCGTACGGTCGGTTTTCCCGAATACGGCTTTCCGGTGCGCTTCACCACGCGGCATTCGACCTGGATAGGAGATTCTGCCTGTCATTTTCATAAGACCCGTTTTTCGTGCGACACTCTTAGTATCTCCTTTCCAGGAGACCCTTGGGATCTTATGCTGATGGCTGTAGAACTTAGAGACCTTCCACTCGACAAACATGTGCAGGGTGGAGTACTGTTTGCTAGCATTTGTATGGTTGAAGTAGTTTGTCCATCCCCTGATCAGGGAGTTCAACTCATCGATCAGAGTGTTCATCGATTTGATGTGCGTCAGGTGTATCGATGTGAGTGCTTTCACCTTTTCCCTGAATTTTCTCATGGATCCAGCGGAAGGATAGACCTTTGTAACTGGCTTGCCCGATACATGGGACACTTTCCTGATGAAGTGGAATCCCAGAAAATCAAAACCATCTTCGGCAGTGATCACACTGGACTTCTCCCTGTTCGGTTCAAGTCCGAGAAGGGATATTATCCTTTCCAGCGTTTCTGCCACTGCCTGTGGATCCTTGTTCGTCAGTGCGAGAAGATCGTCTGCATATCGAACAAGATGGGCGCTATGCTTGAGCGGGCTTTCCATTCCCCTCCTTGTCCAGAGTGAGTCAAGCTCATTGAGGTATATGTTAGCCAGAAGAGGCGAGATAACGCCTCCCTGCGGAGTGCCCTGTTCAGGATAACTCGTGTTCCCCTGGAAGACGATACCTGCCCTGAGCCATTCCCTGATGAGCTTGATCACATATGGATCAGTGATTCGCTTCATGACGGAGAAGACCATCTTCTCGTGATCAATGTGGTCAAAGAACCCCTTGATATCCATGTCCACTATGTTCGTGTATCCAAGGTTGAGCAGATGACGGATCTTCTCCGAGGCCTGCATTGCAGATCTTCCGGGTCGGTACCCGAAGCTGCAGTCCTTGAAATCCGCTTCGAATATTGGCTCTATGATGGATTTCACCGCCTGCTGAACCACCCTGTCCCGGATCGTTGGAATACCCAGAGGCCGAAGCTTTCCATCGCCCTTGGGTATGAAGACCCGCTTCACTTTTGGTATCCTGTATGTCTTCATTCGAAGCTGCTGCTGTATCTCTGTTAGGAATTGATCGACTCCGCGATTTTCTATGTCCTCTATTGTCTCGCCATCAACGCCAGGTGCTCCATCATTCCCTGCAACTGCTTTCCATGCGGCTCTCAAAACATCGAGCCTGCACACCTTGTCGTGTAGGGAATAAAATCTTCTTTGTTCGTCCGTCTTGGCCGCGTGGTAGAGCCCATTCTGCAGGGATTCGAGTGTTTTCAATCTTCGTACCCCCTTTCGAGAGAATAGAATACTCCTCCCCTGTAAATGGGCATGCACAGAGCAGGGTTCCTTCCCTTGTCTGGAGTTGTGCTGTCTCCGGATTCATTGGTACTATTAACCCCTCCGACTCCTTGCATCTCATTGCGATCCCTTTCCCTTACGGTTATAGGATCAGCTACCACTACTCAACCCTCCAAGGCATGTTCGTGGAAGCTGCAAGGTCTCCCGATTTAGCGCATATGACATTCCTCTCTTGCCGTCGGCAGGACACCGGGAAGGCGGGTATTCCAATGTGGCTGTACAGAATACCCATGGCAGTCTTCGCCTTTTGGGGACGGGCTCGACCCTTCCATTTGGGCTCACGGTGCTATGTTCCGTTCTCTCTCGATGCGGCCAGAGATTTTGCAGAATGGATAACTTCACACCACCCATCACTGGGAAGCATGTATCCTCTGCTATGTGGCTGAACCACTGATTTCCACAGTAAGACTTACACTCACTTGCCATATGTTTTCCTCGGCGTGCCCCCAGACCCTCTTCAATATGGTCTTTAATATATTAATATCACTATTAGTCAATCTTCTCCATTGATTTAAGGGGCCAGACCAATTTGTTGGTAAGGTAATTCATATTCACTTGTAAATATGACTTGTTGTTTATGAATGTTTGATGATGTAAACACACTTACGGTATTGCTCAAATTCCATTTTGGGGTATGTGTGAGTCTTCTTACTTATTGAAAGTAGAAGAAAATTTTTATCTTATATATTCTCATGGAAATGTTGTGTTTTCCATAGGTCATATAACCTCAGTAATAAGGTATAGAAAAGCCTTTAGAAATTACCCCACTGTTTTTATTAAGTTGTTGAAAGGAAAATATGATTTTCAGGTAATTATGAGAAAAGATAAAAACAGAATTAGAACATATAGTCAATCGTTATTATATTTCTTGTCTTTTGCACCCGAGGGTTACTATTACGATAGTAAAGACGATATTCTAAGATTTAATTTCAATGGGAGGTCTGTTTATCTCAAAGGTACACTTAAAAACGGCGACGTAGGTGGCATTTTTGGGGATATGAGTTATGATATTAATGTTAGGGATAAAGTAGTCCTTGATGTTGGTGCAAACATTGGGGACAGTGCCGTTTTTTTCGCCTTAAGTGGTGCAAAGAGAGTAATAGCAATCGAACCAATAAAGAAGAACTTTGACTTGTTAACTGAAAATGTACGAGTTAATAACCTAGAAGGAATAATAATTCCCATTTTTGGCGGGCTCGGTGCTCAAAGATCTCAAATCTTCATTGATCAAGACAATCTTGTTGGGACAAACATTAATCTTTCGGAAAGTGCGTATATTGAAGGTTTTAAGACCGAGATCTATTCATTCGGTGAAATTTTGACTAGATATGAATGCTCAGTAATGAAAATTGACTGTGAAGGGTGTGAATATGACTTATTTGAAAAAGTCTCACTTTCCGATGTTCATCTACTTGATATTATAGTGGGCGAATATCACTCGAATGGGGTCTCGGAGATTGAGAAAATATTGGGAGAAAAAGCAGGCTTCCATGTTGACATTAGAGGCAACTCCAAGAATGGTATCTTCAAAGCAACTAAAGAAAATTGAGTAGATAATTGATTTTTGAATAACATGCTTTGTATACCTTTTTTTGTACCATACACCCAATAAAGGTAGAGAATAATTTATACTACCACAGATTTCCAAACGTGGATCTTGCCCTAAAAAAAAAGCTTATAAACCCTAGTATTTGCATAATGATCCCGAGACTTTCATCGATAGATGGTCAGGCCATAAGGGTGATTGATATGGCCGAAAGCCTAAAAGATTACCGTGTATCCTTTGTAACTCACACAGTAGATAGGGTTGATGAAATATCAACAAAATATGATATATATGTCTCAAATAGGTACTACTTATCAATCATAGACGGGAAGTTGATATCGCACTTGAAAGATTACGATCAGATAATAGTACAAGGAGCTATTCCTTTCCTATTAGCCACCATGGTAACAAGGAAGAGAGTAATTTACAGCAGTCCTGGACCAGACCCCCTTTTTCTATTCAGGTTTCCCGGGAAAATCAAAATGTTCATTTCCAGGATCTTAGAAAGATTTTTAGTCAAAAAAGCTCGCCTTCTTATATGCAACTCAGAATGGATGGGTGGATATTACGAGAAAATAAAAGTTCACCCAACAATAGTACCATCTTCAATAGACAATTCAGTTTTTTTTCCTACTAGTAATTCTAAGTGCATTTCCAAAATGGGCAAAATTAAATTGATATTAGTGGGAGATTGGGATGGTTGGTATGGTAGGAAAAGGCAACATGAGTTTATATCCCTCCTCCCTGAAGTTTTTTTAGAGTACCCAGAGGTAGATGTAGAGCTTATTGGACTGTCCGAAGAGTCCATAAGGGAACTGCATAAGTTTGTTGAAAGATTATCAATAAGTTCCAAGGTAAAACTCCGAGGTAGGATGAGCAGTAAGGAAGTTGCAAATAGACTAAGGCAATCTGACATTTTTGTATCATCCACGATAAGCGACACTTTTTATCGCCCAATTGTTGAGGCATTTGCCTGTGGGCTACCTGCTCTGGTCCGAATTCCACCTACTTTTGTTCCAAGAGAAAATATCGCCCAAATTCATCATGCAAAAAAATCGGGTGGAGCTGTTTTATTTAACCTAAACCCATCAAGTTTTCTAGATGCATTATATCATGTTATTCAAAATTATCAAAATCTACGCTCAAATTCGTTAGAATATTCAAATCTATTCAAAAGAAAGTTAATCAGGGATGAATATAGGGCTTTATTTAATGAGATAATGGGGTGATCATAATAAGTGGAAACTCTTAATTCAATTATACATAGAAACTGCAAGTACCCTAGTAAATGGGCAAAATACATTCTTCTGGTCGTTATTTTAATTATATCGGCTGTTCTCAGAATCTACTCCCTTTCTAACATCCCTCCTTCCCTATACTTTGACGAGATGAATAATCTTCAAAGCACACAATTCACTTTATCACACATTGGTTCGTACGTCAGTTCTCTCTCGTCTTTTAGAGTTTTATTTGATCAATTACTAAACGGCGACATTCTTAGCACAATATTGTTTGGTGGAAACATCAATTTTGCGGCTAGAATACCTACTGCAATCTACGGAACAATTATGCCAATTTCAATTTATCTCTTTACCAAAGAGCTTCTTGGTAGCTCACGATATGGTTACTTTGCAGCACTCTTGTGGGCAATCTCTCCACTTTCTATCATTAGTTCCCGGTATGAGCCTTCAAATGCGATATTTCCTGCTTTTATCTTTCTTATTTTCGTCTATTCTTTAACTAGGCTTAGAAATAGGAATTATGCATTGAAGGATTATGCTTGGTTTCTACTAGTATTCTCACTATCAGTTGCTTTAGTTGCGAGACAAGTGACTGTATGGGCCGGTATCCCTATATTCTTAGTCTCTTATTTTTGGGTATTTACAGAACTCTATGTTAGATTAAAAAGAGTCGGAAAACAAAAATACCTGATATTGACATACCTACTTATAAGCATAACCCTTGCTTTCTTGGTTTACGACTTACGGGATGCCATAACACAAAGCATTGGAATACCTGCTCAAATTGACCCCTTAAACTTAGGTATAGTGGGTGCAATTTCATCATTATCCGTTAGGGCCTATTTTTTCATGAGGCCTCAGAACATGGTCGTAATTGATATATTCCCAACGAGTTATTTATCACACTCTCCAGACTTGACTCCAGTACTGTTTATCTCCGAGGCCATATTTTTCTATGCTTCTGTAGTATATCTGTTGTACAGATTTTACAAAGGTCACCAAAGATACGAAATATTGCTCTTATTTGTAATCTTTGTTGGTGGTTATTCGACTGCAATCTTGAATCAAGCCAATTCCCCTGACTTCACCAACCAGACTGAAGCCATTATTTCCGAGCCAATTATATTCATAATTACTTCCATCCTCTTTTTTAGACTATTTAAATCTCCCCTCATAGAACCTTCGATAGGTCTAGAATCCAATAAATCGCGCAAAAAAAATAAATTTTCCAACATAGCTCGAATCTTATCAGTATTATTCATTGCCCTATTAGTAGTTAATTTTACAGGTTTTGTGATTGATCTCTTTGACCATTATGACGTTACTATGGAAACCAATACAAATTTTAACCCGTTTTATGCAACATATGGAATTGATGCGGTATCTAACTACATAGTCGCGAATAACTTATCCCAAGACACAGTATACTATTACCCTTATGGAGACTTGGGCAACTATATCAACCTTACATCTAAGCCAAATATAGACTATTATTATTATCACCTTCATTTTCCTTCTCTTTGGTTAAAGGAGTATTCACATGATAAGATTAACAAGACCTCATTGTTGTATCCAGGACAATTTCCAACCCTTATCAATAATAGTGCAATTGTCATAACTCAAAACAAAACTTACCAAAATCTACTCTCCTCAAATGGTTTCTCATATGAAGTTCTCAAACGTTTTTATCGCCCTAGTGGAATTACAGCATTCATAGTGTTAAAGGTCTACGGTAGAAATTCCCTCAATTACACCGGTTTTTATGAAAAGCACGTTCTATATCACCAAAAGTATTCTTATCTTACCATATCACAGAGAATATTAATCAATGAGAGTAGGGAATTCGGACATAATGGTAGTATTGTGATTGACGTCAACTCTTCAAACCTAAGAAATATCGGGAGGGTAACTGGCATTATTACTTGGAATTTAAATTCAAGTTTGATCGGTTACGGTTACGCAAGTGATTTTCCATGGGTTAATGGAGGCAACCACTCTGTTCCAGTTTTGCGAGAAGTTCCCTTTTACAATAAAAGTCTACAGTTCAATATGACCCGGTACTTTGTACCTAATATTGACATTAAAAATAATATGACATACATGATGACAGTAACTTGGTCCCATTCAAAAATCTCGTGTTATTACAACAATTTTCTAGTTGGAAGTTACACCTATCCTCATAGTATGGTATTTAATCAAGGAGATATTTATTTCCATAATCTAGGCATTACTTCCAACATTTACATTTTTAACTCGAGCATGCTACCTGGTTATGTGGCTGATATGTACTCCAATTTGATTTATCAATGAGTTGCCTCAGAAATGATAGAATCAGAGTAATATTTTAGAAGTGATTGGCATGGCTCTGGTTTTGTGTGGTGTATCCTCCTATCAACAGTAAGGTCATCATCGAAGTCGGATTAATCATAAGTGCGTGTCATTCTTAAACGACTCATGGCGTCACTTAGTGCTTTGCAATGTTTATCCCAGGTGTATCCTTTCGAAAGCTCAACGTTATAATTTGAAATTTGATCCCACAAAGTGCGGTTCGTAAAAAGCTCATCGATTTTATCAGATACTTCTGAAGATCTTTCTTCGTCAAACTTGAATCCCGAATGCCCCTCACAAAAAATCTCTTTTATACCAATACCGTCGTTTATTATAAGGGGAATTCCATATGATAGGGCTTCCATTGAACCCATGCCGGGACCCTTCTCGTTATATCCAAACCTGATAAATACCTTTGCTGAATTGTATAGCTGCTTAAGGTTCTCTTCACTTAAATCGCCAGTAACGCCAATTTTACTCCCCAGGTCAAGCTTAACTATAAGTTTCTTGAAAGAAGCCATGTATTCGTAATCGGCCCAGCTTCCAACGAGAAGTATTTTCCCGTGGGATAGGTTTTTAGCTATTTCTAATAAGGTTTCAGGATGTCTACCATAATCCCACATCGTTACAGATATCGCAATATTTTCTCGCTCTTCAAACCTAGAGGTTGCACCCACATATTTTAGACCTGGCCTTAGCACAACTGATTCTTTCCCATAATACTTTTTGACTAAATTGGCATTGTCTTCTGAATTGGTTATAACACCAGATGCTGATGATAGTGAACGTTTAATGATCCAACTCCATAGTTTGCTCTTATCATGGACTTCATGTATTACAACAAAATTTTGATCGTTGTTTAGGATTTTTCCTTTCTTAGAGAAGAACGCTGCAAATTCATCAAAATATATTACGATATCATATCTATGCCTATTCTTTTCGAACTTCCATATAAGATCAAGATCGATAGTCGCATCTTTTCCTCTTTCAGGAGCGTACTGCCGAGTTATCAAGTGAAGAATCTTATTTAAAAACCTTTTTTGCACCGATTTATTATTCAGTATTCTGAAATTTATAGTCGATTCACTTAGAACTCTTTCAGTATCTCTTATGAATATCAAATCCACATCATGTCCCAATTTTCCCAGACCATCAGCTTCAGCAAAAGCAGTTCTCTGGACACCTCCGGGCCATAGTATTCTAACAACTATTGCGATATACATTTATTGTACTGTGAAAGGTATGTCACTTAAACATTAAGTATTTTATTCAAGACTTTAGTGCGTTGCACAATTCAATAGGCATGTGTCATCTCTCTCATGATGTTGTAGTACTGCACCTTCAGGGCGATCTCCTGAACTATGTAATCAGACCTGACAGCCTTGATCACCTCACCCATTGTTCTCTTGAGACCTGAGAAATATATCTCTACATTCCACCGTTTCCCATACTGTACCGATTCCTTCCACCTCTTCTCAGATGTCCTTCTGATCTGTCTGACAACCTTAGCCCTTGCCGGTGATCCCCTGGATTGTGTGGAGGCGTTCTTCCTTGGCGGTATTATTGTGCCATGCCCAAAGTCATTGAATATCTTCTTTGAATCATATCCCTTGTCTCCGTATATCCTCAGTATTCTGTCCCTGACAGATTCCAGTATCTTTCTGCCCTCCTTCGCATCATGGACATGCTCATCGGTGATGGAGAAGGAGAGCACCGAGACATCATGTATTGAGATGACCGCATGGAGCTTGTTCCATCCTCTTCTGCGGCGATTCCATTTAGTACCCAGATAATCGCCCCTGATAGTGATCTTGAAACCGGTGGAATCAATGGCACAGTCCACCGGTTTCCCATCAGTATGGGGAAGAGTTGGCACGATCTTCCTGATCCTCCTGAATATGTTGGTATAGCACACTGTCCTGATTCCCGAGATCCTGGAGAATACCCTGGCAATTCCTTCAAGAGACCTGAAGGGAACGCTGTACAGTGCTCTCAGCTTCGCAAGGAATGTTATGAACGCATTTGGTGTTTTGAAGGGATGTCCTCTCTTTCCTCTGTTGTTATCCTGCAGCAGGTTCTTCCAGTTCATGAGGAATGAAGGGTCCATGAGGTCTTCAACCCTGTTCACCAAGGATCGGTTGTACCTGTCATGCCTTCGGTTAGAACCAACCCAATATCTTCTTGTGCTTCTATTGCCTATTGCAGTGATTTGTTGTGGTGTCATAACAACAAATCGTTCCCCTGTATTTCATTATACAGGGGAATTATGCAACACACTATCAAGACTTTAAAACAGATGGATTTGTATAATCATTCACACAGAGAATTCTACCTCTTGATGGTGTGCGTGAATTGCTGTAAAAATTGAAAAGGGTCCTGCAAGATTTGGATGTGAGTTGACCCAAAAATGCAGGACCAATTGAACATGGTGGAGGACCTAATTAGAGGTTTCCTCAAGGACAACAGAGAAGGCAAGAAACAGCTGATCGAGTGGTTTCTGAACGAAGTCATGGACAGGGAAGCGATGGATCAGATCAGGGCGAAATGGTACGAGAGATCTGAGCAGAGGAAAGCACACAGGAATGGCAAGAGGAAGAGATCACTGAAGACATCGGACGGCGATCTCACTCTGGAGAAGCCTCAGATACGCGAGTTTCCATTCGAAACTCAGGTATTTAACCGGTACAGCAGAGTCGAGAGAGCAGTTGAATCAGCAATCCTAGAATCGTACATACAGGGTGTCTCAACAAGGAGAGTGAAGAGCATTGTTGAGAGCCTGGGAGCGGGGAAGGTATCCCCGTCCTATGTCTCATCACTCTCCTCCGATCTGGATCAAAAGGTGAAGGAATTCCTTGAGCGTCCCATCGAACAGCCGATAATGTACATGTATGTGGATGCCACATACATCAAGGTACGCCAGGACTCAAGGTACAGAAGCATGGCCTTGTACATAGCCGCCGGTGTGAGAGAGGATGGATATCGTGAAATTCTAGGCGCAAGACTGTACGATTCTGAAACTGAGATAGATTATGAGTCATTCTTCGATGATCTGAAGGAAAGGGACTGAGAGGATTAGAGCTGGTGATATCAGATGGCCATAAAGGAATCAGGGAAGCAGTACTCCGATCATTTCCAGGTGCATCATGGCAGTTCTGCCATGTGCATTTCATCAGGAATCTGATGAAGAAGGTCTCCAGGAAAAGATGGTCATCAGTCTCACTTATCGTGAAGGAATCACTGGAGAATCCCTCACTCATGCCACTGGCACAGCAGGCCTTGATCGATAATGGGATGGACAGAGCTGCTGAGATGTACGATAGATGGTCGGATTCACTGTACAACTATCAGTCCTGTCCACAGCAGCACTGGCGCAGGATAAGGACAACAAACATGATGGAGCGGTTGAACTATGAGGTCAAGCGACGCACAAAGAAGGTTGGTGCGTTTCCATCTGAGAAAGCATTGATCAGGTTAGCAGGTTCCATTCTAATGGACATGAATGAAGAATGGATCACTAGGAGAAAGTATTTGAGGATCGAGGATTTGCACGATCAGTAGGACTCTGATCAATTCTACAGCAGTCTCTGCACATGACCTACCTCTTTGTGTTTGATATGATTTTCTTAACAGTTAAGTAGCTTAAGTTATATTACGTCCTTTAACATCGTATGTTAGATGCATGAGGATTTTAGACCAAGTGTAAACATCTATTCGGAGGCCCCACTTTCTTTCTTCGGAGGAGGAGAGAGAATAGCTGCAAAAATAGGGAACTATCTCGTATCTAAAGGCTACAAAGTTACATATTACGAGCCTAATAATTCTAAAAATGTAAAACGCATAAGCGAAGAGGAAGTTAGTAAAATGATTAATTTTGACATAGATCAAATTACCTTTAAGAAAGCTCCCTTTTTCTTTGGTCAATCGTTACCTGACCCTTCTGCTTTTGACATCCGGGCAATATCTTTGGTTCTCCTCAGGCGATTCCCTTCGAAGTCTTATATGAGAAAAATAGCCAGTGTTGGATCGAAAGTGGTCTTTTGCCTTCATGGAACTGCTATGGAACCAAAAATCCACCTAAACCCTATTGTACTGGCGCATCAACTTGTAATGAGGAATGGTCTTTCAAAATTTGCTTCAGAAGTGAAAAAGAATCACTTGATATATGTACAATTTTTTTCGGAAACTATCCAATCCATATTACAAAGGAAAGGTGTGCAAGACGATCAAATTTTTAAAATCAAAAACGGTGTTGAAACATCGCACTATCAACCTAAGAGAAACGACGACTGTTTTACGGTCCTTTTTGCCGGAAGAATTGAAAATCTAAGTAAAGGAATTAAAAGATTGAAAAAAACCATAAAAATGACTTATAAGATAGACAAAAATATTCAATTCGCCGTAATTGGGACCGGAAAAGATAAACATTTGCTAAACAATTTGCCTCCAAATTCAAGTTATCTGGGTTTTGTTACGGAAATCGAACGCCTGAATGCTTTTCATAATTCAAACTTGTTGATTGTGACTTCCAACCTTGAACCTTACGGGATCGTTGTTGTAGAGGGTCTTTTTTCAGGCTTACCAGTAGTAACGTCTCCTGCTGATGGGCCAAAGAATATAGTAGAACATAATGGAATTTTCGGGAAGGTCTCCTCATTCAGACCCAGAACGCTAGCCGAAACAATATCTGAATATTATCATCTTTGGGACGAGGATAAAAAAGCTTATTTTGACTTAAAGACAACCATATCCATTGAAGCAAAGAGGTCATTCGACGAAGAACTGATGACAGAAAGTTATCATTCCATGATTGCTGATCTCTGGGAAAAGGGCAACGGTGTTTAGAAAGCATTTAAGTTTGCAACAGTATGTCGATGTTGTCTAACACCTCATCAAGTTTTCGTTTAATCCTTAATCTGTACCTATTCCTTCTATACATCAGAACGGTTCTTATTGCATCTTGTAGGTTATCCCTTTTGCAAAGATGGACAAATTCTAATCCATTTGCCTGTTCTCTATACTCAGCAAAATCTATTGCTACAGTTTCAACTTCAAAGAATATTGCTTGTTCTAGTACTCCAGAGTGGCCGCCAGGAGTGTTATATGGAAGTATCAACAGATCAGATTTCGTATAAAGCGACAAAATTTTCTTTTCGTCAATATATCCTAAGTAGCTACCAATTATATCGGAGAATTCATCTATAATTTTCATGAACTGCTTTTCGTATAACGGGAAGTGTTTATTGATCCCTCCTGATATTATAAGATTGAATATTAGTCCTTCATCACTAATTTTTGACAACGCTTCCAATGCAGCTCTTAGGTTCTTTTGTGGCCCCCAGAAGCCGTGCAAGAGAACCGTTGGAACATCATCATTTCTCTTGTTTTGAAATTCAACAGTATCTAGTAGATCATTTAAGAACAAGGTGGGAATCGCCTCAAGATACCTGCCACTTGAATATCTCACACGGTTTAAGCCAATCCTCTCGTCAATCGCCTTCTTATAAAGCTCTACTAGCACAATGGTATCAATGAGCTTGAACATCGCTTTTTCAATAAAACCTAAGACCCTAGACCTAACTCTATCATAGAAGGTGTCATAACCAAGAAGCGCGACATTGTTCGTATACACTGAGTTGTGGTAGACGACCCTCAGGCCAGGCGTGCGAAAAATGGCGGCCATGGTGATGGGAACGAGAAGGCCGAATAGATTGGGGAGTGATGTGGAACCGAAACCGGTCGGAAGTATGTTGAAAATAATCCTGTCGTAGTTAATTCTCCTTATCTTGAATAAGGTCAGAACAGATAGGGCGTCACCATACCGATAAGTCTCAATGACCCTGATTTTCTTGTGATGATTCTTTACGTGGGAACCTTTGTCCGAATAGGGACAGAATACATCAATGCTCTCCACCTCCTCATTCAGGGCCAGGAGAAACACTATCGATGCTCCCACCGTATTAAGGCCCCTACCGTGATCGAGAAAGTCACCCACGTATGCTATCCTCAATAGAGGGATAAAGAGACACAGTGATTAAAATATTCCTCTTGAGAAATACTTAAATATATAGGTGTCCGGTAGCGCATGAATATCCACTCATGATCGTCCGGATTCATGTCCGGAACCCCGTCCGATATACTGTCCGTGTTGATGTCCGAGCGTACGGATCATGGCTGATCGATCCCATTTCAATGTGATGAAAGATCATGGGAAATTTCTGTTTTCTCCATTTGATAACTCAGAAGTGTCCTTGCAGAATCCCAAAAGATTCCACGAGGTTTCTCACCATACTACCCCTCCTGTTTGAGTTTAACTCTGAAAAAGCTGCCCAAGCTGGACATCAAAGAGTGGATGTATGAAAGGCAAGTTGCGTGGGACGTTTTCCGGAAAAATGGAAAAGTCTGTTTATCGCAGTAATAGAGCGTGTGGCCAAACAAATTAGTGAAAAAGTGGCTACACAGTGGCAGCCCATGTGTAGCCCAATCTTAATATGAATAATTTTGATGTTAATCTTTATGGAAAAATAGCCAAAATAATATCCCTTCATATCCAGGGATTTTCAGTAAGAGAAATAACTCAAAAGACCGGCAAGGCAAAGAGCACAGTGCAGGACTACATCAATAGATGGCGTAGTCACCAGCTGTCAGCCCTCAGTGACGCCGTGCCACTCGAGGAGGAGCTTATCGAGCTATCAAGATACACCAAGGAGAATGGCATCCCCCTAGAGAGTGTGAAAGAAGCCCTCACGCATCAGGGGATAGTCTCAGACCTCGGTATTGATTCAGAGCCATACTACAAGATACTTCTTTTCCTCAAGGACCAGCGGGAGCCTGTTGCAGTTATAAGTGAGCTGTTCTCGGTCATCCACGAGCTTGCATTGTCGGGGATAACGCCTTCCAAGCTGGCTGAGGATGTGCGTGCTGCTAATGAAGGGATCAATGACGATAAGAAGCTTCTGAGAGATCTTCAGTCTGAGAACTCAAGGCTGACAGAGGAGAACGCGAAACGGAAGGAGGAGAACAGGAAAGGTATGGAAGAATACTCAGAACTCAAAGGCTGTATCCGGGAGAAGCAACAGTCCCTTAATGACATTGAAAAAAGGCTACTGGATAAGAATGATACCGTTGAGAGGGTGACAAAACTTGAAGAATTCATGTCCAGGCATCACATAGAAGGTGAGGAGCTGATAAAATTTTCAGACAATGCAAAGGCCATGGGATACGATGTCCGCCTCCTGTCCGGCATGAAGTACATGAACGTGGTGGGGGACAAGAATGGCCTAACTCATGAGGAGCTGGGGTCGCTTGTAGAGGACTGGAAATACCTGTCTAACCATGGTGTAAACAGCAGCGGAATAAGGCATATGGCCAATAAAATGAGGTCTTCGGGCGTCCAGGAATCCGACGTCGTGAAGAGATTCGTTGAATATTGCCGGAACATGGAGGCGCATGAAGATGAGCTGCGTGATGTCAATGGACAGGTTGCCACGGCACGCAAAGAGCTGAAGAAACTAGAATGGGATAGAACTAGGGAGAAGGAGAAATGGGTGAAGGAGATTGCCACCCTGGACCTAGAGAAGAAAGAGTATGAGGGGGAGATAGAATCTTTGAAGGCCGAGCGCGACGAACTGTCCGACGCAATGGACTTTAGGAACAGCCAATACCAGGAGGCTGAGAATAGGGCCGCTGATGCCCTTGAGAGGCTAGGTGTAGTTTCCGATTACAGTAGGGGGATCTCAGACCTTCAGAAGAGGATTGAATCCCTTGAGAGTGAACGTGACAATCTAGTTTCAGGAAACCCCGAGCTAAAGAAGATTCGTGACGAATTAAACGATGGCATCACCCTCGGGAGGAGCATCAGGAAGGTCTTCAGGTCTGCTGGCTCAAATGCAGGATACCTTCTCGAGGGAGGCGCAAACATTCCGGAGGAGGAGGGCGTAATACATGTTTCCCTTAACAGCAATAAGAACAGGAAGGCGGCGAACGAGGTCTTCAAGATCCTGTTTGAAATAGTATCACGCTACGATGTAATCATTTCACATGGAGGGATTCCATCCGGTTTTCCTGAAAATGCTGAACTTCAGAAGCTTCACAGCTGCTGAAAGGATGCGGATAAGCTTGAGGAGACTCTTGAAGAAATGTCTGGAGACAGTATCACGATAATAATGAGGATAATGAACACATCTGATTCAGTGCCGGAGTGGTTCCGCCCAGCGATGGATCAGGCTGGTCGGAGGACCTTAGAAGAAAACATCAGAAAGAAGGCGAGTAAGGCATTTGAAAGACAAATCGATGAAGGCATGATTACGGTTGCAGGAGGCGGCACCATTAGTATTCATGATAAATTTAACGTAGAGTACCCTACAGAAGAAGACACCCCAGTATCTATCGCCATGGTCTCTGTGTCCTCGGTACCGCAGTCACTCAAGAACGGTCGTGATTATGTGGAAGCCATCACTCCATCTGAGATCAGGATAGAGTTGTGCAACGCAATCATATCCATGATGAGATTGTGGCTGAAATTTCAGAGTAACTGAAGCATCAGGGTGGAGCAATATCGGGCTGAATCATGTTCTCACAAGGCATCGTTATCTCAGAAGTGCAGGAGTAGCGGCGTAAGAACGATTGTCCCACTCTTGCTCTATCAGAACCAGCCCGTCCGCCTTTTGTTGAAGTTCAATGTGCAGTTCCGAGCGTGAACCGTTGAGAAATGTAGGTGTAAAACTACGCCTCATTGTATCGAGTACCGTTCAAGACCATACAGTCAAACCTGACCACGCAGAATGGCTCATCTTCTTCACATAAGTAGAATTTTGCCGTTTCATTTTCAATGCTGTAGCTTTCAAACTGGTACTCCTCGGTGTATTCATTACCACCAGCAATATGGTACTCCAATGCGATGTAGGAGATGTCCTCAACCTTGAACCTACCTTCATACTTTGAGATAGTGAGGTTTATCATTTTTACCAGATAATTGTACCCGTAGATGCTTCATTACATTATCCGTGAGGGTGAAAAATGAGGAATGACATGGTTCAGTCCCTTAACCTATAAGATTTTAATTTCCTGGAACAATAAAATCTTCATTTCCGGTAAAAATAGACATTTCTTCTAGGAGGTCTGATGATGCTTCCCTGCGTTCTTTGGGACTGGTAGCTATTCCGTCAACTTCAAATTCTTCAACTATCCCTCTTGTTCCATCCACAACAAGCTTGATCCCATTCTTTAGCACTGCCTTCCTCTTGACGTTGAGGTCCTCAACGTTATCAATCCGTCCATCTGTTACACGGGACAGGCCGTCATGTCCAGAACCAAATTCTTCAGAGAATACGACATCTCTTGAAGGAAATGGGATCTTATTACCATTTGACCAAACAGTCAAAAAATCGCGCATATCTATTGTAGTCTGATATCCATTTTCTACTTTGAATTTCTTGGACTGAGGGTACTTTATCATTAGTGGGATATTTATTAGAGTGTTATGCAGGAATACTCCGTGACCCACAAACTTATTCTCTTTTAATGCCTCACCATGGTCGGAAGTAATCACCAGCAGCGTGTCATCATACAGGTCTTTCTCTTCCAACTTTCGGACGAGCTTAGACAATTGGGTGTCCATCACTTGGACAGAGTTATGGTAACTTCTCCTATATCTTTGAACTTCTTTACCTTTGAAGGGTCTATCTCCAGTATAGTCCTCTATGGTCCTCTTGGTGAGTTTTCTTTCCCATAGCAAAACATTGGAAGGGAGTCTGTCGTGAGGCCCGTGCGACTCCATGAAATTCATGAAGACAAAGGATGGTGAGTTTTTGAGATAGGTAGTAGCAGTTTCGACAATATCAGTCCCACCCTTATCCACTGGAAAATTCTTCGCTTTCAATTGTTTTCTAAGGCTACTGTTGATGGAGAGGATTTTCCTTATTTCGTCAAATTTAAGATTTAAGATAAGGTGCTTCAACGCAGCGCTAGTTTGAGTATCCACATCTCCCAGGATATCTTTAATAGATTTCCCGGCTGCAGATATCCACTCGAATGGACCTATCGACAGGCAGTTGTCAAATCCGACATCGAAGCCACTACCTCCTGAAAGGAGAACATTCGCATGAAGTGAAGTGGTCTCATAACCAGCTGAATACATCCTCTCTGGAAGTGTGTCCTTCATACTATGTGCCCTATCCATGCTCTCCATTACACCTTCTTCCTGCCTTCTGTGGACTCCATGTTCGGAGGGGTATAGTCCAGAAAATATAGACGCATGGGATGGTACTGTCCAAGACGCCGGGGAAATGGCGTTATCATACAGTACACCATCGTTCGCAATCTTCTTGAAGGCCACAGTACTGTTAATCTGATCGTAGAGTGTGCTCCTCCGCAATGTATCAAGCACAACGAGAACTATGTTTGGCGGTTCTGTCACATGTATCCCAAAGCCCGCAGCTTTTCCATCATTCCTTCTTTATCTTGTGATCTGCCAGCCCTTTCCTTTGTTTGGTCGAGATCCTGCTCCCATGCTGGCTTATCAGAGACCTTCTTTGAATCATGTATCCCATCTATTGAGCGGTAACCTTCGTAATATTTAGGGTGTATGGGCAACTTGTTCTTGAAAATGTAATCCCAGATATCCTTCTCAAGCATGGGCAATATTGGCTGAACTCGTACATGGGGTGGCTCATCCCGTGGTGATATGAACACCTCACTGCCCCTCGCATCGTTTTCGTCCCACCTAACCCCAGTCAAAAGTGCATCGAATCTGTACCTCTTTATTGTGTTGTTCATAGCGACGGTCTTCAATAGGTGGTTTCCCACGTCAGTTTCCAGAGAGTACTCAAATTCACCTCCTTCGAAGCCTATCCTCTTGACCTCTAGCTTGTTTTCCTCATTAAGATCTGCAACTTCAATGCTGCCATCCTTAAGACTTTTCAACAGGTCATCATTCCTTGCAAATATTATTTTGAAATTCCAGTCTCGGCTGACCTTATTCAAGATTTCAAGAGTCTCAGGATAATGGTCACCGTGGTCGATGAATAGAGAGGGCGGCATCTTCATACCTCTGGACTCACAGACAGATCGCACAAGATTCAACACCACAGTGCTATCCTTTCCGCCACTCCAAACAACAACGGGCCTTCTGTAATGTGAGAATGCGTCTTCAATAACAGCTTCAGCAATTGAGACCTTCGCATCAAGGCTCAACAGTAATTCCCTTTTTTCGGTCATTCTAAATCCTTAAGGTAGCAAATATAAAAAATTATTTCTGAAGGACGTGTGGTGTTGAAAATCCATGGTAACGAGAATTTTTAATGGTAGTAAACGTTTATCTACCCGTCTCATGGAAACTTTAGAACAAGTAAATATACGGAGCAGGAGTCCTAGGGTCGTCGTGCTAGTGCTAAACTGGAACGGCCTTCTGATAAAGTACCAAGATGAACCCATCCTGAAGCAATGTCTGGATAATCTACGCAGCACCAACTACTCCAATCTTGATGTCGTTCTCGTGGATGCTTCGAGTAGTGACGGATCGAAGGAATATGTAGAACAAAACTTCGAAACAGTACATGTTCTTACTGTAGACAATATCAGTTGGTCCTATAACAATAACAGAGGTTTAGAGCACATTTTCGGTAACTTTCCAGATGCCGAATACGTAGTGATGATGAGTAATGACATCATCGCCTATGACAGAAATTGGTTGAGCAGATTTCTGGACCCCATAGAAGGAAATGATTCCATTGGTATAGCAAGTTGCAAGCTGGTAGATACCGAAGGGCGGACCCAATACACGGGACTTAGGCTCGCAAAATATGGCGGGTTTGAACCCGTAACTTCCAGAGGAACTGGATTCATCTCTGGGGATGGCTACATTGTTGGAGCATTCTTTTTGATGAATGCGAGAATGCTCAGAAAAATTGGCTTTTTAGATGAGAGTTATGTTATGATGGGATCGGAGGATACTGATATCTGCGAGAGAGCTAGATTAGCTGGTTACAAGATTTTTTATGAAGATGATGTGGTTCTGTCACATATCGGGAGTGCTTCCACGTTCTCTTTATCCGATGAGATTGAAGGTAGATGGGACCTTAAGGAACTGAAATTCAACATGCGGGTGAACAACTATGTTTTCCTTTTAAGATGGAGAAAAAGCCGGGTACCTTTTTTTCTCCTCTACGACGCTGCAAGCACTATAATCCGGATTAAACCTAAAATTCATTTGAATAGGCCACTGTTTTCTGGAATAGTCGAGTCCTTTACATCACTACTTCGAGCTGTACAACTTTATAGGACGACGAAAATTAAGTTTCCTAAGAACTGATTGAAATGGAAAAACGTTCATTTGAAATCAACGCTGCAGTTATTTTGGCAGCTGGAAGAGGAAAAAGACTTGAATCACCCTACAAAGACTTGCTTCCTAAACCCTTAATTCCGGTAAGGGATAGGCCAATACTCAGTTACGTTATAGATAACATTGTTAGTCTTGGCATCAGTAGAGTTTTTGTCGTTGTAAATTACAAAGAGCATTTGATCAAAGAATTTATTGAAAATGCATACCCCCATCTGAATGTAACCTTCATAAGACAGGATAAACTTGGTGGAATTGCAGAAGCCATACTCCTGACTGAGCCATATCTGCCCAAAGAGCCTTTTATGGTTCATCTAGGCGACGAAATAGATATTGCGGAAAACCTCGGAGAACTCCTTGAAGTATTTGATGAGAGGAAGGCAAAGGCCGTAACTGGAACGGTGTGTGAAGACGATATGGATGTGATAAAGAGGACGTGCGAACTAAAATTTGATCGCGACCTCAAAATAGAGTACATATCCGAAAAGCCCAAAGAACCTATTTCTTCTTATCGTGGAACAGGAGTTTACATTTTTTCTCGTGACATATTTGCCTACATTCGTAGAACCCCGGTTTCAGAAAAAAGAAACGAAAAAGAAATCACAGACACCATTGGGATTCTGGCAAGTGAAAACTTTGCGTATGCAGTTCCATTAAAGGGGAAAAGCTACAATATAAATACAAAGAGTGACTTAATGCGTGCCAAGACTGAGATAACCTGATAATTTTGGTGCGGAATGATGAACCAGCGCGATAAACTAAAGATATCAATAGCCATAAACTCAAATCTCTTACTGGGTGGCGGGGGGGAAAGGACTTTAATAAATTACATCCTCTCAATCCCTGAAAGTTATTTCGAAATTTTTGATATTCAAATTCTTCAAACAGGTTATTATGACAGGATCAGGCTCAATAGAAGCATAATTGATGACCTCAGGGAAAAAGTGACAATATTGGACTTTCCTGACTATGAGGAGAGACTAAAAAGGTACAAGGATAGGAACAGTCTATTTTCCATAATCTTGTACCGCGCGTTTCTGCAAAGAATACTAGAAAGAGGTACAGTTAAACGCCTTAAGAGTCAACTATCAGATAGCGATATAGTCTATCTGTTCCATAACGGGTTCAGCAAATATGTGAGTTCGAATAAAACCGTCGTTATTGGAACACTGCATGAATGGCAACCAAATACACTATCTTTAGCCGGAAGAATTCAAAATTTTCTTGTGGGGCATAATCTCGTATGGAGAAGAGTCAACATCTTCCATGCCACCACGCAAAGGGGATTTGAATATCTGCCCAAATGTAAGAAAGAAAATAGTTTTGTCCTTAGAAGCGGCATAGATACGGAGAATTTTTGTCTTTTGACTGACGAATCAAACCAACCTCAAATAAAAGTGCTTTATGTCGGGAGAATGCTCCCATGCAAAGGGGCGAATATAGTATTGAAAGCCGTCAATATGTTGAGGAACTCTGTGGACGTAGAGCTAACAGTGATAGGTTCCGGAGAGATGGAGCAACTTCTGGAACAAGGAAGGTATAACTGGGTAAAACACTACCCAAACGTT
Organism: uncultured archaeon; assembly: GCA_000965745.1. GTDB lineage: Archaea > Thermoplasmatota > Thermoplasmata > Thermoplasmatales > Thermoplasmataceae. Next base: position 731,114 of record CP009479.1, read on the forward strand.
TCAATACTCGAGCTTGTTAGTTATTACAATTCTTCTGACATTTTCCTTTTTCCATCTCAGTGTGATAATTTTGGCCTTGTCGTCCTTGAATCTGTAGCATGCGGCTGCTATCCGATACTGGATGAATCGATGAAAGGATTTTTCCCGGACTTAGAAGAACGTGGATATCTTCATTTTGCGAGCCACAACTCCGAGGCTGTCTTCAACCGGCTTAAGGAGGCTGCCGATAATATAGGCGCCATAAGAGCAACGAGGGGGGAGGCCTCCGAATACGTGAGAGAACATTATAGTTGGAGTAATGTTACCAATGAACTTCTTGGCCAAATAGTATCAAGAATCAACTAAACAAACTTTTCCAATGCTGCGGAGTTAACCTTGTACAGGGTCAGCTCCTTGTACGACTTCACTTCTTGGGTTACATTGTGATCTGACAAGAAATGAATGGCAGTGTGAACATAGGTTTCGGAAGACGATGGTTCATTAATATATTCGTCGACTAAAATATAACTCACATTGTTTTTGATCATCAGATTCGCCCAGTTAGAGCTAACCTCAATAGTGTTGTTCACGTTGACAACTGGATGTGTTATGTTGAAGTACACGTTCTTGTTTGCGGATGAAATGTAATCACCACCGTAGTTAAACTGGTTAATCAGCTTAACTGGGGAGAAGTAGAGCTGATAAAAAGATGCGGAACCTGTATAGTTCCAAGCAGTGCTCAAGTATGTCCCTGTCTGTGGTAACAATAGCACTGGTCCATTCTTGGGGATAAGATACGACCTTGCAGAAGAATAGCCTGCCGGAACATGAAATGTAGTGTTTATGGAAGAGTTGTATGGTTGAGTTTCAGCCTCTCCCGTAAATATTGGCAACATAGAGAAAGATAGAAGAGCGACTATCACAGCTATCACGGAAAACTTCATGTATCCCCTTCTTTTGAATGATTTTATCCTCCGAGCCCCCCATCCAGATATGAACACAACTGCGAAAGCTACAAAAGGATAGTAAATCAGTTCAATGTAGAAACTGAAGGAATTCGGCGGAATGAATTGATACCCTTGAGGTGGAAAAGAATTGATGTCCCACCACAAGCTTCCCAATGGAGGATTTCCACCCTTATACCAGAAAAACATGATGACTGCTGGCAGCAAGAGTGATGGCAGAACAAGGTTCTTCCTATTCTTAAAAACAACAGCGAATGATACGATGAATAGAAATGGCCATAGATAAGAGGCTAGGGCAATTGGATTACTCCCGATGTAGAGGACGTGATATGAAGTGTAGGGAAACAACCAGTTTCCAAATAATCTCAGTGAGTTGTGAATCGTATTAAACTCCCCCGTGTAAAAACCTAAGTATGCATTAGCTGAAGCGCCTGAATCTGCAACTCCCATATAGAACGATAAGTTTCTAAAGACGGGGAGAAAGGAATAAAAAGAGAAGATGGAGATTGATATGATTGAGGCTGCAAATTTTTTTGCTGCAGCCCAAGACCAACCCCGTTCTTTCGGGAATCTCAACTTCCTGACAAGAGCAGACGATAAATATATCATAACGAAGATAAGAGTTTGAATGACTGCTATTCTAATGTTATTTGGAAATTTAGGGAGTGATAATGCAAAGCCGACTCCCATAAGAATAAGTGACGGAACCATCCCTAGCAGCGCTCTGCGGTCTGACCTGATCACCATGACGGTTCCGATGAAGAATAGCACGGTGAATATCAGATGTGGGCTCACAATATTTCCGGCGAATGAGTATCTGGCTTCTGTTATTGACGAAGGGCCAACTACATAGAAGAATGAAGAAATTACAGACGCGATTCTAGTGTTTCTTGGGGAAAGTGCATCGAATACAATCAGTCTGGTTAAGTTATAGAAAAGGAATAGTATCATAAACATTATCAGAAAAAGTGCAATGTAGTCACCAGCATAAAAGTTGAACCCTCCCAAAACGTTTCCAATGAAGTAAAAGAAAGAGGCAGTGGTTGGATCTAGGGTAAAATCGTAAACGTTGTAGAAACCAGCGTTATCTCCACCAAAGAATAATCTTCCATGACTGAAAAAAAGCATAAGACCAATGTAGAACAGAGATAGAGAGACTGATGAAAGTGTAGCGTTTATCAGTGTTCTCTTGTCTAGTTTGAAATCCTCTTTGATAAAGGTTGAGATGCTGCTTTTAAAACTGTCGATAGACTTACTTTTAGACTGCATTTTGTTCTCCTTCAATCGGCTTCTTCTACTACTTTGGAAGTAATTGATGCCAGATCAAACACTTCTAATCAGTATCCGAATGGGCTTCTGTCAAGCTGCTAAATTCATAGAGTGGAGTGTTTTGTCCTTCATTCGGACCCTCGTTCACAACCCTTGATGAACATATCCAATATACTTTCCATGATCTTTTCCTTATCGTACTTTCGAAATGCTTCTGACTGTATCCTTTTCTTAACATCAAAGTAATTTCCCCTATCCTGTGACCATTTTTTATGATGTTTTCGTATTTCAGATTCAATATCAGTTACATTGGGTTTACACTCCGTTATTCCATAAGTTTGGAAAGAGGCTTTTGCGAATTTCCAGGTCGTAACAATTGGCAAACCACATGATAAGGCTTCGAGCATAACAAACGGAAAGACGTCTCGGCTCGAAAGAAAGATGAGTAGAGAGGAATTTTGAAGAATTTTGAACTTCTCGTACTCTCCCACCCTACCTAAAACCCTTATGTTTGAAACTTTAGACAATGAATTCATTATTGGAATGTAACTCTGAGGAACAGAACCCGCTATGTCTATGTAAAAACCAGGCTTCTCCTTAAAGAGATTGGATATCTTGATAAGTACGTCTGCACCCTTTCTCTTTTCCACTCTACCTAAAAAGACTATCCTGAATTCGTTGGTGTCCATTACATTGCATTTAGCACCGGGGATGAAATTTGGAACAGTAAAAAACCTTTCTTTCGGAAGATTGAATTTACCTTCTACCACCTTGCTCAGAGCGTGGACAGATAACATTGCCCCCGACACTCTCATGGCAAGTCTAGAAATTGTCTGGAATGAATCTATCCCTAGTTTTCTATTTGAAAGAAAAGCATCGTGTGTACCGACTATCAACTTGGTCTTGCATTTCATGAGAATTCTGATAGGCTGCATTGAGGTGGTGTATACGATGTCAAAGTTGTCGAGTTCTCTGTTGTATGGTATCATAGGAGGAAAGAAGTTTAACTTATTAATGTGTTTGAGAAAATTATAAATAAGCGATTTGTAAGCTTTAACGCCGTGATCTCTGGCAATTCTCACATCTTCTTCTGAAACCTCAGGCAAAAAGAATGTGACTTTCCATCCTTTTCTTCTTAACCGATCAGCTACCTCGACTGACCAGACCTCAGCACCTCCTCTGAATGATAATGGTCCGGGGAGCACAATCGCAACTTTCATTATGCAGTCATATTCTGTCTATTATTAATGATTCCTGCAGAACACCGTATGCAACGCACCTTCCACACTCCCCGAGATGAGATAATCTGTTTGCCTGATAAGAAAATAGTATTTTGTAATCTCATAGAAAATTAATAATTGGTCGGGTCAATTCTGCGATGATAAGAGTGAAAATTCTTTGGCTGTCCCATCGTGATATAAGACACCCGAGAGCCGGTGGTGCAGAACTAACAATATATGAAGTTGGTAAGAGACTTGTTGCCGATGGTCATAAAGTAAACTGGATAACTCCTAGACCTATTGCAAGCCCAAAAAAAGAGTTAATTGATGGGATAATAATAAGCAGAATTGGTGGGAATTTAATTGTGCATGTAGCATCTATAATTTACATTCTAACTATGCGCCAAGATTATGATATCATAATTGATGACATGGGCCATGCAATGCCTTGGTTTTCAAGACTCATCACTAGAAAACCTGTCATCGTATATTTCAGACACCGGCATTCCAGAACCTTGAAAGGACAGGTGAACAGAATATTGGCGAGTTTTCTTACCTTGATGGAGAGGGGGTATAGAATCTTCTATAGAGGATGCGCTTTTGTGACAGAGTCTGAAAGCTCCTTGCAGGATTTGATATCGATGGGAATTCCAGAAACGAAAATATTTCTTAATCCTGTGCTGGCCCCTTAAATAATTGGACAACATTGGCTTATAGTAATAGAAAAGTATATATAGGGGGGTTCTAGGGGGAAATGACTCGCAGATACTGGAAAGCGGAAGAGAAACTGGCACTCATCAACGAGATCAAAGAAAGCGGACATGTCGTTGAAACCTGCAGAAAATATTCTGTGGATCCATCCATGTTCTACCGTTGGAAACAGGCCTTCGATGCACTAGGCATGGATGGGCTCAGATCCCGTACAAGGTCCTTGGAACCAGGCCTCAGAAAGCTGAAGAAGGAGAACGAGAGATTGAAGAAGATGCTTGCAGAGAAGGAACTGGAGGTATCACTGCTCCAGGAAGCATATAAAAAAACGAGGAGGAAACCGCGTTGATCAATGAGTATGCTGGACGTGGGCTCTCAACGACCAGAATCCTGGAACTTCTAAGGATACCACGGAGCACATTCTATCATACAAAAATTCATATTACTTTAAGAATATAAACGTTCGACTATATTGGAATCGCAAAACCTTGCTGCTCAAGAATTTGAGCTTCCTGCTAATGTTTCTATAATCATTCCAGCATACAACGAAGAAGAACGGATCGGGCCTGTCCTAAACGAAATCCTGGATTTTTGCAAACTAAATTCCTTGAATTTGCAAGTTATAGTATCCATCGACGGTGATGACAGCACTGAGCAGATTGTATCCGATTTGTTTGATGATGGAATGAATACTCTTGCCATCGTAAATAGAAAGAGAATGGGCAAGGGAAGGGCGATCAAAAGAGCCCTGGAGTTTGCAGAAGGAGATTACGTGATATTGATGGACGCAGATGGATCGGTGAGCTTCAAAGACCTGATTGACCATTTTCCACTAATTTATGATCACGACTTGGTGAATTTTAACCGGTACCTGGATGTAAGTAACTCAATACCACCATATAGGCGTTTCTTCAGCAGAGCATTCAACTTTCTAGTCAAAGGTTTCCTGGGAATCAAGATAATCGATACCCAGTGCGGGTACAAGATAGCAAGAAAGGACAGATTAGTGGGGCTGTTCAGGAAGGTAACCATATCAAACGCATTCTTTGACGTCTTCGTCCACTACTATGCAAAGAGAGAAAACTACATCGTAAAGGAGGTGCCAATCCACTACACGCACGGCGAAGGGAGCACCTTCAACATTGCTGCCCTGATTTTCAGTGGCCTAATCTCCCTGGTAGCCATAATGATAAGAAACTCACCACTCTGGAAATACATTCCGAAGAAGGTGGAAGAGCTTTACTACGAAAAATTCTCTGAATTCTGACCCTGTTCACGTTCAGCCACGTCAGGAATTTTTCTCAATAAGTGTGATATTATACTCATTGTCAACAATGTGATACCGTCCACTGTTTAGCAGAGACTGGAACTCGGATTGGAAGTTGGATATGACGTTTCCGGAAATATGAACACCATCGAAGTAATAGTAGCTGTAAGGATCACTTAAGGCATACTGGGGAAGATCGGTATGGTTGAGCTGATAAGGAAGGATCCAGTGGTATCCGTTGGTGAGCTGAGGCATATTCCCCTGTATAAGGACTGTTGAACCTTTTGGTATCAGGGAAATCATCTGGTTCAATGCATTATCCTGGTTCGTGACCGTAATCTGGTTGGGTGCGTTGTATCCATCATTGATGCCGGTAGCAATGTTGCCCAGTGGTGAGAGGAGTGATGCGAGCAGTATATTGATCAAAAGAATAGCCGCGGCGAGATGCTTTGCCTTCAATCTTCTGAAAGACGGGATCTTTTTGAATTTCCTCATCCCGTAGACCGCCGAAGTGAAAATTATGGGTGCAGTCAATGCAGGATACTGGTAAAACATGGGTGAGTAAAAGGGGTGGTAACTGTAACTGAAAACGAAGAGTACATACGGTATTATCAGGAGAAGAATTCGTATCTCCAGGAATGAAAGAAACAGCACAGGCAAAAGAAGCCAGAAGAAATACTCTGCTTTCAGGGGCAAATCTGCCGATAGAGAGGAGAAAAACCCTGCAGAGAATGGCCTGTTCATCCAGTTATAAATGTATGCAGGACCGAAGTACAGTGCTATCAAGACCAATACTGCAAATGAAAATAAAAGCGCTACCAGAATATATCTTGTTATCAGAGGATCTCTTTTCCTCTTGGATGGATAGAGCATATAGCAGACTCCCATGAACAGCATAATAATTGGAACGAGGAGATCTGTCAGGGTCGCTAAGAACATGAAGAGCAGCAAATATCTTTTCCTTTCGTATACGAGAAACATTATTCCAAAGAGGAAGAAAGTCGGGAACAGGGCCATGTAGTGGAAGTCAAACCAGTAAACCCCCCCTAACGGGAAATATACAAGATACGCCAGCGACATCGCAACGGACGCGAATTCGTCACCCAATACCTTCTTCCCGATCTTATAAAGAGGAAAAGCACCTATCGAGATCCAGAAACTCTGGAATACTAGGAGCGTTCTGGGATCAGGGTATAAGTTGTAGAAAGGTGCGATTAGGAGATAGATGAGCTTGTTTACAGCAAGATTGCCTGAAGAGAAATCCGGGTGGAACACACCGTATAGAAGGCTTGAATTCACCCCCAGGTCAAGCACATCAGCGTTGAATGCATCATACCTCATTACGGATATGAACGACCAGATGGAGGAAAGTGCCAGGATAGCACAAAGGATGGTTAATGTGCCGCGTCTGTTATAGGCAACCTCCTTCCAACTCATCGGGAATCGTATAGAGGGGATGTATTAATTTATGTGCTGTCGAATAGGGTCATAAAATCTACAACATAGGTTCTAAATGCTCAGATATCCACTACCTTGTCCATCCCCTTAAAAGTAAAGTAGGCTGGTCTGGGGGTATAATCACTTTTGAGGAGCCCAAAGGAATGGTCGAAGTCGGGTACCCAGTCCCTGAACTCGTACCAGAATATGTGTTGTATACCGAAAGAAGAGAGCATCGGATATACTGCATTTATGTAGGCTACCGGGTCCAGGTCATACGGCATTCCGGTTTCAGTCACCCACATAGCCTCATTGCCGACAATTCTTTTAAGATGGGATATTGCAGACCGGTAACTCAGTTCAGTAATCTGGGCGTTTGAAATGGTTGAGTAAAGATGTATGGAAACAGCATCACAATAGTGCAGAATGCCCATTGAAACTAGTGCCTCCACCCATGCCTGGTCAAGAATATTGTTGTCAAGTATTCTTATGCCGCCAAATGCTATCACTTTCATAGAAGAATTAACAGATTTTATGATCTCATAAGCTGACTTTACCATTTTATAATACAATGATGCCTTGAAGTTATTCTCCTTGCCCGATGGGATTGAAACCCTCGGCTCGTTGAGTATCTCCCATGCTGATACGTTTCCGTCATAATTTGTGGCGTATTTTTCCACGGTGCTGTTCCATTTGTCAAGTTGTTTTGGGCTTGTTACGTTCATCTCAATGATCCCGAGCACTTTGATTCCAGCTGAACTCGCCATTGAAACAGATTTTCCGAATGTGGGCCAGGTATCCAGCCTTACCCAGGTGAAATTTGCATCAGAAATCATTACAACATCCTTGGCTGTTAGGTTGTGCACTGAAACTCCGGAGATGGCTTCGACTTTAGAGATATTAGGAGGTTCTGAATTGCTACTCAGTTCAGAGGAGATGAGAATGACTAAGATAAAAATAATCAGTAAAGCTGATATCATGGTAGAATCTTCCATTCTCATTATTGAATAAATCAGGCAATATTCTTAACCTGAGATTATTAAAAATAAGGTTTCTTAATCAATAGACGTTAGTGCGATCTTCCCCGTGATTTTGGATGTTTTTGCACATCTTCTACCTATGTTACTACTTCTCTCTTTTTCATTTCAAACATCCTTTTGAATGATGAATCAATCAGCGACATCTTCCTGAAATCTCTATGTTTTTTAATTCCTCTGGTGAAAGATTATTTAACATTCGTTAAAGAGTAAAGAGGATTTCGAATAACATCCCCAATCACTGTAAATGCCGGATCATAATTCCTCAATTTTGTCGGTTTAGAATTCCCCAGGATCGCCGGTTTAAAATTCCCCATGTGTTTGATAGAGAACGTGGTGAATTTTGCTCGGCAGTGAGGGGTGGAGAATGATAAGGAACATGCTGGACAAAGGCTTCAGTATATCTGAGGTCTCAAGGCAACTGGGAATAGACAGAAAGACGGTGAGGAAGTATGCAAAGAGCGACGGTATTCCCACCACAAAGCCGCGCGTTGGAAGAAGTTCGAAGCTCGATCCTTACAGGGACAGTATCAGGGAGCTGGTGGACAGATATAACCTGTCCACAGTCAGGATACTCGAGGAGATCCGCAAGCAGGGATACGACGGAGGAAGGACAATCCTCGGAGATTACTGTTACACACTCCGCAAGGATCGAAGGGTACAGGCTGTGTACCGTTACGAGACAGATCCTGGAAAACAATCACAAGTGGACTTCGGAGAGTTCGGGCACATCGAGATCGATGCAAAGAGGAAGAAGCTGTACGCATTCAGCATCATCCTGGGATACTCAAGGATGCGCTATGCCGAGTTCACCACCGATATATCCACGGAGAATGTCATTAAAATGCACATGAATGCCTTCCGCTTCTTTGGAGGATACACTGACACCATCCTCTTCGATAACATGAAACAAGTGGTCCTCGAGAGGAGGATAAAGGCCTCCGAATCCGTCTTCAACATGAAGTTCAGGGATTTCTCGGAATACTATGGATTCATCGTGCGGCTGTGCTTCCCCTATCGTGCCCAGACCAAGGGAAAGATCGAAAACACGATCAAGTATCTGAGATACAATTTCTGGGCCGGTAGAACATTCACATCCCTTGATGACATGAATGCACAGTGCCTGCAGTGGCTTAAACGAGTGAATTCCCAGATACATGGCACAACGCACCAGATTCCAATGGACCTCCTTGCAATGGAGAAGCTAAACCCTGTAGATCGTGCACCGGAATACTTCACCCGCAAAGAAGAAACACGCAAGGTATCCAGGGACTGCTATGTCTCATGGAACGGCAATCGATACAGCGTGCCCTGGATCTATGCAGGAAGGGAGGCACTGGTGACGGAGGAATCGACCCTGAGGATCCAGGTTGATTCCCATGTCATAGCGGAGCATGACATCCTTCCTGGATCGGGAAGGATATCCAGAAAGAAGGAACACTTCGAAGGCCTTCTCAAGGCCATAAGGTCTGAGAACCTCACAGCCTTCGAAACGCTTGTGGAGAAACGCGATCTGTCAAGGTATGAGGAGGTGTCATGATGGACTCATACGAAAGAGTTCATGAGCACCTTGCCAGCCTAGGTCTTGACGTCATGGAAAAGACCATTGACAACTACCTGGAAAATGCGCATGATAAGAGTGTCCTGGAAGTACTTGACCACCTGCTTTCCGAAGAGGTCAGGAGCAAGCGATCAAAGAGATATGATACCAAGCTGAAGTACGCCGGATTCCCGTTCAGAAAAACCATGGATGAATTCGATCTCTCCTTTCAGCCGTCCATAGACAAATCAGTGATCAATGACCTGATGACCCTGAGGTTCATACACAACAGGGAGAACCTTGTCTTCCTGGGTCCTCCGGGTGTCGGGAAGACCCACCTCTCTGTTGCAATAGGAATGCACGCGCTGCAATCGGATATTTCTGTGTACTATGTGTCAGCGGTGAAGCTTGTCCAGGCACTGAGGAAGGAATTCATGAAAGACAGCCTGAACACACTGCTCAGGAAATACGCAAGGTATCCTCTCATGATCATTGATGAGATAGGATACCTCCCGTTGAACAGGGAGGAATCAAATCTCCTGTTCCAGCTGGTATCGTACAGGTATGAGAAATGTTCCACCATATTCACCTCGAACAAGTCTTTCTCGGAGTGGGGTGAAGTTCTCGGTGATCAGGTAATGGCATCCGCTGTTCTCGATCGAGTATTGCACCACAGCATCGTGGTGAACATAAGAGGAGATTCATACAGGCTTAAGGACCGGAGGAAGGGCAACCCTCCTCCATACAAAAAGGTGTGAAAGAAAATGAGTGAAATTATAAATATGGGTGGGGAATTTTATTCCGTCATTATTGGTGAAAAATCAACCGGCATTTACAAGTACAGGGAAGAGCAGCTCCTCGTCATAGAGGATGATGCTTCCAGATACATCGTCGGTTTCGGATCATTCGAATCTGCAACAACGGAGAACAGCCTCATTGTTCTCATGAAGGCAACAGAAGAGCACGAAAAACCCAGGGAAGTCATGACAGATCATGGTACACAGTTCTTCTCAAACGGGAAGAACGGCGAGCCCGGAGGTCCAAATGAGTTCCAGAGATTCCTTGAATCAGAGGGAATAAGGCACATCCTCGCAAGGGTGAAGCATCCCCAGACAAACGGCAAGCTGGAGAGGTTCAACGGTACACTGAAGGGATTGAGGAAGCACTTCGGCACCTGGGAGGAAGTTGTGTACTATTACAACAACGAGAGGAGGCACATGTCCCTGAGCGATAAGGAAAGGCCAGTAGTAACACCTGCAATGGCATATCAGGAGAAGATGAACAATGGCAAGGAAGAAGAGGCAGTATAAAAAGAAACAATACTCAGGATATCACAAATATATGTAGACAAAGAATCGGTATTACAAAACTATAATGTGGAGAAATTACATACAAAATAGATATAATTCCATTATAGTTTAAATGGCGCTAATTGCTGGAATGAAGTTTTCGTAAAACGAACAAATTAGACATTTTTATTGGCTTTAAATGATAACTAACTTAAACAGCAAAGATATTAACTCGAAACTTGAGAGATTAAATGAATGAATCGTCTACACAGAAATCCATTGGTTTCGATGCACTATATCAATATGCGGGAGTAAGCGTTCAGGTCATTTCTGGAGCGGTCTTCTACTTAGCCTTGACAAGGTTGTTTACTACTTCTCAAGTAGGGGCCATCGCACTATTTGTTGCGATCAATGGACTGTTTAATATAGTCTTCCAATTGGGCCTTGGAAGAGGGGCACAACACTTTATCTCCTACTATATCGGTAGGCATGATTTACGTTCAGCAAAAAAGGTATTGTTAAAGATAGTATCATACGGATTCATTTTTTCGATTTTAAGCTATATTGCAATTTACTTATTATCTGGAGACATCTCGCTTCTGTTGCTAAAGGATGAACGCATTCATCTTGCAATTCTCCGTCTTTTAGGCATTGTGGTTTTTGGAAATGTTTTGTTCGGAGTCCTGAACTCTTCACTACTAGGACTTCAAAAATTCAAATTATCAGCAATTATCAATATAATCGTGTGGACCTGTTACTATCTCATAGCTTTTGTTTTTGCATTTATTGGAGGATCTCTACTCTATATTATATTGGGGTGGGTTGTTGGAATTCTGGCCGGGGTAGCTATCGAATTTGCATCAATAATAAAAATTATTTCTTCCTACGCAGGTGGTGGAAATTCCACTCCGAGTCGTGTTATTTTCTATTATTCTATTCCTGTGTTTCTGTTTTCTATCACGAGTTTTGGTGCCTCTTACGCTGATCGCTTCATTGTGGCTGGGTTTATGGCATTATCCCAACTTGGCATCTATAACATTGCACTCCTCATTTCAAGCTCGATAAATTTTATCATAACGCCTTTTGGAAATATACTTCTTCCAAAATTTTCTGAACTTTATGGATTGGGAAAAAAGGACGCTATTAGAAACAATTTTCGGGTAGCTTCTCTTCTTCTTTCCTATGTATTTGTCCCTGCCGCTCTTGGGGTGATTTCTATTTCTGGACCTTTGATATCCACTCTAGCGGGAGTTCGGTATGTTGGCGCTATGTGGCCCCTTGACATCATCATGTTTTCGGCTGCTTTATTTGTAGTTTTCAACATATCCATACAGGCGCTCGCATCGATTCGAAAAACTAGGGTATTAATTTTTACAAGTTCCTCATCATTCACGATAAACGTTTCCTTATCGCTACTACTGATTCCGTCATTTGGAACAATCGGAGCAGCAGTTGGTTACATTTCAGTATATGTGACGAATTTCTTCACGTTGTTTTATTTTGCACATAAGTATGAGGTCTCTTCTATAGACTTTAAAGGATTGACTAAGATATGGATATCCTCTCTTGCTATGTTCTTTTTTCTCAAAGGGGTAACCTTATTAGCCCCATATCCTCCTTACCTAATCCCAATTTATATACTAGGAGGATTAATTATTTATATTCTTTTAGGAAGCATAATGAAGATTTTTGTAGACCAGGATAAAGAGTTAGTTATTTCCCTATTCCCGATCAGAAATTCGAGAATAAGGAGTTTCTTGACTTTACTTTTGAGATAACATCACTCTTTGTTTATTCTGATTTCTTTATCATAGTGGATGAATCTAGGAGACTTGACCGAAAACTAGATTATCGTTCGCTTAATAATTAGTCTATTATTATATACCATCTTTTCATATCTTATGGATATAAATGGTGTTCAGGAGGAATTTTCCGAAACCGAAGTTCACTGAAGAACAGCTTGCAGATCTTGGAAAGATAAGGAATTCAAGGAGCGAGGAAAGAAGGCGTGTAATCAGGGCAGGAATAATTCTTGACTACATCGCTGATCTCAGCGACGAAGTCATAGCAAGGAAGAACCATGTAAATAAGAACACCGTAAAGAACACCCTCTCCAAGTTAAGAGAATTCGGCGTTGATTCTGCTCTTGCTGATCTTCCAAGGCCAGGAAAGCCACGCAGGATCACCGACGACGATAAGGCATGGATCCTGAATCTTGCCTGCACAAAACCATCGGAACATGGATATCCCAATGAACTCTGGACATATTCCCTGCTCACATCCCATGCAAGGATGAGCAGGCCATCATTGAGAGACGTGAGCCGTTCCACAATTCACGATATACTGACACTTGCAGCGATCAGGCCGCACAAGATCCGGTATTACGTAGAGAACAGGGATGAGGATTTCGAGAACAAGATGGCAACCATTCTTCATGTTTACAAGGAGGTCGAAATTATCAACTCCGGATCTGCAGAGGATGACCTGAAGGATACCATAACAATATCATTCGACGAGAAGCCTGGAATACAGGCACTGTCACTGAAATCTGAGGAGCTTCCTCCTGTTCCCGGAAAATACCCATCTGTAACGAGGGATTATGAATACAGGAGACTGGGCACGTTATCACTTCTTGCAGGATTGAATCTTCACAGTGGAAAGGTTACGGAGATTACCTCCAGAACACACAATAGCGACGACTTCATAAGATTCCTGAAGAAGCTTGATTCCTCATATCCAAAAGAGATAACCCTGAGGCTGATCCTGGACAACCTCAGGGTTCACACATCAGAGAAGACAAGGAAGTATCTCGCAACCGTTCCGAACAGGTTCGTGTTTGTGTTCACCCCCAAACATGGATCATGGCTCAACATCGTTGAAACGCTGTTCAGCAAGATCACAAGGACACTCCTGAAAGAGATAAGAGTGAAGAGATTTGAAGAGCTCAAAGAACGCATAGACCAGTATTTCGATGAGCTGAACAGGTCACCAGTCATATTCAGGTGGACCTACAAAATGGATGAAACTGTAATAGCATAGAAATTAAGAGAACGCTCATCTAGTAGTCTATGCCGACCCATCCAGACCAAGAAAGGAATGCAAGTAGGGGTGGTTGCTCAGTATTGATATCATAAGATTCTGTATTTCTATCCTTAAATTGATTTGTTTGTCGATGGGGGCGCATTGGTCCGTTGTTCTGGATGGGGTCGACTGCGGCAGCAATTACACTTTGAATTTGTCTCAATATGATAAGGGAATTGCCTCTCCTGCCTTTTTATTTACTATGGGTCGAAGTTCAAGAGCTTCCTCAAATGTACTCGCAAGGAGAAATTTATTTGCCAACGCTTTGTAATTCACAAATGTTCCTGCATATCCAAGTACTCTCCTTGCATCAGCTATCATTTCCAACTTCTCTTCGGTCCACAAACTAAGAGTTCATTTCCTTAAATAGTTCATGAAACGGCTCTTCACATTTGTATGTGGAAGATTATATATGTCAGTAAAAGAGGCATTCCTTCCAGTTTTGGACATCAACCTTGTAAGTTTCATCTACTTTTCAACAATATTTTCATGAAGTTGTACCCTCAATAATTATAGTGTAGACGCATTATCTATTGTTAATGGCTTACAAAACTTGCGCAATATGCGGGAGAAAAGTTTATCCAGGAACCGGTATGTTTTACGGTGGTAGGTTAATACATAGAACTTGTAAGGGCGTAGCCATAATCCAACGATTCAAACTTAACAGAAGATGACACAATGTAGGATAGAATCAACGCAATAATTCAAATCCCAAACTGGTGTCTGAGTAAACGTCGCAACCGCATGTTTTGATTCTTGCTTCATCTATACCTCGTCGGGCTAGAAACCTAAACTCGGTCTTAATTCTAGTAAACAGAGAACCAGCATAACCCAAAGCTTCCATTGCTGGTTCTCCGATCAATAGAATGAAGGTAACCTTCACATTGCCTGTCCTCAATCTGAGATTGGGAAATAGTCTGATGATCTCATTCTCTAGTAACCAAAGGGAACCTTCAGCCTTGTTTTTCACGGTTTCAGGTGAAATGACATTGGCTACAAAGTCTGGGTTAGGGTTATTGACATCTCTCAGCTCTATCAAATAAACTTCCGTATTGACGCCGTTTCTACCAATAAAAACCAAATCGCAATGCATATTCCCATTGTAGTTCAGCACTTCTGCGTTCAGTACGGCACTTGTTTCAATTTCAGGTAATTTAACTGCGCAAGTTTCCCTCGTGTCATAGTAGTATATCGAATCATCATTTCTATAGGTCTTTAGTTTCGGCATTGTTATCACCCGATGCTTTCTTCCTTTCCTTTGAGGTATTTGATCTTTTTATTAGTTCAGAAACCGTCCATTTATAAAAGGAATCGACCGTACTGGATATTCCCGGCACACTTTTGTCTAATTCTTCCCTTCCGATTATACGGGATTTTCCATTCTGTTCGATGAAACATGAAATTGAGTCTGTACTTCTGTTCATATTAGTTATAGCGCTGGCCAACCAACGAATCTGATGAGATCCTTTGTTTGCAGCTGGCAATAAACTCTTAATTAGGGAAATAAGGCTTTCTTCTTCAGGGCGGAGTTCTAATACGTAATGTATCACTAATGCCAACAGATCACTATGTGTCGATATAACTATTTTCAGATTCTTCTGTGCAGCAATTGCAATTAACAATAACCCCATAAGAATCTGAGTACTAACATGAAGCTGTGCCTCTGGTTCTTCTATTAAAATCAGTTCAGATTCTGATGCAGAAAGCAGAGGTAGCAATATTCCAGCCAATTCTTCCACCATCGCAGAAGATAACCCAAGGTTGACCCCCTCTCCTTTAGAGTAGTTATAAACCAATGCCCCACTTTCTTCTAAGTATGAAATTTTACCTCCAAGAATGGGCTCAAATAAGCCAATAAATTCTTCAGGTGCATTATTTATCAATTTTTTACCTTCAATTGCCCACTCCAAATAATTGGCAGCTGGAGTAGAATCAATACCTCTCAGAATGTCTATTATCTCATCAGAGTCATAATATGGATTACCAAATGAAAGGTTTGCTAGTTGCATAACTAAATTCCTTCCATACGGGAAGAACTTAACAGATTTGAAAGAAGTAAGGTTGTAGATCTCGTTACTAACCTCATCGAATGCCAATTGCATCACGAAGTCGTGATATTCCTTTGTTATATCTTCTAAAATTTGTGTTGAAGAATAGTTGATAAGGTTCTCTTGATCTTCTGATGTAATTTTCTCAAGCACGTCGAGGTATCTGTCAAGTGGTACCCTAAGCTCTCGCAGGTAACTATGCCGTTCATACATCAGATTTGCCTTTTCCAAATCAAAGTGTAATGAAATTGATACAATCATTCTGACTGAGTTTGTTTCTACTCCTATTATCTTCCCATCAAAATCAAACAAAATTGGAAAGTCATGTCTTAAACGTCGTATTGTGTAAGCAATAGCTGAATCATTTGAGTTAGAAAACTCTGGGAGAAAAAAATGGTAGTCTCTGCCGGTTATTATATGATCTCTTTCGGGGACTATAGAATTGATTGCCCTTTTCAAAACCTGCTGTAAATTAGAATCATTTATCATTATATGATCTATGGCACCACTTCCCACAAATTTGTTGAGTTCCTTTACATACAGCTCGGATATGTTCTCATATAGCTCCTCCCTTGGTATTCTAATTTCAATCTCCATATCCTTCTGAAATGATTCTATATTCAATTTTTTCAAGGGTCTCTTCCGACTTTGCTCACTTTGTTCCTTAGGTTTTTCCAACGAATATTCTTCTTTTAACTGTTTCAAAACTTTGATCAAATAATCAAAAAGTGGCCTCGCAAACTCATTGAGTTGAAACGAATTTAACTCGGGAGTTTCCAAGCTGTATGCTGTTCCATAGCTCTGCACCAATCTTATCAAGGCTTTCTCATCAAGACTCTGGAGAAACCAATAGATGGACCTCAACGAATAAGATTTTCCAGAATTTGGTCTCCCAAGTAGTAAAGATAAATCACGAAGTGGAAGTTCTAGTTTCTTTATAGGTCCAATCTCCTTGACAATAACAGTGTTTCCTTTTCTTACAACGTCCTTTTCAAATTTCGCCGTCATTCATCTTACCCCAATAGTTCTTCCAGTTCTTTCAACTTTTCAGCTACCTTTTTTCCTTTTTCAGTCAAAGAAATCAAGTTCTTTGGTGGATATGAAGAACTCTCAATCCTTGCTTTTATTATACCAAGATCCTTTAACTTCTCAAGTGCTTTGTATCCTTGGTTTATAGAAACACCAGAATCTGGCCATATTCTTGACAATAAGTATTCGTCCTTGTCTCTGAGAAACAATGTAATTCTAAGAATACCTGACTGTTTTTCAAGTTCTCCAATTGAAGTCAAAGCGTATTGTTATATCTTACTTCCAATATAGATTATAGCTTCTATCTTCCAAATCAGAATATACTTATATTTGTTTCATATAACTTCTATATTGGAAGTTAGAATATGAATTCGCAACAGTCTATACCGATCTTGACAAAGAGAGAAACTCATTCTCTATTGAAAGAGTTAAAATTTGATTTTAGAGTTGATTCTCTAGACAAAGTCATTAAAATCTTGATTGAAGAACACAGACGGAGGAGTATTTCTTGAATGAAAGGGATTTTCAAAATAAACTCCAGGAATATCGGATTTGGGCAATGACAATGGGGAGATACTCTCCTTCAACTGTAAAACGAGCCTTAAGAAGAATACGAAGTTTTTCTCGTTTAATTGACTTATTTAATCCAGATCAAGGCAAGATTCTAGATTTTTTTGCCTCTGAAATAGAGAACAGGACAAAGCCGCATACTATTAACAATCAGAGGAAAGATCTATCATCGTGGTTCAGATTTCTCGGTTTAGATATAGAATTGCCCAAATTAAAAGAACCTCCGGTTCCAGATCCTTGGATTCCAACAAATACTGAAGTAGAGATAATCATACAAGCTGCCGGTCATATGAGTACAAGAAGGGAGGTCAATATCAGAAATTCAATAATTGCGCATATTGCTTTCTTTGGTGGTGCTCGAATAGGCGAAATTGTACAGATAAACATCTCCGATATCCAGGAAAATGGAATAAGAATCAGATCTGAGAAAGTAGAAGCAGAACGTATCATAGGCCTACCTGATAAAATTATGAACGATGTCAGAAAGTATATCAAAGATTACAGGCCAAACACAGATCAAACAGCACTTTTCACAACACCAACAGGAAGAATGACCTATGACTACATCAGAAAAATCGCCAAAAGGATAGGGGCTTTCACTGGCATCAAAAAATTCCACTGGCACGCTGCGAGGCACTGGTGCGCCACATCCCTTCTAAAAGGGTATCACGGAGCAAAACCACTGGACATTCGCATGGTCCAAATCCATCTCGGACATCGGTCACTTCGGACCACTCAGCGCTACACCCACTTTTCTCAGTATGAAGTTGCGGAGGTGGTAATATCCCGCCTCAGGGATATATTTCAGGGAAGTGGAAAAATGACGGAATTGGTATCGATGTACGAATCTGGTAGTGGACCACATGGGGCTGCCCGGATTTGGACCGGAGTCTCAGGCTCCCAAAGCCCGTAGGATACCAAGCTACCCCACAGCCCCTTTGTGATATTCTGGAAATGCCGTCCGAATAAAAACTTACCGCAATATGATGTATTTACTCCCGCATCAGGACTCACTTGTATTTGAAGGGGAGAAGATCAAGAACGTCGGATTTGCGGAGTTTGCCATTGTCGGGATAGATAACCTTGGCAGTTCTGTCATAATCGGAGACCAGTTCACGGCACATTCCGCATGGTGAAACTACTTTCATTGACTGATCGGGATTTGATGGGCGCGGATGCTTCACGGCAACTATTGTATCAAACTGGCTGCTTCCATCGTATAATGCTTTGGCCACAGCTATGGCTTCTGCGCAGACAGCTATTCGTCCAACGCTTGCTTCAATGTGGACAGAAGTGAAGATTTTGCCATCCTTAGTTCTCAAAGCCGCGCCAATAGAGTGCCAATTTTCCAGGTACCTGTCTACAATGGCCTTTTTTGCCATTTCTACAAGCTCCTCGTCTTCCTTTTTAATCTCATAATCCACGGTCATCAACCTTTCCCAGTATGCACAGTTAGGTTTTATGAATACTTATTCAGGCAAAAAGGAAACGGTGATATATTTCTCAGCAATAATTGATGAGCCACTGTGATGAATTCAGCCTTGACTGAAATTATGATGAAAGACGGGCAGACTGAGTGGTTTACATACATGTGAATTTTGTGGAATGCAGTAATCAAAATGCTCTACATTCACTTAATTTCTGCCAAATTTATATTTCAAAATCAAGTTTTTTAGTAATTCTAGAAAAGATTTTTTTAGGTTAGCCTAATATCTGAATTAATGTGCTCCCTAGAATATGATTCGAAATTCCCCACTGAAAGGGTGGGGTGAAAAGCGGGCATGTATAATGTATTCAAGCATACCCGAACTGGGAGACACTCCTTCCTGGCTTCCTTTGGGCCTGCGTGGATCGTAATGATTGCGGATGTCGACGTAGCCAGCATCGTAACAGGAATACAATCAGGCTCGTCATTCGGTTTTCATCTCATCTTCATCGAACTGATGCTCACAGTTCCCCTTGCAGTCATACAGTTTGTATCAGGCAGCATAGCAATAGCTACTGGGAAGGGGATAGCAGAATCAATCAGGGGAACATGGGGCTCAAAATATGCCTATATTTCTGCGATTCCAATGGCGCTCACTGATTTTCTCTCTTATGTCACAGAATACGCCGGAATAGCCATCGGCTTCCTCCTAATTGGCCTAAACCCGGCAATAGGGATATTAACAGCATTCATTCTGCACAATGTTCTGGTTATGACCAGACGTTTTGAAACTGTTGAGAAGCCGCTTCTCATCATAAGTTTTGTACTGGTTGCATCTTTTGTCATAGCTGCAGTTATGTCCTCACCGGATCTGCACAGCCTCGTATTCACCGGACTTAGTCCGATTCAGCCGTACGGAAATTCAGATTACACTTACCTGGCGGTCGCGAACATTGGTGCTGTAATAATGCCCTGGATGATATTCTACCAGGCAGGGGCCAGCGTTGAAAAGAAGATTCCAGCAACATCCATTAAAGGTCAGAAGAGGGAAACTTACATGGGTGCCCTAGTAAGCGAACTAATCATGGTTGCAATAATTATAGCATCTGCAAGAATAAGCTCTTTCGGAACTTTGGACCTTGGGGACATTTCTGGTGCTTTCTCGTATATGGGGCCAATGGGGCATTTCCTGATGGCAATAGGATTCATTTCAGCGGCTTTCCTAGCACTTGTCGTAATATCACTCTCGTCTGCGTGGGGGGTATGCGAAGCAGCAGGCATCAAATTCAGGTTCTCCGAGAAAATCTCCCGCCGCAAGGGTTTCTATTTCATCTTCCTCCTTGAAAGTTTCCCGGCGATGATCCTGAGTATGGTTGCATCCTCAGGCCTCATCTCCTTGATGCTCAACCTGATGGTGATCTACGTCATCGTCGACATACCTGTGCTAATTATGGTAGGAATGATTACAATAAAACAGAGAATGGTCCAAAGGGGGACACTCTCAAGGAAAACCATGGCAGCTTACTGGGCTTTCTTCTTTCTAATAGAGGCTATGGGAATATACAGCCTGCTCACGTCCAGCCTGGCTTTTCTTTGATACCATTGACGGAGAATGGTATGTTGGGAAAAACCTTATCGTACCCTTTCAAGCGTGAATGATCCGAGATCATAACCAGTTTCGGAGGGATACATCTCTATCCACTCCCTGGATCTTGCATTTCCTATCCCCTCAATTCTGATGTAATTGTCAGTAAATGTCTTTCTAAGGTGGATCGCACCATCCATGAGGTAGCTCACAGCCTCATACATCCTGTCGTCAAATAGCCCGTCCTCTAGTATGTAAAAGGTCAGGGATCCCTCAGTCTTTCTCTTCTGTGAAAACTGCTGCAGAAGCCTGAGAAAAGTCTTCTCGTCGTGCTGAGTAATAAATGTTGTGAGGGATGTAAGAAGGAATCTGTAGCCTTTGTGTTTCTGGCACACTTCAGAAGTAACCGAATCCACAGTCTTGATCAGCGAACTCAGGTTGTACGAGTCGACTTGGACAGCATGCTTTGACCCGACTTCCGCCTGGATGGACCTTGAATAAGCGTCAATAAATCTAAGGAGCCCTGACTCTTCGGCTTTTTCAACATCACCAGCGATCTTTGAAAGCGACTCTTTCATCTGCACAATATCCTTGTCGGCAGAAAGGACAATTACCGGTATCCCGTCTCTCAGAGACTGTGCAACGAAGTTGTTTGCGATGATAAATTTGCCGCTGAATGGGGGGCCCCTCAGAACTATATTGCTTGGAGGGGCAATTCCACCATAAAGGAGAGAATCGAGCTTGCCATTGCCCGTTGACATCTTCTGGCCTTTCACATTCTCAGAGACGGCCTTGATGAGGGCCTCCCTGGCAACTGAATCGCTGCTAGTGCTTTTGCCCTTCGAAGAATTTTCCGGTACACTGAGAGCATCCAGAAGTCTCCGGACCTCCTTCTTTTTCTCGTTCAGCTTATCGATTAGGGCATCCACTTCCCTGCTTCTCTTCTCCAGTTCGCTGATCGCGCTGGATATCCTTTCTAGATCATCCTCTCCGGTCACTTACTGCTCTCCTTCTTTGCAAATGTCCCCGAAACAACCCAGGGGGGCTCCCTTGGATCAAAGGGTTCCATGCCTTCAACTTTGTGATCCTCTTCTATTTTTTGATCGACTTCAATTCCAAGGCCAGGTTTGCCGGAAAGTTCGAAATAGCCATTATTCAGCTTATATCCCGACTTGACAAGATTCTGCTTCCAGTCCGGCCAGAACTTCTCGAAACTTTCCTGGATCAGGAAATTAGTCAAGGTGACATCAACATTTAAGGATGCGGCGGTCTGCACAGGCCCGAAGGCATTGTGGAATGCAACAGGAACCCCGAAGGCATCGGCAATGGCGGCAGTCTTCTTCGCTTCCAGAATTCCAAGCGAGTTTGTCAGATCGGGCTGTATTGTATCGACAAGCCCCTGTGATATCAGCCTGGCAAAGTCTCTCTTGTTCAGTACTCTCTCTCCCAGTGCAACCGGCGTGAGCACATATTTCTTAAATTCAGAAAGGCCGACTTCAAGCTCAGGGTGCACCGGCTCCTCCATGAAAAGAGGGGAAAATTCGTCAAGGGCCATTCCTGCCTTTACCGCTGCAGGAGTGGAAAATCTCCCATGGCACTCTATAAGCAGGTCCACCTTGTCACCCAGCTCCGCCCTAAGAGTTCCAACTATGTCCCTTGCATTGTCTATTCCCTCCTTGGTTATTGTATCATAATTGTCACCGAAGGGATCGAATTTCATGGCAGTGAATCCCATTTTCACAACTTCCTTTGCTTTTTTCAGGAAGTCGTCTGCTGTCATGCAATCATCATACCAGCCGTTCGCATAGGCCCTTATTTTGCTGTGGAAAGTTCCTCCGAGCAGGTCGTACACAGGTGCACCCAACTCCTTGCCAATCAGGTCCCAACTCGCTATCTCAAACGCACTGAGGGCTGAGGTTGCTTCCATTGATCTGGACAGATAAAATGAATTTCTGTAGAAATCTCTAATGTTTTTCTCAACATTGAAGGGATTTGCCCCCTTGAATATCCTTTCAACCTCTTTCATGCTTTCCAGGACCGGCAGCGTCATGAGGGTTGTAGGAGCTTCACCGTATCCTACAGTCCCGTCCTTTGTCGTGAGCTTCACAAGAAGCATTGTGGAGCTCCAGGGTGACGATATCTCCTTCCCTCTGACACCCAGCTCAAGAATTTCAACATCGCTTATCTCAGAATTCATGGACAAAGATGGAAATCTTCATATTTAATGTTGTTAAACTTTACTCTTTTCAAGCATCGTTTCGACTCATCAAAACACTAATTAGCCTTAGCTCAATGCCTCTTCATGCCTGATGACTTGAGAATTCTTAAACAGATTGAAGTATCCGGTAAGGAGTACAATTATTTTTCACTGCCAGACCTTGAAAAGAAAGGTTACAATATATCAAAACTCCCCCGTTCAATTAGAATAGTTCTGGAGTCCCTGATCAGAAACCTTGACGGAAAAGCCGTCAGGG
This sequence comes from uncultured archaeon, assembly GCA_000965745.1. Taxonomy (GTDB): domain Archaea; phylum Thermoplasmatota; class Thermoplasmata; order Thermoplasmatales; family Thermoplasmataceae. The sequence goes on from CP009479.1 coordinate 754,038, forward strand.
AAAAGGATGTTCTCAATCTCCTGAACTGGAACTCAAAAGACCCCGGCAAAGAGGAAATTCCATTCAAAGTTTCCAGAGTTGTGATGCAGGACTTCACGGGAGTTCCTGCAGTAGTTGATCTTGCCGCATTGAGAGACACTGCTAAAAGGCTGGGCAAAGATCCGTCAATAATACAGCCGCAGGTTCCAGTGGATCTCGTAATAGACCACTCTGTTCAGGTTGACTTTTACGGAACACCCACGTCCATAGAAATGAACACCGACAGGGAATTCGAGAGAAACGGGGAAAGGTACCTCTTCCTTAAATGGGCGCAGAATTCGTTCAAGAACCTCAGAATTGTTCCACCATCGGTTGGCATTGTGCACCAGGTCAACCTTGAATATCTCGGTAAAGTTGTTATGGAGGCAGAAAGAGACGGAAAAACATACGCGTTCCCAGATACGCTGGTAGGAACTGATTCGCACACAACCATGATAAATGGCCTAGGCGTGGTCGGCTGGGGAGTCGGAGGAATTGAAGCGGAGGCTGCAATGCTCGATCAGCCTGTTACTATACTTACCCCAGAAGTCGTTGGGGTCAACCTGCATGGAAAGTTGAAACCAGGAGTTACAGCGACCGATCTGGTCCTCACCCTGACGGAACTTCTGAGGAGGAACAGAGTAGTCGGAAAGTTCGTAGAATTCTATGGTGAAGGTGTAACATCACTACCGCTCCCTGACAGGGCAACCCTGTCCAACATGTGCCCTGAATATGGTGCAACGCTGGCACTGTTCCCTGTGGACGATGAGACACTCAAGTATCTCAGGACCACTGGGCGAAGCGATGAACACGTAGAGCTCATTGAGAAATACCTGAAGGCTCAGGGTCTCTATGGCTCTCCTGACAGCCTTGATTACAGCCAGGTGATTGATCTTGACCTTAGCTCTGTCACACCCACAGTTGCCGGCCCCAAGCTTCCCAATCAGAAAGTGGAAATGGGCCATATCAGTAACAGCTTCCTCAACTACATGGAGGGAAACTCGGACATTCAGATGATGGATAACGGCCAGCGGAGCACAACTGTATCCCTGAAGAGTGTCCCTGTATCCGTTAAGGGCGAAGATACAAAACTTTCTGATGGAGATGTTGTAATCGCAGCTATCACAAGCTGCACAAACACTAGCAATCCGCAGGTAATGGTAGCAGCTGGCCTGCTTGCAAAGAAGGCCGCTGAGAAGGGCCTTACGGTAAGCAAGAAGGTGAAGACAAGCCTCGCACCTGGATCACGTGTTGTTACCGACTACCTTGGAAAATCCGGCCTTCAGGAGTACCTGGACAAGCTGGGATTCTATCTTGTAGGGTACGGCTGCACCACGTGCATAGGGAACAGCGGCCCTCTGGATGAGAACATAGAAAAAGCGATAGTCGACAATAACCTCAGCACTGCGGCGGTACTGTCCGGGAACAGGAATTTCGAAGCTAGGATACACAAGAACGTGAGAGCCAATTACCTGATGTCCCCGCCGCTTGTTGTTGCTTTTGCTATCGCGGGGAAAGTCACTATCAACCTAGAGAAAGAGCCGATAGGGAAAGACAGGGATGGCAAGGATGTCTTTCTGAAGGAAATATGGCCATCTGACGATGAAATATCTAATGTCATTAACGAGACAATAAACGTGAAGATGTTCAGGGAGAAATACAAGAATCTGGACATCTACAATGAGAAATGGTCTAAGCTAAATGCTCCAACGGGAACCACATACGACTGGGAAGATTCAAGCACATACATAAGAAACCCACCCTTCTTCGACGACTTCTCACCTGACAAGTCTGTAGAAATGACCGAAGTCTCTGAGGCCCGGCCGCTTCTGATACTAGGGGATTCAGTTACGACCGACCACATTTCCCCCGCTGGTGCCATATCCAAGAACAGCCCCGCGGGAAAGTATCTAATGGAGAACGGTGTGGAACCTGTAGACTTCAATTCATTCGGATCAAGAAGGGGAAACCATGAAGTAATGATGCGCGGAACATTCGGGAATGTCAGGATCAGGAACAAGCTTGTGGACAAGGAAGGTGGATTCACCCTTCACCTCCCGGATAAGAAAGAGACCACTGTGTATGACGCTGCTATGCAGTACGTGAAGGAGAAAACACCCCTGCTTGTATTTGCCGGTATAGAGTACGGGACAGGAAGCTCAAGGGACTGGGCTGCAAAGGGAACCATGCTTCTTGGGGTGAAGGCCGTAGTTGCAAGAAGCTATGAAAGAATACACAGAAGCAACCTGATAGGCATGGGTGTATTGCCTCTCCAGTTCAAGGAAGGGGAAGAATTCGGCAAACTGGATGCAGACTGGAACAAGCCCTTTACAGTTAAGGTACCGGAAAACCTGGAGCCGGGAACTCAGGCAGAACTAAGCTATACGGATAACTCCGGAAACCGGAAGAAAGTGGCTGTTGGCATAAGGCTTGACACGCCGATCGAGGTTGAATATTTCAAGAGTGGTGGAATACTTCAGTATGTGTTGAGAAAAATCCTGCAAAACTGATTTTTCTTAACATGCGAAATGCGAAATACCACACTTAAAAATTTAAACAACCAGATTATTATCTGTAACTAGGTATGTATATAAGTGCTCCACCAGGGACGGTGGAACTGGCCAGGCTTATTATTCCGAAAGATGAATATGAGAGATTGTCGAGCCTTGGCTTTAACTCCTATGGTGAATCTAAGTCAATGACAATCCTGCAGTTTCTGCGTGATCTTGACTGGATATATATTTCATATGAAGAGTCCGAAGTGCTTTCGCTCAAGCCTACCCAGCTGGGCCTGGAGGTATTTGAAAGGGGAGTTGCCGCCGACAACAAGGAAGATCTGGACACACTTGTAGAACTCATCAGGAAATACCTCTCTGTTTTCCTTAAAGACGGGCAGAATGTTGCTGAGGTTATGCAGGAACTGGCGGAATATTATCTGAAAATTGGAAATTATACCCGGGCCATAGATCTGGGTTCCGATCTCATTACGCTCGGCAACGAGCACAATGACTCCAAGGTGCTGGGAAAGGCGCATGATATTTACGGAGTCATAAATCTCTACAGGCAGGATCTCGATTTTGCTCAGAACCACTTCGAGAAATCGGTTTTCTATGGTGGGCTGTGCAACGATCTTGCTACTGTTGCCAAGGGGCATGTCGGCCTCGGGTCGGTGAACGGCTACAAACAGAAATTCGAAGAAGCGATAACAAATTTTGAAAAAGCTTTCCTTCTGTTCAAGGAGATAGGGGACGAATCCGGAATAAACCAGGTTAAACTCAACGAGGCATTCACCTACGCCAACATGGGGGACCTGAACGTGTTCTTCAAGATGAACCATGAGGCAATAACTTACTTCGAGTCAGTAGGTGACAAGCAAAAACTTGAGTACTGCTATATCAATGAATCAACTGCTCTTCTGAGCATCGGCAAGATAGACGAGGCAATAGACAGCATTGTAGAAGCTCACGAACTCGCAAAGGAAGTTGGAAACAAGAGAATTCTTCATATGTCTGGATTGAACATCGCCAGGATCTACGTTCTGACAAACAGGCCCGGGGACGCCTATGAATACATACTTCAGGCTCATGAGTACTTCAGGAAGAACTTTGACACTAATTCAGTTGGAGCTTGCAATGACCTCCTCGCTTCTTATTTCGTTGCAATGAAGGACATGGACACAGCGGCAGAACATCTTGAGAAGATGGAGAAGAACTTCCTTATCAAGAACAACAAGAGGGGGATCGTGGATGGGTTTGCCTATTTTATAAAGACAATGAAAACTTATTCATACGACGATGAAACAGTCAACAGGAAAATCAAGGAACTTGAAGAAAAGGTTCAGGATGAAAAGTATAAAGAAATATTCAAACAAAGTTTGGATGAAGAATTATAGATTTGTGGTTTAAAAAGATTATTAAATTTTACTCTGCGCAGTAAGATCCGCCAGTCATTACGAACTTCAGCTTCTGCTTTGGTATTTCAATCTCTTCTATCATTTTCAGTTTTCCCTTCATAGCTATCAAATGAGTTACCATGGCAAAACTAAAGACCTTTGTGTGACAGGAAATGCAGTCCCGATACTGTTACATAGACAAAACACTTGCATTATGTATGTGCAAATTTTTATCGTAACTTTTCCAAGGTTAGATTTCAGTCAAGCCAGTTTTTAAGGCATTACACCTGAAGTTGATATTATATTCTCTTTCGAGTTTATATCATTTTTTTGCATACTGTTGTGTAGGTATGAACTGTCGAGAAAACCGTCGATATATGTTAAATTGGACGGAATGCGAAATATTTCATGCATAACATCCGTCAATGCACCGAATTCAAAAATCGTCATTTGAGAAACTAAAGTTATATATTACTGGCAATGTTCCACTTTTGCATGGATGAAGGAGTATCATCTGCGCTGAAACAGCTTGAAAAAGATGGAGTTGGATTCTTACAGTTACAGTTTACCGATATCCTGGGAGCGGTAAAGACTCTCACAATACCAAAAAACCGTTTTGAGAGTGCCCTGACTGAGGGCGTGGTTTTCGACGGAAGTTCTGTTGCAGGCTATGCACAGATCGAAGAATCAGATATGAGGGCAATACCGGATCTTTCAACATACACGGTGTTCCCTCAGGGAAACGGATTTTCCAAAACTGCCAGATACATATGCACGATCCACAACCCTGACGGTGAAAGGTTCAACGGAGATCCGAGGTATGTTCTTGAGAGCGTCCTTTCAAAGCTACATGAGAAGAAAATGGACTTCTACGTCGGTCCGGAGTTCGAGTTTTTCATCTTCAAACGTGATGAAAAGGGAAATCCCACTACCATACCGAGTGACTATGGAGGCTACTTTGACAACACTCCCCTGGATGCGGCCAGTGAAATAAGGCAGGAAATACTGATGCAGCTCAACAACCTGGGGTACCAGCCGGAGGCAGCACATCACGAGGTGGCTTACGGTCAGCATGAAATAGATCTCAGGTATGGGAAAGCGCTTGTAATGGCTGACAGAGTTGCCATGCTGAAGAATATAATCAAGAACGTGTCACAGAAGCATGGCATGTATGCAACTTTCATGCCAAAGCCGATAAACGGGGTCAACGGCTCCGGAATGCACGTCCATCAGAGCATTATGAACAGCGAGGAATCAACCAACCTGTTCTACGATGAAAAATCGAAGTACGGCATCAGCGAACTCGGACTGCATTATCTCGGGGGGATATTGTCCAACATATCCCAGGGTTCAGCGATCCTTGCTTCCTGGGTTAATTCCTACAAGAGGCTTATACCGGGCTATGAGGCTCCGGTTTACATTTCGTGGGCCAACAAGAACAGGACAGCCCTTGTCAGAGTTCCCGCGGGTGTAAGGATGAGAAAGAGGATGGAACTCAGATGCCCGGATTCGGCAGGTAACCCATATCTGCAGTTTGCGGTAATGCTTGGGATGGGTCTTGACGGAATAAACAGGAAACTTGAGCCGCCTGATCCGGTCGAAAAGGATATATTCCACATGACCAGCGAGGAAAGGAAGGAGCAAAGGATAGATTCCATGCCCGAAAGCCTGGGAGAGGCTCTGCACCACTTCAGAAACAGCAAGCTCATGAAAGAAATACTTGGCGAGCACGTCTTCAACAATTTCATAACGGTGAAACAGAGGGAATGGGACGCATTCAGGTCACACGTGACCGAATGGGAGACAAACAGGTATCTTCCCATCCTCTAATTTTTATTTTCAAAAAAGAACGCTGGTCAGACTATTCTGAAAACTCCCTTAGATGCTTTCTTTTTCTTTCTCTCCTCAGGGCATATGCATAGGCACTCAGGAAAGCAATGCCTCCCGGCAGCAGCACAAAACCGAAGATAGTCATTCCAAGTGCAGCATAACTCGCATCGCCGATGCTAACTGAAAGGTTTACGGGAAGCTCTCCGCTGTTGTTTATCTGGATCTTCCATTCTCCCGACACAGGGACAATAATGGTGTCCGAACCGGATGATGCAGAGGAAAGGTGAATGGATGAATGCTGCGCCCCGTCAGGGGATAGAAGCATAGCGGTGATGTTTCCAACCTGGTTGGGGGACATAGAATAGACAAGATTGCTCCCCGATGAAACCTTCGGGTCATAGAATCTCGTATAGTTTCCAGGGGCTATGGGTACGCCTTTGTGCGTAATTGAATCGTAAACCACGCTAATGTTGACATTGTATCCGCCGTCGTTTGCTATTTGCAGAGTCCAGTTTCCGCTCGAGGGTGCCAGTATTGTGTTAGTCCCGGTCGGAAGCTGGTTGAATGTTATGACCGAATAGCTTGTTCCGTTCTGTGAGATCAGGCTCGCAACAAGATCAAAATTCTGATGGAATGAAACCTTGTATGTCAGATCGTCGCCTGCACTTACTCCTGCCTTCGAAAAACTCACTGTTTTGCCCGGGTCAGAATTCACGCTGTATTCCGAAGTTCCGGCTGATAACAAGTACACAGAGACCGCAAACAGTACGATTGAGGCCACTATCATTATCAGGCCAATCTGTCTCAACCTTCTCTTATTGGATCTTATCATTCGGCACCCTGACTACCTTAAGCCTAACGAAACAGCTGTTTAAGTTTTCTTCGGCTGTTACTCCCCCGACTCAACATTAATCTCGTCAGACTCTGAAATGCTGATGTTTTCAATCTTCATAAGACTCTTTATGACTTCCTGAAAGCTCATGAGTGTGCTGCTTCTGCCGGAAATGTTCAGGGAATCAAGTTTCGCTCCCATGGACAGTTTCATTGAAGTTTTGAGGCTCCTTATTTTTCCTATTACTTCAATTACATACTCCATTTCCTTCTCATCCTCCGGAAACATTCTGTCATCCGAGAACTCAGGCCAGCTCTCAAGGTGAACGCTCTTCTTCATCCGGGAAAATGGTACCATGTGGTATGCTTCTTCAGTTATGAATGGCATGACAGGCGCATAGAGACACAGCGTCTTCCTGAACGTGGAAAATGCAACTGTGAGTATTTCTTTCTTGAGATCCTCATCCTCCGACGATGAGAGTACCCCCTTTATCATTTCCAAATAATTGTCGCAGAACGTGTTCCAGAAGAAATTGTCGAGTGATGCCCTTCCTCTGGAGACATTAAATTTTTCATACTCGGAAGTAACCTCCATGAGGGTTCGCTCGAATTTTGTAGTTATCCACCTGTTCAGGCTGGACTTCAATTCTAAGGTCTCATCTCCTATATCTGTATCTCCCTTGAGCATAAGGATCAGCTTTGCGGCATTATAGATCTTTATTACGGTCCTCCTGCCCCTAACGAAGTCCTGCTCCTTTATCTTGATGTCTTCACCAGGGATGGTTGTGGATGCCCAGAATCTCAGGGCATCTGCACCATATTCATCTATGACCGTTCTTGGCTCAACCACATTGCCCTTGCTTTTGCTCATTTTGGCCCCGAATGGATCATACACGTTCCCGCTGATGAATATAGTCTTCCATGGGACCAGGTCGTCGTGAATCCTTGACCTTACAATTGTGGTGAATGCCCAGAATGAAATGATATCATGGCCCTGAAACCGTATATCCATGGGATAAAGCTCGTCCAGAAGGCCTAAAGGCATTAGAGCCAGTCTCGGGGAAAGCGAAGAGGTTGCCCAGGTATCCATAATGTCTGTTTCAGGCGTAAGATCATCTGAGCCGCAATTCTTGCATTTCCTCGCCGCCATTTCCAGCCTCGGGTCAACAGGAAGCTCATTCTCATCTGCTACTACAGTCTCTCCGCAGTTGTCGCAATACCATAGTGGGAAAGGTACTCCGTAAAATCTCTGCCTTGAAATGCACCAGTCCCATTTCAATCCAAGCACCCAGTTGTCGTACCTGGTTTTCATGTATGGCGGGAGCCAGTCTACACTGGCACCGTTTTTAAGGAAATCATCCTTGAGGTCAAGATATCTCAGGAACCATTGCTTACTGATGCCTATTTCTATTGGAGTTCCGCACCTTTCATGAGTGTTCACGGAATGCTTTATTCTTTCAGTCCTGCTGATGAGGCCCTCACTCTTCAGGAGCTTTTTGATGACGCTTCTCGCTTCCTGAACAGTCTTGCCTTCAAGCGGCCCGGATAGTGCATTCATTTTTCCGTTGTCTTCTATAAGGTTCCTCAGATCCAGGGAATATTTTTTCCATAGCTCCAGATCGTTCTGGTCCCCGAAAGTGCAGATCATCTCAGCCCCTGTTCCCTTCTCGGGGTCCACGTATTCATCCTCTATAATCTTCACTTCATGGCCGTAAAGCGGGACTTTAGCAGTTTTCCCAACCAGGCCCCTGTACCTATCATCATCAGGGCTCACGCAAACCGCCACGCAGGCTCCTATCAGTTCAGGCCTCGTTGTGGCAACTGGCACAGACCCCCCGCCATTAATTGCAAAATCAAGATACACAAAATCTGTGTTCTGCACGACATCCCTCATCTCTATCTGCGATATGGCAGTATGGCATACAGGGCATTTTATGGTTGGAGCCTCCTCTCTATAAGCCCTGTCTTTCTTGAGAAGATCAATGAACATCTTCTGGGATATCGTTCTGGATTCCTCAGACACTGTTCTGTAAGGGTGTCTGAAATCAGCACTCATCCCTATGTCCGACCAGGTCTTGAGGAGTTCCTCCTCTGATTTGTCTGATGCTTCTTTGCATGCCTCTATAAATTCTTCAAGGGGCATTCTTTCTGCCTTTATTCCAAGAGTCTTTTCAGCATACCTCTCAGTGGGGAGGCCATTATCATCAAACCCCCATGGGTAGAAAACACCAAAACCCTTCATTCTCTTGTACCTGGCAATAAAATCCTGATGAGGGTATGAAAACGCATGCCCCATGTGCATTTTGCCGGATATTGTTGGAGGCGGGGTATCAATTACAAAGTACTCTGATCGATCTCCTCCATGATAATTGAACTTGTAAATATCATTGTTGTCCCAGAATTCTCTCCATTTTGCCTCCATTTCGGGAATATTTAGGTCCATTTCGTTGGTTATGGAGCTTCATGTTAAAACGTTTGCTCATGGGGCATGTCATATAGCCCTGATCTCAGGCTTATTATGAAAAACAACGTCAGATTTGTCCGGGATAAGATTTTATAAGAATATTGCATGGTTCAATACTATGGTTATGTCATCTCCGATTGAAGACCTTATTAAAGATGCAATTGAAAAGGAGGACAAGGCCTTCATGGAGTACAAGGAACTTGCAGAAAAGGCTCCCAAGAGCAATATAAGGTGGTTTCTTGAATCATTCTCTGATGCCCGCAAAAGGATTAGGGATAAATTAACCAATGTACTCGAAAACAGAGTTGATGATGAATTCGGTTACCCCGAGGAAAAGATATTGCACATCCAGGCAACCGAACATCTTCACTTCAGCGGAAATGTTGACCAGAACAGCCTTCAGAGCGTTCTCCTGTACATTTCAAAAAAGGAATCTGAGGACCTGGAGTATTTCAGATCTCTGATAGAGAAATCCGAAAGCCAAGAAGTGGAAAAATTCCTAAAGCCCATTCTGGCAGAAAAGGAAAATATACACATTAAAGCTGACAGGCTTTATCACGATCTTATAGAAATCTACTGACCGGCAGGCTCATTTTCAGACCCTTCATGATAGAAAGCAATATTTTGAGTAATAGTAGCGAATACTGGACAAATGCACCTTATCGTAGCTTCCAGAGCAGATAAAGCAAGCATGTCTATGGAAAAATACATTCTGGAAAATGTTCCGTTCAGTGAACCTGATTCAGACAATGGCATGTATGAATATGGAAATTACCGCCTGAAACTTATAAATGAAAGGCATCTCAATTATGATCAAATACCGGCAGAAGAAAAGGGTTTAACACCTGACATTTCAGACGTCACATTTCTCTCCAGCCATTCCTCATCGGCAGAAGTGAAATCTCTTACAGTGCATCCGACGGGTAATTTTGCAGAAGCCATTCTGGGTGGAAAAGAAAAGACTCTCTCGGTTAGCTCACCGGAGAAGATGACACCCGCCCTGAGGATGCTCGCGGAAGCATACGAAGGCAATGGTTTTGAGATCACACTGGAGTCAACGCATCATGGCCCGTACCTGGAGCTGCCAAATTACTACATAGAGATAGGAACAACCGAGAATGAGTGGAAGGATGAAGCAGCATTGAGAGCAGTAAAAGAGGCAGTTTTCACGGAACCCGACACCGCATCGGAAAACTTTGTTGGAATAGGCGGAGGCCATTATGTTCCCAAGATAACGAAGTACGTAATGGAAAACTCCGTTAATATAGGCCATCTTATTTCAAAGCACGACCAGGATACTATCACAAGGCAACAGATCGAGGAAGCTGTTGACAAGACCCCTAAGTGTCGTGGATTCGTCATGGACAGGAAGGGGTGCAGAGGTCCGGTAAGAGCCATTGTGAGGGAAATTTCAGACGATCGTGGTATTGAAATAATTAAATTATAAATTATTAAAAATATCTATATAAAAATAATTAAAATTAGATTTTTAAAAATATGCTATTACAATGGTTCTTCTGACTGTTATGGAAGTCGATTTTGAGCATTAATGTTTAAATACTCAATGACTCTAACTTCCAATTAACCAGAACAGATCTGGTGGAAACAGATGGAAGAAGTTGTAAGTGAAGAAGAACCCCCCGGCGGTACGCCTTTTTTCAAGGCTACCAGGCTAGGAAAACAGCTCAATTTGGACAATCTTTTTGTAAAATTCGAGGGAGCTAACACAACTGGAACACAGAAAGACAGGATTTCACGGCTTCATGTAAGGAATGCCATAGAAGGGGGTTTTGATACCGTCTCGGTTGCGACGTGCGGCAATTATGGGGCATCAATATCTCACTACGCTAGCTTGAATGGTGTCAGGAGTGTAGTGGGTATACCTGAAGGATATTCTAACTCAAGGCTGGATGAGATCAGGCGGAATGGCTCAGAGATTCTGACGATACCGGGCAGATACGAAGAGGCCGTTGAATACATGTCCCGGTTGGCAGGAGCTGAAGCTTGGTACGACTCCAATCCCGGATCTCCAAACGCGTCGGCTGATATTTCCGGTTACGAGACAATCGCCTATGAGATCGTGGAGCAGCTCGGCCACCCGCCTGAATTTGTGGCTGTACCCGTGGGAAACGGCACCACATTGTCTGGAATATTCTCAGGTTTCAGGCGCATGAAGCGTGACGGTGCAATAAGCGATTTGCCCAGAATGGTGGCATCAAGCACGTCCAACGGAAATCCTGTAGTTGATTCATGGAACCGGGGTTCCAGAAAGGTTATTGATCTCAACCCGGAAACTATTCATGAGACCGCTGTAAATGAGCCACTGATTGCATACAGGGCAATAGACGGGCAGAATGCGCTTGATGCCATATATGAAAGCAGGGGAATGGCCTTTTATGTGAGTGATTTTGACATGGTGCGTTATTCAAGAATAGCAGAAGATCTCGAAAGCCTGTCAGTTCTTCCAGCCTCTGCATCAACAATTGCGGCAGCCCACAGCAGGCTGGGAAATTGCTGCAGAGGAAGCGAGATCGTGGTTGTACTCACCGGGAGGAATCAGATATGGACAACGCGGTAGTTCTAGCAGAAGGAGTATTTGGAACAACTTATGGAAAGACTGCCAACGGGCTCGTCAGATACAGCACAAGATTCCGGATCAAAGCGGTCATAGATTCAAGATTTGAAGGGAAGGATGCGGGAATGATCCTGTCCGGAAAAACAAGTGGGATTCCAGTGGTATCTGGAGTTGAACAGGGGCTGTTGCTCGGTGCGGACACGCTTGTCATAGGTGTGGCCACGGATGGGGGTTTCATCCCGGAAACTTACAGGCAGTTTATCTCCGATGCCCTCAAGAGAGGTATGAATGTTGTCAGCGGCCTTCACGAGTTCATAGGGGATGATCAGGAATTTTCAGAGCTGGCTTTAAGCTCCGGCTCAAGAATCACAGACGTAAGGAGGTTGTTCAGGGACCTGAAGATACCTTTTACAGGAAAGATCGAGGAGGTCAGGGCCAAGAAAATTGCTATTCTTGGAACAGACAGTGCCATAGGCAAGAGGACGACCTCTGTTTTTCTCACGAGGGAGATGAACATGGCAGGACACAAATCTGTTATGGTTGGGACAGGCCAGACTTCATGGATGCAGGGATTCAAGTATACCGTGGTAGTCGATTCAATGATCAATGACTTCGTTCCGGGGGCTCTGGAAGAAATCACTTACCAAGCGTGGGTTAACGAGAAGCCTGAGTACATATTCATCGAGGGGCAGGGTTCAGTTCTTCATCCTGCGTATCCGGGCAGCTTCGAGATAATCGGGGCTTGCAGGCCGGACGGGATAATCCTTCAGCATGCCCCCGCAAGGAAATACTTCGACGGTTTTGGAAAATACAGGATACCCGATTTAGGAAAGTACGTCAGAATACTGGAAGAGCTCTCGGACAGGCGGGTCATTGCTATTGCGCTCAATACTGAGAACATGACGCGGCATGAAGTCATCAAGGAGAGAAATGCTCTTGAAAGAAGGTTCGGCATTCCAGTGTTTGACCCTCTTGGGAAACTCCTGAACGTTACCAGGGAAATCTCAGTAATGAACCTGTGATTATCTTGAAAAACACATACATGAGCAGAGTTGCCGCATTCAGATCATTCTCGGTTGGAGACATACGGATAAGGAAAAAGCAGATATCGGGCAGAGTTTCTATATCCCACAAGGACGGGATGGAAGAGAATTTCAGGCTCATTTTCTCGTATTCCGAGGAAATAGAGGCAGACCTCAACACAGCGGGACTGATGCTTACAATGCCCCTGATCAATTTTACATATTTTTCTGAGAAACTGATCCTTGATTATCCGGTATCTGGACAGGACAGAATACTACTGGAAAAATTTCTGAAGATCAATGCCAGGGAAGTGTTTGTAAACAAGATATGCAGGAGAAGATACGAATTCTTCCTTCAGGAGGCAATTCCTTCCAAAAAGGAAATAACCGAAGAAAATGCTGACGGCAGGACTGAGCTGGTCACCACTTCAACGTTCGAAGACACTTGTGCTGTAATATCGCATTCGAGCTCTGCGCTCATACTATCTTCAGGCGGAAAAGAGAGCCTCCTGACATTTGGAATGATGAAGGATCTGAATCCCAGGACGCATGCATATTTCTTCAACGAATCCGGAGGGCACTGGAGAGCGGCAAAGACTTCGTATGACTATTTCAGGGCAAATTATAAGGGCGTTTCGAAGGTCTGGTCAAATGTAGACAGGTTCTACAGATTCATGCTGGAGAGGCTGCCTGTTCTGAACATGGAGACTGTGAAAAAAAGGGCCGACACCTACCCGGTGCAGCTTTTCATCTTTCCGGTATACATATTTGCTGCAATTCCTCTTGTCAGAAAGCACAATATTGGAAATATCCTGATGGGGAACGAGTTTGACGATCCCAAGGACATGCCTTTGTACAGGGGAATCAGGCATTATTTCGGTGTGTTTGACCAGAGCAGCGACTTCATGGAGATGATGACCGGGTATTTCCAGGGAAAAGGAATATCCACAAGGTTATGGTCCGCTGTGTATCCCATATCGGGAACAGTGGTCGAGGACATACTTGTGAAAAGGTACCGGAACCTCTTCCTACAGCAAAGATCCTGCCACTCGTGCAGGTACGAGGAAGGGGCAATAAGGCCATGCGGCTCCTGCACAAAATGCCTCGGAGTGGCAATGTTCGTACTTGCAGCTGGCGGCAGTCCGGAGGAAATTCTGTATGACAGAACCTCAATCTCTGACCTTGAAAGGAACGTGAACGAGTCGAGGATGAGGCTGGATCCGGATGAACTCAGTTACCTGAAGAACGTTCTCTGGGGACACCCTGATAAGGGAAATGCAGATCACGTCCGGGGCATTCATATTCTTCCCGGTGAGTCGGAACCTTTGCTCCAGATTCCAGAGGACTTCAGGAGAGGTATCGGATTGATTTATGAACAATACTGCAAAGGCTATTACAGATTGGACGGTGAACACTGGGAAAAGGCGATAATTCAGAAATATGAATCCTGAACTTCTTCAACATCCTTCTGTGTCCTGCATTCTGAATAATCGTTCAGAAGATTCAGGTTCATTTCAAGAAACGTTGGCCCCCATTTGAACTTGGACATTATTTCGCTTGCCTCGTCCACAAGCCCCATTATGAACAATGCAGACGATACTGCCTCCGAAGAGCTGAGTTTGCCGGGCTTTCCATAGTTGACGGGATTTGCAGGTACTAACACAGGAAGGAGCCTTTCCTCCTGCCCCCTTATGTCCTTAACCGAGTCAATCCTGTTCCAGGAACCTTCTATGATGCAGATCCCCTTTCTCCTGTACAGCTTCACGTCATCTCTGAGAAGGTACCTGTCGGCAAATGGAGTAAGCATAAGTGAACTCTTGCACCTCCTCAAGTTTACACGTTCCGCCAGGTTGAACCTCTCCAGCTTTTTCATGGTGGATTTCTTGGGATCGTCCTGTCCCATGTAGACGAAGTAAACCTTTCGGGGTCTTGGAATCAAATTATATCATCACAACATGTTCTTGGGATTAATATCAGTACGTTGCTGAACAGGCTGTCAGACAACCTGACCGAAAGTAAAATAAAATGACTTTTGTTATAGAATAATGCATTATGTTGTGATAACAGGCGGAGTATTGTCAGGCCTGGGGAAGGGAACTATAACATCAAGCTTATCACACCTTTTGAAAAACAGCGGCCTTAAAGTCACTGCAATGAAAATTGATCCCTACATAAACTACGATGCCGGGACGATGAATCCATACCAGCACGGAGAGGTATTCGTGCTGGACGATGGAAGTGAAGTTGATCTGGACCTTGGAAACTATGAGAGGTTTCTGGATGTTGATTTGACCGGAAACAGCAACATAACTACCGGCAAAGTGTACAGGGAAGTCATTGAAAAGGAAAGAAGGGGCGAGTATCTTGGAAGCACTGTTCAGATTATACCGCATATTACCAACGAGATAAAGAGAAGAATCAGGGATGTTGCCAACAAGAGCGGGGCAGATATAGTTCTTATTGAAGTTGGAGGAACAGTGGGAGACATAGAGTCTATGCCTTTCCTGGAAGCCCTAAGGCAGCTGAAAAGGGAGGAAGGGGACAGATCAGTTCTGTTCGGCCACGTTACCCTTGTGCCTGAGATGGGCGCAGCAGGGGAACAGAAAACAAAGCCCACTCAGCACAGTGTAAAGGAACTGAGAGAGATCGGTATTCAACCGGACATACTTTTCTGCAGATCAAAATCGCCCCTCACACCAGATACCAAGAGAAGGCTATCACTTTTCACAGACGTTCCAGAGGAAGGCATCGTAAGTGTAGTTGATGTAGCAAACGTTTATCTTCTTCCAGAACTGATGCAGTCCCAGGGAATCCTGAGATATGTTATTGACCATTTTTCATTGAAGGGCCACAGTTTCAGGGAAGTGTGGAAAGATTACAAGTATAATATCAGGAACCCTTCGGAAAGGGTAACAATTGCAACAGTGGGAAAATACACCGAGCTTCAGGACGCATATATAAGCCATAAAGAAGCATTTTCACACGTTACAGGGAACAATGGAATCGCTGTTGACATTAAATGGGTCGATTCGGACACCCTTATTGAGAGTGATGAACTGCTCAAGGATGTGGATGGAATCCTGATCCCGGGAGGCTTCGGCTACAGGGGAGTTGAGGGCAAGATAAAGGCAGCAAAGTACTCAAGAGAAAATGATATTCCATTCCTTGGAATATGCCTCGGTTTTCAGGTTGCAGTGATTGAGGTTGCCAGAAACCTGCTCAATTACAAGGATGCAAACAGCACGGAATTTGACCCTGCGACGGGCAACCCGGTAATAGATATTCTCCCTGAGCAGAAGGGCATAAAAGACATGGGAGGAACAATGAGGCTCGGCTCAAAAAAAGTACTAATCAAGGAAAACACTCTTGCAAGCAAGATTTATGGGTCCCGGGAGATATGGGAAAGACACAGGCACAGATTTGAAGTAAACCCTGATTATATTGATGCGTTGACCAGCAAAGGGGCAGTATTCTCCGGTGTAGATGATGAAGGGATAAGGATGGAGGTGCTTGAATTCAACGACAGGGAAAACGCGATAGCAACCCAGTATCATAGCGAATTCAAGTCCAGGCCCCTCTCACCATCAAGGGTGCATACGCACCTTGTAGAGCACGCCCTGCAGTACAAGCTGAAGAGGATAGGTGGTATTAGTGAAAGAAGTGCTTGATAATCTTGTTGAAAAAGTAAATAAAAGAATAGCTGATGATGAGAAATACAAGAAAAAGCTGAATGATGTCGTAAAGACTGTTCTAGTTCAGTTTGATCAGGACAAGTTCTACAACTTCAAACTCGACAAAGGCCAGATTTCTCCGGTGTCCAAGGGAGAAGTAGAGGCGGACATAAGGATTCAGGTGCCTTTCGAAACGTTCAACAAGATAATGAACAAAGAGACTGACGCCCTCACCGCATATTTTGAGAAAAAGTTACAGATAAAAGCCTCTCTTATGGACAAGCTGCTTCTGCAAGATCTGCTGAAATGATAACCCTTAAAGACAGGACGGACAAGTATTCGGGTGAACTGGAACGGGATGTCAGGGCATGCTATGATCTCGCAAGCAGGGTCCGTTCCCAGGGGAAGGATGTTGTAGACAGGGTGGAGATCCCTCTTGCTACGGATATGGCTGACAGAATTGAGGAACTTATCGGGATAAGCGGTGTTGCCGGAAAGATAAGGGAATTGAGCCAGACACTATCCAGGGAAGAAATTTCAATTGATATATCCCGCAAAGTGGCAGAAATGTACCAGGACAAGGGGAAGATCTTTGCCCTGGACAAAGCTGTGAGGGTTGGCCTGGCCATACTTACAGAAGGAATCCTTGTCGCGCCTCTTGAGGGAATCTCAAAGGTCGCTATTGAGTACAACAACGACGGGTCTGATTACGTTTCTGTACTGTACGCTGGCCCCATAAGAGGAGCAGGCGGCACAGCCCAGGCAATGAGCGTACTCATAGCGGACATAGTCAGAAGGGACCTTGGAATTCAGAAATACATTCCAACTGAGGACGAGATTGAAAGGTACATTGAAGAGATTCAGGCTTACAACAGGGTAAAGCACCTGCAATATCTCCCGTCACCCGAAGAGATACGCCTGATTATCAGGAATTCCCCTATATGCATTGATGGAGAGGGGAGCGAAGAGGAAGAAGTTTCAGGACACCGGGACATGGAAAGAGTAAAGACAAACCGAATAAGGGGTGGGATGTGCCTTGTTCTCGGCGAGGGGCTCATCCAGAAATACAGGAAAATCCTGAAACACACTAAACAGCTCAATCTTACGGACTGGAATTTCCTTGAGGACCTCGACTCAAAAAAAGCATCGGAAGGCAGCGAAAATAAGGCATCCAACAAGAAATCGGAGAAATTCTTGAATGATCTAGTAGCCGGAAGGCCCGTGTTCAGCCATCCAGGGAGACCAGGGGGGTTCAGGCTGAGATACGGGCGGTCAAGGGTATCCGGCCTTGCAGCATCTTCTATGAATCCTGCCACAATGTATGTTCTCGGGGGGTTCATCGCCATAGGCTCACAGCTGAAAATCGAGCTCCCGGGAAAGGCGGCAGCCATCACACCATGCGATCAGATCGAGGGTCCGACCGTACTCCTGAAGGACGGCTCACTTGAGCGGATCGACACTGTCGAAAGAGCCAAGGAGGTCGCTGGCCAGATTGACACGATAACGGACGTCGGTGAGATACTCATCTCCTACGGGGATTTTATTGAAAACAACTACAACCTGGTCCCATCATCATTCACGGCTGAATGGTGGGTGGAATACCTGAAAGGAAAGCCAGAACTTGAAAAATACTATAATGTGACGCCTGACCAGTTTGAGGCGGTTGAAATCTCAAGGAAATACGGCTTGCCCCTGCATCCTGATTATGATTACCTTTGGCACGATATTTCTGCCGAGGAGTTCAAGCATCTGCGAGAGGAAGTTAAAAAAGGATCTGTGTCTGATTCTGGCCTTGAGATAAGGCACACAGAAGAGCTCTCTTCTATACTGGTGAAGCTCGCCAGGCAGTACAGAAAGGAAAATGATACAGTCGTTATTCGGGATTACTATCCGCTGGTGGCAACCCTTGGTCTTAGGGTGGAAGGTTCATCAGTAATGGGAGAGGACATGGAAATTTCTGGAGAAGTCATGGATATAATAAACAGAGTTTCCGGAATGATCATAAAACCAAGGGCACCAACGAGGGTTGGTGCAAGGCTCGGGCGGCCGGAAAAAGCTGGCGACCGGAAAATGAAGCCCAAAGTGCACTCCCTGTTTCCAATTGAAAGCTGGGGCGACGTAAGGAGATCAATTCTTAACGCAGTGAAAAACAAGCCGGAATATCAGGTGGAAGTGGCATCAAGGGAATGCCAGACGTGCGGAAGTGAACTCCCTGTTCCGGTATGCCCAAAATGTGGTGGCCATACATTGATGAAAGGGACCACCAAAAAGCTGACAGTCAACCTGAAGGCAATACTGAAGAGGGCTGAGGACACAACAGGGCTTCACGCAGACGAATTGAAGGAATTCAAGGGCGTCAAGAAACTGATGTCACGGAACAAAGTGGCCGAACCTCTCGAAAAGGGAATGTTCAGGTCGCTGCATGATGTATCCACGAACAAGGATGGAACTTGCAGATACGATATGACGGATATCCCCGTGACGCATTTCAGGGCAGAGGAGATTGGAGCATCCAGGGAGAAGCTGATCTCACTTGGTTATGACGATAAAGAAATCAACGAGATCTTTACACAGGACATCATAATCCCAAAAGACTCCGCG
The DNA here is from genome assembly GCA_000965745.1 of uncultured archaeon. Lineage (GTDB taxonomy): Archaea > Thermoplasmatota > Thermoplasmata > Thermoplasmatales > Thermoplasmataceae. The sequence continues at coordinate 772,942 of CP009479.1, forward strand.
GAGTACCTTCTCAACGTTTCAAAATACATAGACGACCTTCTGATGAAGTACTACAATGTTGAACCATTCTATAAGTGCGAAACTAAGGAAGATCTGATTGGGCACCTCGTAATAGGGCTCGCACCGCACACTTCAGGTGGAATTGTAGGCAGGATCATCGGATTCTCAGGCGCAAGCGGGTGCTATGCACACCCGTTCTTTCATGCTGCAAAAAGGAGAAACTGTGATGGCGATGAGGACAGCATTATGCTGCTCATGGACGGGTTGCTTAACTTCTCAATGGAATACCTTCCCTCCACAACCGGGGGGCTCATGGACGCACCACTCGTCCTCTCCCTGAAGATAAACCCAGAGGAAGTTGACAAGGAAGCCATGAACCTTGATACTTTGTGGAAATACCCTCTGGAATTCTATGAAGCCACGGAGAAATCCACTCCCGCGTCTGAGCTCGAGGATATGATGAAGACGATCAAGGTGAAGATCAAGACCGAGAACACCTACTTGGGTACAGGATTCACCTTTGACACAAAGGACATCAGTGAAGGGGTCCCGGTATCATCGTACAAGACAATTGGCTCGATGGAGGAAAAGATTGACACGCAGCTTTCCCTTGCACGGATAATACGGGCGGTTGATCACGACGATGTTGCGGCAAGAGTGCTTTCATCGCACTTCCTGCCTGACATGTACGGAAATTTCCGGAAGTTCTTCTCCCAGGAGTTCAGGTGTACGAAGTGCAACACAAAGTACAGGAGAATACCACTCTCAGGAAAATGCCAGAAGTGCGGGAAGGAAGGGCTGATATTGACCATCCACAGGGGAAGCATCGTCAAGTACCTCAATTCGACCGTAAAAGTTTCCAGGGAGTTCGCCCTGCCATGGTACCTTCAGGTCAGGATTGAAAACCTCGTAAACACAATAGAGGGTACATTTGCTGTTAAGGAAGAGGAAAAGAAAGTTGTGCTTGAATCATATTGGGGTGAGGAAGAATGATAGGATCACTTTTTGTTACGGGACCCGCAGGAACAGGAAAATCGACCTTTTGCGCATCTATGAAGGAATGGCTCATAAAGAACGGCTATGACGCCGCAGTATTCAATCTGGACCCTGGTGCCGAATTCATACCATACGAGTCTGAATTTGACATAAGGGAAATGATCTCCCTAGAACAGATAATGTCTGAATACAACCTTGGGCCAAATGGGGCGCAGATAGTCGCGGCCGATCTGCTTCTCGAGAACCTTTCAAGGATTGAGTCGATAGTAGAGCAGTTTCAGGATTATTACGTAATATTCGACACTCCAGGCCAGATAGAGCTTTTCACCTTCAGGCATGGGGGGCCAATTCTCGTGGACAAGCTATCATCAGGAAAAGCGATGCTTGCTTTCGTGGCAGATTCTGTCCTGGCATCCTCACCATCAGGATACATATCACAGAAAATGCTCTTTGCATCTGTTATGAGCAGGTTCTACAAACCAATGCTTTTTGTCCTGAACAAAACCGATCTGGTACTGGAATCTGACGTAGAGAACATGATCCGGTGGGAAGCTGACACCGAACTGCTTAAGGACGCATTCCTTGAGGAGAAGCAGGACATGGTGAAGGACTACTTCTCGTCAATACTGGATGCTTTCAGGGATAGCGACATGCTGACGAGACTTTTTCCGGTCTCATCCAGGGACCTCACAGGATTTGAGGACATTTACTCGGAAATGTCCATGTTCTTCAAGGGCGGGGAAGACGTCGATACAGCCTACAGAGACGACTGAATCATCTATGAAATCCGTATTCATAATATTCTATGCACATTAAAAAAAAGAGGCTAACCCCATTCATATTCTTCCTTTTAAAGCTGTCACAGGTTATATTTAAAACAGTGTCAGCCAGCTTGTCTGCTCCAAAAAACGTTTTAATAGAGCCCCGATGAGAGTTGCACATGACAGCCAAACACCACTGCTTAATTTGCACATCCCTGATTTATTCTGGCATGTATTGCTCAGGCTGTTATAGGGAGATACTCCGCACCAGAACAATAGATGACGAAAGCTTCGAGGAATGGCTCTCCAGGAAAAGGGAGTTCCGGATAAGCTTTGAGAGAATGTCTGTTTCCAACAACAGCCAGCTGGAAGATTTCTTCAAAGCCTGAATTGCACACGGAACCCGATTTTATCGCATTTTGACAAAATATTTAAACCAGAAGTTAATAATCTAACAGGTGAAAAAATGGCAGAAGACTGGCAAGCAAAAGACAAGTTGAAACCAAAAGGACTCGACGGAATTTCTGACCAGCAGGTTGAGTACCATTTTGAGACACACTATAAGGGCTATGTTAAGAAGCTGAACGAAATCTGGGAGAAGCTCCCTGGAGCAGACAGGAGCAAGGCAAACCAGAATTACAGCGAATTCAGGGCACTTAAGCTTGAAGAGACCTTCAATTACGACGGCGCACTTCTTCATGAGATCTACTTCGGAAACCTTACCAGTGAGCACACACAGGTTCCGGAATCACTTAAGAAGCAGATAGAGAAGGATTTCGGCTCCTATGAGAATTGGGTGGAAGATTTCAAGGCAACCGGAACTGCTTTCAGGGGCTGGGCTCTCCTCGTTTTCGATCTCAACACTGGTAAGCTCAGGAACATAGGGGCAGATATCCACAACACAAACGGAATCTGGAATGCCATAGTGATCATGGCGCTGGATGTCTACGAGCATGCCTACTACGTTGACTATGGGCCCAAGAGAGCACCATATCTCGATGCCTTCCTCAAGAACGTAAACTGGAAGGACGCAGAAAAAATGCTTGAAAAAGCTCACAAGATGTACGAGATTTTCAAGTAAACCCACCAATTTTTTTTCTTTTTTTGCTGTCTGAATATATTTTTAAGCTGCTGCCAGGTCAGTTCCCGTCCGGAGACCATATTATTCCAAGAACGCCGCCGACCAGGCCGAGTATCAGCCCTATGAAGAAGCCCCCAAGTGAACCGAATATGCTTATGAGTGAAAACACAAGCACAAGTGTTCCCCAGAGTGCGTGCTGCTGCGGCCTGTTGTAGATCATTATGGCACTGATTATTATGATGATTCCCCATAGTACCCCGAAAGTACCGAATATTCCACCTATTCCTCCTATATGGAGTGTAACAACTGCACCGGCAAGCGCTATGATGAATCCTACCAGAAGTATGATTATTCCTGCTATAAGTGAGAAAACGAACGAGGCTACGGGCCTGGGGACGCTGTACGCCATATTGATATACCCCATCAGCGTATTTATCATTTATCCGTGGATGTTAACCCGCCAATGAGGCGGAATTCCGGAATAAGTTTTCAGAACATGAAAAATGGAGCCTGTGAAATAATCGGTGTGATGTTGCAGAACTTCTATATACGTCGTGGTATATATTAACACGGGTGCTATTTTGAGAGCAGTCAGGCTGGAAGATTATGGTAAGAATGTTGTCGTCAGGGAAGTGCCCGAACCGGCTGTGGAACGGAATGACGATGTAGTCGTAAAAGTACAGGCAGCGGGTGTCTGCAGGACAGATCTCCACATCATCGGCGGAATGATGAAAGAAGCAACGGGCAATCCCGGGCTTCCGTTCACATTGGGGCATGAGAATGTGGGAACGGTCCATGCCAGGGGCAGCGGAGTAAGCGGGCTGGAACTTGGGGACCAGGTCATTTTGCATCCCCAGATCAGCTGTGGAATATGCCTCCCCTGCAGAAACGGAGACGACATGCATTGCGTGCATTCCAGATCCCCGGGGCTGGATGGAACAGATGGAGGCTTCGCGGAGTATGTGAAGGCTTCGGAAAGATCGGTTGTCAAGCTCAAGAAAGGCACTGATCCGGTTGAAGTCGCACCACTAGCAGATGCAGGAGTGACAGTTTATCATGCAGTACGGAAAATACTTCCTTATGCCAGGCCGGATTCATATATAGCAGTCATAGGCCTGGGGGCGCTGGGCCAGATTGCGGTCCAGCTCCTGAAGAACATGACGAATTCAAACATAATAGGGATTGACAAATCGGAACAAAAGCTTGGAATGGCTGAAAAACTGGGGGCGAACTGGGTTTTCCCTTCAGGCGATGATGGTGGCGTGAAAGAAGCGTTGAAGGTGACAGGCGCAAAAGGTGCAGACATTGTAATGGATTTTGTGGGTGAGAACAACACACCAGCGAGTGCTTTATCCATGATCGGCAGAGGGGGAATATATTCAGTAGTTGGCTATGGGGGCGAAATCAACCTCAAGACCCTTCAACTCGTTGGAATGGAGCTTTCTGTGCTGGGAAACCTCGTGGGAACATACAGGGACTTGGTAGACCTCATGTCCCTATATTATCAGGGTAAGGTGAAAATCGAGACCAGAACATTCTCCCTTGATGATGCATCAACGGCACTTTCCGAACTCTCTAGGGGAGAAATAAGAGGCAGGGCTGTCCTTTTGCCCTGAAGTTTCTGGCTAAAACGCATAGAATAGGAGGCGGTTGTCGCAGAAAGGCTACTGCGGTTTGAGGTAACCGCACCTTTTTGCAAGGTAATCTGCCAGAATGTCTGCCATTGCGTAGATAGTCAGCGAAGGATTGGCGTCTATGATCGAGGGAAACACGCTGGCATCACAGGCAAAGAGCCTGCCCACGTCATGAGATTCAAGGTTTGAGTCCACAACAGATTTGTTCCGGTCTTCTCCCGCAGCACACGTTCCCTGTGGATGGTGTGATATGTATATTGCGCCGTATGTCTCTTCAGCACCTGCTGCGTAAAATGCCTCATCCACAAGTTTTCGTGCTCTTGAGAACTTGTCCCGGTCACTGCCGGTCACTGGTTTGTGGTACTTTACATTCCCGCCTTCATCAATGAATATCCTGCCATCATTGTGATCGTGTATGGCAATAAGGACCCCTGCCATATTCTTGTAATGCTTGAGTGCATTGGTCAGCTCTTTCCCAATCATTGGCCTTGAATCATTGTCCAGAATCACCTCGGAAAAACCAAGAGGTCCATCCATGATTTCTGACATTTCAAGTATGAAACCGCCGTTCTTTTCGAGCGAGAATTCAGTTACGTGTGCAGATAAGGGATGAATAAGCCAGTTGTTCAATGTCTCTTTGAACTTGCCGAAGACGAAAGTATTGGTATTTACTGCCATGTTCTCCCCTATCCTCATTGAACTCCCAGAATAGTCCGCCAGCTCCCTTATTTTGGATTTTAGAAGTAGCTGCGGTGTCTGGAGGGCGCCGGCACTCACAATAACGATCTTAGCCGTGATCTGTTTGATCTCACCATTGTTGCTGTATTTTACGCCATACGCCTCTAATGGCTTTCCAGAGCTGCTCTTTCGAATAAGAACCTCTTCAACAAAGGAGTTTTGGTATAGTGTAAGCCCGTCATAGATTCCCGGGATGATGTATGAAAGAAGGCTTCCTTTCTTTGACCCCGTGGGACATCCAAAGATGCAGCCATTGTGATCACAATTCTGGTCTATGTATGCATTCACTGCCTCGATTTCAATTCCAAGCTTTGAATACCCTTCCTTGAGCCTCTGCACTCCAAGGTCCCAGTCCGTGTATTTCCTTACTCCAGTCTCACCTTCGACTCTATCGTAGTGACTCTCGACATCCCTGTATGAAAAAGGCTCGGAATTTTCATTCTTCAATCCCGTGGCATTTGACCAGTCGTCGAAGTTCTCGTTTGGAGCCCTGTGCGCCACGGCGGTGAATATAGTTGTGCCTCCGCCAACTACTCTCCCTCCACCGAGATTTATCTCATCAACACTTTTGCCCCCATTCAGCTCGAAGTTTGTTGTCCATTGTGGTTTCCACCAGAGTTTCCTTATGGCATCGAGTTCGAATCTGTTGAACTGGTCACTGTTGTACGCACTTCCAGTGTCAAGGAGCGCAACTTTTAGCCCTGCCTTTGTCAATTTATATGCGACAGATCCTCCGCCTGCGCCTGATCCAACAACAATTACATCATAATCATAACTCAAGGCAACATCACACTCCTACACCTTTTCCTTACTATCTGAGTAAATTCTTAGAAAGCTCCAGTCCTTGTCCAATTCAGATATCCTCGGCCCACCGAACTCAAGGAGTTTCCAGGCAGTAACCCCGTTATAATCAGGGTCATGGTAGTCTGAGTAGAAGCCTTCAAGGCACAATGACCTGAGAAATATATAGGCATCCTTGGTCTTTCCGCGGTCAAATAGCCCATTAAGCAGAAGATGTTTCTTTTCTGCGGAGAGCTCCCTGAAATCCACAGCCCCTTGACGCCTTGTCTCTGATCTTATCGCGGAAAGAACATCTCGCAGCATTTTCATCTCTGCATCTTCAGCGTCAAGCAGAACGGAATCTATGTAATTTATCGTTCCGACTTCCCTGGAGCCAGGCTCTTCATCCGGGTTGTCTCCTGATGGAACAATGGCTTCGGCAATATCAGAAATTAATTCATAATCTTCCTTATTAAGCAGAAATGGTGCCCCATCTTTATTTTCTTTCATTGTAACCATGCGTGGCACGAAGTTTCGAAATATATATTTTTCTATTCCACAGTTTAGTAGATGATAAATGTATATATCTGATAAGATATTAGCTTCATTATAGTCATGCGCACTATGTCAGTGTGATAAAGATGAGCGGTAAGCATATTGATTCACAAATAAAATTAGAAAGTCCAATTGCCCCACTACATGGAGGCACAAGATGAAAGCTGCGCAACTTGTATCTTATAGAAAACCTCTGGAGATTAGGGAAGTAGATACACCAGAACCGTCAGGAGAACAGGTTCTGGTAAGGATTGCAGGTGCAGGTGTATGCCACAGTGATCTTCATCTCATCGAAGGAATGTTTCCACTTCCGTTCCTCCCACTCACTCTGGGCCATGAAAATACCGGGTATGTCGAGAATATCGGAAGCAGAGTAACCGGATTCGAACAGGGCGCTCCAGTCGCCGTTTACGGCGCTTGGAACAGGAGAAGTGATCGGTTCAGCTGGAAAGGTGAAGGCAATCTTTCCAACGTCAACGACTGGGTTGGAGTAGGGCATAATGGCGGTTACGCTGAGTATCTGCTGGTTCCCACCTACAAATATCTGCTTCCCCTTAACGAGATAGATCCTGTCCGCGCGACGCCTCTAGTTGACGCTGGTCTCACTTCATACAGGGCTATTAACAAGCTCAGATCAAATGTCTACCCCGGGAGCACCGTAGTGTTAATAGGGATAGGCGGGCAAGGGCAGTATGCAGTGCAATATTCAAAGCTGATGCTGCCTCAGGTGAAAACAGTGGCAATTGACATAGACGACAGCAAACTTGCAGCAGCCAGGAAACTGGGGGCAGACGAGATTATAAACAGCGCTTGCGACAACCCGCTGAAGATCATCAAGGATATTACCAACGACGAAGGATGCCAGGGAGTGGTAGATTTCGTCGGGTCCTCGGAAACAATGAATATGGCCTACTCACTTCTCGGGAGACAGGGGAAGATGGTAATAGTCGGCTTGAATGGGGGGAAACTGGAGATTGTGCCTGACATGTTGGTCAATGAAGCCGAAGTTACAACCAGCAACTGGGGGACCATGCTCGAGTTGAGTGAAGTAATATCTCTTGCAGAAAGCGGAAAACTGAAAATCCAGTTTGAAAAAATGGGACTGGACAGTGTGAATGAAGCTCTTGAAAAACTTTCCTCCGGCTCGGTGAATGGCAGGATGATACTTACTCCGTGATAAAGCATTAGCTATTGCTTTACACAGTCCAAAAACTCCCATTTTTATAGGCCGCATTGCGCATAGGAGCTTGTGAACCTGCACCTCTCTGTACTAATCTTATTGTTACTATATCGAAAAGGACGTTCTGCAGTAAGTAAAAGCTTTGCGATCCTCCAATATTAGTGTTTCAGAGAACAAAATTCCCTAATAACAAAACTTAAATATTTAATTGAAGTAGAATAGGTAATGGTTAACACGTCACTAACTAAATCCACAGTTGGCATGCCTTTTCTCCTGGCACAAAGCATAGCCAGTGTGGCACCGATGGGAGCGGCTCTGGGAACATTGCTGGGAACAGCTGCTTATGCGGGTGCAGCATTCCCTCTGTCAATGATTGTAGGGTTGCTGATAACTCTGTTATGGGTAAACACACCGTATCAGTTCTCAAAGAAGATTGTAGGGGCAGGTGGATTCTATCATTTTGCAAGCGAAGGCGTATCGCCTACCTTTGGATCTTTCGACGGATGGTACTACATCGCCAATTATGTGATGTTCATAGCACCAGGCGGACTACTTATATTCGGTGTAGTACTGCCGGGCATACTGCCAATACTAGGGATAACCTGGTATCCAACCATTCTCTGGATTCCTCTGAGTATAGTATTCATAATAATTGCATCGGCGCTCGCCTATTACGGAATCAAGCCTTCACTGAAATTCAGCCTGGTTGCTTCAATATTGGAAATAGGATTCCTTCTTATTCTGAGCATAGTCATAATAACGTCAAGCCATACAACCAACACTCTTGCGGTATACTCTCCAGTTCTTTCCCCAGACGGTTTCAGTGGAATATTCCTGGGAGCAATATTTGCCCTTACTGCTGTGGGCGGGGTCAGCTCTGCGGTTTATCTAGGGGAAGAAGCAAGAGCTCCATTGAAGAACGTGAAGATAGCAGTGATAGTGGCCTATCTTGTTAATGCACTCACCTTTGTACTGTTCTCATATGCAGCCACAGTTGGTTGGGGAATAAGCAACATGGGTGCATTTGCAAACTCAGGCGTGCCTGGAATTATCCTGGCCCAGCAGTATATGGGGGAAGCAGGATTGATCATAATCAGCCTGCTTATTGTCAACAGTGTTTTTGCAGCAATACTCGCACCTATAAACGCAACATCTCGCCTTATACATTCGATGGCCAGGGACAAAGTTCTCCCTGAATGGCTCTCTGTTCTGCATCCAAAGAGGAACACTCCGTCAAGGCCGATACTTATCCTGGGGGTGGCAGCTATTTTCATCTCAACCGTATTGGGACTTATAATGGGACCACTTAATGCGTTCATATTCATATTCCTGCTGGCGGGTACATCTGCCCTCGTAGCACATGTAATGGGTTCAGCCGCACTTCCAAAATTCTATTCAAAAATAAAGGCACTGAATCCGCTTTATCATGTTATTGGACCCATACTTTTCATAATTTCAGCGATAGGGATAGGATACAGTCTCTTTGTTCCATTTGTCTTTCCAGTGTACTATGCTCCTCTGTTCATAATAGCCTGGTCTCTTTTCGGAGGCCTGATATTCTTCAGCGCGAGAAAGAGGCTATCCACCTGGAATGAAGTCGGCAAGTCAAAATGGACAGAGACACCGGAAGTGCCCATTATACCAGAACCTGAAGAAGAGTGAATACAAACATTCTTTTTCACCATATATTTTTATTCACGCCCCATGGTTTTCCACCTTTTTTGAATGGCCACCCAATCCAGCTTAAGGATTATTTACGATAACAATATCTCACCATAGTAAAGAGGTGAAACAGGTAATTGCCCATTCTTGAAGATGTTACAAGGCTAATGAATTCCGATATCTCAAGGATAATCGACTCTAAGGCAAATGAGTTTCAGGAAATGGGGAAAAGGGGAAAGGAAGAGATATTCGGCGAGCTGTGCTTCTGCCTGCTGACAGCCAACACCTCGGCTGAAATGGGGATAAGGACGCAGAACCTCATTGGGCTGGAAGGATTCATAACCTACGACCAGAACTTTCTCAGTGAGGAACTCAAGAGGATAAAATACAGATTCTACAATGTGAGGAGCAATTTTATAGTGCAAGCAAGGTGGATCATCGATGAACTGCCCGGTCTTCTCAGATCAAACAAAAGAGACGAAGTCAGGGAATATCTTGTTGAGAACGTAAAGGGAATCGGATACAAAGAGGCCTCACATTTTCTGAGGAATGTCGGAATCTTCAATTTTGCAATACTCGACAAGCACATCATGCGAATGCTGTCTGAGGAGTATAAGTTCCAGGTGCCCAAGGCAGTTCTGAGGAAGGACTATTACAAGAACGAGAAGATAGTTGCGGCCCTTTCAGAAAAGGTGAGCCTTGAGCCAGGGATATTCGACCTTTACATGTGGAAAATTGCGACTGGAAAGATAATCAAGTAATTGTCTCTGTACATACGGCAACCTTTTTTCAAACAGTGGCACTTTCATCATGATGATGGACTACCTGGATGTGAAGAGAGACGATATCAACTATATGCATCTCTACGGGGACGCGACTAAGCTCATGGAAAATGCGGCCAGGCAGTTGAGCGACTTTGTTAGAAAGACATTCGTCCCAGGGTCCAGGATATGTGCAGTCTGCGGCACAGGAAATAATGCAGGTGACGGGATAGCAGCACTCGAAAACCTCAGAGGTGATTATGATGTGTCAGCAGTACTTGTGAAGGGCAAAGGGTCGCTAAAGACGGACGAGGCAAAGTGGGCAATCAAGAGATACAAGGGCAGGGTTTCAGGCATAAGATCGCTCAAGCAGGAGCTTGCAGGCTCAGACATCATTCTTGACTGCATGTTTGGTGTAGGGATATCGGGAGAGCCCAGGGAGCCCTATGCCAAAGCTATTGAGCAAATCAACAAATCAGGAAAAAAGATTGTATCTATTGACGTCCCATCCGGCCTTGGGACAAAAAGATCTGTAATGCCGGATTACACGGTAACCTTCACCGACGTTAAAAAAGGAATGGCACCTGAAAACAGTGGGGACATAACTGTATGCGACATAGGCATCCCTGAATCCGTGAGGAAATATGCAGGTCCGGGAGACATGGTTTACTACACCAGGCCCGACCCCTCATCACACAAAGGCATGAACGGATCACTTTCAATAATTGGTGGCTGGGAATACTACGGCTCCTCAGTTATAGCGGCCCTTGGGGCGAATGCCATGGCCATAGACCTGGTCAAGATTTACACGACTCCGCTGAATTATGAAATAATTGCGACTTACAGCCCTTTCATAATCGTTAGAAATATTGCGAAGCTTGGAAATAATTGGAAAGAGGACGCCCTTAGAGGTACTGCGCTGCTTATAGGGCCGGGGCTGGGCATTTCGGATGAAGCACAGAAAGATGTAAAGCAGATGTTAGGAAAAGCCAAGATGCCGATAATAGTGGATGCTGACGGCATCAAGCTCATGTCGGATAAAATTTCATGGACAAGGGGCAGGAACATGATATTCACACCCCATCGAAGGGAATTCGAGATCCTCACAGGCTTGGATGCAAACGAGGAAAATGCAGTAAAGTTTGCAGAAAAGCACTCGGTGGTCATCGTGCTGAAAGGGGTCAGGGACATAGTTACAGACGGTTCCAGGACAATATACGTTGAAGGTGGTAACGTAAGAATGACGATGGGTGGAACGGGAGATCTGCTGGCTGGCCTTATTTCTGCAATGGCTTCCAGGAACATTGACCCCTTCCGATCGGCCGTTATGGGCGCCTACATAAACAAGAAAATTGCAGAACGTGCTTTTTCTTCCAAATCGTACTGGTACAGCATCGATGACATGATTGATGCAGTACCCGGATTCATGAAAGAATCAGCCAACTGGGCTTGAACCATCCTATGGCGAATCAAATTTCACATTCCCGAAAAACTTTATTATCGCATTGCGAGTTCGTAATCCGTGCCGGAAAAGTCAAAGGATCAGTCTTCCCGCGAATCAGCTATGGATTCAGGAATCGCTGCAGATACAAAGTCACTGTACTCAATGCTGAAAGAAACAGCAGAAAAGAACAGAAGCATGCCGGCTTTTATATTCTGGAAACGCAGATTTACATACGATGCACTTCTTAAAATGGTTGACTCACTCGCTGAATCCCTTCGGTCAAGGTTCTCCATACCTAAGGGTGCAAGGTTGGGGTTGCTCTTGCCAAATTCCCCTCCGCTTGTTGTATCGCTCTATGCAATCTCAAAGATTTCTGCAGTGGGCGTCCCAATAAATCCAAAGAGCAGCCTGAGAGAAATAGAGAATGTTGTTAGGCACAGTGGAATGCGCTGCCTGATCACCACGGATACCAACCTGGAGAAAGTTAAGGGCCTGGCATCAGAGGACTTGATAATAATAGTCGCAAGGATGCAGGACTTCATTTCATTCGGGTCTGCCATCCGTCGTTCATTCCGCCATGGCCTCAAATACCTCGATCAGGAAGAGCTCAGTGAAGGTGTGGCCAAATTTTCCGACCTCATATACACGGGAGATAACGGGGCAGAAGAAGACTACTCCCCTTCGGAAGTTGCTCTGCTTGCCTACTCGGGAAGCACATCACTGTCGCCTAAGGCGGCCAGCCTGACCCACAACAATCTTTACGTTAACATCAAGAACCTTGCAGAGTGGTTTCCGAAAATAGAGAGAAGGACGATTACGATAGCTGCGGTACCGTTCCACCATATGTTCAGCCTTCTGATTGCATTGCTTGTACCAATTTCATCAGGCTCAACAATAGTTCTCATCGAAGACTACCGGAACGTAGATGATATTCTGAATTCAATAACAGAGTATCTGTGCGACTACTTTGTAGGGAACCCCTCTGTATTCAAGGAACTGCTGGAAAGAAAGGACCTCCTGAAATACAGGATAGGGACTGTCAAGGTCTTCATAGCCGGTGGGGACACGGTAACTGAGGAGTTTGCCAGGCATTTCGAGGAAATCACAGGGTCCAGCATTGTAACAACATACGGGACCAAGGAGGTCACCGGAGTCTCGCACATTAACCCGCTTGACAAGAGAAGGAGAAAATACAGCTCAATAGGAAGGCTGGTAAATAACACAGAAGCCAGGATAGTTGACGATGAGACCGGGGAGGAAGCAGCGGAAGGTTCAGTTGGCCTTCTCTGGATTAGAGGGCCTCAAGTGATGAAGGAATATTGGAAGAACAAAGAAGCGACAGAGGAGGTTCTGAAGGATGGGTGGTTCCTGACAGGCGATATGGCACGCATCGACTCGGACGGCTTCTATTTCCTGTATCAGAGAAAAAGGGAGGCGATTGTGTCAGACAGTTCAATGGTTTATGCGGTGGAAGTGGAGGAAGTCCTGAAGCAGAACCCAAGCGTGGACGAAGTAGCGGTTATAGGGCTTCCGGATGAAAAGCGCGGTGAAATCATAAAGGCATACATTATCGCGAAAGAAGGCGAGAAGATTTCAGAAAAGGAGCTGAGAGAGCTATGCGACTCACAGCTTTCAGAGTACAAGAGGCCAACCATTTATGAATTCAGGTCTGAACTTCCAAAGAACATGGAAGGCCAGGTGATAAAGAGAATTCTGAGGGAGGAATCCCTCAAGGAAGGAGAATAACTTCTCCAGACTCTATTTCCCAAGTGGCGGGTGAAATGTGCGCATAAACCATGCGGAATATCAATCGTCAATGATCGTTTTCCGGCAATTACAATCCATAAATATTACTCTCTGAAACTTCGCCAGAAATTAATCCTTTTTAAATGAAGCCTTATATTTCGCGGATGCGTTATAAATATATATTAACGATTTTGGCATTACCATACCGAAGGTGTTATTATTATGTCTGACGAAAGTATTCAGGAAACTCAATTTTCAAGAGGCCTGGAGGGAATTATTGCTGCTGAAACAAAAATTGGTTATGTCGACGGTCTTAATGGCAAGCTTGTTTATCGCGGATATGACATAAACGTTCTCGCTGAGCAATCAAATTACGAAGAAGTGTCTTACCTGCTTTTGAAGGGCCATCTCCCATCCAAGGATGAGTATGATCAGTACGTTGCAGGGTTGAAGAAGTCCATGGACTTGGAGAAGGACGAGTACGACCTTATATCACAGGTCTCAAAAACCTCGCATCCCATGTCTACCCTTCGAACTATGGTTTCATATATAGGCGGGAAAGACTCAGGCAGTGTGGAACCAGATCTGGAAAAGCAGGAGGACATAAGTGTTAATCTCATTGCAAAACTTCCCACAATAGTGGCTGCGATCAACAGGGCAACACAGGGAAGGGAATTTGTTAAGCCGGATCCAGATCTCTCATATTCATCAAACTTCTTCTATATGTCAACAGGCAGGAAGCCTGACACTGTTGAAGCCAGGATGCTTGACACAGCTCTGATGCTTCATGCAGATCATGGAATGAACGCCTCAACCTTTGCAGCCATGCTGACGATCTCGACACTATCCGACATGTATTCTGCTGTAACTTCTGCTGTATCAACCCTTAAGGGACCGCTTCACGGAGGTGCAAACGAGAGGGCACTTGCATTGATCAGAAAGGTTGGAACCCCTGAAAATGCGGACAAGGTAATCGGTGACATGATAGAAAAAAAGGAAAAGATCATGGGATTCGGGCACAGGGTGTACAAGGTATATGACCCCAGGGCCAAAATTCTCAAGGAATATGCGAAATATGTTGCTGAGAAGAATAACAAGCCTGAGCTGTTCCATACAGCAGAGAAGATAGAAGAAGTCATGATAAACAAGCTTGGCAGCAAGGGAATTTTCCCAAATGTCGACTTCTATTCGGGAATGATCTATTATTCCATGGGCTTTGAGCCTGAGATATTCACACCGATATTTGCAGTAGGAAGAATATCTGGCTGGGTATCCAGGGCACTTGAGTACCTCTCAGACAACAGGCTTTTCAGGCCAAAGGCGAGGTATATCGGGGAATCTGAGCTCAGGAAATACACGCCTATAAACGAACGCTGATTGAATCGATCAGCGCCTTTCATATTTTTTTGAAACAAGACTGGAAAAAGCTGTTAAAGCAACCTCATATGCGAAATTCTAAAAATTTATCTTTATCCCCGATATAAATTTTCATGGTCTATTTTGAGCCATTCAAGGAAGATGAATTTAAGCAATACTGGAATTATTCTGTGAACTCCTGGAAAAAAGACATGGTAAGGGCGGGACTAATAGACGAAAGAGTAACATTTAAAGAAGCAGAAGAACAGATTAAAAGATTTGTCCCTAATGGCCTGAAAACTCCGAACCACTATTTCATGCACATAGTATCCGAAGGCCAGAAAATCGGCAATTTATGGTTGGAGATCAGGAAAAGAGGAGCCACTGAAGCTTACCTTTGGGACATACTCATCAACGAAGATCAAAGAGGGAAAGGTTACGGAAAGTCTACCACGGCAAAAATACATCAGTTTGCAAAGGAGAAGGGTGCTGCAAAAATCTCACTGAATGTTTTTGCTTACAATGGTGTTGCCAGGAACCTCTACGAAACGCTTGGATATCACGAAGCAGCCATAACGATGATCAAATTTCTCTGACTTCCTGCTACAGTAACCTCAGGCAGACAGCACACCCCCTCTTGTACAGATCTCATTCTGTCAAAGTCCTGGTGATAAGGGACCTTATATCTTCAACTCTTCTTGGAGCTTCAGTGGTGGACCTGTTAAGAAGGTCGCACAATGCCACTAGATCCTGCAGTTTAGCGAGCATTCTCCAGTTCGGATCGAGAAAGCATCCTCCCTCCCTGTAGCCTTTGATGAAATGCCTCTCAAAGGCAGATCCCTCCTCCTCATAACGGAGCAAGTTCCCAATATCGGCATATCTGCTTCCTGAGAAAGCAAACTCCCAGTCAAGAACTGCAGAAACAGATACATCCGGTGTGTCACCTTCTATCAGAATATTAAGGCCATTGTAGTCAGAGTGAACCAGGGCAGGTTCCTCTTCGTTTTCCATCAATGCGTAGCTGTTCTTTATGCAGAATTTCCACAGGCTGTCTCTGATCGTATGTCCCAGAAATTCTCCACACCTCTCATTCAAAAATTTCCCGGTAAGTTGAAGAAAATGCGTCTCGTCTAGTCTGAATGGGGTCACAACTTCAAGGCTTGGCCCTAAGAATCCATGCTCACTGAATTTATACTTGTGTATCTCTGCCAGAGTCCTCCCTACCGGGTTTGCATATGAAGCTATATCGGAGGAGTCTCCAATTTTCATCAACTCTGACAATGCAGTACCGGGTTTCCACTCCAAGATTGCCCAAGGAATATCCAAAAGTCTGGAGCTAGTATCGACATGGATGTAATCTGCTGTAGGCACAGTCTTTCTTACTAGTCTTGAAATGCTCATTTCCTTCCCGGCGGTGTCTTTGCCTCCTTTATAGAGGCGAAGAACCAAAGGCTCAGAAAAATCTTCAAGAAATATCATGTAATTGGAATTTCTAAATCCTGTGCCCAGAAGATTGAATGAATCTACCTTACTGTTTTTGAAAACAGATTCTATGACTCTTGAAATCTGGTCAAGTCCGAGTGGGTAGTATTTTTCATGCCTTTCCCAGTTGTCTTTCATTCTTCATTCATCCTTTATCCTTGGACAGTAAGTTAGCCTAAGGATAGTTCATTATGTTTTCACTGGAATTTTTGCCGAGCGCAATGCTTAATTTATGCGCCCGCTTTTCAATTCAGTAATGAGCTACGTTCTGGACACATCGGCCATTATATCGAGGAGATTCAACTTAGCAGGTCCTGATGTATTGATCCCGGATTCTGTTATCGAAGAGATCAGGAAGGGAAAACTCAAATCAATG
Organism: uncultured archaeon; assembly: GCA_000965745.1. Classification (GTDB taxonomy): domain Archaea; phylum Thermoplasmatota; class Thermoplasmata; order Thermoplasmatales; family Thermoplasmataceae. Next base: position 789,494 of record CP009479.1, read on the forward strand.
CTCGATGCAATGGATGAAACGATCAAGGTAATGTCACCTTCACGCGAATCAATCAAAGCTGTAAGAGAGAAGGCACGCATCTCTGGTGACCTGGACGAGCTAAGCGATACCGACATTGACGTTATTGCACTTGCCTATGAAACCAAGTCGAAGATCATATCGGACGATTTTGCCATTCAGAATGTGGCATCGCTCCTGTCTATCGATTTCATGGGTGCGGATATCTCAGAAATTAGGCAGCAGGTAATCTGGAATTACAGGTGCACCGGCTGTAGGAAGTTTTTTACAACGCCCATAGGGCTATGCCCTGTCTGCGGGCACGAGGTTGTTAGGTCTAGAGCGGTCTCCAGAAAGAAGAAGAAATAAAGGAAATATTAAAGATTCAATAGAGCAATACTAAATCATGATCGACATAAGCCTTCCCCTGAACAGGGATCTTATAACCTACCCCGGAGACGCAAAGTATGAAGAGTACGAGTACTACACCCATGAGAAGAACCATGTCCATATTATGCGGATCCTGATGGAAACCCACAGTGGAACCCATTTTGACGCACCATACCACATGATCCCGGATGGAATGAAGGCAGATGAGATCGACCTGGACAGATTCATTGGGAAAGCAACAATTGTAAAGGTTGATGGAAACTCAATTGATGCGGAAGACATACCGGATTCCCATAACGAGATCGTCCTTTTCAAGACAAGAAACTCGGAAATGTATGATCGCTTCGACACAACTTTCACCTATCTTTCTCCAGAGGGTGCTGACAAGCTAGTTGACCATAATGTGAAACTGGTTGGTATTGATTACCTGTCAATAGAAAAATTCGGCAGCCATGAGCCAGTAGTGCACAGAAAACTGCTCGGCAATGACGTTGTTATCATCGAAGGGTTGAACATGAAGGATGTCATTCCGGGAGACTACGAATTCATATGCCTGCCTCTGAGGATGTCAGAAGACGGTGCACCCTGCAGAGCCGTCCTGAGGTAGCCTGCAGGATGCCGGAGAGGAATTATGCGGGACTTACTATTTTTTCGCACTCTCCCTATAATATTTAATAAAGTAAGCAGTTACTCTCAGTGAATGAGCTTCCTCCCCTTCTCACTTTCCAGCCTTGAGTACTACCTGTATCACTGGGCGTACTTCCCAAGCATATTTCCGCATCCGTACTCTCTCATTTCTCTTCTTGTCCTTTTCACCATAGGATTGGCCCTCATGTTTAAGGGAAACTATTCATGGAACGTTATTTTCGGAGCTCTTGGAGCCTATTTCGGCTTCATCATGGGCCATTACATCACCACAGTAGTCCCAATTGCCCCATTTCCGTCCCTTCTGGCTTATGTTGCAGGAGCAGTTCTGGGGGCAATATTGCTCATATTTCTTGTTAGGGTATTCCTGTCACTGGGCATTTCCTACCTTGCGTACATGGCAGTCCAGACACTCTTTCCGGGGCACATCGTTACAGGAGGGATCGTCCTTCTCGCGGTATTTCTTGTTGCTTTCATACTTTACAGGAAAATAGTGACAGGGATAGCAGCCGTCATAGGCGCATTCATTGTCTGGTTTACGGTCATGAATTTCGGTGTCCCCACACTGACTGCTCAGGTCTTAGCAGCAATCATGTTCGCGCTGGGGCTGTTTATCCAGATCAATGGCAAAAGCTCATCAAGAGAGAAAAGAAAGGGAATTCGGCCCTTCGATCAGGACACAAAATGGGAGTGATTCATCGGCCATTGTATTCTCAGGCATTCTGCTGCTTAGCAAGGTAATCGTTGAACCTTGAAACGAACTCATTTGCATCCGCTATGATGCCGAAGTCAGCATACCTGAATATCGGGGCCTTGCTGTCCGTATTTATGGCAATAATCTTGCCCGCATACCTTATTCCAACGACATGATTGTCCTGGCCAGATACTCCAAGGGAAATGTACGTCTTCGGTGAAATTGATACCCCCGTCAGCCCTATCTGCTGTTGCCTGGGCATCCATCTCATATCAACTATAGGTCTCGTCCCTCCAACGCTTGCAGAGAGTCTTGATGCAAGCTCCATCACAGGGGCAAGATTGTTCCTGCTCTTCAGTCCTCTTCCTGCACCTATCACCGTATCGGAGTAGCCAAGAGGCTTGAAGTCGGAAGACACAGGCTCAAAATTCAGCTTTTCAATGGAACTTCTGGCTGTTACCGCAAACTCTTCAACCGCAAACTCCTTTTTTCCTTTCACGAGCTTGAACATGCCAGGCCTTGCAGTAGCCATCCGTGGTGAAGTCTTTGAGGTTATTGAGGCAACTATGCCGCCACCAAAGGCAGGTTTGTACTGAATAAGCTCCTCACCTTTTATTGTCACGTCTATACAGTCTGCGGTGAGCCCAAGGCCAAGTTTTGCAGCAATCATTGCTGACACCTCCCTCCCTTTGACAGTGGAGGGAAATATGACGTGCTTCGGGTTGAGTTTCTTGATGAGCTCGGCTATTTCGGCAGCCAAGACATCACTTTCCCCTGCATTGAGGTAGTAGTATTTGTGGCACAACATCCCCTTGATCAGATCAGCCCTGATATTTCCGACCATTACTGCGTTAAGGCCGTTTTCTTCTGCAAGATTTGAGATTTTGGAAGCAATCTCGAGAGACACTTCAGCATCGTCCAGGGCGATACCCCAGATGGATTTCCTGCTCTCTTCGAAGTCATCAAGTGCAACCTGTTCCATTTCATTTTCTTCTGAAGCTTCCCTGTTTATGATTCTTAAAATTCTGTCAAACAGATTGTCGTCGTAATCGAGATATTCGACACTCCTGCCACTTTCTATACTTTCCGTGCCTGTTACAACTGTGGGAGAGTCCCTGCTTCCGACAATATCCAGGCCGAGTCTTTCAGCGTTCAGAGTTTGTATTCTTTCATACATCGGGGGAACATCTTCTTTTATTGCCCTGGCTCTGTTTATCTTCTCACTCACTGAAAATACGGCGGGGAACTTCACCCTGTAATCGGCCAGGCCCGACTCATTCTCGTGCTGCACGATACAGGATTCTGAATCTTCTTCAATCTGAATCTTTGAAATTGATGACTTGAAGTTATAGCCTGACAGTACCGCAACTTCCGGGGGAACCTGTGAAGTCTCACCGTCAAGTGAATACTTGCCCATCAGGACAATATCCGGCTTTACGAGATCTACCACATTTGCAAGGATTCTTGATGTTACAAGTGTGTCAGATCCTCCAAAAACCCTGTCGGTAACAAGGAAGGCTTTGTCTATTCCCATCCTAAGAGAGTCGTTAAGGATCTCCTTGGACTGCGGAGGCCCCATTGTCGCAACAAAGGTCTCACAACCGTGGTTTTCTTTTAGGCGTATGGCCTCCTCTACTGCTTTCTTGTCAAAAGAGTTGATCAGCAAGGGAACATTCTCCCTTACTATTCGTTTAGTCTCAGGGTCGAAGGAAATCTGATTAACGTCCGGGATCTGCTTGGCAAAGACGAGAACCTTCATTCCACATCTACCATGACTTCTCCGTTCTCCACCTTGGTCTCGTACGATTTGAGGGGAGAGATGTCGCCGGAACCTTCCGGTGGGCTTTTAACGGAGCCGTCAGCAGGGTTGAATGTAGCGAAATGATTCGGGCAGATTAGATCGCCATCATCCAGGAACGCTTCAGACAGGTCATACTCTTCATGCGTGCAGTAGGATGAGGTGGCAAAGTATTTTCCCTTATCTTTTATTACCAGAATCTCAACATCATTAACAGTGCCCTTGAAGAGGTCACCATCTTTCATAACATCGTCCTTGACTAGTTTGTACCATGCCATAGTTCGTTATATTAACCAATTTATTATATTTTATCTTGCACAAAAAGCCACATTAATGAAACCATTTGAAGCTCTTTTTCACAAGTATGTTCGGAATGAACAGGGCGGCTTCATGACCTAATCAATTAGGTTTCTGGTATTTATCTGAATGTAAGTTAAAAAAATATGGACGAAACATCAAAGCTTGCACTCGCGATAAGCATTCCCCTCTGGGCATCCCTTGCAGCCATGGTTGCATTTGCGGCTTACTACACTGGGCTGGCTGGAGTTGGTATTATGTTCGTAATAGTGATTGTTGCCACATTCTATTGGTTTAAGGCCCTTGAAAATTTTACCACCCGAACTCAGGCAGGAAAGGAACAGGAGATTGTATCCCGTTCTGAGGAAAACAGGCTGAACGACATTGAGGCAAAGCTGGAGGAAATATCGCGGAAGATGAAGCCGTAATGCTGCGTATCTGTTCAGAAAAGCAGGAAAAGTTTGCCTTATAGCTTGTATGAGGAAACTGCAATTCAAGTAATTGCACGATCCAGATGCAATTAGAAGCCCTGAGGAATAATTAATTAAATTATCTCAATACACAATGGTCACAGAAGGTATGCCAAAAATGGACGCAGAGGTTAAGCACAGTTATCTGAAAGCAGGAGAGATCGGAAGGAAAGCACTGGAGTACGCGGTAAGCATGATTGAACCTGGGGCGACGTTCTATGACGTGGCAGAAAAAGCCGAGCAGTTTATACGCGATGAAGGGGCAAAGCCCTCTTTCCCGCTCAATCTCTCTGTAAACAATGAGGCTGCACACTACACTCCCTCCGAGGGTGATAAAAAGAAATTCCGCAGGGGGGACCTCGTGAAGGTGGACCTGGGTGCAGAAGTGGACGGGTACCCCTCAGATAATGCAATGACAATTGAAGTCGGTGAAACGGGAAAATACTCAGATCTGATTGACGCTTCAAGAGAAGCCCTGAATGCCGCCATCAAGAGGATGAGGCCAATGCTGCAGGCACGCCAGATAGGGGCAGAGATAGAACGCCAGATAACAAACAGGGGGTTCAAGCCCATAAAGAACCTGGGTGGGCACGGAATAAACCGTTATGATCTCCACTCTTCAATATTCATCCCGAATTACGATGACGGAAATGCAGCTTTGATCAAGCCGGACACTGTGATTGCAATCGAGCCTTTTGCGAGCACTGGAATAGGCATGGTTCACAACGGCCAGAACGGCAACATCTACATACTCAGCGGAACCAAGAAGGAAGAGGACGAGATAATCTACAAAAACTTCAGCACCCTTCCATTTGCTGAGAGGTGGCTGGCCAAGGTCAGGCCAGACTACAAGAACTACTTGAGATCCATGGCATCGAGGAGCCAAGTGTCTGCTTTTCCTGTGTTGAAGGAACACTCATCCGCAAGGATCTCGCAGGCAGAGCATACCCTGCTCATACTGTCTGATGAAATAATTGTTACAACAAAATAGGATTCTTAACACAATTTCTTCACTATATATTCTAAAGCATTTTCAGCAACTTCTTCCATATCCCCGGTACTGTCCAGGAAGAGTGTGTTCCGGTCAAGCACTATTCTGTAATACTCCCTGACTTTTGACAGGTAGGCCGCATTTTCAAACCCGGAATATTTCCCCCTGTTTCCTATCCTCTTCAACGCAGTTTCCGGTTCAATATCCAGGTAAATTGTAATGTCGGGCAGCACCTCTATGATCCTTGAAACCTGCAGCATCCATTCAACAGTCTCCTGGGGGCTGCCGAAGACAGGCTCTATAAGGACTCCCTGGTATGCAAGGGAAGAAGCAATGTATCTGTCGGTCAGGACTATATTTCCAATTTCCAGATTCTCCCGTATGGAGGCCTGGTGGTGGAAACGGTCTTCTGTAAATCTGAAAAACAGCTCAATCGCTGTCTGGACATCATGCCTGGTGCTTTCATCATCAGACATCCTGAATCTCTCAGTAGGCTCCCTTGTGAGGTGGACTTTGTGGCCACCTTTGGAAAGCCTGTCGCCTATCAGCCTGGTAAGGGTTGTTTTGCCGCTTCCATCAATCCCTTCTACTGCGATGAACACAGAAGATTATTACTCAGTTTCATTAAAACAGTTTCCTGCCATGGATTTTCCACCATACTTTATATGAACAAAGACATTGATGACATTGTGTCATCAGAGAGCAGGGCCAAAGGATTCAACACCATTGCGACCCATTCGGGAGAATTCAAGGACGCCAGATTCGGCAATGTTACCACACCAATATTCCAGACCTCCACTTTTGTTTTCCCAAATTATGATGAGAACGCATATCTGGATCACACCAGAAATGAGCCATATATATACAGCAGGTGGGGTAACCCAACGCTTGAGGCTCTGGAGAAGAAATATTCATCACTCGAAGGCACGGAATTCGGCCTCTCATTCTCATCAGGAATGGCAGCAATAGTCGCCGCCCTGACCACCCTCGCAGGAAAAGGTGGAAGAATACTCTCAATAAAGGAGCTTTACGGCCAGACATCATCACTAATGTCCGGTCTGTTCAGCAAGTGGGGGATTGAAGTTGATTTCATGCCAACAGCCCATCTAAACCAGGCCGAAGGAATAGGGAAGAACTATGATCTTGTATACACGGAGTCAGTCAGCAACCCTACCCTACAGGTATCCGATATACGGCACATATCCGATATAGCATCCGAAAAGGGCATACCGGTAGTGGTAGATGCAACCTTTGCTTCTCCGTACAACCAGAAGCCCCTGGACCTGGGAGCATCAGTGTCAGTCCATAGCGGAACGAAATATATTGCTGGACACAGCGATGTTATCATAGGCGTGCTTGCCACAGGCGAAGAACTCTTCAACAGGATCCAGGCAACAAGAAAGGCTCTGGGAGGAACTCCCGATCCCTTGCAGGCTTTCCTTGCGAGCAGAGGGTTAAAGACACTCGGCCTCCGGATGGAGAAACATAACAGGAACGGGATGGAAGTCGCCAGATTTCTGGATCAGCACAACAAGGTGAAGAAGGTGTTTTACCCAGGACTTGAAAGTTTTGAAACGCACAATGTTGCAAAAAAGGTCCTTAAAGGCTACGGAGGAATGATCTCTTTTGAGGTGCCAGGAGGAACAGATGCGGCAAGGAAGTTCATGAAGAACCTCACAATAGCAGCTCCGGCACCGAGCCTTGGCGGTGTCGAAAGCCTGGTTACACTCCCGGTCGATACGAGCCATTCCACTATTCCAAAGGAAATCAGGAAAGAGATGGGCATAGGGGACGGCCTGATTAGATTCTCACTCGGTATCGAGGATCACGAGGACATAATCGAGGACATTCAGAGCGCGTTGGGGCAGCTTTGATCACAGGAGCTTGAAGTTGCTTGTTATCGGATCTATAACGTCTTCCTCTGCAGGACCCAGGCCGAGGCATGTTACAGTACCGGGCGCAATCTGCGTGAGTCCGGCATCGGTTATCAGGGAGGTCACCACTCCGGCTCTTTCAGCCATATCCTTCAGCCTGTAGATGGTCTCAAGATTCTCGATCTTGACAACTATCTTCTTCTGCCCGGTTCTTATCCATTCCTTGAAAACCTTCTTGTCATCCTTCTCGGACTTCAGGGCACACGAGACTGCAGCGTGGGCAACCTGGGCTGCCATCTTTCCCTTGCCCAGATCCACGTCTTTCCTGACTGCTATGATCATCTTTACTTCTACCATGGAACATCCTTCTTGTTAAGCTTGTACCCAATCACATTTATGGCCCTGTGGAGCGGGGGCGTTATGAAAAGTATAGCAAGCGCCCCTACTATGTTTCCGTAGTAATTCATGAAGAATTCCGTGGCAAATATGTAGACAAGCAGAAACGAAACCAGTGCAAATGGCCATTGGTCAAGTAGGAATCCCTTATCCCCGCTCTTAAGCCCCAGCCTTCTCTTGACGAAAGAACCTGCCATGTCCCCCAGCAGGGACCCGAAAGACATCGGTATCACTACAACCAGTGTTGCAGCCACTGAAGGCCCAAACGTCCCAAAATAGCCCAGAGGCGGTATACTCGTTATGAAGAACAGGATTACCCCAACTGCAACGCCTATGAGTGAACCACCGAAAAAACCGCTCCAGGTTTTCCCGTCTCCGAAAATTCTCCTCCCGTCTATGAAATTTCTTCCAAAATCCACTTTTCCGTACCCACCGGTCACGACTGCACCAGGGTTTGCGGTGAAAGCAGGCAGGAACAGAATGAACGCATCAATGATGTCTTTGGCAAGATTAAGCATATTCTTCTACGGCCTTGAGTATGTCAGCCTTAGTTATTATTCCTTTCAGGTCTCCGCTTTCGACAATCAAAACCGCATTGGAAAACTTCAGTATCGGATAAATCATTGAAATCGGGCTGGTCTTGTCAACCTGTGGAAGAGTTGGGCCCATGACCTTCTTGACGGTGAATCCCCTTAGGGAATCTATCGATGCCCCTTTTATGAGGAGCTCGTTGACATCGGTTTCCGTGATTGTCCCGAGAACCTTCTTTTCAGGGGTTACAACAGGAAGCTGCGAGTATCCCTTCTCTCTCATGAGATTCAGGGCAGAGATAACGGAATCGGTGGGGGAACAGGTCACGACCTTGATACTCATAATGCTCTCACAGGTCAGATCTATGTTCCCCGCCCTCTGGCCGGATTTATTTAGGTATTCAAAAATTCTCCTGACTTTGTCATAGGTTGGGTTCAGGCTCCCTTTCTCGAGCCTTGCGATATAAGACTGGCTGACCCCGCTTATGTTAGCCAGCTCTTTCTGGCTTATCCCGAGGTTCTTCCTCATTTTTCTCAGCTCTTCTATGGACGGCAGCATAATTCTTTAGTGATAATCATTTCCGATATTAATTATTGTTGCTCATCGATTTGCATAATTTTAGCACTTTCAGTAATAGGCATTACATTCCAAGGCAAAAGAGATTAACCAACAAACACTATGGGCATGAATGAACGGGCGTTCCGAAAGCTCTGTCAGGAAGTTCCTGATTGATCACAATTCAATATTCGTCCTTGTAATATCAATACTCATAGGAGTGCTGATAACATACCTTGCCTATGATATTCTCCAGACTCTCGACATAATATTCCTGCTTCCAATCGTGTCATTTGCGGTTATGCACTTCCTGAAACTGAAGGGCATAAAGCAGAGGCTTCTCGCAGGGCTGATCATATTTCTTGTTGTAGGGATCGTTTCAGCGGGGCTGACTTCTGCCACGTACTACAAGGAAGACCACCCAATATCGTACAGCCTTTCGAATGGTGCACAGGCAACCCTTAAGGTGAGCCCGTTCGGAGGAAACAACCAGAATTATAACTTCTCACTCTATCTGACCGACTGGCCCTCCAGCTCCGCTTTCTCCACCTCGCTTAACGTATCTGCAAGCCCTACCTCATCAGTCCTCTACAACTTTGACAAACTGAGCTATGTTCCAATGGGGAACGGTACGATTCTAGTCTACAAGAACATAAATGACCTCTCTCAGGGGATCTACAGTTTCAACTTCAATATTGCAAACGGGACTTCTTCGCCGATCATAGTCGGATCTACAGGTCCAGTCAATGCTGGCTCATCATCGCTCTTTGCCTTCATTCTTCCGGGATTTGTGATCCTGTACCTGATCCCGATGGAAATAATTCTTCTGGCAATAGTGTTCCTCGCGAGAAGTTTTGACAGAACAAGATCCTTCCGGAGACCCCCTCCACCGGAACATGGTGACTCTAAACAGCAATAGCGCCTTGAATATAAATATATAGATGTTTTCGATTTCTATATATCATGGCCACCATAAGAAAGATCCAGTTAACCGGAGGTTCCACGTATATCGTTTCTCTCCCTTCCAAATGGATAAAGAGGAACAAGCTCTCCAAAGGGAGTGAGGTCGAACTCGATGAAATCAACGGAGATTTGCTGATCTCAGGAATGAATTCTTCAAAGAAAACTGAAATAATACGTACAGTGAACCTTACGGAAAAAGTTGACAAGGGAAACCTGATCAGAGTCCTCACGTCGATATACATAGCCAATTTCGACACTCTGGTGATCAAGAGCAAGGAATACATAAGCCCGAAAATACGGGAGGAGATCAAGAAATTCTCCAAGGTTGTCATGGGAGTGGAGATCTTTGAAGAATCGTCCCGGTCAATGGTTCTCCAGAACGTTCTCAACTCTGAATCCTTCCCCATCTCAAACGCGGTGAGGAGGATGTCCCTGAATGTTGAAACAATGCTGGAAGATACAATCAACGGGATTGCCAACAACGACATTGAACTCCTCGACAGTGTTATCCACAGGGACGATGATGTTGACAGGTACCAGTGGTACATATACAGGGAAGCCAGGGTAAGAAGCAGCCAAGCGGAGAAGAACGTATATTACCTGATTCTTTCACGGATACTTGAGAGGATAGCAGATCACTCGTCAAACATCTGCGGCCTCTGGAAAGCCGTGAAGAAGCCTGAGGACATGCCAATCGAAATCCTGGAAGAGAATCTCTCGCATTCAATGGAAATGTACAAATCAGCAGTGGAGGCTTTCTATTCCAACAATTTCGGAATATTGAACAGCCTGATAGACATGAAAGCTGAAGTAATATCAAGGAAGCAGAAGCTTATAGGGGAATCACGAGGAAAGGCAGGGATTTCGACAATCTCATCTATGTCAGAGGAGTCATCAAGAATCGGCCTGTATTCCACCGATATTGCAGAACTGGCCATGGACAACATACTGTCGAACCAGTTCGAGGTGGACGTCTAAAGCTCCACTGGCTCAATCTCTATATTGTTAACATCACCCTTCAGATATGCCGTCTTTACCTGTGAGTCATGATTGAATACACAGACGTACTGCTTTTCAATGGCCAGCTTGAACAGGCTCTTCTTCATTTCAAGGGTGTCAAGGGGAAACGTGTCAATTGCTGTTATGTATGGCAGTTTAAGGTTGAAGGTGCTTGGGACGATATCGCCAAAATAAATCAGGCCTTTTCCGCCATTTTCATAGATTATAGCCTGGTGGCCGGAAGTATGCCCGCCAGTCTTGACAACCCTGAGGCCATCTCTTATTCTAACTGATCCCGATATTTCCGACATGTTGAATCTTCCATCGAGGCTGACGTTGCTCAGGTAGCTTCCGCGAGTTACTTCGTTAGTATTCCTGAAGTTATGGTACTCATCCTTCTGGGCCACTCTAACGGCGTTCGGGAACGATACTCTCCCGTCGGCGGTTTCAAAGGAGTGCCCCATATGGTCAAAGTGAAGGTGCGAATGGACGATATAGTCAACATTTTCCTGGCCTATGCTGTTTTCCACCTGCCTCATCAGATCCGTTTCCTTTTCGATCTCGTAAATCTTTTTCATGCGTTCATCAGGCCTGGAGCCGACTCCTGTATCTATGAGTGCAGACCATCCATGAGCTTTTATGAGTGGTATGTTAAGTGCCATCCTGACCCTGTTGTTCTCATTCTCTTTAACAACTCTGGACCATATCTTCCTGGGGACAACACCGAAACACGCACCCACTTCAAGCGTGAACGAGCCGTCGGCAAGAAGCTCAATTTCAGTACTTCCAAATTTCATTCAAGTTTCACCATACTCAAGCTGAAAGTTTCAGCCCTATCTCCCTGATATGCTCAAGGGCACCTGCATCCTCAATCGTACTAGTGTCTCCAGGGTCAAGGTTGAGAAAAACATTTCTTATGACCCGTCTGAGAATCTTGCCGTTTTTAGTCTTCGGAAGGGAATCAAGGTATACTATGTATTTAGGTGAGAACGACTTTCCAAGGTCCGATTTTATCTGGTCCCTCACTTTCTTTTGCACATCATCTGATGATTTACCCGTGTAGAATATCACAACTGCTTCACCTTTCAGCTTGTCGGGAACACCTGCTGCTGCACATTCTGTTACTTCCCTGACTTTCAGGGCTGAATCCTCAATCTCATTTGGCCCCACTCTCTTTCCTGCAACTTTTATCACTTCATCCGCACGTCCGTAAAGGAAGAAGTAGCCTTCCCGGTCCATCTCTGCCCAGTCACCCTGGAACCATGCATCCTCATATTTTCCCCAGTATGTTTCAAGATATCTCTCCTTCTGCTTCCATATGCCCCTTGTCATTGAGGGGCAGTGTTTTCTAGCAACAAGATACCCAACACTTCCGTAAACATCGTTTCCGTCCTCGTCGTACACTGATACATTCATTCCCAGGCCTCTGTAGAGGCATCTTGGCTTGAGTGGGATTGCAGCGGTCGAAGCCAGGAAACAGCCAATTATGTCAGTCCCGCCGGATATGTTGGCTATAGGGGTACTCCCCCTTCCAATCTTCTCGAAGAGCCACAGCCAACTTTCCTCATCCCATGGCTCGCCAGTGGAGGCGAAAAGCCTGACACCATCCATCGGCCTGTCGATTCCGTTGAATTTGGCGAGCCTTACAAAGGTTGGAGAGAGGCCAAGGAGCGTAATTCCGTTGTCTGCAACAATATCCCATACCCTGTCCTCATCAGGGTAATTGGCGGCCCCGTCATACACAAACACAGTAGCCCCGAGGGCATGCGTCCCGATTATTGACCATGGCCCCATCATCCAGCCCAGGTCTGTAATCCAGTAAAGCGTATCTCCAGGCTTCACGTCCATGTAATACTTCACCTCTTTTGCTGTGTTTACAAGGGCTCCCCCGTGAACGTGAACCGTTCCTTTGGGCTTTCCCGTGGTGCCGGAAGTATAAAGCATTATTGCAGGGTCCTCTGATCCGGTGTACTCACTTTTCGCATATTCTCCGTTTTCGACAAGAGCATAGAAATCATGCTCGTTATCTCGCAGCTCACTGCTGTTGTGTACTATAAGCGTAACGTCATTGATGGTTCTTGCAGTCTCGATCATGCGAACTGGCCTCCCTTTCCTGCTGTAGGATTCCGTTATGAAGAGTGTCTTTATGCCTCCGTCCCTGACCCTGCTTCTTACGGCTTCTGCGCCGTATCCGGAAAACATGGGTACAGCCACGGCCCCGATTCGCATTATGGAATAGAAGGCTAGGACGCACTCAGGGTTAAGCGGCATGTAGATCCCTACACGGTCCCCTTTGCCGACTCCGATTTCTTTCAATGATCCTGCAAGCTTTCCGGTCATCCTGTCCATTTCGCGATAGCTTATGGAGGATTTTTTGCCACTTTCAGACTCATATTTTATTGCGGGCTTGTCAAGGTCTGAAAACCGTTCAACGCAGTTGTAGGTTATATTTATCTTTCCACCGGTGAACCACCTGGTGAACTGCACCCCCTCACTGGAGTCCATGACTTTCTCATAGTCTTTGAAGAAATCAAGCCCACAGTCCTCAATCACAGAAGGCCAGAACCACTCAGGCTCATCGTCCGCCTTCCTGTAAAGCTCCTTGAGATCTCTTACTCCGTGTTTCAAGGCGAACTGCATGATGTTTGTTTCTCTTACCTGATCGGGTGAGGGTGTGTAGACATAATCTTCCATATGAATGGAGAACGGAAAAAGGAATCATATACCTTTTGCATCAGCCTAATGGCATAAGGTCTGCTGAAAGGAGAAGCTGCACGGAATCAGGATTCCCACCATCTCCGGGACAAATAATTTTATTACCTGTATTTCGGCTAACCGAAGAGTATCATGAATGGAAGGAAGGTTCTCATACTCATTTCCACCGTGGTTGTCCTCATGACTGTGGCGCAGTCTTTTGCTGTCATAGATCACCACACTGCAACCCCTAATGTCGTGGCATCTCCTTCTTACAACGGAGGAAATTCATCGAATTCATTTTACGGCTCTGCAGTATCAAATAACAGCATAACCACCAGGGGCGGGTACGGCGGCTTTTATCTGTCAAACGGATCAAAGGTTCCGTCTAAGTACATCTACCTCCCTAACATGCACCCATCACTGGAAAACAAGAACGGTGCGTTAATCCCGTCTTACAGCTCTTCCCCCGCACCAATGGGCATAGGGGATTACGGAGTGTACAACAATTCAAGTAAACTGGTAAGCTACAGCTATTATACCAGCAGTTTTGAAGGCTCCATCTCTGTCACTAACATGACACCGCTATACGTTCTCAACGATGCGCCACAGAGCCTTGGGATCCAGTTGAATGCAATCCTGAACAATGTAACTGTAGGTTCGGCCTCAAACAACGCATACTGGACGCAGAATGTGATGCTCTACTCTGCAAGGACGCACCAGATACAGTTCATTGACAACATATGGAATTTCTCCAGCCCGGGCGCCGGCATGACCAATTCTACACTCTCTGGCCATGGAAGCAGGGGGACACTGGTACCAAACTCATTGTATTATGCCATTGGTCCGGCGATCAATGTCACGTACCCTTTCAAGGTGAACCTTTACCTCAATTCCACACTATCAGGCGGCTCTGATGAAATATTCTTCAATTATTCTGTATCTTCACAGGCACAGGGCGGAAAGACTGTAACAGGTTCTTATGACAACGCCACATTCAACTCAACCACCAGTGCGGCAAATCCTGCTTATTACTATATCAGCGGAAACCAGTACGCACCTATCGGAGGCATCCCATACGACGCTGAGTTTGTCATAGGCGGCCCTGGAGGAGGAAGCACAACCTCTCTCTACGGGATGAATGCCACAATGGGCCTCAGATACCTTTCCCAATCTACCGGTTCATACCAGAACGTCAAATCAGCATATGATGCAGGCTCATCCACAGGGGAAACGTCCAACGGCATAGCAGTATCATGGAACAGCAAGGACCAGGCAGTCCTGACTCCGGGACCGTCTATAGTTTATGGAATGTGGGGGATATCAAACTCCAAGATGAACAGGTTCTCTGGAAAGATCAGCCCGTCTGAATCATTCCTGTTCGTAAGCAACAGCTTGAGCTTCAACAACACCACTTCTTCATGGGCTCCTTTGGCAAGGAACGGTTCATACTCATTTTCCCTGCCTGTAGGGCCATATTCTGCCGGAGTCTTTTCAAACTGGAACAACCCGGTCTATGAATCTCTCTCAAATATTGCGGGTCAAACTGTCACTTTGCATTCCAATTCATCAATGGGGGTATACGCTCCAATATACATTTTCGGGAATAGGCAGTTATCTGATGTTTCAAGTGCCGGATCCGGCACCGCAGGCAGCCCGTACATTGTCACAGGCAGCCAGAACGGTTCCATGATGCCGGTATTCGGCAAATTCAATGACTATGCGTTTCCTGTGTTTTCCGGGCTGCTTGTGTCCGGAACCAGTGCACATGCATATTTCAGCAGCCTCCCCTCCTTCTATATTTATTATTCCCAGGACTTGCAGGCGTTTCTGAATTATTACGGCCTCCCATCCGTAAACTATCTCAACATGGAGTTCTATAACGACAGCAATGTTGCCATACTGAACAGCAGTTTCATCTCCGGATGGTTCTCGACCAATCTCGCGGGATTCTTCCCGGCAGCCAACCTGCTCCTCTGGAACGTTACAAACTCAATCATAGCTTCGAATTACTTCTCCTCAATGGATTCCTCTCTCCTCATTTACAACCATAACAGCACAAATTCCAACGTTACTGTCTGGGGCAATTATTTCAAGCAGGACAGTCTAGCCAGTTCTTCCTTATATTATAGCATAAACGTCATGGGCGCACCTTCCGGCCTTGCACTGTTCTCCTCGGGGGATCTTGTATACAACAACGTATTCGACGTGTATTTCACCGCCATCAGCCCCGGAATAAGCATATATTCAGGATCCAGCGTTAATTACACGGATATGTGGAATATTTCAAGAGAGCCGACCACCTATTACAGGGAAGTTCTTGGGCTGAACCTCACCGGGGGAATTATGTCGTCCGGACCGAACGGGATTGAATACCAGGCAGGGAACTACTGGTGGAATTATATCGGAAATGGCTCTATAGTGTACAACAACAGCGGTCTGATTCACAAGGGCGGGGACATGCAACCGCTCATTTATCATGTGTACAGAATAACATTCAGTGAGACTGGCCTGCCCTCAGGAATGAGCTGGCTTCTTTACATTGGAACCAGCCCGGTTGTTATTCGCGGAAATGGAAGCTCAATCAGTTTCTATGAACCCAATGGGACATACTTCATCCAGATATATGCAAATGGTTACCTCGCAAACCAGTCCTCAGGCTTCGTGATAGTTTCCGGGAAGGGCCAGTCTTTCAATCTGGTGTTCAGGCAGCTGTTCCTCCTCACGTTCATTGAAACCGGCCTTTCGCAGGAGGGAACTGCGTGGTCTATTACAGTCAACGGTGTAACAGGATATTCCACCACCAATACCGTCGAATATCTCGCCACAAACGGTTCGTATCGTTATAATGTCAGCAGTGTGGGCAGTTATTATCCCGAACAGGTCTCAGGAACCTTCACCATATACGGCGCAAACACTACTGTCAACGTCAGGTACCTTCCCTTCACATATCCGGTAACGTTCCGTGAGACGGGCCTTGCAGCAGGAACCGAATGGGGGATTTTCTCCGACGGGCAGAAGTCCATCGTCAGATCCCAGTCAATATCCCTGAACCTTCCAAATGGAACATACAGCTATTCCGTCATAGGGGCCAAGGGGTACCTGCCGGACAACCCTTACGGCACGGTTCAGGTGGACAATGGCAGCAGCATGGTTTCCCTGATATTCAGGTCGGCCAACTACACTCTTACATTCACACAGAGTGGCCTTCCATCAGGTGCGGCATGGTCAGTGACTGTGGGCGGAACAAAACTAACTTCCACAAACAGGTCTGCATCCATCCAGGAATCCACGGGGATCTACAACTACAGCATAACTGGGCCTTCCGGTTATGTAGCTTCTCAGGGGGCAGGCTCGGTTGACGTGAACGCAAACATAAGCGTTCCGGTGAATTTCAAGAGTGCAGGCCCAATAAGCCTGCTCCATGTATTTGATTACGCCCTCTTCGGAGTTTCCATTGCTGTGCTGGCCTATGCAGTATACACGGTAAGGAAGAGAAGTTGAGTGTGGGGAACCCGAACTCACTTTTTCAGGATGCAGCATGGAAACACGGGAAAATTAAATAACTAACAGCTTATGAAAGTTGGAGCAACTTGAACGGAAGCATTTACGAAAGAGAACTTGCCGGTATCCTTTCAGGATCTCCAAAGGTGCTGGAAAAGCTAGCCAAGAAAGTTGATGCCCCCTCCAAGGCAGCTGTTGAAACTCTGCTGGAACGGCCATTTTATGTCACAAGGGCAGCGGGGTCGCTAGGTGCTGATATAATTGCCATCAGGCACGATTATTCAATGGTTATTGAGGTAAAATCCTCAATTAATTCAACTATCACTTTCACAGAGGCTTCAGGAATGCGTCAGGAACAGGCTGAAAGGCTCCAGGAGAAGTGCCTGAAATCAGGCCTGTTCATCATATACGCATTCAGGTTGAAAAACGCTCCCGGTGACCCATGGAGGATGTTTTCACTTCCGGGCGACCCCAAGGGAAGAATGAGGTTCCTTTACAACATACTTTCAGATATCGGGCTGTCCAGGAATGGGAACTACGTTCTCAAATGGGGAGACGGAACTCCTCTTTCAAAATTGGTTGATTATCTTAACCAGACAATCTAGGTTTTTTCGATCAATGGAATTGGCAATCTACAAGAAGGGGTAAATGTGGTGTTTCCCTCGCAGTTGCTTCCCAGGCAAGCATTTATCTGAGGATCAACCCCGTAGCGCACATGAGAAAATACGAGCTTCTTTCACTTCGGATGCTTCAGAACCGGTGTATCCACTATGGCAAAATGACCAAATTTAAAGCCACCGTCAGGACAAACTGCGGACAAAAAGAAAAAAAATGTTTAGAGGGAAGCCTTGATGGCTTTATCAAGTGCTTCTACTCCCATGTCTACCTGCTCCTCTGTAATAATGAGGGGCGGAATGAACCTTATTGCGCTAAGGCCAGTCGGAAGAACTATCATCCCATGCTCGAACGTGCTCTTTTCAACCTTATCCCTTAGTTTCGCATCGGGCTCCCTGGTATTCCTGTCCTTGACGAAATCGATTGCCTGCATTAGCCCAAGACCTCTGACATCTCCTATGGCGTCATACTTCTCCTGGAGCTCATGGAGCCTCTTGTTCAGGTGGTTGCCCTGCTTTGTGGAGTTCTCAAGGATGTGGTCCTTCTTCATCACTTCTATGGTTGCCACTGCCGAGGCTGAAGCAAGAAGGTTTCCTCCGAAGGTGTTGGAATGCCTTCCCTGTTCCGGGAAATCAAGCTTGGAATCCATAACTACCGCACCCATGGGCACACCGTTTGAGATTGCCTTTGCAAGGGTTATTATCTGAGGCTCTACACCGAAGTGCTCTGAAGCAAAGAATTTTCCAGTTCTCCCGAAACCGCTCTGGACCTCATCCATTACTACAAGCATTTCATTCTCGTCTGCGAGCTGCCTCAATCTCTTGTGGAACGATTTGGGCGGAACTATGTATCCACCTTCGCCCTGTATGGGCTCTATGAAGAACGCAGCTGCATTTTCCCTTGGAATATAGGTTTTCAGGACGTACCTGTCTATGAACTCAATGGTTCTGTTCACAAGCTCTTCCGGCTCTTCATAGCCGTCGATTCCAAACGGGTTCCTGAAAGGGTTGGGGTAAGGAACATGCTCAACACCGGGCATAGTCGGGAAGAATCCCTTCCTCTGCACCGGCTTAGAGGCTGTCAGGGAGAGGGCACCGAGAGTCCTTCCATGAAATGCTCCAATGAATCCTATAAACTGCTGCTTCTTGGTGCTTGCTTTTGATATCTTTATGGCAGCCTCAATGCTTTCTGCCCCGCTGTTGGTGAAGAATGTCTTCTTGCTGAATTTCCCGGGAGTGACCTCAGCAAGTGCCTTGGCAGCATCCACCTGCTCTTTGTAGTAGAAATCTGTGCCTGCAAAATGCCAGAGCTTGTGGAGTTGTTCCTCAACCTTCTTGGCTACGTATGGATGCACATGACCAAGATTCGTCACTCCTATTCCACTGGCGAAATCGATGAAAACGTTTCCGTCAACGTCTTCAATAAATACTCCCTGTCCTCGCTTGGCTACAATATTCATTGATTTGGTGCTTGTGGCAAGAAATTTAGTGTCTTCCTCAATAACCTTCTTGGCCTCCGGCCCTGGCAGTGATGTTTTAATCTCAATCTTTTCAAGCTTCTTCATGCCCTGGTTTAATTTCTCATCTGACATCATAAAACCACTGTAGATCATTTTGCGTAATAATATATATTTTATCAGATGAAAAACGAAAGGTATTTGCGATATTCGGATAGAGCACCTTATCACGTATTTTGAAATGTTTTTACCCTGATGCAATTCTGACCACAAATTCACTTTAACTAATTTTATTAGACTGAGCAACATTACGTTTCAATGCCTGCAAACGTCAGCATTCCCGCCCAGAAGGAGTTTTACAGGGACGAGATCACTGATCGGGAGTTTTACAGGAGACTGGCGAAGCAGGTAGACGATGAGAGTTTCAGAGACAATCTTGTAAAGCTTTCGGACGTGGAAGATAGGCACTCAGGATTCTGGAGAAAAAATCTCGAGAAAGCGGGCGTGGACGTCTCCAGAATAAAGTACAAGAAAGCCAGAGTTCTTTGGCTTCTTTTTCTGTCAAGGCTGATTGGCACATATCTTACAGTCAGGCTTCTTGAGCACGGGGAGATTAACACTGTAAAGGAGTATAGTGAATTCATCAAGACCTCCAAGGGCACACCTGAATTCAGGGAGGACCTCCAGAAGATAATAAAGGAAGAGATAGAGCATGAAGAAGTCTTTGAGAACCAGATGGAGAAGAGCCAGGAACAGATTGAGAAGAACAGGGACATAATTTACGGTGTGAGCGACGGCCTTGTTGAAGTCCTTGGCGCTGTAGCAGGACTTGCCGCGATCATAACAAATCACATTTATATAGCTCTTGGAGGCATACTGGTCGGGCTCAGCGGTACAATAAGCATGAGCCTTGGCGCGTATCTTGCCAAGAACTCGGAAACCGAGTTCAGGATTAACGAGGAGAGGAAAAGGGAACTGCTTGGCTTCGAGTCTGATGAGGAGAGGATAGAGAAGTACTCTAAGCAGTCGAAGAAATCCGCTGCCAGCGTTGGAGGGTCATATATAATCGGGGCGGTAGTCCCCATCCTGCCGTTTGTATTCTTCCCGCCGATCACAGGGCTAATCATATCCGTCGTTCTTGTGGCAATAAGCCAGGCCATCACCAACGCACTTGTCGCACTTTCCATGAATATAGGGATTCTCAGGAGCTCTCTTAAGGCATCTCTCCTGTCGCTTTCTGCTGCAGCCGCGGTGTTTGCGCTTGGAGAGCTCTTCCACATTGTGTTTGGCATAACTCTGCTGTGATCTCTTCGATCCATGCTGCCAGGCTGGAGCCAATATATTTAATAAAGTGGCTCATAGCAACTCAATGGAGGCATCGATCAGCGTCCGGGGCCTGTACAAGAAATACGTGGATAATTATGCGCTGAACGACCTAAATCTTGATGTGGAGCCGGGAAAGATCTTCGGGGTACTCGGCCCAAACGGTTCCGGGAAAACGACACTTCTCAAGATCATATCTGCACTGCTTGAAAGGACTTCAGGGAGCGTAAGTGTCAGGGGACTTGACCCGTCAAAGCATAAGGATCAGGTCAAGAAGCTTGTCGGCTATGTTCCCGAGGTCCCAACCATGTATGAGTCACTATCACCCGGTGAATTCTTCTCTTTTGTGGCAACTGTTCGCAATATCGAGGAATCCCTCGTGGAAGAAAGAATAAACAGCATGGTCAGAGCACTTGGAATTTCGGACTCCATTGACAGCTTCATAGGATCCCTCTCATTCGGCACGAGGCAGAAGGTTGCCATAATTGCGTCACTGCTGCACGATCCCGAAATCATAGTGATGGACGAAGGGATGAACGGTCTCGATCCACGGTCTGCCAAAATACTGAAGGAACTTATGAGAAGCTTTGCAGAGAGGGGCAAGACCGTGATTTTCTCAACACATATAATGGACGTTGCTGAAAGTGTCTGCGACACAGTTGCGATATTGTACAAGGGAAGGATAGTGAGCACCGGGACCATGGATAAACTCAAGGAGAGATCAGGAAAGAGCAGTTCAAATCTTGAGGAAATTTTCCTTAAGCTGACAGGAAACGAAGATCTTGATCCGCTTATTCACTCTCTTAAGGAATCGTTCAGGTCATGAACTCGTCTGTCTTATTCCTTGCAAGAATGCTCATGATCGAGCAGCGCTATCAGGCCATAAAAAAATCTCCAAAATACACATCAGAGGTTGACCAGAAGACAACCAGGAAAAAACTTGGAAACTTCCTCAAGGTGTCCTACGCAGCAAATTCAATCTCTTTTGCAGTGTTCTCATTCCTTCTTATAACTCCATACATTTTCACTGGCGGTGATGCTGGACGGATCACTAACATTGGTTTCATTGTGTACATTTACGCTCTGATAATAAGCATCTACAGTTCCGCCCTGTTTTTCAACTCTTTGGGCACCATGAATCTTCTTGGCCCCGTTTCACCGCTACCATATGAAGGGAGAAAGAAGGCGGTGATGTTTTCATGGTTCATATACAACGGGTCAAGTGCTATCTTTGCCGTCCTTCCAGCTGTTGTCTGGATAGCATGGTCTACAGGAAACCCTGCGGTGCTATTCTTCGGGATAATTTGGGGTATTCTTCTAATCATGGCAGGATTCACGATCGGCTCCCTCATAAACGCTTTCATATCAGGAAACGGAAGGGGGGAAAAAGCAGGATTCATGAGCACAATGAAGAGCACGATCAGGGTTATTATAATCCTCTTTGTGTTCGCTATTTTCGAAATCGGCATATATCTCCCCGGACTGATACCGAATTTCATTCCAGGGATCGCATTTCCTCTGAACAGGTTCCTGCCTCTGGTTAACATTCCTTATGTTGTTTTTCTGGGAAATCAGACCCTCCATGGACTTGTTACTGATGCAGCTTCATCAATCCTTTACCTTGCAGCATTCTCCATCTTAGCAGTTGCCACCAACTCCTTTGCCGTTGAAAGGTCCGTTCTTCTCGGGAAATCTGAAGAGATTTTCAGGCCTGAAAAGTTTGTGAATTACAGGAGGGGAAGCCTTCCAGCATCACTTATAATGAAGGAGGTCAGGATCGTGGCAAGAAAATCCCAGAACGTCATACTCCTCTTCATTCCAGTCATATTCGTGTTTCCGACAATACTCTCAGTTCTCGTATATGGCAGTGAAGGAGGGATAGGAAACCTGGGCACATATTTCTCCCTGATATCAATCCTGGTAATATGCTCCAGCTTCTACTCACTCATATTAATGGTTTCCGAAGGAAGTGGAATTGAGACACTTTTCTCGCTTCCCATCTCAGTCAAGGACATAATATATTCAAAATCGGCTTTTGGACTTCTTGTATTCTCCATCATAATAATTCCCGTATCACTTCTCATAATAGGCGGCAATTACGGCACATCCACGTATGATATTCTCGTTCCAGCCAATCTTATACTTGGCTTCTCATTCTCCTCGATTTTCAACATCAGGAGGCTATTGTTGCGCCTGCCTGCCGAGTCAACAAACGTCAATTTCTACTCCTTCGGTGGTGGATTGTTCATAGCTGCGATGTTTGTGGTTACCGCCGCAATAGTTCTCATTCCGGTCATTTTATCGGTGTTATTCACAATAGCGCTGACAGGCTCGCTTCAGTCAAACCCCTATATCTTCTACCTTCTGGACAGTTCCCTGAATTTTGCAGCATTGCTTGGAGTCATATTCATGACCGGAAATACAGTTAAGACATGAATCATTCTCCCTCATGAAGAGAAATATTCATGAAGCAGGAGGAAATTCCACTCGAAAAAATAGTAAAAATTATAAATATTTTTTAAATCAGCCAAGGCTAAGTGATTACAAATGGTAGATGTTAAAAAAGTCCCAGCCCAATTACTACTTAAGAATCTTGCAAAAAAATTCCAGGACGACAAAAGGGTAAAAGCTGAGGAATGGATGAAATTCGCTAAGGCAGGGATACACAAAGAGAAAGCATGGGAACAGGATGACTGGTTTTACACAAGGCTGGCATCAACACTGAGAAGGGTGTACCTGATTGGCCCAATAGGATCTTCTAGGTTGAGTGAATACTACGGGGGCCGGGTTGATAACGGATCTCAGGGATATCATCCCGCAAAAGGAAGCCGATCCATCGTAAGGCACACACTTATGACCCTTGAAAAACTGGGTTATGTCAAGAAAGACAAGAATGGGAGATCTGTCTCTCCACAGGGGCAGTCATTGCTTGACCAGGCATCAAAGGAAGTAATGAAGGAACTTGTGGAAAAGGACAAATCTCTTGAAAAGCTACTGTAAGTGATAGATCATGGAAGATGATGAGGAACTAAGAGAACTGCGAAAAAGAAAGATGCAGGAAATGCAGCGTTCGGCCGAGGATCAGAGGGCATCCGAGGAGCAGCAGCAGGCCCAGGAGGAAGAACGAGCAAGGAAGCAGCAGATTCTCAGGCAGATCCTCGACCCACAGGCTCGCGAGAGGCTGGCAAATGTGAGGCTAGTAAGACCTGATCTTGCAGAAAACGTGGAGAACCAGCTAATACAGCTGGCCAGCATGGGCAGAATCAACAGAGTTCTTACAGAGAAAGAGATAAAGGACATACTGTCCAGAATGACAGAAGGCAAAAGAGATATTAAAATTGAGAGGAGAAGCAAATGAGCAGAAACAAGGAACTGGGAAGGAAAATAAGACTATTGAACAGAGTTAAGGCTAACAGAAGGGTTCCAGGCTGGGTTATGATGAAGACAGACAGAAAAGTTACCCAGAACCCTAAGAGAAGAAACTGGAGAAGAAACAACCTCAAGTTGTGATCATACATGGTTGAAAATCAGGTAAGTAACGAAATCCTTCTCAACATACCGCTGAGGAAGGCAAAGCTCTCCTCGAGAAAGAGAAGGGCCGACAGCGTAATGGCCATAATTAAGGAATATGTTGCAAGATTCACGAAATCAGAAACCGATAAAATATGGATCGATACTAAGGTTAATGAAGCCGTTTGGAGTCGTGGAAGGACAAAGATCCCTTCTTACATTCAGGTGAAGGTTATCAAACTACAGGAAGGGACGACAGAAGTCATTCTGCCTTAGTTTTATGATCAAAAAAATTTCTATCCTTAAAAGCAACTATATTGGTGTTTATGCTAGGGCATGGGAGGATATCGCAATCGTCCCCCTGACAATTGAAGATGAAGTTGTTTCAGATTTTGAGGAAGTTCTGGGTGTGGAAGTAAAAAAGACACTGGTCAACAACTCAAACCTCATCGGCTCCATGACGGTCATGAATTCAAACGGCATCATTGTGGCCCAGAACGGCTGGGAAGGAGGGTTTGAAGTTGAGATGCCCGGGAGAAACACACTTTATCTAAAAGATAAATTCAATGCTGTCGGAAACGACATAATTGCCAACAATCACGCAGCACTAATTCATACCGGTTTCAACAACACTTCCAGAAAGAAGATCGAGGATACACTTGGTGTAGAGGTTCTGAAAGGGACTATAGGCGGAATAAAGACTGTTGGGAGCGTTGGTGTGGTTACACAGAAAGGGATGCTTGTTGCACCGGAGGCTTCAGAAGAGGAGCAGGAATTTCTTTCAAAACTTTTCAAAGTGCCAGTCAAGGCAGGAACAGCGAATTTTGGGAATATGTACATCGGGTCTTCAATAATAGCCAATTCAAAAGGCGTGCTTGTAGGGAAGGACACAACGCCGATTGAACTGGGAAGAATCGACGATATTTTTTCCTGACTACTTCCCCTTCACGTCAGATATTTTCACGACTGACACTAGTTCGATGCCGTTCTCCTTGAGCATCTCCTTTCCTCCCTCTTCACGGTCAACAACAACTATTGCCCTTTTCACTACTCCCCCATTGTCCCTGATTAACTGCGCGGCCTTAAGGAGGGACCCGCCGGTGGTCACAACATCCTCAATAAGCTCAATCTCCTCGCCTTCGCGTAGGTGGCCTATGATGAGCTTCTTTGTTCCATGGCTTCTCTCTTTTCTCAGCACCAGGTAAGGTATCTTCATCATGACTGCGGTTGCTACTGTTATGGGCACTGCACCGAGCTCCATTCCCGCTATCTTTTGCGCACTCACCTTTGAGGCAAGCTCTGATGCGATCTCCTCAAGCGTCGCAGGATCGGTTGCAGCATCCTTTATGTCCACGTAATAATTGGATTTCTTTCCGGAAGTGAGTACAAAATCGCCGAATTTAATGGCTCCAGCTTCTACAAGTCTGTCTTTCAGCATTATTATCCTGTATCCTGATCGAATTAAAATTGATCTGTTAATCCTGTACCCTATCTGCCCAAGCGAAGCTTATATCAAGCCGAGGTGCCCTGTGAGAACAAAGGCTGGAAGGATCGCCCTATACGCTGACGGAGTCATGATTGGCTGGCACATGCTCCAGTCAAATATGCTTTATACGAAGATCTTTGGCAGGAAGATTAGAATAATCTTCAGCCCTGCATTCGGAATCACTATCTTGTCTGGGCTCTAGACGGTTGCAAGCGGCTAATGCCCTCATCTGTAATAACGAAGAATACAGGGTAATTGGCTGGGTCCCAGAGGTCGGGCATATGCCTGGGGTTATCAGAGCGAACGATAACAAGCTCATAGCCAAACCCGATGGAAACAGGTCCATGGAAATTGATGATGAGGCAGACCCTGCACTGATTGCATTCTCATCAATGTCCATCTGCCTTTCAAGAATTTCGAGCTGCAAACCGACGAGCATCAATGTCGAAGCGATGATACGGTTGCCGGGCAAACGGAGGATGAAGTGGTTTCCTTTGTTGATCGGGATCAGCACCGTCCTCTTCTTCGGCTTGTTCCAGATATTCAACACTCTTCCATGGTCTAGTGCGCTTATCGCAGGATATGCCGCTTTTATGATTGGTGCAATGGCTTCCTTCACGGTTTTAAATCTCTTCCACAAAACAACCGTCGTTTACAGCCTGAGGTGGCATCTTCTTGTTTCATGAAGCAAATGCTCAGCAACATTGTCCGACAACATGAAATAAGCTAAATTTCAATTTTTCTGACATCAAAAATATAAACAAATCTGAATTTGTTCGACAAGATTTAAATATTTATTAGGATTTTATAATTGACATATGGACGACATAGTTGACCTTTTATTCAAGTCTGCAACTTCAAATGCCCCCGATACGGGTGAGGAAGACAACGATTTCATGTTTGGACCCTCATCACCGGAGGATGCAGAAATAGCCAATGTTGCAAGACAACTCAGAGTCAGAATCAATATACTCGGATGCGGCGGGGCCGGATCAAATACAATAAGCAGGCTTTACAAGGAAAAGGTCAGCGGTGCGGACCTAATAGCCCTTAACACGGATGCATCACACCTTTATTACATCACTTCCCCGGCAAAACTGCTTATAGGGGAGCGAAGCACACTTGGCAGAGGGACAGGTGCCCAGCCGATGCTGGGTGAGCAAGCAGCCCTCGAGGACATTTCCAAGATACAGAAGATGGTTCAGAAATCTGATATATGTTTCATCACCTGCGGTCTTGGAGGAGGTACGGGAACGGGCTCTGCCCCGATCATTGCAAAGGCTGCCAAGGAAGCAGGCTCATTAGTGATATCAGTAGTTACTCTCCCTTTCACGGCAGAAGGTCCGGTAAGGATGAACAACGCAATTCTCGGGCTGGAAAAGCTGTCGCAGTACTCAGACACAGTTATTGCCATACCAAATGACAAACTCCTGCAGGCTGTACCGAAAAAGCCGCTCGAAGAGGCCTTTGAATACGCAGATTCAGTACTTTCCGAAGCAATCAAGGGAATTACAGAGATGATCACCAAGACCGGCCTCATAAACCTGGATTATGCTGACATAAAGACAATCATGAAGGATGGTGGTGTTGCAATGATAGGCATGGGGGAATCTGCCGGAGGCAATGACCGCGTTCTTTTTTCATTGGACGACGCTATATCATCTCCTCTGGTAGAAGCGGACATAAGCCAGGCGAAAAACTGCCTTATACGCGTCATAGGGGGGCCAAACATGACCGTCAGTGAAGCGGAGAAGGCAATGAGTGAGATCCAGAAACGTATCGACAAGGATGCAAGGATAATCTGGGGAGCCTCTATAGATCAGAGCTATGGAGACAAGATAAAGGTTCTCATCCTCCTTACAGGAGTAAGATCACCCTACATGTTGTCAGGCAGGAACGATGCAAGACGCCTCGGGAAGATGATGGGAGGTTATGTCGACGATATTGGGATCGACATGATATCCTGATGCCCTCCCATTTGAATGTGATGCAACTGCAACATCAAACAATTTTTAGCAACATCAGCAATCATAGGTTGTGACTCAGGAATCAAGGCTCATTCTGGCCCTCGATGTTTACGGTGTTGAGAAAGCTGAGGATATAGCAAAACAGGCCGAGGGCAGGGTAAGGGCAATTAAAATAAACTGGCCCCTGGTCATGACATCGGGAATCGGCGTCGTCCAAAGGCTGTCAAGATATGCTGAGGTTCTATGCGACCTCAAGATCGCTGACATACCGAACACGAACAGGCTCATAACACAGAAAGTCAATGAAATGGGGGCATGGGGGATCATAACACACATTTTCACGGGTTCGGATTCCCTGAAGGCGGTTAAGGAGGCTTCCGGCGAAATGAAAGTATTCGGTGTTGTAGCCATGTCTCACCCGGGAGCATCAGAATTTATGCTTGGTTTCAGGGATCGACTGCTGGCGCTTGCGAAGGAAGCCGGATTATTTGGGATAATTGCACCCGGGAACAACTACGAGGTCACAAAGGAATTAAGGTCCAGGGCAGGAACCCTGAAGATAGCATCTCCGGGTGTAGGGGCCCAGGGAGGCAGTGCTTCGGATGCTATTTTGAGCGGTGCAGACTATATAATTTCGGGCAGAAGCATCTACGAATCTGACAATCCATCAGTAGAGATGGACCTGATTAATGAAGAAATCAAACAAGCGATCGGATTGAAATAATAGTGACCGCTAGTATGCATGATAATCATGTATATAGCTGGTGTTGAACTCAGTGGCCGGATAACGAGAAGAACCGTCAATGATTACATTCCGATGCTCAACTACATCAAAAACAAGAACAGGGTCGGTGGCCTCATTCTCGTTCTCAACTCAGAGGGCGGTGATGCAAACGCTTCAGAAATTCTCTACAATCAGATAAGGGAGATAAAGGAGAAGAAGCCCGTGTACGCCCTGATTGAAGGCATGGGTGCTTCCGGAGCTTACTGGATAGCATCAGCATGCACCAAGCTCTTTGCCATGGAAACCTCGCTTGTAGGATCTATCGGTGTGATCAGTTTCTTTCCGAACGTCACTAAATTTCTGGACAAGATAGGCATTTCGGTGGAAGTAAACAAGATTGGTAATTACAAGGACATGACTTCCCCTTTCAAGGATATGGACCAGGAGTCCAGGGACAAATTCAAGAAGATAATGGAAGCCACATTCTCAAAATTCAGGGAGGATGTCATGAAGAACAGGAAGATACCCGAATCGTATCAGGAGGATGTTTTCAACGGTCAGATTTTTGCTTCAAGAGACGCATTGGAGAATGGGCTGATAGATGAAATCAGCGATATCTCCTCTGTTTCTGAGCAAATGGCAAAGGTACTCTCAATAAAGAGGAAGGTGAAGATGTTCTACCCCAGAAAGCCATTCATCTCAAGAATGATCACGTCTGAGATGGTGTCGGGCGTCATATCAGACGTCTTCAAAAGGGACCTTTAAGAACAATCAGAGAGAGATGAGGTAAAGGATTATCATTATGGGCACGACAAAAATAATCAGGAACGAGTATGCGGAAATATAATACACATTTAGTGCTCGCTTGACATCTGCGACAGTAGGTGAAAATCCGTTCGGGTTGAGTATGTAGTACCCGACTTTTTCGAGCCTGAGATTCAGCGATGTTGCCATTGCACCCATTGTCCAGCCGGTGTTTATGCTTTCAGGCATTGCCGCTGCGCGGCTCAGTGGTATGCTCTTCACTTTGTAGTTCATGAGCTCTGAACTGAACATGATCAGGAAGGCAGAGATTCTCGCAGGTATGTAATTTACAATTGTATGTATAACTGCGGTCGCCCTCCCAAACTCAAAATTTCTGCTGTCCCTGTGGCCAATGACGGCATCAAGGGAATTCAGTATCTTGGCTACAAACGCGCCTAGCAAGCCAAAAACGGAAAAATAAAGGAGGGGTGAGACAAATCCGTATATGAGCCCCTTGGAAATGGATTCAATTGCTGCAGAGGCAATCTGCGCTTCTGTCAGGTGCTCTGTATCCCTTCTGACCAGCCTCGTCAGGTAAACCCGCGCCTCCATCAGGCTGCCTTTCTCAAGGGCCTCTATAACTGGCTTGACATGCTCTCTTACTGAAGTAAATGAAAATGCGCTCTTAAGTACAATTATGCCAATTATAACATAAACAACCATTATGGGGCTTACAAAATGAAGGACAACCCACACTGGCAGGGAATACAGGACAACAATGAAAAGAAGAAAGGCGAAACCTGCAAAGACAAGATTTCCCTTTCTGAAGTACCGGTCAAAATAATTTGAGACTCCACGGACAAACATGGACGGCTGCAGGTAAGCTCTTGGCTCCCCGAAAAGGATATCAATCGCGAGTGCCCCTATGAGCATTTCTATTCCAGTAACTATCCACAGTGTAGACATTAAGGGTCTCTCTTAAATTGGAAATTTATAATCGCAATAAAAGGTTTGTTCGATGATAGTTGTTTGAGTGCCGGATCAAACAATTGTTTCACAATGGTGTGAACAGGCGTTTCAAATTTCCAACACAGCTGTACTTCACAAAAAAGAAAATGAAGCTATATCCGAAATTCTGTTTCTGTTGTATCGTCTGTGACCGAAACTCCTGCCTCATATTAGTCGAAAGTTATATATTTGATTCCTTGATAAAGGGTCAGAATTTCTATAACGATGTGTTGCTATGAGTGATCTTCTCCAAGAGTTTGAGCAAAAAAGGGAAGTTATCAGGAAGATAGTCGAAGAGCATGTCCGCAAGAGGGACGAGGCATCTCAGTTCAGCCATGAACAGGCTGAAGAAAGAGACACCTTAAATGCTAAAGTTCGAGAAATGAGAGACGAAGCTAAGAAGAAAATAGCTGAGAAAAGCGAACTTATCGAAACTGTCCAGAAGCTTCGTGCAGAAAAAGAGGAACATTACAAGAATCTATCAGAGTTGCGAAAGGAACTCAGAAAGATCAGAGAGACTACTGATATTCAGGGTATTGACAGCAAAGAGATCAGGATCAAGGAGAAAGAACTCCAGAAACTTGAACTCAAGCAACAGACGACACAGTTGAATAAGACAGAGGAATTGAAGGTTGTCTCGGAAATCAAGAGGTTCAGCAATGAGATACGCAGGCTCAAGAAACAAAGAGATACCGAATTGCAGAGCAATTCAGTTGTCCGTGAATTGAGCGAGAAAATTAACGAGGAAAGGCAGAAAGGGGAAGGGCTCAAGAAGGAAATTGAGGAAATCTCCAACAAGATTTCTGCAATCAGCGATGATATCAACACCAGGCTTCAGGAGCTTGATGAGGTTAGAAAGAACGCTGATACATTCCACGAACAGTTTATCAAATTCAGCCAGGAATCTGAAAAAGAGCATGAAGCGTTCATCAAAGCCAAGAATGATCTCAGGGACCTTGAAAAAGTCATATCAAGCCTGAGAACCAAGAACAAAACCACGAAGAAGAAAGAGAAAGAGGGAGAACTTCAGAAGAAAGCCACAACCCTGTTTGACAAATTCAAGAAAGGTGAACAGCTAACTACCGAGGACCTGCTCATTTTACAGAAGGCAGGTTTTCTCTGAGGGCATTTGATCCGCAGAGTGGGTCTTGGTCTATTAGTAACTGGCATACTCCTCTACGTCATATTTTCGGCTCTCGGGATAGTCCGTGCTGGAGTTTTCATAATATTCCCGTTCTTTGTCAGCAATAACGCTCTGTCATTGATACCTTTGGTTTTCATACTGTCCGGCTTTCTTCTCATGTTTACAGCTCCCGCAGAAAGAATAAGCCGCCAAGGGAAGGAGGAGCAGGAACATTACCCTGAAACCGAAAAAGAGAACAGGAAATTTGGCGGTCTGGTAATGATCGGCCCAATCCCAATCATTTTCGTAAACGACAGGAAAATAATTTACATCCTTGCAGGAGTCGCAGCAGCTATCCTACTGGTTCTCCTCCTGTATTATCTCAGATGAGAGCGAGACCTGGTAAACCCTTGAATTGCTCTGGAGATTAAGGCGCGGTGAAAGAACACTCTCATGGATTTCACAGTTTTCTCCTATTGTTGTCTGCCGCATAATTACGGAGCGGTCAATGTTGGTTTTATCCTTGACCCTGGAGGAATCCATGAGTATGGAATCTGTTATTTCAACATCGTCCCCGATTGTAACGCCGTCATATATTGCAGACCGCTTTATGACCGCATTCTTTCCGATGGAGACATTCTCCCCGATATATGTCGGGCCCTCAATAACGGTGTCTGAGTTTCCAGTCCCTATTCTTCTGGACTTGATGATAACCTTCCCTTTCGTGTTCTCGCTATTCATCTCAGTTCCGTACTTTTCAGTCATTATCTGGTTGGCCCTGATCATGTCATTGGGCCTTCCCGTATCAAGCCATGTCCCGCTCCCCACATACCCGTATATTTTCTCACTCTCTTTCAGGAGTTTGGGGAAGAGCTGCTTGGCAAAATCATACTGGATTCCGGACGGGATGTGATCAATGACTTCAGGCTCCATTATGTAGACGCCTGCATTTATCAGATTGGAAAAAGTCTCATCCTTGGACGGTTTCTCCAGGAATCTTACAACAAGATCATTCTTGAGCTCCACTATTCCAAACTGTGAAGGATCATCAACCGTTGTAAGGCCAATGGTAAGTTTCGACTTCTTTTCCTTATGGAACCTGAGCATGTCAGAAATATCGAAATCAACAAGCGTATCCCCGCTTCCTATTATTACGGTATCATCAACAAATTCCCTGACCAGCTTCACGCTTCCGGCAGTTCCTGCAGGCTCTTTTTCCACTGAGAAGAGAATATTCTGGTCCTCGTTCTTGAATTCCAGAACACCCATTATAAGCGACTCAAATTTGTATCCTGTAGTGATGATTACATTTTTCACTCCAGCATTGTAATAAGAATTAATTGAGTAGTCTATGCACGGCTTTCCCGCAATAGGAACAAGGGGCTTTGGTATGGAATATGTTATCGGCCTGAGCCGGGTGCCTTTGCCTCCAGCCATGATTACTGCCTTAAGTGCCATGGTTAAGAATGCTCCTGAAATTATTAACATTTATTCTCTATGGCCAGATATTTCCACCACCCCTACCGGGGGAACCTGGACTCCATGCGAAATGAACCTGTGCAGGCGCACACAAAATAAATAAATCAAAGGTGATATTTACCCGAATTATATGAACAAGACCATTCTACTGGTTCCATACTGGATTCTGCTTTTCAGTATCGGTTTCGGCTGGTTTATCCTGGCCCCGCTTGTACCCGGGCTAATCTCTGATTTCAATGTTTCTGCAGGTATGATCATTCTTCTGATCTCCATCTACGGATACGCCATGGTGGTTCTGGGGCTGTTGTCCGGATTTCTTTCCGCCAAGTTTACAGCCCGGTTCTCTCTCTCGCTGGCAGGAGCCCTCTCTATTGTGGGACTCGCGGGAAGGGCTTTCTCGACAAATTACGATGAACTCATCATATTTCAGGTCATAGCTGCTGCAGCTTACCCGCTGGCAATGGCTCCAGTCGGAAGCGTGGCCACTTCCATAAACCAGGACAAATCCCACACAATAGTCGGCATAAGCGTGGGATCGCTTTTCATGGGAATGGCAATGGGCTCCTTTATCGGCCCCCGGTTATTCACGCAACTTGGGCTGCAGAATACACTCCTCACAACCCTCGTTCTCTCTGTGGCTGCTATGGCACTCCTTCTTACTGTTGTCGGAAAATATCCTTCAAAATATCAGGGGAAATCTCTCAGGGGCTCTTTTGAGCCGAGCATGGTCAAGAACTGGTACATAGGCCTTGTAATATCCTCTCTCGCAGTAATGTTCTCTTCCATCGCTTCAGAATCGCTTGTTGATCAGAGTGTTGCAGACGCAATAGCATACGGCGGCCTTTTCGGAGGGCTATCTTTCCTCGGTTCAGGCCTGGGGGCAATCATTCTGCCGCCGGTATTTGAGAGGTCGGGCACATTGAAGACAGGTCTGATAGTAACTTCGGTGTTATCGCTTCTTTCAATCTTTGTCCTCGCATATTTCCTGGTTCACTTCTCTATTTTCTATGTTGCAGCATCGGGATTTTTCCTGTTCGGATTCTTTGGAAACTCATTCTGGGCAATGGCTATGACATCTACTACAAAATACGTGAAAGATCCAGCACAGGCTGGATTTGCCACATCCATGTTCAGCGTAGCTACAAACCTGGGAGTCGCCTTCATCCCCGTCTTTCTTGGTCCGTTCTTCCTCTCAAACCCGGCAATAGGAATATCAATAGTGGTTCTCATGGTGCTCGTCGCATTTGCAATGTCACCCACCCTCAGGGTTGGCCCAGACGATGTACAATCATCATCAGGCGAGGGAGCGGAGGTTTGATCGCCACCATATAGTCATTCCGCCCTTATTTTATCAGGGGCATTCCGGACATTTTCGGTTTTGAGAAATAAGTGCTAATACTACAAAAGAATAAATTTGGTAATGATATATTCATATAATGTCTAGACTCCATCTCCCCGTATCCTTTGGAAAGAATACCGATCAGTTGCTGGCGATGATAGAAGGCTCAGACCCTTCACAATCCTACGATCTTCTGGCCAACCTGAAAAATCTTGGAAAAAGTGAAAGCGAGATAGTATCTTTGCTGGCTCTTTCCTCTGCAAAATGGATCGATCATTCGGGCCCATATATAGGACACGGAATTCTTAACGCCAATCCTACGCTGAGATCTATTGAGCTTATGGCGGGAGATGATGCTGATCTGCCCTTGCTGCAGATGTCCATGTACGTTTCCGAACTGATGCGGCACCCTAATTACGGGCCTTACGAAATGCAGCAGATAGAAGGAATAGAGGGCGATTCTGAAACTGAAACAGCCGCCGATTTGTCCAAGGCAATAAGGTCAGGCAGCAGCAGGTATATGGCCGAGAAACTGTTCACTGGCCTTTATTCACAGGCTGGGAGGAGCACTGGTGAGTACCTTCTCTATGAAGCTCTTATGCAATATGGTGAGAATGAACACAGACTGCTTCTTCCTTACCACACAATCAAACTGCTGGAAAGGAACAACTGGGAGAACGCAGTCACATGTCTGAGGCCAACAGTGCAATATCTTTCCGCCAATCCCGACATCTCACATGGGGTCAAGGCAGAGCAGCTTTCCAAGACGGTGGACTTCGGCGAGATAATCAGCAGGGGGGACGCTTTTGACCAGGAGAATTCCTATGATCTGACGAGAATGCTTCTGAATTCAGTACTGGGCAACGAGATGATAGTCCTTGCGGACTACGCCAAAAGATCCACGTTGCAGGATATGTACGAGGCAATAGCCCTGTCCAGCACCATACTGCTTCTAAATTCGGACCTTGAACAGCATTCAGTAACGGGGAAACATTGCATACTGTCAATGATCAAGGACAGGGATCTTCCTGACAGAATCAAGAAGATAGCACTTCTCTCATCGCTTGAGGGGCCAAGGGCACGCAGGATAAAAGCGTACATCCTGAAATCGCTGGACGCATATATGAAGGTGCCAGACATTCCGGAGACGGCAAGCGAAGAGGATCTTCTTAGCAGGCTGGAAGGCGAGATACTCAAGGGGCAGCAGGAAAACGCATTCAAGCTTTCAGGAAGTTATGTAAGGTCGGGATACAGCACTGATCGTCTCGCAAAGGCACTCCTTTCTATCTGTTTCAGGACAGAGAGCCCGTTTGAGTCATTGCACACAAGCAAGATGCTCGTAGGCATGAGGGACGTTACAGTCTCTTCTGAAAGCGATATGAAATGGATTCATTTGGCTGCTGCTTCCAGATTCGTAGCAGAAATGGTGAAAAAAGAAAAGGCAGCTTCAAAAACTGCCATGGAATATTACAGGAAATACAGGGAAATAGTGGGGACAGACTGATCGGCTGCTCCTGGCAGATCACCTGAAATATGGTGTCCTGAACTTTACTCCCTTTTCTATGAGTTTTCTCGATCTCTCATATCCTGCATCAGCATGCCTTATCACTCCAAGGCCCGGATCAGCGTTAAGAACTCTCTTCATTCTTTCCTCGCTTTCGGAGGTTCCATCCGCAACCATCACGAAACCCGCATGAATGGCGTTTCCAATTCCGGTTCCACCGCCGTGATGGACTGATACCCATGAAGCCCCTGATATCGCATTAAGAAGTGCATTGAGTATTGGCCAGTCTGCGATTGCATCGCTTCCATCCTTCATTGCCTCTGTCTCCCTGTATGGTGAGGCCACGGACCCTGTGTCGTGATGATCCCTTCCAATTGCAACCGGAGCCTTCAGCTCGCCTTTCCTTACCATATCATTTATCATCAGGCCGATAGCCTCCCTCTGCCCGTATTCAGCATAACATATTCTGGCAGGAAGCCCCTGAAAACTGACCTTCTCCTTTGCCAGCTTTATCCATTTTACCAGGTGCTTGTCATCAGCAAAATTCCTGATTATGGCATCATCTATCCTGTATATGTCTTCCGGGTCGCCAGATAGGGCTACCCACCTGAAAGGGCCTGATCCAACGGAAAAAAGGTCCCTTATGTACCCTGGGACATATCCCGGGATTTCAAAGGCATTCTCCATGCCTCCTTCCTGGGCCCTCCCTCGCAGGTTGTTACCGTAATCAAACGCAACAGAACCCCTGGACTTGAACCAGAGGATGGCTTTTGCCTCCTTCACTATTGATTCATAGACCTTCTTCAGGTAACCATCCCTGTCTTTCTTGAAGAAACTGGCCGCAGTCTCCACCGTGTAACCTTCGGGGATGTAACCTACATTAATGTCGTGGGCCGCCGTCTGATCGGACACTATATCCGGAACTATACCACGCTCCATCAATTCGTTGTAGACGGTCGCCGCATTTCCAAGAACAGCAATGGACAGGGGCTTTCTTTTGGCAACATACTCATCCTTGAGCTTGAGTGCTTCTTCAAGAGATTCCGCCTGCATGTCCAGGTAATTGTCCCTCAGCCTTCTCCTGATCTTCTCCTCATCCACCTCTATTATTACAGACACGCCGCCATTCATTGTCACAGCAAGCGGCTGTGCGCCTCCCATCTCCCCAAGTCCTGACGAAAGCAGCCACTTCCCGGATAGATCATCCCGGTCAAATTCCTTTCTGGATATGGCAGACAGTGTTTCATAGGTTCCCTGCAGGATGCCCTGTGTCCCGATATAAATCCAGCTTCCTGCTGTCATCTGCCCGTACATTGTCAGGCCTCTGGCCTCAAGATCCCAGAAAATATCATCGGTTGCCCATTTTGGAACAATCTGGGCATTTGAAATTAGAACCCTCGGGCTGCCGGGGGTGGTCCTGAAAATTCCAACCGGTTTTCCGGACTGTACCAGCAGCGTTTCGTCATTTTCAAGATCCTTGAGTGACTGCACAATCTTGTCATACGCTTCCCAGTTTCTCGCAGCTTTTCCTTTCCCACCGTAAACAATCAGGTTGTCCGGGTCCTTTGCCACCATTGGATCAAGGTTGTTCATCAGGAGTCTTAGGGCCGCCTCCTGGTGCCATCCTTTGGTGACGAGCCTGGAACCTTTTGGAGCGTGAATTTCTTTGAGCATCAAAACCAAAATAATATGTTTAAAAGCAAAATATACTTTCCGCTGATATACGGGTTTTGACAGATGTCTGTGAGATTTGCCTCCTGGAACGTAAATGGAATAAGGGCTGCCAGCAAGAATGGCCTGGTAGAATTCATCGAGAAATACGAATTTGACGCCATAATGCTGCAGGAAATAAAGGCAGACAAAAAACAGGTCCCCGAGGAACTCCATCATTACGGCTATTACGTTGAGGTATTCCCCTCCAGAAAGAAGGGGTATTCAGGCACCATGTGCATGTTCAAGGACAAAGCAGTATCGGTGAAGAACGGGATAGGGGACAGGGATTTTGATTCAGAAGGCCGGGTTCAGGTATTGGAGTATGACGGATACTTTCTGGTCAATTCATACTTTCCGAATTCACAGCGTGGACTGACAAGGCTGGGATACAAGCTTCAGTTCAACGATCTCTTTCTTGAATTCTGCGACGACCTGAGGAAAGAAAAACCTGTCATCATATGCGGCGATTTCAATGTGGCACACGAAGACAGAGATATAGCACGGCCTAATGACAACAGGAAAAATGCAGGTTTCACCGAAGAAGAAAGGACATGGATGACAAAGTTTCTCGATTCAGGATACCTGGACACATTCAGGATGTTTAGCGATGAGGGTGGCCAATACACCTGGTGGACATACAGGTTCAACGCAAGGGAAAGAAATATAGGCTGGAGGATAGATTATTTCATAGTTTCAGAAGAATTGAAAAATAAGGTGAAGGGTGCTGGTATTTTGCAGGAAGTATCCGGCTCTGATCATGCACCTGTTTTTATGGAGCTTGAATCCTAGAGCGGCTTTCTGATAGTCTTGTTCCTGTCAGCACCAAGGGATATGATTTCGACAGGCCTTTTCATCCTGTTCTCTATGTATTCTATGTATTCCTTCACTTCTCTGGGCAGGTCTGAATATTCGATCCTCTTTCCATCCTTCCCAATGTCTGAAAGATCTCCCCATGGCTTGAATTCCCTGTAGGACACTTTCACCTTTTCAAGGTCATCAAGGCTTCTCGGAATGTATTTTATTTCTTCACCGTCGAGGGAGTATCTCTCGCCAACGTATACCCTGTCCATCTGGCCAAGCGTGTCAATTTTTGTTATAGCGAGGGTATCAACATCATTTATTCTGATAGCGTATGAAAGCAGGTTCAGATCCAGCCATCCAACTCTCCTTGGCCTTCCGGTTGTGGTTCCGTACTCATTTCCATAGCCTCTAAGTCTGTCCGCGTCCTCTCCTGAAATCTCAGTCGGGAAGGGTCCTGCACCGACCTTTGATGTGTATGCCTTTACAACTCCAATCACTCTGTCCACTTTTCTAAAGGGAAAGCCTGAACCGTTGGACAAAGCGCCAGCAAGGGTATTGGAAGAAGTCACAAACGGGTACAGTCCGAAATCTATGTCAAGCATAGTTCCCTGTGCACCTTCGAAAAGTATGTTTTCTCCCTTCTCGTACGAATCGAAAATAAAGTCCTCAGTGTAGTCAAGATACTTAGATATCTCCTTTCCGGCTTTCAGGAGCTTTTCCACCATCCGGAACCGTGCATCATCAGAGTTGAATTCTGAACCTTCCAGGAGTGCTTTCTTCATTCGGAAAATCGTTTCCACCTTATCGGTAAGAATCTCCCTGTCCAGAAGATCTACCATTCTGACTCCTGTGCGTGCGTACTTGTCCTCATAGGTAGGACCAATTCCCTGGGCAGTTGTCCCTATCCTAAGCTTGGACCGGATTTCTTCCTCGGCTTTGTCAAGGAATTTATGTAGGGGTGTTACTACGTGGGCAAGCCTGCTTATCTTGATCTGAACATCCGCGTGGACATGCTTCAATTTATCAATCTCGTCAAGCAGCCCGAACGGATCGATTACCATCCCATTGCCGAGAATAACGTTCCTGCTCCTCAGAGCTCCTGCGGGTATGAGGTAGAACTTATGGAGTCCCTTGTCGGTAACCACAGTGTGGCCGGCATTGTTCCCGCCGTTGAATCTCACCACCGTGCTGTACTTCTCACTCAGGTAATCAGTGACTTTCCCCTTCCCTTCATCTCCAAACTGGAGACCTAAAATTACTGTAATCATAACAACGTGAACGCTCACCAGAATGAGCTAATCACTCTCACCTCCAACCAATTCATTCCGAAAACCCTTCTCTAATTCGGCAAAAGCATATTATGGTTATCCAAGTGAAAAATGGATCATGGGAAGGCACATGGCATAATCACGGTACTATGCTCATATTTTGGAGCTCAGTAATATAACAGTATATGAGAAAATTAAAAGTCATTGGTCTGCATAACAGGGTGATTCAGATGGCTTATATTGAAGTCAAGGAAAACTCAGAAATTATCGTTCCAGACAATCCAACCATAGGCTACATAGAAGGTGACGGAATAGGTCCGGATATAAGCAAGGCCACAATATCAGTAATAAATTCCGCCCTGGAATTCTCGTATGAAGGTTCCAGGTCAATAGTATGGGAAAAGGTATTCGCTGGAGAGGAGGCTTTCGAAAAGACAGGAAAACATCTGCCCCAGGAATCCCTCGATCAGATAAGGAAGTGTGTGGTCGCAATCAAGGGTCCGCTGACAACACCCATCGGGCAAGGATTCAGGAGCCTGAATGTCGCGCTCAGGCAGTATTTTGACCTTTATGCAAACGTGAGGCCGGTCAAGTACTTCCCCGGAGTGCCTTCACCTGTAAAAGCCCCGGAAAAAATGAATATGGTCGTATTCAGGGAGAACACAGAGGATGTGTACGCAGG
This sequence comes from uncultured archaeon, assembly GCA_000965745.1. Lineage (GTDB taxonomy): Archaea > Thermoplasmatota > Thermoplasmata > Thermoplasmatales > Thermoplasmataceae. The sequence continues at coordinate 829,034 of CP009479.1, forward strand.
AATAGAATGGAAACACGACTCTTTGGAAGCGGCTGAGGTAAGGAACTTCCTTTCAAGCAAGCTTGGGGTAAAGCTTACTGATGACACTGGAATAGGGCTGAAACCTATAAGCAGGTTCAGGTCAAGCAGGCTGGTAAGAAAAGCCATCCAGTATGCAATCAAGAACAACAGGAGAAGTGTAACCCTTGTCCACAAGGGAAACATAATGAAATACACTGAGGGGGCGTTCAAGGACTGGGGATATGAAGTGGCCTCATCCGAATTCTCCGAAGAAACTGTCACCGAAGAGGACTACATGAAGGACCCAGAACTGTATTCAGGAAAGATAATTGTGAAAGACAGGATTGCAGACAACATGTTTCAACAGATCCTGACAAGGACGGATGACTACGACATCATTGCAACAACAAACCTTAACGGCGACTATCTGTCCGATGCCATGGCAGCTCAGGTTGGAGGCCTTGGCCTCGCGCCTGGAGGAAACATGGGAGATACGCATGCAATCTTTGAGGCAGTTCACGGAACAGCTCCAAAATATGCCGGCCTTGATGTTGCGAACCCCACTTCATTGATGCTGTCTGGTGTAATGATGCTACGGCACCTTGGTTGGTCTGAGGCTGCAGATGTCACAGAATCAGCAATCATGGAAGCATATTCGGATCAGAAGGTAACACAGGATCTGGCAAGGGTTCTTAACATAAAGGCTCTGAAATGCTCTGAATTTGCCGAAGAAGTGATCAAGCGCATGAAATCCCCAAAACAGTAATAAAAACTGATTCCCCCTTTCACCGGGGGGGTTAAAACCAGTTCATCTTTTGAATATTGCCAGTTTGATCTCTGTCATTTCTTCAATAGAGAATCTTACGCCTTCCCTCCCAAGCCCACTCTTTTTCATTCCCCCGAAGGGCATGGTATCAACCCTGAAGTCGGAAGTGTCATTAACAAGGACCGCACCGAAGTCCAGCCTGTCTATGGCGTGCATTGCCAGGTCCATGCTGGCAGTGAAGATACCGGCCTGAAGTCCATATGAAACGCCGTTGGCAAGTTCCAGAGCTTCCTCCATCGAACTTACACTTTTCAACATCGTTACGGGCCCGAAAATCTCCTTCGTCCACACATCAGAACCTGTATCAACATCTTCCAGCACCGTAGGATGCATTACCACTCCTTCTCTACGCCCACCTGCTAGGAGGGAAGCTCCCCCTTTCACGGCATCTTCCACCAGGGACTCAACTCTCTTTGCTTCTCCTTCCGAAATCATCGGGCCCACATCCGTTTCTGGATTCAGCGGGTCGCCGATCTTGAGCCTGGATGTCAGTTCAAGAACCCTGTTCTTCAAGTATTCGTAGACATCATCCTTGATCAGAATTCTCTGAGCATGAATGCAGTTCTGCCCCTGCGCCTCGAAGGCTGCATCAACTACAAGTTCTGCAGCCTGATCCAGATCCGCATCATTCCAGACTATCACAGGAGAGTTGTTCCCAAGCTCCATTGAGTATTTCTTTATTCCCGACTCCCTGATGAGCTTGTCCGCGGCCTCCGGCCCCCCCGTGAATGTTACCATCTTGATGTCCTCTGCATTCAGGAAGTACTTCGTGACCTCTCCGCTTCCCGAAGCAAGCACTGTCTGCAGTGCATGCTCGGGAAGTCCTGCTTCAACAAGCGCCTCTCTTAGCTTCACTGCGGATTGTGGAGTAAGGGAGGCAGGCTTGTTGATTACGGAATTCCCGGCTGCAAGTGCGGGGCCCACTTTGTGCGCCACGAGATTCAGTGGGTCATTGAATGGTGTGACAGCAAACACAGGGCCGATTGGCACTCTTGTGTAGTATGCAAATCTGTTTATCCCTCTTGGCTCAACATCCAGAGGTATTGTCTCCCCGTATATCCGCTTGGCCTCCTCACCAGATGTGAGCATCGTGAACGCAGCTCTCCTGACTTCCCCCCTCGCATACTTTATCGGTTTTCCCGCTTCCGAGGAAATTGTCCTGGCAAACTCATCAATCTCCCGTTCAATAATCTTGGAAGCATCGTAGAGTATTTCATACCTCTCGTAGGCAGGCATTTTCTTCATGGTCTGAAACGCCTCCTTTGCCTTTTCTAAAACGGATTCCGCATCCTTGAGTGAAGTGTCAGGCAGTTTAACAAATTCCTCCTGGGTATATTTGTTCTTGACAATCATGAATAAGAAATTCAACAAATGAAATATATCTTATTCCATATCTGTTCGAAAATATGGGTTAAAAACAGGCAAATTTTCGAAGAAATGATGGGCATCCAGCAACACATGAGCCATATTTCCCTTCTTGCAGTATATAGCCGGTAGATTGTCTTTCTGGAGCTAAGGGTTTATACTATCTCGAGATTAAAAGGCTTCAGAAGGCCCATCTCTGTCGCTTTCTTGTAATAGAGCTCAAGAGCCTTTCTTCCCTTGTCGCCAAAGTCTACGGATAGATCATTCACATACATCCGGATAAATTTCCTCTCAAGCTCAATATCGGCATACCTCGCATACTTAAGGGAATATCTGACCGCATCCGTCTCATTCTCCATGGCATATTTTATTGAGTTTTCAAAATCTTCTTTGTAAAGTTTTGCGTTCTCCTTTCCAAGGGATTTCTTTATTGCGTTGAATCCAAGGGGTATCGGGAGATCGCCAGCGTATTTTTTCCACTCTTCATACAGGTCCAGTACCTTAATGAGCCCCTTATCCTGGAAAGTTAGCTGTTCGTCATGAATTATTATCCCGGCATCTATCTCCCCCGAAAGAACTGCTTCGGGTATCTTGTCAAATCTCATTTCCTTGTATTCTTTTGCCCCTTTTCCAAACATTCTGTACAGGAGGTAAGCAGATGTGAATTTTCCCGGGATTCCGATTACTGCATCATTGAAATCCACGTCCTTCCTGGAAACGACGATGGGCCCGTAGCTTATGCCGAAACTCGCTCCGGAACTTGTAAGGTAGTATTTGTCGTTTACTGCGGCATACCCGTTTGCTGATATTGCAGTAACATCATAGAGTGAATCAACTGATTCCTTGTTCAGGGTCTCTATATCTTTTACGACCTGATCGTAATCAAAGTTGCATTTGATCTTCCCCTCGAACATTGCGTAAAACATGAATGAATCGTCTGGATCCGGAGTATGGGCGACTACTAGCTTCATCGACACTCTATCTTCACATGCTACAAAATGGTTTCACATTAATCTTTCAGTGTGTGAAAGGCTACCGAAATTCCAGACATTTTTATAATCCTGTGTGATGCTATTCCTCTCTTTCGGTGATTCTATGGAGAGAATTGTTGTAGCTCTTGGAGGAAACGCACTGCTCCACAAAGGAGATCCGTTTTCGTTTGAAATCCAGCTTGACCGCGCTACCCAGGCCTTTGAGAACCTTTACAGGCTTATATCTGAGAATGAAGTAGTGATAACCCATGGAAACGGACCGCAGGTAGGAAATATTCTTCTCCAGAACGAATATTCGTCCAAGGTTGCCAACCCAATGCCCCTTCATAGCTGTGGATCTATGTCCCAGGGGCTGATAGGGGAGGTGCTCACTCTCGCATATGACAGGGTGAAGTTTGCAAGGGGAGTATCCAAGGAAATGGCCATGATACTGACACGGTCAGTTGTGAATGAGGCTGATCCGGCGTTTAAGAACCCATCAAAGCCTGTTGGGTCATTCTACACAGAGGCAGAAGCCTCAAGGATGAAGGAAGAGCGTGGATGGGCCGTCAGGGAAGAGCAGGGAAAGGGATGGAGAAGGATAGTTCCATCACCGGTTCCTGTTGACATACTCGAAAAATCAGCTATACTCGCACTGCTTGCAGACGGTTTCCTGCCTGTCTGCACCGGAGGTGGTGGCATCCCGGTTGTCAGGCATGAAACATCGTACTTTGGGGCTGATGCAGTGATCGACAAGGATCTTGCGTCATCTGTACTGGCCACAATAATAGGGGCAGGATCACTCATGATCCTCACCGACGTGGATGGTGCGTATCTGAATTACGGAAGCCCTGATCAACAGCACATTGGAAAGGTTAAATTGTCGGAGCTGAAGGAATTCAGGGGCCGCGGGGAATTTTCCAGCGGAAGCATGGGCCCTAAGATAGACGCGGTTATCAGATTTGTCGAAAAAGGGGGTAAAAGAGCCCTGATAACATCACTGGAAAATGCCCATCAGGGAATGAAGGGGCAAAGTGGTACAATAGTTGTTCCAGATTGAATTCAGGTCTGCCTTGCCCACTTGCCATTCATAAGAGTTACCTTGTCAACCTTCTGAAACTCTTCCATCAGCCCTTGGAGATTTATCCCATTGGTATTCAGCTGGTAATCAGTTTCCAGTGTCGTTTTCAACTCATTGGTATCCATCGGCTTGACAAGTGATCGGCCTACCAGGTTGTCAAGGTCCTCATATATGTTCCAGGGAAAGATAAACCAGGTCCATGCCTTTTCCTCAATCGCCTCGGCATAGTAGTCAGGCAAAAATCCTGATCTTGTGATATGGAGCATTGTTGCAGTCTTGAGAGATTCAGGTTTGAGGGACTTGACATGTTCTGAAGCTATTCTAAGGCTCTCTCCTGTATCGGTGATATCATCAACTACGAGCACTCTCTTTCCTTCAAGGGTCCCGTTGAGACTGTCCTTCAGGGTTGCTTCGCCGTCTTTTGTTGCGGTTATTCCCCAATGCTCTGTCTTGACTGAAAGCAAATCCTTGATCCACATCCTGTCTGAAAGAATTCTTGCAGGAACAAGACCACCTCTGGCAATTCCAATAATTGTATCGGGAACGTAATCTTCCATGACCTTGTGCCTGATCCTGTCACACCAGTTCTCTATGTCCGTCCAACTGACAATCTTTGCTCTGAATTGCATTATTTTACCGGTGACTTATGTTGTTACAAGTCTTAATCATTTCGCAGGTAGCAAAAGTGAACTCTCTCAGGCAAAGCAGGTCACTACTGCTTTTCCCACGAAAGATCATCCTTGAGCTTCCAGAGGTACAAAGAAGCGACTGAGCAATACGGATGCCAATTCTCCGAAATTCTTTCTATCGTTTCACGGTCCGGCTTGTCCTTGAGATGGTATATTGTTCTTATCGAGTTGATCACTCCAAGGTCTTCATGCGGGAGGACATCTGTTCTGCCAAGCGAAAAAATTAGGACCATCTTAGCGGTCCATGTCCCAACTCCTTTAATTCTAACCAGCTGGCTTATTATCTCCTCATCCGTCATTCTGTTAAAGTGGTTGGAGCTTATCGAGCCATCAAGAATACACTCAGCAACATTCCTTATGTAAGATATCTTCTGCTTCGAAATTCCGCAGGATCTAACTTCATCATCATTGAGCCCAAGGAGGGCATATGGCGTGACATATCCACCTGGAAAGAGGGACACAAATCGCTTAATTATTGAGTCTGCCGCTTTAGGGGTGAGTTGCTGGGAAAGAACTGATTCCACCAGGCTGAAGAAAAGGTCCTCATTGGGCGAGAATTCAAGCACTCCAAGCTTTTCAATTATCTTACCAAGCCTTTCATCCACCTCCGATAGATGTTTGGCAGCTTTCTGGAAAACACTGTTTAGCTTGAGTGAAAGAGGCGAGTTGAATGACATGCTTTCACTTGATGCGTATCAGAAATTTATCTTTGACGCGAAAACGTGACTCTTCATTTTTATGGCGACCTGGCAGCCAAACTAATTCTGGAACGCAATTTTCAACCATTCTCTGCGAAACCTTTATTACTGCTGTACGGGTATACTTCCCATGACGGGATTGGACATTTTTCTTATCGTTATTCTTGTCATTGTATTGTTGATTCTTATTTCCGGAATACACATTCTCCGGGAATGGGAACGGGCTCCAGTTTTGACACTGGGGAGGTTTTCCGGCCTAAAGGGCCCAGGAGTAGTCTATGTCTGGCCTATTATCTCAAAGATGCCTCTGAAACTCAGCACAAGAATTCAGGCGGTCTCATTCAAGACAGAGGCAACATTTACACAGGATAACGTACCACTGAATGCGGACGCTGTGATGTACTTTCAGGTGATAGACCCTCAGAAGGCTTTCCTTAACATAGAGAATTATGTTACGGGAACAAACCTCTCTGCTCAGACAACGCTCAGAGAAGTGCTTGGAAAATCAACATTCGATGAGGTGCTTTCCGAAAGGGAGAAGATCGGTGAAGCTGCAAGGGAGATTATCGACGAAAAGACAGAGCACTGGGGCGTTAAAGTTTCATCAGTCGAAATCAGGGATGTAATAGTGCCATCACAGCTGCAGGAAGCAATGTCGAGGCAGGCATCAGCTGAAAGGGAGAGGAGATCCCGTGTAACCTTGGCTATAGCTGAGGTAGAGGCTGCTCAGAAAATGGTTGATGCAGCCAACCAGTACAAGGACAATCCTATTGCATTCCAGTTGAGATGGATGAACATACTCTATGAAATCGGCCTTGAAGGAAAAGGTACTCTGATGATGATACCAGCCCATACACCTGAAGTCGGTGCAATGGAACCCCTCGCGCAACTTGGCCTCCAGGGAATTACCGACAGGTCAAAACTCAAGGGCGGCGATTCAGGCTCTTCGCAACAGAAATAAAGTCATCAAGAGTTAGCTCCCCAGGGCGTTTTTCTTTTAACCCTTCGGGGCACTCCTTTATCACTGTGCCAACCATTTTTCTTCTATTTGAAAAGAGTTTTACTAGGATATCATCGAGAAGTTTCGGTTCGATTCCAAGCTCAACTCTCTTTGGCTTTAGAATTATGACAGCTGAGTCAACTTTTGGAACCGGATTGAAGTCGTCCCTGCTGACTATGCGGACAATCTTCGTATCAAAGCGGTAAGAGCAGTTTACGGACAGCCTTGAATATCCCTCTTGCCCGGGCAAGGCTATCATTCTCTCGGCAAAGTCTTTCTGAACCATTAGCACAGCGTGCTCAAATTCGAACCTGGAAAGGCTGAAAATAATGTCCGAGGAAATGTGGTACGGTATATTCCCTATGATTCGGTCGTATTTTCCGGGCTCGATATCAAGAAAACTTCTTTTTATTATCCTGAGTCTGCCAATTTCCAGGTATTTGCTGAACCTTTGGCTCAGAAACTCGACAAATCTTCCGTCAGGCTCAACACAATCCAGATTAACATCCTTCTCAAGGAGGAGTTCCGTCAGAACACCTTCGCCCCCACCTATCTCCAGGACCCTGCAGTCCGGAAAAACATCAAGTGATCTGACTTCAAATTCTGCAATACTTACATTCTTGAGAAGAACCTGGCCAAATCTCTTTGAAAAAAGTCTGCGGTCAGTCTTCATTTCGCTACGAAGAGTTTGTGTTTCTCGGACCGATCTTCCAGTTCCTCAACGATTCTCCCGGATATCATCCTGAGTGGGTTGTGTACAGTCTTGACCCTTTCAGTAAGTTCCCCGAATGAATCAAAAAGCTTCTTCTTCCTCTCGTCCACAATATTCCACATGGTCTTATTTCCCAATCCCGGGAGAAGCTCTAGGCTGTGAAGTCTGGCATTGATTGGCTGAGCATCATTGAAAAAACCCACGAATCTTGCCTCATTTTCCTTTATGATGTTCTCAAGAACGTAGGGCAGTTCATTCATTGCTGCGTTTGTAAGTTCCCTGTATGCAATCCTTCTTTTGACCGAGAGTACCTTTTCCCTCATCTCGGGACTCTTGCCAATGTATATTCTTTCTCCTACTGCGACAACAACATTGCTTTTTGGGATTACCTCCAGGAGCTTGAACTCAACTTCCCCTACAACTATCATTAGCGGGGTCTTTTTGTAAACCTTGTCCTCAGTCCTTCCCTGGGGCAGGTAGTCTAACACATAGGCGTACTCTTCCAAAATTATTAACCTCTTTATATAAATTAGTCGCTTGTAAAATAATCTATCAGGTTATTTAAATCTTTTTCAGAAAGCATAAGGTTGTACGACGAAAGTATTGCTGTCATTTCTTCTTTGGTTTTTGGTTTGAGATCTATAAGTTTTATCGCTGCATTTATTGGTAAATCTGCAACTGCCTCAACTTCCTCCATTACTTTTGCAATGCTCTTGCGGCCATATCTGTTAAGCAGTTCCGTGTACTGGAGGTTTTCCTTCTCTATCTCGTTGGGTTCCTCCTTTTCGGAAAGAATCTTGAAAGCTTCGGCAACAGTGATGAATTTTCTTTTCATTATTTACCTTCTATCCTTTTCAAGTGCACGGGGGCAGAAAGAATATTCTTGGTTACCCCTCCCACCTTCACTGTAACCAAATAGCAATTTCCTTGCATTCTGGAGATTCTTCCAGTGTATCCCTGAAAAGAGTGGTGAGGCATGCCATCATGTACTGACGGTTCTATATCTATCGCTGCCAATTCTCCAACTTCGAATTTCTGCATTAATCTGTTAACCGAAGGCATGCCCTTTTCCTTGATTGATTTGGTCATTTTCTTTCTTGACCCTGATCTTGGGCCGTGTGACATTCTGGCCATAGTTATTTACCTCTGTTGATTTCAACGACATCGAGCTCAGCAACCGCCAAACTCTCACCATACTCTGAGGAGAGGCTCGGATTTGTTCTCTGGTTGTCGCCATTTACTAGTTCCTTGATATACATACCAGACTCGGCCTTTAAGAGTAGTGTTGCAGTTTTTCCCGTTACCTGTTCAATGGCTGACTCTCTTATCGATCTCTCTCTTATAAGATCTGCTCTCCTGACAGCCACTCTTAATGGCGTTCTCTGATAAATAACTTTTCCCGTGATATTCTGTAAAGCCGTTTGAAGGCGTTCTCCATCGAGATCATTGCCTGAATGGACAACAACTCTGTATGTCTTGTCAAAAGTTGTGCTCTTTACCTCCTTGACTCTATCCTTTGAACAAAATTCAAGTCCTCTTACAGAAACACCACTCCCAGCCATGTTGATGGTTTTTTCGAGGGCTCCCAAGTTCAGGTCCCTCTTCTTCGGCCTCGAAATCTCAAGGACAAAATCCCTCCCTTCTCCTAACATTCTTACATCCACATCTTCCCGTCCTGCCGCATGAAGAAAGAAATTCTCTCCATGGGATGCTTCTGAAACGGGCTCTCCAATGTAATATTCTACTGATTCATTGTTTTCAGGCTTGTGAATCCACCTTGTCTGGGGAAGGTCTCTCCTGAATTTGTTGTACCTGCCGCATATGTATATGCTCCGTATGTCTGTTTTGGCAAAGTCATACCTGGTATCCACAATCACGGTCAGGTCCGGTTCACTGAAGCTAACTTCCTTTCCAGTGATTTCAGAGAAGTGCTTGCCAAACTCCCTGTTGAATTCTTTCTTTATGCTTTCTCCTCTGGACCCGAATATTGATTGAATTTCTTCCTCTCTTATAATTACGGATTTTTCAAATACAGACCCGATGAGAAATGAGTTGTATTCAACCCCTTCAATCTCATCCATCACTATGCTCATGTATTTTTCAAACTCGTCAAACACTCCATTGCAAAGAGGGCACTCATTGCTGTCCGTTATTGATAACGTCGCTTCCGGATGAAGCGATTTTATTGTAAAAAGTAACATCTGCCCCCGCTGAACATTGTCAAGGGACTCGCCAACGGAGGCAAAAACCCGTCCAAGACACCTTGTGCAGATACCCAGATCAGATAATGCGATTAGATCAGGCATCTGACTATCTTGCAACGACGTCCTTTGTTATGTTTGGCCTCTCTTTAACAAATACCCTGGATCCGCATTCACACTCAATCTCTGCAGTACCGAATGACTTCTCCAGCGGTCTCTTGCATCTGATACACTTATACATCCTTGTGCATCTCCTCAATTATTTTCTGCGAGTATTCAGGCGTATAAGAACCACCAGCGAATTTGTAGTCGCAGTGCCTGCACTGCCATATTCCCGATGCTATTCTCCTGACCTTTTTCTGTTTGCATGAAGGGCAAACATACTTCGCAGTCTTGAGTTTGTATATCTCGTTCCAGGCCTTCCTTACAGTAACACCGTATCTGGGACCGAATCTCCCTGCGGCGCCAACCTTTACAGTTCTTCTTGCCATGGTGATCACTTGAAGTATTTATCTCGAAGTTGTGCACCGATATTGCTGGACAACTTTATAGCTTTTCGGATATCTTCAAGGTCTAGGGATCCTGTGTCACCTTTCTGCATAGCTCTTATGTGGCCATCCTCCGTGGTGGATACTGTAAGCCTGACTGATCCGAGCTGTTCTTCTTCAAGATCGGGATCACAAACAAGCTCATCGCCTATCTTTACCATGGTAACGGCCACCGGAGTGTTCTTTACAGGGAGGGGAAAGTCCTTTCCGCCTTCTTTTGATGCGGGAACAATGGCACTCCTGAGTGCTGCAAGTGCTCCGTACGAACAGGCGTCTATCAGGTTGCCGTCAAAATCGATAACATCTATGTCGATGAAGACTATCCAAACCTTCTTTCCAGCTTCTATCACTAGATTTTCTACGTCTAACATCTTGCTTTCTCTGATCCCTCTGTCTACAACTCTGGCAATCTCTATTGAGGTCTCGTTTGGAGGTCCTGCTTCAAAAGTCGGGAACGCCATTGGAAGGAGCTCGACATTGGTAGTCATTACTCCCTTGTTCGGGGTGTCCGGGAATGGCTCCCCTGTTTCAATTTTTACACCTGCAAGTATTCTTGTCTTCCCGAGCTGGACAAGGGCTGACCCTTGGGCCCTCGGCACATATCCGGTCTGTATACTGAGTTCTCTGCATTCATCCGGCTTTCTTCCGTCGGCCCTTACTCCTTCCTTAAGTTTGCTGACTATGTAACTTCTTTTGATTTCAGAAAGTATTCCTGCTGCGTCTTTCGGCATTTATTCACCACCTTCCTCTATTTCAGCAACAAAACGTGTAGACAGAGCCTCTCTCTGAATCTCGTTGATCCTCTTTGTTGCAGTAAGGATCATCTCGGTGGCCTGATCGAACTCCTCGACCGAAAGGTCTCCGTCCATCTGGAGCAGGACAACCTTGCCTGACTTTGAGAGTACTGCCATAGGAAGGTCGGCTTGCCCGAAGTTGTCTTCTTCCTTTGAAAGGTCCAGGACTACTTTTCCTTCAACTTTCCCCGCGGTGCAGCCGACAACAAAATCCTTCATCGGTATCCCGGCAGAAGCCACAGCAACAGTCGCCGCTGTAAGCCCGGCTATTCTCGTTCCTGCGTCAGCCTGAAGAACCTCAATGAAAACATCTATCTGAGTTCTTGGAAACTGCTCGACCATTATCGCTTGATCCAGTGCTTCCGATATGACCTTGGAGATCTCGATTGACCTTCTGTCAGGACCCGGCCTCTTTCTCTCGTCGACTGAGAATGCAGCCATGTTGTACCTGGCTTTCACGATAGCCTTGTTTATGTTCTGCGTGTGCTTCGGGTATGCTTCTCTAGGGCCGTACACCGCCACAAGTATCTTGTTGCCGCCCCACTCTATATATGCGGACCCGTCTGCTCTGTTCAGAACTCCAGTCTCAATCTTGATCGGCCTCAGCTCTTCATTAGTTCTGCCATCAAGCCTGCGGCCGTCTTTCGTCAATAATTTAATATCACTCGCTGTTCCCAATATTATCACCTACTTTTGTCTTTAAATACTCATCCACTCTATCTGTTAGACCCACTGTGTGGGCTTCTTTCTCTACCATTTTAATAGCCGAAATGGCTATCATAACATTTTCTGGGGTGCCGTCAACCCATATGAGCCCGTTCTGACCCACTATTATCCTGGTCTGGGTTGCATCCTTTATCATATTAACCATCGATCCGCCTTTTCCAATTATTCTTGGAACCTTTGGAGCAGAAATTCCCGTGATATGCCCCCCTTCCAGTTTTCTCAGGCCCACGTCCTTGAGTGTTACCCAGCTCTCCTTGATCTCGTTCAGGGACATGACCTTTGCATATACGTAATCTCCAAGGTTCAGATACCTCTGCAGGTCTCCTGACTGTGTCCTCCACGGAGTATCATTCATGTGAAGCAATGAATGGTACGATGAATTTAGATCAATTGTCCACATGGAGGGCCCTATTTCGATTACCTTCCCTATTACCTTGTCGCCTTTTCTAGGAAAATACGGTCCAGAAAAAGGAACTACGTCTACATACTGGTCGCCCTTCTGTACGACACCAAAATACTCTGAACAGTATTTATCGTCGGCACACTTATAGACCCCGTTTCTGGGCTTCAAGCCCTCAGGTTCTATTGAATCTCCGGGCATTATAATTTGCCTTATCTTACTCATTGAATCACCTTGAAGCTAAGAAGAAAAATCAAGGCAAGGACCGGTTAAGCCCTTTTCAAAGTGAAACCCTATAACATTAGGCTTCAGCAAATACCTATACCATACAGGCCGGAAACCAAAATTACCGGAAACGCTCACCTGATTGTCTCTCTTCACTTCCACTCTTTGCTGAACAGATAATTATTAAATATATAATGATTCCCTGCGACTAATCAGATCGTACAAATGCACCGGGCTGGAACTGGATCTCAGATTTCAAGACTGTGGGTGAAAGACTGAATTGAACCTCATATCTTGCTTCTGTCCTTCAGAATTTTTATCTCGGCCCCGTCCTTTGCCTTTCTTGTTATGGAATCCATTATTTCGCCTTGCATTCCGGAAGGGATTTCGAGGAGACCTACCCAGGAACCGTCACTGCCCCATTCTTCCTTGATTATGTAACCACTCTTAGCAAGGTCCCCATATACTTTTCCGTAAGCCTCTCCAATAAGCTTTACCGCCATCTTTGTTTTTTCAAACCTGATAGGTATTATGGGCCTGAGTGCTTTCAGAACCATATCTACCTGTTCATTGGCGGTTTTGAATGGGTCCACGTGAACCTTGGCGTCCTCCATCGCCTGAGAAATCCTGGCAGGGGGGTGTGGGGCGTTAGTCTGGGGATTAATGCTCTCCCTTGAGATTATTTCCACTATCTGTTTCCTCCTTTTCTCGTACATGGCACGCCTCTGGTCAGTCGTAAGCTGAATCTGCCCCTTCTTCACAATCTCGGTGGCAACGGCAGAAATGTCTGTGGTGCCAAATACTTCTTTAATGGCATCGTCCCCAATTTTCTCGCCCTTTCTGGCATCTTTGAAAACCTGCTCTAGTGCGAGATCATTTTCAACGTCAATTTTGCCTGCCCTTATTCTATCCGTTGAATCCGGGTCGACGAGAATCTCGAACTTGTGACCGTGTGACTCCAGTCGGGCAACGATGGAATCCTCTACTCTGACCATACTCTATAATCAGGTATAAAAATAAAAACAATTTCATTACTCCTTCTCGCTTGTCCCTTCGACTCTCGAGATGGGATGTTTACGCCGGTACCATTTCCTGAGTGCAAACAATGCCCACACTCCCTCAATTATCCCAAAGGGCCATGTACCAGACAACCAACCGTAAATGGAGGCTCCGAAGGAGGATATGCCAAAAATGAATGTGTATACCGTTCCCCTCTCCTCAGCAACATATGAAACCATCATCACAGTAACAGCCGCGGCACCGAATGCGTTGAGTGTACTTAGAAAAACCATGAATCTGAAAACGGTATTCACAAAAAAATTGTCGTTTGGACAGAAGATAACCTGCAGTTCTAAAGCTTTACATCAGTATAATATTCAAGATACTTTTATTCAAAAATACTGTATAAAATAAAAAAAATTAACTACTCAAGAAGAAATGGAAAGATTGTTACCCGATCTTAAAGAAACTTTGCAACTTCTTCAGCCGAATATACTTTGAATTTCTGCCCTTCAGCAATTGAAGCCACTTCTGGAGACCTGAATTCAGAGTCTTCCTCAACTGATGCCTTCAGCGCCTTGATTGCAAGTGCTATTGCATCCTTCTCCGAAAGATCATCTTTGTACTCCTTCTCCAGGAAGTTTGTAACAGCCTCCTTGCCAGCCCCTATAGCAACGGCCTTGTACTCGTTGATAGTACCTGCAGGATCACAGTCAAACAGTCTCTGTCCTATACCGTCATAACCTGCAAAGATCATGGACACACCATAGGGTCTTACCCCGCCGAACTGCGTATATTGCTGCATTTGGTCTGCAACCTTCTTTACGAGGTTCTCCATGTTGACCAGAGAGCCGTATGTTATCTTCTCCTGCTGTGTGCCTATTCTTGCAAAATCAATAAGAACCCGTGCATCTGCAACCAGGCCAGAGGTTACCGCAGCGACGTAGTCGTCGATAAGCTGAATCTTTTCTAGTGAGTTGCGTTCAACCAGTTTGCTTCTTATCTTTTTGTCTGAGATTAAAGCCACACCGTTTTTGAACTTAATACCTAAGGCAGTAGAGCCCTTTTTAACTGCTTCCCTGGCATATTCAACTTGGAATAGCCGTCCGTCGGGAGAGAAGACTGTAATGGCTCTGTCATATGCCATCTGTCCCTGTTGCATTTGGTTTCACCTTTTGTCCAATAGGTCATTTAAGCTATAAAGGTTTTCTCGCTTCTACGTAAACAATGACATTACTTAACAATCCCATTAGTTACAATCTCACTAGTCTGGGAAGTCCAGTGAGCACAGAAAAATAAAATACTCTTTGTATCTGTTTGATTAGAGGGAATATCGTTTGCTTCCATATTGCAGAAAATGCAAGGGGTACACAAAGAAGTGCACCCTTGACTCATGTCCGATGCTGAACATTAAGGTTAAAGCGTCAGGCAATCTTCCCATCGGAACTGGCCAGATAGCTTCCTTTACTCCTCCGGGCATTTTCATCGGGACATATAATTACCCTAACGTTTTTGCCGGTCCCCTTGCGGTAGCAGACCCTGAGGCGGGATATCCCTCTGGCAAGGAGTACGGGAAGACCATTGAGGATGTAATTTCCCTCAACAACAATGTGTACCGTGCTTCTCAGAAGACAAGAGTCAAGGATATGGGGGCAGGATTCACCATTTCATTGCAGGAATCTACGATGTCTTTGGACTTTGTTGACATGGAACTGGATGTAGCGAGGCATCTTCATGCTACCACCGATATGGACAGAATTTCAGAGGCCCCAATGAGATCAATGGTAGAGCTCAACTCAATGAAGATTACATCCAACCCCAGGATTCCTAGAAGGGTTGACTATTTCCATGGAGACACTGACCTCAAAGCTGAGGACGCCGTATGGGCACTTTACAAATCCGGGTTAGGCATCACATACCTAGAAGGAGTCCTTTCATCGGGGTCGCTTGGAATAGGGAGGAGAAGAAGGCTGGTTCCAACCAGATGGTCAATAACCGCTGTAGATGATATTATCTACAGGAACATGAAACAGGAGATCATTGACTTGCCAATAATTCCCGGGATAGAGGTATTCAAAAAATCATACCTTGGAAATGATTTCACAATTGTCCTGCTTCCATACTCCATGGCATATGAAATGCAGGAGATGTGGAACAGCGGTTTTTCAGCCACCAATAAAAATGTGAGTATAGATCATGAGTTCATGGAGGGGAGGAAGAAATATGCCAGCAATGTCGGGGGGGCTTATTACGCGGCCAGACTTGCAGTGTTTGAATACCTCACGCGGATACGGAGGCAGGCCTCAGTCATAGTCCTCCGGACCATCGGAAGTGAATATTACACCCCACTGGGCGTATGGCTCGTCAGGGAGACTGTCAGGGATGCATTTAAGACCAGGCCTGCCAAATATGCTTCAGTTGAGGATCTGGTCAGGAATGAACCCACAGGAATAAAAAACTGGCACGGCTTGTCCAAAGTTCTCAGGAACACCTATGTTCAGAAGAGCATATTCGAGTATATCTGAGTGAATATCATGGAGTTATGGGACATTATTTTCGACAACCACATGCATCTGAGGGAAGACGGGTATAACATAGAAGCCGCAAGACAGTTTGAACACAGTGGGGGCACAGCATTCAACCTGGTGAATCTTCCAAATCACGAATTACCTGCGGCAGATTACTATGAGAACGTTTACCGCAAAACCTTGAAACTCGCGGAAATGGTCAGGCGCGAAACCGGAGTGAAGGTTGCCGTTACACTGGGACCGTACCCCCTGGACTATCTTCATTTCTCAAGCCATGTAGGGAACATCAAAGAGTTCATCCTTTCCGGAATTGACAGAGCCGTGGATCTCATACTGAAAGGGGAGGCCGATGCTCTGGGGGAAATAGGAAGGCCTCATTTCGTGACCGATGAGAAGACAGTTGAGGACGCAAATGACATTCTAGAATACGCTATGGAAAAATGCTCAGACCAGGACATTCCAATAATACTCCACACGGAGGATCTGACTGGAGATTCCTATAAAGAACTGGGTGAAATGGCTCGGAAGGCGGGATTCGACACTGGCAAACTCATAAAGCACCACGCGCATCCGAAAGATTTCTCCATCGACAGCATTCTGCTGAAATCTGTCCTGGCAACCAGGAAGAATGTGAGGGAGTCATTAATCATGAGCAGGGGATTTTTCCTGGAAACTGATTACGTTGACGACAGGTCCAAGCCAGGGAAAGTGATTCCAGCAGATTCTGTGCCTAAAAGGGCCTTGATGATAAAGAACCAGTATGATGACTGGGAAGATATTTTTGAATCAATCTTCAGGGATATTCCAGTTTCAGTATTCGGAGAAGACACGTTATTCTGAAAGGAATGTTGCCAACAGGTGAAACAAATTTAATAATTCAAACGCATATAAAACAGAATGACTCTCACCCCCGCTCAGATCGATCACATAGCTAACGATCTAAAATCCTTGATAAGAGTGGAGAAGAAGTCAAAAAAGGTAAAAAAACTCGATGGCGGCTTCTACAAAGGTGTAGTCGATGCTCTGGAGACTCTCAGGTCAGAATCGGAGAAGCATTTGAAAAACCAGGATATTTCGAGCTACATAAACATCAACAACAGGATCCAGGACATTGAGAGGGATTTCAAGGACTTTTTCCAGAGGCGCTTCAGCAAGATGGCAATCCTCTCCCTCTACGAGCTCGACTCGGACCTCATGAACTCACTCACCGGGGAGGAGAGGGAATTTGTGATCAGGCTTCATAACATGATGCAGGATGAATTCAACAGGCTTCTTCTGAAAGAGAGAGTGGCCCACGAAGAGGAGGTCGAAGAGCCCGAATTGCAGCCCGCAGATGAGAAAGAGGAACCAGTTCGGCAGCAAGAGATCCGTGAGACCCACGAGCAGGCTGCAGAAAAGAAGTTCATCCTCGTTAGAATCGTGGGGGATCAGCCTCCTATCGCCCAACCTGAAAGAGATTACTATCTTCATGACAACGATCTCGTATATCTACCCGAGAATTTCGCTGAACTTCTAGTTAAGCGCAAGACTGCTGTCAAGGTTAACATCAGGATATAACCATGGGAACGAAGGGTGTTGCATCACTCATGCCATAACCCAGTCCACGATCAGGAGAGCTATAATAATAGGATATTGTACTTCCACAATGAATCAATAGCCAAATGGATGAAGAATGCCTGAATATCAGTTTTTGCACACTCTGTTTGTATCTCTCTCTTACTATATTATTATAATCATGGTGTTCCAATTCCACGATGGCTCGCGTCAAGTACCGGCACAATTGGTGATGCTTATTATGTAACCACTATGCCTACCAAGTGCAGTTTATCACTGATCGGTTCGGGTGAGAATAATCATGGGACATCAGGAGATGATAGGAAACAGAGGAAGGTAACTAATTTTTCATTGTTTTCTTCCTGCAGGAATGCACTACGAAACTTCTCATTACCATTAATCGCCTCAAGATGGCTAAAGAGAGGGATGAGCGCGATTACCAAACAAATGACGAAACAAGAAAGAGAGAGTGCAGTTCGTGGTGCAAATGCTGTCCGGACGGAGAGTACTGGATCCGACCCACTGGAACTTAGCACCTTGGGGGCGTTAACATGCAGAATGTTGGACAGGGCCTTCTTTATTGTATTCTTTATAGAACAAAACATGAAGAATCCACATTTAATCGGTGAACATCGCTTTTGACCTGAAATTCAAATCAAGTGGACAGTGGTTAAACATGTGAGGCGCACTTCTATCCTGCACACTCTTTGAGTTATGCAACTCAGGTTCAGTAGTGCAAAGCTTAAATCTGCAGTCGCATAGGGGGATTCAGGAAAAGCCCGAGGGCAACTAACGCTTGCAAAAGTGAGGAAAGTCCCCCCTCCTCGGCAGAATTCAGCCTGTGCAAGCAGGTGTTCTGAGAGGGATGGTCAAGGGAAAAGAAATAAACGGATTCCGGTGAAGAGTGACTCGAAGAGAAGACGTTTCCGGAAGTGCCGATGGGAACCCTTCCTGGATGGAGAAAGTCTAAACGGGCCCTGTGAATCTGCCGTGAGGGCCGGGTAAGACGAATAGTCGAATGTTGCCAACCCTTGTTGGGTGAACAGAAGGGGGCTTACTCCGGGCATTTCCAATATTTTATCTTCTTGGGAATCTAACCACGAATCTGCATGCCCGAGATCCTGCCACAACGCGGTGTGTAGACTCTACATCTGCCTCAAGGACATTTGTAAACAGCTCATTTTCAGCCTTGCAAGCCTCGCCATATTTTTGTGAAATAGCCAGTATTGGGCAGTTGTACTCAGTTATCTCAAAAGTGCTCTCATCAAGCTGCCTCCACTCAGACATGTAGCCCTCGTGGTCCCTCAAGGATGTTAGTTTCTTGATCTTGTCCCTTTCGGAGTACTTTCTAAGAGTCTCCCTGTATTCAGGCAGCTTCTTCTCAGTTCTCAGATGAAGAATGTTCCCCACATATTCTCGCCCGAATATGTTGTCAACGTAGTCCATGGTATCTGTAACAATATCCTCGTAACCTTTCTGGAAAGAATTGTTTCCCTTCTCTGAAAGTGAAAAATAACACTTCGGCCTCCCTCTGCCGGAAGGAATGTACCTCCTCCTGACGAGTTCATCTTTCTCAAGGTTTCCAAGATGCTTCAGGGCGGCCACCTTTGAAATATCGAATTCCTTGCCAATCTCTTCAAGAGTAGCTTCGCTATTTCTTTTCAGGAAGTGTACAATTCCAGTCTTTGTAGAAGGTATCTCCTTTCCGCCCATTTATTTAACATTATGTACTGATATTATAATTATTCGCTAAGTATTCTGATTTCAGGTTTTGATATCACTTTCATTCCTGAATAAATTAACATTGAGAAATACGAAAATGTTAGATAAAAAAAATATTAAGCATAAACCAATAGTATGTTGGATACCATATGTCTGAAAAAACCTGCCAGGTAAAAGGCTGCTCAGAAATGAGTTTCAAAACAGTGGACGCATCGCTTGCGAAAAAAGTTCTGTCTGTGGAGGAGGACAAGACAAAAGTGCACCTCTGCAAGGCACACTATAAAGAATACAAGAAAGGAACCAAGAAGGATAGGGAAATTCAAAGAATGGACTGGGTCTGATTCAGGGTTACGATCAATGCCGGACTCCGAGCTAGGTATTTCTGTTGTTATTACTACTTACAATGAGGGACGCTATCTTAAGGATTTACTGGACAGTTTCGTGAAACAGCAGGGTCCAATGGAGGTACTTCTTGTTGACTCCATGAGTACCGATGAGACGGAGAGCGTTGTAAGAGAGTTCCAGAACAAGCATAACTTCCTGAGGTACATCAGGCAGCAATGCTCAAGGGGGGAAGGCAGAAACATTGGTGTGAAAAACGCAAGTTATGATCACGTTCTCTTTACTGATGGGGATGCTATAGCAAACCCGTTCTGGTTAAGAAAAATGAGGGAGACATTCAGGGAAGGCTACGATGTGGTAGCCGGAAAAACAATTCAGATGGGATATGAACCATTTGAGAAGCTTGGAAGAGTGGAGCTTTATTTTGAAGATTTCGAGGTTACGTCCCCCTCTGTCAATCTTGGCTACTCAAAGAAACTCTTTCAGGAAATAGGTGGCTTTGACGTGAATTTCATAACTGCAGAAGACATAGACCTCAACATCCGGGCAGTCAAGGCCGGGGGCAAGATCGGCTTCTGCGAGGACTGCATCATTTACCACCGCACGAGGAGCACATTTGTTGGATTCATAGAACAGGCCTTCTGGAACGGATTCGGAAGAAAGCAATTGAACAATAAGCATCTGGATGTCTGGTCCCACTTCAGATTCTCTGAAATTTTCAAGCCTGACGTCATAAACTTCTGGTATGTTGTGAGGGCAGCAACTGCTTTGCTAGGGTATACGACCTGCAAGCTCTTTGGCGATGATTTTGCAAAGCGCAGGGCGTCCGGATCCTGATCTCCACGGAACACGCATCCGGGACTTCATCATTAAAGCCTTTATAAGATCGGAAAAAACCGCAAACATATAAATCCGCAAATTCACTCATGATTTGATGGACAAAGTGGACGGGGATTATTGGAAAAAGAAGATTGAGAAACTTCAAAACGACAATCCCGGGAACAATCCCGAATATTCCAGATGGAAGGAGAGTACTCTTGAACCATGGAATAAGAAGACCAACTTACAGGAAAAAGAATACATAAATTCATCAGATATCAGCATTAAAGAACTCTATAACAGCGGAGACCTTAGGAAGGGCCAGGAAGAAACCTATCTTGGCTCTCCAGGGGAATATCCGTTTACGAGGGGAATCTATCCTAACATGTACAGGGGCCGCCCCTGGACGATGAGAATGTTTTCAGGATTCGGCACTCCCGGCGACACCAACTCCAGGCTCAAGTACCTTATTTCTCACGGCGAGTCCGGGCTCAGCATTGCCTTTGACATGCCAACTCTTTACGGCTATGACTGCGACAGCAAAAGGGCAGACGGGGAGATCGGAAGGTGCGGTGTAAACGTATCATCACTCAGAGACATGGAGGATATATTTGACGGAATAGATCTTGGAAAAGTCAGCACCTCAATGACAATAAACGCTCCAGCAGCTGTTCTCACTGCTATGTACATTGCTGTTGCGAAGAAGCAGGGGGTGCCGCTGGACAAGATCGCAGGAACTGTTCAGGCAGACATACTGAAGGAATACATCGCACAGAAGGAGTGGATATATCCGCCCGAAGCACACTTGAGGCTGATAAGAGACATGATGGTCTATTGCACAGAAAACACCCCAAAGTGGAACTACATAAGCATTTCAGGCTATCACATACGGGAAGCAGGTTCAAGTGCTGTCCAGGAACTGGCGTTCACACTAGCTGACGGATTCTATTATGCAGAAATGGGAAAGAAAGCAGGGCTCGACATTGACAAATTTGCGCAAAGGCTCTCTTTCTTCTTCAACTCCTCAATCAACTTCTTTGAGGAGATAGCAAAGTTGAGAGCAGCGAGAAGGATCTGGGCAACCGTCATGAAGGAACGCTACGGCGCAAAAAGTGAAAGGAGCATGATGCTCAGGTTCCACACGCAGACCTCAGGGTACTCACTGACCTGGCAGCAGCCCCTGAACAATATCATAAGGACCACGATCGAAGCAATGGCAGCAGTTCTCGGAGGTACACAGAGCCTGCATACAAATTCATATGATGAAGCGTGGGCACTCCCATCCGAAGAGGCTGTTAAAATAGCTCTAAGAACACAGCAGATAATCGATGAGGAATCAGGCATGGCCGATACCATCGATCCTCTTGGCGGATCATACTATATGGAATGGCTCACCAACAAACTTGAGGAGGAGGCATACAAATATTTCGACGAGATAGAAAAAATGGGCGGCATCCTTGAGGCAGTCAAGAAGGGTTATATCCAGAGGGAAATAGCCAAGACTTCATACAGAAGGCAGACCAGGCTCGAAGAGGGGAAAGAAGTCATGGTCGGAGTTAACAAACACGCTGAGGAGGAAGAGCAGCCCATAAGCTATCTCAAGATTAGCCCGAAGGCCCAGGACGACCAGATCGAGAAACTGAGGAAGGTTAAGAAAGCCAGGAACGAAAATGAGGTCAAGAAAGCGCTTAAAGATTTGGAGAAGGCCATGCTGGACGAGGAAGTGAATGTGATGCCATACATCATAAAAGCTGTTGAAGAATACGCGACACTTGAAGAAATATCAAACGTAGGGAGGAAGGTCTTTGGCGGATGGAAAGAACCAGTCATTGTTTAAGGGCAGGCCGATAAAAATATTGTTGGCCAAGCCAGGCATTGACGGTCATGACCGTGGGATACTCGTCCTCGCAAAAGCTTTCAGGGACGCTGGAATGGAAGTTCTTTACGCAGGGCTCCTCCCAACCCCTGAAGAGGTTGTAGAAACCGCAGTAAACGAGGATGTTGACGTCATCGCCCTCAGCCTCCTAAATGGTGCGCACATGACCGTATTCAAGAAAGTGGCCGATTTTCTGAAGGAGAAGAACATAAACGATATTTCAGTGGTTGGAGGTGGCACCATACCCGACCCTGACAAGTCAAAGCTTGAAGAGATGGGGATAACGGGCAATTTTGGTCCGGGAACTACACTGTCTGTGATAATTGACCATGTTACAAAACGGGCAGCGGAAGCAAGAGAGTTGAAGATGCTCTAGCAGGTGCTGCTGTTGAATACTGATAGAATTGTAAGTGGAGTTCTGGCAGGGGAAAAGCAGAGCATTGCAAGGGCCATATCGGTAGTGGAGGATCCCAGGCTGTCCCCGGAATCCAGGCAGATCATCAAGGGGATCTACAACCACACGGGAAAGGCCCATGTTCTAGGAATTACCGGTCCACCCGGAATAGGGAAGAGCACAATGATCGGCATGCTTTCAAAGATGCTGTCCCAGAAAGGGCACTCAGTTGCAGTTCTTGCGGTAGACGCATCAAGCCCCTTTACAGGCGGCTCTCTTCTTGGAAACCGGATCAGGATGCAGGAGTCTCTCTCCAAATTTGGAGTATACATGCGCAGCCTTGCAAACAGGGGTCTGAGCGGTGGACTTTCAAGATCGGTCTGGGATTCCGTTATGGTACTCGACGCTGCTGGGTTTGATTTTATCATCATTGAGACTGTCGGGGCAGGTCAGGCCGACCTGGATGTAGTATATCTCGCCGACACTATTGTTGTTGTCCTTGCCCCGGGCCTAGGGGACCAGATACAGGCAATCAAGTCCGGCATCATGGAAATAGCTGATATCTACATAGTTAACAAGATGGACAGGGAGGGCAGTTACATAGCCCTCAAGGATATAGAGGAGTTCCTTGCCTATTCAGTCCAGGGAGAATGGAAGGTTCCGGTGATAGGAACAAATTCCCTGACCGGCGAGGGGTATGAAGAGTATATCTCCAGGATAATAAGCCACAGGGATTTCACAGGAAAAGACAGCAGGACAAGGCTGAGAAGATACAGGTACGAACTGAAGCTCGCCCTGGAGGATGAGATGAAACAGAAGATAGACAGTGAAATAAGAAGGCTCGTCAACGAAAATGCCATAGAGGACATGATGTCGTCCAGGACTGACCCATATACTGCTGCTGAGTCTATCCTCGAAGACCTGCTCTCATCAGACAGTGCCGATTGATCTGGAACCCTGCCAAACCTTTCCGCTGTGTGAAGAAATGAAATCAGTGAAACAGGGCGGGAACGGATATTCTTGACCAGTTTAAAACTGCAATAAGGTTATATAAGTTTTAGACATTTTTTATTATGGCAGATATGTACGGTCCTCTGAGATATTTTACTTCAGAAATGGTAAAGAACCTTGGTGACAGGGCCAAGGAAGTAATGACATTCATGTACCCGCCGGTCACTGTTTATGAAGAAGGCGGCGAGCTTGTAGTAGAGGCGGACCTACCCGGTTTTGACAAGAAGGATGTGAAGGTGAGGCTGGAGAAAACCTCACTCTCGATAAGTGCCTCACGAACTCTTGAGAAGAAGGGAATGGTCTTTATGGATCAGAGACCAGAGGAAGTGTCCAAAAGAATAAAGCTTCCGATGGAAGTTGACCAGGACGCTGCATTCTCGGCCAAGTACCTGAACGGTGTCTTGACAATCAAGATACCCGTAAAGGGATCAAGGTCAATAAAGGTAGAATAAGAACTCGGCCCCACCAGCCAATACAACTTTTTATTTTCTCGTCATAAGAACAGCGAAAGCTATCAGGTCAGCGACAATGACAATGTATGAAATAATAGGGTGAAGATTCATCACATAAATTGACCCGAGCAGTATGAACCCCAGGAAGAGGGAGCCAGGCACCTTGTTTGAAGTTTTCTGCTGTTGAGGGGCTTCAATATCCTCTAGCCTTCTCTTGAGCATTGGAATGACGTCCAGCCCTTTCTCTATGGAGACTGCTGCCCTTTTTACAAATTCAGACATCTGCTTCCTGTACAGCTCATCCAGGAGGCCTTCCCTGTAAAGCAACTCCCTCATGACCCTCACAAACTTGAACTCAGGATCAAGCGTCTTGCATATACCTTCAAGAAGTGAGGACATTCTCATGTAAAGGACAAGCGATCTCGGGAGTCGGAAAGGAAACTCGAAAATAACGCCATTTGCGATCTCCATGAGCTCCCTTATTTCCGCATCGTTTGCGCTTCTTCCAGATAGGCTCGTCATGGCAATTTCTATGCTTCTTCTTATCACACCTCTGTTTGCTGCGGGGGAGAGTGCATTAAGGCTCAACAGAGCATCTATTATGAGTTCCGGATCCTTCTTCATAAGCCCGTCATAGAGGGACAGAAGGGAGAATCTTGTCTCATCATCTAGGTTTCCGACCATTCCAAAATCGTATAGAATGATCCTTCCCTCCGGAGTAACCGAGATGTTTCCGGGATGGGGATCAGCATGAAATATATCGTCCCTTAGCAGCATGCGCATAAATGCCAGATCCACCCTGAATGCAAGGTCCTGCATATCCACATTGTTCTTCTTCAGGCCTTCTATGTCCGTGATCTTTGTGCCTATGATATATTCCGTGACCATTACTTCCTTTCCGGAGATCTCATTTATGACGCGGGGAATCAGGGCGTCTTCTCTTTTCAGCAGGTTTTCCCTTATCCTGTTCGAGTTCTCTGCCTCTTTCCTGTAGTCTATCTCGTCGTATATCCTGCCCTTGAAATCGATGATTACGTTGCTAACGCTGATATAAAGGAAATTCTCTATCCGCCTTCTAAGGAGTTTGAGAAGACGGCTGATGACCTCCAGATCCCTCTTGAGTATGAACTCTATCCTCGGCCTGTTTACCTTAACTGCCACATTCTGACCCTTGTACTTTGCAAGATAGACCTGGCCCAGGGAAGCACCGGATATGGCCTCCTCGTTGAACTCCTCGAAGACATCATCTATCTTTCCGAGGTTTCTCTCGATAATCTCCTTTGCATGGGAAAATGGGGCTGGAGGAACACGATCCTGCAACTGCTCAAAAGATGCAATGTACTCCTTAGGAAGCAGGTCTGGCCTCGCTGACAGGACCTGGCCCAGTTTAATGAACGTGGGTCCTAGAGAAAAAAAAGTTTCCACAGCTCTTTGCCCATTTCTTTCCCTCATCGTGCTCCAAGCTGCTTCTTCGTTCTCTTCACGAGCCCTTCTCCTGTCTTTCAAATAACGCCTGATGATCGGTGCCAGCTTCAGGAAAACACGCAATTCCTGTCGCCTCAAGCCTTTGAAAGGATCGTTACTGTCAGGCATTCTGCTCCCTATCCGCATTTTTTATAATAATTGATCCAAAAAGGTGTAATAATTTCGCGAATAATCCACTCGACGCACTGCATGTCCTTCAGCTCCTGCCTACTGCGATTCTGCAAGGCTTGACAGGAACTCCCTGACCTTCTCTTCTTTGAAGTACCCTGTCTTTTTTCCAACAAGTGCACCATCATGGAACCCCAAAAGAGCAGGGAGGGCTCGAACACCAAATCTTTCGTACACTTCGGGAGACTGATCTGCGTTCACCCTCATAATCCGGTATTCTGAAAAATCTCCATGCGAAATGACCCTTTGGAGCACCTCGATCATGAGCTCGCACGGATAGCACCATGGGGCCCACAGATCAATAACCGCAAATTTGTGCCTTTCAACTGTCTCCATGGCTGTTTTAAGGCCAACATCAGGAATATACTCTGTATTCGTCACTCTCTATCAGATCAGTGTAGAAGAAGATCAGGCAGAATTAAAAGAGATCGTTCTGGTAAGGCTAACTACCAGTAGTCTTTGTTGACGAAATCGTCGTAAAGCTCTGCGATGTAGTTTTTGTTGTTCAGCTGATTGTCCGCCAGAGTCTTGAGAACGCCTGAAACTTTGGCATCACTATATTCGTTCGACATCAGCTCCAGCACATTGTGAATGTCGTTAGACATCTTCATGGCCTTCAGGAGCACACTTTTCATATCATTGGCATTAACATCCGCCAAGTCCTGGGTAACCAGATGATCAAGCATTTCGAAGCTTCTGGCATCAGACGGTTCCTGCACCTCTTCAAATTCTCCTTTGTCCAGGGCATCCCTTATCATTACCAGATCTCTCTCTTCGTTTTCCAGAAGAGTCTCGAGCATCATTCTCACATGATCCACGCTGGATTCTTCATACAGTTCCCTGTACCTGTCCACCATCTTCTCCTTAAGGCCGAATGCTTTTTTCAGAAGATTTTCCCTAACTTCTCCAGATTCTTTTCCAGATATTGTCGAATTGGCTTTTGTCACTGACTTCCTCCTAACATAAATTATAACCAATCAAGCTTATAACCTTTGCCATGCGCCTTATACAGAGGTGAACGCCTTTTAAACCAGAAAATGGAGACTGTCAATTGTTAGTTGAAATTCTGTGATTTCCAGTCTCTCGACCGCAATCATGAAACATAATGAGTACATCACATTCCATGCGGATACGCCGGATCCCAGGCATATCTAGGGTCGTTATTACAACAAACCTTGATGACTATTCCGGTGATCATCCATCCTCGCCTCTCAGGCTGGAAGATCAGCCCACAAATATCAGGTTCAGCAGTGACGGCACTCCCATACTGCACTACAGGGACCCTATCTGTCCCAGATGCTTCTCCAGGGATGTCTCAAGGAACGGTACATACATGAGGGAAGTGCAGGGCCACAGTGTGAAGATACAGAAATACATCTGCAATGCCTGCTCCTTCTCCTTCGAGGCAAGGCCTCCGGGATACGGGTACGGAAAGCATATCCCTGAGGATCTGAGGGAAAAGACCATGAAATCTCGCGTGCTCTCATCCCTCAGGAAGGCTGCACAGATGTGCGGCATATTCCTCGGAACATCAGTTTCACACGAGTCGGTGAGGACATCTGTACCTGACATGCCTTTCCGGCATGAAAGGGAATCCTCAGGATATTTCTCATACGACGAGCAGTACGTGAAGATCAACGGCCAGAGAAGATACAGGTTCCTACTCAAGGATACTGTCACTGGTGAGTTTCATGAGGACATCCTGCTGGATCTGGGTGAGGATTCCACCACCTCATTCATCCTTGACGCACTCAGGAGATTCTCCATTGGTTCTGAGATAACAGTGACAACAGACGCTTATCACTACGAGGACGCATTCAGGAATGTCTCCCGGCAACTTCACATAAGAGTTAGGAGGCAGAGGTGCCTCTTCCACCTCCTCAAGGACCTGAGGAAGAAGGCATATGATTCAGGCAGGAAGGATGAGCTGACTTCAGCACTGGGTCTCATAAATTACACGTTCTTCCAGACTCCTGAGAACCTGGAGAAGCTTGGAAAAAATGCGGAGCCTGTCAAGAGGAAGGTCTCAGGAAAGTCTGAAAAGGAGGCGACATTCATTCTCCTTGGTCTTGTGAGGGATCTCTATTCCGGCGATCCTGTCATAGGTAAATTTCTGAAGCAGATAAGGAAGAACAGGAGGGAGATATTCTGGTATCTCGAAGATCGGAAGGTCAACAGAACAAACAACGTTGCCGAGCATCATTTCCCCCAGAGATCTGAACCTCCTTAAGAGGAGGTTCAAGACCGATGATGGACTGCTCAGGACATCCTACTGGTACCACCGGTACTCATCAACCGGAAGTTGACGACGTCCCCTTTTGAAAGAACTTGTATACTAACGAATAATTGATTAACGATGCAGGCCAGAATGCTATTAACCTGCTGCCATCAACAATCCCTACAAGAAAGAGGAGTATTGGAATTATCTGAAGAGTAATCGCCATCCACTTTATTCTAATTCCAAGAAGCCAAAGTACAGGGATCAGGAGCAGGAAAAATGACATGAATATGTTATATCTTAATGTTGCAGCTCCATTAATTGGATCAGAGTAATACATTCGTTGAGAATAGAATGCCAAAATAGTTGCAATTATTGATATGATTGCAATTAGATTCCATACCAGGTTGCTTCGAAAGTGGGAGCGCCTTAATCCCTTAACCTCATCTTTTTCCATTTCTAACACCATCAAAGTATGTTTTGCGTATATTGCTCGTCGTAGTTATTTGACACATATTGGTTATAAAGGACACTTGAGGACCATGTGTCCCAACTAGCAGTAACACCGTTCCAATATTTAATGGTGTTACTGATGTAAACATGGCCATTCCCCTGATTATTTATAGTGACAACTATGTTTGGGAAAGCCTCCCAGTATGTATATCCTTGGAACGGAAATTGAGCATACAGTTCGATGTAATAGGATGAAGTTGCAGAAGTAGAACTATGCTGGTAACTATCCGTGATTATGGTCGGGTAAGAATATTCCCAGTAGTAATAATCAAGAGAATAATAATTATCATTGGCTCCACTCACATAGCTTCCACCTTGTCCACTCCAAGTCACAGCCAGTGATGCAGTAGCATCCCACAAATGTATACCTGGCACTACAGTGTGATCCCATTCAGGAAGTGTTCCTGTTACGGAAGTTCCAAAATTAGAACCTCCGCCGCCACCTGGTGGGGTGGGCGCCAGTGGGGAATTAACAACGAAGTTAGTACTCTTAGCGTTAGATGAAACAATACCCTGCCCGCTCGCAGGCAAGAACTGTGGTGCGAATAAGTAGGCCATTGTGGGATCATAATTAATTGAGGCAAAGAATTGACTGAATCCTGATGAGGCAGTCTTATGCACAGTCAGAATGTTAAGGTTACCAGTTTTTGAATGTAGCAAGCTCATATATACGTAATCAATAAGATTGTCCTTTGAATGAGATATCACTGTCGCATACAAAACCCCATTCGACATATAATCAGGAATCTTGGATGAATTGTAATATGACGATTGATTCTTAAATGACTCAAATTGACGCACCTGAAATGTGGAATGAGAGTATCTAGACGTACCGTTGTTTGTCAACGTTGAACTCAAAGTCACGTTGTTTTTATCAGATAAATTGTAAGATACTATTGTGTGAACAAGATATGTTGTGCTATCATTTGAATCACCCATTGTTATCCTATAGCTAACTTGAGCCGTCAATTGAATACCTGATGTCAGGTTTGTCAAATTGCTATTATTACCGGAGATAGCAGAGGTTACCAACGCAGGTTGAGAATTTACGTCTGCCGTGTTTGTAATAGCCGAATTGTTGTGATACGATGTTATAATTGCAAAAGATGCACCGATCATCACTGAAGAGAGAAGAAGAGAAACCATAATTTTTATTTTATGGCTCATTAAATTAATAACCAAGTTCTGTATATATATATATATATTTCTATCTTGCGTAATCATCAACCAGAAGTTGACAATGTCAGAAAATGCAAAAATGGTTAAGAGAAGTTTCCATCAGGTCTTGCATGCTGGTTTCACCATCGATTATCTCTTCAGACCTGAGGGTGTTGCAGAACCAGATTGAAGAATGCGAAAGGCATGGGGCTGCATCATTCCATCTTGATGTGATGGACGGACACTTTGTTCCCAACCTGACAATGGGCCCTGACATAGTAAAAGCAGTTAGAAAATCTACAGAACTGCCGTTAGAGGTGCATCTCATGATTGACAGGCCAGACAGATACTACACCAAGTTTGCAGAATCTGGCTCTGATATCCTCCTCATACATTACGAATCTCCAGTCAATCTGAGGGGCCTTTTCAACAACATGAAGAATGAAGGCTTGAAGTATGGCCTCGTCATCAATCCCGGGACAGAATTCAGGGAGGTCTCTGATCTTCTCGATGGAACGGAAATTCTCCTGATAATGTCAGTGCATCCCGGGTTCTCTGGCCAGAAATTCATTGACGTGACTGACAAAATATCGGAAGCATCAGCCTTCATCAAGGACAACGGGCTGGGCACGAAGATAGAAGTGGACGGTGGAATCAACCTTGAGACTGGAAAAAAATCGGCCAAGGCCGGAGCGGATATCCTGGTGTCTGCATCCTACATATTCTCTGGAACCATAAAAGAAAGAATAGGGAGCCTTAAAAGACTCACCAGGTGAATCAGGCCTCCAGTATCAGCCTGCCGTCCTTGACTTTCGGGAAATAGTCCAGGGCTTCTTTTATGTCGGCGAGCTTGAAGCGCTTTGCCACTCTCACCTTGAGACCCTTCCTGGCTGTGATGTCAGCGAGGTCGAGAAGCTCCTTTCTGGACCCACCTGTTGAACCAATTATTGTCCGTTCTGCAGTATACAGGGCGGCTATGTCAACCTCAGCCTCTTTGCCGGTCAGCACTCCGAACGTCACCAGGCTGCCTCCGGCAGAGAGGTGGCTCAGGGAATCCTTCCAGAATTTTTGCCCCAGTGAATTCATGACAATATCCACTTTCAGGTTTTCGGGCACGCTGTCTGGATCGTAAACTTCAGAAGCGCCATAATCCTTTACCCACTCCTTTCTTGATACGGCATGGACTTCCATGCCGAAATGTGACGCAAGCTGTGTGGCAAAAATACCGGTGTTTCCGGAAGCGCCATATATCAGGATCCTTTTCTCATGGCTCGCTCCTGCTCTAATGAGGGCATGGTAAGCAGTCAGGCCACCTATGGGCAGGCTGACTGCCACATCAGGGTCCATTCCCTGCGGCATCTTAAACAGGTTATCCTCGTTTATGTTGAACTCTTCTGCATACCCGCCGTTTGATACCACTCCCCAGAGACCTCCGTTTGTGCACATGTATTCTCTTGAAGTGAGGCACATATCACAGTTTCCGCAGAAAATTCTCGGGTAGATTATGACTTTGTCCCCTTTCCTGATGCGCTTTCCATCGGACTTTGCTACACCCATTACTTCTGAGCCTGGTATGTGAGGAAAAGGGGCGAGGCTGTAAACTACCTTTCCGGCCACTACGTTGTAGTCTATGGGGTTCATTCCCGCTCTTTCGAATCCGACTCTTATCTCTCCCTTTCCGGGTTCAGGCACATTTACATCCTCGAATTTCAGGTTCTCCTTTCCAAGAGGCTTGTATACAACAGCACCTTTCATACCTTAAGATGTCAGCATTATTCTAAAGTCTAGCTGTTTTCTTTTTGAACCGGAAAGACAGCAAAATACTTATTTAAACAAACATTGGAATAGAAGTTGAGTTCTGCCTCTGACGAATTGTATGAAAAATTCCAGTCGTATCTGACAGGCGAAAGGAAGAGCAGGTACACTGTCAGGCAGTACTCCTACATGGCAAAGGGATTCCTGTCTTTCCTGAACAAGCCTCTCGCCGCAGTCGATGAGGATGACATAGATGAATACAAGAACCACCTCGTTTCAGTAAAGAACTATTCCAAGGCCAGCCAGCACCTGGCCATAAATGCCGTGAAGCTCCTTCTCAAGTCGAACAGAATAAACCCGCCTATGAACCTGACAGCTCCAAGAAGGTCAAGAAAAATGCCGGTTTATCTCTCCCAGAGGGAAGCTTCAGCACTTCTCGAACATTCAAGCGTAGACCATAGAATAAATGCCATCATAAACACTCTTATTTACACGGGCATAAGGGTCGGCGAACTTTGTGCTCTCGATCTTGACGACATTGATCTGGACGAGAATATAGTTCGCATCAGGAGCGGGAAGGGGGACAAGGGACGAATAGTAGTGATTCCAGACGAATGCAAAGCATCTCTTGAAAAACATCTCGAGTACAGGAGACGACTACGCCCTGCAACTAAAGCATTATTTGTGAGCAACAAGAGATCGAGATATGACACATCATCAATAGAAAGAATAGTGAGGGAACTTTCCCGGACAGCTGGAATAAAGAAGAAAGTGACACCTCACGTTCTTAGGCACACATTCGCAACAACCGTTATGAGAAATGGCGGTGATATACGTTTCATACAGGAGCTTCTGGGTCATGCAAGCGTTGCAACCACCCAGATTTACACCCACATAGATGAAAACACACTCAAAGAGATGTATAACAGGCACAGACCGAGATTCTAGTTCTGCCTCTGGATTATATAGTCAGCAAACCATTCAAGAAATCCTTTGATTTCAGAATTTCCGTCCATCTTCCTCACATAGTCCTTGCTTCTTGAAACGAGTTTTCTCATCACGTCCCTGGAATAATCAAGAGACCCGGTCGATTTCACCAGTTCCTGGAGCCTTCTGAAATCGTTGTCAGAAACGTTCCCGGATGCAAGGCATTTTCTGATGAACTCCCTTTCACTGTCTCCCGACCTCTCCATAGCCTTGATCATGAGAAGGGTCTTCTTTCCCTCGTTAACATCGCCCTTTATCGATTTGCCAGTCTGCTTCTCTTCACCGAAGAGCCCAAGTATGTCATCATGAAGCTGAAAGGCAACACCGAGGAGGTAGCCGTAGTGGCTGAGATAGGAGAAGTCCTTCTTAGTCCCGCTTAGCAATGCACCAAGGACAAGCGGACCCTCAATCGTGTACTTGGCGGTCTTCCAGAGGTGAAGGCGCATCAGGTCGTTCTGGACGAAGGAATCATGGATGGAGGAGTAAACGTCCAGGAGCTGGCCGTATCCTGTAGTCTCTATTATTCTGGACAACTCGACACTGGCCTTGAGGGTTTCCTCGCTCCCGAAACCCGCATCAAAAAGCGCCTGGTGGGAATAGCTGTCTGCAAGGTCTCCTGCAACAATTGCGAGGTTCTCAGACAATCTTTGAGCATCATCATGTGTAAGGTTCAGCCTGTTTCTTATATCCACATGGAAGCTTGGCATTCCTCTCCTCAAATCGCTCTGGTCCATGATATCGTCGTGTATAAGGAGATAGGTCTGAGTCAACTCCATAGAAATGGACGCTTTGACTATCTTGTCGTTCTCATCTGCAAACAGGTTATGGCCAAGTACCATAAGTATGGGCCTCAGCCTTTTGCCGCCTCTCAGGGTGAAATCCCTTATGGTTTCCACAACGGTGGAGGTAAGGGAATCCCAGTTGCTGGACATCTTATTCCTGAAGAAATCCTCAAGCTGAAGATCGATCTTCTCCTTTGTTCTTAACATGAAGGTTTTGTAGTCTTCCACTTGGATCACTGACTTATGATAGGTGCGTAACATGCCTATATATATTAAGATTCTTTGTAATACGGATTAGTGCCAGCACGGCATGAAGCAAGTGTTTTTATGACATCACAACCAGGCAGGAAAAGTGTGGCCTGCGGGATAGACGAGGCCGGACGCGGCCCTGTATTAGGGCCTATGGTGATATCTCTGGTCTGTGCTGATGCGGATGTACTGCGGGAACTCAGGGTGCGGGATTCCAAGACGCTGTCAAGGAGCAGAAGGGAAACACTTTACACCAGAATCCTAAGCGTGGCGAACAGGGTTGAGCACACAATCATCTCAGTTGAGGAGATAAATGACCTGATGAATGAGAAGACACTCAACGAAATAGAGCTGCAATTTGCCGTAAAGCTCGCTGGACTAGCGGATGGTGAGATAGTTGTCGACTGCTTTGATGTCAATGAGAACAGGGCATCAGAAAGAATGTCGCGCGAATCCGGGAAAACAGTAAGGTGCATCCACAAAGCTGACAGGGATTACCCTGCAGTTTCAGCAGCCTCCATAGTTTCAAAGGTGATCAGGGACAGGGAGATTGACAGGATCAAGGAAAAGTATGGAGAGATCGGCTCCGGCTACCCGGCCGATCCTGTTACAAGGGATTTCATAGAGAGGGCAATGACCCAAGGGCTCGACATAAGCCAGATAATAAGGACCCACTGGGACACAGTAAGGCAGATCCGGGAAAAAGTCCGAACCTCAAAACTGTACTGACTGTTTGATCAACATTAGCTTAGTACTATAGTTAAAATTAAAATATGGCGTACGACTGCGAGAAATGTGCCAAGCAATTTCCAACCTACAGATAAAGATGAAATGGCAGATGACTACAATGAAAGGGGCATTTCATATTTCAACCTGAAAAAGTACCCTGAAGCTATCGAGCAGTTCACAAAAGCCATAAAGGTAGTTAACAACGAACCTGACTATTATTTCAACAGGGGACTGGCCTATTATTCCATGAAGATACTTGACCAGGCGATCAAGGACTACCAGAAATCCGTCGAGATATATCCCGATCACGCAGATTATTACAATGCACTAGGAGCTGCACTGGAGGATGCCGGAAGGCTCGAAGAGGCACTGGAGCAGTTCAACAAGGCCATAAAGCTTGAGGGAGATGTTCCCGATTACTACTACAACAGGGGAAACCTCTACTGGAAAATGGACAATATGGAAGACGCCCTCAAGGATTTCAACAAGTGTGTCAGGCTGAACTCAACCGACCAGATATTCATATACAGAAGGCACGAGCTGCTTGTTGCAATGGAAAGGTATGATCAGGCGCTTGCAGACCTGGATGAGGCTCTGAAACTGGTTCCTGAGAATTACAATTACTATATTGCAAAATCTGAAATTTATGAAAAAATGGCCAAGTACAAGGACGCGGTAAGAGAGATAGAGGAAGCCCAGAAGTTCCTGCCTGAGCCTGAGGCCCTGTCTCCAAAAAAGGCTGAGCTTGAAGAAAAAATGGAGTAATGCCTGCAGGCATTCCCATCGGTCTCTAATTTTTCCAATCTAGTAATACTGAAGTCCTGCTGTCATAAAGAAGAGGGGTAACCTTGCCCTCAATCACGAAATTCTTTGCGTCCGCAGTTTCAGAAATTTCCCTGATCTCAGGATACTTTGAGATCATCACCCACAATTTGTCCGGGATCGTAACCATTATCTGGTTGCCCTTAAGTATGTGGGGAATCTCGACTTTTCCAATACTTTCCTTTATGAGATCCAGCTCAGTCTGCCCGCTCTCCCCGGATTGCCCAAGGAGGAGCCTTAAGACACTGTTTGATATCAGTAGAAGTGGTGTGGACACATAACCTGCTCAAATCAGTTTTTCCTTGGTTTTGAAAACGTCCTCAAGTACCTGTCCTGACTTCGACCGGTCTCCGGGTTTCATCTTTTCTGATCTCTTGCCGTGGGACAGTTCGTGATCGGTTAGAAGTTCATTTCCGAGAAGCAATTCAAATTTTCTGACGTTTTCTTTTTCCTCCTCTTTCATGTACGCCTCGACACCGCCTTTTCTCAATGAAAAATCGTGAACAAATCGCTTTAATGGAAGAATTCTCTTCTCATCCTCAGGAGGGGGAATTCCGTTTCCTGACCACTCACTCTACAAACCTGAAACTCTTGAAGGGGCAGCATTTTACCCTCATTATTTCCCATCTTGGAATCACCTCTTGGGATGGCTCCGAATCCTTCCGGAGCATCTCCCGTTGACAGCAGGCCGGACGCCTCGTCCCACCCTTCTTTCATCTTCCCGAACTCTTCAGGTTCGTGCTCATAAAGGAGCCTCATAAACTCGCCAAAGTGCGTTATCTCTTCCTTCGCTATGTCTTCATGGGCCTTCTTGAATGCCCCGTCCGGAATAAGGCTGGACTGCTGTTCATAGAAGTTAATGGCGTCTAGCTCTGCAGCAAGCGCAAGCCTTATGGAGCGCGTAATTTCTTCAGGGCTCATCTTTTCCTTTCTTGAAAGCTCACTCGGATCCTTAGAATAACACCAACAACCACATTTTCATAATCTTAATTCGTATTAACGGTCTTCGGACAGCCTGATTATGGCACAAAACAGCTACCTTTATCCCAATGGGTGGTTTGAAGTTCTCCAGCCAAATTCACGCAGGAATTACGATATAAATTTATAACTGCATAGTTTACTAAAATTGATATTTTGAACATTCCTTACGAACTCAGAGATTACCAGAAGAAAACCATAGATTTCATCACAAGGTCAATTTCAAGCAACGTTGGCGCAGCCGTAGAATCGCCCACGGGATCCGGAAAGACACTCATGGGCCTGATCTCAGCAATGAAATATGTTGAGTCAAACCCCGGTTGCAAGATCCTTTATCTTACGCGGACAAACTCTCAGCAGGAACAGGTTATAACGGAACTCAGGGAGATCAACCGCACCTTCAGAATAAAAGCGCTCCCATTTCAGGGCCGTGGAAATTTGTGCACACTCTATCATGAAATTGAAGGAAATGATGAATTCAATTCCGAAAGTCTTTCAAAGTTCTGCTCTGCCAGGAAAAAGAAGGTCATGGCAGGAAACCAGAAGGCATGCAGGTTCTTCAATGAGAAGGTGAAGTCCGAGGAAACTTCAGAGAAGATATTTTCAGAACTTCCGACTGCAGAGCAGCTTTACAGGTACGGGATTAAGAACGTCGTCTGCCCGTACGAGTCCCTGAAGTCGGCGATGACAAAGTCAGATGTCGTGGTGGCCCCATATGCATTTTTCCTTAATGTTCCAGTGGCCGAGAGGTTCCTTAACCACTGGGGCGTAACGAGAGACAATCTTGTAGTGGTTATGGATGAAGCACATAATCTTCCTGATCTGGCTAGGGAGGTTTCATCGTTTGAAATATCAGTCAACCAGATAAACATGGCAGAAAAGGAAGCGGTCGAGTTCGGGGACATAGAGCTTATGCCAAGGGTACGCGCATCAGACTTCACGGAGATGATCAGGTCAGGCATGCTCAGCCTCGTTGATGACAGGCTCGAAGGAAGGGAAGATACGCGAATCAGATTTGACGAGTTCAGGGAGTATGTAATGATGACAAACTCCGTGAACAGTGAAAAATTCAGGAATCTTATTGTGTATCTCAGCATCCTCGGCGAAGATATCCTGTCCAAGAAAGAGAACGAGGGGAAAGTTCCAAGGTCAAGGGTAAACGCCCTTGCGGAGCGACTGCAGATGTGGGAGGACGTGGACGACGATCGCTATGTTGCTATCCTCTCTAACAGAAAAAACGGCTCTATTGAAGCGTTCTGCCTTGACCCCTCCCTGATCCTCTCTCCCCTGAAGGAGTCCAAGACCATACACATGTCAGGAACGCTTGAACCGGTTGAGATATACAAGAATGTGACTGGGTTCCAGTCCATAAAGCACAGATCAATCCCTTACATGTTCCCCGACGAGAGAAGGTCTGTGATTTACTATGAAGGTGTTACTACCAAATTTGACGAGTTTGACCGCAATGAGGTGACAAAGATGAGAGACCTCATCTCGGAGCTTGTCAATACAGTAAAGAGGAACAGCATCGTATTCTTCCCTTCGTACAGCACTCTCGACAAAGTGGCAGAAGCTGGATTCGATTTCCCGTACCTATCGGAGAAGAGGGGATCATCCCAGGTGGAGTCCATGGACATGGTAAGGAAATTCAGGAAAGGTGGAAAGCCGATTCTTGCTGTTGCAGGAGGGAAACTGTCAGAAGGAATGAATTTCCCGGGGAAGGAACTGGAAATGGTAATAATTGCAGGGATACCTTATCCCAGGCCCGATGCCCGTCAACGTTCAGTCTACGGCTACTATGAACATCTCTACAGGAGAGGGTGGGAATATTCTGTCACTTTCCCCACGCTTATCAAGCTGAAACAGGAAATAGGGCGCCTTATAAGGACTGAGGAAGACACTGGCATGGCGGTCATACTGGATAAGCGAGCCTCGTATTTCAGGAGCTACATACCGTTCATGATGCTCAGTGAAGATCCTGTACGAGACGCATTCAAATTTTTTAACAGATTCGAATAGTGCAGTATTAGGTGTTATCATAGGTATAATAGCTGGACTGGGCTCACTTGCTCTTTACTACGCAATAGAAATGGTGACAAATCTGTTTTTCACAGGAGTGGACTGGCCTGACTCTCCCCGATCCTGGAGGTGAGGGAGGTTCCCTTAACTGCTCTTTCGGGCACTATGGGAGACTGTTAATACCGGTTTCAACAGTTGCCGGAGGCCTGATCTCTGCTTTCACTGTATACCGGTTCGCCCCGGAGACAGAGGGCCATGGGACAGACGCGGCAATAGCAGCTGTCCACAGGAGCACCAAGATCAAACCCCAGATACCGAGTGTAAAGCTTCTGTCATCAGCAGTCACCATAGGGACCGGCGGAAGTGGAGGAAAGGAAGGCCCTGCCGCCCTGATTGCTTCCGGATACGGCTCTTTTGTTGCAGATGTTTTCCACATGAGCGATCATGACTGAAGAATTGCCATGGCTGCAGGCATAGGTGCTGGCATTGGCAGCACTTTCCTTGCCCCTTTCGGTGGAGCCTTGCTCAGCACAGAAATACTCTACAAACAGGATTTTGAAGCTGAAGCACTGATTCCTTCACCACAGCCATCGCATACTTTGTTTCAGGCACTGGCAACACCATTTACAGGGCACAGTATCTGAACAGGGCTGCCTCTCCTGCGCACAGGCTGGAATACCCGAAGCCGGTAATGGAGGAAGTAGCCGTCTATGATGCAATGGAAAGGAATTATGGAAGAGTCTCACCAGAAATGGGTATGAGGGAAGCCCTCATCATTCTTCATTCCACCAGGACCAAGGGTGTTGTGGTTAAGAGAGATGGGGAGCTTGAGGGATACCTCTCCCTTGAAGACGATAAATATGGCATGGATCTCTACGGCATCTCAGTAAGCGACATCACGTCAAGGGACCCACTGACCATTTCCAAGGATGAAAACATAAACGTGTCATTGAATCTGCTGACAAAATCCACTTCCGGAAAGCTTATCGTAGTGGAAGAAGACCTTCCAGGGAACTCTCGTGTTTGGGGACGTTGCAGAAGCATACAACAGGGAGATCAGACTGATCAAGTCCAGGCTCATGGCGGAATAGTCGCGAATATGCAATAATATGGCGCCGTTTTGCCAAAAATGGCAAAATAGTAATACCTTGAATTGCAATATGAAAGAATACTGTAATGGCACTGAAGAGCGAGGATATTGGCAAGATCAGGAACGCTGAAATCTCAGATATCGAGAGAGTGGTTGAAATTGCAAACTCGTCTCTTACTGAGTATTACACCACAAATCTGATGATGGATCTGTATCATTCCTGGAGGGATGCCTTCATGGTTTACACCCTCAACGATCGCATCATAGGTTTCATAGCAGGGGGAAAATTCTCAAGGACTGAGGCACGCATACTTCTCCTTGCGGTTGAAGAAAAGTTCAGGCATCTGGGAATCGGTAAAGCCTTGATGAATGATTTCATTGATTTGTGCAGGATGCACAACATAATGAGTATAAGGCTTGAGGTGAGGACCGACAACACAGAAGCAATTCATTTCTACCAGAAATACGGGTTCTCCACTATATCCACAATAAGGGCCTACTACAGTGACTCATCAGACGCCTATCTTATGTGGAAATTAATATAAAAAAGGGATTTAGAATACAGACAGCTTGCCGTCAACAAACATCTGTGTGAGGTCTGTTATGTGTGCAAGTCTTTCATCTGCAATTCTTCTTATGTTGTTCTTGTGCTTTGACTCGTCCACGCCATCTGCATATATTGCATGAATGCTTGCCACGTGCGGGTCATCGATCGGCCTTCCGATCTGGGACACGATCCTGACAAGAACCTCTTCCACATCATTGCCTGTTTCCTTGACAATGTCCTGTGCTATTAGGTTTGAAAGAACATTGTAGAGCTTTCCGACGTGTGTTACAGGATTCTTTCCTGCAGCGGCTTCCATACTCATCGCTCTGTATGGCGTGATAATGCCGTTTACTCTGTTTCCTCTTCCAACTGACCCGTCATCCCCGTTCTCCATGGAAAGGCCAGTGACTGTGAGATAGGTCGCCGATTTTTCATCGCCCTCTTCATCCGCTGTGTTAACGAATACATTTACATCCTTGTCCGTGAACTTGACAGCATTGTCTTTCACCATGTTCATGAGCTCTTCCTTGATGGAGAAATACTCTTTTCTGTCCTTGACGTATTTGTCCACATAAGCTGCAGCTATGGTCAGGTTTATTGTATCTTTCTGCCTGAACCCCATTACCTTCACATCGTATCCAATCGCGGGCAACTTGCTCTTAAGGGCCCCATTCACATAGTTTTCGGTTTCAAGGACAAGCCTCTCTGTATCACTGTAGGGCGCGAAACCGACGCCGAATGAAGTATCATTTGCCCTCAGCTTTGAAGTGTCATACACATCAATAAGATCTATTGAGCCGTGGCCAATTCTGGAATCTATCATTATGTCGGAGTCAAGGTCAAGGTGCTTGAAATTGGAAGAAAGGTAGCTCTTGGTTGCTTTTATTGCAAGAGACTTGAAAGGTATCCTGTCCTTCCCGACTGTTGTAGTAGCCCTACCGCTCAACAGAATATATGTCGGCTCAAGAACAACACCGCCGCCAAACTTAGGTGCTGACTGACCTCCCACGACCTCTACCTGGTCTGTGTTATGGTGAAGTATCCTTCCATATTCTTTGAGGTAATATTTGCTGAGTTCTCTGCTTACTGCTTCTGCAATGCCATCAGAGACACTATCCGGGTGACCTTTTCCCTTTCTTTCTACTATTTCGACCTCTTTTTTCGCTGTTGGAATCTGACACAGTGTTTCTACTGAAATGTTTCTAGCCATTGTGCTTCCTCTTCCGTTCATATTTAAAGAATATTAAATCTTTTGTTGTCGTCTTTGTGAAAATTACCCATATCATAAAAATATTACTAATGGTAATACAATGTGTGACAAGGTCTTTCAAGCAGTGTGTCCGGTAATAATTACAGTATTATTCAGGAGAATATTGCCCGGGCATTATTAGCTGCTGGGTTCGGGCCCATATTCCGGAAGATCGGAAAGGCTCATGTCCGGGTGTTTCTCCCTCCATTCCTCCTCATGCATCTTGCCCTGTGGCCTGACCTGGTCAAAGGCTTTTTTTCCGCATATCGGGCACTTGAAATAAAGCTCCGCGAAAATATGTGGCCTCAGAATGTCAGATGCCCTGAATTCATGCAAAAATTCATTGCTGCAGGAAGAACACCTGATCTTCCAGATATGAACCATTCTTTCCATTATTATATAACAACGAGGAGTTTATTAATATTACTTCGGCCGCAGTTCCCGGCGGGGGCGGGATAAGTCATTTTAATATTGGAAAGGCACATTACTTTACGATGAAGGTTTTCATTAGCGTCTTCGACAAAACTGGCCTTGTACAATTCATAAAAGGAATTTCAAACCACCTGGACGAGATATATTCCACCGGGGGGAGCTACAAGCACCTCAAGGAAAATGGAATCGACGTGAGGAACAGTTCGGAACTCACCGGTTTTGGAGAAATACTTGGGGGGAGGGTCAAGACACTGCATCCGAAGGTCTTTTCCGGAATCCTTTCAAACAGGGACCAGAAGAGCAGAGAGGAAACTGACAGCATTGGCGCACCCGAGTTTGACATGGTAGTGGTTAATTACTATCCTTTCGAAAAGGCAGCATCAAGCGGAAACCTCGACGAAATGATCGAAAATATTGACATAGGGGGGGTCTCACTCGTAAGGGCAGCTGCAAAGAACTACAGGAATGTGATCGTGCTCACCGACCCCTCACATTACAAAGTAGTGTCGGAAGAACTGTCACAGATGGGCTCAATCTCCATGAGGACAAGGGAGATGCTTGCCATGAGGGCAATGGCGAGGACAGCTGAGTATGACGTGAATATATACAACTCGCTCTACAGGAAGCTGAACAACACAGTTCCTGAGGAACTTTTCCTGCATTACAAGGGGAAGGAGGAGCTCAGGTATGGGGAAAACCCGGACCAGAAGGGATACCTTTTCTCTGACGGAAGCAGGAATGGCATTGCAAACGCTGAGCAGTTGAACGGGAAGCAGCTTTCATACAACAACCTTGTTGATGCTGATGCAGCCTTTGAGACAGCACTTGAATTCGATGAGACAACCGCGGTTGTGGTAAAACATAACACTCCATGCGGAGTGTCTTCAGGAAACACACTTGCGGAAGCACTGAGGAAGGCAATCGACGCTGACAGTGAGTCTGCATACGGTTCAGTGATTGCACTGAACCGCAAGGTTGACATGGCTACGCTTGACGAGATGAAAAAGCGCTTCATAGAGGTGCTTATTGCACCGGATTATGATGAAGATGCACTGGAGCGCCTTAGAACCAGGAAGAACTTGAGAGTCCTGAAGGTTCCGTTCATCAGGGACGATTCCCTCAGGTACAAGGCCATCTCAAACGGAATAGTTGCCCAGACTCCTTTAAGGTCAGATTTTGGCACGCCCATACTCAAGACCAAGAAAGAAGCAGGCAAGGATGTCATGCGGGATATGGAGTTTGCCTGGAAGGTTGTAGCGCACTGCAGGAGCAATGCAATCGTTCTTGCGAAGGACAGGACCACGGTCGGAATCGGCGGAGGCCAGACATCCAGGATTGAGGCAATGAGAATAGCAACCGCAAAGGCAGGAGAAAAGGCAAGGGGGGCAGTCCTGGCATCAGACGCATACTTCCCGTTTTCGGATAATGTGGAACTTGCTGCAGAGAGCGGCGTGTCGGCTATCATTCAACCCGGAGGCTCAATCAGGGACGAGGAAGTTATAGACGCCTCTGACAGGCTTGGCGTGCCTCTTTACTTCACGGAAAAGAGAGTCTTCCTACACTGAGGAGATGCCTCTTTTCCCAAATGGGAACACAATTCTTCCCACCCGGTAAATGGTTTTAAGGGTTCCCGGATTGTCAAAACATGGATTATGTCACTCTTGGAAAATCTGACCTGAAGGTACCAGTCGTAGGTTTTGGTGCCTGGCAGGCAGGAAAATCTGGCTGGGGGGAAGACTACACGGATGAGGACAGCATCAAGGCAATCAGGTACTCTCTGGACCATGGGGTAAATTTCATCGATACCGCAGAAGTCTATGGCTACGGCCATTCTGAAGAGGTTGTGGCAAAGGCAATGGAAGGTTATGCCCGTGATGACGTTGTCATTGCAACCAAGGTAGCAGGATACCACTTTCGTTACAAGGACGTGATCAAGGCAGCAGAGAACAGCCTTAAGAGGCTGAATACCGATTATATTGACCTGTACCAGCTTCACTGGCCGGACAACTACACCCCTGTCGGAGAGACGATGTCTGCAATGGAGCAGCTGGTCAAAGAAGGAAAAATCAGGAACATAGGGCTGTGCAACTTCCCAAGGCCACTTGTAGAGGAGATATACGCCAAGAAGAGCCCTGACCTGCCCATTGTATCAAACCAGATGAGATACAATATGATTCAGAGAGAGGTTGAGGGTGAACTGTATCCCTATATGAAGCAGAAGGGAATCAGCATGATTGCATGGAGCCCCATTGCCAAAGGTCTTCTTACCGGCAAGTACAACGAAGGAAATATTCCCGGTGATGAAATAAGGAAAGGAGATGCCCTTTTCACGAAGGATAACCTGAAAAGGCTTACCGGCCTGTTGAACGAGATCAGCGAGATTTCGGAAAAGCACGGAAAAACAATGGCACAGGTTTCTTTGAACTATCTCATTTCCAAGGAAGCGATTGTGATACCGGGGGCAAAAAATGTCAAACAGGCAGAGGAAAACATGGGTGCTGCTGGCTGGAAACTGTCCAAATCGGAAGTCGATTCACTGGACAGGGCTTCAGACGTGGAACTCACATATTCCTAGAAAACGTTGAACATGAGGTAGGCAGCGAGAAATCCCAGTATAACACCTGAATTTATGAAAGGCAGGCCAGGGGCCGGCTTCTTCACAAGGTCGGAGAAGAGAAGTATCATTCCGATGATCCCTCCCAGGAGTGGTAGCAGTATGAACCAGATCATATGGTCCCTTCCGAACATTGCGGAGGAAACAACCATTATGCTTGGAAGGGCGACATCACCAAATCCAAGCATCAATGCCCTCCTCTCCCCTTCCTGGTCTATCCTCACGTCCTCAAGTTTCACACCTCTCTTTGTAGGCATAACAAAAAGGAGGGGGAGTGACTCATTGATGGCTACCTCTGCCAGGCTTACCATGTGCTTCGTCTTGTAAACTGAGATATAATCATACACGGCAAAGGCAATAAGGAAAATTACTGCCGCCCATATGCCTACTATGACACCCCATATGGCAGAGACCCCGGCTGAAAGGAAGAATCCGGCCAGGTTGGTAACAAACCAGTTGTTCCTGAATATCAGGAAGTAGGCATAAATCAGGGGCGCTGCTATTATTATGATGTAATACTGGAGATACGTGTTGGCTATCACTGTTCCGACTATAAGGAACACGTAGAACACAACATAAATGATAAGAAACAGGAATATTGCCCTCATTATCCGCATTTTCTTCTTCTTTGCAAGATAGAGGATAAAAAACGTCACAGCTATGGCAAACACCATGTAAACAAGGACAGTACTGATCCCGGTTGTCGGCGTGGTATTTGAGAAGCCCGCATTCTGCTGTATCAATATGGTCGCAAGGAATATTGCAAAGAGGGAAGAGAGGACAAATAGGACAAGTGTGGAAATCTCAGGAACTCTTAGCCTTATCAGACTTCTCACCTTTCTTGTCTGTTTTTTTCTTGTTGAACTCACAATCCATCTTGGGGCAGAATTTCCACTTTCTCCTGCTCCTGGTAGCGACAATCAGCGGAGACCCGCAATGCTCGCACTTCTCTCCTGTTGCAGAAAGTAATCCCATCTGGGGAAGTGGG
Source organism: uncultured archaeon (assembly GCA_000965745.1). Taxonomy (GTDB): domain Archaea; phylum Thermoplasmatota; class Thermoplasmata; order Thermoplasmatales; family Thermoplasmataceae. The sequence goes on from CP009479.1 coordinate 873,750, forward strand.
TAGGTCACAGTGCAGTCCGGGTAGTTCGAGCAGCCAAGGAACCTCTTTCCATACCTGGACTGCCTGACAACAAGGTTTCCCCCGTCAGATGGGCATGAGCCGAAGTTGTCCTTCCTCTTGTTGAACTCACAGGATGGATCGATGCACCTGTAATCCGGGGACTGTCCTCTCCTGATGGCTTTAATCTGCGGCAACGAACAGACAGGGCATTCCTTGTCTGTAAGCTGGATAAGGATCCGTGCAGGAGCCTTGAAATCTATCTTGCAGGTGTCATCCTCGCACTTCAGCCTTGAGAATGACCTTTCCTTAATGTGGAGTATATTCTTTCCTTTGTGAATTGGGCATTCCCCTATGGGTGAACCCATTCTGAGGTGCTCCCTGATAGTATCCTTTATGACCGATTCATTCTTCTTGAGATCGTTCAGCACATTGTGGAGCATTTTCCTGGACAGATCGACAACCTCTGTTTTCTTTATCTCGCTGTTTGCGATCTTGTCCATGTCAACTTCCAGGGCAGCAGTCATTTCCGGCTCGGCTATCTGGGACTCCACCGTGAGTATTGACTTGATTAGGCCTATACCTAGGGGTGTCGGCCTGACAGGGTTCCCCTCTATAAAACCCCTGTTCTGGAGTTTGGCAATAATGTCATGCCGCGTGCTCTTGGTTCCTAGATTCAGATCCTCCATCTTCTTGAGGAGCGAAGACACATCGTATCTCCTGGGCGGTTTCGTGAAATCCTCATTCTTCTGCCAGTCTCTGGCCTCAACCTCCTCTCCCTCTTCAAGATCGGGGTGGAAATTCTCCTTGGGGTGGTAATACGTGTAGATGCTCAGCCACCCTTTCTTCGTTATCCTCACGCCCTTGGTCAGGAAATTATAGTCTGCGACCCTGATGGTTGCCTCCTTGATCTCCCTCCCGCCTTCCTCGTAAAGTGTCGCGAGAAACCTCTTGGTGACAAGCTCGTAGACTTTTGCGTAGTCACCTTTCAGGGCACCTTTCTTAGCAGCTCCCGTAGGGTAGATCGGAGGATGGTCTGTTGCCTCTGTCCTCCCTCTGGAAGGCCTGATCTTTTCCTGTGAAAGGACCATGTCAACCTCCTTTGAAAACTCTGTTTCCTTGAGCTTGTTAAGAACACTCTTGAGATTTATTGACCTCTGGTAAACGGTGTTGTCAGTTCTCGGGTAACTGATCAGACCCCTCATGTAAAGTGATTCCGCTATATTCATCGCCTTCGCAGGGGCAATCTGGATCCTGGAAGCCTCCCTTAGAAACTCGGTAGTGTTGAAGGGGGGAGGCCTGCCTATACGCTCATTTCTCTTTTCGAACTGAATTACTGATCCGTTCCTTCCGTTAATGGAATTGAATATCTTTTCGGCCTCCTCTTCATCGAATATGTCCCCGCCCTCATACTCTCCGGTAAAATCGCCCTCCTTATGGAAGACTACCTGTACCTTCCAGAATTGCTGCGGGACGAAGGAGTTGATTTCCAGTTCTCTGTTTACAATGAGGCCGAGGGTGGGGGTCTGAACCCTTCCGACTGAGAGGAAATCCTTTCCGTACCTGTTTGAGACAACAGATATGAACCTTGTTAGGACTGCCCCCCACATCAGGTCTATCTCTTCCCTTGCGGAAGCTGAGTCTGCAAGGTTATAATCAACCTCGATGAGGTCATCAAACGCGCTTGTGATCTCATCCTTGGTGAGTGCACTGAACTTGGCCCTTCTGATGCTGGGTGTAGTCTTGCTTTTCTTCTGTGCATCCTTTATGATGTCCAGGGCTTCCACCCCGATGAGTTCTCCCTCCCTGTCATAGTCGGTTGCGACTACAACTGTATCAACATCCTTGGAAAGGGCCTGAAGGGTGTTTACTGCATTCCTGTTCTTGGAAACATGGATTATGTCCGCATCTATCAGTTCACTGAAGTCTACAGACTTCCAGTCCTTCATGGTCTCCGGAAAATTGATCTCAACAATATGGCCGCTTAGAGGGATTAGATAGTAATGTACCCCATCTTTCTCGAACTCTATATAACTCATTCCCTTGGGCCTTTTCTGCTTTGAGGAGCCTTCCGACAGGAAGTAGGCAATCCTTCTGCCGGCATCAGCCTTCTCTGCAATTATGATCTTATTGGACAATTCGTTCCCTCAATACTGGTGGAGTAGGTAGAATCAACATATCTTATATATTTTTACACATAAAACCACAGCGCAGCCAATGGCCCATATCACTTGAAAAGCTCCCTGACCTGCTCATCTGGTGAGTTCCCTCCCGTAATAATCAAGGCTATTTTCTTCCCCTTTATCTTTTCCTTCATCTTAAGTGCCGCCGCTATGGAGGATGAAGATGCAGATTCCGGGATGATGTGGGCCTTCTCAGCTACAAGCCTCATGGACACCTTTATGTCATTATCGCTGACGAGTGTAAATTCATCGAGGTGCCTTCTCATGATCTTCTGGGTGAATTCATAACCTTCGGCGGTTGAAAGGCCTTCAGCATATGTCCTGTTTTCAGCCTCAACTATTCTTCCCTCCTTCCACGAAAGGAAGGCTGCCGGGGAACTTTCAGACTGGACTCCGATAACTTCAATTCCGGAATTAACAGCCTTTGCCACTATGGAAGCGCCGCTCGCACCGCTACCTCCACCTACAGGCACTATTATGGCATCTATGTCCGGCACTTCCTCGAGAACCTCGAGTGTGAGGGTACCAACTCCCGCGACAAGATCGGGCTCGTTTGCCGAATGTATGTACCTGTACCCCTCTTCTCTTGAAAGTGACTCTGCGTATATTCTTGCATCATCAAATCTGGGGCCATGGAAAATTATCTCACCTCCAAGGCTCCTCGTTGCCTGAACCTTTTCCGGGTTTGACCCCTCAGGCATTACAACCATGGCATGGGTCCCGAACAGCCTTGAAGCATAAGACACTCCTTGGGAGAAATTTCCAGTGGATGCTGCTATCACACCTTTCCTCCTCTCTTCGGCACTCAGTTTTGAAATAAGGTAGGTGGCGCCCCTCACCTTGAAAGAACCAGTCGGGAGCATGTTTTCGAGCTTCAGGTAAGTTTGAGCTCCCAGTTCCGAATCCAGGGCGGGGAAGTTGACCAGTGGGCTTGGAGGAAAATATCTGCGCAGCACCTTTCTCGCAAGCATTACATCATTCAGTTTCGGGACCATGTAGTCAGGCATGTTACACGCATATAGGAGTAAGTGAATTTAAAGTATTCAAATAATACAAAGAGGCGTTTGGCCTGAACCGAAAACAGGCAAACTATTTGAGCCAAATAGGAATGCATTGCCAGTAATCTCCTGTTCCGGCTGAAGAAATTAGATATGAACATGAACGGCAAACTGAATATTGAAACTTGCAAAGGGGTATATGAGCCCGCAGAAGACAGCTATCTTATGATCAAAACTGCCAGCTGCGGTAAGAAGGTACTAGAAGTTGGTTCAGGAAGCGGAATCGTGTCAGTGCACTGTGCCATGCTTGGATCAGAGGTTGATGCGGTTGACATTAATGGACAGGCGGTTGAGTGCACCATTAATAATGCCAGGAAAAATGGGGTGGAAGTTAACACTTTTGTTTCAGACCTGTTCAATGAAGTGGAAATCGGGATAAAATATGATACTATCATCTTCAATCCGCCTTATCTTCCGACAGACGACAATATTCCGGGAAGTGAGCAATGGGATGGTGGTCCTGACGGATTCAGGCTGGTTCGCCTATTCCTGAGGGAAGCGCCCGTCCGTCTTTCAGACCGTGGTGAAATATATCTTATTCTTTCAACGCTTACCGACATTGAGGGCCTGAAAGAGGAATTTTCACATCTCAGATTTGAGGAAGCCGGAAGTTCCAGCTTCTTCTTTGAAAAGATTTTAGTCTTGAGAATCACTTCATAGGGCAGCTTCGGAATACAGTGAACATGAATCTGGAAGGAAAACATGGGCGGCATTGAAGACAGGATAAAGGATATCGAGGAAGAACTCAAGAAAACTGAGTACAATAAGGCTACAGAGCACCACATCGGTATTCTTAAGGCTAAGCTTGCAAAGCTTCAGGCCGAGGCGAATGAGAGGCATGGCAGCGGAGGCGGAGGGTTTGCAATACCAAAGTCCGGAGACGCAACAATTGCGCTCGTAGGATTTCCCAGCGTTGGAAAGAGCAGCCTCCTGAACGCTATGACCGGGACGGAGAGCAAAGTTGGAAGCTTTGCCTTCACGACCCTTAAGGTCATCCCCGGAACGCTTGACTACAGGGGTGCACAAATACAGATTCTCGATCTGCCAGGAATCATTGAAAATGCAGCTCTTGGATCAGGCAGGGGGCGCGAAGTCCTGAGCATGGTCAGATCTGCAGATCTGATACTCATCATTACCGACACTGATATGAAAGGCATAGACAGGATCGTTTCAGAGCTGGAGAAGGTGGGAATTGTAGTAAACAGGCGAAAGAAGAACATTGCAATGAAGAAGGCAAATAAAGGTGGAATAAAGATCCACAAGCCCAAGAACGTTAAAATTGACAATGGAGAAATTAAGGCGGTCATCAAAGAATTCAAGATAACAAATGCAGACCTTTACATCAGGGAGAACGTCACAATGGAAGATATCATAGATTTTCTTAGCGGGAACAGGGTCTATGCAAAATCTCTAGTGGTGGTGAACAAGATTGATATACCCCACGACACCAGAAAGGTGAAAAGGGAATCCGCAAAGTACCCAAGGGTAGTGAAGGTTTCAGCCTCAACTGGTGTTGGGGTGGAGGAACTCAAAGAGAAGATCTACGACGAGCTGGATCTTGTAAGGGTGTATCTAAGGAAGAAATCAGGCGATGTTGATTTTGAAAGACCGCTCGTTCTGACCCGTGGTGCCACAGTTCGCGAAGTCTGCAGGCGAGTGAGCAGGGAGATGCTCAGGTCGTTCAGGTATGCATTGCTGACTCGGAACAACAACAAGGTTATTGACCAGCGTGTCGGCCTGGATTATGATATTGAGGATGAGGACATCGTTACAATAGTCAGCAGGAACTGACGGATCGTTACTATTTTAATTCATAAGGCATACTCAGCATCGTATGCCTTTAACCAAGAGAGTCAGATTTTACGGAAGGGTTCAGGGCGTTTACTTCAGGAGGCGCACAAGGGATGCTGCTTCTGAGTACGGTGTGTCCGGATGGGTGAAGAACTTGCCGGATGGGTCCGTAGAAGCAGAGTTATCCGGTGATACAGATAAGGTTCAGAGGCTGATAGACTACTGCCAGAACGAGATGCCTGTGGCAAGAGTAGACAGGGTGGAAATTACTGACATGGGCTATATTGACCACATCGGTTTCAAGATCAAATACTGACTTCAGAAATCAGAAGAAGTGAGCACATCGAACTTGTACCCTATTTCCCTTAGCTTCCCGAGGAGTTCGGAAAGATGATCCTGTCCCCTCAGGCTGAGAGTGAACATGATGCTCTGAAAGCCTATGGGCGTATCCTGGATCAGGTTGTCTACCTCGGCGTGGAATATGTTCGCGCCAGTCCCCGAAATGGCTGCACTGATCTTCTGCAGCGTCCCCGGCTTGTCCGGTATCTTGCACATGATCCTTACCAGCTCAGAGTTGTTTTCAAGGCTTTTGAATATTATTTTTGAGAGCAGTAGGAAGTTTATGTTTCCTCCTGAAAGAATAACTGCGACGTTCTTTCCTGCCACGTTAACCTTACCCTCCATTATGGCAGCAAATCCGGCAGCCCCGGATGGCTCAACTAGGGTCTTGTTTCTTTCCAGAAGCTTGAACAATGCCTTTGCAATCCCTTCTTCAGTTACGGTTACTACTTCATCCACATATTTCATTGCAACTTTGAGATTGAGCTCTCCAGGATACTTCACCGTTATCCCGTCCGCTATGCTGTCATAGCTCACCTTTGGGACAAGTTTCCCCTCGAGCATGGACAGGCGCATTGAATCTGACAGTTCGGACTGCACTCCTATGATCCTGACGTCTTTTTTGAGGTATTTTGCGCCGAGCGCAACCCCTGCTATGAGACCTCCTCCTCCGACAGGCACTACTATGGTGTCGACATCTGGGAGGTCTTCGAGAATCTCCAGGCCTATTGTAGCCTGCCCTGATATGATGGCAGGATCATTGAATGCTTCTATGAATACCCTATTCTCATTCTGTGCGATCTCATCAGCCTTTTCCCTGGCCTCCGCGTAGTCGCTTCCATGCAGGATGACCTTAGCCCCGTAGCCAAGTACAGCGTTTGCTTTAGCGGGTGTTGCAAACTCCGGCATCACAATTTTCGCGTCTATACCGTTCACCATTGCAGAATATGCAAGCCCCTGTGCGTGATTCCCGGCACTGGCAGTGGTCACCCCCCTCTTTTTCTCCTCTTCTGTAAGATTTGAAATCCTGTACATGGCCCCTCTTGTTTTGAAAGAGCCCGTCTTCTGCAGGTTTTCCATCTTGAAATGAATATTGCCGGAATAGGTCTTGCTCATAGTGCTTGAATAAAAAAGAGGGGTTCTGTTTATCTTCCCCTTCAGGTATTCCTGCGCCTTTCTTATATCATCCAGTGTCGGGATCTCGCCTTCCATCAGAAACACTCCAATGAATCCCACATGGTGAAAAAAGGGCTATGAATTTTTCGCACAAAGTCTTCAGAATAGACCAGTGATCTCACCATTTTCATCTACGTCTATCCCCTCGGCGGATGGGTGGGTTGGAAGGCCCGGCATGGTCATTACCGATCCCAGAAGCGGCACAACAAAGCCTGCTCCTGAAGAAATCGAGACTGAAGTCACCTTGATCCTGAAATCCTTGGGGGCGTTCAGCAGTGTCGGATCGTCGCTAAATGAGTACTGGGTTTTTGCCAGGCAGACCGGAGCTTCCTCCATTCCGACTTTCTTGAGGTTTCTGATATCCTTCAGTGCGCCTTTCTCATATATTACACCCGAGGCGCCATAAATCTCCGTCGCGATCTTTTCTATCTTCTCCTTGATATCGTCATCATCGTTATAGGTCCTCTTTATCTGGATATCCTTCTCGGGGATGCTTCCGATAACTTCCTTTGCAAGGTCGATTCCACCATCCCCCCCTTTGGCGAAGACTTCTGAAAGCGCGAATTTTATGCTGTTCTTCTGCAGTATTTCGATCAGGGCTTTTATTTCGTTCTCAGTATCCTTGGGGAACCTGTTTATCGCTACAACCGGCTCGAACCCGAATTGGCGCATGTTCTGCACGTGTCTGATCAAGTTTTCTGATCCTGATTCGAGCGCTTCAACGTTTTCCTGGTTGATATCCTCGGCCCTGCCATGGTGCTTCAAAGCCCTGATAGTTGCGACTACTACCACCGCATCAACCGGAAGATTGCCTATTTTGCTTGCGAGGTTCATGAACTTCTCGGCCCCGAGCTCAGAGCCGAAACCCGCCTCAGTTATCAGATAATCTGTAAGCTTCAGTCCTAACTTGTCTGCAAGGATGCTCGATGTTCCATGGGCAATATTCCCGAATGGCCCAGTGTGAACGAAAGCTGGAACTCCTTCCTGAGTCTGGACAAGATTTGGCCTCAAAGCATCCCTCAGAAGCGCAGCCATAGCACCTGCAGCCTTTAGGTCCCCTGCGAACACAGGCTTGTTGTCTGTTGAATATCCCACAAGTATCTTCGAGAGCCTTTCCTTAAGGTCAGAGTAACTCTGGGAAAGCCCAAGGATTGCCATAATTTCTGAAGCGGGAGTAATCACAAATTTGTCATTGGTTATTGCACCGGTGTCCCTTCCTCCTACTCCCACAATGATCTCCCTGAGGGACCTGTCATTCATATCTATCGTTCTTGGAAAGAGTATCTTCTTCGGGTCTATATTTAGCGGGTTTCCATGGTGAATGTGGTTGTTGATCAGCGCAGAGAGCAGGTTGTGTGCAGCTGAGACTGCAGGAAAATCAGAAGTGAACAGAAGGTTGATCCTGTCGCTTGGCTCCACGGTGGATTTTCCGCCACCGGTAGCACCTCCCTTAATGCCGAAACATGGACCCAGAGAGGGCTCCCTGAGTGCTACCGCCACATTCTTTCCCAGTTTCTGGAAAGCCTGGGAGAGACCTATGCTTGTAGTGGTCTTCCCTTCCCCCGCCGGTGTCGGGTTTATTGCAGTTACAAGTATGAGTTTCCCTCTTTTTCTCCCCTCCCTCCTAGACAGGGCCGAAAGCGAGACTTTGGCCATGGTTCTCCCGTAGGGTTCGTACTCATCCTTCCCAAGCCCAAGCTTGGATGCTATTTCGGATATTTCCCTCAATTCCATCTCATTCATCTCCTATTGCGGCTTCAACGAGTTGGAGGACTTCGGATTTAAGCCCGTCACAGTCTTTCATGAAAATGGACATCTTAGACTTCTCCTCACGGGCAAACTCTTCATCCTTCACAGAGTTGAGATTGATCTTTACGTTGTAGAGTACTCCTTCTATTGCAGAATGTGCAAAGAGAGCAGCACAGCCGGCATCAGTGACGGCATTCCTGTTCCCATGCCTGGCAAGAGCCAGCGCGAGCTCAAGGACTTCCCGTGAGGCTGAGGCTATCTTCCACGGTACCCGTATTGCCCCTTTCGAAGCCTCCACAATCTTATCTTTTCTCTCTTTGACCTCTTCGTCAGAATTCTTTGGCATTTTCAAGGCTTTTATGATCTCATTGAAGGCATCTTCATCATCCTTCATGAATTTCCTGAGGTCAGCATCTATCTTCTTGCTCTTCTCAATGATTGAATTCATCTCGCCTTCGTATTCCTCGTATTTTCTCTTGTTGACTGTAAGCGAGGCAACCATCTGATTTAGTGATGAGGCGACTATAGATACCATTGCACTTGCTGCCCCTCCACCAGGAGCAGGGGATGAGCTTGCAAGCCTTTCCAGAAATGTGTCATAGCTTTCCACATAATCACTTCCACAGTTTTCTCTCAAGGATCTGGTCGTTCTTGAATGAATTGAGCTGCAGGTAGAATTTTGTTGCCTCTATCATGGCATCCATTGGAACAAGTCCAACGATTTCCGATTCCACCACAGAGACTCCATATCTTGCAGCCTCCATTTTGACCATTTCGAAAACTCGATATATGGGGGTTTTCTTGTAATTTGTCAGGTTCATGGAGATCTGCACCATCCTCTTATCCTCAAGGTAGAATGCCAGCGATTTCACAAAGGCGAACCCCCCGTCTTTCGCGCGGAGCGCCCTTGCTATTTTTTTCCCGAGATTTATGTCCACGGTGTTGAGATTGACATTGTAGGCTATTAGAAAATCCCTGGCCCCAATTATTGTGGCTCCTGCACTGCCAACTTTCTGCGGACCAAAGTCAGGCTTCCATTTTTCTTCATCTATGGATGCCTTTAACTGTTCAAACTGAAATTTCCGGCCCCTGATATCCTCAAGGCTCTTCCGTGATGGGACGAGTGCAGCGTCACTGTATAGGTAAACCGGAATATTGAGCTCCTCCCCAACTCTCTTTGCTAACATTCTTGCGAGCTTAACGCAGTCATTCATGTCTGCTCCGCTCAACGGTATGAATGGTACAACATCTGTTGCCCCAAACCGGGGATGCTCTCCCGAGTGCCTGTTCAGGTCAATGAGCTCTGCAGCCTTTTTTATGCCCTGAAATGCAGCTTCCACCACATTTTCATAATCTGCAGTGAATGTAACAACACTCCTGTTATGGTTTTCGTCCATCTCCATATCGAGAATGGTAACACCCTTTACAGAAGAAATTGCAGAAACTATCTGTTCAACCCTGTCCTCTTTTCGACCTTCACTGAAATTAGGGACGCACTCGATCAATTTCATAGTAAGTTATCGGACGAATGGTATTAAATTTGATTAGGTATATTTCATGGGGTGAATAATAATTATTGAGCGTTCTAATTTTCATGTTTTACTGTTTTCATAAGTTATTTACAGATTTCATTTTCCATTAGGAAGCGCTTGATTTCTATATTATGATCCAGACATGGTAATCATTAGGGTAGGTTATATATGATCGAATTTGCATTCAAAGCTAATAAAATATCAAATAATACAAACTCTATTATTTGATTTACAGATGGTTAGGTTACCATCTCGGAGGCTTATGAATGATAAACCAGATCGTTAAGAGGGACGGAACAGTTGTGCCGTTCGATAAGACAAAAATCACCAGGGCTATCTACAAGGCGATGCTCTCGGTGAAAAATGGCACCATGAATGATGCCGAAAAAATAGCCGACAAAGTAGTCAAGGAACTGGAAAAGAAAAAGGGAACGCCAACAGTTGAACAGATTCAGGATCTGGTAGAAAGTACCCTGATGACCACCAAGATTAACAACCAGCCCTTCAAGAACGTTGCAAAGACATACATCCTTTACAGAGAAAAGAGAAGAACAATAAGGGAAGAGAAGGAGAGACTGGGCGTAAAAGATGATCTCAAGCTTTCAATAAACGCTGTTAAGGTGCTTGAAGCAAGATATCTTCTTAAGGATGAAGAAGGTAAGATTATAGAAACACCACGCCAGATGTTCAGAAGAGTTGCAATGCATCTAGGAATAGTGGACTCCCTTTACGATTACAAGTCATTCCAGAAAACTGGAAACGTCAGAAAAGACGGCAAAAAACTCTCATATCTGTCAAATACTCAAATAGAGACCCTCAATCGGGCGTTCGACAGCATGGTGGAGGATGGAGACCTGACAGGTTCGTTCGAAGAGTTTCTGGATTTTGTATATACAAACTACACCACTGCAGAAGAAACGATCAACGAATTCGAGGAGATGATGCAGAACCTTGAGTTTGTGCCAAACTCACCAACCATGATGAACGCAGGCGCTAGGCTTGGCCAGCTTTCAGCATGTTTTGTGCTTCCAGTTGGCGACAGCATAGAAGACATCTTCGATGCAGTCAAGTACACTGCCCAGATACACAAGTCCGGCGGTGGAACTGGGTTTGCCTTTTCGCGCCTTAGGGCAAAGGATGACCTAGTAGGATCAACAAAGGGGGTAGCCTCCGGTCCGGTCTCCTTCATGCAGATATTCGACAAAACCACTGATGTTATAAAGCAGGGTGGAAAGAGAAGGGGAGCAAACATGGGAATCCTGAGGTATGATCATCCTGACATAATGGATTTCATCATGAGCAAGGACAACCAGAACACCAAATTGGCCAACTTCAACATATCAGTCGGAATGGAAGACGAATTCTTCGAAAAACTTGATCAGGATGGTTATGTAGAGCTCAGAAACCCAAGGTCAAGGAAGGTAGTCAACAGGATCAAAGCCTCCACTATGTGGGATGCAATCGTCAACCAGGCATGGAAGACCGCAGACCCCGGGCTGATCTTTCTGGATGAAATAAACAGGAAGAACCCGGTAAGGCACATCGCAGATATAGAGGCAACCAACCCGTGCGGAGAACAGCCTCTTATGCCCTATGAATCCTGCAACCTGGGCTCAATAAACCTTGCAAAGTTTGTCAAGGACGGGGAAATTGACTATGAGAGATTGAGGAGGGTGATCAGGCTTTCAACAAGATTCCTCGATAATGTAGTAGATGCGAACAACTTCCCGGTCGATCAGATCAAAAAGATGACAAGGAGCACCAGAAAGATCGGCCTAGGTATAATGGGATTCGCAGACATGCTGATAAAACTCGGCGTGAGATACAACAGCGGGGAAGCGCTCGAAATGGCCGAGAAGATTATGAACTTCCTTCAGGAGGAATCACACATGGAGTCTGAGAGGCTCGCTGAAGAGAGAGGCGTCTTCCCTGGCTGGTACGGCTCAACCTGGCAGGAGATGGGCGTGAAGATGAGAAACTCTACTACAACTACCATAGCTCCGACAGGAACAATCTCAATAATCGCAGGTTGCTCATCAAGCATAGAGCCTATCTTTGCAATAGCATTCATGAGGCATGTCTTGAACGGTCAGGAACTTATTGAGGTCAACCCGCTGTTTGAATCATATCTCAGGGAAAGGAACCTTTACTCGGAAGACCTCATGCACGAAGTAGCCAAGACAGGCAACCTGCACAACGTTGAACTTCCGCAGGAAGTCAAGGAACTCTTTGTCACATCACACGAGATAGAGCCGGAATGGCATGTTCTTATGCAGGCCACATTCCAGAGGTATTGTGACTCCGGTGTTTCAAAGACAATAAACCTTCCAGCAGAGGCATCTCCGGGAGATATCGCAAAAGCCTACAGGATGGCAAAGGATCTCCACTGCAAGGGAATTACGGTCTACAGGGACAGGAGCAAATCTGAACAGGTTCTATACTCCGGAACAGAAAGCAAGAAGACGGAGGATAAGAAAGAAAGGGTCAAGGACGCACCTTCACATGAAGAGGAGGATAAAGTCATAGAACTTATAACGAAGGTTCCTGACAAGTACCTGAAGGTTGATGCAACCTTCGATCCTGCCTGCCCCACTGGAAAGTGTGACAAGTAGTCTGCCATAATCCCCCCTTTTCTTTTTTTTTGATTTTTCAATAGCAGGATAAGTATAATATCTGGTTTGCTCATGCTATCTGGTATGGCAGAAAGGTCCAATTTGATAAGTATGCTTATTATGATCCAATTCACACTTCTCATTGTGGAATTTCTCGTAGGAATGTACCTCAACCTGTTTCCCCAAATAAATTTCCCACTCTCCATGGGGTCAGGTTTCAGCTCAGTGATGCTTTCTCTTGCTCCACACATGGCAATAGGAATACTGCTTTTCGTCATTGGCCTAGTGATAGTGATAATATCCGTAAGGGGAAAGGACCAGAGAATAAGGACAAGTTCAATACTCGCACTGCTGTTCATTATTCTTGCAGGAGTGGCTGGCTATATGTTTGCATTCCAGTCCGGATCAGACCTCATGTCTTTCTCAATGGCAACAGGATTCGTCCTTGCGCTGATAATTTACATGATCCCCGTATCAGTTCTGATGAGATCCACTGGTCAGGTAGCATAACAGGGCATCAAGAAATATTAACGCAGTAGGAACAGATCATGGGATCAAAGTGGATTCGGTGAGAACATATCCGCCTGCGATACAGTAAATTAAATATTGTATCTATTAATCCCTTTCAACAAAGCAGGGGTTGTCGAGATTGGTCAAAGGCGCTAGATTGAGGGTCTAGTCCCGTAGGGGTACGTGGGTTCAAATCCCATCCCCTGCATACCTCCAAATGTTCAAAACACTACACCAGCAAACGATCCATTTTTGTAACTCTTTAAATACTAAGCGTAATTCATACTACTATATTCATATTTAAACATCACTAATTGTGTTTTAAACACATACTCTTTGAGAAGGAATTGTCGGAATTGGCATAGGAAAATGGTTTCCCCATTCTATTAGGTTGAACCTTACAGCGGCATAGAAAATTCCAAATTTCCGCCTTGTAGAGAAAAATATTAACGAAGATTTAAATTATTGGGGTGCCTGTAATACGTAAGGATATGATCGAAGAAAGCAATCCAGCAGAGGATTCAATTCGACACTTTGCGGCCCAGGCATCTGCTTTTAAAAGTCACAAGAAAGCAAGGGACGCTGCATTTAAAGCTTGGAGAACAATGAGAGCTAGAGAGCTTGAAATAGCTTCTAGGGGAGTTCCAAGGCTAGATAAATTCAACAAAGACGCATACCTAGTTCCAGAAGGCGTCAGCTTCTCGACATACAGGACTTCTTCTCCTTTAGTTAAAACCTCAAAGCTAACGAGCAAGGAAAATGGCGGTGTTGGGAAGGAACTCTCAGACGGTTGGGTAGCAAATTATGCTACAGGATGCACTCATGGATGCAAATTCTGCTACGTGGATGCAATCCATAAAAAATTTGGTCAGAAAAGGGTTGGCAGTATTGTGTATGATGACTGGGGAGATTACTTTGCTATCCCTTCCAATCTGGACGAGGTTATTGAAAATACTAAGTGGAAGAGGTGGAGCGGGACTGAAGTGATGCTTTCATCAACTCATGACCCATATCTTCCTCAGGTTAACAAGTACACAAGAAAAATCCTCGAAAAGGCTCTTCCCGAAGGGGTAAAATTCTGCATACAAACGAGAAATCCACTTGTGGAGCGTGATATGGAGCTTATAAGTCAATACCGGGACCAAGTGAGACTTCAGGTGTCCATAGCATCAATGAATGAGGATCTCTCCAGAGCTATAGAACCAAGGGTAGTTAAACCAGAAAGAAGACTGCAAATCCTCGAAAAGGCTAGAGAACATGGGCTGAATACCGGAGTCATAATAGCTCCTGTATTCCCGGAACTAAAAATCAGACCACACGTTTATGCAGACATAAAAGCCATTGCCTCAAGACTAGAGACATTTAGGCCAGACCACATATATGGCGAATCACTGCATCTAAGGGGAATAAACATAGCATATGTTGAAGATGCACTTGGGCAAGCAGTGAATATCGATGGGTTTGACAAAAAGGCGGAAGAATGGTTCCACAAAGCCTTAAGTTGCTATAATCTGAAAGGAATTTGGTGGAAGGAGTTTTGAACTATTCTTATTCAGTATCAAACTTCAGGGTCTGTTGTTCAAAACATTTGTTAAGGGCTGTCTCAGCATCTTGTCCAGTGACATTTTCAAGATGGTAGGCTATCCAGTTAACAGACTTGACCCAATCACTTCCGGTTAGTGTATTTCTCGTGTAATAACCTAAGTGATATACGGGTGTATTTTTACGGGAATAAATTGGGAAAGCTTGCCCCTTCTCTTTTCCTATGCTATCTTCGAATTGTTTGTTCAACAGGCTTCTATAGGTTCCCTTCGAGTTTAGGTCGTTCATTTCAACATCAAGTATTTCCTTCAACTCCTCTGGGGTTTTGCCCAAACTGGTGCATATTGCCTTTACATAACCTAGATTACCTTTCTTCAGGGCACCATAAACTCGTTCAGATCCAGAGCTAATATTCACTAGGTAATCAACCCCTAAGTATTTTGAAGATAGGTATCTGTAAGTTCTCCAGTCAGTTTCCATTCCTTCTTGGTCCCCAAGGGCAAAAATAAGTGGCTTTTCAAATTTTTCTTCTATCAATTTGACGGCTTCACCGATTTTTTTATTACAGTTGCCCTCGATTACATGAAACTTATCTTGAAGCCCCATTTGACCAACCCTACTTTTCAAGAGGCGAGCTCTCTCTTCGTTGCTCTCAATAAATATCGCCATGTCAAATTCTCTGTTTCCCTCTTGTTCCACGGTTGCCGCAAAAGGAGATCCCACAACAGCTCTAAGTTTGCTACCTCTCTTGCCTCTAGTGACAGTAAGGCCACCTCCCGCGTACAGGTCAAGATAAATAGCTCCGTCATAATTTGCAGAAATAGCTTTTTCTCCCTTAGCTACCATCAGAAATCTGCTTGCAATGCTCCTCACTGCAACCAGTTTAGACAGCGTATAGGGCTTATAACTCACATCGTGGCTCGATGGTTCAAACACTTTTGCTAGCCTGACAATAGTTTCTATTCTGTCGCTTAAATATTTGATAGAGGCATCAATACTCGGTTTCCTGACTTCCAATTTAAAGATCAGTTTATATCATGAAACTGACCATAAAAAAATGTATCGGTCAAGCAGCCCTTGAATATTTCTCAATAGACTTCTTAATTGATGACATGACTTCAGAGAAACAAGTGCTGCTTACTAAGAGTTTTTGATACCATAGTATCAAATTTGTGGAGTTAGCGGAATACCATCTCTCCGAGAAACAGTTTTTTGTAGAGACTGACTGCTAACGATTATTAGCAGAGTAATCGCTTTGAAAACCAGTATCAGAAAGGGTTTGCAGAGGGGGATAATGCCAGGGTATATTACCCCCTTTGACAATTATATAAGTAGAACACAGGAAGTGATGAGAAAATGGTTGACAGAATAAGTGTAGCTTGCCATGATGACTTCTTGGAAAGTCTTGATAAGCTTTCAGAAAGGCTTACGCTCTCCAGAAGTGCAACGCTAAGGCTAGGAGTGTATGAGTTGGCTAAAAAGGAAGGTATGGGCCCTGGTGACGTTAACACCAGGAATCCCGTGGACAGTTCCCAGGAGTTGAACCAAGGAGAGTCCGTATGAAAGATACAAACTTTGCTAATAAACATTCGCAATCAGACCGTAAAAATACAGGTTCTCCAGCTAACAATAGGGCTGAACGGATGAAAGAATACATGGATCTCCTGGACGAGCTCTTTGAGGGTGTTGAGTGAGGAGGACCAAAATGCAACCAAGTGGTTATTCTGCACTTTCAGTGGCCTTAAGTCCTGGTCAGATAGATGAGTTTGAGAAACGCCTGCAGTTCCTCACAGAAGGTCGTTCAAAGAAATTCAGCGAGGTTTTGTCACAATATTCTGCGGTCGCAATCACTTTGCATCAGGCAAAGGAAATTGATCGCCTGAGAGGGATTCAAAGCAAACTGGTCAGGGTGTATGACATTTACAGCGGATATGACCAGCCCGACCCCGCTCCAGAGCTAGTTGAGGGATGGATGGAATCTGTAAGAGAGGAGGTCATCAATAAGAACGAAGTTGACCGTCAAAAGCTAGCCCAGGAAATAAACGAGGAATACGGGTTTGCCAATCTAAATGGTGTCGAGTTCCTTAGATACGATGATGCTGAAGGATATTGGAAGCCTGATGCTGAGTTGTTCATAGGGAAGATAGTCAGACATGTTCTGCCCGATGAGTCCACACAACATATTGTCAATGAGGTTTGCCATTGGATTAAGGACTATAGACTATTAGCAAACCCTTCTGAATTTGAGAAAGTCCCTGATGGGTTGATAAATATGCCAAGAGGTGTGTTCAACATCAGAACGGGAAAGCTGGAACCCCACAATCCAGACTACCACTTCAGATATGTGTTGCCTTTCAACTACAATCACAGGGCCAGGAAGTCCAAGTTCATGAAGGTCCTTTCCGAGATTACTGAGGATGACCCCCGTAAAGCTGTTAGGGTTCTAGAGATGTTTGCATGGGTCCTCATTCCTGGATATCCCATACAGAAAGCTATTGCACTGTATGGGAACGGAAACAATGGAAAATCAGTGATTTTGGGAGTTCTGTCTGCATTTGTAGGCTCCCTAAATGTCTCTGGCGTCACTATGCAGCAGTTATGTGACAACAGATTTGCCGCAGCAAATCTTAGAGGGGCCCTTGCCAACATCTCAGGAGATGTCGGTGCAGGTGCATTACTGGACACCTCTCAGTTCAAGCAGGCAACGGGAGGGGACAGAATAGATGCGGAGAAGAAGGGCGTTCAGGAACCCTTACGGTTCTGGAACACAGCTAAGATGATCTTCTCCTTCAATACTCTTCCAAGAACCAGAGATACCACTAATGCGTATTTCAGGCGGTTTGAGTTAATTGAGTTGGTACAGGACTTTGAAGGCAGAGAGGACAAGAAGCTTCTGAGCAAGCTCACAACAGAGGATGAGTTGCAGTCCATATTCAACACAGTCAGTTCGGTATTCCTGCCAGCGCTCCTGGATAAGCTGGAGTTCGAGTTCGGAAAGAAGGCTGATGAAATCAGGACAAATTACGAATTGAATGCAAATTCCGCTCTTGCATTCATAGATGAAAGAATAGCGCCTAACAGCATTGGACAGATACTTTCCCAAGACCTATATGCCAAATATACTGAATGGTGCAAGGAAAAAGGAGTTGTTGCACTCTCAGAGGAATCCTTCGGAAGTGCACTCATCAAGCTGTCAGGCATAGAAGGGGTTTTTAAGTCTCGAAAGCAGGAGAACGGTGTCAGGAAAAACTACTACGTTGGAATATCTTTGACAACACCTGAGAATGATTCTAACAAACCTAAAAACAAGGAAGAGACCCCGACCTATGGCACGTTTGAAGAGGCAGTATTAGACTATATTTCCAATCACTTCAAGGACCGGAGTGCCATAGGTGGCATAGTATCTGTACTCCCGGATGGTTTGGGAAACGGTACGAGAGTACAAAACCCATGCCACCTATGGCAGCAAAAGAGAACCATACTCTCAAAAGATGCCGTAATAGCATCTCCAGAGAAGTGCCATAGCTTATCGGTACCTATGGCAGAAGATGATTCCAAAGACTGTGTCTCCCCATCTGAAGTTGACGACATCAGCGAAAGTAATGAAAACGAGGGAGTGCAGACAGATACTGAAAAATCACTGCTTGAAAGAGTTATCGACCTTCTTACTGATTGTACATACAACACCACAGAGAAATTCAGATCTGTTCAGTATCTTGCTGAAGCAGCAATAGACGGAGACATCACACATAGCACAATCTACGAGGCTCTGGAGGAAGGGGTTAGCCGGGGACAGGTAGTCAAGAAGGGTGCAAAGTACGGATTCAAGTGTTACGTTGGAGGTGATTCAACATGATCCCTTCACTTGAATCATTCGAGACCAAACAGCAGGACACCATGATACTGGTTGCCATTTCGCAGGACTTCAATGTTGCCTGGAAGGACCGGGACTGGTATCTGCACGAACAGGGCCTCGTATATCTTGATGTGGAGCTCGCTGAAATGCTGATTCAGAGGGGCATTGCCAGGAGGGTGAGAAGATGAAACGAGGACTGAATCCGGGGAAATCGCTCGCAGACAAGCTCCAGCTATTGCCCAAGAAGGTCCCCAGACTCATCCAGGAAAACCTGGATGGGATAGCATCTCCATACCTTGGAAATATTGTGGTTATCTCTGACCAGGGGCAACAGGATGCACTGGGCAGTGAGATTATCAGTTTTCTTGAGGCCGAGGGGTTTGCTCTGGAGGCCGCACCCGTATATGTGCGACACAAGGATCACATTGGAAAGGTCTGGAAGTTTTCGCTGGGGCTCTATGTCAGTCTGTTCTACCGCGTACAGGAAGCAAATAACATCTCAATCACTGGAAGGATTGCAAGGGTCCAGGGGAGGTTCCCATGAAATTCGGAAAATACTCTGTCTCGGAGGTTCAGAAATTCAAGGGCCAACTCGTGAAGGTCTATTACTTCGATGTCAACAAGGGCCTGGTCACCCACGCTGGCGAAGTGCTGAATCGTTCATTCAAGTATCTGCCCGTAGAATCTCGGACCTGGAGGAAGAGGATACCCCTGGAGCAAATCGTGGAGGTCCAGGAAATATGACTCTCAGAAAGCTACTCATCAGAATATACGAGAACTATCTCTGGCTAGCATACTACAGGCTGAAATCACGCATTTTCGGGGAGCCTGAATACATATTTCTTGGGGAGGATGACAATGCAGATCGCCCGTGAGGAAAGGGAAAGGGCCCGAATCCTTTGGCTGGTGAAAGAGTCAGAATGGCAATCGGCCAAGCATATAGCTGCGAGATACCAGGAACTGTATCACGAAGAGATGAGCGTCCAGAAAGTCAAGAATATCCTGCAGCTCTTCATAGATGAGGGTCTCATAAGAGCCAAATCAACAAGACAGCGGAATTTCGCCAGGAATGTCTATTCCAGGAATGAGCCAACACTTATAAGCGAGGAAAAACTATAATTTATTAGGTGTTGAACCAACCATTGTGAGGCAACTCTGGGGCAGAGTCAACCACTGCCCCAACTCCTATTCTTATCATTTTTCAAAACCTAACTTATCCTTGAAAACACTGACTTTCCAAACGATTTTATGGCTAAAACATACGAGGTAGGTATATATATGGTTGGCAGGCTGTTTCAGCCAGGTGATCTATGGAAAAATTGAAACCTAAACTAAAACGGTTCACCATTTTCGGGTTCCTGGCGGTCATGATCGCCGTGATTGCGCTGCCAGTGGGAACCTCGTTTGCCCAGGGCATCAGTGGGCATGGAAACACTCAACTGTACTCCACTCAGTTCGTGTCAGAGGCCCTGGCAATGCAGAATGGTACAACTACCTACAGCGCACTGCCCTTCAGTTCTGTGAATGGTTCATATACCATTTCAAACAGCTACCTGGTCGCAGGAGTCAACAACACAACTTTCACGGAGAATTACGGTGTAGTCTATCTTGCATCGAATATAACATTCAGCGAACTTTCATCTCACTCAGTCAACAAGCTTGTTGCACACATATCTCCAGTCTCCAACATCACAGCAGAACTTGGATTTGGGTCTGCATCAGTGACACCTAACGGAACATCTCTCTCATTCACGCCACTGCTTTCACAGAACACCACGGGAACAAATGGCTCTGCAACAATGACATTCAACCTTAACCCAGCTGAGCTCTCTGAAAACTCAACAGATGTTGTCGTTCTCAAGCTCCAGTTCACCAATGCATCATCATCGTTTTCAGCCTCAGGCTATGTTCTAGGCACCCAGAACGCTGAACCATGGTACATAGCAGGCGAATCTGCAGCCTATGCAGTTGGCGGAACTCTGCTCTTTGCATTCGGATTTCTTGCACTCCCACACCTTGACATCAAGGTCAACAAGGCTAAGCTCCCATCGCTCCCAAGGAAGAAGTCCAAGTCATCACGGAAGACACAGACAACTCAGTACAGGCAGCAGGTCCAGAGAGCAAAACAGGTGAACAGCAGCAACAGAAAGAACTCGAAAAAAGGAGGTCGAAAGTAATGGCAGACACAGACTACATGCTATACAAGCGGATTATCTCGAAGCGTATGAGTGTCGGTGCAACCATCCTGGCATCATTCCTGGTGCTCATAGAACTTGCACTGCTCTTCTCTAGACCGTCATTCGGATTCGCTGGACATACCTACTACGTCAGCCAGGGTGTTGCAGCCTTTGCAATGCTCATTGGTGCACTCTTTTGGGCCATTGCAGAGATGTTCACACCCGCAGGAAGGACATTCTGGGCCCTGGCATCACGGTTCATAGTTGCATTCCTGATTGGCGGAATATTCGGCGGTATAGTCGGTTCAGTGAGTGATTTCGGGCAGCTTGTGCTGGTCCCTGCATCAAACGGAAACGGGCTTGCAATATTCATGCTCCTGGGGTATCTCTGGGTATTCATCGTCCTGGTATATTCCGGTGCATGGATGCACGCCAAGAACTTTGTCAAGAGAGGTGGTAAGCAGTGAATGTGGTAACGGCAATCGCAGCCAAGGTGCTCCCCGCAACAACAAGCGGCTCAGGGACATCCGGTCTTGGAATGACCATCTTCAACTCGATCTGGAAGTTGGTGATGGGATTCCTTGGCGGCATACTGGATGGGGTCAACCTTCTCATGAAGGATACCTTTGGCGGTATCGGCCAAGCGATCATGCAGGTATTCCAGTCCTGGGGATTCTCGGTGAACTCTCAGTTCGGTGTCTGGGCCCCTGTCGGACTCGTCCTGGTGCTTGGTGTAGCTGGAGCCCTGATATACGTCATGTTTGACGCAATCGGCATAGAGAAGGACGTGCTGCACGGGGAAGAAGACATATAGATGGAGGGTGAAAATAATTGACACTCTCCATTCTCACTTTTTTTACCCAGATTTTCCAGTTCATAATTCAGGGATTGTTCGGTCTCATCAGCGGCTCTTTTGACTTCATTCTCTCGCTGGCAGGCAGCAGCATTCAGTCAGTGTCTGAACAGTTCGCACTGTCTGTTGAGGCATTCGGTATATGGTCCGTTCCGATGCTTGTTGTTGTCCTATCAATCACTGCAATCGGAGTATATGCGATCTTATCAGGGAGCGAAATGGTGGAGGGTCTCATTTGAGCGTAGTCAGCTTCTTCCAGAATCTCGGTCAGCAGGCATGGGGAGGTCTCACATGGCTCTACAATAATACAATAGGAGCAGGTCTGACTCTCTTTCAGAATGAAGTTCTGTCAGGTGCTGAATCCTTTGTCCTCAGCATTGCATCAGCGGCGCTCTCATTCTTTGGACTCATACTGTCCACAATCAATGGGATATTCGCCAGCTTCTTCAGCTCAATAGTGTTTATCTCTGCCAGTTTGGGAGTTTGGGCATTGCCTGTGGTGGTGTTCATACTCTTGGCTGTTTTCATCGTTATGTACACGTTCATCAAGCTGGTTGTAGACCTTCTGTGAACTGTGAATTATTTTTGATACTACAGTATCATTTTTTAACACAGTATCAGAAATAATGATAGAATGAAGCTCCCTGGCTCTCCCTCCCTGGTAGTCCAACCCTGGGACATCGAACCAATACATGGGAGACTAGCCCCGTTCCTCCATTTCTGATAGACTAATAATAATATAATAGCCCCAAGTGCGATTTTTTCGCGTACGCGTGATCGGAATATTTGTGATACTGACTTTAGAAAGGTTCTCGAAAATACCCTAATCAATGTCTCATTAGTGCCGTATTTCAAACAACAATGTACAAAATATAGGTATTCTGTCTAAAATGTGTGCTGATACCCCTATATTGTACATGTTATTTCACACGTGCAGGCATATGCCCAAGCGTTATTAGCGACTTTCTGCTAGTCTAATCATGGCATCACGAATGAACCAGGCTCAAATGGAAATACTTGAGGAGTACTACAGGGCAGTCGAGAAGACCGGGCTCACGGATGAGGAGCTCAGGCGCTATGTCAGAAGGGAGTTCGGGGTGACCCTGTCCAAGTCATATATCCCGGACCTCAGAACCCGCCTCAAGAATGGCAAGAAGATGCGTGCCAGCCCGCACACTGCTGATTCCGCAATCGACATAACCGAGTTCCTGGCAGAACCCCTGACAGACTGGAAGCCTCCCTACTGCTCACTGCCAGAATCCAGAAATCCCCTTAATCACATTATTATCAACCACTAATTTTATAATTCACTCGTTTAGAACTGATTTAAGGCTATTGAAATAACCTACCTTGAGTATTTGTCATACGATTCTGTAAGCAAACGAACCTGAATGGCAGGGTTGGATGTACTGGTATCTCAGTGGGTCACCTATCCTGAATTTGATGAGGGTGTGAACCCGTGAACCAGTTTGTGAACTTTGTGAACCTTTTTCGTGAACCTGTGAACTGGAGCCAAAGAGAGGCAACAGGGTTGTTTTGTTGGCCTGCCTTGAGTGATTACACGTTCAGAGGGAGTTTCAATCAAAATAGAGCGATTTGGAGGGTATCAGTTGCCCTCCTTACTCAACCTCCTTCTGATTTCATCCTGGAGCGATTCAAATGACCCGGACTCCTTAGCGCCCTTCAGAATTATCCTAACAAACTCTGATCTTGCTTCAGGATTATCAAGCACGGTCTCAAGCAGTTCCTTTTCGGCCCCGCTCACATTGTCAGACTGTCTGAGGGTCTCAACTGTTAGGGCCTCTTTCTCCAGGAATTCCTGCAGTACAGCATGGTCCAGGGGCAGCCAGCACCTTCTGCAAACCTTTGAATTTGAAGGGTTCTCAGTTTCACACCTGGGGCACATAATGGGCCTCTCCTCTTCAAGCGGCTTATCCTCATCCTCCATTTTAACCCCATACGCACATAGAATAGCTCCATCTACGTCCTTACCAGAAAGGTGAACATAGGTCTGACTCATCTTTGATCCATGCACCCATCCCATGTGTTTTTCTAGTGGGGCTTCTCCTATCTTACTCGCAAGCAGGGTTGCCCTTGTATGCCTGAACAGATGAGGATAGACCCTTCTTGTGATTCCTACTCTCTCGGCTGCTTTCTTCAGCATGTTCCGAACTTCAGGATAATCCATCTGGTTGTTGAAGTTCACAAGTTCGGTGAATAGCCAGGCATTCTCATCAGTACTCTTTGGGTGATTGCTCAACCAGGACCTGATATAAGCTATGCTGTTTCCAACTACCCTGACTTTCCTAAAACCAGTTTTTCCGGTCACGCTTATCATAGCCCCATATTTGTCAAACGCAAGGTCCTTAATCCTCATTGAGAGAAGTTCCGAAATCCTGCACCCCGAATCATATAGGAGTGATATGAGTGCCTTATCTCTAGCGTTTCTGCAACCTTCCAGGAGCTTGTCAACTTCTTTTGCAGTTATGTTTGTTTCTGGTTTCTTCTCTCTGCTTTTATGTCCAACAGTGGTTTTCAACCATTCAACACACTCAGGGTACTTCCTATCATCTGTAAGGAGCCATTTATAGAACCTCTTTAGAGTAACAGAATAAGCCTGAATGGCATTATCTGAAGGTTCGTGGAGTTCCCCGCCTCCCCATCTTACCTTCGTTGTGCTAACTGTCCTAACTACCTTCTTTATGTCCTTGGTTTCCGGGTTAAGAAATTCATTTGGGATGATCTCTGCTATTTTCCTCAGTCTCAGAATATATGCGTATCTCCTTCCAGCAGATATTTTCTGAAGTGATAAGTCATCAATGAACTCAAGGATTTTCTCCTTTGAGTCTTCAGATAGACTTGATTCTGTAAGTTTCCGCCTTTCCCTCTCCAGCCCATCTTCGTAAGTCATTGTTAGATTAATTGTTGAAAGTTAATAACTGTTTTGAACCTTTATAATAGTGCACATCCCCTGCATTCCAAATTTAGCCAGAACTGTTTTTCCATTCGATTTTTAGGCCTTGTGAAAAATAGGTGTTACCTTGTTATGATTAGAGAATACTTCAGTTGCTCCCTTTATTCCAACGCAGTTGCAATGGAATACCAGGAGTTCTATTCTGGTGCAGAGACAGGTGGTCAGGCCCAAGGCAGAGAGTGACCGAGAGCAAATCTATCTGACCATTATTGAAGTATGTCATTTTGAATCGGTTCATTTATGGAGCGATTGAAACTCTATTCTTGCAGAAAAGGCAGTGCTACCATTGCATGCAACTTAGAAAATGAAAACAGACAATCAATCAAAGAACTGGCATAATAATGGAAATATCACATATCTCACTGAATCTCCCGGAATGAAGACAAAGTGAGCGTCCTTGCCACGCCAGGTATGAGATGCATCTTATCCACTACGGACTCACCGACATCCTCGATCGATTTTGCCCTTATTTTTACAAGAATGTCATATTCGCCTGAAATTATGTGGACTTCCTCAACGTTTCTTATTTTGGAGAGGGATTTTGCCACCTCATTCTCACTTACTCCCCGTGACGAGTCAAAAGAGATCAGGATAAACGCAGTGGTAGGAAGGCCAAGTTTGGCGTAATCTTTCCTGATCTCAAAACCCTTGATAAGACCAAGTTCAACCATCCTGTCTATTCTTGATTTTATTGTGGTCCTCGGGACATTGAGAATTCTTGAAAGCAAAGTGGGCGTGAGCCTGGAATCATCCTCAAGGTGGGCCAATATGTCTTTATCTAGATTGTCAAGTTTTATTCTAGCCGATGTCAATATGCCAGGAATATAATTAATTATTAATCACTTTGCGTCAAACTGACAATATACGTTGACTAACGGTTCTATATTAGAAATTCCTACTGGCCTCATGGCATTTGTGAACGAGATATCTCCGGAGGAGAGGGAAGGGCTTTCCAACCTTTACAGCAAGATTTCAAGTGAGAGATCAAGAAGGATTCTGCATGTAAACTCAGAAGTGAGAAAGAGCCTTCGGGACTTTTTCATAGGGGAAGGCTTTTACGAACTGTCCCCTGTAATATTGGGACCAGTCACCGACCCTCTGAATCACCCAGTCTCAGATGCCAGCATTAACTATTACGGCCACAAATACGGGCTTACACAGAGCATGATTTTCCACAAGCAGATTGCGTTGCTCTCATACGAGAAGCTTTTCATTTTCTCACCGAACGTCAGGCTCGAGCCGTTGGATAGGCAGGCTACCGGGAGGCATCTTGCAGAATTCTCTCAGCTCGACGTTGAAGTGAGGGACTTCTCAAAAGATGATGCAATCTCTCTTGCAGAAAGGATGTACTGCTTTGTCATAGAACAAGTCAGGAAATCCTGCGCCGAAGACCTGGAATTTTTTGGAAGAGCTCTTTCTGTTCCACACATCCCGTTCAGGAGGTATGATTACAGCCTTGCCAAGGAGAGGTACGGGGAAGAGTTTGAAGCAAGTTTATCAGAAAACCACAAGGATCCATTCTTCATTGAAAATGTAGCCCTCCTGGACAGGGAGTTTTATGACAGGGAAATGGAAGAAAGGCCGGGAATACTCAGTGACATGGACATGGTTTATCCGGAAGGCTTCGGCGAAGCACTGTCAGGTGGAGAAAGGGAATATCAGCTTGAAAGGATTATTGACAGAATAAAGAAGAAGGGCCAGACCTTTGAGCAGTTCAAGTACTACCTGGAAGTGGCTAGAATGGGCCTTCCTAGATCAGCAGGCTTTGGGATAGGGATAGAGCGGCTTGTGAGGTATGTGCTCGGTCTCAGGAACATTGAAGACGCCACGCTGTTTCCGAAGGTCATAGGGAAGTTCAGCCTCTGAACCTCTTCGAAATATTTTCCTTTTTGTATTGTAGTAAAATATATCTACACATGAAGTAACCAAATAATGGATGAAGGAGTCCATTATAAGAACAGTTGCCCTCAGACGGAACTTAAGGACTTTTCTTAAAGGATTCTTCAAAAGCACCCTCAACGATTCTCTGGTAGTAGCCATGATTGCTGGAATATTCATGATCAGCATATCCGGCACAATGCACCCGATGGAGTCAAGCGTGCTATCTCAGAATAACCATTACTATGTTACTCCGAACGTAACAAGTCAACCTGCATTTACTCTTTTCTCCAACAAAATAACATATGTGAAGTTCCAGATGCCTCAGAGCCAGGAGGTAAATTATTCACTACTTACTCTTACAGAGGAGCACGTGAAATCCAGCCTGGCAAATCCGGGAGGCATAAAGCTGGTTTGGAAACATGTGGTGAATGGAACAGCATCTGATGGAACCATAATCGCGATACCTCCTCCGGCATGGCTTTATAATTAGAATATTGGGTACATAATTTCATCTCCCACCCACATGATTTTCTTTGACTCCATAATAAACCACGATCCGGAAGTTGCACTGAGCTCCCTGATGCATCTTATTCTCCCTGTTGTAACACTGACGTATGCAATTCTCGCGATGATCGTCAGAACAATGAGATCAGGGATGGTAGACGCTTCCACTCAGGAATACATACGGACTGCAAAGGCAAAGGGGGTGCCATTCAAGGCCATTGTGAAGAAACATACCAGAAGGGACGCACTCATCCCTACCATAACAATAATGGGAATAGTGATGAGCTATCTTCTCACCGGCCTGATAGTTGTTGAGACTATTTTTTCATACCAGGGGCTCGGTTGGCTGATGGCAGAGTCGGTTCTTCACGCTGAGATATACTCAATAATATACTCGTCCCTCCTTTTCGGGGTGTTCATAGTTATTTCAACGCTTGCAGCGGACGTTATTTATGCCTACATTGACCCACGCATAAGATACTGAATGAGCCGTCTCTTATTTGTTAGGGTAGCCGGTTATTAATCCGGCTTGAATAAAAAGGTATGACGTTTTTCTCGCCAGCCCGGAAAATGGGGAACTCATGCATGGGGGCGGATATCTGCACGGGTACTACCGGTCATTATCAGGACATCATGAAATACCCTCCATCCCTGGCGGGAATGAATTCAGGGGCAGAAATGGACATCACGTTGCAGGAGGCCTGAAGCTGTGAAAACCGATGTAACATTCGTCCACCCTCCAAGTATTTACAACTTCAGATCGAGGAATCTACGTCCCGGGCCCATAAGTGACGTAGTACCATCGACACCTGTCTTTGAAATGTACCCCATAGGCCTCATAAGCATGCTCAACTACCTGACGACTAGGGGGTACGATGCGAGAATCAGTAATCTAGCTGTCCTTATGCTGTCATCCAGCACTTTTGACGAAGAGGCATACCTCAAGGGGCTGGATTCGGACGTTTTCGGTGTGGACCTTCACTGGCTTCCCCATGTTCATGGCGCCATAAATGTTGTTAGAACACTCAAGAGGCTCCACCCGGAATCAAAAGTTGTCCTTGGGGGGTATTCGGCTTCATATTTCGCTGAGGAGATAATGCAAACATACCCCGAAGTTGACTATGTGCTGAAGGGAGACCTCCAGGAGAGGCCCATGCTCGACCTGGTCGAATACACGCAAGGGAAGGGGGATGTAGAGGACATAGAAAATCTGCTTTACAGGCAGAATGGTGCTGTCAAGTCAAACAAAAGGTCAAATGACCTCAAGAGAATGGATGATGTGTTCCTCAACTACGAACTTCTTCTGAAGAACGCCTTGAAATACCACGACATAAAGGGGCACCTCCCATTCCTTTCCTGGATATACAACCCAATGGCCATGACGCTTATCCAGCATGGCTGCAACATGAACTGTGCTTTCTGCGGGGGCTCGTATTATTCCTACAAGAAGAACTTCTTCCCGCATTCTCCCATAGTCCGTGATGTCAGCAGAGTGGTGGACGAGGTGGAACTGGTGCACCAGAAACTGGGTGCCCCCATCTTCATTGCCGGAGACATAAACTACTCAGGCGAAAAATTCTATACCCGCTTCTTTAAGGAGATAAGGGAAAGGGGGATAGACATACCATTGCTCACGGAGTACTTCACGCCTCCGGGGCTCGATTACTATCTGGAACTGAAAAAGGCATTCCCCGAGTATACTTCTGAGATTTCTCCTGAATCTTCCGTGGAGAACATAAGGGCTAGAACAGGGAAGGTGTACTCCAACAAAGACCTTGAAAAAAGCGTAAGGCATGCGGCCGAAAATGGATGCAGAAAATTTGACATATATTTCTCGATCGGTGTTCCCGGCCAGGAACCGGATGACGTCTTCGCGGATGTAAAGTACTCTGAAAAGCTCTTCAGGGACTTCCATGACACTAGAATGCAGCTTTCTGCCTTCATATCGCCATTGACTCCATTCCTTGATCCGGGATCTCTAATATACGAATTCCCCGATAGGTACGGATACAGGATTAGGGCAACCGGGATACAGGACTATTACGATCTTCTTGATTTCGGATCAGGCTGGGAGGATTTCCTCAACTATGAGACAGACCGGATGAACAGAAAGACCATTGAGGAGACTACATACATCGCTGCCAAGATGATGGCAGACCTGAGATTCAGGATGGAATACATAAGCGAAGCAGAACACTCAAGAATAGTAGAGAGCATTCAGGAGTATGTTGAGGGAAAGCCTGTGGAACACAAAGGGCGCCTTGACCACCATCTGACTTACATGAGCAAGGAAATACAGTGGTCAAGGAAACACCACCTGACGCTGTCGTCATTCATGATCTTCCTGTACCGCCAATACTACGGGCTGGAAAACTCCAGGATGGTCCGGAAACTAATTGCAGGATTTGCGGCTCCGTCCAAGAAGAAGGAAAGCACCAACGTCCAGCCTTAGTTAAGCCGGGAATATGTCCTGTCCCCCCTCTATTTTCTTTTGTAATTTCCCATGTAGGAAACCACTTCTATTATTCTCCCGCCTATTTCACCGTCAAATTCTTTCCTGCTTATGCCTGCTTCAATACGCCCGGCAGGCTTAAGCGCAAAAAGCCTGAAATAATACCTGTGGGATCTTCCGCGAGGCGGGCAAGGGCCCCCGTAGCCGATATTTCCGAAGTCGTTCTTCCCCTGCCTTGCACCCGATTCAAGTTTCCCATCAGAAGGGAGGCTGGCATCCAGGCCCCCATGGTTCAGGCCAATACTGTAAATGATCCAGTGCGTAAATGTGCCCATCGGAGCATCCGGATCATCCATTATAAGGGCAAGGGAGTCAGTTCCTTCGGGCAGATCTGACCACTCTATGGCCGGGGACCTGTCCGCTCCGTCGCAACTGAACCTTACAGGTATTTCTTCTCCATTCTCAAACCCCGCCACCACTATTTTCATGAATATCATCTAATAATGAATCGGGAGTGTTAAAAATATATGAATAAATTATACAGGGCCCTGACTTATCCGGTCAATCCTCCTTCCAGCTGAATGTTATGAGAGTTGCGATGAAAATAACCACTGCGACCGCGATACTGACCACTATGTCCACAAGAGCCGCATTCATGTTTGAATAGATCATTACCGAATTCAGGCCGTCAATTATGTAATAGAGTGGCAGTATGTGGGCAACAGTCTGGAGCCACCCGGGCATGATCGATACCGGGAAGAACGTCCCGGAGAGAAACATCATCGGGAAGGTTATGATGTTTCCAATAACTGAAGCCCCCTCCTCGGATTTAGACACAGATCCCGCAAGGATTCCCAGGCTCGTGAACATGAACACGCCAAGAAGTATGAAAGGAACCATGTATAACGTGAGGGAAACATGCGAGTGGAACAGGAAGTACCCAACCGCCACAATTTCAACAGCCGAGAGCGCTGATATTATCAGGTACCAGAAGAACTTGGAAATGAACCATTCACCCTTCGAGAGGGGCGTCAGGGATAGTTGCCTGAATATCTTGTTCTTTTTGTATGAACTAACAACAAAAGTCATTGAGAACATCGGGGAAGTCAGTATCACAAGACCGATAAGCCCCGGAATGAGATAGTCCGAGGTGTTTGTGGCCTTGAACGATACACTTGCAGTGGAAACTGATATATTTCCGCTGGCCGTTGACCCCTGGTTGTTGAAGGCCTGAACTACAAACTGTATGGCCTGCTGTGCAACCGCACTTGTTGATTGCGAGGGGTTAAAGTAGTAAGTGAGATTTACCTGCATCCCCTGGACGTAATCCTGCGAGAAACCTTGAGGTATCAGCAGGGCTGAGCTGATTGAGTTCTCGGATATGTATTTTGTAATGTTCACAGATGCAGGTATCGTCCTTATGCTCACAATATGTGTATCATTAAGGGCTGCTATGAACTGGGAAGCAAGGGTGCTGTTGCCGTCAAGATTCTGCACATAAAGCGGAGTCGGGCTTGAATTTCCTCCGGAAAAGATGGAACCGAAAATGAGCATGAACAGTAGGGGAAAAATGAATACAAAGAACAGCGCGGTCCTGCTTCTCATGTAGTTCTTGCCGTATATTTTCAGCTCAGCGACTATATTCCTGATCCTCATCATTCTTCCTCCTTTCCTACCAGGTCTACGAATATGTCTTCAAGGGTGTCCTCCCTCAGCTGAAGGGTGCTTATCGGTATGTTGTTCCTGTCAACGAATGATAGAATATCGATCACATCGCTGTTGCTGTTGACATGGGCAGATATGAGGCCGTTTTCCAGGGTGGACTCAAGCTTCAGCTCTTTTCCAATGTATTCTGAAAGTTTTTCGTCTCTGCTTACAAGAAGGCGCTTCCCTTTTCCCATCTTTTCTATTATCTCCTTTGGAGTCCCCTCCACAATCATTTTTCCGCGTGACACTATTCCGACCCTGTCTGCCAGCATTTCTGCTTCTTCAAGGTAGTGTGTTGTGAGAATGATCGTCCTCCCCTCTTCCTTCAACTGCCTTATGAGTTTCCAGATTCTTCTTCTTGCCCTGGGATCAAGCCCCGTAGTGGGCTCATCGAGAAATACTACCTTTGGATTGTTGACAAGGGCGAGGCATATTCCAAGCTTCTGCTTCTGCCCTCCTGAAAGGTTCTGGAAATAAACATTCCTGACATCATCCAGTTCAACAAGTTCAAGAAGCTCTTTGCTCCTGTCCGCAACTCCAAAGATTGTGCAATAGAACCTGATGGCCTCCTCAGGGTTTATACGCTCAACGAACCTGAAGTCCTGCGGCATTATCCCGACCGTTTGCCGTATATCAGCCTGTGAATGCCATGGATCCATTCCCAGGACCCTGACCCGGCCGCCATCGGGCTTTCTCAACCCCTCAACTATTTCCACCGTTGTGGTTTTGCCGGCACCGTTTGGGCCGAGAAGGCTGTAGACCTCTCCTTCATATACCTTGAATGAAAGGCCGTCCACTGCTTTTATGCTCCCATAACTCTTTCGCAGGTTTTCCACCAGAATTGTGACGCCGTCCCCGTTCATCAAAGAAGCAACTCCACAGAGTCAGATTTTCCCCTATTGCAAGATTCAACCAAGAAAAGACATGATGCCAAAGACACTTGGAACTACCTATTAGTGTAAAGAATGAATGGCTATATAAGATATGCAGGAAACTTATTAGGCATCCGGGAGCAGATTGCCCCGAGACTGATCGGGCACTTGAAACCAACCCAATTGTTATGTCCTTGGCAGCCATCCACATGTGAGAGTGCTTCTAACTATGTCCGACTACAGGGAAAGATTAGGTGAATTAAGGAAAAAACTGGCCGAAGAAGAACTGCAGCAGGCAGTAATACTTTCAAGGGAAAATATCTGCTACCTCACAGGATTCTGTGTTGGAAGTAATGAGAGGTTGACTGCGCTTATTGTAAACGGGAAGGAAACATCGCTGGTTGTGCCAAAGCTCAGCCAGGGGCAGGTGAGGGATATCGGGGTCGATAAGACAGTAACCTGGGATGACAGGGATGACCCATATGCAATTGCAAAGGAAATCATTGGATCAGGGGGAAAAGGAAGGATTGCACTGGAATCCCAGACACCTCTTTCGCTGTACATGAGGTTTAAGGATATGTTTGGCCCTGATCCTGTTTTTGCAGATCAGTTGATGGTGGCCCTCAGGCAGAGGAAACGAGGCGAAGAGGTGGAATTCATAAGAAAAGCTGTCGAAATAAGTGAGAAAGCCCTTGAAGAAACAACACAGGAAATCAAACCTGGAATGACTGAGAAGGAAGTCGCGGGGATACTTGAGTACAATATGAGGCGGAACGGATCTGACGGAAATGCATTCTCCACCACGGTCGCATCCGGAAAAAACAGCGCCAACCCTCACCACGTCACGTCTGACAGCAGAATTGAAGCCGGAAGCTCCCTGGTTATCGACTTTGGGGCATCCTACAGGAATTACTCATCAGACACAACCAGAACCTTTGTAGTGGGTAGCATTCCAGAGGGGTTCAAGGACGTGTACGAAACAGTCAGAAAGGCCCAGCAGACAGGCATAGACTGCGCTAATCCGGGAATTCCTGCAGGAGATATCGACATAGAGGTAAGAAAAGTGATTGAAAACGCGGGATATGGGGAATATTTCACCCACAGGACAGGTCATGGTATCGGCCTGGAGACCCACGAGCCTCCGTACATCAATGAAAGCAACAGATCTCCGCTCCAGCCTCCGGCCACATTTACCATAGAGCCCGGAATTTACATTCAGGGGAAGTACGGCGTCCGTATAGAGGATACAGTGCTGATGGACGAAAAAGGGACCCGGGCAGTCAACTCATTTTCGAAGGAACTTCGGATACTGTAGGAAAAATGTGGAAGAATGCCCGATGGGAGCAGTTTGGGCCTGTTCTCATCTCACATTTATTTTTGGCGCAAGCCCTTCCGCCCACTGTGCTGAAATACCACCATCAATAACATGTGTTGCCCCGGTGATGAATGATGCAGCATCCGATGCGAGGAATACAACAAGTTTCGCAATCTCCTCAGGTTTCGCAATCCTGCCCATTGGATACAGCTCGTTGTATGCTTTTCTTGCCTTCTCCGCATCTCCGAAATGAGCGAAATCCCTCTCCACCATGGATGTTTCAACGGAGCCGGGGGCGATGCAGTTTACCCTTATGCCGTATTTTGCAAGGTCCATGGCAGAAGCCCTGGTGAGCCCTATTATGGCACTCTTTGATGCACAATAGGCAACGGATTCAGTTGAGCCCTGCAGGCCCAGGGCGGAAGAAGTGTTGACAATAACTCCCCTTGTTTTTATGAGGTGCGGTATGGAATTTTTTGTGCAATAAAAGGCACCTCCCAGATTTGTGTTGAGTATCCTGTCCCATGTCTCCGTGGAAATATCTTCTATTGAAAACCACTCGTAAATTCCGGCATTGTTGAACAGAATGTCGATACGGCCAAATCTCACAGCGGCAAAGGATATGAGCATCTGAACCTCATCTTCGCTGCTTACATCGACCTTGAAGGGCTCAACCTCGCAACCCCTGACTTCTTTCCTGATCAGGTCAACTGTTTCTTTTGCCTTCTCTTCAGATATATCTGCAACGCATACACTGGCTCCGTTCCTTGCCATTTCCAGTGCAGTTGCCCTACCTATTCCTGAACCGGCCCCAGTGACAATTGCCACTTTTTCGCCTAGTACTCCTGAGTCATTCCCTGCGGACATAGTACATCTAGACTTTGACAGCTTGTCTGTATATATTCATTTCGTGAGGGGCAGAATAAGAACTGAAGTTTTGCCGCTTCATTCCCCAATATCCGGCAAAACACGGTCTCCTGTGTAAGTATGGTTAGGCGCCACGCTTAAATACGATGAGTATCTGCACCACGAGATGAGTCACTACGGTTCTGAAACAACGCTGATGCAGGGGAGCAGCAGCTCAGTCCGCAAGAAAGTTTCGAACTACTGGTTCATCAGCTATCTTTTTTCCAACACTGCCTATGGCCTTACAATACCGCTCATCCCACTGTTTGTTGTCATGTTCCTGAAGAGTGGGGTAGTGTGGGACGGGATAGTATATTCCCTGGCATCGGCGGCATCGGTTCCGGCCCTTCTATTCTGGGGAAACCTGTCGGATTCAATCAAAAAAAGGAAAATTTTCGTGATAATCGGGTTCCTGGGTGCCGGAATAGCATTAATCCCAATATTTCTCGTTCACACACTTGGCGTCTACATCCTGTTCCTGATCGTCGCTCAGGTCGTAGGAATGGCGAGTGTCCCTGTTTCCAACCTTCTGATTTTCGAAAGCACACAGCAGTCCCAATGGCCAAACGTCATGGCTACATTTAACATGATCGCATCAACAGGCACAGTTCTTGGACTCGCCATAGGTGCCGTAATGGTGGTCCTGTACGGATCCGGAGTGGATTCTGTTATCCCTCTCTTTTACCTTGTAGCAGGTGCAATATACATTCTTGCGGTGATCAGTGCAATGATTATACTGAAAGAGCCATCCAGGAACATTAACAGGGCAAAGCTGGGGCCATTTTACTCATTGAGGGTCATTGAAAGGGTCAGGTATTTTCCAAGCAGCGTCATACACATCATTTCCGACAGGAAGATGAAGGCCCTGAACAAGCTGTCTCCTCCCCTGAGGCATTACATATACGCATCCTCTTTCCTGATGTTCGGCTTTCAGCTCTTTATACTGGCATTTCCAGTCTACGTCATTCAGAATGTTGGCGGAACAACAGAGGACATATTCTACCTCTACCTCATCAACGCCATCTTTTCAACCCTCACTTTCAGGTTTGCAGGGAATTACATCCGACTTAAAGGAGGAAAGAAGACCCTCACTATGTCGCTTGCGTCAAGGTTCATCACGTTCGGCGCAGCGGCTTTCCTTCCGTACATTGTGATGCAAAGCACTCAAGCCCTGATGGTTTCAATGATCATATACGCAGTGGTGGGAGCTTTCTGGGGGTTTATAAGCATAGGCCAGATCTCTTTTGTCTCTGATAACGCTCAGCCGAAGCAGAGGGGAAGGGCAGTAGGCTACTACAACTCATTTTTTGGATTCGGACAGATAGGCGGATCATTCATTTCAGGAGTAATATCCGAATATGTAGGCTACAGTGCTGATTTTGCCGTTTCGTCCCTGATAGTGCTTGCAGGCACAGTCCTGATACTCAGATACTACCCGCACATAAGGATCATAACTTCTGATCCTGACAGTGTAGCCTCTACTGACAGTCTTTAATAATCCATATCCTGTTTATCAGAAAATAGTTGACTAGAATGAGTTGAACGAAGGAATATGAGGTGGAGAGAGATGGAAAACATTACAAAAAGTGATGGAGGCAATGCCATGCCCGGTGCTGGCAGCAAATGGTTCGCCAGTTATCTTCTTTCAAATATTGCAGCAGGAATCATTTCGCCTCTGATCCCGCTTTATATTGTAATATACCTGAACTCAAACGTATTTTACGTTGGCCTGGTATCATCACTTGCTTCTGCAGCTGCAGTGCCTTCCCTAATTTTCTGGGGGAATCTGTCAGACTATGCCGGCAGGAGAAAGATATTCATACTCGTTGGATTCTTTGGCTCCTTCCTGACACTGCTTCAGATCATGTTCGTTCGCGATCTTTCCGCTTACATCCTGATGCTGGTATCTTTTCAGGCCATTGCAATGGCTGCAGTCCCTGTGTCCACCCTTATTATACTGGAAACCCGGCAGGAGGCAGAATGGCCCCAGGTGATGTCTACCTTCAGCCTGGTTTCGGCTGCAGGCACAGTAACGGGCCTGATTGCAGGATCCGGGATCATCGTGTACTGGCATTCCCCAAGTGTTCTTCCTGCAATGTATCTCATTGCATCCTTCATATATCTCACCGCAGCTATAGGGGCAATTGCGCTTCTGCCGGAACCGGGGAGGAAGCTTATAAGAGCGAGGCTGCACAACCTGTTCTCCTACCGAATCGTTGAAAGGGGACGGCACTTTCCGAGCTACGTGCTTCATGTCATACCGTTTGGCAGAAACAAGGGCGAAACACATGCTTTCTCCCCAACAATGAGGAAGTATCTTTTCACAACAACTTTTCTCATGTTCGGGTTCCAGATTTTCTTCGTGCCTTTTCCAGTTTTCCTTATAGATTATTTTCACGCTGCAGAATCTCAGATCTTCATTCTTTATCTGTTGAACAGCGCATTATCCATGGTTACGTTCAGAATAGCAGGCATCCTTGTGCGAAAAGGGGGCATCCGAAAGACAATTTCCTTCGGCATATTTCCCAGAATAGCAATATTCTCACTGGCTGGGATCCTGCCGCTCTTGGCAGCCTACGGCAGAGTGGTCCTGATAACCGCAATCATAATGTACGGAATCTTGGGAGCACTGTGGAGCCTCATAAGCATCAGCGAGGTGACAAGCATAACAAAGCTTGCGGTCAAGGCCAACAGGGGGAAGGCTATCGGATACTACAACTCTCTCCTGGGCGTGGGGCAGATAGGTGGTGCAAGCATATCCGGTGTTATTGCGTATGACCTTGGATACACCGTTGACTTTGTTACCGCTGCAGCGGTTGTCCTCATCGGAGCGTACATGATACTCAGGTTCTACCCTGAAAACAGAGGTGTTCCTGCCCTAAAAACTTAAATTCCCATCTGTACTAGAATGACCCTCTGATCCTGTTTCTGTCGATGGCCATGCCTCTCGGGGTTATGGCTATGAGGTTCTTCGTTATTCCGGCCACGTCACCGTCTACATCCTTGCCTATTGTCCGGACTTCCTGAATTATTCTTCTCATCTGGAGCTCGTCTCCTGCCACAGGGGTGCAGTCCAGAATCAGTATGTCGCCGTTATAAACAAAATCGCTGATTCTCATGAGATCCTCAAATCTCTGTATTTCCGCAACTTTCAGATGTTTTCTCTCAACATCTGGGACGTCCGGCAACTTGAAGTCGGCCAGATCAATAAATTTTCTTTCAGGCCTCTCCTTTCCCCTGTCTCCCTCCGGATTTTTTTTCTTCAGTAACGGCGCCATCGGAACTCTGAGTCAACTATGATCATACACGATAAAAATCTTTTGGGTTGAGCAGCAATATTCCTACCTGCCGTGCAAATTGAGCAGAAGTATGAGGCAATTTATCTTTCAACCCTCTTTATGAAGAGGTAGAACAGATTGTTGAACCCGTCTCTCCAGGTCTTCAGCTTTGGTTTTGTAATCCTAACACCGTATTTCACAGGAATTTCCATGAATTTTCCCCTCCTCACGGCCTCTATCTTTATGTCCTGGGAGAATGACATTCCATCACTGAGCGGCCCCATGGAATCATAAAGGGATTTCCTGAATATCCACATGCCGCTTTGGGAATCATTCATCCTTACCTTGAAAAGTATGCTGATTGTCCTGTTCAGGATGCTGTTTCCAACATAGTGAAGCGTTGTGTAATTGAGTGAAGTCCTCAAGGTCATCCTGTCGCAGGAAATGAAATCGACCTCATTTATCTCCAGGATATTGATTAGCGGCTCGACAATCTCCGGAGGATATGTGCCGTCACCATCAAGGCACACCACTATGTCGCCGGTAACTTCAGAGAGGCCGGTCTTGTACGCCTTTCCATACCCTCTCTCAGGCTGGTTGATGACCTTTGCACCTTTTTCCTGCGCGATTTTCTTCGTGCCGTCTGTTGAGTTTGTGTCTACGACTATGACCTCTACATTGCTCATCTTCTTGAGTCCGTCTATAACCATCCCAATGGTCTTCTCTTCGTTTATCGTAGGAATCACTGCGCTTATCTTCAATCAGCCACATCCTGTTGTATTGTTCAGGGTAACAGTGTCGAAACTATTAAACCATAATCTTAAACCATTATTAAATTCCGATTGTTTAATCACATGTTAATTTAGGCAAGTATGGATATATTTGTAATAATGGGTGGTCGCGTTGAATGGTGAGATGGGTGAGAAGATAGTAAGATGGGACTTGGATGATATAGAGATGGAGGCAACAGTCACATTTCCTGGAGACGGGAAAGAATACCCGGGTATAGTCATGATTGCAGGAAGTGGTCCGACTGACAGGGACTGGTGTTCCCCACTAATCCCGGGAAGCAACGGTACCGGGAAACTGTTGGCTGAAGCTCTCACGAAATCGGGATATGCGACCATCAGGTTTGACAAAAGGGCTTCAGGCCCTTATATACAGGAGAACGTTCAGAAGCTGATGGGAAGGATCAGCATGAAGGGGCATGCTGAAGAGGTGGAGTCCGCCGTCAAGGCACTCGTTGAAAATACAAACGTGTCCCGGGAAAACTTATGTGCACTAACAAACAGTGAAGGTGCGATTCATGCCCTGAATTACCAGGCAGGGGCAAGCGAGAACAAGTTCAGTGGGCTCGTTCTTACAGGAGTTCCCGGAAGATCTGTTGGTGATGTGGCAAGGGAGCAGATATTCAACCAGCTTAAGGGTGCAGAAAATCCGGAATATCTCATGGGTCTTTACGACAAGGCTGTTTCAGATTTTGAGATAGGCAAGCCTTATATTCCAGATCCCAAAATCCCTGAAAGCATGGATCTGCTTCTTAGAAGCATAACTTCTCCTGCTAATCAGCCCTTCAGCCTGGAACTCTGGAAAATGAACCCCGCCGACCTGATAAATGAAGTACCTGATCCGATGCTTCTGCTGATTGGCAAGAAAGATATTCAGGTGAACTGGGAGGTTGACGGTGCAATTCTTAGAAGAAGACTCTCCGGGAGGCAGAACATAACGATCTCATTTCCTGAAAATGCGGATCATGTCCTGAAATACGAGCCTATGCCAAGGGACCAGATAGTTCCGGGACTGGCTGGGCAGAACTACAATCAGGCTTCCAGAGACCTTGACGATGAGACCCTTGGAATCATGCTGGGCTGGCTTCGTGAGAACTGCAGCCGATGAAGTTTCAACCCTGATACACGGATGATACGCCATTCACCTTTGTAACCTCGAATGATGCATCGGCAGCTGAGGTCAACTCAGTGTGGTGTGTGATCATTATCATCTGCTGAACCATGTTTTCATCCTTCAGGGAGTACTGTATGATCTCCTTCAGGTTGTTCCTCCTGTCCTCGTCAAGGAAATTTGTGGGCTCATCCATAATAACAGTGCTGACCCTTCCTGTCAGATATTTGGCGATGGCGAGTCGCACCGCGATAGCCAAGGAGATTCTCTCCCCGCCACTTAAGGAATCAAGTGGCTCTTCAACGCCATTGTTTATCACTTTTATGTCAAAATTCTCGTCTATCCTGACATCGTCAAACTCGAAGTTGAACGACGAAAGGTAATTCCTTGTCATGTTGTTAATTGAAACGGACGAATCCTTTCTTATGAGGGCCTGAATCCCGTTTCTTTCAAAGGCACTTCTCAGTTTCTCGAGTTTTGCGGAAGCAGCCTTTATCTTATCCAGTTTCAGTTTGTCCTTCTCCAGGGATGACAATTCGAGTTCTAGCTTTTCAATTGTTGACCTGAAGGTCTTCATCCTTTCAGAATATGCGGTTACATTCTGCCTTATCCCATCCAGCTCTTTCTTCTGCCTGTTGTACAGTTCAACTGCCCTCTCAAGTTCCTGCCTGACATCTCCGAGGGATATGATTTCATTACTCTTCTTCTCAAGGTCAGAATCGATCTCGGCCAATGCCCTCCTGTCGTTTTCGAGCTCATTCAGGACCCTGTTGTACTCTGCTTCTGCATTCCTTATCCTCTCGTATTTTTCCACCAGGGCCTCAAGCCGGTTCCGGTCCTCATCAGAGGGCTCCATCCCTATGCTGATTACCAGGCTCTCCAGCAACTCGCTCTTTTCCCTCTCCTCATTTTCGTACCTGGCCAGTTTTTCCCGCAATGTCTCAATGGGGATTCTGCTCACTGCATATGTTATGGAATTGAATTCATTCTCCTGTTGCTTAAGGGCCTCCTTTTCTTTCATAGCCTCTCCGAGTTTCCCCTCCACGTGTGAAAGTTCTGCAAATTTCGACTTCAACTCATCCATTCTCTCCTCCTTTTCGGCTATGGAGTCCTTCAGCCTTGAGAGTTCGTCCCTTGCAAGCATGAATCTCTCTATGCCAGGTCTTCTCAGCCGGGCAAGTTCCTCCTCTCTCTTTCTGTAGGCATTATTGAGGCCGGAAACTTCTGCGCCGGACTCGGCTATTTCCTTCAGAAACTCTTCTTCTCTTGCCTGGTAGGCAGAGTGAATCTCCCCGAGGTGAAAATCATCGAGGTCAC
Organism: uncultured archaeon; assembly: GCA_000965745.1. Classification (GTDB taxonomy): domain Archaea; phylum Thermoplasmatota; class Thermoplasmata; order Thermoplasmatales; family Thermoplasmataceae. Next base: position 914,230 of record CP009479.1, read on the forward strand.
TTCCGCAAACAGGGCATTTCCTGTTGTCACCAAGCGTCTCCTTATTCTTCCTGAGTTCTGTGAGCTGTCTATTGATTCCCCCGACACGCTCTTTCAGGGCATTTCTCTGCCCTTCTATTTCCCTGAGCCCCTTCTCTAGCTCTCCAATTGACCGGGCAACACTGTTCCTGTCAAGGCTCATCAGGTCGGCAAATTCAGGGGAAGAAAGGGTTCCGGAAAGTTCCATGGCTTTCCTCTTCTCCGCTTTGACTTCTTCATCGGCAGAGTCTTTCAGCGCTTTATAGCTGTGTAGCGACTTTGCCTTCTCCTCAAGGTCTTTAACAAGGGATTCAACCTCCCTGTACCTTCTGTGGCTTTCTGCAAGTGCCCCTAGCTTCTTCTTCTCTGCCTCATAGTCACTTATGGCAGTTCTTACATTTTCAAGAGAGACTTCGAGAGTCCTGAACTCGCTCTTGAGGTTGAAAAATCTGGTAACTTCCGACTTCCTGGCGAACAACGTTTCCTTCTCTATCCTCTCCTTTTCAGCTGCAGAGAACGAGATACCCTTGATGAGCTGCTGGCTCTTCCCGATATTATTCTTGACAGCTTCCGCCTTGGCCTTCAGTTCGTCAATCCTGGTTCTTACCGCATCAAAACCTGCCTTTTTCTGCATTGCGTCGTCTCTTCTTATTTCGAGCTCCTGCATTGCCTCGTGCGCCTTCTTCTCTCTCCCGGCTTCTTCTGATAAGAGAACTTCAGCCTTTTCTAACTCCTCTTTAGCTTCAGACCTGTCACCGGATATCCTGTCAAGCCTGTCCTGAATGTTTGAAAAGCGCGCTTCTTCCAAGCGCAGTGCATCCCTTATGCTCTTTATCTTCTGCGCATTCTCCGACAGCACATCAATTCCAATGATTTTGCTGAACAGTTTCTCCCTGTTGGCAGGCGTTTCAGAAATGAGCGCGTCCATCTCGCCCTGCCTGACAAAAACAGAATTCAGGAATATGTCCTTCGGGATCCTTAGCCCGTCCTTTATCTCCTTGTTTACTCCCTCGGCAGTCTCTGCTATCATCACATTGTCAAGCTTGATCCAGGAATTTCTTCCGGTTATGCTGCTCTTCCCAAGGGTAAGGCTCCTGAACAGCTCGTAATATCTGTCGTTAAGCCTGAAGCCGATGGTGACTGCACACTCCCTTGCGCCGCTCCTTATGAGCTCGGCAATCTTGTCGCCGCGCTTCTCGCCGAAAAGGGCGAACCTGATTGCATCAACAATGCTGGATTTTCCCGCACCATTTTTTCCATAAATGATGTTGATGCCATTCTCGAAGCGAATCAGCGTGTCAGAATGAGACAGGAAATTGTTAAGCTGGATATAGTCAATTATCATAGTTACCAACTTCGAAATCTATTCCAAGTTTCTCGAGTATTACCCGCCGTGCCTTTTCGAATTCATCATCCCTTAGTGTCTCATAGACCTCATTCGCAAGGGAGGACATGCTATCATCACCAAAATACGCTTTGAAGTAATCGATAAGGCTGTTCATGTTGGGTTCTTCAACCGACACCTCTTTTTGAGGGTCGAACCTCACTCTTCTGAAGAAATACTGGTCTGATAGCTTCTTGAGGGAATTCTTGACCTCTTCCCTGTCGGACTCACCAGTTATCGTGAGAAGCACCATTGGCTTCTTTTCCCCGAACCTGTCAGCATACCTGCTGTGCATTTTCTCGAGTTCATCAATATAGTTTTCCTGCCTCGCGGTGACTTCGACCTGAAACCTTGTGCTCTTGAGCCTGACTCTTTCAACTGATACCTCCCCTCCCTTTACTTCAACGAGATTGACGCCCTTGCCCCCTTTCAGGAACCTTGCGATCTCGCTGGAACTGGTCATGTCGGTGGACCCTGCGTATGAGAATACTGGATATTCCTTGTCCCTCACCACATGATCGTGGATATGCCCGAATGCAAGGTACGAGAAGGTTTTCGGGAGATCGTCATACCTGGCCTCACATGCTTCAGGGTGCAGGTAAGGTGAAACAGCCTGGTGTGAGAGGAGTACTGAGGATCTATAATCTGTTGCCATGGATTCTGCTTTCCTGTACTCTTCAACAAGCAGATCCTTCCTGAGCCCTTTCATATTTGAAATTCCGTAAAGAAGCATGCTTTCACCGTCGTAGCTGAGCTCAACATTTCTCCGGGCATCCGGAGCCCCGTCATCGAGCAGCTTAACACCGAGAAAATCAAATATCTTGGAAGCCGGGTCATCCCTTCTTTTAGGCCTGTCGTGGTCGCCCATTATTATGTACATGCCCCTGTTTGCATCAGATATCTGCCTGGCGAAATCCTTGAACTTGAGCAGTGCGTGGTTTCCAGGATTCCATGTGTCAAACAGGTCTCCAGTGTGGATGAAGAAGTCTACATGCTCCGAAAGACCAATATTTATGGCTTCCTGGAAAGCCTCGTAGAAATCCTCTTCCCTGAAAGATTCTCCATATTCCCTGTTTCCAAGGTGTGTGTCCGAGAAGTGAAGGAACTTGACCATTTAATCACCCAGAAGGTTCCTGATCCTTTTGTTGTCCTCAGCTGGATCGGTCTTCTTTCTTCGGTCCTCCCTGGCCTCACGGAGGAGCGAAACCAGATCAACATCCCCTCCTCCCTCTCGCGTCTTTCTTTCCCTTATCTTTGTCACGACAGGAAGTTTCACGAATTCCCCAACAAGGACTGCTTCACCGACATTAAGCGATGGAAGGTCGTCTATGACGGCCTGGCTTATGCTTTCTCCACTCTCGAGGACAGCATTCTGGTCAAGGGGATTTGTTATCCTGAGAATTATTTCGGAATTGCACTGGCTCAGCACATCCTGGTCAATCTTTCCCGGCCTCTGTGTGATAACCACAAGGAAAATGCCGAATTTTCTGCCTTCTGAAGCTATCTTCTTGATCATGGCTGATATCTGGGTGTTCTGCTTCGGAGGGACAAAGTTGTGTGCCTCCTCAATAAACACAAAAACTGGGTACTTGTAGTCCGATGTTGCCTTTATTTCGTAAATCTCGTTCAGGACCCGGAACGAGAAATAGTTTGCAAGGAACTGGTCCATCCCTGAGAGGTCGAGAATGCTCATCTGTCCCGGTGCCAGATACTCTCCTATGCCAGTGGTCCTTTCCCCGAAAATTGACTTTATCTTGGACAGGAACCTGAGCCTTCCTGCAATCTTTCTCTGGTCTTCCTGCTGCAGCTTGTCCGCACTTTTTATGAAGTCATCAAGGTCCTTTCTTCCGGACATCTGCTTCATCATCTCATCAACAATTCTGTTAAGGTTCGTCCATGACTCTTTTATTCCCATTATTCCCGAGACATCTTCAGTTTCCATGTCCTGGAACCTCAATGAAAAGTCTTCGGCAAAGAAGCTTGAGGGGGAATATCTGCCAGTGCTAAGGGGAGTCCTGAATACCTTCACAGAATCCGCGAACTCCTTATCTTCCGAGCCACGCTGCATCAGCACATAGTCGGCGTGGGGGTCAAGAACTATTATCGTTGCACCCTTCTTCAGGAGCTCTTCCATCAGGACTCCTGCAGTATGGCTTTTTCCCGCGCCTGTCTGTGCCACAATTGCCAGATGCCTTCTCAGCCCGTTCACGTTTACAGCCACTCTGACATCGGATCTGTCGGCAAGGTACCCTATATGGAGGGATTCCTGCTCCCCATAACCGAAAATTCCTTCCAGAAGGCCGGTTTCCGCCCTGTACACTTCGGTTCCTGGCTTGATAAGTTCCCTGGTCAGATTCAGCCCATCACCATTCAAGGTTCCGAGGGTTCTAGTATAGCATATTATGTTATTGTCGCCTATCTCGCTCGTCACGTATTTCGAGACACTCTCGAAATCGAGGCCCGTATTCAGCAGCTCGCTCCGGGAGACGATCCTCTCAACTCTTCCTATTATCCTGTCTTTCCCGCTGTTTATGTAAACATACTCCCACTTCTTGACTTCAGCATCGGGGTTCAGCACAAACATGAACGAGTCTGACGAGTTGTCACCTACTGTAAAACCCAGGTTAGATTCTGATTCTGGCACGTCTTTCACCTCTTGTCTCGTAAAACGGGACTCCTACAACACTTTCGAATGTTCTCATGTATAACCCTTCAATTTCTTTCTGCCTGAACTTGACGTCCCTGTCCACGTCAGCAAGCCAGATATTGTGGGTTTTCAGGCCACCATATCCCCAGAAGATCATCTCCATAATATCGCCGTCCAGGTCGTATGCTGCAGTCCTGGCATCAGCGGAATCCTGTGCTTCAGGCAGTACAAGGTCAACCTTGATGGGCAGATCATTATGATCAGGCAGGGCATGTAGGGTTACTACATTAAGCCTTGACTGGCCAAGCTCATTCCTGTCAGCCGGGAATGACACCTTCAGAGGCACGGTGTAGCCACTTGCTTTGGCGAACGATTTGATAAGAAGATGATCGGTTCTCCTGTACTCACGCTCGCTTTTGATCATATCTTCGGTGTGCACACTCCTGTCCAGGTTATCAAGCAGGTAATTCCTGAAAAGCAAACTTTCCGAGCTTTTTGCTACGAATGCCATCGGTATCCCGTTCTCTATGCAGTACCGGAGCAGTGCGTAGAGTTCCCTGAAGTAAATTTCGATGAAGTTTTCATAGTTTTCAGCATCTATCCTGTTTCTCTTATGCCTGAGCCTTCCAGCCAGAGATCCATCCATGAGGACATAATCGGGCTTCTCCTCCTTCAGGAGATTGAGTGTTGCAACATGTTCTGTGTGCTCCATCAGAAGTATGGTGAAATTTCTTATTTCGTCCCTGTTCACGTCCATTACCTCGCAGATGAAATCTTTGGCAGTTCTGTTCTTTGTCTTGGCATAAGCCCTTATGAGGATCAGCTTCTTTCCGTTGTACAGTTCACGGACAAATTCGCTGCTGTCTGTGGCAGAGATCGAACCCGGATTGAACCTGCTGTCTGCTTTCTCTATGAAATTCTTGCCGAAAGCTTCATCATACAGGCGCCTGAGAGGAGAATCGCTGTCTATCAGCAATGACTCCCTTACCCTCTCCAGATTATCGTTAAGAAACTTAAGGTAGTCCTCATAGGTATCATTCATAATCAAACACTTGATGGCTGATGTTCCCATGAGATTGTGTGATTAAAAATTTTGTTGTATTGCCTGCTGAACAATCAGGAAACGGATAATGGCACTATTGTGAAGCTGAGGATGAACATTACAAGCGCAGCTACACCAAGAAGGATATCCCGTGACGGAATGCCTGAATAGTCATCAAGGGCAGGGGGATGATTGAGGCCCATGAACACGACGAACATGGCAAGGAACCACCACCCGTTGTACCTGAAGCCTATGAGGAAGAGGAAAGCGACAAATATGTAGTCAACAACTGAAGCCCTTTTCCCCAGAAGCCCCCTGACAACATGCCCGCCGTCAAGCTGTCCCACAGGAATCAGATTCATCGCTGTTGCGAATATGCCAACCCAAACAGAAAACACCATTGGAAATACCGGTCCCTGAAATTCTGTTGTGAGTCCAAGGAACTGATAGAGCAATGGAAAGTTGATCACGAACGGCATGTAATTGCCCGTGGCAGGGAAGAAGCCCTGCACGTACTCCGCGACAAACAGGAGTGGAAGTGCTGTCAGGAACCCGGCAATAGGGCCTGCTGCACCGATCTCCAACATTACTTTCTTGTTTGGAATCGGATCACGCAGGGAAATGAAGGCTCCAAATGTTCCTATCCCCACCGGGAACGGGATGAAAAAGGGGAGGGACGCTTTCACCTTGTGCCTTCTGGCAACTATATAATGCCCGGTTTCATGCACTCCGAGTATCAGCATGAGTGGGGCCGAAAAGAACACGAACCCGTATATGTATTTGAGAGCGCCTCCCCATGCACCGGGCTGGACAAAATTTGCAGCATATATTGACCCCACGTATATGGTTGAAGCCAGAGTTAGGACAAGCATCACGAGATTAACGTAATTGCTCCTGTAGGTAGTGGCTGGCCTCCTTGACACCTCTATGAAATTTTCAACGTCCTTGACAAGAAAAGGGACATATCCTTCAGGCACAAGCTCTGTCCTCAGTTTGTCGAACTCATTTGTAAGATCTGGATTGTCGCTCAGGAAAAAGAAGAATCGGATACTCAGAGGGTTGACATCAGTCTCGTATACATTGATGTAGGATCTTACTGTCCTGACCACCTTTTCAAGGTCTTCGCTCTGAATCCTAACAGTCCTCGAGGTATTCTCCATAAGGTTCACCGTTAAACTGTTCCCCAGGTTAACGAAGTTATTCACGTTTCGTAACTCTCTGACCCACTGGGGATTTTGTTGCCAGCCGCTGATCGAACCTACATAGCATGAACTTATCATACGCTCAGTCCGAGGCCCATGGCGTGGCAAATTATTGTCTCATGTCGTCATACATGTTCATCAGATCACATGTACTATTTTTTGAGACAACCTAATAGGTAATACTCTCTCTTAAAGTTTTTATCTCAAATGTGTTAAATTAACTGAAATTGCTGAGCTGCCAGTATGAATTATGCATGGTCACTCAGAACATAATATATCAACTCTGCTCCATGAACCGCTTCTCTTCCGGCAAAAACGGCAAAAAAAGTGTGGTTTAATCTCTCCAGACTTTCCTTACAGAAGCTATTCTGGGAGATTCCTCGAGGCTCATCCTGGTCCTGTACGTGATCCTGCCCCTCGTGAACAGGATCTCGACTGAACCACCTATGTTCTCATTTGCCATGTATTCGATGAGTTCCTTCATCCCGTTTATGTTCTTGTCTCCCATTGCAGTAATGACATCACCGGGTTGGAGCCCAGCATAATAGGCCGGGCTGTCCTGGGAGACCCTGGCAACAAGAACTCCGCTGTCATTGCTCAGGTTGTATGCGCAGGCAACACTGGAGTTGAGCTCCATTCCAGATATTCCCAGCCAGGGCCTGATGACTCTGCCGTTCTCCAGAATATCATTCATGATCCTCTTCACTGTGTTGACGGGTATTGCGAAACCCACTCCCTGTGCAAACGGGATCATCGCGGTGTTTATTCCTATCACTTTGCCTGAAAGGTTTGCAAGAGGCCCTCCACTGTTGCCAGGGTTGATCGCTGCATCAGTCTGGATCAGCCCTTCAAAAATGAAGTCCGCCCATGGGAGGGGCCTTCCCACTGCACTTACAAGCCCAAGCGATACTGTGGGGTCTCCAGGTAGCCCCAGTGCATTTCCTATTGCAAGCGCCATTTGCCCCGGCCTGACCTTGTCTGAATCGGCGAGATCTGCAACAGGAAGGCCATGCCCCTCGATCCCGACCAAAGCTATATCTGTGGCAGGATCTGTCCCAAGAACCTCTCCAGGCCTGCTCTCCCCATTTGGAAGTACTACTTCCACATTTTCAGCCCCCTCAAGCACATGGTTATTGGTGACGATGTGCCCCTCTTGGTCAACAATAATGCCGGATGCTGAACCAATTGAAGGGGACAGACCGTACATGAAGTTGCGCGAAACCCTTGTAGTGTTGATTGTGACAACACTGTTCCTCAATCTCTCCACAGACTTCTCTATCTCACTTTGAAATTTCTCCAGCTCGGACATTAGTTTCACCTTTTTCCGGAACTTCTCTGTTGTGCACCTTTATTCCTGATCAGGTTGCACTCAGCTCCTTCGTCAGAAATAACGGACAAATTAATATATGAGGCAGTATTTGAAAGACTATCTGGTGATTGTAACATGTCAAGGTCTGCTACACTTGACCTGGTAAGGTTGGAAAAAAAGAGCTCCGAGCAGAAGATCCTTCATGTCTTCAGGACTTGGACAATTCCTGTTGTAAGAGCACTCGGAGAGAAATCACCATCCAGGTTCAATGAACTCAAGAGAAAAATAAGGGGAGTAAGTTCAACAAGCCTTTCTGAAAGGCTTTCGAGCCTTGAAAAAGAGGGAATTCTGCAAAGAGTCGTTGTGCCAGATAACCCTCCAAGTGTTGAATATTCTCTTACTGCCAAGGGCATGGAACTCCACACAATACTCGTTGAACTGGGAGACTGGGCTGAAAAGTGGAACGAAAACATCAGGTGAAGTGTCAAATTAAAAATACACAGTTTCACTCACCTTAACTACGGGCTTGTAGTCTAGCGGTCATGACGTCGCTCTCACACAGCGGAGGTCGCCGGTTCAAATCCGGCCAGGCCCATCTAGATTGACGTGATGCTGTAAGGTCTTTTTATTCTCACAGGCAGGGAAAGGGCGTGTACCCAACAATCCAGTATTACCTGGAATACACTGTCCGTATGCCATCGGGTCTTTTACAAGGCATGTTCCACAATGGAACAGAGTTGGGAGGTCTGGCAGTCCTTCTTTTCAGGGATTTTTCGAGTCTAGAAGCTTGGGGCGCTAACTGAGCTTCATCTATTGATCAATAAGCAACAGTAGATCTGGACGCACTAGTGCAAGTCATTTTCTAGGTCTGCCTAATAAATATTGAGTGAGTGTTATAAGTTACGCATTAGGTTTAAAAACATATTTGTCATTACTGTCAGTCCGTCTGGATAGATACAAATGGCTGATTACAGACATCTTGCTAAATTATTTGCAGGTCGCTGGATTCCCGGTCCCAAGGTGGAAGATGGGATGAGGTTTGCAAACTACCTGAATGGAAAGGGAATCACTACAATCCTCAATTATCTCGGGGAAGGCTTCAAGGAGACGAAGGACATGGATCACACTTTTGAGGTGTATGATGAAATCCTAAAGGGCCTTCGGAATTCTATCAACTACCAAATCTCGATCAAGCCCACTCAGATTGGAATACCTGATTATCCCGAACTTGCCGCTTCTTATTATGACAAGCTGGTAGAAGAAGCAGGCAGGTACGGAATTTTTGTCTGGGTAGACATGGAAGAATCAAACACTGTCGATGCCACCATTGACTTGTACCTTCGCAAAATAGACAGGCCAAATACAGGCCTCTGCATACAATCTTACCTTAAGAGGAGTTTTGACGACGTCAAGAACCTCGTGGAGAAGGGAGGAAGGATCAGGCTTGTCAAGGGAGCTTACAATGAGGCCGAATCAATTGCCTACAAAGAACGGTCGGAAACTACAAAGAACTTCAGCAAGATAATGGATTATCTCTTTGAACACGAGAATTACTTTATGGTGGCTACACACGATCTGAACCTTGTGAACGAGGCTATTGAAAAGAACAGGAAATACAACAGGAATTTCCATATTGCAATGCTTAACGGAATAAGGAACAAAGAGGTCCAGAGACTGGGTTTGCACGGGGCCAGGGTAGCACTTTATGTGCCCTTCGGCGAAGCCTGGATGAGCTATGCTGTCAGGAGACTCAAGGAAACCAGCAATTTGAGGCTTGTCATGAGATCACTCCTGCAGAGCCAGAAAATATAATAAACAACCATCAGAAGGACAGCTATTGAGACTTGCAACATTTTTTCGGAATTCTCAATAACAAAGATTTTAATATTGCTTGTTAGTAGCAATTTTTATGCTGCTAATTGAGGACAATTTCGTCCCACAGTCAATCAACATGGACAATTTAATTGAACTGATGGAGAAAGTATTCAGGGAAGAGGCGGAAGGAAAAGCTGCAAATGCCCCAAGACTAAGATACAGGCTCCCCAAAGAGGAAAGTGAAAGAGTTTTCATGTCAAACATCATCTGTGGTGCTTCTGAAGGGCTTGGAGTGGCCGCAGTCAGATATGATGCTACAGTGATGCATGAATACACTTACTCGGGAGGAACAAAGAGGACAGATTTCGAATATTCTGCAGGCAGGAGCTGGGGGTTCGTAATTCTTTCGAGCCTCAAGACGGGAGAACCGCTTTCAATAATACACGACTTTAGCTTATCGCCGATCAGGGTCGCTGCCACCACAGCAATCGCAATAAGAAAACTTTCCAGAACCAATTCCAAAATTGTAGGGCTATTTGGGTCAGGCAATGAGGCAAAGAGAAATATAGAAGCAATATGCAAGGTGAGAGAAGTGGATGAAGTGAGAGTATACAGCCCAAACTTGTCGCACAGGGAAAAATTCTCCAAGCAAATGACTGAAGAAATGGGTTTACCATTTCTCCCCGTAGACAATCCGGAAAGTGTAGTCAAGGGCTCAGACATAATAATGTGTGCCACCAATTCCAGTGAACCAGTTTTCAACGGAGATTTATTGGAAGAAGGACAGACGGTTGCCACGATAGGGGCTTCGGATGTAGTCCACAAAAGAAGAGAGGCTGATGATACAACTTTTATGAGAAGTAGAAGATTAGTCTTGAACAGTTATCAGACAGCTGTAACTAACAGACAGTCAGAGATTACAGATCTAATAGATTCAGGAAAGATTAGGCGGGAGGATGTTCATGACCTTGGCGATGTACTGATCGGAAAATCTGAAGGCAGGAAAAATGATAGAGAGATAGTATATTACAACTCAAATGCTGGGGTCGGCATACAATTTGCAGCCACCTGCTATCAGATATTCCAGGCATGCAAGAAAAATGGAACAGGAAGGGAAATTCCAACTGAATGGTTTGGTGCAGATGTATCTGAATGGACTGAAAAGGGATACTCACCATCCCCATAATCATTCACAGGAGAATCTGCATGTATGTAAAAACAAATATCCTGATCTTTATATCAGGAAAAAGGTATGAATTGAAGAGCATAGCTTGGAACTTTTTTACCCGGGGTGCTCCTATTTGAAAGCAACTTCACTGAGGGGTTTCATTGAGCGCTACGGATCATCCTATCCGGAGGATGTTTTCACCGAACAGTCTGAAGTTGATATTTTCTATGAGCCAACAGCTTATTACAAGCTTATGGAAACTGAAAACCCCCTGCTATTTTTTACAAAAATCAGAAAGTTCAGAGATTTCAATCTAGTCACTAATACCTTGGGCAGCAGAAGAAGAATGGCATTTGCCATAGGTACCGAAGAGGAAAACCTATATCAACAGTGGGACGAGGTCATTTCGAACGATGCTGAACCGAAAGTAATTGAAGGGCACAGCCCGGTCAAGGAAACACTTCAGACTGGCGATGGGCTGGACCTGTTCGGACTGCCTGCGCCGGCCCACTTTTCCATGGACGGTGAAATAAAGGGTTTCATGAGATACATAACAGGCGGACTTGCCGTGGCAAGGGACCCTTTGAACCCGGAAACGGTGAATCTGAGTTTCACTCGGATTCAGATAATCGGCAAGGACAGGTATGCATTTGATATGGGGAGCCATGGTCATCTCTGGAATTATGTTTATAACGCTAGAAAAGAAAGCAAACCAATGCCTTTAACAATATTGATTGGGCCTCACCCCGTTTTCTATATGCTTGCGGCGTCTTTTATCGAGAATGAATACTCTCACGCCTCATATTTGGCCGACTTCAGGTATACTCCGGGAGAATTCAATGATATTCCTATTCCCGCTGATACTGAAATTGCAATAGAGGCAGAAGTCATGTTAAACGAAAACTTCAGTGAGGGTCCGTTCAGTGAATTCACTGGATATATGTCCTCAAGGAGTACTGGCAATGTAGCCAGAGTCAAATCAATAATGAGGAAGCGCAATCCTATTTTCTACGATATAGCCGCATCCAATTCGCATGAACACGTTGGCTTGTTCAGCATACCGAGAAACGCCTCGATAATCCGGGGCATAAAACAATACCTGCCGCCTTCAGGGGGTTATCAGATTGACTGGCCATTCAGTTCTTCACACATGGTGGCTTTGTGCAACGTCAGGAATCCTGAGCCAGGGCTGTCTAAACAGCTGGGGCTTGCAATAATAGGTCTTGACGCGCTATTTACTAAGATAGTCTTTATTTCTGAGGGCGGACAAAAAGTCCCGAGCCTGGAAGAAGCTCTGCTAAGTCTCGCAGGTTCCGAAATTATTGAAGGGCATAACCTATTGCTTATTCCGGAAGTCTTCACCATAAAGCTTGATCCTTCCTCATCAAAGGAAGGGACTAACGGTAAGGCAGTGTTCCTCTTTCATAATTCGGTCACCTCATTCGAAAGAGAAATTCTAGAGAATGCTGTCAGGATCACCAGTGACTCAAAAAGTGTGGTATTTTCCCATGAAGAAAACGATGCCTGCAGAGTCAATGTATTGGTAGACCATGATATAGATCTGGATAACACAGACGCAGTGATGTGGGCGATTGCAACACGAACAAGACCCGACAAGGATATCAGGTTAAATAAAGGAAGACTCGTAATCAATGCAAGATCAAAAACCCGCTTGATAGTTCCTGAACTGCCCCCTGAGATTGTTGAGAGGATAAAGAAAAGGCTGAATAGTGCGTCCAGCATAAAAAAATAGAAAGGTTGAAGGGGTTCAAACCCCTCCAATAATCAATTACACACCCCCTGTTTTACTCTATTCTAACATGTCTTGTTTCTTTCACAAACATAAGTGCGATTATGGATGCAATGACGACTATTATCCCAACCGTTTCTACATACGGCCACGAATTCAGAAGGCCACCGGATAGAACGATAATTGCCGGTAGAACGAATACAGTAATCAGTCCTGCAATAAGTCCGCCAAATGTGTATGCAAGGCCAGAACCTGAAGCTCTATATCTGGTGGGAAATGATTCCGCGAAAAGCGTGTTTTGTGACGCAATAGTAAATACCGTGGGACCAAACAGCATCATGTCTGCAAAAATGACTAGTCCATGATTCATGGTGTTTACCAGCGGGAAAAATATTATAACACTTACCAGAGCCCAACTTGCACCCAAAACAAGCATATTCCTTCTCCCAAGTCTGCTTCCAAGCACGAATCCAAGCATAAGTGTGAATATTCCAAAGGCAAAAGATATGGATGTTGCGTAGGTGAGAAACACGGGGGGCAGTCCCTTTGTAGCCAGATATCTCACTGAAAATGGAACTTCTATTGCTGATACAAGGGTGATCATGAATCCTATGGCAAAAGCAAGGAGTATTATTTTCTTCCAGTAGAGTTTAAGAGTCTGGGAGGCAGGGGAGGCCTCAACAGCTTTTCTATCAATCAAATCTCTCATGAATGGGCTCTCTGCAACTTTGTACCTGATTACAACACCAATTACAACAAGTGCAGCTCCAAACACGAATGGAATTCTCCACCCTACTGTGACAAAGCTTGCCTTGTAGAATGACGCAAGGGCTGCAAAGCTTAACGAGGCTGCCAACAACCCAAGAGGCACAGGGGTCGCCCATAGATTCCAAAAAGGTCTCCATTTTGAATTCTTTGATGTTTCTGTTATCCATGATACGGCCCCGCCAAATTCTCCTCCTATTCCTATTCCGAAAAGGAGCCTGAAGATGAACAGCAGGGCTATAGATGTAACACCGATTGAAGCATACGGGGGCGCAAGCCCTATACCTAAAAGTCCAACGCCCATTGCCGTCATGGTCAGCAGAAGGGTAGTTCTTCTTCCGGCTCTATCGGCAACCTGCCCAAAGATGAACGCTCCGACTGGGCGTGCCAGAAACACTACTCCAAAGGATGCGAAAGAGAGAGCTGAGGCTAATGATGCATTATGAACCCCCGAAAAGAACACTGCAGGCCAAACACTTGCCGCAGCAAATGATGCAATAAAAAAATCAAAGTATTCCACAAATCCCCCGAAACCTGCCGCAAGGGTAACCTTCGCAAGTGCATTGGTTGAATTCTTCGGTTGTGTCTCTAAATTAACATCGACTGTGGTATCCACGACTGATCAACATGATTCACTCGCTTGAAATATTTAAATGTTTACTATTGAAAACATCTACATTCGATATATTTTTATATGAATGTGGGAAGATTTCGGGTCGATAGTATATTTATAGGTAACCAATGATGGAAATCCAGCTAACCATTATGCTTATGATGTTGGATACTATCACCATCGGCCGCAATATGGCTGTATGGTGAACTCGATATGCCTGGAAATGGGAATGATGAAAGAGTTGATTTTAAGGGAAAATATGTCGTGCTTTCGGTCACGACTCTTGCCCAGTTTATGGCTGCAATAGATGCAACCATTGTTTTCCTTGCAGTCCCATCTATGGGCCGATATTTCCACACAAACGCCTCATACATGACCATTCTTGTTGTTGCATACATAATATCCACAACCTCACTACTTCTTCCCAGCGGAGCTATTGGCCAGAGGTTCGGCAGAAAGTTTCCATTCCTCATTGGATTTGCTATTTTTGCTATATCTTCTCTTGGAATAGCCCTATCTCCAGGAATTCTGTGGGCTATCGTCCTCAGGGCAATAGAAGGATCCGGGGCAGCTCTTATGCTTACACTGGGCATACCGATACTTCTCAAGGCATTTCCACCGGAGGAAAGGGGGAAAGCAGTAGGCATAAGCTCCACCTCGTGGTCAATCGGGGCTCTTCTTGGGCCAATCGTGGGTGGTTATCTCGTGACGTTTGCCTGGCAGTATATTTTCCTGATAAACGTCCCCATAGGCATCATAGCAATGGTAATGGGATTCTACAGAATCCCTAAGGAGGAAGGGCTTTCTACAGTCAAAATCAACAAGATGAACGTTGCCGGTTTTCTTGCTTTTCTCGTGCCTCTTGTAATAGGTATCGCATTCATCAGCATTTACTGGATCGTCGCTTCATTAGTTCTTCTTCCTGTATTTCTGCTCACGCAAAGGGGTCACCCGCTCATTCCGGTCGAGCTCTTTTCCAACAGGAAATACTATCCAATTATTCTTTCAGCTGCATTGCAGGGCATAGGCTTCATGGGCATACTTTACGTTCTGAGCGTATTCTTCCAGAGTGATCTGGGCCTCTCATCAATCGAAGCTGGACTCGCGGTATCCGCTTTTCCGGCCGCATCGATTCTCGGAACTCCTCTGGGGGGATACCTGTTGGACAAAACTGGAAGAGGGGGGTCGCTTATGTTTCTAAGCATGGCATTGCAGGGTGTTGCCATCTTCATGATGGTTTTTTTCATCAGGGATCTGCACACTATGATTATTCCCCTGCTGATAGCGGGTTTTGGGGGATCTGTGTTCTGGTCAGTCTCCACAACGCTAAGTGTGGATGTTGCAGGAGACAGGTTCAGGAACATGGCCAGCGGGACCCTGTTTACTGTGAGAAACGGAGCCCTTATAGTGGGCATAGCGCTTCTGCCGGTATTCATAAGCTTCTTCTCCAGTTCGGGTGCTTCAGGAACGCTTCTGATTTTCGGGACAGGTGTGAGTATATTAGAACCTGTGCGGGCATACATTATCTTCCTGGCAGCCATATCTTTAGTTTCTTCTGCTATCCTTGCCGCCACTAGGAAAAGATGGGACGTTCCCGGTGAAAAAGTGAGTTCAGCAAAAGAGAACCCTTCCGAAAGTTGATCCTAATGATTACGCGCATCCTGTGCCAGAGGAATGTTTCTGCGAAAAACAGTGCGGCATTTCGCCCTATCGGGTAAAGTTTAATATCGGATGGGGAACATTTTGTTAGAAGGGGTAAATAATGGACGATCACGATCCATTGAGGGCCCGGATCAGTAATGCCAGAAGGTACAGCGAACTGCTGGGCCTTAGGGATTCTGTCTGGAATCTCAGTGGGAAGATCGATTTTTCATCGTACGTAGATCTAAGGAAAAGAGTAGATGATAGGATCAGGGATTTCGAAACCCCCGAATGCGAAGACATTGAGATAAGGATACTTTTTCCCGACAGGGACCCTTCTTTGCTTGACCTTAGGGAATGCAGGATAGCAATGGGAAAGAATGCGTCTCTGCCGAAATACATCTTCTCAAAATATGACAATGCTGAGGACATCGAGATCAGACCTCTGGGAATATCAATGGAGGGTGAAAACTCAAACAGCACTGCGTTTGATCCACAGAAGGCGGGAGATTCAAACGCACATTTCAACCCAAAACTGGGAATTCTCCAGAACAGGATCGAGAAAGTCATCAAGCTTGCCAACTATATGAATGAGACTTATTCCACGGTAATTCCGAAGATATCTTCCGATCTGAATGATATTGTTTCAAAACTTGAAGAACTCTACAAGAGAGTTTCCAATAATGAATATGAATTGAGAGACGGTGGCATTTAGCTGCATTCAATGCAGGACAGTCTTCTTGGCCACAAGATTTTCAAGGAACCAGTCTCTTGCCAAGTCTGCCACTTTTTCCAGCGTGCCGGGCTCTTCAAAGAGATGTGTTGCCTCGGGAACTAGTTCCATCCTTTTTCTGCACTTCAGCTTGTTGTATGCGCTCTCATTAAGCTCCACGACTCCGTAGTCGCTGGAACCAACTATCAGCATAGTTGGCGAGTCCACTTTTTCGAGGATCTCCCAGGCAAGGTCCGGGCGCCCGCCTCTTGATACAACAGCACCCACCTCTGTTTTGCCGGAGGTTGATGCCCTAAGGGCAGCCGCTGCACCGGTGCTCGCGCCGAAATAACCGATTGGCAAACCCGCGGTCTCAACGTTTTTCATTATCCAGTTTGTTGCCATAACAAGCCTTCCGGAGAGAAGCTCGATATCAAAAACGTTTGCCCTTTCCATGGACTCATCGGGTGTAAGAAGGTCGAAAAGCAGCGTTGCAGCTCCAGCCTTGTTCAGCAATCTCGCAACGAATTGATTTCTCCTGCTGAATCTGCTGCTTCCAGACCCATGTGCAAAAATCACAATACAGCTGGCTTCTGCGGGAATTGCCAGAAATCCGGGGAGATCAACGCCTTTTCCGGAAATTGTGACTTCTTTAACGATGGCAGAATTGCTTTTCATCTCATGTCCCCAAATTAAACAATCTTACGTAAAATATTAACGTAGTACCGTCATAGTAACACTTCAGCTTACAAAGTGTCAAACCCATAAAACTCGATCAGGTCACATATTGCCGCTTATGGAAGGGGTTTGGCTCTCATTCCGGTATGGCAGTTAGCCATGTTCAGGCCACGGTGGCTGGAAGTGTATATGTCTAAATAACCGGAAACGATATTCGGTTGCATGAAGAACCATAAACCACGGTCCTTGCCACTGCCGCAGGTGCATTTATGATATCAATTGAGAACGTTTCAAAATCCTATTCCCCAAAATCTCCGCTTGCTGTTGATGAAGTTACATTAGAGATAAAAGATGGGGAAATTCTGGGCCTTGTAGGCCTTAACGGTGCAGGAAAGACAACTACTATCAGGATGGCATCTGGAATAATACTTCCAACAACGGGAAGCATTAAGGTCGATGGCTTTGATATCGTTGAGGATAAGCTCAAGGCATCTTCCAGAGTGGGATGGATACCGGAATTTCCAAACTTCGAGCCAAATGCAAAACCCCTCCCCCTCATGAAATATTTCGCCGGCTTTTACGATCTGGGCAGGAAGGATGTAGATACATTGATCAATGAGCGTCTGGACAGTGTGGGTCTTGCACCATACCTCAACCGGAAACTCAGGACCTATTCCCAGGGAATGAAAAAGAGGTTTTCAATTGCCGAATCCCTTATAGGCGATCCTCAGAACGTGATGTTTGACGAGACCCTTAATGGGCTTGATCCCGAAGGTGTGGTATTCGTAAGGAAGTTGATAATGAGCCTTAAATCAGAAGGAAAGGCTATACTCCTGTCATCGCATATTCTGACGGAAGTTCAGAACATAGCAGACAGGGTTGCGATAATAAGCCACGGCAAACTGATCAAGACTCTCACGAAGGACGATATGAAGAGCCTTGGAAAGGAGGCAATACACATTACTGTTGATAATCCGGACGGAAACCTGTCCGGCCTGCTTGATCAATATGGAACAGTGTCAGTGTCGGCAGGGGAGATCACAATAACAGACCTGTCAGTGCAAAAATCCGATTATCCCGAAATCCCGGCACTGCTCATAAGCAAAGGATACAGGGTCAGGAATTTCAGCAGTACAGGAGTAAGCCTTGAGGAGTATTTCTTCACACTGGTTGGTGATAAGCTTTGAGGCCAATTACTTATGAAATAAGACGTACTCTTACCAGCAAATTTGTCATTCTCATGATTGTGGCAATTGTGGGGCTTTCCACGCTGCTTGCCTATGAGTCAGCGGCTACATTCCAGTCGTCCCCTCTCGTGTCGAGCACTCCGTCTGTAAATTACGGTTATTACATCTCCAGCGAAAATATCACTGTGGTCACCTACTCCTATGAACCATCCGGCTCACCATACAACGGACTGCATATTTATGTCAACTCCCAGAACGATACTTCTTATCCTCTTGTGTCAAACAATGCCGGATTCGCCAATGTAACAATGCCATATAATCAGACAAGCAAGCAGCCCCTGTCATTCAATTACACTTACAACATATTCGGCAGAACAATATCAGTTCCAAAGACCCAGATTGCTGTAAATCCGCTAATCATGTTCTCCGGATATACTATAGTTCCGAGACTGGTAGATAACCACAATACCTCGAACTTTGGGTTCCAGGTCCTTTATGTGGGGGCAAATGGTTCCAAGGCTCCTTTGACTCACATCAGCGTTGCGACTTACCAGCAAGGCGAGACGAGCTCTGAAGTGGTATCAAACGCAACCTATTCCACAAACGTTTCAGGCTTCTCAGTCATAAACGTCTTCCCGAAAATACCGGACCACCTTTACAACCAGACTTTCGGGCTCGCAGTGATAAGCAATGGCCAGAATGTCACCACGTCAGGCCCATATGCATTTCCACTTGGAAGGCTGTCGACATATTCGCCCATGACTCAGGAAAGGCTTCAGACCCTTGTATTCAGTGGCATTGGCCCAATCCTGGGATTCCTGATTCCAATCCTGGGAGTTTTCGCAGCCTACCTGACATATGGAAAGGACCGTACCACGGGAGTTCTTGAATCGGTGCTGAAACGTCCGGTCACAAGGCAGGGCCTAATATCTTCAAGATTCGTTGCAAACTCGGTCTCGATAGTAGCTTCAGTGATTGTTTCAATGATATTCGCAGACCTGATAATCATGCATTACTTTTCACTTGGTCTTTCAACCTATTTCTCACTCTTCTTTATCTGGACATATATTGTCGAGGGGCTGTCATTCCTGGCTCTGATCTACATGTTTGCCCATGTCGTCAAGTCTCAGGGCGCATTGCTTGGTGTCTCGATCGCGGTCTTTGTGGTCATGGCACTTTTCTGGTCAATAATTCCGTTCACAATTCTGGCGGCCCTGAATATTGCACCGGCAAGCTCGACCTATATCTTTGCATCAGTTGTGTTCAACTATGCCAGCCCATCAGGTTATTCCAGCCTGGTGCAGTTTCTGTTCACAAACCACATTGGGCTTCTGAGCACATTAAGTGCAAACCCGGCAGCTTATGCTGTTACTGAGCCTCTGCTGATTGCAGCCGGTATACTCTGGATAGCAGTTCCATTCGGCATTGCTTACTATCTTTCCAAGAAGTACGACTAGAATGAGAGGAAGCTTTTGCGGAAAGGATGCCTTCAAACATCACTTTCCCCTCTCATGCATTTCCTTTCTTTTTAACGAACAATCCGAGCCCTACGACAATCAGGCCGGCAATGCCTGTCATTATGCCAAAGAGGGTCAGCAGGCTGAAGATTGAGGTATACGGGGCGTCATGTATGGCGGTGTAATGGATTGAAGGGGCTGATGAGGAAAATGCCACTATGTAATACTGTCCAGGATCATTTATGAAGGATATGATAAACGTGTTGCTTGTGTTGGAGGTCTGGTTTGGGGTCATTGAATAATGGGAGAGATCAGATTGATTTACCGCTGACAGCTCTGATGCGGGCACGAGCCCCACTGTAAAGTTTTCTGACATGGTTACATCAATATCTGTGCTGGAAGTCGAGTTCAGCTTAACGGATATCCATTCTCCCGCGCCATGGGGGTTAGTTACTGAACCTTTGGAAACGTGGCCGTTGACAACTGAAGCGGAGGAGAACAGCATAGTGGCTCCCAATGCAAGAATTACGACTCCTAATGCAACTACCTTCCGCCTCATATCACGTTTACACCCTTCTCGTCCTGTGGTTTCAGTTACTGTAGCTATATTTAATCATGCCTAATGGCTTTGTAATAATTTTATATCTGAAACAGAGGATTCCTAATAAATCTGGTCCAGACTATCCTCACACCGACCTATAATAAGTAGACTTGAACTAAGTCCGTTTCCTGCTCGATCTTAAGCTGTGCAAATATAATAAACAGGAACTAATGAGTTCCTTTTGTTTCGGTTTCTTCAAGGTTGTTCAAGAATTCAAGAGAACTCTTCTTTGCCTTATCGGCTGCAGCTTCAATGGCTTTCATGAAGGCCGTTGTGATCCTTGAATCCTCAAGTTCGTAGAGTGCCTCTATTGTAACGCCTCCGGGCGTTATGACAGTCTCCTTTAGGGCTGAAAGTGAATCTCCGCTCTCAGCAACCAGTTTTGCTGATCCCAGGATAGTCTGGTATGATGCTCTAAGTGCAAGCTCTCTTGGAAGCCCTACTTTCAGGCCGGCATATACCATTGCCTCTATGACTGTGAAAATATATGCGGGACCACTTCCGCTAATCGGCGTCAGGGCATCCATGTATCTCTCCTCTATCTTCTCGACCTCTCCGAAGCATCTCAATATATCAAGGGCCTGTTTTTCTCCTTCCTCCGAGACTTTTTCAGTTATGCTGTAAGCTGTGAACCCGCCCCCTACTCTGGATGCAACATTTGTCATCGCCCTGATGACTGTCGATTCGGGAAGAAGCGATTCAAGTTTCGAAAGAGGCAGGCTGGCGCATATTGATATCACCAGTTTGCCCTTCAGCTCACCCTGCATCTGCTGAATCTGAACTACAGTCTCGGCAGGCTTAAGTGAGAATATGATCGCATCAGACTTCACGATTGCTTCTCTGTTGTCGGATGTAACTTCCATTCCCATTGTCTTGAGGTCATCCAGTTTCTCTACCGATCTCCGTGTAGCAACAACGCTGTATCCGTTGTTCTTGAGGGCAACTGCAACTGCGCTGCCCATTGTGCCAGCTCCTATTATTGCTACTGATTTATTGCTCATCATCTATCAAATCCGTTTGCGCCAATTATACGGTTAACGTACTAAAGTTGAACGGAAAGAACTTAAATACAATGAAAAAGGGCTAAAAATCTTTCCAGCCGATGAACCAGTATTCATTCTCAATTGTATGGTACGAGTTCTCCCTGAAGTATTGCTTCACCACAGATTCTGATCTTTCGAGGTCCTCAGGGCTATGCGGATTGGACATCCCAGCTGAATTCCTATTCCAGTCAGCGACTATCAGCCTCCTTGATGTTACTCTCTCCATGTTTCTCAAGCCCTGTTCAGGTGAAGCGAGATGGTGCATGGATGATATAGAAATGGTGGAGTCAAACTCATTGTCCTCAAACGGCGGATCATCAATGTTCTCTCTCAGCAGCTTAAGCCTGCCGGTTGCTATCTCAGTTTCATATTTATCCTCAAGCTCACTGAAAGTCCATGCCTCAGGATCAATGCTTACAAGACTGCATCCGGTCGTTGTGAGAACCTGGTCCACTACAGCACCGAAGCCGGTTCCAACATCCAGAACGGAGTTGCCTTCAATTCTCAGGGCGGCTTCTTTTGCTATTTCCTCTAGGCTATCATATTCTGGCATAACTGGACAAATTTTTCAGGCTGATTAATTTTTTGAGACTCTGCTATGGAATAATCAGGAATGTCAACCACAGTGAGATCAGCGTTAAGGAAAGCACAGGCAACCCGACTGCCAGGCCAACTTTTGTGTAATAGAGCCCTGAAACCCTGGCAACCTTTTTCTTCTCCAGAGAATGGATCCAGAGTAGTGTGGCAAGGGAACCTATGACGGTGAATTTTGGGCCTATGTCGTTGGCTATGACGTTGGTGTAGATCATCATGCTGCTGGCGGAAAGGTGGCTCAGTGACAGATTTATGATCATCACGGAGGGCATATTATTCATCAATGCAGCAACCAAGGCAAAAAAGAGCCCAGAAGAGAGGACCGACAATGGCCCTGGAAGATTCTGCAGATGGGAAACTACATTTGCGAGGACTACTGTAACACCTTCTCTGCCCATTCCGAATACTATTATGTACATTCCGAGGGAGAAGAGGACAATCTGCCAGGGAGCATTCATTATTGCGGACTTCACATCAATCTTCCTGCTCATAATAGAGATTATTGTGAGGATTGCAACTGCAGGAACAGAGATGAGTGCGACCGGGATTCCTATGGCACCGCCAAGGGCGTAAACGGTTACTAGTATTATGATGAAGGGTGCAGCAATCCTGAAAACTAGGGGATCCCGTATTTCTTCCCTGGAGAACGTCACTTCATGATCATATTCGGTAATTATGGACTTCCTGTAGAAAATCCAGAGAAAGGCTATGCTTGATAAAATTGCAACAAGGTCCGGTATCAGCATCACAATGCTGTATTCCAGGAAAGATATGCTGAAATAGCTGGCAGTTACTATGTTGACCAGGTTGCTGACAACAAAGGGCATGCTTGCGGCGTCGGCTATAAAGCCTGTTGCCATAATAAAAGGCAGAATACCCTCCTTTTTGGCCCCTATCCGGACAAGTATTGAATACACAATAGGGGTGAGCACCAGAGCCGTGCCGTCGTTCGCAAAAAAGGCTGATATCAGGGCGCCAAGGAGAATTATGAACACGAAAAGCCTTCTGCCGCTTCCCTTAGAGAATCTTACGAATTTAACTGCAAGATATTCAAAAAAGCCAGCCTCATCAAAGATCAGGGAAGCAATTATTATTGCCACCAAGGTGAATGTGGCATTCCACACTATGCCCCATACTATCTCGACATCCCTGAATGTGGTTATTCCCAATGCAAGAGTGATCCCTGCTCCCAACAGTGCAGAATATCCAATTCCTATTCCGTAAGGCCTCTTTATAACCAGGAAGAGGGTAAGTGCAAAGATTGCTAAAGAAATGAAGAGATAGGTCTGCGTAAAATCATCCCTGGCGATCAGTTGCCCGAAACTTCACTCTCACATTCGACACAATTGCAGATCTTACGTATATTTTGGCCTGCCTCTTCTCCGAAATTAAGCAGAGAGACGATCGACTCATCCGACAGCCGGTATACAATATTCTTCCCCGATCTGAAGCTGGAGACCAACCCGTTTTCGCGAAGGTCTTTCAATTTATGTGAAACCAGGGTCTGAGAAACCCCGACCTCAGACATTATATCACTAACACATTTTTCACTGCCAGAAAGTATCTTGAGTATTTTCAGCTTAGTGTCATCAGCCAGCATTTTGTAAATTGTAAGGTCGCCAATATTGCCGATGTGCATGTAAATCACATTAGTTATTTTTCATATGAATATAGATTCATATTTAATACAATCCTATCCAGTTAAGCTACAAAACGAATATCATCATGAGCCAAATCGTAATTTGTGAAAGTTCTAATCATCTCAGATATTCATGGAAACTATGAAGCATTGAAGGCAGTAATGGAACTCGAATCATACGATCAGCTTGTTTTTCTTGGTGATGCTGTGGATTATGGCCCACAACCTGCAGAAGTTGTGGACTTTCTCCATGAAAACTCAACCTTCAACCTCATGGGAAACCATGATTATGCAGTTGCTTACAACGAAGACTGCAAGTGTTCCCCGCTGATGCATGATTTAAGCGTGTTCTCACGTGAAGAGATTTCAAACAAGCTTCTAGGCCCGACGGACCTGCAGAAAATAAAGGAATTTAAAACACACATCGAGACAGAAATAGGCGGCTTGAAAATATACATGGCGCATGCCTCTCCTTACAACAACATGTATGGATATCTGTTCTCAACTGAGGCTGAAATGGTGAGCAGGGACAAAAAACTGGCAGACTTCTCTTACATTATGGTAGGCCACACTCACTTCCCCATGTTCTACAAGGGCAGGATATTGAACCCTGGAAGCGCTGGCCAGCCGAGAGACGGTTTTTGGAAGCCATGGTATTCTGTCCTGGAGACTGAGGAAACGAGAGTGGAATTCAAGAGATTCAGGTATGACAACCAGAAGGTCATCAATCAGCTCAAAGAACTTATAGACACCGAAAATCCCCATTTCAAGGAACTGGTAAAATTTTATTCTTCCTGAAACCAACCACCGGCCCAACCTTTTTTCACCCAGGATTGGACAACGTGCTTAACTGGGTGTATTTAATCATTGCCAATGTAGAAAATATATAATTATATATCCAATATAGTTAGATATATAATATTTGGACATCTTATATATCATTTCCAAGAATCTTCACCTGAAAATCACATGAACACAAGAAACGTAGCAATAACAATAATTGTTGCAGTGATCGTAGTGGTTGCAGGTGTAGTAGCCTATGAGCATTTCAGCTCGGGCACCAGCGCACCAAAACAGACCATCACAGAAGCTGGATCAAGCCTGCTCTTCCCGGTATTTAATTCATGGGCAGGAAACTACACTAATGCAAGCATTCAACCCGCCGCAGGCGGCAGTGGACTTGGAATCTCACAGGCAATAACAGGACAGACTGACATAGGAGCTTCAGATGCATATTTGCCGGAAGCTACAGCGAACGCAAACCCGTATGTTATGAACATTCCGATTCTGATATCTTATCAGTACATAGCATACAATGTTCCCGGAATCAACAACGTTCATCTGAACCTTTCTGCTAACGTAATTGCTGGCATATACATGGGAAAAATAACCAACTGGAACGATTCTGCAATTCGGGCTGCCAACCATGGCGTGAACCTGCCAGACCATTCAATATCGCCTATACACAGGTCTGACGGAAGTGGAGATACCTTCATGTTCACATCATTCCTGAGCAAGGGGAACTCAACCTGGAATACAACCATTGGAGCCTCCACAGCACCCAACTGGCCAAGTGTTTCAAAAGCGTTGACTGGAGACGGTAACACTGGAATCATAGCAACAATGAAATCCAACCAATACAGCATAGGGTACATTGCAGCAACATACAACAAGACAGTGACAGCCGATGGATTCGGAATAGCACACCTCCAGAACAGAGATGGGAAATACGTGTCACCAACAGTGCAGAATGTAATCACAGCAGCCTCAAAGTATCTCAATGACATACCTGCAAGCGGAACGATAGCACTTCAGTACGCTCCAGGGCCAACTTCCTACCCGATAGCAGACATGGAATACGTCATAGTGAAACAGAACCAGACCAGCCAGGCAAAGGCAACGGCAATGCAGGACTTCCTGAAATGGGCAGTCAGTTCAACAGGCGGAAGCCAGTCAAAGTATCTTGATCAGCTTGATCTTGCACCACTGCCACCAGCTGTCGTGAACAACGTGACAATACCGCTGATAAACAAGATAGCTGGTTGAACTGGAGGAAAATATGAATACAAAAAACAAATCTTTTAATTTTTTAACTTTTTTAATGGCCATAGTACCAGCTTTCGTGCTTCTTTCAATTGTTGGGTTTGTTTTCTACTACTCTATCCCGGCAATAAAATTCATGGGAATCAACTTCTTCACAACATTTCTTTGGAACCCTGGGATTCAGTCAAAGCCGCCTGAGGTAGTCAATGGGGTACTAGCACCGTTCGGTGCGTCATTCGGAATACTTCTCTTCCTTCTGGGAACAGTCGTTACATCACTTCTCGCACTTCTAATAGCCTTCCCGCTCAGCTTTTTACTCGCCTTGACGATTGAACTCTATACACCACTGAGACTAAAAAGAGGACTGATCTCATTAGTTGAGCTATTTGCAGGGATACCAAGCGTGGTTTACGGACTTTGGGGGATCGTTGTTCTTGAGCCGGTTTTACTTAACAGTGTGGAGCCATGGATGAGTGCAAACCTATCCTTTATCCCGGGATTTTCGGGTGAAGTATACACTGGGGCCGGCATAATCGCTTCCGGAATAATTCTGAGCATAATGATCGCGCCAATTATAACATCTGTAATGGTCAACAGCTTCGACACAGCGCCTGAAGGCATCAAGAGGGGAATAATATCATTGGGGGCAACAAAATGGGAACTTGGAAAGTATCTCATTACCAATTATTCAAGATCATCAACATACGGAGGCACCCTTCTTGGACTCGGCAGAGCGCTCGGAGAGACCATGGCAGTACTGATGGTAAGCGGAGGACTGGTCAACGTATACCCGGGAAGCATATATTCGGCCATAAACACAATGGCAGCTCACATAGCGTCTTATCTCGACAGTGCATTCTTCGACAGCACAGGGATGAATGTTGCCGCACTAGCATATCTTGGCTTGGTGCTTATGGGAATCTCCCTAGTTGTAAACATCATTGGAAGAAAGATCGCCGGAAGAGGTGTATTGAGGGGGTATGAAAGTGATTAGCAACGATGAGCGGGCGTCTGTAACGTGGAAAAACATCAAGACAAGAAGAGGCAAGGATGGTGCGGCCAGAGCTCTAGGCTACCTTGCCCTGCTGGTCATGTTTGGAATACTTGCATCTATTTTTGGCTACATAATGAGGGGTGGAGCTACCCACATAACAATTCAGATGCTTACAACTGTTGGAAACGGCTCGACCGGCGGGCTTCTTAACGCCATAGTCGGTACGTGGCTTCTCGTTGGTGTGGGCCTAGTATTCTCATTGCCTCCGGGGATACTAGGGGCCCTTTACTTTGTGCAGAGGAAATCCATGACCAGGATGGCATCAATAATGAGGATGTTTACGGATGTCCTCACAAGTGTGCCGTCAATAGTCATAGGACTGTTCGGCTACCTTGTTCTCGTTATAAGGTTCAACATGGGCTTCTCACTGACGGCAGGGGGCATGGCCCTTGGAGTGATGATGCTACCATATATCCTTAGAGTTTCCGAACTTTCCATGAAAGATGTGTCAAAGGAACAGGTTGCCAACGCGTATGCACTCGGAGCGGACGATATCCAGGTAGCGACGAGGATATACATACCACAGGCAATAGCCGGAGTATTATCAGGAATCCTGCTTGCAATCAGCATAGCAGCAGGAGAAACAGCACAACTTCTCTATACGGCGTCATGGAACAATAGTTTCACGAGCGGATTTTTGCACTCTCGTGTAGCGTACCTGACCTATGTGGTGTGGTACGGAATTGATCAGCCGGGGCAGTCTGCACACAACCTGGCGTTTGTTGCAGCGTTGATACTCATATTGACAGTAACCGCGTTGATCGTGATATCAAAATATGTTAACTACAAAAGGAGGTAAATAAAATGGAAAAGATAATAGAAATAAAGAATCTGAACGTAAAAGCAGGAAAGAAAGAGATTCTGAAGGATGTAAAACTAAACATCTACAGAAACAAAATAAACACCATAGTCGGACCCTCCGGCGGAGGCAAGAGTACGCTGTTGAGATGTCTGAACAGGCTCACTGAACTCGAACCCAACTTTGAGATCAGGGGTGAGATCCTCTTCAACGGCAAGGAACTGAGGGAATACAGCGACATAGAAGTCAGAAGACAGATTGGAATGGTATTCCAGAGGCCGAATCCATTCCCCATGTCAATCTATGATAATGTGGCATTCGGAGTCAGGCTGCAGGGCAACGTGAAGAAGGAGAAACTTGACGAAATGGTCAGGACATCCCTTGAAGAAGCTGGACTCTGGGATGAGGTCAAGGATGACCTTAAAAGGTCCGCGTTCACGCTTTCAGGAGGTCAGCAGCAGAGACTCTGCATTGCCAGGGCGCTCGTTCTGAGGCCGGAGATCCTCATGATGGATGAGCCAACCAGTTCCCTGGACCCTGCGGCAAAGGCAAAAGTTGAGGACCTGATGCTTGATCTTAAAGAAAAATACACCGTAGTGCTCGTGACCCATGACATAATACAGGCGAGAAAAGTTTCTGACTACACTGCAATGATATTCAACGGAAAAATTGTTGCAACGGGAGAAGGAAGAGACCTGTTGGAGGAATCCTCCAGTGATTCCGTGAAATCCTTTCTTGGATCAGTTATGGCATGAGCAGGGCAATGAGGACGATTTGTAGTTAAGTCCTCTACTATTTATTTCATTTAGAGATGGTGATCTTGTGCATTATACAGAGATTCTAGTCGCAAGACATGGAGAGACGGACTGGAACAACAGCGGAAAGTGGCAGGGAGACAGCGACATACCGCTCAATGCGAAAGGCATGGAGCAAGCGAGGGAACTCGCCGGCAGATTATTGAAAGAAGATATCAGGTATATTTATTCCAGCGACCTCAGCAGGGCCAGGACAACTGCTGAAATTGTAAGAAAAATTATCTCTTCATACGGCGTCTACGAGGAAAAGGGGCTCAGGGAAAGAAGCCTGGGAAAATTTGAGGGGTGGTCTGCTGAGCAGGTAGCCAGATACATGGGCATCCCCGAAGAAGAAGCCTACCGTCTTGAGACCGATGAACTTATGATCGACACCTTCCCGACAGTCGAGAGATGGGCCGACTTTGTAAACAGGGTCTGGGAATCGCTGAACGACATAGCAGACAAGCATACAGGGTCCAAATGCCTGGTTGTTGCCCATGGCGGAGTGCTGAGGGCTATAACAATGAAGCTCGGCAACGGCGAAGGGACACGATTAAATTTTGAAAACACTGAATTCGTCAGGCTTTCGTTCGATGGGGAAAGGATATCCCTTATCGGGGAATAATTCGCTTTCCTTGTGTCCCGCCCTTCAGGGGAATTCCGGGGCTAAAGCCCTGTCTGGACATTCTTGTAGAGCCTCAAAGATATTACGAACAGTACCACCATTATCACTGTTATGAGCAGCATCTGGTAGGCAGTGGACAAGCCTATACCGTAAACCATTGAGTCACGCACAATATTTGCCACATAACTAAGCGGGTTTAAGGAAGAGATTATTCTGAGAGCCTCCGGGGTCTCAGAAGTGATTGGGTAGAAGGCGGTGCTCGCAAAGTCCAGTATAAAGAAAAGGAGAATGGTAAGCGTATTGTAGGCCTGCATGGTTCTGACGAGTATTGAAAGAATCAGGAACAGTGATGAAAACAGTATCGTGCCTGCCACCAGTGAAAGCACAAGGTAGAGTGAAGAAAGGACGCTGAGTGAAAAACCCCCTGCAATGAAGGTTGCAAGTACCATCATTATAGCACTTCCGCCGAGTGAGAATATTATTGAAACACTTATTATTCCCAGGAGGTAGTCCGTTCTTCTGAAAGGGCCAACCATAAGTTGTTCGAACATGCCCCATCTCCTGTCTGACCATAGCATTCCACCACCTATATTTCCAGCAGTGAATGCCTGCATTCCCACTATTCCAGGAGCAAGGAACTTTGTGTAGGATATTGATTCGTTGTTTATCCCGATTGATGGAATGATTCCTTGAAACATGATTCCCAGCACCAGCAAATAGAACGCTGGCAATCCAAGCATGAAGAACATTGTGCCTGGGTCAGTGTTGACACTGATGTTTCTGAAGGTCAGCCTGATGAATGCCGGAATCCTCATCGTTTCACAACCTCCAGAAAGACATCGTCGAGGGACGGCGCATCGAATATAATCTGATCAATCTCTATTGACATTGATGTAATTTTCTTGATCATAAGGTTAAGTATTCTGCTCATGTTGTTTCCCACGATCCATATCGACCTGCCTCTAACCTGGAAATCCGTGACCCCGTCTGCATTCCTGATGAAATCCGAAACATCATTCTTTTCAGCATCTTCAAGCACGTTGTGCATCGTGATTTCCAGCTTCTTTACTGATCCGAACTGGTCCTTCAGCTGGCGGGAAGTTCCTTCGGCGACGAGCTTTCCGTTGTCTATTATTCCTATGCGGTCACAAATGTAATCTGCTTCCTCAAGTATCTGCGTGGTGAACATAACAGTCAGCCCTCCCTTGGCCTTCTCCTTGACGAAATCAAGGACCTTTCTCCTCATAATCGGGTCCATACCGACAGTAGGCTCGTCGAGAAAGAGCACATCCATGTCGTGTATGAACTCTCTGGCAACCTGGAGCCTTTTCTTCTGCCCGCCTGAAAGCTCAAAGACCCGCTTCCTCCTCAACTCGGAAAGGTTGAACAGTTCAATAAGCTGATCCATTCTCTCTTTGACAACTGCTTTTGGGACTTCCCACAGCATTCCATAAATCTTGAAATTGTTCTCTACAGTAGTGAAGTCGAAAGCCTCTTCCTGCTGAACTACTCCAACTATCTTCCGTATGCTGTTGGGCTTCTTTCTGAGATCGAGGCCTGATACGTGCACAGTTCCGGCAGAGGGGGGAATAAGCGTCGTGAGAACTTTAATTGTAGTGCTCTTTCCAGCCCCGTTTTTTCCAAGGAGCCCGTAAATCTCGCCCTTCTCCACACTAAAACTCAGATCGTCTACTGCATTCTTCTTACCGTCATAGGTCTTCACCAGGTTTCTAACTTCAACAGCTTTCTGAGAGTCTGTGGTCACCAGCCCCTATTACAATCTCAATTAATAGATTTGCCAGAATTCAAACGCGCAGGGCCAAATCATGCCCGCTTTGGAGGAAAAATATGTTATTTTTGAAAGTGGTTTTACTGCTGCTTCAGCAGCTCAACCCTTACTTCAAACTTCACTTTGCTGCCCACAAGAACTCCTCCATTGTCAAGGGGGGTGTTCCACTTAAGGCCAAAGTCTTCTCTTACGATCTCACCATTGACGTTGATCCCAATCCTTTCGTTCCCCCAGGGATCTTTGGCATTTCCTTCATATTCCCCATCAAGGGTGATTTCCTTTGTTACGTCCCTTACTGTCAGGTCGCCTGTTATCTTGTACTTGCTGTTTCCAACACTCTCTATTTTCTTTGACACAAAGCTCATCTTGGGGAACTTCTCAGAGTTGAAGAAGTCATCCGACCTCAGGTGATTGTCTCTGTCGGGGTCAAGAGTCTCCACAGACGATGTCCCGATTTCTACCCTGGCCACCCCCCGTGTCAGGTCATCAACGTCCCCTTCGTACTCCACGTTTATGTCTTTGAACCTTCCCTTTACTGTAGATATCATCATGTGCCTGACTGAAAATTCTGCAGATGAATGTGTAGCGTCCGCTTTCCATACTGTCTTTGTCGTTTCCATTTGTTCACCTCCATCTTTCCGCCCCCATACCACTTTCACCACATTCAGGGTCCAGAAGTCCTGATGCGGATGGTTGTATGGGTAGTAGCAAGATGCAAGTTGATATAGTAATTATATTTAAATACCTTATGCGACTAAAAGTAATCAGGTGACGGCAATGAAATCGAACGGTGAAGGCTCGGGCGTTCAGGTCAAGACTGAATTCTGCCCGATAGTTGAAGCAATAAGGCAGATAGGTGGAGAGTGGAACATGATCGTGGTCAGGTATCTCCTTGACAAACCCATGGGGTTTAACGAGATCTTGAGAAATGCGAAAGGAATGAATTCCAAGACACTTTCCAGGGTATTGAAGAATCTTCAGGGAAGGAGCATAGTGGACAGGAAGATCGTAAGCACCCAGCCTTTTTCTGTTGAGTATTCCCTCACTGAAAAGGGGGCGGCACTCCACACCATAATGGATGAACTGAAGAGATGGGGAGAGGTGTGGGTTCTCTCGCAGGGGAAACAGGGTACGGGGCCGTTGATCACCGATTAGCCAGTCTACTGCCGCAAATAATACAATTACTCATAAATTCTACGGCCATATTCAGGTTTTGCCGGACCTTTTCCCTGCGGCAGTCTTTTTTGACGAAGTACTCTTTCTTCTCGAGGTGGTCCTGGCTACTATCCTGATAGCATCTTCCGTACTATTTGAACTGGAAAGCCTGTTTGCAAGATTCTTCTCCCCGATGTACCTGAGCCAGGTCGAGATATGCCCATTTAGCAGATGCCACTGAACACAACCCTGGTCAACAGAGTTTAGCCTCCTCATCTCGCTTTCAAGCTCAATCAAATCAGTTGCCAGGCCTTTGACGCAATAGTAATAGGAGCGAAAAAGAAACGGTTCCATAAATTTAAAAGTAAATTCAGGTGTATTAAGATTATTGAAATTACAATATATGATACCAGCTTTCAATTACCCAATCTTTTCCATGAGGCCCATATTTTTCAGCACTATGTATCCTGCCGCAATGTCCTCAAGGCCGATCCCCATTGATTTAAAGACTGTTCTTCCCGCGTCGGCATAATCTTCCTTCTTCAGTATGAAGTCCTTGAGTTCAACCATTTTTCCTGATTTCTCAGTCTTTGACAGGTGTATTATTTCTCCAGATTCTATAAGTGCCTGCTGAAGATGCTCCACGACAACCAGATCGCTTTCAGCCAGGACATCATCGGCTGCTTCCTGCCTCATTGGAAGGTTGCCTCCAGCAAGGTTGACATGATACCTGTCCCCTAGCTGGGACCTTGAAAATATTGCATTGTTTGAATCCGTCATGGAATTTACAATAGTGGCATCCTTGAGAGCTTTTCCTACATCTTCAAAGGGCCTTATCTCCATGCCCGTTTCCCTGCTGTATTTCTGTGCAAAATTCCGGGCATGCTCAAAAGTTCTGGAATAAACACGAATCTCGCTCAAATCCGCAACCTCAAGGATTCCTTTCAGTTGTGTTTCGGCCTGGAAACCTGAACCGATGAGAGTGAATACATGACCTTTCCCATTTGCGAGATGCCTTGTAACCATTGCAGGCAGCGCACCGGTCCTGATCTGCCCAAGCTTGTTTGCCTCTATTACGGCAATGAGCCTGCTCATGTTTGAGTCGAACAGAAGAACTACAAAGTGGGCTCCATTGGGGCCCGCTATGTACGTCTTCATTCCCGCAAGTCCAAGCCTCTTTGAAATGGCGGGCATTGTATTGAAAACAACCCCGTCCTGTATGTTTCTCTCACGAGGGGATGACTGGGCCTCCCCTTTGCCGTACTCAACAAACGATTTCTCAAGCTCTTCTATGGTCTCTCCCATCGGAAGGTTTTCCTCAACTTCTTTCTCATTAATGTAAAACATATTTATCGGCCTCTTTTCGAAATATTCCCCGGCACTTCCCGGAGCGTACATCAACCATTCGCCCGTCATTCAAAACAGTTGCGTTCTTCTGCAGCATCGACACACAGCATTTTTCCGGCATTTGGTGAACCAATAAGTGTAAAATAGTAAAACTGGATACATGCCTGACATGGGTCCATCAGTAGAAATAGACCGATTAAGGGACTACATTGATTCGAACAGCTCTTACTCACTCGAAGAAAACGGCGAAAAGGTTGAAGTGCATTTTTCCCCAAACTTCCCGGAAGCCAGAGCTCATATGCCGGATAACGAGCCAGTAGAGCACGTGATGTATGGCGATAAAAAGGATGGGAAGATATACTTCTACAGGTTCACAACTTTCAGCAGCTTCGGCGAAACTTCAATGGATCTGGAAGATGAGGACGATGCCGTGATGGAGTGGCTCAAGTATATCTAAAGCAGAGGTCCGATCATGATTGGAAGTAACGCGGTGGCATCACCGTAAACATTCACGAATTCAGCATCACTTTTCATTTTTTTCCATGAAATAGCTTCTTCGAGCCTCGCGCCTGAGAGTGATCCGTCGTATTCCTGGGCGGTTGTAACATACACTGCATAGTCCAGGCCTCCTCTGAACTGGTTCCACCAGATTGTGTGGTGCTTTGATATTCCTCCCCCGATCATCAGTGCCCCGGTCTTCTTTGCCTCAAAAACAATATCAGATAGTTCATGTTCATCCTGGAGAAGGTTGACCTTGAAGTCCCGGTTTCTTTCATAGAATGACCAGAGTTGTGAACCGAAGGAACCGTCCGTCATTCCCGGAACATACACTGGAATGTTGTTCCTGGAGGCGTTATGGAGTATGGAATCATCATTGTCCAGCCTTGACCCGAATTCCTTAAGAAGTTCGGACCCTCCCCATTCTTTCTTTCTGCTGTAAAGCTCCTCAAGAATGGGCTGAACCTTGTTCTCTATGATCTCTCCATAGCTCTCGTCCGGAACAAACACGTTACCAAGCCTGTTTATCCCGAGATCTCTGAGTTCCCGATCACTGTAGTCGAATGTTCCCGAGTAGTAATCGGTGAACGTTCTAGCTATATCATGATCGAGTGTTCCGTTTGTGGTTATGATAACATCAACGAGTTTCTTCCTCACCATCTCATTGATTATGCCCCGGGTACCGGTGGCAATTATGTCGGCCGGAAACGATAGAAAGGTGGTATTGTCCTCCTCAAACATCTTCTTGATCACTGAATATGCCGAGAATATCTTGGCTGAGGTGAAACCGCCAGATTTTTCAAATGCATTCATCAGGTCCATGAGGGTTGTTGAACCGTTGACTTTCAAATCCTTTACCGGGGATGTAAGGAGCTCCTCCCTGTCCATGCTTCCATGATGGTATTTAAGCTAAAACAGTTGCGCACATTAGAAGGGATGCAGGACAAATGAGCATCAGACATTTCTGAAGGGACCTGATCAATTTATCAGTATCTTGTCCTTATCTTCATGAAATGATAGATCTAGGCAGGAATCCGGTTCTGGTGATAATAGATGTTCAAAAGGCATGGGACGGCCTGTTTCCTGGAAAATGGAGCAGTGAGGATGCAGTCTCAAATATATCAAAGCTCCTCGGGAAGTGGAGATCAGAGGGATGGAAAGTGATTCACGTGCGTCACGATTCAAGAAAGCCACAATCTATTATCAAGGAAGGCAAGCCGGGCTTTGCCTTCAAGGATGAGGTTAAACCCATTGAGGGGGAGGCGGTAATAACCAAACACGTAAACAGTGCCTTTATAGGCACGAATCTCGAAGAAATGCTGAGGAACGAGGGCCCCTCAACCGTGGTAATCTGCGGCCTGGTTACCGATCACTGCGTGAGTACGACTGCGAGGATGTCGGGCAATCTGGGGTTCAACACGGTAGTTCCCGGGGACGGGTGTGCAACCTACCCAAAGAAGACGCCACAAGGCAGGGAGATTGACGCACTCACTGTGCACGAAGTCAACCTTGCATCCATCAACGGGGAGTTTGCGAATGTTGTGCCTGTTTCAGATCTGCTCTGATTGTCAGTCAGGCTTCCTTTCATCGAACCCGGGGAATCTTTCGGGAGTCCAGCTCCCATCCCTCTCCCTGACATATCCGGTGTCATAATTCTTCTGGAAATCATCTGCACCCATTAACTCATCAGCCTGTATAATGGCGCTCCATGCCTGCCCTCTCATGAAGACTTCCCGATGGTCAGGGTACAGGACAGTGTCTTTGGCGTTCATAGTGGTATCCGGCCACACTTCTATGTCTAGAATCTTCATGTCATCATCAGCATCCGCGATGAACTGGGAAAAATTGTCTGGCCCTACAGGTTTTGAAATCATGTCGCCCTTCTTGACAGCGACATGGCGCCTGCCGTATCTGAGTGAGCCTTTTCCCTCCAGGACCAGATAATGCTCTTCTACAGCAGAATGGCTGTGCAGCCGTGAGTAGGAACTGCCCTTCTTTATCCTGTATGTTCTCATAAAGGATTTCGCAGAGCCCAGGGCGGGCATAAAGAAAGTTGTAACGGAATCGTGGTGATCTTGTGTCATGCTTTCCATTAGGGGTCCGCCCTCAGATTCAACGTTTACCACTGGCGCCTTCCAGAGATTTTGACCAGCATCTCTCAGATCTGTGCCTTCATTCGGGGCATTTACTGCGAACACCTCGTCCGACCACATGGAACATATTCTGGTCATCAATTCCTTTGCAGATTCGGTGAGCAGAGGGGTTATAATATAGGTCACTTCTTCCGCACCCTTTCTCATGAAACCAAGCCTGTCAGATAACTCCCACCAGAGCCAGTGTGTGAACTTTGTAAGCCCCTTCCTCTCAGAGAAGGAAACATCACCCATTTTTTCAGGAAGATAGAGTTTCCAGGCAACGTCTGCCCTTACAGCATTTTCTGGCCTGACCTTTTTGTCAGGGTCTATCAGAATAACGATTGACATTTCTAATCTATTCTGAGACGCAGGATGTGAATAAATGAATTCCCATGTCCGGATGGAAGGTGTGCTATCCATTGTCAAACCTTTTTAACATGGCTGCAATTCAAGTCCATGAAGAGTGCAGGAACCTCTACAGACTTTGATCCTTGGGGCGTAGCCACCAGGATTCATGAACTCAGCGAGATAGGTAGCCAGGAGTTCGAATCAGCCAACCTACTCAAGGAGGTACTTAGATCAAACGGATTCACCATAACCGAGAATTTTATGGGCATACCAACCGCATTCAGGGCGGAGAAGTTAGTTGGAAAGGGATCACACACAATAGCGTTCCTTGCAGAATACGACGCACTTCCCGGAATAGGGCATGCATGTGGCCATAACCTGATCGCATCTTCCGCCGTTTTTTCTGCGATCAGGGCGTCGCAGAAGATCTCGGACGGTAGGATAGTTGTTTATGGCACACCGGACGAAGAAGGAACCGGCGAGTGGTCTGGCTCAAAGATCATCATGGCCGACAAGGGCGCGTTCAAGGACGTGGATCTGGTGCTCGGATCTCATCCCGGTGATGAATGGAGCGTGGGAAAACAATCCCTTGCCGTTCAGGATTTTGAGATAACCTTCAAGGGGACGGCATCGCATGAGGCTGCAAATCCAGAGCTTGGGAGAAGCGCACTTGATGCTTCCATACTCACCTACACAGCTGTTAACATGATGAGGCAGCACGTCAGGAGGAATGCAAACTTCGTCATGCACGGAATAATCAAGGAAGGAGGAACCGCATCCAACGTTACACCTGAAAGATCCGTCCTGGTGTACGGCATCAGATCGTCAGATGTGGCCTACCATGGTGAGCTTGTGGCAAGATTCAGGGACATTATAGACGGATGCGCCAAGGCAACGGGGACAACGTACCAGATCAAGAATATTGGCCCGCTGTTTTCAACTACAAAGATCAACCCAACCCTGTCAAACCAGATCAGGGAATTCCTGCTTGGCAGAGGAGTCGAATGTCTGCCTCTTGAAGAAACTGCATCAAGGCTGCCTGGTGGGTCCACCGATTTCGCAAACGTATCCCAGGTCGCACCCGCCCTTGAAGTGGAATTCCAGATTGCACCAGCAGGAACGCCGTGGCACTCTAGAGAATCACTGGAAGCCGCAAAGACGGATCGCGCGAGAAAGGCACTTGAGATAATGATAGAAGTTCTCAGCGACACAGCAGAAAAATACACTGAAGACAGCGAGTTCAGGAAAAAAATTAAGAAAGATTTCTGAAAAGTGAGGAGTCCTCCGACTCTTATTTTTCATATTTGGGCTAATACAGGTGACAAGCTACGTAGTGATCCTTCTTGACCTCTTTAAGTCCAGGGTCCTCTGTTGCACATTTTTCCATTGCAAACATGCATCTGTCCCTGAATTTGCATCCCGAGATGCTGGAGCTGGAAGTCTGGATATTGCCCTTTATCTCCACCTCCTTCTCCTCAATCTTCCCAAGTTTGGGCACGGACTGCACCAGGGCCTTAGTGTAAGGATGCATGGCATCATTCACAACGTCGTCCGCATTCCCGTATTCCACGATCCTGCCGAGATAGAGAACGTTTATTTTCCTGCTCAGGTAATACGCTATCGAAATATCATGGGATATCAGGATCATCGAGATCCCGCGCTCTCTCTGTATCTCTGCAATCAGGTCTAGGAACGATACCCTCATTGAGGCGTCAAGCATTGAGACAGGCTCGTCCGCCACGACAAATGATGGATTCACAACAAAGGACCTGGCGATGGAAACCCTCTGCCTTTGGCCACCACTGAGTTCGTGGGGGTACCGGTTCATGTAGTCTTCCGGAGGCGTAAGGCCGACTTTTCTCAGTATATCCGTGATCCGCTCCCTGTCGAATTCAACATGATTGAGCTTCAGTGGCTCCTCTATAATCTTCTTTACAGTGAATCTTGGATTCAGGGACCCATACGGGTCCTGGAAGATTATCTGTACTTTCTTTCTCAGGTCCCTTACCTTATCCCTGGAGGAATTGAACATGTCGATGCCGTTTACGGTGACTCTTCCTTCTGTAGGCTCAACAAGCCCGGCCACTATTCTTCCCAATGTCGATTTGCCGCTGCCTGTTTCACCCACGATTGAGTGTATTTCGCCCTCAGGCACGAGGAGGTTTACCCCATCAAGCGCCTTTATGTAAGAACTCCTCGAAGCGACCCTTCCCCTGGGCTTGTAGTGTTTCTTCAGGTTCTCGATCTTAAGAACTTCCTGCATTTTTACCCTCCCCATATTTCACGCAATAGACCAGGTGCCCCTGCCCAGCTTCAACCGGTTTATAGCTGTAGGTTTCACAGCCTTCTCCTGCGAATGTGCAGCGTGGCCTGAATCTGCACCCTTCTGGCGGATCCCTTATGTTCACTGGCTCACCGGGGATTGCCTCAAGCCTCCTACCGGGTGTCATGGTTGGAACAGAATTTATGAGCCCCCTCGTGTAAGGGTGGCCGGGTTCCTCGAGAATTTTCCTGTTCGATCCGACTTCTGAGACTTTTCCTCCATAGAGAATCATTATGCGGTCGGCCATCTCGGAGACAAGGGGAAAATCGTGGCTTATGAAAATCACGGTTATATCCATCTCTCTTTGCAGCCTTCTCAGTATGTTCATTATCTGGACCTGGGTAATGACATCAAGGGCAGTGGATGGCTCATCCGCTATTATTGTGCCTGGATTCATCACTATGGCTGTGGCTATAACTGCCCTCTGCTTCATGCCACCACTGAGTTCATGTGGGTACTTCTTCCACGTATACGAATCGAGCCCTATGATCTCCAGTGTTTCCCTCGCCCTTCGAAGTGCCTCTTCCCTCTTTGCCTCTCTGTGGATGAGAAGAGGCTCTGCAACCTGGTCCTCAATTTTCATCAGGGGGTTCAGTGTGTTCATAGCCCCCTGAAAAACAAGGGAAATTTTCTTCCCCCTGATCTTTCTGGCTTCTTCCGGTTTGAGCCCAATGATCTCTTTCCCGTCCACTTCGATGCTCCCAGCCTCGATCAAGCTGTTTCTTGGAAGGAGCCCCATTATTGTCATTGCCATGGTACTTTTGCCGCTTCCAGACTCCCCCACTATGCCGAATATTTCCCCGTTTCCTATCTCGGCATTCACGGAATCCAGCGCCCTGACTTTTCCTGTTCTTGACTTATAGCTGACTGTCAAATCTTTTATCTTAATCATTTAACCACTAACCTTTGATGGTCCTGAGCCTTGGATTCATGATTTCCTCCAGCGCATATCCCATCAGAATAAACCCGAATATCAGCACGAATATGAAAATGCCAGGCGGAAGGACATATAACATGTCACCGGACGATAGTGCACCAGTGGTGTAGGCCTGCCTTATGATCTCCCCCCAGCTGATGGAAGTAACATTCCCTACACCAAGGAAAACTAATGCTGCCTGGGTAAAGATTGCAGCAGATATTGCAAGCATTGCATTGCCGTACAGGACTGAGGTGACGTTCGGGAATATATGCCTGAACATAATGTAGGTGTTTCCCGCATTATTTGCCTTTGCAGATTCCACAAAAGGCCATTCACGTATTGAAAGCACCATTGACCTTATGATCCTGGCAGTGGGGGCCCAGCTAAGCAACCCAATTACCATGATGATGTTTATGAGGCTCGGCCCCAGGAGCGCGGCTACAATTATCATGAACACTATTGCAGGTATCACTATGAAGAAATCAACGACTCTCATTATGATCTCGTCAATCAATCCACCCATGTATCCGCTGACAAGGCCTGCTACCAGCCCAATCGCAACAGCAACAGCTCCGGCCGCGATCCCCACTATCAGCGATATCTGTGCACCATAGACGTCCCTTGAAAACAGGTCCTGCCCGAGTGTATTGGTCCCGAAAATATGTACGGAACTGGACGGCGCAAGGAATAATGAAGGGTTCGTTGCGTTCGGGTCATATGGGCTTATCAGAGGTGCCAGCAGCGCCATCATCGCAAAAAATCCCACTATGATGAGCCCTGCTACGCCTTTCCTGTTCGATTTGAATTCTTTCCAGAAACTGAAATCATCGTTCATTGGTATCTTATCCTAGGATCCAGGTAGCTGTACAGTATGTCAGCTACTATGTTTGCAAGCACAATGACTACCGCAACTATCACGAATGCGGCCTGAAGAACGGGATAGTCCCTGGCATTCACTGCATTGAATATGAGAAAACCAATGCCTGGCCAGGAGAAAACCACTTCAGTGAGTATTGCTCCCCCAACACTGAGGCCCAGGTTCACGGCTATGACCGATATCATTGGAAGCTCGGCGTTGGGCACAGCGTGCCTTGCCAGAAGGTAGTTGTCGGATGCGCCCTTGCTCTTTGCAAAATTTATGTAATCCTCTTCCAGTACGTCTATCAGTGAATTTCTCATTATAATAGTAAACTGGCCAAAGAGCACAAGTGTCAGTGTGGTAAGCGGCAGTATCATGTGATTGAGCAGGTCTGCAAGCTGTGCCGCAAAGGACGGGAAGGAAGCACCCGTTGTGTACATGCCTGAAACGGGGAGGGACCTTGTGTAGATCGCCAGTAGAATGAACATTCCGCCAAGCCAGAATGTAGGTATGGAGTAGAGTGCCATTGAGCCTCCTGTTATTGCGCCATCAAGGGTTGTGCCTCTCCTCCACGCTGCGATCTTTCCCGTTATTATCCCGAGGAATATTGCAATTATTGTAGCCGGAATAAGCAGGATAAGGCTGTTCAAAAGGGCTGGGAAAAGCACCGATGATACGGACTGGTGATAGTAGATTGATATCCCGAAATTTCCCGAGAATGTGTTCTTGATGAATAGAAGGTACTGCTGCCACATGGGCAGGTTCAGGCCGAACTGCTGCTCAAGAGAGGCGATCTGGGAAGGGCTCAGTGCAGGGCTTCTGTATAGTATCTGTATAGGGTTTCCGGGCATTAACCTGAATAGAAAAAAATCAAAAGTAAAAATGATAAAAATGGAAATGGCGGCAAAAATTATTCTTTTAGAAATATATTTTTGGAAGCCGCTCATTTATCGCGACCCCTAACTCTTACTGCAGCTACCACACCAACTATTATGAGGATGGCAGCACCTATTCCATACAGAACGTAGTTGTTGCTTCCCGCAGGAGTCGAGTTTGCATTTGCCGGCTCAACCTGTATGAATGTCAGGTAGTCCATTCCTCCAAAGGGACCTCCAGGGAAAGACGAGTTGATGTTCGTGTATGCGGTAGACCATACATTTATCGAAGTCGGTGCTACAAGCGAGAGATACGGCAGCTGGTTGTAGAGCATCTGCTGCATCTGGTTAGAGATGTTTTTTGCCTCGGCAGGTGTGGATGCGTTCAGGAGCTGGGTCCACAGACTGTCATAAGTCGAATTTGTAAATCCGCTGTCTGATGTTCCTGTGACAACCTGGCCCGAAAGGAACACGCTCAGAAGCTGGGGTGCAGCCTGAACATTGTCAAACCAGTCCCAGAGATCTATATCCTGCCCCAGGGTCCCATTGCTGGACCATATTGTAGCGGCCATGCTTCCGGTAGTCTCGGCCTGGACTGTGATCTTTACCCCTATCGATGAGAGGTTGGATGCAACCAGCTGCGCAAGGTTAACCGCTTCAGTATCGCCGCTTGGCACGAGCAGTGTGTAGGCAAGCTTTGCTCCCGTGGAATTCTCCCTTACTCCGTTGACGGTCTTGTTGAAACCGGCCTGGTCAAGCATCTGTTTTGCCAGAGACACATTGTAGCTGTAAGGCTGCAGGTTGTGGTCGTAATACTGGTTTGTTGGTGCGAGCACTGATGCTAGTGTGTTTGCATATCCATGGTACACCGTGTCCGCCAGGTATGTCATGTTGAGGGCGTGAGCTATGGCCTGCCTCACCGTGAGATTGTGGAGTGTCGGATTTCCCGTTCCATTGGGGTCAACGTTGAATGCCAGATACATGTATTCCAGGCTTGGGCTCTGTGTGACCTTGTAGTTGCTGTTGTTCTGGAACTGGCCTATGTTGGCAGGCAGAATCCTTGAGAGCCCCTGCACTGCACCGCTCTGAAGTGCGGAAATTGCCGAACTCTGGCTGCCGAACTCCTGGAATATCACTGTGCTGATCTTTGGCTGTTGCGAGGGTATGAACCATTTCGGGTTTTTCTCGAGTTTGGCATACTGGTTTACTACATATTTAGTGAGAACGAAGGGACCGTCTCCAACAAAGTATGTTGTGCCGTTTGAATTGTAACCCGGGTATGTAGCAGGATCCACATTTTTCCATATGTGGTATGGAACAATGTAAACATAGGCGGCAAACATTTCCCAGAGAACTCCGTTGAAGGCAATCATAACCTGGTGTGGCCCTAGTGCTGTTACATTCGTCACTGCGGCTGTATACTCTGATATGAACGTGTAGTTCCGCTTGGCTATGTTGTAAGTGTACACAACATCCTGTGAGGTGACATTAACTCCGTCTGACCATACTGCATTCGGGTTCAGGTTGAATATTGCAGTGTGGTTTGAGTAATTGATAGTCCATGAGCTTGCCAGCGCGGGCTGAATCGTATGGTTGGCAGGATCAAAATTCACTAGCGGAAGAAGCTGGTTGGAATTGATCCATGATGTCAGTTGCGAATAGGACGTGAACGGATTCAACGTGTCAATGTACGTTCCAAACCATCCGGTTGTAAAGGTCTGATTCCCGCTGGAGGCAGCTGCCGGCTGGGCAACACCACCTCCCGACTGTACGATGGCCTGCCCACCCGACCCCAGAAGGATCAGGGCTGATATTACTATCGCAGAGACAATCGCGAGTCGGGTTGAATATCTATGATTTTTCATCATAAGGAGCACAATTAAGGGGTCATATTTATAAGTATCGACTATCGTATAATTGAGACGAATTTCGTATGGCTATAGCTAGAAAAACAGAATACAACGAATTTGCAGAAGGACAGCTATGATTATCGAAATCGTCTATGGACAAAATTTCTATGTATGAATTTCATAGTCAGAGTGCTAGATTGTGTTATGCATAAATAGATTCCGGTCGGCTTTACGTCATTTTCGTTTATGGTTTATTGAAATGGCAAAGTAACATCAGAAAATTGCCTGTAAT
The DNA here is from genome assembly GCA_000965745.1 of uncultured archaeon. Lineage (GTDB taxonomy): Archaea > Thermoplasmatota > Thermoplasmata > Thermoplasmatales > Thermoplasmataceae. The sequence continues at coordinate 957,200 of CP009479.1, forward strand.
CAGTTTTTTCTTGCAATGAATAACTCAGAAAGGTATTGTTTTGTTATGCTCCCCCCATATTCTGAGTCTATTGTCCGGGCTATGCATTCAAGGAGCCCGTCTCTGTTTCTTCTGTTCATAGTGATGATGTCTGAGTAGGTCATAAGCAATGACACGTAATCAATTGAGGTATAGGTCTCCCGCCATCTGTAGGTCTCTGAATACCATGTTCCGAAGCAACTGGAAAGATCGTCTTCCCATTTTCTGAGCTCAACTTCTGACTCCTCCGGGAGGTGGTATTCTTCGGTTGTTCCCGGATCCCATCTACTGTAGCATTTCTGAGAATCCCTGAAAAAGTCGGAAGTGCCTCCATTAATATGGTGTGTGCTGATTATTGCAAGAAACCCTTGGTCTTTAATGGCGGACCCGGTCCGCTGGAACCTTGTGGCGGGATTCAGCCAGTGGAATGAAGTTGCTGCTATGATGAGATCGTAGTAACCCTCAGGCAAAGGATATTCATCAAAATCTGAGGTGACTATCTCCACTTTCTCATGACCCTTCAGGTTCGATTGTGCTATCCTCGCAAGATTTCCTCCAAGCTCCACACCTACGAGGCTAAATCCGAGCTTGGCAAGTTGAAGGGTCAGCTGGCCTGTTCCGGGACCCACTTCTAGGATCCTGCTGTTTTCGTCCAGCCCAGTTTTGGCTACGAGGTCTTTAATCAGCCACTCAGGGTATTTCGGCCTTGAAGCATCATAACGCTCAGCTGCAAGGTCAAAGGACTTTCTCCTCAAATCAGTCTCTTCATCCATTCTCGCCAGCATTCGATACCGTACTTGCGAATAAAATTTGGCGGAGGTGTCCAGCCTCATGAAAAACGAATTAAGCATAGCTTGTATTCCCAACCCGGATGTTGCTCCTTGATCTCATAGTTCTATGGATCCATCTTTTCTTTGCCATAATATTCATAGGAGGGTCATTTTTCATATGGTTTGTAGTCTGGCCAGCTTCCTATGATGTAACTGACGACGAAAAACTCAGAACAAAAGTAGTGGGGAAGATTGCAAAGAGGTTTGCATATTTTACTCATGTTTCGCTGGTACTCCTTGTCATTACTGGACTTTATAATGTGACATGGTATCTTCCATCTGCAGGTAACTTATTTACAACAATGGCTGGCAAGCTGCTGTTCACCAAGGCTCTGCTAGTCCTCGTGGTTATAGTGATGATCTACGTGAACAACCTGTACCACGGAAAGAAAATAATGAAGCTGTCTGAAGATGGAAAATACAGTGAAATGAGGAGGATCAGAAAGCGCACCCATCTCTTCTCATATGCATCCCTTGGCATCCTGCTCGTGATAACTATCCTTGCAGCAGCAATGCAGTTCTACGGATAGACGCCTATCTGGAAAAATAAAGGTGGTAAGTGTCTGGAGAATTATCTCGCAGACTGGGCTATTCTTTCTATTTCATCTTTCTTGCTTACTGCAAAAGAATTCTGGTCATTTCTTGCAGCATGCATTATTTCATCTGCAAGGCAGTTTACAATTGATTTTTTGTTCTTGAACGACGCTTTTGTTGCACCGATGGCAATATTCCTGAGCGCCTCATCAACTCTTCTTGACGGGGCAACATCAACCGCTTTTGGAACAGCTATTCCGCCGTATTTAAGCCTGGTAACCTCTTCCCTCGGGGCGGCATTCTCTATCGCATCGACAAGTATCTGAACCGGGTTCTGCTTCGTCTTCTGTGCAATAATGTCAAAAGCCTCTTTCAACGCCTTGTACGCGCTGTATTTCTTGCCGGTCCACTTCTCACTCCTCATAATCTTGTTGAGAAGCCTTTCAACAGTGTTCACATTTCTTTTTCCGGCCTGGTAGCTTGAAAATCTTCCTCCAGTGTGGAGGTTCAGGTTGGCTGTCAGGTTTATGTAATTTGCAAGGCCCTGATCGTGTATCTGGACCTCGTTGATTGAATATTCTCCAAGGAGCTTCAGTTCCACTTTATCTCACCGTTTTCTCCTTTCTTCCCTTGACAAGCTCAAGAAGCGATATCCCATTGACCTGGACGACCTTGTACCTGACTCCGGGGATATCTCCCTTGCTTCTTCCCATCCTTCCCCTGATACCTTCAACAAGGACTTCGTCGTGCTCATCAATGTAGTTTATCGCTCCGTCTCCCGGTGCAAAAGCTGTAATTTGCCGTCCGTTCTTGATGAGTTGGAGCTTGACACACTTTCGTATAGCTGAATTTGGCTGTTTTGCCTCAATTCCAATTTTCTCAATAACGATTCCCTTGGCCTGAGGGGCTCCTACCAGCGGATCGCTTTTCCTCTTGAGGTCCAGCATCCTCTTTTTATAGTCTCTATCTGACCATCGGTACTTTTTTCTCTGCGATTGAAGCTTTGACCCTGCATTTATTCCATTTGCCAATTTACCACCTGTAATTTTACTCTTTGAATATGAAATTTAGAGATCGTTCTGCCCTAAACTTGTAACGACATTATAGCGTTGAAGTATAAAACCGTTACAATTTTCGGGAGTATGAAGGTGGATTATTTTGTCTTTGCCACTATTCTGATCACGTCCCCTTCTTTCAGGACATGCTCCTTTGAAATGACCATTTTCGTTCTTCCGTCTATGGCTTTGATGAAGCCCTTTCCTATTTCTGTGTGCACTCTGAAAGCCAGATCAAGGGCATTCTGCCCCTCCTTCATCATGATGGCATCCGGAAGTATGTTCCCGTTCTTGTCTGTCCAGTGTGTTTCGTCATATACCGGGTAAACCACTATGTAGTGCAGTATTCTTACAACATGCTCCAGGAGATTCTGTGGCCTCTCAACGTAATCGTTTGCCAGAAAAATACGGATTTTTTCAAGGGCAGCCTTCTGTTTTTCTGTAGCTTTCCCGCTTATCTGGAAGTCACTGGAGTCCGAAGAAATGAGGCTCGATGAAAATGCCTTCTGAATTGCCAGTTCGTATTCACCGGCTGAAAATATGCAGTTCTCCAGGGACTCAGAGATCTTTCTTACCTCTTCTGGAGAACAGAGATCCGCTTTGTTTGCAAGATACAATATCGGCTTCGCATACGTGAAGAACGAATTTGTGAACTCACTGAAATTCTCTTCTGTCCACTTTGACAACTTATCCGGAAAACTCCCCTTCAGGATAATTTCGGATATGCCTTTCTCGTCTATGCCGTATCCCGTGAGCTTCTTCATCAGAGAAGCTTCCAGCTTGTCTTTTGAGGCGTCATCCTTCCTTGAGAATTTGTCCCAATCCTTGGAAAGTTTAGATGAAAACCAGTCATAAAGCTCCTTTCTAACAAAATTTATTTCATCAAGCGGGTCTAATTTCTCTTCTGAAGGTGTGCCGTCCAGCTGGCTGGTTCCTGACGCATCGAATACGTGGATTATAGCATCCGAGTCTCTTATATTCTCCAGAAATTCATTTCCCATTCCCTTCCCTTCGCTGGCACCTGGTATCAGTCCCGGAACATCTATGACCTCTATCGGAATATATCTGGTTCCATCCCTGCACATGCCCTCCCTTGGGCTGCACTTCTTTCCTATGACCTTTTCGGGGCATTCGGCTGGGAAGAGTGCTATCCCGACATTGGGCTTGATCGTGGTAAATGGATAATTGGCAATCTCAGCAGTATTGTGCGTGAGTGCAGAAAACAATGTAGATTTCCCAGCATTTGGCTTGCCGATCAGGCCAATTTTCACTATGCTCATTTTGAAACAGGATTCCGGGTTTGAATAAGTAGGTTCTCAGTTCATCTTTACAGAAACTTTTCTCATATCGTAACCCTTGGGGCAGTCAAGCTTCTCTTCCACCTTGGAGATGGTCGCCTTGATGCCCTCCCTCTTGTGAAGCAGGTTGCATGTTTCTATGTTGGGGCAGGTATAATGGTCGCAGTTCATAGACTTGACGGTGACCTTCGATCCTTCCTGCACCTTCCTTCCATACTGCAAGTTCACCTTTTCATCCACCTCTTCAACTTCGATAGTCGCAACCTTATCGTGGTTGAACACTATGCAGGGGTGGACTTTATCCCTCACTTTCTTGACCCTGTAGTTTTTGCCGGGCTCAAGGTTGAAGCATACGTTCTTTATTCTGCATTCAGCGCATCCTACAAGGGGCGTGACGAAAGTAAATTCTAAATCTTCTTTGGCCAAGTCTAGGCCTATAAGAGAAATCTTTGCCATTTTAATCAGCTCGTTTAAATAATTCCTGTTACTTCAAGTGCCCTTTCAGCCACGGCGTAGCTAAGGTCACTCTCCCCAAGAATCGTGTATCTCTCAGGTCTTATCGCGTGTGCGGTCCTGAGTGCATTAATCATTATCGTGTCAGTGATGCTGTAGTCTTTTGCCTTTATTGAAAGGCCAAACTTGCTGTATGTGTTCACAAGGCTCTGCCAGTCCCCACCGTGCAGGAACATTGAAACAACGGATCCCATGGCGCACTGTTCGCCATGGATTGATGTACCCGGGCTGGATTGCTGCAGTGCGTGAGCTAGCAAATGCTCACTTCCACTCGCCGGTCTGGAAGAGGATGCTATCGCCATGGCGGTTCCAGAAGCAAGTATCTGCTTTGTTACCAGCCATACGGACTCCTCAACGCCAGGAAGTATCATGTGTGCTTTCTCGATTAGTTCTCTGGAAGCATACTGGGACAGTGCTGCAGCGCTGGTGCTGAAATCTTCTGCGTGAAGCCTGTTTGCAAGCTTCCAGTCCAGTATTGCTGTTTCATTGGAAATAACATCAGCAGCCCCGGATTGAAGGTATTTGAACGGTGCCTTCACCATCACGGATGTATCCGCTATGATTGCAACAGGCATTATCGCGTCTTCTGACAGGGTGCACCCATTTCTTTTGATTGAAGCTCTTGGCGACGCAATACCATCGTGGCTTGGGGAAGTTGGAACACTTATCAGCGGTATGTTCAGTTCATAAGCGGCCCTCTTGCCCAAATCTATCTTTGAGCCTCCGCCTACTCCAACAATGATTCCGGCCCCGGCATATCTTGACTCTTCGATAACTGTTTCCAGGTTATCTTCATCCGCGGCTCCGGTTCTAATTAAGTTTGTATCAAGTTTTGACTGTTCAAGAAGGCGTTTGACCTCCTTTCCGGCAAGGTCCTTGGTTTTTTCGCCAGTCACAATCATGACCGACCCGTTTCTGAGATTTGTGTTTACTACCTGGACTACCGTCTCCAGCACGGAGTGTCCGACATACACTTCCCTCGGGAATTGCATGGTTCTGAACTTGCCGAATTCCATTCCGTGTCTCATTTTATTTTTAAATATAAACCTTAGTACTTGAAGTACTTTTCGCGTTCAGTTTCGCTTTCTACTGTTCCAGATTATTGGTTCCGACAGCCATGCTCCCGTTGTCATAGTGTGCGTAATCATCCTTGTCCACAGCTATCAGTCCTATGAGTGTCTGACCAAAGCTGTCAACCTCCTCTTTCAGGATCTCCTTGAGCGGCTTTGAACCTATCTTCGCATAGGTTCTGTAGCACAGTATATTTTTAGCAATCTCCTCGCCAATTCCTGTGGCAACTACGGCCCCTTTTGGACCGCAGTAAATACCCGCACCTAAAACTGGTGAGTCTCCTACACGGCCCCTCATCATAGGCGAAGATCCGCCGGTGGAGACGGCTGCTGCAAATTTCCCGTCCATTCTTGCGACTGCTCCAACTGTGTCGCAGGAGCCTTCGACAAACTGTGTGGAGTTTACGAATTTCTTGAAGTGGGCAACATTTGAGGAAATGCCTGCATTTTCAGACCTCAGCTCTGCCAGAACCTTTTCGAGCCTGCTCCTGGCCTTGCCTGTAGAGGGATCGTATTCTTCGTAGCCCAAGGTTCTTGCAAACTTAACCGCTCCATCTGAAGCGAGCATTATGTGAGGGCTTTTTTCAAGCACATCTCTTGCCACAAGAATGGGGTTTTTTACTCTCTCTATGGCTATTACAGAACCAAAGTCCCCCGGTATCATGACGGCCGCATCCATTTGTATGCTTCCGTCTATTCTCATAACGGAGCCAGTTCCTGCATTGAAATCTTCATCGTCCTCCATCTTGACAACCGCATTAACAACATTCTCGAGGGGTGAAGCCGAAGCTGATCCAACTTTGGCATAATCGTTGAGCTTGCTGTTTAGATATTCAAGCTTGGACTTGTCTGAGCCTACACCTCCGTGTAGAAGGAGCATATTTGGCATGCTGGTTTATAGATAGAAATTTATTAAATTTGCTTCATTCTCTTTACTGAGGTCTCCAAAGGAAGTCTCAATCTTATAGGATGGAAGGTTTCCAGTGATTCGAGCCACATTGCATACAGACTCCCAGAAATCTTAAATATATTCTTAAGATTGAGCGCAGCTTGGATTGTGTCCACATTTCAAGCTCCTGGCAAAGGAGGGCTCGTAGTCTAGTGGTATGATGTCTCCCTGACACGGAGGAGGTCACCGGTTCGAACCCGGTCGGGCCCATTTACATTTTTTTAACAAAATTGAACGGGAAATCCACTTCCGAAAGGGAGGGGATGAAAGCGAAATCTTTTTCTTTTTTCCAGAAATAATACGTTGCTCACCAGCAGACAGAATGGAAGAAGGGTCGGATAACATGTAGCTCCATGCGTTCCTGTGTCCGTAAAGTCGAATGGATTAGTGTGGAGGGCAAAGTACCCCCGGGCCGGAGGGAATTCATGCCTGCGGAGGTTCCGCTGGTAACCGTGGAAGCAGGAAGCCCCTTTCGAAAGATAGGGGAGGAGGTCACAGGAACCTTATTCTCACTATACAGGTGGAACAAATATGTCTGACTACAAATTTGCAGTAAGTGCCTGGATCTGGTACGGAAATCCGGCAACTAACGGTTATGATTTCATTGACAAAGCAGGGGAAATTGGATATGACGGAATAGAAATCCCAACCTTTGACGGAAATATAGACGAAAAGCAAATCCTTGACAAACTGAGTTCTCAGAAAAGAAAAATTGAGCCAGTAGTTGTTGGAGGGGGATCTCCTGATATGGACATCTCGTCAGAAAATGAAAAAATTAGGGAAAATGGCCTTAATTACATAAAGAAGTTAGTGGATAAAGCCTCCAAAATAAATTCTTTCCTCGTATGCGGCCCGATATACAGTGCAGTGGGGAAGTCCTTATATCTCACAGCAGAGCAGAGGGAGAGGGTAATTCGAAGGACGGCACTTGAGATAAGAAAAGCATCCGAATATGCTACCGGTCAGGGTGTGGACTTGGCTCTGGAGCCGTTGTGCAGATATGATTCCTATCTCATCAACACTACAGCGGAAATGCATCACTTTCTTGATCTAGCCGAATCCGAAAACGTTGGAATTCTTCTGGACACATTCCACATGAATATAGAAGAGCGGTCAATGCCAGAAGCAATCAGGCTTGCCGGAGACAGGTTCCGCCACTTTCAGGTGTGTGAAAATGATCGTGGAGTGCCTGGAAAAGGATCGCTTGACTGGAAATCGATCGCGGCAGCTACGGAAAAATCGGGGTACAAAGGATGGGTCAGTCTGGAATCATTCACCCCGTACGAGCAGGAATTCTCTGCAATAATGAGATCATGGAGGCCTCTTTCGGAAACTCAGGATTTGTTTGCTTCTGAAGGGTTAAACTATCTGAAAAAAATATTTGTATAGATAAATAGAATAAAAAAAGGGATTAAAGGTCCTCTTCTTCCTGCATTGCAAGGGAAGCGGAAACTTTTCCACCCAGCATCTTGCTCTCGGGGAATACCCAAATTCTCAGTGGCGGATAAAGCACCAGCACAAGTATCAGAGCCAGAAGGAAACCCATTACGAAAATCCCCTGAGTCTCAAGGTATGCACTGATCCCGGTGGCTATCAGTATCGTAAGGACACCTGCGATATTCACTGCCTCCACACTTTTGTGGTTTGCCCGTTTTCCCCTTCTTACAATGTAATAATCTGCAATCATGATCCCAGCGAAGGAAGTCGTAGTTATTCCCAGGATATCAAGGTAGCCCGAGATGAATCCAAGAATTCCCACGAAGATCATAATAAGGGCAACTATGTTTCCAAGTATAACCATTACAAGCCTTCCGGGCTTCCATTTTGCAGTTGCATCGAAGAAGTTTGCTAGAGCTAGCGAACCCGAATAGGTGTTAAGAACCTGGGCTTTGGCCTGTGCTGCATACATGAGTATGAAGCCAACTACTGAAGAGAGGATTATGAAAAAGGCACCAGTGTTATTGGATGCAAGGCTATTCACGTAAGCCCCAGCCGTCGTCCCTGTCGGGACTATGTTATGTGCTATGACATAGGAGATAGCTGGCTGCAGGCCACCATAAACTATTACCGAACCGGATATCATGATGACGATGTCGATCATGATGCTTCCCATGTAGGACATGATAGGCAGATCCTTCTTTGTTCTGGCATATCTTGCGTAGTCTGCATCAACAAGTGCGAGTGCTCCTGCTGAGCCTGCAAGTGTTGTAACTGCAATCATGAACCTTGTGGTGCTGCTTCCCATCCCGGGTATCAATGGCCCGTGTGAGAATATTGCGCCGACGCCTGTTCCCGACGCGAAAACTGCGACGTAAAACATATACCCCAGAAGGATTATGAAAACAATGAGAAGGTACGAAGACACCTTGAGAACGGCGTTGATACCGTATGTTGTCAACAGAATCCAGGCTACTGTCAGAATCCCCAGTATGAGGATTTCGTTTCCGAGGTTGGGCGTCCAGCCCAAGGCAAAGATTGTTCCGTAGTACAGAAGAGCATTCTCAAGTGCGAGGAATCCCAGTATCATAAATCCAAAAATTGCGGATGCTATCACTGAACCTCTTGCGCCAAAACCATAGAACCTAGAAGTTACCGTGCTGGAGAGCTTCTCGGCAAAACTTACACGGGAAACGGCCCACCCAAGGGTTCCTCCGAATATGGCCACCAGTATGTCGGCAATTATTGCAAGCTTCATGCCCGCAACTGCTGCCACAAAGTAACCAATATCCAGCTGGACCAAGGTAGAAACAATTCCCATGGAAAGCCAGGACAAAGACCATCCTGACTTTCTTCTTGCCTGTGGCACTCTCCCGAGCGCGTAATCGTCTATGATTTCTGACTCACTAATTTTTCCAGTCTTATTAGCTGCTGAAGAATCAGACATTGCACGTTCAAAATAACTATATATTTAAGTGTTAGCTTTAGCGCATTTTTAAAAGAAGATTGGAAAAGAAACATACTTATTTTAATTTACAAAAGGGGTTTATATTATTTTTTTATGGGCATCGTCTATGGCCTCAAATGCGGCATTTCTCCCGGATAATCCTGACACCCCGCCTCCGGGATGGGTAGCTGCGCTGCACATATATAAGCCTGTAAGAGGGGTTCTATATTTGCTGTATCCGGGGAAAGGCCTAAGCGCCATCATCTGGTGCACGGTTGGCTGCCCGAATACCGGGTCTCCATTAATCACGTTAGCATTCTTAGATTCAATGTCCTGCGGGCTCATCACGACACTCTTAAGAATGGAGTTATTTATGTTTGGGGCATATTCCGCAAGCCTGTCCATCGATATCCTGTAAATTTCTTCTTTGGCATCCTTGGACCACTCTTTTCCGCCAACCCTGGCAGGTGCCCTCACAAAGTTCCACATTATGTGCTTTCCCGGGGGAGCCCTAGTCCCGTCAAAAATGGTTGAATTATTTAATGTCATGAATGGATGTTGCGGGATTCTTCCTGTTGTAGAGTCGTTGAAGGCTCTTGAAATCTCATCTACCGATTCCCCAATCTGCACCATTCCCGCCTCACTGGCTTCCTCTGCAATATAATTGGGCGCCTCACCAAGCGCGGCGTGTATCATAATCTGAGTAACATCGGAATATTTGAAATGGTCAACCTTACGTAAGAAGCTTTCAGGAAGTGATGAATCTTGCACTATCTTTTTGAAAAGTGCCTTAGGCTCTATATTTGAGATAATCCCTCGCTTTGCGGTGAATGATTTGCCGCTTCTGGTTTTTATTCCAGTTGCTCTTCCAGAATTCACCTTGACCTCTACAACCTCGTCTCCAATAACGAATTCCCCCTTGAGTGTTCTGATATATTTCTCAAAAGCATTTGTGAGTGTGTTCATTCCACCAATGGGTATGGAAGACCCTCTTTCCTGGAGGAGGCCTACAAACGTTATCGCCAGCAATGCTCCTCCTGCGCTTTCAGGCGAAAGAGGGGCATGGTTGGCAGCCCATATTGCGTAAAAAGCCTTCAATTCTTCAGATTCAAATGTCTCGTCCAGCCAATCCCTTACAGACATGAATGATAGTCTCATGAACTCCAGCCCCTCCTCATTTTCTTCGAGAAGGGCCATCGTATTGGAATAGTCTGAAGGTGGTGATGAAAAGCTCGCCTCCATCATTTCCTGTACGCTTCTGTAGTAATCATGAAGATTCCTGTATGCCAGAGCATCTTTCTTTGAAAACTGCTCAATTGATTTCACAGTTGAATCCAAGTTTCTGTGGATTGTTATAGCCTTCCTGCTCTTGAACGGAGTTGACGCAACAACCTCTGGGTCAATGTATCTGTAACCATAATCCTTCAGCCCAAGTTCCTGTTCCACCGGCCCGAGTTTCCATATGTTTATGGAAGAGGCCAGGACATCGTGGTGAAAACCGGGCAGAGTTATATCGCCCGTTATTGCACATCCGCCAAGATGCTGTTCTTTCTCAACAACAAGAGTTGAAAATCCCTCTTTTGCCAGATATGCGGCGGCAGCCAGTCCGTTTGTGCCTCCTCCGAGTATTATGAAATCGTAAGCCCCAGACATATAATATCTCCCGATGGCGTAATGTTAACACACGAATATAATTCTTTCAAAAATAGTATCTTCGGCACATAAAAATTTTTGACCAAATCACCAGGTCTATCGGTTGTAGTTAGAGCGTGTCTGTTTCGAGTGCATAATGCAATCGACGCCCTAAAATCTATAGTACAGAGTGCAATATAACTATTATCAAAACGCAATACACTCAAAAGCGAATATTTAAATATAGAGAGACAGATTATATAAGGAGTTATACATGAAAAGCGGAGATCCCTTAAAGGCATGGCCCGATGTTCCAGTTAAGGCATACGTGCAGTTAACTGACAACGAGAAGAAACTGCTTGGACGACGACAGAAGATCATTTTGATCTGGAGTATCCTTGCCTCTTTCACCTATGCGTTAATCTGGTATTGGCTTAATGCAGTAGGTATAAGCCCGAACCCTACGTTGATCTCGGTTGCCCACACATACAGCTTTTCGCCGACACAGATTGGATATCTTGTATCAGCATTTGCTGCAGGTTTTATCATAACCAATTTTATCTGGGGGCACCTAAACGACAACTACTGGCCATATAGAATTGTGACAGTCGGCCTGATAGTGGCTGGACTGACGACATTGATTTTTCCCTATGTACACAGTCTCAGTGGCATGATTGCAATAAGGCTGGTAGAGGGAATATTCAACGGTGCTGCCTGGTCCGGTCTGGTCAAGACCGTCCAGCTCTGGTTCCCCATTGAGAAGAGGTCAAGATACCTCGGAATCATGATAGCGGTTTACAGCTGGGCTATTTCTGCCGACGAACTTCTGGGGCAGTCTTTCATGGCTGCAACGGGAGGATGGCAGGAATGGGCAATCATAGTCGGAATCCTAGGGCTTGTTGTTGGTGCAATCACCTTTTTCACGGCAAAACCATACGGTCCGATGGTAGGCCTTCCACATCTTGACTGGGGAGACGTACCGCCTGCTAAGAACATGACCTTCAAGAACGTATCAGTGGCTCTATACAAATTCAGATGGATGATCCTGGCAATCCTTTCCGGTTTCGTTGTAATTGGAGGTGCCAATGTCATTAGTGCTTTCTACATACCGGACGTTCTGGGAGCAATACACCATATGACCGGCCCGCAGATCGGACTTCTGGCAACTGTGTGGGGAGTAGGTCAGGGAATCCTGATACTTATATTCGGCCCACTTAGTGACAGGCTCAGAAAGAGAGTGATATTCATCAAGATTGGACTCGGAGGATCAGTTCTGGCAATGATTGGTGTGATTTACGCAGCATTGACTCCGGGGCTCTCGATGCCAATGATGTACCTGATCACAATTTCAACCGGCTGGCCCTTCCTGATCGCAGGCCCGGTTTTTGCCCTTCTGGCTGACAGGTACGGGGTCCAGATGGTCGGTGCAGCTTCTGCCCATTTTGAAGGTTTTGGAACTGGTGGAGGTGCGTTTGTACTCCCGCTCATAGTGGGGGGAATGTCTGCATCCACAGCATTTGGCGTGACATCACCGTATCCATGGGTGGTAATGGCGGCAATATTCTTCGTGATATTCCTGTTCTGGCTGCCACAGAAAGACTATACTGTTTCCCAGTCTCTTGTGGACGTTAAGACCCTGGAAAAGGAGAAGAGAGAGAAGGAAATAGAATTCGGCCTCGTGGAAGATTAGTTACTCGGCGAAAGCGGAAACGCTTTCCACACTATATTTTTAATAAAACAATCACTTTTTTATTAATTAAGTATTTTACTCCCGGAATCCAGCAGAAAATGCTATTTGCAAAAGCTTTATATTTTTAAAGGTAAATCGGTATAAGAAAGCAATGAGTTACAAGTATGACTTCGATCTGGAAAGAAAGGAACCTTATTCACCACAGGAGTTTATTGATCTCATGGGGAATATTGCTGAAGAAAGGTGGGCAGGAATACACCATCCGCTAGTCAAGAAATTCCTCAAGGGTGAGCTGTCTAAGGAGCAGCTCAAGATCTGGGCAATACAGGAGTACTGGTTTTACAAGGGACCATCATACTGGTCTGCGGCTGAAGCTGCGAATGCACCCACACTATTGGATCAGCAGATACTCATGGACCCGCTTGTCACTGAGATGGGAACAGGCGAGAAAGAATCCCACGTCTCTCTCTACATTAAATTCTGCAAGGCACTTGGGGCAACCGAAGATGAAGTAATCAACACGCCGCTTCTCCCAGGGACAGTTTCTGGAGTGATGGAATTCTACAACATATGCAAATTTCTTCCACTTCCCGAGGCCCTTGCCGCTGAAAAAATAGCCGGTGAAAATGTCAATAAGATAAGGCACGAAAAGTATGTGGAAGCCTACAAGAAATATTACACATTTGTTCCAGAAGATGCAATGATATTCCATGCGGAACACGTTGAAGAAGATGTTGGGCACACACAGATAGGCCAGTACCTTGTCAAGAAATACGCGACCTCAAAGGAAGGGCAGAACAGAATGTGGGAAGCAGAGGTAAGATTCCTGGCACTCCAGTGGGTCCTTTACGATTCCATCTACAGAGTTGCCGTAGAAAAGGAGGACGTCCCAACGTTCAAAGTAAGCCAGTTCTTCCCGCTCCCCTACTTCGACACCAATGACATCCCCGTTCCCGAATTCGACTGAATGAATGGTGAATCCTGAAATGGCCGAAGTGAAAGGGAAACTGGAAAACAGGGTTGCGATAGTAACAGGAGGAAATTCCGGCATAGGACGAGGCATCGCTCTTGCTCTGGCGAAAGAAGGCGCATCTGTCGCCATTGGCGACATAGTCGACACACCAAGAGAGGGTGGAAAGGATACAGCATCGGTGATCAGAGACAATGGCGGGAAAGCCATTTTTGTCAAGACTGACGTATCGGACGAAAAATCCGTGGAAAATCTTGTGGAATCGGCAGTAAAGGAGTTAGGCAGTCTAGACATCATGGTCAACAACGCAGGGATAACACTCATGAAAAGCGCCCTCGACACTAGTGGAGACGAATTCCTCAACGTCCTGTCTGTAAACGTGAAGGGGGCATTCCTGGGGTCAAAATATGCCCTGAAGCACATGGTCAGGGCCCAGAAAGGGAAGATTATCAATCTTGCGTCCAACTTTTCTTACAACGCCCTTCCTAACCTTTCCGCGTACGTGACATCCAAGACTGCTGTACTGGGGCTCACCAGGGCACTTGCAGTGGAGTACGCGCCGGTGGGTATAAACGTGAACGCCATCTGCCCGGGAGCAACTAAGACGGAATTCACCAGGCCATTCTGGGGAAACAAGGAAGGGCTTAGCGAACTCAAGTCAAGAACGCCTCTGATGAAGAACGGGGAATTCCTGGTGAAGCCTGAAGATCTTGGGAAGCTTGCAGTTTTTCTTGCATCTGATGATTCCGACATGATAACTGGAGAGGGAATCCTGGTAGATGCCGGCTGGAGCGCAATGTAGAAAAATTTTCCAAAAAAATATTTTTTTTTCAAAAGCACACCGGCCATCCTACATAATCACATTTTAGCATGCTCTTGTAATCGCTGCTTCTAATGGTCGATAAAAATTTAAGCCCTTCTCACCTTAAAGCAGATATGAGCACTGAGAGCAAAGCAGAAGACATTATCAGAATGGTGTCTGAAGCCAAGGTCTATGACTTGGGACAGCCTTACTGGAAGGGAATGCCTGTACATCCTGCCGACCCACCCTTTGTTTTCTTCCTGTACAGGTACCACGAGCACACTGCAAAACTCTTCAAGGATATAGCCCCGGGTTTCGCCGACTCGATCGGATACATGACTTCCTCCATGCACGCCGGAACCCATCTGGACATGCCGGTCCATATGTCAAGGAACCTCAAGGTGATGGGGGAGGACATAACAAAATACGAGGACGACAGAGGCTATGTCGATGTTCCCGAAAAGCTTCCCACAGTAGACAGAATTAAACCGATAGTTAAGCGCGCAGTGCTGTTTGATGTACCAAAGACCAAGAACCTGGACATTCTGGACGAGAGGTATGAGATAACACCCGAAGACCTTGAAAAGACTCTTGAATCGGAGAATGTTGAGTTGAGGCCGGGGGACTGTGCATTGATAAGAACTGGCTACTCGAGATTCTTTGAAACAGATGCTGACGCATACCTGCACAAGTTCGCAGGGCTCGGGGCCAAAGCAGCCCAGTGGCTTGTTGACAAAGGGGTATCACTCGTGGGCATAGACAACCTTGCTGCCGGCGTTCCGAAGCCTTTCGAGGTGCACAACATCATACTTACGGACAATGGAAAATTCCTGATGAAGAGCCTGATGCTTGAAGATCTTGCAAAGGACAGCAGGTACGTTTCCATGGTCGTGGTCTCCCCCCTCAGGATAAAAGGCGGAGAAGCATCCCTTGTAAGGCCAATAGCTATCGCCTGAAAACAAACCCCATTTTTATACACATCTCATTTTTTGCCCTCTCTCCGAACCGGGTTGCAAGTTTCTTTTCTCTTCCGGAATTATGCTCAGCCAAAGCACAAAATTATTACATATAATCCTTCTATTCCAACTGGTGATACTATGACTTCAGAGACAGGCAAACAGTATTATGGTGATGATTGGTGGGTCAGCCCCTTCAATTCGGTCGGCAACGATGAGATGAAAGTCAAGCTTCCTAAGAATGTACAGATTCATGACGTTACTCTAAGGGATGGAGAACAGACTCCCGGGATAGTATTCAACAAAGACGACAAGGTAAACATATCAAGGGCATTGAGCGAGATAGGCGTCCACAGGATTGAGGTCGGGATGCCGGTCATATCAAAGGAGGAGAAGGACGCAATAAAAACAATAACTTCAGAGAAGCTCTCGTCCAAGATATTCACACTTGCAAGGCTTATAAAAAACGATGTTGATCAATCGGCAGAATCGGGCGTGGATGGCGTCATCCTTGAAACCCCTCTGGGAACCCCAAAGAGGAAGCAGCTCGGATGGTCTGTTGAAAAAGCAATGGACCTCACACTTGAAATGATCGACTATGCAAAATCATACGGCCTCTTTGTATCGACTTTTGGGGTTGACACAACGAGAACCGAGGAGGATATTTACATGGATTACATCAAGGCGGTCACAAAGACAAAGGCAGACTCGATCACACTGGTGGACACATTCGGCTGCATAACATACGAAGGAATGTCATATCTTGCGGAGAAAGTTTCAAAGCTGACAGACAAGCCTCTTGAGGTCCACACACACAATGATTTCGGCCTTTCAGTGGCATCCTCCTTTGCTGCGGTGGCAAAGGGCGCTTCAACGGTCCATGTCGCAGTGAACGGAATTGGCGAAAGAACGGGGAATGCTCCACTTGATGAGATTGCGACGGGCCTGAAGTACCTCTACGGTATCGACACCGGAGTTAAGCTGAACAAGCTCTTCGAACTGTCAAGGATGGTAGAGAAAAGATCTAACTTCATGCTTCCAAGCAACAAGCCTTTCGTGGGTACAAGGGCATTTGCAAGGGAAAGTGGTATATCTGTGGCCGGATGGGCAAAATTCAACCTTGGTTCAGAGCCAGTGCTTCCCGATGTTGTAGGAAACAAACACGAGGTAGTCGTGGGGAAGAAGAGTGGAAAGGGCTCAATCGAGTACAAACTCAAAGAGCTTAGCCTATGGAATGACAACATCAAAGAGGAACAGCTTGAAAAGCTAATGATGATGGTAAAGGACAAGGCTCAGGCAACCAAGAAGGAAGTGTCTGAGGAAGACTTCAGAAAATTTGCCGGGGAAGTCCTCTCCTAATTTTTACCACATCTATATTCAATTTTTTCTGAGGTACCTAAACCTCACCGGAATTTTGTCAAACTTCAGTATAATGTAATGGCATCTTTTAAATAACCAGTTTCAATTTTCTGTCCGGTGAAATTATGAGTTGGGGAAAATCTCCGGGAAGCCCGGATGTTCAGGAAGAAATTGACTGGAAAAGAAAGCAGACCCCTCCTGGAAAGAGGCTGGATGGACAGTATGCACTTGTAACTGGAGCATCCAGGGGCTTTGGTAGAACCATCGCACTTGCTCTTGCAGAAGAAGGGGCACATGTGGCAGTCAACTACAACAGGTCCAAGAATGACGCAGAGGAAGTCGTTAAGGAAATTCAGTCCAAGGGGGTCAAGGCCATAGCTGTCCAGGCAGACATAAGGGACAGGAAGCAGGTTATTGCAATGGCAGACAAGGTCTGGAGCGAATGGGGCCGACTCGACATTCTCATCAACAATGCCGGTGAGACTGCTGCAAGCATGCAGTCATGGAGAGACATGGATGATGAGATAATAGATGAAACACTTGACCTTGATGTGAAGGGAACATTGTACTGCCTTCACGAATTTGGAATGAGGATGCTGGACAAGCAGAAAGAGGGCACAATAGTCAACGTTGCATCAAATGTTATCGTAACAGGAAGCCCGAGATCACCAGTATATGCTGCTGCAAAATACGGAATAATCGGTCTGACAAAATCATACGCACTGGCATTCGCGCCGTATGTAAGGGTAAACGCAATGGCACCGGGATACATGGATACCCCTTCCCTCAGATCCAGGAAGGACTGGACTGATGACAGAAGGCAGTTTATGGTCAGCCAGACGCCTCTGAGATCAATAGGCAAACCGGAAAACATAGCCTACACTGCAGTATTCCTGGCATCACAGGACTCTTTCCACATGACTGGAAACACGCTTCTCTGTGATGGCGGATTTGGAATGGTAGGAGCTTAACCCTTCTTTTTATTTTCTAATTTTTACATCAGGTGAAAAAAATGAGTGGAAAGCAAGGTACGGATATAGCAAACGCAATAGACAAAGAGTATCTGAAGCAGCTTGTGGTTGACATGGTCAACATACCGAGCCCTACAGGCAATGAGCAGCAGATGGGCGAATATGTGGCCCAGAAGATGAAAGAGCTCGGGATGGACGTAATCTGGCAGGAGGTCGAAGAGGGAAGGCCGAATGTAATAGGCATTCTGAGAGGAGACGGGACAGGGCCGTCACTGGAATTCGACGGCCATCTGGATGTTTCGTTCACCGGAACGGAAGAATTCATGTCGGGTGGCGCCTCTGCGGCTACAGCATCAATAAGGGAAGTCAATGGAGAAGACTGGATATTCGGAGTAGGGAGCTTCAATATGAAAGGGGCTCTTGGAGCATACCTGGCGGCTGTCAAGGCAATTGTGGACTCAAAGATCAAGCTGAAGGGAGACCTCGTAATTTCTGCTACGTGCGGAGAGATCGAGGAAACACAGGTGGACGACTTCAAAGGAAAACAGTACAGAGGATATGGCGCTGGTGCCAAGTACGCAACATCGCACGGAGTCCTTCCGGATTATGCAGTTCTTGGAGAGCCAACAGGGCTTAACCTGATGATTGGACACTTCGGGTCATTCTGGGTAAAACTTACAGCAAGGGGCGGCACTGTCGTTCACACCGCATGGTCCAGGGAAACGCTGAACAAGATAGAGCAGTTCAACAAGGTTGTGGATCGTGTATCTGCCTGGAAGAAGGAGTTTGCTGACAAGACTCCCTACAAAGGGTACAACGGAATCGTGAACATAGCTGCAATCAACGGTGGGAGGCCATGGAAAGGTTCCAGGACCCCGGAGTCTGTTTCCCTTTACATGGACATCAGGTATCCGCCCGACTGGACTGCAATGCAGGTAAAGACAGAGATCGAAAAAATGGTTGAGAAACTCAACAGCGAAGACCCGGAGCTGAACCTTGTTGCCCAGCCGTATGCCATAAACCCGCCTACGGAAGTGCCCGATGATGCAGAGATAGTGACTGCCGTAAGAAATGCACACAAGCAAATCCTCGGCAAGGAACCGGGAACAACCTATGAACTCTGGTATTCCAACGCTCCAAGTTTCAATGCACTCGGAGCCAAAGCCATAAACTACGGGCCATCAGGGGCGAAGAGGATAGAGGGGCTTACTCTCTCTGACAAGGACAGGGAATATATCAACGTAGACGACCTGTATCAGTGCACAAGGGTTTACTCACTTCTTGTATCTGATATTTGCATGAGAGAAAGAAACTAAAGTCGCCAAAAAGGAGAGTTTTAGAAACTCCCAATTTTAATTTTTTTTCAATAAACCACAAAATACCTGTTTCTATGCATTGATATATAAACGGGACCTTATATGTAATAGTTCGAAATACGAAAGATTATAATGAAATCAGAATCTTTATATGGCAAGAATTCGTAAAACAGCCATGGTTGATGAACCTGAAAAAGTATCTGAGAAGGAACTTAAGGAATTGGAGAAGGCCGCGAAAGAGGAAAGCGGCGGATACATAATATTCCTTCTTGTAGTTGTTTACTTGGGGTGGGGGTTAATCAATACAGACTCGAATCTGATATTGATTCTTTCAGGTCCAATTTTGAGTGCTCTAGGGTTGACATTGCAGCAATTCTCGTACATTGTATCGGCAGGATTCGCTGCGAGTTTCGTCCTCAGTCTGTTTCTGGGTCCACTGGGGGACAAGTTTGGAAGAAGATTTGTGCTTCAGCTCACGCTTGTTGGGACTGCGTTCTTTTCGGTACTGCAGTACTTCATCAACAGCTTCCTGAGCTGGTTCGGCATCAGGCTGGGAGCAGGCGCTTTCACTGGTGGTGAATGGGGTGCAGGTGCTACGGCCCTTTCCGAGACAGTCGACAAGAAGTACAGGGGTTTTGTCCTCTCAATAATGCAGTCGGGCTGGGTTTTTGGATATGGTCTGGCCAGTGTGATTTCACTGTTCGCAATAACAACATTCGGGGCCGCAAACGGATGGAGGATTGCTTTCCTGTTCGCCTTCCTGCCTGCAGTTCTCGTGCTCGCATTGAGGTTCTATGTGAAGGACCCTGAAAGGTTCAAGCATCTGAAGGACGTCGCTGCGGCCAAGAAAAGCGGAGACCAGGCAGTCCTAGCTGACCTTCTTACAAGGCACAAGGTAGATATTGAAAAGATCACCATGCCAAGCTACAGGCAGCTCTTCTCAAAGGATCTCGTGAGGATGACAATAGTACTTGCATTCTGGAACTTCATAACAACCGGGATAGCAATTACATCCAACACCTTCCAGCCAACATACTTCGAAGCTCAGTACTCCTTCGACCAGGTAACAACAATGTTCCTGATTGTTTCATTTGCAGGAATAATCGGGTATATCGCCAACGGTGTGCTCAACGATCGTATCGGTGCCAAGTACTCCATAATGATATTCGCTGCTATTGAGGTACTGGGCATACTCTTCCTGACATACTCAACAACCAACATTGTGAACCTGTATATATTCTACATAATGTTCTTCCTCGCAGAAAACGGTCAGTTCTCTGGTCTGATAAGGATGAATACCGAGAATTTCCCCACGAGGGTCAGAGTTACAGGTGCAATATGGGGTGGGGCTTTCTGGAGCCTTGGACAGGCAGTGTGGCCGCTCATTTTCGGTCAGGCTCTTGCAGTATTCGGTGTTTTCTCTGCAACTGGGATAAATATAGGGGCGTTCAACAACGCATGGCTTTACGTTGAGGTATTTCCGGAGATAATTGCCATCATCATATTCTTCCTGGTCATGAAGAACACACCGCCAAGGAAGGAGCTCGAAGAGATCGCTGTTTAAGTTTTGGAAAACCAAAACACCATTTATTTTTTAACTTACCTCTGATTATAGCGAAGGAGTTGTACAGATGAGCGATGACGGGAAAGAGATAATTTTCAAGGTACAGGGGAACTGCATAATAGTCGAGATAAACAGGCCCGAGAAGAACAATGTGCTGAACAATGAAATCAGGAAAGAGATCGTGGATTTTCTTGAAAAGTACAGGGAGGACGGGAAGATCAAGAGTGTCATATTTACAAGCAACGGCAAGAATTTCAGCGCCGGTGCAGACTTAAACAACCTTCTGTCACTGGATGAGACTTCTGTAAAGGAATATACAGGATTCGTGAAGTATTTTCTCGAATTTATACAGAATTACCCAAAGGTTACAATCGGTGCTGTTCATGGAATAGCAGTTGGGGGCGGTGTCGAACTTCTTCTTGCTCTCGATCTTGCAATTGCAACTGAAGATGCGAGATTCGGCCAGACTGAGCTTAACGTCGGCCTTATTCCAGGAGGCGGAGGAACACAGAGGCTTCCAAGGGCAGTCGGTGTAAGGAAGGCAAGGGAAATGATTTTCACAGGAAGGCTTATCAAAGCAGATGAAGCCTACCAGTATGGCCTTGTCAACAGGATAGTTCCAGAGGAGTCGCTGATGGATGAAGCCCTGAAACTTGCTGAAAGAATCGGCGAAAAGAGCTCGTTGTCAATTGCATTGGCAAAGAAGGCAATCAACGATCAATGGGCACCGTTAACCAACTCATTCGACCTGGAATCGCAGCTTTATGCAAGGATACTTCTTGAAGACGACGGAAAAGAAGGCATAAGAGCGTTTCTGGAAAAGAGAAAACCAAACTACAGGGATTGAAAAATAAAAACAGTGGTAAATCTACTGTTTCTTTACCATTATAGTGTGCTCTACTTCCATGACTTTATCGCCATTCTGGTTGAAGACATCTGAATGTAGGGTAACTATTCCGTCTTCCTGCCTTTCTCTTTTTTCCTTGACGGTGGATTCACAGGTTATTGTATCCCCTATCTTTACGCTCTTTTTTGCCTTGAAGCTCGATCCAAGAAGGGCCACGAACCCCTTCTCAAACGGAGCGCTTGGAAACAGATAAATCAAGCCTGTAGCCATTGAGGCAGTCAGATACCCTGGCGCAATCCTGCCGCCGAATGAAGTTTTACTTGAAAATTCTTCATCAAGAAACAGGGAGTTATGAGCGCCGGTCATGGTTGAGAAGAGAACTATGTCTGCTTCTGTGATGGTTCTGCCCTTGGACTTCTCCTTGAAATCATCCGTAAACTCTTCAAAATACATTATGGAAGAATGGTCAGGAATGATAATAGCTTTTCCGGTACCAGCTGTTGCATTGATGGCCTGTGAGGCAAGAGCATCCCAAGGACGCTCTGTACATCTGTCAGGCTGTCGGAATACAAGTCAGGGATCGAACCACTCAAAAAAACCCCATTCCAAAAAAGGGAAATGCCAATTCTGGAACTCAATGATATAATAATCGAACGGAATCAATACACTAACCACTGCTTATTAGCACCTGGGACTGAAAAATATTTTAACAGCAAAGGACATTCCATACTATGAGACCTAGACCTTTTTTGCTTCATAGGCCTAATACACTCAAGGAGGCTTCTGAATTGCTTTATTCCCACGAAGACGCGAAGCCCCTTGCAGGTGGACAGAGCCTTATTCCAATGATGAAGCTCAGAATTTATTCACCAGAGGAAATTGTAATGATCGGCCATCTTCCGGAGATGCAGCCCGGGGTTAAGCAGGAAGGCAGCACCATTGTGATTAATTCTATGACTACGCATGATATGGTGCACCATAACGAACTTATATCGGAGTACCTCCCCGTTCTCTCAGAGGCTGCGGCGGCAATCGCCGACCAGCAGATCAGAAACAGGGGGACAATAGGCGGAAACATAGCCCACGGTGACCCCTCAACAAACCTGTCGGCGGCACTCCTTGCTCTCGATGCAAAAGTTCTTGCCAGCGGAAAGGACGGGCAGAGGGAAATCCCCATCGACGAATTTTTCCTTGATCTCTTCACAACAGCTCTAGAGCCCGGTGAAATAATTACGGGATTCAAGGTTGACATACCTAAAAATTCCAGGCAGAAATTCATGAAAATAACGCGCTCGGACACTGCATTCCCGCTGGCTTTCGTTGCGGTGAACATCCAGCTTTCAGATGGTGTAGTGAAGGACGCCAGGATAGGACTTGGAGTTGCTGCCCCCACACCCATAAGGGCTACTGAAGCTGAGGAATACCTGAAAAACAAGCAGCTCAACCAGGAAACTATTCTCAAGACTGCAGAAATGGCAACAAAGGATCTTGAGCCTCCGGGAGATGTTCATGCGTCTCCTGAGTACAGGAAGAACCTGCTCAATGTATTAATGAAAAGATGTCTCAACTCACTTTTGGAGGAGGTGAAACAATGATGGAAGGTTTGGTAAAAGTTTCAATTGATATTAACGGCAAGAAATACACGGATGATGTTGAACCGAGATTGCTTCTCGTGGATTTCATAAGGGATATTGCAAGGCTGAAAGGAACACACATCGGTTGTGATACCACAAGCTGTGGTGCTTGCACGATTCTCATCGACGGGATGTCAGTGAAGTCCTGCACAATGTTTGCAGTGGAAGCAGATGGCAGAAAGATACAGACAGTGGAGTCCCTGGCGACAGACGACAAGCTCCATCCCCTGCAGGAAGCTTTCTGGGAGCATCACGCACTCCAGTGCGGCTACTGCACACCCGGGATGCTGATGTCATCAACATTCCTGCTTAGCAGGAACAGCGACCCTACAGAGGAGGAAATCAGGGAAGGAATTGCAGGAAACATTTGCAGATGCACAGGATATATAAACATCATAAAAGCAGTAAAGGACGCAGCAGGTAAGATAAACGCCGGAAAGGAGACGGAGTGATCCCGGATGCCTCAAAAGGCTGAGTTGGTTGTAGAGAAAGCACCCGAAACAACGGCGGCTTTCAAGTACATGGGTACGCCCGTCAAAGTAGCAGAGGACTTGATTCCTCTGCAGGGAAAGGGCCAGTATCTGGATGATGTGGAGATTCCCGGGACACTTTACATGGCGTACACCCTGTCTCCATACGGGCATGCAAAGATCAAGAAAATAGACACCAGCAAGTGCCTGGAACTGCCGGGTGTTCATTACGTGCTCACAGGGGAAGAACTGAAGGCAAACATGGATCCTTACATGCAGATCGCCCCACCACCATCTGGAAACCTGAAGGACTACCCGCTTGCGGTGGACAAAGTAAGGTACTACGGTGAACCGGTGGCAGCGGTAGTTGCTTCTAACGCATACATTGCCGAAGATGCAGCTGAGCTTGTGGATGTTGAATACGAACCCCTTCCGGTGGTGACTGATGCTGAAGATGCTCTCAAAGAAGGGTCACCTGTTCTCCACGACTCGGTTGGGAACAACCTGGTCTGGAGAGGTGTCTGGGATCTTGGCGATGCAGAAAAGGCGCTGAAGGAAGCAGATTATGTTGTTGAGGATACGGTTAAGACTCACAGGTATGCTGCAGTCCCGCTTGAAACCAGCGGAGTGCTGGCAACATACGACCAGAGTGTTGACACCATAACAGTATACAGTGTAAACCAGATGCCCATGTTCTCGCTCCCAATCATCTGTGGAGCCCTGAGGATGCCACCGTCAAAATTCAGGATGATTCTCCCCCCAAACGTAGGTGGAGCATTCGGTGGAAAGATCATCAACTTCACGCACATTACAGTGGTAGCATATCTGTCAAAATTGCTGAAAGCCCCTGTGAAGTACGTGGAGAACAGGTCAGAGAACATAATGTCCGGAACGCACAATAATGAGAGAATTTTCCATGTGAAACTCGCGGTCAGGAAAGATGGACGTGTGACAGGGGCATACATGAAGGCTGTGGACAATTGTGGGGCTTACCCAAGATATGAGCCTGCAGGAGCTGTAATCTGGGCTCAGGTTGTACCGGGCATCTACGACGTCCAGAACGTCTACGTTGATTTTAGCCAGGCAACAACGAACAAAGGCCCGACAGGGCCTGTGAGGGGTTATTCGAGAATACAGCACAATTTCATGTGGGAAAGGATGATGAACCGTGTTGCGCAGAAGCTTAACATGGATCCGGCTGAAGTAAGAAGACTCAACCTCATCAAGGCCGAGCAGATGCCTTACGAGGGACCTTCGAGGACTATATATGATGGAGGGGACTACCACAAGGCCTTTGACACTCTCCTTGACACCATTGAGTACGGAAAGTGGAGAGAGAAGCAGAAAGAGGCGAGAAAACAAGGAAAACTCATAGGAATAGGCCTCTCTGCGGTCATTGACTCAGGGGCAAACAATTTCGCGCAGGTTAAGATCATAAATCCGCACTTTCCAGCCTCAGGAAGCATGGAAGTGGGCCTGGTTATGATCGACCAGTTCGGAACACTGGTCGCCAGGACTGGAACTACAGACCAGGGGCAGTCCCATGCAACAACCTTCGGCCAGATAGTTTCAGAAGTGTTCAACACGGGCCCTGAGAATGTGGTTTTCCAGCAGGGTTTTGACTCAATAAGCAACGTTTGGGCGGCATTCTCAGGAGCGTATGCAAGCAGAAGCGCAGTAATGGCTGGAACAGCACTTTACTATGCTGCAATTAGGCTTAAGGAAAAGGTTCTTACAATAGCAGCCCACGCTCTTGGAGAGCTCGAATCAGACCTTGAAGCGAAGGACGCCGCCGTTGTGAGCATGAAGACTGACAAGAAACTTCCTCTCGGGGATATTGCCACCCTAGCCTGGCTTGACGTGAACAAGCTTCCAGAAGACATGGAGCCGGGTCTGGTCAGCTATGCAGTCTACAAGCCGGACTTTACATACAATATGCCTGATGAAAAGAAGAGGGTCAACAACACCCTGACCTATTCATATGCAATACACGGAACAGTCGTGGAAGTTGATCCTGAAACTTACGAGATGAAGATACTGAAGCATGGTGTTGTTTCAGATCCGGGTTTCATGATCAACCCGCTGGTTGTCGAAGGCCAGGAGATGGGTGCAACACTTCACGGAATAAGTGCTGCCCTGATGGAAAATCTTGAGTACGATGAAGATGGAATACTCTTGACATCCAACTTCTGGGACTATCTTGTAGCAGGGGCGAAGCACATGCCAGACATAGACATGAAAACAATAGTAACAAGATCCACCAGTTCAGTTCTCGGTGTGAGAGGGGTCGGAGAAGGTGGAGGAGGACCGATAGGTTCAATAGTGAATGCTGTGGAGGACGCTCTTCAGCCACTCGGAATAAAGCTATTAAGCTCCAACCTATCTGCAAACGAGTTATATTCCAAGGCCAACAAAAAATGAGGTGAAAAAAGAATGAAATTTGAAGGATCCAGAGAAGTAAACACGAGTGCGCAGGCAGTATGGGATTTCCTGACAAACCCAAACAACATGGCGGAGTGCCTTCCGGATGCAAAGTCACATGAAGTTGTTGACGACAAGACAATAAAGGCACAACTGAAGGTGGGAGTAGGCTTCATCAAGGAAGTGTTTGACTCCACAATCAGCTATTCCGAAGTCACGCCTGACTCAAAGGACATGAAAATCAAAATAGACGCAAAAGCCAAGGCAAACACTGCCACTATAAACATCGATGTCCATGTGGACGGGGCAGACTCAGCTGCAAAACTCCAGTGGACTGTCGATGCAGTTATGGCTGGAAGACTCGCCAGCATTGGTCAGAGATACATCAGCAAGGTTTCTGACAAGGTCATAGAACAGGCTTTTGAGTGCATGATGTCCAAGCTTGCACCATAAACCATTTTTTTCTATTTAATCTGGACAATCAAAGAGTTTATGTTTTTGATGATTCTTGGTTTTAATATTTTCGTATTCAGTCTTTCTGCTTAGGCAATAATTTGCTAGGTAAATTTATAGATAAAACAATCATTAAGACGCTGATAATATGAAAATTGGCACTTTCTTGACCCTTGGCTCTCCCGAGATATGTGAGATGCTCGGTAATGAGATAGATTTTGCAGTTATAGATGCCGAGCATGGTGTGCTCATGGACAACACTTTGATCTCGGTCTTGCGGGCCATTCCCTCTGAGATTACGCCATGGGTTCGAGTGAAAAGACCAGAACTGGCCAGCCTCGCCTTGGATCTTGGTGCAAAAGCTATCCTTATTCCACAGGTTCGTTCGATGCAGGATCTCAACTCTGCGGTGGAGTCATTCTACTACCCACCCAAGGGTCAGAGAGGATGGGGTCCTGGAAGGGTTTCCAGATATGGAATGGACATGATGAAGATAATCCAGGATGAAGCTATAAATGAGCTTTGGGTTCAAATCGAAACAAGGGAAGCACTTGAAATGGTGGAAGACATTGCCGCCCGTGAGGAGATCGATGGCCTTTTTGTCGGTCCCGGGGATCTTTCGCTTGCCCTTGGACACCCGGGCGAATGGAGCAATGAAGAACTGAAAAGTTCCACAGAGAGAATATTTGAAGCTTCTAGGAAGAATGGTAAAAAATTCGGGATATTCACGGGCAATCCAGCCCAGGTTAGCTTCTGGGATAAGAAAGGGGCTGATCTTGTAGTTTTCGGTGCAGACTCTATATTTTTCATAGAAGGCTACAGGAACCTTATGAAAGAAGCAGGGAGGCAATGAAATGGCAAAGATTGTATTGAAAACAGATGGCGATTTCAGAGACGTGGGAATGGAGAGGAAGCTACTGCAGGATGCTGGATATGAGTTGGTTGAGAGAAACTGCCTCACATCCATGGACGTTCTCGAGGCCTGCAGGGAACTGAATCCTGATGCACTGATTGTACTCAAAGCACCAATCAATCAGGAAGTCATGGCTTCTGCGACTTCGGTCAAGGCAATCTCACGGTACGGGATCGGGCTTGACATGATAGATATGTCCGCAGCTAGCGAAATGGGAATACCAGTTGCATACGTGCCAGATTACTGCGTTGACGAGGTGAGCAATCATGCCATTTCTCTGATGTTTTCTGCCGAAAGGAGACTACTCATTTTCGACAGGAAGGTCAGGAAAGGTGACTGGTCCATGGACGGGATAGCTCCTGTGCACAGGTTCAGTGAAAAGACGCTAGGTTTACTTGGTTTTGGGAGACTTTCCCGTGCGGTTGCACAAAAGATGAAGGCATTTGATGTAAGACTGACGTCATTTGACCCACTTGTCAAAGGAGAGGAAATGGCGGCTCTAGATGTGGAGAAAGCAGAAACTATCGATGAATTGCTTGCTAATTCGGACATAATCAGCATCCATGTTCCTCTTACTAGACAGACTCACGGCCTCATAGGAAAAGAGGCGCTGGAAAAAATGAAAAAGGGCTCTGTCGTAATAAATACATCTAGAGGCGGTATTGTTGACCAGAAGGCACTTTTGGAATCTATTAAGACAGGGCATATTGCGTCGGCGGGGCTGGACGTCTTTGAGGAGGAGCCAATTAATCCATCAGATCCAATACTAAAAGAATCCAGAATTGTACTTTCTCCACATGTTTCATATTATTCAGAGGAAGCACTTTCGCAGGTGCAGAGTGACACAGCCCAAGGGATTGTGGATATACTAAGGGGAAAAAGGCCGAGGAACCTTGCTAATCCCGAAGTGTGGGGCAAGAGGCGTACATAATCACTCTAATATATGCCAATGGGAGAAACAGGGGAACCCGCCCCACCCTTCAATTTTAGCGGAGCACAGGCAAAGAGGAATTCAGTCACTCCATCCATCGAAAGTTCTTGGAGCCTCATGTTTTCCACTAGGTGCATACCACTTCCCTTGATGAGTATCTGGTGGCACGGGAACAGAGTGGATGCATCCTCTGAATTAGTCACTTCATATGGCGAGGTATCTGTGCCAGTGATACTAGCACCACTTTTTCCGAGCCATTTTGCCACTTCAACGCCGGGCCCAGGCGCATCACCAAGGTATTTCTCATTATCAACAGCCCACAGCTTCCCAAATCCTGTATGGAAAAACACCCCATCGCCACGTTTTATGGTAAGACCATACTCTCTCACCAGTTTCAATACTTCATCAACGTTTATTTCGTAACCGGGATCAAGCATGTCCACACCAAAGAATCTGGCAAAATCAAGAAGGAGACCTCTTGTAAACACAGGAGGCATAGTCTCTATCCCGAGTTTCGTTGTTCCAGTTTCAGCTGAAATCTCCCTTATGTCGATCCCACCATATATTTCGTGTCTGAAAGAAGCATGGTTAAGGCCGTCCACATGGGTTCCAGTGTGGTCAGAAAGCTCATACCTGCAAACCATTGAACCAAGCTCGTTCTTGAATTCGCTGAACTTTCTCAGAGAATAGTCTACATCCCTGTAGGTGTATGAGAAATACGGTCCATGGAACCAGATCTGCGGCATCCTATCGCTCAGCTCTTGGCTAAGACTTACCGCTCTCCCTTTCCTGACAAGGGATGCCGATTCTATCATTTTGTCGGGCGTAATTAGTGCTAAAGTCCCAAGATCATCGATTTCCGCGGGTGGCATGTAGTCACAATACACAGAATGCTTAAAACTTCATTGTAAAGGTTTAAATCGACTGATGAATGAGAAACCAGTTAAATACCTCCTTATGCTGTACACTTGGTAATGCCTGTACCGGGAGATAGGTCAAGGTTGGCAAAGATTGGTGAAGATTGGGAAGTGCTTGAAGGTGTAATTCAGGAATTTATGGGTGAGAAATCAGCACTTAACCCGGTGATTGGAAGATGCAAGGATGGAATCGTTCTGATCGACACGGGGGCACCCGGGACTTTTGGGCAACTTGAAAACTCGCTATTGAAACTTGGTTTTGGCATTGAGGAAATTAAGATGGTGGTCATCACGCATTATCACTTTGACCATGTCGGAAATCTAATGGAAATCGCCATGAGAAACAAGAATGCGCGCATCCTGATGGGAAAGAACGATATCCCTTACTATGCCGGAGATAAGGTTCCAGAGGAGGAGGCTGTGGACGAGAAAGAATTGAGGAAATATTTCCCAAATTTTAAAAAAAGCGACTTGGATGGTGCTGCCAAAGACGAAGACATCTCATACTCCCCAGACTTGGAATTACTCTCTAGAATTGAACCTGTCGAAGAAGACTTATCAGTGATTGACGTGCCAGGCGAGATGAGGATTGTGGCAACACCCGGGCATACGCCGGGTCACCTCTCTGTATATCTGCAGGAGCTTAAGGCACTAGTCGCAGGCGACCTCATGATGTACTGGAAAGGGAACTTTTCGGGTCCGATCAGGACTTTCTCAAGCGATCCTGAAACTGCGGATGAATCCGTCAGGAAAGTCTCTACCTTTGAGATTGACAAACTAATAGGGTATCACGGGTCACCATTTTTTGGGAATGTGAATTCTATGATCAACGAGTACTTGAGCAATATATGACTCATTCTTTCTTACCTGACCGAATAGGGCAAGCTGTAAGGTTAACTGGCTTAATAGGGTCAAGTTAAACTATTTAAACAATTCATCAAAACGTATTGCGTCTTGGAAAAGAATTAATATCATACCCATTATATAGCATGCCATGGGTGGCTCAACTGAGAGTTCGAGTAGTGCCGTAAATATACCAGTATAGTATTCGATTTTTATAACACTGGTATCATTTTTTGGGTGGACGTTGGCTTTTATGGATGCCCAGTTTTTTGGTTTATTGATACCAAAAATCTTGCCAGCTTTCTCCTTAAGTCTGAACGAAATTAGCTTGATAACAACTGTTTCAAACGTTTTGGCGATATTTTCTGCAATTCTTCTGGGGCAGTTGATGGACAGGAGAGGAAGGCTGCTTCCATTTCAGATAACGATGGTCTTGTATTCAATAGGTTCATTTTTCACCGCGATAAGTGGCGGATTCCTTTCGTTGCTTGGGGCCAGAACGGTGGTAACGCTTGGAACCGGTCCTGAGGGCAGTGTAGCAAGTGTTATGGTAACAGAGAACCACGACAAGAAGTGGAGAGGCATAAGTACAGGTCTTCTCTTGCTGGCTGTACCTGTTGGAGTAACAATAGCAACAATAATTACGGGACTAGTTGTTGTCACTGGTGGTTTCAATTGGAGATACGTCTTCTTTATAGGAATTTTCCCGGCTATTCTGATACTGGTAGCAAGGCTTAAAGCGAAGGAGAGTCAAAGATTCGTAGAGATGGACAGGATAAGAAGGGAGGCAAAATCAGAATCCGCTTCTTCTGATATTGTAGACGTTAAGAAAGCAAACCATGACCCAGTGGCACAACTTTTCGAATCAGACCTAAGGAAGAAGTCGCTTACAGTCATGATATTCTCTACTCTGGCATCTGGTGTATTTTTCAGCATATTGTTATATGCAACGGAATACCTCACCGTGGCAAAGGGTCTCAGTTATGGCGCATCCCTGGTTGTTGTGGGAACAGGTTCAACTGCTTCCATTGCAGGATACATAATTGCAACTTTCATAGGCCAGAAAATAGGCAGAAAAGAAACCACAATTATTTTCGGGCTACTTGGCGGAGTGGCATTGTTTTTCCTTGCTACCTCAAATGGTTATGGAAATATTCTACTTAGCTACTCGCTTTTCCAAGTGTTCTTTGCAGCCATTGGATCAACATTTGTAGCACTTTTCGCAGAAATGTACCCCACAAGAGCAAGAGGAGCAGGCCAGAGCCTGAACTTTGCTTCACAGTCTGCAGGATATGCTATTTGGCCACTCTTACTCACATCGACAG
Source organism: uncultured archaeon (assembly GCA_000965745.1). GTDB lineage: Archaea > Thermoplasmatota > Thermoplasmata > Thermoplasmatales > Thermoplasmataceae. The sequence goes on from CP009479.1 coordinate 988,365, forward strand.
TTGGAGTAATTGGGTGGCATAATGGTTTTCTCATCGTGGAAGTGATACCTCTGATCATATCATCGCTCTCACTCTTCGCAATTCCCAGAGTAAAGCCCACCGATGAATTGGAAGCTATTGCGGTCTGACGGTACTTGCCTACCAACCCCAATTTTTCCCATTTTTCCGCTATATGCGCTGCAAAGTAAACTATTTGTGACTTCCTCCAGGATGGGTGATTTAGGAATGGTTCTTATCGTAATATAAATTTAACTATCTAGATTAATCGCATACACTTCCTCATTTGCTGATGATCTAAACAACCTATAGTTTTTTATACTCAATATATTCCTACAAATAGATTCTTAAACAATTACGCAGTATGACATCCCATGGCATTACCCGGTTTTGATAAGGACTTGACCGTAAGGGGGATGGCTCTTAAGAATGCAGGCTGGTTTTTATTGCTAGCAGTCATCCTTGCTTACCCGATATTCCTCCAGAATTTTGACTCGGAGGTATATTCATTTGGAGCCCCTACAATTATACAAAATATAAATGCTCCTGCACTTTATATTGGCCTTACAGCCACAGGTTACGTTGTGGGAATTGTTGTATTCAGCCTTTTTGGAGGATACCTTTTTGACAGAGTATCGCCAAAAATCGCCATAATACTTGGTCTAGGCATTTTCAGCATTTTCTCTGCACTCAGCGGTTATTCAACTGGAGCTCTGGAACTAGTCATATTCAGGATACTAGATGGAGTTGGCGTATCAATTTTCCAGGTTTGTTCGGCTTCATATCTTGGGGAAGCTCTTCCAATCACAAGGGGAAGGCTCCTTTCAGTGAGTGTTCTGCTCGGTGGCCTCGGGCTGTTCGCAGGTCCTTTCATAGTGGCCCCATTCACTGGCAACATATCCCTTCCTTTCACCATAGCGGGTATGCTTGGGCTTCTGGGTATAGTGTTGTTTATAATTTTCCTACCGAGGAAATTCAAGAGCGAGGTTAAACTGGAGACGCACAAGTACTCGCTTTCGTCTCTCAAACATAGAAACGTCCTTCTTGGCTCATTATCAATCATTCCCTTCGGGTTGGCACTTTTCGCCGAAGTGAGTTATGTTCCACTTTACTTCCAGAAGGTGCTAACCTTTTCATCTTTCCAAGCTACTCTGGCGGTTTCTGCGTTTGGAATAGCCCCATTTGTGTTTGCTATACCTGTCGGAATACTTTCGGACAAGATTGGAAGAAAGCCCTTCATACTTCTGGCCGCAGCGTTTCAGGTTATAGCAGGCTTCCTGCTCTTCGTGATTCACCCACCGTTCATACTCGCTTTTGTGCTCAACGCAATGTACGGATTTGGCTGGGGAATATATTTCATGAACATGGTGGCCATAGTTTTAGACTCAGTTCCTGACTCAGTAGCGGGACTTTCAATAGGCATGCTTTACACGACTTTCAACATCGGAGCTGCTTTCGGTGGTCCTGCGATGGGCTCACTCATTGGGATAAGCTGGCCAATTGCTGGCGCTCTTTCTATTGGCATAGTCTCAATTGTCACTTTTGTGATTGCATTACCAATGAAGGAAGGCTTGGGCTTGGCAAAAAAGCAGATGAAAGAGGTCGAGGAAGTAGAAGAAATTCCGGCATGACCAATTTTTATTTCCAATTTTTTTTGAAACCTTTATCCAGACATTTTTCAAAGCCCGTTCACTGGAAGCTTAAGCTCTTTCCTATCTACCATGTTCCCGTTCTTGATTACAGCAGCTATATCTCGGAGGTTTTCAATGCCCTCCAAGGGGTTAGATCGCAGGAGCACAATATCGGCATTTTTGCCTTCGGAAACTGATCCCAGCTCTTCTTCTCTGCCAAGAACTTTGGCGCCATTGATTGTAGCTGCCTGCAAGACCTCCATGTTTGTGAGTCCAGCCTGTGAAAGCAGATACAGTTCCCTGTGGTAATCGGGGCCGGAAGTCCCATCAGTACCAGCAGATATCACTGATCCCGCCTCCTGGAGCTTGAGGATATTCTCCTGCACTACGGGTGTCATCAATTCCATCCATTTTGTCCATATGTTTCCGGCAAGCCTGACCCTTTCAGTTTTCAGAAGAAACTCTCTTTCGTCGTCATCCACACATTCTCTGTAAAGGCCTCTATTAAGATAGTCCGGGTCCTTCACCAGCCTCGAATACCCTTCTCCGATTTGAAGAGTAGAAACTAGTGGTATCCTTTTGCTCGATACTATTTTACCAAACTCTTCTGTTATGGGTGATTGTATTACGGTATGTGCAAGCACATCAGCACCTGCATTTATTGCTTCTCTTGACCTCACTTCGTTTGACACGTGAACAGTCACTCTAAATCCATTCTCGTGGCACACATCTATGACATCTTTCAAGACTTTCTTCTCCAGAATTGGTATATAGGGCCTTATGCCCCATCCATGTTCATCATATGTGATTTTCACCAGATCGGGGCCCTTTCTCAAAAATGAAATCAGTTTCTCTTTGTCTTCAGGTAGTGAATCTATCTCGCAGGCCACTTCACTCCCGTGCCCACCAGTAGCTGTAATCAGATTTCCAGTACAGAATATCCTGGGACTTGTTATAACTCCATTACGTTCTTCAGCCCTGAGAGTGTAGATCAAATCGCTGATATTTCCAGCATCAAAAATGGAAGTCACTCCTGAATATAGGTATGAATGGAGTTTCTGCAGCATTCTTTCCTTTTGTAAGGTTTCATCCATAACCTTTGAAATGGGGGCGTCTTTCAAAGGTGCGCTGTATCTCCTTGCCTTCAAATGTATATGGGCATCTATCATACCCGGGATCACAAACTTGCCTTTACCATCAAGAATTTCAAAGTCCTGTCTTTCTTTTCTCAGGTCTTCTGTTGAGATCCTTGATATTTTTCCTTTTTCTACAAGTATGTTCACTTTTTCCCTTGTAGTGCTTGCATCAACATCAATCAGTGAAACATTCATGACTATTAGATTCCCTTCACCCTGCATAAAGAGGAAATTTATGGAAGACTATATTCCTTTGCAGGAAAAATTTGCCAGTCATGAACAAAGTCACTTCATTTCTGCACCTCTAACCAGTACTTGCTTAATTCGTTCGGGCCTAGTCATTACACCTATATCATCCATCGGACTGCCCTCTACAAAAATTATATCTGCATCGTATCCAGGTGCAATCTTTCCAACCCTATATTTAGGACCTAGTGCATCTCCCGCAATCCCCGTTGCCGAATACAAAGCCTCCTCGGGAGTAAGTCCTCCTAAGTCAACGAGACATTCAAACTCCTTTCCATTGTTGCCATGGAGGTTAAAGGGGGTTCCAGCATCCGTGCCAAATCCAATTTTTAATTTGTGTTTCCTAGCAAGTCTCACACTTGAGCTGTGTGGATCCAAAGCCTCTGTTGCCTTTCTTACTGCCCACTCTGGGACTCCCGCATCTTTCCCGTATTTTGATGTCATCAGGGGTGAAACCATGGTTGGCACGATTGTCAAATTATTGTTGCGGATTAGTGAGCATGCCTCGTCGTCCATGAACAGTGCGTGTTCAATAGTGTCGACCTTTGCGGTTGCCGCGTTTCTAATTCCTGCATTTGACTGAGCATGGGCGGCTACTTTTCTGAATTTGCTGTGGGATTCTTCAACTATGTTTTCGATCTCACCAACAGAAAACTGAGGTTCGCTCGGATCATCGTGTGGCGAAGTCCCACCTCCTGATACGTGTATCTTTATGACATCTGCACCTTGCTTTATTTGTTCTCTGACAGCCTTTCTGACCTCTACTTCACCATCACTAACTCTACCGTTTGAAAACGGTGTGTCTGCATGCCCTCCTGTTTCTGTAATAGGTCTGCCGGCAGCTATAACTCTTGGACCCTTTACAATATCATCGAGAATTGCCTCCTTCAGGGCTACTATCTGGTAACCGTTTGAACCTAGATCCCGCAACGTTGTGAAGCCTGCCATTAGGCTCTTATACGCATACTTGTAAGCCCTTATTGCACCATATTCTGTCTTTTCGACCAAAGACCTTGCAAGATTTGCTCCTGCAGTTGCAGATAGGTGAACGTGAAGGTCAATAAGACCTGGCATAACAAAGAACCCTCTTGCATCGATAACCTTGTCGACTGAAGGATCCTCTTCAAAATTATCCATCAATTTTATTATTGACCCATTCTCAACCAGTATGGATCTGCTGTCAGCAATTCCCTCTTCTTCGACTCCAGTAAAAACTGAATCCGTCCTAATTAATACTCTCATGTTCTATCCAATCTAGCAATATTCATGAAAATTATAATACCTCCTGTAGCAGAATTATTGGTGAATCCCTGAATGCAACAATTTTAATGCAACTTCCATCTTTTTGCCTATATGGTGTCCACCCCTGACCTTTCGAAACTGTGCCTGTTTTCAGACTGGGAAAGTGCCGCAAGTAAAGCACTCAGCAAGGAAAACTTTGATTATGTCCAGGAGGCTGCCGGTGATGAATTGACATCCAAGGATAACCGAAGCGATCTTGATAGATGCAAGATAATACCAAGAATATTGAGGGGGATAGCAGGTGTAGACACCTCAACATCTGTTCTCGGCATGAATCTTCCATCCCCGATAATGCTCGCACCCGTCGGGGGCCAAGAATTGTTCGATGCTGGTGGAGAGCTTTCAGTTGCAAAAGCCTCTTCCAGGCTGGGTATTCCAATGGTCGTTAGCACGGTTTCATCCTACTCGCTCGAATCAATTTCCTCACAATTGGGAAATACTGACGGGATTTTCCAACTCTATATGTTCAACGATGACGAATTTAATAGATCACTGGTTGAAAGAGCAGAAAATTCAGGATATAAGTCAATAATCTTTACTGTGGACGGTCCTACCATAGGGAGGAGGCCCAGAAGCATAAAGAACGGTTTCAGCAATGAAGGCCATACAAGCGGGAACATGTTCGGAAAAAACAATGAGAAAGCTCTGGGAAAGCAACTGAAACTGAAATGCGACATATCGTGGTCAGATGTTGACAAGCTCAGGGAATGGACCTCACTACCTGTTGTTCTGAAAGGAATTGTTAGCCCTCTGGACGCCACTGAAGCTATGGATCGGGGAGTGGACGGCATTGTGGTATCCAACCATGGGGGAAGGCAACTTGACGGTGCCATCTCTTCCATATCAGCCCTAGGGACTATTAATCGTGCCACTAAAGGCGAAATAACAATTCTTCTGGACGGTGGAATCAGATCCGGATCTGATATACTGAAGGCACTCTGCCTTGGCGCTGATGCAGTTCTGATTGGGAGACTGTACGTTTATGCACTATCGGTGGCAGGATCAAAAGGAGTTGAGAAAGCCTTAGTCGACCTTCTATCCGACCTGCAGATATCAATGCTGAACTCTGGAATTTCTTCAGTAAAGGAAGCCGATCCTTCCTATATAACTGGACCAGCGTAATCACAAAGCAGCATTTCTAGAAATACATAAGATGCCGATAAGAAGAAAAATAGAAATTATCTGGACGGGGCGTCCTTCACATAACTTCTCAGTTTCCCTAGGCCCTCGACTTCACAATCAAGGAAATCTCCATCCTTGAGGAAGAACGGTTCAGGATCCGGTTTTCTGAAAGCTGCCACACCAGATATAGTTCCTGTGGATATCATGTCTCCGGGATTCAGAGTTACCCATGAATACCTTTCCACAATCTGCTCCAGCTTGACACTGAGCTTATTTGTAGATCCCATCTGCCTTGGATCATCATTGACTCTGAGTTCCATCGTCATGTTGTGGGGGTCTTTTACGTATCTGTAGGGAACGAGAGTGGGCCCGAGAGGTGCAAACGTGTCAAGATTCTTGCCCAGATTCAGGAGACCATTCTTCATCTCTTCCTTCTGGAGGTCCCTGGCGGTAACATCGTTGAATACAGTGAAACCGAAAATGCCCTCTTTCGCCTCATCAAGGCGGGCATTCTTCAGCTTCTTGCCAATGATTATGGCGACTTCAAGCTCGTGGTCGAGCTTCTTTGTGAAGGAGGGCTTTTCAATAACCTTGTCGTGCCCAATTACGGAATCAGGATTCTTGAGAAAAGATATCCACTCAGGTATGGGGAATGGCCAGTCAGCAGCAGTCCCTTCCTTTGCGTGTTCTCTGAAGTTCCCCGCTGTGTGTATGATCTTCCCGGGCCTTAGAGGGGCGTGGAGGATAACATCACTTATCTTGACAACAAAGCCCTCTTTCTCAGCGAGCTTCTCCAGATCACTCTCACTCATCCCGGAAAAGTGTTTGAAAACCTCATCAACATGGTCCATTGCATGGGGGCCAGCCTGGATCAATTTATGCATATCAGTTGGTGCGTGGGCATCGGAATAGCATGTTCCCTTGAGATCCTTGCCCCCTTTGTTCTCGACAAAATGCCTGCTGCCAAGATTGAGGTCAACTATGTGATCTCCAACTACGAATCCTGTCCTGCACACTCCAAGCCTGTCTCTTGAATATGTTACAAGCCTGAGTACGCCATCATTTTTTGAGGTGTATTTTCCATATATCGTCGACGCCATGAAAATCATTCACATATGATTAGTCTCTACTAATAATTTGCGCGTCGTACCTAGACACACATCACTCCTGTCCCGTTATATCCTTACTTTCCAGGATTTTTACCATGCACATGCATCTGATAAAAACAGCACGTTACAGCATATGTGAGAATGGCAAAGGTTAAAAAAGAGACAGGCGATAAGCTTCATGAGGCGCAAGTATATGGAGGTTACAAAAGAAATAGAGGTCACCCGCAGGCCTGAAACCATGCCTAAAAAATATACAGGCAAAGGGATCAAAAGAAAGCACTCATACTCACTTATACAGGGAAAAGGAACATTTGCAGAAGACGTTGACCCTCCGAGAGGAACGTTTTACGTGAGCTTTGTAAGATCCCCCTTTGCAAGAGCCAAGATTCTTAGTATTGATACTTCAAAAGCGCTGGAGCTGGAGGGAGTCATAGAAGTCTTCACAGGTGAGGATTTCCCGGACGTCAGCCTCGGTTACTGGATGCATCTTCCAACGCTTATGGAACCTAGGAGAAGACCACTGGCGATCGACCATGTGATGTACAACGGTGAACCTGTTGTAGCAGTTGTTGCCGTTGATCAGTATACAGCAGAAGATGCCGCTGAACTCGTGGAAGTCAACTATGAGCCGGAAGACCCTGTTCTTGATCCATTCGAAGCCATCGCAAACCCTGGGAAGAAGATATTTGATGACATGAAAGACAACATTCTCTATACAGACAGTTACTCATCGACTTCAGACCTGCAGGAGATAATCAACAACTGCGCCCTGGTTATTGAAGAAACGTACAAGAACGGAAGAAGCACAACAATAACGCTTGAACCCAGGGTCCAGATCGCTTCTTACGACGGGGACCGGCTGGATATCTGGAGCACTACCCAGTACCCTCACGTCCTCAGGACATACATTTCTGAAATGCTTGACATTTCCGAAGGCCGGGTAAGAGTTTACGCCCTCGACGTGGGCGGAGGATGGGGGCCAAAATCGGCTGTATTCAGTGATGACGCTACTGTTTATGCTATAGCTGTAAAGATGAAGGCTACAGTGAAATGGGTTGAAACCAGGACCGAAGACCTTCTTACAACTGGCCACGAGAGGGACCAGATTCACAAGATAAGGGCAGGGTACAACAAGAATGGCAGACTCGTGGCTTTCTATGACGAGATGGTTGCAGACGTCGGAGCCGGTACCACGTTCTGGGCAGAGGTCCAGCCGGCTATGGTTGCTTCAGTAACTGTTCCCGGACCTTACAAGTTTGCAAACTATGGCTTCGATCTTAAGGCTGTTACAACCAACAAGGCCCCATGGTCTCCGAACGTAGGATTTGGGCGGCCTATAGCAGCTCTGGTTATGGAAAGGACAATGGACATGGCGGCCAGAAAGCTGAACATGGATCCAGCCCAAATAAGAAAAATAAACCTGGTCCATAAGGACGAATACCCATACAAGAGCCCCTCAAGAGTTGTTTATGACAGCGGAGATTACGAAGGGGGTCTTGAGAAGCTCAAAGAGATAATGCACTATGACGATCTAATCAAGCTCAGGAATCAGAAGAGAAAAGAGGGAAAATATCTCGGAATCGGGCTGGGCGTTTACTCTGAATATACTGCTCCCTCATCGTTCAGGCTACAGAAAATCCTTGGATGGGAAGTAGGCGGATATGAAAAAGCAGTGATCAAGGTCTCCCCCAGCGGCAAGGTTACGGTAAACCTTGGTGTGATGGACAGCGGGCAGGGCCATGATACTGTATATGCACAAGTGGCTGCGGATGGCCTTGGTGTTGACATAGATGATGTATTTGTCTACGAAGGCGACACGGAGCGAGACCCGTACGGATTCGGCTCCTGGGCCAGCAGATCAACGGTTACAGCAGGAAATGCTGTCCTCCTCGCAGCAGAGAAGGTCAGGAAGAAGGTGCTCAGAATAGCAGCTCACAGCATGGGTACGGATGTTGAACATCTTGAAATCTCAGGAGGGGTGATAAGAAGCAGGAAATCCTCAAAAACGATGACCCTTGAGGAGGTCGCAAAGATTGCATACAGGAGATCTGTGGAACTCCCTGAAGGTGAAGAGCCCGAGATCGAGGAACATGCAATATTTGAATCACCCAATGAAAACACCGTAGTGAGTTACGCCTGGCATGGGGTACTGGCTGAAGTCGATCCTGAAGTAGGAGAGATAAGACTTCTGAAATATTACGTGGTTGACGATGCAGGTGTGATCATCAACCCACTGAGTGCAGAGGGCCAGGTTCATGGCTCCACCATAGCTCACGGGATGCAGCAGACCTTCCATGAGCTGAAGTACAACGAAGAGGGAGTGCTTATGACATCCAACTTCTGGGATTACATCCCGATTTCAACGCTGGATGTCCCTGAGGTATTTGAGATCGCAAACCTCGAAAGCCCTTCAACCACTCCGGGAGGCTATAAGGGGATGGGAGAAGGTGGTGCTATAGGAGCACCTCCTGCTATCTCAAACGCAATATCGGACGCACTCTCGCCCCTTGGAATAGAGATAAAGAAAATCCCGATTTCCTGGGAAGATGTTTGGGATCTGGTTCAGGAGAAGAGGAACCAGTAAATTTACACTTTTACCACTATTTTCAATTTTTTTTTGCACCGTTTTCCTCGGGGATTTCAGTTCCTCATTTTCGACAGATATGCTCTCTAATTCAGGGGGCAGGTCCTAAACAAACGGATTCTCTTATTTTGTCCAAATATGTCCTGATATATTTATTTAAAATTATTGACCAATTCAAAATCCGCAGGTACAAAGGATTTTATACACATCGAACGTTAACGTTACATGGTAACGTCTGACTCTCCAGAGCGTCTAAAGAAAACAAACGTGGGGACTTTCGGCCTGTTCTTTCAGGGGTTAGGGCAGGAAGCGCCAATAGCTATTTTCATTGGATCAGTGACTGGGGCTGCAGCTTTCGCACTGGGCGCAACACCTCTCGCATTCATAATCGGGATGCTGGCATCGCTGCTCTCTGGGAACAGTATCTATCAGTTCTCAAAGAAGGTCGCGCATGCGGGAGGGTACTCAGCATACGTAAACAAAGGACTTGGTAAAGCATTAGCGGCTTTCACCGGCTATCTGTATGTGCTTTACGAACTCGTGGGACCAGCTTTCATTGTATTGATCTACCTGTGGACTTTCAGCGGCTCAATTAATGCGGTTTTTGGAACAGCACTTCCTAATTCTGTAGGGATCATTTATGTGGCTGTCGCCTTAGTTGCAGCTTTTGTAGTAGTTTTCAGAGGTCTAAGGCTGTCGGTTCTTGCATTGACCATACTTGGAATAATACAGTTTGCAATTGTGTTTGTAATATCATCCATATTGCTGGTGAAATCCCCTGTCATCACCACCCAGCCTTTCAGCCCCGCAGTGGCGTTTGGCGGATGGCATGGCCTCTTCCTGGGATTCATAACAGGAAGTTATGGGGCATATGCAGGCTATGGCAGTGTGGTCCCACTTGGGGAGGAAGTCAAGTCCCCACACAAGTCGATAGGAAGAGCAGTTGTGCTTATTATTGTGATAATGGGTATAACATACATATTCAGCTCATTCGCCATGGTAAGCTCATGGGGAATTTCTGCCATGTCAGGCTTTTCCAATTCCGGATTCCCGGGAGCAATACTGGCAGGAAAATACATCGGACTGTCCTCCGAGGCCGTGGTCATTTTGGTTTACAATGCCGTCATATTCACGCCGCTGGTTACAATGCTGACAGCCTGTTCAAGAATGATGTATTCCCTCAGCAGGCAGGATCTTTTGCCTAAGAGGCTTTCAAGGGTGCACAGAAAATTCGGGACACCAAGTAACGCAGTGCTGCTATCAACCCTGCTCATCACCCTTATAATAATAGTGGATGGTGCAATTTTCTGGTCCTCTTTCGGTTTCCAGTTGGGTGTGTTCTTTGCGTGGATAATTCTGGAGATCATATGGTCCCTCTCAACATTGGTAATACATGTTCTGGTCAACACATCGCTTTCCGTGGAGGCTGCAAGGGGCTTCAGGGCAAGGGAAATTTTCACGCATTTCGTGTTTCCCACAGCTGCATCGCTCATAATAGTGCTGGCAATCTCATTCTCTTTCCAGGGAATGTCAATGCCCATAACACTTGCGCCGATCACCCTTGTCGTATACATGCTGACAACACTCGGTGTAATGTGGCTACAGAAGGCGAAGGTCAGAGTACTGAAGTTTGAGGATGCAGTTGACCTTACTGAGGCATCATAAAATTTTTAAATTGTTTCAGGGGACCTAAACAAGCCCCTTTATTTTTTCAGACAGTTCATCAACGGAATTCATCAGAGTAACCTGTTCTGCGGACGTAAATCTCGGGACATAGTCCTTGAACCCGTTTCCTGTTATCATGGCCGAAACAGTTTCATCTCCTCTGATTCTCCCGTCTGATATGGCCCTTTTCACTGCTGCAAGTGCTGTGGCTGACGACATCTCGGAAAATATACCTTCTCTTTTCGCTATTTCCTTCTGTGCATCCATGATCTCAGCATCGGTCACAGTGATCCCGAATCCTCCGGATCCTTTTACGGCCATTAGGGGATGATTTGCGCCGAAGTTAACTCTGAGTGCTCCTGCGATTGTATCAGCAGTCTCTGTGTCTTCAACCGAATCGAGTTTTCTGTCGATTGCCTGCACAAGTGGGTTGGCTCCTGCTCCCTGGACGGGGACCATCTTAGGTATGCTGTCCACAAGCCCGAGCTCCTTAAGCTCGGAAAATCCCTTGAAAATGGCGTAGAGGAGATCTCCACCGGCAGTGGGGACTATAATGTAGTCAGGGGTATGGGTTGCAGCAATTTCATAGGCGACAGTCTTGAGCGCGTCGAGTGCAAGTGGGTTGAAGGGAGCCCAAACAAACCCGTTGTGCCAGGTGGGAAGTGCTTCCTGAACCTTCTGGAGTGCCTTAAACAGGCTATCCTTCGTGGAGAAAAGATTTCTCACCCTGATGATGGTGGGATCGTACATTGAAATCTGGCCAAGTTTTGATATTGTAGAGTCTTCCCTTACGAGGAGAAGTGATTTTATTCCCCCTCTTGCAGCATACGTAGAAATGGCGGCTGCAGCATTTCCGGAGGAAGCCGTAAAAATGCCTTCCTTATGCCATTCCTTCACGAGAGAAACCTCCATGGAACCGACCCTGTCCTTGAACGACCCGCTTGGGTTCTGACCTTCCAGTTTGCACCAGAGATTTGATGCACCTATCTCTTTCCCATAGGATTTCGCCTCTACATACGGTGTCCATCCTTCGTTAAGTGAAGTAATATTTTCTGGAGATACGGGCGGGAACAGGTCTTTAAAGTGCCAGATCGATCTTCCTCTGTTTTTCAGGTCGATCTCAACATCATCGAGGTTGTACCTTCCTGTCAAAATTCCGCCGCATGACTCGCATACAGACAAAGTTGTTGAATCATATGCCTTCCCGCACTCAAGGCAAACCAAGCCTTCGTATGAATTCCCGCTCATGCCCTGCATATCGGCATATGAGCTAATTAACGTTTCTTTCTGGAGCTCAGACCAGGCTTAAGATATTGCATTATCATGGTTCTGCAGCCACGACTCTTGCCATAGCACCGCTTCCGCTCCTCACCTTTAGCGGAAGGGCTGCAATAAAATATTCCTTGCCCGTTTCAAGTTTGTCCAGATTGGCCAGGTCCTCAATCAGGAATCTCTGCCTTGCAAGAAGTGCCCTGTGGACCTTGAAATCTGAATTCTTGAACGGCTCAATTCCCAGGGTATCTATTCCGATTACATCTATCCTGTGCTCATTGAGGAAAGGTACGGTGTCCATCGCAAGTCCGGGGAAATGTTTCTGAAACTCGTCCGAAAAATCCCTCTTCCTGTCCCAACCTGTGTTTATAAGAATTATCCTGCCGTCGTATTCAGGTTTCCAGGCTCCCTCCAGGTCCTCCATGAAAATCTCGTCATCGTGATGGGAGGGTCTAATTACATAACCACTACCCATTATGGATGAAAGGGGCGCCTTATCTATCGTTGCGCCATCCTGATGGAAATGAAAAGGTGCATCGATATGGGTCCCGCAATGAGTGGATGAGGAATATGATTCCATGCCAAACCCGTCTTTGTCCGGAGTTGCTATTGGTGAAATATTCAGCTCTACATTGCCCGGATAAAGGGGCATTTTGTCTTCAAGTGGAACACTTATGTCATAGTACTTGCTGAAGCCTATCATGCTCCGTATAACAGGAAAATCACAATAAAACTTTCTAAGTAAATAAAGAAATGGAAGATTAACTTATTTTCCACTGTTCATTTCTGCAATTCTTCTTACTGCTTTCTCTATATCTTCACCAGTATTGTAGAAATGCGGGGCAATTCTAAGCCCTATCCCTCTGCTCGAAGTAATGATCCCTTCGGATCTGAGCCTGTTCTCCATCTGGTGGGGCTCATTGACTACAAAGGAAACCATGGCTCCCCTCTCTTCATCATTTTCAGGAGATATTGTTTTAAGCCCAAGCTCTGAACCGAGATCCATGGCTTTTCTTGTAAGGCTTGTAATCTTCTCCCTTATTGATGGCACACCCTTTTTCAGGATGACCTTCAACCCGGTGATGCTTGCATACAAGGCAGGAATTGCCCAGGTGCCAGACTGGAACCGATCTGCACTGTCAGCATATTCCAGTTTCTCAGCTCCAAACTGGAATGGGTCTTTCTGTGAAAACCACCCTATGTAGGCAGGTTCAAGGTTTTTTATCAGCTCTTTTCTCACATAAAGAAAAGCCAACCCGGGAAGTCCAAGCAGATATTTTAGAGTACCAGCTGTAAGATAGTCCATGTCCATCTTTTTCACATCAATGGGGACATTCCCAATTGACTGGTAGGCGTCGACATAGATCTCAGAATTGCCTGAGTGTGCGTATTCACCTATCTGCTTCACGTTCTGCAGGAACCCGTTAAGCGAACTTACGTGTACCGCTGAAACGAGTCTTGTTTTTGGATTGATCACTTTCTTGTAATCTTCGGGCTCAATTCTGTAATTCCTGTTTTTAAGTGTAATCACTTTGGCTCCAAACTTTTCCTGACCCAGAAGGACGTGATTGGAGGTGGGATATTCCATGTCGCTGATCACAAGCTCGTTCTTCCTGCTGTACTCGAAGGCGCTCAGAAGAGCCCCAAATGCAGAGGAAACTGAAAAATGCGGGGCAACCTCCTCCGGGTCTGCGTTAATCAGCCTGGCGAAAAGCTCCTTGACCTCAGAAACTTTCTGGACCCATGAATCCCAAGGGTTCCCGAATTCAATCAAATCCTGTTTATACTGCTCCATGGAATCAATCAGGCCCTGGTAAACCGGGGTGTGTGAACACCCCGCCAGGTAGGTGGTCCTGGTCACCATTTCGAAATCTTCACTGCTCATTTTTCTTACCCGTCCTGAGATAGTATAGGTATGCTATCGAGAAAAATATTACTGTAACTACTCCGGAGGGTATTGTGATTTGAATTCCCGGTGTGAACCAAGTGCTGATCAGGACAGAAACAAGAAGCCCTATTCCGATAACACTGAACACTGGAGCCCCTTTTATGTGGTACTGAAGCTTCGCCCCCTGGGAGGCTCTTCTTCTCCTGAACGAGAGATGGCTGATCAGGATTATGATCCACGTAAAAATTGCTCCGAACACAGCTATTCCGAAAAGGTCCAGATACGCAGATGTTGCACCAAAGCTGTAATCAAGATAAATCGAGAACGCGATTCCGATTGCAGCTATGATCAGTGCATTGAAGGGGACCTTGAACCTGTTCAGTTTCCCGAATGCGTCAGGTGCCCTCTTGGCTCTTGAGAGAGAGAACAGCATTCTTATCGTGAGGTAAATGTCTGTGTTGCTGCTTGACAGTGCTGCAGTCAGCACAACAAAATTCATCAGTGCTGCAGCAAAGGGGATTCCAATAAGGCCAAAAGCTGTTACAAACGGGCTCTCTGAAACACCGGCCTGAGTCCATGGGACCATTCCAACCATGATGAACAGGGATATCACGTAGAAAAGAACCAGCCTTACAACCATTCCTCTCATTGCCCTTGGAACACTCTTGCCAGGGTCAGAGGATTCACCAGCAGTTACTGCAACAACCTCCACACCGATATAGGAGAAAAGAGCAACAACAGTCGCAAGCCATACGCCTTTGAAACCATGGGGGAAGAACCCTCCGAACGCTGTGTAGGCTGGTGTTATTCCGAACCTTGTAGCGCTAAGGAGCACGAATCCTCCCAGGATTATGAACACGATGATCGTAACGACCTTTATCATGCTGAACCAGTATTCGAAGGTTCCAAACGCTTTAACAGCTATTGCGTTGACAGACAGAAGGAGCAGTGCAAATATGCCAATCCAGACCACGGGAGTTACTCCGGGGAACCAGAGCTGCATATATATTCCGGCTGCAACCATCTCACCGCCTATTGCAATTATCTGAGCAAACCAGTACACCCATCTCACAATAAATCCGGCATAATCGTTGATATAGGTTTCAGCGAAATTACCGAAAGAACCAGCGGAGGGCATCTCTACAGACATCTCTGAAAGGGCTATCATAACTGTAAGTGCTATGAAAGCGCCTATCATATATGAGAAGACAACTCCGGGGCCAGCGAGGCCAACGGCGAAACCACTTCCGAGGAACAGACCTGTTCCAATGGCCGAACCAATAGAAATCATCAGCATCTGCCCGGAAGTAAGTTTTCTCTGGAGTCCAGCTTCCCTCTCCATTATAGATTTTTCTTTTTCTACCATCACTATTCACCATTAAACAGGCACAACTTCTTATTTCCAATTCGAAGGCATGCCCGTACTTCTCCAGAACAAGAAAACCTGCTGCGGATGCCGCCTCCATCCCAGAAATAACATCGGAGAGAGTACTTGCCCAATCCGGTGCAGGATTGCGCGGCATGCTATCCCATGGGTCTCAGGATTGTACCTCAGTGGACACAGGTCTACAAAGGTCTTGAACTAGATTGGTCGTACATACAATTTGCAACTATAAAAATTCTTCCGTAAACTGAAATATAAAACTTAAAAATAGTTAGATCTCACAAAAATAAACAATTATGGATTTAATTATATAAACTATTTGTAAAACATATCTCGATACAAACTTGAAAATCTTATCATACCCATCAACGGTCTGGAAATATTCTCATATCTATTGGCGCATAAAGTAATGCTATATTTGGTATAACTACATTTCTCATGCATTTCTCATTTCAGAGTCTTCTTTCAGTAATTTATTCCAAAAGTGACTTGTCACCGGGCTGATAAGTTTTTTAAGATCACCAAATTGCAGCATTTTATGGAAGTGGGTTCGGCTGATCTATGTAATTTGCCGTAAGACCGGTCTCCACCACATAAAATACACGACTTAATTCGAAGCATAATTATATTTTAATATTTCTTCAACTGAATTATTCAAGGTATAAAGTTTAATAGGAGGTTTTCAATCGATAAATGGCATGTTTCATGCTGGCGATAATCTGAAAAAGATGCTTGAAAGGGAGATTGCGTATTACAGGGCACAAAATGAAAATTTGAAGAAAGAGTTGTCTGACCTTGAGAAGACATACAGCAACAACAGGACGAGATTGGAGATTATCAGCGTAGATTATGAAGAAAGCGAGGAAATGATAAGAATCCTCAAATCCCTGACAAAATAGGTGATGTAATGATTCTCGATAAACTTGAAGATATCATGGACCTGGATGACAGTGAAAGAGAGGAGTTCCGTGATAACTACTTCCAGTACGAGGATGAGATCATGGAACTGGTAAAATTATACCAGAAGAATCAGGAGATGAGCGAGAAGAAGATTCGCCTCCACTCCCAGCTGGCCAGGTTCAATTTTGACATATACGAGACCTGGATGGAGTTGCACAAGAATGCCATAACGCTGAGCTCATACAGGGCAGAGATCAATCTGAGGAGCATAGACATTGAAAAAAGCCTCATGAAGAAACTGGATGAAATCATCGAAAAGTATGTTCTCATTGAAAAGTTTGCATGAGAGACAGCAAACTTAATCAGTGAAGGCGGATACTATATTCAGCAATGAGTGCAAAGCCAGGACCAGACATCTGGAACAGCATAGTCTCCAAAGTTCTGATATGCAACAGGATGATTATCCCAAAATTTCTTCCTGACGGGACGGAAATGCCACACCCTACTGAGAGTGGGCTTTTCAGGAAATCTGTTGGGGAAAGGAAAGGGCAGGTTGCAGATTGGAGGGCCTCTGTCAGCGGGTCAGACAGGGGAGTGCATGTAGTCGAATTCAGGAACTGCTATTCCATCCACGTGGACCAGTATGACCCCTACAAGAAGCCGGTCGAGCACATAATCTACGACAGTCCCAGGACAGGTGCAGCATTAGCGATTGCAGGTTTGGGAATACTCACTGCTGCAAGAGTCCTGTCAAGAGCTAGACGGAAGAAGCTATAGAACTGCTGAATCCCGATTGGCTGCACCATGAATTATTACATATATCAGTAGCATATGGGTTGCATGGTATGGAAGGGGCCATATTTTACCTGTATATTCTTGGTGCTGTTCTTGCAACGTTCGCAAGAATATGGCTTCTGATGGGCGTTTCCATACTTATAGCTCTTATCATGGGCATACTGGCTGCAAGGGTAAGATCGGCTGGGGCAATTATCATACCTCTTACAAATGTACTTCAGGCGGTCCCGGTAGTATCGTTTTTTCCCATCATACTCGTCTTCTTTCTTGTGAGAGTTCCGGGCGGGCTTGGAATTGAACTGGCCTCTGATTTTCTCATCATCACCGCCCTTGTATGGAACCTCATACTTGGAGTCTACGAGGCTGTAAGCCACATTCCGGAGCACTTCGACAACGTGGGGCGCGTTTACAGGATAAGCCTCTGGAGCAAGATAAAAAAACTGTACATGCCGGCCTCGTACCCTACGATTGTGTCAAACATCATGCCTTCGTTTGCAAGCGGGCTTTTCTACATAACCCTGAGTGAGGTGATAGCGATTGGGAGCAGGACATACCAGGTCTTCGGGGTAGGGGGCATAGCACAGGAACTTGTGGCCTCATACAATTTCGGTGGGGTGCTCGTGCTTCTTGGGATGCTCGTAGTGGGAATATCCCTGAATTTCTATTTCATCATAAACCCGCTTCTAAAGAGAACAGAGAAATACACTTTTGACACGACGGCTGCAATAGAAAGCCGGGAAGAACGCCGTATCAGGGAAAATGTGTTCCTGTCCAACATATCAAGAAGGGTGAATCAGGTTGTGAATACCAGTGTCAGCGCTGTAACTGCCATCAACAGGTTCATGAATCCAAGGTCCCGTCGTGAAAGGAGGAGGTCACAGTTCCCCATACCTGAAAGGTCTCTCAATATTGTAGTAGGCCTGCTTCTGGTAGCTTCACTTTCAACCATAGTCTACCTCATTGCCAGATCGGGCTTTGCCGAGGCCTTCACCTCCTATTTGCTGAACATCGGGTTCATAAAAAGCCTCATTATCGGAGTTTCGTACGATCTTCTCCGCGTGCTCATAGTATTCGCACTCTCACTCGTTACCATGGTCCCTCTTGCGATGTATTTCGGCAACAAGGGGCAGAAAAGCAAGATGTCCACTGGCGTATTCCAGATACTCTATTCCATACCTGCACCAATTTTTTACCCTCTGATTGTAGTCTTCCTCACTCCATTTCTCGCAAAATATATGGGGGCGGACCTGGCATTCGAGGTCAACGTGATAATAATAACATTTCTTTCGGCAGCTGCATACATATTCTTCAACGTTTACGGAGCAGTCAGGGCTATTCCCACTGAACTCAAGACTGTCACCAAAGTCTTCGGCCTCAAACGCTCCAGGATTACAAGATACCTGACATTTCCTGCCAGCATTCCGGCACTGATCACAGGTTCTATGGCCGCAATAGGGAGCTATTGGGGAGGGTTAATGGTTGGAGAATATACTGTTGTAGGTGATACCCATTATTCTGTCTCAACCGGCCTGATGGCAATGCTCGACAAAGCAATTGCGACAAACAACCTGCTGGAGGCGGATGCCATCGACATTTTCATGGTCGTAATTATTGTGGCAATATCATTCCTGCTCTTCAGGCGCCTCTACTCATACTCGAAGAGAAAATACACATATTGAGGACAGGGGAGGTCGGAGAGTTGAAAAACTTACTTATGCTCGACTTATAAGATATGGGCCTGAGGGGAACGCTGTCCGGTTCAAAGGTGCGGCAATCAGGCTTTCCTGCGAGCTGATTGTCACGGCAGTTGGAGCTTATTTTTCATACACATCAATCGGGATACCGATGTACAACGCCAATGAAAACGTCATCAGTTCCACAGTCACTTCACTGGTCTATTCATTCCTTCTGGTCTTTGGAATCTATGTTTTCAGCACTGATCTGTCCATTCGGCTGGAGAAGCAACGGCCGTCCGCGCTTAAAATCGTTATACTATCAGGAGTCGCTTTATCAATAGTCTCTCTGCCATTCTTGATTTACTATGACTTCTATTACAGTTACTCTACGGTGATCTCAGGATCTCAACACTATCTACCCATATGCTGTTCAACCCGGCATGCCATTCTTGCTGGGTCTGTTCATCGCCTTCATTGCATGGAGCCAAATGTTTGTGCGGTGGGCCAGAAAAGGAGGCATAGGCGTGAGAGCCAGGCGTTTTGTAAGGACCTCAAAATACAGTGTGAAAATCCCGTTCAGAGACAAGGATGGTAACCATGACGACAAATAAATTGTTTGAGAATTGGGTCTTAGGTTCTACATCTCTTTGAAAATTTCGTCGTATATGTTCGGAGGTTCCTCTTCAACAACAGGCGCGTTTGCCGCTTTGTAGATATTACTCTTCTTGTATACCCATTGGTTAACTCTCCAGGTCTTCCCCCTGAAGATATTCACCTCTTCCCTGTGCGGTTCAAGGAATCCAAATTCCTCTAGATTGTAGAAAATATCTCTCTCTGGGGCGGACAGCGTGTTGTCTAGAACGTAGTCGTCGTAGCCGAAGAAAGAAAGAACGAAGTCGCAGAGGTCTTCCACGTCTCCGTGAGCCATCCCCTTTCGGCCGTATGTTTTTTCGAGTGCCTTAATTAAAATCTCTCTAGTCATAACGGCCATATGGAATCTTGCATATAATATATCTAAATATATTAAGCTTGTCCCAATTTGTTAATGGTTCTACGAATTACGTATTGTTTAAAAAAGCCTTAAACTACCCAGTTTTAGAGCGTTATCACCTCTGCTGACACGTTTTCTAGTGCTTTAAGCGTAACGTTGTTGCTCAGGCTGAATACATCATCTTCATTCAGCTTGGTATTTTCCGGGGTTTCAAGGAGCCCGCTGCCTTTTAGCATGCGCAGGACCGACTGATTCCCGATCTTTATCTCTGCCTTCTCCCCGGACTTCACGAAGTATTCCTTGATCTCCTTTCCGTTCTGGGAGAAGATTGTCTTCGTGTAGCCCCACTCTTCATCCTCCCTGTTTGAATACTCCTTTCTGATTATCTCCAGATCCTTCTCGCTGTCAACTCCAATCCACATGGTCTCTTCCCTGTATGCACCAGCCATTTTCAGGTTTGCAATCTGCGGGAAAACTGTTGTCTCTATGTCTTTGTTCAGGTATTCCTTGAAAAAATGGGGAAAGACATCTTTCTTGATGTAGTACAGCCCAGAGTTGATGTAGTAGTCCAGGTAGGGTTTCTCAACGAAATTCACTATCTGTTCACCGAGTGTTTCCACAACGCCAAACGGGCTCTTCATTCTGGAAATAAACATCACGAGGCCGTAAGGTGAATTCACGGCGAATTCAACAAACCTGTTGAAATTCATGTCCGTTATAGTGTCGCCATTTCTCAGCACTATATCCTCATCGGAAATCTCATTCAGCAAGCCCCTGAGGGAAAAAAGGGTACCTAGGGGCTTATCCTCTCTTAAATAGTGGAATCTCAGCCCTTTGCTCTCCTTGCCGTACCTTTCCTCTATCTTGTCGCCGAGATAACCCGAAAGGATGTAGACATCCCGGACGCCCATATTTCTAAAATCGAACAGCTGCCTGTCCATTATTGTGTAGTCATCTTTAATCCGGATAAGGGGCTTAGGCACGGCATCGGTAATTGGTTTCAGTCTCTTTCCGTAACCACCTGCCAGAATGGCTCCGATCATAAGACGGTAATGCACCAAGTTTATATTTAAATTCCTGAAGGAATCAGGGCGGGTCCCCCGCGGTCTTCATGGCATACTGTCCAGGGGTTCAGTGACTCCTACAGTGCTCATCTGCCTGTCATTTTCTATTGCTTCCCTTACGCCATTCCAGATCTCACCATTGGTCAGCCATCGGGAACCGTCTTCCTCGATCTTGAATCCGAGCGTAACTTCCCTGTAAAGGACATTTTCGGGAAGTTGCGGGAATTTTCTGGATTGGAAATTAACAGAGCCCCTGACGTGAAAGAGTCTCCACTTCTCCTTGGAGTGGCTGGATATCTCATCAGCCACTGCGGAAAGTGAAGCGGTGTTCCCTGATCTTACCCAGGCGACAAGAAGATCCACAGGCCCGTTCCTCCAAAGATTCTTTCTTATGGCATCAATGAGCTTATCCCGGTCACTGTAGTCGACAGAAATGGGAACAATCCTCTCTGAGAGAGGGCCGGCTTTATTTATCAGTGCTTCGAGCCTGGACCAGCTTCTTCCTATAACGGACACGCACTGGTATCTATCAGCAAGCCAGATAACAAGATCTGAAAGCATGCCAGTGCCTCCAATAACGAGAGCCTGCATGATTTATAATCCCTTCTGGATATTTAGATGCTGTTATCCAGCCCAAAAAGGTTCTTTCAAGCAAACAATACCTGCAAGGAATAATTCGGGCGCGCAATGGCAGAATCTTTGCATGCTTACCAGCTGTTCTCGGCTGTTTCACGGTTGCTAAATTCCGTTCCTGACCTTTCAGCCGATAAAAAAGCAATAAAGGTAAACCGAAAGGAATTTAATACAGATCATATTGATATTTCACTATGCCAAACAAAGTCTCTGAAATCATGACAAAGGATCCCATATTCCACACGGTTCCGAGTTCACCAAATGAGGTTGTCAAGAAGTTAATCCAGAACAGCATAACAGGTATGCCCATGGCAGATAACAAGGGCAAGTATGTTGGCATGATCAGCAGGCGTGATATATTCAACAACCCTTCCGAAACCCAAACGGCCATGGTGATGAGGAAAGCCAGCGCTGTCCTGGATTCTGACAGCATAGAGAGCGCAGCACTTGAAATGCTCCACCAGAGGAGGAGGCACATAGCAGTCGTGAACGCGGACAATCGCATTGTTGGAATCCTGACTCCACAGAACTTCCTGCCAATTATCAGAGAAAAGTTTGGCGACACAAAGGTCAAGAATGTGATGATGAGCCTCTGCGTCCCAATATGGGATGAGACCCCTATCAACGTTGTTCTTTACTCCATGAGCCTCTCCGGTGTGTATTCATCGCCGGTAATCGACTCAAATGAGAAATTTGTGGGCCTCATCACTGACAGGGATATATTCGACAAGGTCGATCTTAAGCCCCAGACCATGCTGGCGGAATCAGGCATTGCAGATGATGAAGATCCCTGGTCATGGGGCGGCATAAGAAATGTAATGACATACATGATCGAGAAGAATTACATAAAACTCCCTAAAACTCCCGTTAAGGACATAATGGTTAAGGAACCTGCTGTAGTCTACAAGAATGACAAGCTGAGAGAACTGGTAAAGACCATGGAGGTGAAAAACTTCAACCAGCTTCCGGTTCTTGAGAGCGAAGGCAAATTAATCGGAATGCTATACGACATCGAATTAATGAGCGTATTTGCATGAGTGTGTATGAAGAGGTAGTGGAACTAGCTAAAAGAAGAGGAATACTCTGGCCCGCCTTCTTCCATATCCGGGGGCCAGGCAGGTTTTTTATGATTATGGGCCAATAGGCGTGCTTCTCAAGGTAATATTGTAAATGTGTGGAAGCAGGGTTACCTGAAGGAAGACGCCATATTGATGGACAGCCCGAATGTTACGCCATCACCGGTCTTGAGGGCACTTAGAAAACTTTGCAGACCTGGCAGTTGACTGCACTGGGTGCAAGTCAAAGTCCAAGCTCGAGTAGGTACTCAAATCGGCATCAGTGGGCATAACCCCAAAGACGAAGGAAGAGGCAGACTCAATTCTTAAGCAGTATGAAGACAAATGCCTCAACTGCGGGGCAAGGATCAATGAAGCATATTCGGCAGATCTCATGTCCAAGGTTGAGACAAACCAGTCTGGAGAAGCTCTTATATCAGTCCGGGAACGGCGCAGGGCATGTTCATCAACCTCAATCTTCTGAACAGCTATTGCCGCGGAAAGCTGCCTATGGCAGTAGCACAGCTGGGGAAAGGTTTCAGGAATGAGGTCTCACCGAGACAGAGCCTGATCAGAATGAGGGAATTCTTTCATGGTGAAGTGGAGGTGTTCCTGCAGAGAAAGCTTCTGCGACTGCTGGGATGCAGAGGCAATGATTGACGGAGACTGGGTCGAGATTGTCGGAATTTCCGACAGTGGCACGTATGATCTCACCAGGCACCAAGAGTCATCCGGCGAGAACATGAATGTTAACATAGACGGACAGCGGTACCTTCCAAGGGTTGTGGAGCCTGCCCACGGGATAGATCGCATATTCATGGCTGTTCTCAAACATTCCTGCTACCGGCGGGATAGCGGGTACAAGATTCTAAAGCTCAATCTGGAGATTGCCCAGTATCATGCTGCAATTCTCCCACTGATGAAAAAAGAGGGTCTTAAGGACTTCGCAAGTGAATTGTACGGCAAGATAAATGAGTTCGATCCTCCCCTCGTATACGATGAAACGGGGATAATTGGAAAGAGATACGCAGGGCAGGACGAAATCGGAACCCGGTTCTGCATCGCTGCAGATTATCAGACTCTGGAGGACAGGACTGTAACCGTAAGGTTCAGGGACCCGACCGAGCAGATAAGGATTTCAGCAGACCTGCTCCTGAAAGAAAGAAGAATTGTGGGCAATGGGGCACTTGCTGAACTTACTCAATCTTATTTATCCTTATTATTCCGGTGGGGCATGAGAGTGCGGCTTCCCTGTTGCACTCAAGATCCTCCTCATCAATTATCTCATTTCTGAACGATGCTTTTCCGTCCATATCCATAAACCAGTTCTGGGGGCATATGGCCGTGCAGATTGTATCGGCCAGGCAGCCCGACCTGTCTACGCTTATCCTGTATTTTGACATTAATATCCAACCCGAATCATTGGCTCGACTGGTACTCTTTTATGCATTTCTGAAGTGTGTTGAATGAAAGAAGGGCACATTTCTCCCTGCTGGGCCCGAGCTTAAGGCCAATCATGTCTATTACGCTCTCCTCGTCGATCTCCTTTAGCTCTTCAAGGGACTTTCCCATGATCCTGTCTGTGAGCATTGATGCCGAGGCCTGGCTTATGGAGCAGCCTTTTCCAACAAATTTAACGTCCTTTACGGCCCCATCCTCTATCAGCAGGGAGATGTTGACGGTATCCCCGCATACTGGATTTGACTCTGTCATGGATACGGTGGCGTTTTCCAGAGTTCCATAGTTATGGGGTTCCCTGTAGTGTTCCAAAACGATTTCAGCCTGCATATCGTTATCGCTCATCTTACGAACGCCTTCTGTACTTTTTTAAGGGCATCGAAGAGTGCATTCACGTCCTCCCTGGAGTTGTATATGTAGAATGATGCCCTCGAACTCGCCACAATCCCTAATTTATTATTTAAAGGCATGGCACAATGATGGCCTGACCTTATCGACAGGCCGTAGGAATCAAGGTCTGCTGCGACATCATGCGGATGTACGGCGCTGGTTTCAACGGACTCTACTGAGAGCTTCCTGTTTAGGTCAAGAGGGTGTATTTCCCCTATGTTGAAGGAGTACACGCCTCCCCTTTCCTGAACCTCCCTTGGTCCGTAGGAGACAAGATCCTTTATCCCGGATTCAATTTCCTTCTGAAGGACATAGGAAACCAGCTCCATTTCGTGACGGCGGACATTCTCCATTCCGAGGCCCCTGAGGAAATCCACTGCTGCTGAAAGACCTATAGCACCTTCAATATTGGGGGTGCCAGCTTCAAATTTCAATGGAGTATCATTCCAGGTTGATTCCTCAAGGCTTACCTCCCTGATCATCTCGCCCCCTCCCATGAAGGGGTGGAGGCTGTCAAGAAGGTCGAATTTTCCGTAAAGTACGCCTATGCCGGACGGGCCGAGCATTTTATGGCCTGAAAATGCCATGAAATCACAGCCTATGTCTTCCACATCAACTGGCATGTGCGGGACGCTCTGAGCCCCATCAACTATGAATACCGACCCGTTCTCATGGGCGATTCGCCCAATCTCCTTAACGGGGTTGATAGTTCCAAGCAGGTTTGAAACGTGTGTCAGGGAAACTATCTTTGTCCTCTTGCTTATTTTGCTCTTCAGGTCCTCAAGATCCAGATTTCCATCCGAACCGATATCCACAAATTTGAGTCTGACTCCTTTTTCCTTCAGGAACTGCCATGGCACGATATTGGAATGGTGCTCCATCACCGAAAGGAGAATCTCGTCTCCCTCTGTCAGGGACCTACCCAGTGTGTACGAAAGAAAATTCAGCGCTTCTGTGGCATTTCTCACAAAAACGATCTGCCTGCTGTCCTTAGAACCTATGAAATGTGACACGTTCTCCCTGGAGGCGTCATAAAGTTCCGTAGCTTCCTCACTTATTGTATAGATTCCCCTGTGGACGTTGCTGTTTGAATTGTAATAATAATCAACTATGGCATCTACAACCTCGACCGGTTTCTGTGTGGTTGCAGCACTATCAAGATAAACCAGTCTGTTGCCTTTTATTTCTCTGTTAAAAATGGGAAAATGTGATTTTATTTCTTCAGGGTTAATCATTCTCATCCAGGCTCTCAGCGTACTCATACACTTTTTGGGTAAAAAGATCACTCCTAGCCTTTTCTATAAGTGAAGCCACAAACCCTCCAGTTATGATCTTCTTCGCCTCGCCTGGCGGGATTCCTCTGGACCTCAGATACAATATCTGCTCATCATCCACGTTGCTTATCGAAGAGCCATGCTTTGACCTGGTGTCATTATTCTTTATCATCAGCCCCGGTTTGGTGTTGGCATAACCCTGCTTTGAAAGTAGCAGTATCTTCGAGTCATAGAAGCCCGTTGATTTCCTGGACATTTCCTCCATGTCAACATTTCCTCTGTGCATGGTGGAGCTTCCGCCCGTTACGACTCCTCTTACATTTATGCCTGCGGTTGTTTCCGCCCCGACCTGGAAACTACTGTCCCTTATGTCCATCTTCTGTTGTTTCTCGGAGAAACTGACGCCGTATACTTTGAAGCTTGAGCCTTTGCCAGGCTGCTGAGATTCGTTTGTGAAAAGGACCTTGCTTGAGCCGTGATGGATGTGGTATATCTCAAACTCTGCATAATCGTCCTCAAACGCCTTCACATGGGTGAGGTCCACAACGCTCTGGACATTGTCCTGAAGGTAGTTGTACTGGACTTTGCTGTTCTTTCCTAGGAAGAAATAGATATTCTTTCCATGGACACCATCACCTTTTCCGGTTGTGCTGTACGTATCCGTAAGGTTCAGCTTCGTATCGTCTTCCAGGATGATGACTGTCTTGAACGCAAATGAGGCGGTGGAGTCGAAGACCACTTCAGATTTCATCTCTATGCTTCCGGCCTTCCTTGGGATGTATATGAAAATCCCGTTCTGCCAGGAGGAGTTTATCAGATATTCAGTCCTTTCATCCCCGAACTTCCCCTCCGTGTATTTGCTGAGAAGATCACTGTGCTCCGAGATCGCGGTTTTCATGTCGGTTACAATGACGCCTTTTTTCTCAAGCTCACTGTTCACGTGAAGACGGTCATTGTCCATCAGTATGTCCGTGTTTGGAGGGAACTTTATGGTTTCTGACTTCTCAGGGAGGGTAATTTCCCCGAAAATCATCCTTTCAAGCTCTTCGTCTGTGATTTCAACGTAGTCTTTTACTGTAGGGCTCTCCTTGTGGATTCTGATGGGGAGTTTGAGGTATTCCTTGAATGCCTCAACCCTGTAGTCGTACTGCTGATCGCTGAATTTAGTTTTGAGTGTTTCCGGATATTCTTCCATGTCCGATCATCCTTGTGCGCCGAGTTTGCCCATTTCAAGTTTTATGAGTCTGTTCATCTCGATGGCAAATTCCATCGGGATCTCCTTCATGACATCATCGAGGAAACCAAGGACTATCATTGAGCTTGCCTCATCCTCACTGAGGCCTCTTGACCTCAGGTAATGAAGCTCGTCAGTACCTATCTTTCCAACAGATGCTTCATGGCCGAATGTTGCAGTTGGCTCATAAACTTCATCGTGCGGAAATGTGTATGATGTTGACTCATCATTTATCAGAAGGGCATCACACTGCACGTGGCTCTTGGAGTGCTCTGCCCCCTTGTTCATCCTCAGGAGCCCTCTGTATATTGCCTTCCCATCCTCTATGCTGATGCTCTTGGCAACTATTCTTGAATTCGTGTAAGGGGCGAGGTGAATTGCTTTTGCGCCAGTGTCTTTAACTGTGCCTGGACCCGCGAGTGATATGTTGAGGTTGCTCGTTGTCGCGTGCGGCCCTCTCAGGTATGAGGACGGGTAAAGCATCGTAACCTTTGAACCAAGTGAGCCTCCGACCCATTCCATTTTTGCATTCTCGTCCACCCATGCCCTCTTTGTAGGCATGTTGTAGACACTCTTGGACCAGTTCTGGACACTTGTGTATCTGGCTTCTGAGTTCTTCTTCGCGTAGATTTCCACTATGGCACTGTGGAGTGAATTCTTGTCGTACCTTGGGGCTGTGCATCCCTCTATGTAGTGGACTTTTGAACCCTCGTCTGCAACGACTATTGTGTGTTCAAACTGTCCGGTTGCCTCTCCGTTCATCCTGAAATAGGTCTGAAGGGGCATGTCTATCTGCACTCCGGGAGGGACATACAGGAATGAACCTCCACTCCAGACTGCACCGTTGAGTGCTGCAAACTTGTTGTCAGAGAAAGGTACTGCCTTGCAGTAGTAGTCCTTCACAAGGTCCGGGTGCTCTTTTACAGCGGTATCAAGATCCATGAAAACGACTCCCTTGTCTTCCCATGTTTTCTTGAGATTGTGGTATACACCTTCGCTGTCGTACTGGGCAACTGAGCCTGCGAGGTATTTCTGTTCCATTTCAGGAATTCCAAGCTTCTCGAACGTGTTTTTTATTTCATCTGGAACCTCATCCCAGTCCTGTGACTTGTTTTCATCGTATTTGTTGTAAAAAGAGGTGTTCTCCCAATCTATGCCTGAAAGATCAGGGCCCCATGTTGGGATGGGCTTTGACTCAAACACCTCAAGTGCCTTGAGCCTCATCCTCTTCATCCATTCAGGCTCTTTCTTGATCTCTGAAATCTCTTCAACAACTTGCTTATTCAGTCCAGCTCCCGTTGAATAAAGGGGCTTTAGTGAATCGTGAAACTCCCAGTCTGAGGATTTGACGCTCTTCAAATCTTCCAGAAGTTTCTCCATTTCTTCATCTTTATTATACTCAACTTCCATTCTTTACACCATCCTTATTAGGCTTTAATCCAATCATACCCATCCTCCTCAATCCTGAGGGAAAGGGCCTTGTCACCGTCTTTTATAATTTTCCCGCTCATCAGAATATGAACGAACTCAGGCTCTATGTCCTTGAGTATTCTCTGGTAGTGGGTGATTATCAGGAATCCGACGTCCTGGTTGTAGTATTTCTTGATTTCAGCTGCGACCAGCTTGAGGGCATCGACATCGAGGCCTGAGTCGATCTCGTCAAGGACTACGATCCTGGGCTTGAGCATGACCATTTGCAGTATCTCTACTCTCTTACGCTCCCCTCCTGAGAAACCGTCGTTAACAGCTCTCTGGATAAACGACTCATCGAGCCCGAGATTTTTCATATGCTCTTTCATTGTGTTGTAAAATTCCGTAATCTTGATCTTGTCTTCAGGGTGCACATTCTTGTACGCTGTTCTTATGAATGTTCCAAGCTTTACGCCAGCTACAGAAATAGGGCTCTGAAATGCAAGGAACAGCCCGGCTTTTGCTCTCTCTTCAGGGGTCTTGTCTGCGAGCTCTTTTCCGTCCAGTTTTACTGAACCGCCCGTTATCTCATAGCTGGGATGCCCTATCAGGACATTTCCCAAGGTACTTTTGCCTGCTCCGTTTGGACCCATCAGAGCATGAATTTCTCCCCCTTTCACAGTAAGATTAACGCCGTTGAGAATCTGCTTGCCTTCAACCTTGGCTGAAAGATCTTTGATGACTAATTCTGACATCTGCTAATGCACCTACGTCATGATGATTTCTCTATATTTAAACACTTTCTTATGTTTAAATTGACTAAATTATTTATATCTGGAATCATTACATGTTCTAGAGTACGTATGATAGAAACAAAGGGCGGAGCTTTAGATGACATAGAATCCTTTATGGGCCCTGTAAAAGCCAACATTCTCCACGAGTTGAGTTACTCCGAGAAGAGTATGGCTGAACTTTCTCAAATCCTTCAGATTAACAAGAATGCTGTCAAGGAGCATATGGAAAATCTGGAGATGAAAGGGTATGTCAAGCCCTTCTTCAGGGGGAAAGGTGCAGGAAGGCCAAGCAAATATTATGAACTCACCGAGAAAGGCCTTTCACTGCTTCCCAAGAGATACATAAATCTCGCGACAATGCTGATAGATGAAGTTGAATCAGAATTCGGAAAAGACAAACTCAACATTGTATTCGGCAAAATAGCGGACAAGATTCTCATGAACGCTGGATGGAAGGTGGCTTCCGATTCAGAGACTATACCCAAGGAACAGAAGATTCAGCACCTGAGGGAATTTGTTTCGACTCTGAACGAACTCGGTTATTATGCAAGGCTTGAGATTACCGACGACACAGTCAGGATAATCAGGCACAACTGTATTTTCTACGAACTTGCTAAGAACAACAACAGAATCATTTGCGGCTCACTCGGCTCGCAGCTTATTGACAAATCTATAAATGACGAATTCAAAATTAAGGAGAAATTTTCTGAAGGGGCAAACAAGTGCGTGGTCGAGGTCAGTATCTGATCCCGGGAAGCGATATCCTACCATATTCTGAGTGGCTGACAAGGCCAAGCAGGAAGCTTTAGATCCTGTTTCTTTTCCAATTTGCCAGCTTGGCTGTAACAAGTATCACGCCTATCATTTCTGCTGTATAGATAATCCCGGGGATCAGTATGCTGTGAAAGTCCCCGGCTATGGCACCTTTCATAAGTATAGCAGCCCAGCTAGTTGGCACGAGGTAGGCCACATATTGCAGGAACAGAGGAAGAGAAGTTATGGGGTAGTATATTGGCGGTACAACTCCGAAGAGGATGGAAAACATTACTGATATTGGCCATATGTCCCTCATCTCCCTGATCCTCGTGGAAACGAGATAGGAAAACATGGAGAATATTGCCCACGTAGTGAAGAGTGCACCAATTATGACCAGTATGGAAGCTGCCGATACATGCGACACCAATACTATGATGACAAAGAATATTGCTATGCCAGGGAGTGTGAAGATTATGTTTCCAGTGGCAAGGCCGAATGTGTATAGGAGTGGGCCTACCGGTGTGGAGGCCACGATCTGCTGGAATTTCAGATCAAGTTTGTAAAAGAGCAGATCGGTCTGGAGCATTGTCGCAGAGTTGACTATTGTGAATAACAGCCCACCTATTGCGGCGATAAGAATTTTGGAAGGTCCTCCAAAGAGGTAAATGAAAAACAGAAAAGAGAAAGGTGTCGATATTACTGCAGCTAACGCTATTGGCCTTCTGTAGGCGGGTATCCAACCGTTTATGGCGTTGAGTGCAATTACTGCCCTGATCTGTGATATCATCTATTCACCTTCTATCTGCTCACCCACCAGGGAGATGAACACATCGTCGAGACCAACAGGCCCGACCTCAATCCTGCTCTTGCTGATCATGTTCCCTGCGAGAATCTCGTCGACCGACTCGCGATCGGTGTAAAGAAGGAGGCCGTTCGGCAATTCCTGGCTTTCCCCGAACTTTGCATATGACTGGTCATACCTGACACCAGGAAGGAAAACCCGGGTATCATGGCTCAGGGCGCTCCTGAGCCCGTCAAGTGTTCCCTGCCTGACAAGGGTTCCATAACTGACAATTGCTATCTCATCACTAAGTGCTGCAGCCTCGTCCAGGTAGTGTGTTGTAAGTATGATGGTCTTGCCTTTTTCCTTGAACTTCTGAATTGCCTCCCAGACTTTTCTCCTGGTGATAACATCCAGCCCGATTGTGGGCTCATCAAGGAAGTATATCTGTGCATCTGCCGACAGTGAAATGGCGACCATTGTAAGCTGCTTCTGCCCCCCTGAAAGATTTACGCATTCCTTATCTGCAAAGTAGTCCATGTCAAGCAGTATGCACACATAGTCGGTGCTGTCCTTTGCACCTTCTCTTGTGTTCCCCAGCATCCTCTGGTAGTAGTAAACGTGCTCCCGGGGAGTGAGATGCGGAAAAGGCCTGCTTTCCTGCGGAACAAGGGATGTCATGGACCTTATTTCGTCCGCATCTGTTTTTATATCTTTGCCGAAAACCCTCACGGTTCCACTGTCCTGCTCAAGCTGAGTGGTGGCAATTTTCACAAAGGTGGTCTTTCCTGATCCGTTTCTGCCGAGAAGGGAAAATATCATGCTCCTGCGTACCGTGAACGTGAAATTGCTTATCGCTAAGTTTTCCCTGCCTTTGTAACGGTAGGTCTTTCTCAGGTCAACAGACTCAAGTGGAACAGTCATTCATCCTCTTATCCGGCGGCTTACAAAGCGTATCCAATTTCTAAGGTCTATGCTTCTTCATTGAACGGGCGGTTAACTTGCATTTGCTTATCCATAAGTAAAGCTCACCCGGAAAAACCCTATCTTTTGGCCATATTTAAAGCTGAGTAAGCGCTTTCTGGTAATGGAGTTAATAAACCATTACGGTTCAGTGAGGACACGATGCAGGTCTAGGCGAGCTTAACTTTCAGATTCTGTATCATGTCCTTGACAGTTCTTTCGAGATCATACTCCGGCCTGAACCCCCAGTCCCTTTCAGCCAGGGTTGTGTCAAGGCTTGCTGGCCATGTTTCTGCAATCTCCTGCCTGTAGTCAGGCTCATATGAAACCTCAAGCCCCGGGACCTCTTTTCTTATCTCATTGTACAGCTCTTCAGGGGAAAAGGAATAGGACGCCACATTGTAGTCGGTGTGCCTGGTAAGATTTTTCAGGTCGGCTTCAGCAAGCTTGACAAGAGAAGATACTGCGTCTGGCATATACATCATTGGAAGATACGCATCAGCTCTCAGAAAGCATTTGTAAGGTTCTCCCCTGACAGCATGGTAAAACATCTGCACCGAATAGTCTGTAGTCCCGGCAGTGGGCTCCCTTACATAACTCATGATCCCCGGGAATCTCAATCCCCTCACATCCAGGTCAAACTTTTCAAAATAATATTCACCAAGCATTTCTGTTGTTACTTTTGTTATGCCATACATTGTCCTGGGGCGTGTCACCGTTACAACCGGAACATTCTCCCTGGGTGTTTCCGGCCCGAACACGCCTATTGTGCTGGGAATCACCACTCGAGACAGGCCCTTCTCGATCCCAGCCCTGAGAATGTTGTTTGTTCCCACGAGGTTAACATCAAATGCCTTGAAGGGCTTCTTTTCCCCTGTAGCTGAAAGGATTGCAGCAAGATGGTATACGGTATCAACGTCGTGTTCGTCAATTGCGTTCTCAATGGCTTCAAAGTCGGTCACATCAAGATCCAGGAACTCGAAATCCGATCCGTTTTCGCAACCAGCGGACACATCGCTGGATATGACATTGCTCTTCCCGTACTTCTTTGCCAGGTAAGGGACAAGTTCGCTGCCGATCTGACCACATGCACCAGTTATGAGAATTTTCCGCATATTTGACCCGACGTAAAATCGTGTCTGAGATTAAAAGGTTATAGTGATCATGATCCACACACTGATCTTTTGCAGGATGGGTGGCCAAACCATTGGCAATCTTCGGGATAACATAATTATCGGATCATGAGTTGTTAGATCGGTGATTAGTTTTTGTCAAAAATGGACTGGGTGTCGAAGGAGATCAATTCGCTGAAGGAAGCCGGCAGGTATGTCCCAATAAGGGTGCTTGAAAGCGCCCAGGGTGCCTGGGTCAGCATTGAGAAGAAGAAAATGCTGAACATGTGCTCAAACAACTACCTTGGGCTGGCAAACAATGAAGAGGTGAAGAAGGCTGCAATCGAGGCAATAAAGGAATTTGGTGTCGGCGCAGGAGCGGTAAGATCTATTGCAGGCACCAACTCTGTCCACCTTGAGCTTGAAAAGAAGGTTGCACTGTTCAAGCACATGGGATCATCCCTCGTCTACCAGGGAGGGCTTCTAGCCAACACGGGCACGATTCCATCAATTGTTGGGAAGGAGGACATCGTGTTCAGTGAGGAGCTGAATCATGCCAGCATAATAGATGGTGTCCGCCTGTCC
Organism: uncultured archaeon; assembly: GCA_000965745.1. Lineage (GTDB taxonomy): Archaea > Thermoplasmatota > Thermoplasmata > Thermoplasmatales > Thermoplasmataceae. The sequence goes on from CP009479.1 coordinate 1,021,572, forward strand.
TCCGCAAAAAGGGCTGTTTTCAAGCACATGGACATGAAGGACCTTGAGAAACAGCTGAAGGAGCACAGGAATGAAGGAAAGAAAGCTCTCATTGTGACAGACGGGGTATTCAGCATGGACGGGGACATAGCGCCACTGCCTGAAATCGCAGAGCTCGGTGAAAAATACTCGGCGATGACATATGTTGATGATGCCCATGGTGAGGGAGTCCTCGGCTCCCACGGCAGGGGAATCGTGGACCACTTCAACCTTGCAGGAAAAGTCGACATAGAAATGGGAACTTTTTCCAAGGCAATCGGATCAATGGGCGGTTTCGTGGCCGGTGACGAGCAGTTTGTCGATCTGCTGAAACAGAGGGCAAGGCCGTTTCTGTTCAGCAGTGCCCTGAACGTGGGAGATGCGGCGGCGGTGTTGAAGTCCATAGAGATCCTGGAGAAGGACGATTCATTGGTGAAGAAACTATGGGATAATTCAGAATACCTCAAGAAATCACTCAATGACCTCGGCTTCAACACAGGAAGCAGCAAGACTCCGATTACACCTGTGATTGCAGGAGACGAGAAGAAAGTCGTTGGACTGAGCAGAGCGCTCTATTCAGAGGAGAATGTATTCGCGTCACCGATCGTCTACCCGACTGTCCCGATGGGAACTGCCCGAATAAGGCTGATGCCGTCCGCAGTGCATTCGAGGGAAGACCTTGATTACGCTGTAACAGCGTTTGAAAAACAGGGAAAGAAGCTCGGAATCCTGAAATGAAGGCTGGTGTCTGATCTTCAATTTTCCTTTTTTTTTGGAAGAAATCACGCACTGTATTTTATGCAGTCCCAGATTCAGAACGGAACATGGAATCCACTCACATATGCGTCGGGCCAGAACCCGGAAAAAGTCTTGTGGACTTTGACTGGGACCTTCTGGAAGCAGCTGTAGTTGAAAGGCCGAACAGGTTTGTTGTTATCGCAAACCTTGGCGGGGAGTCGGTAAAATGCCATCTGCACGATCCAGGGAGGCTAAAGGAGCTAATATTTCCAGGAAACAGAATCAGGATCAGGAGAAAGCCTTCTGAAAAAACAGACTACTCGGTGGTATGTGCCCTGGATGGAGACGAATGGGTACTCATTGACAGCAGGTTTCACCCGTCGATAGCCAGGAAATTTCTCCCGGATAATGCAGTATCTGAGGTCAGGGTAGGAAGGAAGAGAATCGATTTCAAGTGTGAAAATGAATTCATAGAAGTGAAGGGCTGCACCCTCGTGGACAATGGAACTGCCAAGTTCCCGGATGCCCCCAGCCTGAGGGCAACTGAGCATGTCAGGCTCCTGACTTCAATGAAGGATGAGGGAACTCCGGCCAGCATAATGTTCCTTGTCATGAGGAAGAATGCTGAGTGTTTTGTTCCAAACAGAGATACGGATCCGGAATTCGCGGAAGCACTGCTCAGGGCTGCTGGATCCGGCGTCAATATCGTATTCAAGAAAATGCATCTCGACGGGAAATCAATAATCTATGACGGCCAGATACAAATGTGCCAGTGATGCTCTGCTCGCAGGATCGATTTTTCTATGTCTAGACGCATATTGATAGGATAAATGAAACTTTTCGTGTTAACCGTTTCCGTATATGTTTATATACCAGAATTTAATTGATCGCTCGCTCTTCGATGATTACGGAACACATCAAGAAAAATGATACAGAACGCGAAAAGAAGAGGACTAGACTTCTTGGAAACATCAATGTAGGCTCTGCCATGCGAAGCGCATTCGAGAGGAGGAATGAACTCCGAAGATCGCAGTCGGAAGCAGGGCATCACGACCTGATCTACCAGGGGAAGGAAGTTGACCTCCGGAGAATACCTGTTGCAAGGGAGATGTACCTGAAGAAGAAGGACACAGTTCTGGGAAACCGCTTCAAGAAAACTCTCCTTGGGTATACCAAAGGGGCAACAAACCAGTACAGGGGCCCGCATTCAACCCATGTAAGGGAATATTCAGACCATTATACAATTCACAGGGACTTCATAGATCCTAGGAAGAACCCGGTTATCCATCTGGCAAAGGATGCGCCCATGGAGCTCGCAGGATGGATCATCGGGGGGCTGATTGCTCTCGTCATTATAGTATTCCTGATATTCTGATGTCGCTGTTGGTACGTTAACACCAGGTTCTTGAGGATGATCTCCCCGAAGATCCGATCATAATCGTTTTGTCTGGCATGACTGTCAGAAACATTTAAGGCAATTTTGCCTTAACATAGAAGAACAGATGATTGGGGGATTTGGACAGAGAGCCTTTAAAACACTTGAAAAAATAGAAATTTTTGTTATTGCCCATGCTCTCGCGCCTCTCTTCAGAAAATGTCATGCTGTAATCAAACAATGGTGCTGTCACAGGAGAAGCATCAGGGAGGTAGCACATGGATAGGTATCTTATGCTTGAGGACGGCACTATCCTCAGAGGGGCCGCATATGGCCACAAAGGAAGTGCCTATGGTGAGATCGTTTTTACCACATCAATGACTGGTTACATGGAGTCATTGACCGATCCCTCATACAGGGGCCAGATCCTGATTTTCGCTTTCCCCACGATTGCAAACTACTCATTCAATCAGGACCAGATGGAATCCGGGGAGATACAGGTTGAAGCTCTTGTTACAAAGGATGCGCACTCTTTCCTTGGAGCCGGAAAGCCCGGTGAGGAATTCGAGAAATATCTATCAGAATCCGGGGTTCCCGGTATTGATGGAATCGACACCAGATCGCTAGTAAAGAAGATCAGGGAAAAGGGAGTGCTGAAAGCCTGGATCTCAGACAGGCCGGATTTTCCAAAGGACTGGCCGGATCCAATGGAGAGGAACCTGGTCGGTGAAACGAGCACAAGCGATCATTACACTGTTAAGGGGGATGGCGAACTTGACATCCTCTTCATCGATCTTGGCGCCAAGAGGAGCCTCGTGAGAAAGATGGGTGAGATAGCCTCATCACTTGACGTTGTACCATACAATTTTGACCTCTCGAAGATTGACAAGCACTATGACGCGATCTTTCTTTCAAACGGCCCGGGAGACCCCTCCCACGAATCACTGGGAAGTGTGACCGAGTTTGTGGCCATGAAGGTCGAAGACACTCCAATTTACGGCGTATGCCTGGGCCATCAGATCATATCAATAGCCCTCGGTGGCAGAACTGAAAAAATGCGTTTTGGCCACAGAGGGTCCAACCATGCTGTTACCGACGGGCAGAGGATCTGGATAACTACCCACAATCACGGCTACGCGGTTAATCAGCAATCGCTCAGCGGAACACCTCTGAAGATCACCCAATGGGATATAAATGACGGAACGGTTGAAATGGTGGAGCACAGTGAAAAACCAGTTTTCTCTGTTCAGTACCATCCAGAGGCCTCGCCCGGGCCACACGACGCTGAATGGTTTTTTGACAAAATAAAGGAGAGGACAGTTGAGTATTATGCCAAGAAAGCCTGAAATCAAAAATGTACTGGTAATAGGCTCCGGCCCCGTAGTTGTAGGCCAGGCAGCCGAATTTGACTATGCGGGTTCGCAAGCGTGCCTGTCTTTGCGGGAGGAAGGTATCAGGGTGGTACTCCTGAATTCAAATCCTGCTACCATTCAGACTGACAGGAGCATTGCCGACAGGATATACATAGAACCCATGACTGCCGATACTATAGAGGCAATCATTGATCAGGAGAATATTGACGCGATCCTGCCTACAATGGGGGGCCAGACTGCACTCAACCTCGCCGTGGAACTCGACAGAAGGGGCATTATTAAAGGAAAAAAAGTGCAGTTTCTGGGAACTGACATCAGGTCGATCAAGACGGCGGAAGACAGGAGGAAGTTCCATGCTCTTGTGAAATCCCTTGGAGAGCCAATTCCCGATTCTGAGGAACTGGACAGGACCAATTTCAGGGACAGGATAGCCAATCTTCAGTTCTTTCCGGTCATACTCAGGACTTCATTCTCACTTGGCGGCCTTAGTGGATCAATAATAAGTTCAAAGGTTGAGCTTCTAAGAATAGCTGAGTCCTATTTCTCAGACTACGGGGACGGGACCCTGGAGGTGGAAAAATCCATAGAAGGCCTCAAGGAGCTGGAATATGAAATTGTAAGGGACAATGCGGGCAACTGCATTGTAATATGTAATATGGAAAACCTCGATCCTATGGGTGTCCACACAGGAGAAAGCATAGTAGTAACCCCCTCGCAGACTCTCAGTGATGTTCAATACCATTTCCTCAGGGACTCTGCCATCAAGATAATCGGGGCTATTGGCATAAGGGGGGCCTGCAACATACAGTTTGCGCTTAACCCTGAGACGGACGAGTATTACGTCGTGGAAGTCAACCCGCGAACTTCCAGGTCGTCCGCTCTGGCATCAAAGGCGAGTGGATACCCAATCGCAAGGATCGCAACGAAGATTGCGGTCGGGTACAACCTTACCGAGATAAAGAACCCTATAACCAAGGATACCTCGGCAGCATTTGAGCCGTCGCTGGACTATGTTACGGTGAAGATTCCGAGATGGCCCTTCGACAAGTTTGCCGTCGAGAGAAGGATTGGTGTCCAGATGAAGTCCATAGGGGAGGTGATGGGCATAGGACGTACCTTTGAGGAGGCCATGATGAAGGCAATAGCCTCTCTGGACACGCCAGAATCTAGCAGAATCCGTCTCTTCCTTCCGGACGATAAGATCAGGGATCTTCTTACAAAGTCAACAGACCTCAGGCTTTACGCAATTTTTGAGGCACTATTCAGGCATTATGAAGTCGAGGAGATTGCCGCACTCTCAAAGTTCGATCCCTACTTCATCAATAAGATAAACAACGTTGTAAGGGAACTTGAATCCCTGGACATGGGAAGAATCCCTGAAAACCTGAAGGAGTTCAAGAAACTTGGCATATCGGATTCGCAGATATCCGAATTCACCAAAGTCGGTGAAACGAAGATAACCCGCTACAGAATCGATAACGGAATTTTGCCATCCTACAAGGCCATAGACACCTGTTCAGGGGAGTTCGAGGCTGAAACCCCCTACCTCTACTCAACCTACGAAGATGAGGGGGATTTTGAGAAAACACCCGAAGTCAAAGGAAAGGTAATGGTTATCGGATCAGGGCCAAACCGTATTTCACAAGGGCTTGAATTCGACTACGGTTCGGTAAAGGCGGTACAGACACTCAGCAAGAAGGGATACACTACAATCATGCTGAACAGCAACCCTGAGACGGTTTCTACCGATTTTGACGTATCTGATTATCTTTATTTTGAACCGGTCACACTTGAACACGTATCAAACGTCATTGTCAGGGAAAAGCCTAAGGGGCTCATCATACAGTTCTCCGGGCAGACTGGCCAGAACCTTGCTTCCAAACTGTCAGAACTTTTTGGGGAGAAGATAATCCTCGGAACCAGGCCGTCAGATATAGATGAGATAGAAAACAGGTCCATATTCGCGGAAAGGCTGAAATCTTTGGGGATAAAACAGCCTGACTTTGTGTCCGTTGCAAACGAGAACGAGGTGGAGGGAAAGGTACCGCTTATCAGCCTGCCTGTGATTGTGAGGTCCAGCTTCATCATCGGCGGCAGGGCAATGGATATTGTCTACAGTTATGAGGACCTGAAAACAAGGGTAAAGGAACTGTTCAGGGAACGCCCGGGATACCCAATTCTTATCAGCAGGTACGTTGAAGGGGCGCAGGAGATTGACGTGGATTTCGTATCAGATTCTGCAAGGACAGCAATCTCCGGAATCTCACTTCACATAGAAGAGGCGGGAACCCACTCAGGAGACGCAACCATGATAATGGGGCCAGACATCATCAGCGATGGGCTCTTCAGGAAGATCAAGGACATTGTTGACCTGTTCGCAACAAATTTCAGCCTGGTGGGCGTATCAAACCTGCAGCTGGCTGTGCGCGACGACGAAATATTCGTGATTGAGCTCAATGCGAGGTCTTCACGCTCCCTTCCATTCGTGTCAAAGGCTACAGGTACAGACTGGGTGTCCGTGGCGATTTCTGCAATGCTTGGCGACAGCATCAGCGAGCCGGACGCCTCACCGAAATCATACTTCGTGAAGATTCCTATATTTCCGTTCAACAGATTTTCAGACCTGGATATCATACTTGGCCCTGAAATGAAATCAACAGGAGAGGCTATGTCCGAAGCTTCCACAAAAACTGAAGCGCTGATAAAAGCAGCGATGATAATGAATCCACGCTTCTCGCTGGATCACCCTGCTCTGGTATCAGTAAACGATAATGACAAGCCCCTTGTGGGAAGCATATGCCACCTGCTCCATGACGCCGGAGTAAAGATCTATGCAACTCCCGGAACCTCTGAATTCCTGGACGATCTGGGGGTTCCGAACGAGACGGTGTACAGACTGGACGACATCCGGGAGCCAAAAATGAGCAGGATGATAAAAGAGGATAAGCTTTCAATGATCCTCAACACGCCAACCATGCATTCAGGCTCAATCAAGGACGGTTTCAGGATAAGGCGTATGGCAGTTCAGAGGGGAATGCCCATCATTACCAATGTGAGACTCGCAGATGCAGTAGTCAGGTCCGTCGCATCAAAGGAGTCACTTGTCTATCGGGAGATAGGCGAATACGCCATGGGAGAGCAACGAAATGAATATCAGAAAGGCAAAAGAGCAGTTTCCTGAAGTGTATGGACTCATAAGGAAGCAGAGCCCTCCGCACCATTTTGAGTTCTCAGACCCGTTCTGGGTCCTCATTACAACAATTATGTCGCACCGCACGAAGGACGAAGTGACCGATCCTGCAGCAAGAAGGCTTCATGACAGGTACCATGATTCAGTGGGCCTTGCAAATGCAAGTTATGACGACGTTTATGACGCAATATCAAAGGTAGGTTTCGCCAGGGTGAAGGCTGAGAGGGTGATAGGTGCAGCAAGAATAATCAATGAAGAATTCAGCGGCAAGGTTCCGGAAAACATCGAGGATATGATGACAATACCTGGGATAGGCAGGAAAACGGCAAATGTTGTGCTTGCCGACGCCATGAAAATTCCGGCAATTGCCGTAGATACACATGTGCACAGGATAAGCAACAGAATAGGCTGGGCAAACACTAAAAATCCCGAAGGAACGGAAGAGAGGCTAAGAAAAATAATACCCAGGGGGCAATGGCTGGGGTTTAACCCTGTTCTCGTGGAATTCGGCAAGAAAATCTGCAGGCCAATCGGGCCAAAATGTGGCGAGTGCCTGATAAACAGCTACTGCGAATACTACTCAAAGAATGTCAAGAACGGCAGAGTGAATAAGTCCGGAAAATCCGGCAAGGCTCAAGGCCGGCATGAAGCATAAAAGAGGATCTCCGGGATGGGGCAGGAAGAGGAAGACCTGAAGGATTACTATTCTTCAAGATCGGGGGAATATGACCGCCTTTACGAAAAGCCTGACAGACAGGCAGATCTTGCCGGCATGCGGAATGCGCTTATTGAGAAGCTGTCCGGCCGGAGAATTCTGGAAATTGCCTGCGGAACAGGGTACTGGACTGAGATTCTGGCTGACCACGCAGACTCAATACTTGCCATAGACAGCAGCACTGAGATGATTGAGATTGCCAGGAAAAGGACAGAATCCAGGGCAAATGTTTCCTTCCTGGTTTCAGACGCCTATTCCATGGATAATGTGGGCGGATCATTCGAGGGTGCCCTCTGCGGTTATTGGATATCGCACGTAAAAAAGAGGAGGATAAAAAAATTCCTTGATACACTCCATGGGAAACTTGAATCCGGTTCTGTGGTTGTGATGATAGACAACAGGTATGTTGAGAGTGCAACACCAATAAGCAGAACGGACGGTGAAGGGAATACGTACCAGATCAGGAAGCTCAAAAATGGGCAGGAGTATGAGATCGTAAAGAACTTTCTAACTGAGGGCGAATTATTGGAACTAACTTCTGGAACAGCTTATGATAGGAATTTCCTTGAGTTTGAGTACTATTGGGTTTTTCAATATACGATATGATCATCTTGTCTGACAGCCCGCTCAAATGAAGGGCCATATCGAGATGCACAGACCTCGCAGAAGCTTGTGAATTGACAGCGCCTAATACAAAAATAAAATATACCGGTGCTTATTAAGAAGTTATTGTCTGGTCTGGGAATCAGGCACGGAGAGATAGAAACTTATAAACCATAGAAAGGATGAGTGTTCGAATGGCAGAAGTTAAGCTTAAGACAGAAATGGACGTCGACAGAAGTCTGTGCAACTATTGTGGTGCATGCGTTGGAATGTGCCCCACTGATGCAATATTCATGGACGATACAGTAATTGAAATACATGAAAACAAATGTATAGAGTGCGGATTTTGCGTAGTTGGTTGCCCCACAGGAGCAATATCTGCGGAGTGGTTCCATGCTACAGTATGATGTTTTGGTAGTAGGCGCAGGCCCTGCTGGCAGTTCTGCCGCCAGGTTCGCCGCTAGAAACGGCCTGAAGACCCTTCTCATTGAGAAGAGGCCCGATATCGGCTCTCCGGTAAGATGCGGGGAAGGAATATCAAAGGCCTGGATGCCAGAGATGGACATAAAGCCCGATCCCCGATGGATCTCGGACGAAGTCAAGGGTGCCAGGATCTACGGACCTTCAGAGCACAGGCCCATAACCCTTACTGCAGACAAAGCCGGCAACGAAGTCGGGTTTGTCGTTGAAAGGGACAAATTCGACAAGCACATGGCTGCACTGGCAGCTGCCGAAGGCGCAGACGTCTGGGTAAAATCACCAGCTATGTCTGTTATCAAGGAAGGAGGCAAGGTTGTAGGTGCCCACGTAAGGCACAACGGATTCATGGAAGAGGTCAGGGCAAAGATGGTAATTGCAGCCGACGGTTTTGAAAGTGAATTCGCAAGATGGGCAGGCCTGAAGTCGGTCATACTCGCAAAGAATGATATTATTTCAGCCGCACAGTACAGGATGATTGGTGTTGATTCAGATGCTGATTACACGGATTTCTATCTGGGGTCAGTTGCACCTTCAGGATATATCTGGGTTTTCCCAAAGGGTGATCACGAGGCAAACGTCGGTATAGGATGCTCAATAGACAGGCTTCACGACAGGTTTGACCTCAAGAATTACCTGGACAACTGGATCAAGAAGCATCCTGCATATGCAAAGGGAAAGGCTATCCAGTGGGTTACCGGCGGCGTTTCAGTGTCAAAGGTAAGGGACAAATTCACGCTACCTGGCCTTCTCCTGGTGGGAGACGCTGCGAGACTGATTGATCCGATCACCGGTGGCGGAATTGCCAACGGCATAATTTCAGGAAAATATGCGGCATCAGTTGCCAAGAGGGCAATTGACGGGGAAGACTATTCCCAGGAAATGATGACCGAATACGAGAAGATGGTGAAGGAGAAATTCCAGAGGAAGCACCTCAGAAACTGGATGGCCAAGGAGAAACTTTCCGGCCTTTCAGATGAGACGCTCGATAAGCTCGTGGATGCGGTATCCGAGTTTGAACTCAATAAGATCTCTGTGGAAGAGATACTGAAAGCAGTTCAGAGAAAATATCCGGAACTTGTTGAAGAGCTGGAACAACTCATCTGATCCTTTTATTTACCATCTCTATTTTTTCAGATTATTCACGTATAAAATGCTGTACCTCGTTCTATGAGTTATGTTGAAGCCTCTTCATTGTGAAAGAAATTTCTCTGCCTTGTTGTAGGAATATCATGATCGGTTTCAACCGTTTCCTCAGAAAAACCCATTAGCGATTCATGCTATAAACCTGACACAGTGTTATCATAGCTGCTTCTTTCAGACCTGATCGCTTTGTTTTTGGAATGGTGAAAACCCGGGGGAATCTCCCGCAAGAATGCAATACGATTCGGGTGCGGTACCGTTTACTCTACTCCTTCCAGGGCTTCGTCAAGCCCGAAGTTGCCTGCCCTGAGCTGCTGCTTCATCATCTTCTTGAAACCCCTGTTCCCTTTCATCATCTTGAGGTTGTTCTTCATCATCTTGAACTCCTTCAGCAGACCCCTGACTTCAGTCTCTGGCTTTCCCGACCCCTTGGCCACTCTTGCAATCCTTTTCGAATTAATGAGTTCAGGTTTTTCAAGTTCCTCGAACGTCATTGAGTCCATGATTACACGGTATCTCTGGAGCTTGCTTCCTGCGTTCTCGATATCGTCAGGGTTGATCTTGTTCCCTCCAGGCATTTTTGCCAGCGGGAGCGAGTCGAAAATCTTCTTCAGCAGGCTCGGCTGTGAGAATTTCTCCCACACATCGTACATGTCCTTGAGGTTGAACTTCCCGGACATGAGCTTGCTCATGGACTCTTCTGCCTCCTCCTCTGTGATATCGACCTCTTTCACGGTTTCCAGCAAAGTCTCCAGGTCTCCAAGGCCAAGAAGCCTGGAAAGGAACTTCTTCGGGTTGAAGATCTCAAAATCATCCATGTGCTCCCCTGTCCCAATGAAATAGACGGGGGCTTTGATCTCAGAAACGGCACTCAGTGCACCTCCACCCTTGCCTGTTCCGTCCATCTTTGTTATTATGACGCCCGTTATTCCTACTGCGTCATCAACAGCTTTTGCCTGTGGTCCTGCCTGCTGCCCTATTGTGGCATCCATGACAAGCAGAACTTCGTCCGGCTCAACTGCTGCCTTTACCTTTTTGATTTCCTCTATAAGCTCCAGCTCAAGGGAATCCCTGCCACTTGTATCAACGATTTTAACCTTAGTCTCTTCAAGCGATTTAAGCCCGTTCTTGCTGATCTTCACCGGGTTCTTTTCTCCCTTCTCACCATAGAACTGTGCGTTTACGGATTTGGCAACCTGCTCAAGCTGCTCATAGGCTGCCACCCTGTGTACATCAGCAGCGATAAGTCCTGCATTGAGTCCTTTCCGGTTGAAGAATTTGGCAAGTTTTCCTGCAGAAGTTGTTTTACCCTGCCCGTATAATCCCACAAGCATTATTTTCTGAGGTGTCACCTTTATGCTCGACTCAACGCCCAGAATTTTGAGAAGCTCTTCATAAATGATCTTTACCAAGTAGTCCTGATCCGCCATGCCTGATGGCGGTTTCTCATCCGCGGCCCTCTGTTCAAGTTTTCTTGTGAGCTCAAGGGTGAGCTTTACATTAACATCCGCTTTAAGGAGGGCTCTCTGAAGCTCTTTTGCGACTTCTTTGACTGTTTCTGCATTTATATACGAAGAACTTGAAATTCTTCTTAACGTATCTCTGAGTGAGTTAGCGAGATTGTCTAAGACCATTCACATCACCAGTTTTCTATTGTATATAACTGTGTCGAACAACTTCTAAACGAGCCTCAGCACAAAGGAAATGAGCCACCCGTACTTCTGCTTCATGGTCTTGAAATTCATAGCCGATATTGCCTGATCAAGTTCTGTAAGATCTGAGCTGCTAATCTGGAAGTTTGCAGCATCAATATTCTGCTTCACATGGTCAATGCTGCCAGCTTTGGGAATCGCGGAAACATTGCTTCTGGAGATGAGCCAGTTAAGTGCGATCTGGGCCGGTGTCTTATCATGCTTCTTTGCCAGTTCCTGTATGACAGGCATCGCTTTGTTTTTCCGGGTAAAGAATTTACCATGCCCCAGTGGGCTGTATGCTATGAGAGTAATTCCATTTTCCTGACAGTATGGGAGCAGGTCTTTCTCATACTCTCTGGCCATTATACTGTATTCTACCTGGTTTGAAACAACTTCATATTTCTTGAGGGAATTCTGGGCCTTTCTCAGCTGCTCTACGGAAAAATTACTCACCCCTATATGGCGTATCTTTCCATCATCCACAAGTTTCTCCATCGCACTCATCGTCTCATCCATGCTCACTTTAGGGTTGGGCCAGTGCAACTGGTAGAGATCAATGTATTTCCTTCCCAGCCTTTCCAGGCTCTGATCACATGCCTTGATGATCTTATCATGCCTGAAATGAGTGGGCCATACCTTTGTAGCCAGAAAGATGTCATCATACTCTTTTATGGCTTTTCCAACCATTTGCTCGTTTCTGTATGCTTCCGCCGTATCAACAAAATTTGAGCCGCTTTCTATTGATGCCCTGATGGCGTTGATAGAATCTTTTGAATTCGGGTCAAGCTGCCATGTCCCTATGCCAATGGCAGGCAACTTTTCCCTTGTTTTTCCAACTTCAATGTACTTCAATATCTAACACTGCTCCCTTTGAAATTATAGATAATCGATCCAGTAGTGGTATATTTACCTAACCAATTTTACAAGGATACAGTATGGGTAATCTGCCTCCCTGAAATGAATCAGTATTCTCTCCACCTGTATCCACAGGACTCGCAGGTGTAAAACTTTGTTTCAGGCTCATCTGCGGACCTCGTCTGTTTAAGCAGATAATAAGCGCCAGAATGTTTGCATTTTGGGCATACGGCGTCTGAGTCGAGGGGCTCACCACTCTTTTCTTCCGTTATCATTATAGTCTCCTTTGCGACACCCCTGCTGATTATCTGGCCAGTTGTACCGCTTGAAGCATCCTTTTTGACTTCGTTGCCACAGGAATTGCAGACGTACTTACCCTTAGTTGGGGACATTAATGCACCGCACACAGAACAAAACATTGAAAGAGCATATTTCTTGAGGATATTTAAACTTGAGCAGATTGCTTGTTATTCCTTCGGGCTGGCTCTTTCACAAAAGGTTAAAGGACGGGACCCAGTTAAAATTAATATCGCAGCATTGATTTTTGATTCATGAAATCCTATGATGAAAACAGGATAAACGAATTCTTGGCGAACTACAGGAATGTTGCTGTTGTCGGAATATCTGACAAGCCTGAAAGAGACAGTTATCAGGTTGCCATGTACCTGAAAAATCACGGATACAATGTTATACCGATTAACCCTAAGTTTGACAGGTGGGAAGGGCTTCAGGCATATCCCGATCTAAGGTCGGTGCCGGAGTCCGTCAAGGTAGAAGTGGTTGACGTATTCAGGAAGCCGGAAGCTGTTGTTGAAGTGGTAAATGAGGCTATTTCCCTGAACCCCAAGTTGATCTGGATGCAGGAGGATGTTGTGAATGAGGAGGCAGCAGACCTGGCTAAATCGAAGGGAATCTCAGTTGTGATGGACAGGTGCATGATGAAAGAGCACAGGAAAATAGAGTGAAGAATTTACACCTTCATCTCTTCGTTATGGACCACCTCAATCAAGTTCATTGAATCGCTGTTGACAGAGGCTTCGAATGCCTTTTTGAAATCATCTTCAGACTCGGCCCTGAAATAGCTCATCCCAAAACTCTTTGCAAGTAGGGAGAGGTCGGGATTTGAAAAGAACACGTTTGAAACAGGGAGTCCGGACATCATCTGATGCTCTGCTATAAGGCTGTACCGCCCGTCATTGAACACTATGGCGGTGAAGTTTGTGCCGATCCTCCTGGCGGTTTCAAGTTCCTGGACATTCATAAGGAACCCTCCATCTCCGGCCACTACAACTACCGGGTCCTCCGGCTTTGCAAGCTTGCATGCTATGGCGCCAGGGACTGATCCGCCCATAGATGCAAAACCGTTGAAGACAATGGTCTTTCCAGGGCTCTTTGGCTGATACCACCTTGATACCCAGACCTTGTGGAGCCCCACATCACTGATAAGGAATGCATTTTCCGGCATTGCTTCATTGAGATGCCACATCACTTTTCTGGGGAGTTCCTCGAACTTGTTAGGGACTGTTGTGAGTTCCTTCAGCCTTCTTTCCCTTATCTGGTCATGCACACTTGTATCCTCCCTTCTCTTGATGTGGGCGGAAAGGCTATTGAGTATGAGCTTCAGGTTTCCAACAACGTCAAGCTCTATGGGAAAATGCTCATCTGTTTCCAAAGAAACTGTATGGATGTTGATTATCTTCCTCTTCCTGTCGGCATTCCAGTTGATTGGGTCGTATTCCACAAGGTCGAATCCGACTGCGATGACAAGATCCGCAGCGTGGAGTGGCCTCAAACCTACCGGGTATGGCACACCCCCAACGCTGAAAAGGTTCCGTGGGTGGTCGAAGGGCAGTATTCCTTTTGACATAAAGGTATTGACCATTGGGATATTGGTCTGGTCTATGAAGGCCTTAAGCTCTTTCCAGGCTCTTGACCTGATCACGCCGTTTCCTGCAAGGACAATGGGGTTTTCTGCCTTCATTATCTCTGCTGCAACAGCTTCATATGTCTGCTTTTCAGGCTCCACTGGAAACTGGTACAGGTGTGGCAGGGGCTCTCCAGTGGTTTCCTCCTTTGCTATATTTTCAGGCAGCTGTATATGGACAGCCCCTGGTGTTGTGTGAGTCGTCAGGTGAACACCCTTCCTTATAATTTCGGGAATGGTGGATGCGTCCATAACTGGCTGGTTGTACTTGGTTATGCCGGAGAACAGTTTTATTGTGTCAACGTTCTGGTGTGATTCCTTGTGTAGCCTTGTAGTTTGAGCCTGTGCAGTGATGGCCAGAAGAGGTACTTTGTCGAGATGTGCATTCGCAACCCCGGTAAGAAGGTTGGTCGCTCCGGGCCCAAGTGTAGAGAGGCACACTCCTGGATTGCCGGTTATCCTCCCGTAGACGTCAGCCATGAACGCGGCACCCTGTTCATGCCTGGTTACAATGAATTTGATGTCTGATTTTGATATTGAGTCCACGAGGTCAATATTTTCTTCCCCAGGAAGCCCGAAGATATATTTTACGCCTTCAGCCTCCATGCATTTGACAAAAAGGTCACTTGCTTTCATTGCTTCTCATGGGGTAAGTGAAAGGAAGTTTAAAACGATCAGGACATACAGTATGGATTCTGACATACAACAGAAAAATAGTAAGAAATAGTTTGACATAATGTAACTGTGGGTCGGGGTAGCCTAGCCTGGTAAGGCGATAGACTCGAGATCTATTGCGCTTGTTCGCTCGGGAGTTCGAATCTCCCCCCCGGCGCTTATGTTTGTAATCAAACAGTTTCATACAACCTCTGTTCTTTAAGCCAACTCATCTCCCAGAAATATTCAGCAGATACTTCAGAGAATCCTTTTCTTCTTCTAGCGATGTAGATGGCAACCGCTATTGTAATGATCATCAGAATAATCGTCGATGAGTCCAGAATTCGGAATACAGAGTTCTTCTTCATCCATAAGAATAAAAATTTACATCCGCAGATAACTGCGGCACCTAATTTGTATTCAAGTTACAAAAGTAAATGATTCTTGCGTTGTTTACCAAGTCTTGAAGATTCCGTCATATAAACGAAAATAATGGACAAATTACTAAATTTATTCATGTTTTTTCCAAATTTCTGTTTCAAAATAGATCTTTTTAAATACAGAAAAAAACTTTTAGCTTGATGCAGGACAAACTTGACAAGAAAGATGTTCAAATTCTTAGATATCTTACAGAACACGGAAGGGATAAGATATCTGAGATATCAAACAACCTTGGAATCCCAAGGGCAACTGTTTTCGAAAGAATGGAACGCTTGCGCAAAGAAGGTTATATAAAGCAGTACACGGTAAAAGTAGACTATGAAAAGATTGGGTACCCCATTCTCGCCTACATACTGATTAACTTCGACTTTCATTCAGACATAGACCAGACTGAACTTGCAAGGGAACTGGGAAAGCTGGAGAATGTCATATCTGCATCAGTGATTGCTGGCGGATGGGACATCCTCCTCATGACAGTTCACAGGAGCATGAAGGAACTTTCCAATTTTGTTCTTGGAAAGTTGAGATCGATGGAAGGTATAGAGAAGACTCTGTCAGTTCCGATTTTTGATCTCGTCAAGTAATCCCTGTACCTGCATAAACCCTTAAATAAACTTCAAAGATTAAGACCGAGTTAGCTGGGATAGCCTAGCCTGGTAGGGCGCAGGTCTGGAAAACCTGTTCTCTCACGAGATCGGGAGTTCAAATCTCCCTCCCAGCGCTACTTCAGGGTCTTGTTCTCGAGTTTTACCTCCACCAAGGTTCGCCTCATGATTAGTGCGGTTAAAGAGGAATTATATAGGGGATCTAAAATGAAGTTCTCGGAACATTTCCCATACTTTTTAAACAAAAATTGAGCAGGAAATACCCTTCCGAAACGGAGGAGATGATGTCACTTTGCCGATCCGGTTCCGGGATTTGCTGCTGTCTTACGGCCTAACCCAATGCTGACTATCGATGTTTCTGGACTGCACATACTACTGTTATGATGATGATTCCTCCTTCTAGGGCATAATGGGTGGCTGCCAGATTGAAAAAAGCATGCGATAATGTGACCCCTAATTGGTTCGATCCCTAGGGAATTCCCGAATGCAAAAGAGCCTCAAAGACAGCAAAGAAGAAACCTAGGGCAGCCACAAATACAGTAAGCAGAAATAACACCCAGTTCAGCCTCAGATCCCTCACAATAACCCAAACCACTTAGATATGATTGTACTCCCAATTCCATGACCTTTTTGGCAAAAGAAGAAGCCCTGCCGATTTACGTTGACCTAGGCAAGGTTCATGTATAAACAAATGTTAATACTACCAAATGGTCAAAGGCCTGCCCATCAAAGACGTTCTCAACAGGAACCATCCTCTTTCCCCGCTCTCAGACCGGGTGCTCATAACTCTTACAATCTTTGTAATAAGTGTAATAATAGCAACACTTGTTGTCAAGATATCAGAAGGCTGGACACTGGTCAACTCGTTTTACTATATTGCGATGATTACAACAACTAATGGAGCTCCATTCCCCCCTACGAACCCTGGAGTTGTAATCTTCACATCGTTTTGGGCATACTTCTCCTTTATCCTCCTTGCCACATTAGTCGTAAATGCCTTCGGGCCACTCATAGGTTATCTGATAAACGAGGGTGTAACTTATATAAAGAAAGCTGAACAGGCCCTGGAACATCCAAGGGGCAAGTAAAAAAGGAAAAACCGTGAAGAACAGTGCATTCGAAAGCCACTAAATACCAGAACTGCATCGTACTATCCTAAATGAGGAAAAGAGAAAGGGTTGGTGTAATTGATACCCATACTGAGGGAGAGCCAACTAGGATACTGATAAGAGATAAACTGCCGGAAGGCTGTAGCAACGCGGTTGAAGCAAGGGAGCATTTCAGGGTGAATGAAGATTACATTAGAACGGCAATACTTCAGGAACCAAGGGGACACATGGACCAGTTCGGCTCTGTCGTTTACCCTTCGAATGACGATGAAACTGATTTCACGCTGTTTTTCACAACCACTACTGGTTATCTGGACATGTGCGCCCATGCCACAATTGGTACAACCACGGCGCTTGTGTTCAAAGGGCTGATAGAAGCAGACGAGTCTGTGCGAAAGGTGAGGTACGATACTCCTGCGGGAAAAGTGGAAGTTGAAGTGAGCATAGTGGATGGAGATGCAGAATCTGTTACTCTTAGGAACGTCCCTTCTTTCAGCATGGGCAAGAAGAAAGTGTATGTAGATGCTCCAGTAGGCGGAAACATTTGTGTGGACCTGGCGTTCGGCGGAAACTTCTATGCCATAGTCGACTCCAGCGAATTGGATCTTGAAGTTGAAGAGTCCAGCATCGAGCCGCTCAGAAAAGCAGGATCTGCAATAAGCAAGGCTGTGCATGAGCAGATTAACCCGAAGCACCCTGAAAACCCCGATATAAGCCCGGTGCCGCTTACCATGATCACGGGCAAGCCCCTTCTCTCAGATGATCATTACAGGAACATCGTAGTGTTTCCAAGTGGAAGCTTTGACAGATCGCCATGCGGAACCGGCACATCAGCCAGATCTGCAGTTCTTTTCCGCGACGGCGCCCTAGGGATGGGGGAATCATTCGTTCATGAATCTATCACGAACACAACATTCAAATGCAGAATCGTTGGCAAAACGAAGGTTGGAAAATATGGTTCAGTTATTCCGGAAGTGACGGGAAGGGCATGGGTAACACAGCTTTCTGAAATTGTAATTGATGAGAGCGACCCTCTAAAGCACGGGTTTCTCATCGGAAAATAATGACAGGTTTGCTTTCACACCAACGCTGCCCCTTCTGCCAGGGACCTTAGCTTTTTAACCGCCACCTGGTATGTTATATTGTCCTGCCATGAGAAGGTCTCAAACCCGCAATCTGTGCCTCCAAGAACTCTTTCGGGCCCGATCTCATCAATCTCGGCAAGTGATTTGAGTTTTAGGGCAACTGCCTCGGGAGACTCTACAAATGGCGTTTTGACATCAATTACTCCTGCAGCTATGTTGAGTTGTTTAGGCCACCCATGTTCTCTGGCATAATTCCTTATTATCAGCGGATCACCGGCATGCCTGGGGTTTGCCATTTCTCCAACTAAAGTGCCGGCCTTGAGTTTCACGAGCTCAGGCAGTATATTCCCGTAGTGCGGATCGATTGTATGTGCACCTGAATAATTGCCGTAGCAGTAGTGCACCCTTACCCTGTCCTGAGGCAGGCCCGCTATAGCTTCATTTATGGCTTCCACGTGATATGGCAATGCATCGTTGAACTCAAATCCCCATGGGTCCTTGAAAATTGAGCCAACACCGATATCAGGGGCATCAATCTGAAGGTCAACACCATCAACTGAGAGTATAGCCCTGTATTCCTTTGCGAGTTCCTTGGACAGGTCAAACAGAAACTCGTTGTGGTCCTTGTATACTCCCTTTCCTGTGTAGAATAGTGTGAGTATTCCAGGCGAGGGGGCATTCAGGAAGATCCTCTCAGCACCCTCTTCCTTTGCCAGCTTGACAAAGTCCTCAGCCTCTTTCTTCGCAAGCTTTTCCCCTGTGTACTGGAGCTTGTCCTCTATCTTGTCAAAGGCAAAGGGCGATCCGCCTGCGAATGCCTGGGCGAGTGGAGGGTTTGATTCCTGGAGCTCGTTGAAGAAATCGTCTCCTATCTGGGATATTATCTTCTCAGTCTTCGAAAATCCACTGAACCTGTTTGGAATGTAGGTGGTGTACCCTGACTTCCTCTGTTCCCCGTTGCTTATCCATGTGAGCCCCCTTTCTATGCCTCCCGGATGGAGTTGGTCCCTAATCGCTCTCCTCTCTGCCTTTTCAACAGTATCCCTGTGTTCGTCACTGATTTCCCCCGTTGGGGATTTCTTGAGGAGCTCCTCTATTTCAGGCGTTCTAAAATAGCTTCCAGTCATCGTGGTCCTAATTGTCATGCCTTAAACATGTGGATGTGGCATTTAGAAAGTTTTGATAAATATATTATTGAGGGTAATACCTCACAATGGGTTATTGCCCAAAGTAAGAATGATAACTGTTTCGATCAGAAGGTTACCGGGAGGCTCTTTACGCCATACACCACAATTCCACCTATCGGTTCAAGTCTGGCATCCTTGTCAATTATCAGCCTTCCGATGGAGTTGAACAGGACCTCCAGTGCGATCTTTGCCTCCAATCTTGCGAGTGGCGCGCCCAGGCAAAAGTGAATGCCTTCACCGAAGGCTATGTGCCTGTTCGGTGACCTTTCCGGATCAAAGGTCTCCGGCTCATTGAATTCAGACGGATCATGGTTCGCAGACCCAATCCAGGCAATCAATGGCTGGCCTTTCTTCAATTTATGCCCGCCTATTTCAGTATCTTTAGCGCAGGTCCGGAACATTGACTGGACAGGCGATCTGTATCTGAGAACCTCTTCTATTGCTGATGGGATGAGATCCGGGTTTTCCAGGACTTTCCCGTAGTCTGCAGGATTCCTGTCAAGTGTGAGAATCGCATTGGTTATCAGGTTCGTGGTTGTCTCATTCCCTGCTACCAGCAGCAAAACACTGAATCCCAGAAGATCGAAGTGGGACAGTTTCTCGCCATCCACTTCGGCCTCTATCAGTGAGCTTATCAGATCATTTCCAGGCTCCTTCCGTTTCTGCTCAATGATTTCGTTGAAATACATCCCCATTGCAATCTGGGGCTCTGAATATTCACCACCTTCGTCTGAGAAATTATCCCTTGCACCAGAGACAAGCTGATCCGACCATTTCTTGAATTTACCCCTGTCTTCAGGCGGTATTCCAAGCAATTCTGCTATAACAATTACTGGAAGCTGCCCCGAATAGTCGTTTACAAGATCAAACTTTCCGCTTTCCCTGAACCCGGAAATCAGCTCCTCTGCTATTTCTCTGATTCTCGGGGCAAGCTCGTTGACTCTTTTGGGCGTGAAAGCCTTTGAAACCAGGGACCTGAGTTTGGTGTGCCTGGGAGGATCTGAGCTTATGAGGCTGGCACCTATGGGATTCTCTTCAGATCCGCCCCTCCCCTCAGCTGAGGAGAAATAGGAATAATCTGAAAGCACCCTCTTTACGTCAGGGTATCTGAAAACATGCCAGAATCCGCTCTTGTCATCATAAAAGACAGGATTTTTCTCCCTCATCATTTCATACCATGGGAATGGATTCAGTGCGTCTCTAGTGATTTTCTCCATTATACAATTAGTAAATTCACCCGCAAATACTTAACTGAATGTGCAAGACCCTGAGGGCTTAACCTGTAAGCTGTTGCTGTTAAGAATCAGTTACTAGTAGATTAATCGAGAAAAAATGAACAAACTGAAAGGAAAGGTCGCGATAGTTACAGGAGGGGCTTCCGGGATAGGGCGTGCCACAGCCGTACTTTTTTCAGGCGAAGGCTCCACTGTCGTTATCGCTGACTTGAAGGACGATGAGGGGTCAAGGGTTGCTGAAGAAATAGGAAAGAATGGTGGAAAGGCCATTTTTGTCCATGTGGATGTATCTGAATCAGATCAGGTCAAGCAACTGGTAGAAAAGGCAGTCAAGGAGTTCGGCAGGCTCGACGTGATGTTTAACAATGCAGGAATAGAGGGGCCTGTCAAAAGAACAGAGGATTACCCGGTGGACACCTTTGACAAAGTTATATCAGTAAACATGAAAAGCGTATTTTATGGAATAAAACACTCTGTTGGTGAAATGAGGAAAGCTGGTGGCGGCTCAATAATCAATACCGCGTCCATAGCCGGGCTTGTAGGATTCACGAACATGTGCGCCTATACCGCTTCCAAGGGAGGGGTGATACAGCTCACTAAAACCGCTGCCCTTGAATACGCCAGTGACAGGATCAGGGTGAATGCGATTGCTCCTGGGGTGATAAGCACACCTATGGTTGAACGCGCAGCAGAAGCTGATCCGGAAATGATGGAGGGTATTAAGAAAGCGCATCCGCTTGGGAGGATGGGCACCCCGGACGAAATAGCAAAGGCAGCACTGTATCTCGCTTCAGAAGATTCATCTTTTGTAACAGGAACAGTACTGACCGTGGATGGCGGGTACGTAGCACAGTAATACCTGAAGATTGGGAGTCGGGACCGGAAAATTATCTGGCCCGAACCTGCAAATTTCGTACCCTTGGCTCAAGTAGTGTCCAGAGCCAGTCTACAAATTCCCTCATATTCTTTGTCTGAATGTACACCTCTCCAGGGCCTGTAACGTGGGTTACAAACCCTTCGCCGCTCAGGATGGTTTCTTTGAGGCCACCAAATCCTGCCACCCTGTATGTGCAGGTTTCAGTGAATCCCACAAGGTGGAAATTGTCAACAACAAGAGTCTCTCCCGCCTCTAGTGTGTGTTTGTCGATTGCGCCAAAGGTGTTAATGAAGAGGTCACCATCTCCATGTACGCGTATCATGAACAGCCCCTGGCCAAAGAGACCCTTGGTGAACCCTTCCCATTTTACGTCCAGGTCAAGGTCTCCGGTAGAGGCAACAAAAGCGCTCTTCTGTATGATCACTCCTGTTCCACCTGTGACATCCAACTTATCGATATCACCCACAGGTGCTGAAACGAAGGCAATTTTTCCAGGTCCGGTGTACCGGTTGACAAAGAAGGTCTGACCGCCGAACAGCTTTAGCCCAAGGGTCCCGAAGAATCCTCTTTCCCTCATTGTAGTCCTGACGTCCACAGTCGGATCCATGTAAGTCATTGCGCCCGCTTCCGCCGTGATCATATCACCCGCTTCAAGTTTTACGGTGAGCAGAGAGTAGCTTGGCTTGTATTTTATTTCATAATCCATGTTCCATTCTAGTTTCAAAATCCATATCTATATTGCGTATCAATAGTAGAGTGTCCGAAGTGCCTAGCAACGTTCTGACAGGGGAAAGTTAACATAGGCCGAATATTAGGGGAAGAACATGGATCTTGAAGATTTAAAGGCACACATAACAGATTTCATTGACAAGCGTGACTGGAGACAGTTTCAAACCACGAAGGACCTCGCAGAAAGCGCATCCGTAGAATCAAATGAACTCCTGGAACTCTTTATTTGGAGGAATGGAAGGGAGATGGATGAGCATCTCAGATCCGAAGAAGGAAATGATATGCTTGAAAACGTGAAAAATGAAACCTCTGATGTCCTATTCGCATGTCTTGCCATTGCTGAGCACCTTGGATTCAGCCTTGAAGACGCATTTCTGACAAAACTGAAAGAGCTTGACGAGAGATATGCAGTTGAAAAGGTCAAGGGAAAAGTCGTGAAAATCCCCTCAAAAAAATAGCTACGGGCGGGGTGAATACACAATAGCGTCAATTTCACAAAGCAGCACCTGCAGGGATGTTATCATGCAGCAGCAAGCAAACGATACTCTCACTGCTTGACTGCAGGAGTGGAATATGGAGTTTGAAATGACATTGGAGGATTTTGGCTTATCTTCTTAATTCAAAAGAAAGGTTGGGGGAGGGCGAATGTCAGTCCCCGTTCCCGTGGATGAAATATTCCCCATATACGGGATCATTGGAATTTGGGCTTTCGTATTTCTTCTTCTCACTGAGATAACCCTGGACGATCTGATTTATTCTTTCGGGTGCATCCATAGACTCCTCCAGAAGTTCCTCATATAGCTCTTTACGTATTCGTACGCTTGGCATTACCATTCGAACTGCAACCCAATATTTATAATTTGCTGAACTGCGATTCGGCAATTAACGAAAAAAATCGTCGAATTTTCAGCGGGTTACTACTTTATTGAGGGCCTTATATACAATTGAAAATCTCTGTACACATCTCATGCTGTCTTGTTTTGTCAAAGCCGAGCCTCTTGAATTCACGAACCTAAATAATTCCGGATGAAAGATATGCGGCCAAAAAAACTCTGTAATGGGGCCGACCGGATTTGAACCGGTGGCCTCCCGGTTATCAGCCGGGTGCTCCGACCATGCTAAGCTACGGCCCCAATGGTCAAACAATACTTTTTTGCGCGACTGGAAAATAACATATCGTGCCGGCTAAAATCGGGGCAGAATAGATAAAAGTTTCTAGCGGAACTTCCATTAAATTATCCGGAGTTGTTCTCCATGATTTTCTGAAGCTCCTCAAGGTCGCTGCAAACCACACAAAGTTCTGAGGCAGTAGGTGAGCCGCATTTTTTGCATTTTCCAAGTTCTGATGGAGGAAAGCTCGTGTCAAGCGAATTCCTGATTGTGTCAAGGAAATTTACAATCGCAAATTTTGTTCCAGGGTTTTCATTCTCCAGATCTGACACAATTGACCTGAACTTGTTCCTGTTCGCCTGGGCATAATAGGGGCACCATCCACCTTCAAACTCTATTCCATTGACCACAGCGTAAAGCATGACTTCCTTCTCAGGTATCTTCCTGAGCGGCAGGACCCTGGGCACCAACCCGTCCTGGCTCTTTGTGTGGGGCGCCATTCGTGCCATCCTCTTCACATCGCCCTTCGCCACATTCATCATTATGGACTGTGCATAATCGTCCAGGTTGATTCCGAGGGCCACATAATCTCCCTTCTGGTAATCCGAGACCCTGTTCATCAGCTGCCGCCTCATTGGGCCGCAATGGGCACACGGTATGGTCCTCCCTCCGTCTGCACTCACTATCTCGTCCATGGTGTACCCGAAACTCTCTTTGTAGGAAATGGTTTCATGGGGGATGCCTAGCTTATTGCTCAAAGACCTCGCAGCTGAAAGCCCTGCACTCCTGTAGCCTTCAATTCCCTCGTCTACCGTGAATGCAGAGAGCTCAATGTTCCTCCTTTCGGATAATATCTTATGCAGGAGGTGTAGAGTTACAGAACTGTCTTTGCCCCCTGAAATTGCAACAGAAACCCTGGTTTTCCTGCTGCCGACATTGAGCTGCTGCCTCACCTCCTGTTTCACTCTCCGCTCAACGTATTGGGTAAGGTGTTTGCCACAAAGGGCGCTCCCATTGTACTTAACCTCGTATACAGATTTCTCGTGGCAGAAAGAGCATTTCATAGTATGATTACCAAATATTCCTTTAGATGTGGATAAAACTCAGTGTCATTAACATTACTGATTCTTAAAACCAGAAGTTCGACAAAAACTTAAACATGCCAATCATATCATAGCTATGGATCTAGAGTCTTTCAAAGGAAAGCCCGAAGCATCGGGAGCAACCGTTTTTGTATGTGCTTTTTTCGAAGATTACACTTCTCCCGAGGGTTTGTCATTCAGCAAGAAGTTAGGGCTCGAGAAGGTTTTTAAATCACTGAACTTCAAATCTGAGTACAAGGAATGCATAACAGTTCCTTCAGATTCCATAACACTCATCGCTGTCGGAATGGGAAAAAAGGGCGAGTCAAGTGTGGAGAGGTTCAGGGTGATGTATTCAAGGGGTCTGGCTGAAGCAAGGAAACTTAACCCTTCCACCGTGGCCTATGCCATGAGTGGCGTGATGGAACCTGAAATGGAAGCCTATGAAATATCATACACATGCAGGGTAACCGAATACAGATTCTCGGAATTCAAGTCCGACAGGGAAAAATCAAACATCGGAAAGGTTCTCGTGGCGTCTGAAAAAGACCTCTCAGAACCGGTGAGAAAGGGAGATGTAGTGGGAAAAGCCACAAACCTTACTCGCGACATGGCAAACATGCCCCCATCCAGGGGGACACCGTCTTTCTTCGAAAAGAAAGCAAAGGAGATACCGGGACTCAAGGTCACGGTCCTTGGAAGGGAAGACTTCCTCAAATTGGGGATGGGCGGCCTTGAAGGCGTATCAAGAGCTGCAACCGAACCTGGAAAGCTCATAATTGCAGAATACAAGAATTCAGACGAACCTCCAATACTGCTTGTCGGAAAAGGTATAACATTTGACAGCGGGGGCATATCTATCAAGCCGTCCCAGGGGATGGAAGAGATGAAGTTCGACAAGTGTGGCGCCTCGGCGGTGCTTGGTGCGATGAGTGCAATTTCTGGCATGAAACTGAAGGCCCATGTAATAGGAATGATGCCGCTTACCGAAAACCTTCCAGGGGGAAATGCATACAAGCCTGGAGACATTCTGAAGCACTACAATGGCAAGACCTCTGAAATCATAAGCACCGACGCTGAAGGGAGGCTTGTGCTGTCTGATGCGCTTTCCTATGGCGTTGAGAAATTCAACCCGAAGTTTGTTGTTGACCTCGCCACGCTTACTGGTGCCTGCGTGATTGCACTGGGAAACAACATAGCCGGCCTTATGACAAACAATGAGTCAATGAACGAGAAACTCATGAAGGCGTCTGAGAACACCTGGGAAAGACTCTGGCCTCTTCCAATCGATGAGGATTTCAAAGAGCAGATCAAGAGTGAGGTTGCAGACATCAAGAACGTTGGGGGAAGGGCAGGCGGCTCCGAAACTGCCGGGGCATTCCTGAGCAATTTTGTTGGAGACAAGCCATGGGCACATCTTGACATCGCAGGCACGGCATGGAGCCAGGAACACACCGCAAAGAAGGACTATCTCTCAAAGGGTTCAACCGGTTTCGGTACAAGGCTGCTTTTCGAGCTGGTTTCAAACGAAATAAAATAAGCACATGAAGCAGTGGATTTCCCACCGCTCTAATTAATCCGCAAAAGAATACTCTATTTTTTTCCCACTTTTTATGGCCTTGTAAAGCGCAGAACCTGTGTCGCTTAAGATCCTGAGGCGGACAACTCCCCTGGCTGAGCTCTTTGCACTCAGGACAAGGATATCGTCAACGTAGAACCTGACCTGCTTGTTCTGGGCTCCAACATCGATGTAGATGTTCTTGTTCTTGATCTCGATGTGGGCAATTTCCCTGTCCGAATAGGTCCTCTCAAGGTTTGGCTCAACATCTATCTTCAGGTTCAGTTTCTTCTCAAGGTTTGATATGTTCACGCCTTTCTTTCCTATGAGCTGTGGTATGAATTCCTCGTCCACTCTCACCTGGACCCTTCCGTCGTCAATGAACTTGACATATACGCGATCTGTGCCCAGGCGCTTCTTGAGCTCTCTCACTATGACTTCAGACGCGAGTTTCTGAACAGCACTTCCTGCCTTTGCAGTGGTTATGGGAACAACCACAATCTGCTCGCCGAAGCTGTATATCTCATAAACGGGCTCCCCGGAGTAGAAGTCATCAATCACTATCACTGGCCGTGCAAGGTCCTCCTGGCTCATTCCGCTGGGAACCTTGACGGTATACTTTACAGTGAGAACTTTCCCTATCGCACCCTTATCGACAAAAAGGACGGTGTCGATCACCTGCGGGATAAGCCCAAGTTCTATTCTACCAATGAATCTCTGAACTGCATCAATCGGCCTGGTCGCATGTACAACACCGACCATGCCTACTCCTGCGAGCCTTAGGTCTGCATACACCCTGAAATCGGAAGTAACCCTCATCTCATCGAAAATGGAGTAGTCGCTTCTTACAAGGAGGAGTATGTCCCCCGTCTTCTCCATGGACCCTTCCAGTCCTGTATACTGTGTGATCTCCTTTGCAACCTGCAGATCCCTGGGTTTTTCCATTGTCTTCACCAGCTTGTTCTTTGAACTGTAGAATTCAGCCAGTGCCTGGACAAAGGTGCTCTTTCCCGCACCGGGAGATCCTGCCACAAGAATCCCGTTTGCCTGGCTCTCAAGTCTTGCTATCAATGCATCAGGCAGATTGTATTCGTCAAGCGACAGCTTCTTGATCGGCCTCACAGCAGTTATTTCAAGATCGTCCGAGAACGGGGGCCTTGTTATGACGATCCTGATGTTCCTGAGCTGGATCACAGTGGCCCCATGCATGTCCATCTCAATGAAAGACTGTTCCTCGAGTTTCCCCCGCTTCACTATGTTGCTTGCTATGTTTTCCAGATCTGACGTGGCAACAGGGTCCTTAAGCTTCTCGTATACAACTTTGCCCGGGTAGCCTTTCTTGACCAGAGGATGCATCTCAGCTTTAAGGTGAACTGACGTTGTTATCTCATCGAAGAATTCCTCAATGTTCCGGATAATCGTTTCCGGATGCGGCAGGAACTTGACCTCAACTCCTTTTATCTCTGCAAGGTCCCTCTGTATATTATCTCCGGTCACAAGAGTAGCATCGTTCTCGGCTGCAACTGACCTGATAACTTCATCGATCTCGCCGCTCTTCGCTCTTCTGATCTGCCAGTCTGAGGGGCGCCTTCCCTGAATGTCAATGTAGATCTTACCCGTCTCTGCAAGCTCCCGCAGGCGTTTCAGCTCCCCGAGGGCAGCAAACCCTATAGATCTCCCCTCATTTGCCTGGTGCTCGACCTCGGCCAGCATCGCCTCGGCCAGAATGACTCTGCATTCTTCCTCGAGGCCTGTTATGAATGTATAGAATCTTCCGTCTACTATTACAGATGTATCAGGTACGTAGTCCACACTTCCAGAATTTGTTGTTCCTATTAAGGAATTCTAAGGGATTGGCAATGATTAAATCTTCCAAGTTATTAGGCTGAACCAGGAACCACGGTATGAGAAATCAACCAGAAAAGGTGGCAGAAAGGGTGGCAGAAATACTGAAATCCGTTCTGACCGGAACTAACTACGGCACCGCACTAGCGTATTCAGGAGGCCTGGACAGCTCTGTCCTCATGGCAGCGTCAGGAATGTCGCTCAGGCCTTATGCCGTGGGTTTGGAAGGATCCAGGGATATCCGCAATGCAAAAGACGCCTCGGAATTGCTCGGTTTCCCCCTCAATGAGATCACTATAGGAAAAGATGAAGTCGTAAGATACAGTGAAACCCTTGTGGAGATAGACCCTGAAATCACACGACTGGAACTTGGCTACGAAATAGTCCTTGCGGCAGTGCTTGACAATGCGGAAGAAAGAAGTGTTGTAACGGGGCAGGGTGCAGACGAACTGTTCTACGGGTACAGAAGGTTTCTTGACAATCAGGATCTGGGCAACGCTTCACACCTTGAGAAATTACACGATAAGACGCTTCCAAGGGAACTCAGGCTTGCAGAACACTTCGGGAAAGAGCTGATCACCCCTTTCCTCAATGAAGAAATTATGGAACTTGCGGGATCCCTGGGGAGGGATGACCACATCAGGGGCGGCCTTAACAAAGTGGTTCTAAGAAAGGCTGCGTCCATCCTGGGCCTACCCGACGTGATAGTCAACAGGCCTAAAAAAGCTGCACAGTATGGTTCGGGTGTGGCTAAGGTGCTTTTGGGGCTTCAAAACATGCACGATTGACACTTGGCAGAAGAGGTATGATGTTTGCCGGCTAAACCTTCAGCAATGGTTGGCGATGGGGGGACAATTCCCGAAGGGGTAGCGTGGCTGATGAAATCCGGAGAGGCGAGCAGGTCACTGGGCATTCCTCTTTGAGAATTGAGAACAAGGGAAGAATAATGCCGGCTCGATGCTGAAGCTCCACACAGGGACATGCTACGATCGCCTTTCTAATGAAAGCAGTGTGATGCCACACTACGAAGACGCAATTGAGCACGGGCCTGATGGAAGGAGTCTCCGTGATGCTCACTTGGGACATCGCTTCGTATTACGGGCCACTACTGCGGATCCATGAAGGCCATTGATCGGGCAATGAAGGAATTTCCGGAACCGGTAGCCGCCCAAATGTTCTGATCCATTACACATTTTTTACTCCTGAAAATGCGGCCTTGCCTTGCATGGCCTGTTCGAAGCTCCTAAAACGGGAACATTGCCGCAGGATGATCCGTTTTCCTGTCGTTAGATGAATATTTCAATGTCATAAAGGGGCGTAAATTGTCAAAGCCTGCGTAAGAGTACGAATGTGGATAAGCTTCCAATTGACCTGCTGGCGGTGTGTACAGATACGTTAAATAGGATTATCATATCGCTCAGCAACTCCGAAACAAGATTAAATCAGTGATAATATGGCATACATAGGAATTATTGGAGGAAGCGGGTTATACAGTATTCTTGATGACCCGGTATCAAAAGATATGGACACGCCATTCGGAAAACCCTCCGGAAACGTTGAAATAGGAAAGATCGACGGCATAGAGGTTGCATTCATTCCAAGGCATGGGAAGAAACACACAATCCCTCCCCACAGGGTAAACTACAGGGCAAATCTCTGGGCACTCAAATCGCTGGGCGTGGAGAGGGTAATAGCTGTTAACGCTGTCGGGTCGCTGAAAGAAGAGCTTCCACCCGGAACTACTGTCATCCCCGACCAGTTCATAGACTTCACACGAAGAAGAGAACTTACGTTCTACGATGGCCCGGATGTTTATCACATTTCAGCGGCTGATCCCTTCTGTGAGGACTGCAACGGGATATTGAACTCAAAGGCCCGGGAAATAGGTGCAAACCCACATCTTGGTGGAACTTACGTTGTGGTTGAGGGTCCGAGATTCTCGACAAGGTCCGAGTCCAGAATGTTCAGGCAGTTTGGTGACATCATCGGAATGACACTTGTGCCTGAAGTGAATCTTGCAGATGAACTCTCGATGTGCTATTCAGTCCTTGCAACCGTCACCGACTACGACGTCTGGGCGGACAAGCCGGTGGATGCATCAGAAGTTATGAAGACAATGAAGGAAAATGAAGAAAAAGTAGTCAAGATTATCAGGGAATCGCTGCAACAGATAAACTCAAAGAGAACATGCAGCTGTTCAACCAGGCTTGACAACGCAAAAGCATGAGGAGAAACAAATGAAAATCAAATTTTATGGCGGAGCAGAAGAAGTTGGAAGGCTTGGAATAGATATAGACATGGGTCCAAAATCCTTCCTCGTTGACTATGGCGTTATACCTGAGAAGCCACCCCTATACCCACTGCCGGCAGATCCTGTAAATGCAATATTCATCACGCACTCCCATCTTGACCATATCGGCTCACTGCCGATATATTACCACGACAAGCAGGCCGATTTCTATGCAACTACAATGACCGCAAACTGCATGAGGCCGATGCTCAACGATTCGCTTAAGGTCATGAACCTTGAAGGATACCCCGAAAGATTCAGCAGGGAGGACGTTGACTCCCTTTTTACCAACTACGTCCCCGCCAAGTACGATGAGAGCTTTGATATTGGCAACATCACGATCACTCCTTACAATGCTGGCCACATAGCAGGGTCAACAATGTGGAAGTTCGAGGACAGGAAATCCATAATGGTCACGGGAGATCTGTATACAGAGGACACCGCACTGCTCAGGGGGGCGAAGCCGGTCAAGACCGATACGCTCATAGTGGAAAGCACATATGCTGGCAAGCATCACGAGGACAGGGCTGAAGTGAAGAAGAGGCTCAGAAGGCGCGTCCAGGAAGTCATTGAAGATGGAGGAAAGGTAATTCTCCCATCCTTTGCGGTGGGACGGACTCAGGAGCTTATCATGACGCTCGCAGACCTTGATTATGATATTTCTGTAGACGGAATGGGCAATCTCATAACAGGGATCTACATGTCGGACCCACAGTTTCTCAGGTCAAGGAAGGAATTCAAGAAAGCAGTTGGCCGGGTAAGGATGGTCAGAGGTTTCAGGATGAGGGAGGATGCCATCAAGAGTGACATTATCATCACCACATCCGGAATGCTGGATGGCGGGCCTGTCCTCAATTACCTGCAGAAGATTGCAGACGACCAAAAAAGCGCTATTTTTCTCACAGGATACCAGGTGGAGGGAACGAATGGAAGGAGCCTCGTAGAAACGGGCAGGATAAAGATTGCGGGCGCAACCGTAAAGCCACAGATGCAGGTTGAGTTCTTCGACCTGTCGGGCCATGCCGGGCATGACGACCTTGTCAAATTCATCAAGGGTTGTGAGCCTGAAAAGGTGATCCTCTGCCATGGAGACCACAGGGAAGCGCTCATCGACGATCTGGAGGAATTTGACCTGGAACTCCCGTTCAACGGGAAAGAGTTCACGGTCTGATCCAAAACCCTCTTTTTCCTTAGAAAAGCAGAGCTAATCAACGCTCTTAAACCATTTATATACCTAATACCTACGGGACTATGGACCAGTTTCTCACTCTGGAAAATATCCACATGGAGTACAAATACAGGAAAACCTCCATAGTGAGCATCGAAGACATCTCGTTCTCGATCAACAGGAATGAGTTCGTCTCAATTATTGGCCCATCCGGCTGCGGCAAATCGACAATAGTGAAAATGATCCTTGGCCTCATCTCTCCAACATCAGGAAAAGTTCTGATGGATGGGGATGACCTCAGAAAAGGGGAAGGGAGAGTATCTGTGGTTTTCCAGTCCGCCGCTCTTTTCCCGTGGCTCGATGTTCTCCAGAACGTTGAAATTGTGCTTGAACCCCTTATCCGGGACAAGGAAGAGAGAATCAGGGTAGCGATGAAGTATATCAAGATGGTGGGTATTGACGGTTTTGAAAACGCATATCCCCGTGAGCTCTCCGGTGGAATGAAGCAGAGGGTTGCCATTGCAAGGGCACTTTCAACATCCCCGGACCTTCTTGTCCTGGATGAGCCATTTGTCGGACTTGATGTATTTGCTGCACAGGCGATGAGGGAGGAGCTTCTTGATCTCTGGGATGACCAAAACCTTCCACCACATACGGTTCTCATGGTTACCCACAACGTCGATGAAGCCGTTCAGATGAGCGATCGCATCATCATCCTGAGCAAGAGGCCCAGTCACATAATCCAGGCAAAGCAGATTACGCTTCCAAGACCAAGGAACACCAGAAGTGATGAATTCTACAGGACTGTCGACGACGTCCTTAAAATAATGTCCGGATAGGCTATTTTATCAGTCCCAGTCCGGTCATAGCATCTATGAAATACTGTATTGCAAACGCCGCCACAAGGAGGCCGAAAATTCTGGTAAGTGCTTTCATAGGCCTCTCACCTACAACGTCCATTATTTTCAGGGAGTAGGTGAAAAATATGTAGACTATCAGGAACACCACCAGAATGGACATCAGCGTGAATATCTCTTCCATCAGGCCGTTCTTCATAAGTATTATAACAAGGGATATGGCGCCAGGGCCCGCCAGAAGAGGCGTGGCAAATGGCACTATTCCGACATCGGTGGTTCCATTGCTGCTCCTTGTTGATTTGGGCTTGTCTCCCTCCCGAACCATTTCGATGCCCATGATCAGAAGAATTATTCCTCCTGCTATCTCCAAGGCCTGTATGGATATTCCGAAGAAGAAGATAATGACATTTCCAAGAACTGCAAAGAACACAAGAATAAGAGAGCCATAGACAACAGCATCTTTCGTCGCAAGCCGCCTTTCTTTTGGAGACATGTCAGAGGTCGCCGCCATGAACAGGACCAGTGTTCCGAATGGATCTATAACCACAAACAGCGGTATGAAGATCTCAAGAAAACTCACAACTGCAAGGCTCATGTTTCTGCTGATTAAAATGATGTATTTAAACTGCTTTTAACATTTCGTTGGAAAGTATTTAACTGTACCAGCCATACACTCACGAATGAAGATACTTGTACTCGGAGTCGATGGTTACATAGGGTGGACACTAGCGCTGAGGTTGCTTTCCCATGGCCACGAAGTTATTGGAGCTGACAATTACATTACAAGGAAAAGAGTTAATGAAGTAGGTTCTTCCTCTGCCCTCCCGCTCATGTCATTCGGGAGGCGAAACCAGGTCCTGAAGGAGAAGACCGGAAGCAACATCACCATGTACAGGGGGGATGTCAGCAACTCAGAATTCATGGACAGGATCATAAAGGAAGAAAAGCCCGATGCCATTGTACATCTGGCTGAGCAAAGGTCAGCCCCCTACTCTATGATCGGCCTCAAGCAGGCAAAAGAAACCATGGTCAAGAACATCGTAAGCACGCTTAACCTGGTGTACTCGATGAAGGAGCACATCCCCGGCTCCCATCTTCTCAAGCTCGGGACAATGGGGGAATATGGAACCCCGAACATCGACATTCCTGAAGGATTTTTCGAGGTTGAGTACAAGGGCAGAAAGGACTACCTCCCCTTCCCAAAAAACGCGGGATCATGGTATCACTGGACAAAGGTGCATGATTCAAACAACCTGATGTTTGCAAACAAGGTCTGGGGCCTGAACGTTACCGATGTGATGCAGGGTGTGGTATACGGCACCAGGACCAGGGAGATTGAAGAAACATCGCTCTATACGAGGTTTGATATTGATGAAGTCTGGGGAACCGCGTTAAACAGGTTTTGCGCACAGGCGGTTGCCAATCTACCCATCACTCCATACGGAAAAGGCGGGCAGACCCGTGGATTCCTCTCCCTTGAAGACAGTGTCTCATGCCTTTCGCTTGCACTTGAAAATCCACCTGAAAAAGGGGAATACAGGGTATTCAACCAGTTCGACGAGCATTACTCGGTGCTTGAGCTCGCGGAAATGGTAAAATCAGTGTATGAGGAAGAATTCGGCAAGCCAGCCGATATTAAGCACGTCCCCAATCCAAGGGTGGAGAAAGAAGAGCATTATTACAACCCTGAACATGAAAAGCTCAAGAAGCTCGGTTACAGGAGGGCGAGGGAACTGAGGGAGGAAGCGGTCATAATTCTTAACGACCTGGCAAAACACAGGAAGAAGATACTCAGGTACAAGGACGTTATCACGCCGAGGACATTCTGGTCCAAGAGCAAGAGCCTTTGATGCCCTTACTCGACAAGCCTGAGAGTTCTCCTTAGAATATCGGCATATTCTTTCGCTATTCCCACACTGACCCAGTTTGGCCGATCAATCTCAATGCCGATTGTGTAGGTTCCCGAAAGTATCATCCTGTTAATTGCGGGGGTGAGCTCAACATTAGACTCCCTGTCGTCAATGAAGTCAAGAATGCCCCTTGTGAACGCATAGAATGCGGTCAGGGCGAGTGAAGAAGGCGGGGTTGTTGATTTTTCCACAACCTCGGTTACCCTGTATCTTCCTCCGTCCCGGTCAACCCTTGCGGTTCCATATCTCTGAGGATTTGGAACCCGGAAAAGGGTCAGCACGTTTCTGTCCCTGTTCTCCACGGCAGTCTTGACAACCATGTCAATATGCTCCTGGGGGAGTATCATGCCGTCTCCGGCATTAAGAATAAAGGGCTCACCGTTAACGTATGGCCTGGCCTTCAGGACAGCATCACCAAAGCCTTTCTTCTCTCTCTGGTATGCAAAATCCACTTCGTCGAACTCGTTTTCAATGTACTCTTTTGTGTATTTGTCTTCAGGGTCAACAACAACCACGAAGCCGTTTATCCCGGCATTCTCCAGCCTGTGCATAATGCAGTCTATCATCGGCCGCAGAACCAGCTCTCCGCCCCTTCTGTCATAAACGGGCAACATCTCTTTCCTGAGTTTACCATCAAGTCCGGACCTTGTTCCAAGGCCTGCTGCGGTTATGACTGCTTTCATTTTAACGTTGGAATATCGCCTGACGTGGTTAATACTTTATGGGCTCACTTTTAAAGTGTTCCAGGGTAAGCCTACCATCAGGGCCGGGAAAATAATGCTTATTCTGCGGGGGAGTATCCGGAAGATTTTGGCTCACAGCGAAAAGACACTTGCTCCGGGGCGAAACCAATAATATACTCGTGCACAATTACTGAGCATGCCCGAAGCCCATCCGGACTTTTTCACCATGGACGACTTTGATCTCGAGGGTAAGACCGTTTTTGTACGCATAGATGTAAACTCCCCCATACACCCGGAAACAAAGGAAGTACTCGGCAACAGCAGGTTTAAATCACATCTCGAGACAATAAACGCCCTCAGAAACTCTAAGGTCGTGCTTATAACACACCAAAGCAGGCCGGGAACATATGACTTTACAACAACGAGGCAGCACGCAGCCGTATTGAGGCGCCTCACTGGAAGGGATGTGAAGTATGTGGACGCCCTCTTCGGAAAAAATGTTGAAGAAGAGGTAAGGGGGATGAGCAAGGGCGACATCATAATGCTTGAAAACAGCAGATTCTACTCCGAGGAGACCGCGATCGATCCTTCTGACCTGGACGCAATGATGACAAGCAACATTGTCGAGAAGCTGTCCCCCCTCATGGATTATTACATCATAGACGCCTTTCCGGCGATACACAGGTCCCAGACCACTCTGGTGGGGTTCTGCAAAGCCGTCCCGAACATCGCAGGCAAGCTTATAGAGAAGGAAATCTCCATGCTGGAGAAATTCAGGTCCGGAACTGACCACCCCAAAATTGCAATTCTCGGTGGATCAAAGATTGAAGACTCGATTACAGTCTCCAAGAGCTTTCTTGAGAAAGGCATAGTTGACACAATCATCACAGGCGGAGTGGTGGGAAACGCCTTTCTATGGGCCAGCGGCATCGACATTGGAAAGAAGAACCGGGACTTCATTCTCAAGAACAACAAGAATCATGAGAAGCTGCTTGATACCGCCAAATTCCTGGTGAGTAAGTACAGGGACAGGATATTGGTGCCACAGGATGTGGTCCTGAACCCCTCTGGAAAAAGGGTCAAGATAGGTGAAAACGGAGTTGACGGGGAGATCATGGCCGATATAGGGCTCGACACAGTTGTAGTGTATTCGGAGGCCATAATGAACTCCAAAGCCATTTTCATGAACGGCCCGATGGGTATGTACGAACTGGACAGGTATTCGGTCGGCACCAGGGAGATAATGAGCTTTGTGGCCAGGACCAACGCACTCAAGATAGTGGGCGGAGGGCATACCCTCGGTGCCCTGGAAAAGCTTGACATGCTTCACAAGATCGACCATGCATCATCCGGGGGAGGTTCCCTGATAAGCTATTTATCGGGCGAACCAATGCCAGTGATAGAAGCTCTGAAGAGGAGCAAATCACACTTCAAGGGGAATTTAGATGGCAGAAGATGAACAACAGCAATATGATCCAATGTATGAGATAAACTATATGCGCTCCCTGCTCGAATCCATCGACAACCAGATGAACACTCTTAGCAGGGGTCTGGAAGAATTGAAGAGGGCATTCTACGTCCTGAAGGACCAGAATATTGAAACATCCCCGGAAACACGCGTTTCCATAGGTGCAGGAATATTTGCCAATGCGAAGGTCGAGACTGAAAAGGACCTTCTTGTGCCGATAGGCTCCAGCATTTATGTTGAGGAAAACAAGGACAAGACCATAGAAAGGCTCGACAACAACATAAAAGAGGTTGAAAACTCACTTACAGGCATGGGCAACCAGAGGGCTGAGATTTCAAATAGGTACCAGACCCTTCTGTCCCTGGTTCAGCAGCAGGGTTCAGGGGAAGATCAGGAATAGTCTCAATATGTTTGACCGCTTCAAGAAGAGGGTAAAAGAATCATTTCCAGAGGATGAAACGCCTTCGGTTATCAGAAAGGATGAACTTGAGGACAAGGTAAGAAACATACTTCTTGAAGCGGACGTGTCATACGACTCGGCCGGGAAAATTGTTGAAATGTTCAGAGATCGGCTGGGAAAAGTAAAGAAGAAGATAGATTACCAGCTAGTGCTTGAAGAGCTGAAGGAAACAATAAGGGAGGTTCTTTCAGCTCAGGACTCGGACCTGGACTTTCTTTCCCCCGGAAAATCACCCTATGTCGTACTGTTCCTGGGAATAAACGGCACGGGAAAAACAACCACTGTGGCCAAGCTTGCCACCTACGTGAAGAAGAACGGCAAGAGGGTGGTGCTCGCAGCCTCAGATACATTCCGTGCGGGTGCGATTGAACAGCTTACCCAGCTGGGGGAGAACATCGGCGTAAACGTCATAAAACACGTGGCAAAGAGCGACCCTTCTTCTGTGGCATACGACGCAATAGAACACGCCAGGGCAAGGAACCTGGACTATGTGCTGATAGACTCTGCGGGCAGAATGCAGACCAACAGGAACCTGATAGATGAGATGAAGAAGATCAAAAGGGTGTCGAAACCCGATCTCACAGTTCTTGTTCTGGACTCGATGATCGGGCAGGATGCGGTGCATCAGGCAGAGACATTCATGAAGGAGACTCCATTTGACGGGATAATTCTCACAAAACTTGACACAGACGCCAGGGGAGGGGCAATCATCACCATAGCACTGGAACTGGAGAAACCGATCTATTTTGTAGGCATTGGCCAGAAAATGGACGACATAATTCCCTTCGACGTTGAATGGTATCTGGATAAAATAATTCCCTGATCACTTCAGGGAAGACATCACTTCAATTATTTTCTTCACGTTCAGGTCAGTATTTATCAGGGGTATGTTCTCAATGTTTGCAAGCTTGACTGCGAGGTCATCCACCCTGTCAGGCTGTATGTAAACCACCGCCGCGGGCTTTAGTGGATGCACTCTTATGGCTATCATCGGGCTTCGTCCAAGCTTAACTTCAGTGAAGAATATGATTCTCTGGCTCGACCAGCCATATAGAATGTTGTATTCAGAGTATGAGAATGAGAGTATTCCCTTGATTCCATCGACAATGGTGTAACCTCTCACAGAACGGTTCAGGCCGGACGAGGAAACATTGGTTCCGCTGATCAGCCTTACGACACGCTCCAGGGGCACATCGTGATCGTAGTCTGTAATGTCTATAATAGCGTCAGATGGCATTCCGCTGTTGTACCTTCTAAGGATCTGGCCTCCCCTTGAACGGTCAATTTCAACAAACGATTCAACAATCCTCTTTACTGAACTGACACCAGGAGACTTCCTCCTTCCAGATTCATAGTCACTTATAACAGATGGCGATATTCCCAGGTGCTTGGAAAGCTCAAGCTGTGATATCTTGAATTCCTCCCTCCATTTCCTCAGGGTTTCTCCGGGGCTATCGGAAATGGTAATCTCTCCAGCGATCTTTTCTTCAATTTCCATCTAACCCGATAACTGATAGGTTAGTATAAATCTGTCGAAGTGCATATCGCTGAAAGTCGTATTTATCCTATATCTTTATCTCCCTCTTCAGGCCCATTATTCTTTTGGAGAATATCCTGCGGTCCATCTCCTTGAGGTCATTGGATATCTTTGGCCTGAAATCCATCCTCCCTGTTATGTCTCTGTCTATATCAACGCCCGGTGCATATTCAACAAGCTCTATGCCGTTGTAAACGAGCTTGAAAACTGCCCTTTCGGTTACGTAAAGTACTTCTTTGTTATTTTTCATGGCCTGGGTGCCGCTGAACAGGACTTTATATACCCCACTGACAAACTTGGTAATTTCACCATCCTCACTGATCACAAGCTTCCCGTTTCTTACTTTAATGTTACTCTTCCCCGCGGTAAAACCTCCGGAGAAGAATATTCTGGGGGCACCAGCACAAATTGCCGGGAAGCCCCCGGGCCCGGGCATCCTGTCTGCAAGTATTGAGGGATTGACATCACCATCGGTGTCGATCTCCATGAACCCCAGAGCTGCCATGTCATTTATTCCACCTTCATAGATGATGAACTGGTCAGGCATGGGGATTGCCGCAAATGGCCCAATCGACGCGCCGAAATTCTCATCCGCAAGGGGTATTCCCCCCCACAGTCCAGACTCGATGGTAGAGTACGTAAGCTCAGACAGGCCTTCCTGGTGAAGTATGCCCGGCATTGCCGAGGGTATACCGACTCCGAGGCTCATTACAATGGGCCTTCCCATCTTGTTTATGAGTTTCACTATTTCCAGTGCAAGCCTCCTTTCAATCACATTCCTGTATGTGACCTCCCCCTTGACTCCACCTTCCTGCGACTCCGGCGGGATCACTGCTCCCGAAATTCTCGGATCGTACTCCTTGGCGGCGGTCTGCCACTCAAAACTTTCAGGGGATACAACCGCATAATCAAGAATAGGCCCCGGTATCTCCACATTCTTTGCATTGAGAGAACCGAACCTTGCAACACGCTTCACCTGGGCAAATGATATTCCGGGGTTTGGATATGCCTTGGCCGACTGGGTCATGTTAAGAACAGTGCCGAAGATGCTTTCATTTTCCATGGTTATGTTTCCAATCTCATCAGCGGTAGTTCCCCTCACAAGTGAGACATCGGGCTTTGGGGCCCGGTAAAGGAGAAATTCCTCGCCATTGACTGTTACCAGCTGAGAATAACATCTGGATGCCTTCCTTGCCTTGTCGTTCATGGCGCCCTTGTCCTCTCTTGGGTCCAGGTATGTTCCAAGGCCGGTCTTCGTCATGATTCCGGGTCTTCCTGCAGCTACTTCTCTGAACCATCCCACAACTGTACCTATGCTGAAGCTGTATGTTTCCAACCTGTCCTCAACACACAGTCTCTGGAGCCATGGCGCGAAACCCATGTACGGAATGAGTATCCCTTTCATGAAATCGCTGTCATCTTCCCTGTAGAGTTTTTCAGAAACATAATCTATGGCCCTGCCGGGGACTCCGGGGAGGCTGTCTGCGATCACAAACAGGTCCTTCGGGTGCCCGGTTTTTTTATAGTGCTCATAGAGCTTTATAATGAGATATTCGGGCGTGGTTGCCATGTTGAATCCCGAAATGGCAATGTTGGACCCATCCTTTATCTGGTCAAACGAGTCAAAAACCTCTTTTTCCGAGTAAAGTAGTCTGGCCATACCATATGTAATCAGCAGTTTACTTATAAATACCATTCCACACCTGTAATAAGCCGTATACTCATGAGCACGTGTAATACAGTGTCAAGACACTATTTAAGGGCCTTATGGAATGGAAGACTATATATATCTGGACTGGATGTATAGATGTCCTCAAAGTGGACATGTGATATTTTGGGAAAGAAGCCAGACAGTGGTTTATTTTGAAGAAAAGACAGATATAAAGGCTGTAGCTACGAAAAACAAGTCGAAAGGGGCTCTCGGTTCTTTCAAGAACGGTGGTCTATTTTAGGGCAAAGAAAGCCCTGACAAGTCACGGCCAGTCTTGCCTGAGTGAAAGCCTCCTCTCCTATCTTGTCCTGCCTGATGGGGTCAGATTCATCTCGTCGGATGATATGGGCAAGGAATTCAAAACTGGGGAAGACCTGATGGATCGTTATGATCTCTCATACTATTACAGGAGATCTCTTGAACCCGGAACAATCGTGATGGTCCTGGAGCATAATCAGGAGGTCGCTGGGCTTAGCCTGCTGGTCGTCGATGACAATACATTGACCATCGAGATGCTCGCCAAGAACATGAATGTCAAGAGATCGGGTGTTGGCGCAGAAATACTTGGGTGCATTGAGGAAACCATAGCTGACCAGCTAATGGTAAATGAGATCCGGCTGGAATCACTGAACAGAAAGAAACTCCTGAACTTCTACAACCGGATGGGGTTCATCAGTTACGGGCCGCCATCTCTTGATCGTGAATGGGGGATAATCTTTCCAATGAGAAAGAGAATAGTTTCCCTTGAGAACTGAAAGCGGCTCAATTTTTTTTCACTTCGCTTTTTAAAATCATTTGAAAAACCAGGAAAAATTCTGTTACTTATATCCAGAGATAACTATTTCACTATAGCTTACATTACCCGTTACTCTGGCGGAACACATCTTAGAGAAGACATGACCTGCCTCCTCCCGTCTCTGTCACTGTAATATGCAAGTGTGATACAGATGGATTACAAGTGGGTTGCACTGAGCAACACTACTCTCGGGGTATTGATGGCCTCTCTGGACATCAACATCGTTCTTATAGCACTCCCCAGCATCGGTGCTGATCTTAAGGGAATGAATGCTTTCAACGTCCTGTGGGTGATTCTCGGGTATCAGCTCGTGATCGCTTCTGTACTTGTGAATTTCGGCCGCCTTTCCGATATGTTCGGAAGGGTGAAATTATACACTCTCGGTTTTGCACTTTTCACCATAGGTTCCGGTTTATGCAGCATCTCGACCACCGCAGACCAGTTGATTGCTTTCAGGGTGGTCCAGGCAACA
Source organism: uncultured archaeon (assembly GCA_000965745.1). GTDB lineage: Archaea > Thermoplasmatota > Thermoplasmata > Thermoplasmatales > Thermoplasmataceae. The sequence goes on from CP009479.1 coordinate 1,062,546, forward strand.
GGATCGGCATTTCTCTTTTCAAACAGCGCAGCAATAATAACAGATGCGTTCCCGACCCAGGAAAGGGGAAGGGCACTTGGAATCAATCAGGTGTCGATCGTTGCCGGATCTGTTGCTGGACTCGTCCTCGGAGGGGCACTTACAACAATCATAGGGTGGCGGGCAATATTCTGGGTTAACCTTCCAATTGGAATTTTTGCCACACTATGGTCACACTTCAAGCTCAAGGAACTGGCCAAGATACCCACGGAACACAAGCTCGACATAGGCGGCAATCTGACTTTCGCATTTGGCCTCCTGACGCTTCTTCTGGCAGTCACCCTGAATGCGATTCTTGGCCTCGGCACATTTCTTACTGTTATTTTCCTTCTGGTATCACTGGCCTTCTTCATGACCTTCATAAGAATTGAAAGGAGGGTAAAGAGCCCGATGTTTGACCTGGACCTGTTCAAGAACAGGGTATTCACTTCCGGAAACGAGACAATATTCCTCAACGCATTGGCACGGGGCTCATTCTCACTGGTAATGGTATTCTATCTTCAGGGGCCCCTCATGCGCCTGTCTCCGCTCGCAGCCGGCCTTTTTCTTATCCCGCTTTCTGTGTCACTGTCCGTGATGGGTCCCATAAGCGGCGCACTTTCAGACAGGTACGGCTTCAGGCCGCTGGTCCTCATAGGCCTCGCCATGTCTGCAGTAGGCTTCATTATCATGACCGGGATCGGGGAGTCCGTGACTCAGCGGGAGATCCTGCTTCCTCTGATACTAATAGGCGGTGGCATCGGGATTTTCGCATCGCCAAACAGGTCCTCAATCATGAATTCGGTTCCATGGTACAGGAGGGGTGTGGCTTCAGGAATAAGCACAACACTAATAAATGCAGGAAACACGATGAGTATAGGCCTGGCCTTTCTGTTCATGAGCCTTGTTACCCCGAAATACATTCTTGATCTGATATTCTCAGGGATGCCGGTTTCCCAGACCTCATTTTCACCTGCAAATTTCCTGATATCAGTTCACATAGTATTCTACGCTTCCGCTGCAATGCTGTTTCTAGCCATCCTGATATACGCCATAGGGCCAAAGCACGCCTCTCCAAAAGATACGGCAAAGGCCAAAATCTCTTGAAATATGAGTGGTAGTCAACGGGGCGGGGTCTCTCCTGCAAAATTAGCTGGAAACTCTCAAAAAATTTATAAGTAATATATCTCCATGATCTGATGAGTGCGCCTGGCATTATATCCGATGTGGGCAGAAGGCTAGCATTAAAATGGAAAGTGTGCCATAGCGCGGAGCAGTTCTGCCTTTAAATAGTTATATGGTGATTAAAATGAACAACAGGAAGAAAGTTGCCATATTCATGGCACTCGCGATCGTTGCCGGTTTTTCGTCCTTTGAATTCTACACTTCACCTTCTGTCACAGGGGAAGTATGGAAACAGAACCTTGAAAATTATGACTTGCTTTCAGCAACCAACACCTCCACGGAAGTGAACCTGACCCAATCAAACCAGGAGATCACGGCCGGATTTTACGTTGATGCAAAGAAGGCCCCATGGAATGAGAACGACTCGTTCTATATGACAATCTACGTGGTCAAGTTCAACCAGAGCGTTTCATTTCCATATACTGACGCAACAGCTGTGGTTGGCAATGTAAGTGTGCAGGCAAACGGCACGGTTGAAAAAGTACATGACGCGGGAGTCGGAATCAGGCAGGTCCGGAATTCTTCAGTTATTGCACATTATTTTCTGGTCGAACCTCAAAAAACGACTGGCCCGGCGGGCGTTACAGTCTCCTTTGACATACACAGCGTCTTATTCTCTGGCATTTATTATTTCCCAGGTCCGGCAAAACATGTCAGCGAGAGTTTCCACCTTTCATGAAACAGGCTCTTAGGAGCATAAAATATTAACTAACCCGGTCTATGCTACAACAGGGGTATGAAACCTTTAATAAAGTGGGCCGGAGGCAAAAGGCAGATTCTGCCGAAAATTGTGGATTTACTTCCTGAACAGTGGAACCGTTATTTCGAGCCATTTGCAGGAGGCCTTGCTCTTCTGGTTGAACTTCACAATACCGGGAAGCTAGGAAGCGCTGTAATATCCGAAACCAACCCGGAGCTCTACAATCTATACATGACCGTGAAGGAGAACCCGCTCGGCCTTTCAGAAACTATCGAAAGACTTGATTTCAGGAACGACGAGCATTTTTACTACAGCACAAGAGTAATGTTCAACAGACTAATCGGTTCTGAAGATCATACTTTGGAGAGAGCTGCACTCTTCCTCTATTTCAACAGGCACGGGTATAACGGCCTCTGGAGGGTTAACAGGAAAGGAAAATTCAATGTGCCTTTCGGAAGATATTCGAGTCCCAAGATTCCAGTATCGCATGATATTCAGGAATTCAGTAAACTGCTGAAAAATGTCAGGATTCTCAGGGAAGACTTTCAATCAGCCATAGAGGATGTCGAGGTTGACGATATGGTTTATTTTGATCCTCCATATTTTCCTGTATCACGGACCTCAAACTTCACTGACTACACTGAATCCGGATTTGGGCTTTCCGACCAGATTAGGCTTCTTAAGACCTGTCAAGCATTGGAACGGGAAGGAAAAAGATTCCTGTTGAGCAATTCTTGTTCTGATAAGATTGTCGAACTATTCGGAGAATTCAATATCATGAAGATCAGGGCCAGAAGGAGCATAAATAGCAACTCCCTCAGGAGAAGCGGACACTTCGAACTCATCATCTCTAATTTAAACCTGGAAAATAAAGCACAAGAGCCGGCTATGACAAACACAGCAGTAGAAAAGACACGCAACTCAACAGCCTGAGGGACAAACAGGAAGTGTGCCCGGTGATTTTGAGGCGCTTCTTCATTGCCTACTCCCGTCCAGGATCTGATAGGAGGAAAAACTTTCTATACTTCTTCAGGAGATCCAGACTCTTCCAGAAGTTACCAGTGAGAATCTCCCTGCAGTCATTCGTCCTGCATATGCATCTGAATTCCCATGGTTCATGGCCATTCTGATTAAGATATATCTTAGTATTGTAATGAGTCGGTCATGTGCAAAATCACTGTAAGGTTATAATGGTAAAAATATTGGTACACTGGTGAACAGGCCAAACTATGGTGATGTGATCATTCGATATAGGGAAAAGAGGCACAAGGTTGAGTACTAAAACGATCACTGGATGATGATAGGCGGAATGAATGTAGGATCACACTGCAACATTGATATGGGAGAAGGAGTCAAAAAGAAGAAATTTATGTTGACACATAGGTAAAAAGCGACCTTGTAGCCTTCTGCCGGATCTTCTGATCCTTTGCCGAACCGTCTCAAGCAACCGAGGAGCGATGAGATTTCACGATTTTTCAGGAAACTTTGAGATAGGTAAATGAAAATAGCCCAAATTTGCACAATCAAGTAACGCCGGGGGAGAGATTCGAACTCCCGATCCACAAGGGAACCAGATCTCAAGTCTGGCGCGTACCACTGGGCCACCCCGGCACCAAAAAAATTGGAAAGAGATTACCTTCTCAGTCTTCCGTTAGCTCTGATTGAAGGCCTGCTCTTCGAGCTTCCGGTTCTACCAGTCCCGAGGCCTCTTCCCTTGTATCCTGCAGAGGTCAGGCCTCTGTAGACTCTTCCGGTGTTTTGTGGTTCAGCGATCCAGGATATGTGCCTGTCTTTGTAGATAGTCGGCTGGTTCTTATCAACAAGGATAACCTCGTAATATTTGTAGCCACCATCCTCGCCCACATAGTATGAATTCAAAACTTCCATGTTAGGGTATTTGTCTGCAACCCTTTCCTCAGCAATCCGCTGAATGCTCTTTTTGGGAGTAAGTTTGTTGTAAGCCATTCTTCTGGGCCTTCTTCCACCCATGATCTTTTGCCTGTTCCGGCCTCCTCTCCTAACTCTTGCCCTTACTATAGCGTATCCCACCTTTCTCTTGTAGCCAAGGGATCTCGCCCTGTCCACTCTGGTTGGATACTCAACTCTCTCAGTAGCAGAACCTTTTCTCCATTCGATCATTCTCTGTTTCTGGATGTTGTAAGATTCGGCCTTCTTTAATTTCTTCCAGGCATCCCGAACTAAACTGTAAGTACTTGAAACTTCAGACATTATTATCCGCCTTCAATAGTGACAATTAAGGTGTAGCCCACCTAAATATAAATACCTTCTTAGATGGGGAATTCCTATTTCAGCTTATAGTTTGCATGCCGTTAAATTTCCCTCAATCTGAACCATGACTGGAATGTCATATTATGCGATAGATAAATAAAATAGGACTGGTTAAAGGTGACACCTTGAAATCGTCCTCCTACAGGAAGAGATACATTCTGGTGTATTCTGACAACCTCCAATCCAGGATCAAGCACATAGATTCAGATCTATACAGGGTATTCAGGGCCAGAAGGAAATATATCAGGGGGAACTATGCCATTTTCAGGACTAACCAGTATTACAGGGATCAGTTCATAGAGTATGTGAAAAATGAGATGCCAGGCGTTGAAACGATAACAACGAGCGGTTCTATGAAAAAGTGCAAGGAAGCAATAGCAGCGAGGAAGGATACACAGATTATTGGAGCCAATCTCTGACTCATTTCCCGGATTTTTTCAGCCTTGCAACCTCTTTATCTGAAAGCTGCAGCATTTTCTCGATACCCTCGAGGAACTTCTTGTCCCTGGTGGCGAGATAGGAGTAGAACCAGAAATAATCCCTTGTCTTTCTCTTGCTGGTATGGGCGGCAACGCTAAGTTTCATCAGAAGCTGTTCCCTGCTTCTTCTAGCCTCCCGCATTCTTGACATGGATTTGATTATCTCTGGAAATTTGTATTTCACATAATGCTCGTTTTTCTCTTTGATCATTACAGAGACCCCTGCAGACATCTCTTCTGCATACATCTTGAACGCGTAATGCTGTTTCTTAAACACTCTGCCGACAAGCCGATCGGCCCTGGACAGAACCTCGTACGCATCCATGAGGTCTTTTGGTTCCTGCGCCTCATCCGGTAGGTTCTGGTCAATCCACATCATGTAGTCCTCAGTTGTGAAATCCTTGTCGTAAAGGGTTCTAAGCACCTTGTTGTAGTCCTGTGACTTGAACGTGGTTGATATGGCTTTGTAAATATTCTGTGCAGAGTCTCTGTATCCGACATCTGCCTGGGATGAAGCCCCGCCCTGGCCATAGTCCCTAATTGACTCTATGTCATTCAGGATACCCCTTATGTCGTTCTCATTCCGTTCAACAATATCCATTATCTGGCTCTGGCCAATTTTAATGCCTTCTTCCCGCAGTATCTGGTTTATTCGGGCGAGAAGTTTCATCCTGAACTGTTTGTAATCTGTGTCGTTTCTTCTCTTGTACTGCAGGAATTCAATGTTCAGCGCTTCGTTTATGATCTCTGATGCACTTGATTTCCTCCTGAACTCGTAGTACTCGTTCATGGTCAGGACTATTGGGTTCCTGGTGGACTTTATGATCTTCGCAAGTTCACTTATTCCGCCGGTATCACCCCCGGATTGCCTGCTTCTTCCCTCAAAGATGTTGTCTGCCTCATCAATCAGAACAATCTTGTTTGGCCCTGACCTATTTTCGCCAATCGTGGTAAGATCGCCGTAAATGGAAGCCATTAGTGCAATCCTCTTCATGCTGTCCCTGTTTCTCAGGTCGGACGCATTCATTTCCACGACGGGCCATCCGAGCTCGTTCGCAATTACATGCACGGTGGTTGTCTTTCCAACACCCGGTGGCCCATAAAGTATCATGGCCTTTTTCACAGGTGTGCCCTCTTTCCAGAGATCGATCCATTTGCTAATCTGGTCAAGTATGCTATCCGAAACAATAAGATCCGCAATCTTCTTTGGCCTGTACTTCTCTACCCATACCATATTAATTCAGGAAATCCTCATTCCGGCTGGAGATTCTCTATCGGTTGTTACAAGTGTGAGAAAATCATCCCTCTCTGCCGCTAGAAGCATACCTTCACTTTCAAGGCCCATGATTTTGGCTTTCTTCAGATTGGCAACTACAATCAGAGTTTTGCCTATTAGTTCATCCGGGTCGTAATAATCGGATATGCTTGATATAATCTGTCTCCTTTCATCGCCTGTGTCAACAACTATTCTCAGCAGTCTCCTTGACTTTTCAACCTTTTCGCATTCAATGACCTTTGCAGTCTTGAGTTCTATTTTACCGAAATCATCGATTGTTATCTCGTCGACCATTGGCACCAGTTTTGTGCATATGTGGTGATGGATATTATAATTTTCATTTTGTGGATTCTTGATGCACAGGCCAACCGACCGAACAATCTCGAACATGCCAAAACTCCGGCTGGTTCCGAGAGGCAAGTTAAATCGGTGTTCGCTGAATCGGAGGGATGAGTATTTTAAATCCTCAATATTAAGGAAACAGAGAAAGAGACGCAGGCGAATTGTCGCCTCTTCTGCCTGCTCTTATCACGGGTCAGAAAATATTTCTTCAGCCAGGGCTGAAACTAACTTACTCCACAGATTCAGATCAACAGCCGACTCAGGCAGAAACTGTTTGGAGCATTAAGTTCAGATGCTGTATTAAGTACCATAATATTTATCCTACTTGACTATCATTCGGTAACATTGTTCGCACAGAAATCTCCTCTAATAGTTACTCAGAACGTGATCAACACTGTAGTCGGATACATCGGCCTGTTCTTCATTACTAGATTTCTGTCACCGGACGTTTTTGGTTTTCTCGCATTTGTGATGGGCTTCGGCGGTGTGTTTTCATTCATAGCCGATATGGGCTTTTCAGCAGCCCATCAGAAGCATTTGTCCGAAGGGAAGGACATAGGAATATGCAACGGGACATATCTTGCTGTCAAGATCGTCCTCGGATTCGTCTACGTGGGAGTAGTCTTCGGGGCGCTATTTGTGTGGACCTCAGTCCTTCACAACGGATTTGAGAATCCCGTGGAATTCTGGATGATTATTGCAATTACCCCGTACTATTTCTTCCAGAGCCTTCTAGGGTTTGCACAGGCATATTTCACCGCAAAACTCTCGCCAGCAAGAATGGCGATTCCATCCATTGCCGAAGCGATCATACGAAACTCTATCTTCATAGGCCTTGGCCTGATATTCTATCTTCACCTTTCCTACGGCAATGAGATACATGCTGCAATTCTGCTGGCCGCTACCTACAGTTTCTCCTATTCAATCTACTTCGTTCTTGGAGTGGTTCTTGGTCGGCCATGGGTCATCTCGAGGCCCACACGAAGAATGTTCAACCTTTACGCAGCTATTGCGATTCCGCTGGCGGTCTCGGGAAGCCTGGGTGTAATCAATGGGAATGTTGACAAAGTAATCATACAGTATTACTGGCACGCAGTCGCGACAGGTGCCTTCTATCTGGACCAGAAGATAGTCCAGAGCATGACCGCGCTAGCAGCGGCCATCACGGTATTCTTCCTCCCTCTGCTCTCAAGGATAACAAAAGCTGAACAGGCGGAGGAGTTCACCAGTTCCATCAGCCAGTTCGAGAGGATGACATCGCTCTTCGTTTTGCCATTCATAGTGATATTTATCGCGCTGAACAGATTCATTGTAAACCTGTTTAACGCTGCGTATGTTGAGTATTCCGTGATCCTGTCTGTTCTTGCTTTGAACGTGTACTTCAACGTGACGCTCATGCCTTATGCATCTGCACTCACTGCCAGGGGAAGAACGAGAATAATAGCGGCAGTTTCAGGCATACGGGTGTCTCTCAACATAGCCCTTAACCTGATTCTGGTACCTCCCATCATATTTGGCATAACTTTCCTGTCTCTGGGCGTAGTTGGCGCAGCTGTCAGCTCACTCACTGCGACCATTGTAAACAATATTTTCTTCAGGTATATCCTCCTGAAAGGCGAGGGCGCGAAAGCGAGCGCAGGAATTCTGAAACACCTGATACCAGTGGGGGCACAATTCCTGTCGATCTACATAATGCTGATGTTCTTCACGCCATATCCAATATTCGTTCTTGCACCATTCGCCGTGGTTTCCCTGCTTGTCTACCTTGGAGTAGCGATCGCAATTAAGGAAATATCATTCAGCCAGGTCTGGACATTTGCCATGTCCCTGAACCCGCTGGTGATGCTGAAACAACTGAGGGAAGAAAGATAGTTACTGCTTCAGGAAATCTTTGCCAAGCGTTTCACGGGCGATTATGTGCTTCATTATCTCCCTGGAACCCTCTGCTAGATAGAAAGATCTTATGCCCCTGAGAGCCCATTCCTCCGGGCAGTCCTTTGAGTACCCGAAGGCACCCTGCCACTGAAGTGCATCATTTATTGCCTCAAAGGCCCAGGTTGTTGAAAGAAGCTTAGCCTCTGCCATTTTCTTGCTGACCTCGAATCTGGTAAATCTTCCATGTTTCTGTTCCTGATCATAGGTCCACAGGGCCTGATACCCAAGGCCTCTCGCAGCATCTATCTTAGCCACGTTGTCAGCAAGCTGGAACTGGAGGCCCTGGTTTTTACCAATGGGCTGCCCGAATGCCTTTCTTGTCTTCATGTAATTGACTCCGTTCTCGATAGACTTGGCAGCCGCACCAGCTGCTATGACGGAGATGAGACCCCTAGCCAGCTCAAAACCTTCGTGAACAAGCTTGAACCCTTTATTCTCTTCCCCGAGCATGTACTTCTTTTCAAGCTCTATGTCGTGAAACCGGAATGCTCCCCATGAAGAACCTTCTCTTCCCATTTCCTCGAGATAGGTTATGTCGAATTTGCCCTCAATATACGGCATATAGAAAAGAGAAACACCGGATGTCCCCCTGTTCATATCAGTTTTTGCGACTGTTACGTAACCCCCGCTCCTTTCCTTTATGTCCCTCACAAGGCTGACAAAGGATTTTTCTCCGTGAAGGACGTATTTATCGCCATTCCTGTCAGCCCTGCTTGTCATTGAGCCTATATCGGAACCAAAATTGGGCTCTGTCGAGGCGATCCCCATCAGCGACTCTCCCTTTGCGACCTTTGGGAGGACCTCTTCCTTGAGCTCTTCTGAACCGTACTTGCTCACAAGGTATGACCATGCGTTATCAACAAGAAACAGTACTGGTATGGACACTGTCGGATCAGCCATTGCAATCTCTTCTGCAACTATTCCGGTGGTCACGGCATCCGCACCCATTCCGCCATACTCCTCAGGAACAGTCATTCCAAGCAGATTCATTCTGGAAAGGCCCTTAAAGACGGAATCAGGGATCTTTCTTATCTTGAACATTTCTTTGATTACTGGTGATATCTCCTTCTGGGCGAATTCTTTGACTGAACTTCTTAAAATATCCTGCTCCTCTGTGAAGGTATAATCGAGCATGAAATCATGAGGCTTTGGAAATTTAATATTGTTTACATCTGGACAAAATTATGCACATTGCCATCCCCTGTAATATTTTTATACTTCTCAGTGTTGATTTTCTATGGGCCGGCGAATGCTCATTGCGATAGTAATTGCAGTTGCCTTCATCATGGTGGTGAGCATCAGCCCAATTAGATACGTCATACATGAAGACAAGTATTTTTTGGATAAACTGCCTGTACAGAATCTCAGCGACTACAATTTTCCTGCAGGTTCCCGCAATTTGTCATGGTACGAACCTCCGAATCTGACCCTTAGGGGGGCTGATCAGGTGGTCAGTGCTATGTTGAACCTTTCTCCTTCTGAATCAGGGGGCAGTATAAAGGTAACAACAGGGTACTGGGCGTTCTACAATAAGAGTACAAATCTTGTGATCAACGTTGTCGAAGAGACAATGAGCACCAAAGGAGGAATCTATGTTGCTTCTGGTATTATGCCGGGCCTGGTACCAGATTATAGGCCCCAATACAAATACAGCTCAAAAATATCCATAGCACTTCCAGGCAACAGTTCAGAAACCAGCGTGTATTACAACCCGGATAATACGATCACTGGAAGTGTCCCATCACACTGGTACTTTGGGTATGGGAACACAAGCAGGCTGCCTTTCGGGTACCCTGAATATGGGGAGGGAAATTCTTCCTCTGGGCAGATGCTGTCAACGGGAATGAATATGTCTTATTTCACCTTGAATACCGTGAGTGAAACTGTTCTGAAAGGGACGTGGGAATTCTATGATATGAACTATCAGCACTCTCTGGAAATGCACTCTGTTTCCTATATAGTCTCAACCGCGTTTACACCTGTTAAGGGAGTGAACTATGTTGGCCTGAACGTTTCCAACTTGTTTGCGCAGTCACAGGGATTCGTTCATCACTATTATGTCGTGCAGGAGTCCTATTCTATCCCAGTCTATCTGAGTTGACAGAAAAAAAATTTGCAGAAATCAGTCAGTTTATTCCTTCCGGAACAATCTGGCTGAAGTCTATCTTGGCCTTCGACGGGTCCTTTGAGATAAGCGTGACTCTGCTGTCCCTCCTTTCTGCTGTAAAATCATAGCCAAGATTGCTTGCAAGCTGTTTCGAGAAATCAACAACGCTGTCATGAGAAGGCATGTTGTCGATAGAAAGCCTGTATATAGACTGCCCAACGTGAACGTAGCCCTTGGATTCAATGAAGTCAGGCTGCGAAACACTGTCCATCTTTGTGTATTCGTCCAGGTATGGCATGTTTATGTCCTTGACGAGTGTGTGCCTTATGACAGTCCTTGTGTCAAGCGAAGGGAGGAGCTCTAGCGTCTTCCAGAAATTCTCCCACGCGTTCCCGATGGCAGGGTTCAGCAGTTCGTTGAAAATCTCTTTGTTCGGGCCTGCAGTGGTCACATATAGCTGTGTCGGAAGCGGGTCAAGTTTTTCCAGAACCATCGGCAGTGTGCCATTTGTCACAAGGAAGGTGGACATCCCCCTCTTCCTCGCCAGTTCTATGAATTCTCCGAGCCTGGTGTAAAGAGTCGGCTCTCCAGTAAGTGAGATGGCTATGTGCTTGGGGTTGTAGGCCTCATCCCACATCTCCTTTGACATATTCTGGTTTCCCTTGAAGCCGGAAATTAACTTTCTGTGAGCCTTAATGGATTCCTCGAGGATGAATTCCGGATCGTCCTCGTCTGAAATGTGCATGCTGTCGAACCCCTGGAACCTCCAGCAGAATGAGCAGTTTTCAGTGCATGAGGTGAGTGCGGGGGTCATCTGTACGCATTGGTGTGAACCTATACCGTAAAAAGTCCCTTTGTAACAGCCTTCGCCACCTCTCAGCTTGTCCTTTGTCCAGTGGCAGACCTTGACTCCTGAGTGTTTTCCTACAAGGCCATAATGCTGTTTTTTGTAAATCTGGACGTAGTTATTTTCCACAGTTCAAGAAAGTTAGCGATTATATAACCTTAGTGTTAGGATATTCAGTAAGAATAAAAAAAATTGGAGGTTGGTGTGAGGGTGTGGATGGATTACTCCATTCCACCCATGCCGCCCATACCTGGGGGCATTCCGCCGCCTGGAGGCATGCCTGGTGGGGCTCCGCCCTGTCCACCGGATGATTTTGTAGCTATTACATCATCAATCCTGAGAATCATGACGCTTGCCTCTGTGGCAGAATCAATGACCTGCTTTCCGACTCTGATAGGCTCAATAACGCCTGCCTTCTCCATGTCCTCGACCTGGCCGGTGTAGACGTTCACGCCCATGTTCTTCTTTCCATTGGCGTGTTCCTGCCTCATCTTTATCAGTATGTCGATCGGATCAAGTCCTGCATTCTCTGCAAGAGCCCTCGGGATTTCCTCGAGTGCGTTTGCGAATCTCTCGATTGCGAGCTGCTGCCTGCCGCCGACCTTTGAAGCGTACTCCCTCATCTTGTAGGCGATCTCGGCTGCAGCTGCTCCACCGCCGAGTGTGTATGCTCCATCCTCGAGTGCTGTTGCAACCACATGAAGTGAGTCTGTAAGGGATCTGTCTATCTCATCGACAACGTGCTCTGTTCCGCCTCTGACCAGGACGCTTACAGCCTTGGGGTTCTTGCAGCCTGTTACGAATGTCATATAGTCGTCTCCGACCTTGACCTGCTCAACTCTCTCGGCATATCCGAGATCGTTTTCCCCTATTTCGTCCATGGAAGCCGCTATTGAAGCTCCCGTTGCCTTGGCGAGTTTTTCAATATCGCTTTTCTTCACCCTTCTTACAGCGTATATGCCTTCCTTTGAAAGGTAGTGCTGTGCCATGTCGTCTATCCCTTTCTGAGTTATCAGGACTGTGGCTCCAGTTGCCTTGACTTTCTGCACCATTTCCTTGAGGAGGTCCTCTTCCTGTGAAAGGAATTTCTGTATCATTGAGGGGTCGTCGATCCTTATGTTTGTGTCAAACTCAGGCTTCTTGATTTCAAGTGCTGCGTTGAGCAGGGCTATCTTGGCGTCTTTAACAAGCCCGGGCATTCCGGGGTGTACCTTCTCCTTGTCCACAATGATCCCGTTGATCATTTCAGTGGCGTCTATGTCGGCTCCCTGCTTCTTTACGACCTGTATGTTGTCGAAATCAACAGTGTACTTTCCCTCGTTCTGCTCAGCTACGGCCTTTACAAGCTCGTATGAGATCTCAGCCAGTTTTTCCTTTGCTCCGGAAGCGCTCTTGCTGCTAAGTGAAGTCTGCGCCATCTTCATGAGAAGTTCCTTGTCGTCAGGCTTTACCTTCTTTGAAACATCATCAAGAATCTTCTTGGCATGAAGAGCGGCGGTCCTGTACCCGTTTGCTATAACGGTCGGATGCACGTTCTGTGCAATCAGATTTTCAGCTTCCTGAAGCAGTGCGCCAGCAACAATGACTGCTGTTGTAGTACCGTCTCCAACGTATGAATCCTGGGTCTTTGAGACCTCCACCATCATCTTGGCAGCCGGATGCTCCACATCCATTTCTTTGAGAATGGTGACTCCGTCGTTGGTGATAACAATGTCTCCCAAGGAGTCTACCAGCATTTTATCCATGCCTCTCGGTCCAAGGCTGGACCTTACTGCCTGGGCGATACCTTTCGCAGCTTCGATGTTGTTTTTCATCGCGTCCCTTCCGGACTCTCTCTTTGTTCCTTCTTTAAGTATGAATATTGGTTGTCCACCCATCATATCTATCCAATTGCGTAAAAATAAACTTCTATATAAGTATTTCTAATTTCATCTGGACTGTGTAATGCATTGTTTTTGCATTGAATTTTTGGATGTGGAATGAATTGTTGATAATTTTTTTAACCTGAACTATATATGTCATGCATGATAGAGTTCAATACCTTTGAGAGAGGAGACAAAACATACACTTACCTGAAAGTTGAAATGGGAAAGGCTCCGTTTCTTCTTGTCAAAGGGCAGAAAGGGTATATTATGTGCGGATACATGAACCTGGAGGCTGCAACAAAGCTTGGAGATCTGGGTGTCAGGGTCTCAGGAGTAAGCGACCTCAACACGGTTCTTGAAAGCAAGGTTGCTGGATGCACCCCAGCCGCGAAGGAAGCTGGAATCGAGGAAGGAGACAGGGTATCGGACATCATCCACCTGATATAAACCGGGAAAACAGAAAAGGAAAGAAATGAGCAAAGGAAAAGGCGAAGCTGCTGTCGGGCTTCTGACAAACGGGGAAAATATTCTGCTTATCAAAAGGGCGAAAAGGGATGGAGACCCATGGTCCGGGCACATCGCCCTACCCGGAGGGTTTGTCAAGGATGGGGAATCCAGGGAGAAAGCAGTTCTGAGAGAGATATTGGAGGAGACATCCATTGATCTTGGGGAGAATTCAATAGTAAGAAGGATGCCTGCCCAGCATCCAATGAACAGGAGATATGTAACAGTCTACCCGTTCGTCCTGTCCGTCCAGGGATATGAAGGTGCTATTCCTGGACCTGAGGTGGAAGACATAAGGGTGGTAAGGCTCAAGGACCTTGTGCATAAAGAACATTACTTCTATGGGAGGGACGCCTATCTGGCAGACGACTGGATTATCTGGGGCCTCACCTATAAGATACTTGCCGATTACTTTAACGGTGGACCCTACGGGCGCAGCTCGGTGACCACCTGATCTGCCTAAAAGCGGCTGATTATCCTCGTTCCCGCCGGATCGAACTTTATTCTTATCACAAACTTTGACCACTGCAGCATTTTCTTCTGAAGTTCGGAAATCATCTCTTCCTTTGAAACAATAAGAAGAAACCCCTGCGAGCCCCCGCCCATAAGCTTCGCCCCCTGGGCGCCATTATCAAGGGCATTCCTGATGATCCGGTCTATCTTGTTGTTAGTTACATTGGTCCCCAGTTTTTTCTTTATATCCCAACCTTCATTTATGTCTTCAATGAATTTATCCATATCCTCGTTTATCACAGACTTGCGCATGTTCTCTGCAAGGTCCCTGAGAACCACAAGGTTCGACAGAACGTCCTGATCATTCCTGCTTGCCTTCTGAACCTGCTCCATCAGGACATCGGAACTCTCCCTGGTCTCTCCCGTGTATACAAGAAGTATGCGTGATTCCAGGTTCCTGACAAATGAATCCTGGTTCCTGATCGAGTAGTTGTCAACCCCGTCCTTCCTGAACTTCATGAACTTGAAGCCGCCGAGGGAAATGGCGTATGGGTCCTGTTTTCCCAGTGTAACACCAAACTTGTTTTTCTCCGTCTCAAAGGCCTCTGAAGCAATCTCCATTTCACTCCTATCCTTGCCTCTCAGCTCATAGATCAGTTTCAGGACAGCGGTAGTCAGTGCGCTTGATGAACCGAGGCCTGATCCGGGAGGCACATCGCTGTTGATGATCACCCTTCCCGTTCTGATTTCATTCGTGTCAAAGAGGTCCATAAGTTTTTCGAGCACATTGCCAGGCTTCCGGCCTGAGGAGAGTATGTAACTGCTAACAAAATCCCTGGATGAAATCTCCAGAGGATACCGATCCTCTTTGTAGGTAACTGTGACGCCTCTGTCAATCGTTGTGTTTATGACTGCGCCTCCGTGGGTCTCCGGAAAAGGTGAGATGTCAGTCCCGCCTCCTCCAAAACTTATTCTCAAAGGGCTGTAAGATACTACCGGCTTAATTCCAACCATCTCCCGACGGACAGTACACCGTGGCTGTTTCTGCATAGCGTTTGGCCACGGATCTAATCCCGTTCGCCCACGGGTTAAACCTCGCCGTCTCATAACTTAATCTTTAACTTATTTATTAAACACTGCGATTGGCCGGCCGCTGTTTTAATCAGATGTTGCGGTGGCCTACTAACGCATTTATACTATCTGAATATTAAAGATAAATGACAGGTGAAGGAAGTTTCTGGCATTCTGTCCCAACGGGCCCAAACCCACCTGAGGAACTTTATGTGGTTATTGAGACACCGAAGGGAAGCAAGAACAAGTATGAGATATCAAAGGATTTTCCGGGAATGATGCTTGACAGGGTCCTGCATTCGTCAGTAATGTACCCCATAGACTACGGACTTATCCCTAGGACATACTATCTTGACGGAGACCCTCTGGACGCCATGGTTCTCGTATCGCAGAAGACCTATCCCGGAATCGTGATTGAAGCCAGGCCCATCGCGATGATGGAAATGATCGACCAGGGCGATCTGGACAACAAGATTCTTACAGTGGCAAAGGGAGACCCTATGTTCAGGGATATAGAATCCATGGATCAGCTTCCAAAACACCTTCTAAACGAGATTTCCAACTTCTTCGAGACCTATAAGATACTTGAAAAGAAGAAGACGGAAGTGAACGGCTGGAAAGGAAAGAATGAAGCCGTGGATGAGATTAAAAAATCTATAGGGCTATACAACGACAAGTTCAAGAAATGATCCTCTGGTGATGCCATGTCAGAAGTCGTCATACCCGTCGGCAAGGGCAGGGTGCGGATAAAAAAGAATGTTTCAAAGGAAGCGGTGAAAGGAAAATACGTGGTTATGAGAAGCACTGCAAGAACCGGCCCCTGCAACGACGACCTCTGCCAGATCATCAGGGGAGTGAAAATATCTCTGGAAGTTCCAGGTGAGGACGAAGACGAACTCTCCATTTTTGCCGGTGAAGGCCTGTTCCTGGCAATCGACAAATCGATTGTGAATTCCATAGACAAGGGGAGGCAGGATATCACTGTGGGGTTGGGCCTCACAGGGAGACCCTACATCAAAGGATTAAATTACGCAGATTGAATTCACCTTTCCTGATCGAGGTCAAGAGGTTGGTGTCTTAATACGCTTCATAATTCCAATGGATCGCCCATTTTCGGAAACAGGATATTCTGGACGGTATCCGTAGCATCCTCTATAAGGTCAATCGGTTTCGGGGCAACCTGGCCCTACATGGCCATATATTTCAAGCAGGAGCTTGGACTTCCTACCATTGAGGTTGGAATAATATTCACCCTTCTCTCAGGGACATCAGTTCTTTTCAGCATAGTAGGAGGGGCACTGGCGGATTATATCGGCAGAAGAAAAACCCTTCTTGTTGGAAGCCTCGGGGGATTTTTCGTCTACGCAGGTATAGTTGCGTTCATCTCTTTTCATAAGCCTGATCTCTGGATTATAGCCGCATTCATTTTCTCATCATTTTCAGGCTCCCTTGTTTTCCCTTCTGCGTCCGCACTCGTTTCCGATGTCACTTCTGAGAGCGAAAGGTTCACTGCATTCAGCATTTACAGGATTCTCAGCAATGTGGGATGGGCTATTGGCCCACTCATAGGCGCATACATATACGGCACAGGAGTTGAATTCGTATTCCTCTTCGTGGCGATATCAAGCGTGGTGCAGTTCGTGATCGTCCTTGTACTGGTTAGTGAAAAAGCGATCCCCAACAGGTGGACTGAGCAGAACAAGGGCAAGAAATTCAACATCCTGTCCTTTGACAGGTACCTTATATTCTTCGGGGCAGGGACCTTCCTGATAACAGTGGTTGCTTCGCAGTTCTCCGTGACACTTCCCACCTACTCGGTTATCCATGTGGGGTTGAGTGCATCAGATCTCGGTTATATCTACGCTGTGAATGGTGCAGTTGTAGTTCTTGGGCAGTACCCCATGACCACTTTCATGCGGCGCTTTTCAGACATAACAACAATGGCACTTGGAGCAGTCCTTTATAGCATCGGGTATTTTCTTGTGGGTTTCTCGAACTCGCTTCCCCTCCTGATGCTGGACATGGTCATAATCACTGCAGGGGAGAATCTGACGTCTCCGGGGATAAACACAATAGTCTCTAAGATTGCGCCAAGGGACAGAACTGCAAGGTACATGGGGTTCATAGGAATGCTGAATTCCACTGGCAGGGCACTTGGGCCATCCGTGGGAACAATCTTCCTTTCGATATACCTGTTCGAGGGGGTAAAAACCTGGGCCTCAATATCTATGTTCGGAGCTGCAGCGGTGTTCATACTGCTGATATTCGGAAGGGTCCCCTATATAAGGGCCAAAATAGGGGCACAGAAAAAGGCACTGCCTTCTAGAAGTTGAGCGAAAGAACAATTGAGGCAAGAAAAATTATTCCGATGAATGAGTTCGCCCCAAGGAAGGACATTCTGATTGTCCGGGGGTCATCGGGGTTTATGATGTAATGCTGGTAGATTATCAGTGCCAGTATTATGGCCAGCGCGACGGCATAGTATATCGTGCTGAAGTAGAATATGAGAAGGGCGAGTGCCGCGAACGTTACCACGTGTGTTGCGACAGAAATCCTGAGGCCCGTTTTTACGGGATATTCAGTCATGACGGTCTTCAGGTTGTTTTTCCTGTCGAATTCAATATCCGGAATCACGTATATCATGTCAAAACCCGCGATCCAGAGTGAAGACGCGATAAATATCAGGTATATCTGGGGGTCGGTCGGGAAAACAGGTGTCACTGCCAGGTAACCTGCCAGTACGCCCACACCTATGGTCGTACCCATGTAGATGTGCCTCCATCTCGTGACCTTTTTCATGAAAGGGTCAGTAACGAAGAGGAAGAGTACGACGGGGGAGAGCATAAGAACCAGAGTATTCAGAAGATACGCCGAGACTTCAAAAATTACCACGAAAACCGCTGTCAGCAAGAGGGCAGTGCTGGTTGACATCGATCCCCTTACCAGGCTCCACTCCCTTTTCCTCGGGTTGGTAACGTCATACTTTTTTCCCTCAATCCTGTTTATGGACATCGCAGCGGCCCGTGCTGTGGTGGTCGCCACAAGTATCATGAGAAACTTGAACCAGTCATAGTGTGTCCCTGATGCTATAACTGCCCCGCTGAATACGAACGGAAGATCGAATACCGTGTGCTCGAGCTTAATGTAGTCAACTATCTCTCTGAAAGTTACCATAGTCCCAGTTTTTTCCCTTTGTCTGCAACAGTCTTCCGCACTTCATCGTCCATCTCGAGTACGTCTGGCCATTTCCGGTTGTACCCTTCACTCTCACCCTTCCTTGTCGCGTCAATGCCCAGTTTGGAACCGTAGTTGAATAGCATTGATGGATGATCCAGGCTATCTGTTACGGTTCCCGGGACGACGAAAACATCCCTCTGTGGATCTATCCTTGTTGAGAGTGCCCAGATAACCTGCTTCCTGTCATGAATGTCGATGTTGTCATCCACAACAACAATGATCTTTGAAAACATCAGCTGTCCCAGCCCCCAGAGGGCAAACATGACCTTCTTTGCCTGCCCGGGGTATCTCTTTTTTATGGATACCACAACCATGTTGTGGAACACAGATTCCTCCATGGTGTTTATGTCAACAACCTCCGGGATCTGAAGCTGGATAAGCGGCAGGAATATCCTTTCAATCGCTTTGCCCATTACTACATCTTCATGCCACAGCTTGCCAACAATTGTTGTCGGGTAAATCGGATTCTTCTTCTCAATGATCTTCCTGATATGGAAAACAGGAAACTCCTCTTCAAGTGAATAGTATCCTGTGTGATCCCCGAACGGCCCCTCCATCCTTGTTTCCTGCGGGTCCACATAGCCTTCCAGGACAATCTCTGAGTTTTTGGGGTATTCTAGATCCACCGTGTCGCCCCTGACAAGATCGAACCTCTTCTTCGCCAGCAGGCCCCTGAAGGAAAATTCGTCTATCCCGTCAGGCAGGGGTGCAACTGATGAGAAGATGCTCAAAGGGTCACTACCGAGCACGACTGCAACGTCCATGGGCTCCTTCCTCCCCCTGCTTTCAGCCGCATGGCCTGCACCTCCTTTATGAATCTGCCAGTGCATTCCAGTAGTCTCAGAGTCCAGAACCTGCATTCTGTACATCCCCATATTCTTCTGTCCGGTAACAGGGTCTCTAGTTATGACCAGAGGCATTGTAATGTACCTGCCAGCGTCCATTGGCCACGTTCTGGGTATCGGGTACCTGTCCAGATCGACCTTTTCCAGGGTGTGGTGCGAACTGCCAAAGCTTCCTGACACTTTTGGCCTTATTCCACCAAGTTCCTTGAGCATCTCCATTCCCCTGGAGATCATGGACTCAGTGTTGTCTGGAACCCTCACCAGGTTCTTCATTCTTCTTCCTACCTCAATTGCGTCTCCGCCAAGGACGGCGTTCATTTTCTCTCCTGTTGAAAAGAGGTTACCCACACAGGGTATTTCTGATCCTTCTACATTCTGGAAGAGAAGAGCCCTGCCCTTTCCAACCCTCTCCTCTTCACTGAGAAGGTAAGTCAACTCAAGATCGGGGTCCACAGAATCCTCTATCCTGACGAGATCTTTGTTTTTACCGAGAAAATCCAGATATTCGTGAAGGTCCTCAAAGACCATGGGAATCACACATCTCTTTATCGGATATCATAGTTTTGTGCACAACGCCAGCTTCAATGCCCGACAACATCACAATAATGGGACTAATTAAAATAAAATATTTATAAAACACTCCTAATTTCTTATACGCCTTTTAGTCAGTCCTGAAGCTCCTTTTCAGGAATTATCGCAGCCCTTGCTGCTGCAAGCCTTGCGACAGGTATTCTGAACGGTGATGCTGAAACGTAGTCCAGGCCTATTTCATGGCAGAACTCGATGGTTTCAGGATCTCCTCCCTGCTCACCGCATATGCCTATCTCAAGCTTCCTGTTTGTCTTCCTTCCCTTCTGGACTGCCATCTTCATGAGCTCTCCCACACCATTCCTGTCAACAGTAGTGAAAGGATCATTCTGCAGCACTCCCTCTTCAAGGTATTTGGCCATGAATTTCCCTTCTGCATCGTCCCTGCTGTACCCGAACGTCATCTGGGTAAGATCGTTCGTTCCGAAGGAGAAGAAGTCTGCTGTCTCCGCAATCTGGTCTGCAGTGACACAGGCACGTGGTATCTCGATCATGGTGCCGAACTTGTACTCTATTTCCTGCTCATCAAGTGCCTTTTCGGCCACAGTCTCAAGTCTCTCCCTGAGTTTGCTGAGCTCGTTCTTGTGGCCTACGAGCGGGATCATGATTTCCGGGTATATCTTCTTTCCTTCCCTTATCACCCTGCTGGCGGCCTTGATGATTGCTGTAACCTGCATCTCGTAAATTTCCGGGTAGCTCAGGCCCAGCCTGCATCCCCTGAAACCAAGCATTGGGTTGAATTCTTCAAGGTTCTTTATCGTCCTCAGCATCTTGTTGAGCTCTTCAAGCCTGTTTACAAGCCTGTCCAGCTCCCTCACTTCCTTTGCTGCTGAAAGCTTGAATTTTATGTCGAATATTTCTCTCATGACCTCTTCCTTGTCCGGAAGGAATTCGTGAAGAGGGGGATCGAGGAGCCTGATGATAACAGGGTATCCTTCCATAGTCCTGAAGAACTCGGTGAAATCAGAGATCTGCATTGGCAGAAGCTGGTTCAGGTAGAACCTTCTCTCAGATTCTGTAAGGCTCATGATCATGGCCCTCATAATAGGAATCCTGTCTGTGCCGAGGAACATCCTTTCAGTCCTTGCCAGGCCGATCCCCTCAGCTCCATTTTCCCTTGCGAGCTTCGCCTCTTCGGGAGTGTTGGCGTTTGCCCTTACCCCGAGCTTCCTGACCTCATCTGCCCATTCCAGAAGCTCATTCGTCTGCTGCTCTATCCCCGGGACTTCGACTTCCATCTTTTTCAGGTAAAAGTTTCCAGAGGTCCCATCCACAGTTATAATGTCTCCCTCACGAAGTACTTCATCGCCTATTGTTACACACTCTTCCCTGATGTCAACCGTTATGGCCTCAGCCCCCACCACGGCGGGCTTGCCCATGGCTCTTGCAACCACTGCAGCATGGGATGTCATGCCACCTTTCTGAGTTAGAAACCCTTCAGAGACAGCCATTCCCCTGACATCATCGGCTGTCGTTTCAGGCCTTACGAGAATTATCCTCTTTCCCTGTTTCGTAAGCTCAACAGCCTTTTCTGACGTGAAAACTATGGATCCGACCGCTGCTCCCGGTGAAGCTGCAAGGCCTGTTCCGGCCGGGACTTCATCATCTTTCCTCTTTATCTGTGGATGCAGGAGCAGGTCGAGCGTCTGTGGAGTGATTCGTGTAAGCGCCTCCTCCCTGCTGATCAGCTTCTCCTTGACCATGTCCACAGCGACCTTGACAGCCGCTCTGGCAGTCCTCTTTCCTGATCTCGTCTGGAGAAGGTAGAACACGCCTTTCTCGATGGTGAACTCTATGTCCTGCATGTCCTTGTAATGCTTTTCAAGGACCTCTGCAGACTTGATCAGATCGCTGTAGGCGTCGGGCAGGCTTTTCTTCATGTCGTCAATGTGCTTTGGAGTCCTTATCCCTGCAACCACATCCTCGCCCTGTGCATTTGGAAGGTACTCAGCGAAAAGCATCTTGTTGCCGGTGTTCGGGTCCCTGGTGAATGCCACACCGGTGGCCGAGTCGTTTCCCATGTTCCCGAATATCATCGAGACCACACTTACTGCTGTCCCGAGGTCCTCCGGTATCTTATGAATTTCCCTGTAGGTTTTTGCCCTTTCAGAGTTCCATGAATCAAATACAGCCTTGACCGAAAGCCTGAGCTGCTCTATGGGCTCCTGTGGAAATTTTTGCTTGTTCTTGCGGTACACGAGCTTGTATTCTTCAATAACCTCACGCATCTCATCTGCTGTAAGATCAACATCTTCACGCTTCCTGTGCTTCTTCTTGATCTGGGTCATCGCACTGTCGAAGTCTGAGTACGGGATACCAAGGACAACGACACCGAACATCTGGATAAGCCTCCTGTAAGAATCGTATGCAAATCTCTCATTGTCAGTGGATTCCCATAGCCCCTTCACTGTCTCATCGTTGAGGCCGACATTCAGTATTGTATCCATCATCCCCGGCATGCTGATGGCAGCCCCCGACCTTACTGAAACCAGCAGCGGGTTCTTCTTGTCCCCAAATTTCTTTCCCGTCTCTTCCTCGATCTTGTTCAAATGTTCAATAGCCTGCTCCCACATCCCTTCCGGGAAGTCACGGTTGTCAAGAAAATCAATGCAGGCAGCTGTACTTATGGTGAATCCCGGAGGCACATTAAGGCCAAGGTTCTTCATTTCCGCAAGGCCGGCACCCTTGCCTCCCAGGAGATCACGCATGTCCTTGCTTCCTTCTTCAAAGAGATAAACGTATTTTACAGCGCTTTTCACACACAATTATTGGTTCATGTTAAAAACTTTTTTCCTGAGTTTTCTCATATATTTTCGAAAATCTGGAAAAATACCACTAGCAGGTATGAAATTATGTTGAAATGATAATTTTTTGAACAAGAATTGAATAAAGTATTAATATGGAGAGAACATTCAGGCGAACTTCCTTTGGCGACATTTCATATCTGCACAGGCCCGGCAAAACAAATCTGATATTTCTGCATGGCCTGGGTGGGTCATCAAACAACTGGATGAAGCTTCCGGAAAGCCTTGACAGCAGTTTTTCGCTATACTTCGTGGATCTGCTTGGTCACGGCCGGACTGATGCAGGAAACTGGGACTATTCCATTAAAGATCAGTGCAGGATGCTTTCAGAATTCATCGGGAACCTTGGAATAGAAAATTATGGCCTTGTCGGAAATTCCTACGGCGGGTGGGTTTCAGCAACTTATGCATCCAGGTTTGGAAACCCGGGATACCTTATCCTTGAGGACAGTGCGGGAATCAACCCCACAGTAGGGGAGTGGGAGAGGAGCAAGATCGAGGAGTTCATTGACCGCCTTCAGTCTTTCGGGAGGGTCAATGACAGGGAGGTAATGGAGAAAATAATACTGAACAATTCAACCGGAAGGGAAAAGCTGTCCGAAGGCGACTTGAGGGCCATAAGATCAAAGACACTTGTCATATGGGGCGAGAAGGATAGGATGATCCCTGTCTCTTACGGCAGAAAAATGAGTGAACTCATCCCGGGAAGCAGCTTCGAATCGATCAGCACTGCGGGGCATATCCCGCACTACACACACTCAGAAGAGGTATCCCGCTTAATAAACAGATTCATCCTCGGCAAGGTAGTATGATCCAGGATCTTCGCCAAGGCGTTCCTCCCTCATGTCTCTGAGCCCGTCAATGTTGAGGGTCTCTGTTATCACATGTGCGTCTCCGTAGCTCTTTGTCTTCAACTTGGCCCCGAACATATACTTTCGGGGGACAGCAATCAAGGAATTTCCCAGGAATGGATCGGAAAGGGAATTTATGGAAACGAATGGAAGCCTGTTTTCAAGGGACCTTGCCTCAATGTATATTTTCCACATATCGTGGAAATCCTTGTGTATCAGGGCCGGATTCAGCATGAGCTCAGACCCTCTCATTGCTGCAAGCCTGGCGTAGTATGGAAAATCTGAATCATAGCATATCGCAACGCTGAATTTCAGATCTAAGTTTTCAAAAATCATGGCCCTGGTTCCTGAAGCATATGTTTCTTTCTCCCTGCTGAAAAGTGAGATCTTGTCCTGCCAGCCCAGCAGCTTCCCCTCTGAAATAACCGGGGAACTGTTGAAAAGACCATCTTCCCTCTTCACGGAAAAGCTCCCGGGAATTATTGTTGACCCTGTCTTTTCCGAGAATTCCCTGAAAAACAGCAAGATCTTGCCGAGCTCTTCCGAATCTGCATCAAGAGTGTCCGTTATCCATTTTTCCGGCATCACCACGAAATCTGGATCCTTACCAGTAAGATCCTCTGTAAACTCGTTAACAAGATACATCATGGCGTCATTCAGGCTTTTCCTCCTGGTCTGCAGGCCCACGATGCTAAGTGTGTCAGTCATCATTCCACTCTCATTCGCCAATAATTTCAGCTGCAGTTCTCAATACCTGAAGAGTCATTTCGGGTTTAGAAACATTATTGAGTTTCTCAACTGAATCTTCCTTTATGATTTCATAGTCATTGAACGTTTCCCCGAAGGGATCTCTCTTTGCAAAGCTGTTGGACACTATCATTTCAGGGCCAGATTTCTTGAATTTCTCGCGGATAAGTTCGAGGTCCTTTTCCTCCGTCAGGTTGAAGGGAATAAGGAGGCCTTTGTGTTTTTCCCTCACCCTGTCGATAATCTTTCCTCTGGGTTCCAGCTTAATCTGATGTGATGATGAGCTTGATATCTTTTCCTTAAATTCCCCGCTGATCCTGAAATCAGATATTGCTGCCGGTGACAGGACAATATCATAGCCTCTTTCTACCTCTTTCAGGGCTTCCGCCTCGATCTCAGAACTGGTCTCCGCCTCTATGTAGTTAGTGTAGGACGGAAGATCCTCTGTGCAGTTCCCGACATATGTTATCCGCGAAGCACCGAGCCTGAACGCCGACCTTGCAAACCAGTATGCAGTGAACCCTGTGCCATGGTTGGAGAGTGACCTGACAGGGTCTATTGGCTCTTCCGTGTGGCCCCCAATAACTATCACCTTCTTCCCTGAAAGCGTATGTGAATAGAATGCCCTGCATATGTGGTCAATAATTTCCGCGTTGGCTGAAAGCTTAGCCTTCTCCTCCGAGATTTCAGGAGGCACTATATCAACACCGATTGATGTCAGGAAGTCAGCATTTCTCCTGTTTGAAGGATTCCTGTACATCCCTTCATGCATTGCTGGCGAAAGCACAACTTTGTTCCCGTTTCCCGCGGCAAAGGAATAGAAGGATGAGGGGACATCATCGGAAATGCCGTTTGCAATTTTTCCCAGAGTGTTGTGGGTGCAGGGCGTGATCGAAAGAACAGTATCACCAGGCTGGCCTTCGAAGAGGGTGATATGTTCAATTTCGCCTGTCAGCTCCGTGGTGACTTCGTTGCCGGATGCCCATCTCATGATTTTTGGAGAAATGAGGCTGGCAGCTTCTTCACTCATTCCAACAAACACTTGCGCACCTTCTCTTCTCAAGTCCCTTATCAGATCAGGCACTCTGTAAAGCGAAATACTCGCCGTTACAGCCACCACCACTCTCTTTCCTTTCAGCATACCTGAAAATCTGTTTCTGTCTGCATTGTCAAGCATATATGCAATCTCCTGCCTATTCTATCTGAACAGATAATATGTCCCATATGATTCAGCACATAGCACTCCCTTCCCATCCCTTACCTCCACATGGCAATAGGCAAGCGTCTTCCCTCCTTTTCTGAGTGTTGCCCTGAAATTTGCCGGGCCTTCTTTTATGGGAATATAGAAACTTGTGCTGAGACTGGAACTCACCTCATTTACGACGTCCTCGATGGTCATTGCACAAAACGCTGCAGCAGCATCTGAAAATGCCATTATGGCTGCTCCGCTCATGATGCCGCCCAGTCTCTCCACGTTTTCCCACATGGGAACACTGATCTCGACGTCACCCTGCTCTAGCCTTATTATCTCAACAGTGTGGTTCCTGAAGAAGCCATCCGTTTCCAGGATTTGCCTGGCAAGGTTCACGTCTATCATCAGTAATTTTATATGCTCTCTGTATTTATTTTCTTGCGATCAGGTCTCGAATCGATAACTCGTGCAAACTGAGTTAACTTTTAGATAATTTCTAGCTATTTTGTTCAGATTCGTGTAAAAGATTCACTAGAATTTGTCACTTTGAGTTGACCTTCGTATCCCGTCTAGATGGTGGTCAGTGAAAAGAAAAAGAATTTAAACAACTTGTTTATATGTAGCTATGGATGCGAATCCTGAGCAATTGGAGAGAATTCATGGGATGCTGAAATTACTTGGTCTTTCATCATACGAAGCACAGGGGTTTGCAGCTTTGGTCTATTACGGTGTGGCAAGCGCAGATACTATAGCAGACGCGGCTAAAATCCCAAGAACATCTGCATACAAGGTGATGGAATCTCTAGTGCAGAAGGGATTCGCCAAGGAAACTCAGGGACGGCCCAGAATGTTCAAGCCTGAGGACATGAACCAGATCAGGAATGATATGGAGGAGAAGTTCCAGACATTGTTCCGGGACCTGAAGGAGCTGCAGGACCTCCTTCCGTCCAAGGGCGAGCCGCAGCTTGTCTACACAATCTATGGAAGCCAGAAGGTCATGGAAAAAATTGAGGAGATGCTGAACCTTACAGAGAATGATATATACATCTGCACCCCAAAGGTCAGGGAAATCAGGACAGCCCTGAAAAAGAGCATAGACAACGCAATAAAACGTGGGGTAAAGGTGGTCTTTGTGACGCCGCCAAACAAGCGGGTCCCTCCAAACACTGAAGTTTACAGAAAGGAAGGCCTCACGGTTACAGATGTAGTGAGCGACCAGACGCGTGCCATGCTTGCAGGACCTGAAATGGATGCTTGCGGATATACAGACAATCCGGCACTTGCGATGCAGGTATTCTTATTCATCAGTACCATGATATGAAAATCAGCACAAGATCGGACTCAGTAATTATGTGCCGGTTCAGACATTTCATTTATTAACCAAATAGCAATGAAAAGCGCGATGTCATTAAGCAGCACCATCACGATCGGAGGGCACGTATCCGCCGCAGGAGGCCCTTCAAATGCTCCTGGTAGAGCAAGCGTGTTTTCGTTCAACACATTCCAGATTTTCTCAAAGAACCAGATGCAGTGGAAAAGCAAACCTCTGCCTGAGGAAGAGATAAAGAGGTTCGCTGATGAAGTTAAATCACATTCCATGAGAAACACCATGGTTCACGCCTCTTATCTTCTAAATCTGGGGACTTCGGACCCCTCGCTGAAGGAAAAGGCGCTGAACGGAATGAAGGTCGAACTGGAGAGAATTGAACTTCTTGGGATGGACCTGCTCACTTTTCACCCGGGCTCAAGCAAGGGTATTACAGAAAAGGAATCTCTCAAAAACATAGCAGAGGCACTCAATCAAGTTCTCTTCAAAGAGCAGAAATCAAAAATCCTCCTTGAAACTGCCGCTGGACAGGGCTCGAACGTAGGCTACAACTTCGAGCAGCTTGCAGAAATAATAGATCAGATCAGCCTCAAGGACAAAGTTGGGATTTGTTTTGATACCTGCCATGTCTGGGCATCCGGTTACGATATCAAATCGCCGGAAGGCTACGCTGAAACAATGGACTCATTCGATTCAACCTTAGGACTCGACAGGCTGAATGGATTCCATCTCAACGATTCTAAGAAAGGAACTGGAAGCAGGGTTGACAGGCATGAACAAATCGGCCAGGGAACACTCGGTATGGACGGGATATCAAATTTTGTGAACGACAGGAGGTTCAGGAACGTTCCCATGATTCTTGAAACTCCCAGGGGCGAAGAAGGCTATGACGAGGACCTCAAGGTCATACGTGGTGTGTTTCAAGAGGAAAGGTAGAGTTGAACATACGCCCCTTCAGACCGTGCATTTACAGTGAAAATCTAAAGGATGTAACCGCACCTCCATTTGATGGCATTACTCCCAATCAGGAATCTGAACTGAAAAAACATCCTTACAACATTACACACCTGACGTTACCCCGCGGCGCGGACGGAGTAGAGAATGCCAGGAAGAAAATCCTGCAGTGGATACAGGAAGGAATAATCGTGGAGATGGACAGGGATACTCTATTCATACTTGTCCAGGAATTCAGGCTAAACTCTGAGAATATTGAACGAATCGGTGTTATAGGGGTGACCGATGTTTATCCCGATAATGGAATGGTCAAGCCGCATGAAAACACTTTTCCAGGACCGGTAAGGGAGAGGGCAGCATTAATGAAGGGTCTGGAGGCACAACTTGAGCCGCTGTTCCTCACCATACTGAACAATAATTTCGAAAGAGTGTTAAGACGCATTATTTCGGGGAAGAGGCCCGACAGGGTTTTTGAAGAGCCATACGGGGTAACGAATTCTCTTTATTTTGTGTCTGAAATGGAAAAAATCGAGAAGATTTCAGATGCCATATCCCGGGACAATGCCATAGTCGCTGACGGTCATCACAGGCTGAAGGCGGCCCAGACGATCGCTGAATCTGCCGAAGCGGAAGAAGGGAATTTCTGGAGCGAGAGTATGGTGTATGTTTCCTCAATCTATGACAGGGGGCTGCTCATATCCGGTGTGCACAGGATTGTGAATGACAGTTTTTCTTTCAGGCAGAATCTGGACAGGATTGCTTCATATTTCCAGATAAGGGAGCGCGAAACACTTGATACAATTGACAATCTGGTCATTTACGACGGAACATTCAAGTACCTTATACCAAGACAGGGGGCACTTGAATCCCTTTTCGGTAAAGAATACTCTTCAGAGGATATAGTGGGGTCAAAGGTAATCAACGAGATACTCTTCAAGAAGGTGTTGGGAATGGAGGCAAAGGATCTAGAGTCTTCTGTTCAATACACACACGACCTTTCTCTTGCGGTTGGTTACGTAGACAGTGGAAAAGCTAATTTCGCAGTGATCATGCCTGCATGGAACAAGGACGCGTTCATCAAACAGTCAATGAGCGGACATGTGCTGCCTCAGAAATCAACATATTTTTACCCGAAAATTCCATCCGGGATAGCCATAAGGAAACTGGACAGGAAAAGTTGTTGAAATTGCCACTGTGGCTTAGCTGGTAGAGCAGCTGATTCGTAATCAGCAGGTCGGGGGTTCAAATCCCTCCAGTGGCTTATATTACAGAATAAGTGGGTTTCTAACAGAATTAATTCGGTTACTTTTGAAGCACTTTCAGATTTCACTTTCCTGTAAGTAAAAACGAGTGATACCATGCATTTCTTTGCTATTTTCAGGTAAATTTCATGATACCACCACTATGATTTTTCTTTACCTAATTCTACTGAATCTTACCTAAAGCAGTTCAAACAAGACTTGATGAAATACGGGGCATTAAGAGGACAACCAAATTATTACATGTCAACAAATTATATATATAGGTGACGTCAAAGAAATAATCATTGAACATCTTTGTTTAAACCAGAAAAATCACAGTAGCTTGCTTGCAGGTGAAGGGATATAGATTGTCAAAATTAAATTTACCCCTCATGGGTAATTATGTATATATCTATTGATTGAACTAAGTATGAACAGGACATCCAAAATAGTTGTTGCCATAATGGGTGTGGTCTTGTTAATTACGCCATTAAGTTATTTTGAATATGCAAATAGACAATCCACTGAACCCGCACCAGTCTCACTTGTCCTGGGTCCTGAACTGAAAATAAGTTCCAACTCTCCTTTGACCAACAATACGACCATAACGCTTCAAGTCACAGCGATTGACCCCGGTGTGCTGGAGCACAAAGGGTATTTTATGCACACCTACCCTTCTGCTGAAAATGCCAGTGTGCTTCTTCTGAACACCACACTCATCAACCAAACCTCCTCCTTATTCCTCCCAGCTGAATTCTACCACATTGTGAAGCAGTGGAAGGCACTTTATGCCGGACAGCCACACGTCAATTTGCCATCACTGCAGATCAACGCTTTCAAGACTGTCAATGACAACGGTGTGCTGAGAGTATACAGCTATTACAACAATATCCCTTACAATCCTTACAATATGGCGGAAAAACAGACCAGCAATCTAACAGTCATGAGGGGTCTGACCAATGGTACCGATGTCAATGTCACAGGTGTCAATAATGTGACATTCTCGAACCTGAACCTTTCCACCGGCATATACTTCTCCGACAGGCCTGTTCAGGAAATGGCTGTGCAATCCCCTAAATATGATCTTCAGGCTTTGCCAGAATCTTACACTTATTACTATTACAACACCACATCCTACAAGACGTACGATTCCACACAATATGTGAATACAATATATAGCTCCCTTCCCTTAATGGCGGTACACATGTCAAATGCTGTGGCCAACGGAAAGTCACAGATAGCCTTCGGAGCATTCATCGCGTTTCAGAGTGACTCGGTAAACATGAATTCCGTG
Source organism: uncultured archaeon (assembly GCA_000965745.1). Lineage (GTDB taxonomy): Archaea > Thermoplasmatota > Thermoplasmata > Thermoplasmatales > Thermoplasmataceae. The sequence goes on from CP009479.1 coordinate 1,092,697, forward strand.
AACGCATATAATGCAACAAGCGGTCAAATTTCTACAAAAATGAGCACTTCACCATCGTACGTCCACGAGGCTAACCTTAGCGAAACATCGTATTCATCTGAGTACAACGCAATTCCATTAAATCTTTTTTCAGGTCAGGAAAACCTCATCCTTAGAGAAAATCAGACCACTTCATATGTGGGAATCGGCAATGTCACATACACCTTCACTCATTATAATCAGTATACAGACAAGTACCAGAACGAGTACGAAAGAATCTGCCAGATCTATCCTGACGGTACTCAGAACTGCCATACAGTGTTCATCAAGTCAACATTAGTTTCAAGGACATATGATGGAAACGGCACTATAGGCGCTATGAGTGCTGTGAACACTACTAACGGCCAACTGGTTATGTCAGCCGGATTTTTGCCAATGTATGCAGGCAACGTACTTCAGAAGCTCATAGGCACCAGCAACGGAACAGTTTATCTCTCAACATCCACGCCGGGGAATGTAGTACAGGCATCAACTGTCTGGGCAGATACATATGGATACACCAATGCCAAAAATATCATAGGCACTGCATCAGATGCGCTGGATACCTTTTCAAGTGCGATCAGCCTCGGATTGGCCATAGCCGATATGCTATCAGCAGAAGGGATCATAGGGGAACCGGGAGAGATTGCGGACACCATAGGGCTCATTGGAGATACACTGGGAATGACAGGTACAATTCTGGGTTTGTTCTCAAGCATAAGTTTCATAAGTGGGTCAAACTCAGCCACAATGTCATACAGTGCTACTGACTCTATTGAAATCGAGCCAGGTTCAAACTACACTGCCACATTTTACGAGAGCTACTCTCCTGTGACGTTCAATGAGAACGGCAACACATATTCATTCTACGCACCATTGAATTACCTCAACGTCACAGGGATGTCTTAATTACATTTTGGATACACAATTTTTCATTTTTTAAAGATTTTGAATGTTTCGCCACATTATTTGTTATGACCCTTTTCTTTGGACTTGTCCTTGAGTTCTTCTTCAAGTTATAGTCTCACAATTGAAACATAAGATCCTTGCAGGAATAATGTCTTATGGATTTCACAGAAGTATGGTCGTACGGTCATGATTAAATGAGCGCTCTATTTAAATTCACATCTGGAAAGTGATTATTTTTAACCAATCGTTTTTCTTGGTCTAGACAAGAACTTAAGCGTGATTCGTAATCAGCAGGTCGGGGGTTCAAATCCCTCCAGTGGCTCCCTATATGGTTGTAATCAGCAGGTCGGGGGTTCAAATCCCTCCAGTGGCTCCCTATATGGTTGATATGCTAACTCTGGGTCCATCACAGGCCAATGAGAAGAAGATTGCAATATCTTTTGAAGGCTCAAGCAGGTATCCGGTATTGTTCCACTCCACAATTCGCATTATTTCCATTCCTGCAACCCGTTCTTCAGGCTTGGGATCATATTGGACGTGGGCAACCAGAAATATGGCCTCATTGTTATCTATTAAGTCTTTATATGACAAAGAAGATTCCCAGTACTGGTGAACTATGTCCTCAGCCTAATTCAGATCACGTGCAGTTGCTGGCATCACCATTACATTCAATTTTTCCTCTCTACCATTGTAGGGTATGGTAATTAACCTATCATTCCCTCTGTTGGAGATGGAAGCTTTAGACCGAACTGCCTCAATCGGAAAATCCGGCCTTCCTAAGATCCCTTTTCAGAGAGATTGATCTGCTTGAGGCCAATCTTTCTGTATACCTTGTCAGAACTGATTATCTTCTCGTTAGCGTGGATAGCATGGAAGGAGTCGAAAACTCCCACTCCCTGTTCTATCAGTTCGGCAGCAGCCTGATACATTCCGTTTTCCTCATTACATATCGCCATCACATCGATTGCTAATCTGACAGGATCAAGATCATACCGCTTAGCCAGAAGCATCAATTCTATGTATGTTACCTCGGAAGTTGAAATGTCACCATCCTCTTCTTCCATCATTTTCCTTGCATTCTCCTTCAACCAGTCTGATGGTTTTAACAACGCAAGAAAGAAATCAGTATCAGCGTACGTCATTGTAAGTTTCTTCGAGAATCTCTTTTCTCAATTCCTTTAGTGTTTTTTCCGGGATATTCTTGCCAATTTCTTCTAGGTCCTTAATTGGGTCTTCCGGCACGCTTGTCAATATGATTTTATCACCCACCCTTTTAATGGTAAATCTGGGCCCCAGATCATCCTTGAGTGACGTTGGAATGTGGATTCTACCATTCTTGTCCATTTTGACAATTATTTTGGGCATTATGTGCACCACTGTAATGTATATTTAATAATTCCCATTTTACACAAATAATGGTATTAACCACGATCATTTCCAAAAACAGATAGTAAGAAAGGACTGTGATTTAAATTGGTGGTTCCATACCTTCTGGCAGAGACCCTCTAGTGGCTCTTTATCGGGATATCGGGTCTTTCGTGTATTCTTCCTACTTAAGTTTGAACCATTATCTAATTCCTGTAAGTTTGTAAATTCAAGAATTATATATTTTCCTCTATTGGTGGGCCTTTCTGACAAATGCCAATCCGGCGGTTTTACCTTTACTAATTTGAAAATGATTTTATGTTGAATTAACCAAATAATTCTTGTTTTCCGAATGTTGGGGATTGAATTTTTTCAATTTGCAATGATTATAAGTTTTACCAAAACATTTATCAGTTTTTATGCTCATCGCATTAACGGTGAATAATCAACGCAGTTCAGGAATCCTGATATTTATCGGGATCTTCATTTTTTCTATGGCCTTACTTATTGGCGAGGCATTGAGACCTGCCTACTCTCTCAACATGTATTCCATAAGCAGTCTAGGCATAGGTACACATGGAGAAATTTTTTATTACTCCATTCTGTTAATGGGGGCCTTAATTGTAATTGCAGGAATCATTTTGTTGTCAGGAGAGAAAAAAGAAGCGTGGCATTTCACTCTCATACTTGTTGGAATCGGTTCATTTGGGGTAGGAATATTTCCCTATATCGTCAATTACCCTCCATTGCATTCTGACTTTGCCTTCTTCGCATTCATATTCGGCGGCATTACTGCCTTGCTCTTTGCGACACACAAGGGTACGCCATTCAGGATATTCTCTCCCATTGTAGGTATCACAGTTCTGGCCTCCATCTTTCTATATGCAAGTGGAAAGCTCTATGGGCTTGGCCCTGGGGGAATGGAGCGCATGATCGTATACCCGACTCTCTTCTGGGCACTTGCATTGTCCGGGCATCTCATGAACCAGAAGGAGTGATGGCATGGCCGCTCCGAATATCAAACAATTCTCAATTGCTGACTTTCTTTTAATCCGGCGAACAAAATTTCGCACACCTGCTTCATAAGAACTTATCTTATCAATGGGGAGGCTGGCAAGATACCTGCGGTAAAAAGGAGCACATCATCGCGGAATATGAGGTGAGGACCATATCCAAGGACGGGTTGGCAGGGAGAAATAGAGGTTTCAAATGTGAGCACAACAAGAAGAATTTCTGGGAAACCAAGCTCCCCCATGGGCCTACACCCAACCGTATATACACAAAAAGAAGTTTACAAACACAATAATGAACAGTGTACTCTTCGCTTTCTAAATGGGTTTGAAGACTGAGTGAAACTCCACATTTCCGCATTAGCATTTTTTATCTATTGAAGCATCTGACTGTGACTCGTAATCATCAGTTCGGGTGTTCAGATTCCTTCAGTAGCTTCCAGTGACCATGAAAGTCTTCTGCGGAGTAACCAACTTGTAAGCATAACCTGACAAGCCGCTGGTGATATCATGAACATCACCTCGTCCAGTTTGCATGGTCATGGTCCCGTTCCCATTGCAATCAGATAATTGCTGAACTTCGTATTCTACAATCTTAATTGATATACAAAGTGCATAAGGATTTCTAGAAAATGTAAAGTATCCCGAATCGCATATTTAGATCTATGAGTACTAGATGAGCGTTCTCTTAATTTCTATGCTATTACAGTTTCATCCATTTTGTAGGTCCACCTGAATATGACTGGTGACCTGTTCAGCTCATCGAAATACTGGTCTATGCGTTCTTTGAGCTCTTCAAATCTCTTCACTCTTATCTCTTTCAGGAGCGTCCTTGTAATCTTGCTGAACAGCGTTTCGACGATGTTGAGCCATGATCCATGTTTGGGGGTGAACACAAACACGAACCTGTTCGGAACGGTTGCGAGATACTTCCTTGTCTTCTCTGATGTGTGAACCCTGAGGTTGTCCAGGATCAGCCTCAGGGTTATCTCTTTTGGATATGAGGAATCAAGCTTCTTCAGGAATCTTATGAAGTCGTCGCTATTGTGTGTTCTGGAGGTAATCTCCGTAACCTTTCCACTGTGAAGATTCAATCCTGCAAGAAGTGATAACGTGCCCAGTCTCCTGTATTCATAATCCCTCGTTACAGATGGGTATTTTCCGGGAACAGGAGGAAGCTCCTCAGATTTCAGTGACAGTGCCTGTATTCCAGGCTTCTCGTCGAATGATATTGTTATGGTATCCTTCAGGTCATCCTCTGCAGATCCGGAGTTGATAATTTCGACCTCCTTGTAAACATGAAGAATGGTTGCCATCTTGTTCTCGAAATCCTCATCCCTGTTCTCTACGTAATACCGGATCTTGTGCGGCCTGATCGCTGCAAGTGTCAGTATATCGTGAATTGTGGAACGGCTCACGTCTCTCAATGATGGCCTGCTCATCCTTGCATGGGATGTGAGCAGGGAATATGTCCAGAGTTCATTGGGATATCCATGTTCCGATGGTTTTGTGCAGGCAAGATTCAGGATCCATGCCTTATCGTCGTCGGTGATCCTGCGTGGCTTTCCTGGCCTTGGAAGATCAGCAAGAGCAGAATCAACGCCGAATTCTCTTAACTTGGAGAGGGTGTTCTTTACGGTGTTCTTATTTACATGGTTCTTCCTTGCTATGACTTCGTCGCTGAGATCAGCGATGTAGTCAAGAATTATTCCTGCCCTGATTACACGCCTTCTTTCCTCGCTCCTTGAATTCCTTATCTTTCCAAGATCTGCAAGCTGTTCTTCAGTGAACTTCGGTTTCGGAAAATTCCTCCTGAACACCATTTATATCCATAAGATATGAAAAGATGGTATATAATAATAGACTAATTATTAAGCGAACGATAATCTAGAATTCCTACCAGATTCTTCTTAAGGTACTGGATTCTTGGCACATTTGTACTCATCCTTTTCGTTCTTCTGATGCTTTCCAGCGAGGCTTACTTCTACGTTCCCCTCCTGGACAGGGCCGGATTTCTTCTCTTCATGTCTTTCGCGATTTCTTTTCTAGTGTATGTTTATTTTGAGCTCACTAACATACGGGATGCGGCCGTATCCGAGTATCCATACTACTACGATTATAATGGAATATACAGGGCAAACAACCTGATAGCTGACTGGACAGAAGTGAAAAAGGTGAGCTTCAAGAGGGTGGCTTTTACCGAAACAATAACAGCAGACTATACCGAATATCCCAGAAGCGGGTTGATGACCAGACAGCCCCTGAATAACGTGATGCATAACGTGAATGTCAGTGAGATAAAAGTCAGGAAGAGACTTTCAGTTGTTGAAATCCACAAATCTTCCGCCAGTAAATTCAGGCCGGATATAGTGATTGACATGTCCCCAAAGCGCTTCCTCATCAACAGGACCTGCATGAAAATGAAGAGGTATGTGGAGATGAGGGCAGCAAACGTTGAGTTTGATGTGGATATTGACATAGATGAGGGGGCTCATCAGAAGACTCTGAGTCCTCAATGCAAACCACTGAATAATCCTCCTGAGGCAGATTCCGCAGAATCACTGAAAGTTGATCCTGCTGGTGGCTGAAAATTGCCGCTCCGTCTCTTCTGTTTGTAGAATGAAATCATGGTGCCTATTCAAGCGTTAAAAAATATTCCCATTAGAATCCTCCCTGATTATTATTGTTAACATCTTGCTGTAAAAAAGAGCCACTTTATTGAAAATCCAACCCTTAACACAACAAACACACAATATCGAGATAATCAAAGAACCCTAAATATTGATGGAGCCGTATTAAGTTAACAGAGAAGTTTCAGAAATATATGTATGCAGTCACCTTCATCAGAATGGTCGAGGATGAGTACACCGGCCTCCTCAATGATTGCAATGCCCTCAAACAGGCAAACGGATTGGACCTGTTCGAGAAACCAACATTTATATGTGAAAGAGTCCAGAAGTTCAGAAATTGGCTTACAATGGCAATAAGAAGTGCTGAAATTACCGGGAATGGAGTCTCATTAAAAGCCGAGGACGTCCTCCTGGACGCTGCAATAACGAAAAAACAGTCTCCTCCGTATGAACCCCTCCACCCTCGAATAGGAAGTGTCCTTACATTGTATGAGAGGACAGATCTTGATGGAATACTTGGAGAGAAGAGAAGGCTTTCGCTCGAGCAGGGGATACAAAAAGAGATCAACGAATGCAGGTTTAAAGTCTGCTACACTCACTGCCAGTTCATCAAATCCAATTTAAGGCGGTCATCACAGGACTTCAGCTCAGACAACGAGCCATCTCCTATTACCTGATATCTCCAAGATACCATGTTAAAGAGATATAGTCTGACATACAGGTCATTGAACTATTCTTGATCTTGCCTTCTTTGCATATTCATCCGATATATCTATTCCAACGTACCTTCTGTTTAGATCATGGGCAACCTTCGTGGTTGTTCCTACACCATTGAATGGGTCAAGAACCAGGTCACCCTTAAAACTGAACAGCTTAATTACCCTCTCCGCAAGTTTCTCAGGGAACATGGCCGGGTGTCCGAAATCTCTCATCTTTCTCTCAGGGGCGATGTTCCATCTCGCGTTTACCCAGCTCTTGAATTCTGTGCCGGTTATGTCGGATTTGTCTCTGTCGCCACGATGCTTAAGGTCTCCCTTGGAAAAAACTTCAATGAACTCCCATGTGTATTTTAGATATGGGTTGCTGGGGCTTTTCCAGCTTCCCCAGGCAGTGTATTTGGCATTGTAGTTGTTCTTCTCCCACAAAATCTCGTTTCTCCAGATCATCTTTCTCCCGGTCAGGAAATTTGAGATAATGTGGTGTACAGGTATGTAATCAGAATAGAGTGGCTGAACGTTGATTGCGATTCTGCCTCCAAATTTCGTTACTCTCACACATTCGCCCAGTATCGTGAAAAGCTTGCCAAAGTAACTGTTCCAGTTCACTCCGTCCTCGTGGTCCTCATACTCAAGGCCGAAATTGTACGGGGGTGAAGTCAGGACAAGATCAACTGAGTTATCGGGATAATCTTTCAGAATTTCCTCTGAATCACCACATACAATCCTGTCTGCCAGCTTTTCGGGAACTTCATTGTTGCTGTCAACAAAATTGCTGTCCCTGGCATAATAGTACATCCCCCTGTTTACTGCCTTCTGCTTTCTGCCTTTTACCTTCCTTTCCCTGTTATAGTCAACAAATGAAAGCTTACCGGCCTTTACCCCGTAGCTTCCGATTGACTCAACCTTCAGGAGCAGTTCTGTGAAAATGTTATCATGCGGAAGGCCGGCTTTCTCCACTTCAACTCCTATTTTCGACCTGAACCTGCTGATGTCCATCCTGTTGAGGTGAAGTTCAATCCCTCCATTCTGCGGTGAGATGTAGAGATCATCCCTGGAGAAAACTCTGTTGATCGAATCGATAATCATTCTCTCGGCCTCGCTGATCTCCCGGCCGATTTCAACCTCTATCTTCAGGTATTCCGTCATGTTTCTGTGGCCTGAATTCACAAGCCACCCTTGCCCCCTTATGCCACAATGAGAACGCACAATTATAATAATTGCTGCTGCAATGGATTTCTGGAGTACCTGGGCAGTTGTATGCCGACATTTAAGTGTGATGATCCCCTGATCAAATATGTCCGACGAAGAAACATTCACATCGGAGGATCTCAGGAAGGATGTTGAGACCATAGATAAAATAACAAAGGACTGGAGGCAGAAGATGGAATATCTGCCTGCAGATCAGCAGTTCGCCATGTTCAGAAGGGCAGTCAGGCACATTGAGAAAGGCATGGACCTGGTAGAGAAAATAATGTCAAAATTCATCACGGATGACGAAAATGAAACCGGGGGCGAACCAGATCAGCCTTAATGTCCTGAAAACGCCGATATCATGGAATCCCATGCTCTATCTGTGGGTTGATACCCGTCAAGAATAGGCACTTCCACCTCTGCCGCACCATTTTCAATCCCGAACCTGTTAAACCATACAGGCTTGATTCCAACGCCAATAGCCCCAAGAATATCACTGTCGAGTGAATCACCAACCATCAGGGACTTCTCGGGCAGCGTTCCAGTTTTCCTCATGGCAATTCTGAATATTTCGGGGTCAGGCTTCATGATTCCGTAGTCCTGGGAAATTGTCATGCTGTCTATGTAGCCATCCAAGCCACAGTGCTTAACTTTCCTGTACTGCATTTCTGCTATGTTGTTTGTTATTACTGACACTGTTACACCATGTTCCCTGGCTTTCTTGAGAATTTCAGCAGCACCGGGAATTGCCGAGGTGCCAGAAATATAAAGTTCCCCGTAATCTGAGACAAGCTTGCCGAGTTCATCCCCGCCGATACTGTGGCCAACTGTTTCGAACAGATTCCTGAATCTCGCCGCCCAGTTCTCCTGTATAGTAATCCTGTTAAGGATGAGGAGTTCCCAGTACTTCTGGAAATCCTTCTGCCATAGCATTTCCAGCTCATCAAGTTCAATTGCACCCAGTACTTCATACTCTTCCTGTAGCTTGGACAGGGCGGATCTTGCGGCGGTGCCATGGTCTATCAGGGTATCGTCGAGATCGAAGAATATTACGTCGGGCAGCATCAGGATTGCTTTAATTGTAGCCTTGGATATAAAGTTGACAGTGGGCCCCTGCTTCCAGTATGATTTTATCAATACGGCGGTAATTACAGGGAGGGGACATAGCATTGAAACCGGGCAGGGGCATCGATGAAAGACAGGCAAAGGGAAAGCCGGGAAAATTACCTGTAGTCGTCCAGATGCTTCTTTTCATGACCCTGGGGAATTTCAGCAACTCTTCCTACTCCCCCCTTGCACCCTTCATAAAGAACAGTTTCCTTCTCACTTCTGCAGAGGTCGGGCTCATAACAAGCGTGATCTTCATGGGGGCTATCACGGTCTCTCTTTTTTCAGGGTTTCTTGTGGACCGCCTTGGTCCTTACACCGCCATAAAAATCTCGTTTGCCATAATTGCTTCAGGCGCAGTTATAATATTCCTCGGGCATACATACAGCGTTCTCATCGGGGGATATTACGCAATAGGATTCGGGTATGGGATCATAACGCCTGCTTCAAACAGCCTGATGATGAAGGAATATTACCCCGACCATGCAACAAGAATGGGTGTCAAGCAGTCCGGGGTTCCACTTGGTGCAGCATTTTCGGCAGCTATCCTGCCTATTATTGCATTAAATTTCACACTTCGCGGCAGCTACCTCATCCTCATAATAATGGCATTGGCCATTGCAATCGTCCTGCCATGGGAGAGGAGAAAGGAGAGTGGTCAGAGAATTGGCAAGGGATATATCAAAGACCTGCTTTCGGCCGGAAGAAGCAGGCCCCTTCTCGCAGTGGCTGTAGCTGTAGTATTTCTTTCCTGGGGACAGCAGACTCTCCTCACTTTCTTTGTTCTGTTCGAGGAATCGAAGGGAATCCCGATCATTTTTGCAGAAGCTCTCCTGATTGTACTGCTGGCAGGGTCAGTGTTCGGAAGGATGTTCTGGGCTTACGTCAGCGACAGGGTGTTCAGGAAGAACAGAGTGCATACCCTCTCATTGATAATGGCAATTGCCGGATTAGTCTTCGTAATGTTCAACCTGAATGGGAGCAACTACGCTCTTGCTGTTGCCTTCTCATTTATCATAGGGATGAATGCAGTCGGATGGAACAGCACTTATGTTACGGTCATATCAGAAATAGCCCCAAGGGCAAAAGTCGGCCTCTTCAGCGGAGTGAGCCTCATGCTCACCGGAATGGGCACGATCATAGGAACCCCGGTCTCTGGGGTTATCAGGGACATGTTCTCATTCATGGAGATGTGGACAGTACTTGGCAGCGCTCTCATGGTGATGTCCATGGTTTTCCTGTTTGTCGGAAGCAAATATGTAAAAAGCAGTTATAGCTGAACTTCATATGCCAGTCCATCAGAACAACGATATTTTTCCCTTTACAAGCAGCTCTGTTATGTGATCTATGTCCGATAGGTGCTCGCTCACTATCCCCTTTATCCTTCTCTTCTCTTCCACGGAAGTACTCTCCCTCACAGATACTGAAGTGACCTGTGGAACCTCAATGGGCTCGCCTATCTTGCCCACAATCTTCACCGTTACCGGTTTGTCCAGTGCATCATATATATCGCTTGAAATGCGTTTTGCAAGAATATTGTATATTTTTCCAATGTGATTGACAGGATTCTTCCCGGCAACAGCCTCGAAGCTCATCGCCCTGTTTGGCGTAATGAGACCGTTCACCCTGTTTCCCCTCCCGACTGCACCATCATCCCCATGCTCTGCACTGGTCCCCGTTACTGTCAGATAGCAGCCGTCCCTGCCCTGCTCTCTGTCATCGAGCGCATTGAGTGAAACGCTGAATGTGAAATCAGAAGGGATCATGAAGCGAACACTTCCGACAAGCTCCTCAAGGAGCTTCGCCTTCTTGTCGTAATAGGAATCTATGGTTGGGAGGAACTTGTCAACAAAAGCATTGGCGATGGTGATATCAAGCCTCTTGCCCGTTCTCACAGCAAGAATCTTCACATCCTCCCCGGAGAACGAGAACTCGTTCTTGAACTCCCAACTGCTGATTACGTTCTCCATCTCCAGGACAATGTTCTCAGTGGGCGTAAGGGGTGCAAAGCCCGCACCATACGATGTGTCATTCGAGAAGACTCCGAGCCTCTGGTAAACATTTGAGAGGCTTGCGGACCCGGACTTGGTTTCGAAGAGGTATCTGACACTGTTGAGGTCAATGAATCTCATGTTCCTCTCAAGCCATTCCTCTGATGAATTGGTGGCTATATCCATAATGGGCAGCCTCTGGTCCTCAATCGTTTCCGTGGCTCTCCCTGAAAAGAGGATCGATATAGGAGTTATGACCCGCCCTCCACCAAAGTCCGGAAAGGTCCTTCCTCCGATTATCTCAAGCTTGTCCACATTATGGTGGAGGATTTTTCCAAAATTGTCGAGGTAGTACCGGGAAAGATTACGGGAAAACGTCTCAGCAATCGAATCGGCCATGTAGTCAGGATGCCCTAGACCTTTTCTCTCCACGATTTCAACCCTCTGCTTCTCAACTGGAGTGCCCCTGATTCTTTCAACAATAACCTTTCCATTCATGCTGTGAGATCACCGGTCCATTTACATGCATTCAGCGAACTATAAACACTTCCTCATAATATTAAGGAAAAGTCGACGCGTGATTTTTCGGCAGTGGAATATGGAAACGTTTTAAACTCCCTGACTCTTCTATCAGTTGACGGTATCTGAGTGAAGCCGGAAATATTGGAGTTGACACAATAATATGGATTTCAGGGTGGAAGAGGCATCGATAGAGCAGATTCATGCGGCATTCAAGTCAGGAGATCTGACCTCCAGAAAACTGGTTGAGCATTATCTCAGGCGGATTGAAGCCTTCGACCGGAATGGCCCGGGCATAAATTCAATCGTAACACTGAACAGGGAAGCTCTTTCCGAAGCCGACAGGCTTGACCGAATGCTCTCAGAGACATGGATACTGAAAGGCCCGCTGCATGGAATCCCTTTCCTGATCAAGGACCAGATTGAAACAAGGAGGATAAGGACAACATTCGGATCAAAGGCCTTTGAAAACTACGTTCCTGATGCGGACGCAACCATAGTCAGGAGGATAAAAGAGTCGGGCGGCATAGTCCTTGGCAAGGCAAACATGCCTGATTTTGGGGTAAGCTGGTATGGTGTATCCTCCGTTCTCGGTGACACACTGAACCCCTACGATACTTCGCGCGACCCTGGAGGCTCAAGCAGCGGGATAGGTGCGGGAATAGCAGCGAATTTTGCCACCGTTGGGATAGGAGAGGACACCGCAGGCTCAATCAGGGTCCCATCTTCATTCAACAACCTCTTCGGCATTAGGGTAACCACCGGCCTCATAAGCAGATCGGGGATGTGCCCAATCATAAATTTCCAGGATACTCCGGGCCCGATGGCAAGGAATGTGAAGGACCTTTCCACAGTCCTGGATGTTATCGCAGGATACGACAAGGAGGACTCTGCCACATCTATGTCAGTGTTTTCCGGATCACTCGGAAACTTCAGGTCCTCACTGATGGGCGGGGAACTCAGGGGATCGAGAATTGGGATTCTCAGGGATTCTTTTCCCGGGCACGATGAGGATGTGAGCCTCGTGATGGGGAGGGCAATCCACACAATGAGCTCAAACGGTGCGGATATTGTTGATCCTGTTGAAATCAGCGACCTTCCGGCGCGCATTAAAAATTCCGGCCTTTATGACATACAGACAAAATACGATCTCAATGGATTTATCCGGACCAGGAAGGGATCTCCGATGAAGTCCGTGGAGGATATAGTCTCCGCCGGGATGTATCACGAGCTTATCGACATACTGGAATACGTTTCCAGGGGCGAGTCTCTGCCAGAAGAGCATCCGGAATACTACAGGAGGAGGTTCGGCCAGAACGAGCTGAGGAAAGCCATAATCGAACTTATCGTATCTTCCGGACTTGACGCAATAATGTATCCTTCCGCAAGAATACTTCCACCTGCAAAGGACGATATAAGGGGGAGGAAATGGGCTGGCCTGGGCTTTCCGGTTAACTCATTCATATCTTCACATTCAGGATGCCCATCGATAGCGGTCCCCGCAGGTTTCACCAGCGGCGGGATACCTGTGGGGTTCGAACTGCTCGCGAAACCGCTGGATGAACAGAAGCTACTTAACCTTGCATATTCGTATGAACTGGTTGCGAATCCAAGAAGGTCTCCTGAAACCACTCCCGACCTGGCATAAGGGCTCTCAAATCTGACAACCCCATCCCTACGTGTTGATCCAGAGTATGGAAAAGTTCAGAAGTGTAGCAACAGTTCCCCAGGAAAGGTATGGAAACAGGAGATATGCCGAAACTTTGCTTAAAGCCCTGAATTCTATGATCGTGGCCACGATGAAAAACCAGAGGAATACAATTTCCACAGCTCCAAAGAGTATTTCGTGAAGGCCGAAGAATATGAGGGACCAGATCACGTTAAGCGCAAGCTGAATGAAGAAAAGGACGTATGGCAGCACAAGTTCCTTTCTGTTCCTGCCACTGGTCCAGACAACGTAGAGCGCAATTCCCATGAGGAAGTAAAGAGTCAGCCACATTGGCGCAAAAAGCCAGTTTGGCGGTGTTATGGGGCTTTTGTTCAGGGCTGCATACCATGTGGGAATGGCTTCATAGGTGAAGATGGAACCCAACCCTCCTGCACCTTCTGTAATGATTATCGATATCACAAATTTCAGCCAGTTAAATTGCATTGAAGTCGCCTTATTATATAGGTATAAAATGAATGGCGTTTTAATTCTTAACTTGATATATGAGGGTATAATAAGAAGTGCAAAAGCAGATTCTTTGCGAGGCATTGACAGTTGCATAAACGGGAACTTCAACTTCTCCCAAAGGATGCCCCCTGCTTCAACTCCCCCGTTGTGCTCTCACGTTCTTCGCTTGTTGTGGAACACCTTGGCATATAATCTGTGGATTCCCTTATATGGCACATTGAGAAGGATCAGGACAGGCTCCACATATTGGTGAACGGCATTTTGGGTGGTGGCAGGTACGCTCAATGGGACAGGAAGCTGCTGAGGCATGATATCTCAGGCGGATTGAAGATGCTTCGTATGGGCATTGACACCCATCTGATAACAAGCGCCAGGGCGCTCCCTCAGATGATTAAAACAGGAAATGCGCCCCTAGTCAAGATGACAGACGTAATCAGACCTGATTCTGAAATCAACGACAAAGGTCTCTCCGCTGATGAGACGGGTTGCAGACACCCATGATTTTAATTAAACCATTTACTATTATAACCTTAACCGGAACGTGTTATGAATGGTTTCAAGCAAAGTGGATATTAATAAATTGAGGGAAAGTGAGAGAAAATTTGGAAAATCGCACCACAGATACTCAAAGGAAGAAGTCCCAAAATACCGTTTCCCTGAAAAGACAATGGACTCAAGAACTGTATATCAACTTATTCATGATGAGCTGAATCTTGATGGTAACCCGGATCTGAACCTCGCAACCTTTGTCACAACTTGGATGGACCCGGAGGCAGACAAGCTGATTATTGAGAACCTCCACAAGAACTTCATTGATCATTTTGAGTATCCTCAGGTCAATAATATTGAGGAGAGGATAGTCAACATCCTGGCAAATCTTTTCAATGTGCCGGACAAAAGCGACTTCATCGGGACATCAACGATTGGATCATCAGAAGCAATTATGCTGGGGTTGCTTGCACACAAATGGAACTGGCGCCAGGAACGGATAAGAAAAGGGCTTCCCCACGACAAGCCCAACATCGTGTTTGGTGGCGATACACACGTTTCTTGGGACAAGTTTGCCAGGTATTTTGACGTGGAACCAAGAATAATCCCCATTGCAAAGGACCGTTTTACCATCAAGCCGGAGGACGTGCTGAAAGAGGTGGATGAAAATACCATTGCTGTGGGCGTTGTACTTGGCACAACTTTCACGGGTGAATTCGATCCTGTGCAGGAGATCAACGATCTGCTCTTGAAGCTCAAGCGTGAGAAAGGGCTGGATATCCCCATACATGTGGATGCAGCAAGTGCCGGATTTATCACGCCGTTTTTTGAGCCCGGATTCGAGTGGGACTTCAGGCTTGAGCAGGTGAGTTCGATAAACACATCGGGCCATAAATTCGGGCTTGTATATCCCGGACTGGGCTGGCTCATATTCCGGCATCATAATCTCCTTCCGGAGGAGCTGAAGTTCTACGTAAATTACCTTGGAGATGAAATGCCCACTTATACCCTGAATTTCTCGGAAGGAAGCTCAATGATCATAGCCCAGTACTTCAACATCATGCACCTGGGAAAGGAGGGTTATAGGCAGATAGTGGACAGGATGATGGAAAACGCATCACATCTCGCTGCCAGGCTGCAGGAAAGTAAGGAGTTTCACGTGATAAACGATGCAAAGCATATTCCTGTGGTTACATTCAGGTTCGCCAAGGATGAAGACTTTACCCTTTTCGATCTTTCGTACCGGGTCAGGGAAAGAGGATGGATCGTCCCGGCATACTCTTTACCGCCACATGCTGAGGAAGTAACAATAATGCGGGTTGTTGTGAGGGAGAATTTCACCAGAAACCTGGTTGACATCTTCGTGGATGACCTGCTGAACGCAAAGAGGGCCCTGAAAACCGGCTCAATTAAGACGTCTCAGCGTTCTGCCAGGGAGGGGCATCCCGTCTCGTGAAGCTTCTTTTTCAAAGGTGACTACCTTTAATGTGACAGTTACGGGAGGTTTTGGTCTTGTAACCTCTGAGCACCCAAGCTTTCTTGCTGCCATAGAGTCATTTGTGAAAGTCCGCATAAACGGAACCTTCCATTTAACATACGCTCCACTGAGTGACAAACTTTACGGTCCTTGGGAGGTAATAGGGAACTTCACGCTCGAGCAAAATGATGTTGGAAACCTTAGAAATGTGAGTTCCATAACTCAGGGTCGGATGCATGCAACTATGTTATAACACCCGGCAATGAATTGGATGCACCTGTTTCCAACCCTTATGGTGTTTTAAGTTGGATCAAGAACTGCAGAACCAATGAAATCTTATGAAAATACACTTTTGTAACTGTTCTGGGAACTTGAATTGATTATATAATGCTCCGGTCGAGCACTCGAATATAGGTCAAATACTCTAACAAAATTTAAAATACTTACACCAATTATTCTTTCATGGGCTTCTACGGTTTCACTTTGGAAAAGGAGCTATTCAGACTCGATAATTCAGCATTAGATGGTGAGGTAAAGAAGAAAATCAGAGAATTCATAGATGATATAAAGTTGAAAGACAACCTCTCTGAGAACAGACTTTACTACTATGCAGTTAGAATAAGAAAAGTTGCAGAAATTCTGGGTGATAAATGTCTAACGGCAGAAGCTCCAGATCTAAAGAGAGCAATTTCCGAGATCTCGTCAAGAAAACACAAGAATGGAATAAAATATTCTGAGAATACCATAGAAGACTACAAGATAGCAGTAAAGAGATTTTACAGATGGCTGATAAGTAACGATGGCGAGGTTCCAGAAAATGTCAAGTGGATCAAGAAGAAGAGAGTAACTAATAGGCACGTGAAACCCGATGCTCTGATCACGGAAGCTGAGATGTCACTTATAGTCCAAAATTGCAAGAATGCAAGAGATAAGGCTCTGTTCTCTTTGTTATATGATTCTGGGTGTAGGATAGGGGAATTGATGACGCTCAAGAACAAGGATGTTGATTTTGATCAGTACGGGGCGGTCCTCTCTGTTACTGGCAAGACTGGTTACAGGAAAGTCAGAGTAGTGGGTAACTCTGTTCCGTATCTAAGAGAGTGGCAGAATTCACACCCCCACAGGAATGATGAGGAATTCCGGCTATTTTGCGGAATATCTGACAACACAAGAAATAAGGCTATGACCTATGACGACTTACACTCAGCCTTGAAGAAGACGCTAAAGAGGGCAGGGATAAAGAGAAGGATTTATCCCCATCTCTTTAGACATACTAGGGCGACAATACTTGCATCCAAGGTAACCGAGGCACCTCTTGAAGCACAAATGGGCTGGATCCACGGATCAAGAATGACGCAAACCTACGTTCATCTGTCAGGGAGAGATCAGGATAACGCCATTCTCAAAGCATACAGTATTGACGTCAAGGACGAGGGTCTAATACAATCAGAAAGACCCTCTGCTTGTCCAAGATGCAATGAGCCAAACGATAGGAATTCGAGGTTCTGTTGGAAATGTGGTATGATTCTTGACAAGACTCTCACGAATGAGAAGCTAAAAGAGGAGGCTGACAAGATAGAGGAGAGCGTTCTAGAGTCTGAAGCAGTGGATGATACAACGAAATCAATGATTAAGTCCTTCTCGCCCGAGTACAAGGACCTTATACTTGAAGTTGTATTGAGTGATGTTTTCAAGAATTCTTCTAAGCTGGAGAAAATAAGAGAAGAATTGGCGAGAAAAGGAATGACTTGACCCAACAAAAATTTGAAAAAAAATGCACAACTATTATTATTACAATACGGGTAGACCTTGAATATTTATCAGAGGCTGAAGTCTTAAAGTCAGGCGAAAGATTATTCAAAGGTGGTTTGGTCCCCTAATTGTGGACAGGATTGGCTTATGAGTCATGCTCATTCTTCTATTAGATTTTCTTTCCATCTTTCATAAACCTCCCTTGGTGCTTTATAGCCTATGGCTGAGTGTAGTCTCTCGTTGTTGTAGAATGCAATGAACCTATCAATGGTGTCATCAGCATCCTGGAATGAAGAGAACTCGAACCTTCTGATCACTTCCTTCTCAAGGATGGAATTGAAGGATTCGATGAAACCGTCCTCCTTGGGCGTTGCAGGATGGATCCTCTCATGTTCGATATGGGATGAAGCGAGAAACAGCTCCACTATCCGTGATACGAATTGAGTCCCATTATCACTGCGGATCCTGACACTGGATATTGCCTCTATTCCCCTGTCCATGAAGGCAAAATCCATTGCCATCTTCACATCTGAAGAGGTGCAGTGGTATCCCAGGTACTTTCCGACAACTTCTCTTGTATAACAGTCAATCATTGCAAACAGGTATGCTGTCCGATTCTCTCCCTGTATGTACACATACTTGATGTCCATCTCCCAGACTTTATTCGGGTTATGAACCCTGACAATGGATTCAACCACCCTCTTTGCAGGGCTGCGGTAGTTGTATGTGTGGTTGAGAAGATGGTTCTCTTTCATGATGCGGAAGACCTTCTTCCTGTTGATCCTGTAGCCAGTGCGCTGCAAATGTTTGGTGACCTTCCTGTATCCATAGCATACAAATTCCCTTGACAGCAACTCAATGATGTCGGCAAGGACCTGATCATCGGGAATCATTATGATATCCTGGCCAACAATGCGTTCAGTCATCGATGAAGGCTTCCTCCCTCTCTTGAGATGCAATGCAGGCGATGAATGATAGAATGTGCTCCGTGGTATCCTTAGAAGTTCCAGGATTCTGGTCGTTGAGAGCCCACGTCCAGCATACTCATTGATCAACGCGGTTTCCTCCTCGTTTTTTTATATGCTTCCTGGAGCAGTGATACCTCCAGTTCCTTCTCTGCAAGCATCTTCTTCAATCTCTCGTTCTCCTTCTTCAGCTTTCTGAGGCCTGGTTCCAAGGACCTTGTACGGGATCTGAGCCCATCCATGCCTAGTGCATCGAAGGCCTGTTTCCAACGGTAGAACATGGATGGATCCACAGAATATTTTCTGCAGGTTTCAACGACATGTCCGCTTTCTTTGATCTCGTTGATGAGTGCCAGTTTCTCTTCCGCTTTCCAGTATCTGCGAGTCATTTCCCCCTAGAACCCCCCTATATATACTTTTCTATTACTATAAGCCAATGTTGTCCAATTATTTAAGGGGCCAGCACAAAGGCTTACCTAATTTTACTCTTCATGAACGTTGATCTTATCGCTGCAGATATTGCCCTTCTACTATCGAATCTTCAATTTTATGTTGCAGTTGGAACGATTTCGATGGCCATTACGACAGCCTGGTCGGTTAGAAGACAAGGAAGACTTGACAGAATTAAGGATATAAGGGACAGGATACATTCCTTTTATTACCCAGTTATGAATTTGTTTACATTCCCTTGGCCCGATGATGACCGATTTCAAGCAGAATGGAATAGAATCAGACCTTTTGTAAGAAATGCATCAAACAAAACTCAGAACGCTCTATTTGGAAAAGGTATTTATGAAAAAATGCCACGGTTGCAATATGTGGAGGGAGATACGCAGTCAGAATTAGAGTACAATGCTTGGGATAACTTTTACAATAAGGCTTGGGAAGACCTGAGAAAATTAGATTCGATACTAATGAAACTGCAAAGAACAAAAGGTACAGAAACTCCCAAGGAGCCCTATCCACATAACTTCAACCTTGAACCCTTACCAATACCTAAGAAAGTGAAAGGAATGGAATGGCAGAAAGACTCAAAATCAACCGACGAAAATAAGGATGATCTGACTAATAAAAGATGATAAGTAAAGGTAGGGTTGTCAGATTGGGCCTTATCTTATGAAAAACATAGATCAGAAATATTTGGAAGTGAAGCCTGAGTAAAGTTAGTGTAAATGCCGGTTGATTTTTCACCAATAATGACGGAATAAAATTCCCCACCCATATTTATAATTTCACTCATTTTCTTTCACACCTTTTTGTATGGAGGAGGGTTGCCCTTCCTCCGGTCCTTAAGCCTGTATGAATCTCCTCTTATGTTCACCACGATGCTGTGGTGCAATACTCGATCGAGAACAGCGGATGCCATTACCTGATCACCGAGAACTTCACCCCACTCCGAGAAAGACTTGTTCGAGGTGAATATGGTGGAACATTTCTCATACCTGTACGATACCAGCTGGAACAGGAGATTTGATTCCTCCCTGTTCAACGGGAGGTATCCTATCTCATCAATGATCATGAGAGGATACCTTGCGTATTTCCTGAGCAGTGTGTTCAGGCTGTCTTTCATGAATTCCTTCCTCAGTGCCTGGACAAGCTTCACCGCTGACACATAGTACACAGAAATATCCGATTGCAGCGCGTGCATTCCTATTGCAACAGAGAGGTGGGTCTTCCCGACACCCGGAGGACCCAGGAAGACAAGGTTCTCCCTGTTGTGTATGAACCTCAGGGTCATCAGGTCATTGATCACTGATTTGTCTATGGACGGCTGAAAGGAGAGATCGAATTCATCCATGGTTTTTCTGAACGGGAATCCGGCGTACTTCAGCTTGGTATCATATCTCTTTGATCGCTTGCTCCTGACCTCTTCGGAAAGCAGGTGGTCAAGTACTTCCAGGACACTCTTATCATGCGCATTTTCCAGGTAGTTGTCAATGGTCTTTTCCATGACGTCAAGACCTAGGCTGGCAAGGTGCTCATGAACTCTTTCGTATGAGTCCATCATGACACCTCCTCATACCTTGACAGATCGCGTTTCTCCACAAGCGTTTCGAAGGCTGTGAGGTTCTCAGACCTTATGGCCTTGAGAAGGCCTTCGAAGTGTTCCTTCTTTCTGGATATCCTTCCCGATCCAGGAAGGATGTCATGCTCCGCTATGACATGGGAATCAACCTGGATCCTCAGGGTCGATTCCTCCGTCACCAGTGCCTCCCTTCCTGCATAGATCCAGGGCACGCTGTATCGATTGCCGTTCCATGAGACATAGCAGTCCCTGGATACCTTGCGTGTTTCTTCTTTGCGGGTGAAGTATTCCGGTGCACGATCTACAGGGTTTAGCTTCTCCATTGCAAGGAGGTCCATTGGAATCTGGTGCGTTGTGCCATGTATCTGGGAATTCACTCGTTTAAGCCACTGCAGGCACTGTGCATTCATGTCATCAAGGGATGTGAATGTTCTACCGGCCCAGAAATTGTATCTCAGATACTTGATCGTGTTTTCGATCTTTCCCTTGGTCTGGGCACGATAGGGGAAGCACAGCCGCACGATGAATCCATAGTATTCCGAGAAATCCCTGAACTTCATGTTGAAGACGGATTCGGAGGCCTTTATCCTCCTCTCGAGGACCACTTGTTTCATGTTATCGAAGAGGATGGTGTCAGTGTATCCTCCAAAGAAGCGGAAGGCATTCATGTGCATTTTAATGACATTCTCCGTGGATATATCGGTGGTGAACTCGGCATAGCGCATCCTTGAGTATCCCAGGATGATGCTGAATGCGTACAGCTTCTTCCTCTTTGCATCGATCTCGATGTGCCCGAACTCTCCGAAGTCCACTTGTGATTGTTTTCCAGGATCTGTCTCGTAACGGTACACAGCCTGTACCCTTCGATCCTTGCGGAGTGTGTAACAGTAATCTCCGAGGATTGTCCTTCCTCCGTCGTATCCCTGCTTGCGGATCTCCTCGAGTATCCTGACTGTGGACAGGTTATATCTGTCCACCAGCTCCCTGATACTGTCCCTGTAAGGATCGAGCTTCGAACTTCTTCCAACGCGCGGCTTTGTGGTGGGAATACCGTCGCTCTTTGCATACTTCCTCACCGTCTTTCTGTCTATTCCCAGTTGCCTTGAGACCTCAGATATACTGAAGCCTTTGTCCAGCATGTTCCTTATCATTCTCCACCCCTCACTGCCGAGCAAAATTCACCACGTTCTCTATCAAACACATGGGGAATTTTAAACCGGCGATCCTGGGGAATTCTAAACCGACAAAATTGAGGAATTATGATCCGGCATTTACAGTTAGAAAGGACTAGCTGGATCTACTGCATTTCAACTTATAGTTGCAAGTAGGTATGTAATAAGTGCCCTATTGCATAACAAGCAAGTAAGCTAATCTACTTCCTCCTCTGGACTATCAGCCCGAACTAGTATGTCACTTAGCTGCTTGGTAATAAGACTCCTTCCAACCTTGTTGGATAGTGCGCTTATTGAGCCTGACCTCCAATCTAAAGAAATTGTCCCTCCACCAGGAAGCTGTATATGTGTTCCAACTAGTGTATCCATTTGATTTTTGAAGCTCTGAGCATTATACTTCATCCCCTCATTTAGATCGCACCTTCTGCAAACAGCTGCAAAGGTACCCATCATTACTTCAATTCCCATCGGTTTTGTGAGAAAATAACTCTTGTTGTTCCCCCAGGCATCTGGCCACAATTCAGAAATGGCTTTGAAGTAGTCTATTATTATTCTTGCTTGGGCATCAGGGCTCTTACCTGATAATATTCCACCAGTTCCCACATATGGAGTTGTTACACCTTTCATTTTTTTATTAGTTACCCAAGTGCCCACTTCATCATCTCTCATTTTTATCTTACCAGCCAATGGAGAGTCTGAAATCGTGTTTAACTTAGAAACAACATCCATTGTAGTTGACTCTTCCTTAGGTAGTTCTTTAATCTGGTAATAAAGTGAAAGTGTCAGAACATCACTCACTCTTTGCTGCAAGCTGTTAATATCTGCAAATATCTTGCCCCTGAGGTCTAGATCAGCATTGTAGAGGGCTACTACTGGCAGATCAAAAACAATTCCATCACTGTGTTTAAACCCAGCAAGTCTATGCTGGCCGTCGAGTACATATGCAAATTTTCCAGATTCCTCAGGGAAAACCAAGGTCACATTCTTTCCGTTTGCTTGAGGATTTATTTTGACTTCGTCTGACAAGCTCACGACTATACCGTTTGGAAGAACGTTGTTTTCTTGCTTAATATACTTCCCAATCTCTCTAGCTCTTTTTTCGTTTAGGATTCTTTGAACTTCATCAGGATCGTCCTTGCTCCTCGGTGTTACATAACATATGCTGTTCAGAGTCTTTGAATCTAACGAGAACAGGTACATTTGAATTCCGTGCTGTCTCAGTACTTGAGCATCTATGCTAAATTTAGCCATGGAACACCTCCCTCCACTTTGTCAGATTTTTTCAAGTTGCAATCAGAACACAGAAACTGTAAATTGTTTGCTCTAGACGAACCACCCATACTGATTGGAAAGATGTGATCTATATGAAGTTTCACTTCCGGAGGTCTTTTGCTGCATTTCTTACACACAGGCTCTGAAAACCACAACAATTTAAGGTAATCTCCAGTGTCAATGGACTCTCTATATTGTTTCCCCTGTGTTTTTTGCAGGCACGCCTCGTAGATCGTTTTAATTTGTTCATGACTCCATTTACGTCCAGTTAGCCCAGTCAAGATCTGGTCAAACTCTTTTAGTCTTTGCGGGCCTCTACGCTCCATTATCTCCTTGTAACCATCCTGCCGTATAATTTGTTTTACTAGCAACTCATTCAACGACCATTCAATGAAGTCGTAGAACGATTCATTGTCCACTCCCAAGGAATCTATAAGCAGCGAAAGACGATCCATTCTTTCCATTTTTCATTTAGTGAGACATTGTTAAAATATTTTGATCTGTTCTTTTAGCTCACAGAGAGTTAAGCACACTCCCTATGCTCTTCAATTTATCGAATGAATACATAACATCGTTTCTAAACTCCACAGATCTATTTTTTCGATTTAGGCCATTAAAGAGGCTAAGTTCAAAGTTTTCAAGCACTCTTTTTTCATCGGCTAAGGAAACCCTGTGAATCAGCTTACAAAGTGAGGAAAGGGAGTTTACAGAGAAGTGTTTCCGTATTGCATTGTCCAATTTCTCCTTTTCTTCATTGGATAAATGACTCAAAACCCCCAATGTGTACCCATCTTTTTTCCCTTTTTGACACAGCAAGTCTATCAAGTTAATGCGATCAATGGCCCGTATTATAATTGTCTTTACCGAAAGTTGGCTGCTCTCTTGACCTGATAGGGATGCGAGTATGCTGATTTTCTCGGCAGATGGGAAGTTTTCTCCTTTAATCAGTTTTCCAATGACGTCTACAACAGAGCTGTCATCTCTGACTCCAACAATTCTGGTAAAGCTCCTTGAAGGGACAAATCTGTAAAGATTCAGCGTTGTTGTGTTGTAAATGTCTTCGTGCCCATCACGCAAGCATTCCTCCCTGTAGATTTTATCAAATCTCTCAGAGAACTCCTCAAAAGTCTCTTCTCTTGGTATCATTCCAAACCTAGTGTGCTCTCCGCTTCCCTGCTCCATCATTATATTGTTTTCTCTTCCAATTTTGTCTACTAAGGGTATCACATTTCCTTTACTGTTTGCATCTTTCGTCAAAATAAATGCGCTAACCGTTCCATAGTCCAGTAGACTCTGTATATTAGATCCTAGAAGTCCATCTTCGAGTAACTCCTTGACGGACTGTTTAAAAATTTCCAGAGATGAAACATCACTTATCTTATGATTTATCGCTTTTACATCCCTTCTTATTGAATCCATCATATAGCTGTCAAGACTTGTAATACTTGTGTACAAAACCCCCACAGACATTTTCTCTTTAAACGGTAGGAAGTACCTGTCATTTCTTGCAGCTGAATTGTCATATGTAGAAATTGCAGAAAATATTGTTTTATCAAGATCTTGCGATGAGACGCGTTCGGTATCTGATAGAACTGCGTACTCATAAAGAATTCCAACAGTATCCTCGTGCGAAGAGAATTTCATGCATAGCGAATTGAGTATGGGACTTTGTATTCTGAATAGATGTAATATCAGAAGGCTTTCACTAATTATGTTTGCAAAATTTGGAAGTTCACTAAGATAGGCACTCTTCAAAATGTCATATTCCTGTGTTATCTCGACCGCCAGAGCGACAACTCGTTCCAAGTGATCTGTTATCGAGTTGCACAGGTTGAAAATGTCATTGGTGTTTATCATTTCACTTTTTGGCACTGCTCCAATCCTCTTCAAGAATTTTTGATAGTCTTTCGCAAATGACAAAACTTCTTCAAAGCTGGAAATCCTGACCTGAAATGTTTCAGGGGAGAAAGTGTGCACACCTTTTAGTATCTCAACCAGTTCTTGGGGACTTGAACTACTACGTATCACTCCTTCTTTCAGCATAACTTCGCATAACCTTTGGAGAAAGTCTTCATTTTTCTTTAACTGATTCCACCTCGAATCTGTTACAGATAAAGGAATAAAAGAAAGTAGGAAGTATTCTACTACCCGTTCTTCTGTTCCACAAAGTTTAGAGAGACGTTTCACGTATTCCGACTTCAATTCCGAAATTCCGCGATATTGGATTCCCCCGTCTAAGCTCCCAATTTTCCTGTTTGGAAAATAAGTCTGGATCAAATTGTTGATTGAAGATTTCAGCTTTCTAATCTCGATATTCTCCTCAATTAGTGAAGAATGCAGTAACTCCAAATCAAAAGCTGTCATCCTAGACATTATTGCTTTTAGTACGCTTTTTTCGAAGGGGATATCATACTCAAGCTTTATTGTTCCAGTATCTACAAGCATTTTCTGTAGATCGAGAAACTTCTCTAGATCGCCCCTGATCTCTCCGTAAATTGTGTGGTTTTGCGGGAATGGATATTCCAAGTATATGAGCCTGAATATATCCTCAACTATCCCCATTGAGCTTAGTTTTTTGGCCATTTCTTCCATGAGGGCCAGCTCAATATCTGTTGGGCTCTCAAAAATATCAATTTGATGCTCGATGCCTGGAACTTCCAAGAGCCCATACCTTCTCAATACATGCTTAGTCTTGGATTTGAAGTCTTGGATGAGTAATTTGTGCTCACCTCTCCTCAGTGTCATGTCAACAAATTTGTCTAATTGCCTCAAGTTGTAGAGCATTGAATTTTTGAACTGTGACCAGCCGCTTCTAAGGGTGGGTACATCAAAATCTAGAAAGTTGGAATAGATTACTACAAATAATTCTAAAAACAAAGTGACAAGAGTTGCTGTAATTGCGCCTATTAAGTATTTTCGAAAGAAAAGATATGATACAGTTGTAGCCGCAAATAGAACAATCAATGTTGCTATGTAGAATATTAGGCGGTTTCTATACTCTGCTTTAGCAATATTCAATGATCTTCCTTTTCTTTCCAGCTCTTCAATAATAGAATCTCCTCTGGCCGAATATTGCTCAAGTTTCGATGGTAAGTCTAAAATTGACTCGTTCTGGTCGCCATCGGAGACGCCATTCGAACTATCTTCATTATTTCCACTTTCTTGAGTCATTTTAGTAGATATTTCCTCTTTTCAGTGACAGATTCCTTAATACCAGGAAATTAGTCGTGAGTGTGAACATTAAGTCCTTCTTGGCTTCACAACATCTTGATTAACTTGAAAGCAGACACCAGCAGACACGCTTAAGAGACAACTCCTTCCGAGATTCAGGCTCAGGTTTTTCAGACTGCGATAGGATAAGCTTTCTTGCCTTCTCTATGAAATTAGCATCATTTATTGCTTCGTATAATGATTTTACTAGTGTTTCTTTGGATGCAACGGTTCTGAACATTAGGGCCAGTTCCTCATCACCTTCACTTATCTTTGTGTAGATTTCTTTCCCTTTCTTGGAAAGGTTTGGAACAGTTGATGTGGAAGACCTTTTGATTCTATCACTCTCCAAAGAATGATTAGTGTCCTCCTTCAATTTCTTTAGCCTATCAACCAGGTCCTTGTATTCAATCTTCTTTCCCGATGAGTCTTTCTCTTTGTCTTTTAACAATATTCCAACGATCTGCCCAGGGTCAGTTATGATGTTTTTTTCGCCCTCGAATCTTAGTCTCCAATAGTAATTGGCACCATCAGTAAAAAGGCAAAAGAGACCGTCTTTACTGTATTGTTTGAAAGCACCAATTCCTCGAGGAATGGATTTGATTCTTTCCTCCCCTAGGTCGTCAATTATCTCCATAAGTTGGTCTTTAGGATCATTTGTGAATTGTTCTATTTCCTTTTCCAGTTCGTTTAGCACAGAACTTTTTCCTTCAGCAATTAGTTTTTGCAAGGTACCAAAATCTTTAGGCTCAGCATCCTCCCCTAGAATGGGTGCATCAATTCCAACAGTATTCTTTATTCCTGAGATTTTCCCGTACAGCTTTCTCATTAGATTTATGAAATGCTGCAAAGAATTCGGATCTTCGGCATCATCATTCTCTTGCATGATGTTTATTAGATACACGAATTTGTGAACTGACCCCATTCTGTCTATTCTTCCAACCCTCTGTATTAGGACCACTGGATTCCATGGAAAATCATAATTAGCCACATATTGCGCATTTTGTAGATTTTGTCCCTCACTTAGTACATCTGTACTTATCAGGAGGCCACCATGTTCCTGAAATTGCTCGACGATCTTTGTGGTATCGGAGATTCTCCCCCTGTGATCCCTGCATATAGTTCCAGACGTAAGATATGTAAGTGGATAAAGATCCTTCAATGAGTTATAGAGTAATTTTGCAGTTGCAGTGTACTGGGTGAATATCACAACACCGTTGGGCTCCTTTATTCCTGGAATCAATTCCTTCATTCTTTCCTGAAATTTAATCAGCTTCGCGTCTGTCGGGGGTATTAATTTCAGGATTACCTCTATTTGATCTAAATCCTCTTTACAGGCACTCAGGAAGTATTCCTTTTCCTTTTCTGTTAGCAGGCATCTTTCCTGAAGGTCCCTGTATTTCTCACTTTCGAATATATTGGGGGGCATATCCTCATCAAAATCGAATAGTGGATCGTCAGCCGCACTTCTAGGCAGGAAATACCCTTCTGAATTAGCAAACTCCATCGCTTTCTCCATGTACGATGAAATGGATTTCAGTGTTTCTCTGAAAGCGTCCTGGGAACTCTCAAGTCTCTTGAATAAGTTAAGCCTCACTATGGTTTTTACAAGTTCCTTGAGCTTCTCCTTTTTTTCTCTTTCCTTGAACTGTGAAATTGATTGCCCAGTGGGAAGTTTTAGCTCTGTAAGCTTTTCCACAGAAAACTCGTAGGGAGCAAAGTGTAATTTCTCGAGTTTGTAATCGAGGTCTTCATATTCTATATTGGAAGTGTATCTGTTGTTTTTGTTCGTGTCGATTACCCTTTCGGGAAATCCTTTCATGTCCTTTTCAAGCATCTGGGCAAATTTTCTTGAATGTCTTACTACGAACCGTTCGAGGACCTGGGACATCTCAAACGATTTCCCCTCAAGAAGCAATTTCTGGCTGCTTCCAAAATACCCCTTAAGGGTCATACCTTCTATATCCATTATTGATTCCTCCGACGCGAAAAGAGCGATGAGATTGTATAGATCCATTAGGCTGTTGTTGACTGGAGTGGCAGTTGCAAGGACCACTTCTGCGGAGTTGTGAAGTATCAAGTCCCTTAGAGCCTTATACCTGTTGGAGGATGAAGATTTGAAGTAATGAGCTTCGTCCACCATAATGAAGTTGTTTCCCTTGCCACTATATTTCTCCACAAAGTCATCTGGGTTTGCAGAAATATACTCTGAATTGATGCCTTCTATTTTTGTGTCGAGAACTTCCATCTCCTTTTCCCAAGTGGTTTCGAGGACACTTTTCGGGGCAATAAGCAATACTTTCTTTCCCTCCCTCCTTGCTTCATGAGCTAGAGCTATCATGGTTCTTGTTTTTCCCAATCCTGTGGAGTCCGCTATAACTACGCCCTTGTATTCTGAAAGTATCTTTCTGGCTTCAAGGACAGAAACCACTTGAAATCTCTTTAACCCCATCATCTTGATTTTCTCCGCCTCTTGAAGGTCTTTGTTGTAGTATTCGTACAACGCCTTTGAGGCTACTTCATACGGAGTATGGGTGATTGTATAATTCTTCAGGAAGCTAATAAAATTGCTCTTGTAATCTTCTGCCGATTGCCATTTATCGTCAAACCAGGTTGTTATCTCCCTAAGCAACTCTCTATCTGTATTCTCAACGTTTAACTCACTGTTTGTCTTCAAACCCGCATAGGTGAAGTTGCTGGACCCAACGATGCCAATTCCAGTCTTCGGGTTATCAAGACTTGGAGAAACTCCAACGTACGCCTTTCCGTGAAAGAATGGGCCATTCTTCTTTCTAACTTCTCGTTTATCGTTTGAAAAGTAGTTTACGGCATCCATCATAAGTGAGTAATACTCTGGATCATCCTCCTGCTCCTCAAGCTCCCTGACAATCTCTTCCTCAAATGTTACACTTTCATCCTGAGGTCTGCCTAACAGAAATTTTAGTGGTTTATCCTCGATAGAATCTTTGAGGAGACCAAACCCTCTAATATTGAAGTAAGCAGATGCAAATGCTAGTTCATTGACGCTTTTTAGTTCTTGATTGAGAGAATCCGCAAGCTTCTCCTTCCCGTTGTCAATTATCCTGCTCATCTGAATTCTCCCTCGACTTAAGTGGGCGTGCCGCCTTCAGCAATCTGTCCTCCACTAACTCAATAAATTCTGTGTAAAGTTGTTCCAATGAGAGATCGTCAATGCCAATCGCATTTAACGTATCGGCATCAAGCGCTTGTCTGTCCTTCATCTTTATTTCATCAAAGTAAATTCGTACATCTCGATTCATTGTAATACCATGTTCCTTAACAGAATAGAGATTCAGATCTGGGACGGGCATCTGTTCATAATCTCCCACCATTATATCTGATGCTCCCCCTCCCAATCGTCTGCAAAACAGCTCAACTGTCATTAAGAATAGAGTTGAATTCAGGTATTTCCAGATCCTTTCTGGATCCTTAACGTCCAACGCATACAGCCGATGGTCACAAATAACTGGTTCGTGGGAGATGGGAATGTACAGTTTATCCATCATTGACATGGGTAAAAGTATTCTTACAGGCTTCAAATCCGCAAGTTTAAACCAGGGCTTCCTGTTTTTGGTGGTTTCAAGACTGTTGTACCCTTTTACTTTTCTGCCTTTTCCTCTCACTTCAATTTCCTGCTGTTCACCCCACCTTATGTATTGTTCAGTCAGGCTTCCGGGTTCGTGCGTGTAAAGACAGAGCGTGATAGGTTCTTTGATTACATAACTGCCAAGTTGTTTTGGACTTCGAATTAAAGGCTTGACATCTTTCTTGTCTAAAACAAACCTCTCACCACCCTCATTCTCAATATAGGTGAGGTCTTGCTCCCTCAGCTCATTCTCATTTTTTGCTTTAACGCCCGACTCATCGAATTTTCTTGGATTGGAATGATAGTCGGCTTCGTACTGTGATGAGACATCTTTCATGTAGAAGAATTCGTTTGCTCCCGTTGTGAATCCACGCTTTATTTCGGTAAAGTCACCCAGCTTGTGCGTAAGTTTAGGGTAGACCTCCTCCATGAACATTTTCGGAGCGCGAAGATAGAACCATTTCCCCGGTCTAAGATTGTATCTGACAAATGTTACATTGTTCCGAGCCTGTCGAGATAGGTAAGATTCCAGATAGACAAAATCTGTGTTCTTTGAAGAATCCGTCTCGGAACTGTAAACGAAGATTATGCTGTTTATATCTGCTCCAAATGTTCTATTTCGCTGCCCATATATGCCTATGAGTCTCGATGACAACCTCTCTTGAATGTCAGCTCCATAACCGGTTTCAAGCCACTTATCAGAACTTATTACGGACACCACTCCATCGTCACGCAGCAGTTGAAGAGCCCTAACTATGAAATACCCGTACAAATCCGATTTTTTATTGAGCTTGTGTGCGGAGTTATAATATTTTTTCTTATCCTCTGGTATGTTTTCCTGTCTAACATAAGGTGGGTTCATGACTATTATGTCTGCTTTGTCAGGCAGCCAGGACTCTATCATGCCTCCTTTGATTCCTGTCTTAATTTCCAGTTCCATCTGAATTTCGGCCAATTCTCTCCTTAACTTTGCTCTTTCAGTGGAACTCGTGGCATTGGTAAACCTCTCTCTAATAAATTTCATTCTTTCGAAAATGTCTAAAGATTCGTCGCCTAACTTTGCTTGAACGCCTTGTGGTTTAACCAATGAGTCTCCTATTGTCACTAAGTTCATATCTAAGCTTCTAAGAACTTCAGGGTCCTTCTTATCTACAATCATGGATAGCCACAGACGGAGTCTGGCAATCTCTATTGCTTCACCCTCAATGTCAAAACCAAAGAGGTTCTGAAGTATCTGATCCTTGTATTGGTTAACGGAGGATTTCCAACCAACGGACTCGTCCAATCTTGTGAGAATTCCAATTATCTCCTGCATCATACCCAGAAGAAAGCCTCCAGAACCTACTGCTGGGTCCAGTACTCTGATACTTAGTAGTTTTCTTCTTAGTTCCAGAACATCTTTCTCACTCCTTTTTTCACTCAAGGTATTAAGGAGAATATCGATCCCATCTTTCAGAACTTTTTTGCCATCCAGCTGTTCAACTGGTTCAGACATTCCCAGAAAGTTTGACAGCGCCCTTCTGCAAATAAAAGATATTTCTTCAGGGGGAGTGTAGAAGGTTCCTTTCGACCCCCTCTCATTCTCAGGCAGCATATTCTCGAATATCGTTCCTATCATTGCAGGGTCTACGCTTACTTCAACGTCATTTGGCGACAACTCATCTACTGTAAAGTTGTATTTGTTCAGGAATTCCCTTGCCTTGTAAAAAATGTCATTCATGGGTTCGCGCAATTCCTGCTCAATGCTTTTGGGGAAGTAGTCCTCCCTCTCAAACAGCGTTCCGTCTAGATATGGAAAACCTACATTGCCTTCTTTGCTTAGTGCCTCGTAAAATATCCAATTCAGTTCATCATAGTTTTTGACGGTGTCTACGAACTTACTATCTCCTTTCAGCCAACCCTTTTTCTGAAGGAAATAAAGGAACATTAACCTGCCCAGGAACCTCTGAGAATACGCGTTCGTATTAGATCCAAGAACATCCTTGGTTACGCTATAAATTTCTTGATATATATCCCTGTATTCTTGGAAAAACGCCTCTCTTAACTTTTCATAGGGTAGAAATTCATTGTCGTATGCTTCTCTCAGGGCTTTCTTATCGGATATATACTTAAGTGAACTAAGAGCCTCGGAATCGGTCCTGTATATATTACCAGAGAGACTCAGAATTCTAGCTTTCGTGGAATCCTCCTCAACTGCTCCAGGAATAACTATTGAATAGCTATCTTGTCCATCTTCGAAAATAATCAACTGCCTTCCCTGCTGATGGGTTTTCCAGTATCGTGAAATTCTTGAGGCAGCTGCCCTGGTTGGCAATTCATCAAATTCAAGAAGTATTAAATCAAAAGTAAGAGGGTCTGAATAGAAAAGAATGCCTCTTTTGAGATTGACACCTGGAGGAATGGCTTTTCTCTCTCTTAGAAAATTCACAGGAATGTCTGTTTCCCCGGTAGGGTAGCCTAATTTTATCAGGCGTTCATGCCAGAATGCTCGTCCGAATTCTTCATTTGCCACTTAAATCACCGTCAATTCTCTTTGGTATGGTGAATGATTTACCCTCTCCCACATATATATTAAAATTTTCTCCACATTCCGAACACTTGACTCTTTTTACGAGATAGGTTCCAAATTGCCATGACTTGAATGGTTCATTAGAATTCTCTAGCCCGCAAGTTGGACATTTCATAAGTTGATCAAGAAGTGTGTATATAATAAATTTTCAATCAAACAGTTGCAGATTAGTAATCACTCCAATTTTTCAATAACCACCTTCCCGTCCTCCAGGTAAAAGCCAATTATCTCTTCAGCACTGAGGGCCAGTACATTCGTAACCTTACGTGGAACTGTAATCCTCAACGAAGATCCTCTCTTTGAAACATGTGACACATCTATCAATTCTTTGTGCATCATTTGCTGCATGATTGTTTGCGAACGAATGGAATTGGAACTTCAACTATACAGGATGCCGGTCAGCAAAGTTCACTCAAGTTCCAAGTCCGAACGGCTGAAACCAAACTTCTCCAACAGCTCGTATGATTTCATGACAATATTGCTCGCACTAAGATTAAGCATAAGCCATAGTCCCCCATTGATCGGTTTTCCTCCAGGGAGAGGTTTCCCATTCTTATTGCGATTCTCTTTGTTGATAAGATATCTCTTGTATCCTGCTTCTATCGGAACATTATTTCTAGAGAGCTTTCCCTTCTCTACAAGCCAGTTTGCCACATTTATGAGAATCTGGTTTTGGGCACTAATTTTATACTCCCTGCCATTGAGGCGCATTTTGGTATAGTATCTGTTGCTGTAACTTGTCTCAATATCGTTGTGATCCATCACAGGAGGTTCTACAGACCCAGGAGACAATAATGACTCCGCTTTTTCCCTGAGAAAATCGCGTACTTCCTCAAGTTCATATTTAAACTGTGCAGATCTTGAGCTCAACTGTTCGATGAAATAACTTGAGAAAACATTAGAAAATGCCTCTGGGTCTTCTATGAGTTCGTCCCACAGTGAATTTAGGTTATCGTTCTTAGCTACTAGTTCCTCAATCTTCATCACGTTGTTCGGGGACAGACTGCTTAGATTTCTGAGCACTCTTTCAACAGAGTCATTCTCAATATTGACTCGCCATATGACTCTGTCAATATATGGCTTGAACTCTTCATAGGACTTGAACAGAACAAAGTCGGAACCATTTGTTATGAGACCGTATCTAGATCCTACGTCGGATGAATACCTGGCAAGCTGCTTTATCTTCTGCATAGTATCCTCCCGCAGTTTCTTTGCCTCGAGTAGAATGATTTTTTTATCTTCTTGAAGGAGGGAATAGTCAGGAAATCCCCCTTCTCCAGTATTTTCTTCTGGTACAACTTCGTCCGGATTCTCGATATCCCATCCAAGCTCTCTTAGTATTGGGTCTATAATCTGTTGTCTTACAGCTGCCTCGTTCCTGTCATACAGGTCTCTGTGGTCTTCTATTCTCTTCTTAATTTTCTCGACAAACATCTTATCAAATGACATAACTTATCCTCCCATATCGATTGCATGAACGAGTCTGAGGTGATTTGGGCAAAGTCTCTGTATACTTGTAATTAAGGAACTGTAATAAACTAATAAATTATTGCTAGTGCGTTGCACAATTCAATAGGCATGTGTCATCTCTCTCATGATGTTGTAGTACTGCACCTTCAGGGCGATCTCCTGAACTATGTAATCAGACCTGACAGCCTTGATCACCTCACCCATTGTTCTCTTGAGACCTGAGAAATATATCTCTACATTCCACCGTTTCCCATACTGTACCGATTCCTTCCACCTCTTCTCAGATGTCCTTCTGATCTGTCTGACAACCTTAGCCCTTGCCGGTGATCCCCTGGATTGTGTGGAGGCGTTCTTCCTTGGCGGTATTATTGTGCCATGCCCAAAGTCATTGAATATCTTCTTTGAATCATATCCCTTGTCTCCGTATATCCTCAGTATTCTGTCCCTGACAGATTCCAGTATCTTTCTGCCCTCCTTCGCATCATGGACATGCTCATCGGTGATGGAGAAGGAGAGCACCGAGACATCATGTATTGAGATGACCGCATGGAGCTTGTTCCATCCTCTTCTGCGGCGATTCCATTTAGTACCCAGATAATCGCCCCTGATAGTGATCTTGAAACCGGTGGAATCAATGGCACAGTCCACCGGTTTCCCATCAGTATGGGGAAGAGTTGGCACGATCTTCCTGATCCTCCTGAATATGTTGGTATAGCACACTGTCCTGATTCCCGAGATCCTGGAGAATACCCTGGCAATTCCTTCAAGAGACCTGAAGGGAACGCTGTACAGTGCTCTCAGCTTCGCAAGGAATGTTATGAACGCATTTGGTGTTTTGAAGGGATGTCCTCTCTTTCCTCTGTTGTTATCCTGCAGCAGGTTCTTCCAGTTCATGAGGAATGAAGGGTCCATGAGGTCTTCAACCCTGTTCACCAAGGATCGGTTGTACCTGTCATGCCTTCGGTTAGAACCAACCCAATATCTTCTTGTGCTTCTATTGCCTATTGCAGTGATTTGTTGTGGTGTCATAACAACAAATCGTTCCCCTGTATTTCATTATACAGGGGAATTATGCAACACACTAAATTATTGCGTTACTCTTATAATTCTGTGCATGTAAACGGCAACTGAATTGTACCCAGTTATGGCAAACGAAAAGTATCCAGTCTTGGGAGCAGAACCAATGTAACTGGTTCCTGGATAGGACAGGTAAAGTCTAAAGTTGACGTCGTCGAACTTATTGCACTCTAAGCTCCTATTGGTACGCTGGATTTTTACATGATACGATTGCTATAAGCCAACTTCGGCAGTATGCAATGTACAGTCAATTTTTATGAGTCTTTTTCTTGGGCCTTTTCTTCTTCTGAACTCGGCGTACCATGTATATAGCTGATTTTGACCCATCCTCTCTGATGTCTTCCAACGAAAATATATCGGGCAGGTTTCTAACGAGGTCAGTTAATTTTTTAAACCCAAACGATCGTTGATCGAACCCAGGGTTTATCTTGCGCACAGATTCACCTATACAGGTCAGATAAGCCTTTTCCTCATCCTTTTCACACATTTCGTAAGCTCTAAGCAACTGGTCAATTATTTCCCTGTTCTTTTCCTTGCTCCTTGGAGACTCTTCTAGAATCACTTTCACATCTTTTTCTGCCTTGGTTAAATTATCAGTGTAAACAAACACATTACATGCATTCACCAAGGAAGAAGAGGTTATATTTCTGCCAATTCCAAGGACAAATTTTCCACTTTCCTTCAGCCTTAAAACTAGTCTTGTGAAATCACTGTCACTCGACACAAGGCAAAAGGCGTCTATTTCGTTATTATACAGTATGTCCATCGCATCTATCACCATAGCAAAGTCCGAGGAATTTTTGCCGGAAAGATTGTGTATCTGAAGAACTGGAGAGAATGCTTTCTCAAGAATAACCCTGTTCCAAGGGCTCATGCTCTGAATCGTGAAGTCACCATATATTCTTCTGATTACCACCTCTCCATATTTTCCTATCTCATCCACAACAGAGTCTATGAGTTTATGTTCTGCGTTTTCAGCATCAATAAGCAGGGCAAATTTTAGCGATCTGTCAGATTCTTCCATGTTATTCCAGTATAGAGAGTGATACCTTATCACCTTCTCTGTAGAAACCAATAATCGATCCTTCGCTTATCGACAGTAAGGATGCAACTTTCTTCGGTACCGTAATTCTAAGCGAAGAACCTCTCTTCGACACATGTGACACATCTATCAATTCTTTCATAAATTGTAATTATTGCACAATATAAGTACTTACTTTCTTTCTATTAGGAAATGAGATTAAACTGAGTGATAAGCAGATAAGTTGTAAAGCTAAGATATTTAGAGAAACTACAAGGTTAAGTGGTAATATCGGCGCTTCTGGAAGTGTTACTGTTGTCATTACTTCGACTGGTAAAGTCCTGACGCATAACAACACCCTTGACGATGGCTCGGGGAACATGTTTCCAGCAGGTTACACGACGTTAGGTGGTGGTGCTAACGTAGGAACTTCAGCAGGAACATTAAACGCACACCATGAGAGTCATTTCGATAATGGTTCATATTCAGACCCCGATTCTGGCATAACAGGAGACGTAAAAGCTGGGCAGAACGGTATAGCTATCAATGGCGGACTGAAAGTAAATAGCGGTAACACTATTCTGAATGGCGGTAACGGCATAACACAGTATCGTAATATTGGCTCTTCGGGATGGGGAATGGCACAGGTTGTGGCACAAACTAGTGGGTCAGGAAGCGTGAGCGCAACATTTCAGATAATTAATTATTCCGCACCCACAGGTCTGTATTTAGTAATGTTTCAGGGTAAAGTAGATACTACATGGGGCGTTATTGTGACTACTTCTAGCGATGTATCCGGTGGCAGTTATTCGATTGACAACTTTAGCGGCTCTGGAAGTGGCACACGACATTAACTTGTTAATACTGTGTCGGCCGGTTTAGGTGGCTCTACCATAACAGTGAAGTTTAACAATAGCGGGACTGCGAGTGCTTGGTGGAGTGCAGCAATAGTGAGAGTGTATTGAAAGATTAGATGGAGATTACTCCACTCTCATATTTTGCAGACGTGTTATTGCTGATTGCGTTGCTGACAAAAGGAGATGCAAAGGACATTATAGATGGAGACGGACTATTGACTGTATCATCAAAAGAATATTGATAATTTGCCAGTGTTATTGATAGTATAGCACCTGCTGGAACGTTTATCTGTTGTCTATTCTGCACTATCCATCCGTTCCCTATTTCAAAATAGTTAGTGTTGTTGAGCCAACTTCCAATATTAGATGGTGCTGCTGAAAGATTGACTACGCTAAATGTCTCATTCCCTGTAGTAGCATTCCGTATAACCTTCTCAAATACCATAGAAGTATTGCTATTGTTCAGATTATAATAGAAAAATTGTCCATGCGTGTAATTAGTAGTTATGGTCAGATTCACCGAATAGTTCAGAGTATTTTTCATACTTACTAGATATACGTTATACGGAGTGTCGATTGCGTGCCCCCAAGAATCGTTCATCGTAACTACTATGCTTGTATTGTTTACTGCATAATTCCGCAGGCTCGATGTGAACCACGTATGGTTGTTGTAGCCTGTTACCTGAAAGCTGGGGTCAACAATGCTGCCACTGATGAAGTACTTGCTCTCCAGTGTTTTTTCTATGTTCTTGCCGAAGGGCAGGAAGGCGACAGTCAGCACGATTGCAACCACAACTACTGCGAATACAGGTAGTATTTTCTTGTTCATGTTATCATCCTCTTATTATTATTCAGGACTTAAATGCGAAATGAATAGTGAATCAATTGTATTGAAGGCAATGATTGGAAATATTAAAATCCTTGTACCGTTATTGAAATACCATTCAACAATTTCCAAAGCCTTTTATATAGCATTTCAGCGAAAGATGTTCAGGGGCATTCCTATTGTTATTCCATCATGCCCGTGTGTTTTTAACTCTGCTTCAGGAAATGACAGTAGAAAGGTACCCTCAAGAGATGAATGTGGAACCTCTATTTTTCAGAATCTTTGACTCGTCGAAGGTTTATTCCTGCCATATTTTACCTTTGCATTCCATTACGATATAATTCTCAAATCCCAATTTTGACGTGGATGAACAGGTCTTTGAACGGGCATATGAACTTGGAGAAACTGCAAGGTCTCCTTGCTGACATCCTCTCTTTTTTTACTAGTTATACACCACGATTCTACACCAGATTTAATGTTCAAAATAACCAGTATTTGACAACAAATTCTCACAGTTTTAACCAATAGAACACATACCTGACACATATCTGAAAAATACCTGAGGAAATATATGTTTATATAGATGATTTGATTCTATATATTAATGCCAAAAAGCAAGCATTATCCACCTTCCTACATAAGGTATCAGATAGAACATCCTCCTGTTACAGTTCATCTCAGCAAGAAGGTCAAGGAGAACCTGGATGCCCTCAAGGGAAACAGGTCGTATGCAGAAGTTATCAATGAAATTCTCGACAGAACATTCAACCTTGAACACGAAATAAAGAGACTCCCAGTCAATGAAGCGGTTATATCATATCACAGAGGTTTTAGAGAAGCTGAATCAAGATATGCACAGTGGGGCGTCTGCAAGAAGTGTGGAAGAGAATGGACTCTCTGGAAAGATGGGAAATGTGATCTCTGTCACAAAGAAGGATCAAGCCCAGATTATTCATACTTCAGGGACAGCGAATCCACTAAGGTGGTCAATGAAGAGGACTTTGAGAAAGCAAAAGCGAAGCTGCCAAGACTTGAGAGACTGTCATACGAAAATGGTAAAAAGAAAGGGCATGAAGATGGCTGGGCTGACGGCTACGATGAAGCCATTGAAGATTACAGGATAACATACCCCTGCAAGGTTTGCGGAAAGGCTATTGTGATGAAGACTGGAGATAATGGCCATAAGGCGATGATCGAATACATGAAAGAACACGGCTGGTCCCATTCAAGTTGCCTTAAGTAATGCAGTAAACGGAAACATTACCAACCTTCAAGAGGGAAGTCTTTCACTCACTTGCGATGCTTTCTATTTTGCCCTGATCGATGCATTCTTTGACAAAGGGACTTTCTGGATACCATAGAACGATTTCTCCTTCCTTGTAGACATGACCCATATGAGCGAACGTTTTCATAACCCTGTACGGTCTGTTGGAAGAGTTTTTTTGTGAGTCGGCATCTTTGGGTAACGGATCAACGAGTTCTGTCGTTACCGAACTTTTTCCCGCGTTCTCTAAGGTAGATTTCACATCGGTAACGTCGCTGTACCTATTTCTCTCATACTCTGGACTGGAACCATCATGCTGCAACATGAGCTTCCCATGGTTACCATTTCTCTCCCGCTCAAAACTGGACAGATCTTTTTGCGGTAACGTCTCAATCTTATGATCCGTTACCACATCGTTCGTGACAATTATTGCAATGTCCCGCCATGCCCGTAGAGGTGCAGAGTTCCCAACCTTCTTTTGTACTGTCAGGTTGGCGTACCCTTTGGAACTTAAGGCCCTACCAAGTGCCTTGGAATCAACGTTTTTGGCTGGAAATCCTTTCTTGGTTGCCCAATTAGCCGCTTCGGTCAAAACATCCTGCTTTATTGTGGTCAGATACTCGGCTCCATCTTGGCTTATTGTCAGGTATCTCGACTTCTGTTCCCTGCTCATTCCGATCTCTAGGAACTTTATTTTGGCATCCTCAAGGTCTGTAAGTATAAGCCCCTCTGAATCTTTCACCTTCAAATAAGAGGCGGCGGGGTTTGATCTCTCTTCCCATTTGGCTTCTGCATCCATCACATTTAGGTGGCCTGTGAATTTCATTCTCTTCACGAGAGGTGCATAGAAGTTATCTATCACATACGAGAAGATTGCATCAAGCTCACTCCCTTCCTTTAGGCTTCTTGCAATGGAATCAATTTCACTCGGGGAAAGCACGGACTCAAGCATGTTGGGAAAGTCAATTATGGTTATCACTCTCCTGTAGAAAGCCCTCAGTTCATTCTCTTTTTCAGGAAGCTCGTTTGTGTCTATGATCATCTTTGCGTGGCTCTTTATTTTGAATGGGTGACCGTTCTTGCGATCCACTGTAATTTCCGTGCCATCAGTCAACCGCTTGAACCATTCTGATGTGATGATCTCAGTTGTGCTTTCACTAATCAGGTTAGCCCATGAACCTGCCAGCTCTGCCCTCTTGAATTTGTCCGTCTCGAGTTCACCCAGACTGATGGACGAAGTCTTATCAAGGAGAAGGCCAATTATCAAATGTATTATTGACTTTCCTTCACCTCCTTGGCCATATAACACAACTGCACCTTGTATGTTGTAGTTCTTCATCAAAGTCCAGGCAATTGTCTCGAACAACTGCGTAGTCTTCAACTCTTTTTCTGGATCGCCTGAAAATACTTTGTCTAAGAATTCAAAAAACACCTTTGGCTTTGATCCTTTCACGTAATTCCTCGGAATGAATTCTGTATAGAAGTAGTCTGGACTGTGCCTCGTTGTTTCTCCGCTGATGGGATGTAAGAGACCTTCACGTATTGGTATCGTGTGTTCGGGTAGAGGCATCAGCTCCTCCATTGGCACACCAATTTCCTCTGGACTGCTGATTCTTGTGGAGTTCTTGATAGATTCGACCGCCGATCGTATCTGAGAGGGCGTTATCCTGCCAGGCTCCTCCAGGTTTGTCTTAATCAGTCCCTCGGCATCTCTGAGCCAGTGGGTACCAACGAATTGGCTTACGGTCCCGTCCGAACCCACATATTCAGTCTTGACATTTGGATAAACACTCATGTAATCCTCGGCACATAAGTGTGGTACAAATTTAGGACCTTTCTTTGTTTCAACGAACCAGGAATCAGGATTGAGGTCATCAGACCTCTGTTCTGGACCAGAAATAGCTTCTATTTTCTCTCTAATTATTTTCTTCAGGTCATTCCTTTCGAGCTTATGCCATAGTCTGTTAATACCAATATTTCTAAGATACTCTGAGTCTGGCGAAGTATCAAGAAGGTCAGACAGTGCGCAAAAGAGAGCGTAACCTTCTAGCTCGTCGAAGCTTACGTTATGGTCCTCGCCAGCCATGCTAAATCACTTGTTTCGATCGGTGGCTCCTATTTCCGATGTGAATGCTTCTTTAGCAGGACTACCTTTGTTTTGACTATCTGCCGCTTTCTTGGTATTGGTCGTTTCCTCATATATTTTAGGATCCGACAAGAGGTCTTCACCGATTATCTCCTTCCATAGCTCGAAAACCTTTGCCCAGCTCATTTTAGAGCCTCCACAATGAGCTTTTCTGCAGAATCAGAAATCCTCACATACTGGGGAAAATCGTTAGTTCTCACCCAATCTATGGGAAGTTCTATCAAAGCATATTCTCTCCTCCTTGTCACCTTACGAATCACATCAATCACAATAATATATAGAAACTAAACATTTAAATCATAATATTGAGTTACTCAACTTATGGAAGGAAAATTAAGTATGAACCAACTTAAGACTTTGAGCTCCCTTTCCTCACCAGAGAAAAACTGGCATGGCGCCCCAGAAAAAGGATTCTCAGAGATTAAGGAGTGGTTCTCTAAGAATAATCTGAGTATTTCAGATAATGGACTCTCTAAAATACTGATCAAATTGAGAGAAGGCGGCTATGTAAAGAAATTTGTAAATTCTGAAGGAAAGATGAAATACAGAATCACCACTTTGGGTGCAAACCACCTCCAGAAATACTACTGGCCTTTGATCGACACCCTATCCATTATGGATAGGGAAAAATCATTATATTTTATGTTCTCTCATTTTGGTTCGGACTATCATTATATAGAAGAACTTGGCCAGCGTCCTGGAACCTCATACGTATCCTATTACACGGTACCTTTACCCAACGAATTTTATTACAATATGTTATCCACCATGGCTGTTAAATTAGTGTCGGGCGAACTGGACAATATTATACCTAATGGAAAATGGGATAACAGCGATGAGAGACATGATATCTACTTAACGACTCATTACAATCTTGCAGAACTAAATGAGGTTGCAGAAACCTTTTGGCAATTATGGTCTCATGCCCATTCGGACATTGAATCTTTAACTGACATTGTGGCACATTTGATCAGCAACAAGAGTAAGTGGATTCAAAGGGATCTCTTTTCCTCTATGGCAACAATGCTAGTATCTACTTCTGTATGGCTGATGAACAAAAGTGAGGATGCAGAGATGCAAAATAGAGTGGAGGAGCTTGATAAGAAATTAGGTGAGATCTTCCTTAACAGAATGGACTTGACATCAGACTTGGACAAAGAGTTGATCGAAATATTTATTGAAGATATTGAAGCTGAAAAAGACCCGCTTGAAGATGAGAGAGTTATGAGAAACAAGTTGATATTGGAACATGAATATGAAGGTTTCAACAGCTATATGATACAGGATTATGTTAGAGGAGCCGCGATTAAGAAAGGAGAATTAGACTTTATTGTGAAGGCAGAAAACTATCTGAAGGGGACACAAGGGATTCTCATAAGGACTCTGATGTATCAACAAGGCAAATAGAAAATTCATAGGTGTTCTAATTGTCATAATTAGAAAGTAGATCATGCTGGATTGTATTGCTTTCCTTCTTACTTTTTTTTCTGGTGTTATGCTTATGCTTCGAGAGATGCATTAAAAGATTGGCTTTCTTCTTATCGACTGGATCTGGCATTTCGTCAGGCTTAATCGAGTTTAGATTATCAATAAGCTTTTTTATATCATTTCTAACCTTATAGGTCCCTATCCCTCCTTGTTGCCTTGTGACTAGATTTGAGTCCTCCATTATTCCAAATAATTCTTCAGCGTATTCTTGGGAAACCGTGACTTCGTCATTCTCAAAAGCCCCGATAATGGCGGAAATCGCGGTCGATTTCGTAAATTGTGAGCTCGGGCTAAGAAAGAAGTCTGATGTCTTCATCAGAAGTATTATGTTCACATAACGGTCGACTACTTCAGGCTTGGAAAGTCTGAAAGTTGACTCTATGTGCTGGCTTCCGTTAATAAGCCATCTTTTAAGTCTTTCACTATCGTTAACGCAAAAATTGTTTGAAGACTCTGAGCAATTTGTCCATTTGGAAATACCTGACAAATTACCGTAGGCATATTTTATTCTATAGTTAGAAATCCCTTGAGCTATATTTATCCCCCACAAAATAGTCTTACACTTGGGTAGACTGAAGTTCTCATCGCTTACTCTTGCGTCAATACCATTAGATTGGTCTAAAGTCAGTTTAAGAACACTGGTTAAATCATCAAAAAGATCGCTGTATGAGAACACAACGAACTCAGATGAGCCTTTGACGTATTGCTTTCCATATAACCAATGTAGGCGATTATGGCTAAATAGTTGCTCTCTTTTCTTCTGGTCTTCCATTACCAGTTCAAAATCCGTTTTCTTAGAGCATATGTCTTCCCAGATCTTCTTAACTCTTCCATTCGACTTCACTTCAATGAAAATAGGCTTAACAGATCCATTTTCGAGTTCTTGTTTGTCACATAGCATGACGTCTATGGAGCCCTTAATCCTTTTATCAGGATGTAGAATCTCTGTGGCAACAAAAGCATGCCCGTGTCCTTCGTCTGACGTGAATGCATCAACAAGATACCCAACGAGGTAGGAATGAAGGTAAGGTCTTCTAAGTTGATCATATAATATCTCTAATACATTATAGTCGTACTTAGATCTTCTTTGCTTGCTCTTGCCTATCCTATCACCGTCGCTTCCTTGATGTTTTCCCCTTCATCAATCGCTGAATATATTTGCACAGCACGATAACTGTCGCCTTTCAACGTGGTAACAGTCGCATAGTTGTTCGTAATCGTCAAGGAGTAGTGACCAAAGTTTATCCAACCTTCTGCCCCTTCTCCCTGGTAAACTATATAGGCTGTAATCATCCAATCTTCCCGCTTGTCCATTATAACTACTATGGGCCTCTCCATCCTGATACCCTGTGGAGGTGGGGCAAGAGAAGCAACAATCTTGTCAAAGTAGTTCTGAGTGTCGATTTCTTTGTCAAATTCTATCAAGACCTTCTTCTTAGAAGATAAATTACTTTCTGTTGGACTTGTAAAAATCGCCTTACTAGCTTGGGTAAAAATATGCTTGCTGGTTTCACTAATCTCGTCTAGCAACTCATTAAAGAATTCAATATGTTTTGTAGGATTCTCCACTAGTAATATTCCATGGTGATGAATCTCAAATTCATCTGTCTTGTTTGTCTTCAAGGAAAAAGTCGCCCTATATGGCTTCAACCCCATCTTCTTGTCTTGGTCAAGTCTTTGAAGTATGTAATCTAAATCTGAATGGTCTTTGAAGTACGATTGCAACTGTTTCTTTCCAGCACGGTACTCCCTCAGAATGTAATTATCATATTCCGTCTCAAGAATGCTGAACATCTTGCTCTTTGTTACGAATACTGGGTAAATTTCATAAAACCTAAGCTTGTACGCAAGCAGTTCAATATCACGTCTTGATTTTACAGTCCCAAAAGCTAATGAGAGACCCGTTTTGTTCCTTAGTAGAACTATATCTGTATGGTCCCTCAATGGCCCATCGATAAAAGACACTCGAACCGCTCGTTCTGAGACTTTTTCCTTCTTAAATTGACCACTGGTTGATTGTCTTTTTTTCGCCTCTATTACGGGGGAAAAAAAGAAGGATCGAAACTTCCCCCTATCTTCACTGAGGAATTCTATATCACTCAACTTAAGAATTGACATCATAGCATCATCTTTACCTGGAATACCAGACCATGAAAAGTCTTTTGCACTATCCAATTAGAAACTCCCCTATTTTGAA
The DNA here is from genome assembly GCA_000965745.1 of uncultured archaeon. Taxonomy (GTDB): domain Archaea; phylum Thermoplasmatota; class Thermoplasmata; order Thermoplasmatales; family Thermoplasmataceae. Next base: position 1,137,217 of record CP009479.1, read on the forward strand.
AAGTACCAAAATTCTCCCTAGAGGCTGAAGCTATTTTTTCCATCAATGAGTGAACTATCATATTCACAATACGTTAATTGTAATATAAATATATTATCTACATCAAATTAATTTTCAATGAAATGCAAGCTGATTATTAGAGATCCCATCTAGGTAATAACTTGAAATAGTGGATCATAAAGTATAAAATATGGTGAGAATATTATATCATACAACAAAAATTATTTGTAGAAGCCGTAGAGCACTGGGTTTTTATTTAAGTGCTCCGGTCGGGATTTGGACCCGAGTCGAGGGATTGAGAGTCCCTAATGCTTGACCGTGCTACACCACCGGAGCAGTGGAGCGAAATAACCAATCAGCATTTATTTCTTTTGCCTGTGGGAAATTAGGACGGCCAGAAAACTTTTGTGAGCTCAACAACGATGGCCATTGCTATTCCGATGTATATAACAAGTTTGGGGTCCAGCGCAGGTCCGTTTATCTCTTCTTCTTCAAAGTACCTTATTAATCCGGCTCCTGACTGGAATCCTTCTCCCTTCTTCTCGGCCATCGCCACTCCAATTGAAACCAACGATTTAACCTTTTTCTATTTGCATTTGCGTGCCTAACAGATTGGGTTACACCGTTTAATCTGAAAAATGGTTGATTTAAATATGAATTTGCGGAAAGTTATTGGCAATCCTCTGTCAATAGTTCTCGTGGTATCTCTTTCAGTTCTTGTGATATTCTCCGCATATTCAAACCAGCTGCCTCCGATTAGTGTTGTGGAGTCCGGAAGCATGCAGCATTCAAGCACATGGACCCCCGGAGTCATAAACACAGGCGACCTGATAATGGAGAAAAAGGTTTCAAATCCCGTGCAGGATGTTGTCACCTACGTTCAGGGAAGGAGCACGAATTTCACGACATATGGCGATTACGGGGAAGTCATATTGTATGATGCACCCGGTAACTATAGCATTGTCCACAGGGCTATGTTCTACCTTGATTGGAACGGAACCTATCCTGTAGTGGTCGGGTACAGCGGCCAGAGCTGGATCAATATAACACGTGGCGAGGTGATAATCAAAGATGTCGGATACAGCCACAGAAATCTCATCGTTTCAGTGAGCAGTTTTGTAGGTCAGAGTGGATTCATAACAATGGGGGACAACAATCTTGGCACCTCAAGCTTGAATGTTTCCACAGGGGGGGCATTCATTGCAGCGGACCAGAACATATTCGGCTTCTCGCCAATTAAGCCGTCCAGCGTGACAGGGATAGCATACGGCCATATCCCGTGGGCAGGATTGATTAAGCTGAATATAATGCGTGTTCAGGGCGACTGGCAATATTATAATGACGTCCCTCAGTACAGCTACTTCTATCTCTCACTTTCAATCTCCGCTATTCTGGCAGGCTTGATCGTATCGCTCTATCTTCTTGACAGGAACGGCAAAAAGAAGGCTCTGAGACGGAATTAGCCTCTTGTAAGGTTTGCGCCTTTGGCGACTTTGAGAGGAACCGGATCGGAGTCGTATTTTAGCGCTTCTTCCATGACCATTTTGTAGTTCTTCTTTTCAACCGGGACAAAGACGTTTGAGCCCCCGGTAACGATGTAACTCATCCAGGCCCCAGACCTCATTTCCTTGACCCTCTCTATAAAGGTTCTCATTTCAGGGGTAATAACATGCACCCCCACACTTTCTATCAGCCGGTGGTACTCATCCGTATCAGACATTGCCAGCTCGAAAATGCCTTTGACATCATTTTCTTCAGCGAGTTTCTGAAGCTTCTCCCCCTTCTTCCGGGTATTTTCAACCCTTTTTCCGTATTCAGGGCTTTTCACTACGTTCTCATGAATCCTGTCGGAAGGCTTCCTCTGTGTGTTGAACCTGCAGCCAACGATTACATAATCCCTGAAGGAATCGGCATCGAGAAGCTTCTCCGTGTAGGGAAGTTCAGCCTCCCTTGTTATGGTCAGTCCACCATAAACACTTCTGCCTACACTTTCAGAAATCATTCTCAGCTCGTTCTCAAATTTATTCCACTCCATGGGCTGGCGGCAAAGCCCTTCTACACATTTTCCTATGGCAGCCGCCGCTCCATCGGAACTTCCGCTCAAAACCCCAACGTTTCTTGACTCAAATGAAAGCCTGACCTTATCTTCCTCAAGGCTGTTGTTTCTGGCAATTAAACCCCGGTACCTGTTTATGAGCTTGAATGGTGATCTGCTGCCGCTCAGGTCAACTCTGTCGCCATTGATGTACCCCGCTTCCATTGAAGATGAAAAAAGCCTTGTTTCAACAAATATCTCATCGTCGAGCCCTGTGTAGGCAAATCCGGCTGAAGTATGCCTTGGGATCCTGCGATCCTTGTCTGATATTCCCCCGAGCAGTATTATGCCGACAGTAGGGTAGGCCCTGGAAGTAACTGAGATTTCCTGCATGGATTTGGACATCGCCCTTTCAGTGATAGGTATATGTTAAAACTTTCTCATGGTATTTCACGAATGCACAGTAAAGGTTTCAAGAAAGATTAATAGAAGTCGATCCGCTTTTGCATTCCGATTAAATTGATGGCCAACGATGAAGTTTCTTCGATGATGGCCCAACTGGGCATTAGCGATATTGACGAACTTTTCAGGGACATACCGCAGAGTATCAGAAAAAAGAGTATAGATCTGGATGATGGCATCAGTGAATTTGAGATTATCAGGAAAGCAGAAGAGAGGGCCGCCAGAAACAGTGGATACAACTTCATCAAATTCCTGGGCTGCGGGATATATGACAGGGTCATCCCGTCCGCAGTTGACTCAATAATTGGCCGATCTGAATTTCTTACATCCTACACCCCATACCAGCCGGAAATCTCGCAGGGAATGCTCCAGTCAATGTACGAGTACCAGAGCATAATGTCCGATCTCAACGGAATGGATGTTACCAACTCATCAATGTACGACGGATTCACTGCTCTGGGAGAGGCAGTGAGAATGGCCTACAGGATCAATGGAAAATCCGAGATTCTGGTCCCGGAAAATATGTACCAGAGCAAGACGGATGTTATCAGGAGTTACATCTGGGGCCTGGGCATCAAACTCATCCCGTACAGGATTAACAGGGATACGGGCTACGTAGACATGGAGGATGTTCAGGGAAAACTGAATGACAACACAGGGGCAATCGTAGCTGAGAACCCAAATGCTTATGGAATCCTTGACGAAAATGTCCTCCATCTTAACGATATAAAGAGGCAATCACTTCTAATCACCTATTTCGACCCGATCTCATTGGGGGCTGTAAAGCCGCCAGGAAGCTACGGAACAGATATTGCTGTGGCCGACGGGCAGCAGCTCGGGATCCACCCATTCCTTGGAGGTCCCTTGCTCGGAATCATGTCATTCAGGAAGGAGTATGCCAGAAAATCACCGGGCAGAATAATCGGCGAATCGATAGACAGGGACGGCAAGAAGGCATATGTTATGACCCTTCAGACAAGGGAGCAGCACATCAGGAGGGAGAAGGCCATGAGCAATATATGCACGAATCAGGCACTGATGGCACTGGCAGCAGCAGTTTACGTATCCACACTCGGTGCACCAGGACTCAGGAAAGTTGCCCTTACTACCATGGGGCGAAGCAGGAAACTGAGGACCACAATCTCAGGCATTGACGGATTCGACGCAGACCTGTTCAGTGGAACAAGCTTTTCGGATGTTCCGGTCAAGTCCAGCCATCCCGTAGTAAAAATAAGGAAGCATCTTCATGATAACAGGATACTGGGGGCTGTTCCACTGGCGAAACTCATGCCTGCAATGGAGAAACATTTCCCGGACACCTCTTTCTTCTCGGTTACGGAGAAGAATGACACAAGCCAGATTGAAACTCTCAAGGAAAAACTGGAGGAGATCCAATGAGCTATCATCAGGCCGAATATGATGAGCCTCTCATCAAGGATATGAAGTCAGGCACGACATACAGGACTCCGGGGGATGATCTTGAAGACTCTCCTGTACCGGAGTCTCTTCTCCGTGAAAGTCTTGACCTTCCCGATGTTGCTGAATTTGACGTTGTAAGGCATTATACAAGGCTATCCCAGATGAACTACGGTGTTGATATCGGGATGTACCCACTGGGTTCGTGCACCATGAAATACAACCCCAAATTTGCCGACCAGATATCAGCAATGGGAGAATTCAGTGAACTGCACCCATTCCAGGAGGAGGGTGACATACAGGGGGCACTTATGGTGATGTTCGAGCTTCAGCATGCCCTCATTAAAATTTCCGACATGGATGCAATAACACTCCAGCCTCTTGCCGGTGCACAGGGAGAGTACACCGGAATTCTGATAGCAAAGAAATACCTGGAAGCAACAGGCCAGCTGGACAAGAGAAGAGAGATCATAGTTCCTGATTCTGCACATGGGACAAACCCGGCTTCTGCATCCATGGCCGGCTTTGACGTGGTTGAAATACCATCCAACGGTGATGGCACCGTGAACCTCGAAGCCCTTGACGCGGCACTGTCCGGGAATACTGCAGTTTTTATGATTACAAACCCGAACACCCTCGGGATCTTCGAAGGACACATTGAAAAAGTTGCCAAACTTGTTCATGACGCAGGGGCAGTTCTTTACTACGATGGTGCAAACCTCAACGCCATAATGGGAAAAACTTCCCCGGGCCTTATGGGATTTGACATTGTACACTTCAATCTGCACAAGACATTTGCAACACCGCATGGAGGTGGTGGACCAGGATCAGGCCCCGTTGCAGTCAAAGGGTTCCTGAGAGACTACCTTCCTGTCCCCATTATAGGCAAGGAAGGTGACAGGTATTTCCTGGACTATTCAATGCCGCACAGCATCGGGAAAGTGGCACCGTACTTCGGCTCCTTTGCAATGCACCTCAGGGCTTGGGCATACATCACCTATCATGGGGCAGACGGCCTCACCAGAAACACTGAAAGGGCAGTACTCAACACCAATTACCTCGCAAGCAAGCTGAAAGATACATTCAGCATTCCGTTCAGCCCACTGAAAAAACATGAGCTAGTTCTCTCAACAGAAAACACGGGAAAGAGGGCCCTGGAAATAGCAAAATACCTTCTAGATGATGGCATTCACCCACCCACTGTCTATTTCCCGCTTATTGTCCATGAGGATATGATGATCGAGCCCACTGAATCTGTAAGCAAGCGTGATCTGGATTTCTATGCTGAAGCTATGAAAAGAGCTGCCAAAGTTGACGAGGACGAGCTCAAGAAGCACCCGCTGAATCTCCCCGTAAAGAGGATAGATGAAGTGAGGGCGGCAAGGCAGCTGGTTCTCAAGTGGTCATGAACTGAGTTCTTTCCTCTCAGAATTTTCTGAAAGGAACTCTTCTATCTTTTTGGAGAGGCTCTCACCGATTTTTACGCCATTTTTAGATGCCTGTTTAAGCTCTTCCCGAATCTGATTGGCCGTTCTGAACAGCTCGTTGTAGGAGAAGTTTACCTTGTATGTTACGTTGCCAAGGAGCGTTTTCAGCCTTCCGGCCTTCACTGTTTCCTTCTCGAAGGAATCATAGCTTTTCACCAGCTTTTTGGCTGATTCGAGGTAATCGGACTCATGCTCATCCAGTTCCCTGATCTCATCTTCGGAAAGGCTCATCAGCCTCTTCACGGCATCAATCTCTTCCATCTTTGCCCTCCGTAAGTTCTGCCAGTTTCCTCAGGAGGTTCTCGCCCAGCTCAATCTCGTCCAGGACCTGGTCCAGAAGTATCTCAGCCTCGCTAACCTGCTTTTCCAGGCGCTTTACCTCTTCTTCAACCTCTCGTATCTTTTTATCGTAGTATTGAGTCTCCTCGTCCATTCTGTCCTCTAGCGACATTACAGTGCTGGGATTATGACATGATATTTATTTTCACGTCGGGTTTTCAGGAACTTTCAGTATACACAAATTCAATATTATTATAGGAACCTGTCATTCCCCATTCGTGTCCTCCATAGAGCTTGACGTCATCTACGATCCCGACGAAATCGGCAAAATAGTCCCAGTTATAAGTTCAGCCTGGGGAATGGAATCCGTTGGAACCCTTATCAAGGACATAGTATCGGCGATGCGGTATCATGGCGGTGTAGTGATAGGCGCCTACGAGAATTCAAAGATGGTTGGCATGCATTTCAGCTTTCCCGGGTATAGGAAAGGGAAGGTGTACCTGTACTCTCATATGACAGGGGTGGTGAGCGGCCTGAAATATTCAGGAATAGGCTATCAGCTCAAGATGAAGCAGAAGGAATGGGCACTGGACAACGGATATGACCTGATCGCCTGGACGTATGATCCCATCATGAGCCTCAATGCCAATTTCAACCTCAGGAAACTGGGGACAATTGCAAGAAGCTACATTGACAATTTTTATGGCACCATGGAGGATTCCATAAACTTCGGGATACCGACAGACCGTGTTGTGACTGAGTGGTGGATCAGGAAAGAGAAGAAGGTTGACTCTGGTGGATTTGCCCCAATCAACCCATTCGAATCTGAATACTCCTTTGATTTTTCATTCGACAAGGAAAATCTGCCACCAAAGGCGATGGTACAGATTCCGGGCAATTTTGTGGAGGTAAAGAAAAAAGACAGGGAGGTTGCAGTTAACTGGAGGATGTACCTGAGGAAAGTTCTCAGGTCCCTGTTCTCAAAGGGCTACACTGCGGTTGGTTTCGATCCCCGAAAGAACGCATATCTTCTCGAGAAGGGCTGTGATTTCCCCGGAAAGGAGAACCCTTCGGTCTTCGGCTGATCTAAAGGGCTTTGTATCTTTTCAGGGAGACCTCGTAAATTTCACCATCAGATCCAAGGGCATTGAGAATCTCATCTACTTCCGTCTGCTCCATCCCCTGGTTTGAGGCTGCTATGACAACATCCTCATATCTGCACCCCTTGCCGTCTGTATCATTGTCCCGGACATATTCCAGGACAAATTTCTTCGTCTCTGTCGACTGGGAAGATGGCTTTATGAGCGAGTCAATAACTCCCTGGGCGACTTCCTGAAACCTCTGGAAGTCGTACTCCTTGTATTGCTGCTTCGCCCTCATGGCATCCTCTGCTTCCTCACGGCTGTAACCCAGCTTTGAAAGGCCATCCTCGTCGGGGGTCTCGCTTTTCATCGCTTCCCGGATTGCATAGAGTTTCCTCTTTGCAACGTATGCGGTCCGGAGATTCCAGAAATCCACTGCTGTGCTGTCAGCCCTGGCAACGAATTCGGGGTTTATGTTGAAGTAGTAGACTCCGTCATCTGTCCGGAAAGGGTTAATCCTTCCCATTATCGTGACAAGCGTTTCGGTCTCAAGGCCGTCAAGGTCATTCTTCTGCTCTATGTTGAAGTCGTTGGCAAATGCATTTACATAGAAAGTTCCGGTTGCATCAGAGACTGCGACCTTTGTGAGGTTCTCCTCGGAATTCTTTGACGTGACGGTTCCGGTAATGAGGATCCTTTTTGCCCTGGTTCCAAGTGGCGTTATAACATACGGCTTTCCCTTCTCGTCAGGGTCCTTCTCCTCTATCATCATGCAGTCCTTGAGCTCCTTGGCAAATATCCACTTTGCCGGCTCCCTCTTCTTGGGGGCAATCATAGTTCCACCTCCATCTCTCTGATGAACGACTTCACATCGTCCCGGGATATCCTCGAGATGTCAGATACCCTTAAGGAAAGCCCGTTGTTGCCCTCAGCAAGGTCGCCTTCAAGGATGAACGGCTTTCCGTGCAATTCCTTTCGAATGCTGCTGTACACTTCCCTCTTGGTCAGGCTACTGCTGGCAGGGTCCAGATCGGATTCCTGCATTCCAAGCAGCTTCATCAGGGCTTCCCTTCCGCTTGTGCACTGGATATAACCTGTTCCATCAGACAGGGTGAAATAAGCGAAAAGATCGTAAATGAAAGGTGCCGAGGGGTGATCAGGACACCTCACATCCTCAATAGTCTTCCTGCACTCAGAGCATCTCAGCCTAAGCCCGCTCTTTTCCCCCAATGATATGATAAAACCTGAAAATGAAACTCCCCCGACTGGGGAGCCAAGGTCTGAAATGTTGTATAACCTCCTCCCGGGAGGGGGAGCAACGTTGACCTCGCCGATCTTTGTTTTTTCATTTACTGAGATTCTTATCCTCCCCTTGTACTCGGAGACCTTTGCACCCTCTATCTTTACGCCGGTGCCTTCGGGAAGGGATCTGCCGAAGGATGAAACCCTCACTTTCCCGGTTTCATCAGCAATGTCCCCGAAATAGACCTTCCTGGTCTCACCATCCCTCTCGTATTCCCTGGACCTGACGTCAGAGATTATTCCCTGAACAGTAACATAGGGGTCCCTGGTGCTGAGATCCTTTATCTTTGCCTCCTTGAAACTGCGCTTGACTTCCATCTTCTCCTCCGGAAGAAGAATTATTTCCGATCTGTTGTCAAGATACAGCCTCAGGGTGCCATTGAACTCCTTTGTGTAGCAGTTCTTCAGCTCCAGGACATCACCTGCCTGAACGTTGGGGTTAAAACTCCATGCAGTGAAAAACATGGTCCCGGTCTCATCACCAAGAAGCCCATAATGGTAAACATTCTCTCCCTTGTCTGACTTCGTGGTGCGCTTCTCTACATTAATCAGTTTTATCTTCAGTGAGAGGTTCTTTTCCTCTCCCTTGATCTCCTCGATCTTCTTGAAATCCAAATTAACCCTCCTATCCGTAAAGCCTGTCTTCGGTTTCTCCATTGTTTGCTACTGGATAAACCTGGCTGATTATCTCTTCCGCATCCTCTTTATTTATTCCAATTTTTCCCACAAGTATGTTCTCAATATCCTGTTTCGTCTTCCCCTGTTTCACAAAATCCCCGATCATCTTGAACATCCACTGGAGGATCTGCTGGTTGAACTCCTCCTCAATACGGAGTGCATTTGCCATTATGTAGAGGGAAGTGAGGAGCAGATTCAGGCTCACATCTATCTTGTCCTTGGTCACCTCGTCAATCGGGAGATCGACCCTTAAAGTTATTTCCTCATTCATTCCGGCCAGCATGAACTTTACATGTTCTATCTGCCTGTTCAACATAAGCAGAGTCCTGTATATGGCCAGCCTCGGCTCACTCTCGATAACTGCAGTCTCTATTTCCGTCCTCATGAACATCTGCACGCTCTTGTTCAGAAACAGCATATGGATCTTGAAAGGTACGTGCTTATGATCAAGTATCAGATAATCGCCATGTTTCTTAATCTTCCAGGGGAGGTCAATAAGCTTTTCAGATTCATCATCTCCTGCTGCAAGCCAGGAAATGATCTTTTCTTTTATATCCATTAAATCATTAAATTATACTCTAGTTTCATATATTGTTTTCTAGATACAACGCGACAGTCTACTATATACAATTCAGGCAATTCTTCAATAAAGGTCAGTAATGGCGGATTGCAGTCATCTATGATTTATAAGGGATAAAGCACTTCCGAAAGAATCAGGGGGTTATCACTACGTACAGTACTAGATTCGCAGGCACCATGATAATGCTTTCCCGTCTAGTATACGCGATGAACTGGTATAACCTGTCTCCTGCCATAGGCCAGATATCGAGGGCATTTGGAGTGAACTTTGCCGAAACGAGCCTCCTGTTTTCCTTCTTTCTCTTTGGGGCGGGAACATTCCAGATACCTGCGGGCATACTTGCTACCAGAATCGGGTCAAAGAAGGTTGCCATGAGCGGATTGTTCGTGATGGCGTTTACTGCAATACTTTCAACTTTTTCACCAAGCTATTTTGCCCTCATAACTCTGAGATTCATCACCGGGTTCGCTGCTGCATTTTTCTTCTCTTCGGCAATAGGAATACTCAACGAACTCTACCAGAGGGACATTACCAAAATGGTGGGAATATACAACGGCTTCTTCGCTATCGGTGGTGGCGTTGGCATATTCCTTTTCACCCCTATTGTGAACTCGATGGGCTGGAGGATGGGATTTCTTATTGCAGGACTTGTGACACTAGTTGTGGCTGCGGTCACGACATACAGCCTGCCGAAAACACGCATAACTGGAAAATTCAACATGAAGGCAGTGACTGAGAGGCTGACAGACAAGACAATATGGCTCGTCGCCCTTGGCCTGGACGGCCTGTGGGGGCTGAACTTCACTTTCTCCGAGTATTTCAAGTCGTATGCGATATTCATAGGCCAGCCAGAAATAATTGCAGGCTTGATGGGCGGCATGATCCTTTTCCTTGGAATTGTAGGGGGCTACCTTACTGGGGCTTTGAGGAAGTACAGCCCGTTGAGGACAGTTTCGATTCTTACAACAATCGTGGGGGCCTCCATTGCAGTCATTCCTTTCCTGGCCGGCTACACAATATGGATGCCGGTGATTCTTGACGGGGTGTTCTCTGTCGTGATAGTGTCAATGGAATACGGCATACTGATCAGGCTGAACAAGGACCCGCGTTATGTCCCTCTGAGTCTGGGAACAGTCAACTCAATACAGATAGGCTTCGGGTCCCTCATTCCATTTGCATTTGCATTCCTGAACAAGGGAAATTACACTTTCTCCTGGATATTCCTGGGGCTGCTTTCAATTGTGCTCCTCCCACTCCTCTGGCTTGAGCTGAGGAACAAGCACGTTGAAACGTGATCAAGCATCAGACCTGAAGTGCGTAATTAGTATTCCTCATTTCAGGGCCTATCAGGAGATTTAAATACCTTCAGTTAAATCAATTGGTACAGGATAATGAGGATATCCAAATCCCTGAAGATTCCGGCGTCGCTATGTATAAGGTGCAGAGGCACCAAGATGCTCTGCGGTCTTTCGTACTGCCCGATTACTGTAAAGAACCTCGTAGAACCGAAGCTAAAGCAGATCAAGGGCAACGAGCTTACGGGATCGTCTCCCCCTTCGGTTTTTGTTGGAAGGTTCGGCTATCCCAAGGTCAGGCTTTACCCGTCATCACCGCCCGTGATCGGTGATACGTCAGATTATGAAGACCCCGGGAGATGGATCAATATTGCCATGGATGAGTTTCTAAGCAAGAGGCTCTCTCTTTTGCGTGGAGGGATGATAGCGGAAGTCCATGGGGCATCAGACCCGACAAGGACCCTGCAGGATGTCCAGCTGATGTCCATGTCCCGTGAACCCACAACGGTCAATATGCAGTTTTCAAAGAGCCTTTCAAGCGACAGGTCAGTGCTCGACGACCACGTGACTCCAATGGGTCCATGGTCTCCGCTGAAGAAACTTGAAATTGAGCCCGGAAAACATGAACTTGTTGTAGAGAAGGTATGGGGCGATGCAGACTTCAAAGCCCAGAACGCCATGTTTGAACTCTACAAATCGGGAATCAAGGAGTACAGGATATCGAAGATACTGAGCGTGGGAGCCATCGGAGTCTCAAAGAAAAGAAAAATGGTTCCCACAAGGTGGTCCATCACTGCAACAGACAAGTCACTCTCTGATCAGGTTGTCGCTGATATAAAGGGATATTCCACCGTTGATGAGCACCTTGTTTATGTAAGAAAAACCTCAGGAAACCTCTTCATGGCAATACTGAGCCCGAGAAGCTGGATGTTTGAATGGGGCGAGTCATGGTTCCCGGGAAGCACATGGAACCAGTGGGGAAGTGCAGCACAGGTTGAGATAGATCATGAGGGATATTACGGAAGGAAGGACTACCCCGGAATTGGCGGTTGCTATTACGCGAGCCGGCTGGCGGTTGCTGAAGCTCTCGCAACCATGAAAAGGCAGGCTACTGCAACCCTCTGGAGAGAAATATACCCTGGATTTAACCTTCCTGTTGGCGTCTGGTTTGTAAGGGAGAACATGAGGGCAATGTTTGCCACTAAGCCCTACAGGTTCAGCACTTTCCAGGACGCAGTCGATTTCCTGTCAAAATACACTAAGGTGCCGGTTAAGTACTGGCTTGCAAAATCCGGAAACTATCCGTTCCTTCGTACGGGAGGACTTGATGACTATCTGTAGGTGGTAAGATGAGAAATGTCACTGTAAAAGAGATAAGGACGTCTTCAGCCCTTACGAAATCAGGCCTGCCTGAACTTAAATATGCCCTCAACCCGTATCTCGGGTGCCTGCACGGCTGCGTGTACTGTTACGCAATGGATTTTACCAATGATAGGGAAGCAGCCGGCAACTGGGGTTCAGTAATAGCAGTAAAAATAAACATACTCGAGGCACTGAAAAAGGACATCAGCCGACTTTCCAGAGGTGTGGTGGGCGTGTCAACGGTCACGGATCCGTATCAGCCCGTTGAAGGGAAGTACAGGCTGACCAGGAACTCTATCGACATGCTTTCAAGGAATGGATTCAGGGTATCAATCCAGACTCGATCTCCCCTGGTCACAAGAGATCTGGACATAATGCAGAAGAATCCCGGCATGTTCGATCTTGGAATGACAATTGCCTCGCCTTCAGAATCGCTTACTGATATGATAGAACCCGGGGCACCATCACCTGCTTCAAGGATGGGTGCCCTGAGGAAGGCTTCAGAAATGGGTATTGAGACATGGATTTTCCTGGGTCCCCTTATCAGGGGGTTCAATGACACAGATGAACAGGTAAGTGAAATAATAGAATTTGCAGCAGAAAACGGATCAAGGGTGATATACGACAAATTTTCCCCATACAGGGGTCCGGCAAAGCTCATGGAAAACATCCTCCCGGAAGGAAAGTATGACTACATCAGGCATGCTGACAGGAAATGGTGGGAATCGATGAGGTCCACTATCATGAAGAAATGTGAAAAGTCTGGAGCAAAATGCAATTCGCAGGCAGAGGACTGGAAATACGAGAAGGCAAAGCTCGTCAGGCCACTGACCGATTTCTGAAACGAATTATGTAGAATGGATGGCAGGCTACACAAGAATTATATGTCCGCTAGTCTTGTTTTACTATGGTTGTACAGGACATTTTCAGAAATTTGCAGGAAACGGACACCATTCTGATCATGAACGGTGGAGAAAACGCGATTGACAAGACATTCTTCTATCTCACCGGTGCTGAAAGCGGATTATTCGAGGGATCCGCCGTAATCGCAAATGAAGACAGGATAGAACTGATAGCATACAACCTTGAGGAGCAGTCTGCAAGGGAAACTGGAAAGGAGGTCACAGTTGTTGACACAAAGAGGCAGATGGAAGAAAAAGTTGCGGAAAAGCTGAAAGGAAAAAACAAGATAGGGGTGAACCTGGAATCGCTGACCGCAAATATGTTCTCCAGCATCAAGAAGCTACTCCCCGGAAGTGAATTTATTGATGTATCAAAAATAATCGCAGATGCAAGGACGACTAAGTCTCCTGACGAGATAAAAAAACTTCGGGAGGCCGCCAGGATTGGAAGCGAGATTTACACGGATGTTCTCGACAACCTCAAGGAAGGAATGAAAGAGACGGATGTCGCAGCTGACCTCGTTCATGGGATGATGAGGGGAGGAGCTACGGGGCCTTCTTTCATGCCAATTGTAGGCTTCGGCTCAAACAGCTCGATACCGCACTACTTCCCTGGAGAAAGGAAACTGAAAAAGGGGGATTTTGTCCTTACCGATTATGGTGCCCTTTACAAGCGGTATTGCTCAGACATCACAAGGACAGCAGTTTTCGGAAGAGCCACCGATCAGCAGAAGGAGATGTATGAGATTGTCCGCAGGGCACAGATGGAAAGCATGCACATGATAAAGGCGGGTGCCAATGGCAGGCTTGTAGACAGGAAGGCCCTGGAAGTTATTGATGCAACAAAATACAAGGGACGCTTCATGCACGGCCTGGGCCATGGGCTCGGATTAGAAGTTCATGACCATTCAGCACTGGGCAGGACGGAGGATTTGGAGCTTAAGGAGAATATGGCAATCACCGTTGAGCCCGGAATCTACATACCTGATTACGGCGGAGTCCGCATAGAGGATGATGTGCTCGTGAAAAAGGACGGTTTTGAACAGATCACGGGCAACTCCTCAAAGGAGTTGCTGGAGGTATCCTGAACTATTTATGGAAGATGCCGGGGGCGTTTATGATGTGGCCGTAATAGGGGCCGGCATCACCGGCCTGACATCGGCCTATTATATCAAGAAGAACGACCAAAGCCTGAGGGTCATCGTGATCGACCGTGCACGGTCATTCGCCCAGGGCAACACAGGAAGGGCAACAGCAGGCTTCAGGGACCTGTTCTCATCGGGCATAAACTTCAACCTTTCCAATTCATCTATCTCTTTTTACAGGAGCATCCAGGACGGCTCAAATTATGACATGGGTATGAAATTCGTCGGATACATGTTCCTTCTCAATGAAGACGATTCGAGGCTGGATGTCCTCGATGAAGTGAGAAGGAAAACAAAAGTCCGGGTTCTCGGGAGGGACGAATTGGAAGGCATAAGAGGGCTATCGTTGGAAATGCCGGGCGAGGAAAGCTCTCTGCTCGGCATAAAGCCGGCAGTTTCTGCCTATATTGGGGAAAATTGCGGCATCTTCGAGCCCGATCTCGTGGCAGGGTTCTACTTCGATGAGCTCAGGAAAATGGGAGTTGAGTTTCTCTTCAATACCGACGTCAAGAAATTGATCCTCACCCCACGCGAGCCTCTTGATTACCCCGGGGAACCTTTTCTCTGGCAGGATAAGAAGATAGGGGGGCTGGATATCAGCAGGGGCGAGATAAGGGCCGATTTCTACGTCATAGCAACGGATGTATGGACAGACTTCCTGCTTGGGCCGGTTGGCATCGACAGCCATATGCGCCCAAGAAAGAGGCAGGTTTTTCAGATCGGCGGACCACATGTGGAAGCTATGCTGACCGAATTCAGCATCAACAACACAGGAATATTCCCATTCACTGTTCTCCCGTATTACGGAGTTCATTTCAGGCCCGCCCCTAAAGAGAAGCAGATGAGGGTGAGCGCTCCGGATTACATAGGACGCAATTTTTCACTTGAGGAATACCCTGAGGCCGAAAAAAGCTACTATGAGTACAGCATAAAGCCTGTGCTGCAGTCATACTTCCCGTCACTTGGTGATGCCAGGATCAAGGGGATGTGGGCGGGATACTATTCTTACAACACTCTGGATGCACATCCATTCATCTTCAGGGATATGAACATCATTGTTGCCACGGGGACAAGCGGCAGCGGCCTCATGAAGGGTGATGCAATAGGGAGGATCGTCGCTTCAACGTACTCAGGAAAAGAGCGGACTGAGTTATTCAACGGACATGAAATTGAAAACAGCAATCTTGGTGTCGTGAAAAGAGAAGTTCCAAGGGAAAGGTTCGTCCTGTGATCCGTGCTCACAATTTTCCCGCTCTCCATCTATTTCGGAATAATCTAATTACCAGATATCAATAATGGAACATCAAAATGCATGAAGAGTTCAGCAGTGGAATGATCGTTTACAAAGGAGACGGCAATAACCCAATGTTTCTTTTCCTTACACGCAAGGAGGGATTCCTGGATTTCCCCAAGGGGCATATCGAGGAAGGCGAGACTGAAGTTCAATCTGCAATAAGGGAGACTAGGGAGGAAACGGGACTGAAGATCACCCCCGATACCGAGTTCAGGTACAACCAGGTTTACTGGTACCAGAGGGGCGGTGAGAGAATAAGGAAAAGCGTCATAATGTTTTTAGGTGAGGCTGCAGAAAACTCCCGGGTGCAGGTCTCCTTTGAGCATGAAGGCCACAAATGGCTCACGTTTGAGCAGGCGATGGACCAGCTTTCATACAAGAACCAGAAGGAGATGCTCACTTCGGCCATGAACTACATTATGGTGCACAAGGCAAAGTGATCCGGACAGGGAAGAGAAGGATCCAACCGCAGCAGGGTTAAGTTCTCTAAAAAATTATAAATATATTCCAAATAATATAACACAGTGTCGAAGCTGACATCCGGTGGAAAGTCAGGCATCATCGCTGGAGTTCTGTACGGTGCCATTATGGGCGTAAACTATCACTTTATCCTCGTCTACCATAAATCAGTAATAATGCAGATAATCACAAATTCATTGACTCCAAATTCAACCTTCACTGCGGACCAGCTATACAATGCAACCCTGTACGGGATTATAATAGTTTTCATAATTCTCGGACTGATTGTGGGGGCCATACTTGGACTTATATTCGGAGCTGTTTACGACCGCATCCCTGGTAAAAAAGCCACGATGAGGGGGCTGGTTTTCGGGCTGATCATCTGGGTGATTCTCGATGTTCTGCTAAACTTCAGGGATCTCGTATACGGCGTGCTGTACCTGATACAGTCCCTCGGAATAGGGCTTGTAGCCTCCCTTGTATACGGATACGTTATGGGCCTTATCTTTGAAAGGTACATGAAAAGGGAGGAACCCATAGAAGACCCCTTTGCCGACATTATGGGGTGAAAAAGTACTGCCTTTCATCGGGGGAATGCACATCCGCCCAATGGTTTTGCTTCGTGCCCGGCGAGGAGCCTTGGCTGCAACCCAACAAAAACTACAGGGGTATGAGGAGGGAGCTGCAAAAGAAGGGAACATTGATATCCCCGCGGGGCAATGTCATGAACGATGACGACCTTAAAACCCCACATGCTTTAGCCGTGGGTGCATGCCAGAGGAGAAATTATAGAAATTAGAAATTAAGGAAAAAAAGCACCTTAACCGTTTAAGCCCACGTTGAAGTAGTGGCACCTTCTGGAAATCATTTCCCCTATCATGATCCAGGCTCTTTTATTCTTGGCATTCCCCAATGGAAGTAGGTCCTTACACTGGATCTGAGCATCAGGTATACCGATGCTGCTGCAATTCCAGCTACAACGATTGCGTAGCTTATGATCACAGGCCACCAGCCGGCTATTCCAAGTGGGTACAGAAGTACTGCTTGGGTTGCAATCCAGACAATCTCCAGACCCGCAAGACCTAGTGATCCGTACAGGGCCCATTTTTTGTCGTAGTATAAGCCGAATGCAAGTATTACAGGTAATGCAGCGAATGCAACAACCAGCCATATGGCGAACGGCATGAAGTTAGACACGAATGGAATGTATCCAATTGTTGGGTCTATCTGCATTGTAACTCCGGTAGGATCCATCATAAGATTAACTCCGCCGAACAATGCCAGACCTGCCAGTACGAGATCTAGTGCGATCAGGATCAGCACGCTTACAGGCATCCTCAATTTTTTCACCTCCTTGCTTAAATATTGGATAAGGTGGTTAAATGTGTGTTGTCTAAAAGTTAAGGATGTCGGTTAATCTCTTTCCTTCTGCAATCTGCTTCCTTATGGCGCTTTCCTTCTCTACAACAGCCTCGGCCTTGTTGATCGCCTCCCTGATCTCGCCCTTTGGTACACACACGACTCCAGATCCGTCACATGCAAGGAAGTCTCCGGGGTTTATCCCTACCCCGTTGATTGTGATAGTGACACCAACTTTTCCTTCCCTGTCAGGATCTCCGGCATTTGGAACAAAATTCTTTGCATATATGGGAAATCCAAGTGCTTTCAATTCTGGAAGGTCCCTCACTGCCCCGTCTATTACCATTGCCACCACACCCCTTAGTTTGGCAGAATTTGCGAGCAGCTCACCCATTATGGCCTTGCTATTGCCATTCAGTGATGTTGCGACAACTATGTCTCCAGGCCCGGCGGCGTCAATGGCCTTGACCACCGCCCACCAGTCACCGTTGTTGGTCTCACATGTAACTGCTTTTCCATAAACGGTCGCCCCCGGAGGGCTCAGGATCTGGAAAGCACCGAGTGAACCCCTTCTCCCCATAGCATCGCTCAGATTGCAGGTTGAAATAGCTTCAGGTATCCTGTCTGGCAGTACTGAATCGGTCATGACTTTACCATGGGTATGTTTGATTTAAGGGTATCCAGACATATTCTGCACAAATTGTTCTATAAACTGCTATAGAAATTGTGTCACATTGTACCACAAGCGACTTATGCCCATAACCCGATAAAAGTCAAATGATTAAAGCAGTGGCTATAGTTCTTGCGTTTGTAGTAGGCGGACTTGGCGTTGCGTCGGCAGCAACAGTGCACTCAGGCTCCGGAATAACGCACCTGATACCCACAGGAAGCGGGGATGGAAGTTCAGTTCAAGACCACAACGGTTCAGCAGACCTTAACGAACAGGGTGATCTGAATGAAACTTCAAATACTAGCGAAACACAGGAGTTTGAGGGTCAGGACAGTATTGCATTATAGGGTTTCCTGACTGTCAGCGGAGTGCGACAGTAGGGAAGCTTTCAGGATGAACTGCCAATTACCTCTTGCTGTCAACAATGGAGATGTAGATATCCTCAAGTGTATCGTATTCCCCAAACGATTCAACTGAAAGCCCCATCTCCATCAGTTCCATCAGAACCTCGTTGTTTGGAATTTTTTCATTTTTCTTCAGGATTAATCTTGTACCGTCTGACCTGAACTCAGAGGAGAACTTTTTCAGGAACGTTGTATCCTCTGGAAGTTTATCCAGCTTTATGGCCATCCACTGCTCATTGTCAGGGGTTTCAGAGTCATAAGCAACCTTTCCGCCGTTCACGATGACCACCCGGTCACATACCTCGTTTATCTCATATATTAGATGGCTGCTCAGAAGGATGATCGACTCTTTCTCCCCGTTTATCTTCTTGAGCAGTTGCCTCATCTCTTTCATTCCCTTTGGGTCAAGGCCGAATGTAGGCTCGTCAAGAATGAGGACCCTGGGATTGCATAGAAGTGCAGAAGAGAGTGCAACTCTCTGGTTCATGCCTCTTGAATATGACCCGGTCTTCTTGTCCAGGTAACCGGAAACCCCGGTCAGTTTCGCTACCCTTTCGATCTCATCCTGGCACTCCTTTCTTTTCATTCCCTTTATCCTGCATACAAAATACAGTGATTCAAGGCCGGTGAGGTAGGGGTAGAACTTGGGGTACTCAACCAGCGATCCGACTTCCTTGAGGGCTTTCTTGGGGTTGCTGGAAACATGGACTCCACCTATCTCTATTCTTCCTGATGTAGGCTTGAGTATGTTGGTGATGGCCTTCATCATCGTGCTCTTTCCTGCTCCATTGGGCCCAAGCAGCCCAACGCAGGATGCATCATTCACATCGATGCTTACATTGTCTATTGCGGTGACGTTCCCGAACTTCTTTGTAAGGTGGGAGACTTTTATGTCGTGATTCATGAAGCTGCCTCCATTCTCTCAAACATTACAACGGCAACTGCAAGGGAAATTGCAGTGTAGAGTGACATCACCAGCACAGAAACCATTATTTCAGGAAATGTGGCCGGTGAAAGCGATCCTCCGCCAAGGAGGGTGCTTGGGTTTATGTCTATGTAAACACGCCCCACCATTCCGGAGGCACTGCTGAGCAGGAAGGAAGCATCCATGTTGTAAAGTATCTGAAACACCAGTGTCATCGAGTTGAAAATCAGGAAGTATATGACGAAAACAGTGATGTACGCATAAAGGTTCTTGGTGAATATGCTGCTTATCATGAAAGTGAAGGCCATTATCGCCACAACAAACAGCACTGCCATGATATATGAATAGTAGAACTGGACAACCGGCCCTATGTTGAAGACATAGTCGATCACGAGGACCTGGACTGTCATGTAGAAAGTGATGAGAATTACTGTGACAGAAAGTGCTGCGAGGTATTTTCCTATCAGGAGGGTGTACCTGCTTATCGGAAGCGGGAATATATGGAATGCGGTGTTGGACTCCACTTCGCTTGAAATTGATGGTGACCCGAAGAAGACCGAGGCGAATACAGGGAAGTTTGAGAGTCCAAAGGCCCAGAGGTAGTTGAAGACCCTTGCCTTCAGGGTCAGGGACAGTGAGGAATAGACACCTCCTCCGATAAAGGCCGGGATGGCATTGTGGTACCTGAAGGTCAGGTAAGTCATCATGAAGCTGATTATCACTACCAGTATGAGCATCAGATAGAAGCTCCTCGAACGGTAGTAGTTCTTGAAATATTGCTTATATACAATTGCAAGCAAATTTAACACCTTTTCCTGGTCAGATATTCAGCCCACCTATCATGGTGGAAATGCCATCGTTGCTGCTCAAAAACCGGAAGATGTCCTGGATGCCTTTTCCGGTTACAAGCTCAATAGAGTTTTCATGCAGATAAACATGCAAACCATATTTTACAGCAATGGTAGAAAGGGAAAGCAGTGTGGTCGAATTCAGGTTGTTGAACCCTATGTAGATCTCTGTTGAATTGTAGGATACGTTCAGGCTTACATGATTGACGTTTAAGGATGGTGGCGAGAAATAGAATAGGGAAATATTGCTCGAATAATCGAATATTACATTCCTTTGAGAATGGAGGGCACTGTGATTCATGTAAGCATCTATTGAATCCTCTATGAGTGGAACACTTCCTATGACGGAAATAGTGTTCTGCGGGCTTGCGATATAAAACGTCAAGTCACTCATTGACGCATAAAGATTGGTCGCATTGACGAAAAGTGAAATTGCCGGCTCCTCCTCAACGAAAGACCTCAGTAGTCCTGAGGCATTTATCCCGTCCAGCTTGAATATACTAATTTCCCGGTACTCCTCATAATACTGTAGGGTGGTGTTGTCGGTGATATTGGAAGGAATCCCCTGGTAGTTAAACAACTGGGGAATCGCAAAAACAGAGATTGAGGTTATGATTCCGACAGTATTGTTTTCAACGTAGATATAGTATACCCCATAATCGCTGCTTACACGGCTCACGAACTGTGTATCGGCAGGCAGATAATTTTCAGGGTTTTTCTCATATTGCGATCCCTGATAGTATTGCATGGTGAGATATATCGAAGGAACTGTAACCGAGATCGTGACGATCATAACAATGACACGCTTTAGTAGCAGTTCCATAATTATTTATCCGATAAGAGTACTTAAATAAGCATTCTTACTATTAATTTCTCTTATTTATTTAATACCTGAAAACACCTGATCGACGGCATTTCCAAAGGCGGCAGAAAAGAGGGCAGGAGAGAAGAACGGGCAGTCGATCAATTCCGAATAATGAATTATAGTTAAGTATCAGCATCCCCTAGGAATATGTCGTAAAATGAAGATTCCAGCGAGTACCTACAGAGTCCAGCTAAACAAGACTTTTGCACTCCAAGACCTTGAGCGGCTGATCCCCTACTTTCATAAAGCCGGGGTTTCCCACATCTACGCATCTCCAGTCCTCGCCGCTGTCCCTGGAAGCATGCATGGTTATGATATGACCGACTTTCGTTACATTAATCCTGATATCGGAACATTGGTTCAGCTTGAAAATATCGCGAAAAGGCTGCATGATTCAGGTATGGGATGGATTCAGGACTTCGCCCCGAATCACATGGCATATAGTGAACTCAACCCGTTCATGCTTGATGTGATGGCAAACGGAAGGGATTCGATATACTCAGATTATTTCGACATTCTTTGGGAGCGGGATAATGAAACCCATCCAGGGAAGGTGTGCGCCCCATTTCTTGGAGAAGAACTCAACGCTTCCGTTGCGGAAGGGAAACTGAGGGCAAGGCTCAACGAAGAACTGCATCTTGATTATCAGGGACGATATTTTCCACTGTCCAGCGAAAGCATAGAAAAACTTGATTCTATGATTTCAGAAGCCCCAGGCAGGGAGCTGCCGAATGAAAGCACGCAATATCATGGGTCTGATCAGGCTGGGAACGCTCCACATGATCATAGGTATCTGTTGTCCGTCCTTAATTCCGGCCAGGGTTTTCTTGAAAAGGCTGCATCAATGCAGAATTACAGGCTGGAGCACTGGAAGAACACTCTGATCGAAATAAATTACAGGAGGTTTTTTTCCATTAACGACCTCATAGCTTTGAGAATAGAGGATGAGAAAGTCTTTGAAGATGTTCACAATTTTGTTCTCGATCTCATCCGCAAGGGAGTAATCGACGGTCTGAGGATAGACCACATTGATGGCCTTCTGGAACCCGGTAAATACCTGGAAAGGCTGTCTGGCAAAACTGATTTCTACAAAGTGGTTGAAAAGATTCTTGAGGACGACGAACAGCTCCCTCAAAGCTGGGATTGCCAGGGAACGACAGGTTACGATTTTCTGAACGCTTTGAACCAGGTATTCACGCTCAGCAAATCAGAGCAGAAATTCACCGACAATTACAGGATGATCTCAGGAGGACCTGGATATTTTGCAGGACAGCTACGGGAGGTAAAGAGGGAGAAGCTTCACAACGAATTTTCAGGAGATCTGGAGAATGTGATATCTGAAATGAATCACGCTATAGACGTTCCTCGGGAAGACCTAAAACAATTCCTTTCAAGCCTGATATCACGCATGGATGTTTACAGGACATACATTTCTGACTCCTCAGGCAAGTGTGGGGAGTCATATCTTGCCAAAACTGTGCAGGACCTCGTGACGGAGGAGCCTGATTTGCGCACGGTAGGGGAGTCTATTCTTGAAGAGTTGCACGGGGCCAAAAGGCTGACCGCACTATTCGGGAGATTTCAGCAGCTCAGTTCCCCCGTAATGGCCAAGTCTCTGGAAGATACAATGTTCTTCAGGTACAACAGGCTGATCTCACTGAACGAAGTTGGGTGCGACCCCGCAGTCTTCGGGTACTCACTACCCAGATTCCATGAATTCATGAAGAGCAGGGGGGAAGCGTGGAAGTATTCAATGAATTGCACCTCAACCCACGATACCAAGCTTGGTGAAGACTCCAGGATAAGGCTTTCGGTTCTCAGTGAAGTCCCAGAGGAGTGGTTCCCGGTTTATAAAAAATGGACAGCACTCAATGCCAGGTTCAAAAAAGAAATCGACGGAAAGTTTGCACCCGATCCAAACGAGGAGTATTACCTGTACCAGGTCATGCTTGCAGGAAGGTATTTCGATGAAGATTTCAATGAAAGTTTCAGGAACAGGATCTCTTCCCACATGATTAAGGCACTCAGAGAATCCGGCACAAAGACCTCATGGATTAATGGAAACTCAGTGTATGAATCCCAGATCGAGTTATTTGTCAAGAAGATACTGGATCCCGAAATCTCAGGCGAATTTCTTTCATCATTCGACGAATTCCTTAATGTAATTTCGAAATACGGTGCATTGAAATCTCTTTCCCAGTTGGCCGTCAAGATGACATCACCTGGAGTTCCGGATATTTACCAGGGTTCTGAGACATGGAATTTTTCCCTGACTGACCCAGATAACAGGCGTCCCGTGGATTACAATGAACTCGAAAAGTCCCTGTCCGAAATCGAAAGGCGAAAGGGGGATCCCGATCTGGCATCCAAGTTGCTCTCGAAGTACCGTGACGGCCTAGTGAAGCTATACCTGACCAACATTCTGCTCATTCACAGAAGGAATAACCGGGAATTGTTCCTTGAGGGCTCATACACTCCTCTGGAGTGTGGGGGCGATCATGAAGATAACCTGATTGCATTCTCCAGGGAGTTCAGGGGGAAAATCTCTATTACCATTGCACCAAGATTCTTTTCCGGACTGGTTTCAAGTGATGGGAAAATTCCCGGTCCTGAGTCCTGGGGAGATACATATTTAAAAATTGGCTGGCGGGCCTCAAGGCTCGTTGACATAATCACAGGGCGTCAGATTGAACTGGGGAATGATAACAGGATTGGAGCAGGGAATCTTTTAAACAAGTTTCCCGTTTGCATACTGTACGGTGAATCATGATGCCGGAGAAAAATCTGGATGTATCGGTTGAGGCTGGGGCAAGGTTCGCATTCTGTGTTCACTCCCACCAGCCTGCGGGGAACTCTCCTGATGTCCTGGAGAAGGTTTACGGGAAGTCCTATCTGCCTTTCTTTGAGAAGATGTATGAGCACCCGGGAATCATGTTAAACGCCCATTTCAGCGGTTATCTTCTCGAATGGCTTATAAAGATGCACCCGGAATATGTCGATATGCTGAAGGAAATGGTTTCCAGGGGACAGCTCGAAATCCTCGGAGGGGGAATATACGAACCAATTCTTGCGGCAGTTCCCCTGGATGATGCTGTAGGTCAGATAAAAGAGCTCAACAGCCTGGTGCTCAAAACGTTCGGAACCTATCCGGGTGGAATGTGGCTTGCAGAAAGGGTGTGGGAACCCCATCTGCCAGAGGTAATCAAGCAATCAGGGCTCACCTATACCCTTGTGGATGATCTCGGCTTCATGAATGCAGGAATACCGAGAGAATCCCTCTCAGGTTATTACACGTCAGAGTTCAACGGGAGTGAGGTGGCCGTATTTCCGATAAATCTCGAGATCCGCGACTCAATACCCTTCTCGGGATACATAAAGGCACTCAACAACATTGAGAGGGCTTCCACGAGAAATTCCGGCAAGCTGATCGTATTCGGAGACGACTGTGAAAAGTTTGGCTCATGGCCCGGCACCTATGAGGATGTATACAAGAAAAAATGGCTGGAGAGATTTCTGACAGGGCTGGAGAAGAGGAATATAGAGACAGTGCACTTTTCCGACTACAAAGAGAGGGAAAGCACAACCGGAATGGTTTACCTGCCCACATGCTCCTATCCGGAGATGATGACCTGGGCCCTCGATCCGGCGGACCAGAAGAAGGCGGAATCGCTGATGAAGAAGAGGGGCATGGGGAAATCCCGGTTAATGCTGGGTGCCCACTGGAGGAACTTCCTGACGAAATACAGCGAATCACTTCAGCTGTACAGGAAAATAAGGTTTGTCAGCGGTATGGTGCAGGAGGCCGGTGTCGATCACGAAGCTAGGATGCACCTGTACAGGGGTGAGGCCAATGACGCCATGTGGCACGGAGTTTTTGGAGGCATATATCTTCCCCTGCTCAGGATGAAATCATACTCCAGCCTTATCCATGCCCAGAAGCTTGCTGAACACTCCCTGAGGAGAGTTGAATACTTCCGCCGGTTTGGCAGCGATCTGATGAGGAAGGATTCGTTCTGCATCTCAACTGGGGGCTTGTGGGTTTACGGAGGCGCCTCCCACGGCCTTGAAGTTGAGGAAATCGACCTCAAGGATGCAGCCCTTAACCTGACCGACTCTCTAACGAGAAGGGAGGAGGAATATCATGCCTCAATACAGCGGATACTGAAACGTGGGTCAAGGAAGAAGGGAAACATTGGCAAGGGTGTCTTTGTAAAGGATATAGGTGACATAAGCAGCCTGATCTACGATCACTCTCCAAGGAGGTCCTTCAAGGATCACTTTATAGGCACGGGGGAAGGGATTGAGGAACACATGGTTTCAGCTGACGAGGATCTGCACTTGCATTCGACATTCACAGAAATGGCCAACGAGGAGAGATTCTGGATATCCAGAAGTTATCGGGCTAATTTCAGGAATGCCAGTATTGGAATTGACAAGGAGATCTCGGTCAGGAAGAAATCAAACCAACTTACGGCGGCTTACCGGTTCTCCGGCATTTCTTCAGAGGGGGACACTTTGAGACTGGGCAGTGAGATAAACCTTTCCGCATTCTCATCTGATTTTGACAGTATAACTGTCAACGGGAGGAGAATAGAGTCCCTGAAGGGGCGTGCGTTTGAAACCTCAACACTTGCACTGGATTATCATGACCTGAATCTCAGGGTAGTTGTGGATGTATCGGGAAGCAAGCTCTTCTGGGTTTACCCAGTCGAAACAATAAGCAATTCTGAGGAAGGGCTGGAGACCATTCTTCAGGGAGTTTGCGTCATGCCGGTAACAGAACTGTCAGAGGGGGGGAGATTTGAAATATCGATCAAGGCCATGGACATCCCCGCAGAAAGGAGGTGGTAGCTTGATCTGGAGTTTCGGATCCAGGTATGTTTCAGAAAATGAAGCTGAATTCAAGGTTTGGCATCCATTCGACAGGGATATTGAACTGAAACTTCTCACTTCGAAAAGAACGGTTCCTCTGGAGCAGGAAGATAATGGAATCCTGGCTGCCACTGCAAGAGTAGCCAGAAATGAGCTCTACATGTACAGGGTGGGCAACTCACTGTTTCCCGATCCGGCTTCCCACTACCAGCCTGATGGTGTGCATGGCCCTTCGATGGTCGTTGACCACTCATCTTATTCCTGGAGGAATGAGGGATGGAAAGGGCGTCCCATGGACGAGTACATACTGTATGAACTGCATGTTGGAACATTCGGTGAGAAGGGCACATACATGGATGTTTTGCCGAAGATAGATCATATCAGGAATCTGGGCATCACTGCAGTGGAACTGATGCCAATCAGCCAGTTTCCAGGTCGCAGAAACTGGGGGTATGACGGAGTGCAACTCTATTCCCCGCAGAACTCATACGGCGAAACCGGAGACCTGAAGAGACTGGTGGATACGTTTCATGGTGCAGGAATTGATGTTGTTCTTGATGTGGTCTACAACCACGTCGGCCCGGAGGGGAATTATCTTCCCATTTTCGGGCCATACTTCACAAAAAAATATTCGACCCCATGGGGGAAAGCGATCAACTATGACGATTCGTATTCCGACATGGTAAGGAAGTTCATCGTTGAAAACGCACTTTACTGGCTTTCCGAATTCAGGTTTGACGGTCTGCGGCTGGATGCCATACACGGCATATACGACTTCTCCCCAAGGCATATACTCGAAGAAATAGAGGACGCCGCGGAAGGACTGTCACAGGAAACCGGGAGGAATGTGAACATAATCGCGGAGAGTGACCTCAACGACCCCGTGCTCGTACAGAGCAAGGAAAGATGCGGCTTTGGGCTTGCCGGCCAGTGGAACGACGACTATCACCACGCCATTCACGCCTTCCTGACCGGGGAAAGAAATGGTTACTATTCAGATTTCGGCAGATTCGGGCAGATAACAAGGTCCTTGAAAAATGGCTTTGTTTATGACGGCGTCTATTCGGAGTACAGGAAGAGGACCAGGGGGGCACCCCTCATGGCGGTTCCCCTGAACAGGCTTGTCGTCTACAGCCAGAACCATGATCAGGTTGGGAACAGGGCAGGGGCGGATCGCCTGACCTCACTGGTTGCAGTGGAGAAAGTTAAAGCTGCAGCATCCCTGGCCGTACTGTCCCCTTTCACACCCCTGATCTTCATGGGGGAGGAATACGGCGAAAATGCCCCCTTCAACTATTTCATTGACACAGGAGACAGGAAACTGGCACGTGCAGTAAGGGAAGGGAGGAGCAGGGAATTCATGAATTTCGGGATGAAGTACGACTTGGACCCCAACAATCCTGAAATGTTTGAGCAGTCGAAGCTGAAATGGGGGCGTATGGATACCAAATCAGGCAAGGCCATGTTCAACTTCTACAGGGACCTTGCCAGTGTAAGAAAAACCATAGGAAAGAGAAGAATGGCTCTGCACAGCGTATCTTCCCCGGCAGAAAATCTGATACGCATATCGTATGGAAAGGATGAAAAACTTGACGTCTTCATCTCCCTCTCCAATGGAAAAATCAGCCTTGAGGGGATTGTCCCCCAAGGCAGCAAGGTCCTGTTCAGGTCCGGATGGAGGGACTACGGTGGCACTCTGGAACCATCCGGGCAAACAGCAGTTGAGATTGAGCCTTTCGAATCAATCGTTTCATCGCCGCCATGATGCCTCAAGGAGGGGATTCCACTATAACAGCAGAACTGTCGGAAGGGACAAGAATACTGCCTTCGGTTAACTTCCTGGGATATTCATCCAGCTTTGTATCCCACGTGCAGAGGTAGATGTGGCTCCCCTTGGGGGTTTCGGGAAGCTTGAACTCAACCGCAGTCTGGCTGGGGTTGAAGAGCAGCACGACATCACCGTCCGTAATGGCTTCACCCTCATACGGTATCTCAGTGGTTATCTGGCCGGATATGTGCGCTGCAACAGGCCTGGAGTCCGCCATTACCCAGTCCTCCTCAGACATCTCGCTCCCATCGGGGCGAAGCCAGGTCAGATCCTTTCCATCCGGAGTAGCCTGACCACTGAAGAAATTTCTCCTGTGGAACACAGGGCTGAGTTTCCTCAGGGCAATCAGGCGCTTCGTGAATTCGAGCAGAGACTCCTTCCTTTCGTCCATTTCCCAGTTCACCCAGCTCATTTCGTTGTCCTGGCAGTAAGCGTTGTTATTGCCCTTCTGAGTCCTTAGAATCTCGTCACCGGCAAGAAGCATTGGGGAACCCTGTGATGTGAACAGCGTAAGGAGATAATTGCGGATCCTCTTGTCCCGCAGCCAGGTGATCTCAGGATCATCCGTATCTCCTTCCACACCGAAATTTTCACTGTAGTTCTCATCGGTGCCGTCTGAATTGTTCTGCAGGTTCGCCTCATTGTGCTTCTCTTCGTAACTTACCAGGTCCCTCATCGTGAACCCGTCGTGGGATGTTATGTAATTAATGCTTGAATACGGATTCTTTCCTATATTTTCGTAAAGGTCGGATGATCCAGAAAGTCTCTTTCCGAAATCTCCCAGCATCCACTTATCATCCCTCCAGTATCTCCTCATGGAATCCCTGTACTGGCCATTCCATTCTGCCCATTGCAGGGGAAAGTTTCCGACCTGGTACCCTCCGGGCCCAACATCCCAAGGCTCGGCGATCAGTTTCACCTGAGATATGACGGGATCCTGGTGAATAATGTCAAAGAAGCCAGAAAGCTTGTCAACATCATACAGCTCACGGGCAAGCGCGGATGCGAGATCAAAGCGGAAACCGTCAACATGCATCTCGGTTATCCAGTATCTCAGGCTGTCCATTATAAGCTGTAAAACATGTGGCTGCCGGGCGTCAAGGCTGTTCCCGGTTCCGGTGAAGTCATAGTAAAACCTGGGCTGCTCGTTGCTGAGCCTGTAATAGGAGGCGTTGTCAATGCCCCTGAAGCTTAGGGTGGGGCCAAGCTGGTTTCCTTCCGCAGTGTGGTTGTACACAACATCAAGTATCACCTCTATGTCGTTTTCGTGGAGTGTCCTCACCATCTCCTTGAACTCCACTATCTGCGAGCCCGGATATCTTGCCACCGAATACCTGATGTCCGGGGCAAAAAATGCTATGGTATTGTAACCCCAGTAGTTGGTCAAGTCATTCACCTCGAGCATCATTTCATCGGCATGGTGATGCACGGGCATCAGCTCCACCGTGGTGATTCCCAGATCCTTCAGGTACTGAATGACACGATCCGAGGTAAGGCCCCTGTAGGTTCCAGCAATATTGCTGTCAATATCATACCTGAGTTTGGTGAACCCTTTCACATGGAGTTCATAAATCATGGTCTTGTTCCACGGGTTCTTTGGGCTGGAAGTACCCTTCCAGTCAAAGTAAGGGTGCGTCACTACGGATTTCGGGACATTTTTGGCATCGTCGCGCTCGTTTTTTGAGAGGTCTTTTCTATCATCGTTCAGATCGTAACCGAAAATATTATCGCTCCAGTTGATAGTTCCAGAAAGGGCCTTTGCATAGGGGTCTATCAGGAGCTTTGACTTGTTGAATCTGTGGCCAAGCTCCGGCTTGTACGGCCCGTCAACCCGAAATCCGTACAGATCGCCGGGTTTTATGCCCGAGACAAACTGATGCCATACATAGGCTGAATTCTCCTTCAGTTCTATAACTTCCTTCGGGTCCGCAGAATCATTGAACTCGTACAGTTCAAGATACACAGCTGTTGCGTTCTGGGAGAAAAGTGAAAAATTTACACCATCTTCATAAACTGTCGGTCCAATAGGGTAGGAAGATCCACGCCTTATTTCTCTCATAATCTTATTCTCCTCTCATTAGTTATTCATGATTGCAGTCAAATGAATTTAATCACGCAATTTCCGGCATATTTCCACAATGGAAGATGCCGGTATCCAGATCCAATTCGGCCTGTATAATGCCTCGTATTTCATTTCGTACACCGCTTTTTCAAGGACGAAAAAGCTGAGTAATTTCTCGAAATCCTCCCTGTCCGGTGGAAGATAACCCCTGTTTCGCTCATGTTCTTTCCAGTACTGCTCGACCATTGCCTCTACTGCAGCATCCCTGAGCTTCTCCGTTCTTCCTTCTTTCCCGCTGCTCATAGAAGCAACTGCCGCTGCATAGTCGAATGACCTTACCAACCCCCCGAGGTCCTTTATTGCACAGTTCTTTGCCCTGCGGTATTCTGCAGACCGTGCGGGCTCTCCCTCAAAATCAATGACAGAATACCCCTGCTCCGTTTTCAGGATCTGCCCCAGGTGATAGTCACCATGTATCCTGATCTTTTTCACAACGTCCCCTGTGAGCTTATCCAGCAGCCTTCCTGCATTCTCTATCTCATCCCTTGCGCCAAGTATATCTTCCAGATGGTACCCTTCTTCCCTTACATCCAGAGCTGCGATAAGTGGTACTGTCTCGGACACGAGCTTCCTGTACTGTACCTGCCATGATTCAACATCATCATTCCCGATCAGCTCGGGCGAGAAAGATTCATCATCCGATGCAGAGGAAAGTGCATTGTGCATCTCTGATGTGAGGGCTCCTATCTTTCTGCACTCCCCAAGGATTGCACTGTCATCATTCATGAAGGAATCAAGGAAGTATTTCCAGGCTTCTCCACTGTTCTTTTCGTAAACAGACAGGATGCCTCCCATTGCACGAATTGTTTCGCCTCTGTAGATAGAGTAGGCAAGAGGCCTCGGAGTTATGGATTTTTCAGAGTGCTTATTCAGGAAGTAAGGAACTTCATAATCCGGGTTCGGCATTGTGGAAAGTTTCCTGAAGCTCTTGTATATGTAGTGATCTCCGAAAATTACTGAAGAATTGCTCTGCTCGGATGTGATCACCCTTGTTTCGTGCATGTTATTGTTGCTCAAACTTGCCGGTGCAAGATCATTGAGATGGTAGGACACTGTGCCTCTGCCAGACTTGAAGGAAAGTTCCCCTGAAAGCAGGTTCAGGAGCTCATGGTGGTATTCCGGGTCAGATACGGCATCCGTGATGCTGTATGTCACTCCACCAAAATCTGCAGAAAAGGAAAGCCGGCTGTCAGCAGCCTCCTTCTGCTCGCTTATTCTGAGAGGGATCTGGTAAAGATCCTCATTACCGTCATCTGCCATGATTTTCAGTATTGCAAGGAAATAAGAGGACTCTTTGCCAAGCTGAATGATGTCCGCAATCGCGGCCTGGCCGGCCATTGGGGCCTTTCCCGGAAACCATCTCTGCTTTGCTGCGCTGTTTCGAAGGCCATCCAGGAGGTACCTCTCTGCGTCTTCAATAGTTATGTCCCTCAATCCGATGCCTCCCCATTCTCATCCGACCTCAACTGGAACCAGAAGAAAGACCTCGGGGCCATTGTAAAGAAATAGGGATCGCTGCCTATGGCGGGAAACGG
Organism: uncultured archaeon; assembly: GCA_000965745.1. Classification (GTDB taxonomy): domain Archaea; phylum Thermoplasmatota; class Thermoplasmata; order Thermoplasmatales; family Thermoplasmataceae. The sequence continues at coordinate 1,168,423 of CP009479.1, forward strand.
AGTATTGGACCGGGCTTCAAACGGCTTTAACCCTTCAAATTCAGGAAGCTCCACATGCAGAGACACGGGTTCCCTGGACAGGTTCAGGAGAAAAAGCAGATGAACATCATCCCTGTTCCTCATGTAGACGAGGACTTTCCTGTTGTCAGTCTTGGGGAAACTTATTGTTCCAAGCCCTATGGTTTCAGAATACTCCCTCCTGGTCCTTATCATCTTTCTAAGCCAGTTCAGGAATGAGGTATTGAGTTCAGACTGGGTCTCCACATTTGCAATTTCATAGCTGTATGGAGCCCTGGTTACGATCGGGCTGTACAGTTTCTCAGGATCGGTTGATGAGAAGCCTGCATTTTTTCCCGAAGTCCACTGCATAGGAGTTCTGACCCCATCCCTGTCTCCGAGCTCAATGTTGTCGCCCATTCCGATCTCATCCCCGTAGTAGAGGATTGGAGTTCCGGGCATAGTGAGAATCAGGCTGTGGAGCATCTCCATTGTGGGCCTGTCCTGTTCCACAAGAGTTGAGAGCCTCCTCCTGATCCCAAGATTGAGCCTCATCCTTGGAACCTTTGCATACTCCTGGTACATCAGGTCCCTCTCCTCATCCGTGACCATCTCAAGCGTCAACTCATCATGGTTTCTCAGGAAAACACCCCACGCACAGTTGTCGGGTATTCCGATAGTCTGGGCGATCACACTTACTATGGGCAGTGAATCCTCTTTGGCAAGGGCTATGAATATTCTGGGCATCAGCGGGAAATTGAAGGCCATGTGAAACTCATCGCCGTCTCCAAAGTATTTTGCGGCATCAGTTGGCCACTGGTTTGCTTCGGCAAGAAGGACTATACCGGGAAACTCATCGTCAACCATCTTCCTGAGCTCCTTGAAATAAAGGTGTGTTTCAGGCAGATTTTCGCAGTTCGTTTCCTCATCCTCGAACAGGTAGGGAACGGCATCACACCTGAAACCATCAACTCCCAACCCTGCCCAGAAGCGGACCACGTCCTTCACTGCCTCCCTCAATTCAGGGTTCTCATAATTCAGGTCGGGCTGGTGGCTGTAAAACCTGTGCCAGTAGAACTGCCCTGTTCCCTCATCCCATGTCCAGTTGGATTTTTCTGTGTCTATGAAGATTATCCTCGCGTTCCTGTATTTTTCGTCAGTGTCGCTCCAGACAAACCAGTCCCTTTTTGGGGAGTCCCTGCTTGATCTGGCTTCCCTGAACCATTCATGCTGATCCGAAACATGGTTCAGAACCAGGTCAATTATGACCTTGAGGCCAAGGGAATGAGCCTTCTCCAGGAATTCCTTAAAATCCTCGAGTGTCCCGTAATCGGGGTGGATGGAATAATAATCAGAAACATCGTAACCGCCATCCTTCATCGGCGATTCGTAGAAGGGAAGAAGCCATATGCAGTCCACACCAAGAAACGTGAAATATTCCAGCTTTTCCATCATCCCCCTGAAATCTCCGATCCCGTCTCCATTGGAGTCAAAGAACGACTTCACAGGAGTCTCGTAAAAGATTGCTTTTTTGTACCACAGCGGGTCATGGTCTGAAGAATTCACCTTAATTACCTCACAAGCCTCAGTATGTGTGCAGACTGCTCACCCGGTTTCAGGCTCACGTGATTGTATTCGCCCTGCCACTCATAAACCTGATCCCTCATCAGGTCCCTCACCTTGAATGGTTTTCCATAGGGGATATTCAATTTCCACAGAGGAATTCTGATCCTTCCAGTGTGCGCCTCGAAGGGGTTTATGTTGACAATTATGATCAGAGGGTCTTCCGGATCGTCAGCCCAGCGCATGTATGCAACCATGTTAGGATTGTCTTTTTCAAGAAACTCTATGTTTCTGAAGCTCTGGAGCTGCATGTTCTCACTCCTGATCATGTTCAGCCTGGCTATATGCGCTTTTATGTTTCCCTTCTGGCCGAAATTTCTTGCCCTGATCTCATACTTCTCGGAATTTAAATATTCTTCAGTTCCCGGCACCCCTTTGTTCTCGCAGAGTTCAAACCCGCTGTATATCCCCCACATTGGAGAAAGGGTTGCAGCAAGGACGGATCTCATAATGAAGGCTGGCCTGCCGCCTTCACGAAGCACGGCAGTCAGGATGTCAGGCGTGTTTGCAAAAAGGACAGGCCTGAAGTGTTTACCTGCTTTTCCCCCCGATATCTCCTTGAAATACTGTTCTATTTCCCAGTCATAATTCTTCCAGGTGAAGAAGCTGTATGAGCATGTGAATCCTATCCTTGAAAGCTTGTACATCACCTTTGGCCTTGTGAATGCTTCGGCAAGGAAGATTACATCCGGGTGCTCTTTCTTTATGTCTCCCAGTATCTCTTTCCAGAAATTGAAGGGCTTGGTGTGGGGGTTGTCTACCCTGAACACCCTGACTCCAACCTCTATCCAGTAAAGGAAAATACTTTTGAGTTCCTCCCATAGCTCCTTCCAGTTAGGATTGTCAAAGTTGAACGGAAAGATGTCATAGTACTTCTTGGGTGGATTCTCCGCGTACCTTATTGACCCATCAGGCCGGTGGTAGAACCACTCGGGGTGCTCGGACACGTAGGGGTGATCAGGGGAACACTGGAACGCGATATCGAGTGCGATCTCGATTCCAGCCCTGCGTGCTTTCCTCAACAACCTCTTGAAGTCATTCAGGGTTCCCAGGTCCGGGTTTATGGACTTGTGACCGCCGAATGCGTTTCCTATGGCCCATGGGCTCCCAGGATCGCCCTTCTTCGCTTTCATCGCGCCATTCTTCCCTCTCCTGTTTGTTGCACCTATCGGATGAACGGGCGTCAGGTAGAGTATATCAAAACCCAGGGATTTCACATATTCAAGCGTGCTTTCGCAATCCCTGAACGTACCAGGTCTTCCCGGATCATCCGTCTGTGACCTTGGAAAAATCTCATACCAGCTTGAAAAAAATCCATAATGCGGAACAGACTCGATCTCAAGAACCGGGGAGTATGTTTTCAGCTTTGTTTTTTTCTGGTACTTCCTGAATACTGATACTGCTTCGGCGCTCTCGCCCAGAGCGATCGCATCCTTCACAGAGTATTCACTGTAGAGTGTCAGCATGGATTTGAGAAGCCTCTTCTCACCCTTGCTGGCCTTTCTGCGTATCGATGCAATGAGATTTTCAATGGTGTGAAAATCCGGGGAAATATCTTCCCCCGCATCAAGCCATTTCCTGATATTCTTAATCGCACCGGTATATCTATCGACCCACGCCTGCACCGTAAATTCATACATTCCAGGTGGGCCAATCCTGAGGTTGCAGGACCATCTGTCGTTGTCCCCTTTCTTCATGGGCCTGTATTTCCAGCCTCTATCTCCGATTCTCCTGTACCTGATCCTGGCATCTACCAACTCAGTTCCATGAATGTAGATGTCTGCAGATACTGCCAGCCTCCGGCCTGAATTGGCTTTGTAGGGGCTTTTTCCGCCTGCCACTGATGGAAATACATTCTCGATAACTATCTGGTCGGAAACCCTCATTCTATGTACCTTCCACGCTGAGCACAAAAATCTCGCCGGCCAGTGGCGGAAGGGTAAGAGAGATAGAGTATTTTCTTCCGTGGCTCGGCTTCCTCTCGGATTTCACGGAACCAAGATTGCCGACCCCGCTTCCCCCGTATTCTTTGGCATCGCTGTTGAGCATCTCCTTGTACACTCCCTCTTGATCAACACCTATCCTATACCCGTATCTCGGGACAGGCGTCATGTTGAAGACAAACAGGGCAGATTTCTTCCCTTCTTCTGAAAACCTGTAGAATGATATCACGCTGTTTTCAGTATCCTTGAAGTCAATCCACTGGAAACCCGGCGGGCTGCAGTCTCCCTGGTACAACTGAGGCATACTGCGGTACAGGCGGTTCAGGTCCTTTACGAGATGCATGAGGGAATTGTGCATTGGCTCATTCAGCAGTTCCCACTGTAGTGTGCCGTCGACGCTCCACTCTTTTGGCTGGCCGAATTCATCACCCATGAAGTGCAGCTTCTTTCCCGGGCTGCCTATCATGTACGTGTAAAGCAGCCTTAAGTTTGCAAATTTCTGCCACCTGTCCCCGGGCATCTTGTTGAGCATAGACCCTTTCATGTGGACGACCTCATCATGCGACAGGGGAAGGATGAATTTCTCGCTGAAAGCATACCAGGCCGAAAAAGTGAGGTTGTTATGCTCATGTTTCCGGTAGACAGGGTCGCGGGAAAAATAGTAGAGTGTATCGTGCATCCAGCCCATGTTCCATTTGAAGTCAAAGCCCAGCCCTCCCTGGTAGTGGGGTATTGTTACTCCTCCCCAGGCCGTGGATTCCTCAGCAACGGTGATGACTCCGGGATAGTTGTCATGGATCGATCTGTTCAGGTACTTGATGAAATCGATTGCCTCGAGGTTCTCCCTCCCTCCATGTATGTTCGGGAGCCATTCTCCTTTTTTTCTTGAATAGTCCAGGTATAGCATGGAGGAGACAGCATCAATCCTGATCCCGTCGATGTGATACTGTTCCAGCCAGAAAACTGCGTTCGATGACAGAAAGGCCCTTACCTCGTTCCTTCCATAATTGAAAATCCTGGTGCCCCAGTCGGGATGAAACCCTCTCCTTGGATCTTCATGATCGTAAAGGTGCGTGCCATCAAAATTGGACAGCCCGTACTCATCAGACGGAAAATGGGCAGGGACCCAGTCGAGAATAACGCCAATGCCGTTGACGTGGCACTGGTCCACAAAGTACATGAAGTCCTCAGGCGTGCCGTACCTCGATGTAGGCGAGTAATAGCTGACCACCTGGTATCCCCACGATCCGTCAAAAGGGTGCTCCATAACGGGCATTAGCTCTACGTGTGTGTAACCGAGGTCTTTCAAGTATGGTATCAGCTGGTCCGCTATGTCCCTGTAGTTAAGGAATTCCCGAGGATTTTCCCCCGGACGCCTCCACGAGCCGAGATGCATCTCGTAAATCAGGAGAGGCTCTTCATAGAAGTTCCACCTTTTTCTTTCTTCAACCCACCTGTTATCTTTCCAGTCATAGTTAAGGGGAGATACAACAGATCCCGTTCTTGGCCTGAGCTCAGTGCGGAAGGCGTACGGGTCAGCTTTGTCCAGAACTTTTCCGCTGCCAGTCCTGATCGCATACTTGTACACCTCTCCTCCCGTTACTCTTGGTACAAAGACTTCCCATATCCCTGAATCGCTGACGTTGGTCATGGGGGTGGCCCCTGCAATCCAGTGATTGAAATCGGCGATCACAGAAACAGCCCGAGCAGTTGGGGCCCACACTGTAAACCTGACTCCGGCAACTCCATCTCTCTCCTCGAAATGGGCACCAAAGGTCTCATAGCTTTTCAGAAATTCGCCTTTCTTGAACAGATATACATCATAATCGCTCACTGTGGCAGTGAAGGAATATGGATCCTCCCTCTTTTCCGTGTATCCGGATTTTTCGGTGAAACAGATCAGGTAATTGCGCCTGAATTCAGACTTTTTCACTTCTGCCCTGAAAGTTTTTCCGTTTCCTGATCGTTTCATATTGACAACGGAACCCTCCGGGCTGTTCTCTATCCAGGCATTTTCTGCCCTTGGCAAGTAAGCAACAATCCTGTAACTGCCCTCACCAGTAACATGCGGGCCCATCGTTCTTTCCGGATGGGCTTCATTGAATCCGGCGATTCTGAGTTCCTGCTCCGACAGAGACATATGCAGTATATATTAGAGCAACACTATTATACAAACATTATGGAATATCGCCCGAATAAAAAATGGCGCATTTGGGCAGATAATCACTCAGTACAATTCTCCGGGCGCCTGAAATATCCGAAAGGCGAACACGCAAAGAATTAAGAGTCGAATTCACTTCACACCTTACATGGTAAGATATCTTCCATTGGCAAATGGGAGACTCAAGGTAAGTTTTGACCGTAATCACAGGATAGCAGACTTCTATTTTTCGGAATTTGCGACCGAAAACCACGCAGGAGGAAGCACCTTCAGGCATGGAATATCGGTAAACGGAGATTTCCGCTGGGTGGATTCAGACATCATACGAAACATGACTTACTTTGACCATACACTTGTGGGGAATGTTGTCTACGAGGTTGATGGTCTCACAGTGGAGAATTTTGATGCAGTTGACATCTACAAGGACATCTACCTGAGGAAAGTTAAAATAAGCAACAGGACAGACCAGCGAAAGGAAGTCAGGTTCTTTTATCACCAGAATTTCAATATCCGGGGAAGCGACATAGGCGATACCGCCCAGTATGTGCCTGAACTCCTCGGCGTAATGCATTACAAGGCGGACGCCTATTTTCTTGCGTCCGTGCTGGATCAGTTCGGGAACAGCATTGACCAGTATGCAACCGGCGTTGAGAAATTTGATGGCAAAGAGGGGACATGGAAGGATGCAGAGGACTCTGAACTCTCAATGAACCCTGTGTCCATAGGTTCTGTAGACTCAGTAGTACGGTATTCACTAACAGTTGAGCCTGGCGGGGAATCCGAGTTTTTCTATTTCATACTCTGCGCAGACCAGATGAAGAACCTGTCGGAACTCAGGAAGAACATCAGCTACACAGACCTAGAAAAAAGCCTGGCAAGAACATCAAATTACTGGAGGTTGTGGTCATCGAAAAAACAGCTTGCCATGGACGAAGCCGCCAATTCCCTTTACACATCCTCACTCCTTATTCTCAGGACTCACGCCAATGACATCGGGGCAATTGTTGCATCCTGCGACAGTGATGTCCAGGGGTTCAACAAGGATGGATATTACTATGTATGGCCCCGTGACTCATCCTTTGCTGCGTACTCTATGGCCCGTGCCGGCCACAGTACCCCTGCGAGGGCTTTCTTCACTTTCTGCGGCAATGCAATCACCGATGAAGGGTATCTTCAACACAAGTACAGGGCAGACGGGGCACCTGCCAGCACATGGCTCCCGCACGTAATCAATGGAGTGCCAATTCTTCCTGTTCAGGAGGACGAAACTTCCCTCGTGCTCTGGGCGCTGAAAAAGTACTTTGAAGAATACAGGGATGTCGAATTCATATCCTCGATTTATGAGAAGCTGATCAGAAAGGCCGCGGATTTCGTAGTTGCTTTTACTGGGGAAAACGGCCTGCCAAAGGAATCATTTGATCTCTGGGAAGAACGCTATGGCGTTCATGCGTATACCGTTGCCACTTCATACGCTGCACTCAAGGCGGCTGCGTATTTCGCAGACGTGTTCGGGGATGTCGAAATGGCAGTGGTCTACAACAACCAGGCTGAGATAATGTCCGAGGCTTTTGAAAGGCTTTTCTATTCCGAAGAGAAGGGTTACTATGCCAGGGCGATAATAGGAGGTGTCCCTGACTTTACGGTTGACAGCTCATTAACCTCGCTTTACAATTTTGGATTCCGGGACCACCGGAACCCCAGGGTGAAGGCAACGGTGCAGCAGATAGAGAACAGGCTATGGGTCGGGCAATCCGGAGGAATAGCACGATATGAGAATGATCCTTATCAGCGGAGGTCGTTCAGTTCAGACACCCCCGGCAATCCATGGATAATTACAACCCTCTGGGTGGCAGATTACCACATCAAGACAGGCGACCTTCCAAAGGCTAGGAAGTACATTGACTGGGTTATTTCTACCAGGAATTCCACGGGAGTATTGCCGGAACAGGTGAACCCCCTTGATTTGTCTCACATTTCAGCTTCTCCACTTGTATGGAGCCATGCCCAGTTTATAATCACTCTGATGGATTACAAGGAAGCCCTTGAAACCAAGTCCGGCCAGCAAGTGAGGGCAGATCCGCTTCCACTGAGAAGTTGATTTCCTTCATCTGTTTATGAGTTGTAGATTGTGAGCACTGTTTCCAGATCTCTCAGTGCCAGTTCAGGCGGGAATGGAACATCGGAATCGTTGTTTATGCTGTCAATGAATCCCTGAATCTCAGCATAGAACACATCGAAATACCCGGTCTGAAGGATCCTGTTATTCACGACTGGGTCTCCAAATGCCCGGTAACCTCTCAGGGCCTGGAACCCAGGCCCCGGCCTTGTCCCCAGATCCTCTATTATTGCACCGTTGTCGCCGATTATCTCATAAGAGGGGACCTGCAGCATGCCGGAATATGCCCAGGAGTGAAAAAGGAGGCCCTTGGCACCGCTCGTGAAGTCGAATATTGCCATTGCAGTATCTTCGGCAGCCCTTAAAGAGTCGCCCTTGTAGCATCTTGAAGTTACAGCCTCATATTCGCCGCCTATGTTCAGCATGGCATCGACAAAATGGATTCCGCCGTCTATGAGGGACCCTCCGCCATTTGCCACCGGGTCCCACCTCCACTCTGTTCCTCGGTGAAGTCTCTGGTTTCTCATTATGATGGTGTGCATTCTGCCAATCTCGTTTTTCAGGATTGAGTCCCTTATTCTTGCTATTGCCGGGTCGAAATAATATTGTTCTGCAACCATCAGTTTTTTCCCGGTTTTTTTCGACAGTCCAATCATTGATCTTGCATCTTTAACATCTGTAGCAAGTGGTTTCTCAACAATCACATGTTTACCTGCATTCAGTGCCTTCAACGCCATAGGGGCATGGAGGTTATGCGGCACAACAAGGTCGATCATGTCCGCATTGCTCCTGAGCGCTTCATCGAATCCACCGTAGACAGATTTTATGTTGTAGTTGTCCCTGCATAATTTCACGGTTTCGTGGTCTCTCTCAACTATGCTGACATCGACATCGATTTTGGAGAGCGCTTCGAGGTGATACTTTCCGAAACCTCTGCAGCCTACAACCACGTATTCCATTGGAAAAAGTATTCTCACATCGTTTAACTATTTTGGGAGAGTCGGCGTGTATCTGCGGGCGGTGACACTAAACCTCCTTCACAATATCGAATTCATCACCATTTCCAGATGACTCCCTGCTGTACTCAGAATGGCCCCTGAGAATCCGGATGGATTCGCCAATCAGCATCCCCGCAGTCAGGGCCAGGACTGAATCAACTATGAAGGCAATCTCGAAGTTCGCGCCGTAGGCGCAAACAGGGTGGGCCTGGCCACGTATGGGGCGAGCCAAATTACCGTCACCACGGGCGATCTCTTGAAGAATAGGGCTCACCCGTTTTTGAGGAACGAGATCTGTTTACCGAACATGTAACCTATGCCAAAACCTACCGGCATTGTTAGTAGTGATTTAAATGCTATAGGATAAGCATATTCGAGGGGAACTATGATCGCTGCGGTAAGAATCACATAGATGATCGGGAGGGACAGGACTCTTCCCCTGCTGAATCTTCGCCCTCTCACTGCCCACATTATACGCCTTACAACAACCCAATCAACAATTACGAGTAAGAAAGCAAGGTCCCCTGGATTTCCCAATCCGGTGGGGGAGGTGGCGGTGTCTGGCTTGAAGCGCTGTCGAGAATTGAAATAAGGGCTTTCTCCAGCAACAATATCTGACATCTGTCAGATTTTGTCTTATAAATATTCTCGATGCAAATTCCGTCCGGAAACCCTTCAGACCCGATATCTATTATGTATCCCGGGCATAACAGTTCAAAGATGTGCAATCCGGATACCACCCACAGGATATACTTTGAAAAGTCTCACGAAATGAAACAGCTTGAGGACGAATCTGTGGACCTGGTGGTCACTTCTCCACCGTACCCTATGATCTCAATGTGGGACGACCTTTTCACTTCCATGAGCCCGGAAATCGGTCTGCAACTTAACACCGAAAACGGATGGATCGCATTTGACATGATGCACACTGAACTCGATAAGACATGGGGCGAACTGTACAGGGTTATGAGGAACGGCGGGCTTGTCTGCATTAATGTCGGAGATGCCACCAGGAAGGTGGGGAATGAGTTTGCTCTATATTCATCACACAGCAGGATAACAGAACTGATGCTGCAGCATGGCTTTCATGCCCTCACAGGCATATTGTGGAGAAAGCCTACCAACTCCCCGAACAAGTTCATGGGGTCCGGAATGCTCCCAGCGGGAGCCTACATAACTCTTGAACATGAACATATCCTCGTCTTCAGGAAGGGCGGGAAGAGGGTGTTCGCCACCGAGAAGGAAAGGGAGAACAGGCGCAAGAGCTCATATTTCTGGGAGGAAAGGAACAGGTGGTTTTCAGATATATGGCAGGACCTAAAGGGTGCAAGCCAGATCCTTGACCCGGAAGGGCCAAGGAAGAGAAGCGCTGCATTCCCCATCGAATTGCCGTTCAGGCTCATAAACATGTTTTCAGTGAAGGGTGACACAGTTCTCGATCCCTTCCTCGGTACCGGAACCACGTCGGTTGCTGCCCTGATGTCGCAGAGATGCAGCATTGGGTATGAAATGGATGAAAAACTATCCGGGATTATACACGAGAGAATTACAAATTCAGGAAGCATTTCAAACGCGTATCTTATGGACAGGGTCCTGAAGCACAGGGAATTTGTCAGTAACCAGCAGGAACTCGGGAAACAGTTCAAATATCACAACGACCACCTCGGAGTGCCTGTGAAAGAACGTTCCGAACAGTACATTGAGCTGAACCTTGTCAAAAAAGTCTCACCGATTGAGCCGGGAAGGCACTATACGACAATTTACGAGCCTGTCAAGCCTCTTCCGGGGAGACGGTGACGCCGTGAATTTTCTCATTACGGGTCAGGAAAGCTGATGTCAGAAATCCTATGATCATAAAGGTTGTGACCGAAATTACCCCGGTTAACCTGAAATTCACGAATGACAGCATGACTCCAAAGAAAGTTCCTCCTATGATGCCTCCCGCGTAATAGAAGGTGAAGACGAGCCCGGAAGCGGCCCCCACCGATCCCTTGTCTGCGTAATCCTGGGCGGATGCTGCAATAACAATGATGAGGCCGTTGTAGGATGCACCGAAAATGAAGCTTATGACTATCAGCGCTACTGAATTCATGTAAACCCCGAAAATGATGAACGAAGTAACAGCCAGCAGCCCGTAAAGAAGCAGTAAAACATTCTTGCGCCCGATCCTGTCACTTGCATAGCCGAACGGGAGCGTGAATATTATGCCCCCTATTCCAAGCATGGAAGCCGTGATTGCACTTATGAACTGGCTCATGTGCAGATAGTTTATGAGGAAATGGGAAAAGTAACCAATAAACCCAAAGAAACCGATGCCATAGAAGAATATTCCTGTGAAAACAAGCGTCGTGTTCCTGTTGAACAAACCTTTCCTGGAAAGTCTTCTCTTCTCCCCTCTACCGCTGTATACATTCGGCATGAAGGCAAGCACGAGTAGTATGCTGGCAACACCTATTACACCTGCGATCAGAAATGACTCAAGGTAAAGTGGGGCGATAAAGGACTCAGAATATGGCCCGAACAACAGGCCTATGCTGAAGGCAATACCAGTCAGTGAAAGCAGAAACCCTCTCTTCTCGGGGTAAGCAGTACCCATGAAACCCATCACGGTCCCCTGCAGCATACCGGTTCCCATTCCAACCAGAAACCGGAGGAGAAACAACTCGGGAACATTTTCCACGAAGCCGGTTAGCACTGACCCGCTTGTAGCAAATATGAGGGACAGGAGGATAATCAGTTTTATGGAAATCCGGTTGAACGCTATTCCCCCTACTGTGGCAAATATGATCACCCCCAGTGTGAATGCACTTACCGATATGCCTATGAAAAGTGTGGGAGCTTTCAGGTAGGAGACGATGAAGGTGGAAGCATAGAAGTACAGGTTTATGTCATACGATGCAACAAAGAATGTAAAGACGAGCGAAAAAACAAGCAGTGTGTATATTAGCATCTTGCCGGAGAATCGCTCTTTTACATCCTCAATATCTAGGTGGCCTTTGTGTCCGCTCATTGAACTCATGGGACCTCTTATCACGGGTATTGCAACATCAGTATAATTATCATTAGGGATTAATTCAATAAAGGTTCAGATCAGAACCATCTTCATGCCTCTACAATTCCTGAAGATGGATGTGACTCCCACATCACTTTATATTTCATCTTATCATTTTGTGGCGCAAATGAAAAGCAGCACCATTCGAACAATATTTTTTGATCTGGACGGCACCATAGTTGACAGCGAAGCAAAGGCAGTTAACGTGGTTCAGAGAATAATGCCAAACTATCTTGGGAGAACCCTGACCGGAGTTGAGCTAAGGAACTTCAAGGGAGTTCCATGGCTGGGTGCATTCCGGGAAATGCTTCCCGGCAGGGAATATGAGATATATGAAGAATGTCTGAAAGAATGGGACAGGATACCCACCAAACTCAACGTTTACAGCGGAATTGTTGAGGAGATTAAACATCTGAATAGAATGGGTTTCACCCTTGGAATAGTCTCCTCCAAGGAGAGCAGGTACATTCATATGGACCTTGAAGACTTCTCCATTTCAGATTATTTCAGTGTTGTAATCGGAAGCGATGATACCTTGCGACACAAGCCGAACCCGGACCCACTGATTGAAGCTGCAAGGAGGATCAACAGGAATCCCGCAGATTGTATTTACATAGGCGATCAGCCAACTGACATGTCAGCTGCAAGGATGGCTGGAATGAGGTGCGGGGGAGCATTGTGGGGAGATGGTGAGTATGAATATCTCAAAGATTCCGCACCGGATTTCATGTTCAAAGACCCCGCTGATATCACCGAGAATCTCATCGGCCTTTCTGAAAGTAGAGCAGGAAGCTCACAGGACAATTATTGATTAAACCTCTTGTCCGGTCATTTTTATGGGTCATTTCGGTAAAAATTCATTTTTGTTATCCAAAAATTTCCAAAATATGCGAGGGATGGGATTCGAACCCACGAACTCCTACGAGACAGAATCTTAAGTCCTGCACAGTTGGCCAGGCTTTGTTACCCTCGCAATCAATCGGTTTATACTCCGGGAATATATTAAAAGTGCTGAAATTCGACGAATTAGGGAAAGGTGTCCTGTCTTGAGAATTGATTGTGGGAGAACACTGGGTTAACCCGACTTGAAAGATTTTCATGTAATACGAGTATATACAGGTATATACACGTATTACAAATCAGATAACGAATTTGTATGGAGATTTCTCGATAATTTGTCCAACATCAGAAAATAACGGTTTAAATGTTGATTGTGAACTATTATTCATAGCAATGAACAGCCAAAGAAAGAGACAGAGGAACAGGCAGCCATAAGGAAAGAGATCAGGATAATTTAGAGAAATAATTGCAGTAATTTTATTCATAAAGGGATTTATGCCTTAATACCTTCTTTCATGGTTATCATGTCATGTAGGACAACACTCATGATTCCTGCCACAAATGTTCCTATACCTATTACGAACATGCCCGACAGGAAACCAGAGGGAACAGTCCAATGGAGACCCGGGTAGTATTCAAAAGTTGAAGTTAGAAAGTCCATAGAATTCAAGATAAAGGCAGATGCCGTCAGAATAAGTCCAATAACGGCGATAATGAATATTCTTCCTTTTGGCTGATAACCTAATCCAAATGCAAGCAAGACTGAGGCACCAGTTGAAATTCCTCCAGGTATATTTGCTAAAATTCGATTATATGTGTTCAAATTGGAAAGCGAAGGGTTATTCACAAGCCAAAGTTGAATTATTTCAGCTACTATTTCTGCAGCGAGAAAAATTACTATTGAAGATATCAGGAACACCCTTGATTGCTCTAGTGTAATCCCTTTGCTTTTCATATTATAATTATCCTATATAACTATAAAATTATTGTCCAGTCCTAGAAAATAATGGTTTAAATGCAGATTGTGAATTATTATTCATGGCAAAGGGACAGTCTAAGAAAGAAAAGTGGTAGTTTGAAAAACATTATGCACAATTGAGCGCCATAATGTGAGTCATATAGTTATTCATAATTATTATATACAACAATAGAATGTTTGGTGCATGGTGCAAACTACCATCCAGGTGTCCAAGGAGACCAGAGAGAAGCTCAAGAAGATAGGTGGCAAAGGCCAGACTTACGATGAAATAATTGAAAAGCTTCTTGAGATCGGTCAGAAAGTAGCATTTTTCAACGAACTTGACAGGATTTCTGATAGCGAGGAGTTCATACCTCTTGACGAACTATAAAGTTCTAGTTTCCCAGACCGCAGCCAAAGAACTGAGGGTTTTAGAGAAGAGTCTGCAGGACCGGATAAAGGAAAGACTGAGGGGACTGTCAAAAGATCCTATTAATAGTACTGGAAGATTGGACGTAAAAAAGCTTTCAGGAACTGGAAGAAATTACAGCAGGCTTATGGTAGGGGACTACAGAGTTATATTTTTCGTGGATGGTATGAAAATCAAAGTTGTAAGGATAGCTAAGAGATCTGATGTCTATTCTTGGCTGGATTAGTGCATGGCTGCCATCAATCGAAAATCTTAATAGACTATCTGGTTTAACTAGGGTTGAGCTAGTTTGACACTGAAGTTGAAAGTTGGAAAAAAAGGTTACGTGATTCTTCCTAAGGCGCTACGAGAAGCTGTTGGAATCGAAGAAGGAGATGATCTGACAGTGAGTGTTAACGATGGGATTACATTGACACCTTCCAAGAAGTTCGACAAATCTGCATTCGAGAAAATCGCAGAAAAACACAAAGATACAATTCTCTCATTGAAGGATGCAAAAGCCCCAGAACCGGGTGAAGCCAAAAAATACTCCTTGGAGGATGAATTTTGACTGGCGTGTTCATAGATACTAACTTCTTTATTTACATGAACACACCAACGAAAACTCTGGACAGATTCATAGAGCACTATGAGGTAGAACTATCCAATAACAGAACCTTCACCAATATGATAGTTCTGGATGAGCTCATTTATGTTTCCAAGAAGAAATATTCCATCCCTGTTGAAGTGACTCTTGAATTTATTGATTCCATGATACTTCCGTTCACTTCTATATTACCACTTGAGGAAAATGATTATCACGTATTGAAAGACATGATAAACTATTGCCCCAAACCGAGTGACGCATTGATTGCCTCTTCCATGAAACGCAATTCTATCATGGACATCCTTAGTGAAGACAACGACTTTGACAAGGTTCCTGGGATTAACAGGAGATGGTTGGCCCTCTGAGAAGGTACATTACAGGTCCCATTAAAGTTGGCCAGGCTTTGTTACCCTCGCAATCAATCGGTTTATACTCCGGGAATATATTAAAAGTGCTGAAATTCGTTGAATTAGGGAAAAGTGTCCTGTCTTGAGAATTGGATGCGGGAGAATACTGGATTAAATGGAGATGTAATTTTTTTTTCTGTAATATACGTATATATCTGTATTACAAATCAAGTTAGGAATTTTTATGAGGACTTCTCAATAATTTGACCAACCCAGTGAAACAACGGTTTAAATATTGATTGTGAACTATCACACATGGCAAAAGACAAGCCTGAAAAGAAGGAAACGGAAGATCAACAGAAGTTGAGACAAGAGATTAGAAAGTTATGGAGCGATATTGAGCCTCAACTGATTACCATGGCCCACAAACTCGAAGATGCAGGTTGCATTGAAAACAAGGACTATATCTGGCTCAAGTCAAGAATCTCGAATTTGTCCAAACATTTCGATAAACAGTAATTTTTTCGTGCATCAATGTGGCACCTTAATTGAAAAGTGAAATCTCGTTCTCATCGGGCCACTCAGGCTTCCGATTGTTACGACTGCAAAGGTGATAATTAAAAGTATGTAAAGAAATAGAGAAACCGGGCCGAAAAGTGATATATGATCAGATAAGTTTATTGTTGCAAGTGTAAATACTGCGGTTGGGAATACGTAGCTCCACCACCCTATATGAAACTTCAGGCCATTGTGAATATATTTACCTATCAAGAGAAGGTTGACAAAGGCAGCCCACATGCCAAACCCCCAAAGGCTTATCCCTGAGATTGTAGCAAGTGTTGTGAGATCGGAACCAAAGAATTGCCCAATGTGGGCGGCTATCTGATATATGTCTACAATCAGAATGCCAATTGGGGCAAGCATAATGTAATTTGTAGGGGCAAGTTCGACAGGTGGCAGATCATGACTCAACAGTCTGAAGAATAGCACTACAAGAATGAGCAGAAATAACATGGAACCGATGCCGAAAAATAAAAGTGATACCAAAGTGCTAATCTCGCTTATTGGGTAGAGGAGAATCGCATCAGTCACCAAAATTGTAGCGACTGGCGTTATGAACCATCCACCATGAAGTTGTGAGAAACTCACGTTCATATTTGAGAAGAAATGGTATGGTAGATAGACTGATAAAGCCAGTATGAACACTCCCCCATAGACAAGCATCCCAATATCTATACCAGGAGGGAAAATGTGCATGCACAACATGGAAATGATCACAGAAGAAATTGGGTGCAGGGCATAGAAATTCCCAGGAAGGGGATGCTGCAACTCACTGCGGACAATTGCAGGGTATCTTATGACCTTGGCTATGAGTATTCCGGTAAAAATAAAGAATACAACAACCAGGAGCAAGGTCATTGGGAAAACAATAGTAGGGGCAAATTGCTTTGAGGCAAGTATCAAGCCTCCTGTTCCAAGTATGGAACCAAAGACGGACACGGAGAAATCCTTCAGGATCATGGGGTATGCCTCAAGACTGGAGAAAATGTGAATAATTTCTTTATTCCCTTCTCTAAGTGTATGTACACAATTGCCAGTACTGGCTGTATCATGGGAATCACTGCGGGGGCCAAAGCTGCCGCCGGGTTTAAAGCAAAAACAGCAATGACTGCTGCAACACTCTGGTTCTTCGTCACCGAGATGAATGCAATCGCCTGGTGATCTTCATAGGAGAAGTGCATCAACCTGCTCACAAGGATTGATAATGCGAGTATGCCCAGTATGATTGCAGACTGGTATCCTATGAGGTATCCCACTATCTGAGGCATGGATATGATAACGGATGCCTCCTTGTCCACCAGGACGAATATGAGAGCTAACATGGACATCATTGTTGTCAATGACAGGTATTTTCTTGAAGTCTTGTTGACTGTCACAGCCCCTCTCCACCTTATCAGGAGATATCGAGTGATCTGGCCTGCTATGAGAGGAAGTATGAGGATATAAACAACTGACATCATTATGGGCTCAACTGGAATGGAAGTAGATGCCTGGCTGCTATAAAGCCCAAGAATTAAAGGTATGGCTGGGATGGAAACTACCAGGCTCACAATTGCGAGAGCCGTTGCCAATTCAATGCTCCCACCTGCTATTAGAACGTAGCCAAGGGATGCACTTGATGCCGGCACGATATTGGAAACTACAAACCCAGTTCCAATTGAAGTGCCCATGGTTGGGCCAATGATGAATGCAATGAGAGGAGAGAGGGCGAATACATAAACAAGTGATACCACGATTGGTTTCCATGACCTCAGTTCTTTGGCGAATCCCTCAGTCTTAAGCTGTATCATGGAAGGGTAGATTGTCATTATCGCAAAGAGAATGACGAGGTCTGAAAACAGCCCCTTGTTAATCACAGTGAATTGCCTTGTATAATACCCGACAGGTATGGCCACACTGACTGAGAGGAGTGTATAAACGATCAGATATTTCCTGATGTGCTCAGACAAAGTTCCAATTATCCCGTTTGGCCTTGATTTTGTTAGGGAACTCCTTTTCCCATCGCTTTCCATCTCTATCGCCTGGTGTCGTCAACTCTTGTGCCAACAGGTTGCGAAGTTGAAACAGCATAGCCCTGGTTTTTAAGGATATCACTGATAAGCTGCTTGTATTTTGGATTGATAAAATAATAGCTATATTTCCACACCTCCTTGTGCTTGAGGAGACCAATATCATACATCTTTCTCAAATGTGTGGTAATTGTGGGCTGTGGTAACCCTAGTGCAGGCTGAAGTTCACATGCACAGACTTCATTGTGTCTCTCCATTATGGCCAGTATCGCAACTCTAGTCTTGTTTCCCAGAACATTGAGAACTCTGGATATCTCGTAGTATCTATCGACATCCTGAGCTTCGATTTCTTTAATTTCACATGATTCTTTGTCGTCAGACATCTCACATCACTTTCTACAAGTCCAGTCAGTTAAAGGTAACTTATTGGCACTATATTTCCTACACACGCAAGAATCACAATGTCATATTAATATATTGTGATATGATAACCTTACAAAATTAAATTCAACCATATACGCAACGAAATGGCTATCTCACTGACTACAGACCGGATACATTTACAGAGAATAAGCTGTGTTTTATAGCCAACTTTTTGAATCAATCCGATAACACCTTGCCATGTCATAGTAGTTGGATAAATCAATCAGAAATGCTTCCAGAAGAAAGTCGAATTCTTAATCCATAGGTCGGGGGTTCGAACCCCTCGGACCCGCTATATCTCTGGTTACTTCTGTGAGCATTTTCAATAGTCAATTTGTGGTGTGGAGTGGAAACTAATTCCTCTTTCAATTTGCTTTGGGGAGTAAATCAGGATTGAACCAGTTTGAAAGTAATTGTTTTAATAATTTTACATAAAACTAAATAAAGTGGCAGGCCCATTTGTATGGAGAGGTCGTATTAGTTTATCCAACATGGATAATATATAGCCTCAATAATAATATTGGCAATAAATTTAAAAGCTGTCATTTACTAAATTTGGTATGAGGAGACAAAAATTAGTTGCCCTTGTTGTCTCAGTTGCATTGACATCTTCCCTTGGACTTTACATAGCTTATGATTTAGGGCAGAATTCATCATCACATAAAGAAAACCTTCAGGCAATCTTCTATGAGCAAGGTTTGCCAAAAGGTGACTACTGGAGCGTAACAATTCATCCCTACGATTCTCCTTCTAACATAACGACTCTGTCTACCAACTCTACCAAAATAGTCTTTGACAATCTCAGGGCCAGTACATACAACTATTCATTTTCACAGATAAATGGAGACTTGATACTCAGTTATGGTGGAATAAATACAAGTTTTGGGGTTGTTGGCACACAAAGCGGATCTATATGGGTTGGCACGAAGCTAATCCCCGCTTTCCCTGATGGGAAAATCACAGCTGTAAATACTGTTTACACATTAGGAGTGTACTATCCAAAAGTCATAGCAAATGATGTTGGAGTTTATCTCAACGATAACGGGACGCTCTACAATCTCACAAGATCTGAAAATTCCATAGTGTATCTTATCAATTCTTCGTTTACTTACATAGTTGATTCAAATTTTAACGGAATTCTTTTTGGAAATGAGTACCGGATCAACAGTATAGGAACGAACAATTCTGAATATGGGAACATCTTCAAAACAAACCCTGGTACACCCATTGTTAACTCTATGTCGAACAACCTTACGTTTACAGTAAACCTGACTTCTCTTCCTCATGTGGGCTATTACTCGGTAGTTATGTACGGCTATTGAGGATGCGTCAGGAATTTGCATACGAGATGGTTGCTTATTAATAGTACAGAGCTGCCAGTAAAAGGGTAGAAAGAACGAACAAAATGACTGTCGTATCCATGAAAATAACGGTTTAAATAACAATTGTGAATTATTAGTCACGGTAAAAATGCAGCGTAAATCCAGAAGGATTGAGCAGTACTGGTAAAAGCGTGTTCTTTCTCAAAATTAATTTAAGTATCTTGTTAGCTATCACCGTACGAGCACATTCAAAGATTCGCTGAAGAAGCCGTCTGAATCTTTACATCTGGATGTGAGAAGAGGCATAAACATGAATTTCAGGTTCTCGTTAATGGGTATAATTTTCTGGGGCTTAAGCGCATTTCTCTTTGTTTACCGTGGCTACCATCCGAACTTCTTTATCCCGCTTGTAGTTGGAACCGTCATATTCCTTTATGGAGTGTTTGGCAGATAACCCCACAGGTTCCAAACTGACATTTTTATGTAATCTTGGAATGGAGTTTTCCAGTTTCAATGCACGCATAAAGATTCTGCGGTTTGGAAATAATTATATCAGGACACAGGGTTCAGACAGTATGTTCGAACCGGTAGCCAAGAATATTTTCAGATGGGGGACCATTGATGGTGAAACAGGAGTAATGATGTATTCACACTTACTCCTCAAAGATGGAAAGGCAGTTCTAATCGATCCGCTTGCAATGCCGGGCCTTAATCGAATGATACAGATTTTGGGTAAACCAGAGGCCGTAGTCATGACCGTATATCCACATTTACGTGGATGCTCCTTAATTTCCAGGCAGCTAAACATCCCTCTGTTTATCCCTGATATTAAAGTGGTCGAGGAAGATGAGACAGTCACAAGAATGTTCATTGATTTATATGACATGAAACACGGGCAGCAGTACAATGAATCAACAGAACTCCCGCTTGGAATACGGGCCCACAATATCGCTGGCCGTCATGAAATGGCTCTGAAGTTTGATGATTACTTGATAGTTGGTGATTCCGCTTATGGAATTAATGGTCAACTCAATTTCTATCCAAGCGGAATTTGGCCAGATGATTCGAGCAGCAAGGCACGTGCCACTTCAGACGCTTTGATACCGTTGATAAGAAAAACTGGAGCTAAAGGACTCCTGTCGGGGCATATGGAAGACATTCCTTCAGGACTTCAGGAAATGGTATAAATCCAATCCCCCATTTGCCCGTTCTGACAGAAATTTCAGCCGTGCACAGTCTGTCAAGTTCCGTCACCCCTGCAATTCGGTTTACACTCCTGCACTGTATTATAAGGGCTGAAATTTGAGAATGGACGCCTGAAAAATAATTTCGTTTTATCAAGCTCATGGCGCCACAAGTTAAGTATGGAATCTTTATGATACTTCATTGATAAACGGCCCGCTCCTGAAGATGATTTTCCTGTTTCCCACGTTTTTATATGTGGTCAGCGCAGCAGTACGAATCATCATCCGGAGGGAAAGCAGATATCTTGGCCTTAAGGGGCGTGAAAGCCGTATTTACGAGAGAAATTTTATATTCACCCTTCTTGCAGATTGCCTGATTCTGAATCTGGTCAACGGCCTGATAATCATTTTTGGTGTAATTCAAATCATCTTTGGAATTGCAATAATCTTGGTTGGCACCTTGATCTCACTGTTCGGTATGTCTTCCTTGTTCACAGAAACAGAGGAAGTTAGAGAATTGTTCCTTGTTATTGCCAACATCGTGATTTTTGGCGAAATTATCGACTTTGTACTTCATTCGCCCATTGCTTCTGGAGGCGTTATGGTTGCTCTTGTTGTACTGCTCCTCTATTACGCATTCCGTGTGTCAGGAGCATTCGAATCACCAACTGCCCAGTGAGGGGATTCAATGAAAACCGCGGGATGTATACTTCCAATCAAGTATTGAAAATATTCAAAACATCAGTTGATAAACCACCTGTCTCTTTTTGTCCCAACAGCTTGAGCCACTTCCAATCAACCGCTGATCAGGCTGGCCTGAACTCTCCACTTTCATTCCTCGCGAGACTTCTAGTGATTTTGTTCATTATCAGTAAGTTGACAACAGGTAAAGGGCTGCGGACAGCACTCCAAAAGCTATTATTATGTATCCCTGAAAGAACCTGAGACTGACCTGGGGCGCCTTTCTTATTACCCATGACCCTATGATTCCGCCCAGAAATGCCCCGATTACCAGAGGCGGAGCATACGCAATGTTTATGAAGCCCGTGTAATAGAAATGGAGTGCCATTCCGGCAACTGTAACAGGAAGTGTAGCAGCAATAATTGTTGCTATGGCTCTCTTCGGCTGGGACCTTTTTATCGCCGTCAGGTAGGTCCCTATTATGCCGCCTATGCCTATTCCGATAAAACCTGATACAATTCCGGCAATGAGCGATACAATTCCTGTGTCTGGAGAATGGGCTGGCCGGGAACTGTATTCTTCAACTCCACCCCTTGTCTGCATGCGGGATGCGTATACAGAAAACAGTCCAAGAGTGATGAGGATTGTGGAAAACACTCCCTTGAAAATCCCGGATGGTACGTAGCTGGCCAGAAAGGAACCGAATAATGCCCCGAATACGGCAACTGTTGCCATTATCAGGAAAAGCCTTATGTCCACGAGCTTCTGCCTCATGTTCTGAACGAATCCGGTCAAGGAACTGAATACAAGGGTCAGAAGGCTAAGGCCTGCTGCATCAAGAGGGTTGAAGCCAAACACGTAGATAAGGAAAAGTATGATCATGACGCCTCCACCTATTCCGGAAATATTCCCTATCAGGCCTACCAGAAAGGCGAGTGCGAAAATTACTATTAACAGCAGAAGAAGCACAATACCCTGAATGTGAGCCTGTATTTAAAGAAAAACAGCAGTTTTACACTTCTTCTTAGAGTTTGTCATTTATGGGTGTTTCCTCATTTAATTCGGTGCAGGTAACGTTTATATCGAATACTATCTAAACGACAGCATGGCAACATTCGTTCTCGTCCCCGGAGCATGGCTGGGAGCATGGGTCTGGAAAAAAATCACACCTGTTCTGCGCAAAAAGGGGCACGATGTGTACACTCTAGCTCTGACAGGGATGGGTGAAAGAGTACACCTCGCAAACAGGGACAGCGGTATTGAAGTGGCAGTCCTGGATGTAATCAACCTGATAGAATTTGAGGACCTGAGAGAGGTGGTGCTTGTAGGCCACAGCTTCGCAGGAAAGGTAGTGAGCATGGTTAAGGACAGAATTCCTGACCGGGTAAATATGGTGGTATTCCTTGACGCCGTGGTTCCTGATAAAAAAGAGGGGCCGCAGAAAGGCAGGGATGACTGGATGCCGGAACACATAAAGCTTGTGGAGGATGATGCAACTAGGAATGGTGACGGATGGCGTTTGCCTCTCACAGACGGCCTTCTTGTTGATCTGGTCGATATAAAGGGGGCAGACTGGGAATGGTTCGGGTCCAAGCTCACTCCGTGGCCTCTGAGATTACTGTGGGACCCAATTTCTGTTGGGAAGAACTACTTTGAATCCAAGAAGGCATACATCCTCTGTACAGAAGGAGGCGACAATGTCCAGGAGATCATAGACAAAGGACTTGATGGTGAGTATCGGATCATAGATTCAGGGCACTGGCCCATGGTTTCCAAACCAAATGAACTTGCAGAAGCACTGATGGATTTGGCCGGGGCCAGTTGGTGATCCCTGGCTACACACTCAAAATATGGAAAAACTTCCCATATTCGTTCGGTCAGTTGTCTAAAGTGCGGTGAATCGTCAGGGTTTTTGGTCGACAATAACAGAATAGATTTAATAAAATATAACAATGACATTACAATGGCAACTCCAGGCTTTAATTTTCAGGGTGAAGGGGAAATAGTTGAATTTCAGACCGAAGAAGAACCAAAATGGATAACTGTTCGCCTTGGCGACGGATCCGTAATACAAATCAAGATGGAAATAGTTTCAGTTATGAGGAATGGCAATGATCCAAACACCGGGATTCCAAATTACATGGTTCAGGCTACCAATATTATAAGAATGGTGAAAATACCAAAAGAACTCATAAAGAGAGGAAAGAAAGAGGACGACAACAGGGGACAGACAATGTACCGGTAGTTTACCGACACATTTCAGATTAGGCCCCAAGCATTTTTCAGTTCACAAATAGTATCAACGGTACATTATTCGAACCTCATTATACAAAACGGCTCTAATATATTTCCACCAATTAAATACTGACGTTCAGTTGATGGAGAAATATCAGTTTCATTCAAAATTCCTGATGTTCTGCCTTCAAAACGGTTTTTAGATTGGAATTCTGACAGAACAAATTCGGAAACTATTTTTAAGCAAATGCCATTACAATAACGTGGACGAGAGGGACAGGGCAATTCTTGCCCGACTCCGGGAAAACTCAAGGTTATCTAACTCAGAGATAGCCAGGGAGCTTAATGTATCAGAGGGAACCATACGTAAGCGGATTTCCAGGCTTGTTTCTTCCGGGGTTATAAAGCAGTTCACGGTTGTAACAAGCAGCAGCGGGATAGACGCAATTGTCCTCATCAGAATGGACGTCAAAAGGGCCCAGGACATCATCAAACTTCTAAAATCCAGATTCAGTGAGATCTATGAATTTTCAGGAAGAGTTGATCTCGCAGTGAAACTCACTTGCGGCAGTGTTGAGGAGTTGAACAGGATTGTAGATGAAATAAGGGTAATTGACGGAGTGAAGGGAACAGATACACTGATAAGGCTGGGATAGGCTGACACGTGACACGTGACGTACGTTATTATATATTCAACATGACGATATGATTAAATATCAAACCAGAATCAGACAAATGGAGAGGACTACAATGGCTGAAGAAAACGTAATCTTTGTGGGAAAGAAACCAACAATGAACTATGTTCTCGCAGTTGTTACTCAATTCAACAACAACATAGACAAAATAGTCATAAAAGCGAGAGGCAAGACAATCAGCAAGGCAGTGGACATTGCGGAAATTACAAAACACAAGTTCATTCCTGAAGCTAAATACGCTAACATAAACATTGAGACAGAAGTCCTCCGCGGTGAAAGGGGAGACTCCAACGTTTCATCAATAGAAATTACCTTGACAAGGTAAGCCTCTCTTTTTTTGATGAGCAATAACAGATCCTCTATTTTCAAGGGTTTTTGTCATTTCTGATAAACACAAGTACATAATATGGACTAAAAAAGAGTTATATGACTATTCGTAATCATCAGTCTGCATCCTGATAATCATGAAGAGCTTCTTTGAATGGGAGATGGGCCTCCATGGAAAGGTAGAGGAAGTTAATGAGACACTTCTAAGGAATATCTATACTGCTCAGGATGAACTGTACAGAATGTCAAAGTATGTCATTGAAGCTGGCGGAAAGAGATTCAGGCCCCTTCTTACGATTCTGGCATATGAAATAAGCACTTCTGAGCCATATTCAAATATTCTTGACCTTGCAGCAGGTTACGAACTCATACACACCGCAAGCCTGATTCACGACGACATAATAGATAACGCTACGGTAAGGAGGGGACTTCCTACGCTCAATCATGTGGACGGGGAATCCAACGCAATCGTTGTAGGGGACTACCTTTTTGCAAAGGCCTATGAACTTGGCTCCAGGTATGGCCCGACAGTATCTAAGATAATGGCGGACGCATCCAGCAACCTCGCCGAAGGGCAGATTCTTGAGGCAACGAATCTTGGCAACCTGGATCTCCAGGAAGACATATACCTTGAGATAATAAGCAACAAGACCGCAAAATTCTTCGGTGCCTGCGCTGAAGGTGCGACTACTGCTGCCAAGGCACCCTATGAGGTCAGGATCAATCTGACGAACTTTGCGTACAACCTGGGCATGGCATTCCAGGTTACTGACGATATAATGGACATTGTTGGAGACCAGGAGAAGATGGGAAAGCCTGTTCTGGCTGATATAGGGCATGAGGCAATAACGCTCCCGGCAATTTATGCACTGAAGCATGGGAACAGGGATGCGAAGGAGACTTTGAGAGCTGCACTGACAGGGGACAATACAATCTCCGGTGATAAGATCAAGACTGTCTTTATGGAAACAGGATCCATAGATTACTCGTTCCGCAAGGCCAAATCATTCACAGAAAAGGCTCTTGAGTCGCTAGGCAAGACCAAGAAGTCCGCCGACCTCGATCTTCTGATGGAACTCGCACTCATAGTAATTGACAGGATTGAAGAATTCGGATAAGATGACAACTAGAATAATGCTTTTTACCGGCAAAGGTGGAGTGGGCAAAACGAGTGTCGCAGCAGCAACTGCTGCCATGATGGCAAGCAGGGGCCTGAAGACCCTGATTATGTCAACGGACCCTGCCCACAGCCTAGCAGATGCTGTCGGAGCCAGAATAGGGCCTGTTACAAAGAAGATTGGCGAGAATTTCTATGCACAGGAAGTGAGCGTTCTCGAAGCCATAAGCAGCCACTGGGATGAACTCAAGGGATACCTCACTGGCCTCTTTCAATCCCAGGGACTAGACCCTGTTTCTGCCGAGGAAATAGCAACGCTTCCCGGGTTCGATGAAGCTTCTCACCTCCTCTATCTCAACGAATATGTCGAAGCAGGCGAATATGATGTTATTGTTCTTGACAGCGCCCCTACTGGCGAAGCTCTGAAGCTTCTGTCATTCCCCGAGGCGATGTCCTGGTACATGGAGAAGTTCTTCCCAATAAGCAGGAAAACTGCCAAGATAATCAGGCCAATGGCCAAGCCGTTTTTCAACCTCCCTCTTCCCGACGATTCTGTATTCAGGAGCATGGAGACCCTTTACAACAACCTGAGCAAAGTGAGGGGGCTGCTCTTGGATCCTGAAATGACTTCAATCAGGCTCATTTGCAATCCCGACAGGATGTCTGTCAATGAAACGAAGAGGGCTTACACCTACCTCATGCTTTATGAGTATCCGGTTGACGGTGTTATAGTAAACAAAATATACAGGGAAAATACAGGGCCGTTCTTTGAGAAATGGAGAAAGTCCCAGGATGAGATAATAAAGGAGATTGAGGACTCATTCGGCGATGTCAAGATATTCAAGTCCTATCTTACGGAGGAGGAGCCTACAGGCCTGGAAAGGCTGATCGACTTCGGCAGGAGAATTTACGGTGACGACGATCCTTACGACATATTCTACTCGGGAAGGCCAGTCGAGTATATCAGGGAAAACGGTGAAAGTATTGTCAAGATAAAGCTCCCATTCGCGGACAAGGAGAACCTGAACCTCTTTAACAAAGGGGGAGAGCTTGTTATAGAAATGGACAACTGGAGAAGGGTATTTTATCTGCCACAGACTTTTTCAGATAAGAGTCCTGAGTCCGCAGAATTTATTAACCAACATTTACTCATAAAGATGTCATGAGCACGTCGGATCAGAAGCAGGGGAGCAACGAAAAACAGAATTCCCAAAACAGCACGGTCATTGAGATAAAGATTTCAATACCCCCATTTCTAGGTGGGAACGTAGGATCACTTTTCGACCATCTAGGCCAGGCAGCCAAGGAACTGGCAAAGGCAGGAAGGTCGTTCATCTCTGCAGAAAACCAGCAACCCGTGAAAATGCGCAAGATTGAAATAAAATAATTATCACTATACATTTAGTCGTTAATATTTTAACATTATCCCGATTACCCATGCGGTAGTTTTCATCTGAATGGTGATGTTATGGATATTGACAAATTTAGGGAAGAAACATTGAAGAGACTTGGCCTGGGTGAGGTCAACTCCGGTATTTATGATGGCAAGTGGGCTCCAGTAGAGGGAAGGGAGACTGTTACTTCATACAGCCCAATTGATGGAAAACCGATAGCAAAAGTCACCCTGGCAAGAAAGGATGACTACGATGAAACCGTCAAGAAATCCAAATCAGTTTTTGAGGAGTTCAGGCTGATTCCCGCACCAAAGCGTGGGCAGATAATAGCCGAAATAGGACGTGCCCTCAGGGAACATAAGGAAGACCTGGGAAGGATGGTGACCCTCGAGGTCGGGAAGACAAAGAGTGAAGGCGAGGGCGAAATTCAGGAGATGATTGACATTGCCGATTTTGCAGTGGGGCTCTCAAGGCAACTTTACGGGCTGACAATTGCAAGTGAACGCCCTTACCACAGGCTGTATGAACAATGGATTCCACTGGGGCCGGTTGCAGTCATATCCGCATTCAACTTCCCCTCTGCAGTATGGTCATGGAATGCATTCATAGCTGGAGCAGCAGGGGATACAGTTGTGTGGAAACCTTCCACTAAAGCACCACTTACAGCTGTTGCGGTAATGAAAGTCATATCCGGCGTTTTTGAGAAACACGGATTCCCGCCTGTCTACAGCCTGATAGTCAGCAAAGGGTCCGAAGGGGGAAACTGGATCACCGATGATCCTGAACTCAGGCTTGTGTCATTTACCGGTTCAACAAGGGTTGGAAAGAGAATCTCTGAGCAAGTTTCCAGGAGGCTGGGAAGGAGTATCCTCGAGCTTGGAGGCAACAATGCAGCGATTGTCACAGCAAAGAGCGATGAAAACATAGCTCTTAAGGGAGTCGTATTCGGCGCCCTTGCAACTGCGGGGCAGAGATGTACAAGCACCAGAAGGGCAATTGTTGAATCCTCAATTTATGATAACTTCCTTGGGAAGCTGAAGAACGCGTATTCGAAGATCAAGGTTGGAAATCCCTCTGAGAAAGGGACGCTTGTTGGCCCCCTTATTGATGCCGAAGCCATAGAAGATTTCAAGAATACGGTTGAGACAGCCAAGAGACAGGGTGGAAAAGTGATATACGGAGGAAAAGTAGTGGAGAATCCGACTGTTCCTGGCGGGTTCTACGTCGAACCAACACTGATAGAGGCACACAGCGGAATGGACATAGTCAAAGAAGAAACATTTGCCCCCATACTGTATGTACTTAAGTACACAGGTATCGAAGAAGCACTCAGGCTGCACAACTCAGTCCCGCAGGGTCTTTCATCAGCACTGTTCACCAATGACATGAGGGAAGAGGAAGCCTTCCTGTCGGCCTACGGATCGGACTGCGGGATTGCAAATGTAAACACGAGCACTGCCGGTGCAGAAATCGGCGGGGCATTCGGCGGCGAGAAGGAGACCGGGGGAGGCAGAGAGAGCGGCAGTGACGCCTGGAAGGGGTATATGAGGAGGCAGACGGTCACAAAGAACTGGGGAGACGACATACCTCTGGCGCAGGACGTTGTTTTTGACTTCTAGGCTTCATATTACCAAGAGTAATATTTTTATCACTAAATTTTTTTAATCTGTTCCCATACAAAATCCCAGTGAGCGAGATCAGAACCATTGAAGATATAAAATTCGTAAAATCAGTAGAACTTGTACCCAGGAAGGAGGGAGGGGTCGAAGACATCCTGGAGGCCGTGGATATCCTGGGCTCCTCAGCCAATTTCCTCACTTCCCCGGAGAACCCCATGGGAAAGCCCGGCATCGATCCTGTAATGTCGCTATATCTCGCATCCAGGAACAGTAATTTTATCGTGATGCCACATATTACTCCTAGGGATAAAAACTCATTATTCGTTTACTCCCAGGTGCTTACTGCACTGAAATTCGGCATAAACCACTTTTTCATTATAGGCGGAGATCCGATAGACCAGACTATAGGCGCAAAGGAAGTGCGGGAGATGGATGTAATGGGAATGATATCCGCTATTTCCGGAGAAGACGGGTACGTCAAGAGGCAGAATGGATATGGCAATTCGATCAGGCTTGGCGCTGCGCTTAACCCTTACAGGGAACAGGAACCTGAGATAGCTGGAAAGAAGCTGGAAGCAGGGTCCAACTTCTTCATTTCACAGATTCTATACGAGAGTCAATGGTTGAAGAAAGACTGGGTCAAGGAAAGGAAATTTAAAGTGGTAGCAGGCTTTTTCCCGTTGCGCAAGAAATCACAGCTGAAGTTCGTGAAAAAAATGCATGTCCCGGTTTCTGAAGAAGTTGAGAACAGGATAGAAAATTCTGACAACGTCGCGGAAACCTCAAGAAAATTAATATTGGATACAATTGACGACCTCAAGGGCTACATCGACGGAGTCCACATCATGCCCATAGGCCACAATGAGATAGCCAGGGACATACTGGAGAGTGTATAGATGGCAAAAGTTGAAACACATGTTTACGGCATATACCCAAAAACAGAGAATCTGAGAAAAAATATTAACAGATGGGAACGCGGAAAGATTGAGACAGGAGAAATATATGAGGCATTGCGACAGGAGAAAGAACAGTATTTTACTCTCCTCGACGAGAATAAAATCGCCACTTTCACCGATCCGCTTTTCAACTGGTATGATGTTCTCAGGCCCATAGTCCTTCTGTCAGGGGGGTCTCTCGGTCCACTTACAAGATATAAGGAGAACAACACTTTCTACAGGCTTCCTGAGTTTGAGGAGGTGAAAGGCCTTACAATGGACCCGACAAAGAATGCTGAGGTTGAATCAAACCCCCCGTTTCCCCTTTACCAGAACGCTGGGTCAAACGGCTTCAGTGCATTTTTACCCTCACCGGTGACCATATACAGGATGTCGCAGGTATCCGAGAAAATCGGAAAAAGTGACTTCATAAACAAAATCACGGACAACTATCTTGAAATCTGCAGGAAGTTCGGAGTAAAGAGAACCACCATTTTTGAGTCATTTGAATACGGCAACGAGGACATATCTTTCTTGGACAGGCTTTCCAAGGAACTTGATGTTTACCTGATCACAGAGGGAAAGCTGAACGAGGCGACCTTCAAGAACCTTGGTGAAAAGCTATACTCGGTCGTGGTCTCAAAGGAGGGCGATATCTCCCTGGCAGCCAAGTATTCAAAGGTTCCGGGCGTGAAACTGCTTGATGCCCACAACACCAAGCTTGAAAGAGTGGATTCACTCAAAAAGAAGGTTGAAGAACTGTCCGGCGGAATCAATGCGGAAAGCATTGTCGTCACGAATTCAGACTATTATGATTTCCTTCCCCGCAGCATCGCAGACAGGAAGGTAGAAATTCTCTCTCAGGTAGGTGAGTAAATTGACGAACATCAAATTCATTACACAGGAAATAGGAAGTTACAGGAAGCCAGATTATCTCAGCAAGAAATTCCACACTCTAAAGGGAACGCCTGAGTTCAGGGAAAAAGCTGAGAAAGCAACTCTTGAGACACTTAAGCTATTTGACGAAGCTGGTCTGCAGAACATCGGCGTTGGCGGAGAAATGTTCAGGTGGGAAATGTATGAACATCTCGCGGACAACATATCGGGGATCGAATTCTATGGAAAAGTGAGATCATTCGACAACAGGTACTACAACAAAGGTAGCATAGTCAAGGAAATAACCAGGAAGAACCCGGTACATCTGGACGAGCTGGAGTTTGTGCTCAACAACACGGAGAAAGCCATAAAGGTACCGATCACGGGACCTTATACGATGATGGACTGGTCATTCAACGAGCACTACAGGGACAGAAGGGAACTTGCAAACGCTTTTGCTGACATAATCAGAGAAGAGATAAGGGACCTGAAAAAGCTCTGGGATACAAGAAGGAGTGGACAGCTCCTGGAGATCCAGATAGATGAACCTGCGGCGACAACTCACCCTGACGAGATGGATATTGTTGTTGAGTCAGTCAACAGGTCATTCGAGGGAATAACCGGAGCCGAATTCAGCGTTCATGTATGCTACAGCAAGGACTACCGGATGCTTTACAACGTAATGCCAGACCTGAAGGTCGATGGTCTTAACCTCGAGTATGCGAACAGGGATACCTTCAAGCTTGGGGTCGAGGATGAAGCAAGGCCAGGATATGACGATCTTGCTGATTTTGCGGACATCAATGATCAACTTTCAAGAAGGAAGTTCCTTGGCCTTGGCGTCACAGATGTCCATCAGGACACCATTGAATCCGTCCAGCTCATAAAAGACAGGATAGGTTATGCGATGGCATTCATCGAGAACCCGACAAACATCAGGCTCAACCCTGACTGCGGGCTCAGGACAAGGTCAAGGGAAGTGGCATTCCAGAAATTGAAAAATATGGTGGAAGCGAGAGATCTGGTAATGGAAGAATACTAGAATTTTATCTCCCTTTTTTTACGCATTCTTCCAAGATATCTTGTTGCCATTACAGCGTAAACAATGATTCCGATCACGATCGCAGCATTTGCCAGAAGCACGAATGGATTGGAATATCCCAGCGACACCACATGGCTGCCGTATATCTCCCCGTCTGTAAGGAACACCGAGACAGTGATGTAATAGTTCTTGCCGGGTATGATTCCGGTAATGAAAGCAAAGGTAGTGTTCTGGTTCCCCACAGTGACAGTACGGTACTGGGTCATTGCGTGGCTGGTCGAGATATAAATCTGATAAGCGCCGAACTGTGGCCCTGTGTATTTGCTCCATGATACATACCCGAAGTAGAAAAGGAGGGGAAAGGCTCTTCCTATTTTCATGCTCGGGATGTTGGTGATGTTGGTCTGTTTGGGGTAGAGCTCCACACTGAGGCTTGAAGTCTGAGTACTCGTGATGTTCAGGTTGAGATATTTTGGCTTGTAAAGGGTCTGGTTAAATGAGATGTTATAATTTCCCGGGTTCAGGAACATTATGAAGTATCCGCTGTTGTTCGTGTAAGTGTGCTGCGAATCCTTCGTGGCCACATTGACACCGACTATTGGAAAACTGTATAGGCCGTCTGTAACGTTGCCGTTGATTACCGCCATGCTTGAAACATTCAGGGGAATAAGCGTCTCCTGCCTGGTGTAATTATTCCCCGGGATCACGTCAATTTTGTAGCTTATTGGCTGGTATCCTGGAGAACTTATGGCAACATTGGTTGACTGGGGAGTTATTGAAAGGGTGTGCATTCCCATTATTCCTGTGGTGTTCTGCCCGTTGATCTCCACTGATGCGTTTCCCGGGAATGTGAAAACAGATACGTTGACGTTCCTCGGGATCAGTGTGGCAGAGTAGTCATGCCCGCCTGTAATATCGCGGGCGTATGGGTTGAAACCTTTTGAATTAATTGTTATATTGTTTGTGCCGGAGACAACAGGAACAGTGACTTTTCCCTGCGCATTAAAATGGTAGAACCGGTTCACATTTATCGTGTAATCGGGGGTGCTGTAGTAGCCAAGACCGCTTGATACGGTGATTGCTGAACTTGCCATCGAGGGTAGGTGTATGAACCTGGTTATCACAAGGCCTGTTCCATACTCCGCAGTTATGTTGTATATGCCACCCGAGGCAAAGGTGTAACTGTTTCCCGTAATGTACTGTCCGTCGACAAACCACTGTGGAGGGCTGGGCGAAGGGTTGTTGAGAAGTGAGAATGTTCCCACGGGTTTTGCCGAGTATGTCAGGTTATAGAGTACCTCCGTTATAGAACCCACATATGTTCCCAGGACCTTGTCAGAAGGTTTGCTGTTGTACAGTACAGAGTAGTTGGAAGCTGATGAGCTTTCGATCTGAATCGTGCTGTATTCATGATACCCCGTAGAAGAGTAGTGTGTTTCATAAACCTCCGCCGGTGTCAAATTCGTGTTGTTCTTGTGAATTGTAACTCCGGTGAAAGTCGCATAGGGAATTCTGGTCATATTGGTGCCTGAAGCTATCTGCTCAGCCCCGAATGACATCCTCGACCGGCCGGCATTTTCAAGAAACAGGTTCAGGTTTGTCTTATGGCCATTCTCTGTGAAGTTGAGATACTGGCCGCTGGCACTAAGGTTGAGGTTGAAGCTGTGTGTCGATGATGTAAAGGAACCCAGCGGAGTGAATGACTTGAATACCTCCCCACCCTGGGATATCATGTACCCTTCAGATATTGTGGAGTTGTTGACCTCGATCCCGAACTTTGCAAAATTGCCGCTGTTGTAATAGGAGCTGAGGTAATAGAAACTCGTGCCGTTGTAGGTTTCATTTGACGGGTAACCGCCTATGCTGAGTGAAGCAGAGATTCCGGACGAATCATACCCGGTTCCGTTGATCAGTGCAATAGCACCGTATGGTGACAGTATTTTCTGCGTAGCGTTGATCAGGTCACCTACCTTCGGGGTTCCCAGTCCTGTTACCGGATCCCAGCCGGTGGTGGCATTGTAGTACCCGTTGTTTCCAGCGGTGATATCCTGAAAACTTGTCTTGTACATTGGCGTGTTGGAGATCTGGTATAGAAGTGGGTTTACGAAACCAAGTGATCTGTGCGACACCTGATCAATGAGGCTGATTACATCAGCCCACATCGGTGAGGATATGCTGGTCCCTCCGATCTTGTATGGTTTTGCCTCGGAAATGACAAGCATCCCTGTATTCTTGTTCGCGTTCATGGAGACATCAGGAGTGCCCCTGTAAGCAGAGCCGAAACCCGGGGCAACCTGCCACCATGGCCTGGAAAAGTAACTGCTGTACCCCCCTCCACTTCCGTACGTGCTTCCATCAAGTATTCCTCCCCATGCACTCTGTTCAAAATGGTTATTGACCGGATAGAGTGAAGTTCCACCTATGGCAAGCACATACGGGTCTGATGACGGGAAATTGACAGTAAGTGTCTTCTGCTGATCGTAAGCACCGTAGTCTCCAGTTGCAGCCAGCACTGAAATTCCACTGTCTGCAGCATACTTGTAAACCTGTGAGAACGTGTTAAGTCCCTGGGTACCAAGCTGGGATTCCGGGAGGCCCCAGCTCAATGATATGATGTTTGCAAGGCGGTGGGAAATTACATAACTCACGGCATTGTCCAGCGTACTGACATTGGCGTTCTGGGCTATTACCAGAACTATCCTTGCACCCGGTGCAAGTGCATGAGCCCATTCAACATCAGTTGCAGTCTCAATGGACCAGCTGTTGTTATACCCTGCCGGATGGTAATTGTTCGGGTAAACAACAGTGAGGTTGGTGGGCGGGAGGCCCGTGAGGTTGTCAAAGGCATTCACGTCGTATTTTATCAGGGGATCGCCGTAAGCATCA
This sequence comes from uncultured archaeon, assembly GCA_000965745.1. GTDB lineage: Archaea > Thermoplasmatota > Thermoplasmata > Thermoplasmatales > Thermoplasmataceae. The sequence goes on from CP009479.1 coordinate 1,202,781, forward strand.
ACTAGCGCTATGGTGGTCCCTTTGCCGGTGATATTGTGCTGCAGGGGATATGTGAAGTTGTAAGCCCTGCGTATATCGCTTGGGAGATACTCGTTCGCTGTCTGCTGCAGGGGGGATGCGTTTGAAACCTGGTATAGCGCCGGGAATGCTACTGCACTCCCGTTGTTCACATAATACTGTATGCCAAAGTCCTGTTTAAGAATATTAAGTTCTCCAGTGATCTGGGAGCTGGCGGCGGCAGGCATGTTAAATGAAGAGAGAAGACCGTACGATTGGATTCCGATTCCCCTGTAGGAAAGGAAATCTGCGAGTATGTTTCCGGCCACTGCATTTCCGGGAGGTACAAAAACAGAAACCTCAGTGGTGTTTCCTGTGAAGTGATTTTGTGTCTCAAAATTAGTTACAGCAAATACTGGAACATTAACTGACGGGTGGAGGACAGGTTGCAGCTGCAATACGACAAGAGCTAACAGAATCAGTGCAGCAAGCCCCCTTTTTTTACTGATCACGGCACCCCTATCACAAACATAATTAAAATATTATTATATTTAGCTTCATGGGCGAAAGAGAGTCCGAATTTAAGCTGAAAAACTATTTCTTCAAGTATTATGACAGCTGGACTCTCAGATCTCCTGAACTTCTCCAGTCAAGAGAGATAGGTTATATTCCTTTCTTCGGCACAATGACCAGGCACAGGAAGGTTAACAGCACTAAAGAGATGGACAGTTTTGTCAAGTCTGCGGTGCCAAGGCACCTCTACTATTCGTCAGCTTATTACAGGAAACCCGATGAAAAGAGAATGCAGGACAAGGAATGGCTTGGCGCTGAGCTTATCTTTGATCTCGATGCCGATCACGTTGAAACTGGCAGGAAGATCACCTATGAGCAAACTCTTGCTCTTATTAAAGAGCATACAATAAGGCTGATTGACAAGTTTCTCATAAAAACACTCGGGTTCGATGAATCTGAGATCAAGGTTTTCTTCTCAGGGGGCAGAGGGTACCATGTACATATACTAAGTGAAAGGGTGTACTCAATGACTTCAGATTCCAGGAGGGAGATCGCCAGTTACATCAGGGGTGAAGGGGTCACGCTGGATGAATTTCTCAAGACCTACAAGTCAACACCCCTGGACCATGGGGGGTGGGCACAGGAAGTAGCCTGGACAATTCTCTCTGAAATGGGCCCATCTCCCTCAGGCAACGGTAAAATCTCCGATCAGGTCATGGACCTCAAGTCTGCAGGGGTAAGGAAGCAAAAAGCAGTTGCAAAGGCCATAGAGGAGATGAAGTCTGCAAATATGGCCGAGATAGACGAACCTGTAACAACCGATGTCCACCGGCTCATCCGATATCCCGGCAGCCTGCATGGCAAGACAGGCTTCGAGGTGAAGGAGGTGGCGCTCGACGATTTGCCAAGCTTCGAGCCTTTGATGGAATGCATACCCGAAATTTTCACAGTGGGCGAAGAGGAAATAGAAGTACCTGCACCCTTCAAGATATCACTGCTTGACGAGAAGCACGAGCTTGCCAGGGGAAAAAACACCGTCCCCCTTCATGTGGCGTTGTACTCAGTTTTGTCGGGGAAAGCACAATTTATATGAAATATTGATTGATAGTTACTATCAGAAATATTTATTACCGGAGTCTCAATCAAGATCCTGGTGAATAAATGGAGCTTAAAAACAGCAAAACTCTGGAAAACCTCAAAGCCGGATTTGCAGGCGAATCTCAGGCGAACAGGAGATACCTGTACTTCGCCCAGAAGGCTGACGAGGAGGGAAATCAGGAAATAGCGCAGGTATTCCGTTCAACTGCCGATGGTGAGACGGCTCATGCATTCGGCCATATGAAGTACCTGGCAACTGTGGGTGACCCTGTAACAGGAGAACCAGTTGGAACCACGGAACAGAACCTCAAATCTGCCATAGCCGGAGAGACCTACGAGTACACCCAGATGTACCCTGGATTTGCCAAGTCAGCAAGGGAAGAGGGCTTTGACGACATAGCGCACTGGTTTGAAGTTCTGTCAAAGGCAGAAAAGTCCCACGCCAAAAAGTATGAAGACACGCTTGAGAAACTGCAGCAGTCACAGTAAATATGTCACAGAAAATACTAAGGGAAGATATCCTTCCCCCGGACACTTATTCGAAAAACAGGAATGAGGTCAACGCAGAGGTAATCAAGAAAATCAAGCTCAGGCGTCTAACAACAAAGACCTTCAGTTTCCTTTTTGAAGACAAGGATACGGTTCTTAACCAGATCAATGAGATGGTATTCCTTGAGAACATAAAGGATGAAGAGGAGATTGACAGGCTGATTGAAGTGTACAGTGAACAGCTGCCTGGTGACAGTGAACTGAGTGTTTCAATGTTTATCGAGTTTGAGGACGAAAACCAGATGGTAAAGGAACTCCCAAGACTGGCTGGCATTGAGCAGTCCGTCTACCTTACATTTGATGGGAATGAACTGAGGGGAATCCCAGAAGAAGGGCGGTCAACCGAAGTCCTGGAATCAACACTGCAGTACCTGAAGTTCCAGTTTACATCGAGTCTTCTGGAGAAGTTTCTCACTTCAAAGAACGTGTACATTGAGACAAGGCACAAGACGTACCAGGAGATTGCAAAGATAACGCCTGAGCTTCTTGAACAGCTCAAGGAAGAACTCAGGCAGGATCACTAACCAATATTTTTTTTACCGAACTGATAGAATTCCACAGGACTCCTGATGTTATCCGAGCGGCAGCATCACCATATGCTATGCTGTAACATTACCGGTGACTCTAAAGAAAACATAATAAAGTGAAGCCCCATCTAAACTTGATTACATATGGATACCATTCATTTGTCTGAGCCTGAAAAAGATGTTCTGAAGTACGTCACACAATTTGCTCAGAAAGAGGTGAAGCCTCTCGCAAGGGAAATTGACGCGAATATGACAGTTCCCCGGAAGCTGATAGACAGGATGAATGAACTTGGCCTCTTTGCAAGTTATATCCCTGAGGAATATGGAGGGGCAGGCCTGAGTTTCAGTTTTCTTGTAAGAGTCATAGAAGAACTTTCCAAGGCATGCCCGAGCACAGCTCTTGTCCTGGACGGTGCACTTACCCTTTTCGCAGAGCCCCTGATAATGTTCGGGTCAGAGGAACTTAAGAAGAGGTACCTCACAAGGATTGCAAAGGGTGCAGTCGGCGGGCTTGCTTTAACGGAAACTTCTGCAGGAAGCGATGCCGCTGCAATCAAGACGACTGCCGAAAAGAAAGGAGGCAAATACATCATCAACGGCAGCAAGATGTTCATTTCAAACGGGAGCATTGCTGAGTTTTTTGTTGTTGATACGGTAACAGACAAGGAGAAAGGTTACAAGGGGATCACGACCTTCGTCGTTGACAAGGGTACACCGGGGTTTGAAATAGGGCGCGAAATTCACAAGATGGGAATACGCGGCAGCAGCACCGTTGAGCTTTCATTAAACAACGTTGAAATACCCGAGAGCAACATGGTTGGGAAGCTCAACGAAGGGTTCAAAGTGGTCATGGAAACTCTCGACGCTGGAAGGATAGGCATAGCTGCACAGGCCCTCGGAATAGCACAGACAGCCTTCGACGAGGCACTGGAATACATCAAGGACAGGAAGCAGTTCGGAAGGAGCATCTCGGACTTTCAAGGCATAAAATTCATGATCGCAGATATGGCCACCCAGCTGGAGGCTGCTAGATTGATCACATACAGGGCTGCGGACATGTGGACGAACCATGAAGACACAATAAAGGTCGCGTCCATGGCCAAGATGTTTGCGTCCGACATGGCCATGAAGGTAACCACAGATTCTCTTCAGCTATTCGGTGGATACGGATTTACCACGGACCTAGACGCTGAAAGGCACATGCGTGACGCTAAGATAACCCAGATATACGAGGGGACAAATCAGATCCAGAGGGACATAATAGCCAGGGAAATACTGAAAGGCAAGTGATGTTCCATGATCTATCTGGGCTGCTCAGGCTGGAGCTATCCTGACTGGGTAGGCCCATTTTACCCTAGAAAGGCTACCGAAAAGCTCAGTTTTTACTCCGGAATCTTCAACACCGTTGAGATAAACACCACATTCTACAGAATCCCAGACGCGGGAATGGTCACTGGATGGATGAAGCGGGTCTCAAACAGGGACTTCAAGTTCTCCGTAAAATTTCCCGGGCAGGTGACCCATAAAGATATTCTCGGCGACCTTGAACGGGCGGTGACAACATCAGTGGATTTTGAAGAGAGGTACCTCAAGCCTATGGCCATGGAAAACAGGCTCGCGGCTGTACTTCTTCAGCTCCCGCCATATTTTACAATCAAGAGCACGCACAGGCTGGCCACTTTACTCAAAAGCCTCAACACCGATGCGATAGGGTATTTTGTTGAACCACGGCATCAAACGCTCTACGGCAACAGTCAATTCCGGGAGGAGATTGCCAGCGCTGGTGCAGGTGTTGTGGAAATAGACGGGCCAGAGAAAGAGTTCCTGGACATTTCATCCACTGGAAAGAGTTTCTACATGAGGCTTCATGGCAGGAACTATGACCTCTGGAACAGGAAAACTGACACTCCCTCGGAGAGATACGATTATGAATACTCGACAGAAGACCTCAAACCGATATCGGAAGTCATCAGGAAGAACATCGGGAAGTATGAGGACGCGTTCATTTATTTCAACAATCACCCCCGGGGAAAAGCTCCAAGGAACGCAATGGCACTTTCAACCCTCCTCGGACTGCCCCGGGACACCCCCCAGAAAAGGCTGATATAATCCTGCACTTGAGCGATGCACTCAACTGTGGGCCGACACACTAATTATTTATCATAAGCTCATATTTCTACCTGTTCGAGTTATATGTCAGATAACAGAGAGTCATTGAAGTTAAGGAAAATCAGGTTTGTGTACAAGGGGGCGGAGCAGGAAGGCACCCTTATCCATGAAAACTCCGGCTTATTGACAATTAAACTGAAAAGCGGATATAACATAGTTGCAGAAAAGGGGGCCGTGGAAATTAAAGAAGAATCGCTTGAAGAGGCTCCACAGGCCCGCTCTTCAAAAGACACCTTCATCGGCAGCGGCCCCGGGAAGGTCACGATAGTTGCAACAGGCGGAACTATATCGAGCCGGGTGGATTACTCAACAGGGGCGGTCACTCCCTCTAACGACATCAGCTTCCTCAAGTCCACAGTGACAGATCTCGAGAGAAGGTTCACGGTTGAGCTGGAAAGCAGGGACAACATCCTGAGTGAAAATATGACCCCGGAGAAATGGGTCAACATTGTGAGATGGGTCAAGGAAGGCCTGAAGAAGTCGCACGGGGTTATAGTATCCCATGGGACAGACACAATGTCCTACACCGCTTCCGCTGTGTCATTCATGCTCGAGAAGCAGTCCGGACCGGTTATATTTGTAGGCTCCCAGAGGAGCCCGGACAGGCCCAGCAGCGACGCCTTCACCAATATAGAGGCCGCAATACATTTTGCATCCGCTGAAATAGGTGACGTGGGCATTTCGATGCACAGCGGGAATTCAGACAACAAGATCTCACTGCTCCGGGCAACAAGGTCAAGGAAAATGCACTCCTCGAGGAGGGATGCGTTTCATTCAATAGGTGAGGAGCCCATGGCATTCTACTCCGACGGCAGTGTGGTGATAAACCGCCTGAGCAAGAGGCCCGATGACGAAACGGTCATCAATGACCGCCTCGACAGTTCTGTCGGCCTTATGTATTTTCATCCCTCACTCAGCCCTGAAGATCTGATGAATTACAGTGAAAACAAGAAAGCTGTAATCTTGATGGGGACGGGGCTGGGCCATGCTGCCGACAGGCTTATTGGTCCCATAAGGGAAATGACAAGAGAGGGAAAGCAGATAGTAATGACCACTCAATGCATAAGCGGTACAACAAACCTGAACGTATATTCAACAGGAAGAAAACTCCTTGACGCAGGGGTTCTGGAAATGGGGAACGTCGTCCCTGAGATCGCATACGTAAAGGCGATGTATGTCCTGGCAAACTACGATTTCAATGACTTTGGGAAAATAATGAAGACAAATCTGAGAGGGGAATTGCTCACAAGGGAGGAGTTGTGATCCCATGGCGTCAGGAGAAAAGGGAAAAGCACCCAAAGAAAGCAAAGTGATGATCGGACTGGAAATACATTTCCAGCTGAAGGGAAAGAAACTCTTCTGCGACTGCAGTACCGAGAGCTACGGCGTGCAGAAAACCTCTTTCGAGAGGATACTTTCTCCAACTGCAAGTGAAATGGGTTTCTACGATCCCGCAGCAGAATATGAGAAGACGAGGGACAGGAAGTTCAGATATGTCTCCACAGACAACAGCTGCCTGGTTGAAGCGGACGAGGAACCTCCTCATTCGCCGAATGAAGATGCTATTGCAACGGGTATGATGGTTGCAGGCTCGCTAAACTGCAGGCCCCTCGACTCAGTGATGTTCATGAGGAAGGTCGTGGTTGACGGCTCAAACACTTCTGGATTTCAGAGAACAGCGGTTGTTGGCTTCGACGGAAAGATGGAAACGAGCAGGGGGCCTGTGAGAATCTCAAGTGTCTGCGTTGAGGAAGACTCGGCAAGAAAAATAGAACAGGACAGGAAGGTGGAGGAGGACGTTCTTTACTCTCTGGACAGGCTTGGCATACCTCTTCTTGAAATTGTAACGGAACCGGATATACTCGATGCGGAACATGCAGTGGAAGTGGCCAAGTCGATAGGCTTCATAGTCGCATCCACTGGTAGATCGAGAAGGCAGGTGGATTCAATAAGGCAGGACGTGAACATTTCACTCGGCTTCGGCAGGGTTGAAATTAAGGGGATCCAGAAACTGTCCCTGATTGGAAAATCGATCTCGCATGAGATAGAAAGGCAGAGAAATATGAGGGATGCAATGGAGATTCTCAAAAAGAGAGGAGGCATGAAAAGGCCCATAATGTTTTCCGAAGCAGGGAAATATTTTGAGAAAACCGAGTCTAAGATGCTGAAGAATGCATTCAGGAACCGGCTGTCCATATACGCATCAGTAGGGTCCAATCTGGACGGCCTGCTCAAGAATGACCAGTTCAGGGTAGGGAAGGACCTTTCCGATATTGCCAAGGCATTCGGCCTCGGAGGCATTCTCCATACCGACGAACTTCCGGCATTCGGCATAACTGGCAAGGAAGTGGAGATGGCCAGAGAGGAGCTTTCACCAGGGGATGAGGACGCAATTATTTTCGTTATAGCAGACAAAAGTAAAGCGGGCAAACTTTCAGACGCCTTCACCTCAAGAATTAAGAAATTGTCAAGCCTCGATTTCTCCGAGACGAGGGGTCCACTTGAAGACGGGTCCACAAAATTCCTGAGGCCGCTGCCAGGGAAGGACAGAATGTATCCCGAAACAGATGTCCCTATTGTCCAGATTGGCAGTGATGCACGCCAGAGAATCAGCGAGTTCGTTCCAAGGAGCGAGGAGGAGATCGCTAAGGACCTCTCTGAAGAGTTTTCAATTTCGTTGCAGGACGCAAGGACGATAGCATCCAACTTTCTTCTCGACGATTTCCGCGATCTGACTGAAACAACAAAGGACGGAAAACTCTCCGCAAGGATCATGCTGCAGACAATTCCGGAAATGGAGAAGAAGCACAAAGCCAGTTTCGAAACAGGGGAGCTCAACAGGCTCCTCAAAATCTCGACAGAAATGGGTTGGTCCCGGAACACACTTGAGAATGCCATGGAGGTAATGCTCACCAGGAAACTTGACGCCAAACAGAGTGCAAAGGAAGTACAGGAAGCCTCACTGTCGGAAGGAGATCTCATGGTCCTGGTGAAGGAGATCGCTGATGCGTCAGGCAAGGAAATAAAGCCCGGAACTCTGATCGCGATGCTTAAGCAGAAGACGAAAAAGTCCTTCGATCCCAAGGAAGCAATCGAGATTCTTGAGAAGCTTAAGTGATTTATTTTAATCACTATATAATATTTTCTCCTGTTGACATGATCACAGTGTCCTATCTGAGAAAAATTTAAATAGTCAGTCAAAGAAATTTAATACTGACAATTTCCAATTTTTTAGCTGTTAAGCTCCATTAAAAGCTTGTAAACAATACTTAAATATCGCGTGACGATTACAGAATATGTTGGATGGGTATATAGCACTGCTGATAACGCTGGTGCTGATGGTACTTTCCCTCTATGCCATTTTTGCAATATTACCCTCAATTTCCAAGAAAAGGTACGATCCATCGGGCAAAATCAGTTTCAAGTTCGCGGATGTTCTCAAAAATCTTGTCAATGAATCTAACCCCCCTGTCAAGGATACCAGATACCTGGAACCTTACGAATCCGGTGAGGTTGCCAAAGGTGACCTTGGCAAATACGTGAACGTCCAGTATTATATCGTGATTCTGCTTTTCGCTCTCTTTGATATTGATATGGCGCTGCTGCTGCCATGGGCATTCGACTTCAAGTATCTTGGCCTTATTCCTTTCATTGAGACCCTGCTTTTCCTCTCCATGCCCATGTTTGCGGTATTCTATGCCATGAAGGAAGGATATTTGAGGTGGTTGAAATGAAAACCGGTGATATGGGGGTCATCACAACTACGATTGAAAAGGCCCTTGAATGGGGAAGGAGCAACTCTCTATGGCCGCTTACTTTTGGGCTGGCCTGCTGCGCCATTGAAATGATGGCAACGCAGGCATCGAATCTGGATATTTCCAGGTTCGGCAGTGAAATATTCAGAAATTCACCCAGGCAGTCTGATCTCATGATAGTTTCGGGGACTGTTACCAAAAAAATGGCACCAAGGGTCAGGAGGCTGTATGATGAAATGCCCTACCCGAAATATGCCATAGCAATGGGTGTATGTGTTATCCAGGGTGGGCCATACAATCAGGGTTATTCTGTCGTGCTTGGAGTCGATAAGGTGATTCCTGTTGACGTTTACGTACCGGGCTGCCCTCCGACCCCTGAGGCGTTGACATACGGAATAGTTACTCTTCAGAAGAAGATCAGGGGAGAAACCGACAGGTGATTTCAGTGGCTGAAATACTTGAAGAGACTAAAGGAAAAGACGGGAGAAGAATACTGAAAGTCGATAAGGACAATTTTCTTCAGTTAATGGAAGAGCTGAAAGAGCAGGGGTTTGATCATCTGTCCCTGATAACCGCTGTCGACTGGAGGGATAGGATAGAACTAGTCTATCACCTTCACAATATGGAAAATGACAATTATGTGGTCGTAAAATCAGACACCCTCAACAACGTATTTCCGAGCGTAGTGCATCTCTGGACCAGTGCAGACTGGGAAGAAAGAGAGCAGTGGGACATGATGGGTGTGTGGTTTGACGGTCATGCCAACCTGAGGAGGCTTTTCCTCCCGGAGAGCTGGACCGGGCATCCACTTAGGAAAAATTACGATCTCAGCAAAGTACAGTACATCAATATGGACGATGAGGGAAACGATTACGCCACATTCGATCCGGGAGATGGTTGGTGATGACAGAGGCCGAAGAGAGGCAGAAATGGGTCGACCTGAACATGGGCCCGCAGCATCCGTCTACCCATGGCGTACTGAGGCTAAAAGTCAAGCTTGACGGCGAGATTGTAAAGGAACTTGAGCCGGTAATAGGATACCTGCACAGAAATGCTGAAAAGATCTGTGAGCTTGATTATTATTGTGATTCTATTATTTATTTTGACAGGATGGACTATGTGGCAGCCATGAACATGGAAGTCGGGTACCTTGAAGCCGCTGAGAAGCTGCTTGGCATACCTCCACCCGAGAGAGTTCAATGGATCAGGGTAATCATGGCAGAACTCAGCAGGGTTGCTTCACACCTTGTATGGACCGGCGCCTTCGGGCTGGACCTTGGCATGCTGACCCCATTCTTCTACGCTTTCATCGAGAGAGAGAAGATTCTGAAGATATTCACGGAAGTATCAGGCTCCAGGCAGGAAGTCAACTATATGAGCATAGGTGGAGTCTATCAGGATTTTAACGAAAAGATCGTGCAGGAGATCAACGAATTCTGCGACCAGTTCCCCAAGAAGCTCGAGGACATGTACGATCTGTTCACAAAGAATGACATATTCATTTCAAGAAACAAGGGCATTGGAGTGCTTCCAAAGGAGGTTGCTCTCGATTATGCAGTTACCGGCCCTATGCTCAGGGCATCAGGGGTTCCGTACGATGTCAGGAAAGCTGAACCTTATCTCGTATATGACAAAGTGAATTTTGACATACCTGTTTCCCAGAAGGGAGACAATCTCGCAAGGTTCCTCGTAAGGTTTGAGGAGATGAGGCAATCGATAAAGATTGTCAAGCAGGCAATTTCAAAACTTCCGGAAGGACCGTTCTTCAACCCTAAGGCAAAGAAATCACTCATGATAAGGCTGAGGGGTGAGGGTGACGTCTACGCAAGAACGGAATCCTCCAAGGGCGAGCTCGGAGTTTATATCGTCGGCGACGGCTCGGTCAAGCCTTACAGGTTGAGGGTCAGGAGCCCGACACTGAGAAACCTTTCAGTTCTCAGATATCTTGCAAAGGACCAGATGATAGCGGATGTGGTAGCCATATCCGGGACAATTGATCTGGTATTCGGGGAGGTCGACAGATGAACGTACTCTTGAGGCTTGCGAATTTCTTCTCTCCCTTGACACATTATATAGCCTACATCCTGGCATATTTCTTCGAAACTCTATTCATGCTGATTTTCATCACAATCTCACTTGTGGCGGTAATATACATCTTCAGAAAATATATGGCAAGGCTCCAGGTTCGCCGTGGTCCAAACAGGGTGGGGAAATTCGGCATTTTTCAGATGATCGCTGACATGATGAAACTGGTGCAGAAAGAGTCGATCCTACCGAAGAAGAGGGATGATCTTCCTTACAAGGTGGCACCCGTTGTCGTCATGCTCGGCCTTTTCCTAGGATTCGCGCTAATGCCTTATGGAAGTTTCTACTACATAGGTTCCCTGACAGTTACCCACTCGTCAGTAAGCCTTGTCCTTCTAATAGCGGTCATAGCAATAATGCCAATTGGAGAAATACTGGCGGGAATAAGCTCCCACAACAAATATGCAATGGTGGGGGCACTCAGGGCAGTGGCAAAGGATGTATCGTTCGAAGTTCCGATGATGATCACCATCCTTGCACTTGTAATGATGGCATCAGGCCAGACTTCGTCCCCTCTCAACATAGATTCCATAGCTTCAAGCTCCAGGGCATTTATTGCATACGGCCTGGTTCAGCCGATAGGCCTTGGCGTATTCATGATATCCATGATTGCGAGGGCATCCTACAGTCCGTTTGATCTGGGAGAGAGCGACAGTGAGCTCGTTTCGGGCCACTCAACAGAGTATACTGGGATGAGGTTCGGAATATTCTATGTCGGGCTATTCGGCAGCATATTCCTGGGGTCCATGATGGTATCCACACTGTATCTCGGTGCATACAACGGGCCCTTCTCCGGGGATGTTGGCTTCATATATCTTGTGATAAAGACCTGGATACTTGTCCTGATATCATTTACTATCTGGCTGTCAATGCCAAGAATAAGGATTGACAAATTTGTCAACTTCGGCTGGAAATACCTGCTTCCGGCATCAGTTATAAATCTGATCCTTGCAGGCATTCTTACACTTGGGTGGTCATTGTGATTGGAATAAAAGAAGTGGAAGAACCAAAAAAGCAGATTCCCATCGTCGGCTCACTGAAAGGGATCCTTCTGGTTGCGAAGCACCTGTTTGAGAAACCGGCTACTGTTGAGTATCCCGAGACCAAACCTTACATAGCTGAACGATTCAAATTCAGGATTTTCCTCAGTCTTGACGACTGTGTCGGCTGCACTCTGTGTGAGCAGGTCTGCCCTAACCTGACTATACATATGCAGCCAGTCGACAGGGAAAATCCCAGGAACAAGAGAAAAATATACCCTGATGTGAACTTTGGAACATGCACTGTATGCAGGAACTGCGAGGAAATTTGCCCCACCGACGCAATTTACCTCACCCATGAATTTGAGACTTCCAGGACGAGGAACAGCTTCACCTATTCACCAGAGGAGCTTCAGAATCCGGAGGACGAGGTAAAAAGATGATAGCTTACACTCTGATATTCATAATATTCGCAGCAATACTTGTTCCTCTTGCACTTCAGGCAATAAGGGCAAAGAACCTCGTTCATTCAGGGGTGTACCTGATGGTCTTCCTGTTTGTGCTCGCATCACTCTTCATATTCCTAGGCGCATCGATTGTGGGAAGCATTGAGCTGCTAGTATATGTTGGTGCAGTGATTACGCTTCTGATCTTCACTCTTATGCTTACGGGGGGTAAGGAGATTGAATAAGAACCTGTCCAGGCTTGCAGTAATATTCTTCTTCCTGGTATTCTTCTTTGCCATGATCCAGATACCCGGAAACTTTGTCCCAACATCTCAGGACATCGCCGGGATTGGGAGGAGCCTGTTCGGGCCATATGTGATAGCCTTCGAGCTTCTGTCGGTGATACTTGTTGGGGCAATCATTGGAATGTTCTACATCGCCGGGAGGGATGAATAATGCAGATAGAATTCGTGAATGTACTTTCCCTGATACTGTTCAGTATAGGCCTGTATGGAGTTATGACGTCCAACATAGGAATCAAGATGCTGATCTCAATTGAGATTCTTCTGAACTCCGCCATTCTGAGCCTCATTGGTGCAGGCATACTCTTCAACACGAGCAGCCCCCTTGTCTTTGCACTTTTTGTCATTGCCATAGGCGTGATCGAGTCAGTGATCGGCATGAGCCTCATGGCTGCCATATACAGAAAATACGGCAAAATCAGCATTTCGCTCATTAAGGAGATAAAGTGGTAACATGTTTATCTGGGCATGGCTAATATTCATCTTTCCGCTTATCGGGTTCGTTCTCTCCTGGTCCATAGGCAGATACAGGAAGATGCTTGGCGGTGTGATAGCATCATTCATGGTTGGGCTTTCCCTTCTGGCATCCTATGAGACATTTCTCTACGTTAACAGCCTGGGGCACCCTCTGTATCAGAGCTACCAGTGGTTCTACAACATAAAAATTGGAGTTTATGTAGACCACATCACGCTGATAATGGTGCTTATGGTTTCCCTAGTGTCGACCATAATCCACCTCTTCACAATGTATTACATGAAGGGGGACCCGGGAAGGCACGTATTCTTTGCTGAAACATCCCTCTTTACCGCAGGAATGCTCGGGCTGGTTGTTTCCTCGAACCTTGTGGTGTTCTTCCTGTTCTGGGAACTTGTGGGGCTCTGTTCATACCTGCTCATTGGTTTCTGGTTCTTCAAGCCTAACGCAACTGCAGCAGCAAAGAAGGCATTTATAGTGACCAGGGTGGGGGACCTGCTCTTCCTGATCGGCATGGCCGTGATTTACAACGCTCTCGTAGGCTATCCTGGTCTTGGAGGCAACAGCCCCCTCAGCATACCTTTCCTTATCAACAACGCATCCAGCATAGCTTCATACATGGGTGCGACAAACTTGGGAATCGCCGCGGTCCTTCTGCTGGGAGGCGCTGCAGGAAAATCCTCACAATTCCCCCTTCACGTATGGATACCAGACGCAATGGAAGGCCCTACGCCTGTATCGGCTCTTATCCATGCTGCCACAATGGTAACCGCGGGTGTCTATCTTGTAGCCAGGACGTACAACATATTCTTCTATTCAGCCCCATTCGCAATGTATTCAGTTGCAATAATAGGGGCGTTCACTGCATTATTTGCCGGAACTCTTGGAATAGTGGTTAACGATCTGAAGCGTATACTTGCCTATTCAACAATAAGCCAGTTGGGCTACATGATGGCCGCTATCGGGCTGGCACCCGTTATCGGTGCTGCCGGAATATCCTTCGGAATGTTCCACCTTGTGATACACGCGATGTTCAAGGCCCTCCTTTTCCTCACTGCGGGAGCCATACTCATCTCACTGATGGACCTCAGGGATGTCCGCCAGATGGGCGGCCTGTGGAGAAAGATGCCAGTAACAATAACACTCTTCCTCATAGGTTCAATCGCGCTGGCTGCGATTCCGCCTACCTCCGGGTTTTATTCCAAGGATACCATTATTTCAGCATCATGGCTTTATTTCTCCCACTACGGAAGTTTCCAGGCCTTCCTTCCATGGCTCTTCCTCAGCCTTGGGGCCCTGCTGACTGTCCTTTACACATTCAGGATGTTCTTCCTGGTGGCAGTGGGAAAGCCGAGGTCGCATCTCGCGGAGCACGCAAAAGAGGCCCCAATCATCGCACTGATCCCTCTTTTCATACTGGCATTCTTCTCACTCTTCGGCGGGTACCTGTTCCAGGTCCCGTTCTATAATTACCTCGCAACAGGAGTTACACTCCCTTCGATACCGGCATACATCGAAGATATACCTCTCATATACGTCGCGATTGGATTCTTGGTTGCACTATACCTCTACGGGACAAGCAGGTGGAAATCGATCGACCTCAGCAGGAATTTCTTCTACAACCTGCTGAAGTGGAAATATTACATGGACGTCCTCTATACAAGAATAATCGCTGAAAGGATAATTCTCCCTGTATCTGCAGCCTTCAGCACAGTAGAGAATTCCTATAACAGCGGTGTTGACAGGACAGGGTCCGGTGCGCTCAGCTTTGGAACGCTCTTGAGAAGAATGCAGGATGGTGTGGTTGAGAACTACTTTATTGTCCTCATAATAGGCATATCAATCGTATTTCTCCTTGTGGAGCTTTTCAAGGTGGTGATCTGAATGCTAATGGTAATAACATTCTTCCTCTCAATGATTCTTGCATTCGCCTCCTTCTTCATGGGGAAGAAGGCGAGGCTGTTTTCTATCGCATCTGCTTGGCTAATGGCAATCCTCGTCGGGATATATATATACATGACCTTCGGGGGCGGATATCATGGAGGGATCGTCAGCCAGTATAACTTCCAGATAGCGCCATCCATCGGGATATCATTCACGACTGGAGTTACGGGATTCACAGGAGCACTCATAGCTCTCTCTGCAGTCATAATACTCGTCTCACTCATGGTCGTGGAAAAGGATTCTGAGAACTCAATCTACGGCCTCATCCTTTCAACCGAGGTGGGGCTTTTCGGGCTGTTGATCTCAAGGAACTTCCTCTTCTTCTACATATTCTGGGAGGTGGTACTCATACCCATGTACTTCCTGATAATAAGGTTCGGTGGGGCAAAAAGAGACCGCGTTGGCCTGAAATTCTTTGTTTATACGCACATTGGGTCGGTCTTTATCCTCCTGGCGTTCTTCACGCTTTACAACTATTACTACCTCAGCACGGGAGAGTTCACGCTGGACATGGGGACACTCATGAACACTGCGTTCATTACGGGCCATATTCCAGTATTCTGGAGAGACTTCATGTTATTCGGATTCCTTATTGGATTTCTTGTGAAACTTCCTTCATTCCCGGTGCACTCATGGCTGCCTGATACTTACCAGACCGCGCCATACCCCGGAACCATAATCCTTGCGGGCGGGCTCTCGCTTATGGGAGGATACGGGCTGTTCGGCATCCTCCTTCCGGCGTCAGGTATATTCAGCTCAACTCTGCTTTACTTCCTTGCATTCCTGGGTATATTAAGCCTGGTCTATTTCTCATTCGTCGCCATGTTCCAGAAGGACATCAAAAGGATGATGGCATTTGCCAGTGCAGCCGCAATGGGATTCGTGACAATATCATTCGCAGTCGGGATACTGGAACACAGCTATACCCAGGTTCTCGAGCTCTCCGGCGGAATGTTCCAGATCATAGCACACGGCTTCATAATGGCGCTGATATTTGCATCCCTGTATTACATCAGGAGAAATACCGGATCAGAAATGACATACGGCCTTGGAGGGATCTACAGGGAAGCCCCTCTCCTGAGTTCTTTCATGCTCGCAGGGCTTTTTGCATCCCTGGGCCTTCCAGGCCTCGCGGGATTCATTGGCGAGTTCTCGATAGTTGTAGGCGTCTACCAGGGAATAACGTGGTGGATATTCTTCATCATCCTCGGGATGATAGTTACTGCCTCATATCACGTCTGGGTCGCCCAGAGAGCCCTGTACGGCCCATACAATGAACACCTCGGCCACATCAGGGATATAAACAGAAAGGAGTTTGCCACCCTTTGCGGGCTGCTGGTCCTGATATTCGTCCTGGGGGTCTTTCCGAACCTGCTTGATGGACTGCTTACCGCCTACGTTGGAGGATTAATATGATCGTTAACAGCTTCATAACAGAATTAGCACTTAATACCGGACTTTCAAACCTCAATTACCTTTATCCGCTATTCCTTCTGGGAATCGTCGCCTTTGTCATCCTGGCAATAGGGATCAGGATTGAGAATCCGAGGCTCTTTGCCTCCATTACTGCGGGCGCTCTTGCAATAGTATTCTTCTGGCTCTACTTCCTTCCGGGAAACCCGAACCTGGTGATGTCAGGCACGACCATTTACAACAGGTACGGGACGTACTTCGCAATGATAATGATTCTTGCGTCGCTGCTCGTTGTTTTCCCGGCGGCAAGAAGGCTGAGCAAGAAGGCTGACATATTCTATGCAATCCTCCTGTTCGTCAACATAGGCATAATCATCGCATCCTTTTCCTACAATATACTCGTGATGTTTGTGTCCTTCGAGGCCGTCAGCATAGGGACATACATAATGGCTGCATTCGGGAAGGAGAAGAGGCATCTTGAAGCATCGCTCAAGTATTTCTTCACGAGCACAATCGCCACCGCCTTTACGGCCTTCGGGGCATCGTTCTTCTACATCTCAACCGGGACATTCGACCTGACTGCCGGCCTCAAAGTGTCTTCCTTCCAGTCTATGGATATAGCCCTTCTCTTCCTCGCAGTTGGATTCGGCTTCAAGATGGCAATTTTCCCGATGCACCAGTGGGCGATTGATACCTACGACGGGGCTGAAAACTCCATTGCTGCCTATCTTTCCACAGGAAGCAAGATCCTGGCCTTCGTAGTTATCCTGAAAATATTCCTCGTGGGCTTTTCCGGGGATTTCGAAGTTGTATTCTACCTCTTCACCATCCTTGCAATCGCCTCAATGACCTACGGGAACATTGCAGCCCTGTCCCAGGACAACCTAAAGCGGATACTGGCATATTCAAGCGTTGCCCAGGTGGGTTACCTCATCCTGGTGCTTGCACAGGTGTCTTACGTGGGGAACACCTCTTCGCACGCAGTAACCCTGGCAGTCGCCACAGGTATGTATTATTCAGTCGTATACATATTCATGAAGGGAGGAGCCTTCCTTACAATGAATATTGTGAAGAAGGACAAGGTTGAAATTTCGGATGTGACGGGTCTCTTCAGAAAGTCTCCTGCCGTGGCAGTGAGTTTTTCAATACTTCTTCTCGCACTTGCCGGAATCCCTGTTACCGGCGGGTTCTTCGCCAAGTACAACCTGTTCCTCGCACTTATAACGGGCCAGCTCTGGTGGCTTGCTGTCATCGCCATACTGAACAGTGCAATCTCAGTGTTCTACTACTTCCGCGTGATCCTCTACATGTTCAAGGACCCGGTGGGGGAGACCGATTTCAACCTTTCAACCTCAGTCAGGATTCCTGTCATTGCGACGGCATTCATCACGGTTGGCCTCGGAGTGGCGTTCCAGATGGTGTACCTTCTCATGTCGGTGGCGCCGGGATTATTCGGGTGATAGAAAATGCTCAAAGCTGAACTTGATGTTGAAGTTATTAAGAGTGCCCTTCTGGCCGGAGAAGTTGACGATGCAGCCGACTGGATCCGGAAGGCAATGCACAGGATAGAGATCTACAGAAGGGTCACAAAGAAGTCAAAGTACGATGCAAGATACAGGTTCCTCGAATCCCTGATGGGGTACCTGTCCGGCGACTTCCGGCTTGACGAGCTCAGGAAGAACATAGAGAAGATCCCCGGAGTAAGGGACATGTTTGTTGATCCAGAAGAGTTCAGGACATTTCTGGACAGCTTCCTGTATTATGTACAGCTGTCCGCGGACAGGTACAACATTAGGTACCCGAGTTTTGACGGAAAAAGGTGTGACGACAAATGAAAGACACATTCGAGAAATGCTACGAGGACCTCGAAAGTACAGAGGAATCAGCGGCCGAGTGCATTCACTGCATGAAGAAGTATGGTGAGCAGATCTTCTTTGACAGGGAGGCCGGCAGGCTCAAACTTGGAAGGGAGGTATACGACAGGAAGTACTCCGGGATCATGGAGACTCTCTCAAATGTAATGGGCATAGATTCCCTGGAAACCTATGAGAAAATGGACAAAAAATATAACCTGACCATGTACTGATTTCCCAAATCTGTCATTCTGGCGGCGGTCATCCATGTGATGCTTGACATCACCGTGTGCAGCCCCATGCCTCTATTTCTGCGCCAATGCATCCGGCATAGCTGTTCATGCCTTGTTTCACGTCCTGTTCAAGCGCAACCTCAATGATTGTGCCCCCCAATATTTTGAGGAGATCAGACCGGTCTACGATATTTCTGATGCTGAATTTACTTTTTCGGCCTCAGCCTTTCTTTCTGCCCTTCTTGCAAAGTATATCCCCCCCATGTACAGGGCGATTATCGGGACAGCCATGACTACCATGGTGAAACCAATAACTCCCGGGGAGAATATCATGCCGAAAATGAGGGCGCCTATAACCGCATGCCTCCAGTGGTCCTCCCAGAATTTTGCTGAAACGATTCCAGTCCTGGTAAGCGCAACCATGAATACCGGAACCTCGAAGGAGATCCCGAAAGTTACTGTGTATATAAAAGTGAATGAGATAAAACTCATAAGGCTGAGGGACTCTGCTGCACCCAAGCCCAGATCATACCCGCTGAATATTATGAAAAGCGGGGGGGCGACAATCCAGAGCCCTATGGCAGATCCAGCGGTGAAAAGTGCTGTTGCAGGAACTATGGCCGACCTCAGGGCGTCTTTCTCGCGTTTCTTGAGGGCAGGGCCGAGAAATTCCCCGATCTCCTTTACTATTATGGGCATTGCGAAGAGCAATGCAAGGAACATTGAAACATCGAGGTCTGCCAGAACTCCGTCAGCAGGCTTAAGCACAAAAACTGTGGTTCCCGCGGGTAGTATGTGATTTTCTATAAGCAGAAGGAACTGTGCCGCGGTGTTGTGGTAGAAATTGGGGTACAGAAAGATAAATGTGTGGCCAAAAAGAGTTACTTCCTGTATCCTGAGAGTTAAAAAAATTGCTGCAAAAATGCCGAATACTATAAGTATCCGTGTAAGTCTTACCCTGATTTCATCCAGGTTTCTAAAGATGATGGGAAATACTTCTTCATCGCTCATTGCTTTTAGTTCTTGAGTTTCTCGGCAATTTCAGCTTTGAGCTGGTTCTCATCTTTGTTGTCTGTCACTATTCCCATATTCTTGGCGACTTCCCGGAAATCGACTTTTCCGTCCTTTGGGGCTGTTGAAGAAGTTGCGTACATTGAATTCTTAATTTCTTTCTCAAGTTCCAGCTGTCCTCTCTTGAACTCACCAGTGGCACGACCCATGCTTCTCGCAAGATCGGGTATCTTCTTTGCGCCACCAAAGAGAATAAGGCCGACGACTGCAATTATGAGTATCTCTTCGATGCTGAACATCATCGATGTATCATAAGTAGTTATTTAACTTTTTACGGTTAATATTTCAATCCGTAATACGCTTGAAAAAAGCCTCTCTCCATGAAGTGTAAAAAAAAGAATTCAGGCTTCAGTTAGGCAAATCAAGCTCTACCTGAAAACCTTCACTTCTGTAACTGTTCATTACCTTGTCGATCTCTTCCTTTGTATCGCCGTTCATCTCACTGAATGACAGAGAAACAACTTTCTTGGCCTTATTCAGGACAACGAATCCCAGGGTTCGATCAGTTGGCTGTATTTCATCAGATCTGGCGAATTCCTCGATGTATTCCGCCATGCTTTCTTCAGGATAGTCGGACTTGGTAACCTCAATAAGGCCTGAAAGAGAATCTTTCAGTCTTGACATTTCGACACAAATTGTGGATGGGTGGTAGTCTCCCATCGTGATGTTGAACATGGCGCAATCTGTCATCCGGATCTTTCCTTATGCCTTAGCCCTCTTGAGGTACCATCTCTCGGCACCCTCTTCCTTCTCCCTGACCAGTGCTGCCTCGAAGGTGTTCGGCGCACCGACGATTCCCTTGTCTCCGGGTTCCCAGTTCACGGGAGTTGCGAGCTTGCTGTCCCAGTTGAACTGGAACGCCTTGATCACCCTTATGATCTCGTTGATGTTCCTCCCGATCTCAGCGGGATAGTAGATCATCCATCTCACTGTCTGGTTCGGGTCTATTATGAAGACGCCCCTGACAGTGACACCGCTCTTTGGATCGTACAGGTTGTACGCGTCCGCCACTTCCTTCTCTATGTCTGCTATTACCGGGAAGGGTATCTCTACACCGTACTTCTCCTTGATGTCCTTGAGCCAGGCGATGTGCGAGTATATGCTGTCAACACTCAGTCCGATGAGTTCTACTCCGAGCTTCCTGAATTCATCGTACCTCTCGGCAAATCCCATGAATTCTGTCGTGCACACGGGCGTGAAGTCCGCCGGGTGTGAGAAGAGAAGTACCCACTTTCCCTTGAGGTCCGAGAACGTCATTGGCCCTTTGGTCGTATTTACGGTAAAATCCGGTGCTTTCATTCCTAGATAGACTGCCATTAAATCACCATATCTAAATCTTGGAATCACTAATAAGTGTGTTGATTTATGCATTTGCGACATAAAAACAATGAAGAATGTAATTGCTTCTCTATGCCCATTTACCTATTCTTCAGCAGATACTCGGCAAAGTACGTTATTATGATGTCTGCACCTGCCCTGAATATTGAGACAATCGACTCCTCTATTACTTCGTCTTTCAGCAGGCCATCTTTCACTGCTCCCATTATCATGCTGTATTCGCCACTGACATTATAGGCTGCAATGGGGAGCTCAAACTTCTGCCTCGACAGAGAAATGATGTCAAGGTAGAAGAGTGCAGGCTTGACCATGAGGATGTCCGCACCCTCTTTCTCATCCTCCTCCATCTCCCTGAGGGCTTCCCTGGAGTTCCTGAAGTCCATCTGGTAGCCCCTCCTGTCTCCCGACCCCGGTTTTGAGTCAGCTGCCTCCCTAAACGGGCCGTACAGCGACGTGTGATATTTTGCCCCATAAGCCATTATTGCTATTCCACCGTAACCATTTGAATCAAGGGCACTTCTGATCGCACCAACCTGTCCATCCATCATCCCGCTGGGGGCAACCATGTCAACTCCGGCTTTAGCATAGCTCACGGCAATCCTTGCGTACACGGGCAGGGTACTGTCGTTGTCTACATTGCGATCCTTGATAATCCCACAATGCCCATGGTCCGTATATTCACACAGGCAAAGGTCTGCAATCACGTTCATCTGTGTATTGTCCTTGATGAGCCTGATTGCCTTCTGAACAACCCCTTCCTCATCATAGGAAGAAGACCCTTCGCTATCCTTGTGGGCAGGAACCCCAAAAAGGATAACGGAATTAAGGCCCAGGTCCTCGAGCTCCTTGACGTACGATGAAAGCGACTCAAGAGAGTGCCTGTAGATGCCTGGCATTGACTTTATTTCCCTCTTTCCCTCCAGGCCTTCTTCAACAAAAACTGGCATAACCAGCTTTTCGTAATTGATCGGCGTTTCACTGAAGAGTTCCCTCATGTGCTGGCTACTTCGTAGCCTTCTCATTCTCAGAGCCGGAAACATAAGGGATAAGTTACAGAAATGAATTAAATTTTGCTGGCAGCCTGCAAGGAACGTCAGACTATTTCGTCGAGTTCGACCTCTGGCCAGCGGTCCTTTCCATATTTCGTGCTTGAGATAAACACGCTTCTCTTGGAAGAATTGAGAAGTACATAACCGCTGAAGTCCCTGAAATGAACAGTAAGGTTGGCGTAGTGGCTAATTTTCTGGTAGTATTCATCATCAGCCACAATGACAATGATTCCTGTCATTCTGATGATGTTAATGAGGTTAAGCAGGTCCCCGAAGAAATCATTGCCGTATGTGAACGAGAGGAAATCTGTTGAAAACAGGTAAACATTTGGCCTGGATGATGATGACATGAAGAAATCTATGACTTCATGCGGAAAATCCTCCACGAGGCTCTTTCCTTCAAGATTTATGACGTATGAACTCGACCTCTTTGATTTCTCGGCAGTGATGTAGTGTTTCAGCACTTCTGATTCCATGGTGTCAACCATTACCCTGGAAGTTTCATAACTGCTTGAGGTGGCGTCTATCACTCCCCTCCCTTCCAGCACAGTGCGCCTTATCAGGTTGTTTTTCACAAGATTTACGGCCTGGTCAACAGAAGTTGACTTGTTCACTCTGTGGAATATTACCACATAGCCAAGCGGGACCCTGTCAAGATCTTTCTCAACAAGCTTGGAGAAGGAATCGCTTCCAAGCGGGACTTCAAAGGACCTTTCCTCGGCTTTCACCTTTGTCTTCAGCTTGTTCTCCGGATAGGTCACTGAATCTCTTTCAAACGGGAGGAACCTCCCTTCCTTGAGTGAGTAAAGCCAGACCGGGCTGGAACCAGTGGACATTCCACGCAGCTTGGCTACTGTCAGTGTCCTGACCAGAAAATCGTCCTTCAGCTGATAATCCATTGACACAACGCCATCGGAGAAATATTCCAGCTTCGTGTTGTTCATCTCCTCCATTACAACTATGATATTTGCGCCAGAATTTTCTACAAGATCGGAATGAAGCACCGAGAAAATGGTCGCGGACTCAATCCCGTATTTTTCTGAGAGGGCATCAATGGAATCCAGAACAATGATTGGGGAGCTGTTATAATTCTCGTCAACAAAATCGTAGATTGTCTGAATCTCCGGTACGAGGTCCCTGATATTCAGAACAAGCCCGGTATCGTGCGAGGTCAGCTGGGTTGAAATGTTTCCTTCCTCGATCATCTTCTCAAGCTTTCCCAGCGAGTCGCTGATGACATTGGTAAAATCACGCTGAGGCAGCCTTGACTCGACTCTCTTGGCCGAATATTCGGGAAGCCATGGGAACTGTTCGGTCAGTGGTTCATCCGAAAATCTCGCCGAAAGGTACAGAACTGGTGTCTCGTCTCTTACATGATTGAGGAATTCAAGCGCAAAGGTTGTTTTGCCTGCTCCGGGCCTTCCCTTAACTACAAGGGATTTACCGTAGTTCTGACGAAAAAACGTCTTCAGCATATCTAGCAGGTTATTATTTCCCATTTGCGCTTTCACACTCTACGTTAAGTCACGGATGGATGAGGGATTCCATTCTACGGCAAATCTGGTGATCTGTCCGAAGCGGATATGATCCATGGCTTGATCACTAAAGGTCAAAAGTAGATAGATATTTCGCTCAATCGCAAGACTTTTCACCTGTTCGAAAGCTCTGGCAACATCATAAAAATCATGGTATACTATAAGCAGATCGAACACGTCAATAAAAACGACGGTGCTGTTGTTTTCAACTATCCGCTTTACAATCGAATCCATGATGTATGTCAGGTTAACCGGCCTGTTCCTCTGTGCACCTATTGAATCAGTAACCCAGAGAAAATTGTTGTCGTTGAGGAGGTCCGGCAATTCATGGCGCATGTTGAACCTTGAGGCGACAAAAATCTTGCTTTTGTCTATTGTGTCTGAAAACATCAGCGAAAAGAAGGTCCTCGCATTCTCAGGCTTTGTGTAGTATATCACTCCAGGATAAAGCCCGTTCTTTCCCAGGTATACGGTGGTGTTGTTTATCATCCTGAGTTTCCTGACTGTGTAGCTAGTAAGTGCCTGCCTAAGGTATTTCCTTGAAGTCTCAAGGTCATTAGGGTCAATTATAACAATTTCAGCGGTGTACCTGATCCTCTCATCGATCTCAGGATCATGGTTCGACATTACAATCAAGAGATAGTCCCTCTTCTCCTGGAGGAAGTATTCTTCTACATCCTTGGGCATCCCGGAATTAAGGTAGAGCACTATCGATGTAGGCTTTATGTCTTCTATGACTTTGGAGGAAAAGTTTTCGATTAGCTTATACTCAATTCCAGTCGGTCTCAGTAATTTTTCGAACAACCCATCACTGTCCCCTGACTGGTCGTATATAACTATCATTCGAATTATAAAATCCTGAAGATTATTTAATCTTTCGTGTAATAGGTTAGATGTAATTTCGCTTTGAACTCAGATTTTATATCGGAAGACCATGCGGGTTGACCTGAGGGTAATACTGAGGAGTACGACAATATTTTTAGCTTGTAACCCATTTCATGCACATGGCCAGACGCAAGATTTCAGTTATAGGTGCTGGAAATGTTGGTGCTTCACTTGCACAGTTTCTTGCAGTGAGAGAATTGGGAGACATTTACCTTTTTGACGTTGTTGATGGCGTCCCTGAAGGAAAAGCTCTTGACATGAGAGAGGGTGCCCCTCATTGGGGATACGATTCTGCAGTTGTTGGGTTCACAACAACCGACAAGGATGCATACAAGCACCTCGCAGGGTCCGATGTTATAGTTGTAACGGCAGGACTGGCCAGAAAGCCCGGAATGAGCAGGGACGATCTTCTCAACAAGAACCTCCAGATCATGAAGGATGTTGGAGAGAACATAAAGAAGCATGCCCCTGATGCAGTTATTGTCGTTGTCTCAAACCCTGCGGACATAATGGCCTATGCCCTTCAGAAGATAACAGGTGCCGACCCGTCCAAAGTAATGGGTCTTGGCGGAGCTCTTGACAGTGCAAGGTTCAGGACATTCCTGGCAATGGAACTGGGCGTCTCTGTCGAGGACGTCAATGCATTCGTGATAGGCGGACACGGAGACGACATGGTTCCCTTCATCAGGTATTCAAGCGTTGCAGGAATACCGATATCCAACCTTCTGAGCAAGGAAAAAATCGAAGAAATAGTCAAGAGGACAAGGTTCGGCGGCGGAGAAATCGTCAATTTCCTCAAGACAGGAAGCGCTTTCTATGCTCCAGGGGCATCAATCAGGGCTATGGTGGAATCTGTCATACTGGACAAGAAGAGGGTAATTCCCTGCGCAGCCCACCTCACAGGAACACACGGGAAACACTATGGTGCAGACGGACTCTTTATCGGGGTTCCAATCAAAATCGGGGCAGATGGCGTTGAACATATCTACGACATGGATTTTAACGCAGAGGAAAAAGAGCTTTGGGACAAGACAGCCGCCTCGGTGCGCGAAAACGCACAGAAAGTGGACAGGTTTTTGTCCCAATAAACCCTATTTTTTTACATTTTTCAGAAATTCAGAGTAGAATTCAGGATATTCCTCATAGCTGATTGGGTCGGGATAGCCTGCATCCATGAAACCTTTAAGCCTCAGCAGGCAGGAATCGCATCTTCCGCAAGCCCTTTCGTTTCCATTGTAACAGGAGGAAGTGTGCTCGTATGGGACATTCAGGCCCATGCCCATCTTTATTATATCGGATTTTGAAAGGTACTGGAGCGGGGCCTCAATGGTCATCCATTTCTTCTTTCCATCTCCTGTCCCAAGGTTAAGTGCCTTTTCCATGGCGCTGATGAACTCCGGCCTGCAGTCCGGGTATCCTGAATAGTCGACTGCATTTACACCTATGTACACCGCTTCGCCTCCAATTGTCTCAAGGAAGCCTGCCGCCAGTGAAAGGAAAATGGTATTTCTTGCAGGAACATACGAAGTGGGTATGCCATCCGCGATCTCATCAACGCTTCTCGTTGCTACAGGGATATCATCGGTAAGGGAACTTCCTCCTATCTGGGTGAGGTCAACATCTATTATCTTGTGCCTGACCCCATAATGATCTGCTATCTTTCTTGAGGATTCCACCTCCATTGAATGCCTCTGCCCGTACCTGAAACTCAGCGCATGAACATCCAACCCCCTGCTGAGGGCGTATCCTATAACCGTGGTTGAGTCAAGCCCTCCGGAAAGGAGGCATACAACCTTCTTACTCGTTTAAATCAATCTCCACAAAGGATCCCTGGCCGGGCCCTTCTTCAATGGAAACCTCCATGGCGGTGAGGTTGGGCCTGGAACCTAGGTTCATGGCTATCTTCCTTCCAACGTAGTATGACAGTTCCTCGCTCGATGTCACTTCAACATCGCATACATGAACGTCCCTTTCAACAGCAACAATCCTCTTGTCTTCATACCGGACCTCGACCTCACCATTCTCTACTTTGTAAACAGCCTCACTGCTGTTCCCGGGAATGAGAAGCTTGTGATCAAGCTCGGAAATGGCATCTCTCATAGCTTTCTTGAGATCGGTAAAATCTATCAGGATGCCCTTGACCTTCTCGCCATGTAGCCTGATCTTTACGCCATAATCATGCCCGTGAATTCGTGAGCATTTGCCCAGCTTCGGTATAAAATGGGCGGAGGAGAACCTGATATTTGCACTCCAGCCATCAACGTGAATTTCCATATGTCAGGAAATAACTAATCCGGTTATAACTCTTAAGGAGTGTAGAGATCACCCCTTCTTCATTTTTCCGGCAACCCTGCCTATATAGATCGTTATTACAACTGCGATTACTGTTACTATGACTGCATAGAGTACCATGGCTAACAGGTCGCTGCTGCTTCCAAATATAACTGAGAATATTTTGAGGATGGCGGAGTTCCACGCAAGTGCTGCAACAAGCCCGAATGCTGATGTTATAAGTGTGGCCAATTTCTCTATGGATTCACGCTTGATCTCTTCAAAAGAATTGGTCTTCTTTTCCTCTCCTTCCGGCTCGGTCATGTGACCACATAAATCTAGTGAAGTGATATATATAAAGATGATACCGCTATGTTTTCATCTGTTCAGGAAGCTCCAACTAAAGCCCACAATTGAAAGCCACCCGCTGTGCATTTATAAACTCAACCATTAGCCTACCAGGTGTATCTGTTTCTTTACGCATCAACCCTAAGAATCTTATTATATGTGGTAAAACGATTAGGGATAGGCTTGACATAAGCCCTGTGGTTTCGGGGCGCGTGGCCCAGTCTGGATAAGGCAACAGCCTCCTAAGCTGTGGATCGGGGGTTCGAATCCCCTCGCGCCCGCTTCGTTCTGTTTTCTTGCAATGCCCCTTTCGACTGCCACTATCTTTCCACAGAACATAACTTATTTGATGGAAAATTGAGCCTCATCTGAGTTGAAGCCTGTTAGGGTTTCCACATTCTGCAGTCCTGATTCCGTACTTTTCATAGAATACTTCAGGGCGGCCAAATCACTCGGGAACTCAATTACTTCAATTATATCGTATCTCCCAAGCGTCATGAAAGCTTCTTTGCTCTTTCCACCAAGGCTCTTTATAAGCTCTGACAGTTCCTTACTATTCTCTTTGACAAGGTCCAAGTTGGATTTCCCCTTCTCTGTAAGGGTCACCAAAAACACATAAACAGGCATGCCAAATTTAACCACTCTGGGCTTAAATACGCTATGGATTAATCTTAAAGCATCAATATGCAATTTGGATGCGAAACCTCTCGCCGCCATATCTGTCCGTATTATCTGCCCAAAGAACTGGAAAGCTGTGCGCCCACCAGGACTTGAAACTCAACAGTTGAAAAACCTTTAATTGGGATGCAACCTCTTAACAGCTAAACTTTGGAAAGATTCATGCCCTCTCCGGACTGCCATATTCCTGATCTCACTATTGTCAAAATTCTGGAGGGTATTTAATTTCACAGAACCTTTTCTATTTGGAACATGAAACGGAAATTGCAAAATACAGCTCCCAGAATGAGCATAAAGGATTCAAAAAATTATGTTACTGCTCCATTCTTGGAGCAAGCAGGAAAACGCCTGATATATGTTTCTCAGCATTCCCCTTTCCCTGATTGAGCGTAAACTCTATGGTCAGGGGGTAGTCGTCCTTGAAGCTCATCTTCATCTCGTCGGCGGATGCGAGTGATTTTACCAGCTTGAGCAAGTACTCAAGAGGATATGAGCTCTTTACCGGTCCCTTGCAGAATATCTCCTTCAGCATGTCTTTTGGAAGTACCATTTCGGACTCTTCAGAATCGGACATGGACCGTGCCTTGAAATCGGAATCCGTGAGTGTAAGCCTGATGGCATCAGACACATCCTCTGCCGCCCTGAGCCCCTTCTCAAGATCGGACTTGCCCAAGACAACAAAGTACTCTGAGCTTATCTGCGGGATCCTTGGAGTGGTAACAGAATTGTTGTCCAGGAGAGAGATGCTCTTTACAATGTTGCCTATCTCAAACTTCAGTTTCTCCTTCTCCTTTGAAATGGTGACAAGATCACTGGAACTGGCCAGCTTGATTACCGCCTTGAGCCTCTCAACATCCAGTGATATCTCTTCTTCCTCGTCCACCTGAAACTCGTTGAATATATCTTTGGGCAGGTCTATACTTATCATTGCCACGTGTGCAGGGTCCACTGCCTTTACAGAGATCCCTGTCTTATCAAGCTTGAATTTGGCCTCCGTAACGACTGTATTTAGAAGGTCGGCCACCTCCTTCAGGTTCTTAACAGAAATACTAATTCTCATCATTCGATCAACCTTTGACTATGTGAGTTAAGAGTTATGGATAATCAATTAGAACGTAATTAATACTTTTCATAGCCTCATCGCAAAGCCCGCGTCCGCACTATCCCGAGGGGATATTATACACCTCATTCAATCAAAATCCAGGGACGTTCAGACCTTTATCAGCTTGAGTGCATACGAGGTGAACGGGTCAAGTATCAGCTCTCCATTTGCAGTCTCAACAGTCACATCACCGTCGTTAAGCAATTCCACTGAAGCTCCAGGGAAAGCCGACACTGAGGACATCTCTCTCAGCAGCTTCCTGTCCTCGAAAGATACCCTGTTCAGTGTGTATTTGCCTGGCTCAGCGAGTGATGCCGAAACCTCCTTCTTTCTTTCGGATGGGTTTACGGGATTTCCGTGAGGGCATGTCTCCGGCCTGCCAATATTCTTGAAGAGCTTCTCTCCCTTATCCCCGTGGAAAAGGTGCTCCAGCTCCATGACAGATGAATGCGAGTCCTCCCATGGTATTTCCAGGAACTTGTATGCGAATACCTCAACTATCCTGTGTTCCCTGACCATTGGCATCACTTTCCTGTATCCCCTGGAAGTGAAGTTAACATCCCTCCCCCTCTTGACGAGCAGCCCGTCATCCACGAGCTTTGACACGTATTCTGAGGCGGTGGGAGCAGAAATCTTGAGCCTTCTGGCTATGTCTTTTTCCGAGACCCTTCCTATGGTCTCTATAAACTCCCATGTAACCAGCAGGTAATCTTCTTTATTATTGGCCATTAACGGCTTTAAATAGGGTTTTTATAGTTAAACATTTCCCATCATTCCGATGCAGATCACACCATGGATATACTCCGTGACATGGGCCAGCTCATTCAAGCCCGGTTAACTCATCACGATTTAATACTTCAAGTCGATATTCTTTTCATGGAGATTGTATTTCTCGGAAACTGGTCGGCAAGACTTGCTCCCGGGAAAGTAAACACATCATTCGTGATAGACGGGAAGATTGCCTGTGACTTCGGACCTGGCTCTCTTCAGTCCATGATTGAGAAGGGCCTTGACCCCAACGGCCTGGAACAGGTGCTCATATCCCACATGCATTATGATCACTTCGCGGGATTGACGGGCCTGCTCTGGTACAGGGCCATGTCCGGTACTGAGGAAGAGTTGCTGATAACCGGCCCCGATGGCATTGAGAAAACATCAAAAGACTTGCTGGAATCATATCGGACGCCTCATGGCTTTCACATCTACGCCTCATTCGAGAAAAAATCAAATGATGACATCCAAATCATCTCTGGAGACCACACAATCCCCAACAATGGTTACAGGATACACTACAACGGCAGGACGGTATTCTATACAGGCGACACTGCTTTCAGCGAATTGATTGTAAAAGGGGCTGAGAACGTTGATCTTCTTATTCATGAAATGACCTACACTGACGATCTGAGAATAGAAGCAGAACTGTGGAGGCACTCAACGGTTTCGGATGTAATGTCTACATTCACCGAAAGCAGTGCCAAAAGGCTTGTCCCTGTCCATCTTACCGCTGAAACCCTTAAGGCGATCCCGGCACTACAGAGAAAGAACGACCAGCTCTTCCTCCCTGAGGGCAGCATACTCCTGTAAGCCCGAAGCATGGGGCCCATGGAAAACAGATCAACGGAAAAGAGTACAAGTGCCTGTTTTTCCAAGCACATCGTCACAACGGTTAAATACTACGAAAGTATACATGCTTGATAATGTCACGCCTGCCTAACAGAAAAAGTATAATTGCAGTTGAAGGGCCTTCCAGGGCTCAAATGAATTTGGAACCAAATGCAGTTATAAGGTCTGAATTTTTTGGCAGTGATGTTTTCTATTATCGTTTTGCACCTTTCTAAGGGAGCTGAATTAATATGGGTTCTCAGAGGAAACTTATAGGCAACAGTGAGGAGATTTCGTCTCTGCTCTCCATGCGGGATGAGCTTTTCAGGAATACACTACAGATTATAGATCTGGTCAGGGAAAGGATCAAGCTTGCGGCAGAGATAGGAAAGGAGAAGGACATGCTCGGCATGTCACCGAGGAACAGGCAAAGGGAACTCGAGGTCCTGAACAGCATACCAGAACTTGGTGAGATTGAGAAATCAGTTCTGAACATGATTTTTGAGCTTACAATTCTCAATGAGGTAAGCCAGAGGCCCGAAGTATCAGTTCCTGAATCCCATGGGGAAAATGGCGGCAGCATAGTGCTTTCAGGCCCGGACGGGCTTCTTGCATATTCAATGGGGCTCATTGTCTCTTTTCCGGGATTTGAGCTGAAGGATACTGCGGGGATCCCTGAAAATCTCGCATTGGGGGTTGTTCAGAGGGGTGGCCATATAACAGCTGAAAAAGAGGGCGGAAACTCAGGAAAAATAACCCTTGTGAATTCAGAGGGAACTGTTATGGCAACTCTTGATAACGGGATACTGAAGATCTGTCCTGAATTATTCTCAAAAAACTCAAAGAATGAAATAATGGAGGCGGTATAAATTAAAGTCTCAATAATTGGTTCCAGGGGAAGGATAGGCTCCACTATCAGGGAAAAGCTTGAAGGAAACGGGCATGAAATAATATGTTCAGTCGACAGGAATGATACAATAGACACTGCAAAACTGAGGTCTTCCGATGTGACAGTCCTGGCTGTCCCGCTTGAGGATGCAATATTGCTCATCGAGAAATACAGGCATGAAATCGCCATCGTTGAACTTTCCTCCGTGAAATCTCCCATGAAGCGATTCTCCGGTGAAGTGGTAAGCCTGCATCCACTGTTTGGCCCTGCTTCATCGAAGAATCCGGATTTCAACACAATCCTGTTTGTTAATGACATTTCGCCTGACGGATCGCTCCAGAAGGTCCGGGAACTCTTTGCCGACAGCAACATTGCCAGTGTAACCGCAGAGGAGCATGACAGGGCCATGGCTGACCTGCTGGTTGCACCATACGCAGTATCGATGATTGCAAAGAGGATAGTGGCATCAAACCAGAAATTTGTCACCCCCTCGTTTGCAAATCTCCAGAAAATAGCATCAATTCTGGACGGGGAAAACTCTTCAGTTGTCAGGGACACAATATCGAAGAACGAGTTTTCACGTTCAGTGCTGGAGCAGATCAACAATGAGATTATGGAAATAAGGAGTGGGTTGAATTGATCATTATTCCTAAATCCTCCGTGTACGAGGAAGCGCTGAAGGACAACATGATGGACTCCACGTTCAGCTACAGGGTGATAGACCTCTACGGAAGAAAGATAATCCTTACTGAAGGGCAGACCCCTTCGAGCCTTCCCATGGATAGCGACACTGCATTGCTTGTCAACGGAAACCTTTACTCAAAGGAATTCAAGCAGGAAAAGACAGTAGTACAGGTTGATAATGTAAGCATAGGGGAGAAAAAGCTGATAATTGCAGCCGGTCCCTGCGCCGTGGAATCTGAAGGCCAGGTTATGGAGACGGCAGAGGCAGTAAAGAAGATGGGTGCTGACATGCTCAGGGGCGGCGCATTCAAGCCCAGGACCAGCCCTTACTCGTTCCAGGGCCTTGGGCCGAAGGGGATACAGCTTCTAATGAAGGCGAGAGAAGAAACTGGCCTGCCGGTAGTCAGCGAGCTTCTTGACATTTCAGATTTCAGTGCCTTCCGGAACAATGTTGACATGATCCAGGTCGGGGCAAGAAACGCGCAGAACTTCACTCTCCTGAAGTTCCTGGGGCAGCTCAAAACGCCCGTTCTCCTTAAGAACGGCCTTGCTACGACCATGAACGAATGGCTTGGATCAAGTGAATACATACTCTCTGGCGGCAATGAGAATGTTGTAATGTGCTACAGGGGAAACAGGAGCTTCGAGAATTATACCAGGTTCAATATGGATATCGGCTCGATAGCTTCTCTGAAAAACCTGACACATCTTCCTATATGCGCGGACCCAAGCCATCCCGCCGGAAGGAGGGAACTCGTGGAATCACTGGCACTGGGAGCAGTTGCGTCAGGCGCAGATATGCTTGAGGTTGAGGTCCACAGAGACCCTGACAATGCACTTTCAGACTCGTCGCAGCAGCTTACTCTGGAGATGTTCAACAGGCTTATGAAGAACGTCAGGAAGGTAGAAGAGATAGTGAGAGGGTAGATTTCTGGCTGATTTAATGGAAAAGTCGTTCTGTGACGGTCAGAACTTCATTTCCATGCCAGGAACCATTCTCCCTTTTCCTCCGTGTTATAACCATTTTTCCTTGCGTAACTGATTATCCTGTCCTTGTTTTCCAACAGGTCCCCTGCGCTGTGTGGAACCCTTACCCCCGATGCAGGAGTGTCCCAGTCAACAATGATAACCCTCAGCCTTGTCACCCTTTCTATTTCCTTTATTGCATCGTGGGTCTCCGGAACGTGATGCAGGCTGGTTATTGCCAGGCTGGTGTCGAAGTATCTGTCATCGTATGGAATACGCTGGACTCTTGCCTTACTCAGCTTCAGCCTGCCTTCCTTTATGGCATCTGAAAATTCCCGCTCAATATCGGCAAAATGCCATGCTTCAGGGTCTATGGAAACCACCTCAAAGGAAGGGTTTTGCAGCAACTTCGTCACGACTGTGCCGAATCCAGTTCCTATGTCTAATATTCTCTTTCCGACAACCATCGGCATTAATTCATCTATGATTTCCTCGAGCTTGCTTCCTTCGTTCACAAATATAAACAATCTGCATGTTGATTAATTTTTCCGGTGCATTCCAGGGAGGTTTCTACCGTGACAGAAAAAGACCATTTCGAAAGTGTCTTTGGCATAAGAACCAAACGTTGGGTCAATAAAAGTCCCCGAAAAGAATTGATTCCAGAAGGTTGGTTCCAGTTCTCTGGCATCTCATTTTCCTCCCTCTCGCTGTTTGCGCTTAGTCAAGTAGTATACGGTAAGTATGAAGGCAATTATGCCACTTGTGGCAATTGCTATGTTATAAATTTCTGCTATGGGCGTAAACACAATCTGAAAGGATGAATCTATCCCATTCACGGCCATTTTGTCGGTTTCACTGTAGACAAACCCTGCAGGCCCTTTAATGGTCAGTGTGTATGTTCCATTGGAGAGGTATGCTATGTAAGTGCCCCTCACTATGGGCCCCGAATCACCAGTGGCTGAACCGTTAATATACCAGACACTGCCGGTCGGTAATCCATCTTCTGTAATTGGCACAGGGTAGACAGGCATCACAGATAATGTAGGTTTTATTATAGAAACAGTTCCGGGTTCTTCGTTGACTAGCATGACCTCCTTGTTTGAAGGAATATATGTCACTCCCATCGGAATGAGGCCCACACTTAAGTCTGCAACAATTTTATTGTCCGATCCGTTGATGGCCCAAACGTTTCCATACCCCTGCCCATCCACGTAAATCTGGTTCGTGTCAGGGTCAAAGGAGAAGTAAGCAGGTTCACCATATTTTCCCAGATTGCCGATAGTTGCAACGAGAGTGTTTGAAGTCGTGTTTATGACAGAAATGGTGTCAGAGTTTGACACATAAAGGTCGTAGTTGACCGGGTCATACACTATCCCCCTCGGGGTTGAACCGACCGATATATTCCCGAAAACTGAATAGTTGACCGGGCTTATCAGTGAGACAGTTCCTCTGCCGTACATTGTCGCGTACACTACATCCGTCGCAGCAGAATAAGCAAGCAGGAACGGCGAGGGCGGGTTGTAATCGCCGCTTACGTATGAAGAACTCATTGTTATGTTCCTGAAAATTGTATCAGTGGAGCAGTTTATGACTGTAACGTGATTGTCTTCACCAGCAACAAAGACCTGGTTTTTGTCTGGTACGAGCACTTCTCCGAAGACAGTGGTGCCGATGTTGATCTCTTTGGATACAGTGTTGCTAACCGGATTTATCACCAGCACATTTCCAGACTTGCCGGAGTCAGTTTTTACGGCGGCATACAACTCATTGTCGGCGGGATTGTAGACCACGTCACCGCCCTGGAAGGACGTGATGCTGATTTTGTCAACAAGGCTATTCGTTGAGGTGTTGACAACGTAAATGTATGCGGATCCGCCCACAAACTCGGAGGAGGATATGTAGAGGTTGTGGTTCATCGTATCATATGCGGCCATTTCCGGCTTCTCCAGAGGTGCGTCGAAATATCCATGCGGTCTTGAAATTGAATTGCCCGGGAATATGGAATTGTTGTAGAGGGAGAGAGTGGACATTGGGTAATAGTACCTGTATGATGAGTTGCTCTCCGAAAGTCCAACACCGGGCAGCGCACTTGGTCCATTTGCATTGCCTTCAAAACTCGTGCCGTCATATAGCGCAATACCCGGAACTATCATCATAACTGAGATTAAAACAGACAGGCCCACTAAAGCTAATCTACTCAGCATTGCCAGATAAAAACAACCTCAATCAGTATATGAACGTTGCTTATTACATCTGATACTCATGCCCAACTGCCTGGAACAAAAACAACTGGAAAATTATCTCAAATACAGGATGCGGGTGCCGGGATTCGGACCCGGGTTAAGAGCTTGGGAAGCTCCTGTGATACCGCTACACTACACCCGCGATACTTCCAGTATGTGCTAGAAATATCTAAACTTACTCTTGGTCAGCCGATTTTTCTCATTTTACATACGTGAGCCATTTTTCATATTTGGAGACCTTTCCTGCTACAGTGTCGAAGTAGATTTGCGCTATTGAGGACGTTATCGGACCTCTCTTCCCGCTCCCTACCTTAATTCCGTCCACGCTCGCTATTGGCGTGACCTCTGCAGCAGTCCCGCAGAAGAACGCTTCGTCGGCCACGTATATCTCCTCTCTGTGGATATCCCGCTCCACGACTTCTATCCCCTTGTCCCCGGCAATCTCTATGATTGTGTCGCGTGTTATTCCCACGAGTATGTCTGCACTGGTTCCGGGGGTGAAAAGCTTCCCATCCCTGGCAATGAATATGTTCTCCCCGGGACCTTCGGCAAGATAGCCGTTTCCTGAAAGAAGGATGGCCTCATCAAATCCTGCGTTCTTTACTTCCCTGCTTGTCAGAATTGAGTTCAGGTAGTTCCCGCTTGCTTTTGCCCTGACTGGAATTATATCAGAATTGATCCTCCTCCATGAGGAAGTCTTGCATTTCGCGCCCTTCTCCTGGGTCTCCCCAAAGTAGCTTCCCAGCGGTATTGCAGCTATGTAAACACTGATCTTTTTGCCCTCTGTTGAAAGTCCTATCCTGACATCATTGTAGAAAGCGAATGGGCGTATATAACATGAATCGAGGCTGTTCATCTTTACCGTCTCAACGATAGCGTTGTTGATCTGTTCGGGCGTGTACCCGAGATCCATGCCGTATATTTTTGCAGTGTCAAAAAACCTCCTTACGTGCTCCTTTAACCTGAATATTGCAGGCCCTTTCTCTGTCTTGTAAGCCCTGATACCTTCGAAAATGCCTGATCCGTACTGCAGGGAATGAACAGTCACCGGGACTGTTGCTTCATCAAATCCCATTGTCTTTCCATCAAACCAAACCTTCAGGTTGGAATACGGGGTTTCCATGCGCTTCGTATTCCATAATTGCTAATAAGGCATATGCAGAAGTAATAAGGCGGATCCGGGAGCAACTTCTCATCCGAGATTCTGGGTGTGGTACCTGTAGAAAATAGTCCTGTTGGCAGCCTGCCCGTTTACCTGTATGAAACCCCAGCCATTGGTTATCGAGTATCCGGTGACATTGTGTGTCGAGTACTGGTAAGTGCCGTTGGGCAGCACCAGGTCTATGGGGTTGTAGGAAAGCCCTGAGAAATTAAATTGGGAATACACAGTGCGGCCGTCTACCTGAAGGCCAATGCCATTTATGTTTCCCGTGTTGACCTGGAAATCAGCGCTTATGTTGATCGTAACACTGTATGCAGTCGATGTGAAATCCACATGAACCGTTGAGGATGAAGGCCTCAGGACCACGGAGCTGAAACCGTTTTTATAAACAGTGGACGGAAGTTCGGGGTATTTCGGCACGCTTCCCCGGGTGGGCGATGTTTGTGACACTGAGTATCCATATATTCCAGCAGGCTCTGAAAATTCAATAGTGCTATTCCCGGACTGGGATGTAACTATTCCTGCTGGTGAGTTGAGGGCAACACTCCATTTGCTGCCGCCGGGGAGGCCGCTCTCGTTGAAATAGAGCGTATATAATTTGAGAAATGTCAGCGTCATCTGAGGTGCCACATTGGAACTTGAAAGATGAAAATCGGACCCGGAAACTCCACTTATGTACCCCGGGGGCGTGATTGGCGCGTAATGGTAATAACCGTAGGGGAGATCGACCGAGAGTGTTGGCGAAAACGACTCATAGGTTCCCATTAGTTGCTGAACCCCGTTCTGGTACTTGTAAAGGTGGACTCCCCACAGGGTCTCGTTACTGATGCCCTGCTCCTGCAGGACAAAACTGTGGGTCTGTGGAAGGTAGTACGCATAGTAATTTGACACGAAAGGCATAATCGAGAAGTTGACAACCAGTATGATGATTACAACCTTGATCTGCCTGTCCATGAAAACAAAACCCGGTTGGCGTTGTTAAACTTTACTGGAGCCTCCTCACTTGAATGGTGGGTGGTAATCAGGTCAGTATTCCTCCCCTTTCTTCATCTGGCTGATCTTGAATTCCCTGAACCTGTCCTCGTACGCATCAGCGATTTCTGTAAATCCCAGTGTTCCCACGACTTCAGACCCGTCACTTTTCAAAACAACAATGTTCTCCTGGGGATCGGGAGGGAGAATATTGATCGCCCTGTGAATCGTATCACTTTCAAGGACTGTCACAGGCTTCATCATCTCTATTTCAGACAGTTTCTTTTTAGAATTTTTCCCGTATTTTGTGAGCATATTCCTGCTTACATACCCCACAAGCCTGCTGTCTTTCAATATGACCGCACCTTTGACATGCCTGATACGCATGGTGTACGCCAGATCCCAGACCCCGCTATTGATGTCAACCTCTATGTGGTTCGGGTTCATTGCCTCCCCTATGATTATGCTGTCCATTATCTGATTCCTGTACTCGAAGAGGTGGGCCGGTGAATGCAGGCGGTCGAGAACCTGCTCGTGATAGACAGAATTCTTGATCCCGGATGCAAAGTAGGATATTGTTATGGCGATCATCAGCGGGAGGAAAAGGTCGAGCCCTCCTGCCATCTCCGTACCCATGATAAGCATGGACACTGGCGTTTTCGACACTCCTGCAAAGAATGCTATCATTGTCACTATCGTGACCTCATCAATCGTGACAAAGGGCAAAAAGGGGTGGGAAACGATCCCTATGCTTGCCCCAAGAAAGGCCCCAGTGACGATGCTTGGTGCGAAAGCACCTCCCGACCCGCCCGATCCTATGCTCAAGGAAGTGGCCAGTATCTTTAGAAAGAAGAGAATTAGCAGAACCTTCAGGGGCGTATAAGCAAGATTTCCACTCAATATCAGTTGCACCCATCCATACCCAAGGCCCATTATCTGGGGGTAGAATATTGCCACTGCCCCTACAAGGAAACCACCTATGGCGGGCTTGACGTAGGATGGGACACTCCTGAGCCTGATAAAGGCAATATGGACCAGGTCGAACACTTTTACATAGAACCTTCCGCCAAGGCCCGCCAGTATCCCGATTATGGTGTATACAAATATGGATCTGCCGTCGAGGAAGAGGAATGAGCTTGCTGCAGTTGTGAAAAGCGGGTTGTAGTGAAACTGGTAGCCGAAGATGGCGTACCCCACAACCGATGCCACTGTGGCAGGTATCAGCGCTTCCACCTCAAAATCCCTCTTGTAGAGTATTTCAGTGCTCATTATTGCCCCGCCAATGGGAGCCATGAATATGCTTCCTATTCCGGCGCCTATTGCGGAAGCCATCACTATCCTTCTGTCGTGGTCGTCAAGCTTGAACAGGTTCGCGAGGTATGACCCGAACACCGCGGAAATCAATGCAACAGGGCCATCCCTCCCCGCACTTCCTCCAGCCCCTATGTTGATTGCAGAGGATGCAAGCTTGACAGCAGGCGTCCTGTTTTTTATCCTTACCGTAAGGTTGTGGAACGCGTTTACTGCGGCGTTTATCCCGAGTCCTTCCGTCCCGGGCGTAAGTTTATAGACCAGGTACCCGGAAAGAAAGCCTCCTAGCGTTGTGGAAACAGGAATGAGCAACCTGTCGTAGCTTCCAATGCTGTATACCGGTGATCCTCCCTCCCCTCCAGGAAGTGGTGGGCTGAACCCCGAAATTCCAAAAAGAATAAGATGCGAGAAAAATCTTATACCATTGTAGAGGAGCAGCGATCCTATTCCCGCGGAAATGCCGATGAGGAGCCCGATGGCTACCCACATGCCAGGCTGGCTGGAAAGTATCCTACGCTGGAAAAACTCGTACAGAGTTGATATGTATGGCATCACAGCCCACTTTGCCTTTGTGTTAAACTAACATACAGGCTTTATTTAATACTTGCCAGCTTGTGCATTTCATAAAATAATGCAGCTCAATGCTCTATCTCGTCACGAAGTATCTTCTTGTACAGGTCGTCAAGGCGTTCGGTAATCTCCTTCACATCGTTGACGATCTTGGGGATGGCTTCCCCGTAGGTTCTTGACATATGATCCATAAGCCTGATCAGGTACTCTACCCTGTTCTGTAGAACATCGATCTGGGGGTCAGCTACATTTGTGCCTCCAGGTGAGCCCTCTTTCTTCTCGCCCTTCTCCTCCTTGTAATTCTGGTAGGTCCCGAGAACCGATTTCGACTCTATCTGAAAATCCTCTGCATCGGCATATTTGGAAAAAATATAGTCCGAAAGCCTGATCTTGTTGCCAACCGCATACTGGCACTCTTCAACACCAAGCTGTGTGGAACTCCCATCTTTTTTGATTACCTTAATCCTGGCCTGGTCGCACATAGGGCTGTTGAAAGTGTTTATCTTCTCTTCTATTCGCCCTCTCAGATCAACAAATATTGAAAATGGATATTTTCCGTAGAATCCCCTTATGTTCTTCCTGAGATCCAATAAGCTCTTGTATCTGTTAGTTCGCACTATCTGAGACTTGAGAGCATTGGGATCATTGGGATCATTGGGATCATCCACACATCTTCAGCGAGGATAATTATTAAAATCTTACTCCCATGATTGAAGATTTCGTACGGTAGCAGGTTCCCTGTACCTATGATTTGAGGTGAACAGGCCCGCCGGCGCGAAAACTCCACTTCTGTATGCATGTATGCACCCCCATAGATCGGCCAGGATCGCATTCAGAAGCAATGTGCTTCATCTGACCCGGATGGATCGTCACAGCTCCCAATTGGTGGAATTTTCCGAAATCGCTCATATATACCTGTCCGCCTTATCTTTACGGTGCCAGGTATATGCCTGTCAATGGCTATAATTAGATCGAGCTCTGTAGAGATGAAATTTGCCAGTTTTTATGACACCAGGCTTCTATTCGTAAGTGTTGCGATAATGGTCCTCGGAGCTCACCTGATTATACTTTCATCAATGGAATTTCTATCCTCGCTTTTTCTTGTAGTAGGTGCAGCATCAGTCGTTTCAGCGATGTTTTTCATTATGCTGAATATAAGGAAGAGAGTCATCTAATCCGGCATAGATTCTGAAAAAATTGCAACTGTTCCACAACATTAAAATAACCGACTGTAAATATATACAAAATGGCATTATGGTCACCCGAATTTGAACAGAACCTGATCAAGGCAATAATAGGGCTGGTATTCCTTATCGTTGGAGCCCAGCTGATTGCGGTCGGAGGTACAATCGCCGTTGGGCAGATCGTTTTCTTCCCTGTGAGTATAGTGCTGTTTGTAGTAGGGGCCATTCTCATCTACTTCTCAATTAAAGTGCTCATCTCACTTCTCCGGTCAATGGGCGTAAAGCTCTGGGACTGACAGCCTCCGGTAAGCCGGTACATTCAAGTGTCAGCCAGCCCCTGTCTTGATGGGAAGTGCGGATGATGTCTCGGGGAATTCCGTCATTTCCTTCTTATTATTAATGAGCTTTCTATATAAGCTGCATAGTCTTGGTAATTAACGATTATCATGGACAAGCACAGGGATGAATACCCGATGCTGAACCACTGGGTCTTCTTCAATGCAGCAGACCAGATGGTTGCAGGAAGATACTGGCTCAACGCGATGAGGGAGAGTCTGAATTTGTACGAGGCAGGAAGGGCTGAGGATGATCCACCTTTTGGTCCAGTTACACACCCGTTCCTCACCACTGTCTTCAACGAGGTTAACTCCAGGGCAGCGAAGCTGATTCACGCGAAAGAGAACGAAGTTACCAACATGTACAGGGTAATGACGGCATCGAACCTGATACTTAACGACCTTATGGACCTGAAAAAAGGGGACAATGTTGTTTTCTCCGACCTGGACTACCCATCCATCCCCTTTATCCTTCTGAACCTCCAGAAGAAGGGTGTTGAACTCAGAAGGATTGGCAACGTGAAGGGCGAGATCCTGATGGGCGACATGGAAAAGGCCATAGACGAGCATACAAAGGTGGTGATACTCAACAGGACGACACCATGGGCAGGCTTTACCTATGATGTCAGGGCAGTATCACAGATTGCACATGAACACGGGGCACTTGTTTTGGATGATGCAATACAGGCGGTAGGAGCCATAGATGTGGATGTGCACAAGGACGATGTCGATTTCCTCATCACAGGCAGCTACAAGTGGCAGGGCGGTCCCGAGGGATCAGGGATCTTCTACATCAGGGAAGACCTCATAGACCAGTTTGAGCCGTCATTCAGGAATTACATATGGGCCGACCTCCCAGATGGAATACCATTCGGGTTTCCCGATCACGACAACCTGAAACATTGGGACAGCCCATTGGTCAGGAACGCAAATAAATTCAACCTCGGCGAATCCGTCTCTCCCGTCCTGTTCGGATGGAACGCTACCCTCAAGTTCTACGAGAAAGTGGGGATAAAGAATATTGAGAGTGAAGTCAGGTCATTGGGAGATTACGCCATTGATAGGCTGAAGGAAATCGGATGCAGGGTCTATACTCCTGAAGACAGGGAAAAGAGGCATGGGCTCGTGAAATACACAACTGGCGACCCGTCACTTGACCTCAAGACATTCAACAGGTTCAACAACCCGCCCGCAGGCGAGAAACCGGTCAAGGTCTCGCTGAGGGCGCTGGGTGGAATTGACGGTATACGGGTGAGCTGCCATTTCTTCAACACGAAGGACGAAATAGACACGCTGGTTGAAACTCAGGAGCGCCTGATGCACCAGGAACACGTTCTCGCATAGGCTTTTGGGCCTGTGTGAAAACACCCATTTTTTATTCAAACACACTGAAGCGATTTCCGGAAAGAGTTTTATAATTGCCCCCTATCGAAATCGCCATGGATAACTCTGCCAATAACCTGGAGTTCAGGATTGTCGAGGAAAGCGAAGCAGATCTTGTATGGAGGATAGTCAACACATCATTCGAGGAATACAGAAACTCGGAGGCTCCTTCAAGTGCTCTTCTTGAAACGGTGGAACATGTAAAGCAGGCTTTAAACAATGGCAGGGAAAAAGCAGTTGTATGTTATTGTGACGGCAGGCCTGCAGGAACAGCACGTTTCTATAGCGAGAACGGCCTATATTTCAGGAGGCTGGGGGTGCTTCCTGAGTTCAGGCGAAGGGGGATCTCAAAGGCAATTATCGGCTGGCTCGAGAATTATGCCAGATCGAAGGGAGAAAGGAGGATATGGTGCAATACCAGATCTTCAGTTGACCGGAACATGTACCTTTACAGAAGTATGGGCTATGAGCTGGAAGGTGAAAGGACAATCCAGAGAAATGATTCAACAGTGGGAGTTGCCACTTTCTCCAAGAACCTGTGAGTTTTGGCGGAAGCATGGCTGTTCCTCAATGACGGGCCTCTTTTTACAGCGGCAGAACAAACTGCAGAATGGATTGCAGAGAAGGATGATAGCTATAACCTTG
This sequence comes from uncultured archaeon, assembly GCA_000965745.1. Classification (GTDB taxonomy): domain Archaea; phylum Thermoplasmatota; class Thermoplasmata; order Thermoplasmatales; family Thermoplasmataceae. The sequence continues at coordinate 1,245,343 of CP009479.1, forward strand.
CAGATTTCAGAACTGTGGGCATTGGTGAGTAAACAAACGGGGAAAATCACAGTCTTCCCGGATGAGGAAGTTTCATCCACTACTTCACCTCAAAAGGATTTTCAGGAATAACAACATAAGAATACTGGCTGATTATGCAGACGGAAATGGTGATTGGATTCATCATCATGTATCCTGTCAACTGTGAAGTTGTCAAATACGGCGTGAAATATAGGATGTAAACGGTCATTCTGTAAAATCATATGAGGGAGTGGATGAGGATCCCTATGAGTATTAGTATTACGGCCGATGTAAATATACTGATTTTCCTTGAGCCAAGTATATGGAGGAAATATGATGCGGATACACCCCCAAGTGCGCTGCCTGAGATAACAATGGTCCACAGGAAGATGGGAATGTCTGGAACATAACCTATATGGAAGATAAAACTACTTATGGAAATGAAAAGTGCTACGTATCCTGTTGTGCCTGCTATTTTCCTGTAATCATCCTCCATGAATGTGAGTGCAGGGAGTATGATGAGTCCTCCTCCAATTCCGGAAAGTCCGCTGAGGAATCCAGCTATAAGACCTATTGGGACCGCGAGGATTATCGTTATCTTTCCAACAATTTTCTCCCTGTGTTTTTCACTGCGCTTTAGAATAACGTGATAGAATGCATAAACAAGCAGGGCAATGAAGATTACAAGCACATAGGACCTTGGAATAATAGATGTTGCCATCTCACCCAGGGGTGTCATTGCTATGGCAGGAACCAGGAATACTGTGCCGAGATTCCACCTAACTATCCTGTGCCTATAGTTGTGTCCTGTGACCAGGGAAAGTGATATTATATTCATGACCAGTCCTGACGTTACAGCGATGGGGAGTGCGATTCCCAGTGAAACATAGGTTGGCACCAATATGATGCCACCCCCAAGTCCGCTTGTTGCAAAAAGTGTGTGAAGAAGCCAGGTTATTAAGAACATCATTGCATCGAACAGGAAGTATGGCAACTGTCAGGACCTCCATATGGTCATCATGAGACCACGATCACAGTACTCAGAATAACCGGTAAATTCACCTCTTGTTCGAACATTTGACTTGGCATAATCCTGCTTTAAAATTTAAACTTTGGTTGACATTGATGGGATGTTTAAGAGCCCTGGATAAGGGAAGGTCAACCTGCGTCCAATGTTATTGTGGCATCACCGTTTAAGGGGCGATGATTCACGTATACTGGAATGGACATTTCAACAAAAAGCGTTATTGAGTCAATTTTGAGAGGCATAATATCAAACTCGATAGATGCTGATATAGACTATTTACAAAGGGATTCTTCGAACCTGGGACTCAATTTTTCTGCAGATATAGAGAAGAATAGCCGTCTGACCATCAATCTTCGTCCAGCAATCGTAAGTAAGAAATCTGGGTTGCCCCTATCTACTCTGAGGTTATCTATGTAAGGACTATGTAAGGAGTTCTAGCCGCCTACAATTTAGTTGTTGCTCGAGAACATATGTCTGAGCGAGTCTATTGGTATAAGACAGTAAGAGCTTTCAAAGCTATGCTTTCCACGTCCCTAATGCTTAACCTAACAAATGATACAAGAAATGGATCAAAAGCAAAGGACGGCTACCTCGAAAAATTACGTGATGTGGTGAAAGAATTTGTACTCAATCCCCAAACTGTCTTTTCCTAGGGCCTAACATATAGCGGCCCAACCTCGGTGTATTTAACTGTCACTGACCTTAAGGTGCTAATGGACTTGAGGATGCGACTATATTCTCAGTCGGGCTTTGATATTACGGTTAAGTTTCAATCCACGCATCCCTGCGGGATGCGACTACTCATCACTTTCTTTGGATTGACATAGGTAAAGTTTCAATCCACGCATCCCTGCGGGATGCGACTCAAGATATTCTCCCTTTATGGTGCCGTCAATGTAGTTTCAATCCACGCATCCCTGCGGGATGCGACGATTTCTTGCCCTTGTTTTTCTTGACTTTCCATTTGTTTCAATCCACGCATCCCTGCGGGATGCGACAATTTCCCTCTGGTTCCTCACAGGGGTCATAAATTGTTTCAATCCACGCATCCCTGCGGGATGCGACGAAATGTGTGGTAAATACCCAATAACGGGTGTTGTGTTTCAATCCACGCATCCCTGCGGGATGCGACTGCCATACCTGTATTATTTGTATTGTGGTTCCAGTGTTTCAATCCACGCATCCCTGCGGGATGCGACGTCTGTCTGCTCATTTGGATTTGCATCCCAGAGTGTTTCAATCCACGCATCCCTGCGGGATGCGACGATTTAATGTTATTCCCCATTTAAAGTGCCATCCAGTTTCAATCCACGCATCCCTGCGGGATGCGACGTGTTTGTCATTGTAAGTGAATCAGATGAATTGAGTTTCAATCCACGCATCCCTGCGGGATGCGACGCCCGGGGCCTGACGGGGGATCAATCGTCGGCTTGTTTCAATCCACGCATCCCTGCGGGATGCGACTATCTATAAAACGCTTGAAAATACGTAAATTATTAGTTTCAATCCACGCATCCCTGCGGGATGCGACTTTCTTCCCCTTCAGTATTCCTGGCAACTTCAAAGTTTCAATCCACGCATCCCTGCGGGATGCGACCATAACATTACGCTCCTATTGCCACTAATGCGAGTTTCAATCCACGCATCCCTGCGGGATGCGACGCCAGCTCCTACGGCTTCTATGTCAATGGTGTGCTGTTTCAATCCACGCATCCCTGCGGGATGCGACACGGCAATTCTCCAGAGTCAAACACGATACAGGTTTCAATCCACGCATCCCTGCGGGATGCGACCTACGAGACTTCCGGGGCATCGATTGCTGCAAAGTTTCAATCCACGCATCCCTGCGGGATGCGACCCTGTCTCTGCTTGTCTGACTGGCCTCCAATTATGGTTTCAATCCACGCATCCCTGCGGGATGCGACTAAATCAAATTATTGAAGGTCGATATAAAAATGTTTCAATCCACGCATCCCTGCGGGATGCGACCTGAAAGGCCTATGCGATATTTTGTATCATTCGAGTTTCAATCCACGCATCCCTGCGGGATGCGACTCACTGTATCAGTGTTTTTATCATAATCCCACAGCGTTTCAATCCACGCATCCCTGCGGGATGCGACTCACATAATCCCATTAGATATTACCTTGAGATTAGTTTCAATCCACGCATCCCTGCGGGATGCGACGTAATCAACAATATGGTTTAATGCTTGGTCAGGGTTTCAATCCACGCATCCCTGCGGGATGCGACCAAGTTTGTACATTTCTAATAGTTCATTACCAGTGTTTCAATCCACGCATCCCTGCGGGATGCGACAGCCGCCTGGACACGGGCTTCACCCTGGAGGTGTCGTTTCAATCCACGCATCCCTGCGGGATGCGACGCCAAATTATCAGCAATTTAGTACCGGTTTTTGAGTTTCAATCCACGCATCCCTGCGGGATGCGACTTTACGATCAGTTCAAAGGCGATGATGATCTAGAAGTTTCAATCCACGCATCCCTGCGGGATGCGACCTGACGAATCAAATCAAAGAGGGAAAAGAAGGAGAGTTTCAATCCACGCATCCCTGCGGGATGCGACATTGCCCATGATATTAATCCTCTGACTGTCATCCTGTTTCAATCCACGCATCCCTGCGGGATGCGACGACGAAGTCGATACCATGGAAGAGCAATTCCTAAGGTTTCAATCCACGCATCCCTGCGGGATGCGACAGGATCAGGATCGCAAATGGGAAGAACGGTTTAGGGTTTCAATCCACGCATCCCTGCGGGATGCGACGACATTGTTTTTGGTTCAACCGGTAATCTTTACATTGTTTCAATCCACGCATCCCTGCGGGATGCGACACAGCGGAGCACTGAATATTGGTGCTAGCGGACTGGTTTCAATCCACGCATCCCTGCGGGATGCGACGAATACCCGGCTACGCCTCTAAGAAATACCATGAGTTTCAATCCACGCATCCCTGCGGGATGCGACGTGTGTAGAGTGTGATGGAGGCAAAGGAAGGTTTGTTTCAATCCACGCATCCCTGCGGGATGCGACGAGCTCCTTGAGGGTGGTTCCAACGACTTCATCATGTTTCAATCCACGCATCCCTGCGGGATGCGACTAAGCTGTGTTGTCTGGCCGTCTCCCCAGTGCAGTTTCAATCCACGCATCCCTGCGGGATGCGACAGGTGAAGAAATGAAAATCAGAGGCCTCAAAGGTGTTTCAATCCACGCATCCCTGCGGGATGCGACCCAGAGCAACAGGTCAACTGGCACCTGATGCCAGGGTTTCAATCCACGCATCCCTGCGGGATGCGACTTTACATTCTTCTCATAACTGGCAAAGCCAGGTGTTTCAATCCACGCATCCCTGCGGGATGCGACACCCGGGACTATAGAGGATTCCACCAATTATAAAAGTTTCAATCCACGCATCCCTGCGGGATGCGACGGGCCAGCCGTTAGCCTGAGCTTCAACGCTCCGCAGTTTCAATCCACGCATCCCTGCGGGATGCGACCACAATATTATCTATCGACAATAATGTAATTCTTGTTTCAATCCACGCATCCCTGCGGGATGCGACTTATATCCTTATTATATTTTCTTTATAATTGAGTTTCAATCCACGCATCCCTGCGGGATGCGACGAGGTGCTGAAGGATCGCTTGCTGAATAGCCATAGGTTTCAATCCACGCATCCCTGCGGGATGCGACGAAGTTCACTCGCTTGTTGTTGAGAACTGCATACTGTTTCAATCCACGCATCCCTGCGGGATGCGACATACCGGACTTCCACTTCGCAATCAACCTAGTAAAGTTTCAATCCACGCATCCCTGCGGGATGCGACTTTTTTCATTGTACATGTAGTACTGACACACATAGTTTCAATCCACGCATCCCTGCGGGATGCGACATTTCTGCCACGTGTATCCCGAGCAACCGGTTAGTTTCAATCCACGCATCCCTGCGGGATGCGACGAGGTGCTGAAGGATCGCTTGGAAAATAGCCATAGTTTCAATCCACGCATCCCTGCGGGATGCGACGAATGGCGGATTTCCATTTCGTAACTAATCGAGTGTTTCAATCCACGCATCCCTGCGGGATGCGACTATTACACCTGTTCAACAACTAATAGTGTATAAGTTTCAATCCACGCATCCCTGCGGGATGCGACTTTTTTCATTGTACATGTAGTACTGACACACATAGTTTCAATCCACGCATCCCTGCGGGATGCGACGACCTGACCTTGTGATCGAAGGTGAGAGTAACAAAGTTTCAATCCACGCATCCCTGCGGGATGCGACATTCGGAAAGACGCAGCAGAGTGCAAGATACAGGTTTCAATCCACGCATCCCTGCGGGATGCGACGTGGTATGGGAAGGAGTGTGTTCTTGACCTCATGGTTTCAATCCACGCATCCCTGCGGGATGCGACTTGACGCTATCAGCGGTATCACGAGTTCTATCAGGTTTCAATCCACGCATCCCGCAGGGATGCGACTGCAAGATATGCAAAACGCATAGCGTCTAAGTTGATAAAATCATTTTCCGCGAAAGGGTGATGGAACTGATTTCGAAAAACAAAAAACCTCATGCAAGCAAGGCCTTTAGGCAGTATAGGTGAGGACCCGCGGAAACACCATAGGTGGAATGTTCGCTTGTGGTTCGCGCTAAAAAATAATGGTCCCCTCTGGATCATACCCTTTCTGGGTTCCAAAGTGATCAACTCGCTTCTTCCAGTTCTTGCCAAGGAAATAGTATCTGAGGCTGTCTTTGCCTGAGTCGACAATATTCTCAAGTCTATGGCGCAACTCAGTAAACTGGTGCGGTTCCACCAAGCACTCAAACACTGAGTTCTGAACCCTCTGCCCATAGTTAAGGCATTCTCTTGCAACGTACCTCAAGCGTTTTGCACCATCTGGATCAGATGTATTAACGTCATATGCTATAACTACCATCAATTCAGTTATCACCACTCATTTCCACAGGAATGGAGGATAGTCGGATAAGTCACCTCTCAAATTTCTCGCTAGAAGCATGGACTGAACGTATGGGATAAGGCCTATGGGGATCTTCTCATTCAGAAATGGATGCACTATCTCCTCCCTCTTCCTATTCTGCCATGCCATTATTACTTCTTTCCTCGTGGCATCATCCATCAGAACAGTTCCATTCTCTCGCTTAATAAACCCAGAACCTACTACTTGCTTTCTATTTATAATTGTCAGTACAAGCCTGTCAGCAACATACGGTCTTAGTTCCTCCATCAAATCCAGGGCAAGACTTTCCCTGCCTGGTCTGTCAGTGTGCAAAAAACCAACTTGCGAATCCAGTCCCACGGATTCCAGAGCGGAGGAACAATCATGGGCAAGGAGTGTGTAGACAAAGGAAAGTAATGCATTCACAGGATCGGTCGGTGGGCGCCGGACTCTTCTCTGGAAATTAAACTGATCCTTCTGGTTCAGTATCATACTGTCGAAGTTGGAGAAGTAGAGGGTCGCAGCCTCTCCTTCAATGCCCCTTACCGAATCGACTGAGTCTGAATTGTCTATTCTGGAAATCATTTCCTTTAATCTCCCGATAGCAAGCGGTAATCCATTGTCCACTGTGTTAGAATCATGCTCTCTCACCAATCTCTGTATGACCCTTCTGGAGTTGTGTATTTTTGCGGTAACGAATCGCTTTGTAAGTCTAAGCCTCTCATCATCACTATCCGCCCACCTGAACTGCTTCCTTCTCAGGAGTACATTACCTGAAGACCTGCCCGTCACTCTCGCCTGGAAACGCCCGTTAGGTGTAAGGAAAGAGAGCCCCACTCCTCTTTCAGCGCAAAGCTGCATAGCAGAAGGGCTGGCTCCCATGTGCCCGAAACAGATTACGCTATCAAGATTGTGGACCGGGATACGGAATTTAATTTCATCCTTTACCTTAATGAGGAGGTTTTCTCCCTGTTTTGTTAGGTATGAGTCAGGAGTTGTAATAAAAAGTGTGTTTAGAAGCCTTTTCATCCCGCACCATCATACCTGTCGGATAAATGCGACTTAAGGTAATTCTCTACGCTTCTGTCTGCTGTAGTCCACCCAGGCTGGCACACATCATAGAGAGAACAGCTGTTGCAATAGGATTTCTTGATCGCCCGGGGAACCACTCCATTGCCAATCATCTCGTGCATCCTGCGTGAAAGCAGCTCCACCCTACTCCTGAGATTGTCATCGAAATCAACCTTCACTCTTCTCTTTATTGAATTGTAATAGAGATACCCGTTTTTTATGCTTATTTTGAGCATTTCCTCTAAACAGATGGCCTGGGCGCACAACTGTACCTCATCAGCGTCATTGGGCTTTGGCCTGCCTCGCTTATACTCAATGGGAGAAACCCCCCACTTTCCATTCTTTCCACTTATGTGCAAAGACTCGTTGGCTGGAAGATCATCGTCTCTGGTATACTCTACGACATCGGCTATACCGCGCAGCCCTAGTCTGACCGATTCCACTGGCACACTCCGTGTTATCCTAAGATCTCCTCTGGTATCGTTCTCAAAAGGATCGTCTGCATGCTCATGCACGTGCCTTCCCTGGACAGTCAGGCTGTTCTCCGCCCATTGCCGCTCTAAATGTATGAGGGCAAATTGCCGCTCACAGAATGCAATATGCTGTATCCCTGACAGCATAAGGAAATCTTCTTCTGGGTATCCCGATGGCATATCAGACCCTTTCAACCAGGGTTACACCGTCAGGTATTTCCTCTCTGGAAATTGACACATCATAGTCAGAGAAATTTCTGGGAATGATATCGAGGCTCTTCTTACTGATATGAACAGTGTCGAACAGTACCTGGGCGGGTGCGTTTCCAAGTTTTGACGAATGTTTGAACACGATGAGTTTTCTTGTGCTCATCATTCCTCGAGATGCAGAGCGATCGTTTTCGAACATATTCTCCAAGGCTGTCCACAGCAATTCAAGATCATCATCGTTGAACCCAGTCTGGTTTGCCAGCGGTGCAGACACAAATCCATGGGCCTTATACAATCCATATGGAACTGTGTACTTTCTCCCCATTGTCCTGTTATCCCCATCCTGTTCCTTGGAATCCTTCTCCGTTGTTACTGCCATTCTTGTAATGCTGTGTTCAAGAGCTACAACCGGATCGACAGATCTCCCGAATGTTAGCTGCACCGGGCCTCTAACCTGTCCTGCATTAGCCCCTGTGGTCATTACAGCACCAAATGTTCTTATGTCGAAGTAATTGGCACACAGGTATTTTTTGGCCTCTTCACGTTTTTCAGAGTTCACCTGCTTACTCTTTTCGTTTTCGTTCTTCACAGGCTTGAACTCCACTCCAAGCTTTGAGTATACCAGATCAATAGTTCTGTTAAGAACTGATTTTTCCTTTATGAATATGGCATATGGTTCTTTTCCTTCCTTTGCAACTTCCACATAGTTCCGGACTTTTCTCTTGAGGCTGACGTCAGTAACTATTCCATGGCCGGTTTCTGCATCCAGTCTCGGAAGGTTGCCTGCATCCGGGTCTCCGTTGGGATTCCCATCCTTTACATCAAACAAAATCACAAAATCATACCTGTTCTCTATATTGTCTGTCACGTTCAATCACTCCTTGTCTCTTCCTTCATTTCATGTTCGGGGGCAGCAGCATTTCCACTATAGAAGTTCTGCCTCTGGTGATAATATCCTATAGCAAACATTCCCTGCTCATGCAGATCCATGTGATTAGGGAATGAACCAATGTTGCTCAATATCTCACCAATGGTTTTTTCAAACCATATTACCATCCCTTTGGAATCAATTTTGGCAAGATGGTGGTTTTTCAGGCGCAATAATGTGGGGAAAACGCTCTCGGGGGAAGTGCAAGCAGCTCCATAGTATCTCTGTCTGATGGTTGCATTTAAATTTGGACTGGCCTTTTCCTGAATTCTCTCAAGAGTAGCAAACAATCTCCCTACATGATATCCAGTTGACTGCTGGTCTTTGTCAAGTGCCATTTTTATCTCCTCGAATCTTCTGTCAGGATTGAACTCGTAGTATCTATTTAAATATGCCTTTATTGTTGCTGCTCGAACTCTTTTAACTCTGTAATCTGTGTCAGCACGGATTCTGTTCAGTGCGAGCTGCAGAAGCATGGACGGGTAAGCAGTGCCGCCGAGTATGGATCTCATAAGATCTCCTGCCACAGATGGTGGCAATCTATCTTTATCGTCCCTTGGTGAAATGTATTTTAGTATGGATTGCAATGAATAGTATTCCGGATCTTTAGGTCCGCCGATTATAGCGAAGTCATCGAAATACTGCTTTATTCTTTGTGAGAACACCGAAACTTTCCCCGGCTCCCAAAAGCGAACAGCAATTCTGGCAGCGTTAGGGGAAAGTCCCAGAACATAGAAATTGGGATCTTCGCTTTCTTTTATGTACGCTCCTGATTTCACGGAATCAAAAAGCTCGCGAACAACACTTGCACCGGAATCAGGGTCTAACCTCTCCGGTTCCTGGAAAAATGATGCAAGATTATGTTCTAGATTGCTCTCTTTGCTCGCCCAGAATACAGTGTGGGAATCACCGACAAGCATTCTCTGATTTCCCGATTTCAATAGCATATTCAGGGCGGTTGTGTACGCAAATTCTGTGGATCTGATTATCGGGGCATTTGCCCCCTGCTGCTTACCATAGGAGTCATAGCCCTGCCCTTTCTGAAAGCTTATGAGAACCCTGGAATCCTTGGTTATTGGGGTACTGCCGTGTATTCTGGCAATAGGCCCCTCCTCGCCTGTTACGAGGCAGGTTACAACATCTTCGTTAGAACCATTTCCATCCATGCTCATTTGGCGCATTATGTATTCTCTAGCAGTGGTGCTCGATGGTATAGGCACAGTTTCACTCTTCAGCCTGAATGTAATGTTGCATCCTGGGATTTTCTGGCATTCAACAAATTCTGAAGTTGATTTAACGCTGGAAACACCGTTTCTTTCGTAGAACTTCAGAATGGCTTCGATATAAGCCCCATCGCCCACTTTCCCCTTTAGCTGTCTTAATCCGGCCAACCAGGATTCATGCTGCTTCGCAGCCAGTTCTTTATCCTTCTGGCTATTATCACGCGGCTCACCTAATACATACCCGATGTGATCCCAAAGGAAGTTTGTTTTTTCATAGCTCCTCTTTCCGGATCTTGCAACCGATCTCGGAAGAAGGAATCTCTTAGCTTTAAGGCTCTTTCCATGAGTTTCTCTGGTATCCTCCAGATTTATGAAGTTACCCCGGCGGTCAATTACGATCAGGAAAGGCAGATCCTTCCACTCAAAACCATTTAATGGAACCTCACTTCCCTCCTCAGCTTTTCGGTCATAATACTGTTTCAACGCCTGTAATATCATCCTATGACCTGCACTCCCCGTCTATCGGTATTTATAATTCCCTTCTCCATGACCGCCCTGAAGAATAGGGGAGGAGGAGATTCCCGATTCTGCTCAAAATTCATGTCGTAAAGCATGAAACCCAGATCCCTGTACTCATTTATGGGTGTAGAAGGATCAACTTCCGGATCTACAAGCCTGAAATAACATGAAAATTCGCGTGTGCCCAGGTAAGGCCTGTGGAAGCACTGCCCTTTACTTGCTCGCCTTTCAAACATGGCAGCATACTTCTCCTCACTTTCATCGTTTCTCACTGAAGACTCGTCTGATTTTGCCTCTGCAGTTTCTGTTGATTTCGTTTGGCCTTCTTCAGGGAGAAAGTCAAAATATCCATGTATACGGTATTTCACATCCTTAAGGCAGAGGGATGCACGCTGCTGGCGTGCCTCTTCTATATATATACCATCAGGAATACCAACCTCGCCACGTATCTGTCTGGCAGTGGGAGGCGAAATAGTCTTTCCAACTTCGTTTCTCCTGATCGATACAAATTTTATTGGGTTCAGTACTTCTATCTTCGTTATATTCCATTTAATTGAGGGTTTCCATAGGACAGCTTCAAATATTGCTCTTGCCGCTGATGGAGTGATCACATCATAGCTCACCCTCTCTACCTTCATCTCAGGTCTTGTGAAACAGGCGTAATCCCCCCAAATCTCAAGACACCAGTCTTTCATCGTTCAGCTCCTACTGGAGAATATACCTTTCAACATCATATAAAACTTCTTCAACCATCAATCCCAAATTCTCATCATAATCAAAGCTGGAGGTGAGAGCAAATATACCGGGTTGGACCTCCTCCACTGAACCTTTGGCTAATAACTTCTCGAATTCAGGATTGTATATATTTACGGTATAACGTTGAAGTCTTCTTATCAGCTTTCTGTCTGCTCCATTCATTTTCAGCTCTTCTACTAAATCATCACTCTCCCCATATCTGACTATCACGGTTTTTTGAACAGAGTCATCTATTATGTGAAACATATTCGAGGCAGTTCTGAAAGAAATTCCAAACTCGGGCCTATCCGGTGAAAGCAAATTCATAATCCCTCTATCATCAAATGAATTGACTTTCCAGTATAACTCAGAAAAGAAACGATTGAATGCTTCAGGGACCAGGGGATTCTCCTTTATATCGGAAACAAATTCTAAAGTCGTACTCTCAGCTTTCCTGAGTATGCCGGCAGGCGGATGCCTTGGGCCATTGAAAACTACAACCTTGCCCGCCTCATTCATAAGGCCTTCTCTATTGCACCTCCCTGCTGCCTGTGCTATTGAATCCAGTCCAGACATTGCCCTGTAAACAACCGGAAAATCGACATCAACTCCCGCTTCTATCAGTTGCGTACTTATGACCCTGACTCGTTCACCCTCCCTTAGCCTATCTTTTATTTCTGCTATTTTCCTGCTCCTATGTTCACCACACATAAGGGCCGAAAGGTGGTAGGTTCCTTCTGGCATGAGCCTGTACAATTCCCGGCAACTCTTCCTGTCGGAGACAATGCACAACACCTGTTCGTGAAGTTTCAACTCATATGAAATTTCCTCCCAGGTCTTCTTTGAATGAAGGTCATCGGGTAAACTGACATCCACTCTCCTGATCTTTTCAAAGATTTCAGAGACTTCTCCACCCATTATTTCAGTGATGCCTTTAAACCCTGGAAAGAGTCCGTTGGTGGATTCGTGCTCTACCAAAGCAGGCTGGGTTGCAGTTGATAATAGTATAGTTACACCGTAGTGCTCCACAAGAAGTTTTAAAGTAGCCATTATGGGCCCAAGAAGCTGGATAGGCAATAACTGGGCCTCGTCAAAAATTACAACTGAGTTGACAATATTATGCAACTTTCTGCATTTGCTGGATTTGTGGGAGAACAATGATTCGAAAAACTGGACGGATGTGGTAATTACAAACGGGGCATCCCAATTTTCCGTTGCCAGCCTGGCTTTAGGGGTTGTGTCTTCTTCGGATATGTTTGAGTGATGTTCAATAACGTTGTCATCACCCAGTACTCTGCGGAAAACCCCTGCATTCTGCTCAATTATGCTGGTGAACGGGATTACATATATTACGCGGTCCATCTTGTTAATTTCCGCATGATTGAGGGCAAAAGCAAGGCTGGAAAGCGTTTTTCCGCCACCAGTGGGGACTGTAAGTGAGAAAACCCCGCGGGGCATATTTGCAGCCTCTGCGCAGCGCTGCCTGACACATTTTCTGATACGGTTAACTGCTCTATCCTTTGCGCCAGCCTCAAATTCCTCCATGTAGTTGTTGTATTTAACAAGCAAAGCTTCGAGACTGGCGCTCCCGCCTCTAATTTCTGATTTTAAACTATCCATGTATGATTCTGTATCAAGAAAATCCGCGTCTACTAAACTGGAAAACAGCATTCTGATCCATAATGACAGATCAAGTTTATTGTCAAAGGCCCACCCGGGTCGTGGAAGTTCTGGCAGATCGAGGCTGTGGAGCAGATCTTTGTCCAAACCGTCAATAGTAAGCGATTTCTCTAACTGATACTTTAATGAGGAGGCGGCACTGAGTGATGTGGACCAGTCGGGAAGGCCGGTGTGGTGACCCGCAATGCCGTATGAAATGAGCCTTCCTTCGAATGGGTATTTTTGCTCAGCGTAAACCGCCCCGTATATGGCATGTGGTATTTTGCCATTCTTACCCTCCAAATGGGCTTCAGGTTCAAATCCACTTTTTGTCCTCAAATAGTTTTGCCACTCGGCGCGACTCTTTCCTAAATCGTGCAATAAACCCATGGCCTCAGCCCAAGGCCCAGAGCCAAATTTATCTGCGAAAGTCCCAGCCAGTCTTCCAGTTCCGACTAGGTGTTCTATCAATGGATGCGGACTATCCCATAACCCGTCACCTTTCTGATGCACATGTGCTATCAATCTTTCTTTATTAATCCCAGAATCTCCACCAACAAAACTCATCTGAAAGACCCCTGTAGACCTGAGTATAGGCACTTGAAAGTCTTTTAAGGTTACGGTTTAAATGTCACGTTGAAATTTCGATGAGAATTAGCGTTAATGTGCAGATATTGCTTCTATGAAAGAAGTCCTACAGATCCTGCAAACCCTCCATTCTCAAATACTTTCTTTTCGTGATCCATTCCTCATTCATGTCCATCAATATCGCTCCAGCAAGCCTAATAAAAGAATTCCATGATGGAAATTCGTTTACTCTCATTGCTCTTCTCATGGTCTCATAATTCAAGCCCCAACTCATGTTTGTTGCCTGCGTCCTAATCAGTGCTAATTGCATACTGTCATTCACATCATCAACATTCTACGAAGTAATTATTTTGAGGATCTTGTATGGGATGCTCTTCAGGATCGTCTGCATAATCAGACTTCAACAATTCATATGGAAATCAGTAGAATTTCGGATTTTGTCCTTATCATGATATTTAATGACTAAATCATAACAGAACCCAGACTTCTATGCTTATTCGCGAGTCCTTATGATAAACATAGGGCAAAATCTACCCACAGTAAAGTGAAGAGAGCCATCTTTTAAAAACCTAGTAAGGTGTCTTATTTTTCAATGTGGGTAGAATTAGTATTAATATTGTATTCGAATAGAAAAACATAGTGCGGAGGGCCGGATTTGAACCGGCGTATCCCTTCGGAAACAGATCTTGAGTCTGTCGCATTTGACCTAGCTCTGCTACCTCCGCCTGCAACGTTTATTGGGTTGTGATTAATTTTATTTTGCTTCTCTGCCTACTCTGACATTGGTGAAGGATTCAAAGAAAGGAAAAATAGAGTTCGACCTTTCAGTCGATGTTGATCCTGAAACATGCGAGATGATACGAAAATCGCTCAATCCAGATAACGACCCAAATATAACTATGGTATGTTCAGGGGGAAAACTGAGCGTTAATGTAAGAAACCTCAAAATTAGTTCCCTGTACAATATAACGGACGATATTCTAAGATGCTATGAAACTTCAAAAAAAATAGTAGATGGAAGGATTTAGGCTTCCAGTTCCTGTTCCACTTTCAGGTCGAGCTTTTCTGTAAGCTCTTTGTATCTGTTTCTTATGGTCACTTCAGTAACGCCCGCGACTTCAGCAACAGCGCGCTGTGTCCTTCTCTCTTCTGTGAGAAGTGACGCGATATATATCGCAGCAGCAGCCACCCCTGTAGGACCTTTTCCAGATGTCAGATCAGAGTCTTCAGCCATCTTCAGGATCTCAGATGCCTTTTTCCTGGCATCCATTGAAAGCTTCAGCTTGCTGCAGAACCTGTTGACGTAATCTTCAGGCTTTGAAGGCATAATGTTAAGCTTCAGATACCTGCTCATTATCCTGTAGGTTCTACCTATCTCCTTCTTCTTAACTCTTGTAACAGCAGCGATCTCGTCAAGTGTTCTCGGAACGTTCGTTATTCTGCACGCAGCGTATATTGCACCTGCTACGACTCCCTCGATGCTCCTTCCTCTTATCATGTTCTGCTTCACTGCTTTCCTGTAAATTACAGCTGCAGTCTCACGGACATCATTGGGTATGCTAAGGTTGGATGCCATTCTCTCAAGCTCCTGAAGGGCCTGAGAAAGGTTCCTCTCAGCGGCATTGGATACCTTGATCCTCTTCTGCCATTTCCTAAGCCTGTAAAGCTGGGCTCTGTTTCTGGTCGGGATGGATTTCCCGTATGAGTCTTTGTTCTTCCATGATATATCTGTCGACAATCCCTTGTCGTGGATTGTGAAAGTCATAGGAGATCCCGCTCTTGCCCTGCTCTCATTCTGCTCGGAATCGAAAGCTCTCCACTCGGGTCCCTGATCGATATAGCTTTCGTCGATAACTATACCGCAGTTGTTACATATGAGCTCACCTCGCTCATAGTCTCTTACGAGTTGGGTAGAACTGCATTCTGGGCATCTGGTTATTTCATCAATATTTTCTTTTTTCTTCTTCTCTGTTTCTGTCATACTCAACCACCATTCACCTCGTATACACTTCTTCGACGTCCCTCATAGACGGGGCGTCCAGTTTAACCACACCATAGGGTTCGGCTACAGGTCCAAGAATCCGTACAACTTTCCCTATCTTCTTTCCGCTTGAGTCATAAACCTTCTCGTACATCTTTAGCATTTCTGGAATTCGCACGAGAATTTCGTTAGTAAATCTATTAACGACGACGCAGCGGTTCTTCATGGTATTACCTATATTTGGTCTAGGTATTTAAGTATTTCGAAAAAATATTATGATGTTCTGGAATCATATTAAAGCATTATTACATATAATTGTTTGATTTGAGAAATGCTTCTCTTCCATCTCTATCAACATTTAGCCATCCTTGCATTGGCATGAAGCTATGTCATCAGGGGTGGAACTATTTTACTAACTAATTGGTTATAATAAAACGCTTATTTAATAGTTTCTTTCGCATTGAAAAAATAACTATCGCAATTACAAAAGGAAGCGCGCTATATACACTAACAGAAAATCAAAAAGGTTTAATATTTACTTTAATGTAGTTGAGAAGTAAGCTTGCTGTTGTAGGTGTTCAAATGGAATCTGAAAGTGGAGATAGTATTCAAAAGCGATGCTCAGAGTGTAATTCTGAGCATCTAGTTAGGGATTATGAAAGAGGAGAGTTGCTTTGTAATGATTGTGGAATGGTTCTTGAGGACTCCTTTATAGACCAGGGACCGGAATGGCGTGCATTTGATTCTGAACAGGACGACAGAAGGGCCAGGACAGGGTCCCCGATGACATTTTTGAGCCATGACAAGGGTCTGGCCACAGAAATATCCTGGTCAAACAAGGATTATTATGGAAAGAGAATTCCACATAAGAACAGGGCACAGATATACCGAGTAAGAAAGTGGCATCAGAGAATAAGGGTAAGCAATGCAGCGGAGAGAAATCTTTCACTGGCGCTGCAGATGCTTAACGACAACGGTGCCAAACTTGGAATACCGAAGGACATAAAAGAAACTGCCGCGCTGATATACAGGAAGGCAGTTGAAAAGAATCTCATCAGGGGAAGAAGCATAGAGAGTATTGTTTGTGCTTCTGTATATGCTGCATGCAGAAAGGTCAACCTCCCAAGGACGCTTGACGAAATATCAAAGGCCTCTGAAGTAAACAAGAAGAAGATTGGAAAAGCCTATAGGCACCTCGCAAAAGAGCTAAACCTGAACCTCAAGCCAACAACACCATACTCTTACGTTGCTCAGTTCTGCAGCAAGCTTGAACTTGACAAACAGGCAATCGTACTGAGCGAGGACATTGTCAGGAAATCCATTGAACTTGGAATATCTTCTGGCAAAGGGCCAACCGGTGTCGCAGCCGCATCCATATATATAGCTTCGGTAGTGGTGGGCAAACCCAGGACCCAGAAAGAAATCGCGAGGGTCTCGGGAGTAACTGAAGTTACCATCAGGAATCGTTATAAAGAAATTAGCAAGGCCTTGGGCTTGCCCGGAATAGACACGTCCTGAGGCCGAATGAAGATTTACGTAATAGACAACGGGGGACAATGGACTCACAGGGAATGGAGGGTTCTCAGAAACCTTGGCGTGGACTCCAAGATTGTCCCCAACACCACACCTGCAGAAGAGCTGAAGGAGCTTGACGGCCTGGTCCTTTCTGGAGGGGCCCCAAGCATAGTTTCTGAACTCGATAAACTGGGAAACGTAAAAGAATACCTTTCAACGCTGGACTATCCTATCTTTGGAATCTGCGTGGGAGCACAATTCATAGCACTAAACTTCGATGGAGACGTAGGGCCGGGGGAAACTCCTGAATTCGGCCGGACCGAGGTATTCTTTGATGATACCGGGGGAATCTTCACAGGGCTCCCACAAATGATTGTAGCATGGGAAAACCACAACGATGAAATCAAGAATCTCAATGATGAATTCATTATTGCTGGTTACTCCAAAACGTGCAAAATCCAGGCTTTTTACCATAAAACAAGGCCCATATACGGCGTTCAGTTCCATCCGGAGGTCAGCAACACAGAATTCGGCGAGGAAATCTTCAAGAATTTTGTGCAAGAATGCAAGTCCCGGAAGATCTGAATCTTCCCAAGATTTATATTTAAATATAATTTTACTGTGTGAATGGAAATGTTGGCCGAGGTAACAGAACTGCTGGGAACTGAAGTTTACAGCGACAAGGGCATTCTTGTGGGGACTATCACCGATATAATCCTTGACATGGAGACGCAGTTCATACACGGTCTCTTCATAGAACGATCAAACCCCTCCCTTGTGGAAGGCGGCGCATCAATTTCCGTGCCTTACAGGTGGATAAAGGCCATAGGGGAAATAATACTTCTGAAAAAGTTTCCCGAATTCGTGAAGATTGGAACCGAGTGACCTTATCTGTGAAGGAAGTAAGCGGTTCCGCTTCCATCAACTATGTTAACGTAACCATACCTTTCCAGCTGGACGACGCCCTTGGCTTCCTTGATGAGGGGTTCAGCAACCCCGTGATCTACGCTTCCGTCGGGTTTCAGGACTGCAAAATCCCCGGAATCATGGGGCGCCCACTGAATTATCTTGGTTTTTGATGGTGGCAGATTGGTTTCCTGGCAATTGGCATAGTTCCCGTTCTTGACAACAGCAGCAAGATCCTTCAGCCTGATCAGGGAACCATTATCCTGGCTGCCCCAATCCTCGGACGGAACATAAACAACAGGGTCCCGGCCAAGGGTGTATTCCCTTCTTCCCATCTCCGGATTTGAGGGGTGGTAGAGCATGCTCCCCTTCAGCCCTGATTTGCAGGATATATTCACTTCAACCGGGTCGGGAACGAAGAAGAACCTTCTGGCACCGGGATCCACAATCTCCTTGTTCATCGAATTGAAAATATCCCATGAAAACTCTGCATCACTTTCCCTTAGTCCAGACTCAATCCAGTACCTGCGAAAAGTGTCCTTCGAATAGCCCCTTTTCCTCAGTGCACGTATTGTGCCAAGCCTTATGTCATCCCATCCGGTATATTCGCCTCTGCTTATCCCCTGTTTTATTATCGAGGTCTTGAGAACAACATCAGGCATATTGACCATTCCATAATGGTAGTATTCAGGAACTGCCCAGCCGTTATAGTCGAAAATATACTTCTGCTTGTCCGTATTGGTCAGCTGATCCTTGCCCCTCAGGACATGGGTGAGTCCAAGGTAGTGATCATCGACCGCCACGCTGAAGCTCATCATTGGATACACCCTGAACCTGTCGGCAGTTCTGGGGTGCGGCGCCTCAGAGATCCTGAATGCGATCCAGTCCCTGATGGATGGATTGGGATGCTTCAGGTCCGTTTTGACAACAGCTACCGCTTCACCCTGGCCGTAAGTACCATCTATCATCTTCCCGAACCTTTCCATGGATTCTTCCGATGGGACATCTCTGTCCGGGCATGCCTTCGACTCAAGCTTGAATTTCCTGAATTTTTCCTGCGGGCAGAGGCAGACATAAATCTGTCCCGCTTCTATCAGTTTCCTTGCCTCATTATAGTAAAGATCCATCCGGTCAGTCTGGGGAACGATCTTTGTAACGTTGACCCCGAGCCACTCAAGATCTTCAGGGATCATGGTATAGGCGTCGGGATCCACGTTCGCGGGATTTGTATCTTCCAGTCTGAGAATGAGTTCTCCACCATACCTTTTGACATACTCGTCGTTAAGGATGGCCATCCTCGAATGCCCAAGGTGAAGTGGCCCTGATGGTGAAGGCGCTAGCCTCATTACCACTTCACCTTTCACATTTCTAAGGTCCGGAAGCCTGTGCTCCTGCACCTTCCTCTCAACTTCAAGGAACTCAGGGAACTGGGATTTGACAATATCATCCAATTTCTCCTTTCCGAGGGCGTTGACCTCGTCAACCACGTCCTTTATGGAAGGTATAAGCGATTTTATCTGCTTCCTGGCTTCAGGAAATTCTCCGATTACTTTGCTGATCACCGAACCCTGATCAGCCTTTCCGTCATGCATGAAGGCATTTTTCAGGGCATGCTTCCTTATTGATTCCCTATCGACCATGGCATATCACGCTGCAGTTTTTCGTACAGTATTTTTTTCAGATTGTCCAGCGTCTCTTCCATCCCCACTGACACTGTTATATCCTCCCTGACTTCCTGCTCAATATCTATCTTGCTCTGCAACCTTATTATGGGTTTCCTCAGTATCTCACTTATTTCGCTGAAAAGCCTTTCCTGGGAGTTGTAAGAGTATCCGGACTGGCCAGTGCCGTCAAATATGAACAACACCGACCCCGCTATATCTTTAAGGGCCAGAAGGGCTTTCTTCTCCATCTCATTCCTTTCCTCAGCAGGCCGGTCAAGGATCCCGGGGGTATCTATCAGCTGTATCTTCCTGTTGTTCACAGTAAGATACCCTATGTGTATGGACTGGGTCGTAAACGGATAGGGCGCAACCTTAACCTCATTTCCAGTAAGGGCCACAATCAGGGAGCTTTTTCCAACATTCGGCATTCCTGCAACAATGAATGTGGGGATTTCTGTATCAACCTCGGGGATTTTTCTCATGGAATCCCTGCAGTTTCCAAGGAAGAGCAGAGCATCACTGGCATCATTTATGAGGGAAGAGACGCGTCCGTAGTACTCCTTCATTATCTTGTTCATGTGGTAGATTTCAGACTCCTGCTTGAGCCTCTTTATGTAGTAGGTGCTAAGACTCTCAATCTTCTCTGAAATCCACTGTATCTTTCCAAGGCTCTTCTTATACTCATCCACGTCAAAAAGAAGATCTACTAGATCTTCATAGAAAGGGTGTATTTTTTCTATCGTGGGAAACTTCTTGATTAACTTCTTGAAATAGGAACAGGCAATGCCCTCTATTGTGGAAATCCTGTCTATGACTTCCTTGCGGACCTTGTCCGCTTTGTTAGGGAAGTAGGGCTCCTCTATCTTAGAGGCCTTTGAGAAGCATTTGTCAAGTATCTCCTGGCTTCTCAGTACGGTTGGAATGCGAGTAAACACAACGGGGTATTAAAAGGCAAGTTATTACTTTATTGATTCTTTCTGCTTCTGAAGAGATTAATCTACTTCTTTAACGACCTTGTCCACTTTCTCTTTCAGTTCGTCGGTGAAGTCGTAAAACCCGTGTGCATATTTTGCGTGCATTCTCACATTGGAGAATATCTCATTTCTCGTTCCAACGTTGATTTCATAGCTGCAGTCCTGGTTGCCGATATCCTTGCACTTGAATGTATAACGAGTCATCCTCCCATCAATGTTAGAGATCGATAAATAATTATTGCAGTCATGAAGAAGAATATCGGCTTTTCTCCGTTGCAGACCAAGTCTTGACAAAGTCTAATAGTGAAAATGCAATGTAGATCTATGCTCGTTGAAGATCACAGATACATATCTTGTGGAGGCGATCCATTCAATTACATAAAGAGCACGATGAAAGGGCTTTACTTTCAGCTAGACCCTGGCCAGGATGCTCAGATACTGCTTCTGAAGGAGAAATTCCCCTATGACCGGAAGACCTTCGAAGGGGTGGCAAGAACATCGAAGCTTACGCTGTTTGATTTCAAAGAGGAAAAGGAGGAACTATCCCTCTTCGTGAGAAGGACAAATGAAAAGTGAATATAATCTAGACACGGTGTTAGAGCGTTATTTTAAGGCGAAATTTCTAGATTGAAAAGGAAAAGTTATAATAATCATGCGAATTGTTGGAGTGCTTTGTACATAAGAATATCCACAATTTTCAACAGAGTCAAGGGTAATTAACATGGAAGATTATGATTCATCTCAGATTCAGATACTTGAAGGACTGAAAGCGGTACGGAAAGTTCCGGGAATGTATATCGGGTCAACCGATGAAAGAGGGCTCCACCACCTGGTCTATGAAGTAGTAGATAACAGCGTTGATGAGTCTGTAGCCGGCTTTGCATCTGCTATATGGGTAAAGATAGGCAAGGATGGCTCATTGACAGTTGAGGACAACGGGAGAGGAATTCCGGTTGACATTCATCCAAAATACAAAAGGCCGGGTCTCGAGATCGTCCTCACTGAACTGCACAGCGGTGCAAAGTTTGACAAGAAGGTGTACAAGATAACCGGAGGTCTGCACGGTGTCGGAGTCCATGTTGTCAACGCGCTCTCATCTCAGCTTATTGCTGCAGTCAAGAAAGGAAACGAAATCTTCTACGAGAAGTTCGAGCAGGGACTCCCGAAATCGGGCCTGAAACAGACAAACTGGAAAGAGTACAGGGATTCCAAGGACAAGGATATTGCAAACCTCTCTTTCCACCTCTCCAAAACACACGGCACTCTTATCAAGTTCTACCCGGACCCTGAAATATTCGAAACGGTAGACTTCTCGTATGAAACCATTTTCAACAGGCTCAGGGACCTCTCGTTCCTGAACCCCCAGGTAACCATAACTCTCGAGGATGAGAGGAGCGGGTCAAAGGAGTCTCTGAAGCATGAGGGGGGAATTTCGGAGTTTGTCCAGTACCTTGCAGAAGGGAAGAGGACAATCCACAAGGACCCTATATACTTCAAGGAGGAAAACGAGAAGCATATACTGGAGTTTTCTCTGCAGTATAACACCGGATTGTCAGAAAACCTTGTTGCATTCGTGAACAACATAAGCACTCCCGACGGCGGAACACACGTTACGGGATTCAGGGCTGGGCTTTCCAGGGCAATATCCGATTACGCCAAATCACACAACCTGATAAAAGGAATAGAAGGCATCACCGGGGACGATGTAAAGGAAGGTCTATCAGCAGTGCTGCATGTCAAGATACACCAGCCACAGTTTGAAGGGCAAACAAAGGCAAAACTCGGAAACTCAGAGGTAAGGGGGATAGTTCAGTCTGCAACTGAGAAGGCGATGAAGTCGTACTTTGAATCCTACCCCCATGTAGCAGAATCAATAATAAAACGCGCAGTAGCTGCAGCAGCAGCCAGGGAAGCCTCCAGAAAGGCCAGGGAACTGGTGCGGAGAAAATCAGCCCTTGAGGGGGGAGGCCTTCCAGGCAAGCTTGCTGACTGTTCCAGTGACGATCCTGAAATCTCTGAGCTGTACATAGTGGAGGGAGATTCTGCAGGAGGTTCCGCCAAGCAGGCGAGAGACAGGAAATTCCAGGCGATACTGCCCCTGAGGGGCAAAATATTGAATGTCGAAAAAGCTTCCGACATGAAGTCTCTAGGAAACCAGGTTATTAAAGACCTCATCACCGCCATCGGCACAAGCATCAAGGACGATCTTGACCCATCCAAACTGCGATACGGCAAAATCATCATCATGACTGATGCTGATGTAGATGGCGCACATATCAGGACACTTCTTCTCACTTTCTTCTACAGATTCACAAGGGACCTGATTGAAACAGGCAACATTTATTTTGCCGAACCCCCGTTATTCAGGGTTCAGAAAGGCAATAAAGTTGAGTATGTATATTCGGAAAGGGCAAAGGACCAGGCTGTAAAGAAACTGGGTTCAAATTCAGTGGTTCAGAGGTTCAAAGGTCTTGGAGAAATGAACCCAACACAGCTGTGGGAGACAACCATGGACCCGGAGACAAGAAAGCTCATCCAGGTTACGGTGGAGGATGCAGCTGCCGCGGACCAGTTGTTCGACATCCTCATGGGCGAGAAAGTTGAACCCAGGAAGAGATTCATAGAAGAAAATGCCAGCACAGTGGAGAACATTGACCTTTAAGGTGGATAAATGGAAAAGAAATCAATAGAGGAAGAGATTAAAAAATCCTATCTGGAATACGCCATGAGCGTAATTGTAGGCCGGGCACTGCCAGATGTCAGGGACGGGCTAAAACCTGTCCAGAGGAGGATACTTTACGCAATGCATGAACTGGGGTTCACGCATGACAAACCTTACAAGAAGTCAGCAAGGATTGTGGGAGAGACAATGGGTAAATACCATCCACATGGGGACACTGCCATATACGACACACTTGTCAGGATGGCCCAGAATTTCTCCTTCAGGTATCCGCTCATAGACGGCCAGGGAAATTTTGGGTCTATTGATGGCGACTCCCCTGCTGCCATGAGATACACTGAAGCCAGGATGACACAGCTTTCTGAGGAAATGCTGGAAGACATCAAGAAGGATACTGTAACATACCACCTGAATTTTGACGGCTCACTCGAGGAACCTGATTTCCTCCCTGGAAAAGTGCCGCAGCTGCTCGTGAACGGTGCCTCCGGAATTGCTGTCGGAATGGCAACCAACATGCTCCCACATAACCTCAACGAGGTTTCGGATGCCATTATCCATGAAATAGACAACCCGGGCGCTTCAGTTGAAGACCTGCTTAATCACGTAAAGGCACCCGATTTTCCGGGGGCTGGTATTGTATTTTATACGCCTGAACTTGTAAATTCATACAAAACCGGAAGGGGCAAAGCAATCGTTCAGGGTGAAGTGGACCTCAACGAAAGCAGAAATATAATAATAACAAGCCTTCCCTACGGCGTCAACAAGGCACTTTTCATAGAAAATGTCGCAAACCAGGCAAAGCAGGAAGTTCTTAAGGGAATCACCGACATCAGGGATGAAAGTGACAGGGACGGGATGAGGGTAGTCATCAAGGTCAGGGATGACGACATGAAGTCCCTGGTACTGAACCAGCTTTATGAACATACTCAGCTCGAGACTTCAATAGGGATCATAAACCTGGCTCTGGTAAATAATGAGCCCAAGGTCCTGACGCTCAAGTCGATGGTGGAAATCTTCATAGACCATCGGCTCGAAATGATTCTGAAGAGATCGGAATACGATCTCGGGAAGCTCAAGCAGAGGGAGCATATCCTTCTCGGACTGAAAATTGCCCTCGACAACCTGGACGACGTGATCGCATTAATAAAGGGCTCCAAAGACACTCCTGCCGCCAGAAAAGGTCTCATGGAGAGATTCGAGCTCACAGAGGAGCAGTCAAATGCAATTCTTGAGATGAGGCTCCAGAGAATAACAGCCCTGGAGACTGAAAAGGTTCTGAAGGAGCTACAGGAGGTCAGAAAGGATATATCCAGGCTGGAGAAGATAGTCGAGAGCGACAGGGAGAGAAGAAAGATCCTCAAGAAAGAGCTCGAGTACCTGAAGAAAAAATACGGAGACGCAAGAAGGACAAAAATATCATTCAGGGAGATCAAGGACAGATCGGTGGAGGACCTTATCCCTAAGGAAGAGGCACTGGTCGTCCTGAGTGAAGGTGGCCTTCTCAAGAGGCTTTCCCCGGAAGAATACAGGGCTCAGAGAAGGGGCGGAAAAGGAATAATCACTTCAAGCAGAAAAGAGGATTTCACAAAGACTGTAATAGCCTGCCCACCCATGATTCCGTTTATTTCTTCACCAACACTGGAAGGGTTCTAAAGACGAAAGCTTACGAGATACCAAAGAAAACAAGGAAAACAGTTGGAACAGTTGCAGAAGCCATAATACCTTTGATGGAGAGCGAAAAAGTAACACAGGTAATGAAGGCCCCTGAAAAGAAGGGGGAACACCTTATAATGCTCACAAAGAACGGTTTTATAAAGAAGACTCCCGCAAAGCACCTCTTTGAAATGAGGGTGTCCGGCCTAAAGATCATCACTCTTGGCGAGGACGACGAGCTTATTGCCGTTGAGCACACCGAGAAACCCGCAAAGATGTTCGTCGTTTCCAGCGCCGGCAAAGCATCACTGTTTGATACAAACGAAGTGAGGAGCACCGGCAGGACTTCCAGGGGCGTGAAGGCAATAAGGCTCAAGAACCACGACTACACAATTTCCGGTTTCCTGGTCACACTGGAGTCCAGTGTCCTGAGCGTTTCAGAGAAAGGCATCGGGAAGAGAACAAAGGCAAAGGAGTTCCCAATGCACCATAGGGGAACCACCGGAGTCTATGTTTTCAAGGAAAGCACAAGGACAGGCCGCCTTGTCAAGGCACTTCCGGTGAGTGAAGAGGATGAAATTCTCATAGTTTCGAGGCTGGAAAAGACAATAAGGCTCAGGGTGAGCGACATAAGGGAGCAGTCCCGCCTCACTTCGGGAGTAATATTGATTGACCTTTCAGAGGGAGACAGCGTCATAGCGGCAACTGTCCTCTGAGGCCAACAATTATTATATTTTACATCCAAATCAGATTCCGTGAACATCTCTTTAATCGGAATTGGCAACGTTGGAAAAAGGGTCCTTGAGATAATACGCGACGCTCAGTCCGGACTCAGGGAGCGGTCCGGCGAATCAATAAAAGTGATATCGGCAAGCGATTCCAGGCATACGGTATATTCGGAAAATGGAATGGACGTCAGCAGGGTTCTTGAGGCAAAGTCCCGGGGAGACATAAGGAAATCCGGGTACAGGGAGCTTGTATTCGATGAAATTTTTTCACTGAAAACGGAAGCGATTGTTGATGTGGCTTCAGCCACTCCGGACGGCATTGCAGGGAGGGACCTCTACCTCAAGGCTTTCGGGGCAGGCAAGGATATTGTTACCGCAAACAAGTCACCACTGGCCCTTCACTGGGAACAGATAATGGACGAATGCAAGCAGGCAGGGAGAAGGATAAGGTTCGAGTCAACAGTCGCTGGCGGGGTGCCTCTTTTTAACCTGAGGGACTTCTCAATAATCCCGTCAGAGGTTCTCCAGTTCAGGGGTGTTGTGAGCTCTTCCGTGAATATTATTCTTAACGACATAATAAATGGCAGGAGCTTCGAATCATCAGTTGAATACGCCATAAAACAGGGAATTGCAGAGACCAACTACCATGACGACACCTTGGGCCTTGATGCCGCAAGAAAGACGGTTATACTTGCAAACGCACTCTTTGGCACCAATCTCACATTAAACGACATACAGTATGAAGGTGTTGAGGGGAATATGGACAAGGTCAGTTCACTAAAGGGCAAAGGGGGCCTGTACAGGGTCGTTTCCAGCATAAGGAAGGAAGGCTCACGCACTTCAGTATTCTCAGGGATTGAGGAAATCGGGGAAAAGGATCCTCTTAGAGCCCTGGGAAACGAATCGCTGGGCTATACCATGCGCACAGACATGAATGGGGAAGTACTGGTGGTTGGCCTGGAAGACACACCGCTGGAGACTGCATCCGGAGTTGTCAATGATATTGCACTTCTGGCAAAAACCAGGGCGTGACATCATTAATCATTTGCAGATGTTCCAATGAAACAGTAAAATAGTATGCCGGGATTAATACTCGATGTTCTGTTGTTTCAGTAACACACACAGGCAGAATGGCCACACAGGGAAGAAAAATACAGTGAGTAGGACTTGTATCATTCGATTGACATAAGAAAGCAAGGGGCGATAATTTCTGGACGTTTACAATAAGGCACAAGAGAGTCTGTCCAGCCATACATCAGTGAGATCTTATGAGATTCCCATAAGAATCCGGGCGCTTAAAACAGCCAACATATATGTGGTTGAGACAGAAAGCAGGAAAATACTTGTAGACTCGGGCATGGGGCCGGAAGTTGACAATTTTCTGAAATTCTCCGGCGAAGATGCAAAGACATTCGATCTGATTATTCTGAGTCATTTGCATATAGACCATATCGGGGGTGCAGTTCACCTCAGATCCAAGTACGGCATTCCGGTCGGTATGGGTGCTGGAGACATAGACCTGATGAACAGGATAAAGGGCGATCCAAACTGGTTTGAGAAGAGCTATACCGGGCAGCTCAAAGAAAACGGCATGCCGGAAGCCCTGCTGAACAAATACACGAGGGAGACCCCAATCATGAGGGAGATCGACTACTACCAGAATTTTGAAGTTGACGAGAGGCTTGACGGCAATTACAGTCTTGGCACGAAAACCGGAATAAAGCTCATAGATGTTCCCGGGCACTCTCCCGGCTCAATATGTGTGTATCTGCCCAATGAGAAGACAATCTTCACGGGAGACCATGTTCTCCGGAATATAAGCCCGAACATCAGCAAATATGTCGGGATAAGGGACTCACTTGGCAGTTACCTGTCCAGCCTGGAGAAACTTGCAGATCTTGAGACAGAATATGTCCTCCCGGGCCATGGAATGCCATTCAATTCTCTTCATGACAGGGTTTCTGACCTGATATCCCACCACAGGGCAAGGCTGGATGAGATAATTGAGATTGACAGAGACTGGTATTCCGCATACGAAATTGCAGGAAGAATGAAATGGAGCAAGGGCAGGAGCATGGATTCTATGAACACGATGGAGACAATATTCGCCGTTGGTGAAGCCACTTCGCACCTCGAAAGGCTGGAAGAAGAGGGGAAAGTAAAGGCCACTGACAGAGATGGAGTGAAACTTTACAAGACCTCCACCTGAATAATTTATTCCTTCAACATTCCATAATCATGATCCGAAAGCTCAAATTCCATTGCTTCCACAAATTGCATTATATGCTCTTTACTGGAGGATTTTGGTATGGGTATTGAACGTTTCATCAGGTAGTTGAGTGCAACGGAAACAGGGCTGTGACTGATATTCTCAGCTAATCTGTTGAGGGATTTCAAACTCTTCAGGTTCCCCCGGTTGATTGGTGAATAAGCAATTATCCTCACATTGTTCTCTTCGCAGTACGGGATTATGTCTGATTCACACTTCCTCTTCACGATGCTGTATTCAATCTGGTTGGCAACTATTTCATGGCGGGATGCATTTTCCATGGCTTCCTGAACCTCATTCACGTCAAAGTTGCTTACTCCTATATTCTTTACAAGGCCCTGGTCCACGAGCTCTTCCATGGCTCCCAGGGTTTCCCTCAGAGGCACGGACCTGTTGGGCCAGTGGATCAGGTAAAGGTCAATATATGGTGTATCGAGCCTCGACAGGCTCCCTCTTGCAGCCTTTATGACTTCGTCGTGCCTGAGATGATTGTGCCAGACCTTGGTCGTAACGAAAACATCTTCCCTTGGAACGTCTCTTATCGCCTTTCCCACAAGCTCCTCGGAATGCCCGGCTGAATATACTTCCGCCGTATCTATGAACGTGATGCCCTGGTCAATTGCGAATTTCAAAGCCTCGATGTGTTCCCTGTCGTGCCTGTTATCCGCTGCGCTTGTGCCGCCAATGCCCCAGGTGCCAATTCCAACAGGCGATACCTTGCGCCCTGCAATTTCACGAATCATGATGGGATAGCATGTGAAGGCTGATATTTCAATTTAGGCTATATTCTCATTTTTCATCAGGTTAATGAACCTCCCGGCCCTACCATCATGGCACAGGTGCAAGATATATGGCCAGGGCATTCGGAAAGCCAGGAATTGAACCAAAATGGACTCATGGAAACAAGGACGGCATAGGGACTGCATACCATTCAAGCAGCCAGATCTGGTTTACCATATGGAATGGAATTCTAACTGAGATATACTACCCGACAGTGGACAAACCACAGGTGAGAGACCTGCAATACCTCATCTCTGATGGGAAGGGACTGTTCCACGAAGAGAAGGTCGACCTGGTGCACAGGATTGAAAAGATCCATATGGACGGCCTCGCATACAGGATCACAAACACAGATCCAGACGGAAGGTATGAGATCAGGAAGGAAATAATATCCGACCCGCACTCTTCTGTTATTCTCCAGCATACGTCCATAGACGGCAAGGAGGACTTTCTCAGAAGAATGAGCCTCTACGTCCTGTGTGCACCCCACCTGGACGTTGGCGGCTGGTCAAACAACGGCAGCACTGTAAGGATAAACGGCAGGGATGTGCTTCTGGCGGAGAAGAACGGGACTTACCTTGCGATATCCGCATCGGTGCCGTTCAAAAAGGTATCCTGCGGATACGTCGGACAAAGCGATGGCTGGACAGACATATCGCAGAACCACCGCATGACATACGAGTTCAACTCCTCGGAGGATGGAAACATTGCCCTTACGGGGGAGATTGACCTGTCAGCATCCAGGGAATTTGTACTGGGAGCATCACTTGGAGACAGCATGCACAGTGCAGTGACAAGGCTTTTCCAGGCATTGTCCATGGATTTCAAAGAAAGCAGGAAAAGATATTTCCAGCAATGGGAAAGGGGCCTGAGCAGGGTGGTGCCGCTTGAGGAATTATCCTCTGACGGAGGGAAGCTTTACAGGTCCTCGTACAGCATACTCCTTGCACATGAAGACAAGACCTACGAAGGGTCGGTCATCGCATCATTGTCAATTCCATGGGGCGAGGTGGCAGGAGACAACGACAGAGGGGGCTACCACCTTGTCTGGACAAGAGACCTGTACAACAGTGCTACTGCCGCTCTTGCGGCGGGAAACAGGGAGCTTCCATTGAGGGCTCTCATATATCTTTCAGTATCCCAGCTTGACGATGGCGGATTCGCACAGAATTTCTGGATAGACGGAACTCCATACTGGCACGGCGTCCAGCTTGACGAAGCTGCTTTTCCCATAATACTTGCGTGGAAACTGAGGTCTGAGAACGCACTGAGGACTTTTGATCCATACACAATGGTCCTGGAAGCCGCTGCCTTTATCGTGAAGAATGGGCCGGCTACACAGCAGGAGAGATGGGAGGAGGCATCAGGATACTCACCATCCACAATAGCATCAAACATTGCAGCTTTAGTATGTGCCGCATCGTTTGCCAGGGATGGTGGGGACCAGGCCACCGCAACATACCTGGAAGAATACGCAGACTTTCTGGAGTGCCACATTGAATCCTGGACTGTTACAACACAAGGGACCCTTGTCCCGGGAATACCGCGCCATTTCATCAGGATACGGCCGGCAAGTGTTCCCGACGGGGTTCCGGATGAGGACCCAAACACCGGCACTCTCCACATCAACAATATCTCGCCAGAGGAAACTTCCGACTTTTCTTCAAAGGACATTGTCGACGGCGGATTCCTGGAATTTGTCAGATACGGCATCCGAAAGGCTGATGACACTGTAATCCTCGACTCAATAAAGGTCATAGACAATATTCTGAAGGTCGACACGCCATACGGTCCGGTATGGCACAGGTACAACCATGACGGCTACGGCCAGAGAGACGACGGCTCAGCCTATCAGGGTTGGGGAAGGGGCAGGGCATGGCCTCTGTTGACAGGCGAGAGGGGGCATTATGAAATTTCGGCCGGGAACTCCCCTGACAGTTTTATCAAGGCCATGGAGAATTTTGCATCGCATACCATGATGATTCCGGAACAGGTGTGGGACAAGCCGGATTTTACCGAAAGGCACTTGCATCTCGGAAGGGCAACCGGGTCCGCCAGGCCTCTTGTGTGGGCTCATGCAGAGTACATCAAGCTTCTGAGGTCCGCAAGGGAGGGGAAACCGTACGACAGGATCGACATTGTTGAAAACAGGTACATCACGGATCGTTCAGCATGCAGGAAATTTGAGGTGTGGAAACACAATAGAAGAATCGGAAAAATAGGTGAAGGCCTCACTCTGAGGATACAGGCTGACAGGCCCTTTACCCTCCACTGGTCAAACGACAGCTGGAAAACGCAGAACGATTCGGATTCCAATGCAACAGGGCTTTCAGTGTATTACACGGATATACAGCCCGCGGACCTTGAAGCAGGATCAGTAAAATTCACGTTCAGATGGTCCGATGACGGGAGCTGGGAAGGGCATGACCATGAAATACTTGTCAACAAGGATTGAAGCAGAAACAGCATGTCGGTGGAAAAGAGTATTGTGCACTAATCCGTCGTCTCTGATGTATTTGTGAACAGGAAAGCATTCACCGGAATTTTGTTCCTGGTAAACCTGTCAGCATTAAGTGAGATGTTGGTGCTGAGCCACATAACCGGCAGGGTGAATCCCCAGAGGAGGAGGCTGAACTGAAGCTGCTGCCCCATCCCGAATTCCGGCCATATAACGGTAAGCCCTATGGCGCTAATGTAGAATACCACTATCGCCAGCATGCTGAACATCATCGTGATGAATTCAAGATAAAGCATCCTGACCTCATTTTCATTGCCTTTGAATACCATCCCGGAAAGGATTCCGGAAGCCACAGAAACTACTCCCATCACCGAGAATACGAGGGAACTGTTGACAGTGGGCAGTGTTATCTGCGGAACATACCATATGAACATGCCTATGGATGATAGCGCCACAAGGAGATAGGTGAGCACGACGGGCATTTTCCTTTTCACAGGCAGGACCCGGTTTACAAGATACACAACAAATATGCCGTAAACAAACATCAATATATTGACGCTGGAAAATACGGCCAGATTACTCTGCAGCGACAGGTAAACGACATAGGTGCTGTATACGGGTACGGCAATCAGTGATATTATCATGGAAAACATGAACCAGCCGCTTTCGGTAACCTTCCATATTGAATCAAGAAGCCTGACCCTCTTGCCCTTGAGGTAGAACTTGATCAGCAGGATATCGGTCAGAAGAAGGAACACAATGCTCTCACTTATAAGCGGTATTATCGCAGTGAACAGAATTGCAGCTATTGCGGAAGGGAAGGAGGCGGTTATGCCTTCACACTGGCAGCTGAGAACAGTAACTGCATTGCTGACCGTCTTCCTGACGCTACCAGAGCCCTTGAAGCTCAGGAGCTTGAAAATCAGGTAGTAATTTTCAGTAAGCACCACGGAGAGCACAGTGAAAAGGGTTACAATGGGAACACTTACAGAGAGTATGAAGTACCGGGAATAGAAGACTATTCCATCCGTGAACATCAGGGGAACTCCGCCGGGAAGGACATCATCATATATGGATCCAAAGGCCATTGCGTAACTCGGTGGACCTGTATCCATTCTCAGGGAACTCCCGAGAATGAACATCGCAAATATCACGCCTATGAACGCAGCAAGCTTGGAAACTGTCCTCCTGCTGAAACCCACGGTTCTGGAAAAGTATGCAAGTGATGAAATCAAGGATACTGCTGAAAAGGGAAGTAGTGAGAAATAGGGGATTGTTGCAACAAAAAGCAGGGAATACACGGTGATCAGGACTCCGATTATGTAAATCTCAGCCTCCCTGTACACGGTAAGGAAAATTGAGGCAACTGTAAGCAGAGCAATTATGATCGGAGGAACATACATCTGGGAAGCGAGTATTGGGTCAACGTAAACGAGCCCAAGTTTAATCCCGAAGAAGAAAAGCATCAGGTATGAAGCGAGGGATACGACAGCATAGAACAAGGAGCTCTTCATTGAACGCTACTTGATTTTCTGAAGTTATAAGTACGTTGCTGAATCCGGTCCTGGATCAAGTTCTTAATGGAAGCAACATTCACATTACCCATGTCACGCGTTTTACTGGAAACAAATTCGGGCGATATCGAGGTTGAGCTTTTCGAGGACACAATGCCTGTCACAGCAGGCAACTTCAGGAAACTGGTTGAAAAAGGATTCTACAACGGCGTAATATTTCACAGGGTGATCCCCGGTTTTGTAATTCAGGGGGGTGATCCCACAGGTACAGGCATGGGCGGTCCGGGTTACTCAATAAAGGATGAATTCACAAAAAATAACAAGAATGACAGGGGGACCCTTTCAATGGCAAATGCAGGGCCGAACACAGGAGGGAGCCAGTTCTTCATAAACCTTGCCAACAACAATTTCCTTGACGACAAGCACCCTGTCTTCGGAAAGGTGACCAGGGGACTGGACGTTGTCGACAGCATAGCAAAAACCCAGACCGACAGAAACGACAAGCCCAAGGAAAAGATGTTCATCAAGGAAGCAAGGATGCTGTGAGGGATCCTCCATTACTCATACTTTCCCTTAACCTTATGGATTTCCGGATTGGCTCTTATCGAGCACATAATAAAATTAATAAGACAGGTTCAACTAGAATTCCCGATGAAAAACCTTTTTTCTGAACTTTTTCTCTCAAAGGGAGTAAATTATTTTACAGGGGACAAGCCGCTCAAGTCAATTCTTGACTTCTTCGGCCTGGGCGATAAGCTGGATCTTGCGGAAATGGGGAAGTATGTGTCAGAAGAATTGATCGAGCTTCTGGATTTCATAGACCATAGTGCCAAGCCGATGCTGCACACCTGGAGTGCATTGGGTGAAAGGATCGATTACGTGCGCCTGTCTCCAGATCATTACAACGCCCTTATAGAGCTGCAGAAAATGGGCGTTATTGGAAGCATGTTTTCCCCCTCAAACTCCCTGATGCAGCATTTTCTCTCGGGTTACATAATTTCGGATTCAGGGATATTCTGTACATTGACCCTTACAGCCCAGACTGCATACGCAGTTGACAAGTATGCAGATGAGCCGATAAGAAGCAAGTTCATGAAGCTGTTCCTCGATGAGAACAACCCTTGGTTTGGCGCCACTTTTTACACCGAGACACAGGGTGGAAGCGACCTTGGTGCAAACCTGACCGTCGCTTCCCGGAAGGATGGCTGGTATTACCTTTCTGGAACAGACAAATATTTCGCGAGCAACGCCGGAGTTGCCGACCTTGCCGTCGTAACAGCACGTGTAGAGGGTTCCCACGAGGGGGCGAAGGGAATATCCGTTTTTCTTGTCCCCGCGTATCTCGATGATGGAAGCCAGAACTACAGGATCAGGAGAATAAAGGACAAGTTGGGTACTACAGCAGTTCCTACTGGTGAAGTCGAATTTGAAAACTCGAAAGCCTACCTACTGGGCGATTCTCCTGAAGGCATCTATATTGCAATGGAGATCCTTACAATATCCAGAATAGACGACGCAATTGCCGCAGTGGGAATGGCGAGAAAAGCTCTGTGGGAGGCAGTAAGGTTTGCAGACAGAAGAACTGCTTTCGGAAAGAGGGTTATAGAGCAACCCCTGATGATCAAGGATCTGGCAGAGCGTGAAGCTGAACTTGAGGCAGCCCTTGTTGTATCACTTCTGTCCGCCCTGAAATTCAACTCAGCAAAGGGCAGGAAACCTCCGTACGATGATGAATATCAGTATGCGAGGCTCCTCAGCAGCATGGCCAAGAACATGGCCTCAGACACCAGTGCGGAAATCACCAGATATGCAATGGAAATAGAAGGCGGGATAGGTTTTCTCGAGGAATTTCCAATGGCCAAGTTCCACAGGGATTCCATCGTTACCTCAATATGGGAAGGGACCAGCAATATTCAGGCACTGGAATTCCTTGAGGTATTGGCGAGGAAGAACGGCTCACAGCTCTTATTCTCCGATCTGGAGCGGAACATCGGGGCAATCAGGGACAGCAACGCGTCCGAAGTGCTGAACGAGCAACTTCTGAGACTAAAGGGAAGGGTGAAGCAGATGCTCTCATCAGACAACCCTCAGTTCTTCTCGAAGGACGTCCTCAGGGAATCCGGTTTACTGCTGGCTGCGGTATACATGTTCCGGATAGGTGAATCGGGGACTGGTGATTCAGCACTGATGTTGAAAAGTGCCGAAATTTTTGCGAGGCGCCATTTCAGGCCGGATGACCCCGAGCTTGAGAATCTCATAATGTTGTCAGGATTGTTTGACTGGATGAGGTGACCCGCCTCAACAGTGTTCACATATTATCGGAGCCTCAGATTCAGGTATGGCTCCAGGGACATCAGCAGCTTGTTCCCGGCCTTGTTTATGTGCTCCTGCATGGTGGACTTCGAAACTCCATGGATCGTTGCAGCCATTCTGATGGTTGAGTTTCTGACAGAACACATGCACCCCATCATTACAGTGAGCCTCCCTCCATGGAGATTCCTGTGGGTCAGGCTGCTGTGAAGCTCATCTGCAAGCTGTCTTATCTTTTCTTCCGCCCGGGAAAGAACATGATCGCGGCCGTATATTTCAAGATAGCCGACTAGCGAACTGCACCACCTGTAAATTCTCAATTCCGGAAACATCGAGGACAGTTCTGCAAACGGAAGCCTGTTCGAAAGTCTCATCTCAAGTTCGTACATGGTTGAACCGTTCTAGAACGGTATCAAGTATTTCTCCAAGGAGCCGCAAGAAAGCCTCTTGAGTGAGCGGAGGGGAGGAATTGCGGCAAGATTAGATGTTGAGTAACAACATCAATACCGTGTACAACACCCTTAAGGTAAATCTTCTCCCCGATGAGAAACAGACAGATGCACTCATTGACACTTTCGTGAAATTCAACGAAGCGTGCAATTTTGTGGCCCGTCTTGCATTCGAGAGAAAGCTGTACAATATGATTCAAGGGCCTTGTCATGGTAAGACTCAATACGGTGAGAGGGAGGTGAAAGTTCCAATAACAACAGGAAAATACAGGTAACTGCCTCTTGACTATTGTAGCGGGTGCTATTTTTGATCAGTCTTTGATTCCCCAGCGACAAGCCCCATCCCTAAGGGTGGGGTAGTTGACACAACCTATATCAGGCTGATTGGATTCTGTGATATATAATCCATAAAGGAAGTGCGCCGATTGGAACAAAACCTGTACCTCAAGGGGGAAGAGAAATTCGGCCGGTTGACATCCGGGCTTTATTCAAAGTTTTCAGGGGTATCCTCAAACATGGCGTACGGACTGATTAGGACGACCATAGTAAATGCCAACCCCTCGGCACTGCTGGATGTCGGTTGCGGCCCGGGCGATATTCTCGCCAGGGTGGCACTGGAAAACAGCGAAATGAAGCTCTATGGAACAGATCCTTCGCCCCATATGGTGGAAATAGCAAACAGGAGGATATCCAGGTCTGGAATGAATAACCGTGTGTCAGTGAGGCTGGGAAGCAGTAGAAACCTTCCCTTCGACAGGAAGTTTGACATGATCATCTCTTCTTTTTCATTCCATCACTGGAAGGGTCAGAAAGAAAGTCTTGAACTTCTTCTGGCAGCGCTTAACCCTTCCGGGAAGCTTGCCATGTTCGAATTGAACTCACGAAGCTTTCCGGGGAGGTTCCCGTTCGTAAAAAGTCATGCCATGTCAAAGGAATATGCCATGAGCTTCAACTTCCCTGGTTACGTTTCCAGGGTGGAATTTTCGGACAATTTCAAAATCATCTCCCTTGTTATAGAAAAGCGCTGATCACGGATCAAACTGTTTTTGCGCTCTTTTAAACGGGAAAATGTGATTTCTAGCAATATTTTTAGAGCAAACAGTCGCGTTTTCTTTAGGTATATTGCCGCTTCGCACACATATTTCACACTGAGGATAAAGCCGGTTAGACAAATGACGAAACATCTACAGGAAAAGTATAAATATTATTTCGTAAGGGAGCTTTAAGTATATCAACCTGCCACACTATCTCACAGATGCTCTAAAAATAACTATTATTTGAATATTATCATACTCGTCATATATCGAATTCCCAACTCCTAAACTTTAAATATTGTTATCAAGTACAGACTTTCGATGGACATTCATGGAAGTGGATCTGGATATTCCAACCCCAGTGAAGCAAGGCCTGAGTCCTGGGTAAGAGACTGGCTGTTTACAACAGACCATAAGAAAATAGGAATATGGTACTTTGCCACAGCATTTTTCTTCTTTCTGCTTGCAGGCTCAATAGCTCTTATGATCAGGACTCAGCTCATCCTGCCAAACATGCATTTTCTGGATGCGGCCCAGTACAGTGAGGCCTTCAGCCTCCATGGTTTCACGATGATGTTATTCTTCCTGACTCCATGGAACTTTGCGTTTGGCAACTATTTTGTTCCGCTTCAGGTTGGAACCAAAAGGCTTGCTTTTCCGAAGCTGGAGTCTCTCGCATACTGGCTGTATCTGCTGGGAGGCATTCTCCTTTTCACTGGACTGTACTACCCGGGAGGAGCTTTGAATCTTGGCTGGACACTGTACGCGCCGTTGAATCAAGACGTATTCTTCCCGAATGTAGGTGACACAATTGCACTGTTTGCCCTGATGATGGAGCTCGTAAGCCTGATCATTGCGGCCCTGAACTTCATAGTTACAATAGTTGGAAGAAGGGCCAAAGGAATGAGGATGGTAGAGGTGCCCCTGTTCACATGGGCCATACTGTTTGTTAGTGTGCTTCTATGGTTCTCGGCACCCGAGCTTCTGGGGCTTGACACTACGCTTATTCTTGATCGTGTATTCCATTTCAGCACTCTGCTCTCTCCAGCAGGAGGGGCTCTGCTGTGGGAACTTGAATGGTGGTATTTCGGCCATCCCGAAGTTTACGTACTGGTCTTACCTGCTGCGGGTGCGATAGCTGATATGACCAGTACTTTTGCCAAACGGCCTGTATGGGGCAAGAAGATGGTGATAGGAGCCTTCGGGTTTGTGCTCTTCATGAGCATACTTGTCTTCTTCCATCACATGTTTATGACCGGCATCCTCATGCCAATGCTTCAGAACGCTTCCGTCTGGACCGAGACCATCTCGATACCGGTGGGAGTTATCTGGCTGGCCATAGTGGGAACAGTTGTGGGAGGCAAGATCAACGCCAAGAACCCCGCCATGCTATTCATAATCGGGGCAGGAATCAATGTCCTTGTCGGAGGAACTTCGGGGGAGCTCCTGTCAGCCATTGGAATGGACGTCGGGGTTCACGGGACATTCTTCGTAGTTGGCCACTTCCACTATTTTGTTGTTGGCCTTGGAGTATTTGGGCTCATTGCAGCAACCTACTACTGGTTCCCAAAGATGACAGGGTTCATGCTGAACAGAAAACTGGGGGTGATTCATTTCATCATATCCTATATCGGCATCAACCTGCTTTACGGCCCGATGTTCTTCCTTTACAACATGCCCAGAAGGTGGGCATTATACCCGCCCGGGCTTGGATTTACGACACCAAACTTCATGGCCTCAATTGGAGCCTACATATTCGGAGGGGCACAGGTTATACTCCTGGTGAATATGATCTACACCCTTTACAGACAGGGGCCAAAAGCCCCGGACAACCCATGGGGCGGATACCAGCCGGAGTGGCTCACCACATCCCCGCCACCAGAACACAACTTTGACGGCCTGATGAACGTAAAGCACACAAAGGAAGCCATCAAGATTACGTTCGAGCCTCTGAAGAAGATCTACAAGCCTGAACTCTCACCATATCCACTGATTATCTCCGTGGGCGCGTTCATATTCTTCACGGGAGTTGCACTCTACGTGATGTATTATCCGCCGATAGTCTGGATGGTTGGAGCTGCCATAGTGGCATACGGATTCATAGGCTGGATGTACCAGTCTGCCAGGCTTAGAGACTACCTTGGCGAAGATGTGCATGAGAGGAACATGAAAGGGTTCTCAGGAATAAATCTGACAGACTTCGGAATGTTCGGGTTTATAACAGGATTTGTCCTGTTCTTCAGTTCCTTCCTGGGAACAGGCGTATTCGGCTACCTGCAGACAAAGGCGTTCTCCATACTGGGCGCTTTCCCGTTTTCGAACGACCCGCCACTTGCCTTGGGTTCAATAATGCCTCACTATCAGATGGCGGCTGCCACTATCCTGGCAATCGTTTCGACGGTGGGATTGGGAGTTGCCTATGAAGGAGCAAAGTTGAGAAAATACACGGCAATAAATTCGGGCCTCGGGGCAGCTGCTGTGATGATCATAGCTGTTGTTGTGATGTATCTTTCCAGTTTTGCCATAATGGGAACGGACGGATACGGCTTCGCAGCAGCGCACAACAGCATGCTTCTGTCAACGTTCTATGACAACTTCATACCTCTGACCGCATTCTTTGTGGCTTCGGCAGCAGTTGCCATTTACATGATGATGAACGCTCTGAGGAAGAAGATCACGATGACTCCGAGAATAACGAGCATGAGGGCATTGCTGATCTTCAACACCTTCACAACAGCATTTGCAGTGATCGCGTACATTGTAGTTGGGGCGCTATAAGGAGGTGATCTTTGATAATGGAAAATAATGAAAATATGAAAAAGAAAATGGAAACTCCGGTGAAGGAACCAACTACGCCGAAACCGGAGGAAAAATACTTCGAAGAGGAGGAGGAATATGAGGAGGCAAAGGAGCCTGTTGACGATCCTTACATCGAGGACGCCGGCACGACAAAAGGAGGCCCTTACTTCGCCTTCTTTGCAGCATTGATAGTCATGTCGCTGATGCTCGCTGTATGGCTCTTCTCAGCCCTGTACTTCGGGAGGTGGAACCTGATATGAATACGAAAAGGGCAGCAATGATCGCTGGTGGGCTGTTTCTAGCAGTCTTTCTGGCGGCAGCTGATTTCACGATTGCGGTTCACCAGCCCACATGGCAGGACGTAGTCCCGGTGCAGCCGCAGCTTCAGCCACATTATCTCCCATGGTCCAACAACACTACCATGGGGACTGATAACGGGACAATAGCTATTCATATGAGTGCAGACCCTGGAACGCAGCCATACAACTTCAACGGCACATCCTGGGGGCGCCTGAACTACTATCTGCCTGCGCATGTGAACATCTGGCTCACTTTCACCAATAACATGAACATCTCGCACAGCGACCACCTGTTCAGGGCTCCTTCGTCCTGGAACGGACAGGAGCGCATACCGCAGGTTGCTGACCCCGGAGCGGCCGGATGGACTCAGATAGGTCCGGCAATTGGTTCGCTGCTGCCGACAACAGCTCAGTACAACAATGAAACCGGACTGATTTCCAACACATCAGGGTACAATTCCCATTCAAATACAGTCTTCATCCCCGGGGAAAACCTGACCTCCGGGCTCTACCTGTTCATATGCGGAGTCCCGGGGCATGGTGAGGACGGGATGTATGCCTATGTCCACGTGAGCAACTCCATACAGAACCCTTACTATGTTGTTATCAACAAGGGCCTGACCTCGGGCCAGCTAGGAGGAAGATAGGATGGATGTAATAAGTATAGTTAACACGGTATTTGGATACAACCCGTCGTCCTTCACGAGGTCAAACTTCTGGTTTGACTTCATGAGGTACCTCATAATCGGGTTTGTAGTATCCGTAGGATTCGCCATATGGTTCTACATTGTGCACAGGAACGCGGCAAGAAGAAAGGAGGATCCAAAGGATGCAGTGAAGCCGGGCAGGATACCTTCGCCAAATGCAAGGACATACAAGAAAGTCTGGCTTGTATTCATCCTGCTGGTAATGCTGATGTTCTACAGCCTTATCGTTGCGTCTCTCCCGAATGATGCAAATGTCAGGACTCCGCCCGCATCCGTGCAGTCGCAGTACCAGCACAGCCTTAACGTATATGTCTACGGCCAGCAGTGGCAGTGGCAGTACTACATTCCGAAGTACCACCTGTGGTACCTCTACCAGACGAACCTTCCGGCCAACACGATAATCTACTTCCATGTCACGAGCCGGGACGTCATGCATGACTTTGCCGTCCCGGCTTTCAAGATAAAGGTGGATGCATTCCCGAGCCATTGGAATACAGTCTGGACAGAGGTGTCCACCCCGGGAACCTATATGGCCGAATGCATGGAATACTGCGGAATAGCTCATTATCTGATGAGATCGCCGCTGACAGTGATGACTTACGGAAACTTCACAACATGGGCACAGAACCATGCAGGCCAGAAACTGATCGGAGCCTACGGGCCATACGTTCAGGAGTCTGGCCTTCAGCCGCACACACTTCAGCACAACAACCAGGCACTTGCAAACCAGACAGCGGGCCTCCTTGGTTCGAAGAATGTAAACAGCCAGAGCAACAACACGTTCAGCGTACTTACAAAGAACCTGAACAAAGACACGCATACGGTAATGAGGCACATAATGGAGGACGGGTCCAGGCTATTCGAACTCTAAAATGACCGTCTCAGAAATTAACTATTTTTATTTTTTTGGTTCTTCCTAGTTTTGTGTGGGCTCATGGATAAAGCTCCAGATTTCCGCATTTGAAATATATTGCTGTCTTGAGATGGCCTCTGTTCCTGAATCCATACGCCATCTTCTCTATCAGCGCGATCTTTGAATTGATTCCCTCTGCCTTTGCGTTTGTTATCCTGTGGATGAAATAGTTCAGTATCTTGTCGATGTGCATTCGCATCATCTTCGCCACCTTCTTCATTGCATCAATCGAGGAGTGCACGATCCAGGAGTGCCATCTCTTCCAGTAATCCATTGCATCCTCCATTGAGGGGAGATTCCACAGGTTCCTTATGTTCTCCTTCATGGAGTACGCCTTGCCCGTCCTTAGATCTGAATTCCTTAGCTCATTGTACCGCTCCCTGTACCTTTCGGGAAGGCGATCGCCGGAATAGAGCCATATGTACCTTGATCCTTTGAGGTCCATGATACCCTTCTTCACCAGTTCACGATTCTCCTCCTTCCTCACCGCATCAACCGCTTCATTCACATGGCGCATGACATGAAACCTGTCGAAGACGATCTTTGAATGAGCCTGTGGTACATGCTCAAGCGTGGATGATATGTACGGATCCCACATGTCCATTGATACCGCATCTATGCGAGATAATTCATCATCACTCATCGTTTTGTAATACTCATCGAGTGATGATTTCCTCCTGTCCATGGAGATGAACTCAACACCGCTGTTCTCCATGTCCATCACCAGCGTGATGTACTTGTGCCCCTTCCTGTACGATTTGTCATCAACGCCTATGATCCTTGGCCTTGATGTTTTCCTTGACAGTCCTCTCTTAACCGCATGATCGATGATGTTCCATGCCCGGCTCCAGGAAATGTCCATTACCCGGGTGAAATTCTCAACATCCATGTTCTGGAGCATCCTTATGGATCTTGATTCGAATCTGAGAGTGAACCTTGATCTCTTCTCGGAGAGGGGCATGACCGCCTCTCTTATGCCATGCTCCGGACACTGTATCCTTGGTGATCTGGCATGAATGAATGTCTTGAACCCTATGCTGTCAAGATCCCTCCAGACCCTTTCCCTCAGATGATCGTAGACCATGCACTCCCTCCTGCACTCGGGACATGGGAGCTTAGCTCCCCTGTCGTGTGCTATGAAGACTTCAACAACCTTGTCATTTGAATCAAGTGAAACACTCTCAACCCTCCAGGGGTTCTTGAGCCCTAAGAGCTCGGAGTACAACTGTTCAGCATCCTGCATGGCAAATATAATGAAAAGAAGGATAAAAATACCCACACATTTCTAGGATGAACCATTTTTTTGAAAGGTGATAAGAATCTTCAGTGAACAGCCCAACAGCAGAAGCTACCCGATGCGAAGCAACGCTTCAGGGAAACAGGGACTGAAATTTGTAGCCGTCGGCATACTGTTCTCACTCGCGCTCATGTCATACTGGTACTTTGTCCAGGACGGCGTGGCGTTCATGCAGCCAGGAAAGGTTGAAAGGCTGATGATTCTCTTCTACATTATTTTGTCATCTTCTATTTTCATGGTCGTCCACGGCTTGAGAAAATTCTACCGCCAATATATTGAAGAAACGGCTGAAGTCCAGAAAATCGTCAGGTTTCTCACAGTATTGTACAGCATATTCTATCTCTATTTCTCCGGGATCGTAGCGTGGCAGCCGAAAATTGACTTCACAAGAGTATACGGGGTCACACACGCAACTATTATCGGCTTCCCGGCGTCCGGTTCATTCGGCCAATATCCCTCTGTAAACATTTTCGCCCCTCCATCCTGGCATCTGGGGGCGGAGGTGCTTCCCCTTGATCTCATTCTGATGTCGGTGATTATTCCCATGGTGGCGCTCAATTTCGGGATAATCCTGACAACACTGCGCAGGCACAGGCGCATGAGCAACGCACCACTAAACAGCACAGGTGTCGCCGCAACCATATTCACTTCGTGTCCCACCTGCGCGGTGAGTGCGATAGCTTTTGGTGTCAGTGGCATAGGGGCCGCCTCATGGTATGCAACGCTCGCGTCATACCAGTACCTCTTTGTGGCCATAGTTGTCCCCCTGCTTCTGGCTCTGCCCTTCATCAATGAACCAGCATTGAAAGGTGTATGTAAAATGACTAGTTTAAGTGATAAAGGTGTTAAAAGACCGTTTCTGTCACCTGGTTATGAAGATAAGAAAATCAGGAGCGGCGTTTCAGCAAAGGATTATATCAGCCTGATGAAGCCGGGTATATCATTCCTGCTCATAGTGGAGGCTGTATCATCCTATCTAATAGCAGATTCTCTTGCAGTGGGGATTGTGACCCTGCTGTCGCTGATAGCTGCGGGCTTCCT
The DNA here is from genome assembly GCA_000965745.1 of uncultured archaeon. Classification (GTDB taxonomy): domain Archaea; phylum Thermoplasmatota; class Thermoplasmata; order Thermoplasmatales; family Thermoplasmataceae. The sequence continues at coordinate 1,288,732 of CP009479.1, forward strand.
CTCTTCTGGAGGGTCAGCTGCCATCAATAACTTTCTGGAGAAAGACAGGGATTCCCGGATGGAAAGAACATCTCGGAGGCCGGTCGCATCAGAAAGGATCTCACCAGGGAAGGCTCTGGTATTCGGCATTCTGTCCATATCATTTTCCCTGGCTATTTCCGCGATATTGATCAACCTGTTTACAGCAGTTATGATCTCCTTTGGGGCAATCTCATACATATTCCTCTACACTCTGTTTCTCAAACCCAGGACCGAGATGAACATCGTAATTGGAGGGATAGCGGGAGTCTTTCCAGCCCTGGCGGGTTGGTCAGCGGCAACAGGGTCTATCGGACCACTCGCATTTCTCATAGGGGCAATAGTTTTTCTCTGGACTCCACCACACTTCTGGGGGCTCGCGACAAAATACAGGGATGACTACAGGCTTGCAGGTTATCCTATGCTCCCAGTGAGCAGGGACATAAAAGGAACCGTGAGGGCAATAACAATCTGGTCTGTTCCGATGCTTGTTGCGCCATTTGTTCCACTGATAATTCCCCAGATAGGCACTCTTGGCATTATGTATTATGGGGCTGCAGCAGTGGTTACAGCCATATTTGTCAAGATCGATGTGGACATGCTCAGGGAGCCGACGGAGAAGAACGCTTTCAGGGCGTTTACCTTTTCCATACCGTACCTGTTTGTGATACTCCTGGCAATGATCGCGGGAACAATCACACTTTAGTGATCTGAAATGTTAGTGTATTCACTTTCCATTGCAGAAGCAATATTCGCGGGCTCCATCATAGTCATAGGAGGGATGGTTGAGGGAACCGGAAAAGGCCTCTCTCTGGGTACAAAATGGCCTTATACCAGGAACATGCCGGGGCTTGCACTGAAGCTGGATTCAGAGGTCTGGCACAGAGTCGTTGCCACTATTCTGGGATTGAATGCGGTGGCAATACTGATACTTGGAAGGGGGGAACTTGAGATAGTGGGATTTCTCCTTGTTGCAGCTACGGCCCTCCTTGGGCTTGGGACCCTGTACACACAGGCAGGAAAAGCCCCGTCACTTATTCAGGGGACTCATGACATTCTTGCTTACCTGACCCTGTTGACATATCTCCTGCTTGCTGTAAGCGACCCTGTCAACTTCGGCTCATTCCTCCTGCATGCCATCCCGCTTCATTCATTCCTTCTGGTCGCATTCATGGGGGGTGTAACTGCAGGCCAGAGAGGTTTTGGAAAAGCAATAGGGCAGTTTGTGGTTCCGAAGACATTTGCACAATGGGCATGGGTTGTTCATATGCTTTCTGTCCTGATCTTTATCCTGACGCTGGCGTATTTCTTCCCGAACTATGACGTGGCCTTTATCCTGACACTTGTCCAGATGGGGGTTGGTCTTTTTTCATACCAGTCGGTCAACAAAAACCCAAAGAGGCCTGGAATGCTCATACCGACACATCAGCTTTTCTCTGTGCTGATAGTGGTATCTATATTCTTCGGCTTGTCTATAAACGTACCATTTCTTATGAAATAAATCAATCTTTAATTAATATTAATTTACCTAAATTATATCTTCCTGTTTTTACCTTCATCTTCTCCCTTTTTGGGAAATAGTTAAGTAAATTATGGCCATGGTTAGGTATATGAATAAACTGATGGTGGTCGCAGGTTTCGCGCTTATCGCCTTTGGGGTATTCTACATGCCATTCTCCAGATTTGCAGCCTGGGACCTTTACCTGGAGGCCGCCGCCTCTATGATCTTTATAGCAGGCGCACTTTTTTTCGAGAAAGATGAAGACTTCATAGATGAGGATGAAGAGTAATCCCGGATGGGGCAAAATGCAAGACGTTACATTATCTTTTAATACTATTACATAGATGAAAATTTTAAAAGTGATGCTACAATTACGACATAAAATATTGGGTTTGCAACTGAGCAACCCACAGGAAAGTAGATAAGCTCAGATATGGTATAATCCAATATGTTCAACGGGCATCGAGCCCTATGGAGACTTTAGAATGGCCGCAAGAAACATCCTGGCAGGAGGAATATCATCTTTCTTCATACTCCTGTATATGGTGGTAGTGCTTAACGTCGGTTATGTCTACATCGATCAGTTTGCACGCCAGGAAGTCATCATGGCATTCATCGTTGCCATGGCTCTCCCTGTACTTGCAATGATCCCGTCCAGAAGGCTTGGGAAGGCTCAATTTTACCTGGAGCTTGTAGTGCTCCTGTACACATACGGAATGGCAATGCTGGCGATACAGAAGCCCGTTCTTCTGTTCATCGCATTGGTCCCGTTTATAATCAACCTGCTTCTCTTCCAGTCAAGGTTTCTCACGACGGGCAGGCAGAAGTACAAAGCGGTCACATTTGTTGCACTCCTCGTTTTTATGTACTTCGTATCAAGCGTTATCAAGGTTGAAATTCCCGGTGTCAGGGGATACGAATTTGCCATTGCCCTTTATGACGACAACATCTCGCCACAGGGAATACAGTTCATAATGACAGGGGCCATAACCCTTTTCACAAAGCTGTTTGTAATCGATCTGAGTGTCGGGGATTTTCTCCTTTTCATCACCATATCTGCAATTCTCACTGAAAACTACAGCATGATATTCACTTATCTGAAGAGCAGGAACAAGGGAATGGTGAACACCACGCTTTCAGGCGCGGTGACTGCACTCAGCTGCCAGTGTGAAAGCCTTGCCGCGGCCTTTCCAACAGTGATAGTGCTCCTCCTGTCCGTGATAATAGTGCCACTCATGGTTGAAACTGTCGGCAGCATCATACTTACGTCATTCCTTCTCTCGAGGCTGTATCTTAGAGGGAGAGGCTGGGGATTCGTACACCGCGTGGAAGAATGGTCAAGGGGAAACGGATTTCTCAAGGTGATGATCCTCCCTTACCTTGTCGTGCCGCTGTTCGAGACGTTTGGGATCTTCCTGGGTTTTCTGAACATATTCATGTTCTTTGCCGGAATAAATTTCCTGATGTTCTTCACAGGTATTTCAATCCCGGTTGTAATCAAAAGAGTTGTGGGGTTCAGGGGATTCAGCAGCCGTCTGCCCCTGATAGGCCTTACCGCTCTTTCCGCTTTTCTAATGTACGTATGGTTCTTGCCTTCTCTGACCCTTGTTGCATACACTTCTCCCGCCTATTTTGCAGTGATGAACCTCTCCGCTGTCGCCTCTGGATTTCTTTCGGGTGTTGCATATGCATCCACCCGCAGCCATGAAAACAGGAGGCTTCTGCTCGAGTTCATCACGATGATGGAGAGCATGTTTGCAATAATTGTGTTCTATATTTCTGTGGTAGGCAGGTATACAATATGGCCCGAGTTCGGCCTTCTCCAGGCCACCGAATTTGCAATTGCAATGTTTGGAGTGACTCTCCCATTCATGTGGATGAGCACCCACATGACCCTATCGGATTATGCTGTTGATGATACTCCCACGAAGGTTAGAAGTGGAAGAAACGACGCCGTAAAGGCCTGACATTGGTGGCAGGCTTTTATGTCGGGCCCATAAGGTATGAGATTATATTGACATACCATGGTACAATGGGGAGCGCCATAAGCAACAGGCTGAGATGAATCGACATGGAAATGTAAACACTTTTCCTCAGGTAATATACAACTCCGTAGATCAACCCGATCGACATCATCGAGAATATGAAGATAACGGACAGGAATACGTTCGGCCACGTCCCCTGGTAGAAAAGTTCGTAATATGCATACCAGATCCCGAAAAGGATGCCCTGTATTATTACCGCTTTCTCCCTGCTGAGCGCGTTCCCCAAATATTCTATCAGTACAAACCTGAAATTCACTTCTTCAAGCAGCACAGGGGCATAGAGTGCAAAAAGGACCTGCTCCCTGCCGAAGCCGTAGAAGGCATACAGAAAGAACCAGAATGAAATTGTGCCTACGAGCACGAGAAAGTCAGTGGAAATGAACGCTCTTCTAGCTGACTCTGCCAATCTGTGGTCGAGAAGTATCATGGCTGATAGAACTGCTGGCATACCTATCAAGTAGAGCAAGTACGTGTCGTAGCTGACAACAATGGTGAACAGGTAGTATATCGCAAATATTATGGCCTCAAGGAATATGAACAGGACCGGCCCAATGTTTCTAGATCCCGCCGTCTCACGTGCATTTTCAAATGATACCATCCTATTCCGGCCTCCCCTTTGATTCAGTCCTTTGGATTTGCATCACCCCTATTCCTGTCCTTTCTGATTTCAGTGACATAATCCCTGACATCATAGAAGTAGATGTTATCGTACGGGCATGCCTGGAGGCATGACCCGGACCCCACGCATTTTGAGCTCTTGAAGTACCCCTGTTTTATGAACTGTGAAGCAAGGTCGCCCAGACCAACCTCACAGTTCGTCACACAATCCTTAGTGGGGCATGTGACGCATGTCTGTGGACTCCTGACCTTGAGCTTGAACAGCCCTATCCTGCTGAAGAAACCCACGAACGTGCCCGTGGAACACCACCCATAACGCCTGCACGGGCTCATTCCGACGAAGGGGATGGAAACGAAGAATATGTACCAGAGGAAGTTCCATATGAACAGGGTGTAAAAAACAGTGGTGTCAATGCCGTATATGGTCAATCCTGAAGTGCCAGTAACAGAATAATATGAAATAACAGAGAACAGTATCGCAATGATCCATGAATTGTATGCTACCGTGAGCACAGAATCCTTGTACCTGCTTCCAATGTGTTTCCTGCTGAACTTGGACTCATAATTGTACGATATCATGCTCTGCCCGAGAGTGCCCCCGTACATCACTGCAGAAGGGCACAATGTGCTGCAGTAGCTTCTCCTCCCGAAAAGGAGCGCCAGGACCGCGAATATCACGTAGCTGAATACTATGCCTATGGCAAATGCGGGATAGAAGGCCCCAAGCTCACCAACATTGGGCCAGAACGGAAGAGCGTATGCCGACTTCCCGAAAAGAGAGGTCCACCATTCGCTCTGGAACCACACAGTCCATATCCAGAAGGCAGACAGTGCGAGGGCGAGATTCCAGCGTTTCCCTTTCCATTGGGTGCTGCGCATCCTGAAGACAACCAGAAAACTCATTTCCAGACCCATTATGGTCCAGAACCAGGGGCTGTCAGTAACTATTCCTATCAGGTATAGTGAGTCCAGAACCGATGATGCAGGGTTGAAAGCTGATACGCCGGAAAGCATATTTGAGAAAGCCGTGAAGTCAGTCATGCCGCCGCCGAAATTTATCGCAGGGACAATGGAGTACGGTGTACCGGCATTTTGAACCATTAAGGCTGCGGAAATGAACCACTCGGAAACAAACGATGCCAGTAAAACGGTAAAAAGGAAAAGCGGGTTCCTGATCCACCCGGTTCTTGACTTTTTATGGACGTCTGCCTCAACAGGCCTGATTACGCTGTTGAAGTAGACCCCCATCGTGACGGACATCCCTCCTGCATAGAACAGCCAAGCGATAAGGAAAGGACTCCGGAACACAGTACCAAAGAAAATTCCGAATGACATGAATGCGAAGGAAATGAACAGCCATCTCAACTGGTTCTTATCTTCCGGCTTCATCGTGTTCCTGCTGTGTGAGATGCGCTCGAAAAGAAGTACCATGAACAGAATCATCGCTGCTGTAGTCAGCAAAGTCCCCATTCGCAAAAACCCATAATTTCCGAGGATAGTCGGCGAGAACAGAGCCATGCTGAGAAGGGAAAGCAGAATATACAGATGAAGCCCCCTGGCTTTTGTTAACAGGAGCACAATTACCATTTCGGCGGACATTGGGGCAACAAACAGGTATGAGTTCACGCCAGCACTGAACATGTAGAGGATGTATGATGCCCCCCCTAAAACACCAGGAAGTGCTGAAATTCCTCCAGAACCAAATCCGAGTGAATAAGCGAGTACTCCAAGCGAGACTTCATTCCAGACAATCATCCCCACGATGAGCCTTGTCACGGAAGCCGTCAGCCCGGTAAACGGCCTTCCAATGGCGAAATAGATGAGGTAAAGGATTGTGCCCCCCATTATGAACATGACGTAAACCATTGCAAGGAACAGATTTGCAAAGGAGGGGCCCATGTCAACGTAGAAGGATATGGCGTTGAACATGCTAGCCATCATTGTCAGGACAATAAACACAATGGCACCATGTTTAAGCGTAAAATCATACCGGTTCCTGAGTATGAGCAGCAGCAGGTAAGTTAGGACTATCGGCATCCCGGCTTCTATCAGAAGTATAAGCCCAAGGTATCGCAATACAGATCACACGATTCCCGAATTTAGTATTAAAATATAACTATTACCGATACAGTTCAAAATATCTAGGTGGCACTCAGGTTTTCGTATTCTAAAGGCATGTTTTTGGAATGAGTTCAGTATATAACCAGTCATAGGCTGCTGCCAGGTTAAATTACAATATATGATAGTATTATAACTTAACTGTTATTATAAAATAAGCAAATCCTCATAGAATAATGTTAAATATCTATCATGATTTTTGGAAACATAACACATAATAACATAATAAACTGATTGAAATGCTTAAACGGAGAGAATGGGACAGGACCGTTATAAAGGTAATCTTTGTCATGGTCAGGGTACTTCTTCTCGTTGCAATAGTTATCGAGATCTATTTCACGGGGCAGCTCCTTTATCAGAAGATACCTGAGGGGGCTTCAGCAGTGACCCAGGATCTGGCAAACCTTGTGTCTGGAAGCCTGCTCGCACTCGCCATCATGGACATCTATCTTTCCGTTGGGGTCTATTCAAGGGGCGACATAAAGAACCTGGTGTACATCATCGACGCTGCGGTCTTCTTCGTGGTAAGGGACATCGTCATTCAACTTTTCAACGGTGAAAGCATTCCTCAGTATAACGTATACATTTACAGGGTGGGAATTCTCGGGGCAGTGGTTCTCGCACTGGTTGCAGCACGATTTGTGGCAATCCTGTCTTCTGAAAAGGCAATGCAGGTTAACAGGGATGAACTTTCGTAGCTTACCTTCAGCATCGTTCTCATCTCCAGTGTCCCTTTCCAATAAAAAAAGCTATGACAAAAACAACGACACCGGATATTACCACCAAGGGTCCTGCCGGAACGCCTGAAAAGTATGAAATAACGACTCCAATCACCGCGCTGAACCCGCCGAAAAATGCACTGAAAAGGGCATAATTCCTCAGATTTCTGCTTATGTTCCTCGCAGCAGCCGCAGGCACTATTACGACCGCTCCCACGAGAATAGTCCCAACCTCCTTTATGCCGATTGCCACAACCGTCGCTACAAGGATAAGGTAGATGAGATTTATTCTCTCCACTTTCACACCCATCGAGAGGGCCATTTCCTTTGAAATCATGGACATGGCCATATCTCTGTAGATCAACCTGGTTACGAGCACGGTGAAAAATGCTATAACGCCTGTAATGGCAGTATCCAGGGGTGTAATCGTACTGATATCACCGAAAAGGGCATGCAGAAGCTCCGTCTCAGGGGTTATCAGCAGTCCCACCGCGAGTGCCAGGACGAACAGCACGCCTATGATGGTTTCAATAGGAAGGACTGTGGACTTTTGGAGGTACCAGGTAGCAATCATAACTGCTACAAGAAAGCTGAATGCTCCAATAAACGGGTTGAAATTCAGAAGCAGGCCTATGGCAAGACCAGGGAGGGCAACATGCGACAGGGCATCTCCAACGAGGGCCATTCTTTTTGAGATCATGATGGATCCAAGGTACCCTGCGGTAGGGCCTACGAAAATACCGACGATGATAGGCAGAAGCAATGCGTATTGCAAGGTGTCAGTCACCCTCCCCCTCTGATATACCCGCCATAAGCTTTATGAGATCATGATGGGGGATTGTTCTGGTTTTCCCAAAATAAAACTGCTTCCGGTTAATGGCAAGCAGGAAGTCTGAATAATGGGAAATCACATGAAGATTGTGAGAGATGAGGAGAATTGTGGTCCCGTGCCTTTCCTTCATGGCAAGTATTCTTTCATAAATCGGCTCTTCGGCACCTATGTCTACTAGTGATGTCGGCTCATCAAATAGAAGAATGTCAGGGTTATCTGCGATTGCCCAGCCAAGCAGAACTCTCTGAAGCTCACCTCCTGATAGCTCAGAAAGGCTCTCCTTTAACATCCCCTGATTGAGCCCGACAGATTCCATGCACTCTTTGTGATCTGATATGCTCTTCAGACCCAGAAACTCTTCGACCGATACAGGCAGGTCTGTGGAAACAAGTGTCTGCGGAACGTATCCGATCCTCGCCCGCCCTGACCATTCGACCGTTCCAGTGTAAGGTATCAAGTTCATGAGAACTCTGAATAGCGTTGTTTTTCCCGCTCCGTTTGGGCCCACAATGGCTAGTGTTGTGCCTCTTTCAACGCTAAAGTTAATGTCTTCCAGAATTGGTCTTCCTCTCTCTTCAACGTAAAGGTTTGAAACTCTAAGGATCAACCCCCCACTTCTGTACTCCCTTTCACTCACAATGATCACTATTCATATCCAGAGAGAATTTTTGCCCTTGTCGGGGACGCCTCAGGCCATAAATCAGTCCCTGCAATTCTTTTTCGGTTATTATCGACAGGGTCAAGATAACAATGATGCCGAACTATTGAGAGACCATTATGCCAAGGGTCCTGCATTTCAGGGAAGGAAAATGTTTAACAGAACCACAACGATAATCGCAAGTGCGGAAAGAAAGTTTAGAGGAAGCGCAGGGATATTTTACTACAACAGTTGCACTAGTAACATCGCAGAAAGGCTCTGACATAAACGTGATGTCGGCAGAGTGGTCGCTCAGAGTGTCGTTGGAACCTTTCCTTATGTCTGTGTTTGTAGGCTATGAAAGGGCTACTTATGACAAGATAAGTGATTCAGGGGAATTCGGCCTGAGTTATTGCTCAGACGAACAGGCACACCTTGCACACATCGCGGGCAATTTTTCCTTCAGGGAGCACGACAAGTTCAAGCTGGCGGACTTCCGGACATTCCAGTCCAGGCACATCAGGCCTCCTCTTATCGACGGCGCAATTTCTAAGTTTGAGTGCGAAGTCATAGATGAATTCAAGGTAGGGGACCACGCAGCTTTCATTGGCAAGGTAAGGGCAGCTTATTTCGACGAAGCCAGGAAGCCTCTTGTTTTCCACAATGGTAAATTCTGGAAATCCGGGGCAAGGATTCCCAAGGGAAGCTGACCCCAGTCATATTTTCTGCAATTCACACAATAATTATCCATACCCTTAGAGGTATGGCGCCTGACTTTAATCACCTCATGGAAGTACAAAGGTGAGGTGGAAAGATGAAAGTTATTGTTGTTTACGACTCGATGTACGGTAATACGAGAAAGATTGCCGAATCAATCTCGAGTGCGTTTGATGGAACAGAGTGTATAAAAACGCTTCATGTTGAAAAGGCAACACCAGAGGATCTGAAAGGCTTTAGTCTCATTATCATTGGCTCTCCGACCCATGGTGGGAGGCCAACGCCAGCTGTACATAAATTCATGGATAACCTGCCGGGCGCAGTCAAGAACGATGTCCATTTCGCATCCTTTGACACCAGATTCTCGGTTAAGGAACAGGGAGCTGGACTCAGATTCCTAATGAGATTGATCGGATACGCTGCAGAGAAAATTGACAGGAAAATGTCAGAAAAGGGGTACAAACCAGTGGTAAAGCCTGAAGCGTTTATAGTTGTTGATAAGGAAGGCCCTCTCAGGGAAGGAGAGGAAGAAAGAGCCAGAAACTGGGGAAAAATAATAGAGGGTAAGATTGCACTACACAAAGGGGAAAATGTGACGGAACAGACACCACTCCATGGGTAGGTTGCCAACCCGTTTAAGGAGAAACATTTTTCACCGTCGATTTATAGAAAAAATCTGCCATGCCACCGGATACGGGACTTTTGGAAAAAAGAGAAGGGTCAATGAACACCGAAATCTGATTAATGGGGCTGACCGGGTACGTCATTCAGGGTTCATTCCCGGAGGTGATGCCTGTTGCAGCCTGATCTGCACAACGTTAATCACATTTTTGAAGAAGGGTACAGAAGAGGGTTCAGGAAATCCGACCTGAACGAGCTCATTGAAGAATACCGGCTTGAGTACAGGGATGAGCCAAAAACTCTGCTGCAACTTCTTCTGGGGGTGGTATCCTGATCATAAGGGATTTCAACGATCAGGTTGCATACCACAGAGAAAGGGCCTTAACAGCCGTCTCCAATGACTTCAGGAACGCGACTAGCGAGTTGTGGACCTACATCAAGCTGAGCGGGAAGGCTACCCACGAGGAGCTGATGTATGTCACCACTGAAGAGAAGTCTCAGGAATATCTGAAAAAGGTGGTGAAATCATACCAGGGCTCCTGGCCTATTTACAATTCTAACGTGAAGGGCTTGATCCAGGAGGTGCGTGGATGAGCGATATCACAGGCAGTCTGCTACACAGGGGCTCCTCAATCACTCCGGTTGAGATCGAGCCGGGGAAAATAAAATTATCCGATCTCGAACAGAGGAACATTATAATTGGCCGGCCTGGCACAGGGAAGACCACAACCTTGAAGGAAATCATCGGGGAGTTCCTGAACAGGGGGAACTCACCATCCGAGCTTCTTTACCTCACATACAGCAGGGCAATGGCCTCAGACGCGAGAGAGAAAATCGGGCTGAAAAGGCACCAGGCAGGGACCATACATTCTATTTTTTCCATAAAGCTGGGCTGGAGGCACTCAAAGAACCCGAACAAATCCGCGTTTCTTTCTGACAAAGATATGAGCGATTTCGCAGAGGAATACGGGATCAGGAAAAAATTCAAGGCAAGGCCCAGGGAAGAGCACGGAAACACTCATCAAGGAGCTCAACGTCCTCGTAAGAAGATGGACAGACTACTTTAATCATGCGACAAGGCAGTACGAGAGCCTCCAAAACTTTGTCCGCTGGAAGGTCTCAAAATTTTACTGCGACTTGCACAAGATTCCACGAGTCTCTAAAAGAAAGGAGTACGTAGGTATTGCGGCTACCTCCGGTTTAATAAGAATGGCAAGTAGGAGATCCTATCCATACACCGCATGGTGAAGCACACCGGAAAGGCGTATTCGGAAAAATCGACCGTACGGTTTGGCACGCCGAGGAATACATATAATCAACCAATGTAAGTTTGGTACTGGAAATTGCTGGTTTATCCAGTTAGCTACCAACGCAGTTAGTGGGGTGATCTACTGGCTGAAGTTGTTGGGATGCGAACCTGCAAGCCGTAGCGAGAGCGAACACGATGTAGCACCGAGAGGTGTAGGAGGGAAGGCCGAAGATGTCGAACCGGCCTGAAGGCTATCATCGCATGGGAAGAGAACCAGAGGGCCATGCGGCTTCCCCGGTGTTTCAGTGGCGGCGGGCAGCGAAGGCCATGTGGGATAACTCGGGAGAACACACGGCGTCCTACCGTATTCATGGGGAGAGAATAGAGAGCTCTAATGCGAGCCAATATTCGGGATACGAGCAGGTAGCCGGACCTATAACCCAAAAGGGAAATGGAGGCAATGCGCCGTGTGTAGTCGGAGTGGTTCATAGTACTTATGACAGTGGGGACAGCATAACCTCACCAGAGGGAAGGGACCATACTCGGAACACGATCGTTCACAACCCGGGAGAGACCCATTCCCGAAAGGGTAGGAGGTCATAGCATGCTCGAAGGGTTGCAGGACGGTCTCTACCGGAGGGCTAAGGAAAACAAGGATGCTAGATTCAACACGCTCCATGACAAGATATACAGAATGGACGTGCTGCAAGAGGCATGGAGACTGGTATGGGAAAACAGGGGATCGGAAGGTGTAGACAACCAGACGCTTGATGACATAAGAGAAGAAGGGATAGAACAACTGCTTGAACAGATACAGCATGAACTCAAAACAGGCACCTACAGGGCATCATGTGTCAGGAGGGTATTCATCCCGAAATCAAGCGGAAAACTCAGGCCGCTCGGTATACCAACAGTCAAGGATCGCATAGTGCAGCAGGCAGTTAAGTTGATCATTGAGCCCATATTCGAAGCAGATTTCTTGGAATTCAGCTACGGATACAGGCCAAACAGATCGGCAAAAGACGCCTCTCTAGAAATATACAAGTGGCTCAACTACGGTCTCACCAACATAGTAGACGTCGATATAGAAGGCTTCTTCGACCACATAGATCATGAGCTTCTCCTCAAATTCGTGAAGGAAAGGGTCACGGACGGATACATACTTTCACTCATAAAACAGTGGCTCAAGGCGGGCATAGTATACGGAAAATCTGTGACAAATCCAACGGAAGGCACGCCTCAGGGGGTGTCATTTCTCCGTTGATTGCAAACACATATCTCAACAAGCTTGACCACGCATGGGCTGAGATGAACATGGACAGCAATACAGGGCACAATGCGCACCTGATCAGATACGCGGATGATATTCTGGTGTTGACAGACGATGCACGCTCCTTCACCTTCAGTGGAAAGAATCACGCAAGGAACGTCATGAAGATCCTCTGGATGCTCGTAGGGAAGCTGAAGCTCAAATTGAGTGAAAGCAAATCCCGTATAACAACCGCAGAGGAAGGTTTTGATTTCCTTGGGTTCCACTTCCTCAGGAGGTACTGGGAGAGATACGGAAAATGTGTATCCAGATTCTTCCCGTCGAAGAAATCTGAACTTAATTACAAGGCAAAGGTGAGTGAGATCACATCAAGACGACACGCGCACACAAAGAGCGAGGATGACGTAATCAGGGAATTGGACCAGCTCACAATAGGCTGGACAAACTACTATAACCACAGCCATGCATCGGAAACGTACGCAAAGCTCTGGAATTTCCTCTGCTGGAGACTAACGCAGTTCATCAGGTACAGGCACAAGCGCCGTAGCCTCGCTGTGGATTACGTCAGGCTGCGATCCTATGGCCTCATGCCCCCATACGGAAGAATAAGGCATAATTATACCGTGTGCCCACGGTGAAGTTCCCCGGATAGCCGGATTCGGGAAAACTGACAGTCCGGTTAGAGGCGGAAGGGTCAGGAGAAATCCTGATCTTTACCCCACGGGAACTGGAAATGGAGTCAGAGGATAACCGCAATGACTGGTTGTCATGGTATTGTTAGGAAACTCTGTGACCACTGCACTTGCTCTATACTCGACTGACCGCACACATAACTGACCTATTACGGTTGTAACCCCATATGAAACCCAACGTTGTTGTGTCACTTCCGCCATATAGTGACCCAGTGTCAGAACGAGGCTGAAATTGGCCTCCTGTAGACATCCAAATAGTTACAGTGTATGTAAACGACTCGTATGTTGACTGGCTTGGTTGGAAGTTGAATTGATCCGAACTTGATTGCATTCCGAAAATATAAGCGTTCTTAAAAGTCGGGATAAAGCCCCACTTAAGGTAAGTGGATCCAATCAAATTGTAACCATATCCAGTAGCGGAGGTCCACTGACCTGCATCTTGATTGAATATCCAAGAGTTATAATAGATCGTATCCACAGACCCTGCACTTACGACACCAAACGGGCTTATCAAAGGTACGTCGTAATAGGTTGCCACCGCAGAAATAGCTGCCCAAACAAGATCTGCAACTATCAGGGAGAGGGCACTCGAATTACCATGCTCCTGCATATCAACATTTGTCACATGAATCTTTAGCCCTTGTGGTTTGTTGCTTGGATTGTTTCCTAAAGTGTCCCCCGTCCATTTGTAAGCTTGGTTTATTTGGTTTACTCCGAAGGATGTTTGTATAGGCTGTATCGTAGTAGCTGCTTCTAAAGCAAAATTATTGTCTTCCCACTCATAATCCGAAGGTACTCTTGCGCTAAGCATAAACTTCGCTATCAGGTTCCCAGAGCTGTCGTATATCGGAGTTTTGCCAGTAGTAAACTTGTATTGACCAATTGTAGGATCAATAGTATAGGTCGCATTTCCCGGAATTTTGATGGGCGCAAAAACAAGTGTGATGTAATTTGCACCACTTGCCATAATAACGGACCCGGCAACAAAATTTGACTCCGCCCCGAGCCACGATAGAAACAACCCATTAGACCCGATCATGTAACTACCATGTGATATAGCGTAAGTTTTGCTTTGGTGTTTTCCGTTGAAATCAAATTGACCAGAGCTATTAAACCTCTTGACTGCAATAGTATTTGAAGCAGGCATCTTTATATGTTCTACGACAATAAATGTGCTATTATGTGGTTCCTTGTTTGTTATTATAAGACTCTGCTCTAAGTCTGCCATGGTGACAGAGTTCACTGTTCCGATCTTTGCAGTGGAGTAATTAGCACTTCTATAGATGTAGGTATGACCCTTCGGACCTTTTATTTGGGGATGCCCCAAGTTCATGGGTAGCAAATGTTTTCCTCCGGCGACCATCTGATATACGGACCAAGATTGCTTGACATGCGATGTTCCTAGGCTAAATGAATTTTGGGACGATGTAAACGTTAGAGTCGCAGGACCTTCTGGATAGCCGTGCGTGGTGGCATCAACGGCTAAAAATGTCAACCCACCTGTCACCATAATTACGGGCACAGCTAATGCAAGAAATTTTTTTTGTGTTCCCTATCATTTCTTTCAATACACCACGCAATAACTTTATAGAAATCTTTTTCTATACCATCACTTAGTATTAAAACTCTCCACAAAACTTAACTTCGATAGTTTATTAACTTGATTTGGGTACGTTTATGCGTGCAAAAAGAAAGAATAGCGTGAAAATATTGATAGCTATAATTCTTGCCGTTGCGGTGATAGCCCTATCAAATATTATAACGGCGCCACCAAACCTGCACCCCTCGAAAGTTTCCATATCTACTCCTTTGAATCAAGTGAATGTCTCCAAATATAGTATATTCATGGATCCCATGGGCAGTAATACTACCTTTCAGATTGGTGGGCCTCATGCTTCCTCTAGTTATATTGCTTGGATAAATGGCCCTACAAATTACGTAGGGTCAGGAAATAATTTTGGTGTGCAAGTCTATTTGATGCAAACCTCACAAAATGTTACATCCTTATTCACAGGCAGCTCAATAAATGTTATCCATGCAAGGTATATTCCTAATCGAGGCAATACGGTAACTTCCTATTCCGAAACTGCATACCCTGGTAGTGTGGGAGATTCCGGCATAACGATCTCCTTTAACGATCTAAGCAACGTTAACACCACGTCAACAGCAACTGTTAATATAACATTAGTTGAAGAGTCGATAATTGGCCCCTTTCATATATGGGGGCAGCAAAAGAATATTTCTTTGTCTTTAGAATTCAATATGACAAGGTAGGGATAACATTACTTGCAAATACCCACCTTAAGGTCTTTTTATCTTCTCCGGGCTCTTCACGCTTCTCATGCCCCGGATCTGAAACGATGAATGTTGCATCCTGTGCCGGTCCTCGCTTCACCTAGATGCCCTTTGCTTCCAACTGCCTCTGGAGCTCGTTCCATATGACACGATCCTTTCCCGTTTCCGATAATCTCTCCCTGAAGTACAATATTGTGCGTGCATCCGGCTTCTCAGTGGTAAAATCAAGGAAATTCATGAAAGATATTCTGTCGTGAATCTCCTTCTCGGCCTTTTCGTCAGTGAGGTTGTACAGGTTCTGCAGATACAGCACCTTGACCATTGTTATGATGGGAATATTCGGCCTTACTCCATTCTCTGTTTCATTGTGATACAGATCCTTGAGGAGTGGAGGGAATCTGGACCAGTCAATTGATTCCTTGGCGAATTCCAGGTGATCATTGGCAAATATTGCTTGTACTTCCCCCTTAGAGCTGTGTAATGAGGGTCACTCATACAGTAACATGGCTGATTCATGAATAAAGATGACTGTTACTGGACCTGTTAATCTTGGGATGTTTTTGGAAATTCTCACGAGTCTCAAGCCATAGCAGACTTACAATTTTTCGTTGCGAGATGTTATCCATATTTTTGACAATGCCCCCTTTAAAACAATGTTACCTACAGAGCAGCAGTCAAGGCAAGCCTGAAAGGGTTATCCCAGCCAGTTTCAACTACTCTTTACTTTTTCTTCATTAACATTTTAGATGGATAGTTACGGTTTGAACTGTATTTGACTGAAACTCTAACGTTATTGATATGCCCGCACTAAACTAATGACCTGACTTTCTCCTATCTTTTATACACTAGGTTCCTGATCTCCTCCTGTTTCTTTGACAGTTCAACATTTGCACCCCACTCCATGCCGGATTCAGAATCTTTCAGCTCAACCCTGTACCCATGGCTAAGGATGTCAAGTGCATCCGATCCGGAGATTCCTGTCTTTTCTATCCTGTACTGCAGTGTCGCAAGGATGGCGTACGAGAGATAGCAGATCTTTATGTGCGCATTCACGTGGGAGAGCATCCAGAACCTCACTGGCCTTAGGGACAGTATGCCCTTCATCTGTTTGAACGCCCTCTCCACCACATTCTTGGCATAGTATTTTTTCACAACATCCGCATCTTCCATGCCTGTGTTGTGATATATGAGCGAATATCCCAACAGGGACGCGATTTCCTCATCCTCAGAGTGATCGTAATAATGCTCCCTCCTGATGGATTCAAGATACGGATTGTACACAACAATGAGTTTTCCGGACAGGAAGTCCATGGATTGCGTATAGACATGCGTGTTTCGCAGCTCGATGCGATTTCCCTTCCTGTATACCCTGCTTTTGTCGATCTTGAGCAGAATGTCCCTGAAACTCTTATTCTTCACGACGCCGCATATTATCTTCATGCGAAGCTCAAGTGCATCATCTATATTCTTCCGGGAATAGAAGCCACGGTCCAGGATGACTGCTGAATAGCCCTTCTCCTTCAGCAGTGAGATCATCTCCCTGTACATTCGTTTTCCGGAGATATTTCCTCCGTGCGTGCGGTGGAAGAGCGGAAAACCATGATCCTCTGTGACAGCAAGGGCGATCTGCACCAGCTTCTTCAC
Organism: uncultured archaeon; assembly: GCA_000965745.1. Lineage (GTDB taxonomy): Archaea > Thermoplasmatota > Thermoplasmata > Thermoplasmatales > Thermoplasmataceae. The sequence continues at coordinate 1,305,708 of CP009479.1, forward strand.
CTTCTCCTCCTTGCCCCTGCGTGCCTTGCCTTCAATGCTGTCACCTTCGAAATATGTGTCTGTTACATCGATTATGACTGCATTCCTGTCATCAATGGACGAGAAGATTCCTGACAGTGATTCCTCCATCCTGGAGAAATCCATCTCATTCAGGGTGTCCAGGGAATCGTAAAGCCTTGCTGTACTTGTGGCTTTGATGCCAAGGATATCAAGCATGTCCGTGTATGAGAGCCACTCCTCCATCCTGTTGATCGACGGACGATCAAGAAGCTGCGAATACACAAGGATCAGGATCTCACTGTCGAGACTGGTGATTCCCAGATCAGAGGCGATCCTGTGGATTATTTCAATGTCAAGATGCTTCCGGACTGCCTGTACCTGTACGGAAGAGGACATGATCCTCCTGACCACCTCTCCCTCAACGTCCTTGCCTATGTACCTGATGACCTTCTGCCTGGTTCTGCCATTCTCCCACACAGATTCCACCTCGGCAAGATATGTCCCTGAAGGCTTCTTGATCTTCCGTATGAAGGACATGATGTATAAGATATACATCATGCAGTTATTAAAGCTATCTACAATAAAGCAGTGAATAACAAGGTCACAAAGCATGATGTATAAAATGGGTCAAAAACTTAGGTAATGAGACCTCATAGTATCAAGTTATTCCGATAACGAACACGAACAAGGTCGAGAACCGGTTGCCCAAGAGACAACAGGGCAGCGAGAAGAGTAGCTTCACTGACGAGGCACATCGACGTGCTGAATCCAAAACAGGGAGAGGTCAACACATACTTCCAGAAGAGGATAAGAGACACATCACTTTCAAAGACCACGATCATAGCTGAAGTGAATGATCTCAGACTGTTCTGGAATGGATACCTTGAGCTAGGAATAAAGCTCCTTCCGTTAAAGACACCTCCAGAGAAGGACGTATGGATACCAACTGACCAGGAGGTTATCAGGATAATGAAGGCAGCGGAGCATTCAAGCGCTGACAAGGGAATAGCGCTCAGGAATTCACTGATCACCAGGATGTTCTTCCTCGGCTGCATGAGAGTTGGGGAAATGATGAGGATCCGCTTAAACGACGTAGATTTTGAGTTGGGCGGTGTCAATATCAGGTCAGAAAAGGGTGAAGCTGATCGTTTTGTCGGTTTCCATCCGGACATCTTGAAAGACCTGAAAACTTAATTGAATGTTTACAGACCCCGCACTACATTCACTCAGCTCTGGATCGCGACGAAAAAGGGAAAAACCCAGAGTTCTGTGGAGCCTATCACCTACGCTGGGCTTCGGAAGCTATCCAAGGTCATGGGGCTTTCCGCAGGCGTGACCCAATTCCATTGGCATGCTGCGAGGCACTGGGGCGCAACAGCCTATCTATATGGGCGTCTGGGAGTACCACCGTTGGGAATCAGATCGGTTCAAAAACTTCTCGGTCATGTGTCATTAAAGACGACTCAGAGGTATACTCACGTCACAGACAGGGACGTTGCAAAAGAGGTGATATCCGCGCAAAGAAAATTATTTCGCGGGCATGAAAAAAATGAGGGATTAAGGGGCGTGAAAGCCCCTATACCGAACCCTATGGGGCTGACCGGGTTTGAACCGATGACCACCTGGTTATGAGCCAGGCGCTCTACCTAGCTGAGCTACAGCCCCAGCGCCGCTGGTCGGATTCGAACCGACGACCGCTCGGTTAACAGCCGAGTGCTCTACCAGCTAAGCTACAACGGCAATGTAACACGGAAAGGTCTCAAAACTCTTTAACCTTTCGCATTATCGCCTGCTCGTGAGTAAAGCTCGTCGACATCAAACTCCATCAATTCTGAAAGCTCAGAATGAAGGGCCATTATCCTTTCGGCTGCTTTTTTCAGCCCCTTTCTGTCGTACGCATCGATCACCCGGGCAATCGGGACAATCTCATCCTTAGATACAAGGTTGTCTGCATGTGCAACAATCTTCTCTTCAATGGTTTCAGGAATGTAGTCTTTGGGGGGCAGCCCAAGCTTCACTGCTTCTCCAGTTGGAATTCCTGCTCCTGTATGCCTTTCAACTATCCGGGCTAATTCCTCCATCAGGCCTCTGCTTCTAATTATCTCTGCCCCTCTTATTGCATGATCAATTCCGTTCGAGACAGTCCGGCCTATGTCGTGGAGCAAAGCTCCCGCCCGGACAAGATCCCTGTTTGCGTTGAGTCTTTCTGCCATTAAGGAGGCAAGTTCCGAAACCTTTGTCACATGGTTTATAATGCGTTCAGTGGCCCCCTCTTGTATGAGCAAATCCAGGCACTCTTCTTTTTTCGGAATCATTTCGACCTTTTTTCCCAGTTTGGTAGGCACAACATTCATCCTTCCGATGATCCTATTTTCAAGCTCAGCACCTTCGAAATACCTGTCCAGGAATATCCCCAAAGCAGAAACCTCGCTGATTGGCTGATTTGTTACTGAAACATTGAAATTGGCCTTTTCATAGATGTCGAAGGGAACTTTTTCCGCTCCAACGACAATCAGAAGGTCTTTGTCTGCAGATTCAGCCCTGATCGAGTCAACAACGTCACCCAACCTCTGGCCGTACATTGTCAGATGAACAGTTATTCCATCGAATTTCTTGATGGTGTTCCCCGGTTTAACCCCTGATTCTATTGTAAAATTGCCGCCAAAATTGGAGACAACTTTACTGATTGTATTCTCGAGTTCCACGTCATGCTGATCGACAAGAATTGAGTCAGCGCCAAAAGCCCTCGCGGTGAGTGCTACATGGGTTGTTATCCTTTTATCTCTCAAAGGGCGATGCCCTATTCTGAGGACTGTTACTCGAGGCAATTGCATTTACCGGTAAAAATGTCAGATCCCACTGACAAGCTCGATTTTGTATCCCTTGATCTGGAGTATGTTTGAGCGCTTTACAATTCCTCTAAGCAGAGTTTGTGAAATGGACAGCTTTTCGGCAACATCTCCAACAAACACCCCCTTCTCGGCGCCCATCATCTCCTTGATCTGGCCTTCGTAGTCCACAAGCTGCTCTTCCTTGAGTGTCGTAGCATATATGATATCTGCCAGGTCGCTCATGGATCCGATTAAGTTGATCTGGACACTAGTGTAGTATGTGTGATAAGCCTTTTCGGGACCTTTTTCTCCTGTCATCCACTGACTCTCTATGAGCTTTATCTTGTCCAGGTACAGAAGGGCCCTCTTGCCTTCCACTCCGTATTTTTCCTCAATCTTTGGCATAGTGACCCAATTTGTGGAAAGATCTAGCATAAGTCTCCTCTTAACATCAGTATCGGCCGCATGAAAAATTGAGACAAGCTCTCCAACGTCATTAACTACTTTTATACGGCTTACCATTCTAACGATATTAAAAGATGAAATATAATTATTTCCAACGTTAGAGATATTTTTGCTTCTCACGTTCCGCGCTAGCTTGTAGCTAGGCAGAGACAACATTATTGATCCTAACTGATCAAGTCTTCTTTCAGGACCAGCCCCTGACTACTCCTTGAACTTTACCTTAGGCGTCTGAACAGGTTGGACCAGAAAACTCTGAACATATTTTCCCCGACATAGGGGCTTATGCAGCAAAAATTGCCGGGAATAAAATCTCAGACATTCTGGTGAATATTGCTACAAGAACGATCGGCATAAAGACAGCAAGGCTTAGGACAATGTCCTTTATCAATCCACCAATGTCTTTCTTGCAGGCTACTTTTGGCACTCGATTTCCTCATTGATAATATTCTGTCTTAAACCACATTTTCTTGAATATAACTTTGTACCGATACGCAACAGAAGCCTTCATTCTCATCAGTGAATACAGCTTTCACCTGCGCTTAAGGAATCTTGCTATGCGGAATCACAACATGTTGACTGGATACTGTGACGTCAATCTTACACTTACTCGGGCTCATCTTTCTGCATTATCTTAAAAATGCTGTCCAAGACATCTTTCCTGCTTATGACTCCGACAATCTTCCCGTCGTCGACCACAGGCATCCTGTTTATCCTGTATTTGGAGAGGTAATGGAGCGCCACTTCTATGTTGTCATCTGATTTTACAGTTATGACCTTCTTCCACATGACATCCTTCACGGGCGTTTCCCCTATCTTTTTCGCCTCAGCCTCAAATTTGCCGGCGTCGCTTCCGGTTGGTTCATAGAGGAACACTGCATCAAAGAGGGAGAGGTGGAGGGGGAGCCCAGAAGAAGCAAAATTTTCCTTGATTTTACTGATTATGTCCCTCTCTGTAACGAAGCCTGTCAGGTTGTTGTCCCGGTCAACTACCGGAGCTCCGGATACTGAATTGGACAGAAGGACTTTGGTCGCTTCCTGTAGTGTCATATCCTCACTGAGAACTATCACATCAGTACTCATGAAATCCTGAACAAGAGCCATGTTAAACCCTTACTTCTTTCTTCTCTTCACGTCGTAGAGGAACATTTTGTCATATTCCACGGAAACCTTGATCTTCTTTGCCTTCAGGATTTTGGCCATCCTTTCTGTTATGTCCTTGATATCCTCGGACATCAGTCCCCTGTAGATGATCATTTCCCTGTTCCCGAGGGGAAAAACCATCCTGAATTTGGCCCCTTCCTTTGTATAGCCAATTGGCTTCTTGTTCTTCCCAATCTCTTCCTTGTTCAATTCGAGGTAAAGGGAATCATACTGAGCCTCCTCCTGGTTCTGCTTAGTTTCTTTTGTTATTGCATCCCACATATCAGGGAATGCTTTATCGAGGTTTTTCCACTCGAAACCTTCATCAAAATATATATGGCCACTCCAGTTTTTCACAACATTTCATATTAAAATCATTATTTAATCTTGCCCTCTCCACATAGGACCTTAAAGGCATGCTTAATTGACACCACATGTCATGGTGTTCGTTGCAAGCGCTCTGTCATGAGATGACGGCGAAACCATTAAAAGTCTGATGATTATAATCTGTGCACAATAGCTCCGTGGTGTAGTGGCCAAGCATTACGGGCTCTGGACCCGTCGACGGCAGTTCGAATCTGCCCGGAGCTATCTCACAGAATACATTGAAAGACAGCATGCAGGTGCATTCAACACCTCAACATTGTTTCGCAGTTGTCGCTCCCCGATTAAGGAAAATAATATACTTATCGGACATTTACCAGTTCTTATGAGCATGCCGGACCGAGAGGAAGAGGACTACACCTCAGACTACTGCGAAATCACAGACTCAACAATTCCAAGATCACACATTTTCTTCAGGTATGATGCTGAAATGAAGCTCGCTCTTGCATCTCTGGGACTTGCCGTATCCCAGGGGGAAAGAATCCAAGCTACAAGGGAAATTCTCGACATGCTGGACACGCTCTACAACAACATGATCGACCCGGACTCAGCCCTTCCGGACAGGCAGAGAAAAAATCTCAACCACGCAGACAGCGTTTGGCTCGACCTGAAAGAGAAACTCAGCCAGGGCAGTTCAAGGACAGCACACCTGTTTGCAGCCCATTCTCATATGCAACTTGCCTTGTCATACCTTATCGGACTTAAGAATGAAAAGGAGTTCTCGGAGCACATCAGCGATTATCTTATCAAGTACCTTGGAAAACTGAGTGTATTCACTTACAGGGAAGCGATTGGGCACGTTATGCTTTGAGCATTTCGTCGAGATATTTTGAGTAGGTCATTGGCTCCTTGACCCACCTGTTCAGCTGTGAGGTCTCTCTGTAGTAATCAAGGAGAAGCATTTTTACCCTTTCAGCAGAAATTATTCCAGTACCGTCTATACCTTCTACCGCTTTCTTGATTCCTCCGGGCCTGTTCTTTATTGCAAATGGTTTCTTTCCTCTCTTTTCCCTTATCATGTTCACCATGTCCGCAAAGCTGATCTTCTCAAATGAATTCAGGTAAACTGCACCGTTTATGCTCCCTGAGTTTTCAATCACTTTGACAAAGTCGTCTATGTAAACTGGAGCAAGGCTCTTGCCAAACGGAAGCTTGATCTTCTCATTGGAAAGTTTTACAAGCATATCTGTGAGTGGGTCTCCCCTGCCATAAACGATGGATGTTCTTACATTAAGGTGGTTCTTGTACAAGTCTACATTGTCTTCGGCTATTCTTCTTGTCCTGAAGTATTCAAAGGAACCGTAATGAACATTTATGGCAGAGATGAAAATCAGCCTCTGATCTGTATCGTTCTTTTTCATGGCGTTTACGACGTTCTTTGTTCCGGTTACTGTGACATCATAATGCTTCTGCTCCTTCTCATCCCAGACACCTGAGGCGTTGACTACCATGTCATAGTCCTTCACTGCAGAAGCCACTTTTTCCTCGTCCAGGATATCTCCTTCATACCATTTGAATCCAGATTTCTCAAGTTCTCCAGACTTATGCCTGGAATAGTATGCCACTTCGTCGGCATTGACGAGCTTGACAATATTGCTTCCAATGTATCCGGAACCACCAAAGACGATAACTTTCATCTTATGGTTAATCTGCCTAGTTTATTTAAAAAATGGTATCTGCTTTAATCCAAAATAAGGCTTAAGGTGTGATATTCATATTCATTCCAGAATTTTAATAAGATCAATTCCCATTGAACCATGGTTTTTATGAAGCACGAGGGAAAAAAAGTTTACATGGTGTCGGGAGGGGTTACCAAATTTGCTAAATCCACGCCTGACATGGACTTCAGGCTGAGGGTCAAGAAAGCTTTTGACTACGCAATGAAGGACGCAGGCATGAAGCTGACCGACATAGATGGTTCGGTAGCATCGTATTTCTCGGACCATTTCCAGAGGCAGCTTATGTCGGGAATCATGGCACAGGATTATCTGGGCCTAACACCAAAGCCAAGCAAGAGAGTCGAAGGCGGAGGCGCGACAGGAGGTTTGGCATTCCAGGCCGGGTTTGAGGAAATTGCATCGGGCAGGATGGACACTTGTGCGGTTTATGGTTTTGAGACCATGTCCCACGTAAACACCTGGAAGGGGAATGAATTCATCGCCTTGGCGAGTGATACAAATTTCGACTATCCCGTTGGTGGATTTTACACAGGATATTACGCAATGATGGCGGTCAGGCATATGCACGAATTTGGGACAACGCCTGAACAGCTCGCAAAGGTATCAATCAAGAATCACGGAAACGCCATCAATAATCCATATTCGCAGAGCCCAATGAAACTCACTGTGGAAGATGTCAGGAATTCCCCGATGGTGTCTTACCCACTGACAAGGCTTGATGTCTGTGCAATGTCGGACGGTGCAGCGGTGTCAATTCTCGCTTCGGAAGAGAAAGCTTTCGAGCTTTCAGACCACCCTGTCCTCGTAAAGAGCATAGGGACAGGGACTGATACAATGAGGCTGGCAGACAGGCCATTCGGAAAAGTTCCTCTATTGCATAATGAGACGGAGGCTGACTATGCAAAGCTCCAGTACCCGGGAATACATTCGTTCAGGGCTGGAAGGAGTGCCGCAAAAGAAGCATACGAGGCTGCAGGCATAACCGATCCACTTAACGAGCTGGACATCGTGGAGCTTCACGACGCATACACTTCATCAGAAGTGCAGACTTACGAAGACCTCGGACTGTGCAAGTACGGTGAAGGCGGACAGTTCGTAGAGGAAGGGAAAGCCGATCTTAACGGAAAAGTCGCGGTAAATCCGTCGGGAGGTCTTCTCGCCTGCGGGCACCCGGTTGGAGCAACGGGAATAATGCAGTCAGTTTTCATGTTCTGGCAGCTTCAGCACAGCATAAAGAAACATTTTGGAAACGACAAGCTCCAGGTGCCGAATGCAAAAAGGGGACTGATACACAGCCATGCCGGAACCGGTACATATGTTACAGCATCGATAATGGAGGCGGTATAAATGGTGTTAAACCCGGACGCTAAAATTCCTGAAACACAGGATGGAACAGAAGTGTACAACGTAGATCCGCTGATAGTCAAGTCAAGCTATTCCATCGACTATATACACAGCTATGCCCAGGATTCTGAATTCTTCAGGGCCCTTGGCAGGAAAAAGCTACTTGGAAGCAAGTGCAAGGAATGCGGGTACAAATATGCAACCCCGAGAGGTCATTGCATGATGTGCGGTGCAGAGACAGAATGGGTCGAAATTCCCAATGAAGGAAAGGTCCACTCATACACTACGTGTTACTTCGGAAGTGAAGCATTCCTGCCTGAGACTCCGTTTAACCTGGTCATGGTTGAGTTTGAGGGTTTTGACTCACTGTTTCTTGCAAGGCTTATCGGAGCGGACCAGGAAGACCTTTACGTCGGAATGCCAATAAGGGCAAGGTTCAAGAGAAACCTGAAGTTCAGCCCGACGGATGTATATTTTGTGCCGATAGTGGACAAGAAGTAAGACTCATCCCCGGCACCACTTTCTTTTTTCTTTTCCGACCGCAAAAAAATCTATAGATCGAATAGGATACGGTTCTGTGTCTCAGTTCTCAAACGAAAATGATGACGTTTTCCTGATCAAACTCCAGAGGATGATTGACAGGGGAGCACTTATTTCAAGGTACAGCAGGACATCAAACCCTGACATTCGGGACCTTTACAGGAAGGAATTCGAAAAGGACGAATCCCGGGGTGCAGACTTCTACAAGCGCGTATTCCTGGAATACGGAGACGAATCAGTCGCAGAACTTGTTACAGCACAGGTCGGGCTTCAGAACGTCACGAACATTGCAACCAAAGTTCTCGAGGAGGGGAGGATCGGCCTGTCCTTCATCGAAAAATCTTCCAGGTACGTCAGGTACGACAAGAAGGCAAACGGAAGATACCTGTTCGCAAGCGCTGAAAAAATAGGGTTGAACAGGTCTCTAGCCGAACTTTATGAAGATCACTGCAACGCTCTTTTTGAGACATATTCAGATTTTTACAACCTTATAAGAGAAGAAATCCGCGAGGAATACCCCATTGGGAAATTCGCGTTCAAGGACTCCTCCGATGGAAAACAAAAGCCATTTGGCGAACTTAAGGAGGAATCAGACCTCAAGATTGCGGAGAAATCATATGAGAGCTCTGTAAGGGCCAAGGCTCTTGACGAGATAAGGTTCCTGCTTCCGGCCTCAACACTCACGAATATGGGAATATCCGGAAACGGCAGAGCCTTCATCTCCCTGCTCCAGAGGCTACATCACTACGGACTGCCTGAAACTGTTAAACTATCGGATTCACTCTTCAGGGAACTTGAAGGGGAATTCCCGGAGATCATTGATGCATCATTCTCAAAACATGGCCAGGAAATGCTCGATTACCTGGCTCGAAAGGACGCTGCCTCAAGGGCCGAATTAGACGGTGGTTCCTCACTTCCGCTGGTAAAACTAGTGTCACACGACGAAGAGCTGTCCGCTATAAACAGGATACTATCCCTTTCAGGCTTCAGTGAAACCGGCGACCTTCCCGGAGCAATGGAAAAGATCGAATCCATGCCTGTTGGGGAAAAAATATCCCTGATACACCAGCTCGGGAACGTACGTGAAAACAGGAGGCACAAACCCGGGCGTGCGTTCGAGTCCACATCATACACATTCCAGGTCACAACAAACTACGGAGCCTTCAGGGATTTTCAGCGCCACCGGTTTATCTCAGTAATAAGGGGCGATCTGTCAACCAAATACGGCTACGACATCCCTGAATTGATTTACATGCACCCGGACATGAGCGAGAGATACGTGAATATGATGGAACTCACCAAGAAAGTCTACAAGGGTATATACAATAAGGACGGACCCAGGATGGCGCAGTATATTGTCCCCTACGCCTACAGGTACCCTGTTGCAGCGACGATGAACTTCAGGGAACTCACGTATTTCATAGAACTCAGGTCAACACCCCAGGCTCATGAGGACCTGAGAAGGATTGCCGTATCCATGTATAACGAGGTCAAGAAGGTGCACCCGGACCTTGTTCAGGTCATAAAATTTCTTGACAGCACGACCTACCCCCTGGGGCGTGTCGCTGCCGAGTCGCGCAAAGAGGAGAGGATAAGGAACCTGGATGAAAACATGGGAGGCCGTAACCCGAACTGAGGTTGCGGAATAACCCATGGGAGCAGTTAGCACAGATACCTTAAAATATGCGCATTTTAAGACAGTTTCATGGGACAGGTTGTCTTAACAAAGTTTATATTGAAGAACATATTTATCCGCCTACTAAAAGGTGAATGATTAAATGTTATCGGGACAGATGCCAATTTTAGTTCTTAGGGAAGGCACTTCGAGAGAGCAGGGAAGAAGTGCCCAGAAAAACAACATAGAAGCTGCGAAAGCCATTGCTGATGCAATTAGGACTACACTTGGCCCAAACGGTATGGACAAGATGCTTGTTGACTCCATCGGGGATATCATTATCTCAAACGATGGGGCAACCATCCTGAAGGAAATGGATGTTGATCATCCTACGGCCAAGATGATAGTTGAAGTTGCCAAATCACAGGACACCGCTGTGGGAGACGGAACCACTTCCGCTGTCATACTGGCGGGCGAGTTGCTGAAACAGGCTGAATCACTTCTGGAGCAGGGAGTTCATTCAACAGTCATAGCGAATGGATACTACATGGCGCTAGCAGAAGCAAAGAAAGTGCTTGACTCCGCATCAATCAAGGCCAGCGACGACAAAACCCTGAAGAAGATTGCACTTACGGCACTTTCGGGCAAGAACACCGGTGTGTCAAGCGACTTCCTCGCAGAAATAGTGGTTCAGGCAATCAACGCGGTTGCTGAAAAAGTGGATGGGAAAGTAGTGGTTGACACTGCAAACATCAAGGTTGACAAGAAAAACGGCGGCAGCGCTTCTGACACATCCCTCATCAACGGCCTTATTGTTGACAAGGAGAAAGTGCACTCCAAGATGCCATCAATAGTCAACGACGCAAAGATCGCTCTGGTCGATTCCGCACTGGAAATAAAGAAGACCGAAATCGAAGCAAAAGTGCAGATATCCGACCCCACAAAGATACAGGATTTCCTGGCACAGGAGTCCGGAACATTCAAGAAAATGGTCGAAAAAGTCAAGTCTTCCGGCGCCACCGTTGTACTCTGCCAGAAGGGCATTGACGACATAGCACAGCACTACCTTGCCAAGGAAGGCATATATGCGGTCAGAAGGGTGAAGAAGAGCGACATGGAGAAGCTTGCGAAAGCCACAGGTGCCAAACTCATAACAAACCTCGACGATCTTTTATCAAGCAGCCTGGGAAAAGCCGAGAGAGTAGAGGAGAAGAAGATCGGCGATGACAGGATGACCTTCATTACCGGATGCGCAAACCCAAAAGCTGTCAACATACTGATAAGGGGAGGAACAGAGCATGTTGTTTCTGAAATTGAAAGGGCAATCCACGACGCAATCAGGGTAGTCGGATTGGTCAAGGAAGATGGAAGATACCTGCCAGGCGGCGGAGCCATCGATGCCGAACTTGCAATGAAGATCAGGTCTTTCTCCAACTCAGTCGGTGGAAGGGAACAGCTCGCGGTCGAAGCTTTCGCAAAGGCGCTTGAAGTTATACCAAGAACTCTTGCGGAAAATGCAGGGCTTGACCCAATAAACACGCTCATCGAGCTTAAGGCTCAACATGAGAAAGGAAACAGCACATACGGTGTAAACTTCGAGGAGAGCACTGTTTCCGACATGGCAAAGCTTGGTGTCTTCGATCCTCTGAGTGTAAAGCGACACGCTCTTGGAAGCGCTGTCGAAGTCTCTGCTATGATCCTGAGGATAGATGACGTCATAGCAAGCAGGAAGAGCGGAGGGGCAGGCGCACCTGGCGGCGGAATGCCGGGAATGTAAGCTCTATATTTTATTATACACCAATTTTTTATTTCATATCCTGATGCAGTTCTGAACTTTTATGGATCTGCAGTTTAACATTTCCAGGAAATCCTCTGAAGAGGACGAGAGAAGGGATTTTGACTTCATAGTTATTGGTGCTGGGGCAGCAGGGCTTTCCGCGGCGGTTTATGCAGTAAGGTCAGGTCTCAGTGCAGTTGTATTGGACAAACAGGTTGCCGGGGGCCTCACTGCCGAATCGCCGCTTGTTGAGAACTATCTTGGCTTCAAGGCTATAAAGGGGACAGATCTCGCAAGGGAGTTCATCAACCATGCATCGGAATATGTCCAGATCAGGGAAAACGCAGAAGTAAACAGCATCAGGAAAGAAGGCGATCTTGTCAAGATATACGCTTCGGACGGGGAATACACAGCAAAGGCAGTTGCTATCACTACGGGAACCTCACACAAGAAACTCGGGATTCCCGGTGAAGAAGAGTACTTCGGAAAGGGGCTTTCGTACTGTTCCACATGTGATGGATATCTCTTCAAGGGAAAGGATGTTGTAGTCATAGGCGGCGGCAATTCGGGAGCAATCGCCACGATATCCATGTCAGAATACACGAACAGGATATCAATAATAGAGTTCATGCCCAGGTATATGTGCGAGAAGGCTTACGTGCGGACAATAGAAAACAAGGAGATTCCATACATATTGAACTCCCAGGTCACTGAAGTGGTTGGAGATGGCAAGAAGGTTACTGAAGTTAAGTACAAGAACAGGGAATCAGGCGAAATGAATGAAATAAAGACAGATGGCGTATTCATTTACGTAGGTCTTGTGCCGCAAACATCTCTCCTCAAGGGGTCCGGGGTGGAACTTTCAGAGAAAGGGTACATTGTCATTGACGACAAGGGCAGAACGAACATAGAAGGGATTTACGCAGCAGGAGACGTGACCCAGGGAACACTGGCACAGATTGCGACCGCTGTGGGTGACGGATGCAAGGTTGCCCTGACAGCATATTCCGATCTTGTAAAGTCCGGAAGGCGCTAAACTTTCAAAGCTATTTTTCGACAAAATGGTGAATAATTCCCATTCCCACCCATAATTTCAGTTCATATATAATTGGACAGGTTTATTAATTTTCAATATATGCCGATTCGGTGGTTCATTGAATCTTTACGAATATATGGGTAAGTCCATATTCAAACAGTACGGCTTGCCTGTTCCGGAAAGTTACCTTGTCGAGAAAGAAAGTGATGTAAAGAGTTTTACCAGGCCTGTGGTTGTGAAGTCTCAGATTCTACTTGGCGGAAGGGGCAAATCAGGAGGAATAAAATTTGCCAAGAGCGAAAAGGAACTCACGCAGGGGGTCAAGGAACTTCTGGGCTCGAAGATAAGGGGACTCACAGTCACGAAAGTGCTTGTCGAGGAGATGCTCAACATAGGCAAGGAATATTATGTGAGTATTGCCCTTAACAGAACCGACAGGGCACCCGTCCTTATTGCAACATCAGCCGGCGGGGTAGAGATAGAATCGGTCCCCGAGGATAAGATTTTCAAGAGGACTATTGATCCGCTTCTCGGCTATTCCGATTTCATTGGAAGAGAAGCAACTCAGTTCATGGGCCTGTCCCCGGAAATCGGAAAGCAGTTCAGGGGTATATTGAAGGGGCTCTATGAAATCTTTGTGAAAGAGGACTGTGAACTTGTTGAGATAAACCCGCTGGTCGAAACAAAAGAAGGAAGGCTTATGGCCGCAGATTCCAAGGTTATAATGGACTCAGACTCCATGTTCAGGCATCCTGATATAGATATCACCGATCCTGAAAAGACGCCTCTCGAACTCGAAGCGCAGGGAAGGGGCTACTCTTTCGTGGAGCTTCAGGGAGACATTGGAGTCATAGCCAACGGAGCAGGCCTCACAATGGCGACCCTTGACGGCCTGACACTTCACAACGGAAAACCAAGGAATTTCCTGGACCTTGGAGGAACCGACAGTGTTGACATAGTGGTCAATGCTTTCGAGATGGTCATGAAAGCAGATCCGAAAGCAATTCTCGTGAATATATTCGGTGGTGTTACAAAATGTGATACCGTTGCCAACGGAATTGTGGCAGCTAAGGAGAGACTATCCATCCAGAAGCCTATTGTAGTGAGGCTCAGTGGAGTACACGAGGACGAGGGAAGAAGGATTCTTTCCGACAATGGAATTGAATCATACCCGGGAATGATGCAGGCAATTGAGAGCGTTGTCAAGAAAGTGGGAGGTAACTAACATGTCAGTTATAGTTGATAAGGACACCAGGGTAATTGTGCAGGGAATCACAGGGCATCAGGGCTCATTCCATGCAGGTGAGATGCTGAAATTCGGCACAAACATTGTTGCGGGAGTATCTCCGGGAAAAGGCGGCCAGAAGTTCCAGGACAAAGTGCCTATATACAATTCCATAAGGGAGACACTTCACCTTGAGCCAAATGCCACGATGATTTCAGTGCCTGCACCTCTAGTGAAGGACGCAGCTTTCGAAGCCATGGACGCAGGACTGAAGGTCGTGTACATACTCACGGAACATGTTCCTTTCCACGACTCTATGCTTATCGTGCACCACGCAAGGAGGAAAGGCGCAACCGTTATAGGGCCAAACGGACCCGGTGTGACTGTCCCCGGAGTGTGCAAGATGGGCATAATGCCAAACCAGATATTCAGGGACGGTGACGTTGCTGTGGCCTCAAGGAGTGGAACACTCACATACGAGATAGTCGAAGCCATCACCAACAGCGGAATGGGTGAGAGCGCGGTCATTGGCCTGGGGGGAGACCCAGTGGTAGGGCTGACTTTCATTGACGTTCTTGACATGTTTGAGGCAGACGAGAAGACCAAGAAGATTGTCCTCGTTGGTGAGATTGGCGGAAACAACGAGGAGATAGCTGCAGAATACATCAAGCACAATATCTCAAAGCCTGTGGTTGCCTACATAACTGGAAGAAGCGCCCCCCCTGGAAAGAGGATGGGGCACGCCGGAGCAATCATAGAGCGGGGAGTAGGAACCGCTGACTCCAAGATAAAGGCATTCAATGCCGCAGGAGTCAAGGTAGCCGACTATCCGCAGGATGTTCCAAAACTTCTGAGGTGAGCGCAATGAAAAGGGATATTATCTCAGTACTCGACATGGAAAATGAACTGGATGAGATCATCGATCTCTCCATGAAATTGAAAAGGAACAGATACGAGTCATACGATCATGCCAGGAACAGAGTACTTGGGATGATATTCGAGAAGCCTAGCACCAGGACACGTGTGTCTCTGGAAACCGCAATGGCTCAGCTCGGCGGACATGCAATATACCTCAATCCGAACGACATGCAGATGGGGCGTGGCGAAACCGTAGCAGATACTGCCAGAGTCCTGTCCGGCTTCGTGGATGTAATCTCCTACCGGGCTTTCAGCCACAGCAATGTGGTTGAGCTTGCCCAGAACGCGTCAGTGCCTGTCATAAATGCTCTCGACGACCTTGAACATCCTGTTCAGATCGTTGCAGATTTCATGACACTCAAGGAAAAGAAAGGCCGCCTCGGTGGACTTAAGCTGGCATATCTCGGTGATGGTAACAACGTCGCAAACTCTCTTCTTCTGGGGGGCGCCATAACAGGGATGGACGTTTATGTCGGATGCCCCAGGGGATATGAGCCTAACAAGGAAATACTGGAAAAGGCAAAGCAAAGGGCCAGGTCGACCGGATCGAGCATAGTGGTTACACAGGACCCTGTCGAAGCAGTCAAAGATGCGGATGCCGTTTACACTGATGTCTGGGCATCAATGGGCGATGAGTCAGTCAGGGAAAAGAAGGAAAAGGACCTCAAGAACTTTCAGGTCAACTCTGAAATTGTCTCCCATGCGAAGAAGGACTACACTTTCCTGCACTGCCTGCCTGCCCACAGGGGCCTTGAAGTGACGGGGGACGTGATAGACGGAGTCAACAGTGCAGTCTTCCAGGAAGCTGAGAACAGGCTTCACACAGAAAAGGCTTTGATTTACAGGCTTCTGGAGTAATCTGGATTTAATACTCCATTTTTATTTTCCTGAAATTTTGACAGGCAGATTTCCGGGTTTATCCTAAAACACATATAAATCTCAAGAAGATTTTAATATGTGTAAGATATAGAACTTTATGCCTGCTCCCTCAAAGCTGAGAAAGAGGAATGATATAAACAGTGTAATTTCCCAGATAAGAAAAGAAAATGAGCTGAAAGACATTCCGAATGTTCTTGTTCCTCTGTGGCAGCTTAAAATAAGGGAAAGATTCGGGATAAATCTCGACAGGGAAATCGCGGAGTACGTTGTACTTGCCGCTCATGAAAGAGGGACATGGAAAAAGCAGAGAGCTATCAGGAAAATAGAAAAGATACTGGTGGGCAGAGGAGAAACAAGTGAAAGCTCATCGAAAATAGCAAATGAAATTGTCCAGCTGGCAGTTGGGCAGAACACACAGTGATAGAGACCCACCTTGAAAGGCAAGAAGCAACTCGAAATATACCTTGAAGGGCTCGAAAAGAAAACCCGGTACATCAATTTTCTGGAGCAATATCCTACAGATTCTTCCTCCGCTTCATATGTCCTTAATGTTGCCTACAATGACGGAAACATAGGGGGCAGAAATATTCTAGACCTCGGGACGGGCAACGGAATATTTGCCTGTGGTGCGAGAGCTTTGGGGGCTGCAAGTGTTGTGGGCATGGATGTTGACGAGGAGCAGATAGCAGTAGCAATACGAAACTGCGGTTCTGACGGTGTAGATTTTGTTGCAGCATCTGTGGAATCTGCGGCCGGTTCCTATGACACAGTCATAATGAATGCCCCCTTCGGATCAGTGAATGCCCATGCTGACCTTCCGTTTCTCGAGAAAGCTGTAGAGCTTGGAGAGTTTATTTACTCTATTCACAACATAAAATCCCGTGATTTTGTTCGGAATTTCTACATGGGAAAGGGTGAGATTTTCAGGGAGGAGATCTTGGACATAACGGTTGGAAGACTTTATAAGCACCACAGGAAGGACAGGGCAACTATCAGGTCCGTTTTCTTTTCAGTCAGGGTAGAACACTGAATAATGCGCGAAACAATAATTAATGCAGAGCCAATCACACCTTAAATAATGGCCGGGGTGGGGTAGTGGATATCCTTGGGGACTGTGGATCCCCGGACCCGGGTTCAATTCCCGGTCCCGGCCCTCTCCTTCACACCAGGCAGGCTTCCCGGCCTTTCTTTGGGGCAAATGCAAATTGTCAAGCAACACTGGCATCTCCCGCCAAATTCATCTGGATTTCGGTTTTTGATTCAGTTGCAGGGGACGCATAACATATAATTATGTAAGAGATAAGGGGAAGTAACAATGAACGCAGAAGATATACTGGGCTACGCAAGAAGGACCGGCATGTTCTGGTCTGCGGCAGAAATATACGGCGGCTCAGCCGGCATTTACGATTACGGCCACACAGGAGCTACACTCAAGCGCAATTTTGAGTCTCTCTGGCTTTCATACTTTGTTGAAAGAAACCAGAATTACTTTCTCATAGACGGTTCCACACTGCTTCCGGAAAAACCGCTGATAGCCTCCGGGCACGCAGAGAGGTTCAACGACATCCTGATAGGATGCAAAAAATGCAAGTCGTACTATCGGGCGGACATGCTACTTTCGGAACTTGGCATTGAAATACACGAAGGAGCAGCCCCGTCTGAGGTCGACGAGACAGTCAGGTCAAACAGCCTGAGGTGCCCCAAGTGCAACGGGGAATTCGGGCCGTCCAGGGCCTTCAACATGATGATCGACGTTTCACTGGGACCAGAGAAGTCGGACAGAGGATACCTGAGGCCGGAGACCGCCCAGTCGGCATTCCTGAACTTCTATCGCGAGTTCAACTCTCTCAGGCAGAAGCTCCCCCTTGGACTGGCTATTATCGGGAGAGCATACAGGAATGAGATCTCACCAAGGCAGGGCCTTTACAGGCTCAGGGAGTTGATACAGGCAGAGCTGCAGATTTTCTTCGATGAGAAGAACTGGGAACCTGACATCAGCGATTATGCAGGGGATGAGATGAGTGTCGTAACTTACCCGAAGGGTCAGCAGGAGAGGGTTAAGGCCAAAGACCTCCTTGAACTTGGGTACCCTGGTTTCTATGTATACCACATGGCGCTGATTCACAGGTTCTATGTTGATGTGCTCGGTATTCCGGAGGAGAAATTCAGGTTCTACGAGAAGGGCGGCGATGACAAGGCCTTTTACAACAAGGTCCACATGGATATAGAGCTTGATATTCAGAGCTGGGGCGGCTTCAAGGAAGTTGGCGGCCTGCATTACAGGGGAGACTATGATCTGTCATCCCATTCCAGGGGATCCAGCAAGAGTTTCAAGGTCAAGTCAGGAGGGAGAGAATTCTATCCTAACGTACTCGAGCTCAGCTTTGGGGTTGACAGGAACATCTGGGCACAGATCGACATCCTCTACAGCAATGAGGGCCGGCAGGTCCTGTCCCTCAAGCCCTATATGGCACCTTATGCCGCAGCAGTGTTCCCCCTTCAGCACGACGAGGCAATAGAAAAGGAAGCTGAAAGCATTTTTTCAGGCATTTCCGGAAAATTCAGGTCATTCATGGACTTCTCCGGCTCAATCGGTAAGCGTTATGCCAGAATGGACGAAATCGGCACCCCGTTCTGCATCACAGTTGACTATGAAACCGTAGACAACAGCTCTGACAACTATGGTACCGTGACAGTACGGTCAAGGGACAGCAGGGAGCAGAAAAGGGTAAGGGTATCAGATCTTGAGAGGTTTCTGTCAGATGCACTCAAGCCTGAATTCTGATGCCATTATGCCGTCTCTGCAGACTTTCTCAAAGATTGCGGGGGCGCATCAGATTATTCTCACCATAACGAGAAAGCAATAATAACTGCCGTTTACTTTCATCTCATCCCTTAAGTGCCCTGCCTTCTCGAAGCCGCTTCCTGTAGAGATGCATGGCAGGAGCCTGTGCTTTGCATACTGTAAGGATCACCTTATGCGCTCCCTGTTATCAGAAATGACTGAAAGCGCCTTGTCTAGCAGGCCATGGCCTACTCCAGTTCCAAGAATGCATGGCGTTACAAAGAAGCTGAAAATTTCCGCCACATGGCCAGCTCTTGCCCTGTTCCTGAAACTTTATCCAATCATACCGACAAGCCTGTCCCGCCGGTCAGCCGCAAAAAAAGAAGTCTGCTCATCCTTTCCTTCCAGAAATCCTCTTCGCGGTCAGTCCCACTGTCTCTGGCTGAAAGAAACGCAAGAAGATCACTACGCATCGCTTCGAGGCGCAGCTTCCTGTAACCTGCCCATTTCGAAAGTGGCATCCGCATTATCTCGAAGTCTCTGTTGACGCGTTCCAACACTGCCCTTTACGGCATGAAGCGGATTAATACATCCCCTCTTACGCTGAGACTGTGGAAGCTACAATAAGCGCAAGGATTGTTCCATAAACGACAGTTGCAAGGTAAATCCCAATGAATGTGTATGAAACGTATCTTTTCATCCTCCTGCTCACGCCCATGTCGTACACGATCCCTTTCACTCCGTTAAGTGCGTGGTAGGTTATGATCCAGACAAACACGAGGAAGAAGGCAAGCCACCAGGGATTGCTCAGATTCCTGACAATCGAGTCAAACAGTTCAATGGGAGAACCACCGTTTATGTGGGCGACATAGAGGTGCACCGCCATGAAGAACACCAGAAACATTCCGCTTGATGCCTGGAGAAACCATTTTACCGTTGTGAAGCGGTCTCTCGTCCCATAGCTCCTCTTGCGCGCATCTTCCATTACAAACCACTTCCCGACAGAACGGCCTGCCAAGCATAGTAGAGAAACAGGAGCATAAGCGCCATTGCACCTGCTTCGAGCACGAAGAACAGAGCTTTGTGGTGTGCCAGGCCGAGGCCCATTTCATTGAGCATTAGCCTTACGCCGTTTGCCCCATGGTAAAATATGACGACAGTGAGCAGCACATCCATAACAATGAATATCCCGTACGGTCCATAGGCTGCCGCTCTTACAACGGCATCGAATGTTGCCTGCCCTCTGAGAAGATTTGAGAGCACAGCATAATGGAGATAGAGGTAGAAAACTATCACAACACCGGAAAATCTGTGCATGCTGTAAGCGAAAAAGCCGAGCCCTTTTCGGTCGAAACGGAACCAGCTTATAATACTCGCCTTGTGTTCAGTCATTTCCGCCTCCCCCTGATAAGCCCTGAGATCTCATGCTTGAAGACCTGCCATCTCAGTTTCTGTATTGCGGATGACGGATCCACACCCTTAGGGCAAACTTCGGAACATTCTCCGGCATAATGGCACCTGGAAGTGCCCTCTTCCGTGCCAATTGCCTCAAGCCTGTATTTTCCACCTTCGTCCCTGCTGTCGAGGTTGTACCTGAGAACTGCAGTCAGAGATGCCGGGCCAAGATAATCCTCGTCAGTTCCGACTATGGGGCAGGCTGCCATGCAGAGCCCGCATTTGATGCACATGGAATATTGTTCATACTTCTGAAACTGTTCAGGGGTCTGCAGCAACTCTGAGCTGTAATCGCCATAGTCTTCCCTTATTATGTAAGGGAGACCTTTCCTGTACTTGTCAAAAAACGAATCCAGATCAACGACAAGATCCTTTATCACGTCAAAGTGCCTGATTGGCTCAACCCTGATCTTGTCGGTCTTAAGGCTAGAAGCAATGGTGGAGCAGGCCATTTTCGGTTTTCCATTCACCTCAACGGCACAGCTTCCACATATCTCCATCGTGCATGAGTACCTCATCGACAGGGTCTGATCCAGGTTCTCTTTGATATAAAGAAGCCCTTCAAACACAGTTGAGATCCTGTCCTTTGGCACGCTGTAATCTGAGTAGCTAACCTTTCCATGATCATCCTTCCTCTTGATGGTGAACTCATACTCATTCCCGCTCATAGCATCATCTCAGTACACTCTCTCGGCCGGCTGCCACTTCGTGATCCTTACCGGGGAATATTCAAGCCTTGGCCCATCACGGGTGTAGGTTGCTATTGTATGCTTCAGGAAATTATCGTCATCCCTTTTGGGAAAGTCCTTCCTGTAATGCGCACCCCGGCTTTCTTTCCTCTCAAAAGCACCCTTTGCCACAATCTCCGCCAGATCAAGCATGTAACCAACTTCAAGGGCCCACTGAAGTTCTGTATTGAAAACATTTGATTTATCCTGGATGCTGATCCTGCTATAACGTTCCTTGAGCTCATAGATCGTCTTTATTGCTGATTCCAGCTTCTCTCCCGTCTTAAAAACTCCCACATTAACGTCCATTGTATGCCCGAGATCGGATCTTATTGCGGCCACATTTTCTCCTCCATCTCTGCGCATAATGTCTTCCCAGAGCCTTTTTTCCTCTTCTCTAATCTTGTCGTGGTTCAGATCGGGAATTCCGTGCGAAGAGGCAAATTCTGCTGCTTTCTTCCCCGCTACATTCCCCAGGGCGAGACATTCATTTGTGGAGTTGGAACCAAGGCGATTGGCACCATGTATGCTTATGGAGGCATTCTCTCCGGCCCCGAATACCCCGGGAACCACTGTCTCTGTGCCTATACCGACACTCACGCCTCCCATGGTATAGTGTGTTGCGGGCCTGACAGGAATCGGTCCTTCGGCAGCGTCTATGTTGTTGAATTTCCTCGCTATATCTGTGATCATGGGCAGCCTTTCTTCGAGCTTATCTGCAATATGGGTCAGGTCAAGGTTTATGTACTCTATATTCCCGTATCCTCCCCTGACTCCCCTGCCAGCTTCGATTTCCCACATCATGGCCCTTGAAACTATGTCTCTCGGCGCCTCTTCGAGCTTTGTAGGGGCATAATGCTCCATGAACCTCTTCCCTTCGGAATTCCTCAAGTAGCCTCCTTCGGCTCTCGCAGCTTCAGTAATAAGGATGCCGGAAGGGACCAGGCCTGTCGGGTGAAACTGCACAAATTCCATGTCCTTGAGTGGGATTCCCGCCCTGTAGGCTATTGCATCCCCATCACCAGTTGTTGAATGGGCGCAAGTGCTGAACCGGTACATGCGCCCTCCTCCACCAGCTGCAAGAATAAGCGATTTAGACTGAAAGATGGTATATTCTCCGGTTCTTAGATTTATTGTGGTCATGGCGTTGAACCTGTTGCTGTCCACCGAGATTGATGTTGCAAAATATTCGTTATAGAAGTGAATCCTGTCATACATCAGGCATCTGCTGTAAAGCGTTTGCATAACATGAAAACCGGTTTTGTCCGCGGCAAAGACAGCCCTGGGAAAGCTGAGTCCTCCAAAATCCCGCTGTGATATCCGGCCATCTTCGGCCCTGCTCCACGGGCATCCCCAGTGGTCGGTAGTGTATATCTGTTCAGGGACGAGCTTTACAAACTCCTCGACAGCATCCTGATCAGCCAGGTAGTCACTGCCTTTGATCGTGTCATAGGAATGAAGATCAAAATTGTCCTCAGGGTCGAGGACAGCACTTGTACCGCCTTCTGCAGCAACCGAATGCGACCTCAGTGGATACAGTTTTGACACAAGCCCAACAGTGATTTCTCCGTTTGACTCAACGGCTGCAATTGCAGCTCTTAGGCCTGCAAGTCCTCCACCCATTATAATTACGTCTTCTCTGATAATCTCCAAAACGATTACCTTTAAATTTATCGACTTAGTACATATAAACGGGTAGCCGTAACCCTAATAGATTTTCTAGTTGCTAATATATAATAAATTGATTGAAAATGGTTATTCACGCATGCAAAACCATTTTCCTGAAGGGTAAAATGAAAAAAAAATCATGCCTGAACAGCTGCATTTCCAGCATTAATCATTTCTAAGCCTCGGGGCTCCTGATTCCGAGAAGATCTGCTATACGGTTTCCATAATCCCTGTCTGCTTTGTGGAAGTATTCGAGCTGCCTCTCTACAATGTTTTTCTCGACAACCTTCAGGTCATTGGCAATGTTCTCCGCCAGGATGGACTTCTGCTCTTCAGACATGATCCTGTAGAGGTTTCCTGCCTGTACAAAGTCGTCATCCTCAGAGTGGTTTGTGTAAGGGACAGAATCTGCATTTCCCTCAACTCTGTACTCCTTTTTTCTGGCATAGCGTGAGGCTACCGGACCGTTGAACGAATTGGGCTCGTAGTTAACCCTTCCTTCTGAGTTATCGTCCACCCTCATGTAGCCGTCCCTGTAGTAATTCTCAGCATTCGAGAGGTGCGGGCTGTTCACCGGAATGGAGGTGTAGTTTACTCCCAGCCTGTACCTGTGTGTATCGGCATAGGAAAATGTTCTTGCCTGCAGCATCTTGTCTGGGGAAAACTCTACTCCTGGAACTACATTTCCCGGAGAGAAGGCTGCCTGCTCAACTTCAGCAAAGTAGTTCTTGGGGTTCCTGTCGAGAACCATTTTTCCAATTTCATGAAGCGGGTAATCCGTATGGGGCCAGACCTTCGTGACGTCGAAGGGGTTGAACCTGTAAGTCCAGGCATCATCATAGGGCATTATCTGCACATAAACTGTCCATGTGGGGCACTCTCCCCTTTCTATAGCATCGTAAAGATCCAGGGTATGGAAATCCGGGGTTTCCCCTGCAAGTTTTGCGGCCCGGTCCACTGGCATGTTCTTTATGCCCTGGTCAGTCTTGAAATGATATTTAACCCAAACGGCTTCATCTTTTTCATTCACCCACTTGAACGTGTGGCCGCTGTATCCGTTCATATTCCTGTAACTGTACGGTATTCCTCTGTCCGAGTACAGTATTGTCACCTGGTGCATGCTTTCAGGGGAATGTGAAAAGAAGTCCCACACCATGTTTGGATTCTTGGCGTTCGTGGTGGGGTCCCTCTTCTGTGAGTGTATAAAATCAGGAAATTTAATTCCATCCCTGATGAAAAACACAGGAGTGTTGTTCATTACGAGATCATAGTTCCCCTCCTCCGTGTACATCTTGACCGCGAATCCTCTCGGGTCCCTCACGGTATCAGCGGATCCCCTTTCTCCTGCAACAGTTGAAAATCTGACAAAGAGGGGAGTCTTCTTTCCCTTTCCATGCAGGAACTTGGCCCTTGTGTACCTGGACACATCGGAAGTAGTCTCGAAATAACCGAACGCTCCTGCACCCTTCGCATGCACTACCCTCTCGGGGATGCGTTCCCTGTCAAAATGGGCCAGTTTCTCAATCAGGTATACATCTTCGAGAAGGGTCGGGCCGTCAGAACCGGCTGTCACGGAATTCTGGTTATCCCCAACAGGGATCCCGTGCTGTGATGTAAGCTGGTCATCGCTCTTCCTGTCATCACTCATAAAATCACGCAATATGAACTAGCAAAGCCGTGTATAAATACATTTTTAAAACTCCCGCAGCAGTATTCAAATTGCATTCTAATGGTGCTTACATCCATGGTTTGGATTAATATGTGCCATCCGCCTGTCAAAAACATGACCGGCAACGTTGATTTTGAGGGAACATGGGAGCTCATTTCTTTCCGCAACGAAGGAGAAGACGGATCAGTCAACTACCCTTTCGGCAAGAATCCGAGGGGAATGATCTGGTATGACAGAAACGGGTACATGGGCGTAAACATCATGCCTGAAGAAAGGTTGAAATTCGAGTCGGGCGACATGTTTGTGGCCACGGAAAGGGAACTCAGGGACGCCATCAGGTATATTGCTTACTCTGGAAAATTTGAGGTGAAGGAAAATAAAGTGATACACAAGATCGAAGTTGCATTGTTCCCGAACTGGGTCGGACGTGATCAGGAGAGATTCTACAAGATAGACGGCAACAGGCTTACTCTCACAACAAAGCCAATGAAATTCGAAGGAAAACAGGTAATCTCACGTCTGGTGTGGGAACATACAGGTCAATAAAAGTTAGGTCGCTCAAGATACCTTGAGCGCTTTCCAGTCGTTCTTTGCAGGAGGTTTTCCCCTCTTTTTCTGGATGTAATTATAGGCAGACAGTGCTGCGGTAGCACCCTGTCCTGCTGAGATGACCGCCTGTTTGTATGGAACGTCAGTCACGTCCCCTGCTGCAAATATTCCGTCCACAGAAGTCCTGCAGTGGTTGTCCACGATTATCTCTCCCTGCTTGTTCAGATCGACCAGCTCCTTGACAAAACCGGTTTTCGTTATGTAGCCGTTCTCAACAAATATACCTGAAACTTCCACTGTCCCTTCCTCGGAGGACCCATTCATGACCTTGATGGAATTGGCCGAAAAGTCGCCTTCAATAGATGACACCTTCGTGCCGTTCATGAAGGATACTTTTCCGCTTCTCTTGAGCGCTTCAATCATTTCTTCGTCTCCGAATGGTTTCTTTGAAGACTGAACAATATAGACATGCTCAGTTATTCCCGAAAGATAGTTTGCAGCTTCTATGGCCTGGTCCCCATTTCCGACTACTGCGACTTTCGTTCCCTTGAAAAGTGGTCCATCGCAGACAGCACAATATGAGACACCTCTTCCCTTGAACTGCTCTTCTCCCGGAACGTTCAGGTCTCTAGGCGTCTTTCCGAAAGCCAGTATGAGTGCCTCAGATGAGTATGAAGCAAAAGGTGTCGTGAGTTGAAAACCTGGGCCCTCATTCTTCTCAACTCCGGTAACCTCATCGTAGGCAAATTCAACACCGTATTTCGTGACCTGTTCCTGAAATTTGTTCATCAGTTCAAAACCGCCAATCTGTTCGTATCCTGGATAGTTCTGAATATCATTCGTTAGAAGTGCCTGCCCGCCTATGTCTTTTGTAATGACAAGGGTCCTCAATCCCTGCCTTCCCGTATAGAGGGCTGCGGTAAGGCCCGCGGAGGCCCCGCCTATTATTATCACGTCGTATTTTTTCGATTCCATATGCTGACCGTTATTGCCCTAGCCGGACTCAGTTCAGGTGCGGCTGAATCTTTGACTCAATGTACTGCTTCGGTGCTGCACCAAGAAGTCCGTCTACTACTTTTCCATCTTTGAACACGAGAAGCGTGGGGATGCTCCTTATCTGGAACGCTCCAGCAACAGACGGGTTCTCATCAACATTCAGCCTGCCGAATGTCATCTTTCCGGCATACTCCTTAGCGAGTTCATCTATTATCGGTGAAACCATTCTGCAAGGTCCGCACCATTCAGCCCAGAAGTCAACGAGCATAACACTGTTCTTTCCAATCTCCTGGCTGAAATTGGAATCGGTCAGCTCTATAGGCTTCGTCGGATAGGACTCTACTTCTATTTTATCATCTCTGTTCTGATCATTCATTTTCATCATTTCCTCCATTTTTCTTTGTCTTATTGCTTCAATTTCTTTATCTGTATCCATACGGTTATCTCCTACTCAATCATCGATTTTATAGTTTGTTGAAGCTCGACCTCAACCGATCCCGCGAGTTCGTCAAGACCATCGAGGCCCGTGAGCTTTATTGCCTCAGTCGGCTTGAGCAGGGAGACTTTTGTTGAATCATTTTCTCTGTATATGGATATTTTGCATGGAAGTACAAGACCTACGTCTTTATGGGTTTGTATGGCGTTTCCTGCATGCTTCGGATTGCAGACGTCGAGTATGAGGTATGGCTCAATTGTCTGATCATTCTTCTCTTTTAGGATTTTCTGGACGTCAATTCTGCTGAGAATGCCATAACCCTTTTCCTTCAGGCTTTCCTGGAGCATTTCAGCAACTTCCTCAACACCATTGTCCGTTGTTATCGTGTAGTCTATGTTTCCACCCAATTTGCCCACCTCGGGCAATCCAGAATACTCACTTAGAATAAAAATCTCACGGTATTGCAAATATCACACAATACTTATATTGGACTTTGTAATTTTAGAACGGGAAATGTCCGATATCAACCTGCTGAAAAAGGAAGGTTCTTCCTGCACTGAGCTGCTTGAATGTTTCTATGACCTTAGTGCAAACGAATGTGAAGCATTCTACAAAATTGCTGCAATGGAGAAGGTGACACTGGACGAACTCTCGTCAATCATAGCAAGAGACCGAAGCACGACACATCGGCTCTTGCAGAAGCTTGTTGGGCTCGGCCTGTGCTACAAGGAGAAAATGACACTGGAAAGGGGCGGATATATTCACGTCTACAGGGCTCCAAGTACTTCAAGAGTTAAAAAACAGCTTGAAAAAAGGATTACGGAATACATGGAGGATTTGAACATACTGGCGTCCAGGATAGAAGACGACCTGGAAGTAAGAATAAACAGCCACAAGAAAATCTCCAATACGAGGTCAGAACAGTAAATTCAGGAATAGTCGATGAAAAACTGGCTTACCCGGCTTGCAAGTGTTCGCACAAGCCGGACTGCCAAATCCGGGTAGAAGTGGATTGGTATTTATTTTGGAACAATTCTTACTACGTTGCTGCCCCTTATCACAACAGTGCCTAACTTTCTTGTCAGGCTTTCATTGCTTTCCTCAACATCTTCAAGGACCATGTTCATGTATTCGTCATAGCCTGAAAGGACTCCTTCCAGTACCCTGTTATCTTTTAGCAACAATGCAACTCTCTTGTTCAAACTTTCTTCCAGCATTTTCATAGGCATGATCAATTCTTGTTCACCTCAGTTATATTCGTCGTCATCCAGTCCTTCTTCTCGGCTCATAATGACCTGAATAAGTCCCCTCAGAACTTCCTTCACGTCATCAAGCTCCCTTCGCATTACGGTGAGCTCATTATTGAGCTTTTCAACATCCTTTAGTTTATTCGTATTATTATTACCTTTCATCAACATCACCAAATTCTTGCACATTTCCATAGTCGTCGGCGAACTTTCTGGACTCATTCCTCTCGCAGTTCTCGCAATAGAGGGCATTGTTCTTCTCAACTAGGGGCTTTCTGCAGCGGCTGCAGAGGGATTTTACTGCCCCGAAATGCTTACCTGAAACGGTGACTTCGTAAAACGGAGAAACTCTGCTGAAACGGCCCCTTATTATGTCTCCCACTTTAAACTGTGGAATTCCGCCGCTTTCTCCTCTTCTACCTCTCTGACCCATGCTCTTCAGATTGGCGTCGACAATATACTCCTTCAGGACATTGTCTTTGCCGCATATTGCCCCAACTCTTACCGTATCATGCCTGCCATCAATCTTTATGACCTGGCCATACGCAATATCGCCTGTTCTTGGCATCACTCTTTTCTTGGTGGGTTCCACTGAGATAACAAGATTTTTTTCATCTCTCTTTATACGTCCACCTGCAAGGGAAATAACCCTTCCCTGATCATCAATTGTAAACCTTCCCGGGACGTACTCTTCTGTAGTTGAAAGAACATCGCCTGGGAGAGCCCAATCCTTAGAATTTTGCTGCTCGTTACTTGTAACCATCGAATTCCCTTCAAAAGCTATTTAGAATGTATTAACGGATATTATTTAACTCTTGTTGCGTGTGTAGCCCGGGCAATATCCGCAGGATTCCAATGAAGTTCCGTTCCCATAGAGTCAATGGATGGGTTGTATGGTAAACAATAATACCACTACTCAAATTCACCACTGAATGATCAAGGATGAAGCCTTCTTCGGTTTTGCCAGAACGGGAGAGCTTAATGGCTTTCAATACCCTGGAATAATGAGATCCGGAAAGGGAGGGCAAATTGTAGCAACAGGAACTGAAATTGAAGTTCTGGGAGAGAAGATACAAAGGAGGATATTCTACCCCGACGCAATAGAATCTTCTGGTTCAGACCGTTTTCTGACTCTTGAGAATTTGGTATTGATTCCCAATGGGATCGAACTTCTCCAGAGGCCTGCAAAGCTTATTGAAAGAATTCACCAGGTGCGGAAGAGCTTGGGATTTGGCAAACTGATTTATGTTCAGGGAATTTCTGACCCTTACCTGATTCCGGCCCTCGTATATGCAGGCGTACAGCTTTTCGATGATTCATACCCGGTAGCAGAAGGGCTGGAAGGCATCAAGTACACAATGTTTGGAAAATCCAAGAGCGATCAAAACACGGTGGAAGAAAACACTTCATTCATCGAAGCGGAATCTGCCCTCCTAAGAAAGTCGATAGAAAACGGGACTCTCCGGGAGATCGTTGAGAAATTTGCATTTTCAAGCAAAGCACTTGAAATAATGAGAATTCTGGACCGCTACTATTATGCAGAGATGGAGGCGGTTTATCCTGTGAGAACACCGTACATCAAGGCAAACGGTATTGAAGCACTTGAACGCCCCGATCTGAAGAGGTACAGGGAGAAACTGTCATCGGAATTCAAAAAACCTGATGATGTAAGAATTGCACTCATTATGCCATGTTCGGCAAGAAAACCCTATTCAACCTCAAAATCACACCAGGCGATTCTATCTAGAATTTCCGACTTCAGGAGGTATATTCATGAAATAATCGTCACCTCTCCCGTAGGGGTTGTTCCAAGGGAGCTGGAAGACTCCTACCCTGCGCGTTTCTACGACATCCCCGTTATTGGGATGTGGTATGAAGAGGAGAAGAAGATGATGTCTGATCTCCTTTTGCAATACTTCAAGAGAAACACCTATGACAAGGTGATAGCATTCATACCGGAAGACCTTAACTTCATTATACCATCACTTCCTGCAGGTTCTGAAGTAATATCCGGTGGCGCTTCAGTAACAGGCAATTTGAGTAAACTGAAGTCTGCCTTGAAAGAATCAGTCTCCCTGTACGGAAAGGAGAAGCCGTCTGACCGGAGGCTCGAAACATACAGATCTATAGCCGCGTTCCAGTTTGGAAACTGGATCAGGGATTATCTATCTGGCGCCAAGATAATCAACAGCTACAACCAGGATATGTTGACCCTCAAGGGCAACATCCTTCTTGTATACAACAGGGAGCTTGGAAAATTCACTATAAACAAACGATCCGCTGAGTTCTTCCTGGAACAGGGAAGGTACCTGGTGGAGATTGACAACTTCAAGCCCACAGCAAACGTGTACGCTGTTGGCGTGCTTGACTGCACAAGTGATGTAAGGCCGGAAGATGAGGTCGTGCTTACCCACAAAGGTGAAATAAAGGGAGTGGGGATCGCCAAGATGCCTCCTGATGCGATGAAACAGCTTAAAAAGGGGACTGCTGTCAAGGTCAGGAACTAGTTCTCACCGCGCTTCAAGGTGTTATTTCGCACAAAACAAGGAGAAAAGTATTTTATACTTTTATTAACTCGATCGTTGTTGGCGCCCAAATCTATTGCTCTTCTTGTGGTTGGGGTAATCATAATCTCGACACTGTTCAGTGTGTTCCAGGTCACTTACCCAACGGGAAACCCGGTATTGTCGCCAATTCAACCTAAACAATACCAGCTTTTCAAATACCAGTTTACAGACAAGAACCTTCTTGGAAATTCCTCGACAAGTTTCGTTCCAACTGGCAACGGAACCATAACCATTGAAGGGTATGTGCATTCCAGCAATGGCTCATCAAACACTCCAATATCAGATGCCTATCTCTACGCAGCAGTATTTCCTGCGGAGTCTGATTATTATACGAATTCAAATGGTTTTTACCAGATCACGGTGATAAAGTATGGCCATGGAACCTTTGCTTTCCAGGTTCCCGGTTTCAACCCGAAATTATTCAAACTCGATCTGTACGGGTCGAGCGTGTACTGGCTCAATATTTCGTTAAATCCAGCCCAGAAGTATAATATCAGCGGAACTACAGTTGATCAGGGTGGCCATCTAGTTCCTAACGCTAAACTGACCTTTTCAGATTTTGTCCAGACGTTTACAGTCGAATCTTCCAAGGCAGGCGGTTATTCACTGTCGCTTTATAATGGAACATACATTATATCAGTAACCAAGCCGGGATTTGCAAATCAGCCCAAGCCGTACATGCTTGTTGTGAATGGCATCGGAAATTCAAATTTCAAGTTGACGCTGAAGTCTCTGTCAACTCCAAGTTATTATGTCAGCGGATATGTGCACAACGTAAAGGGCGCACTAATCAAAGGTGCTTCAGTAACATCATCGCTGATAAATAGCACGTCGCAGACCAATTCATCGGGTTATTATGTCATAGAAGTTCCATTCGGTTCCAACACGATAATAGCATTCGCCAACGGATACGGGTATAATTACACCCAGGTGTACGTGAGGGCAAACCTGACGGACATTAATCTCACTCTCACCAACAATAACCCGTTTGGAAACTCTGGCCCGAACAGCATAAATGGCACGGGAACTTCCGGGCTGCCGCCCGGCGCTGTGAAGAACATAACGGGGGCCCTGGGAAACAAGACATCCAGTGTCAATTACGGGAATAACAGCTCCGGCAGCAATGGAAATTCCGGAGGCTCAAATGGCGGGTCAGGATCAGGAATCATCCTTCAGGGTAACGTGACGAACAGCAACAATTCCGCACCGGTCGCGGATACCTACCTGTATTTCTATGTAAACGTGAACGGGACGTATTATTATGAAGGTGTTATGACAAACAGCACCGGCTATTATTCGATTGTTGTGGCATACAAAGGCCACTACAACTTCTACGTGTACTCCCCACTTTATGAGAATTATTCATTTGGAACGTGGATAAATGGCACTTCACAAAAGGATTTCAACCTTACGCCATTGCCTGGCACCACCTACAAGGTCAGCGGTGAGGTTGTGAATAATCTGGACGGAGTGGGCATACCTGCCAAGGTGACGGTATATGCATTCGGCTCTCTCAGCCCCATGATGCAGGCCGGAGCCAACGGCACAGGCAATTATGCCTTATATCTCATTAAGGGCAACTACTCCATGAAAGCATCTTCGTATGGGTTCTCATCATCATGGAACAACTCATCCATGCAACCTCTTTCAGTTAATCTCCTGAAAGATTTCAGCCTTAACCCCGTTTCCACACTGGGATCCAGTACTTCACTGTGGAACCAGTCAGGGTCAACGGGCATGCCCGGAGTATCATCCTCCAACGTCTCATCCCAGCTAAGCAATTCCAGTGGTGGCAACAGCCTTGCAACTGGTGTGAAGGCAGTTACTCTTACCATGCACATGGTAAATGCGACTGACAATTCCTCCCTTGTAAATATGCAATATGAGCTTTTCATCAAGCTGAACTCTGTCGTCTACAAATACAACGGCAATACGAACCAGACTGGCAACTCAACTATACTCCTGGGGTATGGCGGCAATTACTCGCTGTTGGTTGAGACCTTCTACTACTATGGCAAGACCGTATCTATCAACATGACCAAGAATACCAGCACAGTGATGTACCTTCACCCAAGGGCGGTACACACATTGAATGCAACTCTTGTAAACGCATATAACCTTACGGGTGGAATTAATGTAACAGTCCCTGTCACTTACCTTAACATAACTAACTACAAACAGAGTTTATATAGGACTTCCACGAAAGAGATAACAGGTGTTGGAACGGTGTTTGACTACTCGCTGCCAAAGGGTAACTATTCGTTTGCCTACAACAACGTGAACTATGTAACCCATAGCTTCTCTGCAAACATAAGCAACGCCCCTAACAGTACAATACAGCACATAAAGCCATATCTGGTAATAGTGAATTCAAATTCATCGGCAGCCTTCACTTACAGCTTAATCCCGGCCAGACAGAATGCTGTTGCTGTATCGCCAAATTCAAGTTATCAGGAGTTCTATGCGGGTCAGGCAAATCTGCAGTATTCATTCAGCGCATATCTTGGAAACAATCTGGTCGCCGGCAAGATCTTCACTCTTTCTGCGGCTAAGCCTGTAAGCAACCTTTATCTGAACATAACCGGCGGCTCCAGAAATGAAACGCAGAATTACTGGAGTGTCTACCCCGTACAGAATTCATCAGTCAAGGTTACCACATCATATGATTATCAGAACACGCAGAATGTGTACATCTATGCGCTGGCAGTCAACTACACCCTGGGGAGCGGACTGGTGCTGGAGATCAACGGCGCAGTGCAGAACAATATAATCAGGAATGGAAACGGAGTATCATTCTCCACATATTATGCATACAAAGGCGGAGTGATGAATACCAGCTTCCAGTCTTCATACGGGATCTCATCCGCTCCAACATACCAGGAACTGGAGTTTTCGGCTATGACCGTTTACTATTACACTCCAGTTTTTGCTTATGCAACATCATCAGGAGGAAACTGACGTGGCACTTTTCGGTTCAGGTAAAGAAAAAGACGTAGTCAAGAAAGTTAGGAAGAAAAAAAAGGGGAAAGAATTGGCATCGAGCGTCAAGACTGTCATTGAGATAAAGACAGTCGGTGACATACCACCAATAGTTGAGGCAAGGCAGGCTGTCAGCGAAGGTGAGCTCAACCAGGCTGCCATCAACGGTTTCCGCACCATGAAGAAGGATTACATCAGATATTTCAGGGTTGATCCGATTGCAGGCGGCAGCAACCGTGATTTTATCATCAAAACACTCACGTCAATGGGCGTGGACGTCAGCGAGAGGGCCTTTGTCGACAATCTGGCAATAACAGAAGCCCTGGATGGTGACGAAGAAGCTGAGGAGAACGTGAAGGCCAAGTACAATGCCCTTCGCAAGCTGACAAGATTCTATCTTGATTATTATGAGAAGGCAAGATTTTCGCATGATCTTCACGGGGACGGGGATGATATTGTAGACAGGATGATTGAAGTGTACAACTACATGGACATCATGTACCTGTATTTCCCTGAAGCAAATATGAAGAGGGAAATGGGGAATGGTACTTAGTATTCTCGGGGGACTTCAAGGAGTTTTTTCTACGTTTATCTCAAATATAGAGTCTTACCCACTCATACTGATGAGATTTCTCGTTCCCGTACTACTTCTTCTGATTGCAACAATGGCTGTGCAGAGGGTCTCAAAGAAGGAAAAAATAGACTCAACTCCGACAGTGGAGCAGAAGAGAGAACAGTTTGTGGTGCCGGACGACTTTTTCAACAAAGAAGTAGGCTACATAACGAATGATGAGTACGAGCATTACCTTCGCCCAATGGAAAATGAATTCAGGAGAATGAAGGAAACGTTCGACCAGTTCAAGGTTCTGGACAAGCTTTACAAAAAATATGATGCCAGGACAAGATCAGCCTCGAGAAGGAGAAGAAAAAGGGCACTGGAAATGCGAAGAGAAGTTTTTGACCAGATCCTGGAGCTTTATAACTATCTCAGGCAGGTCAGGCTCTCAATTGTTGAGTATGATGAATTTGAAGAGGTGAAGGAATAATGACAGAATTATCTGAAAATAATCTTCTGGAGCTGAGAAACAACGTTCTCTCAGTCCAGAAGTCAATAGGGCAGAAGGTCATCGGAGCGGAAAGGATAGTCAGGTTCATGTTCATTGCTCTGATGAGCGAAAATCATGTCCTTCTTGAGGGCGTTCCGGGACTTGCCAAGACCATGCTCGCAAGCGAGTTCTCGAAGCATCTTGGTATGGAATTCAAGAGGATCCAGTTCACTCCGGATATGCTTCCGTCGGACGTGACTGGAAGTATTGTGTTCAACCTGGAAACAAGGAAAATGGAATTCAGGCAGGGGCCCATATTCGCCAATGTCCTGCTGGCAGATGAAATAAACAGGACGCCACCTAAGGTGCACTCTGCCCTTCTCGAGGCTATGGAGGAGAAGCAGGTCTCTGTCGGTGGAAACAGCCAGAAAGTACCTGAGCCGTTCCTCGTTATCGCAACGCAGAACCCGATAGAGCAGGAAGGCACATTCCCGCTGGCGGAAGCGCTGATGGACAGGTTCCTTTTCAGATACATACTGACTTACCCGACAAGACAGGAAGAGATGGAAATCCTGAGATCCACATCAACATACAGCGAGCCACCGGGCAGCATACTCGGCCCTGAGCTTGTCATGCGCCTGAGGGAGGAAGTTTCTGAAGTCTACGCTTCCGAGGAGATAATGAACTATATTGTGGATATAACCAGGAAGACGAGGGAGCATGACATGGTCTACATAGGTGCAAGCCCAAGAACAACTGCGAAGTTCCTCAAAGCTGCCAAAGCAAATGCCCTGATAAACGGCCGCAATTATGTGATTCCGGAGGATGTAATCTACATCTGCACCGAGATACTGAACCACAGGATAATCATGAAGCCGGAGGCCATGATAGAGAACGGAGCGGATGTGATCTCATCAGTCAGGAAGATAATAAGAAGGATAGTATCGGAAGTTGAACCTCCACAATGATAAGGAAAACTGGCTGGCTGCTGCTCTCAGTTACATCTTACGGGGTCCTTGAATCCATCCTGCTCGGGTACAGTTACTACATAATCTTCTCGATGATCATATTCTTCATCGTGGCATCAGATATACTGATATTCAATCTATCAGACGTCAAAGACCTTCATCTTGTTGATGTCGAGAGGACGATTGACAACACCAGTGCCAGGAAGTGGCAGGAGAGGGAAATCCGCCTGAAATTCACCAACACCTCGAGGAAAACAATATTTTTCCACTATTATGACACACTTTCGGACGTATTCAGGGCAAGAGACGATTTTGAAGGCGCCATCGGGCTTACCAGGGGCCAGTCTGTGGAAAAGGTTTATTACCTGTCGTCAACAGCGATTGGCAAGTATAATGTAGGTCCGGTTAAGCTCTATGTGGAGGACCCAATGAAACTCTGCCTCGGGGTCCGTGCTGCGAGGAAAATAACAGAACTTAAGGTTTCTCCTGCTACAAGTGAAATACATACTCAGAGGAGTGAAAGGCTCAGCAACTTTGTCTTCACCCAGGGTATGCATTTTTCAAAGAAGGTGGGACAGGGTTACGACTTCTATGGACTCAGAAATTACGATCAGTCCGATGATTTTCGGTATATAGCATGGAGCAGGTACGGCCTGATCAACGGTGAAGACCTTTACATAAAGCAGATGGAGGAAGAGAGGCAGATAGATGTCATGTTCGTCCTTGACTACAGCATAAATGTTAATCAGGGAACTCCTGACAGGCGCATGTACGACACCGTCATAACCACTGTGATAAATGCAGCCTACGCTATCCTCAAGAACAGGGACGGCGTAGGATTCAGCATAGATTCATCCATGCATGACTTCTTCATAAAGCCATCGAAGAGTGAGGCGTCCATAAGGCAGTTTGAAAAAACGGTGGCTGACATAAGGCCAATGGGGCAATTTTACCTCGGCCCTGTACTTGACAAGATAAAGAAGAGTCTGAAAAAGAACGCACTTGTGCTGATCATATCCCCATTCTCTTATTCAAACGAGCTTTCAAGTGCAATAGACTTCAAAACAGGAAAGAGGCTTTTCCTATTCCTGCTGGATCCTTACGACTTTGTTGAAATGCGCGATGACGATGTATACAGGAAGCTTATCACGAGCACTGAAGCCAAGCACTGGAGATACCTGAAGGGAATTGCAGCCTTCCTGAACAGCGTGGGAATCAAAACATCAATCTCCAGGAGGAAGGACCTCTATGTCCGCCTCATGACGGAATACAGCTACGGTAAGATGACTAATGAGGGTGCGTGATGGCAAGAGATATCCTGACAAGACTGGTAATAAATTTCGTAATAATGATTCCTGCACTTTCCATCTTGGTCTACGTTCTTCCATACTCAGCGACTGAATTCAACTACGCCATGGTGCTGATCCTGGTTTCTATCCCGTTCATAAAATTTCTGACGCCATCCCCTTACAAGGGTGCAGTATACCCTCTTTCCGCGATCATATTCCTTCTGCTGGTTCTGGTGACTCTTCTCACCAACTTCACCACTGTATTTTCCGGGACATACGCGCAATTCATATCACTCCCGCTGCACATTTCCACCTTTGTTTCAGCGATTGTGGCATTGAGCATGATCCTGGTGGCTGAGGGCATCCTTTCAGACAGGATCTACAGAACTGTAGCACTTCTCATGCTTTCACTGGGAGGGCTTCTGGACCAACTGGCAATAGTGACAAACATGGTTGCCAACGGAACCTCGTATTTTGTGGCATATGAATTCATAAACGGCGAAGAAGTTTATTCCCTGTACACTCTTGTTGTGTACGGATATCAGCTGGTACTCCCGCTGGCCAACCTCAAGATTCCCATCGGCACATTCCTGCTGGGTACGTTCGTCGTGTCGATCATAGGAATTCTCACAGCACTCTATATCCGCGGAACAAAAGACAGTCCGGAGACGCTGAACAGGTTCGGTTATCCTGTGTTCATGGGAAGCATAGTCGGTGCTGCGGCATTCCTCATAATACGCGAGGTGACAAAATATGGGATTCAACTCTCTGTAGTATCAATCTCGATCGTCGTAACCTTGTTCCTCGTAGGATACACCTCAAGACGAACCAGGAGACTCTTGAAGGATTAGTGTGCCCCATGTCCGGGCAATCCTGCACGCATTCACGGACAGGATAAGGTGTACAGCTTTCACCCGTCAGGTTTAAGCATCCCGGGGTGGACGCCCCGCGGAATAATGAATAGAGCCAAAGATTAATACATCTCATGTATCCAACAAGGGATGACTTCCACTTTAATCGAAAATGCCATGATTGTTACCCAGAACTCGCTCAGGGAGATTATAAGAGGAAACATCCTGATTGAAAACGACAGGATTTCTTATATCGGAAATGAAAAGAAAGAGGCGGACACGGTCTTATCCGGGAAAAACAAGATTGCCATGCCCGGCATGATCAATACCCACTCTCATGCGGCAATGGGGCATTTCAAGGGTCTTCTTGACGACATGAGCCTTGAGGGATTTCTTGAGAAGACTTTCAAGCTCGACTCAGAAAGATCGGAGGAAGGCATCTACAACTCTTCCAGATTGAGTATGCTAGAAATGGTTGACTCAGGCATAACTTCCTTTGTGGATCTCTACTACTCGGAAGACATGGTGGCAAATGCCGCCAGGGAGATTGGAATAAGATCGTTCCTTTCATGGGTTACTCTTGATGAAGAATTCACCACCCAGAAGGGAAGCCCGATAAAGAACGCTGAGAATTTCATAAATTCAAACAAGAATGATCCACTCATCACACCGTCTATTGGGGTGCAGGGGATATACGTCTCATCAGATGAGAACTACAGGAAGGCTCTTGACGTATCAGACAGGCATGGCACGATACTCCACACGCATCTTGCGGAGACCAGAAAAGAGGTGTACGATTTCGTAAAGAAAAGTGGTGGAAAACGGCCCATAGAACACCTTTCTGAAATAGGCATGCTTAACGAGAGATTGCTCGCTGCCCACTGTGTTTGGGCCACTCTCAGGGAAGTGAAACTTCTCGCAAAAGGGAAGGCTAAAGTATCGTGGAATGCAGTGAGCAATTCCAAGCTTGGCGTGGGGGGAATCGCACCCGTACCAGAAATGCTCGAAAACGGTTTAACTGTGACATTGGGCACAGACAGCAACGGCAGCAACAACTCGCTTAACCCGTTCGAAAGCATGAAGTATGCAGCACTTTCTGTCAAGAACGAAAGGTGGGACGCTTCGAAAATAACTGCCCAGACCGTACTCGATATGGCAACAATAAACGGTGCGATGGCACTTGGCAGGGGAGACCTGGGTTCAATAGAGACAGGAAAGAAAGCTGACCTGATACTGCTGGATTCAAGCAGGCCAAATTTGGTTCCAACCACGGAAGTTAACGCGGTCTCCAACATCGTTTACTCTGCCAATACGTCTAATGTGGATACTGTGATCATAAACGGCAGGGTGCTCAAGCACAATGGCATCCTTTCCTACGAAAAAATGGAAGAGGTGAGAGAATCCCGTTTCAACTGAAATTAATAATATTTTTATAATAAGATAAATTTGATAAACTATATAAAGCGACACTATATTACGTGAGTGAAATACTATGAGTTGGCAAGACGTTGAAGTCAGAGAACTTAAAGTCGGACGATACATGCTTATTGATGATATACCATGCAAAATCATGGAAATTACAACTTCTAAGCCAGGAAAACACGGTGAAGCCAAGGCAAGAATAGTTGCCATAGGTATATTCGACAGCCAGAAAAAGAGTGTTGTATTTCCGGTCAAGCACAAGGTAAAGGTTCCAATAATCGAGAAGAAGAATGCACAAGTCCTTTCCATAGCTAACAATGAGGCTCAGCTAATGGACAGCGAGACCTTTGAAACGTTCATAATTCCAATAGAGCCAGGCGACGAGAACAAGATCAAAGCCGGGACGGAGGTATCCTATTGGGAGACCATGGGAATGAGAAAAATAATGCTCCAGAATTAAGTGGTTATTTCACCCACAGAAAGATCCCGGATGCTATCTCTTCGTACGAGGATTCCAGGTATGCGGTCTTCGGTGTTCCATTCGACAACACATCAAGCTACAGGAGAGGCTCCAGGCTGGCTCCTGACTATGTCAGGCAGGCATATGGGAATCTGGAGTCTTATGACGTGGCATACAATGTGGATTTTACAGAAGTTCCCGTCTGTGATCTTGGCGACCTCGGGGAATCAGAAGATGTCCGCGAAGTAGTCGACGAGGTTGAATACGTTTCAGGAAGGATCCTCAAAGACGGCAAGATCCCGGTAATGATTGGCGGGGAGCACTCGATAACCGTGGGCGCGGTGAGAAATCTCAAAGGCTCATCCATGATCATAATTGATGCCCACTCAGATTTCAGGGACAGCTACATGGGCAATGAATTAAACCATGCATGCGTAACGAGACGGGCCCTTGACATCCTCGGCCCGGACAGAATAGTTTCGATCGGGACGCGATCCACGTCAAAAGAGGAGTTTCTTTCTGGCAGGAAAGACGAAGTATGGTTCCTTCCAGCTTCAGAAGTGAGAAAGAAAGGGATAGAGTCGCTGTTTCCTGAGATCGAGAAGTTTCTCGGGGAAAAAGTGTACTTTTCAATAGACATGGATGGCATTGACCCGGCATACGCTCCAGGGGTGGGAACTCCTGAGCCATACGGACTGAAGGATACGGACGTTCAGTTCCTTGTACGAAAGCTTTCAAAGAAGACGTTGGCATTCGACGTCGTAGAAATGACTCCGGTATATGACAATGGGAACACGTCAGTTCTGGCTGCAAAACTCATCCAGGACTTCATCGGCAGCAGGGAAAGCAAGAAAACCTTCTGATGCAGACCCGGTTCCGTGGGCTATAATCCCAGATTCCGCCCACTCGCCATTTATTCCTGAAACAACTTTTGGAAAGTGCGTATCGGTAAAATCAGATTAAATGAAGGTAAAACTGGAGTTTAGAAAAATTTTAAAGGCCCAGTCTTCCAGCGAGCTCTTTTCCTTTGGTTATCTCTATCCTGCATGGTGTAGGCAGTTTGAATGAAGCTTTATGCAGTGCGTCTCTCAGCTTCTTTGCCTGATCAGGATTTGATCTTGCAACCATTATCACATCATTGCTGTGAACTCTTGCTGCAGTTCCAACCGGTCGACCAAAAGCAGCTCTCATTCCACTGG
Source organism: uncultured archaeon (assembly GCA_000965745.1). Lineage (GTDB taxonomy): Archaea > Thermoplasmatota > Thermoplasmata > Thermoplasmatales > Thermoplasmataceae. The sequence goes on from CP009479.1 coordinate 1,345,855, forward strand.
ATATTCTATCTGCACCGGCACCTGTGGCCATTTTGTGCTCCCTTATCACCTGATGGGGGTAAGGCCTGATGTGCAGAAAGTAGTTTTCTGAACCTGTAATTTCAGTCATTTTCCTGTTAATGGAAATCCTGGCCGCTTCAAGAGCAATGTGTCTTATCTGGCAGGATTCTTCAGCTACGAGCCTCATCTCGATCTCAAAGTCTTTCTTCTGGTTTCCCTGTATGAAAGTGGTGATCTTCGGATAAGGCACACCGCCCATGAATTCTCTCCTGGTATATGCAGGACCGGATATTTTTGTGTACATTCTTGCCGGTTTTCTTGCCATTAATATCCCATGGACAATTCAAATGAATATAAAAAGAGAACGATATGCGCTGTGCTTTTGAGTATGGATGATAACTGCATGCTTATATTTTAATAAATGCGAACAAAGGTAATTATACCTAAACGGGATTTTGGTGAATATGAACCGAAAGCCCATAATAGATGTAACACACATTTCTGCCCGCGGCACATCATACAGGATCACACTCCCCAAGAAGATAGTCAAGAGGCTTAACCTCAGCGAGGATGACATAATCGCATTCTTTGACGACGACGGGGTAAAAATAGATAAAATACAGTGAAATCAGGAATTTACCAATCAGTCTTTCAGATTATTTTCAGAAAGGGTTATCAGCTTATTTAAAATCGGGACCGAATGTCAGGAGACGGGAAAATGAGCGATTCTTTCAGGTTGCTGGCTTCCAGCATCCTATTTTCCGTGGGCCTGTTCAGCCTGACATTCAGTTTTCCCCTCATTGCGGCCTCATACCATTACAGCTACTCATTTATCGGGTTCCTGGGAGTAGTTCTCGCAATACCTTTCATAGTTATCGCCGGAATATATACACGGCTTGATTTCAAGTACCTGAGGCCGGGAACCATATTTTCCTATGCAGGATCGGTAGTCATAGCAGTCCTTATGATCTTTAGAAACGAGCACACTTTCATTTATATCTACGTGACCGCCAGCCTTGTTCAGGCCTTCTGGTGGATAACTTCTGAGATATCACTTAGCCTTGTGCAGGGCGAAGGCAATGCAGAGAAATACTCTGCAGGATGGGGCGTGCCAAATGCAGTAGTGCCTATAATTGCCGGGATAATCGTTCAGTATCTTAGCTTTGACATATTGTTTGTCATATCAGCCGCATCCTTTGCACTGGGCCTCTTCTTTATCCCGAAATATGAATTCAGGCCTGTAAAAGTCAGATTTTCAAACGTGAAACTGAGGTACGTGGCCTCACTTCTATTCGCAGGAATTTCAATGGGTTTCATATTCTTCGTGATAGTTCCTGTCCTGAAGTACTACGGCATTAGCTACTCAATTATCGGAATAATTGTGGGCATTTTCGGAGCTTCATCTGCGGTCGGGTACATTCTGCTCAATTTCATGAAGGACAAGACAGTGAAATTCTATGCAGTTCTATCCTCGGTTCTCGTGTTCCCGACTTTTATCTTTGGCATAAACCATCATGTCATCCTCGTTTCAGTTCTCATGGTGTCAATGGGCCTCGGAACATCAGTGGCAATGTCAAAGATACTGGCCTACGTGTCAGGCTCAGCTTCAGTCAGGCTTGGTGTCTTCTATTACGAGACAGTGTTCGGCTTAGGGGCCATGATAGGGTCCTTCGGAGGCGGAATACTTTTTCAGTATTTCGGGGGCTCCTCAATTATAATACTGTTCATCCTGCCGATCATATACGTAGTGGCCTTGCTGGTGTTTGATCGCAAAAATGGTGGAAGAGATCCTGTACCGAACTGAAACTCAACTCTGATAGTTTCTTGACCTTATGAGCCTTATATTGAATTCCCCGACGGCATCCCTGTCTATCTGGTGGTGACAGTTCTTGCACTCTAGGGACAGGTCATCCTTCAGGCTGAAGGTAAAATTCCCGCAGCTGGGGCAGGCGCTCCTCACCCAGAAATTCTCAGGTTTGAGCATTTCCCTGCTGCTTCTGGGAAGGATCTGTTCGGGCTGCTGGTCCTGCACATTACCTTCATCAGGGTGCGGAACAGGCTCGCTCTGCCGGGCGGCCCTCTCTTGCGTGGCTTTGCTGAAAAGGGTTATGAAACTGTAAACCCCCACGAGGGACCAGACTATCAGAAACCCGTACATTATGTATGGCACAAGCGGGATCTGGTTCAACTGGAGTATGATGTTGAACTGTGAAACCGTAAAACCGGAAACGATAGAGCGCAAGAGCCCGAACCTGATGTAAATGTAATTCATTACAAAGAAGCTCACGAAGTTCAGTATTGATGACCCTATGTCCACGGAGGTAAGAAGCGAAGCTATGCCTGCGGCCAGTACGATCACGGGTAGCTCAGCCTGTTTTAGACTCCGGTCCGGGTTAAGAAAAGCTTTCAGGCTGAGTTTCCTGCTGAAAGAAAGGTACAGTAATGTTAGTGCAGAAATGGGCAGAAATTGAACTATTATTGATTGTGAAACGGTTGAGCCTATGAAAACGAAGTTCTGAGCCGGAAGGCTCATTCTGAGAACAGGATCATTTGCATAAGAGGAGCTTATCTGAGGAGAAATGAGGGATAGAACAAGTTCTATCAGGATGAATATTGAAAGGTACCTGAAGAAGGAAACCCTGTTGGATGGCCTCACCCCAACTGACAGGCCTTCTCTTCCAACGAAGAGTGTGGCTATGGAGCCTGTAACTATGACGGCGCTTATGGCAAGGAGAATATAGATAAGCATCGGGTTTGCTGTCAGATCCAGCAGGAAATAACTGTATGGATTCAACGCCGATATTTCTCCTGTGGACGAGATGGTCCCGGGGAGAAGGGCATAGAACGAAATGATAGCTGAAAGAATCCCAAAAACTCCAAACGCGAACAATGCTCTGGCAAAAAGATGCCCTATCAGGTCAGTCCTCGGAGATGGGATTTGCTCGTCATCCATTAATAATACATCGAAGCGATATTATTATTGTTTTCTGAACTGTGCAAAAGTGTATTGCCGTGCCAATGCAACTTGTTTGTCCAACAAGCTAAAACTTTGAGGCAGGCACTTTTCTTTTGCTAAACAGTGTTCCAACCGTTCCAGTTTCTCCTTTATATATTGATAGTTTCCCGCTCGAAACTACCGCAATAGTTAAGAAGCAATATTTATATTCATTAATATGCAAAAGGCGCGCTGCGTCCGCATCGTCTACAGAGACAGCTATATCACCTCATTCAGGAGAATGATAAAAAACAAGCTGGTTCTTGCCTCTTTTGTTCTGATTTCTTTGGGCATCATCCTGTTCGCTATATCTCTGCAGCAGGCTCAAGTCATCGATTCCAAGCTCATCCAAACAGGTTCCGTTGCCGTCGACAACAGTTCATATTCAAGCGTTTACTTTGGGGAACCTGCAAACCTTAACTCAACACTCACGTTCGTAATCCCTTCAAACCATGCTGTTCAGTACAAGATTTACAGCATCAACAACTATACGGTGAATTTCCACGCCAAGACTTCCATTGCCCTTGTCTCCGAGGGCTATGCTTTCAATGGCACCAAAGTCGATGTCAAACCCGTATCCAACCCTCAGGGACAGGAATATATGATGATGCTCAAATCAAACAACGGAGCCTCGTTTAAAGTCTATGCAGACATCACTGCCAATATATTTCTGGCTGAACCCTCAAACAAGAATGTAGGCGGTCCTGGTGTGATGTTTGGAATGGTCGGGGCAGTTTTGCTCGCAGCAAAAATATCTTTCATATACGGGCAGCTGAAAACAATTTGATTTGTCAAATAAATTTTGGAGGGAATGGATCCAACTCATTCCAGAAATACAGAGATCCTCTTGCTTATCTTTCCTTTTACCAGTGAAGTCTTGAACTTGACTGTTCCAACCTCGCTGGTGTTTTTCACATTTGTTCCAATCTCATGCTGCAACGGCAGGTCTCCTATCTTCAGCACCCTGATCTTGTCAAAGTCAGGAACCTCGTTCTTGCTAATGGCCATGAGATCGCTGTCATTCTGGAACTCTTCCTTTGAGAGGTAGAATGTCTCGGTATCGAGGCCGCTCTTCAATGCCTTGTTGGCCTCATCCTCAAGAGATTTGACCATTTCCTCGCTGATTTCGTCAACCCCGATATCAATCCATGCCTGGTCCTCATAAGTCTGGTTTATTCTGTTTGTGGCCCTATAGAGGCGGAATGCAAGAGAAGTTATAACCTTCAGAGCTGTCCTGAACTTCATGTGCTGATATCTTATGTCCCAGTTGATTACCTGGTGTACCGGCTTCCCTTTTACGTCTTCTGAATAGGTGTCAAGAGACATAATGTGGACTTCATTGCCATCTGACCATACATCATTTATCGGGTATGTCCTGCCATCAATGATTACCTGCCCCTTGTCATTAGGCTGTCCTCCACCGGTGGGGTAAAAGACAGTCCTGTCTACAATAAGATCGGTGAATTCGAACCATTTAACGGTGCCATCGCACTCCTTCAGATAGGCATCGTCAAGATAGAGAAGCTCTGTATCCATATGAGCTTGATTGCCCCTTTTTTTATTAATCTTTTCTGATTGGCTGAAATCATGAGACAAATTTTCCCCTGGAACAGGATAGTGACCATGGCGCATTCATCAGGTCAGTCCCATGGGTTTTGCTTTACAATTCCGGCTAAAGATTATTATGCCCCATAAGACTAATTCAGAGGATCAAGCTCAATGGTGAATGAATGCATCCTCATGGAGGGAATTACAAAAACTTACGATAAGAACGTGGCTCTCAGCAACATGAATATGCGGATACCCTGCGGCGAGCGATATGCTCTTTTAGGGCCGAATGGGGCCGGCAAGTCAACCACTCTGAAGCTCCTGGTTGGCCTGCTTTTCCCGGATCAGGGAGAAATAGGTATAATGGGAAATGACCCCCGCTCCATGGGGGCAAAGGAAATAATCGGGTACCTGCCCGAGGACGCGTCTCCGTATGTAAACCTGTCAGTCAGGGAGAATCTTGAATATCTCGCTTCACTCCGGGGGTTGAGCGACATCAGGGAGAGGGCGGACGATCTCATGGACACACTCGATCTGCGGGAGTATGAGAAGTATAAGGTCAACAAACTCTCGCGCGGGAACAGGCAGAAGCTCTCGATTGGGCTCTCTATTATCCACAAGCCCAAGGTTGTTTTGCTGGACGAACCATTGAACTATCTGGACATACCCACGCAGGAGGCAGTAACGTCGCTTTTCAACTCGCTTGATGCAACGATTCTCTGTTCCACGCATATAATGTCCATTGCAGAAAAGCTCACGGAGAATATACTTATAATTGCCAAAGGGAACGTTGTGTGGAGCGGAAGCATGAATGACCTCAGGTCCCTGGGTACTGAAGAGGAATCGGTTGAGCACATTGTGTCGAAGTTGATGGTCAATGTTCGGTAAGATACTCCTGTTCCTACTGCGGACACGGTTCACAGCCCCTTTTCTCATTCTTATTGCGGTTTTCATAACGTATGATACTTTCATATCGCTGACTGTATCAGGAACATCTTCCCAGTTCTCTTTCCTCCTGGTCTTTTCATTCTTCCTCTTCCTTATGAACATGCTGATATTTTTCGGCACATTCGGGGGGAGCAAATCAGACAGGGATTTTCTGTTTGCCCTGCCTTTGCCCCGGAAGGAACTAGTTCTTTCCATGTATATTACGAGGTTTCTCTCAATAGGGATAATCTTCGTATTCGTTATTGGTTACATAGTTCCGGGAATATCCGGAACTCTTTCAGACAAGATTCTCATTATTTTCAATATTGTCCTTGGATCTTTGCTTCTGACAGCCGTTGCAACTGCAGCCACCACTCTATCCGTCTCAAGGAAGGCGGTTCTTGCACTCGCATTCACTCTATGGGGTGCACTTGCAATACCTTACATAGGGTTCCCGTACTCGTACCTTTCAGCCCTGAGCGGGCACCTGCTCTACGGAACAGTCCTTATGGTGGCCGTGAGCATTCCCATGAATTTCTTCGCCCTTAGAAGAGTGTACGATGTTGAGCTTGGCACAGCAAAGAACACACTGACATCCTCTGCCGAAATGAAGGGGAAGTCAACCAGATTCGGTTCAAGCCCTTCCAGGAGCATATTGAAGTACTACTTCACAAACATCAACATATCCGGGAGGACAAACATGGGAGGAAATGTCACGGTCACTTCCAGGGGTTTCAAGCTCAGGAACGGAATGCTCTTCACTACCATGCTGGCAGTTGTATACTTTGTGATCGCCTCCAGGTCTGTTCCATCCGGGGGCCTTCCCGTGAACATGGTTATATTCCTGGCTACCGGTTACCTGGGCGTATTTGCCCCTCTTATACTGAGCATGGGGGTTATCTCCTTTGAACGGGCATGGCTTTCTTTTGTAGCTGTTCCAACCAGCTTCTATATGAGGAACGTGCTCATCAGTAAACAGTTCCAGGTTTTTGCCCTCCTTTCACCTTTCACGGCAGCCAGCATTGTAATGCATTTTTACGGGCTCCAGGGCGCATTTAACTCCGCGGTAGTTTCGGGCATACTGGCACCTGCTTCGGTTTCCATATTTCTGTACCTTTCAACCAAGGTCACAGTGGTGCAGATAAAGGACACTGAGATGATGCCTGCAAGGTACAGCATAAGGCAGATGCTCCAGATTATGCCTACGCTCCTGCTGTTTGTCCTGGCCTACCTGTCCGCACTTCTTCTGGAAGTGGCAATAGCCTCCTCAGCCATAGTCCTTGCCATTTCAGCATTGCTGATGTTTAACAGAAAGATGTGGGAAAAATCTGCAAGCAAGCTAACGGAAAGGGGATTTGTTTGATGCATGAGGTTTCGCAAGATGCATCTGAACAAGTGATCAACTATTTTTACAGGATACCTATTACTGTCCGTTGCTCAAAAACGAACTTGACTTTCTTTACGGCCTTATGAGGGAGGGCGTAAAGCTTGATCTCAGCATCATGGGTTTATTCTCGGAACTAGTAGGCCACCCTGAGCTGGAATTCAACTCCTTCCACGTTGCAGGCACAAACGGCAAGGGATCAACAGCATCATTTATCTACAACATCTTGAGGCAGAAATACAGGACGGGCCTTTACACTTCCCCGCACCTCGTCAAATTCAACGAAAGAATAATCTTCGGTCTTGACCAGATAGACGACGAGTACATCGGCAACTTCATAAGCAAATACAGAAAAACTATTCTCGATCTTGCCGGAACCAACAGGAACCCGACATTCTTTGAAACCACTACCCTTCTGGCTTTCAAATACTTCGCAGACATGAAAGCTGAATACGCTGCTGTCGAAGTGGGCCTTGGCGGGCGGCTCGATTCTACAAATATCATAACTCCTGAAATAAGCATCATAACCCAGATAGGCTACGAACATGCGGACAAGCTCGGATGCTCACTTACTGCCATAGCCACCGAAAAGGCCGGAATAATCAAGAAAGGGATACCTGTGGTGCTCTCCGACGAAAAGCCCGAAGTCCTCAAGACTATAAAATCAATAGCAGAGGCCAGGGGTTCTGAATTGTTTCTCGCTCCTGCTGAAAGCAAAGTCAAAAAATTAAGCATCACGGAAGAGGGAACGAGGTTTACGCTTGTGACTGATAACGACAAATACGAAATCGAGACCACGATTCTGGGAGATTTCCAGGTGCGCAATATTGCCACTGCGGTAGTAGCCCTTGAACACAGCAATGCTGAATCACTGACAGCGAAAGACGTGGAGAAGGGCATACACGAATCAAGATGGCCTGCAAGGGTCGAAGTAATAAAATCCAGCCCCAAGGTCGTGATCGATTCTGCACACAACCCCCCTGCGGCATTCTCACTCGTGAAGACATTCAGAAAAGTCTTCAGGAAGAAGCCTCTTCTCGTCGTGGGGATGCTTTCGGACAAGGATGCTTATTCCTACCTTTCGGTCCTGAAACAGCTATCTGACAAGATAGTGTTTACCTCACCCAGGGAGGAGCACAGGGCAATGGACCCCGAAAAGATGAACCGGCTCTATGGCGGGATGTTCCGGAACTCGCTTGTAGTGAAAGACCCGGTTGAAGCATACGAATATGCCCTTGGAAAATCAGGTCTTATACTGGTCACAGGCTCCATGTACCTGGTTGGGCTTATAAAAGGATATGAGAATGGAGAGGTCATGCCGTATGATCTTAATTAATTTCTGGTAACATTCATGGTTAGAAACGTGGTGTAAAAACTCTTTTGTACTTTCCAAGATTATGCTATTTTTGCTGATGATTCATGGATAATCCTTTCTTTAAATATGCAGGAAAAAAGAACTTTCTCGTGGGCGATTTGTCCACGCTCGGCGGCTCATTTCAGCCGGAGTCGCTACCCCATCGGGAAAGTCAGATAGAGTTAATGGCCAATACACTGAGCAGTGTTATTAGGGGCACAAGGCCCTCCAATATACTGCTGTACGGGAAGACAGGATCTGGAAAAACATCAGTGGCAACCCATGTTACAAAGATGCTAAGGGAAGCGACAGATGACGGAGTCAAGGTATATTATGTAAACTGCCAGATTTACGATTCGCCCTATTCAATCATGGTTTCGCTGGTGAATATGCTTGCTCCTAACCAGGAGAATGAAATACCTCCGCTGGGATGGCCGCAGGACAGGATATATCTGGAACTCGTACGGAGAATCAACCGAATGGGAAAGTATGTTATCCTCATACTTGATGAAATTGACAAGCTTATTAAGAAGAATGGTGGCGACTCGCTTTATGTTCTCCTTAAGCTGCTGGACGACTCTGCAGGCTCAAGGACTTCCATAATAGGCATAACAAATGACACTAGCTTCATGGACGGTCTTGATGCAAGAGTTCGCAGCAGGCTGAACCAGGAGAGTGTGCTTTTTCCACCTTACAATGCCTCCGAATTGAGGGACATTCTAGTATACAGGCTTGCGGATATAGTAAAACAGGGGTCGGTCGAGGAAGCAGCCATAAATCTTTGCGCTGCTATTGGGGCTCAGGAGCATGGTGACGCGAGGAAAGCCATAGATCTTATGAGAATATCTATTGAGATGGCAATAAGGGCAGATAACCCCGCAGTTACAGAGGATGAGGTAGTGAAGGCAAGGGGAAAATTCGAGATGGATGTTATGAGAGAAGCGGTGACAACACTGCCCCTTCAGTCAAAGGTTCTTCTGTTGAGTGCGGTGATAACTCAGGAGCTTGACAATTCTCAGATGGTTACAGGGGAGATATATGAGAATTACAAGAGCATATGCAACGAGCTTGGATTCATGCCTTTAAGCACGAGGAGGATAAGCGATATCCTGTCAGAACTGGAGGACTTCGGCCTACTTACGGCCAAGACAAAGAGCATGGGAAGGTATGGAAGAACACGTTGGATCAGGGTTATTGGGGATTACAAGTCGATAAAGAGCCACCTTCTTGAGGATGATCATCTGTCTACTTTCAGCGGAGGGGGCTTGATGAGGCAGACTAGAATCTCCAGCGCATCCGACGAGAAGGATGAATGGGGTTATATGAAAGCAACTGACATTGGGGACAAACTTAGTGATCTAGCCAATTCTACGCTTGCAAATGACTGAATTCTACCTCTGAAAAGGAAGGGATGTATATGTGCGCCCTCAAACTTTTCTGAATATGTAGCACATGTCGTCGGCAATATGGTAGAGGTTGAGCCCGTATTTCTTGCAGAAGTCGTACGGCGCATCACTCCAGTTGAAATTGTCAATAATTATGAGGAATCTTTCAGATGCGTGCCCCATGAAGGTTTCCAGCTCAAACTCGACGTGCTGGTACGTATGGTCAGAATCATGAAAGAACATATCTACAGGTGACAGCCTTCCTATCTCTTCCGGGAGAGTCTTGGATGAGTCGCCAAGGATCAACTCCCATTTTTCACGCAGCTCGTTCGGTACTAACGCTCCCACAGGTATCGGCTCATCTTCACCGAATTTCACTCCGAGGTCAAAACTGACAAGCCGCCCCTCCGTACCCTTCATAGCGCTGAGTATAGCCGTTGCTGTTGTTCCTGGCCCAACTCCGGTCTCAACCATGACCCTGGGGTGCATCAGCTTTACTGCCGCATACATGGACCTCAATTCATCATATGATACCTGCCAGTAGTTCTTGCCTCCAACCCTTGAATCCACGTAATCAACAACAGATTGGGCTTCCGATTCCAGCTCATGGAATCCCTGCTCATCCGTTCCAAGAAATTTAAGGAAATTATCTCTTTCCGAGGTCCTGTTTGTCAATTTTTATCACTTCTTCAACTTCGGGGACTATCACATTTACCTGGTGTTTTTCCTCGGTTTCCTTCTTGAATTTCTGCGGGTCTGCCTTTATCAGATCGAAGGTATTGTAGTGCATTGGTATAAAGTATGGCGATTTCAGGAGCCCGGCGGCATAGGTAGCTTCGTATTCGCTCATCGTATAGAATCCCCCTATCGGGAGGAGGGAGATGTCAGGCTTGTACAGGTCAGATATTATGCTCATGTCGCCGAAAACCCCTGTATCTCCGGCGTGGTATACCGTAATGCCGCTGCTTATCACCATTCCGGCTGGATTCCCTGCATACTTTCCATCGAGGCTCGAAGAATGAAGGGCAGGAACAGCAGTTACTCTTATGCCGTCAACCTCAGTGGACCCACTGTAGTTGATCGCCCTTATGTCCAGATGTTTATTTTCAGAATTGAGCATCCATCCAAGTTCAACAAAAGTCACTATCGGAGCCTTATTTTTGCTTGCGATCTCAACAGCGTCACCAAGATGGTCCGAGTGGCCATGTGTAACAACGACAAGGTCTGCCTTGATATCATCTTTCTTTATCTTTGCCATAGGATTGCCTTCGATGAAGGGATCGACGACAACTTTCTTTCCGAAATCCAGCGTAAAACAAGCGTGTCCATGCCAGGTTATTTCAACTTTATCGGCCATATTTTAGAAATATACGATTATATTTATTTATTGTTGCTAAACCGTGCGTCTGGTGCACACCGTCTCTTTCTTCATGGACAAGACGGAACTCGCGGAAAAGTAATAAGGCCATGGCCTGGGAAATGAGCATAGGTATATTATAATCGTAATAATGGCGGGTTATGCCAACAATAGAAATTACAGCCAGGCAGATGGATGATGAGCAGAAACGCAATATCGCAAAGGGATTCGCTAAAGTCCTGATCGACAATGGAGTTCCAGAGAAGTCCATTACCATTCTGTTCAGACATATATCTGACAAAGATATAGCAAAAGGGTCCGGGGCATTCCCGTATTGGGAAGAGTAACTCTTAACAGCCCTTCTTTGAACTTTCTATTTTATTTTGGTTTTTCTAAGTTATGTAGAAAGATAACTAAAAATTTTAGCTGGCCATTAACCCATCGTGAATGAGATCTTTGTGGCACTTTCCGGAATAGTACTGGGGGTCTCCTTGGCTGGTCCACCTGGCCCGGTAACTGCCATTATGGTGAGGAGATCTGCCGATAGTATCCTCAAAGGGGTTTACGTGGGGTTTGGCGCCATGTCTGCGGATCTTGTTCTCATGCTTCTTACCTTCTTCTTCCGTTCCAGGGTAGATCTTTCCGCTTACGATCCGTACATTTTCCTCCTGGGCTCTTTCTTCTTTATCCTGATCGCAGCATTCATCGCCAGGTCTAAGGACAACTCTTCCACCAGAAAATACAATTCGGGATATCTTGCAGGGTTGAGTGTAGGGCTCATAAACCCGATGCAGATAGGATGGTGGCTTACCGCTGGACTAGGTTTTTATACGCAGTTCGGGCTTCTTCCCTTCTACTTCCTCTTTGTTGGAATAGTATTCTGGATACTCTTTCTATCAATACTTGTGAACAGATTTTCAAACAGGTACGGAAGATATGTGAACATTGGCATAAAAATATTCAGCGTTTCAGCCTTGAGCATATTTGGAGTATATTTTGGATACCTTGGAACAATGGCCTTTATTTGAATCAAAATAAAAAAAAGAATTAAAGAGTTTACTGTATCACTCTGTCCCTGAAAGTTTCAACCGGGTCGACAAGTGTTTTTCCATCAGGGCTGGCAATCACCTGGCTTGACGGAGGGTTGGAAAAGTATTCAGGGAGGTTCTTCTCAAGCCTCTTTGTAAATGGCGGGACCGTCCTGTTGTCAAAGAAAACTCCGGTTGGTATCTTTTCGTCCCATTCCAGTCCCTTGTTGTAGGCTTTGGTGAATTTCTCCTGAAGGGATGAAACATTGTCCTCGGTAACTATCGGGTCCCATGAATCCTCATCTTCCAGCTTATAGACCCTGTTCCTGTACCAGTCCATCGTGTTGATGTTGTTGTATGTCGGACATGGCTGAAGTACGTCTATGAGTGCAGAACCTTCATGCTGCATCCCTTTTTTTATTATCTCTTTCAACTGTTTGATGTCCGAGGTGAAACCTCTTGCTACAAAGGTATACCCTGATGTCAGCGCGAGTGCAATTGGATTCACCTTGCTGAACATGTTCGGCCTGGGAAGGCTTTTTGTCTGCTCACCAAGTGCAAGTGTCGGAGCAGCCTGTCCCTTCGTAAGGCCGTAAACTGCATTGTCATAAAGAATCACAGTTAGCCCCGTGTTTCTTCTTCCTTCGGCAACAAAGTGCCCGGCCCCTATGCTCATAAGGTCTCCGTCCCCTCCTGTCACAAGGACATTCAGGTTGGGGTTGGCAAGCTTAACACCAGTAGCATAAGGTATGGCCCTTCCGTGAAGTGTGTGGACACCCGCAATATTCAGGTAGTGGGGGGTCTTTCCTGAGCACCCTATACCGGATACTGCGATTACATCGTTAGGATCCAGGTTCAATTCTCCAAGCGCCTGCGTAAGGGCACTTACTATTCCAAAGTCCCCGCAGCCAGGGCACCAGTCTATAGCTACGTCATTTCTATAATTATGCGCCATTTTGCAACACCACCATATGTTCTTTTGCTCCAATCAGGTTCTTTACAGCCCTCAGGATCTCATCCTCAGTCATGTGCCTTCCGTTATACTTCAGTATGCTGTCTTTTATCTCAAATCCAGTGTGCTGTTCTATAACTCTTGAAGCCTGGCCAAGCATGTTGCTCTCCACATTCACTACTCTCCTTGCCTTTGTCAGGACATCTCTAACGAAGTTTGTCGGGAATGGCTCAAACATCTTGAGGTAAAGCAGGTTTGCTTTGATCCCTTCTTCTGCAAGATCATCAATCACGTCGAGTATGGGCCCTTTTTGGCTTCCCCAGGTAACAAATGTTACATCTGCATCTTTAGATCCAAGTAGCTCCACCCTTTCTTCAAGGGGAATCTCCTTCTCGGCAGTCTTTATTTTCTTGAAACGCTTCTCCATCATCCGGTCACGAATCTCAGTATCCTCAGTGACATGGCCTTGCTCGTCGTGCTCGTCCCCGGTCATCCAGAAAATGTTCTTCCCGAAAACGCCCATTGGAGAGACTCCGTCCTCATTGTCAAGCGAATATCTCTTGAAATCCGCGTTCTCTTCGACTCTTACGCCGTTCTGGACACCCACTTTGTCAACATCAATATTCGGAACCATGTCAAGGGTATTTGCCAGGTTCTTGTCAATGAGGTGAATTACTGGAAGCTGGTATCTCTGTGCGTAGTTCAGTGCCTTGATGGCATCATAGACGCACTCTTCCACATCGCCGGACGAAAGCACTATTCTTGGGAATTCACCGTGGCCTGTGTTGAGGGCAAAGAGAAGATCCGACTGGCCATTCCTTGTGGGAAGTCCTGTGCTGGGACCTCCTCTCTGGTAAAGTGTAACAACAAGAGGGACTTCATCCATTCCCGCAAAGGAAATTGCCTCCGCCATGAGTGAAAAGCCAGGCCCGGATGTGGCCGTTGAGCTCCTGACGCCTGTCAGGGCTGCCCCAATTGCCATTGTAATCGCTGCAAGCTCATCCTCGGTTTGAACTACAACTATTCCTCCCTTGGCCAGCTTAGAATGCTCCTCGGACAGCCACTTTATGTTTTCGTGCTCTTCAATGATGGTGCTTTCATCACTTGCGGGAGTAATAGGATAGTATGTCTGGAACCTGAGTCCCCCCATTATCTTGCCTATTGCAGAACCATCATTTCCCGTTATCAGAAGTCTTTCCTTCGACTCCCTCTTTTCGAGATGTATTCCGTTTAACTTGTTCTCTTCCACAAATTCGTAGGCTGCGCCCACTACATCAATGTTCGATGGGACGACCTTCTCCTTCGACGCAAAAATAATCCTTATGGCTTTTTCAGCGAATTCCCGGTCAATGCCGGAGATTGCAAGTGTGATTGCCGACCCAAGGGTATTGTAGTACCTGGAAGGCGTCCCTTCCTTCACCACTGAAGTCACAATCTTGCTGAAAGGTATCGCAATTGGGATCCCGCCCCTATCCTTCATGTACTTGATTGAACCTGTAACATCGGGTGAATAGCCGTTTGCTTCAAGTGTCTTTCTTATCCTTCCCGCTGTGTCGTTTGTAATCATCCTGGCCTTTGAAAGCTCAGAGCCTTCGAAGCTGGAGTCGTAGATGATCTTTGTATTTTCACCGACATCCTCTATATGCTCGAAAATGGTGTCGGAATCGAGTGCGACAAGAACATCAAGAGGATATCTAAGGGATCTCGGCCTTTCTTGCTTTACCCTCATGTGGGTATAGCTGTGCCTTCCCTTGATATTTGAATGGTATTCTCTTACACTGAAAACGTTATAGCCAGCATAGGCGAAAGCCCTGCTTACCATGTTAGAGGAGGTATCTATACCCCCACCTTGAGGTCCCCCGATCGTGAGACTAATGTCTACTTTTGACATATGTTTCACGTTATTTCTTACTAATTAAAAAACTTTTTAGAACTTCATTTTTCGCAGAGTCTGTGTTTTACAAAACTGTCGGGTGATGACATTTTTTTAAACTCCTTTGTTCAAATTATCCGGAAACTATCAACAATCTACGAAAACCGAATGTGAAACCATAGTTTTTAGGGGACTGGATGTAGTAGCGTATTTATGTATCTTACTAATAACCCGTAGCGTAAAATCCGGACGCGTACACCTCCATAGATCGATGGGGCGCATGTTGCAGGGATTTGAGTGGTGAATAAGAAATGATGGTAGTTACAGGAATGCCTGGTGCAGGAAAGGACGAGTTTATAAAAGTAGCCAACGCACTGGGGATCAGAGATGTCCACATGGGCAATTCTGTTAGAAAATTTGCCGAGCAAAGCGGTGTCGTTTCGAACGATAACGGCATCGGAAAATTCGCTACAGATGAGCGAAACAGGTACGGTATGGACATCTGGGCAAAAAGAACTGCAGCGAATATTGAAGACCCTGTGAACACGATAGTGGACGGTCTCAGAAACTATGAGGAACTGGAATTCTTCAAGAATGAATATAAGGACCTCAAGGTCATAGCTATCTTTGCAAACAGAGATAACAGGCTTACAAGGATATTGAAGAGGGGAAGGGAGGATGACATCAGAAACATGTCTGAACTGATCCGCAGGGACGAGCGCGAACTCTCATGGGGGATCGGCAACGTCATCGCCCTCGCTGACTTCATGATGTTAAATGACTGTTCCCTTGAGAATTTCAGGTCCAGGGCTGAAGAATTCATTAAAAAGAAGATATTAAAGTAAGGATCATTTTGCAGTTATGATTCTGCTCATATAATTTACTAAGGAGTCGTAGAAGATTTTTCCGGTCCCGTACTCATTATCCCTTTCTGTACCAATCATCTGGTATCCATAATACACCCTTTCCGGATGTGGCATGAGGCCGATGACATTTCCGGCTGTGTTGGTTATCGAGGCGATTGACTGAACGGAACCGTTGGGGTTCCAGGGGTATTCGTCAGAAGTACCGTCTTTATTCGTATATTTGAATAGAATCTGATCATTTTCTATCATGCGTGGAAGGTTATTTTCCTCATCCTTTATGACAACTCTTCCCTCTGCATGTGCGACAGGTACCTGATACGGCCTGCCTTCTTCGAATTTTTCAGAGAATATTTTGTTTGATCCCACCCTCTTCATGTAGGTAAAGCGGCATTCAAACCGGTTTGATCTATTGAAAGTCAAGGTGACAGTTTTCTTCCAGTCTCCATCAAGATCGGGCAGCATACCTGTCTCGGCAAGAACCTGAAACCCGTTGCATACTCCTATCAGAGGTTTTTCTTCCTCGATAAATCTGCGCAAACCTTCTCTGGATGAATCCATGAGCCTGGCGGCAAAAATTGCACCGCCTCTCACGTAATCTCCAGCAGAAAATCCGCCAGGTATTATGGCTCCATCAAAATCATCGAACGATATTGTTCCTCTGCTGAGGTCATTGATATGGACATATTCCGGTGAAGCACCGCTTCTTTTGAATGACAGGAGGGCCTCTTCCTCGTTGTTGGTACCCTCCATCCTAATTACGGCAACTTTTGGAGAATATGCGCTATCCGTTACTGTCCGCCTCTTCTCTCCTTGGCCTTGAACCTTAGTTCAGTGTACCCGCATTTTCTGCATCTCTTTGCGGTCGGGGCGTTTCTAGCATCGCACCTCATGCATATTTTCTTGTTCAGTCTTCTTTCAATTGCTTCTGCGAATGGCATGATTGTTCAACCTTTTATGTCATGTCCCGCCTTAATGGCAAAGGAACATGAATAGCGATAGTTACAGGGTATATATGGATTTAGCATTTGTCATATGATTCTAGGGACAATTATTTCCCACAACAAAAGGAAGATTACAACTATATTCAGAACCCCCATAATCCTGTTAAGAACACTTTCTTTACTGAGGAACGATAGCGATTTCCTTCTTCCTGCTATCAGGAAAGTATCCTTGAAGAACTGGTTCCCGTCAAGTATCAGCAGAGGGAGAGCATTTGTAACCCCAAGAAGTATGTTGACCCAGTATAACCAGAAGAGCATGTTGACCGTTCCCCAGAACAATCCTGCATTGAACGGGGTGTGGAATAGCTGTGTAAGATGGTGTGGAACCGGGGAAAAGCCGGAAAGGGGCAGGGAAATGGACGACAGAAAACCATACCAGGGGTCAGTGAATATGCTGCTCAGAAATATGACAGGCTTAATGTCACTGAGGGATACGCCTGTCAAACCGAGATAACTCGAAGTAACACCTATGAAGCTCTGGTTCTTGTACACATCTTTGTTTGCCGTTGGATCGAATTGCGAGTAGTATGAATACTTTGTAACTGTAGTCAGGTTAAAATTGTCCACAGTTTTAACGAACCCCTGTGAGCTTTCGTTGTAGCTGACAGTTACTATGTGGACAGTGGTTCCTGGTGTGATATTGTCCAGTGTATTCTCCATCCCGTTTTGATTATAGACTATGCTTCCATTGATTGAATATATAATGGAACCTGTTTTTATTCCCACTTGGCTGGCAGGGAAATCCTGGAGTGTGGATAATATGTTGACACCTGACGGGTACTGGATTGTCCTCACTGAGGTACCATTAAATACCTCCATGGGAACGAGCTTCCCCGGGGTTATGTTTGAGTTGGTGAACATATTGTTAAGGGCTAGTCCCGAATAATTCCCATAGGCAATCAGCTCTTCGCCAGGGTGAATGAGGGACTGGTAGGGCTGATCCGATGAAACCCCCTGGATGTAGACCCCCTGGTGGATAGGTTGTGCCGCAGGCATCATGACCGCTGATAGAATAAGTACCATGGCGATTCCCAGCACTATATTGATTCCGGCACCTGCGCCAAATATTCTTCTCCTGACAACAGGGTCAGACTTCGTGATCTCTTCCTCGTCAGGCTCAACAAATGCTCCCATTGGAACAACAAAAAAGAGTATCCCCACTGAATTGACTTTGAGCCCATGCTTCCTCGCT
The DNA here is from genome assembly GCA_000965745.1 of uncultured archaeon. GTDB lineage: Archaea > Thermoplasmatota > Thermoplasmata > Thermoplasmatales > Thermoplasmataceae. The sequence continues at coordinate 1,363,717 of CP009479.1, forward strand.
ACTATGCCATGAAAAACCTCATGTATTACAACTGAGATAGCAAAAGCTGGTATTCCGTACGTCACCGGAATTATCGGGTTGACTCCGGGAATGCCGAGATAATAGGTCAGGGGAGTGCTAGCTCTTACAGTTAGCGTAGTGCTTAGGTAGGCACCATAGAAGAGGAAGAAAATTGCAAAAATTCCAGTCGCGAGTACCAATGCAACTGAGAAACGCGAAAAACCTATGGCAGGAAATTTCTCAGCCACCCGGTCGAGGATACCACGGCGCTTTATTGCCTTTATCATAAGAAGCGGTCCAAGAAGAGAGATCCTCTTACTCTTCTTGATAAAAGGGGATAGTATCATCAAAAGTATTATCCATGCAAAAATTACAATAATGGCAATAAGGAGACCGTTAACCATCTGAACACAGATTTATGTAACCATAATAACGTTTTTCATAAATATTATGGGGACGTAGTTTGTAAATTGTCTGCCTATTGTTGTATTGACACGGAATTTTTCGACAATAGGTGAATTAAATTTCAAATATATATACCAAACGTCGATTGTCTAGACAACTCAACAAAAAACTTTTAGTATTTGTGACCATAATAAAACCATGAAGGTAACAATATCCCATATAAAAGCAGATATAGGAAGCCTTCCGGGTCACACTACCGTTCACCTGGATGTTCTTAACGAAGTAAAAAATTACGTTGAAAAAAATGGAAAAGGAATCCTAAGCGACCATTACATAACCTTTGTCGGTGACGATATACAGATCACTATGATTCATGACAAGGGCATAGACAGTCCCGAAGTTCATGAACTTGCCTGGAACGCATTCAAGGCAGGAACAGCAGTAGCAAAGAAACTAGGGCTTTATGGAGCTGGCCAGGATCTATTGAAAGATTCATTCTCTGGTAATGTGAAGGGGATGGGACCTGGTGTGGCAGAAATGGAGATTACCCCTAGAAAGTCGGAACCTTTCATAATCTATATGATGGACAAGACAGAACCGGGTGCATTCAACTATCCTATATACAAGATGTTTGCAGATCCATTCAACACCCCCGGGCTTGTAATCGATCAGAACATGAACAGTGGCTTCATATTCGAAATCTGGGACATTATAGAAGGCAAGAAGATTTTCCTTGAAGCGCCTCAGAAGAGTTATGATATACTCGCAATGATTGGTTCCAAGAGCAAATATGTCGTGAAGCGGGTCATAACCAAGGAAGACCATGAAAAACTTCCAGACGAGAATGTAGCTGTAATCTCTACAGATAAACTTTCATTCATAGCCGGAGAGTATGTCGGCAAGGATGATCCAGCAGGTATTGTAAGGATACAGTCTGGCCTTCCTGCATCTGGCGAAGCGCTTGAGGCATTTTCGCACCCGTATCTGGTTTCCGGTTGGATGAGGGGATCACACAACGGTCCGTTGATGCCAGTGGGCCAGAAGGATGCAAAGATGACAAGATTCGATGGGCCGCCTAGAGTAGTTGCCCTGGGTTTTGTAGTTAAAGATGGAAAACTTTCAGGCCCAGTGGACATGTTTGACGACACGGCATTTGACGGGGCAAGGCAAAAGGCTGTCGAAATGACAGACTATCTAAGAAGAATGGGTCCATTCGAGCCACACCGGCTTCCTGAGGAAGATATGGAATATACGTCTCTTCCAAGAGTCCTCGAGAAGCACAAGTCACATTTTGAGCCTATTGAAAACGCCCAGAAAAAGAAGGAGATCAGAGTCGGCACAAAGGATGTCGACTAATCCGTTTTTATTTTGTCTCTATTTTTTCCTTGACATAATCCCTGACATCATAGAAGTAGATGTTATCGTACGGGCATGCCTGGAGGCATGACCCGGACCCCACGCATTTTGAGCTCTTGAAGTACCCCTGTTTTATGAACTGTGAAGCAAGGTCGCCCAGACCAACCTCACAGTTCGTCACACAATCCTTAGTGGGGCATGTGACGCATGTCTGTGGACTCCTGACCTTGAGCTTGAACAGCCCTATCCTGCTGAAGAAACCCACGAACGTGCCCGTGGAACACCACCCATAACGCCTGCACGGGCTCATTCCGACGAAGGGGATGGAAACAAAGAATATGTACCAGAGGAAGTTCCACACAAATGTGGTGTAGAATCCTGCTGTATCTATGCCAAATATGGTCAGCCCCGGAATGGATGTAACAGAATAATATGAAATAACAGAGAACAGTATCGCAATGATCCATGAATTGTATGCTACCGTGAGCACAGAATCCTTGTACCTGCTTCCAATGTGTTTCCTGCTGAACTTGGACTCATAATTGTACGATATCATGCTCTGCCCGAGAGTGCCCCCGTACATCACTGCAGAAGGGCACAATGTGCTGCAGTAGCTTCTCCTCCCGAAAAGGAGCGCCAGGACCGCGAATATCACGTAGCTGAATACTATTCCAAAAACAAGGATGGGCAGAAAAGGCCCAAGCTCTCCTATGTTGGGCCAGAGTGGAAGCTTATAGGCCGACGATCCAAATAGGAATGTCCACCAGTCGCTCTGGAACCAGACAGTCCAGCCCCAGTATGCTGACAAGGCAAGGATTAGATTCCATTTCTTCTCCTTCCATTGGACATTCATCATCCTTATCACAACAAGTGTGCTCATCTCTAACCCCATTATGGTCCAGAACCATGGTGTGTCAGCAACTGCGCCTATGAAGTATGGGATTTCAACCAACATAGAAAGTGGAGAAAATTCGTTTACTCCTCCAAGATAATTGGAGAATGAAACCAGGTTTCCAAGTCCACCCGGTTTGGCGGGAACGTAGAAATGGAACACTATGGCTGCAGAAAGGAACCATTCTGATATAAGGGAAGCCGATAAAATCCAAAAAAGAAATTTCTTGTTCTTGCCCCAACCTAATCTTTTTTCCCTCTCTTTTGTATCATTCAGGGAGCTCTTGAAATAAAACGCCATCCCCGCAACCATCGAGGCTGCAAAAAAGGACCAGCTCAACCCGAATGGCCTTACAAACACCGTTCCTAGGAAAATTCCCAAAGTCATAAGGACAAAAATCAGGAAAAGATAGCTCAAATCACTCATTTCACGGTTTGTGAGTGTCAATTTTCCCCGGGCAACCATTTCGAAAAGAATGGTCATAAATATTATCATGGCAGCAGCCTCAGTGAACAGCCCAGGCCCCACAAATGAAGTATTCCCTGCAAGTACCGGGGAAAGAACCGCCATTGCCAGAAGTGAGAGTAGGATATTGCGGTGACTGCTTCTTGGCTTCACGGTAATGAGAAAAACAGCCATCTCCACAGCCATCGGAATGATAAAGAGATACCCATTGATCCCAAGACTCATGAAATTTAAGAAGTCAAGGCCCAGATTACCACTCGGATATTGCATTCCGAATGCAAGGTAATAGACCAGGATGCCCATTGAAATTTCATTCCACAGAAGCAAGAGGATGAAGGTATTTTTTGCTTTTTGATTGAAAAGAAAGCTTTTCTTGGAGATTGCGAACCAGAATATGAGTATGATGGCAGCGGACATGGAAAGCATGGAAAAATTTACTGCGACAATTGTGTTCAGAAAAGTCCTTGCAGTGGCTACGTAATACGTTATTGAATTCAACATGCTCGCCATCATCACGAGCAATACAGTTACGAGTGCCCAGCTCTTGAAGTTGAATTTATCCCTGTTTCCGTGTGTGTATATTATAATGTATGAGATGAAAAGAGTCATCACAATCTCTATCACGGCAACAAAAGCTAGATCTCTCATCCACACGCTGATTTCAAATTAATTAATAAGTATCACGCAAAGTTAGCAAAACCGACTTTCGAACTAAATACATAGTTTTGTGCAGTCCTGCGCTCATGTCCAGCAAAATAGTTATTTAAAATATTTATAGAGTAGGGCAACTCGGTGTTTTATAGCCTATTTTATCCCGAGAAAACTTAAATAAGTTATAACGATCGGACGGTTATATGCATACAGGCACAAAAATTATGACGATTTTCGGAGCTATATCCACCATCGTCGGTTTTATTTCTTTCTATGTCTTGTCATATGCATTTTCCCGCTTTTTCGTAGGGGAACCTGGACAGATTACTGCTGAGAACGCGACTTATTTTGTTGCAACAGGCATAGCAGTTGGTTTCTTCACGATAGCCATGGTGATTTACCCTATATACAAGCATGGCGACCGCTCGCATGAATGGGAGGACTATAGATGAAAGGTATGACAAGGGGGTTATTATAAGTGGAAAAGAAAACGAAGATAGAAGCAATATTCATGCTTCTGATCATAGTGATTCTTGGGATATTTGCAGCGCAGCAAGCTTATGTTTCAGCTCATGAAATCCCTAATTCAATCGCGACACAATATAAGGGAAATGAGTCTGGTGCAACGCAGATACATGTTATAGGTGCGCAATGGAGCTGGACCTTCATATACGCAAACGGGACAAAAAGCGTGGACAATCTGACACTGCAAGCAAACACTACGTATCAGCTAGTAGTCACTTCTCAAGATGTTATACACGACCTCTATATAGGTCACATTGGCGTACAGATTTACGCTGTCCCTGGGCAGACCAACACGTTGACATTCACAACCCCAAATCACCCGGGCCAGTATTTCTTTGAATGTGTAGAGTACTGCGGAAAAGATCATTACCTTATGAGGGGAATAATGACGGTGACCTGAAATGAGCACACTATCAATACTGATTGAAACAACAGTAATATTATCGGTTGTTTTCGTTGTTCTGGCTTATTTATATTATAAGCTGAGTACTGCCAAAATGAGTCTCTCAAAGGCTGCAGATGCCAAGGGTTACGAGGACTCTGAATCTTACGTTACAGACATGATGGCAGGCAAACCGAGAAGACTCGACTGGTCAATTTTATACATGAATGATTCCAAGAGCATTGGGCTCAGGTTCATATTTGCCTCTCTGATTTTCCTCTTTATAGGGGGTGCTTTTGGCGTCATGATGAGGCTCAGTCTTACTGAACCAGTGCCTACCATCATACAGCCTGAAGTGTACAATGTTCTATTGACTGAGCACGCTACAATAATGATCTACCTGTTCACGGTAGGAATGTCGCTGGGATTAGGGTTCTATCTTATCCCAACACAGATAAAAGCAGTCAGGGACAATATGGGAAATATCACTTCCGTAGCATTCTGGCTGTACCTTGTGGGTGGCATATTCTTCGTTATCTCAAGATCTGCATTCAGGTGGTACCTTTATCCTCCACTTTCGCTTCAACTTGCCCCATACGGTGCAGGATCGGATGCCTGGTTGGGCATTCTTGCTATGGAGTTGATATTCATCGGAATATCGATGGCTAGCATAGTGGCGTTGAAAATAATCTTCCTTGACAGGTCCAAGGAAGTTCCTCTGAGCAGGTTGCCGCTTTTCACCTGGTCGATCGTGTTCACTCTCATAATGCTTATATCTTCTGACCCGCCAATAATGGTAGCTCTCGGAATGCTGTTCTATGACTATTTCAACCCGGTCTTCTTTACGGCTGGCTCGCACAACGTTTTGCTATTCACAGACCTGTTCTGGTTCTGGGGGCATCCCATCGTGTATATAGCCATACTTCCCTTCTTCGGGATAATCTACGAACTTCTTCCAAGGTTCTCCGGGACGAAGATATACAGTTACAATTCCGGAGTGTTTGGCCTGGGCCTTCTTATGGTTCTCAGTGAACTCGTATGGGGGCACCATTTACAGAATTCCGGGCTTGGCCTCAACTGGGACCTCTTCTTCTCAATAGCATCCTTTGCTGTTGTAATACCCTCTGCAATAACTGTGTTTAACTGGATAGCAACACTTTGGACTGCTACTAGTATCCGCCTTACGACACCAATGATACTCGTTCTTAACGGTATAATAGATTTCATAATCGGCGGTATAACCGGAGTTATGCTTGCCAACACCAGCGTCAACGAGATTCTACATGGAACATACGCAGTTACTAGCCACTTCCATTATGTGTTTGTTGGAATCTCTTTAGGTATTACTCTGGCAGCATTCTACGTTCTATTCCCGACATTTTCTGGAGGAAGAACATACGATGAAAGACTGGCAAGATGGAACGCATATCTTGTTGCATTCGGGTCTCTGTTAATGTCAACCTCCTGGGCAATAGGCGGATGGCTTGGCATGCCAAGGGCAGTGGATGGTTATTTTGCATGGTTTCAGCCATACCAGGTCGGAGCAATCATCGGCGGAGTAATTATTGGAATAGGGATGCTGGTATTCCTTTACAACATAGCAGTAAGCTGGTGGAAGGCCCCGTCTACTGACATGGACAACATAATAGAAAACCCGCCGGAAATCCCATCAGACACTTCCGGTGGGGCTATCGGAGGAGGAAGATAATATGGAAGGAAACAAAGCAGGTGTGGGCGTTGTAATAATAATTGCCATTGTGGTAGCATTAAGCTTCTCTTATGTGCTTACAACTCCTACCGGATCACAGAAACAGACAATACCTTCAAACCCGGCTTATACAAACACTACATATCTATGGGCCGATGCAGCGGGCTGGAATTTCAACCATGGCGTTGTAAACCCAACATTGAACTACACAGTCGGTACAGTTGTTACATTCAAGGTCACTGAAGCAGATACTGCTCCGCATACTCTCACGATAAACCCCGGAGGGTCTGTGTCGAATCCAATCAGTGGAGAGAGCAGGAGTGGGGCATACACCGTCCTGTCAATAGCTCAGATAACGCAAACAAAGGGACATCAGTCACAGGGCCAATTTTACTTCAGCAAACCGGGAGTCTACACCTATTGGTGCACGGTTCACCCGACAACAATGGTTGGTTTGATCTATGTCAACTCAACCTCTGGTTCTTCATCAGCAACAGTGGCTCCTCAATCAGTCCTTTCAGGACCGTCAAACATTAATCCTAATCTGCAATACAGTTCGTACTTGGATATGTACACCATATCTGGTACAGCTGGTGGAACGTTTGAACTTTAAGCAATTTTCAAAGCTTTCAAAACTGGAAATCACGATGCTGATAGACATCGTGGCAATAGCTGCGTTTCTATCAGTACCAGATTCTTTTGGAAGAATTTTATTTATAATTCCACTTATCGTTTCCGGCACGCTCGCTTCCATGTCTGCGTCAATTATCAATAATGCATATGACACAGACATCGACACAGAAATGAAGAGAACCAGCTACAGAAACGAGATTATCAACCCCGATAATCGCGCATTTTATGCCGGCATTGCAACAGTTATGCTGGGAATTTCCATGGCTGTTTCCTACTACTTCCTTAATCTCCTGACCATGCTATTCATACTGGGGGGATTCCTCAGCTATGTATTCCTCTACACAATATTCCTGAAGAGAAGGACCACCTGGAACATAGTGATAGGTGGAATAGCAGGAAGTTTTCCAGCCCTTGCCGGCTGGGCGGCATTGATGAATGACGTATCTCCTACATCTCTCTTCATAGCATTCCTTGTATTCCTTTGGACACCAACACACTTCTGGAGTCTCGCTACCGGAAACCTGGATGACTACAGAAACGCAAATGTGCCAATGCTGCCAGCCGTTGTAGGGATCAAGAAAGGTGGTTTCTGGATCCTGGCAAACACAGTAGTTCTCGTAGCGTATTCGATAATACCGTTCGTTATCCCATCAATTGTAGTAGTGGGAATCCCATACTATTTCATTGCCGCAATAATGGACGTGATGATGATCTACTATGTTGCAAAACCTTATTTCGGGAACTCTGGAAAAGGCTACAGGGCGGCATTCCATTTTTCCAATATGTATCTGCTGCTCATTCTTGTATCAATATGGTTTGCACACGTCACAGTCTGAACTTCGATCAGCCACGTATTGGTGAGGCGCAAGGTGTGAAAACTCAATTGGGGAGAGCATGTCCAAGATGATTTCAAAGAAACTTAGATTCACATTTTTTATTTTGCTCGAACTGGTTCTGTTCGCACTTTTCTACATAAATCTCTACCTTACGGACTCATCATTGCCTTTCTATCTCTACGTAGGCCTGTTTCCGCCTATTCTTTTCTTTCTTGTATACATAAGCGAGAGTTCAAGGAAAGAACTCAAAAAACTGCTTCTTTCAAAGGACATGATAGTACTGTTCGCTGTGATTTCGGTATGGATCTACATCTATGCCCTGGACAAACTGTCAATTCCCTATATATTCTCGACCCTCTATTTTCCGGTGTTAATCGAGGAGTTGAATTTCAGGTATCTCATAACCAGTTATCTCTCGGAAGTCATGAGTCTTCCAAGGGCAATAGTGGTTCAGGCCTTTCTATACACCTTGCTCTATGCAAGCTACATAATCGTCCTTCCCGGCTCGTATCCAGGGATATACGCCCCTCTGTTCATAATAGATATGCTTTCTGTGGGTTTGATTTACGGAGCAGTCTACTACATCAGGAGAAACCTGTATATCGATATATCGTTCCATCTTAGCCTTTGGCTTATGGCTGCGGTCATCCCGTTTTTACTGGTATGGATACCTTATACATTTGCCCCTACTTAGTGTGTATCTAAGAAATGAGTTTCCTGAATTCTTCTGGGACCTTCATTTTCTTGCCGGAGCCATCCAGGAGGACTCCAACAGTGTTTCCCTCTGCAAAAGGGAATCTCGGGGCGTCCAGGTCCTCCAACATGTGTGAAAAAGTGAAGCTAGTTGTGCCAACCCCTGTAATTTTTGTCACGATCTCAACTCTGCTGTTCAGGTAGATTGGTTTTTTGTAATCCACCTCCGAGTGAACTATGACAAATCCTGCATTGCTGGGGTCAAAGTTCCCAAAAAATCTGGTTATGTAGTCAACTCTCCCCATCTCGAAATAAGTAAGGTGGATCGCATTATTTACGTGGCCAACACTATCTAAGTCTTTGAATCTTATCTGCAAACTGATTCTCGATACACTTTCACTCATCATAGAGGAATTTCTTTATTAGACTAAAAAATTGCGAGGTCTTTTTCAGGTAATGGACATGATCGGCACCCTTGATAATGTGAAGATCAGATCCTGCTATCAGATCATGATATCTTCTGCCAAACGATAATTCTATAGTACTATCTTCTGATCCCCATATTATGTGCACTTGACCATCTATTCTGTAGAGATCGCCTCTCAAAGCTTCAAAACCGGCTGGCGCTATTACAATTATTTCCTTCACAAGACCGGGGAAGTCGATAATGGATCTTATGGCGATTGCACCCCCCATTGAAGGCCCAATAATTATGACCCTGTTGATTGCCAGCTTCTCGCAGAAATCCTTTACAAAAAGTGACGATGGGGAGTAGTCAGCACTGCTGAAAATGTATTTCTCATTCTCTTCTGAGAGCCCGAAACCCGGGAAATCAACCGCATAGGTGTTGTAGCCCCACTGGTGAATTTTTCTAAGGGCATCTATCTCTGCCCAGTTCCTGGAAGTGAATCTCATGCCATGAAGCAGAAGGACATTCTCTCGGGCCTCCCCGACTTCATGCCTGTAAAACACCCTCTTTCCACCAAGCTCGATATACTTCTCTTCCATGATGACAGAAGGATAAGACGGTCCATGATTAGAATACTTCTATTGATCTTGAAATGGGACATAACAGGGAAGAAGGGGAGTGGAAAAATTTGCAAAGAGTTAGTAATAAGGAAGCATTGAGGTTACAGAATGCATCTTAAGCAATCCTCACTTGATTTCTACGCCTTTACCAACTATTACAGGGAGAAACTGGTAAACTCATTCATCAAGAAGATATACCAGATCGGTCCCAGTGAGTATCTATTTCAACTCTACAGATCGGATACCAAAAAAGTGCATCTCTTCATCTCGCTGACAAAAGGGATCATGTTTCATGAGGCAGAAAGGCCCGGTGAAGCTTCTCCTCTTGCCTTGAGCCTCAGAAGGATGCTGTCTGAAAGGAGAATCACTGGAATAGAGCAGATAAACTTTGACAGGGTCGTCAAGATCACCCTTCACACAGGGCAGGAACTTATTCTGGAATTATTCAGGGAAGGCAACCTTATCATAACAAACAACGGCCTAATCGAATACGCATTCAATCAGAGGGAATGGAGAAACAGGAAAATCATACGCGGTGAGCCTTACAAGCCTCCTATGGACACCAACCCACTTGATTTTACAGATGAAGAATTTCTCGAAAAGCTAGGTAACAGCAAAGCCTCAATCGTCCAGACCCTGGCAACCCGCTTAAGCCTTGGTGGTGAGAACGCAGAGGAGGTGGTCTTCAGGCTTGGGATAGACAAGGACACGCCGGCCAAAGAATCAACTCATAGGATGAAGGACCTCAGGAGAATGATAAACGAGCTTCTGCAGGAATCAGTACAGGGAAAGGCCTATCTTTACGAAGAAGAGAGTGTAATATCGCCGGTTGAACTCAAACACATAAGAACTCCGGCAGACAAGGCCTATGAAGATCTGAGTGACGGATTCTCCCACTATTTACTGGAGTACGCGGAAGCGGATAAGGAAAAGACCCCAATGGAGAGGAGAATTGACTCACAGAGGAGGGCCATAGGGCAGTTCAAGGAAAAGCAGGAAGAACTTGCCGCAAAAGGAACAATAGTAATGAGGAATCTCCAGCTGGTCCAGAGTATAATAAAAGAACTCAACAAGAGAATAAAAAATGAAAAACTCGACAGCATAACGATAGTTCAGAACCAGAAGGTTGAATCTATAGATCCCGTCAAGAAGATAGCAATAATCGAGATCGAGGGAACTCCAATCGAAGTTGATTACACAAAATCAGCCGGTGAAAACGGGAATAGGCTTTTCTCCACCTCCAAAGACTTCAGGAACAAGATCTCGGGGGCCCTGACCGCGATCGAAGACACAAAGAAGAACATCATCCTTGAGCAAGAGAAGCCAAAGAAGAAGAAGAGGATCAAGCAATGGTTCGAGATATACCACTGGTTCTACTCCTCAGAGGGTTTCCTGGTTATTAGCGGCAGGGATGCCAGGACGAACGAGAAAATTGTGAAGAAGCATCTCAAGGACCACGATCTTTACATGCATGCAGACTTCTACGGCGCGCCAAGTACTATAATAAAGGTGGAAGGAGAAAGCAAGCCAACTGAAAAAACCCTGCGGGAAGCCGCCTCATTCGCAGTGTCATTCTCCAGGGGCTGGGCTGCAGGAATTGCAAACGGTTCGGCTTACTGGGTGTATCCCTCTCAAGTCAGCAAGACCCCTGAATCCGGAGAATTCATCGCAACCGGATCATGGGTGATCAGAGGGAAGAGAAACTACGTTCTGGATGTGCCGCTCTCACTTGAAATAGGGCTCATAGAACTCAAGAATGAAAAAGTTCCGATGATCTGCCCGACTGGAGTTTTTGAAGAGGATAGCACAAAAATTGTGCGCATACTGCCAGGAGGGGAGAAAAGGCCAGTCGCAGCCAAGCGGATATCAGAAATGCTCGGTGTTCTCCGGGAAGAGATCGAATCCATTCTGCCTCCAGGGAGTACGCGCATTCTGGAGTAAAGCCTCTATCCTTTCAGAATTTTCTTGAGGTCCTCTATTGCAGACACGTCCATGGGGTCTATCTTTCTGAGATTGGCTAGATGGTAAGTGAGATAGTCCCCATAATGTATGAGGTAGAACATCTTTTCAACAAGGGATTCCCCAGGTGTTTCCACGTGCTCAAGCTCAATACCTGAAACACGGCCTGTTGCATGGATTCTCTTTGTTATCCTGTTGTCGGTTGAGCAGCCAAAGGTGTAGAACCTGAATTGATCCTTCCTGTAAGTCTGTTTCAACGGGATTATTTCATTATGATCGAGCTCCGGGAAGTAGTTTGAAAAAGCCATCACCTTTGCATTCTCGTTGAACTGGGTTTTCCAGCGGTATGCAATTGATCGGTATGGTGAAAATCCATATACGACTGGAATCAGCTCCCGCTCAAAGATCTTTTCAGCTTCCTCCTTTATCCATTCATTTCTGCTGTCAAGGTCATCCAGGAGATCTCCAGCCTTCCGAATTGCTTCTGAACTAACCTTCAAGAAGCTGTTAATCAGCGGCATGAGCATGTATCCCAGCGAAGATCTTGGCTGGAGGCCTGAGGGGACTTTGATTACGTTCTCAACAATACTTTCCAGCTCCCCCCCGGAAGTCAAGGCGCTGACGCTACAGCCTCTCTGTATGGCCTCTCTGGTCGCCGCAATCACCTCTTCCGTATTCCCGGAGTAACTCATTGCCACAAACATGGTCTTCTCATCCGCAAACTCAGGAATGTGGTAATCATCAAGTGCGAAAACGGGCTTGTCTGTGTACATCTCCTGAAATATCTTGCCGGCGATGCCGGACCCTCCCATGCCGGCTATAACGATTTTATCATAATTTCTTGGGATTTCTAGCTTCTCTTCAAAAAAAACCTGTTTTTTCAGATTTTTCAGTTCATTGAGAAAATCCATGGACGACAATATGCATTGCTGTTTAATTATTTATTTCAATATTGCTGCTACTCGCTAAATGACATTACAATGCGGTCTTTCAGCAGTTTCCAAGGGCTATGAGCGAGAACTACATGAAGAACGTGAATATTACGTAAACAAGGAATGCTGCAACGGGTGTTACAATAGCGGCAATTATGAGTAACAACTTGATCTTTGTAGAGCGATCCATGGTCATTATTATCTGAGTTTATTATATATAACTATTGTCCGGACTTTCAACGATAGCTGTGGGCACAAAGCATCCCAAAGTACTCTTCTATGTAGCTGTAATCTAATTCCAGCCTCCTTTCACTTTTCTCCAGAAATGACGTGAGCACTAGTAAATTCCAATAGCTATCCGGTTTGGCATTTGAAATTAATTTATCATCCATCTCGACAAGTGGTGTGAAATCATTGGAAACAATCGCCTCTTTTACTATGTCCTCGTATGTTGAACTTTCTTCCGAATAACCATAGGGGCCATTCGGTGAATGCGTATGCGATTGATCTGCACTTATTATCAGTGAAACGGATTTTTCGTACTGATCTATTGAATCGAAGAGTTTCCTGCCAAATCTCCGAAGCTTTTTGCGATCGCTTATTCTAGACTGACCTATGTAAACTATCGGCCTGTCCCGAAAGAACTCAAGCGGTATAAGAGTCCCAAAATCCAGTGGAAATACTGATTTATCGCCCTGAACTGTTACATAGCCGACCTCTTCACAGTCCCCTCTGGAATTTTCAATGATCAGTTCAGTCAATGGCCTTTCGTTGGGTAAGGCCCTGTGAAGGTTCTTGGTCTTGAGCCCAAACCAGCCTTCGAACCTCTCTGTGTTAACAACAGGGATGCTATTGGAAAGTCTCACGCCGTGTGGACTTGCAATAACAAGAACATCTGAACCGTCGTTTCCCGTGACTTTTCCGATAGTTTCATTCATTCTTTCAGACCCGGTGCCCGGCCTGTCTAAGATCTCGTCTCCATGTGGCAGCAAGTATATGTTTTTAAGAGGCATACCACCTCATCGGGCTTTTCAATATTTCTTTTTCCACATGCTCCCTGCAAGCAATGGGAAATAACCCGGGTAGGGGCGCACCTATGGTAATCGCTGAATATTGCTTCAACCTCTCCGTAACGCTGGAAAGGCAGTTCCTACTGATCAAAGTGTTTATATTCTTTCTTTAATTTACGGGACATCCAAAATAGGATATGGTTAAATAAGTCCTTATATTTTGGTCTTATCTAGCGATAGCAAACAGTTAGGTGAAACTAAATGGCAACACAAAAACCACACATAAATCTGGTTACGATCGGTCACGTAGATCACGGAAAGTCTACTCTTGTAGGTAGGTTGCTCTTCGAGCATGGGGAAATTCCTCAGCACATAATTGATGAGTACCGAAAGCAGGCCGAAGAGAAGGGAAAGGCAACTTTCGAGTTCGCCTGGGTTATGGATAAGTACAAGGAAGAAAGAGAGAGGGGAGTTACAATAGACCTCGCTCACAGAAAGTTTGAAACTGACAAATACTACTTCACACTTATTGACGCACCTGGCCACAGAGACTTTGTCAAGAACATGATCACTGGAACGAGCCAGGCAGATGCAGCAATTCTTGTTGTTTCATGCAGAGACGGAGAGGGTGTAATGGCCCAGACAAGGGAACACGCCTTCCTTTCCAGAACCCTCGGTGTTCAGCAGCTTATAGTTGTACTGAACAAGATGGATGCAACTCAGCCGCCGTACAGCCAGGACAGGTACAACAAAGTTAAGGAAGATGTAGAAAAGCTCCTGAAGAGTATTGGATACAAGGACGTTCCCATTATACCAATCAGCGGTTATAAGGGGGACAACATCCTGAAGAACACTGACAACCTGAAATGGTTTTCAGGACCGACACTTATGCAGTCTCTTGATACCCTAAAGGTTCCGGATAAACCCGTTGACAAGCCGCTCAGGCTTCCGATCCAGGATGTATATTCAATCACTGGAATTGGAACTGTTCCTGTAGGCAGAGTTGAGACAGGCATCCTCAAAGTGAATGACAAGGTCACATTCCTTCCTGCAAACAAGCAGGGAGAGGTAAAGTCTATTGAAATGCACCATGAGAACATTACAAAAGCAGAGCCTGGTGACAACGTTGGATTCAATGTGAGAGGAATAGGAAAGAACGACATCAGGAGAGGAGATGTTTGTGGGCCTCAGGCCAACCCGCCAACCGTGGCGAAAGAATTCACTGCCCAGATAGTTGTTCTCAACCACCCGAGCGTTATAGCTCCCGGGTACAAACCGGTATTCCATGTCCATACAACACAGATTGCATGCAGAATAGAACAGATCCTACGGACACTGAACCCCAAGGATGGAACAACTCTCAAGGAAAACCCCGACTTCATCAAGACGGGAGATATCGCAATCGTAAAGGTAATACCAGATCACCCATTTGTTATAGAGAAGGTCAAGGACATCCCACAGCTTGGTCGATTTGCCATTAGAGATATGGGCCAGACCGTTGCTGCGGGTCAGTGTGTTGACCTCGTTGCAAAGTAAGGTGAATGGACTTGGCGTCATACAGAGCAAGAATATCACTGAGCGGCACTGAACACAAGATCGTTGATGTCGTATGCGATGAGATCAAAGGAATAGCTAAGAGAACCGGCGTCGAAGTTCATGGACCTGTTCCACTCCCTACAAAAAGATTGGTGGTTCCTGTCAGGAAAAGTCCTGACGGCGAAGGATCATCAACCTGGGACAGATGGGAATTGAGAATCCACAAGAGACTCATTGATGTGGACGCAGATGAAAGAACTCTAAGACAACTCATGAGGATTCCGATCCCTGATGGCGTTCAGATCGAAATCCAGATAAAGAGTTGAGCCAGGCATTCCAGGATATAACCGATACCATATCCTATCATTATTTTTTCAATATAACCGAATTTTTTTTTGGGGCCTAATTGCACTAACTTATTGCTGCATATTCATAATTCGTTTTCGAGGCTCTCAACGAAACAAGTTCAACACAGATCAAGGCAAAAATAGCGACGATACCCAGAGGGTTTCTGGTCAAATCGACAACCAGCCCGAATAGCATCATAGGAGCGGTAAGGCCTATGGCCAGCACCGCACTGGCTCTTGGGGATTTTCCGCGAATCCTGGTGATAATGAACCAGTATGCCACCACAGAACCCAGGATAAGTTCAACATTTAGTATTACTGGAGGCAGTGCGGTCTGCAGTCTCGGAAGAGCAACGATGAAAGGGAAGAACAGCAACCCCGCAATCAGGAGCTTGGCGTTGATTCCCCCGCGGTGCAACTTTCCCGGTGCGAACAAATTATTGGGGACCCTGCGGGAAAGATATGTGAGTATCCCTGCCGATGCAAACAAGGCCACAGAATATATGAAAGGAGGCCGGTGTGGCAATATCGCGTCAAGGACCGTCAAGGTGAACAGGTACAGCGAGAGAATTGTTATTATCCCCTTCCTTCCCGTAATTCTGAAGTTGTTCATCCCGGGCCATATAAGCCTGCTGAAAAGAATAGGAAGCGCTATGCTGAAAGCAGCATGGAAGATGCTGATCTCTATTGCCCACGTTGTATTGACGCCCAATACCCTCCCATACGATCCAAATACCCCAACAGTTGAATTCACAGGATCAAAGAACGTATGGGCGGCCACGCCTTCCTCCAGAATTCCGTAAGCTATTCCAAGCATCAGTATGGTGGGCCACCCTTTTCCCCAAGCAACGGCCGCTTCTCTTATGAGTATTACTCCACATCCGTAGATTCCAAAAAGGGTTGGAATACTGAAAAAGAAAAACGATCCCGGGTCCGTGACAATTTTCGTAAGTGGGGTCGCACCAGTCACGAATTCGGCAATAGTGATAGAGGTCAGGGCAAGAAAGATCGCCAGTCTTCCCCTATTCATGGCGGTAAATTCCACATCCTTCTTATAACTCTATGCCGGTTAATAAGGTGCGAAAATTGCCGCATCATGGAAAGACCGCATAGAGCAGAAGGGCCACTGGAACGGTAAGCAAATACGGAAAAACAGTTGAAACCACATACTTAATCTTCCGGTCGTTCTCTCCAGTGAATCTGATGAGTTGCATAGGCAATACGAAAATTGCAGCATAGACGATTATGGTGACGGGTATTGAGACGATGAAACCTGGAATGTTGTGGAGAAACACTAAATTGCCACCGTATTCAAAAAGAAGCCCACCAATCCCTGCAGATACCAGGGCCTGCCCTTCAGTAAAATAAAACCTGCGGGAGAGAAAAAAGTACCACACAGTGAACCAGACTGCCCACTCGCAGGGAACTATGATTATGTCAAACATCAAGTCGGGAACAGCTATTTTGTTTCCAAGGCTGTAGACATAGATTTCCTCAAACACAGAAACCAGTAATGCCAAGGTAATGAATACGCCATACCTTCCGAATTTCAAGGGCTCAAAAAAACTCCTGATCTTATTCTTCTGCACGTAGACAAACCCGCCGTACCCGACCCCATAGGTCAGGGAAAAAACAACGTTACCCCAGTCCCCGGTAATAGATAGTACCAGTATGGAAATTGAAAACCAGACGAATAGGACTTTCCATCCCAAGCTCAACGTCAAACAAGCAGCACAGGGAATACAGGGATAAAATATAATTCCGGATGGCATGGGCCGAACCATGTTTCTGTAAGATCGAGCGGAACACGATTGCATTATTTGTGCCTTATACTACAACCCGGTGCGAAAACTCTGTGGGTACGGTTATATAAGTAATTCTTATATCCTCTTGTCAAAATCACTAAGGTGTCATACAATGGGTAGAAAAGAAGACAATATCGCTAAGGCACAAAAATTGGTAGAAAGACCTGAACGAATCAGGAATATGGGTATTGCTGCTCATATAGATCACGGTAAAACGACTCTGAGTGACAACCTGATAGCAGGAGCAGGAATGATGAGCGAAGATCTTGCAGGAAAACAGCTTCTGCTGGACTACGACGAGCAGGAACAGGCAAGGGGAATCACAATTAACGCTGCAACCGCATCGATGGTTCACGATTACGACGGAGATGAGTATCTCATCAACCTTATAGATACTCCAGGTCACGTAGACTTTGGGGGAGATGTCACCAGGGCAATGAGGGCAGTTGATGGCTGCATTATTGTGGTAGATTCCGTGGAAGGTGTAATGCCCCAGACCGAGACCGTAATAAGGCAGGCCCTCAGGGAGAGGGTAAAGCCTGTGCTTTTCATTAACAAGGTTGACCGTCTCATAAACGAGCTTAAGCTCAACGAAGAGGAAATGCAGAAAAGGTTTGTCAAACTGATCACTGATGTCAACAAACTTCTGGCAAAATACTCTCCGGACGAATTCAAGCAGTCCTGGCAGTTAAACGTTCAGGACGGAAAAGTCGCTTTTGGATCAGCATACAACAACTGGGCTATTTCGGTCCCTGCCATGAAAACATATGGCGTAACGTTCAAGGACATATTCCAGCTTGTCAAGGACGGGAAGCAGAAGGAGCTTGCTAAGAAGGCCCAGCTCCACAGAATTGTCCTGAACATGGTTATCAAGCACCTTCCTGACCCGAAGGAATCTCAGAAGTACAGGATACCCCAGATCTGGAGAGGAGATGAAGACACTCCTATTGGAAAATCCATGATGGGGTGCAGCAGGTCAGGCCCTGTTACTATGATGATAACCAAGATAATTATCGATCCGCATGCAGGGGAGATAGCAGTAGGGAGGATCTTCAGCGGAACCCTCAGAAAAGGTAGCGAAGTATACGTATCCAGAGGCGGGACGCAAAAATACAAGGTACAGCTCCTTTCCATGATGGTTGGGCCCGACAGGATACAGGTTGAAGAAATGCCGGCCGGAAATATAGCCGCAGTTGTTGGTATTAAGGCAGCCATTGCAGGATCAACTGTGTCACAGGAGCCAGAAATGGAGCCTTTTGAACCCATGACCCATTACACTGATCCCGTTGTCACACTCGCTATAGAAGCAAAACACACCGCAGATCTTCCGAAGCTCATTGATGTTCTGAGGAACGTTTCAAAAGCAGATCCATCCATCCAGGTCGATATCAACCAGGAAACAGGGGAGCACCTTATATCAGGCATGGGAGAACTGCACCTTGAAATCACAATGTACAGGATACAGCACGATTACAAGGTCGAGGTTCAGACATCAGACCCGATCGTTGTTTACAGGGAAACAATAGAGGGCAGGGGCGGTCCATTCGAAGGAAAATCACCCAACAAGCATAACAGGTTCTACTTTGAAGTCGAGCCGCTTGATGAGACCCTGGTCCAACAGATAAAGGAAGGGAACGTACCACAGGGCTCCAAGTTCAAGGACAAGAAGGCACTGATCGAGCTTCTCCAGGAAAACGGGCTTACCAGGGAAGAGGCGAGGGGTCTGGAGCTTGTAGAGGGCATGAACATCCTCACTGATGTCACGAAAGGTATCCAGTATCTTGATGAAACCATGGAACTTCTGCTTGAATCATTCAAGGAAGTCGTATCCAAGGGGCCATATGCGAATGAAAGGGTGTATGGAATCAAGGCGAGACTTGTCGATGCCAAGCTCCATGAAGATAGCATCCACAGAGGGCCAGCACAGGTTATTCCCGCAGGCAGGAACTCCATATACGGGGCAATGTGCCAGGCAAGAAGGATTCTCATGGAGCCTGTCCAGAAAGTCTTCATCAACGTTCCACAGGAAATAATGGGCTCTGTGACCAACGAGATACAGCAGAGGCGTGGTGTTGTTGAGGAAATGAACCAGGATGGGGACGACATTGTCATAATAGCAAGGGTTCCCGTCTCCGGAATGTTTGGATTCGCTTCAGCAATAAGGAGCGCTACTGGAGGAAAGGTCCTCTGGAACTCTGAAAATGCAGGGTATCAGAAAGTCCCACCTGAACTTCAGAATGAAGTTGCATCAAAGATCAGGGAAAGAAAGGGACTTAAGCCTGAGCCATACGGTGTGGAATATTACGCCACACTCTAATTTTTCCCTCTTTTTCACGATCCAAAACCCCCATTTTATTCCAGTCTTTCTAGCAATCTTATTTCCGCAGAAATGTTGTCAAGGACATAAAAAACATTAATTACTGGCAATAAGTTGCCAAAACTATGCAAGCTGCCTGTATGGACTGCGGTTCCAAAAGAAAGAATCTTGAGCATAGGTGCGTTGAATGCGGAGGTCTTTTCGAACTTCTCCCGGATTTTAAATACATGGAGAGAATGGAAAGCAATTTTCCATATATCAGTGAGTGGCTATCCATCGGCGAAGTAGTGACTCCAATCGTGTCCAGGGGAGACCTATCATTCAAGCTGGATTATTTCTCACCAACTTACTCTTACAAGGACCGTGGTGCAAGGTCCCTTCTGTCCTACCTAAGAACAGAATCGAGAAAAAGTGGATTCCACTCAATAAACGAGGACTCCTCCGGGAATGCAGGAGCTGCTATCTCGGCTTATGGGTCTGTTTCGGGCTTCAATGTCAACATATTTGTACCTGAACGAACGTCACATGCAAAAATTGGCCAGATAGCCTCATATGGTGCGAATATCGTCAAGGTGCCCGGTTCAAGAGAGGATGTCCAGGCAGCTGCCGAAAGGGCTGAAGGAGTGTATGCGAGCCATGTGCTGATGCCTGAATTCAGGGACGGGATCAGAACACTTTCGTATGAAATATTCAAACAGTACAGCGGAGACATTCCAGATCATGTTTTTGTTCCGGTTTCGGCCGGAACCTTGCTCTTAGGGCTTTACTCAGGATTTAAGCACCTTCTGGAGAGCAATGAGATAAAAAGGATGCCGGGAATAGTTGCTGTTCAGACCGAACAGGTTTCACCCCTGTGCTCACGGAAATCAGGAACCGATTTTAACCCGGACAGAAAGGTTGACTCCGTGGCTGATGCCCTTGTTTCAATGAAGCCGCCTCTGATTGTCAATATGATGGAAGCCGTAAGGGAAGGAAGTTGCATCACTGTTTCAGAGGAAGAGATAATTTCAGCTAGAAAAGACCTTTCCGGAATTGGGATGTATGTTGAATACAGCTCGGCTACAGTTTATGCGGCTTACAAAAAGAAAAACTTTGAGGGGAAATCCCTCCTTGTCCTTACAGGGAACGGGCTTAAGAATGTCCCATGATAAAATTACGCAGGTATTACAGGGTCCGGACTTTCAACACCATAACTCTTTCCATTGATTGAGAACTCATATGTGATCTCGGCTCCCCCTTTTCTGGCGAGAATAGAAACAGAACAGTACTTGGAGAGAGACAGGTTGATTGCCTTTCTGACCTTTGCCGGGTCAAGATTTCCAGTGAGCGTGTATTTTATGTTCGCCCTTGTGATCAACTTGGGAGGCTCCTCGTTTCGGTCAGCCTCGACTTCCACTGAATACGTTTTGAGATCCTCTCTCATTTTTGACAGAATGTTGACAACATCATCGCTGGAGCAGGCACCCATTGCGAGAAGCACGAACTCTGTCGGTGAAAAATTGCGGGCATTGTCCGAAATTGAGTTCTTGATGTTGACGGCCCCTTTGCCCTCAACAGTGCTGACAAACCCTTCTTTCTCGTCAAGTCTGAAGGATACTTTCACTTAAACCAACCTCCCATGTTGACCGACCTTATCAATCGTTCTGAACCTTTTGCAGAGATTTCCCCAGTTCCTTGAGCAGATTAAGAACTGCAGTGAGGCCTGATGCAATCTCAGGATCCTTGGTCATTGCCAGCAGTCTCATCATGGACAGTTTTTCGGGGTTTTTAGCTCCTGTAACCATTGAGTCAACGAGACCCTCTGAATCGAAGAGCAGTGCCTTCAGTGCGTCAGAAGTTGTCTCCCTGGAAAGTGCATACATAACTCCCAGTATGGTATTGGCAGATTTCAGAACACCAGTTGTAAACTCCCTTGAGGAGAAGAACTTGCCTATGAATTCCACATCCGAAGGAAGGTAATCCCCTGATATCCGGTCGATGAAGTCAACGATTCCGGCCTGCTTCAGCTTTCTGAACATTACAAGCATTGACTGGATCGCATCCCTGCTCTCAACTAACTCCATGATCAAGGGCTCAAGGTCATCACCATCTTCATCCTCGAACTCTGCAACCTCGTTTTTGGGAGTTTGCTCTACAGCCTGCTTTGGACTCTCCTCACTGGCAACTTCTTCCTTCTGCTGCTTCTCTTCCTGTATTTTTTCATCAGTTGATTTGTTTTCAGCCATAATCTATCTCCTCACAATATCCCCCTTACAACTCCAGAGAAGTAGGTATCTGATGATGCCCACTTGAGCAGGTAATCTGCCTTGCTTGCAAAAGAAACTCTCGGCTCCTTCTCGTATGAGAAATAAAGGCTCAAAGCTCGGTCGTCTCCCACCATGGTCGTCCAGTACACATCCCCGTTGTATTCCTTGTCGTAAGGGTTACCCACAAGCTCGTGGGTTATTCTGCTTGCAAGGAATTCTGCCTGCGATTTTGCAGAAGCCCCTGATTTTGCCACAGGGATGTTGGCAGTGTCTCCAATTGCGAATACATCGTCATAATCCTTGTAGTTAAGCTTGTTCTTGTCCACAAGGACAAATCCATCTTCTCCGGCAAGGCCTGAATCTCCAAGGTACCTCTGGCCTTTGTGTGGTGGAACCAGGACAAGAAGGCCGTATTTAGCTGAATCCCCGTCCTTTGAAGTGAGCTCTTTGTTCTTTGCGTTTACGGAGCTTACTTTGAAGTTTGTAACCAGGTTGATGCCCTTTTCTTCGAACTTGGCCTCTACATGGTCTGAAACGCCTTTAATATCAAAAGCCCTGTCCGAGGGGGACAGAAAGTGAATGTTAGTCTTATCCCTTGTACCGTTTCTTCTCAAGTATTCATCAAGCATCATGGCAAATTCAAAAGGACCAGGAGGGTATTGGAACGGTCCATCAGGCTGCCCTATGACAATATCCCCTGACCTGAACGTCTTGAGATGCTCTCTCAGGTTCAGAGAATCCTGAAGACTGTAGAAGTGTTTAGCCTCTCCTTCATATCCTGGGATGTCCTCATAGGCAAAACGGGTACCTGAGGCAAGGACAAGGTAGTCATAACTGTATGTTCTCCCCGATGTTCCAGTCAGAGAACGCTGCTCTATGTTTACGTTCGCTATTTCATCCTCTATGTAGTCCACACCATGGTTGAAGAGGAATCTTGTCTCTTTTACACTATCCTTATATCTTTTCAGACCTACGGGAATGGTTATCCCATCTGACTTGAAATAATGCGTTGTGGATTTGCCAACAACAGCTATACTTGCTTCTCTAGGTCTCAAAAGGAACCTGAGCTTGTTGGCTAGCATTATCCCAGCGCTTCCGTCTCCGACAATAATTATTCTAGTTGGGGCAAACATTCACATTTCACCTGCTATTTTTTTCACAGCTACTTCGTAATATCCTTCTCTCTCAAAGTCGCCTAAAAATTCATTTCCCGATTTTCTGGCCCAGGCTCTGCAGTCAACCTTCACGCCTTCATCCGTGGAATAGACAGATATGATGTCTCCGGCTGCGAGGTTCTTGAACTCGTCAATCAATCTCAAAAGAGGTCCGGGACACGGAATACCCCTGGCATCAACGACTTTGTCGGGCCTGAGAGAAGGGCTACTATCCATCGCACTCATATTATAAACTTAATAATAGTATTTTCGGGCTATCTTTATTAAAATCAGCAATAGGGCACAACAGCTTTCGACAGCCATCATGGAGACTAAACATCTTTTCATCTTGTGCCATTGATAACAGTATAAACTGGCTTAACTACTTCCGCAAATCCGTAAATTTTGACAACTTATACTGCGGCATTCAAACATTTTTGTACGGCCGATCGCAGTTGACTCAACCAACCGCATGTAAAGAATATATATCGAGTCAAGATTCGGAGACATGGATTCCCAGTTCAGAGTCGTTTCCAAGGAAAAAAATTCTATCGTATTCGAAATGTTGAACTACGACAACACATTGTTAAGGCCACTTGTTGAAGAGCTCCTCAGGGACGAACAGGTGGAAGAGTCAAGGTATTATATCAAGCACCCTGTTATAGATAACCCACAGATTTTCATAAAGGTGAAGACAGGTAAGCCGCAGGCTGCACTCAAGCGTTCACTCAAGAAGCTGAGCAAGATCTATGAGAACCTGTCTACTGAATTGGCCAAAGAATTAAAGGAACAAAACGGAAAGCAGGCCTAATCTCGAAAGTGATGAATGATCGTTTTTTTGTAGAATTCAGCCGTGAGAATTCAGAAGCGGCAAAATTTGAACTTCTGACTGTTGAAAAGTCATCTCACAGTTTCACAACAGCAGTTCTCGAGGATCAGTTTGCAATAGTCGAGGGACGTCCTGATTATATTATGGACTGTTCATTCGTAAACTATGTTTCGAAGATTCTAGAACAAAAGGAAAGTTACCATGATTTCACAGATACTTATTTACCCGAGGGTAGCTTCTTCACACGGGTAAAAGACTTCGATGCATGCCACAACGCCAACTCTGAACCGGAAATAGGAAGGATCATCAAGGGAGACCACACTGTAACCTTCAAGAATCCCGATTTCAAAGTAAGGGCAATTCATGCAGGGAGCTGGTATCTTTCAGTTGTAGTCTACGAGAAAGACAAAAAATCCATGGAAGCCAGAAGAGCCCCACTCCGGCCATTCTTCTCACCAATAGCAATTCATCCCAAGTACGCTAGATACCTCGTTAATACAACAGAAACAAAGCCCAAGGACACTATTCTTGACCCGTTCTGTGGCACAGGAGGCATACTCCTCGAAGCAGGACTGATGGGCAGGAGGATCAAAGGCAACGACTTCTCCTTAAACATGGTGAAGGGTGCAAGGCTCAACCTGAAATATTTCAATCTCAAGGATTATACAATTCTCAACAGGGACATAGCGGACCTGGAACTCGATACTAGCGTGGACGGTATTGCTACCGATCTCCCTTATGGAAGGAATTCCAACATGAAGGCAGAGTCCTTGAGAGACCTCTACAGGACGGCGTTCGCAAAGTTCCATGAATTGCTCAAGCCCGGGGGAGTGGCGTCCATTATAATTTCGGACACTGATCTGCTCGTGTTTGCAGACGGCTTATTTGAATCTGGCAAGATCGTGGGTGTACCTCAGCACAGGTCACTTACAAGATATTTTGTGCATTTGAAAAAGCTAGATACTTAATGACCAGTTAAGTTTATGTAGAAGAACAAATATACCAAGCAGATGTCAGAGGAAGCATGCACTATGGATTCCTTAACTGATCCTATTTCAGAAGAGTTGAACAACTCAAAAATGAGACAGGCCAAATTCGGCGCAATAATGGCTGAGAAATCTATGAAAACAATAGAGTCCCTGCTGTCTGAGGTGTCTTATTACAAAGACCAGGTCATAAGGCAGAGGGCGGAAATTGACAATTATGTAAAAGCCAAAGAAAGGGAGGTAAAGAACATCCAGGAATATGCCAACAGGGACCTCATAAAAGGTTTGCTTCCGATCCTCGATTCAATTGACTCCGCACTGCTCAACGAGCCCGACTCAAAGGTTGCCGGGGTTGTGAGAGGACAGATATTAAAAATACTGTCGCAATACGGGTTCAAGCCAATCGAGGCAAAAGGAATGAAATTCGATCCATACTTCCATGAAGCAATTTCGGTCACCGAGAACGGGGATGACGGAATGATAGTGGAGGAGATACAGAAAGGTTACATGCTAAAGGATAACGTAATAAGGACATCGAAAGTAATTGTAGGAAAGAGGTGAATATTGTGGGAAAAATAATAGGAATTGATCTTGGAACAAGTAATTCAGCAGCAGCGGCTGTTATCTCTGGGAAGCCGACCATAATCCCTAGTGCTGAGGGGGTCTCAATTGGCGGAAAGTCATTCCCCAGTTATGTGGCAATGACCAAAGACGGGGACCTTCTGGTCGGTGAGCCTGCCAGGAGGCAGGCATTACTGAATCCGGAAGGAACAGTATACGCTGCCAAAAGGAAGATGGGGACCGATCATAAGTTCAACATTTTTGGTAAGGAATACACTCCGCAGCAAATATCTGCATTCATACTGCAGAAGATAAAAAAAGATGCTGAGGCATTTCTTGGGGAGCCTGTCACAGAAGCAGTAATAACCGTGCCAGCTTACTTCAATGATAACCAGAGGCAGGCCACAAAGGATGCAGGATCAATAGCAGGTCTTGAGGTAAAAAGAATCATAAATGAGCCCACGGCGGCGTCACTCGCTTATGGGATTGACAAGTCGGACCAGTCGCAGAAGATTCTCGTTTTCGATCTTGGAGGTGGTACGCTTGACGTCACCATAATGGACTTTGGAGAGGGCGTCTTTGAAGTCGTATCAACATCGGGAGACACAAATCTTGGCGGAACCGACATGGACGAATCAATAATCAAGTTCCTCGCAGAGGATTTCAAGAGCAAGGAAGGAATAGACCTTCTTAAGGACAGGTCTGCGTATATAAGACTCAAGGACGCAGCTGAAAAGGCTAAGATTGAGCTTTCATCCTCAACAACAACGGAGATCAATATTCCTTATATCTCGGCTACCCAGGACGGCCCCAAACATCTCCAGTACAATCTTTCCAGAGCCAAGTTCGAGGAACTCATTGCACCGATAATCGAGAAGGCAAAGGCACCAATAGACGATGCCTTGAAGGCAGGCAATATGGGCAAAGATGACCTGACAAGAGTAATCCTGGTCGGTGGCCCGACGAGAATACCACTCGTGCGCAAGTTTGTTGAGGACTACATTGGCCAGAAGATTGAGGGCGGTGTCGATCCGATGGAGTGTGTCGCAACGGGGGCAGCTCTGCAGGGAGCAGTAATCTCAGGAGATATCAAGGACATAGTTCTTCTTGATGTTACACCGCTTACTCTGGGCATAGAGACCCTCGGCGGTGTGGTAACTCCTCTTATTCCAGCCAACACAACCATTCCGGCAAAGAAGTCCCAGACATTTACTACAGCGGCTGATATGCAGACAGCAGTGACAGTTCATGTGGTTCAGGGGGAAAGGCCCATGGCAGCAGATAACGTATCACTGGGGATGTTTAATCTGACTGGAATTCCTGCGGCCCCAAGGGGCGTTCCACAAATAGAGGTAACATTCGATATAGACTCAAACGGGATTCTGAACGTGTCTGCTGTTGACAAAGGTACCGGCAAGAAGCAGAGCATATCTATAACTGCCTCTAACAAGCTTTCCCAGGACGAAATAGACAAGATGAAAAAACAGGCAGAAGAATACGCAGAGCAGGACAGGAAAAAGAAAGAAGAGATTGAGCAGATTAACAACGCTGAAACACTGGCTTACACTGTTGAAAAGACAGTCAACGAGGCAGGGGACAAGATAGATGAAGACACAAAAACCAGGATTCAGGGCTCTGTGGCAGACCTAAGGAAAGCGATATCTGTCAATGACCTAAACAAGGTCAGGGAGCTCAGCGACTCACTTACCAAGGAGATACAGGAAATAGGCTCCAAGATGTACCAGCCTTCAGGAGAAGAGCAGGCGGCATCAGACGAATCGTCTCAGGAAGCTGCGGGGGACCAGCAGAAAGATGAAGGCGATGAAAAGGTAGTGGACGCTGAGTATCAGGACAAAGAGTAAACAAAGATTGATGAATTAAATGCCAAGGGACTATTACGAAGTACTCGGAGTTTCAAAGGGCGCGTCTCAGGATGAGATAAAGAAGGCTTTCAGAGCCTTGGCTAGAAAATACCATCCTGACGCCAACCCGAACAATAAAGAAGCAGCGGAAGAGAAATTCAAGGAGATCGGGGAAGCATACGAAGTACTATCAGACGAAAATAAGAGGCGCATGTATGACCAGACAGGGTCGGTCGACTTCGGCTCAGGGAGGCAGGATTTCAGATGGGAGGACTTCTCACACTTTAATGACTTCGGTGACCTCGGCGATATATTCAAGACTATATTTGGCGGTGGAGGGGGCGGTTTTGGAGACTCCTTTTTCAGTGGTTTCCATGACAGCGGACCGGACCTTGACATGGCCGTCCAGATAAAGGTAAACCTTGAGGATGCCTACAAAGGGTCTAAGAAGAGCGTCAAGTACAGGAGAAATGCCAGCTGTGATGCTTGCAAAGGCACAGGAGCCAAGAACCAGAAGCTCACAACGTGCAAAACGTGCAATGGATCAGGTCAGCAGAGGGTTGTTCAGGGCCAGGGATTCTTCAGGATGGTATCGGTAACCACTTGCCATGCCTGCAATGGAAAGGGAAGAATACCTGTAGAGCCGTGTTCCGTATGCAAGGGAAACGGTTCAAACCCAATTACAGAGGACCTCTCCATAAGCATTCCAAAAGGGGCTGTGGACAACCTCAGGCTTCGTCTCAAAGGGAAGGGGCAGTCACACAACGGAAGGACAGGCGACCTGTATGTGATATTAAGGGTCGAGGAAGACAGATCGATCAGGCGAAGGAATGACGATATCATAGTTGACAGATCGGTAAGCTTCCCTCAAGCAGCTCTCGGAACTGACATGGATATTGACATATTCGGCAACAGTTACGACCTGAATGTTCCGCCCGGAACACAGCCTGGCGAGATTCTGAGGATAAAGGGGGCTGGAATGCCCAGACTTAATTCAAAGGGGTCAGGCGACCTGCTGGTACGTGTAAACGTTGAAGTACCAAAGCATCTCAACTCCAAGCAGAAGGATCTTGTCAAGCAGCTCATGGAAGAGTTTGAAAAGAAAAAAGGCTGGTTCCACAACAACTGAACTCACCTTTTTGGGCAAGACTCAGTTATGCTCCAGTTCACGGTTATCAACACAATGGGGTAAAAGGAACATCTCCACACACTACAAGGAAAGCAAGAGATACCAGAATAGCAAAGGGGCTGGTGCCGGAAGTTCCGGGCAAATATCGCTGCTCGACTGCCAGAATCACCAGAGAAATAATGAAAGCTGCAATCGTCGCCCTTCTCTCATTCCTCAAGGTAGGGCTTGTTAACATTCTTTGAGTGGATTCCTCACACTTCGGGATTCTTTTTACACGCTTCTTATATTTTTATACTCAGGTATGTGCTATTCTGACGGTGGTAGAAAGATATTTTGCGGGGGAGCTGTCCCCAGCGGAAGCCCTGACTGATTGCAGGTATCAAAGCCCAATAACACCTGCAGCACGGAAAAATATAAATGCATACAAAATAATGGTTTAGCAATGAAAGTACTAATTGCCTTTGACAATTCCCAGGCATCCAAAAACGCGCTCAACTTCGCCCTTAAAATGAAGCCTGTTGTGGACGAGTACTATATCGCATACGTAACGCCGACAGTAATCGGCGCAGGCCCAACCTTTGATGCGTATGTTCCCGCGTCAGTTTACCAGAGGCAAGAGCAGACTGCGGATAACGTTCTGAACATGGCTCGTGAACTAATGGAAAGGCGCGGAGTCACCGCAACATTCCTGAAACTTGATGCTTCGGGAGACCAGGTGGCAAGAGTCATAGTCAACACCGCCAAGGAAAATGGTGTTGACCTTATAATCACAGGAACCAGGAAGCTGGCTGGCCTCAGTAGGGTTCTTCTCGGATCGGTGAGCACAGAAATAATCAAACTTTCTGAAATTCCAACACTCGTCGCGCCACCCGTGGAGGAAACTGAGAAAGAATGACACGTTTTTATATCTCTCCAGCATAAAGGGGTAGATTTGGATGGGAAGTATCAGACCTTCAAGCATTAAGAGAATCGCAGAAGAATTTGCCGAAAAACACCAGGACAAGTTCAATGAGGACTTCGAGAACAACAAGGAAATCATAAAGCAGTCTATCGGCGGAATCTCCAAAAAAACCGGCAACCTCATAGCTGGGTATATCACCAGGTATGTAGTCAAGAAGAAAGAGAAACTGCAGAGAGAAATGGAAGAAAACGTGGTTGCGTAAGTATTCCACGAGACTGAATTTTTATTGTTTTAACAAAATTGAGCGGGAAATCCCCTTCCGAAAGGGAGGGGATTAAAGCGAAATCCTTATGGTTGATAAGGAAATAGTATAACTATGTCCTATGACCTCGACAGGGGGGCTCATTCGGTTTACTCCCTATATTACCACTTCATTCAGGTGGTGAAGTACCGGAGGGAAGTTTTCGTAAATGATGAGCTTGTGGATTTCCTCAAAACAAAGGTCAGGGAGATAGCGGATAGATTCAGTGTCGAGGTTGTTTCAATAGAATGCGACAGAGATCATTTCCACATGCTCTTCAAGGGAACGCCCGTTCTGAGGATCACTGAATTTGTGAATGCAGTGAAGACCATCACATCGAGGGAAATACAGAGAAGATTCCCCGAAGTGAAGAAGGTTCTGTGGAAGGGCAAAATGTGGTCACCCTCCTACTTTCTGGCGACATCGGGGCAGGTAACATTGCCTGTAATGATGAAGTATGTTGAATCGCAGGAGGCTAAGAGAACTGAAAGCGTATAGGTTCAGGCTGTACCCGTCTGCGGAGCAGGAAGAAATGCACAACGAACAGCTGGAACTCTGCAGACAGTTGTACAACTCATTCCTGCTGGAACGAAGATACGCATACAGGGGATCAAGGAAATCCCTCACGTACAACCGTCAGCAGAACGAGATACCTGAACTGAAGAATGCTTTTGAAGAATACAAAGAGATTCACTCACAGGTACTGCAGGATGTTGCCAGAAGGGCGGATCGTGCATACCAGAACTTTTACCGAAGAGTGAAGGAGAAGAAGCAGGGAATCAAAAAGAAGGCCGGATTCCCAAGACTGAAAGGAATGGGAAGGTACAGATCACTGACCTATCCACAATCAGGTTTCAGGATCATTGAGAACGGCCATCTCAAGATCTCAAAGATCGGAAGAGTGAGAATGTTCATGCACCGTGAGATTGAGGGCGAGATCAGGACACTCAACATCTCACGTGACAGCACAGGAAAATGGTATGCTTCATTCTCGGTGAAGCAGGAGATTGTTGCCTTCCAGCCAGAGAAGACGGGCAACAGCATCGGGATCGATGCTGGGCTGTTGCATCTTGCAACGATGAGTGACGGCACCGTGATCGATCATCCAAAATTCCTGAAGAAGGGAGAGAAGAGGATCAAAAAGGCACAGAGAAAACTGTCACGCAGGAAGAAAGGTTCAAACAACAGACGGAAGGCAAGGATGAATCTCTCGAAACAAAATCAAAAAGTGAAAAATCAGAGAGAGGACTTTGCACACAAGCTGTCAAGCCAGATCGTGAAGAACAATGATCTGATCGCCTTCGAGAACCTGAACATAACAGGAATGATGAAGAACCATCATCTGGCAAAGGGCATAGCGGATGCTTCATGGAGCACCATCGTACAGTACACAACCTACAAGGCTGGGAGTGCCGGTAAGAGTGTGGTGATGGTTGATCCAGGAAACACGTCAAGAGAATGCTCGAATTGCGGATACGGTAAGGAATCGATGAAACTATCTGAAAGGACGTTTCACTGTGATTCCTGCGGCTATGAGATCGACAGGGATCTCAATGCAGCGATCAACATCCATAACAGAGGATTGGAAAAGGTAGGGAGGGGCACTCCCGAAGTTACGCCTGTGGAGACTGGAGTCCAACTATCCTTCCGGATGGTTCAGCCGGTCAGGGAAGCAGGAAGCCCCGTCTGATAGGGCGGGGAGGATGTCACCAGCTGGGGACAGCATCAGCTTTTAATAAAATGGCGGGAAAAAATAATAACGCCTCCCGCAATATACGAGTGATTGTCATGGAGGATGTTTATATTGTATCCGCCAAAAGAACGCCGATCGGAAAGTTCGGCAAATCCTTATCCCGCCTCACTGCACCGGAACTTGGAGCCAAAGCAATATCCGGTGCGATAAAAAGCACACAGTTGCCTTACGAAAATGTTGATGAGGTGATAATGGGGAACGTTATACAAGCCGGAGTAGGCCAGAATCCTGCAGGCCAGGCATCCCGGCTGGCGGGTCTTAGTGATGTAGTTACAAAATTCACTGTCAATGCAGTATGTGCTTCCGGTATGCTTGCAATTGAGTCGGCAAGCAGGGAAATAGCACTCGGGGAGAGAAACATAGTGGTAGCCGGAGGAATGGAAAGCATGAGCAATGCACCGTTTCTTCTGCCACCCTACCTAAGGTGGGGTCCGAGGCAACTGTTTAACAAGAATTACAAGATCGATGATGCCATGCTTACCGATGGTCTCATGGACGCATTCTATTTTGAGCATATGGGTCTTTCAGCAGAAAAAACCGCTGCCAAGTACGACCTTACAAGAGAGCAGGCTGACCAGTTCTCTGTTGAAAGCCAGGAGAAAGCTCTCAAGGCGACACAGAACGGAACTCTGAAAAAAGAACTTGTTGAAATGGAGGAGCTGCAGCAGGATGAGGGGATTAGGGAAACCACGACTGAATCGCTTGGAAAACTGGTCCCTGCATTTGAAAGAAAGGGCATTCTTACAGCAGGGAATTCTTCTCAACTTTCAGACGGCGCTTCCGCACTTGTGCTTGCTTCGGGAAGGGCGGTGGAAGAGAATAACCTGAAGCCGATCGCCAGAATTCTGGGCTATGAATCTGCTTCTCTTGACCCCAGGGACTATGTCATTGCACCCATCCCGGCAACAAAGAAACTCATGAGCAAACTGGGCAAGGATGTCAGTTATTTCGACCTTGTGGAGCACAACGAGGCTTTTTCTGTAGCATCAATTATTGTCAGGGACGAATTAAAAATACCAAAGGAGATATTCAATGTGAATGGGGACGCTATCGCTTTGGGCCATCCGCTCGGGAACAGCGGATCGAGAGTTGTTGTAACTCTGCTGAATGCCCTGAGGGAGAAGAAGCTTTCCAGGGGGTTGGCAACACTCTGCCACGGAGGGGGCGGAGCCCATTCCATGGCTATTGAGGTGATTGAATGAAAGTAACCGTAATAGGAGCAGGAACAATGGGAAATGGTATAGCACAGGTCTTTGCACAGGGTGGAAACGAAGTAGTGCTTACAGATATTGTAGAGCCGGTACTGGAAAAGGCCAGGGACACAATAGCAAACTCCCTTGAACGGCTTTCAAAAAAGGGTCTGATCAGTGAGACCCCGGACCAGGTGAAGAGGAGGATAACCTTCACAAAGTCAATTGATGACGGAGCGGGATCAGACATCTACGTTGAGGCAATAGTCGAGAAGGTGGAACTCAAGAAGGACATACTTCAGAAGATAAATGAGATGGCAAATGAAGATTCAATCATAGCCACAAACACCTCTTCGATCTCAATAAACTATCTGTCCGGTTTCGTGAAGCATCCAGAGAATTTTCTGGGCATGCACTTCTTCAACCCTCCTCCGGTCATGAAACTCATTGAAATAGTAACGGGCGTAAGGACCTCAAAGAAAGCGGTTGAAAAAATTCAGGAGATCTCAAAGGACCTGGGGAAAGAACCTGTTGTCGTGAAAGACTACCCGGGATTTGTTGCAAACAGGGTCCTCATGCCTTTGCTCAGGGAAGCCATAGTTGCCTATGAGGAAGGTGTTGCCTCCAAAGAGGACATAGACAAAACCGTGAAGTTGGGGCTGAACCACCCCATGGGCCCGCTTGAGCTGGCTGATTTTGTGGGTCTTGATGTGACCTACGATGTAATGAAGGTGCTATACGACGAATTCGGTGACCCAAGGTACAAGCCGCCGATCACACTCAGAAACATGGTAAACGCGGGTCTCCTCGGAAGAAAGACAGGGGAAGGCTTCTACAAATACTGAAGGTGTCAAAATGAAGTACATTACAGTTGAAGATATGGGAAAAATAACTCTGGCAACGTTGAAAACCGACAATCCTCTTAACCCTTTGAACATAGAGATTCTCAGGGAGATTGGAGAGGCTGTCAGTAACTCCAGGAATGTCGTGGTCCTGAACAGTGAAGGCCGGGCATTCTCGGCCGGAGCCGACATCAAAAACTTTACAAAAATGAACGCCAATATGGCCCACAGGTTTGCAAGCGAAGGCCATGACATCATGAACGGCATAGCCTCTGCAGACGTGCCAGTGATAGCTGCGATACATGGATACGCTCTCGGTGGCGGTTTCGAGCTCGCACTGGCATGCGACTTCAGGGTTTCGACCCCGGATGCAAAGCTGGCTCTTCCCGAGATAACTCTCGGAATACTCCCTGGATTTGGTGGAACCCAAAGGCTTAAGGCAATTGCGGGTGAGGGAAGGGCGCTCGAACTAGTCTCAACAGGCAGGACGTTTACCGGACAGGAAGCCAAGGAAATGGGGATCGTGAACAGGATCTCGACTGACCACATGGAAGAAGCCATGGAGCTTGCTGAAGAACTTTCTGAGAAACCCCCGCTCTCTCTTAAATATGCGAAGGCTCTGATAAGGGCGCCTCCAGATGAGTTCTACGAAGATGAGAAAGAGAAATTTGGAGTGCTGTTTGAATCAAAAGACAGCAAGGAAGGATTTGATGCTTTCCTGAACAAGAGAAAGCCCAAGTTTAAAGGAGAATAAAAAAAGTCTCTGATCACACAAGAGTAATGGCAGCTTCAGGGACCTCAATAAAATATCTCATATTTTCCTCAAATTCCTCTTCTGTGAATAGTCCCTTTTCCTTATACACCTTTTCATATTTTTCGGCGCTGTCCGGGAATACTGTAAGTATGTTTCCCTTCTCGACAGTTTCGGCCAACTTTCTTGCGCCTGCAAGGTTTGCCCCGGATGAGGTTCCAACAAACACTTTATGGTTACGCAGAAGGTACCTCACTTCCCTGTATGACTCTTCTTCTGTTACCGTTATGAAATCGTCTATAAGATCGAGGTGCTCATCAATAAGTTTCCTCTCCTTTGCCTTTTCGTAGTTCCTTATGCCCTGTATGTAGCTGTCAGGATGACTCTGAACTGCATACACCTTTGCCTCATGATTCCTGCTTTTGAGGTAAAAGGAAAGGCCGGTGAGCGTTCCTCCAGTGCCCATTCCGATTGCAGCATACTCTGGCACAAGCCCCGTCGCCTCCTCGACTTCAGGACCGGTGGTATAGAAGTGGGCGAGCATATTGGACACATTTCCGTGCTGAAACAGGTTGAAATATATTTCAGGATTTTGCCTTGCCTTCTCCCTCGCCTCATGAATTGCGTTTCCTGTGCTGCTTCTTGACTCTGGAGTCCCGTCATCAAGGGTTTCTATGACAGTGGCACCGGTATCCTTCAGCCTGTTCTTTGTTCCCTCACTTATTCCCGGTGGTATTATTATTTCAGCCTCAATGCCCAGGTCCTTGGCTATGCTGGCTATGGCTATCCCTGTATTGCCTGAGGTCCCCTCGACAACGATCCCATCGTCTTTGAGGAAGCCATCATATTGAGCTTTCTTTAGCATGAAAAATGCTGCCCTGTCTTTTACGGATTTGTATTTGTTAAAGTATTCAAGCTTGGCATAGATTGAAACATTCTCCTTTACCGGAATTTTGAGAATGGGCGTTCTTCCTATGCCCATTGAATAAGCTTCCTCTCTGATTCTCTTGTACACAGCTTCTTCAGCAGGATTGAGCATTCTGATGGGATATGATCGCGCACTTATTATTCTTATTGAAGTCAAAATTGTTAAATCAGGCTAGCAACCGGCGGTAGATGAATTCAGATTTTTTAGTAATAGATTTAAGAGATGACTTATTAGATATGTACTGGGGCCTATGAATTTGCATATTATAAAAATACTTATATATATGAATTCGCCTTATAGACATGACAATTGTCTGACAAATGATTGATATGATGATTGAAAGCCTTGAACTGGATAACTTCAAATCGTTCGGAAATAAAAGGAAGATTCTTTTCCGGAAAGGATTCACCGTCATAAGCGGTCCGAATGGAAGCGGCAAGAGCAATATAGGCGACTCAATGCTCTTTGTCCTCGGAGTCCGCTCTTCAAAGGCTGTAAGGGCAGACAGGCTTGCTGACCTGATACACAAGGCTTCCAGCCCTAACAGGCAGAGGGATACCTGCAAGGTCACAATCACATTCAACAGTGAAAACCCGGAACTTTCAGAGGATGAAAAGAGGATCAGGCTCACGAGGGAATTGATTTCCGATACCGAAAGTTATCATTCAAATTATTACATCAACGGGGAGAGGGTCAGGCACTCCGACGTTGAAAGGCTACTAGACTCACTGCACATATATCTTGACTCATACAGCTTTGTGCTGCAGGGTGACATCAACAACATAATAAAAATGAGCGGGATCGAAAGAAGAAAACTTCTTGAATCCATCTCCGGCATCGAGAGTTTCGACGTGCAAATAGACAAAGCAAAATCCGACATCGAAGCGATATCCGGAAACCTGACAAAACTCGAAATTATGCACGAAGAAGCCCAGCGACGACTGGAAGAACTCAGGATAGACAAGGAAAATGCTGAAACTTTTAACTCCTATTCACAGAGAATAAAGGACATGAGGGCCACCCTTCTTGGATATGACCTGAACAGGCTGAACAGGGACGTTGAGTCAGTTGAGACTCAGATTTCCAGCCTTACCTCAGAGATTGACACTTTAAACCTTGAGAACTCAGGCCTCCAGGAAGATGTGGAATCAAAAAGGTCCACACTCAAAAAGCTCGAGGAGGAAAGAGAAGCGATCTCCGGTTCTGAGCTAGGGGAGATAAGGCAGCACATTGCGGATCTGAGGGTAAAAATCGCTGAGTTCAGGATGAAGAAGGATGACAGGGGCGAGCAGATCCACAATCTTCAGGAAGAGGTATCCAGCAGGGATAGCCAGTCCGAGGAGATCAGGAAAACAATTTCGTCCAAGAGTGATGCACTGGAATCCAGGGAGTCGGAACTCATGAGAATTCAGGACGAAATGAGGCGCATAGAAGAACAACTTTCCAAAATGAGGATAGAGTTCAGCGATTCCACAAAATCAGCAAAGAAGTTTCAGGAGAGGCTTGTGGAGATTGATGCAAGCATAGACAACATCAATTCACAGAACGATGCTGTCAGGGAGAAATATAACGAACTAATCCAGGAAAAATCAAAGATCATGACTGAACTGGTCTCCCGTGAGGAAAAGAGAAAAGATCTCGAATTCCAGATTAAGGATGCCCAGTGGAGGCTTAAGGACATATCGGGAACCGACCAGACCAAGAGGAAGACGCTCCAGGACCTGAGAAAGCAGTACTATGAAGTCAAGAATGAGCTGGAGGAAAACCAGAAAGCAAAGGAAGCTGCCAAAGACAGGCTTTCTATCCTTTCAAGGGAATATGACAAACTTACCATGAGCATGCAGGGGTCAAGAGGCGCAGGATCGAGAACCCTCTCATCAATCATAAACGCCAGAAACCAGAACATGATTGATGGCATTCATGGCCCCATCAGGGACCTCATAAGCTTTGATGAGAAGTACAGAAGTGCCGTAGAATCAACTGCAGGAGGCAGGCTTAACGCTGTTGTTGTTGAGAATGACCAGGTGGCCCAGGAATGCCTGGAATATCTGAGGAAAGAGAAGATAGGCAAACTTACATTTCTGCCGCTTAACAAGTTAAGTACAGGCCGGCCAAGGGGAAAGGCAATCATTGTGCATGGGTCAGACGGCTCACTTGGCTATGTGTTTGAGCATATATCATATGAGAGCGTATATGAGGCTGCTGTCTGGTACGCTTTTCAGGATACGGTTATAGTTGACACTGTCCAGACTGCAAGAAAGTACATGGTCGGTGTAAGGCTTGTTACCCTTGGAGGGGATATTTTTGAGGCAAGCGGCGCCATCACAGGTGGTTATAATGAAGCACGGAAGAGCAATGCCGCCACGGAATCCAAATTATCACAGCTTTCCTCCGAAATTAACGGCCTCAATGAAGAATTAAGCATTCTGAACCCTAAAATAGAGGATGGCAAACACCTTGTGGACCAGCTTACCACAGAAATGACGGAACTTTCAAAGGAAGAAGGGTCAAAGACCAAAGAGATAGATCAACTCAGGGAGATAGCGGAGAAGGCGGAAAGACAGATCGAGGGGGTTGACTCACAGGTTGCAGAGTCTGAGGAATCCCTTCGAAAAACTGAAAACCACCTCAAGGCGCTCAATGAAGAAATGCTGGAGAACGGCGACAAAATAGACCAGCTTTCAAAGGAGAAATCAGAAATCCATGAGAAGTTGAAATCCCTGTCTCCCGAAACCGTAGAGCTCCAGAGCGACCTGGAGAGGACTTATGCCTCACTAAGAACCGACGAGCAAAGCATGCTGGATGGTATTTCATCAACAAGATCAGACTTGAAACATATGGAGGGGGACCTCCAGGAAAATGCGAAGCTGATAGGTAACAGCACCAATCAGATCGTCCAGCTGAAAGATGAAGTCAATGTCCTGCAGGATCGGATCTCTGAACAGAATACTGAACTTGAAAAATACAGGAAGATCGAAGAGGAAATGGACCAGAAGACAAAAGAGCAGACAGAGAAGATCCATGCAATAGAGAATGAGGTCGAAAGGATAAGCGGCAGGATGGAGGGAAACAAGTCCCTGGTTTCAACAAAGCATGATGTCATTATCACTCTAAGCTCAAGGCTTGAAACTTACAGGACCAAAATTACGGAAATAGAGGAGCAACTGGCCGAGACCGGTGGAACTGCAATTCAGGAGAAACTTTCAATTACGGAAATAAAAGGCACGATAAGCGATCTTGAGAACAGGATTGAGCAGCTCGGGCCGATAAACCACAAAGCGAT
This sequence comes from uncultured archaeon, assembly GCA_000965745.1. Classification (GTDB taxonomy): domain Archaea; phylum Thermoplasmatota; class Thermoplasmata; order Thermoplasmatales; family Thermoplasmataceae. Next base: position 1,401,914 of record CP009479.1, read on the forward strand.
TACTGAGTTTGATGAGGTTAGTGTTGAATGTTCAAACATTTCAGAGGAGATGACCAGGCTGAAGGAAGAAAAGAAAAGCCTTGAGGATTTGACCGAGAAGCTAAACGAGCAGAAGAAGACAATTTTCCTCAATCTATATCACGCCATAAACCAGCACATGAACGAGATATACGCAACACTTTCGGCAGGCGGCGAAGCACAGCTGGTACTTTCTGATGAGCTTGACCCGCTGAACGCAGAAGTTTCTATCAGGGCAAGGCCGAAAGGGAGAAACTTCAGCAAGCTCCACTCACTTAGTGGCGGGGAAAAGAGCCTGACTGCTCTTTCGTTTATAATGGCTGTTCAGAGAATAAACCCGTCCCCGATATACTATCTTGACGAGGTGGACATGTTCCTTGACGGAGCAAACGTGGAAAGGATCGGCAAGATGTTCAAGAGCAACTCCTCAACTTCGCAGATTCTTGTTGTATCGCTGAGGAAAGCGATGCTGAAATATGCTGAAAACATCATCGGTGTCACAAGTTTCGACGAGGAAAACACTGAAGTATTCGAGAAATCTCTCGGGACTGAACCGGAGGTGTTCTGATGGAAACGGATCAGGTGCTGAGAGATATAGTGGTCCAGGGAACCTTGCTTGATTACAACACCGATGTGTATGCATCCATAATGAAGAAAACCAAGGATTCACGGGAATTCTCGGACCCTTTCGCCAGGCTTGTGGCCTCTACATTCAAGCTATGCGAGGAGGGTGTCATAGATCCGTGGAATGTTGATCTTCGAGGTTTTTCCAAAATATTCATATCAATAATTGACGAGACGTTCGATCGGTTTGGCATGGCTGGGTACCTGATAGGTCAGGCATGGCACATTCTTCTTGAAAAAACGGAAAGGTCCGTTATGAAGAGGCAGCAGCTGGAGGTCCCGGAAACCTACGTTGAAGAGGGCCCGGATGATGGGATGGAGTCTCCCGTGCTTGAATTTGAGCCGCGAGCCCTTGAGCTTTCTGAACCGGTCAAGCACAGGGAAAAGAGGCAGGTAATGCTTGTGGAACTGCTTGAGGCAATGCGTGTTGCGGTAAGGAAGGAGAGGAAGAGAGTTCACACAACCCGGCAGGAAAAGGAAGAATTTGACGCCACAGCCATGGAGGAGATAATATTCGAACTTCACGCCGAAGAACCTGAGAAGGAAATTGATAACACCTACGAAAAAATACTCTCGCAGTTCGCAGATCAGTTCTACATTGAAGAAATATGGGGAAGCAGCGTGGAGGACAGGTGGGGCTTTTTTGTATATTGCCTGTTTCTCATGAGGGAGAAGAGGATCATCCTGAAACAGGAAGGCGCTTTTGGGAAAATCTCCATCCAGCGTATCGCGAGGCCGGATGGGCAGGTCATCAACATTTGAGCCTGCTAGGTTGCCAGGAGGAAATCTGCTTTCCATGAAAGATGACGGCACCCTCAGTGCATCTGAAATATCCGAGTACTCATTTTGCAGTGTGGCTTGGTACATGGATTCAAACGGCTATCCAAGGAGCACAATATCTTCCAAAAGGATGGAGAATGGCAGGAAAATGCACAAGAAGCTTGAGCCGAGGTACAAAAGGGTAAGCATTGCTGCCAGACTGTCGATTGCTGCCATTGTTCTACTTTCAATAATATTGGTGGCCTTTGCCGCAGGGCTGATCTGAGTGGATGCTTATGAGATATACGCGATCCTCTTTCTTCTCATAATGCTCTTTGTGATAATGTCAGCCGTCCTTTCCCGCTCCAGAAAGAAATTTGCAATGCCCGATGGAAAGGCAGTATATGGAGACCTCATGGCTGAGGGGAAAATCCTGAGATCACGAAGGTACGGCCTAACGGGAAAGCCTGACAAGATTGTGCAGAACGGGAAAGAAGTGGTGCCCTACGAGTACAAGTCAACAGATGCTGTAAGGCCCAGGGAGGGGCACATGCTCCAGATGGCCGCATACTTTGTGATACTGGAGGAGAACTTCCCGGGCTCAAAGGTTGAATACGGCATACTGAAGTACAAGAATTATGCATTCAGGATTGAAAACAGCCAGCGGCTCCGGGAAGAGCTCTTCAATGTAATGGGCAGGATAAGGGGGAACCTTGGGATGCCTGAACCCAACCATAATAATCCGGGAAGGTGCGTATATTGCAGTTTCCGTGGAACCTGTTCAAAAAAGTTAATTAAATGAGACAGTATGTGCGCTGGTTCATGGATAAACTAGAACTCCTAGCCAGAAACATGGTGGAAGTGATCACGGAAGCTGAAGCCAAGGACGCACTGGAATCAGGGAGGAACAAGGCATACATTGGTTTTGAGCCTTCAGGTCTGCCGCACATCGCCACGGGGCTCCTCTGGCCAAGAAAACTTAACGATCTTATAGAGCTTGGGCTGGACACCACCGTACTCCTTGCTGACTGGCATGCCAAGGTGAACGACAAGCTCGGCGGAGACCTTTCCAGGATTCAGGAGAGTGGCCGCCTTCTCCTGAAGAGCATGAAGGTTATGGGCCTCAGCGACAAGGTCAAGTTTCTCTGGACAAGTGACATGGTTTCGGACCCGGAATACTGGAGCACACTCCTAAACGTGGCAAAAACGGCCAATCTTTCACGCATAAGGCGCGCCCTGCCAATAATGGGAAGAACCGAGGAGGATGCGGACAAAGATTTCAGCAAGTACATCTATCCTCTAATGCAGGTTACAGACATTTTCTACATGGACCTGGATTTTGCTTTTGGCGGAATGGACCAGAGGCACGCGCACATGCTCGCCAGGGACGTGGCAGAAAAAATGGGCAGAAAGAAAGTTATATCTGTGCACGGCCCCCTCCTTGGAAGCCTTACCGGGACGGGCAGGATGGATTCATTCAAGAAGATGTCAAAGAGCGACCCTAACTCAGCAATATTCCTTTTTGATCCTCCTGAAAAGGTGAGGTCCAAGATAAAGAAGGCATACTGTCCAATCAAGGAGGTAGAAGGGAACCCCGTAATGGACATAATACGACACATAATAATGCCGTATTATGGGGAGAACTTTTTGATACGTAGGCCTCCGCAGAAAGGTGGTGAAATTTCCCCAGAAACATATGGCGAGCTTGAGAAGCTATATGTCAATGGCGACATCCATCCGGTTGATCTCAAGAACGCGGTCTCTGACGCACTAAACGAAATGATAGCCCCGGCTAACAGGCTCGTCGAAAGAGAAGAGATTGATCTGAGCAATTTCCAGGTCTAGTGTGCCTCATACTACTTGATTTTTTCAAGTACTATTGATTCACCATCAAAATAGAATCCCAGAATGTCTTCAGGCTTGACGTTCAATTTCTCTGTTACTTTCTTTGGAAGCGTTATCCTAAGAGAACTACCCCTTTTTGAAACGTGTGATACATCCAGCAATACTTTTTCTTCGTTCGTAAATATATATTTGATATTAACTACTTAAATGAATCGCATTACTTTTAAGATTCAAAAAAGTTGCAATATTTCTTAAACTGCTATTATTTCGGAGTTGTCAAAAGAATGAGTCAAGATTGGCCTGCGAAGTTTTCCCGAATGCCTTCTCAAGAGTATCAAGATAAGGTGTTACACGCCCCTCAGAGAAGTTGTGCTCTTCACACAGGAACCTCAGTATCCCTTCTCTGTCCGGTTTATTAAAGGTGAGGTCAAAGTCTGTTTTTACATCGGGGTTCATGAAAATTTCTATGATTCTGTCCTGGTTCTCTATCTCCTGATCCTTCTCCTTCAGCACAGTTGCAATGTCTCCATGCTTCTTTATCAGCTTGAGTGCAGTCTTGGGGCCTATACCCTTGATCCCCCTGTTGAAATCTGTCCCAACCAGGATACCTATGTGAATAAGCTGCTCCAGAGTCACTTCATTCTTTTTCAGCGTCTCTTCGAGCTCAATGTATTCTGGCTGAACATTGACGTAAATATTCCTTCCGGGCACTTTTCTCCTGCCAAAAACAGCAAAGTTTCTGAGAATACGTGCTGCACCGAACAGCAGGCAGTCATAATCCTGAGATATGACGCCATTGACCTTTCCTACCTTGCTCATGTACGAAGCCTGTGCTTCCCCTTCGGAAGGCGCTTCAACATAGGGGAGCCCCATCAGTGACAGAAGTTCCATAGTCTCTGAAACGATCTCGCCGCTTACGTAATTTATACGCGATGAAAGCGATCTCACACGGGCCGAATCTCCTTCTTCCCTTGCCTGGGCTAGCTCAATCCTTGCTTTCTCCTTGGCAAGTTTTCTTTCCTCGATTGTTCTGTTCTTCAGAACCGCAGGTTTTCCGTCAAAAACATAGACAGGCCTTATCCCGCTGTCGAGCATGTTTATGGTTCTATAGAAAAGGCCAGATAGATGTGAAGTTACTCTCCCCTGACTGTCCATCAATGGAGTTCCATCCGGCTGCCTTATGCTGCTCAAAAACTGGTAAAGTATATTGTAGGCATCAACTGAAAAGGTTGAGCCGGAATGTTCCCTGAGTGATGTTTGATGTTTGACCACTAGATCTGATATGTCTACGCCCATGTTTATCCCTCACAGTTTACTCCATAATCCACTATCCTGTATTCCGAACTGTTGCCTTCAGGTATGGACCTGTGCTTTGATACTGAAATTCTTCTTTTCCCTCCCGGAAGTTTCTCGAGCTGGTATATGGCCTTCATTGAATGGTCTATGAGGAAGCCCCCGAAAGGATGGAGCAGTTTTGAATCCATGTCCTGGTAAATCTGGTTGGTGATAAGTACCGGGACATTTCCCCTTAGGGCGATGGATGAAAGGAGGCCCAACTGTTTCTGGAATCCCGCTGATCTGGAAGCAGCATCCGCCGTCTTTTCCAGCCTGAAATATTCAGTGAACGAATCCACGATCACAATGCCTATCTTCCTGCTCTTTTCGAGCATTTTAAGTACCCTCATTATCGAGAGTTCCTGGTCATCAAGTGAGGAGACTCTGTAAAGCATAAGGCTCTCCGACGGCTCACTTGAACCACCGCAGATCTGCATGAACCTGTCCGCGGAAAAACCTTCAGTGTCCAGAAAGACAGCAGTCTTGTCGTTCTTTATGGCTGCAAGCGCGAAAAGCATTGACATATTGCTCTTGCCTGATCCACCTTCACCGTAGAGTTCCGTTATTACCCCGCTTTCGAGGCCACCATTCATGAGTGAGTCAATGCAGCTGACTCCCACTGGTAGCTTCTCCAATTTCTGTGCGGGGTCTATTTTCTCCATATTATCGTAATGTTACTGATATATAAAACCAGTTTCAGGTCATGTCCAGGTAAGCTTTGACGATCAGCCCGGCAAGGGCTTGAAGGTCATTTGACTGCAGTGTTGCTGTGGCATGACGCCCTACTTCTTCCTCTGTGGGGTTGAACCCAACCGAAAAGGCAGAATTGTTGAACATCGGCACGTCATGGATGGAATCTCCAACGCTAACTGTCCTTTCACTACTTATTTTGAGCTCTTTCTGCAATTTCCGGACAGCCAGATCTTTTCTGAGTGGATCCACAACTGCAACTCCTTTTGGCTGTATAATTCCCTCTGAATCGGTATTCAGATAATTCACGTATGTGAAATCGAAATGAAAGGTTCCGTTTATCCTGTCGGAAAGCCATGAAATGCCACCAGAGATTATCGCCAGGGTTGACCCATAGCCACGGAGGGTCTCCATGGATTCTCGAAGATTGTCTCTCAAAGGGATGGTGTTGAGTATATTCACTATGTCCTCTCTCCTTATCCTTCCCAGCTTTCGGTTCCAGAGGCGGACATCGCTCTCAAGAAATGTCTCATAACTTATCTCCCTGTTTTTGAAAAGCTCGTAATTCTTCCTGTTATTGACCCCTATCCTGTCGTGGACATACTGCCAGCTGCTCGAGTGCTGAGTCAATACGCCATCCATGTCGAAAATGATAAGGGTCCTCTCCTGTCTACTCACTTTTGAGGTATATTCATAACGCATTAATCAGCCTTTTTGATATTTTGGAGTTGGGACAGGCAGGCATTCTGCTTTAATAGGGCGGGGAGGATGTCACCGATCAATAGGACTTGGAGAAAACCGACTTCTTCCCGTCAGTGCCGCAAACGATGCATTTTCCGACATCTTCTGTACCGTTGACGAATCCCAGGGGGTCAAGATCAGCTTCAGCTTCTATATGGTCTGCACACTCCTTGGACCCGCACCAGTAAGCTGCTGTGGCTCCAATTGCTTTTTTCATGTCGTCAAGGCTTGAAGAATCTGTAAGAAGGGATAGGAACAACTTATCTGCTGATTCTTTCATGCTCGCTTTCACTTCACCAAGTAAGCCTGTCACTCCTGAAACAAAATCCCCCCTGCTCATGACTTTTTTGCCTTTCTTGCTTCTGAGGGCGACCGTCACATTTCCGGATCCGACTTCCCTTACTCCAATCTCGACCCTGACTGGAACGCCCCTCATTTCCCAGTCGTTATACTTGTACCCCGGGGTGTAGTTGTCCCGGTCATCAACTCTCACCCTGAAACCCATTTTCAGAAGGTCATCTCCGATCTTCCGGGAATATCCGATCGTGTCCTCCGACTCAGAGGGTATTGGAACAATTATGACCTGTACCGGGGCAATTCCCGGTGGAAGAATGAGCCCCTTGTCGTCGCCGTGCACACCTATTACCGCCGCAAGCAGCCTTTCGCTCATACCAAATGTCGTCTGAGAAACAAAATGATGCTCTCCATCGTCATCCGCATATTTAATATCGTAATTTTCCGAGAAATTAGTGCCATATTGGTGGATCGTGCCTATCTGGAGAGACCTGCTGCTTGGAAGCAGGGTATCAAAAGCAAGAGTGTATCTTGCACCCGGGAATTTGTCCCAATCAGGCCTTCTGTTGGTTATGTAAGGAAGGCAAAGCTCGTCGGCAAGGCGTTCCCAGATCTCCTTGTACTGTACCATCTGTTTTTCAGCATCTTCATACGTCGCATGGGCTGTATGTGCTTCAAAGAAGTGTATTTCCCTTATCCTGATGAATGACCTGGTGTGTTTTGTCTCATGCCTGTAGACACTGACAATCTGGTACAACTTCATTGGAAGGTCTGCATGGGAGCGTATCCAGAGTGAAAACATCGGGTACATTGCAGCTTCGCTTGTTGGTCTCAGGGCCAGCTCCACATCCAGGTTTTCATGGCCTCCTCTTGTGATCCAGTAAAGTTCACCCTCAAAACCTTTTACATGCTCAAATTCCACCATGAGCTGGTCTTTGGTGACTGGAACAGGAAAACTTACCTCATCAAAATCACGGGAGTCGACAAGTCTTCTTATTATGCCATCTATGCCTTGCATTATTTTGAGACCATACGGCCTCCATACATTCATCCCTTTTACATGGTATCGTTTGTCGCTCAACTCAGCAGTCTCAACTATCTCATTGTACCACTCGCTGAAGTTTTTTTTCCTGTTCTCCATCTGATGCAACAGATTATCAAGGTTTTAATTAACTTTCCTTATCTTACTGTTTGAGTCAGAGGACGAGTATGGCCTACAAAAAAAGAGATATATTCATTGATCATTTGTCTGGTTGTGATAACAGACTCCCTTCAGGATAAGGAAAAGAAATTTATTGTCGATATCGCGCGCAGAATTATCCCGATAAGGTCCATCTCTCCGGAATCCGGTGGAAAGGGCGAATCTGAAAGGGCTGATGAACTGTGCAAAATTCTAGATGAAATGGGGTTTAAGGGCTACTCAAGATACGACGTGGAAGACAAGGGCGGATTTAGAAGGTCCAGTGTCGTTCTCAAATCTGGGCGCAAGGAGAAAACTCTATGGATTGTGGCCCACATTGATACGGTTCCGGAAGGTGATCTGTCGCTATGGACCAGGAGTCCCTTTACAGTGACACTTGAGAAGGACCGAATTTATGGCAGAGGGACTTCAGACAACGGCCAAGCCATACTACTTTCAATGCTCCTCCTTAAGAATCTCAGGAAGGACGAGCTCAACTACAATCTGGGGATTGCATTTGTGGCAGATGAAGAGATGGGCAGCAACTATGGGATTCAGCACCTGCTTGAGAAAGATATCTTCCGGGAGGGAGACTTGATAATTGTTCCAGACGCAGGTACTGAAGAAGGCAATGAGGTCGAAGTGGCTGAAAAAAGTATTCTGTGGCTGAAAATAAAGACCACGGGAAAGCAGTATCACGCCAGTATGCCGTTCAATGCAATCAACGCATCAAGGGAAGGCATGAAATTCGTACTTGAACTGGACAGGCACCTTCATGAAAAATTCAAGGATAGTGTGGATATATTTTCACCGCCATACTCTACCTTCGAGCCCACAAAGCACGAAAAGAACGTTGATAACATCAACACGATACCCGGCGTCGATGTACAGTATATGGACTGCAGGATTCTGCCAGGATACGATTTGGTCGTCGTCATGGACCAGATTGAATTGAAAATGAGGGAGTTCGAGAAAGACAGCAAAGCAAAAATTTCGTATGAGGTGATCCAGAAGGAACAGGCACCCGCCCGGACTCCTGAAAACGCAGAGATTGTCGAAAGGCTGATCAAGTCGATAAGGAAAACCAGAAATATCGAGCCTAAAGTTATTGGGATAGGCGGCGGAACCTGTGCAGCATATTTCAGGAAAAAAGGTTTCGATGCTGCAGTCTGGTGCACAACTGTAGCAGAAAGCGCCCATAAGCCGGACGAGTACATGATACTCGATCATGTCCTAAAAGACAGGGATGTAATCGAAGACATACTCTATGGCAGAGGGGATCAGCCTATTAATGCCGACTAGTCCAGCCCATCGTCCTCGTCGGTCTTGGACAGGTCGATCAGCCTGTTTACCCCGTCCACTTCCTTTATTATGTCAGCGACGGTCTGTGGGACAGCAGGTTCCCATTCTCCGCCATTAAGTATCTTTTCCCTTATCTTCGTTCCAGACCAGAATTTTCTGTTTATAAGCTTGAATGATCTGGCATCATATCCTTTTTCATAAAACAATCTTCCCACAAGGGGGTTATTTGTGTAAACAGTCCTGAATTTCGGTGTCAGGGACTCAACGTGGGCAACCCACAAAGGGTTGGAATTGACATCCTCAATAGGCACGATGTAGAAATTTCTGATTCCCTCGTTTTCCAGAGTCGAAGAAATCATCAGATATCTTTCCCCTGCTGTAAACGGGTCCTTCAAAGTGTGTGAGTACTGTGCGCTTCCTATTCCTATAATTACGGAGGGGCTGTCCCTGAGAACTTCCTTGATGATTTCGAGATGGCCTTTATGGAATGGCTGGAAACGACCGACAATGAATGATCTCATGTAATGTTGTATTACAACGGTTAAATAAATCCTTCACAGTTTTTTGAAAAAACTCCGATCTATGGATTTTCGCCGATCCTCATTACAGATTCTTTTCAAACGGGTTGGATGCTAATTACTACCTTTTCTCCGTTGATGTCCCAGTCCCTGCCTTTTTCTTGTGCGTCTTCAACTATCTCTTCGCTGAGAGTCTCTTCCATTATCCAGTTCTTGAATTTTCCAAGCGCTTTTGGTATCACGCCACTCCCTGAAATTCCAGTCCTTATCTTCTGGTCATACTCAAGATTAAGGTCCTTCCTCATGACCTGTATTCTTCTTATCAGTTCTCTAGCGGCTCCCTCCAATTGGAGGCCTTCGTCGATTCTGCTGTTTACAAATACCTCTATTTCCGTTCTACTGTCCTGCGTATAACCGTAGTTCTCATCGGGAGTTTCTTCGATCTTGACAAGGCTGGAATCTACATCCACCCCTTCTGCTGATATCTTCCCGTGCCTTTCAAGCTCATTTATGAGCTCTGCCTGGTCTGCATTCTTTATGTATTCCTGGACTTTCCTGAGATTGCTTCGGAGAATTGGTGCTGCTTCAGACAGAACTATCTCTACTCTTCGGATCACTGGCCTCTCGCTTGAGGCGATGAATGTTAAATCTCTCGAGTTGACTTCCGGTTTTACAAGATCAACGAGGTCTTTTTCAAGTGCTTCTGTTCCTGAGACCAGTATTTCAGTTACCGGCTGCCTTCCTTTTATGCCTGTCAACTGTCTGACTCTTCTTACGGACTCTATGATGGAAGCGGCTTTTGAAAACGACCTCTCAAGCTCCGTATCGACTGTGGACTCATCAGTTACCGGAAAATCTGTCTCATGTACACTCCCCTTTCCTTTAGTTAGTTTCTGGTAGAGGTAATCTGTGGTAAACGGAGCAATCGGCGCAAGAAGCCTGAGTGTAGAATCTATTGTATAATACAGTGTGCTGTAGGCCTGCCTCTTCTCATCATTCATGGACTCCGCCCAAAACCTCCTTCTTGAGAGTCTCAGGTAAAAGTTGGATATGCTGTCAATGAGCTCCTGTACATCTCGAAGTGCCAGATGCAGTTGAAGTGCGTCCATTTTGGCTCCCACGCTCTTGATTGTCGAATTGACTTTTGATATTATCCAGCGATCCAGCAGGTTGGCTGATTTTTCGAGGCCTTTGTATTCATAGCTGTCCAGGTTCGCATTGGACGCAAAGAATGAGTACACGTTTGTGAGAGTGCCAAGCGTCTTGCTCGTGACCTCAGAGATTAGCTTCTTATCCAGAGATTTAACCTTCCATGGCGCCCCTGTGAGGAAGAATAATCTCATTGGATCCGGACCGACTTCATGGACAAAATCAAGAGCAAAGACAGAATTTCCCTTGCTCTTGCTCATTTTTCTCCCCTGTTCATCGAGGATGAAATTTATGGTCAGTGCATTCTTGTATGCATTCTGCCCGAACAGAAGCGAGGAAATCACGTGAAGTGTGTAATACCATCCTCTTGTCTGGTCTATTGCCTCAGTTATGAAGTCTATGGGGAAATTGACATCCGGTGAGAAGGCGTCCTCGAATGGATAGTGCAAAGCAGCGTAAGTGGCGCTTCCTGAATCAAACCACGTATCAATCACGTAGGGTTCCCTTGACATTTCAAGGCCACATTCCCTGCATTTGAGTTTTATATTGTCTACAAAGGGCCTGTGAAGGTCATCTGGAACTTCACCGCCATTTTCTCTAATCTCCTTTCTGCTTCCAACCACGAAATAATGTTCGTTTGAGCATTTCCAGACGGGAAGAGGGGTGCCCCAATACCTGTTTCTGCTTAGGGCCCAGTCTTTTGCCTCTGAAAGGAAATTCCCAAATCTGCCTTCCTTAAGGTGCTCGGGAAGCCAGTTTATCTTCTCGTTGTTCTCCATCAATTCCTTCCTTATGGTGGATACGCGGATGAACCAGGCCTCTAGGGGGTAATACAGTAGCGGAGAACTGCACCGGTAACAGAACGGGTATGTATGCTCTATCTTCTCGCTCTTGAACACCAGTCCTTTCGACTTGAGGTACTTCAATATGTCTAAGTCTGCATCCTTAACAAATTGGCCATTCCACGGAAGTCTTTCATCCGCAAATTTTCCTGAAAGGTTAACCGGATTCAGTATCTCGACATTTTCATTTTTCCCTATGTCAAAATCATCGGCTCCGAATGCTGGTGAAGTATGAACCACACCCGTACCTTCTGTGACGGTGACATGATTCCCGGTCACGATTTTCATTGTCCCAACGGGTTTTCCCAGAAATGGTATGAGTTGTTCATATTCTTTTCCGGATAGATCCGATCCCTTGAAAGTCTCAATCGTCTCATACTCTCCTTTGAACAGCTTCGGTACTATTTCAGTTGCAAGGTAAAGTTCTTCACCCTCGTGGCGTATCAGGGAGTATTCTATGTCGGGATTAACCGCCAGAAACTCATTTGATGGAAGAGTCCAGGGGGTAGTAGTCCATGCCAGGAAATATCTGTTTTCAGTACCTTTTTCCTTGAACCTGATATATAGTGAGGGGTCCTTGACATCCTCATATCCCTGTGAAACTTCGTGGGAACTAAGGGAGGTTTCGCATCTGGGGCAATAAGGCACGATCTTGTAGTCCTTAACTAGAAGTCCCCGTTCAAACATGGTTTTGAGTGCCCACCACTCACTCTCGATGTAGTCATTCCTTAGAGTTATGTACGCTTTTTCATGATCTATCCAGAATCCAAGCAGATCATCAACTTTCATCCATTCGTCGATGTACCTGAATATGCTTTCACGGCAATACGCATTGAATTTGTCAATTCCAAAATCTTCAATCTGTTTCTTGGTGGTGAAACCAAAGTGCTTTTCTGCCTCCAGTTCAACAGGGAGTCCGTGGCAATCCCATCCTGCAGTTCTTCTGAGGACGTTAAACCCCTTCATGTATTTGTATCTCAAAACGGTATCTTTGACCGTCCTGGTCATTGCATGTCCAACATGCGGCCTGCCATTTGCAGTTGGAGGCCCTTCTAGGAAAACAAAATTCCCTCTGTCCTTCTGGGGCTGAAAGATCTTTTCTTTCAGCTTATTATCCTTCCAGTTTTCAAGTACTTCCTCAGCTATCGAATAGTATGATCTCCCTGTATCCGGTTTTTCGTACAATTCTCCCGTCATGTGATAATGTTCCAAAAGGTTACAAGACTATTTATCAGTTTCTTGAAAGAACATCTGTAACATACACTGTGTAGTTTTGACTCAGAAGAGTAAAGGTTTCAAGGATTTTTAAAGTGGTTATAAGTCTGGTGTTCAAATCGTTGCGACTGTTACCTTCGGCAACTGACCGTACTTCTTCCTGTATTTTCGCAGAAGCTTCTGCTCTTTCCTGACGAGCCAGTCAAGGTAGTAGCCATAAAGGTCTGGGTTTTCCTTTCTAAGCTTCATTATGCCTATCCTCTCCTGGGTAACCGTATCTATATCCTCCAAAAGCCTGAATTTGTCTGACATCATATCTATCGAACTTCCTCTTAATTACTATTAATTTCGCATGATATGATAATTTTTTCATAAAAGAGGAAAATGAGAAAATGAGTGCGAACCCACTTAATACGGAGTTTACGTTATAAGGAATTTTTGCGAAATTTCTTTTTCATGTTGACCGTGGTCAACTTATTCCCTGCAATGGCAATTACTCAACGTATCGGTTTGGAAAAAACCCCATGTTCGCTGGGTTTCCTTACAAAATACCTACATTGGCAGACATTGGCTGAACTATAATTTCTTTCACATACTTGTTCTTGTATAAAAGTAAAAATATTTATTAACCAGAACTGATTATATTTTTTATGTTCAAAAATTTCTTCCACAAGGTATCAGTTTCCATCAAGGAAGAAACGGCCAGGCTGCGATCAGTGATTCATGAACAGTTTGATTTACCGCAGATTGACCCTGAACAAGTAAAAAATCATCACAAATAATATAATGATTTTATTATTTTATTCTTCCAAGAGTCGGTTTCTCAGTAAAATGCTCATAACCAAGTCCGGTTATGGCTTCCCATCTTTCCCCGTCGAAGATTATGTTATTCTCTTCCCAAACCTGCCCAATTATTGAAACATCCACATTGTTGGATTCCATGTTCTCAAGGAAATCTCCGTAATTTTCATTTTCTATGGTGAAGAGAATCTCGTAGTCCCCTCCGAAAGAGAAGAGAAGGTCACGCACAGATGCCCCGGAAAGTTCTGATGCCTTATCCACATTCCTGTCTTGCTGGACAGAGTCCTCCACAATCTTGAACCCTATGCCATAATCATTCTTCATCTGCGCAACAGATGAAAAGATCCCGTCAGAAAGATCCATCATGAACTTTCCGCCATGACGGCTTATTATGTCAGCTTCCCTTATTCTGGCCTGGACCCCCATCATAAGGTTTATTCCAAGGTCTTTCTTGTAACCTGTCTTGTAGAAAACATAACCTGATGCAGATCTTCCCAACCTGTTGGTCACACCGAGAAGCTGGCCAGGCTTGATATCCCCTCTCTTTCTCGTATACTCCTTTTTTTGCCTGCCCACTGCTATGCCCGTCAAGGTCAGGGAAGCGCCTTCCTTCATGTCTCCCCCGAGGTGCTCTACTTCATATTGATCCAGCACTTTGCTCACGCCCGTTTCCAGGCCCTCGAAAAACTCTATATCGGTATCCGGCGAGGCTGAATAGGCAGACATAAAGCCAATAGGTTCACCTGCCATTCCTGCTATGTCGCTTAGGTTTATGTTTGCAAAAAAGCTCCCTATCTGTTCAGGGCTTGCACCCTTTGGCGCGTGGGTGAGTGGAGTTATAACATCGGTGGAGAGTAACAGGTAGTCTTCCCCATCTTCAATCAGAGCACAGTCATCCTTAGGAACCTGCTTTGAGTGCATAGACATAAGTCTGTCTATAATTCTCCGTTCTCCTATGTCCTTCAATTTCAATACTTCAGCATTGAAGGTAATCTGATTAATCTTTCTCCACCCGATCAAAAAGGAGAGTCAGAGGTAGGAACATGAGGATGATATTCTTGTGACCAGCCTGTTATAATCTGACTGAAAAATTAGAACATCTTCGGAATCAAGCCTTCGGTCAAACGATTCCCTGCTGCCCCTGCTGTAGTATTCCTCCAAGGGTGAGAAATCCTGCGAAAGCGAGGATTCAAAGATCAGATTGAGAAGCGTTCTGTCGCGTTCTTCATTATGAACTCCTCTTAGCTTGTCTCCACCTGTTGGGTAAGAGACGACTGAAGTTCCACAACCTTTGCTTCTCAGCAGGACCTCTGCCAGGCTCCACAGCCTTGGAGGCCTGTACAGCCCAGCTTTCCAGAGCTTCTCTACCATTGTATTCTTCTGTATATTCATGGGATTCACTGACACATCGTCTGAGAAGTGTGCAACAGCATTGATGGAGTAAAGCGCATCTTCTACTGCTTCTCTTTCTGATATGAAGGGCGGCTTGAAAAGTAGGTATGTTCTGAGCTCTAGCTTCAACTTTTTCAGCACTTCTGCCGATTCCTTGAACTTGCTGAATGTGCTGCCTTTGTTTACAGAATATTTCATTATGTAGTCATTGGCGCTTTCCAGGCCTATTGCAACTCTTGTAGGAACCTTGTAGTCTCCAATTTTCTGCAGGTTCTTTTCTGTAATGTATTCTGTCCTCGACTCGACCAGCGCCTTCTCAATCTTGCCCTCAATCGATTCGTAGAAATAGTCCCTTACCTCAAGCGGGACTTCTCTGGGGTCTAGAAAACTTCCAGAGGTGAACACTTTCAGCACCTTCGAATCCGAAAGGGATGATGCCATCAGGTCGATCTGCCTGTACAGGTTTTCTGGCTCGATCTTGCTTGAAACATCATTAAAGTATCCGCACATCGAACATGAAGAAAAATTGAACCATGAGCATCCCTTTGTCTTGAATATTACCACAGTTGTCTGTTCAGGGTAGCCTCTGATCCTATCAAGCTCTTTCCATAGTGAAACGGGTTTGTCAAGCTCCTCATCCCGGTCTCTGTCTGGCATGAGATGTTTAATTGCAGTTGCATATTCTCGGTTGATCATATCTCGTATCTTGGAGGATAATTCCGACTCAATTTATTATGTTGATCATTCCTGCTTACATCAAAAAATGGGTACGCACAGGTTGAAATTCTAGTTTCCAGGCTTGCCTTTATCATCAGGCCCAATCTTGGAAGTGCCATCCCGAAAGACCACTTCCCTCCTTGGGACTGCGATCTTGATTCCATTTTTGTCGAACTCTTTTTTAATGTTGTACAGTGATTCCTTCTCAAGTGTCCAGTTATCATTCTGGTTCCTCGCCCTTCCCAGCGCCCGCAGCTGGACTCCGTATTCCGTATAGTCCATTACAAGCACGCTTGGCATACCTTCTGTCGGGTAGAAAAGCGGGTGTTTTCTGATCACATCCTTCATAATCTCCATTGCTTTGTCAAGGTCACTCTCAAGAGTGATCTGCATATAGATAACAGCCAGTTTTGTCTCGTCCACTGCGTTGTAGTTAACCACAATTGTATTCAGGAACATGTTGTTGGGCACCATCAGCCTGCGCCCGTCCCAGGTTCTTAAAACAGTGAATATCAGCTTGATATCCTCCACGAAGCAATAGTTGCTGTCGAAAATTATGGCGTCCCCGATTCTGAAGGGCTGGGCGATGGAAACAACACCGCCGGCAATGAGGTTGGAAAGGCTGGATTGTGCAGCAAGACCGATCACTATCGATGTGAACCCTGCCGCCACGAAGAGAGATGCGATTGCACCCGAAGCGCTCGGGAATGCACTGAATCCTGCTGCCGCTGCTCCCACGAGTGCTATTATGCCTATTAGAACACGCCTTCCGAAGGTAATGGTTGTGTGAAGCTGTGGCTGTTTTCCCTTTATTGTGCTCTGGTATCGCAGTATTATGAGGTTTATGATATATACAATAATGTATGTGAGGATAAGTCCCGTTATGAAACTTACAACCTGGAATGCACTCGCCGCTATGATGGGGCTTATTGGCGATGTGAAGATGATGTAGAACAGGGCTATGAGCCCGATGGAGTATATCCCCAGAAGAAGGAGGCGCCTCCCTCCGTTTCTAATGTTGAAGAAGTCCCTTATGACAATTGTGCTGATTTTTCTGGCCGCATTTATAGATACGAGGAGAAGAACCAGCTCAAAAATGAAAATGATGGTCCCCTCACTCAGATAATCTGGAAAGAGATGGGGATGTATTCTGCCAACTATTACCAGAACAATTCCGAGTACTACAACTGGAACAGGCCCCCTGATGACAACCATTATTGATTTTTTGAACTCTTTCGCCCTGTTGGACCTGCTCAGCGAAATCCTGACCGCAACGTAAATTGTTATGATCACCCCCAGGGCAAGGACCAGGGGTAGGACAAGTGACACGAAGTAGTCAGAAAGGTACCTGAAGAATACAATTACGTCCATGGGCCTCACATTTCGGCTTGCTTTTCAGATCGATCAGTTGTTTGGAATATAAAGGCTAATCGTCTATGGTATAAATGATTTATTTGCAATTTTTGCATCAAATTTACGAGAAAGTGCTCGTTTTGTCTACGAGTTCCGTTGGAGACGCAAGAATTGAACCATATTTATTATAAGTGGTAAGTAATAGCACCCGATGGTTTCCTCTAGACTTGACAGCATAAGCGCGTCTCCAACTATCAGCCTTTCCAACAGGGCAGCAGAGTTGCAGAGAAAGGGAATGAAAGTATACAATTTTGGTGTTGGGGAGCCTGATTTCACGACTCCGGAGAACGTCATCGACTACGCATTCGAATGGGCAAAAAAAGGCAAAACGCACTACACACCTTCCAGAGGAATAATGGAACTGAGGGAAAAGATAGTTGAGGAGGCAAAAGCAGCCAACAACATTGACGTAACATCCAAGAATGTACTGGTTTCTTCTGCAAAATTTGCGATCAACATGGGACTTATGTGCATCCTTGAAGCGGGAGAAGAAGTGCTTCTTCCTGAGCCTTACTATTCATCATATCCCGATATTGTGAAACTTGCGGGAGGCAAGCCGATTCCGGTCCAGACCGACGAGGAGTATGATTTTGACTTTGACGCTATGTCAAAGCTTGTTGGCCCAAACACCAGGGCAATAATAATCAGCAATCCTACCAACCCCACAGGGAAGGTCTATTCTGAAAAAACTTTGAGGAAGCTCACTGACTTTCTTCTTGAGAATGACCTGCACCTAATTTCTGACGAGATATATTCAGAGCTCATTTACGAGGGCAAGATGTTTTCCCCCGCATCCATCGACGAAGCGAGTGACAGGGTGATCACTATTGGCGGATTCTCCAAGAGCCACGCCATGACAGGCTGGAGGATCGGGTACATGCTTGCATCATCAGACATCATTGACGCATCAGACAAAATCCAGCAGCAGACTGTTACATGTGCACCATCTATTTCTCAATACGCAGCACTCGAGGCACTGAGAGACAAGGAAAGCCCGAAGCGAATGAAGGAGGAGTTCAGAAGAAGAAGGGACATGGTATCCAAACTGCTTTCCGAAACCGGGAAACTTAAATTCAGGATGCCCGAAGGAACCTTCTATTTCTTCCCGTCCTATGAATCCGACATTCCTTCCAAGACTTTCAGTGAGAACCTGCTAAATGAGAAGCAGGTAATAACTACGCCTGGAATTGCCTTTGGCGGTCAGGGGGAACGGCACTTCAGGGCTTCCTTTGCTGCATCCGATGAAGTGATAAATGAAGGCTTGAGCAGGCTTAACGACTTCATTTCATAATTTTACGCTAAGAATTCAACTTCTTCTCTTCAGGATTATTATGCTATGGTTCTCCACGCTGCTATCTGGCGAAATGGTTGAAACTACTCTTCCACCTTTCCTGAATCCGAGTATGAATGTACCCGGAACTTCATACTCGTTGTATACCAATGAAAATGGCTTTCCCGAATACTTTTTCAGGTCTATCTCCTTAAGCTCGGTATCTCCCTTTCCATAGATCAGGTCTTTGAGGATCTTGGACAGCCCGGGATGATCAATAGAGTTCGAAATAAGCTGTGAGGACAATTTCCCCTTGACAATTATTTCGTCTATACCTACATTGACTGCATGAACTTCGTTGGCCGAATCTAGAATTTCGGCTACCACATACGTGTCAGGATTGCTCTTTCTGACAGTCATGCCCATCAGGATGGTTCTGGCATCTACTTCCGAGTACTCTTCATCGCTTGCAGATCTTCCAGATAATATGATCACAGTATCTGATTTTGAAATTCCTGCATTTTTGAGGGACTCCTCTTCAAGGCAGCTTCCTTTCACATACCTGAACTCAATCCCTTCTTCCTTAATTTCAGACCTTGCCACTACCACTACCGGGACAGATTTTCTGTTCAGTTCGCTTATTATATCCTTTCCAGTTGAATCAAAGTTGCATATGATTACATGCTCTCTCAATCTTAGCCTCACTCTCCCTATTCTCTGTGATATCTTGGAATTAACTATATTTGCAGACACAGATGCAAGCAGGTAGCCTAAGCTCCCAATTCCCACCACCATTATTAGCATTGCATTCAGCCTTCCAAGATACCCTATGACTGCGGTATCTCCGTAACCAACGGTTGTCAGTGTCTGCATTGTCCACCAGAGACTTGTGAACAGGCTGTGTATTCCAGAAGAAGGTATGCTGTTTTCAAGGTAGTACTCTGACAGTGTACCGTAAATTATCACAGTTATTGTACTGAGGGATGACCCTACAACCCCTTTCTTTATGGTTTTGCCAATTTTCCTTAGGAATATCCATATGGGAATCATTTGCAGCCTCAAATAATCACTAATTCTTTAGTGTTGTTGCCCTCCTCAATATGTCATTGATCATATTTTAAACCTCATTCAGGTTGCCCATCACTTTCGAGCGTCTTTCCTTCCAGCTGGCCTGAAGGGATCTGAGTGCCTCAGTACAGAGAATGTAAGGCCAATTATCGGGCTGGTTGAGATGAACGCTTCAACCTGGACAAGGAAAGGTACTGAATTGTCCGGAATTATTCCTTTGGCAAAATCGGTGACCATTAATCTTATGCCGATGAAAATAGTAAATAGAAAAAGCCTGTTGACCCGGCCAAGAATTGGATGCTGAAGGCTTTCACCGGAGATATTCGGTATAAGACCAACCAGAACCGGATACGCGGCAAGAAGAAGTCCTGAAATGTGTCATAAAGCGACAGGAGCGCCTGGTTTGAAAAGAAAACGACAATTTGGGCCCAACATTAGGAAGATAGGCTGGAACATAGCTGTTTCTCAGATAGTTTCTAGCGAGAAGTAAGGTGATTGCAGGAGGTAATATCACTATCGTCCCGACCCTGTGCAGGCTTCTACCATCCATATGGCCCTGACTCCTGCCATATTACGATCACACGGGCAGAAAGCCCACATGCTTTAGCCATGTGAGCATGTCCGGGCACCCATAACGGTAGGCAGATAAAATTATCTATCATTTCCCTGCAATAATTTTTATCCTAACAATGCCCTAATGGAAGTAGACTGGTGATTAATTGTCTATTGCAGTATTACTTGAAGCGGGGGTTATTTCAGCCATTGTTGCCTTTATTGTATCTTTCTTCACAGTGAAGTTTCTCGCCATAAAAGGGAGGAGACGCCTTCCAGTCAATAAACTCGCAAAACCAGAAAGGAAATACGAGGATCCACGACGGCAGAAACCGATTAACAAGAAGGTGAAGGAGAAAGAAAAATCCAGGAAAATGGAGTATGAGACTAGCCCGGATCATAGCGCAGTCCTCCGAAAGATAGCATCGGACATGAGATCGCAGCTTAAGGGCTTCAGCGATTCCATCTCCAGGGTGCCCGTTCCTGTCGTTGTTCCAGAGATTTCTACGATGGCTCTGTGGTCAGACCTTATCCGCAACCATCTTCAGGAGAATGAATTTGACTTTGAATCCGGCTGGTACAGGTACATAGAACTCTTAAGGGAGCATTCAAGGCTGGAGGCAAACCTGTTCATAGATATCGAGGCACTTATAAAGGAGAAAATGGTTGGGTACGCTGCAGTAAATAATGACAATGTGAACATTGCCCCTCCGGAGAACACTGTTTATTACAATTCTGAGCTAATAGGATCTATAATGAGGAACTGGCTGGACTCAATACGCGGTTCTGATCTTCATTATCCTCTTGATAACGGAACAGACTTGGGCATGGAGGATGCCAAGAAGTATCTCAAGATACCGGATGCAAGGTTCCTTACACTATATAACAAGAAAATAGGGTCAGGGCCCGAGGTGATTGTAGAAGAACTGGAGACCATAGCTAGAGAACTTCTGTTGAACTTTCACGACACCCCTTCATTCGTGAAATACAGATCGAACCTGACTGAAAATGAAACCGAGGTAACGACGCTTCAAACCAGGCTGAAGGGCATTCTCAGCAACCTTGAGGCTTTGCCAGTCTTCAAGGGGCTCTGCGAATATTCGCATTGAACACCCTACAAAGAGGATATGTCAGGTTCAACGGCCCCTAAGCCACTGGCCTATGAGTATCGAAAGAACAATGAGCCCCGCAGCCAGCAAAACTAGGCCGGAAATCAGCACCGTTCTGTGAATGCTGGATACAACCTCCGATATAACAACGCCGATCAAGTACCCGCCAACAACCGTTATCACTATACCTACGATGAATGTAATCAGTTTGTATGGTATCTCCCCATTCTTGCTGCCTTCTGCCATATTGATCAGTTAATATTATTATATTTTAAATATTAACATTTTGTATAATTATTGTAACATGTATACCATGCGCCTGCTGCATCATCCTAACTTCTTGGCTCTATGTGTGTGAGAAGCCTGTAACCAGGGAATTTCTGGCGAAATCTTTCATCAAGTTTGTGGGCTACATCATGAGCCTTCTCAAGTGTAATATTCCTTTCAAACACAAGATGCAACTCTGCAATTGATGTACCGAGAGACTCTCTGATCTCCAGCCCATGAAAGCCAACAATCTCCTCTTCCTGGTTTATCAGGTCCTTGATAGATTTCTCTATATCTTCTATTAAGGCAGTTCTACGTGTATCGACATGAACATGCGCAGAATAAAAGCCGTTATTCGTCAGCTCATCCTGCACCATGTGGGAAATTGCGTGAGCCGAAGAGGCATCCAGATTGCCTGAGAGCACAATTGTGATATTGACAACAACCCTTTCCCCGTATTCATGGACTTCTATTTTTCCTATGTCTCTCACTCCTTTGATTCCCAGGGAAATCAGCCTGGCCTTGTCTATCAGGTCCTTGCTCTGGAAGCCTCCCATTAGCTGATTTATGCTCTTCCTGCCGTAAGAAAATCCAAGGTAAATCAAGAACAATGCAATTGCCGCACCGATCGCAGGATCAACGAAATTATACCCCTGCCCACTCAATATGAGTCCGACAATAACTGCTCCGGTAACGAGGTTGTCTGATTGTTCATGCCAGTAATCGGCCGACATGAATTCTGCTGACTTCTCCTTGCCCAGCCTTGAAACATAGACGCCAAGGAAGAACTTGACCGGTATCGTGATAGCAATCAGGATCACGTAAAGAGTGGAATATCTTATGACAGCAAGATGCCGTATGTCGAAGTATTCCCCTCCGAGTATAGCTGCACCGGTGGCTATCAACGTAGCCGCAAGGACAAAGAGAACCACGTACTCGGCACGTCCATGCCCGAATGTGTGCTCCTCGTCAGGAGGCATGTAGGCATATGTTATCCCTGCGAACATTGACAATCCAACCAGAGCATCCGTCAAGGAATTGAAAGAATCTGAAACAAGAGCGTAACTGTGGATATACACGCCAATGATAAGCTTGTATACAAACAAGGCCACGTTCACGGATAGAACAACAATTGAACCTGTTTTCAGTACGGCTCCCCTGTCCAAGGTTTTTGATCATAGTCATCTGATTTAAATTTGCTTTGGATCTGCAAGCTCTAATTCCCACTGTCAGGCTTGAAAGTCGGGAGTATCATGTCAAAAACATTTATCCGGAAATGTATCATGTGCACCTGTCTGATTGGGGTAGCAATATGAGTTTGACAAACAGGACGATCGTTGAAACCGGATGGCTCGCTAAGCATCTGCGCGAAGATGACATTGTAGTTGCAGATTGCAGGTACAACCTTATGGATTCCTCCGAAGGCCGGAAGAAGTACCTTTCTGGACACATACCCGGAGCCTATTTTGTCGACATGGAAACTGACCTCACTGGTGAAAAAAAGGAACATGGCGGCAGGCATCCAATTCCCGACAAGGATGACTTTTCCAAAAAAATGTCAGCCATCGGAGTTGAAAAAGGGAAAACGGTAGTTGCGTATGATGACGACCTGTCTGGTGCGTCCAGACTGTGGTGGCTGCTGAATTATTTCGGCCATGATCATGTGTACGTGCTGAACGGCGGCATAGGAAAGTGGATGGAGGAGGGTCGTGAGATATCTCTGGAACTCCCGGTTGAAATGAACAGCCGTTTTGAGCCCGCAGTCAACCACGATCTGCTCTTCGATGTTCACACTGTCAGGAGCAGCCGATCAAACGTTATTGTCGATTCCCGCGCACCGGAAAGGTATGCGGGCAAACACGAGCCAATAGATTTTAAAGCAGGGCACATACCGGGTGCTGTAAACATATTCTACAGGGATGCTATGAATCCAGAGGGGAAGATAAAGGAGCGCGATGACCTGAGGAAGCTCTATAAAAACACGGGCCCATCCCCCGTTATATATTGTGGTTCGGGCATAACTTCCTGTGTAAACATTCTTGGAATGGCTGTGATCGGAATAGAAGCCAAATTGTATCCTGGCAGCTGGAGTGACTGGATAAGTTACCCTGAAAACGATGTTGAAACAGAAGCTGGCTCATAGATGAGAGGAAATCAAGCCCCAATAAATGGGAGCTCCCTCATGGAAACCCCAACCATCAGCCTGTCCCAGTCACCCAATGGGATTTTTCTGCACACCAGATAACATCCGCCCTCTTCTTTTGAATCCATTCTGCAGAACTTTCCGAAGTGGCCATTCTCATTGCTGTTGACCTCGGTGTAGAAGTTCATTTCCTTCCCATGCAGGTAAACTGCCTTATAATCTGTTCGCCGGAAAACAGTATCATCATCGTTTTCCTCATCAGGGGCCTCATCCCATTCCCAGAATATCCTCACGTTTCTGATGGAGATGGATCTTCCCATGATTTTTCTAACATGGACCCGGATAATCATTTCAACTTCTTCTTCAGCTTTTCCCCATATGACATCCCTTCCGTTTTCTTCAATAATGGACCTGCAGATGGATGGCGCAAATCTTGAGCCGAGGAGAAAATTTCCACCTTCAAGATCATCCGAAAAGATTCGGATACTCTTCAAGAGCGAACAGTTTTGGACAGGCACACAGGAATAAACATGAGGCCTAGTTAAATGTTGCCACAGAATATCGTATCATCAGCTTGCTATTCTGGTCTGGCTGTTAATGCACGCGCTTTGTAGTTGGAACGATTATGGGCAGATGATGAACCTGGAAACCAATATCCCATGAAGCTTGCTAATGAACTGTGCGAATGTCCATGGCCGTACTTGAAATAATAATCAGTTTCAGAAGTCATTACTTCCGGCTTGGCCCCTGTATGTCTGCTCCGCTGTTGATGGTATTGTATTCTTTTTCAATGACAGGGGAGAGTGCGTAGTACCCGAGAGCTGAGATCAGGGAAACTGCTGCTATTACGTACCAGCCAAGGAATGCGCGCGATATGAGCAGACCGAACAGAAGCGGCCCTATATACGAGGAAAGTGAAATGCCGGCTCTTGAGAAGGCAAAGTAAAACCCCTGGTACCTCCCCCTATTGTGCTCTCTTGAGAACAGTGTGGCTACTACCTGGGTGGGCACTGCCACCATTATTTCTCCCAGCGTTGTCAGAGTAATTGCTATCAGCAGCGGTATGAGCCCATCAGCCCTTCCTATGGCAACAAACCCTGCTGCCATGAGGACAGAGCCAAGAGCAATGGGAAACAACCTCATTCTTCTCTCTATGCCCATGGCTCTGGAGATCGGGACCTGCAGAACTGTTATAAGAAGGCCGTTTGTCGTGAGGACTATTCCTATTTTCACGCTGGAAAGCGAAAGGAACTGGGACTCGAAAACGGATAGGGGAATAGCCTGGTACCCTATGGCAAGCCAGGAGATGAAAATGAGCACGAAGAACGGGAAAAGGCCCCGTTCAAGCCCAAGTGAGAATTTTCCCGGACGTTTGTCATCTTTGAATCTTAGGGCGTATTTCGGGTTAATTTTGATCTTCATCAGGGCCACTACTGCTGAAACGAGGGTTACGACAGCCCCGAAAACAAAAATTGAACTGTATCCGTAGTAGGCTATGAGAAACCCTCCTGAAACCGGCCCTATAGTGAAACCCAAATTAACGCCTACGTAAAGAAGAGACATCCCGCTGGCCATCTGCCCTTTCTGCCTGTCCGATACATGGGAGGAAAGGGCAAGCTGCGAAAGGTTGTTGAACAAGCTGAGGACGGGGTACGAGATCATGTAAAGAAAAACGGGGCTGTCCTCCACCACAAAAAGTGCCAGCAGTGCATAAAATACAGTGGATACGGACAACCCAATAACAGTCAGCGTCTTGGTTCCAAGAACATCTGACAGCCTCCCCCCGACTATCTGGCCTGCAATACCCAACACTCCTGAGGCAAGGTATATTATCCCTACCTGTGTCACCGGGACACCTTTTACCTGGAGAAGGAAAACAGCAATAAACGGGAAGCTTGTGCTGAACCCTGTATAGGCAAGCGTAACAGCAGTGAAAATGGTGTAGTTTTCCCTGGCAACATCATTCGGGTCTGCCAAAGGCTGGAGCTGTCCCTTAACGGTCACAGGCCACTCCGAAAGAAGTACTCATTGTATAAACAGGCTGGAACACTGACATTAGCCATCTAACAATCTCAGAGGTATAATTCATCCCCGGTATGAACCTTTCTTGGAACAGGGTCGACTTTTCCCATCTCGAATATATAACCGCTTGGCATGCGATATTTCCGTGAAACCTGACCAAAAATCTCGCCACAGCCTTACATGTACGTCATAACGGTTTAATTCAACCTTCAATTGAATTAATTATGGTGCTGGTTGAGGAAGAAACTCTTTCCGGAACACATACGAACTGCATAAGCGTAAACGACGTTACCAAATCCTACGGAAAGAACCCGGCACTCAGCGGATTGAGTTTTTCCATCCCATGCGGAGAGAAATATTCCCTGATTGGTCCAAATGGCGCAGGGAAATCCACGACTCTAAAGCTCCTTGTAGGGCTGCTTGTTCCTGACAGGGGGTCTGTATCTATTGACGGCATTGACCCTACAACAAAGAGGGCCAAGAAACTCATTGGATACCTTCCAGAAGACGCGTCCCCGTACAATACTCTTTCAGTGAGGGAGAACCTGGAATACATTGGTGCGATAAGGGAAGTCCAGAATCTG
The DNA here is from genome assembly GCA_000965745.1 of uncultured archaeon. Taxonomy (GTDB): domain Archaea; phylum Thermoplasmatota; class Thermoplasmata; order Thermoplasmatales; family Thermoplasmataceae. The sequence continues at coordinate 1,427,764 of CP009479.1, forward strand.
AGGGAGCGGGTTGATCAGCTCATTTACGAAATGGGCCTTTCTGAATATGAAAAATCCAAGGTAAGCAAACTCTCAAGGGGGAACAGGCAGAAACTTGCAGTTGCACTGTCGGTGATCCATGAACCGGACATACTGCTTCTCGATGAACCGCTGAATTACCTCGATATTCCCACCCAGGAAAAGACGATCTCCATCTTTGACAGGCTTAATGCAACCGTTCTCGTATCAACGCACATAATGTCAATTGCTGAAAGGCTTACTCACGGGGCAATTGTGATATCCAGGGGAAGAACAATCTGGGACGGCACTATGGAACAGCTTAAACAGCTTGGGGACCCGACGGAAGCCATTGAAAAAATTGTAATGAGGTTGATGACTGGTGCAGCCCCGACTCATTAGGCTCCTGATAGCCTCCCGCTTTTCCAGGCCATTGATAGGGGTTATGATATTCGTTCTTGTTTACTCTGTTCTCATGGGCTTCTTTGTTCCGCCGGAAGCTGTGCAGATGGGGGAGTTCTGGACATATTATATCATAGGAATCACTGCGTTTTTCCTCATACTGATGACCATGATCGGTGGAATCGCGATAATGAAATCGGACCTCGATTATCTCTTCACTCTGCCCCTTAGCAGGAGGGAACTTGCAGTCAGCTTCTATATAACACAGTTCCTTGCGACAGGAATATCATACGTTCTGCTTTTTGGGTACGTTTTCATCTTCATCCAGGGAACCTCTGCTGAAAAATTGATGCTGGCAGGCGACATGGTTCTGATCGGGCTTTTGCAGACAGCTTTGAGCATAGTTTCATTCAGGCTCGAAACGAGACAGAAGGCACTTCTTGCCGGAGCTATGGGAGTATATGCTCTTCTGCCACTTGCCGGTTTTAGCTACTCGTTCACTTCGATTTTTACTGGGCACATACTGGAGGGAACAATAGTAATCGTGATCCTGAATGTTATTTTCAATTACCTCGCGCTGACCCAGCTGAGCACCATCGAACTTGGCTTTACAAAAATCACATCAATAAGGTCATCCGCAGAATACAAAACCACTGAGAAATTCGTAGGGCTTTCCCAGAGGGCGGCAATTGTAAGAAGGTACCTTTCAGAAATCAGTTTTACCGGAAGGTTCAACCTGGGAGGAAGCGTCAGCGTTAGAGTATCCCGAATCAGGCTCAGGACACTTCTCATTCCGGTAGCTGCAATTGCAGTTGTTTACGGATACTTTGCACTCATTTTTAATCCTGCTGACGGTTCTCCCGGAGTGGCAGTAGTCCTTTCCATGATGTACCTCGGGATATTCATTCCAATGTTCTTCCCCGAAGTATTCTCGCATGAGAGGGCATGGCTTGCGTTTTCTTCAATGACTGCTAAAAACTACTGGACTTACATTGTTTATGCAAAGGTGATACAGACATTCGCCATGATGCTGCCATTCATAGGGGTGAATATTGTTCTCGCTATCATTGGAGTATCGGGTGCAGTAAATGCAATAATATATCTTGGTATGGTGCTGCCAACTTCCCCGTTGATATCACTTTACTTCTCAGGCAAATACTCCCCGGCCCAGGTGATTGACATGGAGACCCTTCCTGCCGAGTTCAGCCTCAGGCAACTCGCAACCCTGGTTCCGGTCATATTTTTCACTGCAGCGGCAATCGTCTCGATGTTTTCCATCATCCTTGCATTGGTGTGTGGTGCATTCTTTATCACGATTGCTCTTGCAATTCTAATGGGGAACAAGAGATGGAACAGAATAGTTTACAGGCTTACAGAGAAAGGATTCGTTTAGATGGAAGAAAAAAGTAAAGAGATGGTTACAAAAAGCTGAAACATCATCAGGTATAAAATGGAAGTTCAGTTTGACGCTTCCCGCCTGAACCCCTCAATGGCATCTTTTATTTCTTCTACCGATGCAGAATTTTCCAAGGTGCTGATATCGCCCGGCACTTCGTTAAGGGCCACAGCTTTGACAACACGCCTCATTATCTTTCCGCTTCTGGTCTTGGGAAGCCCCTTCACCACATGTATTTCTTCCGGAACATATATTGGGCCAAGATCCGCCCTTATTTTCTTCCTGAGTTTTCCTACAATCTCCCCATCCTGTTCGTACTGGTCCTTTACGACAATGAAAGCTACGATAACCTCTCCCTTGACCTTGTCCGGCCTGCCGAACACTGCTGCCTCGGCAACCTCATGGGATGCTATGAGTGCGTCCTCGATCTCTATGGTCCCTAGTCTGTGGCCGGATATGTTCAGTACTTCGTCAGCCCTGCCTAGCAGCCAGAAGTATCCGTCATTATCCTTTATTGCATAGTCTCCGCAGTAATACATTCCATTGAACTTCTCGAAATAAGTCCTCTTGAACCTTTCAGGATCGTTATTGAGGGTCATGAACATCCCGGGCCACGGCCTCTTATACGCAATAAACCCTTTTTCTCCCGGTGCCACCTCAATCCCATTCTCATCCAGTATTACCGGGTCCACTCCGGGCATTGGAAAAGTGCCCGATCCAGGCTTCAGAGGAGGGAGCCCCAGGCCAAGTGGCGGTGCAATCATGAAGCCTCCCGTTTCAGTCTGCCAGTAAGTATCAATGATAGGGCTGTTGGATTTTCCTATAATGTCATAATACCACTTCCATGCTGCTGGATTTATCGGCTCCCCAACCGTCCCCAGAACTCTGAGGGAACTCAGGTCATGCATTTCGGGGTATTTCTCGCCGTATCTCATCAGCGTCCTGATTGCCGTGGGTGAGGTGTAGAGCAGATTCACCCTGTACCTCTCTATGAGCTCCCACATTCTGTCGGGACCCGGGTAAGTTATGGCCCCTTCGTACATTATCGAAGTGAGGCCAAGGAAAAGTGGGGCAAACACAATGTAGCTATGGCCGGTAACCCAGCCTATGTCTGCCGCACACCACCACCTGTCATCCTCCTGGGGGTTGAACGCCCATTTCATGGTGTTTGCCACCCAAACAGAATAGCCGCCATTTCCATGGACGGCGCCTTTGGGCTTTCCAGTTGTTCCTGAGGTATAAAGGATGTAAAGGGGATCATTGGCGTCCATCCACTCCGGCTCAACATAAATCTGTTTTCTGCTTACGATATCGTGCCACCAAATGTCTCTCCCCTCCTGCATCTGGATGTCGTTTCTCCCCCTCCTGACGACAACAACGGACTCCACTGATGACACCTGGACAAGTGCCTCATCCACAATGTCCTTAAGCTTGACCATTTTTCCTCCACGTTGGAATCCGTCAGCAGTAATGACCAGCTTTGCCTTTGAATCATTCATTCTCTCTGCAAGTGCTCCGGCACCAAATCCAGCAAAGACAAAAGAGAATACGGCCCCAATCCTGGCCGCGGCAAGCATGGCTACGGGAGCTTCCAGGATCATCGGGAGATAGATTATGATCCGATCACCTTTCTTTATGCCAAGGTCTTTTAAGGACTTGGCAAAATTATTTACACGGAGATAAAGGCCATCGTATGTTACAATTTTCTCCTCGTCGTTTTCACTTATCCAGATAAAAGCCGCTTTGTTCCTCCTGTTTCTATTAACATGCCTGTCAAGGGCATTGTACGAGGCGTTAATCTTGCCGTTTGGAAACCACTTGTAGAACGGGGCTTCAGATTCGTCAAGGACCTTGTCCCATTTCTGAAACCAGTCAAGGACTTGAGCTTGTTTCTCCCAGAATGCATCTGGTTTTTCCAATGACTCATTGTAAACCTGCTTGTAGGTTTCAATACCGGGATGAAAAACCTCGCTCATAGGAAGAACGTTACTCTGTGTTTTGCTTTTGGCCATACAGGAAACAAAGGAATTGTTGTAGATTAATCTTATGAATTACTTAATATTTAAAGCGATACATTAAATTACTACGATCCACAATATGTAAAAATCTTAAGGAACACGCTAAATGAATTGCGCATGCTTAACCTCTGACACCCATATTCCGCATGGGAGTTCTGGATAGACGCCCCGGCCGGGATTTGGACCCGGGTCACGGGCTCGACAGGCCCGTATGATAGGCCGCTACACTACCGGGGCTGATAGGTAAATAGGAAGGATTTATTTATAGGTTAGCTGATTCAGAATAGAATTAGACGAATGCTGTGCAGAAAAGAGGCATGTATTTAGACAACTTTAAATACGTATAAGTTTGCTTAAATAATATGGAAGCATTCTCAAACATAAACCCCTGACGAGTGATAATGATGCTTGACGGAATGATTAGGCTTGTGGCTTGGACGCAGAACGACTCCTACAAATCACTCGAAGAAGTGCTCTCCATACCCGAAGAAAAGTGGAAAGAGAAACTTCAGGAGTACGGAGTCACGAATTATGTTCTGATATCAACGTGCAACAGGTTTGAAATATATTATAGTTCACCAGCTGATTTGAATGGGATTTTTAAGGAAGAAAGCGCGTTGAAAATGTCAGGGTCGCAGGCACTTGAACATCTTTTCAGGGTTACTGCCGGCCTCGAATCCATGTCTGTTGGAGAACATGAGATTCTCCACCAGGTCAAAGAGGCTTTTGACAAAGCTACTTCCGAAAAACACGCACACGATCCACTGGCATTCATATTCAGAAGGGCCCTAAGCTCAGGAAAACTAGTCAGGAAAGATACAGACATTTCAAAGGGAAAGGTCTCAATTCCGGCTCTTTCAATGGATATTCTCCAAAAGAAGTTTGGCGTTTCGGGCAGAAGGGTCGCTGTTGTGGGCACAGGAAAGATGGCCTCAGACATCCTCAAGTATATACAGAAGCTGGGTCCAAAACAAATAATCGTTCTTGGAAGATCAGACGACAAAACAGCCGCTTTTGCAAAGGCATTCAAGGTCAGGTGGAAAAACATATCCTCCATCGGGAACGTTATCAATGAAAACGATGTGGTTGTAACCGCGACCTCGTCCAAGGACTTGCTTGTCAAAAGGGGAATGATTTCCGGGAAAGAACAGAGGAAGGTATTCCTTGACATATCAAATCCAAGAAATGTTGAAGCCCCGGAGGAAAGTGATTTTTACGACCTCATTGATCTAGCATCGCTTAAGCCGATACTGGAGCGCAACAGATCAAATAAGGTGAAGGAGATAAGTCACGCAAAAGAGATCGTAGACTTACAGACTGAGTCGATTATATCGAAGCTTTCCAAACTCGAAATGGAGAATTTGATCGCAAGCCTTTACAAACGTGCCGAAGAATTGAAGGAGCACGAAATTTCAAAACTGAAGAGGGCACTTGCCTCCGGAGTTGATTTTGAGGATGCGCTAGAAGCCATGTCCTCCGCACTGGTAAAGAAACTGCTGGCATCTCAGACTGAGGTTTTAAGAAACGTGCATGGCACAAGGGTAACTGGAGATATAAGAGAAGCCATAGAAGGTGCCTATTTTGGTAAACCCACTAAAACTTCCTCGAAGAAATCTCGAGGTCGCCGAGATAACCAAAATCAACAAGACCAAACTCCTCAGTTATCCCGAACACCCTGAATTTCTTGGCATCGGTGTGCTTTAGTACAGGCGTGAAGTGCTCTTCGCTGAGCAAGGATTCTGTTACGTCAGTTCCCGATGAGAAAAAGCTCATTGCAGGGGTGATTAGAACATTGGAATTTTCATTGTAGATGAAGGCAGGTACCTTGAAGATCCCTCCTATCCGGTCTCTCAAAACAAAGGACGGGTGCTCGTGGCCGATTATTGTCAACTTCTTCAGTGACCTGTCCTTATCCCCATGGTAGATGTAATACCGGTCCGTTTCATAGGTCTCGTACAGATCTATGTCCCTGTTCTTCAGAATGGTCATCAGGTAGTTGTCATGGTTTCCCCTTACGAAGATCAGTTTCACCTGCTTCCTGTAGCGGTCAATGAAGTGTTTTATGTCGGTCCATTCCTGAGGAAGATTCTTTGAAAACTCATGCTTGAAATCGCCGTTTATTATCAGTTTGTCAATCTTGTACCGATCAACTATCCTGTCCACCATCGACTCAACATGGTCCCTTTGCAACTTTGGCAAAAAAAGTCCATGGAGGTTCATCTCCTCCTCAAAGCCCAGATGCAGGTCAGAAATAACAGCTGCATTCTCATCCCTGAGGTATACGCAATGTAGGTCTGAAATGAATACGTCCCTGGCAACCTGAATGTCCTGCAATTCCCCTGGTCATTCCAGTATAAAGCTTAACCTTTTTCAGATCGAAAAGGCAATCTCAAAATACAGATTTCGTATGGTCGATCATGATCCAAATTTCAAGCTCATCAGGAAAGGCTGCTCTCGAAGAAAAAGGTGCATATCTTAGATCACTTGCTCTAGGAGGGCAGGACATCATTAAAGGGTCCGCCGATGGAAAACCCACTCACGGGGGGTCAGCGGTCCTCATCCCTTACGCTGGAAGGGTGAAGAACGCAACTTACACTTTCGAAGGAAAGAAATACGACCTTCCTGAAAATAACGGAGAACACAGCATACATGGATACCTCAAGGACGTATTGTGGAGCGTGAAGGAGAAGAGCGAGGACAGCGTCACCTTTTCATCAGACTTCTCTGATACAGGCTATCCATCTTCAATACACACAGAGATTGAATACAGGATTGGTGGCCAGGATCTAACTGTGATCACTTCTGTTAGGAACTCAGGCACTGAAGATATTCCATTGCTCATAGGCTTTCACCCATATTTCATCACAGGAGTTGCATGGGCGCTGTCGCATACGGAACCATTGCGCAAACTGAACTTTGAGGAGGGATTCTTTCCCGACGGAACATATGAAGACATTGATTTCAACAGAATGAAAAATCCTCAGGATATGAGCTTTGACAACTCTTATGTAGGGGGTGGTGAGATAACACTCTCAAGAAAAGGGGGAAGTATAGTCATAAGGAGGACAAACATGCCATATCTTGTAATTTACAATGGCACTTATTCCGAGGGGAAGTCAGTTGCCATTGAACCTATGACCGGTGCACCCGATGCTTTCAATAATGGCATCGGCCTTATCACGGTTGAGCCCGGGAAATCCTTCAACTGCACTTTCAGTGTGGAATTCAAGTTATGAGGCCGCAAAAAAATTAATCGCTAAACCTGTTTAGCTATCCATGAAGATTGTAAGGGCATCAACACTTTACAACGGTGAGTCTCTGCTTAAGGATGTTTATGTGGGGTTTGACGAAACCATCGAGTACGTTGGCAAGGAGAAACCTGAAGGGGAAATGATCGGCGAAGGTGTTGTCACCCCTGCTTTTGTGGACGGGCACAGCCATATAGGAATGGCCAGGGCAGGAGAACCGAGTGGCGAGGATGAGTCAAACGAACAGATGGATTCGCTATTTCCCCTGGTCAATGCACTTCATTCCATATACATGGATGACAGTGCCTTTGCAGAATCAGTGGAGTCCGGGGTGCTCTATTCAACAATTCTTCCCGGGAGCGGTAACCCCATCGGGGGAAGAGCGGTCCTGGTGAGGAATTTCGGCAGAAACATCCGCGAATCCTATATCAAAGACATAGGGGTCAAGGCGGCACTCGGCTACAACCCAAGAAGCACAACTGAATGGAAAGGCAGGCGGCCTACAACGAGAATGGGTGCGGTTGCACTTCTTCGAGAGGGGTTTACAAAAGCGCAGAAAGCGATGGCACTTGTAAAACTCGGTAAGAAACTTCCCGAAGAGATTGAGCCAGTGGATGAAGTATTTATGGACATTCTCAGTGGAAAACTGAAAATGATGGTTCACCTTCACAGGGAGGATGACGCTTTCGTCCTTCTCGACCTGATCAGGGAGTTCAAGATAAGGGCAGTTCTCAACCATGGGATGGACATCTACAGGGAAGAGACATTCACCTTCCTTAAGGAGAATGGGGTGGATCTTATATATGGCCCGCTCGACTCACACCCGTACAAAGTGGAACTCAAACATGAAACCTGGAGGAATACGGAGAAGGTCCTGAAGTCCGGAATTAACTTCGGTCTTATGAGCGACCACCCCGTTATCCTTCAGAGAAACATGTTCTACACCTTGAGGCACTTCATGAGGTTTGGACTCACCCGTGAGAATGCAATATCAAAAGTCACATCGGAAACTGCGAGAATTATAGGTGCAGACGGCATAGGCTCAGTGAAGAACGGATTCAAGGCTTCGCTGGTGCTATGGAACGGCGATCCCTTCTCCCTAGACGGGCACCCTTCCCTGGTGGTGGGTGAGGGAAATGTGGTGTATGAAGATTGATGTCTTTTGACCACTCCAATCTAAAATAGCTATATCTATTCAGACGTAACCATTAAAAGAGCAACTATCATTACTGATCTATGCCCAAAGATGACAGGGTATGCACAGAAGTACTGAATGAAATTATCAGCAGGTACAGCAGAATAGCCTTCGAGAAAGGAGGCGAAGAGAAGGAAGAAGCCACCCTAGGAGTCGTGGAGCAGAAAAACGGGACTGAAGAAGAATTCTGGGCATGGTTTTGCAAAGAGATGAAAAACAAAAGCTTCAGGGACTGTTTTGAAAAGAGTGAAAGGGAAGACTTTTACGGCTCTCTTTCCGCTGTCAGGAAAGAATACGATTCAAGGTGCAAGGATTAGCCTTCTGGCCGAATAACAGAAAACACAACTGGTTTCCTTCTCTCTTCATAGCTTCATCTTGCCTTGGCGCAGGGAACCACTACCGTTTAATACGAAGATTTTATGTTTAAAGCTAGAGACTGATGAAGTGCACCGTCTGTAATTACAACTCCAGCAGCATGGATTATGCGGACCTCGGTGGCCATTTCATTGACATGGCATCAGAAAGTGATGCCGATCACATAATGTGGCTGAACCGTTTTATAACTAAATCAAAAACAGGGAGGCAGGACCTTGCCAATATGCTCAGGGAGTTCTTTGAGCTTAATGAATCTGGCCTCAAGAGGTGGATCATAAACAGATTTGTGTCAAACTTCTTCTCTGAACCACCGCACCTGTTCATAGGGGCCATGCAATCACCTGAAAGAAAGGTGCTCCTGGGGTATGTGGTGGAGCATCACCACTTTCTGAAGCAATGGATCAAATCATGCGCTTACGTCATAGCAAAGACGGATAATGAGGATGTGCAGATGTACGAAATGGAAAACATAATGGCTGAAATGCACGGTTTCGGATCAAAAACACCATCACATCATGAACTTCTACTCAGAATGGGGGAATCACTCGGACTGCCGCGAGAAACGGTTCTAATGTCCGAACCCCTGCCCGCAACAAGAAAGGCTATTGAACTCTGGGGAAATTTATCCAGAAACTCTCACTGGATAGAAATAATGGCAGCAATGCACTCTCTGGAACTCATAGCAACAAGGGGGCTTGAAAAATATGGTGCGAAATACTCTTACTTCGACCCAGCCATCTTCCAGAGGTCCGATATTCCAAATGAAGTTAAAGATTTCTTGAGAGAGGGCTACGACGCCGACGCTTCCCATTCGGATGAGGCTTTGAACCTTATTGAAAAATATTCAGATGAGTATGGGGACATCCAGGCCATACAGGCAACATTCATCAGGTCGATGGTGGCTTTTGACAGCTACCTTAACGCAAGGCTGGAAAGGGGCGAGCAATATGAAAACGAATTATGAAGGGTGTGCCCTGTGTGATGCAACATGGGGAGAATACTGGAGAGAGATTGAAGGGCAGAACATGTTTTTCTGCTGCAATATCTGCGCTGATGCGTACGAGAACATGATAGGGGAGGTCAAAAAAAAAACAGGCTGGGAAGAACTGGACTATGTCGAAATAACCGGCAACTACCGGCTTGGCAGAACCTGCAGAGCCACCAAAGGAGACAGTGAATACAAGTACTTCTTCAGGCACGAGAACGGGAATATTACCCAGTTTGAGGAAAGATAGCCTAAAAGATTATTCCCTTGGACGCAAGCTTCTTCCTGATGAAATCGAACGCTTCCTCATTGTATCCTATATTTTCAGGTGGCAGGACACCTTTACCATCCACTTTCCCTTCAATGACCGCTTCGGCGATCACTGAAGCTGTGTATCCTGTCATGCGGCTCATGGAGCTAACCCCATTCTTATCGTCGTAACGGTCAATACAGAAGAATTCCCTGTTTTCCTTTCCTATTCCTCTAACTATGAGGATGCAAACATCCTTTTCTCCCGTTCTCAGTTTTTCGAAAACCTGCTCAGAAACCTTTCTGACAGTGGTACCGGATACCTTCTTGTCAGAAAAGAAACCCATCTCCCTCAGAAATCTTATTTTTGCGAGGTGTCCCGGGTATCTGAGAGTCTTTTCGAACATGTTTACAACCCTGTCAGAATCCAGAAGTGTTCTCAGGCCGTCAGAGTAGAAAGCCTCGAAGTCACCCAGCCCCTCGACGTGAAAGCAGGATATGTCATCAAGGGGATCGACTTCCCTCAATTTCCTCTCTGCTATTATTCTGGCAGGTCGGGTATACTCGTCTATCAACCCCTCAACAGACCAGGTTACAGCGTAGTCAAGAGGTGGTTTCTTTTCCTGAGGCAGCCCTGCTACGTACATCTCAACAGAATGGTATCTGCCCTCTTTCAACAGGTTCCCGGCCAGGATGTTGGAAAGGCCAGGTGCAAATCCTGCGTCAGGTATGAGGAGGGCATTGTTATCCTCGGCAAGGTCTTGAAGCTCCATTGGATCATTCTCCGAAAAAGATATGTCTACAACTTTTAACCCGTGCGATACAAGTTTCTTTACAACCCCGAAAGCAACACTCCCGGGAAGGGCTACAAGAACAACGTCGGACCTCTCAAGCACTTCCCAATGGTCATCTACGGTTCCTGCAAGCCACCTTATGCCCTTGATCTTCTTCAGCCTCTCGGCGTCTAAATCAACAACTGCCACTTCATGGTTCCCTGAAAGATAATCTGAAATCGTTTTACCGATGGCCCCTGCTCCGACAACTGATATCATGATTTCATTAAGTGTTGGTTATATAAAATTACCATCCCTTAGCAAAGATTATGCCGCTGTTAGCCCATGGTTAATGCGTTAATGGCAGGCAATAACTCTGAAAACTCCCTGAATGAGATCGTCAGGGACAACAGGTCCGGTTCAACAGAGCTTTCATTGAAGGTGGCAGATTTCTATTCCAGATGCTCCAGCTGCAATGGGGACTTCATGAAAGACGCGATGGGAAGGATAGGCTCCGCCCACATTGGGATGGGGCTAGTGAGAAATACAAACAGAATCATGTTTTCAGCATGGGAAAACGATCCTCACTCCCTGGTTGAGGAATCTGAAAAACTGAAACTGCAAATAAAAACCCTGTCCGAAAAGGCTGTGAAAAATTCTCCGGATATCCTGCCCGACGGGGTATCGGTGGCTACTATAAGCAATAGTTCAGCAGTCAGAAACGCTCTTGTTTTAAACAGGAAGAAAATTGCGCGGGTATATGTACTGGAAAGTAGGCCGGGGCTGGAGGGGCAGTCAATGGCGGAGGAACTCGACAGAAACGGGATCGACACTGTGCTAATGGTTGATGCGGCTGTCCAGAAGGCATCCCAACTCGCAGGCATCGCCATATGCGGCTCCGATTCTGTGTTGTCAGACTACTCCCTGGTGCACAAAGTCGGAACGTACCCCCTGTTCATGTCGATGAGAAAAGAAAACAGGAAAACCTACTCTCTTTCGATAAGCCTGAAGTTTGAAGCCGAATTCGACGGTGGGTCTTACCCTTCATTTGCCGTTCACGACCCACGGGAGATCGTGCAAGGAAACCTCGAAGCACTGAACTTATATTTTGACATAACCCCTCCAACGCTAATTACAGCGTATGTGACGGACAGGGGGATCCACTTACCACGGAGCGATTAGCAAATCTTTATAACTCCCGACTTTTATGGCGCCTTGATACTGATATATGAGCTCCTTTGTAAACTTCCTTTCCAAGTTGCTTGCCAATCCACTCAGCTACTTCAATCTGCCAAATTTCCAGATCTACCAGCTCTCATTCTTCGCGATTCTCATTTTCGTCCTGATTGCATTGAGGGTGGGACTTTCAGTGGCTGGCAGGAAGTATTCTACTCTTAAGCTTTTTACTGGTCCTGTTTTCCTGGTGCTCCTGGTTACTTACAACTATTACAATTCCTATCTTGTCTCGCTGACTCTTAACCTCTCAAGCCTGACGAAGGTCGAAGTACTTCTAGTCCCGTTCCTTGTGGCGCTTGGAATTGCCGCAGGCCACAGGCTTGCCAGGAACGACAGAGTTTATATTAAGAAAGGTGCGCCGCACTACAGCAGTTCTGCGATCATCTCATTAGTATGGGCGCTTTCTTTCCTGATCAGGATGGGCATAATCACCTACCTGCCGCTCATACAGGTAAGCGTTGCAATCTTCTCCTCTGTTGTGCTGGATATCGCCACAGGACTTATCCTCGGAGAGTCGCTTAAAATATACAGGACGTACAGGAGGAACTTTTCAGGTGCGGATGCCTCTCCGGCATGATGAACCATGCGAAATTATTCGAAAAAACAAATTTCGCATGCGAAATGGTGTCAGACAACTGTATATAGTTATGCAACTGGCTGTACAGGCATACATGTATGGGCTTAATATCTCGAGACTTCCTATATCCCGTTCTTTTCGGACGAAAGATTTATTATTATAGCGCAGTTGTGATTTACCACGCATTGGCTGTGTGATTTACGATGAAAGAAGTAATACAGAGACAAGATAAGGCAGTATCACCAATAATTGCAACTATATTGCTGATCGCCATTACAGTGGTCCTGGCTGCAACTTTATACACTATTCTTGGCGGCTACACAACATTCCTTGGGGCATCCACTCCCACGGCGTCAGTTCAGGTAACAAATTCGTCGACATCTACTCTCCCGTTCTATTTTGTCTACGTGGAGCAATTCGGCGGCAACGTATCGCTTAACTCAGTTCAGCTTAGGATAACGGAGGCCAACAACTCGATCTACGTTGTACCGTTGGCTCAAGGCACTACTAGCATTGCAGGTGGCCTGTGGAATCTAACAGTAAGGGGCTCTTCATATCTGAGTGCTTCTACGGCCATGACACTACAGGGAAACAAAGGGTTATCACCACTTCCTTTCATAGTGCAGATACAGCTGATTGACCTGAAAACAAACGGAGTAATTTCCACGAATACTGTCCAGTAGTATTCATTTATATTATTTTATAAGAAAAAAATAGAACGGTTATAGTAAGATTTCAAGGAAAGATCTAACCAGCCTCTCCCGCTTCATTGTTTCCTTGAAAGCAGCTTGATTAAGTCTTCCGGCTTATATACCGGCGGGTAACAGGTATTGTCTGAACACACATAGACCGTGGTTTTTCCGCCTTCCATTTCCGTGTTCCTTACCCTTTCCGAAAGTTCCCGTATCTTTTGATCTTCGCCGTCATAAAGAACTGTTACTTTGTTTGGGAGGAACCTCTGCCTGAGCTCATCTACAATCTGAACAGTCGCCGGCAGATCTTTGTTCCCGGCAACAGTGATCTCGAATGACGGTCCAACTGCAAAGTCTATTGCAGTCGCCAGGAACGTGTGATACATGGGCCCCATCCTCATGTCCTCTGCCACCGAACTTGCCACCTTGAACGCCTTTTCCCTCAGTTCTTCATCACCCTTTATCAGCGATATCCTGAGCATGTTCAGCATCTGGACGGAATTTCCCGATGGCACTGCCCCGTCGTGCCCCTCTTTTGGCCTTATAAGAACCGTTTCGGAAGAATCGGGAGTGTAATAGAAACCACCGCTCTTCCCATCCCAGAAATGCTCCAGCGAGTAATCCATAAGTTTCATGGCGCATGCAAGGTACTTCGCCTCGAAAGTTGCCTCATACAGCTCAAGGAGCCCCCATGTGAGGAACGCGTAGTCATCGATGAATCCGTCAACAGCAGCTTCCCCGTCCCTGTATCTGTGCAGGAGCTTTCCGTCTGAATACATCCTGTCGAGAATGAAATCTGCTGCTTTCTGTGCAATATCCAAGTATTCCTGGTCGGAAAATTTCTGGAACGACCTTGACAACGCCGCTATCATCAGGCCATTCATATCGGCAAGCACCTTGTCATCCATATGGGGGTAAACTCTCTTGCTCCTGCGTTCCAGAAGTTTTTCTCTCAATGAGTTTATCTTCGAAATGAATTCTTCATCTCCTTCGTCCCGACTGCCTGCAATCTTCCTCAGCAACTGCTCCAGGAAAAGGATATTCTTTCCGGTGCTTCTGCCTGTTGCCTCTTCAACATAATTACCTTCTGGGTCTATGTTGAAGACCTCCGCAAACAGCTCACCATCATCGTTGCCCAGGGCTGACATGATCTCTTCCCATTTCCAGGTGTAGTATTTTCCCTCCTCATTTTCACTGTCAGCATCTATCGCAGTGTACACTCCGCCTTCAGGGCTGAGCATTTCGCGCTTTACAAACTCGAGGATCTCGTCGGATACGTGCTTGTAGAAATCATTTCCGGTCAGGACAAAAGCATCAGTGTAGGCGAGCATTAGAAGTGCCTGGTCATAAATCATCTTCTCGAAATGCGGGAGGAACCATCCTGAGTCCGTGGAATACCTGTGAAATCCGAAGCCGATCTGATCATACACGCCCCCCATCCTCATCCTGAGCAGTGTCTTTTCCACCATTTCAAGACTCTCGGACTCTCCGTGCCTTTTGAAGTGCCGCATTAGAAACAGGAGGTTGTGCGGCGACGGAAACTTGGGTGCGACCCCAAATCCACCGTTGTCCCTGTCAAAATTCGCCTTAAGGCTGTCATACACTCTATTCAGGGTCTCTTCATTTACTATGTCACCACTCTGCTCCCTGACAACCTTTTTCATGTTCCCGATCACTTCGTCAGCCTTTGTTTCAAGATCATTCCTGCTCTCTTTCCAGAGGTCATTTATCCCCTTGGCGAGCTCAACTAACCCCATCTGGCCATGCCTGCTCTCCTTTGGGATGTACGTGAGTGCGAAAATGGGCTTCTTCTCAGGGGTCATAATTATGTTTAAGGGCCATCCTCCTGATCCAGTCATCATCTGGCTAACAATCATGTAAGTGCTGTCAAGGTCCGGCCTCTCCTCTCTGTCAACCTTGATGCATACAAATACTTCATTGAGAACCTTGGCAACGCCCTCATCCTCAAAGGACTCCCTTTCCATTACGTGGCACCAGTGGCAGGTTGAGTATCCTATACTAAGAAACACAGGTTTATCCTCTTTCCTTGCCTTCTCAAAAGCTTCTTCAGACCATGGGTGCCAGTCCACCGGATTATGTGCATGCTGCAGCAGATAAGGGCTTTTTTCATTGATCAGTCTGTTAGTGTGTTCATCCATCTTGAAGTCCCCGCATCATGATTTATTTCTCTTATTAACAATTGATGTATAGGCAGGGGGAATATTGATTGCTCCAGGCGATGAGTTCAGGCTTGTCTGCATTGATTGAAGTTTCAGCAGAATATGCCGGTAGCCGATTTTATTTTTAAGCCAGAAGTCACTTCCATGCCTGATGGACTCCATTATACTTGTTAGGCATGGTCAGAGTACCTTGAACGTACAGAGAGTGATATCATGCGATCATGGAGGTTACCCTCTCACTCACGTGGGGGGAGGGGAGGTAGAATACCTGTCCTCCCAGCTTACTGGAATTCGCCTGTCAGGGATTCTCTCTTCCCCGGTGCTAAGGGCACGGCAGACAAGCGAGATAATCTCCAGAGCGTTGCAGCGTGACTACGAAGTGGATAATCGCATCAGGGAATCAGGGCTTGGCAAGTACAACAATTTCAAAATAACAGGCATGCCGCCTCTGTCCCATGAGGAACTCGGCATGGAATCGTGGGAATCCCACATCGAGAGATTTCTCTCCCTGATTGATTCCAGAAGTGGAAGGCACATACTGGTCTCACACGCTTATCCAATAAGGGCGATTCTCTCCCACTACCTTGGTTTGGGGGAACATGAAAGCCTTGGAATTGAGGTAAGAAATGCAACAGCATCGGTCATCGACGTTGAAAACAGGATAGTCCTAAGCATTGGATCTTCAATTATAAGCGGCAGGGTTCTGGAATTCCTAAGGTCATGAGGAATGATGCTGCCTTTGCTACTCTTTGCTGTAAATCTCTCGGACTCTTCCACTTATCAGCTCTCCAACGTCAGCTAGAAATACTTCATCTTCTTTGTTGAATGCTGATGCAGTGTTGGAATCAAGATCGAGCTCTCCAATAGGCAACTGCCCATCCCTGATTGGCACAACAAGTTCGGACCTGGTTGAACGGAAGCAGGCAAGATAATCGGAATTTGATGTCACATCAGGCTCATTGACTATGGCGTTTGTCACAATTGCCTTGCTGCAAAGGCCGTCCCCTATGGATATGACATTATGTTCTGTCTTCTCCCCTGCAAACGTGTCGAGAACCAGCTTCTCACCTTTTACAACGTAAATGCCGACCCAATTGTAATTCCCGTTAACATTCATCAGCTCTTTGCAGACAAACTCAAAAAGCTCCTTTCTGTCTCCGCTCAATCTGGACTTCAGCAACTTAAGAAACTGTTCCCCGCTCTCCATTGCAATCATTATCCTTTCTGCATTTATACCCGTTTCCTGTCGTGGAAAACTACAGTAGCTGTACAGTGCAACGGGCAAAATCAGGTAAATTATTAAGTGAACTTCGCATTTATTGATAATCACAGATGTTCTTCCACAACACCTTAACAAGGAGCCCGCAGGAGTTCAAACCTATGCACAGGGGGAGGATTAACCTCTTTGTCTGCGGACCGACGGTGCAGGATCACTTCCACATCGGCCACGCGCGCACATACATCTTCTTTGATGCAGTTGCAAAGTTTCTGAGGAAAACCGGGTACTCCGTATTCTACCTTCAGAACATCACCGATATAGATGACAAGATAATTAACCGCGCAAAGGAAGAGAAGTCTGATCCTCTTGAACTAGCCGAATCATATCTCGAGGAATACTACCGGGAGATGAAGGAACTGAAGGTTGACAGCATTAACTTCTATGCCAGGGCAACTCTTCACATCGATGAGATCGTTTCCCAGATTGAGAGGCTGGTTTCCGCCGGACTTGCCTACGAAACAGAAGATGGCGTCTACTTCGAGG
Organism: uncultured archaeon; assembly: GCA_000965745.1. Classification (GTDB taxonomy): domain Archaea; phylum Thermoplasmatota; class Thermoplasmata; order Thermoplasmatales; family Thermoplasmataceae. Next base: position 1,444,849 of record CP009479.1, read on the forward strand.
TGAGGAAGTTCAAAGATTATGGGGAACTCTCCGGGCAGAATCTCGACCAGATCAAGCATGGTGTTAGAACTGACATAAGCGAAAGCAAGAGAAACCCGGAAGACTTCGTTGTATGGAAGAAAATGAAACCGGGAGAGCCATTCTGGGACTCTCCATGGGGCAAGGGAAGGCCTGGGTGGCACGTTGAGGATACCGCAATAACCGAGTCTTATTTCGGCGAGGAGTATGACATACACGGTGCAGGATCTGACCTTATATTCCCGCACCACGAAGCTGAAAATGCCATTGCCCGCTCGCTTTCTGGAAAGAAGCACCTTGCAAGATACTGGATCCATACCGGAATGCTGAATGTGAACAGTGAGAAAATGTCAAAATCCCTGAAGAACTTCAGAACAATTTCGGAAATACTTGAAAACTACTCCCCTGAAGTCCTGAGGTACGCGATGCTAAATGCGAATTACAGGACAATGCTGGACTTTTCAGAAGAAATGATGGAAAGCTCCAGAGAAAATGTGGGTTATATAACTAAAGTCTACAAAAGGCTGAAAAAGGTCAAGGGAAAGGAGGGGAAGTTTAAGATCGATCTAAAGTCAGAACTTTCGACACTCACGAAGGCGATGGAGGCCGACTTTGACACACGCGGAGTGATAATGAGGCTTCTAGAAATATGCTCGGACATAAACAGGAATATAGAAAGCATATCATCAGAGTCTGCGGACTCAATCATTGAACTCCTGGACTGGGCTAACAGCTTTCTGGGAATAGTTGAAAGCGGTGAGCAGCCATTGGGCTACGGCCTTATTTCATCCATTCTTGAAATAAGGAAAGACCTCAGGAAGAAGAAGGAGTTCGATCTTTCCGACAGAATAAGGGCCGAGTTGAAGGCATACGGGATCTACATTGAAGATGTGAATGGCGGGACGGAATGGTGGTTCGAATAAACCATGAAGGAAGCAGGTGATATTCACGGCAGATGATGGGAATGCAGCCCTTGTGGTAGTTGACATCGTAAATGATTTTGTTACAGGGGTGTTCGGATCCGACAAGGCAAAAAAGACTGCAAATCTAGTTGCCTCTGTCCTCAAAGACGTCCAGGGTAGAATTCCGGTCATATTCACGAAGGACTCGCACCTCAAGGATGACCCTGAGTTCAAGGTATGGGGTGAACACTGCATTGACGGAACAGGCGGATCAGAATTGTATCCGGCGCTTTCGGGATTTACAGGTTTTCATATCAAGAAGAGGCACTTCGACTCGTTCTTCGACTCTGATCTTGACGGCCTTCTTCGTGCAAAGGGGATAAAAAGGATTTACCTATGCGGCATAAGCACCGATATCTGCGTTCTTCACACTGCGTCCGGGGCCTTTTACAGGTACTACGACATAACAGTGGTCGATGACATGTGTACATCGATCGACCCTTCAAAACACTCTGAAGCGCTGAAAAACATGAAGACTAACTACGGGGCAAGAATAATAAGCTCAAAGGAATTTATAGAGGAGGTTGTATAATACGAAAAACATGGTTCTTTTGGAGACAGAACGAATGTTCAACATTGCTACCGATGAGGATATACTTGGAGGGGATGCATCTGACGTATATTTCCAGAGGAGCATTTCAGGCATTAAGAAGAAAGGCTTTGACTATGATGTATCAGCAGAATTCACTGTTTCAGGGCCCCTCAACACATGGCTCAATTTTTCAGGCCTGGACGAAGTTGTAAATGCCCTGGAAGGAAGGAACGTCGATCTATATGCGATTCCGGAAGGGACAGTAATGAACCCGAGGGATTCTGACGGAATTCCTGTGCCGTTTCTCAGAATAGAGGGAAAATACAGTGAATTCGGGGAAATGGAGACTGCAATTCTCGGTTTTATCTGCCAGTCGACAGGCATTTCAACAGAAGCATCAAAGGTCAGGATTGCAGCTGGAGACCTGCCGTTCTTCTCCTTCGGCATCAGAAGAATGCACCCCGCCATATCTCCAATGATAGACAGGGCAGCTTTCATCGGTGGAGCGGACGGCGTTTCGGGAATACTGGGGGCAAAGATAGTGGGCCTTGAACCTCTCGGGACAATGCCTCATGCACTTTCTCTGCTTGCAGGTGACGATGAAGCCTGGGCAATCTCACAGATGAACATCCCAAAAGGCCACAAGAAAGTGCTCCTTATCGATACCTACATGGACGAGAAGTTTGCCGCAATGAAGGCGGCAGACATGTTCCCCAATGTTGATTATCTGCGTTTAGACACTCCGGGTTCGAGGAGAGGGAATTTCCCGGCACTTCTAAGGGAAGTGAGGTGGGAACTCGACCTTCGCGGCCACTCAAAAGTGAAGCTGATGGTGACAGGCGGGCTGAATGCAGAGTCAGTGAGTCAGTTGAAAGAAGCAGGTGCTGACGCTTTCGGAGTTGGAACATCAATATCATCTGCAAGGCCCTTCGATTTCGCCATGGATATTGTTTCAGTCAGGGGAGCTCCATTGACCAAGAGGGGAAAGTTTTCAGGCACAAAGAATGTCTTCAGGTGCCCTTCCTGTGGAAGGATCGAAGTCAAACCTTCAAAAACAACTAGGAAAACCTGTTCCTGTGGAAAGAGGATGGAGCCTATGCTGAAGAAATTCATCGAGGCTGGAAAAGAAGCTGGAAACTACGAGCATCCAAAAGAGATAAGGGAGCGTTCAGTGAAGGAAATCTCGAAGTTCGGGACAATGTTCAACCGGGATCAGTGAGATCTGCAATCTTTCTCGAACTCTTCAAAGTTCAACAGGATATCCCGCAGAACAACTGCATTGTTGTGACTTTCATCCTTTGCAGCATATAGCAGTGTTATCAGGCCTGAATCAGCCAATCGGCGCAAGTCCTTCAGCAGCTCATTTTCGCACAACTCTCTTGCATAGTCTTCCCGGAATTGGTTCCAGTTCTCCGGTCTGTGCGCAAATTTTTTCCTGGTCTCGATGGAAGGTGCAATTTCTTTCATCCACGTCCAAACCGAGGCATCCTCTTTTCTGATGCCCCTCGGCCACAGGCGGTCGACAAGGATCCTCTTTCCGTCCAACTTTTCTGCCGGTTCATAAGCACGCTTGATCTTCACGGTCATGGATTGAATATCATATCTTAGGATTTGTATATAAGCTGATGCCTCTCCCGGATAGATCCCGGTCCAGAGTCACATTAAACTATGGGCTGCCCATGTTGTTATCATGAACCATTCCGGCGGCATGGGTGCTGGAAAATGGAACCTGGAAGCTGTCCTGAGCCAGCTGAGGAAACTATCCAAAAGAGAATACAGGGATGGGATGGCAGGCTTCGGCATCAAAATGGACAGGACACTTGGGGTCCCCGTGCCTGATATCAGGAAGCTGGCCAAAATAATTGGAACGGATCATGTGCTTTCATTGGAGCTTTGGGATTCAGGAATACACGAGGCAAGAATCCTCTCGAGCATGACGGCGGATCCTGCGAAGATCACGGAAGAAGAAATGGAAAGGATGGCAGGGGAAATAGATTCATGGGACATATGCGACAACATCTGCGGAGAACTCTTTCTGAAAACACCATTCGCAGAAAGAAAGATAACTGAATGGTCGAGAAGAGAGGAAGAGTTTGTAAAGAGGGCCGCCTTTGTCCTGATTGCCTATTTCGCAGTTCATAGGAAAAACATGGACGATGAACAATTCATTCAATATCTCGACCTTATAAAGGAAGGGGCCAATGATGACAGGAACTATGTCAAGAAAGGGGTGGACTGGGCGCTCAGGCAGATAGGCAAAAGAAGCCTGAAACTCAACAGGCTTGCCGTTGAAGTTGCTAAGGCCCTGAAGGACTCTGGTTCAGGGCCTGAAAAGTGGATCGGCTCACGCTCATACCGGGAACTTGCAAGTCAAAGAGTGCAGGAAAGGCTAAAGGCGAAACAGGAAAAAAAATTGAAACATATTTAACTGCCTGTCGATAGAGAGTATAAAAAATTAGGAAGATATATTCGAGGACGTGCTGGAAGGTTGTTCCACCTTGTCGGAAGAATCCATCCAGTTCGGAATGTACCCGAACCTCTTCTTGAACTGGTTCCTGAGGAACCTCAATATGTATCCGCTTATTGCGTATGTTCCAAGGATTGTTCCCACTCTTGTCAGCATGTTGAAGCTCTGCGTTGCCAGCCATATGCTGTCGGTGAACTCTCTCGCATTGTGTTTCCATGCTGTGTAGTATAGCTTCCAGTGATTCTCGCTCATCATGTCGTAATCCATAGTCCTTTCCGGCTTGTGGTAGTCAACATACAGAAGCGGAGCAACTATGCCCTTCATCTTGTCCTTGACAGAAAGCCTGTTGATGAAATCGGTAGTCATGTCAACCTCGTCAGGCTCCTCATCGGGATGTCCCACAACCAGGGTTATTGCCGGGTAATAGTAATTACTGTTCATTATCTTTACAGCTTCCCTTATAGTTTCAGGATACTCCTCCGGGCTGTAGGGCTTCATCTTGTAAGGCATGTATTTCTTGACAAGCCTCGGTGAAATCCATTCCAGGCCAGGCTGGACACCCATCCATTCATCAGGGCTCAGCTCGTTGATATGAGAGATTTTGCTAATCATGTCAGGCGCGGCCCTTACTCCCGCAAATGTCCAGTGTGTCGAACCTATCCTTCTTGCACCTGCATTCCTGAGGGACTGAAACAGATCCACAATAGCGTCTTCATTGGGCACCTTATCCTTGTTGTCGCACCCATAGAGAGTGAGCTCTTCGGTAAGAAGCCAGACCGAGTCATAACCCTTCTTTATGTTTACACTTGCTTCACGAACCAGCCTGTCGATGGGGAAATCCCTCTTGGTTCTCAGGTTTGGGGCACAGAAATCACAACCTCTGCCGCATCCCCTCATTATTTCCACTGTACCGGTCAGGGTACCTCTCTTGATTTCAGGGATCTCGTCCAGGTCCCCTATGCTGTTCGTCATTGACCTTATGACCTCAGGGGCCTCTTCGCTCTCTATCCTTTCGAAAATGTCAGGAGCGGTTACGTCCGCCTCACCCTCAATTACGTAATCCACTCCGAGTTCTTCTTTAACCCATGGGTCTATTCCTGTTCTCTTCCTGTTAACTGTATCTGTGTCGCCACTGTATTTCGAAGCGTCTCTGCCAAGAGGTGTAAGCTGCCTTCTCATGTAATCTGTGAACGGATTCAGCAGTTGCCACGATCCGGGACCTCCGACTGCGACCTTGAAGCCGTACTTCTCCTTGAGCTTCTTCAGTTTTTTCGTGACCCGTGTAAACCACATCCTGTTCCACGGATCATTGTTCCAGCTGATTGCTGTATCTACTGTCCCTATCCCAAGCGGGCTCATCTCGGTAAGTCCGACAATCCTGGTATCCTTGTCTATTGCTTTTTCAAGCTCAAAAGGGTGCTGTGCAGTAACAGCTTCCTGCCCGTATCTGTTTTCAAGAGACTGTTGAACTCTCCTCAAACCAAGGGGTGCCAGTTCCATTTCCCCAGTCTTCCTGTTATATGTGTCATTCGTCGGGCAAATCATCGAATAAATTGGGCCCGGGGATACCTTGGCGGGCCCGCAAGAAAGAAACCCGAAGAGGAAATTACCTCTAAAATTGGATACCTGCGACCGATCTGCGGTCATAACATACTTCTTTCCAGACATTCATTCACCTCCAATAATATAGGACGTTATGATACTAAAAAGATTTCGTTTGGTTAATTTGTCTCTCGAATCAATTATTTATAGTTTTTCCAAGCTATAATCATACTGGTGTTTATCACATCTAAAGGGCCCCGTTATCGTCTCGGGAATATTTCAAGCCCCGAGCCCGAATAAACCGGGAATTTCTACTGGCCCTAGAGCTTCTTTACCCCCTGTATGAGTTTAGTGATGGAATCGGTGGCATCGCCATAGAGCATTTTTGTCTTGTCATTCCGGAAAAGCTCGTTTATAACTCCTGCAAAACCCTTTCCTGTTCCTCTCTTCAGAACTATTATGTTCCGGGCCTTGTCAACATCGAGGATTGGCATTCCGTAGAGAGGGCTTCCCGGTTTCTTTGCAGCAGGATTCACCACGTCATTTGCACCGACTACAAGCGCCACATCGGAGCTTGGGAAATCCCTGTTCGCATCCTCCAGATCAAGCATCAGTTCATAAGGCACTCCCGCCTCAGCCAGAAGCACATTCATGTGGCCGGGCATTCTTCCGGCCACAGGATGAATTGCAAAACCGACCTTTATTCCTCTGGAAAGAAGGATGTCAAGGAGTTCCTTTATCTTGAACTGCGCCTGGGCAGCTGCCATCCCGTAACCAGGAACTATCATGACCCTCTCTGAATAGGCGAGCATTATTGCCGCATCATTTGCCTCTATCGGCTTGAGGGTCCCTTTTACGGTATCCGGCCCTTCCACTTCCTTTCCGAATGAGCCGAAAAGAACACTTGCGAGAGACCTGTTCATCGCCCTTGCCATGGCCACGGTCAGCAATGTTCCAGCTGCACCGACAAAAATCCCCGCGACCATCATGGCATAATTTCCAAGGGAAAATCCGTCGAAAGCAACAGCTATGCCGGTCATGGCATTAAAAAGGGCGATCACCACCGGCATGTCACCACCCCCTATGGGAAAGGCCATGAGGAAGCCATATGATATTGATAGAACAAAGAATGGGACAACCAGGCTGATCCCAAAGAGCGATATGGAACCATTAAGGAGGTATGCAACTCCAAAAAGAAGCGATACTGCCAGTATTGCAACATTGAAACCCTGCTGCCCCACAAATGTAATGGGCCTCTGCCTCATCCATCCCTGCAGTTTCAGGAATGCAATAATGCTCCCGGATATCGACACACTGCCTATTGCTGCCCCTGCAAGGGCCAATGCGAGGTCAAAGAAGGACCCTGAAAGTCGAAGGAGCTCAATTGAAGCCACTCCGGCTGCGGCCCCCGCACCCATTCCGTTGTATATGGCAACCATCTGCGGCATGTCTGCAATTGTAACTCTGACAGCGGCGAACCACCCTATTGCACCGCCTACCGCAATCGCAATCAGTATAAGGGGTAAGTTGGAGAGCCCGGGAATGGTGAATGTTATTATCACTGCAGCAGCCATGGCAAAGCCGGACCACATTATTCCGGATTTGGCGGTTTTAGGATGCCCCATCCTGTGGAGCCCAAGTATGAAAACTCCTATGGCAACTATGTAGATCGGGTTGTACAGGTCCACCATTTTCAATCACCCTTCTTTCTGACGAACATGCTGAGCATTCTGTCTGTCACGACATAGCCTCCTGTAACGTTCAGTGTCCCCATCACCACTGCAACGAAGCCTATGGCCCTCTCAAGGTCATTCTGCGCCATGCCTAGTGCGATGATAGACCCTACAAGCACTATTCCATGGATGAAATTGGAACCTGACATTAGTGGGGTGTGAAGAGTTACGGGAACCCTGCTGATCACTTCATACCCGATAAATGCAGCAAGCATTACAATGTACAGGATTATCCAGAAATCCACGCTCATTTTGCATCACCGCCCTCTGCTCCTTTCGCTTTGTAAAAGGTCCGGCCATCATGTGTAACCATGCAGGCTTTCAGTATCTCGTCTGAACCAGCCTCTCTGATATTTCCCTGCTCATCGACCAATAAATCCAGGAAGGAGAGAATGTTCCTCGCGTACATTTCACTCGAGCTGAATGGCACTTCGGATGGCAGATTTGAAGGCCCAACAATCCTCACGCCGCTTTCAACAATTGTTTTTCCGATCTGGGTGAGCTCGCAGTTCCCGCCTGATTCTGCTGAGAGGTCCACCAAAACTGATCCAGTCTTCATGCTCTTGATCATTCCGGCCGAAACAATCTTGGGGGCAGTTTTACCAGGCACGCTGGCTGCAGTTATTACGATATCCGCTTCTGCCACTGCATCACTTAACAGCTTCTGCTGCTCGGCCTGCTCATCTGCTGTCAGGTCTCTGGCATATCCTCCCTCGCCTACTGCGTCAAACGTGGTTTCAAGGAATTTAGCTCCAAGGCTTCTCACATCTTCGCCCGCCGATTTCCTGACATCGAATGCTGAAACACTCGCCCCAAGCCTCTTTGAGGTGGCTATTGCCATAAGGCCGGCCACTCCTGCACCTATGATAAAAACCTTTGAAGGGCGGACTGTGCCGGCAGCAGTTGTAAGCATAGGCATTAACCGCGGTGAATTCACTGCAGCTAGTATTGCTGCCCTGTATCCTGCCACTGAAGATTGTGACGAAAGCACGTCCATGGTCTGGGCCCTTGTTATTCTGGGCATCAGCTCCAGAGAGAATGATGTAATTTTGTATTCTGCAAGCTTCTTGACAATATCGGGAAATCTCCCGGGAAAGATTGTCCCTATCACAATTGAGCCCGGTTTCATATGTTCCACATCCACTGGTTCCGGCCTCTGAAGTGTGAGGATTATGTCTGAAGCACCCAATAGCTCATTCCTGTCTTCCCTTATTTCGGCACCGCTTCCGACATACTGTTCGTCATCAAAGAAAGCAAGCTTTCCAGCCTCTTTCTCAACAATAACCTTCAATCCCTTCTCTATAGCTTTCCTGACAACATACGGGACCATAGAGACCCTCTGCTCTGTCTCTGAGACTTCCCTCACAACGCCTACTGTCAATACCATAATCGAACTCCGGGCAATATTAATGTACTCAGCATTTTAAAAAGTATTGACCGTATTACTAATACTTTCAAGATTGGTTTTCCAAAATATTGATATGCCGGGAATTTGAAACCTCATTATATAATAGGCTTCCAGTTTATTTTCGAGGGGTCAATAATCGATAGGCGATAATATGCCCGACAAAATGTCTCTTGTATTGTTTTCCGGAACTGACGACAAACTGATGGCTGCTTCGATAATTGCATCTGGAGGGGTAGCTAACGACATGGATGTGGATATTTTCATCACATTCTGGGGTCTGACAAAGATAGAAAAAGACGGCCAGAAAAATCCCGACGTGAGTTTTGAAGGACAGCCGATGAAAGACCAGGTTTTTGCGTTGATGAAAAAGAATAACGTCCCAGACTGGGTGACTATGCTCAAGAACGCGAAGGAGGTTGGAAACATAAAGGTCTACGGATGCGCTATGTTCGCAGATCTGCTTCAACTGAAAAAGGAGGATCTTGACCCGATCGTTGACGACATTATTGGAGTTAATGAATTTGTATCGATGTCAAAGGATTCCATGACTATGTTTATATGAGGTGAAAAAGATGGAAAGTGAAGTTAAGCCTTCGAAGGTTGTAGACGCCAGAAACACATTCTGCCCAGGCCCGCTGATGGAACTCATAAAAGCCTACAAGGCGGCAAAGACTGACGATATCATATCGTTATACTCAACAGACAGCGGAACCAAGAGAGACGCGCCCGCGTGGATTAAGAAATCAGGAAATGAACTCGTTGGCGTTTATGACAGGGAAGGATATTTCGAAATAGTCATGAAGAAAACCAAGTGAGTATGACTATGCCGACTAAAATACTTGTACTAGGGGATGGTGCGGCGGGCACCATCATTTCCAATAAACTACGGTATCTCATCAGGAAAGAGAACGCTGAGATAACTGTTATAGGCAACTCAAAATACCATTATTTCAAACCTGACGGAATTCACATACCACTGGGGATGAAGGACTACCAGACAAGTGTGAAGAAACCCGATTATCTCTTCAACTACGGAATCGATTACATCAAAGATACTGTGACGAAGATTGATGTTGAAAACAGGAAGGTGGATGTAAGTTCAGGCAGGGAATACACATATGATTACCTTATAATCGCAACAGGGGACAGATTAGTGACTGACGAGTTCCAGAACTTCGACTCTGAAGCGCACCACTTCTACTCACTTGAAGCTTCTCTGGAATTGGGGAAGGAACTTTCAAAATTCAACGGTGGAAAAATAGTGGTGGGGCCTTCGAGCATACCATATCAGTGCCCACCTGCCCCATATGAATTTACATTCCAGCTAGACAGGTATCTCAGAAGGCGCGGAATCAGAGACAAGACAGAACTGCACTACACCTTCCCGCTGAACAGGGTATTCACCATGGAAAATGTCTCTGAAAGAGTCCAGGACCTGTTTGACGAGAAGGACATCGAGTACCACACCATGTTCAATCTGGAGTCGATCGATGCCGACTCCAAGAAACTGGTATCCCTTGAGGGTGATGAGCTGGATTATGACCTCCTTATCCTGGTGCCCCCCCATAAGGGACAGCAGGTAATCACCGACTCCGGTCTTGCTGATGAGCAGGGGTATATAGACGTCGACAGGCACAAACTCTCATACGGGAACTACGACAATGTATTCGTCATAGGTGATGCCACAAACCTCCCGATTTCAAAAGCTGGTGCTACAGCGCATTTCGAGTCAGAATACCTTGCAGGGAAAATTGCATCTGAGGTTTCCGGGTTTGTGTCAGAAGAGTTTTATGATGGTTCTGTGGCATGCACAACAGTCACTGGAGATGAGAGGGCCTTCACCCTGTACTTCTCATACGAAAGGCCTCCGAGAGCCATGTACCAGAGCAAGCTGGACTTCCTGCTTAAATGGACTTCAGCAGACACTTATTTCAGCGCAATGCTAAGAGGGGTGATGTGAATGGAAAGACCTGAAATGTTAAATGACGAGATGGAGGAACTTCTCGTCAAGGTATTGGAAAATGCAGACGTCATAAATTCGATGGTGGGCGTTGTTGAGAAGCTTAAGGCGGCAGGTATCATAGACCTGATGACGAGCATTGTCAACGACTATCTCCCCACGGATGTAGATTTCCTTGGGAAATTCTTTTCTTCAAAAGAATTCACAATGTCTCTCATGAAGACCTTCAACGTTCTGATATCGGTAATGGGGGCAATGGGATCGGAGAAGAATTCTGACATCGTAAAGGGGCTCATGTTCAATTCGGAGAATGTAACTGACGGCATGATGGACGCTGTCCACAACCCAAAGAAATACTCTCCGTTCAAAATTGGAAAGCTCCTCTCTGACGAGGATATCATGGTAACCATGTCCGCTCTGGTTGCACTGATGAAAAGTATGGGGCAGATATTAAGGAAAATCACCCCATAGCCTGTTTTATAATCTCCTGCTACTCCAAGCCGAACTAGTAAAAAAAGGCGTCTCCAATCAGATGGAATGCGGGTGCCGGGATTTGGACCCGAGGCACGAGCTTGGCAAGCTCGCGTGTTACCAGGCTACACCACACCCGCCTGCAGCCCTAATTGATTCTGAAGTATTTATTTTTTAGTTTCTGTGGTATCTCCTTGCACCGAAAAACAAACAGCCAAAAAATTTAAGTATTGGAAAAAGCGAAAAAGAAAAATGATATAAACCATAGACGAATTGCTTTACTGTTAATGCCCTTAAATAGCAGTTTTCCAATGATTTCATTGCTTAATATTTAAGTATTCTACTTGTAGGATTGCTAACTAATAAGCAAAATAGGGAATTAGCTACAACACCGACAAAACTGTTTTAATATATCTGTTTCTACTCGATTACAATAGGTGATACCAGAAATGATTGTGTCTGAGGAAAGAGACAGGTATCCGGAGATCAGATTCGCCAACGACTTCGAGCTGAGCAAGAATGCTCCGTTCAAGGCGGTTGACGAGTTCGTCAACGAGATGGGGCATCTGATAAATCCCGAAATGATGATTCTTAGAGTAACTCTGAGTCTTTGTCCGATCTGTGTTGACGACGAGAAGTTTGATCAGATGAGGATACCCGCGATAGTGTACGAAAATGCTGGTGAAGTGAAACTCGTTAAGGAATGCGAGGAGCACGGAGTGACTGAAGAAAAATACTGGGAAGACTATGAAATGTACCAGGAGGCCAAGAAATGGCTCGACCCTGGTGTAAAGATTCTCAACCCACATGTTGCATACCTTGAATCAAAGATCAAGTGCCCAACACACTGTGGACTTTGTGTTAAGCACAAATCACACACAGGACTTGGAAACGTTGTTGTAACGAACAGATGTGACCTTTCCTGCTGGTACTGTTTCTTCTACGCGAAGGAAGATGAGCCAATATATGAGCCATCACAGGACCAGGTCAGGATGATGCTCAGAAGAATGAGAAACGAGAAGCCAGTCGGGGCAAACGCCGTCCAGATTACTGGTGGAGAGCCAGCAATAAGGGACGACATCATTGACATAATCAAGATAGCAAGAGAAGAGGGCTATGAGCATATACAGCTCAACACAAACAGTGTAAGAGCAGCCTTTGACCCGGACTTCCCCAAGAAGATCAGAGGTGCAGGCTCAAATGTCATATACACAAGCTTTGACGGCCCAACACCGAGATCCAACCCAAAGAACTTTTGGGAAATCCCCGCAGCTCTTGAAAATTACAAGAATGCACCTCTTGGTGTTGTCCTCGTTCCGACAGTCATTGGCGGAATAAACGACATGTATCTGGGAGACATGATCAAGTTCGGTCTGTCCAACATAGATGTCGTAAGGGCAGTAAACTTCCAGCCGGTAAGCCTGGTAGGAAGAATGCCGGAGAGGATGAGAGCCAAGCAGAGAGTCACGATACCCGGAGCTATCAAGAAGATAGAACAGCAGACAGATGGTATGATAGGAAGGGAAGACTTCTTTACAGTGCCTTCAACTGCAAAGGTTTCAAACTTCGTAGAACAGCTCAAGGGTAAAGAAATGTACAAGCTCTCCATACACTTTGCCTGTGGAATGGGAACATACATCTTCAAGGACGATGACAGAATCATACCGATTACGAGGTTCATCGATGTCAGAGGAATGTTCGAGTACATCGGGGAACTCGCAGACGAGATGAAGAACGCTTCGTTCAAGAAGATAAGGAAGGTTACCTCCACATCCAAGCTGCTTATGAGCCTGAGGAAGTTTGTCGACTACGAGAAAGCACCAAAGGACTTCAAGCTCAAGGACATGGTATACAATGCATTCACAGACGGAGATTACCACGGCCTGAAGGCATTCCACTACAAGTCAATGTTCATTGGGTTCATGCACTTCATGGATCCATACACGTATGATGTTGACAGAGTGGAGAGGTGTGATATACACTACGCGATGCCTGATGGAAGAGTTGTTCCGTTCTGTGCTTTCAATGTCATACCAGAAATGTACAGAGACGCAACACAGAGGAAATACTCAGTACCAGCAAGGACATATGAGGAGAGGACCGGAAAGATCCTCAAGAAAGACAAATATTTCAGAGACTACAGCATGGAAGACAAGAAGAGAATCATTGACTTCTACAACAAGAGCATAGGCAGGGAACTCTCCGAAAGTGAGATAGGCCTTAATCTTAACAAGGCTATACCTGTGATACAGTCTCAAAGACCGGATGAGCAGCTCGAAGAGTAGCCATCCAAACAATTTTTATTTTTATTTATCATATTGACTTATTGAAGTACGAGATTTTTGAACATACCGCCGATATTGGCATCAGGATTTTTGGGAGTAGTTACGAAGAGATTTTCAACAACTCTGTTGAATCATTTTCCGATCTTATTGTTGATACCGGATCACTTGAAGGCAGTAATGTGCAAGAAATCTCTATACGGTCAGATTCCCCTGACCTTCTGCTGGTGGACCTTCTTTCACTGATACTCTACGATTTTGAAGGCGAGGGCATATTGTATTTCAAGGCAGACCTGGAATACAGCGATGAGAATGTTTCGTTAACTGGAAGAATGTACGGGTCAGAAATACCTGAAAATGTAGATTACAGGAATGTGATAAAGGCGGTGACTTACCACAGCTTGGAAGTGTCGCCAGAGAAAGGGTATGCAAAGGTTGTTTTTGACATTTGAAATGGGGCCTGGACACAAAATGTATTAAATAAACTGAGTAATTAGCTGCCTATGTCTCCATTAGTACCTAGGAAAGTATTCTTCACGAGAGGCGTGGGAAGAGGCGATAGTCTGTTGCAGTCATTCGAAGAAGCACTGAGAGATGGGGGCATTGCAGAATTCAACCTTTCAAGCATAAGCTCTATATTCCCGCCATTTGCAGAAATTGTGGACAGGGACGAAGGCCTTGAGCTTCTGTCCCCTGGCCAGATACTTTTCACGGTACTTGCGCGTAATTCTTCAAATGAACTCAACAGGATGGTATCATCCGCCATAGGATATGCTATACCCACGGACAGGAGCAAGTGGGGTTATCTAAGCGAGCACCACAGTTTTGGTGAAACTGAAAAAGTCTCCGGCTTCTTTGCCGAAAAACTTGCTGCTGAAATGCTTGCTAGTACAATGGGTGAAGCGGATAACCTGACCTGGGACAAGGATAAGGAAGAATATGTTCTGGTGGACAAGATACTTGCAACAAAGAACATATGTTCCACTGCAGTTGTTCTCAAGGCAGGTGAATGGACTACCACAATAGCCGCGGCTGTTCTTATTGTTTAGTGATACATCATGGAGAAAGAAACAGAAGAAAAATGGCAGGAGAAATGGGCTGAATCGAAGATATTTGAACCTTCCACAGATCCGGATAAAGAGAAATTCTTCATAACTGTGCCTTGGCCATATGTAAACGGTTCCCTCCACGTTGGCCATGGGAGGACATACACCCTTGCAGACATAATTGCAAGATACAAGAGATCAGAAGGGTACAACGTTCTTTTTCCAATGGCCTTTCACCAGTCGGGAACACCTATTCTTGCTTTCTCACAGAGGCTGAGAATGGGGGACCCTTCAACTATAAAACTCTACAGAGACTATATACTCCAGTACGAAAGTGAAGAAAAGGTAGAGGAAAGGCTGAAGAGTTTTGAGGAACCAAAAAACATAGCTGACTATTTCTCAAAGGCTGTCATAAGCGATTTCAGGTCCCTTGGGTACTCAATCGACTGGACCAGAATCTTCACATCGGCTGACCAGGAATACCAGGAGTTTGTCAGATGGCAATTTGAAAAGCTGAACTCTCTCGGTCTTATCAAGAAAGGGAGCTACCCTGTCCTGTACAGCAAGGTGGACGACAATGCCGTAGGCGAAGACGACATCAAGGATGGCGACACGGACAAAGTCTCCATAGAGGAATTCACCGGTGTAATATTCAAGGGAAACGCGTTCTCGCTTATAGCAGCGTCACTGAGGCCGGAGACAATTTTCGGGATAACCAATATCTGGATAGGAAAGGAACTCGACTATGTTGTGTGCAGGTTTTCAGGAAACAGCTATGTTGTGACAAAAGAATCATTCCAGAAACTCAAGCTTCAGATTCACGATGCCGAATTAATAAGGGAGGTTCCAAACAGTGAGATTCTCGCACAGGAATATGAAGTTCCGGAAACTGGAAAGAAGGTCAGGGCACTCGAAACCACTTTTGTTGATCCAGACAACGGAACTGGCGTGGTCTACTCCGTCCCCGGGCATTCAATCTGGGATTACGTGGCACTTGATCCGGAGGAGAGGGAAAACATCCCGCGCATAATAGAAATGCCCAAAAACCAGAACATGAATGTCGAAGGCCTTGTTAAAAAACTTCAAATTCAGTCTGTAAACGACAGGGAAAAACTACTGGAAGCTACTCAGATCCTTTACAAAGATGAGTTTTACAACGGATTTATGAACAACGAATGCGGCCAGTTCGCGGGCATGTCTGTAAACGAGGCGAGGGAAAAAATAAAAGAGACACTCCTTTCGGAAGGTAAGGCAATCAAATTTCTGGAGACTTCAAGGAAGGCTGAAACCAGGTCAGGATCCAAGGTTGTTGTCGCCGTTCTCCAGGATCAATGGTTCATAGATTATTCCCCCGACTGGCTTAAAAAGAAAGCCCATGACCTTGTCAACTCAATGTACTATTATCCTGAATACTACAGAGCAGCCATGAACGACGCAGTCGACTGGCTGAGGGAGAGGCCCTGTGCCAGAAGAAGGGGTCTGGGGACGAGGCTCCCTTTCGATGACAGGTGGATCATAGAATCCCTGTCTGACTCTACAATTTATCCGGCAGTATACACATGCATACAGGAGCTGAAGAATATATATGCAGAGCTTGGAAAAATTCCGGACGACGTAACTGAATACATATTCTCGAGTGGTGATGAGAAGTTATTAGCCTCATACTCTGAAGCAGTGGCGGAAAATTGCAATAACGCAAGAAAACACTTTACTTACTGGTATGGCGTTGATATACGCCTGACAGCTTACCCTCACCTTTCAAACCACCTTTCATTCTATGTAATGAATCATGCCGCACTTTTCAAAGAACCATTTCTGCCCAAGGGGCTGATAATATCGGGACTTGTTGTATCAAACGGTGCGAAGATTTCCAAAAGCAAGGGCAATGTAATCTCCCTAATGACCATTTCAAACCACTATTCCGCCGATATCTACAGGCTCTATGTTGCCATTCAGGCCGACATACAATCCACTCTTGACTGGAATGAGAATGACCTCAGGACGATAATCAAGAAATATGACTCACTGAGAGAGCTGTTCGCCAGGATAGACCTAAACAAGAACGTCAACCCTTCATACATTGACCTTTGGTTCCTCGCTAGATTCAACAGAAGAATGGAGGATTTCAGGAAAAACATGGGCGGATTCAATATCAGGGCAGCATATGTGAGCATATTCTACGAAGTCCTGAACGATATCAGAAGGCTCGAGGCCAGGGGAGGGGACATGAACACTTCAATGAAATATATAATCAGGGAGTGGCTTGTTGCACTTTCGGCTGCTATCCCGCATGTTTGCGAGGAACTGTGGCATGAGCATGTTGAAGACTCTTTTGTGAGTTCTGCCACCCTTACTTCAACAGCCAGGAATGCCCTGAATGAACTCTTCTCGTCAATGAAAGGGGAACTTGAAAAGATATTCCCCGCAGAACTTATTTCATCAATAGAGGGCAACCATGAGAAGATTACTGACCTGCTGCTGTCGTCTGAGGAATACATTTCAGGAATTGAAAACGATATAAGGGAGATCATCAGGGCCACTGGAATTTCGCCCAAGGGGATCGATGTGGCCGTTCCGGATGATAGCATTATCCAAGCCTCAAGACACCTGATCAATAACGAGAGGGACTCGCTCATGCCTGAACAGAAGCGCATGATCCCTGAGTTCATGAAAGTCAGGAAAAATATCTCTTTCCACGAATTTGATGAGTACTCCCTGCTGTCCAATAACTCTGAATACCTCGGGAAGGTGTTCTCTGCAACCGTCAAAGTGAAGAAGACGGGCCCGGTAATGAAGGGAAAGAACCCATGGCCGGGACGCCCGCTGATAAGGCTAGAGTAGGCGCGGGCAAGTGGCATAATTAATTATAATCAGGTATTATCAAAGAATATGAAATCCAAGTGGTCAGACAGAAACTTTCAGGACGATCTGGATGAACGCGTTTATTCTTCAAGGCTTCTGGGCCAGGATGAAACACTGGTCCTTCATGGCGGGGGCAACACCTCAGTGAAAACGGAAGAAACAGACCATACTGGCAGGAAAGCCAGGGTGCTCAGGGTGAAGGGAAGCGGATCGAATCTTGCTACTATGGAGAGGAAAGGCTTTACCGGTGTCAGAATGGAAGATCTTCTGGCCGCTGAAAACATAGAAAAAATGACTGATCAGCAGATGGTGGATTATCTGAAGAAAAGCATGGTAGACCCATCAGAACCATCACCATCAGTTGAAACATTCCTTCACGCATTCTTGCCATTCAAGTTCATAGATCACTCGCATTCGGACGCGATTCTGTCAATTACCAATACGGGGATGACTGCCGATGAGATAAGGAAGATTCTGCCAAGCGTGCTTGTTGTCCCGTACATTCCACCGGGCTTCAAGCTTGCAAAGGCAATGCTGAGCCATGTGGCATCAATAGACAAGAGTGTGGAAGGCATAGTGCTATCGAAACATGGTCTATTTACTTTCGGAGACACTGCCAGGGAGAGTTACGAAAGGCACATAAGAGTCGTTGACAAAGCTGAGAAATACGTCGAAGAAAAGCTGAAGGGTGAAAGATTCAGGAAGGTTTACGACAAGGCGGACGAGAACGCAGTGGAGGAAGCACTCCCAATGATAAGGGGGAAGCTTTCAAAGGTCAGGAAGAAGATCCTCAGAGTGGACAGGGAAGGGGAAGCCCTGAAAATTTCCCTCTCGGAGGAGGGTAAAAAATTCAGCCAGTTCGGCCCCGCCACGCCGGACATGCTAATCAGGACAAAATACGACTATCTCTACATCGACAATGTGGAAAATGCAGCGGAACTAATTGAGAAGTTCGCTGAGAATTACAGGTCAGAGTATGGAAAATATGTGGAGGGATTCCCCATGCACGATCCGTACCCAGCAGTAATCGTGGTAAGGGGGTACGGCATCATAACCGCCGGAATTTCAGCAAAGGAAGCAGAAGTCATTCATGACCAGGTACTCCATACATTTCAAGTGAACTTCAACGCTTCCTCCCTTGGAAAGCATGAGTTCATCTCAAAGAAGAAAGCATACGACATGGAGTACTGGCCCCTTGAAGAGGCAAAACTAAAAAAATTCAAGCCGAAGCAGCTTCAGGGGACAGTCTCATTCGTTTCTGGTGCAGCCAGCGGAATAGGGCTTGAAGCGTTCAGGAAACTATCGGAAAACGGTTCAGTAGTCATAGCGTGCGATATTGATCCAGCAATGAAGGAGATAGCAGAAGAAGTGGAAAGGGAGACCGGAACACCTTCATTGCCATTCGTATTGGATCTATCAGACGAGGATGGTATAACCGGGATGTTCAGGATTGCTGTGAAAACCCTTGGGGGTGTTGACATTGTGTTCAACAATGCCGGGGTTCTTAAGAGCGCCCCATTTGACGAAGTGAATGTATCCGACCTAGACCTGCATTACAGGGTAAACTCAAGGGCGAGTTTCATTGTGTCAAGGGAAGCATTCAGGATAATGAAGAGGCAGGGAACCGGCGGAAATTTTGTCTTCAACATCACAAAGAATCTCCTCCATCCAGGCCCGGGAATGACCTCATACGGATCATCCAAGGCCTTTGCAGCACAAGTATGCCATTACATTGCCAAGGAAGGCGGAAAATATGGAATAAGGGCCAATATCATCAACCCTGACAAGGTCTTCAAGGGGTCGAAGATATGGGAAAACGGAGTCCTGGAGGCAAGAGCAAAGGCAAAGGGCCAGACAGTTGAGGAATACAAGACGCAGAACCTTCTGAGAAGGGAAGTCCTCCCGGAACACGTCGCCAATATGCTTCTTGCAATAGTCAATGAGGACATATTCGGGGCCACAACTGACGCGATGATTCCCATAGACGGAGGAGTAGTATAGTCAAAGGAAATGCCGGATAACCTTTGACATCTTGAAATCTATGCCAAACATCTCAAGGTCTTTCTTTGCCAGCCTTGCTGAACTCAAATCGGAAAGGCCCAGTTTTGTCCCGGACTGAATCTTGTATACAAGTGCCCTCAATTTTTCATAGTATCCAAACTCCCTGAAGAGTTTCGCCTTATAGTCTTCCGCGATCCTTTCAGGCTCACTATGCTTCTTCAAAGCCTGAAAGAGAAATTCTGCAGACTTTATCGAGGGGACTATTCCTTCGCCGCTGATCGGGGATACGGTCCCAACCGCCTCCCCCACTCCAATTATGTTGCCTCTGGAAACATTGTCAAACAGTGGGGCAAGCCTGATCATCCTGCCTGTTACAACTTCCCTGGCATAGCCGGATAATTTCTCGTTGATTATTTCAAGGCTGTCTGATCCTGCCCCGACATGGTACTTGCCGCCAAGTGGAAACTCCCAGAAATACCCATGGCCTCCCTCAAAGAAATAGAAGTAGAAATCGTCGTGGGCCGATCCCGGAGAAAGGTATTCCCTGGCATACATCCTGTAATCTTCAGGATGAGGCCCAAGCAGAGCCCTGCTTATTCCAGTGGCGTCCACCATTACGTCAGCATTTTCCATTTTTGCAGACGCCCCTCTGTGGAGTCCCCGAACCATGTCCTCTTCAAGCCTTTTTTTCTCTATGGTGCACATCCCGCGGGCATTGAATGAGATCTCACCGAAATTATGGCCCGAAAATATTACATTCTGCGCCCGGCTCAAGACGTATTCCCCAATCCCCATCCCAATATTATTGAGGTAGGTGTCCAGGAGAAATTCGTTCGTGGCATAACCGCATGGGAGGTAGTAGCCCTCTCTCTTGGGGTCGTATGCAGAAACGTCAAACCCATCGTCATTGAGTCTTCTGAAGAGGTATGAACCCGCAACTCCTAATCCGGAAATATGGATCATGTTCCGTTACGCATATGATATATTCATTAAATTTCTTGGCATTTTGTTCAGGATGTACTATCTTCTCAAATTCGGGTATGACGGCAGGTGCTTCACAGGGTATCAGCGCGGCAACGGGCATAGGAGCGTGGAAGACTCCATACTGGAGGCAATGGGGAAATATGGGATATCCGATAGCTTTTCAAGCGCAGCGAGAACGGACAGGGGAGTATCTGCAGCAGGCAATGTCATAGTCTTCAAGTCAGGCATGGAGATAGGCAAAATAACCGGGATATTGAATTCCCAGGTCAGGGGAATGATCTTTCATTCATACGCCGAAGTTGACAGGAGCTTCAGGGTCAGGTTCTCAAGCATGAAGCACTACCGGTACTTTCTCAACAGCAGAGGTATTGATGCGGCCAGGTTCAGGAGGACCATGGGCATGTTCTCAGGAACTCACGATTTCTCCCTGTTTTCAAGAAAAGACTCAAGATCCCCGGTCAGAACCGTTGAAAGCGTATCGGTAATCGAAAGGGATGGCTTTCTGGAGGTGAATATTTTCGGCCCTAATTTTGTCTGGAACCAGATTCGGTACATGGTAGGGTTTGCGAGATTCTACTCGGCCGGGAGTGAGGAGGTGCCATATCCGTTCGACCTTCAGCACCGGAAGTGGCCTCTTGCTGCATCGGATCCGCTCATTCTCATGAATATAGATTACAAGGATCTGGACTTCAAGAGATCTATCAACAAGAAGAAAGTTGGCTTATGGGGGCGTCAACTGATGGATCTGCGATTACACGCCGCAGTCCTGGACAGCATAATTAACATTGCGTATGAATGATTCGCCAGGCCAGTCACCAACTTAAATATATTAGGTTGTAAAAACTAAAGGTAGAATGAATTACCGGGTTCAGGCAGTTTCAATCAACGCCGCAAGGGCGGTGTATGCACTGAACTGGTTTGACATTGCACCCGGATTGAAATACATAGCACAGTCGCTGGATTTGCAGATAGTTCAGCTTGGCATTGTCACTACAGGCTTCTATGTTGGCCTTGCATCCTTTCAGCTTTTCGGCGGATATTTCGCTTCCAGGATAGGCAACAGGAGGACTGAAACAATAGGGCTGCTGATACTCGGCTTTTCAGTAATGGGATCAGGCATTGCACCTAACCTGGGCATCCTGTTCCTGACGCGCCTTCTTGCTGGATTCGGCTCCGCGTTCTTCTTCTCCCCTGCACTTGGCATGCTCGCTGAAATAGTTCCAGATGAAAAGTACAGTTTCTACGTTGGGGCCTTCAACGGGTCTTTCAACATTGGCGCGGCAGTTGGTGTGCTTGGCTGGGTCTATATTGACGAAACTCTTGGCTGGAGGATAGGACTGATCATAGGCGGGGCAATGACAGTGGCCATGGCCATAGAGAACTACCTTGTCCTAAGGGGTGTTGTAGTCCACACAAGCCGTGGGCGTGATCTTTTCACCAAGGTGAAGACGACACTCAGGGAACGGGCGATGTGGATACTCCCCATCGCCGGTATCGGCAGCATGGTGTCTGAAACTGTCATGGGCCAGTTTTTCGTTTATTACGCCGAGCAGTCACTGAATTTCTCTCCATCGCTTTCAGGCTCCCTCGGCTTCATGTTTCTCATAGTGGGTTTCCTCGGAGGCATCATTGGAGGGTACCAGTATGGCAGGACAAAGCACAAGAACGCTACTTTTGTTTCAGTGCTCGTTCTTACGGGAGTCCTTACGATGGCGATTCCTTTCCTGTCCTCTCCCCTGTCGATTGCCATGCTGGCAGTACTGCTTGGTCTTGTCGTGGTAGACGGGTTCTCTATACTGTACACAATAGCCGCTAAACTTGCACCTGATAAGTCTATGGTCTCATTCTCACTCTCTTTTGTCAACTTCATGCAGCAGGCAATCGGAGCAACTTTTCCATTCATTTTCACAAGTATAGTGTATTTCTCCGGCTACACTACCTCATGGGTGGTCATGGGTGCAATTTCGTTCCTGTCGGTCATTCTGTTTCCACTGGCAGCAGGGAAACACCAGAGACCTGTAAGCGGGGTGGCTAAAGTGGATTTTAATATTTACAAATAATATCTAGCTGTGCAATTCAATTTTGTCAGCCAGAAGTTCAACGAACTGGACAAAACCACCAAAAGGCTCGAAATGACAGCCATACTCAAGGAACTGTTCCTTGAGGCCGATGAAGATCTCAAGATGCTGGTTTACTTGATTCTGGGGAAAGTCGCACCTGATTTTGAAGGCATCGAATTCGGCATGGGCAACAAGTTGATAATCAACGCCCTCAGCAGCGTTTCAGGAAAGAGCGAAAAGGAAATATCAGGCATGTTTGCAAGAACAGGTGATGTGGGGTCCGTTGCACGCGACATAACCGCCGTGAAGAAGCAGAAATCCCTTGCCAGCGAGGAGCTCACGGTCAAATACGTTTTCAACTCTCTTAGGAAACTTGCTGATACAAGCGGCGCAGGAAGCGTGAAGGAGAAGGAGAGCATTTACTCTGACCTGATATTAAACGGAACTCCTGATGATGCCATGTACATCACCCGCGTGATTGCGGGAAAGCTAAGGCTCGGGGTATCGGACGCAACCGTTCTCGATGCGCTTGTTGAGGCATTCTATGAAAAAACGGACAAATCCAGCGTGGAAACGGCCTACAATTTTCACCCGGACCTCGGGTACATTGCTGAATTACTAAGAGACAGGAAAATAGACCAGATCAAGAAAATTGGGCCGGAACCACTCATTCCATTCAAGGTCATGCTGGCAGAACGGCTTCCTGATATCGACCAGATCCTCGGAAAAATGTCTGGCGAAAAAGCTGCGTTCGAATTCAAGTACGATGGCCTCAGAGCCGGAATACACAAACTGGGTGACAGGGTGAGGATATTCTCAAGAGGAAATGAGGATACGACTTCACAATTCCCTGACATTGTTGAAAACCTGAAAAAGACATTCAGGGCAGAATCCGTTATTCTCGACGGAGAGGCAGTGCCATACAACCCTGAAACCGGTGAGCTTTACCCGTTCCAGATGGTGTCACAGCGGAGGGGGAGGAAATACGATCTGGACGAGATGAAAGAGACTGTGCCAGTTGTCGTATTCCTTTTTGATATTCTGTATCTAAACGGTGAATCTCTGGTCTCAAAACCATACCTGGAGAGAAGGAGGACTCTTGAATCATTGTTCGAGGAGAACGACTCATTCAAAATGGCCAGGTCTGTCGTTTCAGATGATCCGGGGGAAATTGAGAAGTTCTTTGAGGACTCAATAGAGCACGGGTGTGAGGGTGTAGTTGCAAAGAATGTCGGGCCAGAATCGGTGTACCGTGCAGGGTCTAGAGGCTGGTTGTGGATCAAGTTCAAGAGGGACTATCAGGCAGAACTTTGGGACGCACTGGATCTTGTCGTTGTGGGCGCTTTCCATGGGCATGGCAGAAGAAAGGGAACCTACGGGGCACTACTCATGGCTTCATACAATAAAGAGAAAGACGTTTTCGAAACGGTGTGTAAACTGGGGACCGGGTTTACGGATGAAGTTCTTTTCAGCCTCCCGGATAAGTTTTCAGGCCTTGCACAGGACAGGAAGCCGCCAAACCTGGAATGTGAACTTGAGCCTGACGTCTGGATCTATCCGGAGAAGGTCATGGAAATCGTTGGTGCCGAGATTACTCTCAGTCCTGTGCATACGTGCGCTTTCAGCATGGTAAAAGAGGGTTCGGGACTCGCACTGAGGTTTCCAAGGTTCAATGGCAGATGGCGTGACGATAAAAGTCCCACTGATGCTACAACAACCAATGAAGTGCTGGAAATGTATAAAAACCAGAGTAGTAAAAATAAATGAACCCGGCCAACACAGGCCAGGTTTGTAGATTTATAATGGCAATATGCTTAATCGTATGATTCTGAAGAATCTGAATACCTGTCTCTGCCGCCGCCGCCGTTGAAGTTTCTTCTTCCTCTTCCTCCACCGCCGCCGCCACCGCGGTACCTGAACTGGTTCTCGTATTCCTTCTCGCTCATGTCCAGTTCTTCGTTGACTTCGGATACTTCTTCAGTTGAATCGCTGAGTGAACCATATTTTCCGACGTTAAGTCTCATATGGCCTCTCACCAGTGATATGTAACCATTGTCAATGTATATGGTCCTTCCGTCAGAAGCCTGATCTGCCTGACTACCCCAGAGTGACAGAATAACCTTTCCGGTCTCGTCCCCTATGATAACCTCAGTTACAGATTTCTGTTCGCCAAATCTGGTCTGGATCTCTTTTGGCTCGCCTACTGATACAACCTTTCCAAGAACATTTACTCTTCTGGAAGAAGGTGTAAGGTCTTTTATTTTGGTATTGCCTTCCATTTTGTATTACTTCCTTTTGTCTAAAAAAGACTATCCTCCATTTTTGATAGATATATATACCTTTCTTTAAAATTGACATTAGGCTCCCAATTTATTCAGCGTTTATGTCCGATATTCTGTCCCTGATCCATGGCAAAACCTCTCTGATGAAGGTAGGGCCATGATGTGCAAGGAAATCCAACGGCCCTGGAGTTACAAAGAATGCATTATTCTTCACTGAACTGAGGGAACCCCAGCCCCTCTTTTCTATCAATTCTTCCCTGTTCCTGTCAGTAAATCTGGAGTACATCTTGGGCTCATATAGAATAACTTCCGGGTCTGAGCTCACAACAAAATCAAGGTCCGGCTCAATCCACTCCCTATCTTCTCCCCCGTATATGTTCATTATTCCGAGCAGGGATAGTGCATCAGTGATATAGCTCCTGTAACCAAAGGTAACAGGTCCTCCGAGATCAATTTCAACATATGCTCTGATCTCATTGTTGGCTCTGAATCCGGAGATTTTGCTTATTAGTTCTCTTTCTATATCGGAAGCTTCGAATGGCCTTTCAGATACGATTCCCACCTTGTTTACCAGATCTATTATGCCTGCAACAGATGACGGGAGCTCGAAGACATAAACTGGAAACTTTTCCGAGAGCCTCCTGGAAAAATCCTCAGGGTATCCTGACACCGTGTATATTACATCAGGATTCAACTCTTCTATCACTTCTATTCTTGCCGACCCATAGCTCCCCACCTTCCTTATTCCGGATGTTCCAGGGGGACGGGAACAGAATGCTGAAACCCCTACTATCCTGTCCCGCAGTCCCAATTCAAAGAGAATTTCTGTTACAGCGGGGCTGAGGCTTATTATTCGCTTTACATCCTCCCGAACCTGGATTTTATCTCCAAGAGCTGTTATCAGAGTTCTCAACCGAAACCCTCCCGCAAAGGGGACACTAATCTGCTGAAGTCTGGCCCAGCTTCCTTTCCACGTTTTTCTTTGAAGGAAGAAATGGAATGAGCACAGTTGATATTACCGAGAAGATAAGCATTACCCACATTCCTTCAGTCAGTGGCACTTTAAGAAGCATCAGGCTGAGAAACGCGATTCCAACGCCTCCGCCCACAGTCTGTCCAACACCCCACACCATGGCGTTTGCTGTTGTGGAAAGGGTCTTTGGCACAATCTGGCCAACGTAGCCAAGAAGAATTGGGAAACCACTGAAAGTGAGGAACGCATAAAGCCCGTACAGTATCCCTATGAATGTGATTCCGTAGACGAGACCCGTGGATGCAACATCACCTGCAAACAGGAGAAGGATGAAGAATACAAGTGCGGACAGTGCTGTGGAAACTCCAACAGTGAACTTTCCTCCCCTTTTTGTCGTTAGCTTGCCAAACCATACCTGGCCGAAGATCGGAGGTATAAACGCAAGTGTAAGAACAGTGCCCATAATTGTTGAAGAACCAACGAGATCATCGATATATGTTGGTATGAAGGTAACTATTGCTATGTTGAACATAGACCTGAGGAATATCACGATTGTAATGGTCACTATCATTCCCCAGTATATCTGCATCCCTTTCTTCTTGCCGACTACTATCTTGTCCTGCTCCTCGTCAACTGAGGTCCGGTAGTCTTTCCTTTTAAAGAACTTGAGACCTGCGAATATGATGCTGGCGGAGATTATGGTGTAGAAAGCTATTATGCTCAACCCTGTAAATCCGCCTATCAGTTCTATGAGGGTCACTATAACGATTGGCATCGCAGCTCTCCCAACACTTCCAAAGCCACCGTTTATTCCCATTGCCGGTGGTGCCTTGTGGCTTCCATATGTGTGGTATATCACGCTTGCACCGAGTGGATGGTAGAAAGCCTGGCCTACACCAAGAAGCACTGCGGCGGATATGAGAAGCCAGTAGATGTATGACGGATAAAGGAAAGGCAGCGCGAAAAGCATCATTGCCAGGGCCTGAATGCCGATCCCAAATGACAGAAGAAAAGAGTCCTTGTCGTACTTGTCAGCGATAACCCCAATTGGCGCACTGAGCGCTCCGGACAGGACGTAATAGATCACTGCCATTATTCCGAGTGCTACTAGGTGCACGTTGGGAAGAAGGCTGTAGAACGTAATCAGGATTGGATAAAGCAGAAAATTTCCATCATTTACAAGATGGGCCATTGATGTGAAAACAAGCGATCTTATCTCCGCTTTCATTGACGGTATAGTTAAAAATTGTATTTAACAACTGCGTGGAAATATTACGTCAGCAAGGGCTTTCAATGGTATGTGGACGGTAGAATGTTACGGGATTTATTATTTGTACTTTATAGTCTCCATCCTGAAGGACTGTGCCACATACTCGCCGTTATTCGTCAAGAGAACCTTGTTCTTCTCCTTCTTTGCATAGTCGTAGCTTATGAGCTTCTCTATGCATGCATCCACGTCATTGACTTCAACCTCACTCTTGACTCTGGCTTCCGGAACTATTCCACCATGGTTTCTTACAAACATGAGAACCTCTTTTTCATCGCTTCCGAGACCGAAAGAATCATGTTTGCTTCCCACGACTTCGACTATGTTGGTCGGAGCAACAAAAATTGTATTTTTTGAGCCTTTTTGCCTTGCCATACAGATCATCAGGTTAATTGCGGTGATTGGGAATTGGTTACTCACATATAAATTCCAGTCATACTAGGTTTATTACGCTCAATGTGCCCTTGCATCAGGTAATCTCTCGGGGCAGTGCATTTATACCATTTCTCCTGCAAACATGCATATATCTCTTTTCACTATATGGTTACAGAACCGAATGTTGCCCACGTTCCATGCCCGAGTGGGGTAGTCTGGATATCCTCGAGGCCCGCGGAGCCTCAGAGCCGGGTTCAAATCCCGGCTCGGGCATCATAATAAAAGCTTGTTTCCAGCATAAATTCTTAAGTATTTACTGTCAGGGCATTTGCAAACGGTTCATTACTGCCTCAGTTAACAATTAGGATTCCTGCTTATATATGCCTTTCAGAATAAGTAATTGCATAGATATGTCAGAGCGTGAAGAGGAAAGAACCAGGATCACAGGAGAGCAGAAAAGCAAGGGTCCGGGAATAACCAGCAGGTCTCAAATGAGGCTTGTGATAGCATCAATTCTGTCGGTCATTGCATGGGCTGTTTTCATACTTGTTTTCGCACTAGCATGGTCCGGAAGATTCAGCATTTTCCAGAACATAATTGTGACTATTGTCAGTCTGTTCATAACCGGGCTTGTGATAGGGCTTGTATGGGTAATCTGGGGTTCCAAAGAAAGCTGGAATGTACGGTAGGCAGAACCGGTTCGACCTCCCGTGGATATTGTCCTAGCAAGTCAATTATATTCCACACTCATTTAAGTTACATATGCAGACACGTTCAACCGTTATGGCAAGCAACGCTGTTGTTACAAGCTCACACCAACTTGCTTCATTTCACGGAGCCGATGTTATCAGGAACGGCGGGAATGTTTTTGATGCGTTGATTACAACAAGCTCAGTGCTCACTGTTGTACAGAATAACCTGTGTGGCATCGGAGGTGACCTGTTCGCACTCCTTCGTGGAAAAGATGGGGTTATAAGGGAGATAAACGGCAGCGGAAGAGCTTCCAGAAACGCAACAATTGATTTTTACAGGAGGAGTGGCATGGATGAAATTCCCGACAGGGGCCCATTGGCAGGAATAACTGTTCCAGGAATAGTGGACGCATGGGGGGAAATCAACAGCAAATACGGATCTATGGAAATATCCGACCTCCTGAAACCCGCGATCGAGATTGCAGAGTACGGATACCCTCTCACAAGAAAGTATGTTCAGTCAATAAAAGGGACCGCCAGGTTTCTATCGGACCAGAAAGGCTGGTCTTCCCTCTTCATGCCCAACGGGAGAATTCCCGGCGAGGGTGAAGTATTCAAGCAGAGGCATCTCGCAGAATCCTTAAAAATGATAGCTGAGGAGGGGCATGAAACATTCTACAGGGGCAGGCTTATGGAGAAAATTGTCAAGGGTACAAAAGAGAATGGTGGCATATTTGACGAGGAAGATTTCAGAAAGCATTATTCCACCTGGGACACGCCCTTGATGACAAGTTATCACGGTGTGGATGTCTACGAGACATACCCAAATACGCAGGGCGCTGCGATAATACTCTGGCTTAACCTTCTCGAACTCTATGGCGGGGACATCATGAACCAGCCAGAGAGCAAGACCCTGCCAATACTGCTGAAAACCGGTCTGAGGGCATATATGGCCAGATCGCTGTATATAACTGACCCTGCTTTTCATGACCTTCCCCGGGGATTTGAATCCAAGGATTTTGCTGAGATGATAATGAACGAGCCTGTGGAAGAATGGAAGGCTCCGCCTGGGATTAAGGACAAAGGGGATACCACATATTTCTGCCTTACCGACAGGGAGGGAAATAGCGCATCTGTTATTCAGAGCAACTACATGGGCTTTGGATCAGGGCTATCACCCACAAAAACTGGTTTCATAATCCATAACAGGGGATCTTATTTTTCCCTCGACCCGGATCACCACAATTCACTGCAGCCCGGAAAAAGGACTTTCCATACTTTGTGCGCAGCCATGGGCATAAAGGACGGCGAGATGTCATTCATAGCAGGGACAATGGGTGGAGATATTCAGCCCCAGGTCAACGTGCAGCTGATTAACCGCATTGTAGACAGGGGGATGGACGTGCAGGATGCTCTAGATCATCCAAGGTGGGCTTTCTTTGGGACAATATATGAAAAGCCGTCAGTTCTTAGTGTTGAAGAGTCCCTCGCAGGCAGCATCAAGGGTGTTGATACTCAGGGGTTGAAGCTTGAAAAAATACCAGACATGTCATCAAGCACTGGGCACGCCCAGGCAATCGTTTTCGGAAAAAAGGGGGGGCTGTATGCAGGATCGGACCCAAGGGGAGACGGAATCGCATCAGGATTCTGAATATTCTACATACCCGATTAAACGAAAATAACCAGCTCGACTGTCCACGGAAAAAAAGGTGCGTTACGTCAAAAACTATACAAACTGTGAAGAGGATTGCGGCATGGTATGCTCCCAGAACGTAATAGAACTAACGGGCGAGATACTTCCCGATCAGCATCCACGGCAAAACCCAAATGCCTGAGCGAGTATGAAAAACCATTGCCTGAAATGAAAATCCATTACCGAAGGCCATAGCAGAAACATGCTTGCTGAAAATAAAAGTGCCAGGACTGAAGCAGAAACGATCCTTATTTCGTTGACGAATCTCTTCTAGTGTGGCCGGTCACGTCATCGCCGGCACATTTGGATGGTATCACTCCACAAGAAGGCGATCTTCAGGTCAGAATGCGGCCGATTTTTCCTTGAGGCAACTGTTTTAGCCTCTTTATTGAGGTACTTTGACAAATAGTGCTAAAAGTAAGGCTCTTAATTTAAATACTGACAATCTGTATTTATTTACATGCCTGGTGACTCATATGTGCAACAAGTGTTTGATAGAGGAGGAATGTGTCTGCTTGAAAGAGGCCATGGCAAATCTGAAGTCAAAAGACGGGGCAGACTTCATACGAGACTTTTTGAGTAGGAAACGGGAAGGCCGAAAGAGCCTTTAGCTTCCCAATCACATATACTGGACTTACTCTTTCCGACGAGAGGTTTAACAACAACCAGCTATTATTAATAATCACATGTCAAAGGATCTGGAATCGGGCACAGGAAACAACCGTTCAGAAAATGTACTCCCTCCGTATGATCTTGAGATTGAGTCCTCACTGACCGGTAGAGTCAACCTCCTGCGCAATGCGCTCAAATTCAAGACAGTTTCAGGAAGCCCCTGCATTGTGTACGGTCATGATCATCCGATTCTTTACATTCCTGCTGATACTGTAAGGGAGGACCTTCCCGGCTATATAGGCACTGTATCAAAATCCCTCTATTTTCTGGCAATAAATGGTGGAAAAATCTCATGCCCCAAATGCCTGACAATTCTGTCCTCTCAATTCAGCTCTGCCCAATCGGGCAGCAGGACGGTGAAGGATTACGTCGGAGATCCTGAACTGCTGCAGCGCACCAGGCATCGTTACTCCTCCTCACACAACAGGTGGAGAAGGAACGTTCTGAAATCTTCCGGAAATAGTTGTAGTGTGTGCTCTGACAGTGAAAACCTTGAGCTTGCGCACATCACATCCGTGGAGGACTTCTTTTACAGGTACAAGAAAGGCAGATGGCTCAGATATCCGAACGCAAAATATCTCGGCGTGGAATACTCCTACAGGGAGGACAATCTCTCAATTCTCTGCAGGAGATGCCATGATGCCCAGACAGCTTCCTGGGACTTATTATGCGCTTTGGATGAACCTGACAAATTCCTTGAGGTTATCCACAGAAAGCACAAGGTAACGGATCTGTTTGAAAACATTATGGAAAGAAGAGGCTGGAGATCTGCCGAGGACCTCTTCCAGAGTAGGCTGTTCTAAAAAACTCCAATGTACGGCATTATCCGTACATGGTTTCAACGGGTCCCTTTTCCCCTTTCTTCATGAATTTCTTGTACTGGTCCATGAGCTCATTCAACTGATCGTGAAATTCCTTCACATTTTCTTCCAGTATTCCCGTATCAATCCTGAACTTGAACACTGAATTTACTGTCTGAATGAGTGAGAGCACTGCACCGGGATCTGGAATATTTATTGACGCCGGTGTGATAAGAGAAGTCCCCGCAACCTTTCTTGCAAGGCATTCATTGAGCATGGCCCCTCCCATTCCTGTAATCAGGGCTGAATGGGCTGCCTCGATTCCATTCTTTGTAAACTGCTCGATTCTTCTTTCATTTGCTATGCAGTAGACCTTGTGTTCCTTGACGATCTCACCAGTTGGTGCACCCTCAAGCACTACAATTTCCTGCGGATTCTTGTCTTCCATCCAGTCCATCATTGCCTGTGATACTTCGTAAAGTCCATCGTCATCTATGGGGACCTCACATATCATCACAACGAGTGTACCACCTTTGTTTGTATATATCCTGAAAGGGGTCCTCAGTTTCTTGCCAATGAAGACTGCCATCGGCGGGATATGTGGCGATCTTACATGTCCAATCTGATGGAGCCCCATCCGCTCAATTATGTAACTTGCAGCAATGAATCCAGTAAGCGTGGGCCCAACAAACCCGCCGAGTACGACCGGGCTGTTGAAATCAGCCTTTTCAAGCTCCACAACAGTAGTGTCAAAAATATCTCTATGCCTCACCATGGTTACTCAACATAATCAATTTGAAGATGGTTAAAAAGTATTCTCCCTAATTGATACATGCATTATTCCTCTCATCCTCTACCTGCCCGTGCTAAAATGCCACTACAGTTTGCTCTATGGTCTCCAAGGGGCGAAATGTGCTTTGCCCACATGATGTTAATAATATACATTATGTTCAAATTCTTGTGCAGGTACGATAGTATGTCTTTATGCAAGATATAAAGCTTTTAAATAACATCTAGATACAGAAGTAATATGGAGGCCCGATTCAAATCAATACTTATGGCAGCAATATTCCTTGCTGCTGTGCCTGCCGGGTCCTCTCTTCTTTTCTCGAATCATACGGTAACTGCAGGCGTATCGGGCCAGGGTACCGGAACAGATGGCAACATCTCTGTCGCAGATTTTCTGAACCTTCTTGGCCACAGGTCAAATGGCACAGGAAGCCTGAATTATTCTATTACCAGCTATTATCAGGCCTTATCAGAAAAATACCCTTCTCTCTCTAATTTCTCTGGGGCACCTGCATCAAATAATGTGGAATTCCAGGAAAGCGGCCTCCCAACGAATTCAACATGGTATGTATCACTGAACGGGATGAATTACTCCACAAATGAAACGTCCCAAACCTTATCACTACCTTCCGGAACCTATAGCTATCAAGCCGGGTCCTCCAGCTCGTATATGGCAAGGAATCCCGCCGGGAGCTTAAATGTAACAGGAACTGAACTTCAGATTAACATCAGTTTCGAATCATCCCTTTCTGTAAAATACACCCTCTCATTGAAGAACGGAACCTTGGTGAAGGGCAACTCAGCACCTTTGAACAGTACAAATTCACCAATCGGAATTCTTAGTGACCCGGTAAACAACTACACTTACGTTACTGATTCATCAACGAATTTAGTGTATGTTATTGATCAGTCAGGAAGCATTATTGACCGGATCACTGTCGGCCAGAACCCAAGCCAGTTAGTGTTTGACAACAATAATGGATACATCTACGTAACCAACTCAGGCTCCAACAACGTTTCTGTCATAAATGGGTCCAACAATGTTGTTGCATCCATAAGTGTCGGCGAGTTTCCTTTTGGAATTGCGTACGACTCCTCAAACAACTACCTCTATGTTGCAAATGTTTTTTCCAGCAGCGTTAGCATTATCGGGTCATATTCAAATAACGCCGGAGAAGTGGTTGCAAATGTTCGGCTTCCGTCGGATTTTCTTCCGTTTTCATCAGTGTATGACAAGTCTGCAGGGATGGTATACTTCTCCAACGTCAATGGTAACCAGATTGCAGAGGTTCAGGGAACCGAGCTTGCAGGATACATTACCGTAAAAGGGTCCCCAGCCATGATGGCATACGACGGGGTGAATGGAAACGTCTACGTCACTGATGCACAGACATCTGCAAGCACAGGTTATGGCTATCTTTCTGTCATTGGGAGCAGCGGCACAGTAAAAGCGAACATAACTATCCCCGGATCTGTTAACCCATTCGGCATCACCTACGACCAGAACAGAAACCTGATCTATATTTCTGACGCAAACTCCAACCAGATGATTGTTTTCAACCCTGACAACAGCCAGTTCATCAACAGGATAAATGTTGGTTCTGAACCATATGGGGTATCTGTGAGCCAAACAGGGAACTCTGTGGAAATATCCAATTTCAATTCCGGGACAGTCTCATTTCTGGGATATGCCGGAGCCGTCCGTGCTGTTACATTCCTGGAATCCGGCCTCCCCTCCGGGACTCCCTGGGCGGTTTCAGTCAGGAACACCAGCCTGAGCTCCTCCACCGGCAGTATAATGTTCAATGAAACTCCTGGGCATTACACCTTCAGCCCCTCACATATAGATGGCTACAAACTCGGCATAAATACAAATTCCTTCAATCTTTCAGGTAAGAATCTTGTAATCCTGGTTACATACCAGAAACTGTTTCAAGTGAACATATCTGAATCTGGCCTGTCATCAGGTTCCCCCTGGGGATTCACCCTTGATGGGAGTACCTACAGCACCTATGCCACCTACCTCAACCTGCCTCTTGTGAATGGCACTTATTCCCTTGTGCCTTATGCCCCATCTGCAAACTTCACAGCTGGATCTACTGATTTCACTGTAAATGGTGCGAATATTTCTGTTAACATCCAATATGTCAGGGCATACTCCCTGAACTTTACAGAGTCCGGCCTGAAAGGAGGCACCCTGTGGTCAGTTGTGGTAAATGGAACCAAGCATACCAGCCAAACCGGGACAATTCACATGATGCTTACGAAGGGGGTATACAATTTCACGGTGCTGAATGTAAAAGGCTACTCACTATCAAACAAGACAGGTCGGGTACAGGTAACTGGAAGCTCAAATGATGTGTTCATCAAATTCAGGGCCCTGTTCAGCGTGGAGTTCATCGAGAATGGCCTTTACCCCCACACTCAATGGAATGCAACCCTGAACGGGACAAGCAGGAATGCATCAGCCGACACCATAAGTTTTCTCGCAGTTAACGGAACATACCAATTCACGCTTGGAGTGCCGGAAGGCTATCTTATTGACAGGAACAGCGGCACCGTGGAGGTTTCAGGAGCCAATGTAACAGTCACGGTGCATTACACAAGGCTCTACAACACAACTATAACAGAAAAAGGGCTGGCAAGGGGAACAGGCTGGTGGGCAGAAATTGGCGGCTTGAACCTCACTGGTAACGGCACTCAAATTCATTCCAGTCTGACTAATGGGACATACACGTACAAGGTCTCCAAAGTTCCGGGCTACAAGCTTGTTAACGGTTCAGGCTCCTTCACCATATCCGGGAACAAAGCATATGTCGCTGTGTCGTATGAGAAGATCTACGCAATCAGATTTGTTGAGTCAGGCCTTCCCTCTATCTACTCATGGTCTGTCCTGTTCAATGGATCAGAATATAACATCAGGGGAAACTCCACGTTTATCCAGGCAATAAATGGGTCATACAATTACAGTATAGGATCAGTCTCACAATATGTTCCAACAAATCCTGGTGGAATAGTAAACGTATCAGGATCGAATGTTACGGTCTCCCTCACCTTCATAAAGATGATGGGCACTCTCAACTTCACAGAGAGGAATGCGCCTGCGGGGGCGGAATGGTACATTCTCTTGAATGGAACATACTATCACTCCTCACAGAACGGCTCATTATACATTAAGGAGCATCAGGGCAACTACACTTATGTTGCCAACTACACTATTTACGGCCTTAACATAACAGTTCAGGGAAATGTCAGTGTAGGCTCCGGAAAAATGCAGGTAGTCATCGACTTCCCGGAACTCTACAAAGTCAAGTTCAAGGAAAACGGGCTCAGGGACAAATCCTGGTGGGCCATAAACATGAGTGGATACAGTATTTCATCCTATGGCGACAGTATCATCTTCACACTTCCAAACGGCACTTACAATTTCTCAGTTTATGATTCGTCGCATCAGAGTTTCAACGTTGTAATCCAGTACTGGGGGCAGGGGGAAGGAGACTACACGGCGTCCGCAATGGTGTCATCCAGCCATAGCGCAAGCCACATTTCTCAACCGCTTATGGTAAACGGGAAAAACATCACTGTAAAAGTGCTGTTCAACGAATCGCACGACCACCACCACACCCGCCATCATGGATGGAGGGAGACGTTGAATTCAATCGAACAGGCAGTGATTCAGTATGTTGTATATCTTGAAGAGGTCGTCCAGATGGCTATTTCAACCATCACTGTCTCGCTGAAAGTGTATTTCTCCATTGCAATCCCGGGCTTATCAAGCATTCCACTGTCATGATTCATTCTTCAAAAACAGGCTCAAAGTCCGCCCAGGATTGTAAGAAGTATGTTGTACGCTGTAACGGCTATGAAAAAGGCGTAGGAAACAACGGATGAATAAAAGGCTAGTTTGAAGAGGATGCCCTTGTCCTTGAACAGGGATATGAGGAATGTGATGCTCAGGATAAGTATTCCAAGGACAGAGTATATCATTACTTCCCCGCTGTAGGTGTACACATGGAACCAGTTGAATGACGGCGTCAGAAGTGACAGTGAAAAAACGCCCATAACAGTAAGCATCACCAGGGAAACTCTCTTTCTTGAGGTTCCTATAAAAAGGAACAGTGACGCAATTGTCCCCTCGAAAATCGTGATGGAAAGGACAATTATGATGGTCAGGTTAACAGTGAGGGAGGCAAAGTGGGGTATGAATATGAATATCTTCTGGTACGGCGTCAACAAGAGCAGTACTCCAGCCCATACCGCTATTGCGAAGAGGGCCGAATATGCATCATATATGCCCCGCCTGTAGAACAGTTCAGGGAATTTTACCCTGCTGCTTGGCGCCTTGAACGCGAACCTGTTCTTTCTGACATACTCGGCGGAAGAATACAAGCTTGAGCTTTTGATGAATCCGCTTCTTAGGTCTGAACCCGGAAGGTCTGAACTTAAAGAGCCCGCAGAATGGATTATGTTCATTGTAGTTATCCTGGCAATAACCTTCTCCAGGGAAGAAAAAAAGCTCATTCCAATGAGTTCAAAATGTGAATGGAGGGGGTTGCGAAATTGTATCAGGCTGAATTCCGGCTTGCTGTAAAACCTTCTTCTCCTCAAGTTTGAAAATACATATAATGCAACCAGTGTTGCGATTATGTATTGAGGTATAAACGATACAAGATTGTTCAGATCCGGAGTCGGCATCTTACATCTTCTCCCTTATTCATCTCTTTCCCACCAACCACTCTGCCATGTCAGAAGATCTGTTCCGTTATTGCTATGTTGACGGTCTCATCTGTATGGACCGAGCCACCGGTGGAGTTTGCAAAGCTGACAACATTGAGACTTAGGTATACGTAGTAGTACTGGATTATTTTGCTTGAAGTGGTGTAGGGGCTGAATGATATTGAAAAATTCAATGGTGTTGAAACTCCGATCTTGACAGGAATCCCGTAGTTGGAGAGGGATCCGTTGCTGAAATTCAGTTCTAGCTGGCCGGGTGATCCTGACTGGTTGAGGTATAATTTAAGCTTTGACAGGTGAGAATTGCCACTCATCTGTGTCACTTCCACGTATGAGTAAGCATCGACATTGCTGTAAAGTTCCTGGGAGATGAATCCGTAGATATTCTTGGGACTGCTGGTATTCGAAAGTTTCCATGTCCCGCTCATGGATACATTTGCAACATTGCCGTAACTGTTTATCTCCACATTGGAGGAAGGAAGAGATGAGGTATTGTTGGAAAGCTGGATGAAAGGCTTCACGCTGTGAGTCTGCAGTGAGAGTTGGTTGTTAACAATAACACTGCCGTATGCCGGTATTATCATTACCAGCATTCCCGTAACGGCCAATGCAGATGCTAATGTTTTCCAGCCTGCCATCTTCACCCTTACCCTAGATTACAGATACTCCGACTGCAATGTCATTCTGTCATTCGTTACCTTGGCAATTGAGCCCTGTAGCACAATGCTAAGGTACAGTTTTGATGACGAAACATGTATCGGGGCACCGGTCTGAAGCTCAGTGCCTCCCACAACATTCCCGTTCTGGTAACTCATCGGTGAACTGCTGTAGAATATCTCCACCCCGCCCGGCAGAGTGCCGTTCAGGTATATGACAACTGAACCGGTGAAGCCAGGTGATGTGGCGTTAACGATCTCAAGGGAATTAATGAGTGTAGTGTTTCCAGTGCCGGGGGTGGTGTTCAGGTACAGTGTCTGAACGCCTGTGCTCTTGGCGCCGTTCCCGGTAAGAGATAAGTAACCAAGTTGATTGGCCAGTGAGTATCCCGGGCCGTCTGCAAGGTAAACCGGGTTGCTCTGGTTTGTATTGGTATTGACGCTAACGGGGTTGTTCACTATAACAGCGGCAGTTGCTAGGGACGGGAGCAGTGCTACACTGAATATAATAAGCCCCAGGAAAGTCTTCCTTTTCATATGTATCGAGATAATTAGGCATGAGTACTATATATTATTTTGCAGTTATATTATTCTCAAAACGCTTAACTACTACCTCTAGAAGTATGATAACGCCCCATAATTTTGTATGTCGGTGATCCATTTAATAGGGACCTTTCCATAATTAATACGATATGACTGTACTCGGTCTCTGCCATATATGCAGCGCTCCAACCAACCTTCATTGCGGACTTTGCGGCAAGCCTACCTGCAATAAGCACTTGTCGTCCATCAGGGGGATGTCGGTCTGCCCTTCGTGCAGATTGAAGTTCGAGCCGGGAGAAGGAGAAAAACGGAAGCTTATGGAATGAGCCTGAAATTTTTCAGCCAGTCTAGGTCACTGTTGTATATCTCCCTTATATCTGAAAGATTGTAGTATATCATCGCCAGCCTCTCAAGGCCAAGTCCCCAGGCAATCACGGGCTCCTTCAACCCTAGAGGCTTGGTCACTTCAGGCCTGAAAACACCTGAACCTCCAAGCTCAACTTCTTTCCCATTGATCTTCACAACCACATCAATGCTTGGCTCAGTGTACGGGTAATAGGAAGGCAGGAACTTTATGTCCTTGAACCCGAGGCTCTCATAAAAAATGCGCATCAGCCACTTGAGGGTGGATATGTTTGCCTCCTTGCTATGTACGGCACCCTCTATCTGGTGCAATTCTGCGAGATGTTTCCAGTCCACGCTCTCATGCCTGAAAACCTTCTCCACAGAGAACAGTGCGAGAGGAGCCTCCTTGTTCTCATAGAGGTATCTGATTGTACTGACAGTCGTATGGGTCCTGAGCAACAGTTCCCTTGCGCGTTTCTCACTCCAGTCATACTGCCATCCAGGGTACTCTTCAACACCCTTTTCATGGACCTTTTTCAGGACTTCTAAAATTTCCGGATGTTCGAACTCAACTTCCTTTCCGCTTTTGAGGTAGAATGTATCCTGCATATCTCTGGCAGGGTGATCCTGGGGTATAAACAGGGCATCCATGTTCCATCCGGAATACTCAACATAGTGCCCCTTCATCTCCCTGAACCCCATTGAGAGGAAAATCTCCCTCACTCTTTCAATAAGGTATGTCATCGGGTGCTTTGAGGCGGAGTCAATCTTCTCAACCGGGGTATTGAGGTCGTATGATCTGAATCTCTTGCCCTTCCAGCTGCGTGACACAATCATATCAGGTGTAAGAAAATCAATTCTCTCCTCTTCTGCGTGAGTACTTAAATATTCTTCCCCATCCTTGCTTATCTTCACAAGCCTTGTTGTTACTGCACGCACTGAAATTACATTCTCCCTCTTCCTGAAATGGTCGACCAGGTCCTCAGGAAGATCCTTCTCCCCTTCCCTGAGGGAAACGAGAAACTTCTTTCTCCTGCCTATCTCCTTCTTGATCGCGTCTGGATCGGAAATGGAAATCTCACCTGCCTTGGGGCGGATCCCGAATCTAGAAAGCTGTGCCAGTGCTATCTTCCCCTCAGAAGGGCCGAGAATATCCATGCATTTCCTGACAGGCAACTTGCCTTCTTCCTGCAGAACAAGAAAGAGTCTCTCCTCCGGAAGCCCCTTTTCCAGGAATTCCTCTCCTTCATTGGAAAGCTGTATCCTGCTCCCTGTTTCCTTCTGAAGCTCGATCAGGCCCTTGGAATCAAGCCAGGAAACAGCGCTTGATATCTCCCTGTCTGAAAGAGATTCAATCTCCAGGGACTGTTCCCTTACAAAGCCTTTATCCTTCGTGGAAAGCAGGTGACGCAGTACACGCTCCTCATTGCGGCTTATTTCCATTATGACGTCATAATTAAGCTCAGTTAATAAAATGATTGCTTCTGTGCTTCAGCCTTAATGCATAGGAAATCATAACCCGGCATGATTTGAAAATAGGCAAATTAAATCAATAAACATACCATATTGAATCAGGAAATGAAGTCGGGCAGCAGTGATGGCACGGAAGACTCGGTTGTGGACGAATCCTCAACGAAGTACGGTCAACTCCCTGTTACTGTGGCCAATCTCTGGACGTCGGCCCAGAGAAAATCAAATTCCATTCATGAAATCTCTTACCGTGCCTGCTTCAAAGCAGAACTTCCGGAATTCTTCATAACCAGGTACTCGAATGATGGGGACGTTGTGTATGACCCCTTCATGGGCCGTGGCACCACACCCGTTGAAGCAGCGCTGAACCGCAGAATCCCATTTGGTGTGGACATAAACCCGTTGTCGGTTATTTTTGCACTTCCAAGGCTTGCCCCTCCTTCCGTTGATGAAGTTAGAAAACGGCTCATTGAAATCCCCATGGAAAGCGCCCTTCATCCAGATATAGACCTTACAATGTTTTTCCATGAAAGAACGGAGTCGGAAATCATGAGCGTGCGCAAGTACCTTTCAGACAGAAGAAAGGATGAGGCGGAGGACAAAGTGGACAGGTTCATTAGGATGGTTGCAACAAACAGGCTTACCGGGCACTCATCCGGTTTCTTTTCCGTCTATACGCTTCCACCCAACCAGGCAGCGACTCAGGAGTCTCAGGTAAGGATTAACAGAAGACTAGGGCAGGTGCCAGTTTACAAGGATGTAAAATCCATCATCTTAAGGAAAACCAAGTCGCTTCTAAGAGACATCGACAATCAGAGTTTAAATACGCTTCGTGATTACGGCAAGAAAGCTCTCCTCGGAGTCCTTGACGCAAGGGACACGTCCTCATTGATAAAGGACGGTACGGTATCGCTGACAGTGACTTCACCCCCATTTCTCAACATAGTCCAGTACAAGCTTGACAACTGGTTGAGGCTCTGGTTCAACGGCATAGACTTAAGCGACCGGAAAAGAGAGCCCTTTGTGACATCAAACATGTCCCAGTGGAGTAAATTTACGGGGGAAGTATTCACTGATCTCTATCGAATTACGAAGGCAGGAGGAAGGGTAGCTTTCGAGGTTGGTGAGATCAGGAACGGCTCATTGAAACTTGAAGAGTATGTTCTGGATGCGGGGAAGAAAGCTGGTTTTGACGTTGAACGCCTGTTTATCAATTCCCAGAAATTCACAAAGACATCAAACATATGGGGCGTAAAAAACAACAGGGACGGGACAAACACTAACAGGATAGTCCTGTTCAGAAAGGGAGGATAAACTGGAAAACAGCCATTTAAGGCATTCTGCCTCGATTTTTGAACTGATATTTATCTTTATAACCTAACTGATAGCAAGTAACGGTAATTAGGACCTTTGGGGATACTTAATTAGGGTATCGTGGAAATCTAGTAGAGGTATGGAATACCAGTTACAACACTAACACTGAAAACGGAAAATTCAAAGGTACCGGATATTATGTCTGGCAACCCGAAGAATATACCGTTGTTAATGTTGCAACAGACGGATGATCGTCGGTAAACCATCCCGCAGTTCCATGGTACCCTATCTTATGTATTGAAATTTATTCCGAGGTTGATTTATAATTGGCACCTGATAATTTCTTGCAGTCCACTCTATTCCCGTTCTGTATTAAAGGTTATACATAATGGTTATAGGTATACCCGGGATAAATTTTTGACGAATTATGAAACCTGCGTATTTTATTCGAACCATAGTGCTCACTATCAGTATTCTAGTTGCCATAAGTTCAGTTTATGTTATCTTTACGACAGCCGAGAACCCGGAGAAGCCGTCTGAGGGGCCAAGAGACGGCAACCCCTCTTATGCGCAGGCTTCTGTAGTGACAAACAGCAATGGCTTGTCAATACTCGACAAGGTAAATGGCTCTGGAATACCGGACCAGTACGTTTATCTGCCAAACTTCAACGCGCCGGGCCTGTCCGACAGTGGCGTAACACAGCTGTACAAGAGATCTCCTGCTCCAATGGGCATAGCAGACTACGGAATGATGGAACCGTCAGGGTTCGTTATTCCCTATGAATACAACACTTCTGGCTTCCTTGGCACAGTGAAGTTTGAGAGCATAAAACCATTTTACCCAATGAACAATAACCCCGGGTCCATTTCCACCCAGTTGAGTGCCGTTCTCTCTGGTGTCACCATCAATGGAAACAGTGGCAATGACTTATGGATCAAGAGCGTTATGCTCTACACTCCCGCTACATCAGAGGTACAGTTTATATCAAACATATGGGACCTATCCACTCCAGGTATGGTTTTCCCTGTAAATGCCATCTCATCGGGTAACGGCCAGACTGTGCCAGGACTGTTCTACCATTACGCATCACCGAAATTAACGATGTCAGGCGAATTTACGGCAAGCCTGTACATGGACGCTGCAAACATCAACGGGAACAATGCGGTGATACTCAAGTATCAGTTTTCCAACACTGAACAGAATTTTACCAGTGATCTTGTGGCTTACGATACTGTTGTATTCAATTCGGTTTCATCAGACATCCAGACAGCCGCGAATGCTGCATTCGAGGTAAACGGTTTCAAGAAGACCGCCTCCGGGCTTTTGTATGATGCAGAACTCGTGGTTACCGGTCCGGGCTCAGGAAGCACGACAACCATATACGAGGCAAATGGCCAGCTGACCCTGAAATTCAGGGCTGCTGACGGGACCCCTACGAAACTTCCTGCCTCATACAACTTTGGCTCGAACACCGGTGAGACTATACAAGGTCTTTCTGTCTGGTGGACATCGCTCATGAAGCCTATGGCCCACCTCAGCCTCGGGCCTTCTCTGCTCGTCTCTCTGTGGGGATCACAGGTGAGCCATTCTGGAGCGGTGAATATTCAGGGAAAAATAAACCCGCCCAACTCATTCGTTTTCATCAGCATGGGGCAGACATTTGACAATTCGACTGCTTCCTGGGCTCCTGTCAACCCCAATGGAACCTACAAATTCTCCATGCCGGGAAGGATAGACTATTCTGGAATGGTTATCCTCAGCAATTATGAGCCATTCTACTTCAAGACCGCTTCCGCAGAGACGCACAATGAGACTGGTGAAGGAGGGGAAGGGCAGCCTCACGGAGGGCAGGGAGGATCTGGTGAGGAAGAGACTGCAGCCTGGCAGAATGCTACACTCAGCCTTAGCCTGACCAGAGGAGTTTACACCCCTCTGTATGCCAACGGTAATGATCAGGTGAAATACCTGACTGTCGGCTCATCATCAAATGGGACTTATGCCGGCAACGGCACTAAAGATTCCCCCTACAAACTGGAAAATAACCAGTACGCCAGTCTGAATCAGCTGTTTTCACACAGCAACTACTTCCTGTACCCGGAATTCTCAGGAATGCAGATCATGAACACTGGCGCAAGCATCGATGTAATATCTCCGCCAACCCTGCATATCCATTATACCACAGATATGTACTGGGTTCTGGACAAATACAAGCTCCCACTCGTAAACAGCCTCAATATGGTATTCTATAACACAAGCGGTGTCAAGGTCTTAGACGCCGACTCCATTTCCGGATGGTTCCCAACCACTATGCTTCATGCTCCAGCAGCAAGCATGATGTTCTATGGATCAACAGACTTCCTCATTGCTTCAGATACTTTCAGTGGCATGGGGGCATCACTTCTCGTCTACAACAATGCGACTGCTGACACAAACGGAACAATCTGGGGAAACCACTTCCTGGCGGATCATGTGATTCACAGCCAGTATTCCCTGAACATCAGGGGCGCAGACAACCCGTCGGGAGTTTCAGCATACAGTTCTGGAAACCTGATCTACAACAATTATTTCACATCAGGAATATCTGCCTTCAGTACCGGGGTTGACCCATACACAGGCAACGCATCTGTGGTGTACCACAATGACTGGAATCTCTCAGGAAAGATGCCAGTTTCATACGTCAAGCACGTGAACGGGTACAACCTGACTGGAAGCATAGTTGACAGCGGCTACCAGGGGGGAAATTTCTGGGACAGGGAAATCACGACCATACCGTATAACTCCTCGGGGGGAATATCACACGGAGGGGATTACCTACCACTCATTGAAATAACATACGGGGTAGCGTTCAACAGCCTTGGGCTGCCATCTGGCATCCCATGGTCTGTCACCCTGGATAATTCAGCCAGGGCCGGGACAATTGGGACATCGATCGACATACAGGTTCCAAACGGCACGCATGTCTACAGGATCGGAAGCCCTGCAAACTATTCAGCAACTCCGGTGAACGGAACCATAATCATGCAGGGGAATGCACAGGAATTGAACATTACATTCACCCACA
Source organism: uncultured archaeon (assembly GCA_000965745.1). Lineage (GTDB taxonomy): Archaea > Thermoplasmatota > Thermoplasmata > Thermoplasmatales > Thermoplasmataceae. The sequence continues at coordinate 1,488,844 of CP009479.1, forward strand.
TGACATACCCGGTTAATTTCATCAGAAGCGGACATCCGGATGGCTTATCCTGGGGAGTATCAATGGGTGGCAAACACTCAACCTCGACATCAGACGTAATTACTTTCCTTTGTGAAAATGGCTCTTACAGTTACACAGTGGACGCGCTAAAAAACTATAGCGCTGACAATTCATCAGGAAAGTTACTCGTCTATGGAGGCGAGGTCAATGAAAGCGTCCAATTCATGTATGCCCTTCACAGGATAACAGTACATGTAACAGGGCTGGCAGAGGGAAATGAATGGAGTTTCACGATATCAGGTGAGAGGCACATGTCATCATCATCCAACATGTCCGTCTCCAGAGGAACTGGAATCTACAGTTACAGCATTACCCCTCCGGATGAATATGCCGCATCTCCCTCTACAGGAACCCTGATGGTTCTTGATGAGGACGTTGTTGTGTCTGTAACCATGCAGGTCAAAACCTACGAAGTCCATTTCGTCCATGAAGGAATGCCGAGTGGAGTTCCGTGGCAGGTTGAATTTGCAAACCATTCGTTTACTTCAACCTCATCGGTCATAAGCTTCACAGTAACATCTGGGAACTACAGTTACACTGTTTCACCCCCAGACGGGTATTCTGCTGGGCTGAAATCCGGCTCCCTCGAGGTTGTCGCCAACGACCAGACCGTGAATGTTCAATTCTCAAAGAACCCTGACTATCTGGGAAATGCAGCATTGATCTCAATAGGTACTGCAGTGGGAATCGTTACAGGACTCGGGGTCAGCCTGATGGTCTTCAGGAGGAAATAAGATAAAGAGATAATTTTTTCACCAAAAAGGAAGGTGTGTCTTTTTCAGAAGCCTTCCAGAACAATTTTTCCAATTGTAGTGCCACTTTCAATCTGTTTATGTGCTTTTCGCATGTTTGAGGCATTTATTGGTGACATTGTTGAGTTCAGGGTAGTTTTTATCCTGCCATTATCGATCAAATCTGCCAGATCGTTGAGTATTTCATGCTGAAAAATCAGGTCAGGTGTGTTGTAATTCGGCCTCGTCGACATGAATTCCCATGAAAAGACAACGCTTTTGTCCCATAGTGCTCCCATGTCTATGGGCCCCTTCGGGCCTATTATTGCGCATATGCGGCCCAGAGGAGCAATCACTTTGGCAATGCTGTCCCAGTGTTCGTCCAGCGAATTGAGGCAGAAGATATAGTCTACGTATTTCAGCCCTATATCGTTTATCTGATTCTTGAAATCTTTCGTCCTGTCTATTGTGTAAGTAGCACCATGTGCTAAAGCCCACTCGGTGGATTCTGGCCGGGATGTGGTGGCGATCACTCTTAAACCAGCTTCATGTGCAAGTTGTGTTGCAATGGACCCAACTCCTCCGGCTCCGCCAATGATCAGTATCGTTTTCCCGATATTGAGGTCAGGGTCTCTTATGATCTTCATTCTGTCAAACATGCCCTCCCAGGCGGTAATGGAAGTGAGAGGCATTGCCGCAGCTTCAGCATGGGACAACGAGGCTGGCTTCTTCCCGGCTATCCTCTCGTCAACTACGTGAAATTCAGAATCCGCACCTTGGACACTCACGCTCCCTGCATAGTAAACCTCGTCTCCAGCTTTGAAGAGGTGGCAATCAGGTCCCGTCTCTTCAACTATTCCAGAAACGTCCCATCCGGGTATGGCAAGTTTTCCGTCATCGGCTTTCCTTGCCCGGGTTTTGACATCGACAGGGTTAACTGAAACAGCCTTGACCCTGACGAGAAGATTTCTCTCCCTGGGAGCTGGTTTGTCGATTTCAACATCTACAATGCTATTCGGGTCATCCACTGGGAGGTTCCTGTAAAATCCAACCGCCTTCATGATCTTCAATTAGGCGCATGTTGGTCATATTATTTTCTGAACAGGGGAAGCTACTGCTTTCCAAATGGAACTTCACTCCATATCTGGCCCATTGGTGGCATGTCTGAAGGAAACTTCCCGGAAGCTTCACCAAAGGCCCGTGGCGTAGATTAAATTTTTCCATTTGCCTTTCCAGGAGTCCATGCATTCACACGCAACAGTATCAGTACATAATACCTTTATCCGGCGTGGACCGCCCCTGGAACCTGCAACCCATGGTTAAGGTATAATAGAAGCTGCAAATTGGGAAATTCGTATGTTGCCAGCCGAAAACCATGGCATGCCGAAGGCCGCATTATCCTGGAGCTCCGGCAAGGATTCTGCCTTTGCACTTTACCGGGTACTCCAGAGCGGGAAATACGACATAGTCACACTGCTGACCACTGTCACGACGTCCTACGACAGAGTTTCCATTCATGGCGTCAGAGAAGAATTGCTTGCTATGCAGGCTGAAAATACAGGCCTGCCTGTGATGAAGGTCGAGATACCTCCGAAGAGCAGTAATGCCGATTATGAAAGAGCAATGGCAGAAGCGGTGCAAAAGCTGAATCATATGGGTGTTGAATACATTATATTCGGCGATATTTTTCTTGAAGATGTCAAGAGGTACCGCGAGGACAGAATGGCTGGGACCGGGATAACGCCAGTATTTCCTAACTGGGGTGAAGACACCGGGAAGATGGCAAGAGACATAGTCAATGCGGGAATTGGAGCCCGCATAGTTTGCCTTGACCCAAAGAAGCTTGACAGAAGATTTGGAGGGGCTGAATTCGATCTGGAATTTCTCGGGTCTCTCCCACCCGACGTTGATCCATGTGGGGAGAGGGGCGAATTCCATACATTTGTATACAGGGCGCCCTTCTTTGCAAAATCACTGGGTGTGAAGACAGGCGAGATTGTGGAACGCGATGGATTTTTATTCACAGACCTGTATATTCCATAAGCTCTTCATTGAGGCCTTTAAGAAATAGGTTCCATGCCATTGTCTCCAACCTAAGGAGGTTTCATCATGCCCAATTTACATAGGACCGGGAACAAGTGAACGTTCATGATCGTTTAAGAGCGCCACAATAAGCGATACTGAAAGGAAACCAGAAACTTTGCGATGAGATCTTGGGCGCTTTCTCCAGATACAAGGCATTTGCTTATAATTGTCAATGGGTCTGCCCGGATTTGGACCGGAGTCTCCAACTCCCGAAGCTGGAAGGATACCAGGCTACCCCACAGACCCAATTGACCGGATAATGTTCTCTATGCTTTTAAAGTTAACATTGACGACTCACAGGGCAACGGCTCACTCAAAACGAGGTATATATACTGGCATTAGGGGTGAATGTGTGCGCACTCATGTTCAAATCGCTCGAGGAGTTGAACTCAAACAACATTATAGTTGATTGATGCGCAAGTATTCTCAGCGTATGGCTTGTCTGGACAAATCTGGAATCAAGGTTGTAGGTTGTATTTTTGCCGTTGGCTGATACCGTCACTGCACCCATGTAGAGTTTTACTGCATTGTAATCCCCCGCTTTCATTGTAAATGCCCCCAGGTCCTGGGAGTGAGTGGCGTTCACATCAATATTCACTGTCTGATTGTTCAGGGAATGAGTTTCCCAGCTGGATTGATTATCCTTTATGGCGACCTTGGTGAATGTTATGTATATTCCGGAGATGTTTGCGTTTGATGAATCTGCAACTGTAACGTTTAAATCCCCTTTCTGCACCTTATTTCCGAGCGCTGATGTATAGTATGTTATTCCAATCCCTGCAAGAATTATTACCGCGACAGTTATGCCTCCAATGATCTTCTTGCCTTTCACATTCAGTAATTACCATATTTTTTAAACGTTTTCGGGCGGGAAATCTTATAGTATAAAAATGGGCTGAAAAAACATTATTCTATTTCCTTTCCATCCACTGTCATTCCGTCTAACCGTTCAGTATAGAAGCAGAAATATCCCTTTATCTTCCGGGATTCACCAAACGGTTCAAGGTAGCTCCAGGCCATGTTCTTGAAGGTCTCACCTTCAATTCTGATATCCCAGTATGAGGCCTTTCCCTTGTATGGGCATCTTGTCTCATGGCGGGAAGGAACGAGAAACTCCATTTCAACATCCTTTGGCGGGACATAATACCGGGCAGGAAGGCCTGTCTCAAAAAGCATCATAGGCCGGCTTGATTCTGCAATCTTTACACCCTTCATCCGGATCTCTACTTTTCTGCTGCTTTCAAGAACATCAATTCTAGTATACGGGTCTCTGGGGTGTACCATCACGTTTTCTTCCTCTTCCATCCACCTGTCTACAGACGTCCAGTCAAGAATAACTCTGTCGTGCAAACCCTGCATCCCTTCGGGAGTTTCACGGTATAGTTTCGCGAGTCCAGCTATAACTCTGCCATTCTCTTTCATGCTGTAGCTCGCATACTTTCCAAGTTCATCACTGCCTTCGCCATCCTTTTCCATGGCAGAAAGTCTGACATCCATGGAAGGAAAGGAGTAGATTACGGGTTTCCCCGGGATTCTGAGTATTAGAACATTGACTGAATCTGCCAATACACCTTCTTTCATGAACGCCCTGACTCTTTTTTCCGTAGGCACTGCAAGTACAGTATTGCCATCAACCCTGAAAGTGAAATCATTTCCCGGGAACTTTGGAGTATGCATACACATGGATAACACTATTCCATTAAACAAATTGTTTGGTACGCCCATTTCCTTGTTGCCCAAAGTTATGCAGCAATTCAATCAGAATCTAATGGCTGCCTGATTTGCAAGGTAAAATGGGTGAGGAGTAAACGTTAGGCAACATATTTTTATATGGATGAAATATAAAAAGAAATAATGGTAAACAGATGCCCTGAATGTGGCTATCAAAATGAAAGTTATATCAAGAAATGTGCCAAATGCGGCACATCCATGGAACATGTTCTCCAGGATCAGAAGAGGAGCATGATGGACATACGTGTTTTTTCAATCATCTACCTGATCACTGCTGCAATCGGCACTGGCGACTTCATTTACAGATACACCGTCGGAGGCCAGTTTACCTTCGGTTATTTCTCAAATATACCCAACGTTAACCCCGGGCAGGTTCAATCCGCTTTTGCCCCTTACCTCTACATATTTGAGATACTGGGCGCTATTTCTGCTATTGTTACTCTAGTATCGATCTTTTTCCTCAGGAGCGGGTTTAAAACTCTCTTTAAGCATGACAAGGAATTCGGGACACCAGTTACTGGAACTACACTCATATTTGCAGGCCTTATAATAGTGGTAGTAGGCGTCTTTGTACTGGTAGCACTTCTCCTCACAATGCTCCCCGGCCTTCTGCAGAACCCGCCTGTTTTCTCCTTAAGCAACATAGCTGCTATCGGCGGCGTGGGAATAATTGTGGCCATTGGTGCGATACTTCTCCTCGTCGGTCTGATCATGGGCATCCTGATAGGCCTGCACAGGCTTGCGGTCAAGTTCGAAGACGGCATGTTTGAAGCAGCATGGATACTGTACATAATCGCCTTCTTCTTCTCCCCAATAGGCCTTATAGCAGCATATCTTTCGCTCGAGGGAACAAATCACACAATGAAGAGGCTTGATGAAGCGATTTCCCAGGTTTGATGGTATATGCAGTTTGATGAACTCTTGGATCGTAGAAGGTCAACACGGGCCTTCAGCAGGGACAGCATAAGCGAAGACCAGGTCAGGTCTATTCTTGAAGCTGCAAATAAGGCCCCCTCTGCAGGCAACCTCCAGGCCTACGGGATATTTGCGGTATCTGACCACGATAAACTCACAGACCTTGTGGCAGCAGCTAAGGGCCAGGAGTTCATTGCTGAGGCACCAATATGCTTCGTGTTCTGTGCTGATCCTGAAAGGTCCGAATCAGAATACGGGAAAAGGGGACGGGACCTCTATTCCATCCAGGACGCAACAATAGCCGCTACTTTTGCAATCCTCAAGGCGGTTGACCTGGGCTTGGCCTCGGTCTGGGTAGGCTCCTTTGACGAAGAAAGAGTGTCGAACATAATCGGGGCCTACAAATTACGACCTGTGGCAATCATTCCGGTAGGGCATGGAGCTGAGAATCCGGAGGCAAAACCAAGAAGAAAGCTAAGCAGTCTCGTGCATGAAATGTGAAGCAAATGCTGCGATACGAATATCAAGGGAAAAGATCCTGAATCTCGGGAAGAATGAGTGAAAAAAAACTAGGTATCAGCCCCTATATTAATTTTCCACTTTTATCCATTACATATTAGGTGGATTATTTTTAATTTTCAACCAGCTAAATATTTGGTGAGAGAAAATGAATATATTCATGTCAAGAAGAATGATGCTGATGTTCTTGATGGCGATCACTGCTTCTTTCCTGCTATACACGCTGTCAGAGGGCCTCTAAACAGAATGAAACCTTGCTGCCGGATGAAACATGTTATTGAGGGATGAGAAGGGTTACTTGCAGGTATGCCGGGCGTTTTTTGCATGAAGGCCGTCCAGGATTCAACTCTTTTTTTGTTTTGACGGAGAATAATGATTGCGTGCAAAGCTCTCCCGATCAGTAACGTTTGCGATATGGTTCCCGCTTCTTAACCAAACTCTCTCAGCCCAAAAATCCTTGTTATTGCGTATGAGAGCAGAACAGTCCCGGCTATTGTCATTGCCAGGCCGCCTCCGCCTATGTATCTTGAAGTGTGTTGAACCAGGGTTATGTTGTATGCCGCAACAATGTTGACATCAAACTTCCCGTTGTTGGAAGTCATGTTAAGTGAATAGACCTGCCCCTGGAGATTTGGTGTCGGTTCGATGTGTACCACCGTATTGTTGCTTGCATTGCCCTCTCTCATGAAAGTGTACTGTGTGATCAGCTTTCCGCTGCTGTCTATATGGTAATACTTGTACAGTTCGTAATGCACTGATGAATTTGAAGGCATTATGAAGGTTACATTCTCCGAAACGTTGTAGGGCTGATTGAACAATAATGATGAAACGCTCTGGTTATCAACAGTCTTGTCTATTGTAGTCACGTTTGGAGTTCTGATGACATCCGTATAACTATAGGACACCTCAATCATGATGAGGCCCACTGCCATGAGTGTCAACGCTACCAGTACAAATTTATTTGTCAGCACTCTCTTCGTTAGCTGTACTCTGGTCTCTTTTCTCTCACGCCTTACTATCCTTGGTCTGGGCAACTATTCCAGATATGCCTGAAGATAATAACACTTGCTTGAGACACATGTTCACAGAAACCTTGTGGCGCCTGTACAAATCAACCAGGACCGCCGGAATATCCGCAATAGAAGAAAAAGAGCATCAGGCCCTGAAGAGGCTTTTGTTTCTGTATTTTCGGACAAAAATGTATGAAAAATATTTTGAGTAATTCATGTCTGCTCCTGAATTACTTTGATTTGTGGATTTAAGCCGGCAATGTCGGATTCTTTGCAGTCTCTTTTTCCCTTATGGAGAAGAACGCTACTGCAAACAGAATTTCAGCTACCAGTATCAGGATGAATCCTATGGCAATGACAGCCGTGATCGCCCCAATAAGGTATATCAAGGCTGCTGTGCCAAACAGCCCAACGTCGAGTTTTGTGGCAATGCTGCTGTAACTCTTCCTCAGGAATACCGCTGAAATGATCAGCATGATCCACACTGCTATCAGGCCAGGTATTATTGCTAGTGCAAATGCAACCCAGTTTCCCTGCTGCAGATTCGGGGGTACGCCAGCACTCATTCCGCCAAATCCGCCAACCCCAATGACAGCAAGAAAAGCTCCTATTATTGCAAGGCCGGCAACTACAACTGCAACAATCGCCAGTATTATTGCAATCACCATGTTATTGAAGATGTCTCTGTCCTCGACGATCACGGAAATGGACCTTATCGCTATAAGCGTGAGTATAAACCCTACTATTCCAAGTAGCCACCCAACACTGGGCACAGGGGTCAATAAAACCAGGACAGAACCAATCCCGCCCATGGCTTTAGCTTCTGATAATGACGCCATTATTGATCAACTCCTGTATTATTTACAGCCACTCCTAAAATAAGGACTTGCCCTTACGTATAAGGGACATCTGATAATGGCATGACTCAGTTCTTTTTAGATTTCAGATGCACTTGTTCATGGGTTAAATCATACATGAACGACAACCATTCTCTGTTGACACTTTAGAAATTAGCTTTGGGAAACACTCTTCGATTAGGTGTTACTGGTGAGGTATACTGTTGAATACACTTAGATTTGATTATTATAATGGGGCATTCAAAGGTGGCGATACCTCATGAAATATGAAATAATATATGAGGAAAATTCTCCTGACATTCCCGATGAAGAGAGGATAGCGTACGAGATAAAAGGTCATCCGGGAAGCTTCAATTATCTGCAGTTTGAACATGATCAGATATACACAAAGGAAGAGCAGGAGAATAAGGCAGAAGAAATGAAGAAACTCGCACATGGCGCAGTGGCCGGATCAATTATATGTGCTTTCCTTACGATTGCCGCTGCGTTGTACGGGTTAGGCACGATATGAATGAAACAGCGTTAATCCCAAGAAATTCAAAAGAGAGTGCCAGCCATTCTCTACAAATTAATCTAAAAATTACCTTTACACGTAGAGCGTTGACTGATATCAGATTCATTATTACGTTGTGATTGTTCCATTCTGCATGCCAGAATGGCAGCATGGCACTATGACGAACCCAAAAACGTTTAAGTTGCCGCGGCAATAAGATTGGGTTCACATGGACGATAAGCTCATAATCAAAATGTACACGGAAATATTCCTCACCTCAATCCGCTCTAGCGCTGTCAGTTGGGATAATTCCCTGATCCTCATGGGTGACATGACGAGGTCATGGGAGAGGTTAAACCCGGGGATTGCTGCAGGAAGGGAGGAAGTGGCTGTAATTGAGGAGATGTGCGGTAATGCCAGAGAAATCTGCAAGAAAGTTTTCGACAGATCCGTGGAATACATGCAGTACTATACAACACCTAGGGAGCCTTCATCCTATCTCCCAATGATAGAGGAGATGAGGGATTTGAACGAGGAAATGATCGAAGCAGGCAGCAAGGTCCGGGATCGGTACCAAAAACTTTCCGTTGCCTTTTTTAACACCGATTTCAGGCCCGAGGTGTAGCCAGATCTGCACCAAAGAAATTCAAAGCATCTTTTCCACCGCATGTATTTATTACTGAACACTTGAAGCATAACCCGAATCGAAAAAAAAAACATCGGCGTCTTTCTACCATTATGGTACCTTCAATCGGATAATCTATCAAACAAAAGACGCTTGGTTCGCAATGATTGCATTATTAAAACGCGTAATGGGTGGTTGATCTTGGTTGTAGATAAAAGTGGACCGGATGGGATTTGCTTTGGCGCCGCTCTCAACGGCAACAAGCAGAAGGTCATAAGCCTTAATGAAGCAGAATCTTTCATTGAAAATGGCCGGGAATATGTAGGAACGCTTCCTGGTGAGAAGGCCATAATCAAGCCGCCAGGATGAATGCACACAAGACTGACTTATTGCCACATACCTAAAGGTTCATACTAAAGAAGTGATTGATCTTAGGCAATGAGCTTGAAAGTCATCGAGATCGAGAACCTGACAAAGATTTTTGGGGGGAAGCTCATTGCGGTGAACAATGCGAAATTCACAGTCGGGAACGGCACCATCTTCGGCTTTCTGGGCCCGAACGGTGCAGGTAAGACCACCAATATCAGGCTGCTACTGGGACTGATACGGCCAACGGCGGGGGAAGTCAGGGTCTTCGGGGAGCGAATGACCCCCGGCTCCTCCAAACTCCGCAGGAGGATGGGCTACCTTCCCACGAACCCCAGGTTTCCTTCAAAAATGACCCCCATCAAGTACCTTGATTTCGTAGGGAAGCTCTTCAATCTCGGGAAAGAGGAGAGGATGAACCGACTCTCCAGCCTCCTCCGGTCGGTCGGGCTGCTTGGCGATTCCTCTAGAGAAATCGGCGGGTTCTCCACGGGGATGACGACGCGTCTGGGACTCGCTGCGGCTCTGATGAACGACCCTGAACTGCTGATCCTCGACGAGCCCACGTCAGGCCTGGACCCGGCCGGAAGGAGGTCCACCCTGGAGATGATAGCAGAGCTTGGCAAGGAGAAGACGATTTTCGTGTCGTCTCACATCCTGAGCGACATCGACAGGATATGCTCGGACGTTGTCGTGATTAGCGGTGGAAGGAGCATCTTCTCCGGCTCGATGAAGGACATGAAGAAGCGCACTCGCAGCAACATAATCCGTCTGGAACTGGAAGGGGATCTGATCAAGCTTTGCGAAGCGTTGAATGACGCGAAATGGGTCGTCAGCTTTGAAACGAGGGGCGGCTACGGCGTGGACATCATGTTCGCCCCCGAGATGCCTATGGCCGACGCGGTCAGAGAGGTGACGAACCTCGTTTCGCGGCAGGGCTTGGACTTAATTTCCGTGACCTCCTCGATGTCCAGTATCGAGGACGCCTTTATGGAGCTGCTCCGAGGTGAAGAATCCCGTGGGTTCCTCAGAGCTGCATAGCTTTGGGGGCACCCTCGCCCCCTTCCTTGCAATCGTGGAGGCGGACCTGAGAAGCCTCTTCAGCAGCAAGATAACTTACGGATGGCTGCTCGCTGCGGTCTTCATCCAGGTGGTGATTACTCTCGGTTCACGCTCGGCCGGGACGACTTCAAACGTGGTTTCCTCCGGGCTCTCGGACTTTGTCTACCTCTGGAGTCTGGTGATTATCGGGCTGGCCGCGAGTTCGGTCTCATTGGAGGCGGGAGAGCTTGCAGATTCCATAATGAGCAAGTCGGTCACGCGCCTCGACTACGTCTGCGCCAAGTTTGCCTCGCGGATTGCGTACACTCTGATCGGCTTTTCTGTGGTCACTGCGGTGCTGGTGGGCCTCGCGCTGAGGCTGGATGTCAGCGACTACAGCACGGCCGGGCTGGCGTCGTCGATAGTCCTTGTAGCGCTGGCCCTGGTGATGCTGACGGCGCTCGGGGTCGGACTCAGCGTCGCAATGCCGTCCACCGTCACGGCCATGGTCACCCTTCTGGTCCTATGGTACTCTATGACATTTTTCTTCCCTGTCGTCGGTCTCGGCGTCCTTTCCCCAGGTACGCTGGTGGGCAACCTGCCGGGGATTATCAAGGGCGAGTGGAGCTGGGAGAACTGGGAGACCTTTGCGGGTTTCGTCGCAATCTCAGGAGTCTCAGCGGCGCTGTCTTCGGCGTACTTCTACCTCAAGGACATTTGAGCCTTCGGTTCGTTCCCAGCGGTTGCCCAGCCGGTGCTATACAGTAATCAACTCCCGGTTCCAAACTTTCTCCGGGTGGGACGGCTCAACGTCCGACACCAGCGCCCGGCAGGTCGCTTTGACGGCTCTAGGAGACATGACGGGCACGTCGTTGCCCTCAATCCAGCGGAGGTCTGCTTGTAACAGAAGACGACTTCAAGGCGCCCATGGATTGAGTTCTTGGTACATGAGATGTCAATTAAAAAGTTCGTTTGTCCACGCTTTCATGATGATGATAGCGTGAAAGTATCCTATCCGAGTACCGAATGTAGGAAGGGAGATGAATGCTTCCTTACGAGGATGCTAACCTCAAGATCATCATCGCACACCCTTGGCCAGATATGGGATCATATCTGGTTTAAAAGAATATACAAGATCATACAGGCAGTCCCAGCGAAGTTCAAGGACCTCATCCTGGCGAGTGTGCTGAACCAGATTGTCGAATCTCCGGATACAATGTAGAAGCTGCAGAATGAACTTGCAGCAAGAAGGCAGAAAGGTGTTGGATGATTACTTCATCAACAAGATGGAGGTTTAGCGAGACCTTGAGAAGCTGGAGCGATTGGTTAAGGGGGACTTCAGATTAGATTGTATGAAAACGATGGACATTTCGATCGTGTGCATAAAGTGATGTAATTTTAAAGAGGTCCCGCAAAATTTGGAATTAGGAGGACCAAAAGATGCAGGACCAGTTGAACATGGTAGAGGAATTAATAAGCACTTTCCTGAATGACAATCAGGAAGGGAAGAAACAGCTGATCGAGTGGTTTCTGAACGAAGTCATGGACAGGGAAGCGATGGATCAGATCAAGGCGAAATGGTACGAGAGATCTGAGCAGAGGAAAGCGCACAGGAATGGCAAGAGGAAGAGATCACTGAAGACATCGGACGGCGATCTGATGCTGGAGAAGCCCCAGATACCTGAGTTTCCATTCGAAACACAGGTATTTGACCGGTACAGCAGAGTCGAGAGAGCAGTTGAATCAGCAATCCTGGAATCGTACATACAGGGTGTCTCAACAAGGAGAGTGAAGAGCATTGTTGAGACCCTTGGGATACGAAAAGTATCCCCGTCCTATGTCTCATCGCTTTCATCCGATCTGGATCAAAAGGTGAAGGAATTCCTTGAGCGTCCCATAGAAAAGGAGATCAGGTACATGTATGTGGATGCCACATACATCAAGGTACGCCAGGATTCAAGGTACAAAAGCATGGCGCTGTACATTGCAGCTGGCGTCAGGGAGGATGGGTACAGGGAAATCCTGGGGGCAAGGCTTTATGACTCTGAGACAGAAATCGACTACGAATCATTCTTCGATGATCTTAAGGATCGCGGCCTGAGAGGCTTAGAGCTGGTGATATCAGATGGCCATAAGGGAATCAGGGAAGCGGTACTCCGATCATTTCCAGGCGCATCATGGCAGTTCTGCCATGTGCATTTCATCAGGAACCTGATGAAGAAGATTCCAAAGAAAAGATGGGGGTCAGTATCACTCATAGTGAAGGAATCACTTGAGAATCCTTCACTCATGCCTCTTGCACAGCAGGCATTGATGGATCATGGAATGGACAGGGCTGCTGAGATGTATGAGCGATGGTCGGATTCACTGTACAACTATCAGTCTTCCCCTAGAGGGCACTGGAGAAGGATCAGGACAACAAACATGATGGAGCGTCTCAATTACGAGATCAAGCGTCGTACAAAGAAAGTGGGTGCGTTTCCATCTGAGAAAGCGTTGATCAGGTTGGCAGGAGCGGTGTTGATGGACGTGAATGAGGAGTGGATCACTGGGCGAAAGTATTTGAGAATGGAGGAGTTGCACGGTGGGGGAGTCCCTCTTTAATTTACAGCACTTGGTGCACATGACCGACATTTCATTGAAAGAATGAAAGATATATCTTATTCAGGACCAGACTCCAAGAAGAACAAATGCGAACAAGATTTTGTAGCAGAATATGCGGGTTGGATAATAAAATGCATGGTCAGGTGCTGTAACATAGTGTTGGGAACACTTTCCACTCAAAGAAATAGGGACTCTCTGATGCTCTTATTGAAGAGTACAACAACTTGTTAGAAAACAGGGATCGAATTTTCATGGCACAAATGTCGCCACACATATGCGAAGAACCTGATCAGAAACGACGTGGATCTCGAAACCATACGTCAGTATGCTCCTGGGCCATGAGGACCTGAGCTCGACTCAGATCTACCTGCACCCCTCACAGCTCAAGGCAATCGAGCACGCAAGGAAAATTAGCCTTTTTGGTGAAGACGGGGTACAGGACCCTTCGGATTTGAACCGTATGGACCGGCGGGATTGTAAACCTATTTGGGTTTAAACCGTATATTTATTTACATTAAAAACATCAGATATGTATGAGGATTGGGAAAAAATACAACATGCTTCTTGAGGACCCGGATATTAGGCGATGGTACGACAATCTGAAAAGGGGATCACAGTCAACGGCGGACGTTAGACTTAGAGGGTTAGGACGATTCTGTACACATTATGATACCACGCCTAAAGACTTCTTAAACAAGAGTGAAAAGGAGATGTCCGATCTAATGATGGATTATGTATCTGACTTAGAAAAGGACGGTAAGGCACCCGCATACATTGACTCATGTCTAAAGCTGGTACGTTCTTGGCTCAAGTATAACTCAATAGTCCTTACCCGTTCAATTAAGATCAAGAATGCCAAGATACCCACTACACTTAACGGTCAGAGGACACCATCACAGGATCAGTTAAAGAAGATACTCCAAGCCGGTACAATGACTTCAAGGGTTTGTATATCTCTAGTTTCCCAATCCGGCATAAGGCTTGAAGTGTTAGGCGATTATTCGGGAAAGGACGGCCTAAGACTCAAGGATTTTCCTGAGCTTGTTATTGAAAAGGACTCGGTAGATTTTGAGACCATACCGGCCCGGATTGTGATCCGTAATGCATTGAGCAAGGCGGGCCATGAGTATTTCACTTTCATAGGTCCAGAGGGAGCGGAATACATCAAGGACTATCTCAATGAAAGAATGAGGAAAGGGGAAAAACTGACACCTGAGACACCGTTAGTAATTCCAAGGAATCACGGAATACACTTCATTAGCACCATAAATATAGGCGATCAGATAAGGACGGCAATAAGAAAAGCCGGGTTCCCCTGGAGACCTTACGATCTCAGACACTATTTCGCTACTCAGACAATGGAAGCCGAATCAAAGGGAGCCATTATCAGAGATTGGAGAGTGTTCTTTATGGGCCATAAGGGAGACATAGAACATCAGTACACGCTTAACAACAGGACACTTTCAAAGGATAGGATAGAATCCATGAGGGAGTCATACAGCAATGCCCTTAAATTCCTTGAGACCGAAAAGAAGGGAATATCTGAAGAGGACCATGCAAACATACTGAGGGAGCATTCAATCAGGACATACGCAATGATTACCGGATCTGAGTTATCAGATGATGAAAGGGAAAGGCTCATGTCTCTGGAAGATTCCGATTTCTGGAAAGAGATTTCAGAGAAATACAAGCAGAATAAGAAGGACACGCTCAATAACGGACACTCTCAAAAAGTGGTCAGCGTTAAAGTAGTGAGAGAATACATCAACCAGGGATGGGAGTATGTGAATACACTTCCTGGAAACAAAGAGGTAATAGTGAAACTTCCATGAGGATTATGCTTGAAATACATTTACATTGACGAGAGTGGGGACTTGGGTCTCTCAAAGAGTGGATCTACTGTTCTCGTTATTTCCGCTTTAGTGGTAAACAACTCGAAGGACCTTGACAGGATTGTCAAAAATGCTAGGAGGAATAAATTCAGAAAAGAACTTACTGGTGCATCTGAAATTAAAGCAAACAAATCAAGTTCCACACTCAGGCGTTACATGCTCTCAAGATTGAATGGACTTAGCTCTGCTTACGCAGTGCATTGCATCCTATACAAGGACATGATTAGAAGTCAATACCTGAGAGACAACAAGCATAAACTCTACAATTTTGTAGCGGGTGCCCTTGCAGATAGTATTATCATCAACTCTGCCAATGTTGAGGCAAGAATCGATAAGAGCAAGGGAAAAGCTGTATTGAGAAAGGATTTCAACAGATACTTTGAGGATAAACTCAGAAATGGCTCTAGGATAGGAAAAATAGACATCTACCACAGTGACTCAAGGAATTTTAGCGGGTTGCAGTTAGTGGACATCTTAGCGTGGTCCGTGTTTCAAAGATTCAACAATGCTGATCTTTCCTATTTTGATTTGATAGATACCGTGAAATTTCCACAATATATGGTGGAACTATGGAAGAAGTGAGCCAGAGCCGATTGGAACGTTTAAACGTCCACCTCAAGGTAGGCTTGTCCAATCGGTCTTACCTGTAAGTAAACATTGTTAACAATGTTATAAATGTTTACACCGTACTCACTATCCGAGACACACCTGCGGGGTGCACCCGGTTCAAACATACGATGGTCTTAATTATAGTTAAATACCTAACTTTCTATACTTATTATACTCCTCCGGAATGAACTTCCTGATCCAGCCTATCGAGAAGGAATTGAACGGTGACAGTTCCTGGAAACTCTTAGAAATGAGGGATTTCATGTGATGTTCCGATGCAATGAAATTTCTCGATACAACTCTCTTTATGCTCTTCCATATGAATTCAATTGGGTTGAGATCAGGCGAGTATGGCGGCAGGAAAATGAGTTCTATTCTGAGTTCTAGGGATAATTCCATCACCTTTGCTGCATGATGTGATGCAAAATTATCCAGCACCACCTTGATCTTCTTTTCAGGATTGTTCCTCCTTATCTCAACCAGAAACGCGCAGATATCCTCCTTCCTTGATCGCTCCATGAAGCTGCATGTACTTGTGCCATTGATTGCATAGAACCCTATGCAATTGATTCTGTACTTAGCTGTGTTCTTTATCTTCTCTGACCTTTTGAAGGACCACATCCTTACAGTGTTGGATGTGTTCTGTGGAGATGACTCATCCAGGAATCCTATGATCTCATCATCCATGCTGATCTGGCCTAAGTTTTTTTTAGCCTTTCCTCAGCGTCCTTTGGACGCCTGAAGTCATGCGGATATGGCTTTGAGTACTTCATGCCCATCTGCCTGAGGATCGTGCGTACATGCTTCTGTGAGAACCTGATTCCGAATCTCTTCTCAATGAGTTTCTGTACCTCCTCTGTGGTCCAGTCATCCCTTTCCTGCAATATTGTCCTGAGGCGTTCTTTCTTCTCCCCGGAGAGCTTAGCGGGCTTGCCGCCTGCAAATCTAGGTGCAAGGCCGTCATATCCATCCTCATTCCACCGGTCCTGCCACTGGTACCCGACCATCTTGTACACTCCGACCTTGGATGCAGCCTCTTCCACTGAATCTCCGTTGTAACGGTGCCTGACAAAGTACAGGCGCTTGAGGATCCGAGTGTCCTTCTCCAGTGTCTTGATACGCTTTTCAAGCTCTTCCACACTCATTTTTCTGTCAATTGGTATGGTCTCCTTCCTGCCCATGGTTGTATAATACTAATACGTATTAAAAGTATGGTATTTAACTATAATTAGTATGTAAGGGACGCCTAAGGGTGGGACTACATAGAGGGGTGGTTACCGTCTCGCTTTGTCGGTTTGAGTCCCGTCCTTATGTGTCTTCCGCATTTATGGCAGCGAATTCGTGAGACGTTCCCCGTGTATTTCCATTCATGGCCGCATCCCTTGCATTCGATAAGAATGCCCGGTATTTCTTCCCTTAACGATGTGTCCAGCTTGTAGAGGCGCATCCTCAGATATGATTCTATATCAATAGACGGGTTGCTCTGTTTTATACGCCTAAGAACAGCTTCCTCAACAACCAACTTGATCTCTTTTTTCGTCTCTATCACCTCCCCTCGACATTTTCTTTATGGCATTCTCTAGTTCCAGTTTCATCGTGACAACCGCACAAGCAATAGACAACAGCAGTTTCCTTGACCCCGAAATATGTGCCAAGATCATTGAGTGCTGCTCCCTGGCACCTTTCATGTTTTTCGTTCCGGCAATCCCTGAAAATATACGGGATGTCTTTATTGAATAATGAGGGTGAATCATGCTTCATCGTATTGCCCTCCCTTGCTCAGCCGATCCCTTATCTCCTTACGCTGTTCATCTGTGAGGGAATCCCATCTTTTCCGAGCTGCGAGCTTCCTGTTATATTCTTTGCTCAGATAGCCCCGGTATGGCAACCTTGACTTCAGTTCATCGGGCATGGATAACCAGTACTTATGGCGTGTAGGTTTGGCCATTTCACACTTTGGATCGTCCTCAATACTTGTCCTTATATCTATCAGTATGTCGAGCGGGCATTTCGGGGCAGAACATATCTCGAACCTCGAACAGTAAGACATTGATTCAAGCGATAACGACTCCTTATCATTGGTGAAATCGTTTCTTTTTGTCTCATTTGTCCGGTCTCTCAGAATTGAAGGGGTCTCACCTGATTGCTTACTCACTGTCTTACTCTCCTTGCTACTCTTTGCAGAATCTTCTTTGAAAATTCTGGAAGTCTCCGCACGATCTCTTTCCTCAATTCTCTCAGTTTCGTTCTTTCCACCTTCTTATTTTTATCCTGATTCTCTCCTCCAGTTCCTGGGCCCTCGATGCAAAAACAAAATATGCGAACATGAGGGCTCAAAGTTGTAGATTGGTCATTTCATCAACTCCTTTTTGTCCAGTTCCTCAAGAATCAGCAACACACGGTCTTTTCTAATGGCCCCGGAGCCGTAAATCCCATCATAGTAAAGGTACAGGTTATGTTTGTTGCCGTAAAATTCCTGTGTTCTTTCGGCTATGCTTCTCTCGACCCTGGAACCGTCCGGGGATTTGTGGAAGATAGCGATGAATTTCATTGCGGATCACCCCCTTTTAGCTTTATTTTACACTGTGCGATTAGCTCCTTGGTCTTTGGGCTCTCAGGATAATACTCTACAATATCGCCGGCTTTGTAGACTGTCATGTTGAAGTAAAACTGTTTCAGGACAATGTAGGAGCGGTTAGGAGATGAATTCTTACCCGTGTTTTTTTGTTTTTCAGGGGAAAAGTTTCCATTTCTAATGTCAGTACTGTCAGTTTTATTCTGTGAGCCGGATTCCCTAGGCTTGCTACCACTTACATTAGCTTTTTTCGATTTTTTAATGTCAGGGTCTAATGTCAGCTTCCCGGTGCCGGATTCCCTAGGATCAGCTTGCGTACTGACATTACTGACATTAACTTCATAACTTTTTTCCCCGCTGTCCAGTTTAGTTATTCTTTTTGTCCTGTTTCCGTCCGAGAGGGTCTCGTACAAAAAGCCCAGTTCAAGGAGCGTAGGAGATAGTTCTCTCAGGTTCCGACCCAGTCTCCTTTCGTCCTTCGGCATGTGTTTCCTCTGCGGCTCGGACATCAATTCATAAAGAATGTCGAACAATTCTGATGTTGTGCCTCTCCAGACGTCCCTATCCGCCATGAGGGTCCGGATTCCTTGAAGTATGGTAGTGTCCTTTGCTACATCCACGATCTCATTGTGCTTGGCTTCAGTATATGCATTGAAGAATGACATGGCAGGGAGCCCCATGGCCCTGATTCCACACTCGGCCCATATAACGAAGTCCGCCATTCTCGGCAATCTCCCCTTATGTTCCGATTCTACCTCAGGATAGAGCTTGATCGCCTTCGGGATAACTGATAGAATGAATCCCCTCACTTTCGGTATGAGCATGTCCGCCTTGCTTCTAATCTCTGCGTCAGTGAGCCTTGCGACCTCGGACATCACGCCTAACTCGATGGGACATTCACGATCCATAAAGTCCGGTTTGTATCCCGGCCTGTTGATCCCATTCATAATGATCGGTCGCTTCAGCTTGAGGATCACCTCTCCCATGTTGGTGTAAAGCTCCCTGGTCCTGAAGCCCTGTCCTGTTGTCAGTCTGCAAATAATATCTGAAATGTAGTCCGGCATGATTGTATTCACATTATCGAAGGCCAGCATGCCCTGGTGCATGGCTGATATCGAAAGGTCCCTTTCGTCATGCTTGAGGGATTGGCTGTTAGCCCCGCTTGGATCGAATAGTTCCCGCTTTGTCTCGGTGCAAGAAGTCTTGCCGGCCCCGTGTCCGCCGGTAACAACTTCCATGGCATGAGGAATGCCGGGAATGAAGCGGGAAAAATCAAGGCCCATTGAAAGGATTTTGCCGTTCTCTGTGAGATTCCACAGATTGACAAGTGCCTGGTGGTCCTCTAGCTTTCCGTCCTTGATGGGAGCTTCGAGCATGCCGGCATATCTTGCCGTGTAGGGCTGGTCCGGTAATTTGAGACTGAATCCCGAATCTGTGATGAAATAAACCTTACCGTCCGGCCTTATAGGGTCGTAGATAAATCCCGCTTCATGCTTGGCGACTCTTACCCCTAAGTCCCTGATGCTCTTTGAAGCAAGATAGCGGGCATAACGCTTTATGTTGGCTATCTCCTCGCCGTTTGGGAGTTCGCCCAGCCTGGAGTACTTCCTCTCGGTTAAGAGACCCTCGAAATTCCGGCCCTCTATCTCCAGTGGTATGTTATCATCCTCAACATAGAATCCCATCCCCTGGGGATTGCTGAAAAATTGGCCTGTCAGGTGATTCAACAACTGGCTCTTGTTGTCCTTACCCGTTGCCTTCTTCCCTTTCACCTGTTTGTTGATTTTCTGAATGTCCTTATCCGGATTCATTAACTATGACCTCTAAAAATTCCATGAGTGCGTTAGGTCCCGCTACCTTTCCCTTCCCGTCCTTGAGCCTTGATATTGATGCATTATAGGCATTGGAAACAATCCAGGGCCTGTACTGTCCTTGTCCGGTACGCTTTATCAGTTCGCCGATAATGTATAGAAGGTCATTCTCTGTTCCACCTGATCCGGCGATATATCCGCTTATCCTGAGCATGAAGTTATGGAGCTTGCCCGTTCCGTTCTGCCAATACGGCGTAAGGACCTCTATTATCGTTTCAATGTCTTTTATTCCGTCCCCTATGTGTCTCGGCAATACCGAGCCTTCATATCCCGGCTTAACTGAATCCTTGAATAGCTTATTCTGGTCCATCTCCATCAGCGTGGAATAATTCTCAAACACATTGCCGGTAAGAAGGAAAAATCTCCCATAATCGTAAACCTCGATGGAATGTCCCCTTAGCTCGACGGCGGACCCTAGTCCCTGGGGCTTGGCTCCTTTAACAACGATGTGAACACCATTGCCGGAAATTGAAATCTCGGTATAGCTCTGAATCTCATTGATAAGGTCAAGTACCCAATCCTCAATTTTGCCGTCATGGATCACGTTATCAAAATCAAGCCCGGTATAGTCATGATTAAAAAAGAAGCTCAGATACTCGGCATTTCTGACGCTAAAAAAATTCGTCCATGTCCTGGGGTCGTTGCTCTTGGCCGGATAGCCATTTATTTGGTATGGATATTTTTCATATTTTCCCTTGCCCTGATTCCAAACGGCTTTGGCAATACCCCACTGTTTTTTTAACCTCATTTCAAGCGGGACCGAGAAATTGCGTTTCGCATAGCCCGAGACTGTGAACGGTATTTTTATATTGCGTGTTGCATTATTACTTCGACTCGAATCTGCCGATGAGAAGTCACTTTCTCTCTTTTTGTTCATGACGTGGGTGCCTCCATCCTTAGCAGGCGCTCCCACGTCTGCATTTTGCTCAGATAGTCATCAATGTCCAGTCTATCGGGCTCCGACAGGATCAGTGTCTTGACCGGATCAGGAAACTTGATCGCCTTTGCCTTGAGGTCCTTAATATCGACTTCAGTCATTGTCTAGCACCGTGGGAAAAACCCTTATTGAGCCATCCGCCTGTAATTCAACCGTCAGATCGGAGTACCTGCCAATCCCCTGGGCCTTAACCCACTCAGAGGGCAGCGTCATCTGGAAGCTGCCCTGCACCTGCATGGCCCTCCTTTTCCATCTTATAGGGTTCACACTATGATTATCGATTACGAGGTATTGATCGTCTTTTTAGATTCACGGAGCCACTATATAAATACATATATACAACCATATGATTAACCATATGATTAACCATATGTGGCTGACTTTTTCCCAAGGGGCGTGACCGGTCTCATAATCTACAGGGGGCTGAGGTTCGCGAGGAAAGCCGACTTTCTAGAATTGTGCGATTATCTCAGGTACGTAGGAAAGAAGCTCTCCAAGCCTGAACGGTCGTTTTACAGTCAAAGAAGGAACAGGACTGTTAACTATGCCCTATCCAAGCTCTCAAGTTATAACTTAGTAAAATGGGATGAAAGAGCCAAGAGATACGAATGCAAGGTTGATTATGAAGCCTATCTCAAGTTCCTTAGGGAGACTGCTGATGAATTGTATCAGAGGGGAAAAAGAGGAATTGAGCACAGCATCATGAAGCTTATAGAAGATTACGTAGACAGAGGGATGAAGGATCCATCAAGAAATGTTGGGATCTATCATTCTGCAAGGAGTTCCATGGAACCCGAGTTCACACAAGAAGAAAGGGATCTCTTGGACTGCAACGGCTGGAACAAATACAACTCGATAGGTGAGGTCTACATGGACGACCTACTGCAGCTTGATCTTCTTGAAAAATTAATTCTCGAAAGAGGATGGAAAGCCCAAGCAGTGAGCGTCTCAATGTCTGAGATCGTCATGGACCAAGACAAAGAGAGGAAATGGATCAATGAAAAACTAGGGTTGGAGGGCCTACGTCAAGAACACCTCAAACTCAGGGCATCCGGCCCAATAAGAATCGATTTAGAAGCGGAACCAGAAGCATGGGATATTCTGACGGCCGAAGGATTGGCAGCAAGACGGGTGTTCAAATTAGAAGGATGGGACACAGAGAAAGCTCAAAGGAGGTACGAGTTATTTGGAGACTCCGTGTTTCATAGAATGGTTACAACAAAACCCTGGTGGTTGCGAACAGCAAATGAGAATGAAGACATTGAAAATATCTACTGGGGAGAAAAAGAGAAAAGGTCGAAGGATAAGTAACATCATAGTTATTTAAAGTTGACTATCACGGGTATATACTATTCATCAGTTTAGAGAGTCAAATATAGGGGTTTAAACCTAAATTGGTATGGACCGGCGGGGATTTGAACCCCGGACCTCTTCCATGCCAAGGAAGCGATCTACCTCTGATCTACCGGCCCTTATCTGCCTGATCTCAAACAACACGCGAACCAAGCTTGCGAACATACTAACGTGATTCATAAATGTTGTGCAGAAGATCTTGCAGGCTATCTTATGAAAACCAGTACGTGCATGCTATCCGGCAATTCGCTATAGTTGAGTCTACGGCATAAAACTTTATATCTACACGGCTATCTTATCACCGGATGCCTGCTGAAATTCCAGATTACCACATCTCCGATAACGGACAATTGGATACTCAGCACGGGAAAAAGATACAGGTTGTTGAGGAATATCCGGTAGTAGAAGGCATAGCATCAGTACGGATCCTGCTTAACAGTGATGATCTTGAACACATATATTTTGTAAAGGAGCCGGAAAATGGGTTCAGAGAATTGAAAATTATTGACAGCATGGTTTCTGAGATAGAAAGAATGATCCCCCTCCTCCTGGAAGGCGGCGAATTAGATACTTTCCAGGACCTAGATTATGTGATAAGCAAGTACATTTCTGACCGGCATCATGATTTCGACAATGATCTGAAGAAGAAGCTTATGTATGCGGTGCAGAAAAAACACGTGGGATTTGGAAAATTACATGTTGCGGTATTGGATGCCGAAGTGGAAGATGTCTCATGCAATGGACCTGGAATGCCTGTCTTCGTTTACCACAAGAAGTATGGGTCGCTTAAAACGAATATCTACTTCAAGAATGAAGCTGAACTTTCTTCAAACCTGGTAAAATTTGCCCAGCTGTGCGGGAAGGAAGTTTCAGTCAGCAGCCCAATTCTTGACGGAATAACAAACGCAGGACACAGGATTCAGGGAATGTACGGACACGAAATTTCACCAAAGGGTTCTGCATTTACCATAAGGCTGTTCAGAGAGAAGCCTTTCACACCGATCGATCTAATGAAGTCTGGTTCTGCTTCCGCTGAAATGATAGCCTACTTCTGGTATATGGTAGAATACCTGAATTCTGCACTTATAGTCGGTCCACCTGCGGTTGGAAAGACATCCACCTTGAATTCAATCCTCATGCTTGTTCCACCAAACACAAAGATATTCAGCATTGAGGAGACGAGAGAAATCAACATTCTGCACCCAAACTGGGTGGCAGCTTCTACGAGGGAAACAAGCAACACATCCGCCAGCTTCAGGGGCACGGACACCGTAATAGACCTTTTTGAGCTTGTCAAGATGGCGATGAGGCAGAGGCCCACATATCTTGCAGTAGGTGAAGTCAGGGGGAAAGAGGCATACACGCTCTTCCAGGCTATGTCCACAGGGCATACCACATATTCTACAATGCATGCCGAATCCATGTCAACACTTCTCAACAGGCTTGAAAGCGAGCCTCTGAATGTTCCACGGATACTTGTATCCTATTTGAAAACTGTAATTATAGCGCATTTCATCAGGAAGGGGCAGGGAACAATCAGGAGAATAACTGAGGTAAACGAAATAGTGGGTGTGGACAGCAAAACCGGCGAAGTGATATACAACAGGGCGTTTTCCTACGACTCCAGGACAGATACCCATGTGTTTTCAGGGTACAGCCTTCTCCTGAAAAAGATAGCCGCCCTTAGAAACATAGATGAGGAGGCTCTGATGAAGGAATTTCAGGACAGAATTTCATTGATAGATGGCCTCGCAAATAAAGAAAATCTCGAATACCGGGAAATCGCTGAAACAGTATCAAGATACTACAATGGGAGAAGGGATGAGTCAAGAATCATCAGGAAGAGTAAAGATGGAGAGTAACAGCAACATACCTGAGAATGGGAAACGTTCAAGAACTGCCGTCAACCTCAAGAAACAGTTTTTTTTCGTGAACGTCTCAACAGTGTTGTTGGGCAGGTTTTTCTCTGATCAGTCCAGGTTCTCAAGAACTTCAAGGGAACTTTCTGTCTCAAAAATACCCCTTACCCTGAAGGAGTTTCTTTCCACAGTTGCACTTTCATCCGTAATATTCGCCGTGGCCCTGACAGCCACCATGACGCTTCTATCCATGCTCTATCCCAATCTGGCATTCCTGTTGTATTCATTCACTTTTCTGATCACGGTAGCATTCATTGCCCTTCTCCTTGAACTGCCGAATATCGTTACACGGAACAGGATGAGGGACATAAATGCAAAACTTCCCGTGGCCATCGCGTTTGTGGCCACTCTCGCATCGGCGGATGTATCAGTTGACGAAATAGTCAGGGAGCTTGGCCAGGCCCGGGAATTTGGGGAAATCTCCAGGGAAGCCAGATCAATATCTGTTTCGAGCAGAATGTTTGGGAAGGATATAATCAGCGCACTCAGGGAATCATCAGCACTGTCTCCGTCCCCGAGACTCGCAGATTTTTTCCAGGGGATCACAACCACTGTAACGACAGGCGGAGACCTCAAACTTTACTTCACTACAAAATCAAGAGAATATTACGGGGAACAGGAGAATCAAATCAAGAAGAACTCAGAATCAGTGGGCATCATGAGTGAAAGTTACATAACCGTGGGAGTTGCCTTTCCGCTGATACTCATGATAATCCTGGGCGTGGTCGGTGCCCTGTCGCCAGTTTCCCCGGCATCAGTAATTACATTTCTCTACCTTATCGGCTTTGTAATGATCCCCGCGCTGGCAGCATTTTTCACATACATTCTCCGCTCGACTCTCAGGGAGGTGGAAACATAGAAAGGAAGGCGGCTGCAGGATTGCTTTCATTATTATTTTCTGCAGTTTTCATTGCCGGCAGTGCTGTTTTTACGACTTCTGCGTACAGCATCAGGGAAAATCCGATATTCATCTCATCAATCGCAATTGCTGTGCCGATGATAGCCTACGGGAGCTTCGACTATATTGAAATCCAGCGGATATACAAAGCAGAACGGAAACTTCCTGATCTGCTGAGGGACCTCTCAAATTACACATCATTCGGAATTCCCCTTTCTGAAGCCTTCATGAGAATAGGGATGAATGACTACGGTATTCTCACCGGAGGTGTGAGGAGAGTTTCATCACTTGTCACCGCGGGGGTTGGCTTCGAAAAAGCAGTGAAGGAGCTTGGCTCGGGAGTAAAGTCATCAAAGATAGCAATGGTCTCAAAAATTCTCCAGAAGTCCAATGAATCTGGCAGCAACACTTCAGATGTCATATGGATACTTTCCGAATTCTCCACCAGGGCAGAACTTCTGCGGGGATCACGGATAGGTGACATGAAGAACTACAATCTTGTCATGATAATATCCTTCGCAGTTTTCCTGTTTGTTATTCTGTTCCTTGATGTCAGGTTCCTGCAGGTTATGTTCGAACACAGCATTGCGACCGGCTCCTTTATAGCCGGAAATCTTTCAAGCTCCACCATCGAAAACGCATTCAGTGTAGGGGTCATTGTTCAGGCTGTTGCAATCGGCATGATATCGGGGGTACTTAGGGATGTGAGAATCACTTCAGGCCTTCTTCTGTCAGGCATTCTGGTTGCCGTGACAACATTCATCTTCTCTGTTGCGGGGGTGTTCTGATGGTGAAACGCCGTGGTTCCGGCAACAGCCTGGATGAGGTTCTTTTTTCAAGGGACCTCACAATTCCGGAACAGAGGGAGAACGATCTTTTCACCTATGAGATTGACCCGGGAAGGGTATACTCGAGAGTGCACATATCAGAGGACAGCTCAATCATGTACGACCTGGTTGAGCCTTATATGAACGAGATTCTCCACAAGATATATATCAGCCTTAGGGAGAAGATAGTGAGGCTCATATCCGACCGGTCAGGGAACGGGAAAAAGGTTGCGGACACCGCGGAACAGATTAACGAAGCTGTAGTTTCTTCATCTCTGGAGCAGAAAGGAAAGAAACTGGTATACTACTACCTGAACAGGGATTTTCTCGGATTGGACATAATCGACGGCCTTCTGAAGGACCCCAATATTGAGGATATTACTTGCGATGGATCCCACGTGCCGGTTTTTGTTTACCACACGTCCTACGGTTTCATCCCCACCAACGTCAAATTCAGAAACGATGAAGAGCTGAACTCTTTCATAAGGAAGACAGTTCAGAGAACAGGAAAAAATATTTCCATATCATCCCCACTGGCAGATTCGATTCTGCCGGATGGATCAAGGATCCAGGCATCACTGGGCAGGTATGTGACCACAAACGGCCCCAGCTTCACCATCCGGAAATTCAAGGAGGTGCCGCTAAGCCCGATTGACCTGATCGTCAACGGCACAGCATCACCCGATATATTCGCCTACCTGTGGATACTCACGGAGTATGGCGCCAACATAATGATTACAGGTGGAACGGCCACAGGCAAAACCACATTCCTTAATTCAATCCTTCTATTTGCTCCCCCTGAAAAGAAGATCGTGAGCATAGAGGATACCCGGGAGATCAACCTGTATCATGAAAACTGGCTTTCTACAGTGACCAGGCCTGGGTTCGGGCAGTCATCAGAAGGCAGGAATTCTGGAGAAATTGACATGTTCGACCTTCTCGTCTCATCCATGAGGCACAGGCCCGATTATGTTGTCATAGGTGAAGTAAGAGGCAGGGAGACGTTCACCGTGTTCCAGGCAATGTCTGTGGGCAGGTATTCCTACTGCACCTTCCATGCAGATGGAGTGGATACGCTTATTCACAGGCTTGAATCCAAACCCATCAATATCCCGAGAAACCTGATCTCATCACTCGATACTGTTGTAGTCCTTTCCATGGCAGAGAGGGATGGCAGGCAGCAGCGGATAACATCTACTATATCAGAAATTACAGGCCTTGACCAGGGCAGTGGAGAGATAATTACAAACCGGCTTTACGACTGGGAACCTTCTTCAAACGTTTATGAATCATCGCTTTTCAGCTACGTTCTGGAAAGAATAGCGGAACGGACAGGGCAGTCCCTCTCTGACCTTGAAAATGAGCACAGGCTGAGAACCATGCTGTTGAGGTCCATGATAGAAAACGGAATAACCAGGTTCGATGATGTTGCGTCAATTGTCAGAAAATATCACAGGGACAGGGATTCAGTTCTGGACAACTATTCTATTCATTAGAACGGGGAGTTTTTTCATCCGGTGATCCCTCGCTTGCTCCAAAGAGCCTGTCGGACAGTATTGGAAGGTATATTGTCTGCAGCACAATTGAGAACAGCACAACGAATGATGTGGAAACCGAAATCAGGGGCCCCCATGTTATAAGTACCTGATTGTTGGTATTGAGCCCCACGGCATAAGGCAGCGTGGAAAGAACAACGGTGACCACTCCCCTCGGGCCAGTGAGCGAGAAGAATGCCCTGATTCTATTGTTAATTGGCGGTCCCCTCCCCTTCCTTCCTGAAATTCCGAGTGCTGCAAATACTGATGCCGGGCGGGCAATGAAGATCACGACCAGGGAAAGGGCAAAGCCTATCAGGGCATACTCGAACAGGTCACCTCTGGTAATCTGGCTTCCGAGGAGCAGAAATATCACAGTCTGGAGGAGGAATGCAAGACTCTGCTGGAAATTT
Source organism: uncultured archaeon (assembly GCA_000965745.1). Taxonomy (GTDB): domain Archaea; phylum Thermoplasmatota; class Thermoplasmata; order Thermoplasmatales; family Thermoplasmataceae. The sequence continues at coordinate 1,516,710 of CP009479.1, forward strand.
GACTCCCTGTTCCAGAAAATGCTCTTGTCGGAGAAGTTCCCCACTATCGCACCCGTGGCTATAACTGCAGGGAAGGGGGTTATTCCAGCGGCTTCCAGAAAGGTGAATTCGAGGATCACGATGCCGAGAAGAAGGCCAACGACGAAATTCTCGAAATTGAGAAGCTTGTTTACATAGATCACTGTGAAGCCGATGGCGATCCCCACAACCGAGGGAACTGTAATCTGAAGCAGGAAGAACGATGCAATGCCTCCCGCGAATCCAACATAGTGGGCAAAGACACTGAACAGGGCAACATAGTTTGAGCTTGGCGCAACAAGGACTATTGCTATCGTTACGAGAATGATGCCCAGCGGGTCGTTGAAAAGGCTCTCCCCTACCAGGGTTCCGGAGATGTCCTCCTTGATTCTCATCCTCCTGAACAGGGGTATCAGCGTTACCGGATCGGTAGGTGAAACGATGGCCCCGAACAGGAACCCAACGGAGAAGGGAGCGCCTGTTATGAGCGAGAAGAAGAGTCCTGCAACTAGGGCGGTTATGATGATACCGACTGTATCAAGGGAAATAATCCTCCAGAAATGCCTCCTGAGAACCCTGAAACTTATGTTGTGGCTCTCGTAATAGAGTATGAATACGAGGGCCAGGAGTCCGAATCCCACTCCCCCGAAATTGTTCATGAAGTTGACGGCAAATCCAGTCTGAACGATTCCAAGAACGGGCCCGAAAAGTATGCCGAGTACAATAAGGATCGGGATCTCAGCTACAGATACCTTACGGGCAATAGGTATAGCAAAGGCTGCCAGAATTAGAATTAGACTTATCTGGTAGTATTCCGTTGTTATATCTATTACCGCCATGAATGCTGATCATCCTCAATTATCCTTTGTCAGTGGCATTCTCCTCTTGTGCCGGGAGTTGAGATACATCAGGTGCACCTTCCTGTGCCTGCCTGATATCTCACCCGTTTTCCTTTCAAAGAGGTCCTTGAGTATTTCATCAAGGTCATCGTATGACATTCCCAGTTCGGTTTCGTCAAACTGGTTTGCCCACAAACCCGCCGAAGGCCTCTTGTTTATTATTGATATTGGTACATCGAGCTCCCTGGCCAGCTCCCTGACCTCATGTTTGTAGAGGCCAATTATCGGCTCGATATCACAGCCTCCGTCGCCGTATTTGGTAAAATATCCTACAAGGTTCTCGCTCTTGTTGGTCGTCCCTACCACAAGGCCATTATACAGGTTTGAATGGTAGTATAGAGTGACCATTCTAACTCTCGACTTCATGTTTCCTATGATCTTGGGATCTGAAGCAGAGAGCGTTTTCCTGAATGCATCAACCATTGGTTGTATGTTGACCGTCTTTACATCCACGCCTGATGCTTCAGCGAGCTCATTTACATCCCTGTAGTCACTTTCCGGGGTGCCCTCATCGGGCATGAATACAGCGACTATGGAATCTTTTCCAAGAACCTTCTTCAGGAGCATCAAAACAGTCGCGCTGTCTATTCCGCCACTGACTCCAACGACTGCTTTTTTCTTCCCCAGGTTTTCAGACAGGAACCCGGTGATCTCCTCAAGATTCTTTGATTTGTGCTGCATTGACACATTTCATTATATTTACTGGTCAAATAAATATTACTGAGTCAATTTATTTACAGACCTTTGAATATTCCTCTATTACTTATAAATATAATCGAAAATATTTTAACGCCGGTGCCTCAGTCAACGAAATTTTTCATCTGAGCCCTAGCCGCCTTTAGCAGGTTCTCGAACATGCACGCTGTAGTAACTGGTCCGACACCTCCCGGAACGGGCGTTATGGCTTTTACCTTGTCCTTGATGCTTTCAAAGTCCGCATCGCCGGTCAGCTTCCCGTTGGCGTAGTTTATTCCAGCATCAATTACTATGGAATTTCCAGTCACGTGATCAGGCGTAAGAAACCCGGCTTTACCCACCCCAACAACAATAAAGTCACTCTCCCTCGTTATCTTAGGGATATCATGCGTCCTGCTGTGGCACACGCTCACGGTAAAATCCCTGTTGAGCAGCATAAGGGCCAATGGCCTGCCAATAACAGGAGACCTGTTGATTATTGTGACCGTTGAACCCCTTTCAGGCTCCTGCAGTTCTATGAGCGTCCTGATGGCCTGTGCAGTGGCAGGCAGCATGTACTCTCTGTTGAGTGCAATCTTTCCCTGGTTTATCTCGGTTATGCAGTCTATGTCCTTCTGCGGGTCAATACGCTGTGCAATTCCAGTGTGATCAAGATGGGGGGGCAGTGGAGCTTCTATTACAATACCGTTTGTACTGCTATCCGCTGAAAATCCTGAGATTACCTTCCCCAACTCCTCTTCTGTAGTCTTTTCGCCAAGTTCCGTAAGCTCGACATTCACACCAAGCTTCTTCCCGTATCTCATCTTGGACCTGATGTATGATGCAGAAGAATCGTCTCCTCCCACAGAGATCAGTCTCATCGACGGAACTATGCCGGTTTCCGATCTTAGCGAGGCGATATCCCTTATCAGCTTCTCCTTCTTTTCAGAGGCAACAGCCTTACCGTCTATAAGCATCCTATTACCAGATCTGATAGCGTTCAGCTCCATTTAATGACTGACTTTATCTCTCCATGCGGTTTGCTGGTGAACACACCTGTATCAGCGGGATCGAATTTTGCTGTTATCATGTTGCTGAGAGCATCCCCGTGTATGTACTTCCATTTCCTCAGATATCTGATTGCGGTTTCATAGTGGGTCTTGGCAGCATCAACCACTCCCGCGACGGTTATATTCCTCTCAACAAGGTAATCTATGAAGCTTCCGTCAACCTGTGCTTCCGGGGCTTTTCCGTTTGTTCCAAAGAGGATGGCGACGGCGTTGTAGTTCAAGTACTTCATGAACCTGAATACAGTCCCCGGGTCCCCACTGGTGTCGATAAGCAGGTCAATCCCACCTTTGACAACCTCTCCCTCATTTTTTGAATAATCAACAAAATTCACTCCAAAGCTGTTCAGCATCTCGACGTTTGAATCTTCAATCGGATGTCTGTTCACGGCCATAGTGTCAAAACCATACTCTCTCGACATGAAGGCATAAAGGTAACCCTGCGTGCCGGTCCCCACAACTACGGAACGTTTCCCATCAAGAGTGGAGTCCTTGCCAGCGTAAACTGCTCGCCTGCTTACCACATCGAAAACTTCGAACCCCTTTACGACGTTCTTCAATGGCTCAGTCAGAACAGCAATGTCTGATATGTTGCTGTCAGATACCTTGACAAGATTCTCAATTCTGTCATAAAAATGTTCTCTCATGAATCCATGGAGCCCTGTAATTCCCGCTTCATGCTTGTCGCCGTCGGAGCAGTTGTCAGGCCTGCCTATGGAACAGTTGACACATCCTCCGGGCCTTCTCACAAGAGGGACAACATAATCGCCCTTCTTTATTCCGAGATTGTTATCTGCGATTTCCAGAACCCGGCATAATGATTCATGGCCCAGAACAAGTCGATCCTCTCCTTCAGGATTGTAAGCGAATGGCAGTGATCCTCTGACAATGCCCCTGTCTGTGCCACATATACCAGTGTAAACAGGTTTAAGCTTCACTTCAAAATTTTCCGGCTCTTCTAGGTCTATGCTCTCATAAGTTACTCCGCCCCTGGGAGCTCTAGTGGTAAGGGCCATTACAGAACTCATGATCCTGCGATCTGATATGATTATATAAAGTATGTTCAGATAATACTAAAGCAGATGCCCCATTTTTTTCTTCTTGGTTTCAAGGTAAAACTCGTCAAATTCAGTGGGTGAACTTTTCATGGGAATTATACCTTTTATTTTTATCCCCCGTTCCTCAAGATATTTTATCTTTGCAGGGTTATTGGTTATAAGCCTGACAGATTTGATCTTGAAATAATTCAGAACGTTTATGACATAATCATATTCCCTGTTGTCCGCAGGGAGGCCAAGCCTGAGATTGGCATCAACAGTATCATACCCCTCATCCTGGAGGCTGTAGGCTTTAATCTTGTTGAGAAGCCCTATCCCCCTTCCTTCCTGCCTGAGATAGATAAGCACTCCATAATCCTGTTTGCCCAGAAAAACGAGGGACTTAATGAGCTGATCCCGGCAGTCGCATCTCCTTGACCCGAATACATCCCCGGTGACACATTCCGAATGTATCCTCAGGGGCACTTCTTCCTTGCCTTCGACATCTCCCCTGACAAGCACTGCGTGTTCGGACTGGTCATCGGTCTCGAAGGTGTAAATCCTGAATTCTCCAGCCATCGTAGGAAGCTTTGCACTGGAATAATACTCGAACATCTTTCCCATCAGTTAGTGGTTTGTGGTATAAAATGTATTGTCATAAGTTCTTTGACACAGCACGCTAGACCGAATCTCCAGAGTGTGTGACCCATTGAAGCAGGTCACCCCACATGTGACATCACATCAGTCTGCATGGGCTTATCCAAGTTTTCTTCAATCTTGCTGCATACGATGTACCTGCCATCAACCCTGAAAATGTAGAGATCCACTTCACCTGTGAGGTCAGTTTCCATATCCCTCCGGATCGTATAGTATTCTTCCGGATCAACAGAAAACCTGATGATGGCGTTTCTGCAATTCCTTTCTTTCAGGGTTCCGGTAAGCTCGGATTCATTGACAGTATCCAGCACTTCGAAGGCTTCTCCCGGGAACATCCATTCCAGTTCATTGTCTGAAGTAAGGACAAATCTTCTTCTGTCTTTAACCAGAAGGGAAAATTCGCCGAGTTGTTTCACACCGTTAAGAAGCCTTGCATACTGCAGGGAAATATCCGGGACGTAAAGGTACCTGCCCACTCTCCCGGCTTTCATGAAGTCGGAGGGGGAAGGTTTGCCCCGGATTCTCACATTCCAAGGCAGGATAACTGCCGACGATTCTGAATGACCCAGGTCGCCCTGGTAAAGGGTGAGCCTGTTCAGGGAGCCTCCTATGGAAATGTATTCTTTCTCCCCTTCTAGTGTCAGGTTGTCCCATGAAATCTGTGGAGGAAGATCAAAAACAAATTTCTCAGTTTTTCCCGAAAGCAGTTTCCTGAGAACAAGTGGTGAAGGTATAAGTGAAGGGAGTGACCTTTCCGACTCTGTTTTCGGCCTGAGAGGATCGGAAAAGATTACAGTTTCCTCATCAACTTTCAAGTTTTCAATTACATTGGCATAGTCTGCATTTATCACCCGATCAGGTGAATGTCCATATACAGATCCGTTAAGTTTCGTCATTGTCGCCCGCAAGGCTGAAACCTCGATTGAGGTGACTGAGCAAGTCTTAGAAAAGAATACCGACTGCATGCCTGCGCCGCATCCAACATCCACCATATTGGAGGATTGAAGCCTACCTGCCCTGTACAAGCCAACGATCTCGGGGGTGGAGTAGCTTGCAGAGTATGAATCGAGCCAGAGCCTGTTCCATTTAGTGAACTTGCCCGAAACGCTTAGCCTGGATCTGGCAACTTCAATCGCACCTTCGAACATTATTGGCCCTTTGCCCAAGTTATTCCTGATTTTCTGTTCATCATGGCCTGACCGTAATGACTCTACGATATTATCGATGTACTCATTGGCAGAATCTAATTTTTCCCGGTCCCGGTATAGCTCATCCAGTTCTCTGGAGAACCTTCTTTCATTCTTCAACGGGAGCACATTACAGTATGCTTTTAAATTATAGCTTGTAGTGTTCAGTGAAAATTATGCCATCGACCAAAAATTAATTAATCCGCAGAATGTTTTGGCAGAGTGGATCCGGTAAAGGTTGGCAAAGTTAAGGAAATCTACGACGAAGGCGAAACACTGCTTTTTAAATTTACGGACAAGATCTCTGTCTTTGACAAGATCATCCCCTCGCTCATTCCACACAAGGGAGAATCTCTGTGCAGGACAGCAGCATTCTGGTTCAAGGTTGCCGAGGAATCTGCACACGTGAAAACCCACTTCAGGGAGATGCCTTCAAAAGATGAGATGAGAGTTACAAAATACTTTGTTCCAGACCATAAAGGAAATCCTTTCGAAGTTGAGTATGTAATCCCAATTGAGTTCATCACAAGGTATTATGTTGCCGGGTCCCTCTACGACAGGCTGAAATCAGGGGAGGTAAAGCCCATAGACATCGGACTGAATTCCATGCCTGAATACGGGGAAGAGCTGGACGACCCATTTTTTGAAATGACCACGAAATATGAGAAGTTTGATCGCCCGCTGACTGTCGGTGAAGCCATGGAGCTAGGGGGCATGAGCAACTCAGAGCTCGTCGAAATCAAGGAAGTGATCTACAAGATCGACAGGCGCATGAACAAGCAGGTTCGAAACAGAGGACTCATCCACGTCGACGGAAAGAAGGAATTCGCCTTCGGGATCAGGAGGGCGCCTGTTGTCATAGACACCTTTGGCACTGCAGACGAGGACAGGTTCTGGGACCTTGAGGAATACGAGAAGGGCAATATTATTGACCTCAGCAAAGAGTTCGTCAGGCAGTATTACCGGGATATCAGTTATCACGAGAGGCTTTACGCCGCAAGGGAAGCCGGAGAAAAGGAACCTGATATACCTGCCCTTCCGGATGAAATGATAAAGAAAACATCTGATCTTTACGTATCCATGTTTGAGAGAATAACCGGGCAGAAGTGGTAGGAAACCTCTACTCTATTGTATGCCCAGGTCAATCTGTGTTTCTATGTAATGCCAGAGATGGTGCTCGATCTCATAGGACCATAGCGCTTCGGGAACTTCAATAAAAGCAACCATGGGGCTGAGGAAGAACGCTTCAATCGAGGCGACACCAAGATTCTTAAGCCATTTTCCAACACCGATCCTGATCTTGAAATCGTTGTGATCTCCCTGTATTACAACCGTAAGTGCACGATCCATGGCAAGAAGTGTCCTCATTACTCCTCCCTTCCTGGCCTGTATCAGGGTGCCATGAGGGTGTTTCGAAGTCTGGGTTCTGAAACCTTCTTCCTTGAAAAAATCAACAATGAGCTCCGATAGGGTGTCTAGATTAACGTCTTTTGCCTGAAATTCCCTGATTGCACTCTTCATATAACTGTATCTTAACGGATTACAAAATATGATCGCAAATTGGTAGAAATCGAGAAATTCAGATTTCCAGAAAACCTAATATACCATGGATAGATATTAAGCTGATAAAAATGGACGAGGAAGTCAGGAACAATGAAGAAAAGGAAGAAGAAAGAGTGGAAGGAGAGAAGAAAAGCGTCTCAATTAAAGGGGTGAAGAAGGACGTATACAACAGAATGATACAGATGGCCAGAGACAGCGGAAGGACCCTTGGAGAATTGACCAACGACGCATACAGGACATTCATAGGGACAATAGACGGGGCAAAGAATGTCTCGCAGAGCTTCGTGGAAGGCACCAAAGCTTCTAGAATAACTGCCATTGAAAACATCAGAAACCTCACCCTGACAAGCAGGGATCTCGAGGAGATAGGACACAGGGTAGATCTTCGCAACATAGATGACCTTGATCTAAGCGATGTTGATGATGAAACCTTTGACAAGTACATTCACCAGATCACGGGAATAAAAAACCTCAGTATCTCATCCGAACTGAAAAAATCCAAAGTTCTCCTGAAAGCGAGATTTATCGATAATATCATACAGAGGAAATAAGAAGGTTTTCCCCTTATTTCCTGCATTTTTACCAGCCTTTGCCAGGCATGCCATTTTACTTCCAGTCAAATTCATGTGTTTTTGTTTTGCCGTATAAAATTTAATGCAGGATCAGCTATTCCATATCCTCATGGTCTCCGCAGATTACAGCATACTTAACAGAAATCGTATTTCAGGCACCAGCCTGGAAAAGGTGATGGCAATCGATCTGGAAACCCTTGTAGATAGGTATAATGGCTTCCTTACAGGTGAGAGGATCATAGCCATATCTGTGAGCATGGGCCATCCCGACATAGAGACCAGGGTCATGGTAGCAGAGGAAGACTCCAAGAGTGAGGAGGATAGAATTATCAGGGAATTTGACAGTATGCTGGAAGAGCGTGACCCGGATGTTCTGATCGGCTACAACCATACTGGATACGATTTACCCCTTCTTCAGCTTAAGATGAGAAACAGGCCCTATAGTCAGCAGTTCTGGAATCTCAAGTATTACCTTGGCACCGCATATACAATGGATATGATGTACGTTATTGCCCATGATCTCCATACCAGCGGCGAAAATTTCAGAATAAGAAAGCTTAGGGATGCAGTTAATCATGAGAAATATGAAAAACTCCCTCTTATGAGGGCAAAAGACCTTGTTGTAAACCCCAACATGAACGTTGGGGAAGCGATAAAGAACCTATGGCTTAACGACAGGAAAAATTTTGAGGCTTACTGCCAGGGGGATACCCATGACATTCTCAGGATATTCTATTCAATATTTGGTTAATCCGGGGAACTTCAGGCGATATTGTATCTATATGTCGCCAAACCTGCTTATGAGATCTGTCAGGTTGTCCATATAATCCCTGAATATTCTCAGAATGTCCTTAGACGTTATAACGCCAAGCAGTCTGCCATTTTTCATGACAGGGATCCTCCTGATGCCCCTCTCATTCATGACAGATACGACCTTTTCGGTTGGTGTATTGGGCTCAACCCAGAAAAGCTCCTTTTGCATGATGTCCCCGAGTGCTACATCATCGGGGTCTAACCCCTTAGAGATTATCTTCGAGATGAAGTCCCATTCTGTGACAATTCCCGCCGGAACTCCATTTATGTCAACCACAATGAATCCCTGGTGGTCATTTGCCATTATCTTTGCGGCATTTGAGGCCTTGATTGTCGAAGACAGTGTACTGTGAGCCTTCTGCATTATATCCTGGGCATACAGAACCATGTCAGGTAATTTATTCGAAATATTTAAGACAGATGTATCAGACTCCTTTGTGAACCGCGGAGTTTAAAATCGGACGGGGTACTCATGACTGAGTAGCATTTCATTCGCGCTGTCCAGGGCACCAACTACTTCTTATGTTCTCTGCAGACTCGGGTCCAGGGGGGGTCTCTTGGAAAACTTTCCCAGGAGCATCGGCTTACCTCATTCATATGCATTTTCGGCAGAACGTTCTGTCCGGCCTGTTCCGACGACAACGACGTCAGCTTGACGCGCAAAATAATAAGAAACTGTTTAATAGGTTGTTAAAATAGAGGAGCGTTATTATGGTGGACATTATGGACCAAAGGCTACAAACTGGAACAACCACTGTCGGCATTATCGTTAAAGACGCCGTTGTCATGGCAACTGAAAGGAGAGTGACAATGGATCACTTCATCATGCACAAGGACGGCAAGAAACTTCACCAGATCGACACACACGCAGCTATGACCATTGCAGGGCTTGTGGGCGATGCCCAGGTTCTTGTGAGATACATGTCTGCAGAACTTGAGCTTTACAGACTCCAGAAAAAGGTCAACATGCCTATATCTGCAGCTGCAACATTGCTTTCAAACATACTCAACCAATCCAAGTTCTACCCCTATATGGTTCAGATACTGATAGGCGGAGTAGACAAGGAACCACATATATTCTCTGTAGATGCTGCAGGAGGGTCGGTTGAGGACACATATGCCAGCACAGGTTCAGGATCCCCGTTCGTCTACGGTGTCCTTGAAAACGGATATAGAAAGGACATGACAAAGGATGAGGGTATTGAGCTAGTAGTGAGGGCCATAAGTGCGGCCAAGCAGAGAGATTCTGCCTCGGGCGGAGTAATAGACGTTGGAGTTATAGACCGTAAAAATGGATTCGTACAACTGCCAACGGACGATGTCCTGAACAGAATCAACAAATTTGACCTAAAACTTTAATCATTCCCCACCTTATATATATTAATCAATCAATGAAACGGAGCGTTTTACGCAATGTCTTTTAGAGACTATTTATCAGAAACAAGGAGCTTATTCGATAAGCTCTACCCGGACAATCAGATCACCGAGGTCGACTACGAAGGACCAACAATCGTCCTGTATACAACAAACCTTGATCTATTCTCAAAAAGGGATGATCTCGCCAGGCAAGTTGCACAGGAAATAAGAAGAAGGGTCAACATCAGGCCAGACCCTTCCATACTTGGTGATGAAGAAGAAGCAAAGAAACAGATTGAGTCAATAATTCCAGAGGATGCAGGTATTCATGACATTTATTTTGAATCAGACACCGGTGAGGTCGTAATAGAGGTGGATGAGCCTTCTATTGTAACTTCAAAGAATTCAAACTATATATCTGAGATCAAATCGGAGACAAAGTGGTCCCCTAAGGTCGTGAGAGCCCCTCCGATTTACTCCAGAACGGTAAAAGAGATGAGGGAGCTCCTCAGGGAATTCAAGACAGAAAGGAAGTCTTTCCTTCACCAGCTTGGAGAGAAACTTAATGCTCCTCCAATGCCAGGTGAAACTTGGATCAGGGCAACTGCCCTCGGGGGCCACAGAGAAGTTGGAAGAAGCGCCACACTTATTTCCACGAACAACTCGAAAATACTTGTGGACTGCGGTATGCTCAACGTGACTGAGGATGATCAGCCATGGTCAGAGGCCCCATACCTTTATCTTCCTGAAATTCAGCCATTTTCTAATCTTGATGCCATAATCCTTACTCATGCTCATCTGGATCATTCAGGCCTGCTTCCAATTTTGTACAAATATGGTTATGAAGGGCCTGTTTACATGACCCCTCCAACAAGAGATCTAGCAGCACTTCTTCAGAACGATTACATAAAGGTAGCCCACGCTGAAGGGAAAAAAGCGCCGTATGAATCAAAGCACATAAGGGATGAAATCAAGCACTCCATCGTCCTAAGATACAATGAAACAACGGACATCACAAGAGATGTGCGCCTGACATTCTACAACGCCGGCCACATACTAGGGTCAGCATCAGTCCATCTTCATTTTGGCGAGGGAATGTACAACGTTGTTCTCAGCGGAGATGTCAAGTTCGAGAAATCCTGGCTCTTCAACCCTGCAAACAACAAGTTCCCGAGGGTAGAGGCCTTTATGACAGAGTCCACATATGCCGGAAGAGACGATTATACAAATTCAAGGCCGGAGGCATCCAGAACTCTAGTTGATATAGTCAACAGGACATTTGACAGGGGAGGTTCAGTTCTGGTTCCCGTGTTTGCTGTCGGGAGGTCCCAGGAAGTAATGCTTGTTCTGGAGGACGCAATCAGGGACGGAAGGATAAAAAATGTCCCGGTATACCTCGACGGCATGATCTGGGAGGCCACCGCAATTCATGCAGCATATCCGGAATACCTGAACAGGGAACTGAGAGAATCCATAATGCTGAAAAGGGAAAACCCTTTTTTGAACCCGATCTTCAGGAAGGTAGAATCCAGGGACCAGCGTATGGAGATATGTGATTCCAACGAAAACCAGATCGTACTCGCAACCTCGGGTATGATGAACGGCGGACCTGTCATGGAATATTTCAGGAATTGGGTCGATGATAAGAAGCATTCGCTCGTTTTTGTGGGATACCAGGCGGACAGAACTTTGGGAAGAAGGATCCAGAGAGGTTCAAATGAAGTTTCACTATCAGAGGGCGGAAGGCAGAACAAGTATCCAGTAAACATGGCAATTGAGACTGCAGAGGGCTTTTCCGGGCATTCTGACAAGAGGCAACTGCTGGCATATATCGCAACAATGCAGCCCAAGCCACACAAAATACTCGTCAATCATGGCGACGGTGAAAAGGCAGCAGACTTTGCAAGGCTGGTCAAGTCAAGATTCGGTATAGATGCAGTAGCAATGAGGAATCTCGAAACTACAAGGCTCTACTGAACGGACTTTGAAGGTTTGAGGAACATTCGTGAAATACCTTAAAATAGCACATTACCCACGAGTACCCCAACCCTGAAAATGGTCCATTTTGGACAATTGTACCAATAAGTGAATATATACCATTTCGAATCAACTGACTATGGCTAACAAAATAGCGATCACAGCTATAGCACTAATAATGGTAGTATCCGCGGTCTCCGTGGTTGCTACAGCCGACACAAACAGTGGACAACAGCCAATAAAACTGGGAAACTACTCATTCAGCGACAACACATCGACTAGCGCCATTCTCAATCTGAGCTATAAAACAGACAGTGGAAACTCATTGATTGCCAAATCCATAGACACAATGGGCAACAGCGCAGCACTGAGCCTGCCATCAGGTTCAGACTCAAACAGCATAGTTTTGAACAATGTAACGGTGACATCAGCAGGAAGCGAGAATGTTATTCTCTTTTCTACCGTGGGCTCACAAATCACAGGGAACCCGACAATGGCCTTCAACCTTAATACAAACGTATCCCAGGTAAACCTGACCTCAAACCAGTACAGCTATCTGCAGAACCACTCAAGCAGAGTTCTGACAGACTTTGTTTCACATCCGATATACGATCTGCTGGTTAATGGAACAACCTTCTATCTGTTTTCGAATGCTAATTCAACAGCAACTAAGGACTCAGTAACTTACCATGACAGCACTATCCTGCTCGGATCAAAGCTCATCGTAGGACTCAGCTCAGCAAACGGAATCAAGGACAGAGTTGAAAAGGAAATGGAGCACCACAAGTCCGCCTCGCCGTTTACCTACAACAACACAACGGGGCAGCTGACCGGAAGGTTTGTCTCCATGCAGTACAACGCAACTGCTGGTACGATATACAACTACATGGACAGCATGGGTAACATGACAATATTCAACAGCATAAGTGCAGCAGGAAACGGATCCATAGGCAACACCTACCTTGGGCCGGTATTCCCAACGCTTCAGCCAATAGTGGCAGGCAGTGTCTTCTACTATTCGAACAACACAGTGGTCTATCAGATGCACGACAACCCCGCCATGGTTTCAAATTACTATCTGAGCAACGGCACCCTTACAATGAACGTATCCTCTGGCCTCAACGTAAGCACATACAACCCGCCAAAGGAAGACGTCTCACATCAGAGCCTTCCAGCGAACTTCTCGACAAACGTAGACCTTGGTGATCAGTACGATGTCCAATCCTCATCTACTATCGTGTTCCTTCACAACAATACATTCACGGGTTCAATATTCGTCAACGGGGCAAACGTTTCAGTGAACGGCAGTTCGGTATCTATCTCAACAAACCAGACAGCGCACATAACATTTGTCGCACCTCCAGGACTCCAGAAGGTCAAGAGAAGTGTTGAAAGCGATCTTCAATACGGCATAAACCATGGAAAGCTTGCAGCAGTCCTGGTCCTTGGGGCTCCTGGCCAAAGCAGCAGCAATGTTAGCGTCAACTACAATGGATCTATGCAGATTGCTGTTCAGAACGTGACGGCTAACAAGGTACTCCTGAAAGTCAGCTCCAAGATGCACGAAGGAAACAACTTCGCCATCTTTGTTCCAAACAATGTGATACAGAACAACTCAAAGATTACAGTCAAATTCGACAACCAGACAATAACACTCACCAGCGGAGTGGGGTCAGTCATAAATGCTACGAGCACTACTCAGGCATCATTCTATTACGTGACGACAAATGGCGGAACACTGGTAGTGATACACGTGCCACACTTCTCTACCCATTCCATTGAGATAGTGAACAGTGCTGTTAGTCCGTCCAGCCCATCAGGCTCCATGCCAAACGGAGAAATCCTGTATATTGGACTGGGCATAGTAGCAGTCATAGCTGTGATAGCAGGCGTGTCGCTAACAAGAAGAAAGAGATGATAAATAGATAATAATCAACACATTTGATCTGCCCCACCGGAATTTGGAACACTTTTTCTCATTTTTCATCTAGTGCTACCTCCATTTCTTTCGATTCAAATCTTTCCCTGAATGCCTGATCATCCCGGAACTTCCTCCTGAACTCCCTTGGAGGAAGATAATCAATGGATGAATGCGGCCTGCATTCATTGTAGTCGGTGAACGCCTTTTCTATTGTCCTGGATACTTCACTGAAATCCCTGAACTCGTTTGGCCAGATGTAATCTGTCTTTATGCTGTTGTGGAAGGACTCAATGTTTCCGTTGTCCTCTGGAGTGTGTTTCTGGATATACTCCAGCCTTATCCCAAGGAGTTTCATGGCGTTCCTGAACTCATGGGATTGATACTGGGGGCCATTGTCAGTTCTCAGTACCAAGTTCTTTGGTACTGTACCATTGAAAGCAAGAAGAACAGCGTTTTCCACCGATCTTACGGCATCTTTTGCCATGCATGACCTGGAATAATGAAAACCCTGCCATTCCTTCGTGAAACAGTCCTTTATACACATCAGATAGGTCATTCCAGAATCAGTGGGAATATACGTGATATCAGTTTCCCAGAGTTGATCAGGACCATTTGGACGGAAGAGATTCCTGGACTTTGTTCTCCCTCTGTGTTTTGATGCAGGAAGGGAGAGATTGTTATCCTTCAGCACCTTCCTGACAGTTTTCTGGTTCACCTTCGTACCTTGGTTCCTCAGTATTGCCCATACTCTCCTGTATCCGTATGTTGGCCTTTCGGAAGCGATATCCCTGATCTTGCTCTGCACAGATAGATCAAGCCTCTGAATATGTCTCTTCCTGGGTGCGTAATAATATCCGGACAGTGAGATTCCGGATATTCTTGATGCGTTTCTCAGAGACATCATAGGTTTCAGATCTTCAAGAACCATCATCTTGACCTCCCTTGTAGCCTTTTTTTAAAAGCATCTATCACCAGGCTCTGGTCTCCTATGATCTTCTTGAGGTCATCGATCTCCTCGTCCCTGCTGTCAGAATTCCTTCTCTGAGCCAGTGCAGATTTTCCTCCCTGGATGAACTGTTCTCTCCACTTGCTAAGTTGCACAGGATATATGCCGTGCCTCCGGCATATCTCCGCCTGTGTCACATTGTCTGAGAAGGATTCCATGACGATCTGGAACTTCTCCTCAGCCGAATATTTGGACTTCATGAAGAGACCTCCATGTTCCGGAAAACCACTTTTCGCATGCTCTTTATGTATCTGTTCTTGTCTATAATATTAATCCTAGAGTGTTCCAGTCCTATGATGGTTCGGTTCAACATTTTTTATATTCCAAAAATTTATTTTTCTTGTATATTTTATTTCGGCCTATGGAAAAATAGGGCCATGCAGCATTCCATACGTATTTATGCACCAATTTTCTTTCAATGCGCCCGGATTGTAATTCTCCCATGATCCTCTTTGCATGGCATCTTTATGGCACTTAACTCAGACGCACACGTAAAACAGCCAGTGGCCCGCCTTCTGCGCCGTGAAAAAAACGCTGAACATATAAGGTATCTAGCTAATGAGAAGAATTCTGATAGAAACAATACAGGTGACAAAAAAATGAAAGCATCATCTAAGGGTAAACTACTTGTCACTGCTGTAACACTTGCGCTCGCGTTGTCATCAGTTTCGGTTTTTACCGGAACGGCTTCTGCGGCACTGGTGAATACACAGATGGGTAATTTCTCCCTGACATATGATAACGTCACGAGCACCGTGTATAACGTTAACTATTCAAACACAAACTATACGCTGAATGTAGCCAACTCAATTGCAACAAGCGGTTTGAACGCACCAATTTCGGCGGTAAGCCATCTGGATGTAAGCAAGACTCTCCAGCTTACCAACGTTACTCTATTCTCAACTGAGGACAAAGATATGTTGCTATTGTCTACAACAAACTCTTCACCGGCTCAAATTCCTTCTATCACGGTAAACTTGCCGAGTGTAGCTACGCAGGTGTCACTCACGACACAGCAGAAAACAGCAATAGAAGATAGTTCCAACCCGCTTATGGCGACTTTCCTGCCAAACTCGATTTACAGGATAACGGTTACTGACGGGTATGTGTATTACTTCTCCAACTCGCCATCTTCACTTACCAATGGTGCCAAGACTATAGTGTTCCAGAACAGCAGTTTCATACCGGGGACCTCCCTCGTAGTGGGAACCACACCGAGCGGAACCATAAAGTACTCTCTCGACAAGCAGAAAAATAACTTCAATCTGAGCCTTGATCCACTTACCTATGATCCCACAACTGGAGATGTAACCGGAACCTACCTGTCCTTGAACTTCAATTCAGCAACAGGAATAATCAGTGACTATACGAACAAATACACAAACACGAAGATCTTTGACCAGATTTACACTACTGGCAACGGCAGCATCGGCGGCGGATTCATAAGCCCTCTATTCCCGGGAATTAATCCTCTGATGATTGGCAGTGTCTTCTACTATGCCAACAACACAGCTGTATACCAGGTACACAACAATCTTGCCACTGTAGGGAACTTCTTCATAAGCAATGGGACAACAGTGTTCAAAGTGGCCTCGAATCTCAATGTCAGCACATTCAACCCGAGCCAGAATGCCATAGGCCAGAAACACATGTACGGGTACAACTACTCCAATTTCAGCAACCTGAATCTGGGCAGCCAGTTCATGGTACAGGCGGCACCCACAATAATAATGATATCGAATGATAACTTCAGGGGCGAGCTGTTCGTACATGACGGAGTAGTTTCTGTTTCGGGCAAGACTGTAAGTGTTACCACCTCAAGCATTGCACACGTTACTTTCGTGGCCCAGGTTTGGTTCCTGCAGACACAGCTTCAGGTAAGGAACCAGCTTCAGTATGCAATACAGCACGGCATGCTGGGCGCAATGGTTTCCGTGGGTCCTGATGGGCACACGGGCAACAACATGACTACGTTCTACAACAGCTCAATGCAACTTAGAGTACAGAATGCAGAAACCAACAGAGTGCAGATCCAACTTGAGTCCAGGATGCAGCATGGGACAAACTTTGCGGTTTTCATACCGAATGAGATAATCAAGAACACGTCCCAGTTCACTTTCAGGTATGATAACCAGGAAATGAACATGCTAACCAACATGAACAGTGTCATGAACTCTACAAACCAGAATCAGGCATCTTACTACATGACACAGGTCAATGGAGGCACACTGGTAGTGATAAATGTTCCGCACTTCACTACGCACAGCCTTGAGATAACTGCCACTTCTGCAGGCGGGATGGACAACCTCTGGCTCTACGTGATAATAACTGTGGTGGTTGTAGCTGCTGCAGGGATTGCTGCGTTTGTGATTATCAGGAGGGGAAGAAGAGGATAATTCCCCCAATATTTTCACTGTTTTTAAAATATTTTTGATTTTTTTTCACTCTATTTCCAGTATTCAGAAAGGAAATTTCCCGTTTGGTGAAACTTCCTCCCAGTCATCCAGAAAGCGCTTTAGCCCTTCCTCAGTCTTAGGGTGAGCAGGAAGCTTCTTAAGAACGTCAAACGGAAGGGTGACCACATCAGCTCCTATTATCCCGGCTCTGAGAACGTGCACAGGATTCCTTATTGATGCGACCAGGATGTTTGTTCCAATGGCATAATTCGTAAACACTGTCTTGATCTGATCAATTATCTGCATACCATCCTGCCCTATGTCGTCAAGCCTCCCAACAAACGGGGAAACATATTCCGCCCCCGCCTTGGCGGCAAGGAGAGCTTGCACGGGATTGAATACCAGTGTGCAGTTAACCGATATGTTCTCGCTCTTGAGCGTCTTAATGGCTTTAAGGCCATCGAGCGTCATAGGTATTTTCACAACGGCATTGCTTCCGAGCTCAACGATCTTGTGTGCCTGTTTGATCATGGTCTCATAGTCGGTGGCAACAACTTCCACACTGACAGGCCCTGGTGTAGTTTTCACAATCTCCCGTATGATGCCTGCAAGGTCTTTGCCTTTGCCTGCAACCTTAGAAGCCAGCGTGGGATTGGTGGTAACGCCGTCCACCAGCCCCCATTCAACTCCAGTCTTAATCTCTTCTATATTTGCCGTATCAAGAAATATTTTCATATTTTCTCTCCTCCCTGAAACATCCTTCTGTTTCCTTTATGATATCATTAACACCCATATGGAAATAGTCAAAAAGGTCCCACGCCTTTCCTGATTTTCCGAAAGTGTCCTTCATGCCAACTCTTCTAACGTGCACCGGGTATTCTTCGGACGTGACCTCGGAGACTCTGCTCCCGAGCCCGTTATAGATTGAATGCTCTTCTGCTGTCACAATCTTGCCTGTTTCCCTGGCAGCTTTCAGTATCGCTTCACGGTCAATGGGCTTCATGGATGACATGTTTACCACCCTTGCGTCTATTCCTTTGTCCTTCAACCCTTTTGCCGCTTCCAGGGACAAGCCTACCATTGCGCCATTTGCTATTATTGTTATATCGCTCCCGTCTTTCAGGGTTGTAGCTTTTCCTGGAATGAATTCATAATCAGGCTCATTCACTACTGGAAATTTTTCCCTTGAAAGTCTTACATAATAAGGCGTAGTTGTCTTCTCTGCAAGGAAGTTGATCACGCTTCTTGTCTCTATGGAATCAACGGGAACTATGACTTTCATATTTGGAAGGCCTGACATTATGCCGACATCTTCAATAATCTGGTGTGTGGCCCCATCCTCGCCTACCGTCAGTCCTGCATGGGAAACTACAAGCTTAACGTCAAGGTTGTTGTAGCATATTGACTGCCTCATCTGTTCGTACGCCCTGGTCAGGAAAATTGCGAATGTAGATGCAAATACCTTCTTGCCGGACAGTGACAGCCCCGCTGCGGTAGCTACCATGGACTGCTCCGCGATTCCCATCTCAAAGAATCTTTCAGGATACTTCCTGGAGAACAGCACCGTCTTGGTAGAAGTGGAAGTGTCACAATCCATTACTATGAGGTCCTTGTACTTTCCCCCAACCTCTACAAGCTGCTCACCATATGCATCTCTAAGACTTTCTGCCGCCATTTACAGGCCCCCTGCGATCTCTTCCAGGGCCTGCCTGAACTCATTTTCGTCCTTTGGCGGGGAACCATGATATTTCGGATTATTCTCCATGTAGCTTACACCTTTGCCCTTTACTGTATTGGCAACAATTACTGTAGGCCCATCGTTATAGCCTTTGGCTGCGTGTATGGCCTCGATAATTTCGGGTATGTTATGCCCATCTATCTCAATAGTGTTCCAGCCGAAACTTCTCAAAGCAGCCGGAAGATCATGCAGAGGCATGATGTCATCTGTGTTTCCGGTCTGCTGAACCCTGTTTCGGTCTATTATTGCAGTGAGGTTGGAAAGTTTGTATTTATATCCCGACATGAGAGATTCCCAGACGCTTCCCTCTTCAATCTCTCCATCTCCAAGAATAACATACGTCCTGTACGACTTCCCATCCAGCCTGGCAGCGAGAGCCATGCCCACGCCTATTCCGAACCCCTGCCCGAGGGACCCTGTAGATGCTTCAACACCAGGGACGCCTCTATGGACATGGCCTTCAAGCTTAGAATTGAGTTTCCTGAATCCGGACAGAAGGCTTTCAGGGAAGTAGCCTCTCAGAGAAAGGGTTGCGTAAAAGCCTGGTGACGCATGGCCCTTGCTGAGAACAACCCGGTCCCTGTCAGGATCATTTGGTTTGAGCGGGTCAATATTAAGTTCTTTGAAATAAAGAACTGAGAGTATGTCGGCAAGGCTCAATGAACCTCCCGGGTGCCCGCTCTTTGCGGCATATACCATTTCAACGGACTTGGTTCTTATGCTTGCCGCCATCTTCTTCAAATCCGAAACTGAGTAATTCTGCATCATATAAATCTCCAGTTAAAATTGTAAATAAGCGGGATCAGGGTAATGTTGAATCTGATCTGCACGGATAAGTTCACGTGTCCAGATTAAACCCTTTATTAAAAAACTTTTTTTTAACTCATCTATTTAAATTAAGCCGAAATGTAAAAATGCAGGCGCCTGGGGCAGTAAGCCTCGTCAAGCTACAAAATCAAGATCATCTTCGGGCTTGGTTGCCTGGCCGCCCCTGCCTTTGTTGTACTCAGATGCGAGCCCTGTTGCTACAATCAGTATCTCAACCTGTCCTTCGTAGCTGTCATCTATGTTTGCACCCCAGATGATCTTTGTATTCTTCCCCACTCTTTTCTGAACTTCCTCTGCGGCATTGTTGGCCTCCTGAAGCTGCAAATCCCTTCCTCCTTTAACATTGACAATAACTCCGGTTGCAGTGGACATGTCCATCTGGAGAAAAGGTGAATTGACGGCCTTGTCAACGGCATCTATTATTCTTGTTTCCTCGCCCTCCTTGGAAACGCCAATGCCGATCATAGCCACCCCGGAATTCTGCATTATCGTTTTGAGATCGTTGAAGTCGAGGTTAATCAGGCCAGGATTGGTTACCAAATCGGTTAGCCCAACGATTGCCTTTACGATGATTTCATCGGCATACTTGAAAGCCTTTTCAAGTGGTAGATCTGGCACAAGTTCCAGTAACTTGTCGTTTGGAATTATGATGACTGTATCTGAGGAATTGATCAGCTTGTTCAGGCCCCAGTCTGCGTTCTGCTTCCTCACAACGCCTTCAGATTTGAACGGAAGGGTAACGACCCCTATTGTGAGAGCACCAAGGTTCCTGGCTATTCTTGCAATGTAATGGGCTGACCCAGTGCCGGTGCCTCCTCCTAGGCCTGCTGTAATGAACATGATATCACTCCCGCTCACATATTTTAGTATTTCCTGTTCAGACTCCCTTGCAGCTTCTTCGCCTATCTTGGGGTCTGCCCCAGAGCCAAGACCTCGCGTAAGGTTCTTTCCAAGCAGTATTTTATTGTGGGACCTTATTCTTAACAGGTGTGGCGCATCAGTATTGCAGGCGATAAGCCTGGCCTCTTTAATGCCTTCTTTCATGAGTCGGCTGATGCTGTTTGATCCGGCTCCTCCTGCCCCAAAAATCTTGATGTGTACTTTCAGTCTCTCAATAACACTGAGGAGTTCGTCATCTGATGTCCTTGCCACATCATCTTGTTCATGAAACTGGAATCCATAGTCAGAGCCGCTGTCCATTTGCACGCAGCTTAATAATGGAAGCCACATTATTAATTCTTTTGCGTAAGGTGAAATAGACGCCCGCAATAAAAATTAGTGTTTCTGGAAAAATGTTTTATTATTCACCTGGTCATCCATGACTTCTGTTTCCAGAAGGTAATGAGCCCGTACAGTGTGGTAGCAAACATTATTCCAAGCGCAATTGACCCGAAGGCTATCGTTTTTATTCTTTCCTTGTTTATCTTCGCAGCGATTGCTCCCAGGAAAATCACGTTCCCTGCAACATTCAGCATTAGCAGGATTGCCCTTGCGAATTCGGTATACGCATAGTGCGTGGCCCTTAGAAGCAGGAGATCCTCGATCTGGGTAAGTGCATCCAGCGCAACTCGCCTGTGCACTGCAAACTCAAGGTAAAGCCTGAATATCGCGAGTAATACCACTAGAACAGGGAGGAGGTACATGTACACCATTTCGAAGGTGTAAAAGGCCCCTGCCTTTCTTGCTGTCCCGTTAAATATTTCTTTGAAGAAATGAGTCCACCCTACCCTTGACCACCTTATCTGCTGCTTGACGAATTTCTTGTAATCCTGGGGCGGGTCCGTGAAGACAGTAACCCGGTAATCCTTGATTGCCCTGTAACCGGTTTTTGTTATGTAGCTGGTTATCTGCCTGTCATCGCCCATAACACTCTTCCTTCCCATGACTTTGTTAGAAACAAAAGAGCCGGACTGGATCAGGGGCTTCACCAGGGAGGTCCTGTAAAGTGCACATCTCCCATCAAGAACCATGACGTTTCCATGGGCCGACATGGCCCTGAAGACAACCTCTCTTGCCCTCTCCAGAAATTCTGCGCTGTATGACACCCCTGTTTTGTTGCTCCTTACGGCGATATTTGTCCCGACACCGCCAACATCCTCCTCCATTAGTGACAGCATGCTTTTTACAGCACCCGCCGGAATGACGGTGTCGCTGTCTACAAACATAACGTATTCGGTATCGACATGATTGAGCAGCAAGGAGAGCGCTTTTCTCTTCCCCCCTCTCTCTTCAGAAAGGACAAAGGTTCCGCCATTCTCCTCTGTAATCGTTCTGTAAGGTTCATTGCTCGAGTCTCCGAGGACAACAAACTTGACCCCCTGTCCCGACACTGCGGAAACAACATTTCTGAATGTTTCCACATTCTCATTGTAAACGGGGATGGCTATAGTTACCTCTTTATCGTCAACTTCCACATTTCTGCCCTGCTCATCCTTGTAATAGACTGAAGAGTAGGTATTCAGTATATAATACGTGAACGAAATTGCCGTAAACAGCAGTAGTATTAGGTACAGATAGAAATACTGCACACAACAAAATTATTATATAGTATTAAACGTTGCTGGTGCAATAGCGAATTTCAGGTAGAAATTTACTGTGCCAGAATTTCCTTTAGCACCTTCTTATCTATTTTGCCTGTGCTTGTTTTCTGGAACTCCCCGACCCTTCTGAATTCATCTGGTACCCAGAACTTGGCGATTCTGCCGAATTCAACGTAGCTATCAAGGTGCTCCCTTATCTTTTCTTCTGTTACTGTTTCATCCCCTGAATAGAAAGCTACAGGCCTTTCGCCCCATTTCTCATCGGGTTTGGCAACCACAGCTACTTCCTTCACTCCTTCGCATGTGCTGATGACATCTTCAAGGACAAGTGATGGTATGAACTCCCCTCCTGACTTGACCGCATCCTTTTCTCTGTCAACTATTGAGATATATCCAAGATCGTCCACTACTGCGAGGTCACCAGTGTGCATCCATCCGTTTTTCCACAGTTTCTCGGTTCCGGCAGGATCCTTGGTGTACTGTTTTGTAAGCCAGGGGGCCCGGACAACAATCTCTCCTATACTCTTTCCATCCTTGGGAACCTCATTTCCTTCACTGTCTATGACCATGAGATGAACAAGCGCTATCGGAAGTCCTGTTTTGAGGCTCACTTCAAACTTCTCATCATCGCTCATCCTGAGGACATCCTGATTGAAAGTTGCGAGAGTGAGAACCGGAGCAGTTTCAGAAAGGCCATACCCTGCGCTGACTTCCATGCCAAGCTCTTTTGCCTTCATTGCCAGTCCTCTGGGAAGTGCTGATCCTCCAATTATTACCCTGAACTTATCTTTCCCAACAAAATTCTGGACATCCGGGACATTCATGATCATGTAAAGAATTGAAGGAACCATTGCTGAAACAGTGACGCCCTGTTCCTTAATTATCCTGGCGAGCCGTGGGTAGTCATACTTTCCAGGGAGCACGTATTTCATCCCCTTCATAATTCCAGAATAGGGAAAACCCCAGGAATGGACGTGAAACATGGGCACCAGTGGCATAAGGACGTCCTTGCTCGTCACCGAAAGGGGAAATTCATTGAATGAAACTGCAGTTCCAAGGGTGTGAAGAACTATCTGTCTGTGCGTGAACGAAACACCTTTCGGCATCCCTGTGGTTCCGGAAGTATAGAACGTAGTTGCAAGATCATCTTCATTAAGTTCCGGAAGGTTGTCTTCTGCTTCCTTTGACACCAGGTCATCATAGTCATAGAGTGGAGACAGCTTGTCCTTCACTTCCCCATCCTCAGAGTATACAATCCATCCCTTGATAAAACTGAAAGCGGACTTGTTCTTCTCAATTATGGGGACGAACTCATCCCTGATAATGACATAAGTGTCTCCTGCATGCTGCATTGTGTAGAAAATCAGCTCCGGGGGGTACCTGATGTTAACGGTGTGTATTACTGCCCCGGCCATTGGGATGGCATAATATGATTCCAAGTATCTGTTAGTATCCCAGTCAATAACTGCAACAATGTCCCCTTTTTTCACGCCTATTCTTACAAGTGAAGACGCCAGCCTCTTCACTCTTTCGTAGAACTCTTCGTAAGTGTAATCCTCTTTTCCCTGGTAGGTTATGATCTGACCAGGAGTCCTCAGAGCGGCAGACGAGATTATTTTGTCTATTGTGAGCTGATAACCTTTATTATTCATGCGACTCACAAAACACAACAACTAGGGCAAGATAAATTTTGCTCCGTATTTTTCACCCGTATTCCAGATTTCGGCTACATTGAATTTACGGAGAGCCCGATATCGGTTAGATCAACGGAGTTTAGGGCAATTCTGACGCTATTCGAGACAGACAGTTCCTCTCCAGTTATTGAAGTATTGAACGGGAGGCCGGTGAAATTCCAGAATGTTAACCCTGCTGCTTTCTGGAAAGTGGACCCGGAATTGTTGAACTGCTGAAAGAATGCGTAGTTCCACTGGTTTACAAAGGAACTGCTTATATTGTAATGGTAGCTGTTCAGTGTAATGTTGTCTATGGTTCCCAGCGTGCCATTTATTGCCGCAAGTTCCCCAACGGCCATGGAAGTTTGCTCAACAGAACTGTAATGAAGTGTCAACATCGTTGAGCCAACAGAAGATGCAGTTGTTGATGGTCCGGTAATGTTGTAAAGTGAGGACCCCAATGAAACCTGCCCTCCAGAAGAGACGTTGAGCGAAATTGGGAGGGGACCTATAGCTGTGGCGGGATTATTCCTTCCCTGTACCTGGATCAGAAAGCCATCCTGAAAATCGTATGATGTCGGCGTAGTGAACTGTGTATCGGCAGAACTCTTGAACACTCCCTTTCCAGAATACGCGTGTGAGATGTTATAGTAAAATACCGAACCTGTGGAATTTGTGTACGATACAGTAATCACGTATTCCATGGAAGAAGAAAAGTTGTCCAGGTTACGCGAAAACGAGATCGAAGTCGGTGTGGAAGGGGAAAAGGGCGGAACCCCGCTAATTCCAGTAGGGAAGCTGTACGACACCATCTGCCCCTGGACAGCCCTGGAATCCGAAAGCTCATTCGAAAATTTGTAAAACGCATTCTGGGTTTGCTGATCATAATGCTGCTCATTTGCTGTTCCAGTGGCAGGAACGTACCACAGAATGAACGTTGTGAAAAGTGATACAGCTATGGCAAATATAAGCACAGTGCCGATCACTTCCGCTACTGCACTGTCATTCTTTCCATGCCTCGTACACTTTCGCTTCAGAATACAGGGTTTCACCAATATTTACCTGCTTCTTCAACTGCAAGACATTAAATAATGTTTCCACGGTGGGATGCCATCAGATTTCTGCAGCCGCCCATATGACGAGCATTTCAGGGATGGTCTGGTCCGACGTGTATCCTCGGCCGGCTCTGCTACGGAATTCTGCCTTGATGTGGTAAGGTGATTGAGAAAATAAAAGGCCTTGCAAAGATGCTCGCTTGTGCCATTAGCATCCTGGAGCACGACATGATCCAACATCGCCTCAAAAAAACTTTAAGTCAACCAACAATCAAAGTTCATGGGAGTATCTCCACTGGATTACCGGTATGGAAGAGAAGAGGTCAAAAAAATCTTCTCGGAGGACATGAAACTGTATTACATGCTTTTGGTTGAAAAGGCGATTGCCCAGGCAGAAAGTGAAAAGGGCCTCATACCGGTTGAAGCCTACAATGAAATAGCGAAGGCAGTGGACTCAGGTGGGGTCAGCCTCAAGCGAGTCAAGGAGATAGAGGCCGAGATAAGCCATGATGCTATGGCAGTGGTCAAGGCCCTCACTGAAAAATGCGAGCAAGGTGGAAAATATGTGCATTTTGGAGTAACGTCCAATGATATCCTTGACACATCAACTGCCATGCAGCTAAAAGAATTCTACCACATCCTTCTGGGAGATCTGTTCGAGATCCAGGAGGCCCTGTCTGGAATTATTACCAAACACAAGAGGACGGCAATGCTTGGCAGGACTCACGGTCAGTGGGCAAGCCCCATAACGTTCGGCCTCAAAATCTCGGTGTTCTTGACGGAGATAAACAGGCACATCACAAGGCTTCTTGAGGCTCGAAAACGGATTCTAGTCGGGAAAATATTGGGGCCTGTAGGCACTGGCGCGTCAATTGGCGAGAAAGCCCTCGAAGTGCAGGAAAGGGTAATGCAAATCCTGGGGATATTTCCCGAAGACGGCGCAACTCAGATTGTGAACAGAGACAGATATGTGGAATATCTCTCCATAATCAACGGAATTGCAACTTCCCTCGAAAAATTCGGCACTGAAATCAGAAACCTCCAGAGACCGGAGATCGCTGAAGTTTCCGAGTTCTTCGACCCTTCAAGACAGGTCGGGTCCAGTGCAATGCCCAGCAAACGCAACCCTATCTCATCAGAAAATGTCTGCAGCCTTTCAAGGCTGATACGAAGCCTCATCATTCCAGAATACGAGGCAGCTGTAACCTGGCACGAGCGCGATCTGACCAACAGTGCGCTCGAAAGGTTCACGATACCCTATTCATCAATCCTTATAGATTATACAATCAGGAGGATGGATTCCGTATTCAGGAACCTCTACGTAAACACCGAAAGGATGCTGGAGAACGTGAACAGGGACCAGACAATAATGTCCGAGAGTGTGGTTTCCGCTCTGACGAGGAATGGTGTTCCGAGGCAGGATGCCCATGAACTTGTCAGGAATGCTTCCATGAGGTCGTACGAGAAAAACCAGGCCCTACAGAAATCTTTAATTGAACTTGGTGCCATGAAGTTAATGGACTCAACCACTCTTGAGAGTGCACTTGAGCCTTCGAATTTTCTTGGCGTATCGGACAGAATATGTGATTCGGTGCTTGGGGCTACTGAAAAGCTGAGAAGGGACTATGAGAGGGACATTTAATGGCAGGAGACTTTGACAGGGAACAGAACCTGAAGGAAAAAATAATTTCGGACCTTACAGAAGGAGAGAAATCCATCTCAGGGCTCCAGAAGTCTCTTGAAAGCAAGGGCGTAAATCACCACAGGCTGTACCTTACAGGTTACCTTAAGGCCCTTGTCGATATTGGTTTACTCAAGGAAAAAGAAATCAAGCCTGCCAGAATCTATTTCCCACTTTATCACGAATCCAAGGACATCTACGATTACACCGGCAGAATTTCCAGGTTATACGATGAAGATTCATCCGGGGACAACGTTCTGATGATTCTCTATACTCTGTTTTCCAGGCCAATTTTCATGAGGGAGATTGAAAGGTGCAATGTTGACCTGCCAAGGAGCTACAGAAAGGTATCGAGCCAGAAAAGGCTGGATTACATAAAGAAACTTGAAGAGACGGGGATAAAGATACCACAGAACAATATGATGATTGAACCAACTCACCGTGACGTTTCTCAGCTTGTGCATTTCATGAGGGAACTGGTAATTTCAGTTTTCGACTTGAAGAGATACACGCTTCCGGAAGAAAGCACACAGAAAACGCTCGACTGATTTTTCATTCACGCTCGTGCCTCACAAACAGGCCACTTTCTATCAGAAGGTATCCTCCAGACCCTTTCCAGTGCTTGCTTACTTTTTCAAGGTCGATCTCCCCAGCCCCGGCCAGGCCTTTGACAAACGTCTCATATTCTCCGCCTTCTCCGGCGACATTTATTCCAATTCTCCTGTCTATATCGGACATCTTTTCCAGGAATTTTTTGTCGATCTTTCTTCCCAGGTCCTCTTCACCAAGCCCTTCGGCCGATACCGAAACGACTATAGCTTCTATGCCTGCACTGATCATTTCTTTGAGAAGCAGGTACTGGCTCTTTCTCCATATCGGCGTGTATGAAACCATGCCAAGTTCGGTACATATTCTCTCTATCCTCGTTTTCTGGTAATCAGATGCAATTGCTCCAGATATAACGGCCTCAACGCCTTCGGATCTTGCATTTTCCAGTGAAGTCCGGAAATCACGCTCCTTGACATGTTTCACATTAAGGCCCAACAGCTTGGCAGAAAGGTCCGCAGCTGAGGTGTTGGGAAAGTGAAACATCATTGAATACTCTTCAGGGTCTATCGTGATTGCATATTGCACATCGAATCCCTGCTCCATAGCTATAAGGGCAGAGAAGAATGAATCTTTTCCCCCGGAGAACAGGGAAACTGCTTTCATATGAGTCCCATGAGCGCGTTATGGTTTTATATATTTAATGAATCACCGAGTTGATAAAAATGGCATTGAAAGTTGGCGACAAAGCGCCGGATTTTGAAGTACCAGACCAGAACCTGAAGGTAAGAAAGCTTTCAGATTTTAAGGGAAGCAACGTAGTTCTGGCTTTCTTCCCTGGAGCATTTACATCAGTATGCACCAAAGAAATGTGCACTTTCAGGGATTCCATGGCGAATCTTAACAAGCTCAACGCAAAGGTTTTGGGTGTAAGTGTTGACCAGCCATTTTCAAACGCCAGGTTCGCAAAGGACAACAACCTGAACTTTGACCTTCTCAGTGACCTTGGCAGGGAAGTCAGCAAGAAATATGGCGGTTTGCACGAGAACTTCGTTAACGTCCCCGGTCTCGTAGCTTCAAAGAGGTCCGTTTTCATAATAGACAGGAATGGCACTGTGAAGTATGCTTGGGTATCAGAAGACCCGGGAGTCGAGCCCGATTACAGGAAAATAGAAGAAGAACTCTCGAAGATTGAGTAAACCTCAACTCTTCCAAGGTTTTTTTATTTTAGAAAATAAGTAATATTTCTGTTATATGTGTGAATTAGATGAATAAGGACATCGCAAGAAAACTCATAGCAATAGTTGCCAGTGAAAAAAAGAATGTTAATAAATACTCAAGGCAGGATTTCGTTACAGTCCTGTCGTACAAGAGGTCCCTGCTTGAACCGGAGGCGGTCGATGAGTTCCTGGCAAAGAGCATGGAATCAGGAATTTTGATAGAAAAAGAAAATAACTATTCCCCAAACTTCAGCACATCCGGGATAGTTGTTCCACTCGACTTCGCCGTAAGCAAAGAGGACCTTTTTTCTGATTCAGTGGAGAGGCCTCTGGTGGACAGGCTCCTGGATGCTGCGTCTGCTTCGGGCAAACTTACAAAGAAGGAGGCGATGGCACGCGCAAAAGAACTTCTAAAAAATATGCACTACATCAACTTCGAGATAGCGTTGCTTTCCGTTATTATCGATGAGGGCATTGAAGCCGACCACTTCCTCAAGGAAATGGCAGCAGAATGATTTTCAGGCCCCTTCGAGCCTCTGGGCTATCTTGATCGCCTGCTCAACATCTTCCATTTCCATGGCGATGTCAGAAGCCATGTCGTACATATAGTCAAATGACTGCTTGAATGCCTTTTTCTCTTTCTTGTTCTTGATCTGGGAAGAAATCTTGTCTATGAGGTCTAGTGAATCCAAGGCTATCTTGAATGCACCTTTCTCGTCCCCATTTTTCCTCATGAGTGCTAGCTTTCCGTGAAGGGCTTCAAAATAGTTGTCCCAGTCTCCTGATTCTCCTGCGCTTGAAAGAACCTTCTCATAAATGTCCACAGCTTCCTTCTGTCTGCTTTTCTCCTTCGACAGGAGCTCTGCCTTGGCGAGAAGGCTTATGTTAATCAGCACATCATCATTGACAGACCCAGCTCTCTTTGCAGCCTCTTCAAAGAATTCAACGCTCTTCCCTTTAGACCCGCCATCCATCTCAATATATCCAAGGTTTAGGAGATCCATTATCTGCAGATCCAATTCATCCGTCTTCTCGTGAACCTCAAGAGCTTTTTTTCCATAATCCAGGGAGTTTTCGTTGTTCTTGGGCTGAAAAGCGTAATAAGCCTGTGAAATTTTGTAATACAACTCCCCTGCCACCGAACTAGATTTGTCCTCTACGGACTCCAATGCCTTCGTGTATTCTCTTATGGCATCGATGTATTTCTCTTTCTGGAGGCTCTTGTCGCCTGACTTCATTAGATCTTCGACGTTTTCCATTTGATTCTGACCTCTAATAATGGATTAATATTTATTTGTTGGCTGAAAGCTTCTCCAAAATCTCTTTTGCACGAGTCATTGTAATGTTCTTCTCATCTATCATCATCTGTGAAACTTCGTCTATAAGAGTACCCTTTGCTCCAGCTGAGAGGGCAAGCTGTCTTGCATGAAGCTCCATGTGCCCTCTTTGAATTCCTTCGGTAGCAAGCGCCCTTACGGCGGAAAAATTCTGTGAAAGGCCAACAGCCGCCAGCACATTGGCAAACTCCCTGGAATCTTTGATTCCCAGTATCTTTTTCGCAATCCTGGCCTTGGGGACATTAGCGGTTGCTCCTCCAACTGTTCCTACTGCCAGCGGTATTTCTATGGATGCCAGGATGTCTCCGTTTTCATCCTTTTCATATTTTGTCAGTGATGTGTAAGAAGAAAGTGCGGCATAAGCATGTGCCCCGGCCTCAATGGCTCTCCAGTCGTTGAGTGTAGCGAGTACAACGGCATCTATGCCGTTCATTATCCCCTTGTTGTGGGTAGCTGCCCTGAAAGGATCCTGTGCTGCAAATTTGTAAGCACTGATGATGGAGTCTACAACTTCCTCTCCACCTAGATCCTCTTTCCTGAACTTTGCCCTGGCCCTAGAAAGCCTGTGCACACTCAGATTGCTCAATATTCTCAGATTGACCTTCGCGCCTGTCAGTTTTTCGATCATGGGGGCAATATATTCACACATGCTGTTGACCACATTGGCGCCCATTGCATCCTGGACATCAACCAGAATGTGAACTACTATCATCCTGTATGGCGAATCAAATACCCTTACCTCAAGGTCCTTCGCTCCAGCATTGAGCTCGGCAAGGGTCTTGCTTCTCGTATTTGCTGCCTTAATTATTTCAGCCTTGTTCTCCAGGATCTTCTTCTTAGTCGCTTCTGAAGATTCATACCCTTCAAGCTGTATTTGCCCTATCATGATGGGATTGGTGGATTCGCAGTAAAATCCGCCGGTCTCCCTCGCAACTTTCGCAGAATTTGAACAGGCTGCAACAACTGAGGGCTCCTCAATCGCCATTGGGATAAGATAATCTTTGTCGTTGATTCTGAAGTTTGTTGCTACTCCTAGTGGGATCTCTATCGTGGAAATCGTATTCTCTATCAGGTGGTCCGCAACTTCTATTGGAAGGGTCCCAGTGTTTTCCAGTGTGCTCATTTCTTCTTGTGAAAGGTTGCAGAATTTCCTGACAAACTCAAGCCTTTCCCCTACTTTCAGCTTGTAGAAGCCTGAGACTTGAGAGCTTAACTTCTCTTCCATTGGGACGCGTATTTGCAACGAATTAATAAATTGGATCTCCTCTGCATATTGTGGGCAACACCCCGGAGGAGTCGGGTGTGGGAACTGTGCAATTTGGAAAGTCAGGAAGCATCATAAGACAGGATAAAGGTAGCGGGGAATGGGATGATGGTGAAGAAAGGATCAGAAAGGCACTACTGAATGCAGTAGAAGATGGGATAATAGATGCAGCCTGTCACCCTCTGTGCTTAAGAATCTCGGGATGATCGACTCACTCGATGTTGACTACTGTCGTAGATTGTGCGGGAGAACCATAATGCCCATGGCTGTATGTCAGAAGTATGTCCCGTATGGATCTGTTGTACAACTCGATGTACTCGAATTGTACATAATTATTTCAAACCTGGATTTTTATCAGGAAACATATTTAACATGCACAGAGATTAGACTTCTCAATGTTAAAAAACAAGAGCGTTGTTTCCATCGATGACGTTTCGGATGAGGATATACTTGAGGTTTTCAAGGTAAGTGACCAGATGTCAAAACTAATCTCGGAAGGGAAAAAATCAGAAATTCTTTCATCCAGAATCATGGCAACATTCTTTTACGAGCCCAGCACACGAACTCGACTCTCCTTTGAAAGCGCCATGCACCGGCTGGGAGGGTCGGTGATCAGTGTTTCTGAAGCGTCATCGTCATCTGTTGCAAAGGGGGAAACCCTTGCAGATACAATTCGAATGGCGGATGCTTATTCTGATGTGATTGTGATAAGGCATCCGCTTGAGGGTTCCGCAAGGCTTGCCTCAAAGTTTTCCTCAAAGCCGGTGGTCAACGCAGGCGACGGCGCAGGACAGCATCCAACGCAGACTTTGCTTGACCTTTACACTATCAAGAAGGAGTTCGGAAAGCTGGATGGGCTGAAGATATCAATGGTGGGTGACCTGAAGTATGGCCGGACAGTACACTCATTGATAAGGGCGCTTAGCAGGTTTGACGTTGAAATAAACCTCATTTCCCCCTCAATTCTGCGTATTCCTCAGCACGTTATGTCCAGGTTGCCAGCGAGAACAAAAATTACAATATCGGATAACATTGAGGAAGACATTGAGAATTCTGACGTCTTCTACGTGACAAGAATACAGAAAGAGAGGTTTACTGACCAGAATGAATACAGGAGTGTTATCGGGTCATATTCAATCGATGGTGGGCTTGCTGGAAAGATGAAGAAGAATGCTATCCTGATGCATCCGCTCCCAAGGATTGATGAAATTGCCCCTGAGGTTGACTATATGCCACAGGCCAGATACTTCAAGGAGGCAGCAAATGGAATACCGGTTAGGATGGCGCTTCTATCCATGATACTGGGGGGAGAGTAATGGTAGATAAGACTTTAAAAATATCAAAAATCAAGGACGGCACCGTCATTGACCACATTCCTGCAGGCAAAGCGCTTAAGGTGCTCAATATCCTCAACATAAGTGAGGATGTAAGCTCGTCGGTAAGCATAGGCATACATGTCCCGAGCGGTAAGTTTGGCTACAAGGATGTGATCAAAATAGAAAACAGGTTCCTCGAAAAAATTGAGCTTGATATGATTTCACTTATCGCCCCTGAAGCTTCAATCAGTATTGTAACAGACTACTCCATCAAGGAAAAGTTCAACGTTGAACTTCCGCAGACGCTTCTTGGCCTGATCAACTGCGCAAACCAGAACTGTATTACCAACGGGAATGAGCCAGTAAAGAGTGAATTTGAAACAATATCAAGAAACCCGATCAGTGTCAGGTGCAGGTACTGTGAGAGGGAAATGAACTATAAGGAAATTCAAGCAAGCATGTGAGTTCAAAACACATTTTTTGCAATTAATGAGTATAAATGAATGCTGGGTGGTATTCCGGCATATCGCCTATGAGGCCAGAATCTGCATTTTAAGAAGGTTAGCCTTGGCTGCCAGTTTTCTTGAAAACTCATTCACCCTTTTTGCCACCATCTGGTAGAACTCCCCTGAGAGGTATTCTCTTGAAGACGCGTATGAATCCTCAATGAACGTCACAACTCCTGCTCCCTTCTCTTTCAGTTCGTCCAGCCCGGAATTTACCATTTCAAGATTGCTAAAGGCCAGGTTTTTTGGAATTGTTACAACATTCAGGTGAGGAATGCCTTTCTTGGAGAGTAGGCTTGAGAGTGATATGTGCATTCTTTGCGATAGCATCTCTCCAAAATTGCTGAGCAGGATAAATGAAGATGAATTGCTTGTTGAGGATAGAATTTTAGCAGAAGTAGCGTCCGGGTTGAGATTGAATTCCTTCTCGTCAACGTTGAGCTTCCCAATGGTGTGATCGCCTGCTATGAAGTCCAGTGCAACTTTTCCACCCATGGAGGACGAACTGAGGCTTCTCACGTATTCCATGTGGTCCAACTCGTCCTTGAATGTGTGGATTAGCTTCCTCCCGACCAGCGACACTATGTTGCCTTTGGCAATTCCTTCTCCACTCTCAACCGATATCAGTTCAGTACCCATAACTGCCCTTGAAGCCAGTCTGGAAATTACGTTCTTCCCAGATTTTCCGAAGGCAATGATGGAATTGTCTTTTCTTCCAGAATAATACTCAGATGCTGCGTTCAGGCAGTCATCCCTAATTGTCTCGCTCCAACCAACCAACATTTTGAATCACCCAGATTAAATCTCATTTTCTTTTGTAAGGTCAAAATTTTCAAGATCATACATCTCTCTCTGTATATTCTTGTACTGCTCCACTTTTTCCCTGATGATCTTTGTTACCAGGCCATTAATCATTGCCTGGTTTGCTATATCAACAATTGCGTCTTCTATTGAGTAGAAGAACCCTTTGTCTTTTGCGCTTTGAAGGGTTTTCAGAAGAACTTTGTCTATCTTCAGGTTAATTCCGGAGGTGTCTAATATCCCGACTCTGAGCTGTGTCATGAGTTCCACCGCAGCATGCCTCATAAACTCTGATCTGCTGCCGAACCTCTGGTTTTTTTCAAGAAAACTGTCTATCTCCATTAGATCGTCTTCCGAAATTCTCAATGTAATCTTTGTATCTCTCTGACTCAAGTGTGCTTTGACCTCTAAGTTTAATCTTAAGGTATATATATAAAGCTTTTTACGATGTAAGACAAATTAAATATTGATACTTTTAAATATATTTTTAAATATGTACCAATAATCTAATTCTTTAGCAGATTATACTAAGTCATGGTATAAACAGATATGTCTTCTTTATTAAATTTCGTCTGACGTTGTATATCTTTATAATACGTATAAAATTAAATTAACACCCACACTTGCTTTCTCACCACTTCCATTCAGCTCTATTGGTAAGGTTATTAAAGGCGCCTCGAATTTGGACGCATGGCACAGAATGAATATGAAGAGCTGCTGAATCGAGCGAGCGGCATATTTTCAAAATCCACTCAAAGTGAGGCAAGATTAAAGATTCCTGATCCCGACATAATAAGGGAGGGAAAGTCGACAATTGTGAGGAACTTCCAGGATATTGCTGATATGATAAACCGAGATCCAAAGCATATTTCTAAATTTCTGATGAAGGAATTTGGTATCGGAGTAACAATATCTGGAAGGCGGCTAATAATAAACAGGAAGGTCACCTATGAGCAGATTTCAAGCAAGATAAGCCAGTACATCGATTCGTATGTCAACTGTTACGAATGCGGCTCCCCTGATACTGAATTCCTCAAGGTTGGAAGAACGAATCTTCTTTCATGCAAGGCCTGTGGCGCCCAGCACCCGATAAAGCTTGCGAGAGAATCAAGGTTTGAAGAAACTCAGCTTGAAGAGGGCAAACAGTACGTGGTCGAGATAACGGAAAAAGGAAGTTCAGGGGAAGGAAGGGCGATGTTCAGGGGCTACAGCCTTTTTGTCCCGGGGGCAAAGAAGGGTGAAACCGTCAAGGTACTAATAAAAAGGATCAAGCGGGGAATGGCTATAGCTGAGGTTGTTGACAAGGAATAGGCGGTTCTTATAGGATCATCCACTCTACCGCAGGTAATACTCGACACTAATTCCATTATCTACTCCATAAAGAATAAAATCGACCTGAAGGCCTTACTGGAAAGGTTCAGCGAACTCGGGCCTGCGAAAATTCCCCAGTGTGTAATAGATGAACTGTCAGGACTTTCTGAATCTGTCCCGGAAGCCAGGGCTGCGCTCAAGATGGCAGAAAGGTTCGAAGTAATTCATACTCAGGGAAAAGGGGATGACTGTATAATAGAAAAGGCAATTGAGACAGGTTCTGCGGTCCTGACAAATGACAGGGGGCTCGCCAGAAGGCTTAAAGAATCAGGAATAAGGGTCATATCCATCAGGGGCGGGAAAACAATAGATTTTGTATGATTTGCGTATCTCCAAGAATAATCTGAAATTTAAATGCGGAGATGAGAACTGTTATGAGGGATTTTGATACAAACATATATTACGCCCTGAAGGTGATTAAGACAAAAGCAGGACCAAGAAATCACGTCTCAATTTCTTCCAGTGATCTGGCCGAGGGAATGGGACTCAGCCAGCAGTCAGCATCAAGAATCCTGATCAGGCTTGTCGAGGATGGGTATATAACCAGGACGTTTCAGAACAGAAAGCAGAGGATAGTGCTCACAGACGCCGGGCTCGATGTTCTTTACAGGGAACTCGGAAGCCTTTCCAAGATCCTCCACCTTGACAGCACCATTTCCTTATCCGGCATAGCCCAAAGCGGCCTTGGCGAAGGCAGATACTACATTTCCAGGAAATTTTACATTATACAGTTTCAGGAGAAACTTGGGTTCATACCTTATCTCGGAACACTGAACCTCAAAATCCTCCCGGCGTTCGAAAGCCCCTTGAGAAGATTGAGGAGCAGTCCAGGCATACATATTGACGGATTCAAGACAGAGGACAGAACATTCGGCCCGGTTAAAGTATTTAACGCAACAGTTAACGGTGAGAAGTGTGCAGTAATATTCCCTGAAAGATCAGTTTACACTGATGTTGTAGAATTGATTTCAGAAAAATACCTTAGAGGAGAATTCGGCTTAAAAGACGGTGATGCCGTCGATGTGTCGGTGGACCTTAGTCAACCAGATGGGGCAGAATCCGATCAGTGAGGCAATCAAACCTCTATCTGGCCCGCTTTTATCTCATTAACAACCTTCTGGAAATTCTTGTCAACCTCTTCCTCGTTTAGACCACACTCTAAAAGTTCCATGTAGATTTCGTATGCCTCTTCCCCTTCGTCAAGCTCAACTTTCTGTATGTCCCCTTTGTACACTCTTACGAAGCCGCATGATCTTCCAACTTCAAAATTGAGTCTGTAGTCTAATTCAAGCGACACATCGAATTCCGGGAGATATTCATAATTCTTCAGATGATCTGGCATTCCAATCAAAATATGGACTCACTATATGTAAGTTAGCCAACTTTCAGACATACTGGTCAAGTCCGGTTTCCCACTTTTCCCTGAACTTCTGCAAGTCCTCATCAATACAGACCATTTCGAGGTCCTTGACCTTTGCCCTTACTCCGCCTGTATTACCTATCTCAATGACTTCAATCTCCTTTAAGCATTTGAGAAATTCTTCCCGGTCCTGTTTCCTGACCTCAACAACAATTCTGTTTCCATCTTCGGAAAACAGCTTGTTCGCAGTTTTGTTATGTGAAACCTGAGTCAGGTCAAGTTCAAATCCGATAGATCTACCGAAGGCCATTTCAAGCACAGTCTGTATTAATCCACCTGAAGATATATCATGAGCAGCCATTATAAGCGATTCTGATGATGCTGCAAGAATACCTTCAGAGATAGTTTTCAACTCCTCATAGTCTACGTCATCCAGGCTTTCCGAAGAAACTCCGAGATGATCCAGGTAGGCACTTCCCGAAAGATTGCCAGATGTGCTGCCAACAACAAAGATCAGGTTCCCCTCACCCTTGAATTCCGAAGTTACAGCCTTGCGCACATCTTTGTTTATGCCGGTGATCATTACAGTTGGTGTGGGCTTGATATTCTTTCCGCCTGACTGGTTGTAGAGGCTCACGTTTCCTGCCACCACGGGTATGCCGAAATACCTGCAGAATTCAGAAATTGCCCTGGAAGCCTCTATCAGCTGGCCCATTACTTCCGGTTCCTCAGGGTTTCCAAAATTGAGCGAATCTACCAGGGAATGGGGCTTGGAACCTGTGACAATGATGTTCCTGTACGCTTCTGCCAATGTGGCTTTGGTCCCAAGGTATGGATCAATAGAAACCATTACAGGCTTGGAGCCTGATGTTATCGCAAGCCCTCTATATGACCCTTCCAGTGGTTTTATAATCGAAGCATCTGAGTGAGTTTCCCCGTTGGGCAATCCGGTAAATGGCTTAACTATGGTATTGCCCCTTACAGTGTGGTCGTACTGCCTGACCACATTGAATCTCGAACAGTTCTGTGGTCTGGAAAGAAATTCAAAGAGCAGGGATTCGTAATTCTTCATCTCGCGCGGGACAGGATAGCTTCGCAGATCTCTAGTATGTTCCCTGTAGTTCCTTGCGTATAACGGGCCCGTTGTGAGAAATTCCAGGCTGAGATCAAGGACTTTCTCTCCCTTGTATTTTACTTTCAGATTGGGTGATTCGATAACTTTGCCGATGATTGAAAATTCTATGTCCCATTTTGAAAATATCTCCTTTATGGCATCGAGCTTGGAGTCTGAAACGGCCAGAAGCATTCTTTCCTGGCTCTCGCTCACCCAAATCTCCCAGGGTTTCATGTCCTCAGCCTTAAGAAGCACCCTGTCCAGATCAACCTCCGCGGATAGTCCCCCAGCGTGGCATATTTCACCCACTGAACTAGAGAGTCCGCCTCCTCCAAGGTCCTTCATACCTTCAATCAGGCCCGCTTCGTTTGATTCCAGCACGGCATGGATCAAAGGCTCTTTTATGATGGGGTTTCCCAGTTGAACTGCCCTCTGGCTTTCTTCATCCTTGTCGGAAAGCACCCTTGAAGCAAATGTAACACCATGAATTCCGTCTCTCCCGGTCCTTCCGCCGGCCAGTACAAGATTTGCACCTACACTGGCTACCCTGCTCCTTGAGATCCTGTCCTTCCTGACAATGCCTATGCACCCGACATTCACAAGAGGCATCCCATCGTAGCTCGGATCAAAGTCAACAGAGCCGGCCACAGTTGGAATACCTACCCTATTGCCATAATCCCTTATTCCTGACACCACCCCGTTCAGCAGGAACCTGTTTGAAAGTTCAGAGGTATTGGCATTATTCCCTTCAACATCTCCGAAATAGAGCGAATCGAGGAGAGCAAGTGGCTGGGCGCCCATGCATAAAACATCCCTCAGGATTCCCCCGACCCCGGTCGCAGCCCCTCCATATGGCTCTATTGCGCTCGGGTGGTTATGGCTCTCCATCTTTACGACATATGCGTATTCATCGTCGAAGGAAACAACTCCTGCATCGTCTTCCATTGCCAGTATGGTGTCCTCCGTGTTGAGGTTTGAGAAATATTTCTTGAGATAGAATTTTGATGACTTGTAGCAGCAATGTTCGCTCCAGGCCTGGGCCATTGCCTGAATCTCAATATCCGTGGGATTTCTTCCGAGCCCTTGAAAGTAGTGCTTCAGCATTAACATCTCATCTTTGCTCAGAGAAAGCCCCATTGATCCGCTGATATCGGAAAGTACTGAATCATCGGTTTCAGTTATGTTCACAGTCTGTGCGTGTTTACTCGATGAGTCAGGCAAATCATTCACCAGCCAGTGTCACCTCATAATCGTGAATTACTGGATTGACAAGGAGTTTCTCAGCCATTTTCCTGGCCTCCGCGACCGGGTCCCTGACATCATCTGAGAACTCAATCTCATAGGAGCGGACTGTATTGATTGAACTCACTCCGGTGAAACCCAGTATGCTGAGATTCTTCTTGATCGTTAGCGCTTCGGGGTCCTCCACACCCTTGAGATATTTTATCTCAATCCTCACTCGGGACATGAGAAGGGCAAGCCGATAAGCGAATTAAATCTTTCCCGGATGTGCGACCGGTACAGCCTTTAAGGCACTTATGATCGGCTTAAGAACATCGTAAATCCTGTCTGCTTTTTCCGCTACAGTACCAGTGACAATGATGTCTGCTCCTGCCTCTGCGATCTTGGACGCTCCCACAGGATCACGAATGCCGCCGCCTACTATCAGGGGGATTCTTATGCTGCTGCTAACGGAAGCAACAACTTCCTCAGAGACAAAGGTGGGAGATCCGCTTCCAGATTCAAGATATACAAGCTTCATTCCAAGCATCTCAGCGGCCAGCGAATAGGCGACAGCCTTTTCTGAGTCAGTCCTGGAGATAAGCTGGGCATTTCCCACCCTGCCCACTGTCATGCCAGGCTCGAATATCAGGTAGCCCATGGAAATAGTCTCGATCCCCATCCTTTTCAGGACAGGGGCTGCCATTACCTGGTGTGCAATAAGAAACTCAGTCGTTGCAGAGTTCAACAGGGACATGAAGTATATTGCATCAGCGTTATCGCTTATCATAGATGCAGACCCGGGAAAAATGATAATCTTCCTGCTTGTCCTGGCTCTTATTCTTGTTATGGTTTCTTTCAGTTTCGCTGGGTCAACCTTGGTTGAACCACCAATCATGATATAATCTGTACCGGCCTTTTCAGCCTCTTCTGCTATCACTGCAGCCCTGTCGGACCCCTGGGCAGCAGGGTCTATCAAGGTCATGTGTATTCTTTTCTTCCTTATGGAACTTGTAATTTCTTCATATATGCTCAATATAAACCACCTATTGTGAACGAGATCAAGCCAACAATCATTGCAAACTTTGACAGATTCTGGCTTGTGTGTGGGTAGCCAATCTTGTATGCGGACAGGAGGAACAGGGCGTCTGCCACTGCGACTGCCCCAAGGTAATAAACGGAGAATATGCTGAGATAATATGGCAGGACAGACATTCCCACTGCTACAAGAACGGAGGCAACCGCCACTGCAGATGCGATCCTGACCCCATATCTCCTGGGCAATGTAACTCTGTCGGTATCCCCCTTCATGTCTTCAATGTCTTTTATCACTTCTCTTGAAAGATTCGCAAGTGAAGCCATTACGAAGAGTATCAGCATTTTATACGTTGAATTCACTGCGATTCCACCAAAGATGAATATGAGGCCCACCATGATGCTTATTGAAACGTTACCGACGAAGCCTCTCTTTTTCAGTGTGTACTCATAACTTACTAGAAGTGCCTCAGCAATAATCACCATGATGAAGGCATACAGGGAAATAAACAGGGCCGCCAGTATGAGCGCTGCAGCAAACAGGATCACAGATTCCGCCCTGGCCTGGCTCATGGTAATTGTTCCCTGCACAAGGGGCCTTCCCGGGTGGTTCACTCGATCGGAATCGACATCAACTATGTCATTGATTATATTCCCTGCACCAGTAACCAGAAAAACTACAATTGAAGCAAATATTACAGGGACAAGGTAGTTTCCTATGCCCAGGCCTACGCCTATCAACCCTGAAATCCAGGTGGCGATTAAACCCATGAGTGCATTCACAGGCCTGATTATCTTTACCCATTGCTTCATTGAACTAGGTCGGTAACCCTTCTATTTTTAATATTTTTATCTGTATTTTTCTGTCATTAGTTTGGAAATATTGTCATAGGCGGTCATCAGTGAATCTTCAACTTTCAAGCCGCTAAATGAATAATGAGTTCTGTGGGACTTAACACCCATATCTGCCAGGTGCTGAGCTACTGCTTCCATCGGTGGCATATTTGACCTGACATTCCGTGCAATGTCTGAAAGCTCCAGAAAAAGTACAGAAGTGTCTTCATTCTCCAGGTAATTCAGGTAACTTTCAGATTTTGGGGAACTATGGACCAGTTTCTCGTCTGCCATCGACTTTACCGTATCGGGATTTGAAAGTTTTCCCTTCCAGACAGGCCCCTCATCTGCATCTTCATAAGTGTTCGAAAGCAGTTTGTGCTTGTTCAGCGTGCCAATCTGCTCAAGGGTATTATCAGCTTTCGCTGCGCCATGTTCCACCCTGAATATGACCCGGTAAAAGTGGGAATGCCAGAACGAAATCTCGGGCGTTGCTGCCATATCAAGGACCGCGGCTCTCTTGGCTATGTACGAAATGAGGAGCCTTATTCCCATCTCGTGCTTGAACATGTCAGTCTTGATGTATGCATCATATCTTCTCTTCGTTTTTGCCCTCACAGACCCTGTCAGGGAAGAAAGGTCAGTAGCGGTGGCTCCCACGAATCCCCTATTCCTGACGCCTGTTATGGCTTTATCGATGTAGGGGATTATTGAGCCATACGGGTCTATATCAATAAAATCGAAAAGATGGCGTTCTATGGTTTTCTCAAAGCTCTCATTGAATATCTCAACTCTGGCACTGTTCCTCTCGATGTTATTCAGTGCAATTCTGTAAGAGGCCGGATTTATCTCCGACATAACGGTGCTTATGCCGGCTTCCCGGTCAACCCTTATGCCTCTAATGCCAGATGCGCCAAAGGCATCCAGGAATTTCTCGGGCCTTTTTGCAGCAAGAAATGACAAAGTAAGGTCTCTGTTGAGACGCTGCGACGGGTTATAGAAACCGACCGTCCTTGTTCCAGGGCCTTTTTTAACAGGTTCAGAAGGTAACTCTATCTGGGCCGCACCTTCATTGACGATCACTTATGAACCTTCTTCTCCGCGTATAACTCTCAGGACCTTGAACGGAAGCAAGCTCCTGTTGATTGGTGTAATGTCAAACACCCTGATACCTTCTAGGCTTCTTATTTCCTGCAGTACAGGGTTTCTGGATTTCTTGTGAAGTGTTACTATTATGGGTTTCTCGAACTTGAGAGTCTCCTCTATCTCCTTCTGGATGGTCTTGGTCACGTTCTCCAGCTTTCCCACTTCATCAATAACAATCACGTCTGCGTTTTCCCTGGCTCTCTGTAAGCTCGGAAGCAGAATGTCCTCAAGCAATCTTGTATCTACACCTATCTTGTCTATTTTGGCCCGGGAAATTATCCCCTTGTCAGCGAAAACTGCTCTCTTCTTGGTATATATGTCGTATATGGAATAGCCGGTGAGTTTCCCATGCTCTGCTATCTCACTGACGAGTACGCCCTGAACGTTTGAGCCATCGTGTTCAAGCATCTCAATTATTTTTCTCAGAGCATCAGCTTTAATTGAGCCAACCGGTCCGGTTATTCCTATCTTTACCGCCATTTGCAACTATTCCTCCAGGTGCATTAATGGATAATCCATTTCCTTTATGTATTCCAGCTTTGCAGTTATCTTCTCATCGTTGTATTTTACTTTTATTGTGACGTCCAGCATCTCTCCGGAGAGTGTAATGTATTTGTATACTCCCTGCCTCTTCTTCACAATTTCCCTGTCTATGCTCACTTCAGCGTCCTGGACAAATGGCTGAACCATGACACTTTCCTTCATGGCATTCTGCAGAGAAGTCAGGTTGCTTAGATTTATGGGCACTCCCACATACTGGTGATAAATGGTGCCAAGCTTTATGCCAGCTTCAAATATTGCTCTTTCTCTGTCAGTACAAGAAAAATATTCGCTGGCCGGGTCTTTCATTAATAACCTATATAGCACAAAATTAAATAAAAGTTTTTAAATTATTTTGTAGGCTCCAAATTTACGCTTGTCGTCGTGAAATGATCAATAGGAAATCTGGCATTGGCGGAGATCACATTTCAGGCATGTTCCCATAAGGGACTTCAACAGAAAATCGATACAATGAAATACCGGCAATTCCTTAACCAGATGATAAACTATTAGGTAGGACACTATGGCAAGACGAAAAAACAACAGCAACAATCTGGCAGAGGCATTCGTTTCGTGGATGTCATTCAACGCGGCATACAGAATTTTCGGACTGGCTATGGTGATTCTTGGGCTATCATTCTACCTCGCCTGGTCCATACTTTACAACACCTGGGCCGACCCCGGGCTGTATTCGGTTACGGTTATCCTGGTTGTGTTCGGGATACTTTCACTTCTCCTGGCCGGTGAGAAGGAGAGGAATCCAGGAAAGCAGAGATAGGGTTATTCTCCGGCATCTATAATATCAGATTCAAGTTTGGAACCCAATATTCTTGTTTTTTTGAGTCTCCCGTTTTCGACAAACAGGCATTCAGAATAAGGGCTGTTTCTTCCGCCGGAAAGGTCCTCAGCATCGAGGTCGCCAAAAGCCTGGAGGCCGAACCTGTTCAACTCTGCCCTCCCCATCCCTCTGCTCCTGAAGATGAACACCGAACTGCTGTTTTCAGCAATGACATTTGAAAGA
Organism: uncultured archaeon; assembly: GCA_000965745.1. Lineage (GTDB taxonomy): Archaea > Thermoplasmatota > Thermoplasmata > Thermoplasmatales > Thermoplasmataceae. The sequence continues at coordinate 1,560,001 of CP009479.1, forward strand.
TGGTTTCTTGAGAGATCATCTGGATTTTGTGTTACACATATCACCGAGGCACGGTAATGTCTTGAATGCCTTATCATTCTCGAAAGCATCTCCAGCGAATTTTTATTTGCCAGCACCAGATGAGCCTCGTCTATGAGAATCATCTTTCTTCTATTGGGATTCTCAGCCATTGCATTGTATATTCTCCCGAGAAGGGCAATCATCTTCCTTGAAGAGTCATCATCCAACAGGTTGCTGATCTTGTATATTTCCACATCCACGTTTCCGGAGCCATTTTCTTCATGCTCGCTTTCCCTGTCCAGGTGGGGAATGCCCGAATCTGCATTTAGTGCTACTACTTTGCAAGATCCAGGAAACATTGAGCAGGCATATTCATCGAGAGGATCCAGAATTGCAATGCTGTCAACAGAACGTGTCGTTGCGAACCTCATCAGGAGTATTTTAGCGAAGAACGATTTTCCTGATCCCGTCTCTCCGAATATCAGCACGTTGTGGGAATTCTTGTTAAAAATATCCAGAAAGACTGGTTTTTCCGTGATGTCATCAACCCCAAGAGCAACTCCTCCCGCTTTGGGAACAGGGGTGAACGAAAGTGGGAAAATTGAGGATGCTGAATGAGTATCCATCAGGTACGGCTTACCCACATTATCCTTTGGCGACGACATCTCCTTGAGCCTGTTTGTTGAGATATACTCAACGGGTCGGACGATGAGGCCCATAAGCTTCATCACAGACGAAAATGTAGCAGCACTCTCCCTTAATTTTACTGGATGTTCCGAAGATACCCTGAAGGAAGCAAAAAGGTTCACCAGAAGTGATCTCCTGGCCCCAATTCTTGAGGACATGTTCTCAAGGTCGTATATCTGGCGGTTCAGCTTCTCGCGTTCGGAGTCCCCCATTGTCCTGCTGTACCTGATTTCAGACTTTCTGTCTGCGATGTATTTGCCAAGTGTGGATGAGCTGACTTTCTCCGGAACAGGCCTGATTATGAATTTCATCAGAACAGGAAAGCTGAGAGATTCCAGTAATGGCAGGTAATCTGTCCCACCCCCGTAGTCTGAATCCACGAGAGTAAAAACCTGGTGGTGCTGATCAGTCGTGTAATACGCTTTCCCAATCTTGAAATTTGTGTTTCTCAACCTTCTACTATCATTCATAAACATACCTCATATACAATCATGAAAGTGATTCAAGAATCAAGCTGAGCGTTTTCCCGTCCTCCACAAGTTCGCAGTTCCCCGCAACCCCAGAGAGGGCAGACCTTATCGTATTCAAGTCATCCATGAGGCCTCTGCCCGAAATCTCGCTGTTTCTCCCATTCCCCCACACGATGATGAAGGATCTGTAGTAATATTGATCCTCAAACAGATAATCCAGGAATCTGTTGTAATTTTCTGATAACCTGTCAGCTTCCTCTACATGATACATTTTGGAGTCCACAGAAAAGGGTATGGCAAGGAAACTGGCCGCCCTTCCCATGGAAGAAAAGGCATTTGAAACCGCTTTTTCAAAATCTTTCCTGCTTTCAGGATTCAACGTGTGGACGTCTGCCCCTTTAACCTCAAGGCAGTATCCTTTACTTGCGCCCTTAAGGAAGAAGTGATTATCATTTACGGCATCCACCTTCACCCCGTTTGGCGGAATCCCGCGATGCGATGAAGCTTTCCAGAGGATGCTCCTTGCCACCAGAGTTCCTATGGAAGACCCTTTCCTTACAGGAACAAAGAAAACAAGGGCAAAAACCAGTGCAAGCAGAGAGTAAAACAATGATATCTCTGACACCATGGCCGCCAGTGAAACAGAAACAAGAATCAGCACAGCATTCCTCGCTTCCAGTCCTGCAATTTTAGGCATGAAAGTGTTTATGTTTGCAGGTATCCTGTTATTGCCCTTACTCCTCGTATGAATCCACCTCGAAGCGGTTATATTCAAGATCCCGTGCCAGGGCGAAATCCTGCATCGACGTCTTTTTTGCACGGGAGGCGAAAGTGCCTGATTTTCCTGCAGTGCCGAACACATCCCCAACTGAATTCTTTACGCTTCCTGACGCAAACTTACCTATTGCCCCCGCAGGACCTGAAACAGAAGATCCCAGAAAATCCCCGGTATTCATAAGGGAAGTTGCCGAAGAACTGAGTATCGAGCTGGCGGTAACTAGAAGGTACGGGCTGGATGCGGCCAAGATAATAAATGCAGCCTGAAGAAGGAAGTTTCCATAGAAAATATGGGCATTATACAGTATTATCAGGATAAAGAAGGGGAGCGCATTTATCTCTATGAAAAGTTTCCAGAATTTGACGGCAAGGCTATCAAACCCCTTTATAACGAAAAAAAGGGAGAACAGTGGAAGTGTGGACACAAGAAAAATGGCAAGGGCCTGTCTTATTTCAAGAACTGCCAGGAGCGCTCCTGTTCCGACGAAGTAAAGTGAAAGAAGGAGAAATTCCATGACCTGGAAAAATGGATTTTCAGAGTAGCTTGCCTTGATTTGGGCAACTGAATTCGAAACAGACAAGAGTGAATACCAGTCTACGGACCCATAGTTCCATACCTGGAGGAATATGGCCTGAAATATCTTCATTACAAAAATTGAAGTCTGCAGGGAGAAGAATGACAAGATGACAGCAAAAACGGACCTGTAGAGCAGGGAGGAAGGGAATTGTATTTTCCCCAGTGAGTTAGAAGCCATGAGTGCAAACGAGCCGGCTAGAAGCAGGGCCCCTGCGATTGTCAGGTATATACTGTTGTAGAGGGCGTTGAAAAATGCCATAAACGAACTATTTGCCGCTATCCCAACGGGGAATGAGTACTGCGGAGTCAACCCGTAATACACAACGTAATACCAAATGGCAGCAACTAACGCTATGTAGGCATGGTTAATAAGCGAAATAAGTGCTGAAAGCGTTCCAGGCAGAGTGGAAAGCAACGACATTTTTCTACGATCCGGAAACTATGAACTTGAAGATTGCATAAAGCGTACCGCTGAGGGCAAGCACATAGATCAGTGTACCAATGAATGCATTCTTAAGCCTGATTTTTGCGTCATATCGCCTATCTTCGTCTCCGCTGAAAAAAGAAATCGCGATGGGAACCCACAGAAGCCCGATTATTACGGCGGAAACAGAAGCCACAACTTCATAGATCCGGTTTACCACACCTGACAGCTGTGAACTAATGACCAAAACGGTATTAGAGAGAAAATGAAACTCAATAGCACTTAATACCATTTTTGAATGATATTAATGTAATATTTAACAACTTGCCATTTTGTGGCAAATTCAATAATGTTTCAGGGAGACCCCTTCGCCTCCTCTTTTATCTTGTGAAGAAGTCTCATCCTCTCCTTGCTTCTCTCTTCCCCATTGCTGAACCTCAGTTTTTCCTCGTCAGTCTCAAGCAGTAAGGGTGGAACCTCGGTTGGCCTGCCACTCTGGTCAACTGCAACGTAAGTGAGATAAGCTTTGGTAGTGAAGCTTGTAGTTCCCGTCAGGCCCTCCTGGGAAAACACGTCAACTTCAATTTCCATTGTTGATCTTGTCACATGGTTTATCCTCCCCTCCAATCTTACAATGTCACCGAGCTGTATTGGGGAAAGGAAGAACAGGCTGTCAATGCTCCCTGTCACTGCCCGCCGCCTGCCATGTTTGATGGCAACTATGGAGGCGACATTGTCGATCCACTCCATCAGGTGCCCACCATAAAGGGCATTGAAAATGTTTGTATCAGCCGGCAGGACAAGTCGCTCAATCTCCGTCAATGATTCCTTCGGTGATTTCTTCTTCATGGTACTCCAACGTTTAACCCGAGAAAATACATTCGGTTTGCCGATATCTGGGTGAGAAACCTCCTCTCGAAAGGGGCTGGCGGATGTCACGATCATCTATTATACACAAGACCTATTCATCGTCCATGGCTGACTTGGAGGCAGAGAAAAAGGCGGCTGCACTTGAAGCTATCAAGCATGTCAGGAATGGAATGCTATTGGGAATCGGTACCGGCTCGACCGTATCTTATTTCATGGAAGCTCTTGCCACAAAAGTCTCAGAGGGGTTGAAAATAACCGGGGTTCCAACTTCTAAGGCAACCGAATTAAAATCCCTGGAACTTGGCATCCCCATCACAAACAATCCCACGAGGAAGATGGATATCACATTCGATGGCGCCGATGAGGCAGATGCGAACGGCGATCTTATCAAGGGAGGTGGTGGAGCCCTTCTGAGAGAAAAGATAATCGCCTTCAACAGCAATGAGATGTATGTGATGGTGGACGGATCAAAACTTAAGGCTGCCGGTGAGCTTGGAGACTTTCCGCTGCCGGTAGAGGTAATACCATTCCTGGAGGACAGGACAAAGCTGAACATTGAAAACCTAGGCGCATCATGCTCATTCAGGTCAGGCAAAAGATTCATCACTGATAACGGAAACTACATTCTTGACTGCAAATTCGGCAAAATAGAAGACCCGAAGCTTCTCGAGTCTCAAGTCAAAGATATACCGGGCATTGTAGAAGTTGGCCTGTTCTGTGGATACGCAAACAAGATATTCGAAGGCACCTCAGTAGGATGCAGGGTTCATGAAATCAAATAGAATTATTGTTTGAAGGTCTTAAGCTGTTTTATATTTGAATTTATTTCGCTGATTTTGCTTTCAAGGTCCTGGATTATTTCTTCAAGAATCTCGTTGAAGTCCTTGGACAGCTTATACCCATGAATAGGCCTGCCTTTACCTTCCTTCTTCATGTTTCTCTTGTTGATCCATCCCTTTCTCCTGAGCCACTGCATGGCTATCGAAACCTCAGGCTGTCTCAGTCCTGTCTCTCTCTCGATTTCAACACTGGTTATTTCCCCTTTGTTTCTGATATATACAAGAGTGTATGCAACGCTCCTCGGTATATCTGAAATTATCAGATATTTCGCCAGGCGTTCGTTCTCCTCGGATAGGGTCATATCGTTCAATAATATTATAATTCTATAAATATGTAATGGTTGCCAAAAAATACTAAAATCGCAAGTCCCTAGATTAAGAATTTGATTTTTTTCTCTTATGTAATTTTAATGAAATCGGCAATAGACTAAGTCTTTGCAAGTGCTTCGAGCCTGCTGATGATCGTATACAATGAAGCTCTTCCATGAGCTGGAACATTGGGATCATTTGCAATTTCATCCAGAAGAGATACGGCTGTAGCACATCTCAAGTCGAGGCTGTCCTCTTCCTTGGACAATGCTGACCTTGAATCTGTTGCCGTCTTTCGCACATTCTTTGGTACGGATGTATCCTGTGAAAGCTCGTCCAACAGAAACACTACTTCTTCTAACATTTTTTCATCCATAATTTTCACTCTCCCATTAGTTGGCCCATGTCTTTCTTTATTGTGAGCACCATCATAGTCTTTGACCCCCTGATGCCTGAAATCTGGCTCATCTTGTTTACCAGGAAATCCTGCAACCCATCGTAATTGGGGAATCTCACCTTGAGGATGATGTCGTAGTCTCCTGTTACGATAAAGACATCTTCTGTAAAATTTTCTTTTGCGAGTTCACCGCCTATGGCTTCTACCCTGCTGACATCGGCTTCTATCCCGATCAGCGCTGTTACTATTTTGTTGGTATAATATTCATCAAGTTCTTTCGATATCTCAACATCGCTCATACAACTCTCCCCCAGCTCCGCGGTTTAGCAACTTATTGGGCCATAATCTGCCAACCGAAGCCTACAATCATGCCTCGCCGTCTATAGCACAAATCAAAATAAGAGTTTCGCCGAAGCTGAATTCACAGTCAAAAAAATTGGGAAGGGCAGTTGTTGGACTAGACAAACTCTTCTTCGAGTTCCATCATGACCTGGTTCAAAACTTCTTCGAACGTCCTGCCGGAATACTCCCTTAGACCTCCTATTTCGGTTCTGAGTTTGGCCAGGTATGTTCCGTCATCTTCGAGATCAAATTCAATATTGCAAATAAGTTCCTGCATTTTTATTTCAACTCCTGACGCCTTATTTATTTGTTGTTATAAATCTTTCCCGGATATCTACTTATTCATTTTGACTCACTGTGACAGATCCAGGTATACCCTTCCGAATACCTTTCTCTCAAGCATGTCACTATAAGCTTCATTAATCCGCTCTAGGGGAACTTTCTTCCCTATAATAGGTTTTATCTTTCCCTGTGAGGTCAGTTCCAGAGCTTTTTGCATATCCTTTCTTGTGGAACTTATGCTTCCTGAGATGCTGTTGCCCTTGAGTATGATCAGGCCCAGCGGTAGGTTTACAGGTTCAGGAGTGACATTTCCTATAACCACCATCCTGCCTCCTGTCCTTAAGCTCCTCAATGAACTATCAAATGTATGGATCCCGACATTTTCAAGAGCCACGTGTACACCGTCCCCTAAAATTTCTTTGATCTCCTTGTCGAATCTTCCTCCTGAATGAACTATGTGATCGGCACCCAAATTTCGTATCTGTTCTTCCTTCCACGCAGAGCTGGTTTCAGCAATAACTTCTGCCCCTATTGCCTTAGCGATCTGAATCGCATGCGCACCAACTCCTCCTCCGGCTCCAGTTATAAGAACCCTCATTCCACTCTTTAGTCCACCAACCTCATGCAGAGCATGGTAAACCATCCCCGTAACGCAGGCAGAGATTGCTGCACCTTCATGGGTAACATTTTCCGGAACTTTTACAACACTTCTTTCAGTGACCTTGATATATTGTGCATAACCGCCATTCAGCAATTCTCCGTAGGTTCTCTTGTTCAGGCAGAGATTTTCGTTCCCTGATAGGCAGAACTCACATTTGCCGCATGGATCATATATGAGGCTTGCCACCCTGTCACCGTTCTTGAAATCTTTGACGTCGGGCCCTGTTTCCACAATTACTCCAGATATCTCGTGCCCGGGCACTATCGGAGTTTTTACTCTTGGAAAAAAGCCATCTCTGGTGAGGATATCCCTGAAGCAGATCCCTGTCAGCTCCTGTTTGATGAGGATCTCGTTTCCTGACACCTCGGGCTTATCCAGATCTACAACTTCAAGAGGCTCCTTTATATTGTTGAGAACCGCAGCCTTCATAGATTGAAATAAACTCGGGATATAAGCCATCTTTGATAGTGGAATTAAGGTCCAATATTCTGCCATCTTTGAATCTCTACCATCATAGGGCGTATTTTCAAAGAACTCATAAAAAGGTTTTATTGCCTGTAGTGTTTGAGGATTGATGGTTGATGCCAGATATTCAAGGCAGTCAATTCTGCGAGTTTTTGAACCTGGCGACTTTGACAGGATCAGGGAATCCACCATAGTGGTTGTAGGGATTGGCGGAACAGGGTCGATGGCGGCAGACCTCTTTGCCAGGGTCGGGGTTAAGAAGCTGAAAATAGTCGACAGAGATTTTGTCTCAATTTCGAATCTTCACAGGCAGATCCTCTACGATGACGATGATATTGGCGAACCGAAGGTGGCAGTCGCCAAAAGAAAACTGAACAGGATCAACCCGGACGTTTCCATCGAAGAATGCAATGCTGCATTTGATGCATCGAATGCGGAGGACTTGATATCCGATGCAGATTTGGTGTTTGACGGAACTGATAATTTTACAACGAGGCTCATAATAAACGACGCGTGTGTAAAACTGCGAAAGCCATGGATTTACACATCTGCAATAGAAACCTATGGGGAAGTAAAAACAATCATCCCGGGAAAAACCTCCTGTCTTGCCTGTTATGTAACGATGCCCAATCAGAGGCAGCCTGTCTGCTCAGAGGTTGGTGTGTTCCCGTCCGTTCCGAACATGGTGGCATCCTTTGCTTTTACAATGGCGATTAAGGCTTTGACCGGTCACGAGGTCTCCGGAGATCTCTTTTTTTTCGATCCATGGAAGGGCGATACCCAGAAGCTGGCCATAAAGAGAAACGATAGCTGCAAATCGTGCTCAAGGAATGAATTTGAATATCTCGACAAAAAATATTCCTCTCTCGGTATAAGGCCGTTGATCTAGACAGGGTGTGGCTTGGATTAGTTTTTTTAACAACCTGAATATGTGGTCAGGGATCTGATGATTAAAGGAGTCATATTTGATCTTGACGGAACAATTCTGGATTCGGTTGATCTTCGGGTAAAAGCTTGGAGATACGCGTTCCAGATGGTTGACATCAGTGTGCCGGGCGATGAAATACGACCGCTGATCGGGCTTCCGGGGGAAAATCTCGCAGGCAGGTATTACAAGTACCCTGACGAAGTTGAGAAAATGGAAGAGCAGTTCTTCAAGAGCCACCTGTCAGAAGCAAGTTTCTACTCTGATGTAGGAGACACCTTCACTTCTCTGTCTTCAAGAGACATAAATACTGTTATAGTCACATCTTCAAGGAAAGACCTGACCAAGAGGCTGGACATTCCGGTCAACAGGATCGTGACAATCGACGATGTCACAAACGGTAAGCCTGATACTGAACCATATCTCAAAGCTCTTGCTTACATGAAGATTGAGCCTTCTGAGCTCATGGTCGTGGGGGATTCTGAATCTGACCTGATGCCGGCCAAAAAACTGGGGGCGCTTTCTGTTATGGTTCTCCACGGCAGGGACGTTGAAAGCAAGTACGCGGACTACTACGTTGACGAGATAGGGGACGTAGTCCAGCTTATAGACAAAGTGACCGCGGTTAAATACAGCTTCTAGAGTCAAGCTTCTGCAGGTTAACCGCAGCAACTCTTTTTTTGCCGACTCCGTTCGGGCTAAGATAATCTATCTGGAATCAATACAGTCATATGATATTGGCAGAAGTCACCTTCATACCAGTCGATGTTGGAACATCCGGTTCCAGGTATGTAAAGATTGCACTGGGCATATTCAAGGATGAAGGGATAAGTTACTATCCCAACAGCATGGGGACAGTACTCGAAGATGAGAGCATGGACAGGATCCTGGACGTGATCAAAAAGGCGGAAAGCGAGATCATCAGAAATGGTGTAAAGCGACTCGAAACGGCAATCAAAATCGATCATAGGGTGGATGTTGAAAACAGCGTATCGAGAAAACTGAAATCCATAGGCGTGGGAAATTAAGGTTTCCGTATAGAAATCGCTACAAAACGTTAATAATTAAGAATTGTTAGAAGGTGAGGGAAGGAGGATATAAACTGGTGTCCAAGACGGAAACTGTCACCAGGGAAGCACTCAGCCATCTGCTTATCCTGGAACAGTTAAAAAGTGGGGATAAATATCCTTATCAGATAATACAGGGAATAACTTCCAAATTCAGCTCTAACTACAAACCCAGCACAGGTGTAGTCTATCCGTCACTGTACAGGATGCTGGAAAAAGGTTACATAGTAAAGCGCAAGAGATTCTACCACATAACTGACGAGGGGCTGAAGGTATTCACAGAACAGTATGAAGATTTTCTGGCCAGGATTGAAGATTTTTACGAGGAAAAACAGTTTCTCAAGCAGTACCATGAATCTCTGAAAAGATTATCCAGGGTGATTTACCAGACAGACAGGAATTTCATGCATGAATATGAGAAAAATATTGTTTCAAAGCTTAACGAGATAGCGGACAAAATCGAAAACATGGATCCCATCTAAAACTTTCTTTCAACTCCAGTGGGCGAGAAATCTCATTCAGAAAGGAGGGGATGAACACGGATATTTATTTACGGCATTCAGATCTAATGGATGTCCACATGCAGACATAAGTGAAGGTGGTCGATTCAAGCCCATGGAGATTCCGCCAGCAACCGTTGAAGTGGAAACCTCCCTTCTAGAGATGGGGGAGGAGATCACCCATTTAGTAAACCTATAAATATCAAGTTCAACTATCGAAATCGATAGATTTGCCGGGCAATATTATAGAAACAAAAGATCTGACCAAGATTTACAAGGGAAATATCAGGGCAGTAGACTCACTCAATATTCAAATAAAGGAAGGTGAAGTTTATGGCTTGCTTGGCCCAAACGGTGCGGGAAAGAGGACTACCATCAACATGCTTATCACCAGAATATCCCCCACATCCGGTACAGCATCCGTTGACGGCTTTGATATCGTCAAGGAATCCCTGCAGGTTAGAAAAACCATAGGTGTAGTGCCTCAGGACTTAACTGCTGATGAAGATCTTACCGGAAGGGAGAATCTTGTCATGGTTTCACAATTCTATGATGTACCCAAGCCAACGGCAGAGGACAGGATCAGGCAGCTACTCAAGCTTGTAGACCTTGAAGATGCGGCCGACAGATATGTAAACACTTATTCTGGCGGGATGAGAAAGAGGCTGGAGCTTATACTGGGGCTAGTGCACGACCCAAAGATACTTTTTCTTGATGAGCCAACCCTGGGGCTTGACATTCAGACCAGGACACAAATGTGGGATTACGTCAGGGAGATACAGGAAAGGCTGAATGTAACGATTATTCTAACCTCCCATTATCTGGAGGAAATAGATGCACTGGCAGATATGGTATCAATTATAGATCATGGGAAAGTGCTTATAACGGGAACACCCGAGGAGCTGAAGGAATCGCTAAAAGGGGATATTATAACAATCACACTGAAGGACGAGGCGAATGTAGAAGTGATGAAGAAAGTTCCTAATGTTGTGGAGGTCACAGAACATGGCCCCAACACGCTTCGGATAAAGGTTGTAAACGCAGACGAATCACTGCCCGATATAATCAACTACATTTCAAAGAACGGCCTTTCAACCAACAAACTGACTGTTCAGAAGCCAACACTCGATGAAGTTTTCCTTGAGTACACGGGAAGGAACATAAGGTCAGAGGAACCTGCAGACGCCAGAAAAATGATGATGAATATGAGGAGGATGAGAAGATGAGTGGAATCGGGCCCTTAACCGTAAGGGAACTGAAGAAATGGTACAGGAATCCTGTCTTTTTCGTTACCGGGCTACTGCAGCCGTTTTTCTGGATCGCCCTGTTTGGAAGTGCATTTGACATCACTAAGTTCTTCCCGCAGGCAAGCGAACTTGTTCTTGGAGGGGCTCCAAACTACATAACATACATAGTGGGAGGTGTCCTGACAATTTCCGGTTTATTCACTGCAATGTTTGCAGGGACAAATATAATTTTCGACAGGAGGCTCGGGCCAATGGGGAGGTTCCTGTCTTCCCCAATAAGGAGAAGTTCAATAGTCTTCTCAAAGGTCTTTTCATCGGTCATAAGAATACTTCCTCAGATACTGATCCTAATTGCTGCGGCGATCATCATACCCAACGGCCTCAAATTTGCGAACGGGTTTACCGTCCCTGACGCGCTGGTTCTGCTTACTGCCATAATTCTCATATCCCTGATTTTCTCGTCAATCTTCAGTGCCATCGCCATCCGGATGACCAACATGAACTCCATCTTCGGAATCGTTAACCTTGTCAATCTGCCGCTTCTATTCGTGAGCTATGCCATGTTTTCGTCAGAAATGATGGCAGGTTGGCTTGCAGACATTGCGAAATACAATCCGGTTTCATGGTCTGCCGAGTCAATAAGAATGGTCATCATAAACGGCAGTAATATGACCATGTCACAATGGGGGCAGATAGGAGAATGGCTTGGGGGACTCGCAGTGCTTGCTGTAAGCCTGACTCTTCTTACTGCTTATCTGGCAGAGAAGGAGATTAGAGACTAGAATATCAGAAACTTCAGGTGCAGTGATTGAAAGAGAGGGATTATGCCAACAGGGTCATGTTCATGCTTTCGTTCAGGGAGATGTCTGGCTATCAGCTCTCCAAGAACATACATCACCATGGGGAACAGATATCCAGCGGAACCCTGGTACCCATACTTAGAAACCTTGAATCTGCAGGTCTGATCACTTACAGGAGAAGTGGCAAACGAAAAATTTACGGCCTCACTGACAAGGGAAGGATATACACCCAATCCCTTAGAGAGATAGGCGACGAGCTCAAGAAAAAGATGTTCGTTGAGAGCGTGGATCAGAACCTGCTTTACTACGATATACTCACGAACTATGAGGACGTAGAGGCAATAAAGAAAGTCCTGGATAAGCTCGGGGATTTGCTGCTTGAGGTTATTCGAGCAGGATTCAGGTTGGAGAAGAAAAGTTCACCTGATGAACTGGACAAGCTTGAAAGGGAGATAAGATACGTGCTGGAGACGAAGAAAACATGAGTTACGGCTACCCTGAAATGAAATCTCCAAAAGTAGAGAACCATGAGGGCATAACTATCGGAATCCTGGCGTTCATGGGGATACTCATCACTTATGTCGAGACAATGATAACGCCTGCTCTCCCTGTTTTTGTAAACGTATTCAATACAAATTATGACACGCTCTCATGGGTCCTAACCGCTTACATAATTACAGGAACCACTGCAGCGGCCTTGTTCGGTAAGCTCGCAGACATAGTGGGCAAGAAAAAGATCTTTCTGTCTCTCGCAATAGTCTACGCACTGGCAGTCAGTTTCGGGGGGTTCGTCAACACGATCGGCGAGCTTATTGCGGTCAGGGCAGTACAAGGCCTGGGTTTTGGGATGTTCCCCATCGCATTTGCAGTACTTAACGATCAGGTGCCCAGGGAAAGGCTTGCCCTGGCCCAGGGCATCATCAGCTCAACATTCGCGGGCGGATCAGCAGTCGGCCTGGTGGGCGGAGCATACATAACACAGAATTTTGGCTGGGAGTGGTCCTATCACTCCGCAATACCCCTTGCTTTCGGCCTTGTCATTTTCGCCGCATTGTTCCTCAAGGATTATTCTGTCCCGAGGAAGGAAAAAATAGATTTTCTGGGAATAGGGTCACTTGCTATTGGCCTTACAACCCTGATTTTCGGCCTGTCGGAAGGCCAGTATCTTGGATGGTCATCTCCTGAAATCATTGGAATTTTTTCAGGCTCGCTGTTATCATTCATCGTGTTTGCATGGGCGGAGTCACACGTTGAGAAACCGTTCATAGACATTAATCTGCTCAAGATCAGGAATGTGTTCCTTGCGAACTTTACCGGGCTGTTTGCGCTTGCGGCCCTCTTCTTCTTGTTCTACTCAATACCCCCGTTGCTTCAGGACCCATCTCCAGCAGGTTTTGGCCAATCAATATTCAGGTCCGGGCTGGTTCTTCTTCCAGCATCAATACTGACCATGGTTTTTGCTTCGGTTGCTGCAAAGGTAACGACAAACCGCGGGCCAAAAGTGGCAATTCTCATCGGGAGCATCATCCTTTTCTTTGCATACCTGGGGCTCCTCTTCAATAGAGGCTCAATAGTATCAATTTCTGAGGATTCCGCAATTCTTGGCATCGGAATGTCATTCATATTTGTGGGCGTGATAAACATACTGCTAATCTCCATACCTGTTTCAAGGTCGGGAGAGGCAACGGGAATGAACGTAGTCTTCAGGAACATAGGGATGTCAATCGCTCCGGCAATAGGCGGCGTTCTTGAAACAGTTTACACAACCAACGTTGTGGTGGGGTATCTTCCATACAAACTGGGGCAGCTTCCTGTTGTTCCTATAATGACTTCGTTCCCATCCACAAGGGCTTTTGACTCCATATATCTCGTGGGCATTGTGTTTCTTGTAGCCGCAATAATATTTACACTGATGATGAAAAACATCATAGTTGGAAAAGGTAGGTAAAAATGAAAAAAAGTATAGTATCTCTGGTTTTAGTAATGCTGGCATCCACTGCATTTTTTGGACTGGCAGGACATGCTGAAGCTGCAACTGCCCCATCCGGGACAGTTAGTGTGACGGGCGTGTCATGGTTTTCGCCAAATTCCACAAATCAGGCAGTCCCCGGTATGGATAACATCCCGCTCTTTGTAACATTCTTCAACGCCCAGGCTCTCACAAACGTGTCTGTGCACGTCAACCTGACTGCCTATGCAGCTGGAGTTTTCAGCTACAGTTACATCATCGGCCCGGACAAACAGGTGAATGAAGTCTACAATTTTCCTGCACTCCCTGCTCAGAGCACAACAACGGTTGAACAGACAGTGAACATATCCGGCAACGCGCCTAATGGAATCTACGTGGAGAACCTGAGCTTCTCATACGGAAACTCCACCACAACATACTATGGGAATGCATCATTCAATCTTCCACTTGCGGGATCTGTAAACATTGTTTCACCGACCGCATATTTCGGATCGCAGTCTTCACCTATTGCAGGAACTCCAGGAATGAGCAATGTGCCAGTGACAGTAATGCTGGAGAACACCGGGACTGCGGCTGCAACCAATGTAACTGTCTCCTACGCGCCATCAGGGAGCCTTTCCGGATTGGCACAGCATACCACAATTTCCGCTATACCTTCATTCGGCGTGATTCCGGTTACATTCATCGCGTCCGTCTCGGATAACGCCACAGTAACGCAGGCCTATAGCCAGAATCTCACAGTCTCATACTACGGAACATCCCACAAAGTTCAATTCCTGCTGCCCATAACCGGCTCATCAAAGCTGTCAATAATCAACTACTTCACAAACCCGCCCGTGATATTCCAGGATGAGAAATTCATAAGCCTCACACTTGTCACAGAGAACTCAGGAAGCTCCTTCGCAAAGAACGTATCGGTATCTTTGGCTTCCAGCAGGTTCGATGTGCTGACGAACCCTTACAACCTGTCATACTACCCTTCAGGCAGCATCCAGCATTTCACTTTCCTGATAAGCGCAAAGAACTACACCGGGATGTCGGATCTAACCGTAACCCTCGGTAAGACAACACTGGGAATATCACTCAATCTGCGTTCACATGGAAGCTTTGGAATCGCAGCAAGCATACCCGACCTTCATACAGGGGTGAATAACCAGCTTCTGTCATTCAACATAACCAATACCGGCGTCACTACCCTTTACGACTTCTCTCTGCACCTGCTCTCCCCCAGTGTCATATCACTCCATATCCCGACTTCCAACCCACTTGCAGCACTCACTGAAACAAACGTGACATTCGCCCAGATCAATCCGGGCCAGACTGTGACGGCGACATTCCTCGTGGATACAAGCGGCTCTGCCCAGTTTGAGACATATCCGGCGCAGCTCGCAATAAGCTGGAGGTTGAACAACTCTGTTAGCCCGTTCTACCACACCTACAATTTCAACGAGAAAGTGACGCCTACAGGCATACAGAACCTGCAGGGTGTTTTCACATTCACTCCGTTGAACATCGCAGTTCTGGCTCTCATAGTCGCTCTCGTCATTGGCCTGGTCGCATTTGCAGGTAGGAGCAGAAAACTAAAGAAAGAAGCCGATCAGCTCAGGAAAGAAAAGAAGAGCGAGGAACTTAAGCAGCTCCCCCACAAAGACTCAAACGGAAATGATCAGCTCTCCAGAATAATCGGGAGCGCGGACGAAAATCAGAAAAGGGGCAGGTAAGATTTTCCTGCCAACATTTATTACGCACTGAAAATAGGGGTATATATGAGCGAGGTTCAGGGCAAGGCATCCAACGGCATGATCAGCATTGAAAGGTCAGGCAGCGAAGTAATCGCCATGGACTCTGAGGGGAGGCTTCTTTACTTCAGCAGTGGTTCCGAGACCTGGAAACGGTCCTTGGGCAACAGGTATACACAGATCGGCTGGGAGGGTGAAAAACGGATAATCAGGAAATTGTCCGAAGAAGAAGGTGCCGGGGTTTACAGCAAAGCAATGAATTTCCTCCGGGAAGTCTCGCATGAAATAGATCAGGCAGATCTTTCCCGGGCAGTTTCATATATTCTGTCCAAGGACGAGAAATGGATGGCAGAAGACTCCAGGAAGTTTGAGGAAATCTACGGCGGGAAGTTTCCCATTATACCGCAGGATCAGAGGTTCTCAGCATATTTTCAACTGACCGCAGGCTCCACCTGGAATAACTGCACATTTGCGTCTCCTGGTGTTGAGATCTCACAGCGGGATGAGGATGACTTCATTAGCCACATAAACAGGGTCAAGGATCAGTTCGGAAAGGGTATGGAACTACGAAGGGGAGCATTCCTGGGCGATGTGTCTGCATTGAACTCTGAGCAGAAACCGCTTCTGAAGGCTATGGACATAATAAGGGAGCAGACCTCGCTTCCATTGTACACATTTGTAGAGGCGTTCTCTGTGCCAAAGAAAAAGAACATGATACATTATCAGGACATGAAAAGGCATGGGCTTTCAAGGGTTTACGTAGGAGTCCAGTCAGGGAGCGTCAGCCTGCTCAGGCACTTTGAGGCGCTCAAGAATGTATCCGAAATACTGAATCTTGTCAACAACCTCAAGAATTCAGGAATAAGTGTTGGCCTGATTGTCCTTGCAGGCTATGGTGGATTCAAGCACTCGAACGATCATATAAACGAAACTGCTGCAATAATTTCCCAGATGGATCTGGATGAAGGTGATATCATCTATATCTCCCCCATGGACGAGCAGGATGATCCAAGGTATGCTGCACTTGTCAAGGAGGGAACATTTGATGTAATGGACCATGAAGCAATGAAGGATCAAGCTGATATGCTTGAAAATAAGATAAAAGAGGAATTCCAAGCTTCAAACAGGATCGAGTTGAAAACACAGATCTCGAGGCACGACATAAGGGAAGGAATTTATTGAAAGGGACTTGTTCCAGACTTTAACAAAATTGAGCGGGAAATCCCCTTCCGAAAGGGAGGGGATTAAAGCGAAATCCTTATGGTTGATAAGGAAATAGTATAACTATGTCCCATGACCTCGACAGGGGGGCTCATTCGGTTTACTCCCTATATTACCACTTCATTCAGGTGGTGAAGTACCGGAGGGAAGTTTTCGTAAATGATGAGCTTGTGGATTTCCTCAAAACAAAGGTCAGGGAGATAGCGGATAGATTCAGTGTCGAGGTTGTTTCAATAGAATGCGACAGAGATCATTTCCACATGCTCTTCAAGGGAACGCCCGTTCTGAGGATCACTGAATTTGTGAATGCAGTGAAGACCATCACATCGAGGGAAATACAGAGAAGATTCCCCGAAGTGAAGAAGGTTCTGTGGAAGGGCAAAATGTGGGCGCCATCTTACTTTCTGGCGACATCGGGGCAGGTAACATTGCCTGTAATGATGAAGTATGTTGAATCGCAGGAGGCTAAGAGAACTGAAAGCGTATAGGTTCAGGCTGTACCCGTCTGCGGAGCAGGAAGAAATGCTCAACGAACAGCTGAAACTCTGCAGAGATCTATACAACGCATTCCTGCTTGAGAGGAGGTACGCATACGGGGGATCAAGGAAATCCCTCACGTACAATCATCAGCAGAACGAGATACCTGAACTGAAGAATGCTTTTGAAGAATACAAAGAGATTCACTCACAGGTACTGCAGGATGTTGCCAGAAGAGTGGACAGAGCGTACCAGAACTTCTATAGAAGAATCAGAGAGAAAAAACAGGGAATCAAAAAGAAGGCCGGATTCCCAAGACTGAAAGGGAAAGGCCAGTACAAGTCTCTCACATACCCTCAGTCAGGATTCCGCCTGATGAATAACGGTCACCTGAAACTCTCAAAGATCGGAAGAGTGAGAATGTTCATGCACCGTGATATTGAGGGCGAGATCAGGACACTCAACATCTCACGTGACAGCACAGGAAAATGGTATGCTTCATTCTCCGTGAAGCAGGAGATTGTTGCCCTTCAGCCAGAGAAGACGGGCAACAGCATCGGGATCGATGCTGGGCTGTTGCATCTTGCAACGATGAGTGACGGTAACACTGTGAAACCTCCTCAATTCCTGAAGAAGGGAGAGAAGAGGATCAAAAAGGCACAGAGGAAACTGTCACGCAGGAAGAAAGGTTCAAACAACAGACGGAAAGCAAAGATCAATCTCTCGAAGCAACATGAAAGAGTGAAAAATCAGAGAGAGGACTTTGCACACAAGCTGTCAAGCCAGATCGTGAAGAACAACGATCTGATCGCCTTCGAGGATCTGTATGTAACAGGAATGATGAAGAACCATCATCTGGCAAAGAGCATAGCGGATGCTTCATGGAGCACCATCGTACAGTACACAACCTACAAGGCTGGGAGTGCCGGTAAGAGTGTGGTGATGGTTGATCCAGGAAACACATCTATGGAATGCTCAAATTATGGATATAAGAAGAAAGAGCTGAAACTCTCAACAAGAGTGTTCAGGTGCGATAATTGTGGCTATGAGATCGACAGGGATCTCAATGCAGCGATCAACATCCATAACAGAGGATTGGAAAAGGTAGGGAGGGGCACTCCCGAAGTTACGCCTGTGGAGACTGGAGTCCAACTATCCTTCCGGATGGTTCAGCCGGTCAGGGAAGCAGGAAGCCCCGTCTGATAGGGCGGGGAGGATGTCACTCTATCACGGTTCCTGAGATGCTTTTCCCTTCCATTACTTTCTCATATTCTTCCATATTGGTGCCGTCAATGACACAGACTTTCAGTTTTGACCTTTTTGCAATGTTGAGGGCGGTTATATCCATGAAAACATTGGGGCCGGCTCCAATTGACTTGTCAACCGCGAGCTTGATAGCTTCGTCGTAGGAAAGATGATCGAATTTTCTGGCGTTTTTAACTTTCTTCGGGTCGTCACTGTAAACGCCATCGACTGAGGTTGCGTTAATCAGTGTCCTGGCGCCTATTCTCTCTGCCAGAAGCGTGGCCACAGTATCCGTCGTGTGCCCTGGCTCAGTTCCGCCCATGACAACGTGCCTGTACACCGCAACAAGTTCCGAGGCATCATTTACAGTTGTAGGTATCTTTGAGTTGACCCCTTCAAGGAATGTTGATACTGTGAGGGCATTCATTCTCGTAGCATTAATGCCTATCTCATCCAGTACATTGTCATTAATGTTGTACTCTTTCAATGAGGATATATAGGTTCTCGCAAGCCTCCCTCCTCCGACGACAATACCGAATTTGTCAAACTTCTCCGTATTCTTCAGCATCCTGCTGAACTTTTGTATGAACTCTAGCTCGAGGGTCTCCTTGGAGATGATCGAACCTCCGAGCGAAATTACGATAGGTTTCATTGAATTCTATCGATTAAGATTAAATACCATTATAAATTTTCTTAAACGTGGCGTCAGAAGATCCCCAATTAAGAAAATACGAATTCAAAAAAGCATTACAGGAGCTTGGGAACCTCAAAGGACGGGGTACTGAGCTTATATCACTGTACATACCGCCAGACAAAATGATCTCTGACGTAGTCCAGTATTTGAGGGAGGAGTTTTCCACTTCATCCAATATAAAATCAAAGTCGACAAGGAAGAATGTTCTTTCAGCAATAGAATCAATAATGTCCAGGCTTAGAGTCTATAAGTTTCCCCCCGAGACCGGCCTGGTGTTTTTCGTTGGACATGTTTCAACACGAGGGGACCAGACAGAGATGTACACAAAGATCATTGAGCCACCCGAGCCAATTCAAACCTTCATGTACAAGTGTGACTCTATTTTCCACCTGGAGCAGTTGCAGGATCAGTTAAAGGTAAAGGAGCTCTATGGCCTCATCGTTATTGACAGGAAGGAGGCTACCATTGGGTTTCTAAGCGGGACAAACATACAGCTTGTCGCAAACGAGCAATCTCTTGTTCCGAGCAAGCATCATCAGGGTGGGCAGTCATCCCGAAGATATGAGCGCCTAATAGAGAGTGCTGCCCATGAATTCTTCAAGAAAGCGGGAGAAATTGCCAATAATTCTTTCATGCCTCTGATAAAGGATATCCAGGCGGTATTTGTCGGTGGCCCGGGGGCTACGAAGGAATATTTCTTCGATAAGGGTTACCTCAGGAATGAAATCAAGGATAAGGTCAAGGACCTGTTCGATCTCGGATACACAGATGAAACAGGGCTCAGGGAGCTTGTTGACAAAGCATCCGACTCAATCAAGGATATGCAGATTGCCCGAGAACGCGACCTCATGAACAAGTTCATGTCTGAGATAAAAAAACCAGACGGCGGACTTGGCATCTATGGAAGCCTGGCCGTAGAGCAGGCTCTGAGGCAGAAGGCAATCGACACCCTTCTTATTTCCGAGGGGCTGAGCAAGTCAAAATATGTGTATGGATGCTCAAGCTGTGGAAACGTCATGGAAACGCAAAAAGAGTCTGATGGACAGCCGCAATGTGAGAAATGTGGCGCCTCAATGAGTCTGACCGATGAGTTGGATCTTGTGGAAGTATACTACCAGCTTTCGGAGGAATCAGGCGCAAGAGTTGAAATGATCTCCGAAGACAGCGAGGAAGGAAAACTCCTGAAAAAAGCATTTAGCGGCATAGCGGGAATTCTCAGGTACGTTCCGACAAATTCCCAGATCCCACAGAAAGCAGCCTGATGAAGGCCGAACTTACTGTACGGACATGCTTCTGCTGTTGTCCACTACAAAAACGTCTTTGAATGACTTCATCGACATCAGCGGGATCATATACCTTCCCTTGGAATCTTTCTGAAAACTCTGGAGCGTAACGCTGCCGGATGTTTTGACAAGAACCGTTCTGATCTCTCCAGAATCAGTGTCTATGACAAAATTGTCAACGATGCCGATTAGCTCACCGTCGGAAGTCATGACTTCCTTTTTAACGAGATCAGAAACAAATTTCTTCATAGGAGTCTCACGATTGATGCCAAAACCACTTCTCTTGATATAAATCTTTAGATGAAAATTAAACGCTGCCTGTATTTGAAAATAAAAAAGAATGGTTTAAGGATTTACTGGTAAAGCCCCAGTTCCTCCACGGATTTCTTTCTCTCCTTCGGGCTCTTCCCGAGGGTGTCTGCTATATTCTTGTAGAACTTCAGCACTTCATCGTCTACTGAAGCCCTTATTGATTTCATGGCTTCTATGAAGTGCCTCTCGAACACAAGCGTAGCTTCTGGATCCTCACGGTATGCGGTCATTCCCGCCTCACGGCACAGGTTCTCGAGGTCAGCTCCCACATAACCTTCTGTTCTTTCGGCTACAGCTTCAAGGTTAACATCCTCCGCAAGCGGCATGTTCTTCGTATGGACCTTCAGGATCTGTAACCTGCTTTCCTTATCCGGGGATGGAATGTATATCAGCTTGTCGAATCTCCCGGCCCTCGTTAGCGCCGGGTCCATAATATCCGGACGGTTGGTTGCAGCAATAACCACAACTCCCTGAAGGACTTCCATGCCATCAAGGGATGTAAGGAGCTGGTTCACCATTCTTTCGGTTACGCCTGAATCGCCATAGGTTCCCCTGCGGGGGGCAATAGAATCAATTTCATCAAGAAATACGATTGTGGGCGCTACCTGCTTGGCTTTCTTGAATATCTCGCGAATTGCCTTTTCGCTTTCGCCAACCCATTTGCTGAGAACCTCAGGGCCTTTTACAGATATGAAATTTGCTTTGCTCTCATTTGCAACAGCTTTCGCCAGCAGAGTCTTGCCCACTCCCGGAGGACCGTAAAGGAGGAATCCCTTTGATGCCCTTATCCCAAGCCTCTTGAAAACATCAGGCTTGATGAGGGGCAGTTCTACAGTTTCCCTCAGCTCTCTCTTGACGTCCTCGAGCCCTCCTACATCTGCCCAAGTTATGCTTGGTACCTCGATGGTAACCTCTCTCAGGCTGCTTGGCTCAATAGTCTTTAGCGCCTCCCTGAAATCTTCTGCGGTAACCTGCATTTTTTCAAGAACTTCAGTTGGAATGGGCTTGTCAAGGTCGATCTCCGGAAGGTATCTTCTCAGGGCATTCATAGCACTCTCCCTGGCGAGCGCTGCGAGATCTGCACCTACGAAACCATATGTGTAGTTGGCAATATCCTCGAGAAATTCATTCTTCTCCTCTTCTTCCATGCCAAGGGGCATTCCTCTGGCATGGATCGAAAGGATCTCTTTCCTGCCGTATCTGTCTGGTACTCCTATGTTGATCTCCCTGTCAAACCTTCCCGGCCTTCTCAACGCGGGATCGACGGCGTCTATCCTGTTTGATGCACCTATAACTATGACGTGTCCCCTCTCTTTGAGGCCGTCCATCAGAGTGAGAAGCTGGGCGACTACTCTCCTTTCGACTTCTCCCTGTACTTCCTCCCTCTTGGGGGCGATTGAATCAATCTCATCAATGAATATGATTGATGGTTCCGAGTCTTCGGCTTTCATGAAGATTTCCCTGAGCTTCTGTTCACTCTGCCCGTAGTATTTGCTCATTATTTCAGGGCCATTTATTGAGAAGAAATTTGCTCCCGACTCGTTGGCAACAGCCCTGGCGATCAGGGTCTTACCTGTGCCTGGAGGGCCATGGAGAAGAACTCCCTTTGGTGGCCTTATCCCGAGCCTTTCAAACAGTTCAGGATGCTTAAGCGGAAGCTCAATAATCTCCCTGACTTTGCTTAATTGGTCAGATAAACCACCAATGTCTTCATAACTTATCCTGGATACTTCCTCAAGAACCTCAGATGCTGGCTCTTCCCGTATCTCAATCTTTGTCTCTTCCCCCACCTCTACAGGTATTTTGCTGGGGGTGGTCTTAATAACCTTGAACAGTAGTCCTGAATGCCCTGCCAGTGTAAGGCCCGGGACACTGATGTTATCGGCCTCGAGCATGGGCCTCCTGATGAGGGCTTTCTGCACAAATTCATCAATGCCCTCTCCGAATTTCAACCTCTGGTCTTTTCTGATAATGGGTGCAAGAACAACCTTTTTGGCCTCTTCTGCTCTCACCTTTCTTACTTTAACCTTATCTCCTATTGAACATCCACAGTTGTTTCTGAGAACACTATCGATTCTCACAATACCTTTGTTCTCGTCTTCGGGCCTTGCCCTATAGACTCTTCCGACGGTTTTTTTGGTTTTTTCGATCTCAACAACGTCCCCTATTTCTGCGCCAATTGCAAGCCTGGAATCTTCATCGAGACGCACTCTTGACATTCCGGGGTCAGTTGAATTAGCCTCAGAAACCCTGAGGATAATTCCGTCATTATGTTGCATGGTTCCCCTATTTCGTAATGAGTATTAAAAATTTTATTTTATTTCACATTGCGAAGTACCTTGATATCCCGCTGTACCACAACATTTAAATCCAATATTCCGCCATCCCAACTCACACGGTAAATCTACCGAAACTGTTAATAATTTTATTGATTGGCGTCTCACATTTCACAAAATATCAGACAGATGTCGAACGTTATTAACATGGAGAGGATTTTGTGATATGCCCGAAAAACATATCCTGCTGATTATGGAAGAGATAGACAACATATTTTGTTTCGGGCTTGTATAACAAATCTATCCCAGCTGCAACGTTCTTCTCTTGTATAGAAAGGTTGGTCTTTCGAGGCGGCACTCAAAGCGCATGCAACGGGGAACAGGAGCAATCTGCGCATCTGATCCTGCGAACGGCATTATTGCGCATGAACTGGTCATGGGAACTCTGTGATATTATGCCCCATCCCCTGGTTTACCACACGTGAAACAGAGAGGACATTGTATCAGTGGAGTAAATCCCGGGATGTGAGCGCGTCCGGTCCGTGAGGGACCAGGATTATGGCACGGTCTTGGAAGCGAAAATCGTAGTTTACAATATTATGGTCTTTGGGAATCAAATATGCCACTGGTCAATAAGAAGGTCATACGTACTGCGGCCTGAGGGATGAATGCACGCCGTACGTAATACTTTTAATTGACTTATTTATTCTATAGGCTGTGACTGATGCTTCGGAGACTCTCTGGGATAAGGTATACTCTGAAAAGCCGCATACCTTGCACGGTTGGTACGAGCCGAGTCCAACAAGATCTATAGAGCTGATTCAGGAACTATCCGTTCCACTTGACTCAGTTATGGCAGATGTTGGCTGCGGCCAGTCTAACTTCATTTCCGATCTCATTCAGCATGGTTTCAGGCAGATATATGCAATAGACGTGAGTTCTACAGCTATGGAAAACCTCCGAGGAGCCCTCGGAAAAGATAGCTTGGAGGTAAAATTCATTTCGGCAGATGTGTCAACCAAAAATTTCCCCTCACTTGATAAGAAAGTTGATGTCTGGCACGATCGTACTCTGCTCCACTTTTTCACCGGTGAAAAAGAAAGGAAACAGTACCGCCGGAATCTTTTGACGAATCTCAGGTCTGGTGGCTACGCCATATTCGCGGAGCATTCAAGGACCGGGCCTGAATACTGCAGCGGGCAGAAACTATTCCGTTACGAAGCGGATGATTACCGCCTGTTGCTTGGCAATGACTTTGAGCTTATCAAGGTGTTCAAGCATGATCAGCCATCGCCTTCAGGGTCTGTGAGAAACCTTACTTACGCAGTTTTCAGGAAATCATGCTGATTTGCCTGCAGCTTGGTGGCATAGCTGGATAGATAACGTGAATATGGGGGAAGATGGAAAATGGATAAAACAAAGCGCCCAGGATGCGATGCTGATTAACTCAAGAGACTGGCGTCTAATCCCATGGTGGTATTGAACAAGAAAGTGGGAGGGAAGCCAAGGGAGATAATGAAAATCGTCACATGCCAAATTATGATCCCTCCAGTTTTATTAAAAAGTCTTCAGTCTCGTGCTAAAAATGTGATCGAATCGAGAGCGTTTTATGCAAGGGTGACGATCTGGGTGCCATGTCCGAAATAAGATACGATCTCGCTGTCATAGGATCGGGCATAGTTGGGCTTACATCAGCATTCTATATCAAAAAGGGCAACCCGGACCTTAAAATTGTCGTGATAGACAAGCAGCATACATTTGCCCAGGGACAGACGGGGAGAAGCGCTGCTGCTTTCAGGGATCTATTCTCTTCGGACACAAATTACAATCTGGCTGCCTCGAGCATAGATTTCTACAGCCACATCCAGAAGGAACTCGGGTATGACATAGGAATGAGATACACCGGCTATATGTTCCTACTCACAGAAGGCAATGAAAAACTGCCTGTTCTTGAAGAGCTGAGCAAGAAAACAAGGACAAGGACATTGGGAAGGGATGAGCTGGAAAACAATGGCAACATAAAACTTGTTCCCGACAGGGATGTATCTGAGATTATGGGGCTGAAAGAGATCGTAGGCGGCTTCATTGGCCTTAACTGCGGAATAATTGAACCCGATCTCCTGTCCAAATATTACTATGAGGAATTAATTCATATGGGGGTCGAATTCATGTTCAACACCCCGGTCGAGAGCATATCTCTGGAACCTTTTGACAAGCTAGATTTCCCGGGTGAGCCATTCCTCTGGCAGAAGAAGACTATTGGCTCACTTAAGACGCCAAGAGGAGATATAGTCGCAGACACCTATGTTGTTGCCACCGATGTATGGAGCTCCGAGCTGCTTGATCCCATAGGAATCGATTGCCATATAAGGCCTAAGAAGAGGCAAGTATTCCAGGTTTCGGGGGAGGAGATTGAAAAAATGCTCTTTTCTTCCAGGTTCAGCGAGTCTGAAATATTCCCATTCACAGTCCTTCCGTCAAACAGTGTATATATGAGGCCAGCACCAAGGGAAAAGTCATTCTGGGTAGGAGTAGCCGATGACATAGGGAGGGATTTCTCCTTTCAGGACGACCCCATGGCAGAAAGGAGGTACTACGATTACAACATCATACAGGTTATTCAGTCATACATCCCTGCATTCTCTAACTCAAGGGTAACAGGAATGTGGGCGGGCTATTACTCATACAATACTATCGACATGAATCCGTATGTTTTTCAGACCCTCAATCTGATAGTTGCAACAGGGACGAGCGGAAGTGGAATACTCAAGGGAGATTCTGTGGGAAGGACTGTGGCTGCCCTATATAACCAGGAAGAATATGTCAATCTCACTAATAATCGCAAAATAAAAACATCAGATTTGGGAGTAAGCGAAAGAAATGTTGACAGGGAACGGTTTGTTCTCTGAAATTTGTCCTATCGTTTATTACTTAGGATAATATCCTATTAGAAAATTATATTATTTAGGAAATTTCTCTGCAATTAAATGAAGGCGATCTCATCCATAGCTTACAGCTCCTCAGCAAATCTCGGGCCGGGTTATGACGTCCTCGCAATATCCCACAATGCTTATTATGACAGGGTGACTGTTTCCCAGGACGACAGGACCGGCGGACAGCAAATCAGGATATTGTCTGACAACACCCCCCTTAAGACGGAGAATAATACTGCCGGCCTGGCACTTATAAATCTTTTCGAAGGTGAGGGCATAAAGGACAGTGTATCAGTTAAGATAGAGAAGGGGATTCCGTTCGGCCTTGGCCTGGGCAGCAGCGGTGCCTCATCGGCGGCTGCTATCTTTTCCGCAAACACACTCTTCGAATTAGGCCTCTCCCTCGAAAAAATCACATATTATGCGATGAGGGGGGAAATCGCCTCCTCTGGAAGCCCTCATGCGGACAACGTTTCAGCATCGATATACGGTGACATGGTAATAGTAAATTCTGTAGATCCGCTCAGGGTGAGGAAACTCAAAATCTCCGAGAAGTTCTCTTTCCTGACAATAATTCCACACGTATTCATTCCCAACAAAACTAAAATGGCCAGGGAAATGCTGCCGAAAACTGTTGAGATGAACAGGGTGATCCAGAACACAAGAAACCTCTCATCCCTTATGGCGGGCCTTGTATCTGGAGAAAGGGACCTGGTAAGGGGCGGAATGAATGACTGCATAGTTGAATATTCCAGGGCACCTCTGTTCCCCTTTTATAATGAGATAAAGGAGCTTGCCTTGAACTGTGAAGCAGCAGGGGTGTCAATTAGCGGTGCCGGCCCGTCAATACTCGTGGTATGTGATGAGCTTACAAACAGTGAAGATATAGAGAAGCAGACATCTGCAGTAATGGAGAAATATGGGTACAAATGGTCATCAGTCCGCTCTGATGTATGTGGAGGTGTGATCAACGAAAACGTCGACGCATATAGTTAATGAGAGCATTGACCCTGAGACAGGTGCACTGACCTATCCAATATACCAGACAAGCGCCTATCTGCTTCCCAAGGGGGAAAGGTACAGGTACACAAGGGAAAGCAACCCTACAGTGGAAGAGCTCTCGAGAAAAGTCTCTTTGATAGAGGGATGCCCGTCAGGCTCATCCTTTTCATCCGGAATGGGGGCAATAACAAGCACTCTTCTATCTCTCCTTGAACCGGGATCCAACCTTCTTGTTGCAAGTGACATATTTGCCAGGAGCTTCAGGTTTGCAAGCGAGTTCCTGTCCAGATGGGGGGTAAATGTGACCGTGGCTGAACCTGGGACTGAGAACATAGTTTCTGCCATCGGGGGCAGAACCGATCTTATCTTTCTTG
Source organism: uncultured archaeon (assembly GCA_000965745.1). Classification (GTDB taxonomy): domain Archaea; phylum Thermoplasmatota; class Thermoplasmata; order Thermoplasmatales; family Thermoplasmataceae. The sequence goes on from CP009479.1 coordinate 1,587,165, forward strand.
AAGGACTGTCGAACCCGACATTGAGAGTTAATGACATACGGGAGATCTCAAGGGCAGCAAAGGAGAATGATTCTGCGCTCTTAGTTGATTCCACTTTCACGACCCCGGTAAACCAGAAACCGTACCTGCTTGGTGCGGACCTAGTGGTTCACAGCGCTTCCAAGTTTCTCGCAGGGCACAACGATGTAATAGCCGGTGTAGTGTCAGGAAGATCTGAACTCGTAGAAAAAGTGGATGTTATGAGGCGGACTATGGGCTCGTCTCTCGATCCGCACGCCGCATTCCTTGTTCTTAGGGGACTGAAAACACTGCGTGTAAGAATGGATGCAATCAACAAGACGGCAATGGAGATTGCAAAGTATCTCGAGGAAAACCAGAAAATTTCCCGCGTGTATTACCCGGGGCTTAAATCACACCCGGACCATGATGTTGCCCAGCAGATACTTGATGGATTCGGCGGAGTGGTTTCATTCGACATAAAAGGGGGATCAAAGGATGCCCTTGAATTTCTGTCGAAACTCAAGCTTGTAATGCCCGCAAACACTCTTGGAGGGGTAAATTCGACTATATCTCATCCCAAGACAATGTCTCACCGCGGCCTCAATGACCAGGAACGCGCAAGGGCCGGCATAAATGAAAGCATGCTGAGATTGTCAGTCGGCCTTGAGCACTACGAGGACATTGTCAGCGATCTCACCTGTGCACTTTAGCCCGGCAGATCAGACTATTAGCTCTCCATCCTCGGTAAGAAAGAACCTCACTTTCTCCTTTCCACTTTCGGTTTCAGCGTATAGCGTGACGTAATCTGCTGCGTTTGCTTCTGTCCTCGCAATTTCGCACAGATCTTTATAGTGCGAAACACCAAGTTGTGCAACGAATATAGGAACGGACTCACCCTTCCTGGCTGCTATCCTGTATCTGCTGCTGGACGAGTCAAAAGCCCTGACATAATCCCTTAGTTTTCCGGGTGCCGGGACATTGTGAAACCTCTCCACCCATTCCCTCCTTACACACAGGTTCACTTTCTTCTCAAACTTGTAAATTGTGGTCTGGCCCGAAACGGGGAGTCCAGAATAATCATTTGAAAATGTCTTCCTGTGGCACTCCTCGCAAAGTGTTATAAGATTCCTGAAAGTATTTTTCCCGCCATCCTTCCTTGGAACTATGTGATGAACCTGGACCGCCAGATGAAGCTTGTTGTACTGATCCGCTGTGGAGAAATTGGAAAGCTCGCTTCGGCCGCATATCCTGCATGAGTAGTTATCCCTTATGAGGACAGCCTTTGAAGCCATGGGCCACTTCATCGATCTGCCTGAAGAATCGCCTGCGGGATCAAAATCAGCAACTTCAGTAATTCGTGATATGCCGGAAATTTCCTCAAGCCTGGATTCTGGAAGCTTAGGAACTTCTTTGTACGGGTTGTTCTGAATCAGTTTTTCAAGTTGAGGGTCCAAGGCGAACAATGCCATATGATCTATTCAGACAAATATTCTTCCGCTTCCTTCATGAATTCCGCATCCGGTTTTGTGTTAAAGGAGGTTACAACTTTCCCCCAGAGTGGACTTCCACCAGCGGATTCTGCAAACTCCTCGAGCATCTTCCTGTCTCTGGACATGACCACCAATGATGGTCCCGTATCTGCAGTGTAATAGATACCCTCATTTTCCTCCCTGAATTTCTTGAGACTGTTGATCAGCTCAAGGCTAGCGGGGGTATGTATTACTGTTCCCCTGGACATTAGCAGTGAGTGCATCAGATACATGTCCTCTTCTGCGTGTTTCATCATGTCTTCCATGGGAAATCCCGAATCGAGCAGGTCAATTATTTTCTGGAATTTGTTGATCATCCACCTGGGGTAGAACGGTGATGAAAGTGCAATGTCATGTGCACCCTCTGTCCGAATCTCGTGAACTGCAGGAAAAGTCATGAAGCTGAAATCTTTGAAGTCCACCGGTATATTGACCCCATGGCATCTGTCCTCCCTGATCCATGGGTATGAAAGCCAGAGGGAAAAGCCGCCCATAGCCGATCTTGTTCCGGATCCTGAGACAAGCCTCGCCAGTCTTGAGACAAAGGCATTATCTTTCACCGCCTCTTTTCCAAAGACATTGGCCGCCACAGCCCTTGCAGTAGAGGAAGCCACCGCTGCAGACTCCCCCAGCCCTTTGGCCTCGTCATAGCGCTTGATCCGCCTTATGTAGAACCTGAATGAGCCTCTTATGCCGAACAGCCCCTTGAAATAATTGACTGCCTTCCCCGCCCTGTTGATATACTTCTCACTGGTTTCGCCGTCCAGTGCCACTGAATCTATACCAGGTTCAGTCGAGTACCTGCACGCGGTGAGCGTCCTGGAAAAGTCCGTGTTGAATGAAATAGAAGGAAAGTTTGCGATATTTACCTGTTTGTCAAAATACCCCAGGAATTTCTCAATTGCTGTAATGGGAAAGCCTTCGCCGTATGTGATTTTTCCATCTTCAAGTATGGGCTCGTATTTCTCAGGCTCCTTAAAGAGACCCTGTCCGACAAGACGGTCATATATCTCTTCCCCTCTGTCCTTTAGCTCAACCATTGGAAATCATCCCATTTTTTCTTTGATGTGTTTTAGTATTCTCTCACGGGTATTTAAATAATCTATGTTGTCAAATGTAGCCACGTTGAACTTTTTGCACTCCCTCAGGGAGTAGTCCATCATAACCCTGTATACGTCAAGTTGCCTGGAAAGCCTCTGCCCTGGTGACTTGAAGTGTGTGAATTCCTGCCGTTCGTTCAATCTTTTTTCATGCAATGTTCTGTCCGAAATGAAGAGGTATACCGGAAGAATTTCGTCTAATATTTCCGAATCCAGTTGGCTGGGAACAAAGTAAAGCGATTCCACTATGAGAGGTTCCCCATTGTCAAGGCTTCTTCGCAGAATGGCTGATACCCCTCTGTTGATAACCTCAGCCTGTGATAAAAAACCTCTTTCTATGTTTTCCCTGGTCTTCTCTCCAAACATGGACCATGACTCGTAAACACTGCTTTTCAGCACATTAAATGAATCAAAATCCGAAAATGGCCTGATAAATTCCCTAAGATAGTCTCCGGAGAGAACTATGTCTATGCCAGTGTTGCTGGCGATATATCCGGAAATGCTGCTCTTTCCTACTCCCGGTATTCCGCCAATCAGTATTGTTGGGGATTTACCCGGCATCTCATTCAACCCCCCAAATCTTTTCAAGATCTCTTGTGTCTATAACTTCCACTACCTGCGAGATCATGTCAAGCGACTGGAAGAATACTCTCTCAGAAAATGTGGAGGTCGCATCTGAGATCACAACGCTGTAAAAATCGTGCATTAGGGCCTCTGCAGCAGTTATGAAAACATCAACTTCAGTATAGAATCCGGCAATCATGACGGTGGTCTTGCCCATTTTCCTGATTTTCTCCGCCAATCCTGAACTGAAAAAGGCATCTTCCCTTTTCACCTCAATGGATGTGGAGTTTTTGTCCGGCAGGTATTTCTGAAATTCGTTCATGAATTTTGCATCAAGTGACGACTTTGGGGCAGAATGTGCAGACCTGTTGAAGATCTTGCTGTCCCTGTATTCTGCCAGGTCTTCCGGGATGTCCGGGTCTTCGGCCAGATTTGCAAATATGGTCGGGATCTCGAATTTCCTGATCGCCCAGGAAAGGTAATCCATCCCCATTGTGAGTTCCATCTTGCTGAAACACTTCTCGAAGTTGTCCTCTGTGAAGTTCAGAAAAAGGATTGCGGCATGAGATGGTTCGACTATTCTTTCGATAGGGACCTTTCTCTGGAATTCCATAAGGGGTAAAGGGCAGTATTTATTTTTAATTTAGTGCACATGGTTGCCATTTATAGGCGTAAATTCGGAGAATGCTGGGGTTGATGACTTATTATAGTCAGCGGCTCTGAAACTGGCCAATAAGCCGTTACAACTGATATGATTGTAATTCAGAAGTTCAAGCACACGCCGTATAATTCAGCCTACTTGTGATATTTATCTGTTATCTCATCCATTGTAAGCCCGCTTACAGCTGAATAATCATAATTCCTGGCATCGTATCCTTCTTCGCAAAACTCATCCTTGTGCTTGATCAGCAGCCATGCCTCCTTTCCACCAATCCCCTTTGTTCTCACGAGGGCGAAAGATCCGCGTAGTTTGCTGCCATAGAGCCGGAATTTAAGGTTCCCTTCCTCAAGGCTTCTGGCTGCAACTTCATGAGCTTCCGAGATATCGGTGATCTCTCTTCTTACACCTTTGCTTATCTCTGTCTCCGGCCAGTACGTCCCTTCATCCCATACCATGACAGTCCCAGAACCGTACTTGCTTTCCGGTATCACTCCCTCGAAATGTCGGTAATCCATTTCGTGGTCACCGGTAACCATTGCAAGCCGTTTTACCTTGTTGTCAAGGGTGGGACCTTTGGGCACCGACCAGGAGGGCATTACTCCCCCTATTTCCAGCCTGAAGTCATAGTGCAGCGAAGTGGCTTTGTGTTTTTGGACAACAAAAACAAGTTTCTGACTCTCACTCAATGTATTTAGAAATGCAATTGAAAATATAACAGTATTCGGTTGCAAATACAACCCTGAGCTATCAGTCAATGGCTCCATTTATGGAATGGGGTTTATTCGTTGTGGAATAGCAGTCAGTTCAGGTATCTGCCCCATCCGTCAGGCATCTGCCTGCCGTATTCAACCTTTTCAGCATCCAGAAATCTGGCAAAATCATCAATGGTTATTCCAAGATGGTCGGGTATTTCGCGGTCTGATTCAAAACCCTGCTCTGCATGCACGGAATTTATCCTCAACACCTTATTCTCCTTGTCCAATTTGGCGTCGATCCTTCCCACAAGTCTGTCTTTCCAGAGTACGGGCAGAACATATGTCCCATACTTTCTTTTTTCTTTAGGAACGAACTGTTCCAGGATATAATCAAAATTGAACATTCTTCTGGCTCTTTCCCTTATTGTAATCAAGTTGTCGAAAGGAGACAGAAGTTTCATGGGACTATCATATTTTCCGGAATCAATGGAATCCACCAACGGGATATCATCCGCATGAATGTACGACTGCTTCCCTCTTTTCTCGCCTTCTATTTTCACCTTAATGATTCTTGACCCCGACTCAAGATCTTTCAGTGTGTTCTCCAAGTTCCAGTAACGACCTCTGACGAAGTACCTGACAATGTCGAAGGCAGGAGCAATGCCCAATGCCCGGATTGATTTCTGTGCAGTCTGCTGTTCCAGCTCATCCCAGTCCAGTTCATTCCTCTCTGCCCACTGAGGAAGGAATTGGTCGGTGAGTGACCACAAATTCTGGTTGCCTGCATGCCCGGACACCATAACCTGACCCATCATATGGAGGTGGTGCAGCATTGTGGTAACCTCGTTTCCCGATGACCAGCCGTCCTCACTCTTCCTCCTGGCACCAATCCCTTTGAATTGCTTAATCTCGGCCGGACCCTCCTTGAGTTTCCTAACAACCTTTTCACTCAGCTTCCTGTGGTTTCCGATGAAATCCTCTGCATCCTTTATGTGTGACTTCCACCATCTGCCAAGTGATTTGGGGTATCCTTTCATCAGAGTGTAGAAGAGAGGGTAATCTTCAGTGAGTACAAGAACTGCGATTGGAGTCCAGTGCAGGAATGCATTCTTCTCTTCCCACATAATCTTATCCAAATCGGACCAGTTAAAGTGCCCCAATCTGCTCCAGATGGATATCAGGTGCGATGGTGCAACTACTGTGACAGGGTCCCACTGGATGTAGGACAGATCTTTTATGAGGGCTGTAATCTGTCCTTTAAAATCGCCTTTTATTGCATCGCCGGCAAGGTGCTGTTTGGCTATGAAAAGCCTCCTTGCTTTCTCAGGAGTAAGTGTGAGGGTTTCACTATTCATTAGGGAGCAATCTGTTCATAATCACCTTTTATATATACTTACTTAATAGTAATTCAAACCTCTAACTTCTATATTGAAGCATGTGGTCGGTTGGCCTACTTGTCGACGTGATATTGTTAGCCACTCCATTCTATACATGATTCATTTCGGCAACGGAGTTTCCAGTTGTTCTACGAAAGCGCGGCCCTTGTCGCTACCAAAGGTCCTTATCGTCCATCTCGGTAAATCTCGTGAAGATTCAACCATGACTGAATCACTCGCAAATCTAACAAGCACCGCATATGCGTAAGCTAATGTTACTGCAGTTGCCAGAGGTTCTACCGCGAATTCCATCTGAAAGGTGGCAATGTGAGAGCTTTCTCGAAATCGGAACGCGAGTGTATCGGGCTGTCGGTGAAATGTGATACAATCACTCTCTCGAATGGAAGAATCAGCATTTCCCTTAGTGCCGGAATTTCTCTCTCCTTGTGCCATGGTGAGTCCCAGACTCTCAATTCTCCCCCATGTTCTGTAAGGGCGTCCCCAAACACGATAGTTCGATGTTCCGGAAAGTATATTGGCGTTTCTGCCCGTCCTCTGGCATCATACAACGGCATAAGCCTGCCCGGAAGCTCTGTACCCGCTGTAACCGGCTTAAGGTCTGTATCTGGAACCTGGTCGCGGAAAAAGAACATTGGGCCGTAAGCTTCTACCGAATGCTGTGCAAAGAACATGTCTATGTCACGCACATGGTCGGGCATGGTGACTACAGCCATGGTTGGCGGCCTGGAATCAAGCCTATCCCAGAGTCCTATGCAATCTAGTGACGGTGCAATTGGATCAATCAATATCCTTTCACCACCTGATTCGACAAAAGTTGAGGCCACCACTTGGGGGTAATCATCATCTTTTGTCCAGAACGGATGCCTTGCACACCATATCCATAATCCGGGTAGCAATTCTTGAATGCCAACTTTTGTTTTCACAAGGTAATTATATCACATCAGTTATGAAATATCGTATTCAATGAAGTCAAATATTTCATTTTCCGCAATCATAACTTGTGCCCCACCTCTCTTTCCCAAATTCTGCATCCTGAAGTTAGAAAGGGTGGATGAGGATCTAGGCCCATTCAAAGGGCTCAATTGTTTCTTGAAGGAATGGAATGAAATCTGAGTAAACTCTCTTTGTGACGTCATTAGCTGGGATTCTGCCTCAGGGCAAAAAATAACTCTACTTGTGCAATGCCACCCGAGGTTCTCACACTCTCCATTATTCGAAAATAATTATTGGATTTCAAAAATATCGTCCAATCGCATATTTGTGCCAGGGACATCGAGAATTCAGTGGATAGGTCAGGTCAGGCATCACTTACCAAGCAGGAATTCCAAGTTTCTTTCTACCAACTGCTGGAAATTTTCTGGATATTCATGGGCTATTCCTGGAATTATGTCGATCCTGCAGCCTATTCCGTTGCCTTCCAACATTCTGTATAACTGCTTTGTCCCTTCTAGGCATTCCGAATCATTTTCCCCTACAATCAGGTATCCTCTTCCTTTTTCCGAACTGAAAGTCTGTACCGGGGTTTCCAGTTCAGAGGGGTTATCCAGGTAAGGCCCCATAAGAATGAATTTCTTGAATGGTATGATTTGGCCTAGGCACAATTTTGCAGCAAGTGCACCGCCCATAGAGAATCCCGCAATGATGGACTTTTCGTCATCAATGCTGTACTTTTCATGAATATACTCCAAATGAGCCTTAATTTCAGGAATGGATATCATGAAGTCGTTCCAGACATAGGCACCTGAAAGGACCTCCTGGCTGGATTGAGGAGTCGCTACAAGCCACCCTTTATCAGCCATGAACTTCCATTCTTCAATCGCATCCTCTGCTGATTGATTGTTTCCATGCAGGGCAATTATCAAAGGCAAGGGCTGAGATGAACCCGGGTTATAGTCTGAAGGTTCAAGAATCTTCAACACCGGTTTACTTTTTATCCTGCATTCTTCAGCAAGATCAGAGTTCTTTTTCACTACCGCCTTGAATCTTGCATCACCACGCAGGCTCTGAAGGTCCGGCTCTTCCTGAAGCTGTTTGGGGTCTGCCCAGTACCCGTTTTGGACTGCCTCTTCCATGAGTGCCAATGCCTCTTCCCTGTCACCCATCAGATTTTGAATGCAATAGGCATAATAGTAGAGAATCCCTTCTTTTCCGGGGTTATTGCGCAATAGCTCATTTGCTGTCGCTAAGGCTTCTCCGTATCTCTTCTGGCTGTAGAGATTCAATATCTGCTTCTCTTTTTCTTGAAATTCAGTCGATATATAAGGCACCCTCTGGACTTAATTTACCTATTATCATTAAAAGGCTTACCCCATCACTTAAGCGTCAAATCATCAGGGACTAGTCTTTGTTAGCGGGTCATTGTTAATTTATCCCATTTTGCAAGGAATAGGATCCCGCCCAAGAGGTCCAAATCCGCTCTGACAACATTAAGGAATGTCGCCGTAAATGTTATCTCATTAACTCGCAGTGACATCCAGGATTTTGTGGATTGAGGGAGAGAGTTGAATCAAGGAGAAATCTGGTTAGTGAATCTTACAACAACTGTTGGTGATGAGATCACAAAAACTAGGCCTTGTGTGATTGTTAGCAGCAACGAGTTAGGAATATTGCCCTTGAAGGTAATTGCTCCAATTAGATTATGAGACGCATTATGGTTCTGTACCCTGGATCGTGGAATTGCCTCCAGACTGTGTAAATAACTTGTCCAGGAGGTCAGTGGTAGATTTATTTCAATTAAGGTCAGTTTCACAGGTGAGATTAATCCGGGAATTAGGAAAAGTGACCGACGAGGAATTTCAAAAAATCATAGAAGCTACTAAGATTATTTTTGGGATTTATTGATCTATCGTTACAAACCTTGAAAAATTAACCATCTTAGGACGTCTATCCAACAACCCTGAAACTGTCCCTGCTTTTGAAATCCTTATCAAATGTGGCCAATTTATCTATATGGTTACTTTCGACAACCTCTAGAATGGTGCAATCTGTGAAACTGAACTTTGTAACTTTTTGATTTCTGAACCTGTTCCAGGATGCTTCAAATGTATCGCTGCCAACATCGAGTACTGGCATCGACTCCTTGATCAAGGCCCCAGTCTTAACCGCTGAATCCAATGATTTAGAACGTACCAGAACAACAGTCACAGTCTCATCAAACACGTACTCTGATGTGATTGCAGGACCATGTTTTCCACTTACTATCTCCTCCATTATCGAAACGGCATTTTCATGATTGGAGTCCTTGTCAACAATAAATGCAACCAGCACACTTGTATCGAGGAAGATCAAGCAGACTCACCGTAAAGGGTCTCATCAACTTCTTCACTCCATCTTACTGCCTTCTCGGTCTTGACTATTCCATTCAGGCTCAATATTCTCTCAATATGTGGCTTTCCCCGTTCTTCCAGTTTATCTAGCCATTCAGCCATTGCCTGATTGAGTGCATCTCCAACATTCCTATGCTCTTCTAAGGCTCTTTCCTTGAATTTATTGTAAATGGCTTTGTTGATCTTTCTAACAACAAGGACATCACTTTCCCCTTTCCTTTTCCCATCATGCATATGTATAACATGTATAACAGAATATAATACTTTATCTAATGCTTATAACCACGAGGACCATTTGACCTGCTATGCTATTCATTAAGATTTGAAATACAAACTATGAGCATTCTCAATGAGCTTTGGCCCCATCGTGATCCATTTCTTCCTTATTTCTTTCCTTATGGCTGTCTGTTCCTGCGTTTAAATTTTAGGCTGTAACTTTGCTGTAAATAATAATTCACAATTGATATTTAAACCGTTATTTTTTAACGCTGGACGGAGATCAAATATGTCTGCATTCCAAATACTGTGGACATAGTAACGTTGGTGGGTATGTAGGCGAAGAATTTCGCATTGCCGCCGAAGGGGAAAGATGAATAGTACGTGCACTCTCATTTAATTATGAGGAAAATGAATCTTAAGGGAATGAGAAAGAGGGATTACGCATTTCTTGGAACATGGGCATTTTATCTCTACACTTTCAGCGTATTCTTCAACTCATGGGCCTATGGCGGTTCACCACCGTCCTACTTCGTAGGCAGATACTACCTATTGTTTTACCCGACCTACATGGGCTATGACAGAACTGTTACTGATCCCGGGCCTTCGTTCTATCATTTGCTGCCAGCCACCATGCCCTATTACGAGAAGATATTGGTCAACTTCGAATGGAACTTATTGCATAACCCACTGGTCATACACATATTATCCATCTTAGTTGTGGCGTTTGGTGCCTATATATTTGTAAGCCTTGCCATGCAGAAAAGAAGAGTAGCTCCTGCTTCCATTAGCTGATACTTATGCTTTTTGAATTAGGCAGATTGGGACGAAACATCCATTTAAATTTGTCTTTAAACGTTATTTACCGTTATTTACGATTATTCACTGAAAAATTTACTTCCAAAGGTAAACCAAGTTTCTCCCACAGTACAAATTTAGTGAAGGATACATTCACCACATTCATCGAAAATTCAGTATGTTTCATATATCACAGGAAGCTCTGAAAGACGATAAAGATGCCCATTGAAGATATACAAGGAGTCACACGTTCAGGAATGCAGGAGGGCGTTCATTTATTTGATTTCAGGAGAACTATTTTATTTTGGGTTCACAAAAAACATAGATGCTATAGTTTTCTACTTTTTCGATAGTGATCCTGTTTAACAGAGGTTCGTAAAGCCGTATGATATATCAAACGAGACTTAATATAGAAATAGGAATATTTACATGTATTGTCCCGTAAAAAAGTTCATAACGTCAAAGAATTTATGGGCGAGGATTGCGCAAGCGAGACTTACGTAAAGGAATATAAAAAATCAATTAGCTTTGTGAGACCTCGTTATTTTGACAGACTACTGTCTTTTGTTGTGAATACTTTCTTCATATTTTCCATAATATCTGTGGTACTTTCCCATTCTTTTGAACGAGGCACTATTTCATCCTTCCTTTCTGATTCTCCTGATCTTTATCATATAAAATAGGCCAGTGAAGCCTATGAACATAAGAACATAGAAAATAATAGCGCCCTCTAATGGGGCATCTCTGTGCAAGTACTCTGCCGCATAGTAAACAACTATTGCAAGAGGTACAGATACTATCCCGCCAAATATGAAACCCAAATAACCAAGCCTTATACTTTTTCTATGAGGGGCATCGCTATCTGTCATCGAAATAGTTATTATTATAGATATTTAAAATATGGCTTCTTTCTTGCTCTGTTTAACAATTCTTCCAATTGCCTGCCTGTAACCGGATTATCTCCCATTTTCCTGTTTTTTCTGATCAGTTCATTGCTTTAACCACCTTTTTCGCTCCCTGATTAATATAGTCATATATCCAGAGCCTCTGGTACCCCTCCGTCTCCAGGCCTTGCATAAAGAGTTCATGAAAGATACCCTGAACACATTACTCAGAAAATACACCAGATATCCGCTGATGATCATCGATGAGATTGGTTGTCTGCCGCTGAATCGCGAAGAGTCGAATCTCCTGTTCCAGCTTGTCTCGTACAGGTATGAAAAGTGCTCAACAATATTCACCTCAAACAAGTCCTTCTATGAGTGGGGTGAGGTCATGGGTGACCAGGTCATGGCATCAGCCATCCTGGACAGGATACTGCATCACTGCACAGTGCTGAACATCAAGGGTGAGTCATACAAAGGCTCAAGGACCGGAGGAAGGGCAATCCTCCGCTGAATAAGGAGAAGTGAAAGGAAAATGGAAAGCATAAATATGGGTGGACAGATTTCGTTTGCCGATTTTGGACAATTTTCAGTTGGCGTTTACAAGTTGTCACCAAAAGCCCAAAAAAATTACTGTTTATCGAAATGCTTGCTCAGGTTGGCAATTCTCGATTTAAGCCAAATGTAGTCCTTGTTCTCAATGCAACCTGCATCTTCAAGCTTATGTGCCATGGTAATCAGTTGAGGCTCAATATCGTTCCATGACTTTCTAATCTCCTGTTTTACTTTCTGCTGCTCTTACGTTTCCTTTGTTACAGGCTTTTCCTTTGCCATAAAAGATAATTTACAATCGATATATAAACCATTATTTCACTGGGTTGGACAAATTATCGAGAAGTTCGCATAATAATTTGCTTCCCAATTTGTATTACACGTATTACATGTATTACAACAAAAATATACTTGAAGGGTTAACCCAAGATTCTCCTAATTAAATTTCTAAGAGAAAGATACTCTTCCTCAACTCGACCTATTTTGAATACTTTTAATATACTCCCCCTTAAATGTAGGATACCATTGCGGAGGTTGTCGAGCTAGGTCAAAGGCGATGGATTTAGGGTCCGACTTACTTCTGGAAGTATTTCTGACCAATTTGTCCAGCGATTATGACACCACAATGAGTATTGAACCGAAGCGAAAAGTTTGTGAAAAATTTGCCCTTAAGAACTTAGAAAGTAACTTTCTCTTAAACAGTAATTTTAACAATCCCCTGTAAAGATAGTTCAGCAGATTTTATGAACACCAAAAAGTATGTATATTTAATACACATAATTATGCGTGTCAACTCAAAGACTCAATGTAACTGTGCCTGATGACGTATCCGACATTCTTAAGACTAAGAAGAATAAGTCAGAGTTTCTGGCTGAGGCTGTCAGGGAGAAAGCTATCAATGATAAGAAAAAGGAAATTATGGAGAAAGCACGAAAACTAAGGAAATACTATGATTCTGACGTGGATCTGACTTCTCTGAACTCTCTGGATTCTCAGGATTTTGTGGATTGAGGGAAAGAGTTGAAACAAGGAGAAATCTGGTTGGTGAATCTCTCGCCAACAGTTGGTGCTGAAATTACCAAAACAAGGCCTTGTGTGATTACAAGCAGCAACGAGATCGGAATTCTACCATTGAAGGTAATCGCACCCATAACAGATTATAAAACACATTATGATTCGGTGCCTTGGATGGTAGAGTTATCTCCTGATGGGCTTAACAACTTATCCAAGAGATCTGTTGTGGATTTATTCCAATTGAGATCAGTATCTCAGGCAAGGTTAATTAGAAACATTGGTTTAGTGATGGATGAGGAATTTCAACAGATCTTGGATGCCATAAAGATAGTTTTTGGGATTTATTGATCTATATCTTTTGGAATACAGATCTTAATTTTCGAACACGATTTCCATCACTTCTTTCAACTTTTGTGTGACTCTTACCCCTTTCTCCGTTATTCCTATCATATTCTTCATTGGGTGTGAACTGTTATCTTTCCTTGATGTTATCATATTCCAATTCTCACCCAATTCAATAATAGAATATGCCTGATGACTATTTACTACTTCAACCAATTTTGAATATCTTTATTATACTCACCGTAAATGTAGGATACCATTGCGGAGGTTGTCGAGCTAGGTTAAAGGCGATGGATTTAGGGTCCATTCCCGTAGGGGTTCGCCGGTTCGAATCCGGCCCTCCGCACTTTTATTGATATTAGCGGTTTTGTGAAAGGTCTGGGTGTTGTTGATAACATCAAAATTTGCTATGTAATTTTCAACCGGGGTCTCAAAGTATCGGCTCAAATTCAGGCCTAACCGCTTACCCCGTTCTATCAGGCTTTCATCAACCAACAAGGTCAATTTTCTTTTCATCATAGTAAATATATATAAGTATAGAAATTATATTAAATTTTGGAGGCTATTCGTGTAATATGCAAGTTCATGCATTAGTCCAACTATGGTGACCTGTTGGGAGAATTATCGTCAAATGCATTCTCCCTTTATCCTTCCCTTTGTTTATGCCCTCCATCAGATCACTTCCAGAGGTATGTCGACCGTCACAATTTGGTTTTGAGAAGGAATATGATAAATAGAGATATCCCAAGCCGGGGTGAATGAAATGTACATCTGCATGGTAATGTTCCCGCTTTTAACGTATGTTTGAGAGTTGAATACAAGTTCAATCATGGTCTGATTTACTTGATGAACCTGGAAAGATGTTGACGAAGTACCATCTGGGAATCTAAGAGTAGCATTGTTGATGTAGAACGAAGAGTCAGTGTAGGGACTGGATAGAATCTGCCTAGTCTTTTGAATAGATACACCCACTGCAAAGCTGGAAGATGTGCCAATAGGTATGTTCGGGGCTTTTCCGGTCAAATTGTACGTGGAACTCATGTGCCCATTCGTGAACTCAACTTGCTCATATGCCACTCCTCTATTTTTGTAGTCGCTCTGCGCAAGGGTGTGAGGTGGCGCGAAAATAGAAAAGAGGGTGTAGCCCAAAAATACTACTACTAAAGCAATTACCACAAAAACTGCCTTTTTATGTCTCATTCTGATCATGCATAGAGCCCCATGTTAAAATCTATAGTACTACTCCCTTCATACAGCGGTGCATGGTTGTATCCCTCTGTGATGGTGACTGTCGATGAATATGTGAAATATTCTATTGCGTAGCTCGAAGGATAGTAATTGAATTAGTTTGTGTTTGTGTCTATGCCGAAAATCATTGAATATTTTGTATGTGGGATTATGAGGTCCGTGTAATAGACGGTCGAAAGAATATTGGGCGACTCATAGCCGTTGGGTCAAAACGAATAACCTCACGCAACATTGACTTCGGGAATGTCGTTATAGCCAATACGGAAGGAAGCATTACTTACTCCGCTATTAAGTGGCTTTCGATGAACAGCATCCCTGTTGTATCTCTGGATTGGGATGGAGAGATAATAAGCATAAAAGATCCTCCTTATCTGGAAGGAATCAAGAGATTAAGGCAGTATGATGCCTATCTGAATAATCGTATTGAGGTGGGCAGGGATATAATAACTGGAAAATAAAACCACACCAAAGACTTCCTCTTATGGCTAAAGGACAGATACGAGATGCGCTTAAAAAGATAATTTACTTAAGTTATGTTATTAGATAATATTGTCATTCATTGGTGATTAAGTTGAAGGAGAGAACTATTGTGATAACCGGGGCAAGTGACGGAATAGGCCGTGCTGCAGCAACACACCTAAAATCTAGCGGTGCTAATGTTATAATAACTGGAAGATCCAGAGAAAAGACTAAAGCTGTGGCTGAAGAACTAAAAGTGCCTTATTACATAGCAGACTACTCAAGTTTGGCTGAAGTGCGGCAGCTTGGATCAGACTTAAAAGGGGATTACTCTACAATCGATGTTCTCGCGAACAATGCAGGAGGAATTATGGGTTCCCAGAGAACTGTCACAGATGACGGCTATGACAGAGCAATCCAGGTGAACCATCTTGCTGGATTTCTGCTTACAAACATCTTATTGGACACTCTTTGTGCTTCAAAGGCAAGTGTGATCAACACATCCAGTGCTGCTCAGCAATTTTCAGGGCTTACAGACTTAAGTGATCTGAAACTTGATATTGGCTATAGCAGCATGGGAGCATATGGCAAGAGTAAACTAATGAACGTTCTCTTTACTAAGGAGCTCCACAGACGTTACAATTCTCTAGGAATTTCGGCAGCTGCGTTCCATCCGGGGGTTGTAAGAACAAATTTTGGGGAAGAGTTCGGAGGCAGGACCAAACTCCTCTATTCAGGACCCATAAAGTATGTATTGAAGACACCTGAGAAGGGTGCAGATACATTGATCTGGCTAGCAACATCTCAACCAGGTAAAGACTGGATCCCAGGGGAATATTACAGCAAGAGGCACATAAAGCGCCCCAATAGGCAGGCTGAAGATGCTGAAAACGCAAAGATCCTTTGGGAAGCTTCATCAAAGGCAACTGGATTGCCCTGAGATTCAACTATTTGGTTCCTATCTTAAACTGGGTAGGCTACTTTTCTTGAGTATTCAGATTAAGTTCTAATCAGTTTCAGGGAATTTTGCATAGGTTCACCTGTAAAATTAGTGAGAATTGGGTCCAAATATCGCCAGCAATGAATAAGTTGCGATAAAGGTATGAATTAAATGAGTGCAAATTATGCCTTTAATGTCATCGTTTGTAGAAAATCATCTCTTTGTGATCAATGTCGTATGAAACGATGTATCTCTTCAGGAAGTCATGACCTATCAAACCATCATGTATTATGTCCTGAAAGATCACTTTTGGTTTTTCCTGCATTAAATCTGGGTACCCATCTAGTGCAATTGCTCCCTTCATCTCCGCAAGAAATCGCTCGTAATCATGTCCTGTTTCGTCTGTTCCCTTGAATGATTCAACATTCGGGTCATCGTGGGTTACTCCCAATTCAGCCATTAGCTTTGAGTTGAGTATTAGCAGATCTGATCCGGTGTCAACTTCAAATTTTCCCAGTCTTCCGCTTGGGAGCTTTATTTTGACATATAATGAAACTGAGGGTCCATTGTATTCAATTTCAACTGGAACTCTAGTTCCATGATCAAATTGACTTTCTCTGGCAGTGGTATCGGTAATTTCGAGAAAAGGACCAGAATAGTTCATTGTTAAGACACTTCCTTTGAAAAATCCTATGGAAAGGATACCCTTAATTTCTTCCAGAACAGGGGGAAAACTTGAGGTGTCAAATATACCAACTTCAAGGTTTTCTCTCACTAAGTTACCTGCCTCAATGGATGGTACCTTAACCAGTGGTAATTCCAGTTCTTGGCCAGACATCCTCTTCCCAATCATTGTTCCAACTTTTTTCAGGGATAGTTCTTCCACGAAATCTCTGGACAGAACCGTTGGACCTATTCCAGTGTCCATCAGAAATTTGACCTCATTTCCGTTGACTTTAACGGGGATTTGCATTATGTGGTTGCCAATTATCGAAAAGGGTATTTTTTCCATATGTGAGAAATATACGCTCATATTATACTTATATTGGCACTCCTGGAGGCTGGTGCTATATGACTATGTTTTTTGATCTGAAGTTCTGTTACCAGAATTTCTCAGAACCTTGAATTTTCAAAAAAATTTTAGAATGAATTAGGCAAATTCTTAAACAAAACTGTGGGCTCAGCTAAACCACTACCAATCCTGGCTTATTATCTTGATAATGGGGATGGGTTTAGAGTCAAACCATCTCATTTTGTAATAGGTATCCTTTTGATTTCCTTTATGCCTTCAAAATCCGGATCATCTGTTATAATTTCAGATATATTCCGCTCAATTGCACAGGATAAGTGAATTGAATCTCGTGGATTAAGATTGTATTTTTCACGGATAACCTGGCTTCTTCTAATTATCTCATCGTCAACCGATATAAATCTTAGGAAGGGAAAATTCAGGAACTTCTTGCCGACTTCAATAGCATCTGTTTTTCCCAGGGTTAGTTCAACAACATAGGAGACCTCGTCCCAAGTTAAGGTCGAGGCATATGCCTGTATATCTTTTCCCTCTATTTTGGAGAGAATTTCTCTTGCTGTTTCAGATTCTTTCAGTTCATTGTAAAGAACAGGGTATAAGAAAACGTTAGAATCAATGTAAAATGTTCCTTTCATATTGTTCCTCTGTTATTTGGTCATGTGCACCAAGTGCTGTAAATTAAAGAGGGACTCCCCCACCGTGCAACTCCTCCATTCTCAAATACTTTCGCCCAGTGATCCACTCCTCATTCACGTCCATCAACACCGCTCCTGCCAACCTGATCAACGCTTTCTCAGATGGAAACGCACCCACTTTCTTTGTACGACGCTTGATCTCGTAATTGAGACGCTCCATCATGTTTGTTGTTCTTATCCTGCGCCAGTGCTGCTGTGGACAGGACTGATAGTTGTACAGTGAATCCGACCATCGCTCGTACATCTCAGCAGCCCTGTCCATTCCATGATCCATCAATGCCTGCTGTGCCAGAGGCATGAGTGAAGGATTCTCAAGTGATTCCTTCACTATGAGTGATACTGACCCCCATCTTTTCTTTGGAATCTTCTTCATCAGGTTCCTGATGAAATGCACATGGCAGAACTGCCATGATGCACCCGGAAAAGATCGGAGTACAGCCTCCCTGATTCCCTTATGGCCATCTGATATCACCAGCTCTAAGCCTCTCAGACCGCGATCCTTAAGATCATCGAAGAATGATTCGTAGTCGATTTCTGTCTCAGAGTCATAAAGCCTTGCTCCCAGGATTTCCCTGTATCCATCCTCTCTCACGCCAGCAGCAATGTACAGCGCCATGCTTTTGTACCTTGAATCCTGGCGTACCTTGATGTATGTGGCATCCACATACATGTACCTGATCTCCTTTTCTATGGGACGCTCAAGGAATTCCTTCACCTTTTGATCCAGATCGGAGGAGAGTGATGAGACATAGGACGGGGATACTTTTCGTATCCCAAGGGTCTCAACAATGCTCTTCACTCTCCTTGTTGAGACACCCTGTATGTACGATTCCAGGATTGCTGATTCAACTGCTCTCTCGACTCTGCTGTACCGGTTAAATACCTGAGTTTCGAATGGAAACTCACGTATCTGGGGCTTCTCCAGAGTGAGATCGCCGTCCGATGTCTTCAGTGATCTCTTCCTCTTGCCATTCCTGTGTGCTTTCCTCTGATCAGATCTCTCGTACCATTTCGCCCTGATCTGATCCATAGCTTCCCTGTCCATGACTTCGTTCAGAAACCATTCGATCAGCTGTTTCTTCCCTTCCTGATTGTCATTCAGGAAATTGCTTATTAATTCCTCTACCATGTTCAACTGGTCCTGCATCTTTTGGTCCTCCTAATTCCAAATTTTGCGGGACCTCTTTAAAATTACATCACTTTATGCACACGATCTGTTATTTTCTTTATATCAATTCTTTTGGTGAGCTTCTTTGAATAAGTTGTGCAATAATAGTCCACATATGATACGGATTCTGGCTTGATTTTCTTTATTATAACTGAATCATCAATAACATCAACGATAACCTCAGAGTATTCCTTGATCCCGATCTTATCTCTGATATCTTTTGGTACGACTACCTGGCCCTTAGGTCCAACAGTGGTCTTCTTTCCATATAATAGTTATATGTATAACTTTTATATATACACCGTTTATTCGAAAAAGTCACTCATTATCAATCTCTGAAATGACCCTCAACAAATCATGTCTAAGAACAATTGATGACTAAGCCTTTATTTTATGGATTTGGGCAAGATTTCTGCAACCGATACTGCTGTTGAAATAACTATGAAAACACTGGTAAATCCTCTATTATTCTTCATCCTGGCACAGCCCGTTCCCGGCACTTAATGATGCACTCATCTGTATTATTCCATTAGCAATTGAAAAATGTTTTCATGAACCTTGTGGGTGAATTTTCAGCTGCAGTCGGGAGATGTATACTAGTTATATCGGGCTTTGAACAACATGTTAAGAGGCCCCGGTGCACAATCCGGATCGTATAATAATGAGCAACCCGTATGGATACGCAGGGACGGGATGGATTTTGTCTTTCACGACAGGCCTGCCCCGGAGGTTTTGTAATATGGCAATTGAAAGAAGATCGAGAGTGGTTTGGGAAGGAGACCTGCTCAAGGGAAATGGAAACATTGAGTTCCAGTCAAGCGGGTTGCACAGCACGCCTGTCACATGGGCATCAAGAACTGAGGATCCGAACGGAAAGACCAGTCCAGAGGAGCTCATGGCCGCAGCACACGCAGCATGTTTCTCCATGGCACTCTCAGCTACGCTTGCACGGTCAAAGCATCCGCCAAAAAGCCTTGATGTAAGTGCAAAATGCACCCTAGACAAGAAGGATGAGGGCTTCAGGATAACAGACATGCACCTCACTCCTCTTGTTGGCGAAGTTGATGGTATGTCAGAGGATGAATTCATAAAGGCAGCCAATGAAGCAAAGGAAGGTTGCCCAGTGTCCAATGCATTGAAGAATAATGTGAATATCCACCTTGACGCCCGGCTGAAGTAAAACAGCCTTTGAATACATCACTGTTCAGATCACGGCTGTGAGTTCCTGTACCTCTGTGGCTCCCCCTTCCTGCCCATTGCAGTGAGAATAACTGTGTGCAGGAGAGCAACAACGGAAAAAACGAACGGAATTCCTGCAAGCAGACCCGTGAAGTTGAGGTAATACATGCCGCCAGCCTTCTGCTGGCTTAACGGGAACAATACGGCGATAAGGACCCATGATACAGCAACAAGAATGCCAAGGGATAAAATCCTGGCATTTTTCCATTTTTCTGTAATTCCTAACAGTCCATATGAAAAGAGAAATCCTGCACCAACTGAAAGTCCAGTAACAAGGGCACCAAGAACTCCATAGTGTGAAGCGTAAGTTGATGCTGCATACGCAAATAGAACAGCAACCCCCAGGACAGGAAACATTGAAGCCAGGAAAATTCGAGCCTGTTTCCTGGTAATTTTCTGGGTGTACACATACATGCAACAGCTGTTATTATTTAAATTGAGGCGTGGCGGTTCCCAGAGATGATTTTCTAAAAGTCTCACAGAAAAAGGGGCCTGTAACCACGGGGTATCAGGCTGATACAATTCAGAAATCACTGTTCGTTCAGTTTGGCGATCCGGCTTCCCTTGACCCAGCCGCCTCTGATGTATTCATAATCCTGCCAGTGATCGCTGTAGGAACAGTTGGCAAACCGGGACTCTGTCTTTTCTCTTCTGATTAATATGTGAATATCTCCCTTTTCAACCTCATCCTCATCGCCTTGGTGTGGAAGAAATGGAGTTCCAGGGTCCTGTCATCCTCTTCCGAAGCCTCTGACTACATCTGCCCCTTTGTTGGCAACATCACCGACAATTTCTCCGGATTATTCTGCTATGCCTTCCTTTTTCTTCTTATCTTTCCCTTCTTCCATGCATTTTCCCCTTTAACACATTTGTAAGCACTCTTGCATCCTTTACCCATAGCATCCCACAAGTGGGACCTGATAATCAGCACCCTATTGCGATACAATCCAGTTTCAGTCTGACTACTCTGGATTTGTTCCGTTAAATCTTCCAAATCATTTCAGGTCAGAATCAGGATCGTCAAGTGTCCATCATCACTGTCAGGTTCAAACCCGGACTGTTGATCCTGTCTGGGCGGAGGATTGGATCGCCACACCAAAACACTCATGTGGCTTCATTTGCTGGCCGCTCCTTGTGTACTCTCCCATCTAGCTTCCACAGGCTTCTCATCGATGCAAAAACAAACGTGAAAAGAACCATAAGAATCCCCGAGATTATGAAGTCAACCATTATGCCATAAAGAGCTATAACTGCTGCTCCGGCTGCAATTGCAACCGGGCTGATTGAGGAAAGGGCACCGTCAATCGCAAAGTAACGGCCCCTCATATTGGGCGGAACAATGTTGTGTGCAGTAGTAAGCCAGACGTTCACAGATATGCCGAAACATAGCCCAACGATGAAAGTGAAAAGAATAGCTGTATAAATTCCGGGGACTATGCCCATCGCGAGAATGCACAACCCTGGTATTCCTCCAAATAGAACCACGTTTATTTTGCCTGAATATTTCAGAAGGTTCAGCCTTCCGCCAATGAGCGAACCACTCACATCTCCTGCAGCCAGTGCAGACAATATAAGACCATAAACCAGGGATGTAGCATTGATCCCAACTGCAACGTAAATCACGTAATAGGTTATGATCATGTCCATGAAGAAGTTGAAGAAAGTGGCCGAAACTGTTAGCAGGAAAAAGCCTTTTCTTGCTACCAGCCATCTGAACCCTTCCTTGAGGTCTTCCAGCATGGAGGGTTTCTTTTCCTGTCCGGATGGGTGTGTAGCTGTTTTACTTTTCAAGAATGGCAGCAGGATGAAGGCAGCAAACAGTGCAGAGGCAAGATACGCCCCGGCGCTGAAAAGGAACCCAGATAGAACCCCGAGGGCTACTATCAATCCTCCGGCAAGCGCATTTGAAATTGATTCCAGGCTGCTTCTGAGGGCCCGATAAATGCCGTTGGATTTTGCAATCGTGCCACTTGTTACAACATCGGGCAAGGCAGAAAGTCCCGCCGACCTCGTGATCTCCCTGCTTGCTCCCCATACGACTGCCAGCATGAGCACCGCTGCCATGTCAAAGGAAAAAAAGAGCACGTTGAATGACAAAATCAAGAAGACTGCAAAACCTGCCACTCCGGAAACTGCAAGAAGCATGCCCTTGTTTAGGCGATCCACCAATGTGCCAACCGGAAGTGAAACAAGAAGTGCAGCAAGCGTCTCCAATATTGCAACAAGGCCAACTGCAACTGCAGATCCTGTGAAGGAAAAAACATACCATGTAAGGCATACCTGGGCTACACTGAAAGCGGAAATGAACGTGGAACTCTGCCCAAGGAGCCCAAGAAACTGGGTATTATGCTTTGACTCATTCATAAAAACTTCACTTGAATTTTATTACAGGGCATTTTTGAGGGATTCTTGTAGGTATTTGTAAGGCTAAGATCCTGATGTCATCCAATGAACTGCCCAGACCCTGCTAAGGTGTCGGAGTATTTAACTGCTGCACATCCAGGCTGCAAGGTGACCGCTACACAATGAACCTTCCAGGCGCAACAACTACCAATTACGCATCCTTTATAACTGAAGCCCCTACTTTCAATAACGTTAAATCAAATCCCAAAATTCAGCTCCGTTTCTTTCACGAACATTCAGATGGAATATGATAACAGTGGAACTATTTACAGTGTTATGGGTTCAACTCCATTGGGCTCAGCAGAATGGGTTCAGTTCAAAATGATGCAGG
This sequence comes from uncultured archaeon, assembly GCA_000965745.1. Lineage (GTDB taxonomy): Archaea > Thermoplasmatota > Thermoplasmata > Thermoplasmatales > Thermoplasmataceae. Next base: position 1,609,756 of record CP009479.1, read on the forward strand.
ACGGCAATGATTTGAATATACAGAACTCATTCACAAGCTCTGCCTCTTCAACTAAAGAAACTTGGTTAAACAGCGATTATTAAGCCCAATTTAAAATCAGATCGTAATTAACTGACGGTCTGAAATTTTTCTTTTTATATCTCTGATTGTGATATCTCTGATCGCAAAATCAATCTACTTCTATTGTTTAATAAGTATGCTGGTGAAGAAGAGCATGGAGCACAAGATATTTTTGGGAATCGTTTACGCGTCGATTGTGGTTGGTGTAGGGCTTATTCTGTACGGACTTTTCTTGTTCCAGAGTTCTATATTACTTACGTTACCCGGGATGGGAATTCCGGCACATCCGGCAGGTCCCAATATATACCTGTATCCACTTGATGTAATTGGTATAGCTCTGACTGTAGTGGGAACAATTGTTTTAGTTCTTGGCATATTCCATCTTATCCGTGGTCAGAAACGCCCCTCTCCCCAATATTAAGAAGGGCGACCACCCGTTAAGATGATCGCCCCTCTAAATAATTAGTTTGCACAAACAAAACAAACAGGAATGTGGATTTGTGTATACTGCATATACAAATCCATTTATTTCAGCCCGATACGCATGATTGCCTCCAATATCTCTTCATTGCCTCGCTGTCAAGTTGGTACTCGAGTTCCTTGACCGCAAGCAGGCCCCTCTTTATCAGCTTCTGGTACTTGTCCATTGCATCTTGAAGGAGTTCCTGGATCTTGATCTCCGAAATTTTCAGCCCCTTCCTTACACCATCGTAAAATACCTTTCCCGCGTTGCTCATGCAACACAATCCGGTTTGAGCACGTGACCTCCTCTCCCAGCTTTCGCAGGGAACCTCCTGTTCCAACGGTTGGAGGAATCTCCACAGGCTTGAATCCCCTCGGTCCCATGCTAATCCACCTGACTTTACGGACGCAGGCACGCATGGAGCAATATGCTATCTGACCACTTTCACGGCCTTCAGACGTTCCCTTTGGTTCTTCCAGATCATGTTTATATATCTCTCTGGGCCATGCATGGGATGTTCCACACCATAGCTTGATGTAGGCTTCAACTTCTGCCCGATGATTTGCTCGAGCGTTCCACCATTTATCTTCAACCCCGGGGCTTCGATCTGTGACATATAAAATCCGGGTATGTGTGGAAACTTTTCCCGGGATATTACAGAGGATTAAGTTTATCGTCTAAGATAAATTCTATAGCGGATCATGAAAATTTACAACGCCGATTCAATTATGAAGAACGTGATCAGCGACGGTTTTAACTGTGACAAGGAGGATTTAAACCTGATTATGAGCAGCAAGGAAGAGTTTGTCACTGTTCTTGAGAGTATCATTCAGGACCCTGTGGAGCTTTTGGAAGAGAGAAGTGAGGAAATCAGCGAATCAGTATCAATTGCAGCTCTTCTTTCCGGCGCGCTGATGAAAAATAGGAATGTTTCCCCAATAACAGAGTTCATAGACATGTATTACGACTTACTCGAGCCTGCAGAAGAGTATCTCTCCTCTATAATAGCAGATGTAGCAGGCACTGATTACGAATGCCTGGTAGAAAAACTGGAAGCGGGGGAAGGGTCAGAACACCTCAAAATGGAGTGCCTGGATGCCCTCTCAATAATTGGGCTCAAGCATCCAAGTACTAGAGCAGCGATCATATCGTATCTTGGAGATCTGCTCTCCGGCGGAACTCTAAACCCACATTTGAACGGGTTCGTTGTTATAGCTCTGGAGAGTCTTGTTGCAAAGGAGAAGAAGAACGCCGTCATGGAAGCTTATATTAAAGGCACTGTGGACGAACAGATCATAAAGAAGGATGAATTTATAGAACTCATCAAAGAGGAAACACTGGAAGATAATTATCATAGACTTTACTATAATCCGGAAGAGATACTTTCAGAGAAAGGCATTCAATCTCTTATAAAACGGGAGAGTGGATATGATGATGAATCGTTGAGGGAATTAATCGCTGAGGAGTTGTGGGGTTCATACCTTAATGCGGGTAGGAATGATCCTTGTCCATGCGGGAGTGATAAGAAATTCAAGAAATGCTGCCTTCCCTATGTCAGGTCTTTTAAAAACTCAGAAACAGCGGTGGACACACTTCGCTATCTTATAGATCAGGAAATCGAGGATCGCCTTGAAAACGCGAACCTTGAGAAGGAATTGGATGCATCATACCGAAACATTTCAAACTCAGATAGCGCAGACAGGGACTTCTTGCTGGATTATGCTGTTCATGACCTGGACAGAGAAGGGAATGGGTCCATGTTAAACGAATTTTCAGAGAAAGAATCTATCAAGTTAGAGCCTGATGAAACTGAACTTATCAAATCCTGGGCAGGTGAATCTTATTCGCTTCTGCGTGTAAAGGGCATTAGGAGAGGTCTTGGTGTTGTTGCTGAAGATCTGTTCTTTGGAGGGGGGAAGGAAGAATTTATTGTCAGCCCATCAATTTCTGTGAGGGTATCCAATCAGAAATTCATTTTTTTTAGACCGTACCATGTAAGAGGGATAATTCTGGTGTCCGGGCCGCTTCTTCGCCTTTCCGATATTCCGGCGAAAAGTTTGATCAAAGCCATACTTGAATTGTACAAGGGAAACGCTCCGGATGATAATGCGATTGAAAAGGTCATTAATGGTAATTTCCAAGGCGGCAAAGATTTCAGGGATTTCATGAAGAAGAGGTCACTGGAGGTAATGGATTCAGCGTTCGAAATTCATGATATGGTAAAAAGGACTGTACATGTAACAGCAGAGGGGGATGAGTTGTCCCCGACCAGATCCATTGTTTATGTCAGGGACCCGGAAAGTGCAGTAAAAACCTTACTGTCTGATGATGATTTTGATCACTCGCTTGAACATAACGAAGATAAAGATATGCTTGTATGGTTTGGTTCGGATCTTCAGGCTGATATTGAACCTGATGATGCTTCTGGAAGCGATGGCGCCATCAGGGAAGTGATTGAGGATAGTGCCCAGGATAAGGATGGAGAATCCAGGGGCATAAGGGGAACAATCTTCCTGATGAACAATGCAATGGGTATTGAATGCATGTCCAAGAGAAGACACGATGCCCTGATACAACGGATAAAGAATCTGTTAGGGGATAATATTGATGAGGTAAAGGACCTCAATATAAACCCTTTCGGATAATATCCAGTAAGCCTGCTATTGAAACATTACGCATCAGCTGGAACCGGGTGCAATCTATTCGGTCTTGCATGGGTTGGATGTAGCCAACCTTCTTTGATCGACGTTCCGTTGCTGGCGTCAGGAGACCATCGTTGTTAATGATTCAGTAATTTTAGTGTTGAAGAGACCGGAAGTGTGAACGAAGTGCTTCTATGAAAAAAGTTCCTTTGAAATTCTGTTTATCTCTCCTCATTGTTGGTTTTATCGTCTCTTCATAATCAGTCGCCCTAACTGGCCCTTTTGCATTCTGGGACATTGAACTGACTTTCACGTCTGCCAGTTTACCAATGTTATCAGGTAACCCTTCCCTTCCTGACAGCATATATCCAATATCCAACGATATTAAGATGTTAGGAAGCTTGCCTGATCACACTGTCCTGCAGAAATGTTGCGGGTATCATACTTCAGGCCGGGATTCGCTGGCAATATTGGTTTTGATCCTTACCACGAAGTGCTCCGCCACATTCTCAACCCTCGACAGCAACCTGCGTGCTTCGGGCTCGAACACTGCCACCTCAAAATTCTCGCCTGCAAATTCCTTCACACTGTCCATGGAATCAAAGAAATTTACCACCATGAATTTCGACTCCTTATCTCCGTCTTTGCGCATTACCTGTGTCCCAAGATATCCATTAATCTTATTGAGGCTAGGCAGTACCGTCTCCCGGAGAACCTTCTCATACTCACCCGCATCTTCCAGCTCAGTCCACCCAGTCCATGTTCTTGCTATCATCCTGTCCTCCTCAACCAGTTAAGTGAGAAAACAGTTATTATTTTGTATGCCAGCCCTTCAACCACAAAAAAGGCACGATCTCATTCAAAGGTAAGTGTGTCTGATAAGGCACTATTTTGCCAGGGATTTTCCCCGCAGATGACAATAGGATATAAACGAGGACCAAATAGCAGGGTGCATTTGAGATCATCGCAAAGAATCACTTCAACCGATGAAATGATTAAGAGATGGTTAAGGAGTAATGGACAACAAAGGTGGAAAAATGGCAAAAAATGAGTGGACAGCGGAAAACATCCCTTCACAGCAGGGAAAAATTATACTGATAACCGGTGCGAACAGCGGTCTCGGCCTCGAGGCAACAAGGGTGCTGAGCGCCAAGGACGCCCATGTCATAATGGCAGTTCGCAATATGAACAAGGGGAAGGAGGCAGCATCAAAAATAAGGGAGGAGTATCCGAAATCGCAACTGGAGCTGATGCATCTTGACCTTGCCGACTTTGACTCAATTCGCAAATTCTCGGAAGAATTCCATTCAAAACATTCTAAACTTGATGTTTTGATAAACAACGCAGGCGTTATGTCTCCACCCAGGAGGGAAGCCACAAAACAGAATTTCGAGCTTCAGTTCGGCACAAATCATCTGGGGCATTTTCTTCTGACTGGATTATTGCTTAATGTCCTCAAAAATACGCACAATTCAAGGATTACTGTTCAGAGCAGTCTTGTCCACAAAACGAAATTCTACAAGGCCGACATACATTTTGACGATTTGAACTGGGAGAATAGCTACAATAAAAACCAGTCCTACTCGCAGAGCAAGCTGGCAAATCTGCTGTTTGCCTATGAGCTTGACCGGAGACTTAAGAGGCACAACATTCAGACCATTGTAACCGCAGCACACCCAGGCTACTCAAGCACAAACCTTCAAAAGAACTTCGGATTTTTTGTATCGTTGATAGGAAACTCACTCATCGCCCAGAGTGCCAGGATTGGTGCATTGCCAATTCTGAGAGCTTCTACTGAAGAGGGCCTGAAGGGATCAGAATATTTCGGCCCTACAAGGATGGGTGAAACCAGGGGTTACCCTGAAAAGGTGCAATCCAGTGACAAGTCTTACAATGAAGATCTTGCCAGGAAACTGTGGGATATATCGGAAAAGCTCACTGGAATAAGTTACAATTTTGAAGAATGATGAAGCAGAAGGTCAGGGTTTCTTCATAATTTTTTTCAAACGTTATTCGACACCTTACACTGAAAATATCATTTCCAGTATCAATCCTAAATTCTCCTTCAGTACCGCCGGCCGGACTGACAATATCGGGATAAAAAACTATCCTGAAGTGAGTAGGGGGTTTCTTCCTTCCTTGAGGTAGGGAACTACGTTATAATGTCAAAAAATCAATTTACACTTAAAATTGGAAATGTACGGTTCGTTTACGGCATCGAAAATTGGAAGTATCCGCCAGGAAGAAATGAAAGGTAATGTGAGGAAATACAGATACATCTCAAACTCTGACACCCTTTGGAAGAGCCGACAATTCCGCAACCGCAAATATTGTCAAATTCCCGGGCTCAACTGTAAGTACCACAATCTTTATGAGATGAAATACTGAATAAATCATGGATAACAGTACTCCGGTCCTTCTTGTCATTGATATGACGAACGATTTTGTTTTTGAAGATTTCAACAAGAATCTGGCATTGAAGAGAGCTAAGGGCCTTATACCCGGAATAAGGGAACTGCAGGAACTCTTCCTGAAGAAAGGATTCCCGGTGATATTCCTGAGTGACAGGCATCTCGAATCTGATTTCGAGTTAAAAAAATGGGGGCCACACTCCATGAAAGGAACAGAGGGCTCACAGATAGTCGACGGTCTCCTGACGAAAGGCATCCTGACTTTTGAAAGGGACTGGGAACAGGAAGACCTTAAGAAAGCAAGAGGGAAAGAACCTCCACTTTATGAAGTTGAAAAAGGCTCATACAGTGGCTTCACTGACAACGGAGGCATTCCTACAGCATTGTCATCCCTCCTGAACAAACTCGGGATAGGCCCGGGCAGCAGTTTATACATTACGGGGCTCCACGCAAACTGTTGCGACAAGCATACCGCAGCAGATGCCTGGTTCAGAGGCTATGAGCCGGTCATGGTAAGTGATTGCGTTGACTCATTTGACAACACGGAGGGTGTTCTTGGGATGGGAACCACTGAAGCCTTGGCATATGAAAAATACTGGTATGATGCCAGAATAATGACATCAGACGAGGTCAAGAAGCATTTGGCGGGACTGCCTGTGAAAGCTTGAGTCTCAGCTCGGTGATACAAACTTCTCTTCAGCTGGATACACAATAGTTCCAGGCTCGTTGGTGAAATTGCTCCTTACGTGGAATGTAACCCGGTTCTCCATAGCCAGGCTCACCGCCTTGTGATGAATCACCCTTGCGCCTGTTTGAGCCATAAGGAGCAGTTTTCCTGCGGACATCCTGTCAAGAAGCCTGGCATCAGGATCTACCTTGGGGTCTCCGGTCATTACGCCAGGCACATCCTTGAATATCTCAACTCTCTTGGCCCCCAGCGCAGCCGCGAGAGCTATTGCCGTAATGTCACTTCCACCTCTCCCGAGTGTTGTAACCTCGCCGGTGATAGCCCTTCCCTGAAATCCGGCCACAACGGGAGTCTTACCTTCGGACAGCACCTCGACAATCCTCCTTCCGTCAAGATTCACTATCGAGCCCTTTCCGTGGTTGTCACTTGTCAATATTCCAGCCTGGCTCCCGGTCATTGGGAAAGCGGTTACACCATTCGCGGTCAGATAGCTGGAAAGGACAACGGTACTGATGATTTCCCCACATGACATGAGCAAATCAACGTCACGCGAAGGAACTTTCACGGTCTCGAGAAGCGAAAGAAGGGTGTCGGTGGAGTAGGGGTCTCCCGTTCTACCCATGGCAGAAGCGACCACCACGACATCCAGATTGTTTGCCAGATGCTCCCTTATATGCTTGAATGCCCACCTTCTCCCCTCAGGGGTTGAGATTGAGGTGCCTCCGAATTTCAACACAGCTATGTTCATTCTTGCCATCTCCATTGAATTAGACACTCGCAGATTCCTTTCTGCTGGAGGTGAGTAGCTCGGCTATTTGTACGGCGTTCCATGCAGCACCCTTCAGCACATTGTCGGCAACAATGAACATAAGGACCGTGGTTGGATCATCGAGATCCTGCCGGATTCTGCCAACAAAGGTCTCCCCACTGCCTTCCGAGTATCTGGGATGGGGGTAGATTCCATTCTCGGGATCATCCATTACGGTTATGCCGGGTGAAGCCGCCAGAATTCCTCTAACCTGATCTGCGGAGACCTTGTCCTTGAACTTTACAGCCACAGTCTCGGAGTGCCCATACATGACCGGGACACGAACTGCAGTAACACTCATTTTGAGGTCCGGAGACCCAAGGATCTTTCTGCTTTCCAGTAGAAGTTTCATTTCCTCCCGGGTGTAACCGTTCTCGAGAAAGTAATCACATTTCGGGACAGCATTGAATGCAAAAGGAACCTCACTTCCTCCAGCCCTGCTTCTCGAACGACCATCAAGTACGGAGTTTGTTTCTTCCAAAAGCCTGTCTATTCCTTTCTGGCCCATTCCACTCACTGACTGGTAAGTTGAAACAAAAACATGCTCGATTCCAAGTTTCATCAGCGGCTTAAGCGCCACTACAAGCTGAATAGTGGAGCAGTTTGGATTTGCTATTATTCCACTGTTTTCAAAAGCCTTCTCCGGGTTGACTTCCGGGACAACAAGCGGAATTTCATCTTTCATCCTGTGCGCACTGCTGTTGTCGATTACTAGCGAACCATGTGCCACCGCTATGTCAGAGAATTCAAGGCTAGCGTCAGATCCGGCACTGAAGAGTGATATGTCAACCCCTTCAAAGGAACCTTCCGTGACAGCTTCAACTTCAACTTCTTTCTCGTTGTAATAAAGGGTTTTTCCTGCTGATTTTCCGGTTGCCAGGAGTCTAATTCCTGTAATCGGGAAGTTGCGTCTCTCAAGCGTTTTCAGCATAGCCCTCCCAACCAGGCCTGTGGCGCCAAGTATTGCCACAGTATAGGATTCCTTCTCCATGACATCCGGTTTCATGGAGAGCGTTAATTTCGAGGGAGACTTATACTTAACGGATAAAAATATTACTCCCATTCATCCAGCAACTGTAAACAAGCAAAGGTGGAGTGTGTCTCCAGATTTGCATATTTACACATGCTATGGATCATGAGACAGTGACATCACTGTGTCTTTCCACATCCACACCGGTTGCAGGAGCCGAGGCGTTATAGAGGCTCAAGTTAGTAGTGATCCACATGAGCGGGAGCAGTGCTGCCCAGGCTGCTATGCTGAACTCCACCTGCTGTGTGATCCCGAACTCAGGCCACAGAAGTACCCTGAAAGTAGAAGAAATGTACAGAATTACAACAGGTATCATGCCGAGCATAAGGGCGAGATACTCATCAACAAGCTTTTTTGCTGCTCCAGAGTAATGGGACCTCGCTATTCCGAACAATACCCCTGAGATGAACAGGGAGATGTTCATGGCTGCAAAAATCTGAGCGTTGTAGAAGGCAGCTGATGCAAAAGCAGGTATGAACCACATTACTCCAATAATGCTGGCGAGAGCGATCAGAAATGCGGGAATAGTTTTTTTCCCATTGAAATTCAGAAACTGTGAGTATATTATTACATCCGCATACCCGACGAGAACCATCCCAATGCCGGTTCCGAAAAAGAAGAATATATTGCCTATCTGGCCCATGTATATTCCTATTACTTCATACAGAGGAAGAAGTACTGTGACGACAGAAACTGTCACATAAGATTCACGAAGCTTGTTCAGGCCGGATATCCTGTTCAGGAACCCGACTCTGACATTCTTTCCAAAATAACGGGTGAGAAGGATGTATGTTGCAAGGAGCAGGATCAGGCTTTCCAGCAGGAGAGGTATCATGGCAACAGTGAGTATCAGCGCAGTCATGGTTGGAAAAAGTGATATGCACCCCTCGCACTGGCAGCTTAATGCTCCCGCGACACCATACAGCGTGCTATGCAACCCTTTATGATTTCCGCCTTTTGTAAGGCGGTTGAATATTCCGTTGTAGTTTTCTGTAAGAAGTATGGCTATGATGGTAAACAAAACTATACTGGCTGGGCTGACCATTATAACAAAAAAGGGGGTATAGAAGGCGAAGCCACCCTGAAACAGGAATGGAATTCCTTCAAACTGGGTGTCGAAAACGCTCCCGATCTGTACAAAAGTCAAGGGAAAATTTCCGGGTTGAACAGCAAAAATCAGGAGCTTTGAGACAAAGAACATGAAAAGGGTTGCAAGCACGAATATTATGATCTTCCTGGCATTGTCCCGTTCTCCTCTTACGGCAATGTACCAAGTGGCTGCGAATGCCAGAAACGAGATTGATGGCATTGGAAGGAGGTAAGGGTAACGGACAGAGGATAAAACAATTCCAAGGTATGACAGGAAAGTCATTGGCAATAAATAGAATCCAAGCTTGGGAACACGACGGTACAGGATATGAGAGATAGCAGGGGCTAAAACAGGGAAGGCGATTATGATGAACTTCTCTTGCCCAAATCCGTAGTTGAATACCAGCTTTCCTTCTTGAACCGCAGAAACAAAAAATACAAGAATGGATATGGAAGATGCCAGAATGAGGAGAGCCTGGTGTTTTTTCCAGGTCTCACCTTTACCTGATTCCGGATCGAGGGTTGAGGCAGCCAACTTAACTCTGTTCATTCCCGGACTTTCAGGAAACTACAACTGTTCCTGTCATCCATCCGGCTGTTGCCATAGCGCCGCTCCAGCCGTTACTCCCTGATCCGCAAGGAGCCTGGCATTGCCAGTGGTAAGTTCCTGCCCCGTTAATGTACAGATTGGCATGAACTACAGATGATGGTGGAATCGGAATGTTGAGGTTCAGGCCGGAGACCGTGAATGTATGCGCAACATTGTCCAGCTGAATGCCCCTTACAGCTTGCCCGCCAGAAACGTTTATCGAAGCTCCGCTTGGAGAACTGGAATTCACATTCGTGTTATTGACTACTGTTATGACGTTTCCGACAGTGCCGCTAACATTGTAGTAGATAACGCCATTCGAACCTGCTCCCGGAGGCCCCAGCGGAAACGCCGGGCCATCATCATAGTTTATTATTGTGAGGCTTATTCGCTGGTTCTGCGGAAAATAGAGCACCGATGACGACTGCAGTGTGCCATTGGATAATACATAGAAGGAAGGTTGATCGCCTGTGGACTTGTTGAACTGGTTGTTCGTGGTAATCACGAGCGTAATCTTGTCTGTGCTCGCAGCAGGACTTGATTTGCCATGGACGTAAGAAAGGTTATACGATATCCCGAAAGCTGAAACTGCAACTATTGCAACAACAGCCACTATAAACAATCTATTGCTTATTGCCATGTTAAACACTATCTACGTGCGATAGTGCGGTTTACTATAAATTTATTTCCAGAAACAGCTACAAAAACTATACATAGGTACAACATCCACACATACTGAATTGTGAGTAAGTACGATTGTGCAAGTTCTTCCCGAGTTTCTGCTCTTTCTGTTCGGGATTTATTTTACGGATTTTAGTTCGAGAGAAAAATTCTGAAAAAGTTATCAGTACTTATTTTTCATACATGTTGACCTACATTTAACGGCTATTATAAAAGATTAAAAATGTTCAAGAACAACATTATTGTAATTTTGGTAGTATTTTTAGTAATAGCCAGTTCCCTTACGCTCCTGTTCACTTCGGGGAATAGCCAGGCTAAAAATTTCCAGAGTGAGCCGCTCATGACACCCTCTGTATCGTGGAGCGGGAACCTTATAATCTATGCTGATGGAACCGTAAACCTCCTCTCCGCCCCTATAGTCAAGAGTGGGGATTATTATAACCTTACAGGTGACATAAACGGGAGCATATCGATTCAAAGGCAAGGGGCCATATTCAACGGCCAGGGCTTCAACGTGACGAATTACCAGTCAACTTCTCCTGTTCAGCTTAGTGAAGCGGATTACATCACTGTCGAGAACACCAATGTTACAACTATGTGGGCTTCTGGAATTGACCTGTACCAGTCAAGCCATGACACAATTTTCAACAATACCGTAACCGGAATGTCTGCGGGAATATTCGTGTATGCCCCGTATGACGGCATATACAATAACACGGTGAACATGGTGCTGACTGATCCTTACTTTAGCGGAATTCCAACCGGTATAGTCACCCATTCGAGCTACACAACAATAACCGGAAATAGCATCTACATCCCGTCCTCTTCGGATGGTGTAGTGTCAGATGCCCAGCACGGCCTCATTTCAAGCAATATCATCAACATCTCAGGCGAAAATTCGAGAGCAATATTTCTGTCAAACGGATACAATATTGTAGAAAACAACAGCATCATCGCCACGGGAATCTCATCATACGGTGCATATTTTTCACCCACCTCCCAGTTCAACACAGTCCAGCACAACCTGGTAAATGTAAACGGTAACAGGTCATATGCAATTTCCTCTGCAGACGGGTTTAACAATATCTCATTCAACACGATCTCAGTAAACGGATACTGGTCGTACGGAATTGGCATCGCATCATCCGGAACAGGTTCATCCTACGTTTTCAGCAATGACCTGTCAGTATCCGGCTCCAACTCTATCGGAGTATACAGCAATAGCTATAATGCATCAATCCGGTCAAACACAATAACTGTGAGTGGAAACTCAACATACGGAATCGGCAGTTACGCCCTCGGAAACATTATGGACAACACAGTGACTGTCAGCGGTACACGTGTGTACGGATTGTATTCCTCACAGAATGACAGGCAGATCTCAGGCAACATCGTAACGGTGAATGGAAACTCTTCATTCGGGCTTTATCTGGAAGGGAGCAACTACCTGACAGTGAAAGAAAACTCAGTAACGATGAATGGAAATCACGTCAATGCCACATGGCTTGCAGGGACTTACACTACACTAGTGGGCAACACCATCAACGCAGGAAAAAACAATGGGACCGCCCTTTACATGCAGAGGTTCTCCGACAACAACAACTTCTTCAACAACTCATTCTTAAACAGTTCAGTTGGTTTCCAGAACATCATATCCAAGGGAAATACCTTCACAGGCAACAGCCTGGTGAATGACACCCTCGTGTTCAGGATAACGGGCCAGTCATCCAATCTCTACTACCACAACAATTTCATCAACTACTCAAGCTACAGCATTGCTCCGAACTCTGTCTCAATATGGGACAACGGCTATCCATCCGGGGGCAACTACTGGTCAGGCTATGGGGGTATTGACTTCTATTCTGGCCCAGGCCAGAACATTACAGGGCCTGATGGAATCGGCGACACTCAGTTTAACCTGACCGGAAGCAACGTAGACTACTATCCTCTGATGAAACCGTGGACGCACCCAAAGGCCATATTCACGGAGACGGGGCTTGAACCAGGAACAACGTGGTCCGTGACATTCAGCGGGACTGTTCTATCATCTACAGGTGACACTGTGTCCTACGAGATAATGAACGCAACCAATGCATCCTATGATTATGCTGTTTCCGATATATCCGGGTATACCATCTCATTGAATGCATCCGGAACTGTCATATTCAACGGGTCGACAATAACTGTAGAGGTTACATTCGCAAAAGTGATTCCACCACCTCCGCCCCCGCCTCCTCCTCCTGAAACTTACTCTGTCAAGTTTATTGAAAACGGCCTCCCCGATGGAACCACATGGAGCATTACCCTGAACGGGACAACCAAGACATTCACGACATCCACAATTCCGTACGATATGGCAAACGGATCTTACAGCTACAGCACAGGGATCGTGCAGGGATACTCCCCGGCGGCTGGAACAGGCACCGTAACAGTGGATGGAACCGGTGTCACGGTCAACATACAGTTTTCCGTGGTCACTTACAGTGTCATCTTCACCAACGTGGGGCTACCTTCCGGAATGAAATGGTACGTGAATCTCAGCAGCGGCCAGTCATTCTCCTCAACAACAAGCTCAATATCCATGGACCTGGCGAACGGAACGTATTCTTACTCGGTTGACAAAGTAGGCAATTACAACCTGACTCCGGAATCAGGCAACCTGACTGTTGCTGGTGCATCCCCATCTCCCGTGACAATCACGTTCAGCGAAAACACAACCGTACCGCCTCCTCTTGAGCAGCCCGGTGGATTATCTTTCTGGATTTACATCATAATTGGAATCGTTGCAGGAGCAGCGGCAGTTGGAATCACACTCTCAATATACTACAGGAGAAAGTAGGTGTAAGATGAAAAGTAAACCAAAGAGGGAAAAAGAAAAGGAAGACTATCGGCTGGCAACAACCATATTCTCTTTGGCTTAGAAGCCCGGCTCTTTGAGGTGCCAGTCTGTAAGCTTCTGGTACTCAATTCCAAGAGACACAGTTCGGGCATCGCAATTCCTCAACGAGACAACCTGGAGGCCAACAGGCAGACCCGCAGAGAATCCGCAAGGCAGCGACAGCGCAGGCATTCCAAGGTAATTGAACTCCGCCTGGAACATGGCATATTCCGCATGGGCCGCCAGATCCATTTCATCGAACTCCTTGACTCTGGGGGCAGTTCTGGGAAGTGTTGGGGAAAGAAGTATGTCCAGTCCTTTCATCTGCCCTTTCATCCTTTCATAAAGGACATCACGCTTCCTGAGTGCCTGGATGTAATCGACTGCCTTTCGACTGAGACCCGCCTCAATCTGCTCTATGGACGTGCCCATATACATGCTTGGGTCCGATGCATACATATCCCGGTGAACAGTTGCAATCTCAGCCGTATCAATTATCTCGTGCAATCTTGCAGATTCCTCCAGCGCATCAGACTTGAAATCCACCGTTTCGACAATCCCCTCGGATTCGAGTGCGTCTATGGAAGAGTACACCACTTTTCGCACCTGTGGATCGGTCTCATCAAGATAGTCACTGATTATGCCCGCTTTCATGGGTACCCTCGGGGGAGGCACATCCATTGGACTGCCCATGGCTTCCATAACAAGGGGTATATCTTCGGCATACCTCACCATCGGGCCAACATGATCAAGGGACCATGACTCGGGAAACACTCCGACCACTGGAACGGAGCCATAGGTAGGTTTAAGGCCGGTAACCCCGCACATCGCAGCTGGAATTCTGATGGAGCCGCCAGTGTCTGAGCCAAGCGCAAAAACTGCCATTCCTGCTGCAAGTGCAGCTGCTGATCCTCCGCTTGAGCCACCGGGAATTCTATTTGCATCATACGGGTTTACAGTGGGAGGGCTTTCCATTCCGAGCGCGAACTCATGCGTGTTGGTTTTCCCAAGAATGTAGGCGCCTGCCTTGACAAGCCTGTTAACAACTTCCGCACTTGTTTCTGGAATGTTGGATGAAAATCTGCTGTTGCCATAGGTGGTCCGTATTCCCTTTGTATCTATCAGATCCTTGGCTGAGACCGGTATGCCGTGCAACGGGCCCGAAAATTTGCTCTCCCTTGCAAGAGAAGATAATCTCTCCGCGTCCTCCCCGGCATTCCGGCTCAGCGTTGTATAGCTTTTTATTGCCCCGTCAAGCTTATCAATATTCGAAACCAGGGCCTCGTAAAATTCACTTGGGATGAGGTCTCCGCTTTTTATTTCTGCTGCTGCCTGTTTAACACTCTTGATCATCGGGTTCAGTAATAGGAAACAAAACAATGTTCTTTTATTCTTTCAACACCACCGGTTCTTGTACTGTTGTGTCGAATAACGGCAATTAAACGAGAACCGGGCCTTGCAATAACAGGATCTGTCTATTTTCTACATGACCGCTAATGAAGTTTTTTATACATTCCGAACATCATAAATTTAGGTAAGCCTAAATTACATTGGGCTAACCTCGGGAAAAACTGATAGAATGCTGAATTACACTGCACTCCTGGTACTAGGGGCCATTGCCGGATTTACGATATACTTTGGTCTGGCTTTCTCCAAGGTCAGTGTTATGAAAGCCCAGTCCAGGCTTATGATGAGTGCAGTAGCAGCAGGGATCCTCACTTTTTTGATATTTGATGTCCTGCAGGGATCATGGTCAGTTGTTGAAGACTCTTTCATCACCTCAATTTCAGCAGGGACTTCACTTAATAATCCAATACTTTATCTCGCAGTCTTCATGATAGGGCTTTCCCTTGGAAGCATCGGCCTTTCCGCATACGAAAGGGTGTTCATAGCCTCAATGGCCAGGAAATCCTCCAAACACGATGAAAACACCATTCTAGGCAACAGCTCTTACAGGCTTGCACTGATGATCGCCATAGGCATAGGTGCTCACAACTTCGGAGAAGGGCTCGCCATTGGCCAGTCATACTCATCGGGGGCCATCGCCCTGGCACTCGTTCTGGTTATTGGATTTGGTCTTCACAACTCCACTGAGGGGTTTGGGATATGCGGGCCGCTTGTCCGTGAATCAGGCACTCCACGCACAAGCTTCCTGATACTTGCAGGACTGATTGGTGGAGGGCCCACTTTTCTTGGGACGGTTATAGGATCTTTCTGGGTTTCAGAAATAGCCAAGGTGCTGTTTCTTTCCTTTGCAGCCGGTGCCCTGATATACGTGACATTCACCATGTACAGGTCAATAGCCTCACAGATGTCCGGCAACAGGATATTTGTCGGTCTGTTTATTGGCGTGGCACTGGGATTCCTTACAGATCTTGTTGTTACTATTGGCGGGGTTTGATCCTGCCGGGCCTTAACTAAACCGTTTAGTTGTAGGAACCAATAGAGTCATCGTTATGGAAAGCACCCTTGAAGATCAGCTTAAGAATTTTTTCCAGCTCATAAAGGAAGGCAGGACGGAAGAGATTTACAGCATACTGTCGGAGAATCCCGTGATTGACTCCCCTGTGGCCGGGAGATTCGAGGGAAACGATTCTGTTAATGAGTACCTCCTGCAGAAGAAGAAGTGGCTCGATGATTATAACGCAACAGTCGATCCATTCTCAACCATAGTAACAAACGAAGCAATAGTGGTTGAATATAACTTCTTCATCTCAGTGGAAGGAAAAACTAAGGACCTCCCGGTCGCAATTGTGGGCATGATCGAAAGGGATTCTGTGAAGGAGATCAGGATCTATTACAGTACCTGGCCACTTTATGGAAAGCACTCGGGACGCAGGCCAATTCTCGAAGAGAATCCAGGGCTGTTTATGCCTGATATTGTGAGAGATTACATGAACGCAATATCTGGAACGGACGCCGAGGCTGTTGTCAAACTCTTCACGGAATCGGGTTACATTCGGGAGCCCAGCGGATCTGAGTTCACCCATATAGGCGAGAAAGGCCTGCGTGGATTTTACAGCTCCGCGATTTCAGGAGGCGGAATCCCGCTCAAGCACTGCACCTGCTTCACCGATGGCACAAGGACTGCTGTGGAATACAACTTTAGTGAATGGAACGGTGTGAAATTTCCGCCAGAAGCTGGAATTGCTGTGTACGTGACCGGAAATGAAGGCAGGTTGCTCGCAGCAAGGATATATGACGACGCTGATCCATCGCGGTAGGGACATTCGCACAAAGTGCGAAATAAACGGCCATTGCCCTATATCTAGTATTATACGTGCCGGGTGGCCTGTGATATCCTGGCTGTTCCAACACAATTATATATCGATTATCAGCTATTCTTTCCTATCATGGCGTTTACTGGCCTGAAAGCCGGCTGGAGTCTGGCTAAGTCTGTAAGGGCTCTTGTATCTGGGGACAGGAGTCTGCTAATTTATCCAGTCATATCCGGCATAATAGGTGTGGTTCTCTTTGGGTTAACCTTCCTTGGATCCCTTTTCATACCGATTGATTTCCCTGTTCACTGGAAGATCATCGTCGGCGTGGCTATCTCTTACGTTGTTACAGGATTTGTTTCCACTTATTTTCTTGTCGCGATGCTGATATCGTTCAAGTCTTACGAAGCAGGGGACAGGATCGGCATGGGTGAAGCACTTGCCAGGACACGCCCTTATACGGTTAGAATTCTCGAATGGGCAATCTTCTACACAATACTCGTAATGATCCTGAGGGCCATAGAATCCAGGTTTCGTGGCATATCTCAAATCGTTGTGGCAGGTGTTGGCTCCCTCGGAATAACTATCGCAACTTTCTTCGCCGTTCCTGCCATTCTCGAGAAGAAAGTCGGCCCTATTGATGCTGTGAAGGAAAGCCTGGGCACCATAAGGAGAACTGTGGGTCCTGTTTTCGGTGGAGTAGTGTATATTGACCTCTACACCCTCATATTCACACTGGGAGGTATGCTCCTGGCACTCGCCGGCGGAATATTCATGCCAAACCTTGTTCTGAAGGTGATCCTGATAGGGACCGGCGTCGCAATAATGGTCCTGGGGATGGTCCTCAATTTTACATACTTCAACATCCTGAAGCTGCTTCTTTATGACTATTTCAACGGTGAGAAACTTCCTGAAGGTATTGATGAAACCCTGGTCCAGCAGGCAATAAAAAGAAGGGGAAATTTGCTCTAATCTGAAAACAGGGCGCCATCCGTTTCAATCACTTCCAGGCCCGATTGCCACTACTCCAGCAGCCCTATGAGTTCGTCAGCTTCCTGGCGCGTCAGTTCCTTCATGTCCTTGCTAAGGGTCTGGTTAAGGAAGCGATCTGTAACTGCCCTCCTTTCCTCAGTATTCTGAAGCTCGTTCAGCACTTCGATCTGGTCTATGGTCATGGGGGCATCCAGCTTTTCCCCCTCGCTCGGGGGCCTCATTGACTTCAGGACAGCTATGAGTTCAGATGCCTCGCTGGAGGAAAGAGAATTTATGGATCTCTTATCCCTCACCTTAAGGAAGTAGTTCGTATAGTCCCTTCTCTGGGGAGTGTCCTGCAGCTGGTCAATAAAGATCAGTTGTTTTGGTGTCAGATATCTGTCGATCAGAACCTTTGCTGAAACTCTCTTCAATTCATCTATCAATTGCGACGCCTCCTTCATCGAGAGCCCCTCAATTTCCTCTTTCCCGGTTTTCAGAAGGTACTCACTCACATGATCCTTTGCTGCCAGTGACTCTTTCGCAAGCGTGGATATAATGTCGATCTGCCCGTCTGTTGGCGCCATTCTTTTTACCATAACCATCTAAACCCCCCCTTTGGCACATATTGTGGCAGGCATCACACTTGACGATCAGAACATGAATATCCCGATCCTTCCGCATGGACTGCTGCCATGTTAATCATGGATATGCAACTATTCTACCTTTACCGCTCAATAAGTAGGTATGGGGTGAGGGTGGCCTGATCTTAACAGGAACGCGCAAGTATTTTATACAGTCAGTTAATCGGCAGGGAGTGTCATGGTTTGCCATGACAGATTAGCCATCGGGTGAAGGAAGAAATGTTGACCTTGGTATTGCATGAAGTACTTTTGTTGAACGAGTCAACGCTCTCACCCGTGGTTCTGTAAAGAGAATTTTTGGGTGATAGTGTGTTTTCTGAAAGTGATAGTGTAAACTATGTTTTATCGAAGGGGCCGGTTCAGAACGTATTCCGTACGGGTGAATTCCACGACTGGGGGATGGACCTTAAGGATGTGGCAGGGAGGATCAAAATTCTTGACACGACCCTGAGGGATGGCGAGCAGTCTCCCGGGGTTTCAATATCCGTTCATGAGAAGATCAGAATCGCCAGCCTTCTTGAAAGTGCAGGGGTAGACGTTATAGAAGCAGGCTTTCCCATTGCGTCGGATGCTGAGAAACATGCAGTTTCCCAGATAAACTCGGTCATCAGCAAATCCGAGGTGTGCGGTCTTGCTAGATGCACAGGGAAAGATATTGAGGCTGTAATGGGAACAGGTGTGAAGAGGGTGCATCTTTTCATCGCCACTTCTGACATTCACATGAGGCATAAGCTGAAGATGGACAGAAGCCAGGTTATTGAAAGCATATCAAAGTCTGTTGACTCTGTTGCATCCAGGGGCGTAAAAGTGGAATTTTCCTGCGAAGACGCAACAAGATCAAATATGGATTTTCTCAAGGAAGCTTTCAAGACGGCAAGGGACAGTGGTGCATCAGTCCTCAATATACCAGACACCGTTGGGGCCCTCTCTCCAACGGCCATGATGCATATCGTGAAAGAAATAAGGGGCGCGACTTCCACGGAGATAAGCGTCCATTGCCACAATGACTTTGGACTTGCAACCGCAAACACCCTCTTCGGCATAATGGGCGGTGCAACACAGGCTCACGTAACCGTAAACGGCATCGGAGAAAGAGCTGGAAACGCATCACTGGAAGAGGTAGTCGTGGGAATCGAGTCATTCCTGTCATCAGGCACCGGCATGAGCAAGGAGAAGCTCTGGGAACTCTCGAAGGAAGTTTCATCCGTAACGGGCATGGCAGTTCAGCAGAACAAGGCAATTGTAGGTGAGAACGCGTATGCCCACGAGGCCGGAATACACGTTCATGGGATTGTGAACGAGGTGTCCACCTATGAGCCCATAGATCCTGCGGTGGTTGGAACCGAACGCAGGATAGTTGTTGGGAAGCATTCCGGGGTAAACTCGATCCGTTGGATTATGGAACGCAATGGAATAGAAGCTGACCTGGAGACTGCCAGGGAAATTCTCCGGGAAGTGAAAAAGATCCGTGAAGGTGGAACAAGAGTGGACGAGGAAAAAGTTGTCGAAATGTTCCAGGAATACACTAAGATAGGAGGAAACTGAAATGGGTGATCGTATGGTTCAAACAGGAAAAACGGCAGTAGAAAAAGTGTTTTCGAAAAAATCGGGGAGAGATGTCAGGGCAGGGAGCATCATAGAGGCGGAAGTTGACTATGTAATGGTGAATGACATAACAGGCCCACCGGCAATGGATGCATTTTCACAGCTGGGAGTGGAGCCTAAAAAGGATAAAATTGTGCTGATACCCGATCATTTTGTCCCGAGCAAGGATATAGCCTCTGCCACGCAGTCAAAGAAAATGCGTGATTTTGCATGGAAATATGAGATGCCAAATTATTTTGAAGTCGGCAGGGGCGGAGTGTGCCACCAGGTAATGATGGAGAAGGGTTTTGCCACTCCCGGTGCTCTCATAGCCGGGGCGGATTCCCACACCTGCACCTATGGGGGACTTGGAGCAATATCCGTGGGGATCGGGAGCACAGAAGCAGGCGTAATTTTCGGAACCGGAAAAATGTGGTTCAAGGTGCCCGAAACTGTGAGGTTCGATATAGATGGCCCACTAGATGAATCAGTCGAAGGGAAGGACGTGATTCTCAGTGTCATTTCACGCATAGGCCTTGAGGGCGGCAGGTACAAATGTCTCGAGTACCGGGGCTCAGCAATTCAGCAGCTGGGAATATCTGACAGGATGACCATTGCGAACATGTCATCCGAAGCAGGCGCTAAGTGTGCCTTCATACCTCCTGACCGAAAAACGGAAGCTTATCTGGAGGGAAGGGCAAGGAACAGTTGGGAATTCATGGATTCCGACATGGATGCAACATACGAACAGATAATTCGCATAGATGCATCAGAGCTCGAACCTGTGGTATCAATGCCCGGGTCCCCCGCAAATGTGAAGCCTGTATCTGAAGTTGACAGTGAAATAGACCAGGCTTACATCGGGTCATGCACCAACGGCAGGATAGAGGATATAAGAAGGGCAGCAGCGGTACTGAAGGGCAGGAAAGTACACCCGAGAACAAGGTTGATTGTTGTCCCTTCCAGCCAGCAGGTATTTGAGGATGCAGTATCGGAAGGGCTTGTAAAGATAATATCTGAAGCAGGAGGGTATGTCTCGGGGCCTACCTGCGGTGCATGCCTCGGAGGTTACATGGGCGTACTCGGCCCCGGTGAGAAATGCATATCGAGCACGAACAGGAATTTTCTGGGAAGGATGGGGGACAAGGACTCAAGCGTCTATCTCTCTAATCCTTCTGTCGTTGCTGCAAGTGCAGTTGCAGGCAGGATAATCTCCCCCTCGGAGGTGCTCAAGGTTGCCTGAACACAGAATTAGGGGAAAAGTCTGGATTCTTGGCGACAACGTCGACACTGACCAGATCATACCGGCGAGGTACCTGGTAACTGCAGAGCCCGAAAAACTTGCGCCACACTTCATGGAAAATACGATCCCGGGTCTTGCATCGTCCATATCCCGCGGCGACATAATTGTAGCCGGCAGGAATTTTGGGTGTGGCTCAAGCAGGGAACATGCCGTGAGGGCCATTCAGGGGTGTGGCGTCAGCCTGGTAATTGCTAAGAGCTTTGCACGGATATTCTTCAGAAATTCCATTAACCTGGGGCTTCCGGTTATTGAAGCTGATATATCTGTTGTTGAAGGGGCTGAAGTATCCGTTGACATGGAAAAAGGGACCATTGCGCATGGTCCGGAAACGACTAAGTTCGAGAAATACCCGGAATTCCTGAAAAAGATAGTGGATAGTGGGAGCATCATAAACTATGCCAAGGAGGAGTTGTTACGCCAGCAGTCGCAGTCATAGAGGGGGACGGGATTGGCCGTGAGGTGATACCGGCAGCAACTGAATGCATAGATCACATCACAGGCGGATCGATTGAATATGTGAAATACGGAGCATCTTCTGAGAGGTATATCCGGGAAAGCACTCTGATAACGGAAAATGAAATGGAAGAGCTCAGAAAAATGGATGCAATTTTATTCGGGGCGATCGGGGACCCGAGGGTGAAACCCGGAATAATGGAAAGAGGTGTAATTCTCAGGCTAAGAAGAGAACTTGGCCTTTTTCTGAACCTGCGCCCCGCAAGGTCCCTGCCTTTTTCCAAATTTGACATGAATATTGCCATTGCAAGGGAAAACACTGAAGAGTTTTACATGGGTTTCGGGGGAAAGATTGACGAAGGCGGGTCGAAATTCCTGCATAGAAGCAATGCATGGTCCGGTGAGCTAGAAGTTTCAGGCAGTTCTGACGACGATTTGTACTTCAATCTCGGGGTAATGAGCAGAAAAAACCTGGAAAGATTTTTCAGAAAGGCCCTGTCATTCAAGCAAGCAAATGAGGGCAAGGGTGTAACTGTAGTGGACAAGGCAAATGCTGTAACCGGCCTTTACGAGATCTGGAGGGAAGTGGCCGGAGAAGAACTTGCAAAAGCTGGCATAAAGCCTCATTTCATGTATGGGGATGCAGTCGCATATGATCTTGTCATGGACCCTTCAAAATTTGGACTCATCATGGCTTCCAACCTCTATGGGGATATCCTGTCAGATCTCTGTGCTGGTATGATCGGTGGCCTGGGATTTGCCCCAAGTGGAAGCTATGGACTGGGGAAAGTGGCACTTTTTGAGCCTGTACATGGAAGCGCTCCCGATATCGCGGGAAGAGGCATAGCCAACCCCATTGGCGCCATACTGTCAGGGGCCATGATGCTGGACCATCTTGGTATGAAGGAGAAGGGCCAGGCCCTGGAGGAGGCAGTCGGATTAGCTGTGCAGGACGGAGTAATGACCCATGACATAGGTGGAAGTGACGGCACGAAGAGAGTGGTTGCATCGGTCGTGAAACATCTTCCATAATTGGTGCTCCATCATAATCTTTTAATATACAAATATTGTAAACAAAAGATGGAACAAGACCGCATCGGGACTGTGCCTGTTTCGCAGAGAGACATCGGCATGGGAGTCATGATTCTGGGCATCAGCTATTCGATTGATTTCCTCTCATCACTGGGATGGGTCAGCCTAATTCTGGGCCTGGTCTCAATAATAATACTATTGTACAGAAGGCATTCTATGAGCGTTGCGCAGGGAAGGCTACTCTATGCAAGCATCATAATTTTCATACTCTCCCTGATAGTTTTTGTTGTTGTTTTTGTGGCGGAGGTCTTTGGCATCGCCAGCACGCTTATATCTCAGGGTTTCAACGGTGGGCCTATCCCTGAATGGGCATAAAAGGAGACAGTGAACTTTTCACTGATATCTGGTTCAATCCTTGCGGTCCTATCCGGTTTCTGTTATTTCTTGATACCTTTTCCAATGGCAAACCGCAACCTCAATACTTACTTGATTGGTGCTTTCCTGGGATCCGTAGCGTTGAAAGTTTTTGAGGTATTTCTTCTGGCAGGAAGCCTTGTCAGCCTGAACTCGATGGATTTGAACAATGCCCTGACGGTTGTCAGGGCAGACCCGTTTCAGATGCCATATATCGCAATATCAGCCGCCTCGTCTCTCTTGCTGGGCATATTGATCATCTTTATTGGGCTGGCATTGAGGAAAGGAAAGTTAATGACAATTCCACAAAAGGAGGAAGAAAAGTTCTAGATTCACTTGGTCTTCCACTTCCTTAATCTTGGCTCATAAGTTTCAAAGATAAAGGAAAGGCATTTCCCATAATTCCAGTCGTGATGGTCCAGAGACATGGTAAGAGGTTCAGCAATGATCTTTGTTCTCACCGAATACTTCATCACTCCTTCGGTGTGGTATTTGATCACCTGGATATTCAGTTTTCCATGGCTGATGCCGGTTATCTTGGAGAATCTAACTATGAACTTGCTGGCCATAGCGTAGGTGATCTCGTACAGATCCTGGTCATCGGGATCAAGCCCGGTAACCTGTATCAGCAATCCTTCTTTTTCCTCCCCGGTGTCAAGCGAATCTATTATGTCAGAAATTCCGACAATGCCCTCTATCTGAAGGTCGTCATTCACAACCGGTACAATGTGAAGTCTTTGTGCCATGATTATCTCGGCGGTTTTAGTGATTGGCTCATGTCCGAAAACCCAGCGTGGATTGTCCATCAGTGAGGAGCATTTTATATCTACCTTGCTCTTGTCACCACCTCTGTCACCGGCAACGTCGACCATTGAACCTCCTACATTTCCAAACGCCATATGACCTCCCCTTATGCCCTGCTTCTCTCTTCTGAAGGTGTCGGCAGCCACTTCGTCAAGTCTCAATATGCCAACAAGTTTGTTATCACTGTCCACAATCGGTATCTCAGTTTCATCAAGTCCGCGCATTTTATCTGCGGCAGACTGTATATTGTCGTCGCCCAGTGCAGTTAGGGGAGCGCTGGACATGATCTGCCTGTTTCTGATGTTTTTAGCCTCTTCAAATTCGTCAAGGTGCTGGATTATGTCCGACCTCGAAATTATGCCGACAATCCTGCTCTTGTCAAGAACCGGGAAGGCTGAGAGGCCAGTGTGAACGATGAGCCTGATGACTTCCCTGATGTCATCTTCAGGGGAAAGTTTCGGCGTGTTGATCAGGAAGGTGTCCACGCGGGCTGAAAGCTGCATGCTCCTCTTTCTCAAAATTTCCCTATAGTTCAGCATTCCAACATATTTCTTGCCTGAAACTGCCGGAATCTGGTGGATATCGGTTGATCTCATCTTCGACATGGCATCCGATATCGTGGAAAGTTCCACATCTATGACCTCCGGGTTTCCTGTCATAATGTCCTTTACAAGCATTTACGATCTCCATTTGAATTATGGGCTCCAGGCATAAAACCGGATACCCTCTCTGTTAACGTGCGTTAATTCCACGCTGCGACTCTTTGAGTGGATGGGGGCTCAGAAGCTGCCAGGGGCTTTTAAGAATTCAAAATTTTTATTCAATCACTGAATCCCGGTTTGAAACAGTCTTCAAGTATGGCAATGGCTGAATTCACCATGCAGTCACAAGGAAGCCCCATGGATCATGGCGGCGTAGTTGAATGAACCCAGTCCCGAGACTCCACATCTGCGGAAGTATCTGAAATGCAAACAGGAGAGGCCGAAAGCACATTAATTGATAGAACAATTGAGAGGAGGTTCAATTTTCTCCTTATTTCAAGGGCTGCAAGAAGCATAGGCATTGTTTACGTCACACTATCCCTTCCGCTCTACCTGCTGTACCTGGGAATACCAGTATCAATAATCGGGACACTGCTCCTGCTCATGGTACTTTTTTCCGTTGCAATCTCACTGTTATCCGGCATGCTAGGAGACAGGATTGGATACCGGTATTCACTCTTGATCGGGGAAGTTCCAATGCTTATTGCCACTTTCATCCTTTTTCATTACAATACCATCATACCAATCGAGATTGCAACAGTAATAGGAGGGATTGGGGGGACTCCCGGAGGCCTCAGGGGTGTCTTTGCACCTGGCCTGAATGCACTGATAGCCAGAAACTGGCCGGAATCAGGCGAAAGGGTCAAGAAAATGGGAAGGGTGATGGCGGTGGGGGCTTTTTCCGCCTTTGGTGGAGCAGTCCTTCTGTATTCACACGGCTACCTTGTTTCCATCATGGGTGCGGCCGAAGCTTTCAGGATGCTCTATCTTTCGTCATTTCTTCTCGGGCTCCTGTCCTTTGCCTCATTGGTATTCATTAAGGAAAGGAAGGCGGCTAAGAAGAAACATGGCATAATCGACAGGAAGAGCGGGAAGTACACCTTGAAAGTGATTCTCTCAAATATTGTCAACGGTTCTGGAGTCGGATTCTCGATTGCACTTCTTCCAGCATGGATTGAGTTGAGGTTTGGCGTTCCCCCCTCCACAGTAGGACTGATGTTTACTTTCTCCTACGTTGCCACCGCGGTGTCTTCCCTGATGGCTACAAGACGAATCGATATCCTGAGGTCTCCGGTCTGGACAGCATCGCTTTCAAGGATTATGCAGGGCGTTGTAATGATGGCTGTTGCCTTCTCACCATCGCTGCTGATCGTTGCATCGCTGTACATCGCGAGGTCAGCCGCAGCAGGTTTCGGAGCTCCCATAAGAACAGCCATAAATGTGAAGGGGGTGAGTGACAGCAATTTCGGGATAGCATCCAGTGCGCAGGGAATGGCGGTCAGAAGCTCCACAGGCACTTCAGCAATATCCGGGTACCTGATGGAATACTCCCTGCCAATTCCAATGGAGATCGGCGGTGTGCTGCAGCTTCTGGGAGGATTGGTGTACTATCGGCTCATGCGGCGTGACAACCGCTGAGTCCAACACAGGATGTTGAAGGACTCCCGTCATCTTCCCCATGAGAAATTGTATTTATCATTTGCCGTGATTTGTTAACTGGTGTTGGTAACATGAATGATTTTGAATCTGCCAGAGATGAGTTTAAGGCGCTGAAGAACATGGTTTATCTCAACTGGGCTGGCCTCGGGCCGCTCCCTTCAAGCGCAAAAATAGCAGTAGAAGAGCTTCTAAAAAATATTTATGAATGGGACAACCAGTATGTATCAGAAGCCATATCTAGTCTTCAAGACGGAGCAAAAGGGCAGATTGCAAAACTTCTGAACACCTCGCCGGATCAGATAGCCATTACAGGCACCAATACAACACAGGGAATACAGACAGCATTTGAGGCAATAAGGCCTAAGAGCGGGGAATCAATTGTAACAAGCGATATGCAGTACGTGCTGACTGAGGCTGAGCTTCAGAAATGGCGCGACAGGGGAGTGGACATAAAGGTAGTGAAGAACAGGGACGGAGTTTACGACCTCAATGATTTTCAGAGGGCAGTTGACAAAACTACAAGAGCAGTTTTCGTTGACTCGGTAACATGGATCAACGGGTACAAATTTGACGTTCCTGAACTTTCAAAAATCGCCCATGAAAATAATGCATTCATGATAACGGACTCTATACAGCATCTTGGCCAAGCCAAAATGGACGTTGAGAAATCCGGGGCCGACCTGGTTGCCGGAAGTGCCCAGAAGTGGCTTTCAGACTGGCTAGGTTTGGGATTCCTGTACGTCAGGAGGAAAGTGATTGAAGAACTGGAACGCCCATATTACGGATACAAGAACACCGAAGAGCCCGATGGAGGCTGGCACACTTATTTCACTCTTACAGACAGGGAGCAGTTCCCGGAATTCAAGTTTTACAGCAGCGACGCAAGGAAATTTGAATACGGCGGCAGCCTGTACAATATGCCAGGGCTAACGGCTCTGGAAAAGACCCTGAAGCTCATAAACGGCATCGGGATGGATAGAGTACAGAGGAGAGTGCTTGAGCTAAAACATGAACTGCTGGAAGGCCTTGAGGCCCTGGACTTTGAGGTTCTGGAGCCATACGAGGAAAAACACCAGTCCGGAATAACTACCTTCAGGATGGGAGTCGGGCGCAAGAAAGAGATGGAAGTTGTTGAAAAGCTCAACAGCACCGGTTATGCCATTTCGTACAGGGCCGGCGGCGGCCTCTATGGTATCAGGGTATCCACCCACTACGTGAACAACTCGGATGATATACAAAGCTTGCTTGGGGCACTAAAATCCCTCAGGGCAAAGGCGGGTGTGAAAAGGAATTAGTCACCGAAAAGAGAACTTCATGCCCTTTCTTATTTTTCAAAATCCTACTTTTTTGCACCATAATATTATTATTACTGAACACTGTAATATGATCCCATGTCCACTGGAAGATGCGAATTCTGCCTAGAAATCAGGAATTGCCCTGTATGCAATGAGCCGGTTGAAAATTTTAGCCATGTGGGAGTCAGAGGGTCAGGCCTCACAAAATCTACGATATGGCATATAGCACATCCCTGCGGTCACCGCGTCGAAATATCCCCGGAAAAGATATCGGGCACACCCGGGGGAGCCAAGCTCGCAAAATACAAAGGCGGTCCGGTGTGGAAGGATGGGTACCAGTGGATTAATGTGTTTTGGGGGAGCTACTGGGTGGGAAACTCATGGGTTGGCAGGCTGAACAAGGCAGTTGAAGACATTGAAAGTAATTCTTCATACTCCGGCGAGCTCAGCCAGTACAATGTCGGTGCTGGAAGCCTTGAGGGGCATGCTCTGATTACTACTGATCCGCCATCCTCAGTGTCTGAGAAAGACATAGGCAATGCCATAAATTCATGGATCCAGGATTCCCTTGTCAAGAACATAGGCACAAAAGGGGCCTACAACATCTTTCTTCCCGCCGGTGTCACGGCAACTTTAGGGTCGGACAGGTCCTGCGCTAAGTTCTGCGATTACCACGATACTGCAAATGGGGACCAGGGGCCGTTCTTCACATGTGAACCCTTTCCTTGCGGGTCGGGATGCAACCAGTGCAACAGCAGTGAATTTGACACTTTGACACAGGGGCTTTCCGAAGAAATGGTTGAGCTTAAGACAGACATGAATCCAGGAACCGGGTGGGTTATCGGGAATGAGGAGATATGTGATTACTGTGACACTAATTTTGTCTGCAACAGGATTTCAACTGGAGAATATATCAATGCCTGGTACAGTGATGCAAAAGGTGCCTGCTGGAAACCCTGACCCTTTTTTTAACAAAATTGAGCGGAAAATCCCCTTCCGAAAGGGAGGGGATGAAAGCGAAATCTTTTCCTACTTTCCAGAAATAACACGCGGCTCACCAGCAGACAGAATGGAAGAAGGGTCGGATAACGTGTAGCTCCATGCGTTCCTGTGTCCGTAAAGTCGAATGGATTAGTGTGGAGGGCAAAGTACCCCCGGGCCGGAGGGAATTCATGCCTGCGGAGGTTCCGCTGGTAACCGTCGAAGCAGGAAGCCCCTTTCGAAGGATAGGGGAGGAGGTCACTGACAATGAATTTGCCGATCAAGATTTATCGGGATACGATATGAGGTAAGGGGCCCTCGCATAGGGAGAGGTTATAATGAGCCACGCACGAATTCCAGTCAACATGGAAGAGCAGAGAAAAATTGCACTTATGTTTATTGCCACGGGGTCGATATTCACTGGCATAGCGAGCGTTCTCGGGATGCTTTTGATCATAAGCAGCTCCCTTAAAATTAATCTCATAAGCGCTGAACTGTTCTCGGTGCACCCCCTCCTCCAGATTTTCGGTTTTCTTACTGAGTTTGTGCTTGGTGTCGCATATTCCCTGATTCCTTCGTTCAAGTCCCACGGTCTTCCATCTTACCCCTTGGCCTACTTATCCTATGGCATGATAACTGTTGCAAATGGCGGCTACATTTTTTCAATGTGGGTATCCATGCCCTCCGGCCTGTCAGAAGAATTACTTTCAATATTTCTCCTGCTGGAATTGGCTGCTGCCGCAATATTTCTCTGGCAAATCGGGTATGTCATAAGGAAAGGTAGGAAAACAAAGCTCGAAGGTGACGCGTATCTCTTCATTTCCCCTCTTTCACTTCTTCTCTCACTGTCTGCGGTAATATACAGCATTTTGAGAGGACTCGATCCGTTCAGCATGGGGGTGGTGTATCTTGCCCTTATAGGTTTTGCAGGCTCAATGATATTCGGTGTTTCATTGAAGACCGTCGCCGTAAGGTTCACCACCAACATGGCAGGAACCTACAGATACGGAGTTTATGCCCAGTCTGCAGCGGTAGTTTCTGCCTTTCTGTCAGTATACTTCCAATCGTTCATCGCTTCGGTGGTGACTTCGGTCCTCTTCATGACTTCAGCGTCACTATTTGTTCTGACTGCAAGGACATTTTCACAGTCGCGCCTCCTTGTACCTGACCGGGACAGGCTTCTTGCACACAGGGGTTCAACCAGAGGGCATGGAAATCTTCTGTTCCTTGAAGCCAGTTTCATGGTCGCCTCAGCCTGGCTGATTTCTGGAGTCTTCTTCGGCCTTCTGTATTCCTTCTCTTTAGATTACTGGGTAAGAATAGCGTTCATCCATTCCTTCAGCATAGGCTTCATCGGATCGACAATAATCGGCATTGCCCCAGTACTGCTTCCGGGCATACTCAGCAGGAATGTTCCTTCGGGGAAAAACAGCCTGATGCCTTTGTACCTTCTTAATGCCGGGCTTGTCATATTCATAGCCGGAGACCTAGTGGCTTTGAACAATGCTTTCCTGCCATTCTGGGCGGGAACCGGCGGGCCAATAATCATAATCTCTATGCTTTTTTTCATGTATGAAATTCACAGGAGCCTTATTTCAAGAAAGAGAGAAAACTCAGAAAGAGTGAGCTTTTCGGATGATTGGTAATGAAGTTTATGAAAGTTTAACTCATCGTCTTTGTTATCCATGTAAATTATGAAACCCCCAATCAAGTAATCTGAAATCCAAGATGAAATGGCAAACATTCATAACAGTGAGAGAAGGAGCATGTCTCTTAGTGAAAAGGAGAGACTTGCAGTATCACTGGTTCTGAAACACTGGGTGCGCCTTAATGAAATAATCAAGGCAAATGGATAAGTGCACTTCTGAAATATTACAAGTACTATCTGCAGTTATCTCAACTATGAAAGGCTAATCTCCAAGCCCTAGTGTTATGGAACATTAGAGATTCACAAAGACATGTTTTGGGAGAAAGACTAAATATATTCATTGAAATAACAGGCTGTTGAGATACCACGTAATACTAGTAAGAGAAGAGGACGGAACATATTCAGTTCTCGTACCCTCTCTCCCAGGATGTTACTCTCTGGGGGACACAAGAGAGGAAGCTCTTCAGAACATCAAGGATGCCATAAATTTACACGTCGAAGGGCTTAGGGAAAAGGGCTGGGCTGTTCCTGAAGATGGAGAAGAACTGGTAGAAGTAGATGCCTAAGGCGCCGGTCGTAACTGCTGAAAAGTTAATCAAAGTCCTGGCAAAGAAAGGTTTTGTTTTTGAAAGACAGAAAGGTAGCCATGTGAGGCTGAGCAGACAGAGTGATAAGAAGCAGGTAACATTACCTGTGCATCCTGGACGCCCTCTTCCAAGACGCGTGCTTGAAAGCATTCTCGATGTTGCTGGAATCTCTCATGAGGAATTAGTGGAACTTTTGTGAATAGAATTCAGTAATCTAACTTTTCATCATTTTTTGCAAACACTGTAGCTAGAAAAATTCCCCTTTGCAACAGGTCAACCTTTCCTTTGTTGTATAGTTCTTTACTTCTATTCCGTTCGATACTTCCTTCAATGCTTTCGAACAAGTGCTGTTCATCAACACCCTCAGGAACAGGGTAATTTATTCCATTGTTCTTCCTGTATACGGAAGGTCGACTGCCTTTGCGTATCCATAGCGAAATGGTCATTCCAATAACAAAAAATACCGGAGCAATAATAGGTAGCAATAACTGCACCTTTGAAGTATACATTGTCTGAGTTTCGCCTGGATATAGGACTTTGGGAATTACTGCGGCCAATATAATTCCAAGTATAGCAAATCCACCAACAATAGCGAGGTCTATTCTTCTGTTGCCATAGCGGTTAAATTTCACTTTTGGTTTGGTCCCCTAATTGTGGACAGGATTGGCTTATGAGTCATGCTCATTCTTCTATTAGATTTTCTTTCCATCTTTCATAAACCTCCCTTGGTGCTTTATAGCCTATGGCTGAGTGTAGTCTCTCGTTGTTGTAGAATGCAATGAACCTATCAATGGTGTCATCAGCATCCTGGAATGAAGAGAACTCGAACCTTCTGATCACTTCCTTCTCAAGGATGGAATTGAAGGATTCGATGAAACCGTCCTCCTTGGGCGTTGCAGGATGGATCCTCTCATGTTCGATATGGGATGAAGCGAGAAACAGCTCCACTATCCGTGATACGAATTGAGTCCCATTATCACTGCGGATCCTGACACTGGATATTGCCTCTATTCCCCTGTCCATGAAGGCAAAATCCATTGCCATCTTCACATCTGAAGAGGTGCAGTGGTATCCCAGGTACTTTCCGACAACTTCTCTTGTATAACAGTCAATCATTGCAAACAGGTATGCTGTCCGATTCTCTCCCTGTATGTACACATACTTGATGTCCATCTCCCAGACTTTATTCGGGTTATGAACCCTGACAATGGATTCAACCACCCTCTTTGCAGGGCTGCGGTAGTTGTATGTGTGGTTGAGAAGATGGTTCTCTTTCATGATGCGGAAGACCTTCTTCCTGTTGATCCTGTAGCCAGTGCGCTGCAAATGTTTGGTGACCTTCCTGTATCCATAGCATACAAATTCCCTTGACAGCAACTCAATGATGTCGGCAAGGACCTGATCATCGGGAATCATTATGATATCCTGGCCAACAATGCGTTCAGTCATCGATGAAGGCTTCCTCCCTCTCTTGAGATGCAATGCAGGCGATGAATGATAGAATGTGCTCCGTGGTATCCTTAGAAGTTCCAGGATTCTGGTCGTTGAGAGCCCACGTCCAGCATACTCATTGATCAACGCGGTTTCCTCCTCGTTTTTTTATATGCTTCCTGGAGCAGTGATACCTCCAGTTCCTTCTCTGCAAGCATCTTCTTCAATCTCTCGTTCTCCTTCTTCAGCTTTCTGAGGCCTGGTTCCAAGGACCTTGTACGGGATCTGAGCCCATCCATGCCTAGTGCATCGAAGGCCTGTTTCCAACGGTAGAACATGGATGGATCCACAGAATATTTTCTGCAGGTTTCAACGACATGTCCGCTTTCTTTGATCTCGTTGATGAGTGCCAGTTTCTCTTCCGCTTTCCAGTATCTGCGAGTCATTTCCCCCTAGAACCCCCCTATATATACTTTTCTATTACTATAAGCCAATGTTGTCCAATTATTTAAGGGGCCAGCACACTTTTACCGTAAGAATCCCCCATAAAGAAATTCGGATATCGTGCTTGAGCTATCCCAAAAACCCCTCCACAAACCTTTTTCATGACCTCATGATCAAATAGTTTTAACCTGCTGCAATCAAGCTTCCCGGAGTGGTACAAGGAAGTTGAGTCACTTGGAGATCCACTTTTGGGTATTACCGGCAGAATTGACTTCGAGAAAATCAAGCCGATCCTCTCGGACCTGTATGAAGGCTAAAAATCTATAATCTAACTTAAATAAAATAAAGTCATTATTTTACAAAGGGCGTGCTGAGCTTCAGGGCGTTGATCAGAAAATCGTCTGATACCCCTACATATTTCTCATACCTGGCTACACCGTAACGCCTTACTATATCCCAGACTTCAGAGTTGACTTCATAGCTTTCGGGATACTCGTACACTTCTTCTCTGTTGAATATCTCAGTCTCCTCCTTCTGGTTGTGTTCAAGAAGAGTTTCAAAGAATAGCTCTATTCTTGTATCTATCAAGTCGTCCCTCCCCTGGGATTTCCATTTTATGAGATTCAGGGCAAGGGTCTCAAGCAACTTGTGATCTGCAGAAATCCTCTTTATGCTCTCTTGTAGGTCATCAGGCATCCTCAGGTATGCAAGCATGCGTGGAAAAAAGATCATGTCCTCAGTCATTGCGTGAACATTGAAAACGAAATCCTTGAGCCCCAGGAAAGTCTCATACCTGTTTTCCGGTGTTATATTATTGATGTACTTCTTGATAGCGAGATGTTCAATCTTGAGCATTTCAATGATATTCCGCATGAATTCAAATATAAGGCTGTTTTATTATACGCTATCCTAACATGTTAAGTATAAATGTGTGGAATAAGTCACATTTCCTATTTAATCGGGCTCCACATGTGTTGTATCGGTATTCCTGCAGCCCGGAAACAAGCCGATAGCCATGGCATGACGTGATAGAAACCCGCTGTGCAATGAGAAAATCCGAAGCAGTATGGCCTGTGCAGGAGGATAGTAAAGCGTCAATAATATCTACCAGATTCCAATGGAGGTTGGAAAAAATCATGAAGGCCAGAACAGGCTTCTTAGGGCCCAGGGGGACATGGACCGAGGAAGCTGCAATGTCCTTTTCGGACTCCCTGGAACTTATTCCGTACAGCAATATATGCAATATAGTGGATGACGTTGACAGCGGCAGGCTGACCTATGGTGTAATCCCGGTAGAAAATTCAATTGGAGGGGGTGTAGTTGATACGCTTGACTGCCTTGCCAACAGCAGGGATGCGCTCATAATTTCTGAGAAGATAATGAACATCAACCATGTTCTCATGTCTTCCGGGGAGTTGGAGCAGATTGAGGTCGTAATATCTCATCAGAACGCAATAGCTCAGTGCAGGAAGACCATAGCAAATCGCCTGCCTGCTGCCAGAGTGGATTTTTCAAGTTCAACAGCTGAAGCTGGCAGGATCGCCTCGACTGACAGCAGTGTTGGTGTTGTCGGAAGCAGAAGAATTGCGGAATTGTATGATCTCAGAATTCAGTCTGAGAGGATGTCGGACCTCAAGGACAACTACACCAGATTCGTCATGATTGGAAAGGAATTTTCAGGAAGAACTGGCAAGGATCGCACTTCGATATGCGTTACTCTGAAGAAGAACGAATACGCATCCCTTTGGAGGTTTCTGGGCATCTTTGCAGCTCTGAAGATCAACCTTTCCCGTATAGAGTCCAGGCCTGATCCCGTTTCTCCGGGAGAGTACAAGTTCTTCTTTGATATGTTCGGGCACAGGGACGATATGGAGGTATCGATTGCACTGAATGCGATAAAAACATACTGCTCTACTGTCAGCATACTCGGCTCATACCCGAGGGAAGAGTGGCCAAGAGCATAGAAGCTCTCCGGCAGGACTTGAAATCGATAAAATGAGTGTTCCTAAAGGAATCTTATCCTCGTCTCAAGTTCTCCAACCTGTTCAATGCCGGCCTGAACAAGATCTCCATCCTTGAGGTATTCCCCAGTCATGGACCCGTTTTTCAAAGGTGTTCCGGTCGATATTATGTCCCCCGGCTCAAGGGTAATTCCTTTTGAAATGTATTCAAGGAGGGCCGGGATCTTGTGGGTGATTGTATCTGTTCTTGCGCTCTGCTGTGTCTTGCCGTTTATGCGTACCTTGATCTCAAGATTATAGGGGTCCTTTACCTCGTCCTTTGTGACCATCCATGGACCCATCGGGGCTGCATTGTCCAGATTCTTCAGTCTCAGCCAGTTGACTTTGTGAATCGGTGAAGGGTGAGCCCTAAGGTCCCTGAAACTGAAATCATTCATCACTGTGTAGCCTGCCACACAGTCCATCGCTTCATCTTTTGAGACATCCTTGCATCTTTTCCCTATCACGAGCGCCAGTTCAATCTCATTGTCAGGCTGCCTTGAATATTCCGGAACGTTGACGGTCCCTTTATGGCCCAGAAGGCCGTTTGGAAGTTTTATGAAAACATAAGGCTCCTGCGGGGGTTTAGCCCCGGGCTCCGGTGCATGGGAGCTGTAGTTTATTCCCACCATCAGCATCTTGCTTGGCTTCAGAACAGGCGGAAGATACTCAATATTTCCCTCCTGGACGATGCAGGACTGTTCATTTCCATTCCTGCCCTCAAGAAGCTTCTTGAGGATTTCAAACGCATGCTCTCCACCTTTGAGAAGACAATCAACTGAATCGAACCAGTCCGGCGCATTTGATGCATATCTGGTCTCGAACAGTTTCCTGACATCCAGCAATTCTCCATTTTTGAACGTTCCAAGCCGTGGGCTGGAATTCTCTGTATATCTGTAATTCAGCAGCTTCATTTTCCGTCCCTTCTGAGAGTATTATCGTGCACTGTATTAGAAATTTACCATTATGCAATTTTTTCCGGAACAAATGTGGAGCATGACGTAAAGTGGGCATTTCCTCACGTAATGATACGAGAACGGATTTTTGTGTAATGCCTTATCAGGCATATCACAGATAATTGTGCATTGCCTCCGGCGTGCAAAATATATTTAGATATAATGTATGAGGGATTTAGGTGGGTTATTCGGAAGACAGTGCAAAGCAGGAAAAACGTTCTATTGACAGAAGGCTGATACTTTTCTTTGCGGTTAACATATCTGTTACTGCTCTACTATTCCTGGTTCTTTTCGGAATCTCATCCACATTCACTGCAGGAACAAAAAAAATAATTCTTTCCTCTGGCATAATCACTTCAAATTTCATTTACCTTGGAGTCCTCGCTCTGCTTTTCGGCTTGAGGCATTCAGTGGATGCAGACCACATAGCTGCAATAGACACGTCTACTAGAAAGCTCATAAATGAGGGAAAACGTTCCGAATTTGCTGGATTCTTCTTCAGCATGGGCCACTCCACCGTGGTATTCGCGCTGTCGGTTTTACTCATGACATCCACAAGGTACGTTACCAGCCACCTGCCCAGCTTAGAGACCCTGGGGTCAGTCATAGGGCCTCTTGTCAGTTCAACCTTCCTATTCATAATGGCTGCGATAAACCTATCCATTCTATTCGGACTACGTGCCATTTTCCACAGGGCCCTCAAAGATGACGACGCCGGGAGATTGAGCATTGATGATTTAATAGGCAGAATGGGGATACTCAACAGAGTACTGAAAGGCCTTTTTTCTTCAGTGAAGAGCCAGGCATATCTATACCCCATAGGCCTTCTGTTCGGGCTTGGTTTCGACACCGCCTCTGAAGTGGTAGTTTTATCCATTTCAGCTACTCTTGCCGGACTTTTCGTCCATGTTCCACTATACGTTCTTCTCATATTCCCTGCATTCTTCACTCTTGGAATGACCCTTATTGACACGACTGACGGGTATATGATGTTCAGAGCCTACAGATGGGCATTTTCGGATCCGGTGAAGAAACTCTGGTATAACATGGTGCTCACAGCTGCCTCAGTCGCCTTTGCAGTTCTGGCAGGCGGCTTCGAGATCATATCCACAGTTACGGGATATTTTGGCCTCAATGGTTTTCCGTGGGCATTTTTTGAATCGGTATCCAACACCTACTGGTACGTTCTTGGAATTCTCATAATCTCGGTATTTGTTGTCATAGGTCTGCTCTCATACATGAGGTATAGAAAGTACCTGGTTTCGAGGACAACCAGTTAGCGCCTTCTGATACTGGTTTAATCAGCGCGTCTGATCTTCAACTGCAAGTTGTTGCGTAGACTGTTCCATTAATAAGGTATTTTTATCGCAAAACTTCCTGAAAACAAAATTTATCTATAACTCCCTTCTATCAAAATTATGAACAGCAAGCTGGAAGAGTTGGCGAAGAGGTTTGAAAAGGAGCGAAAACCTACATACTACCAGGATTGGGTCAGGAAGGAGGGGCTGCGCATCATTTCTGGCCATTACATTTACGATCTCAGGGACGTTGAGCTTGACCCCTGGGAAAGAAGGGGAGGTTCAGCAGTTTTCATAAACCATGAAGATTCCCACAATTCAAATGACTGCTATATCTGCGAAATTCCACCGGAAGGGCAGCTGAAACCACAGAGGCAGCTCTATGAAGAGATGATCTACGTCCTGGATGGGCAGGGCGCAACTAGAGTGTGGAATGATGCGGGTGACAAGGTATCTTTCGAATGGCACTCTGGATCCCTTTTTGCCATTCCGCTAAATTCATGGCACGAACATTTCAACACATCAGGGAAGAGGCCTGCCAGATTCATTTCCGTCACCAATATGCCGGTCGTCATGAACCTGTTCGAGGATGACGATTTTGTCTTTAACACCAAGTTTGATTTCAAGAGCAGATTTTCCGGCCGATCCGACTACTATGATGCAAAAGACCAGCCGGAAGGTTTCTTCCTTGACACTAACTTTGTACCGGATGTAAGGACGTTGAAGCTTGTTAATGCAAAGGAGAGAGGAGCCGGCGGAGGTCACATAAGATTTAATCTTGCCAGGGGAACGATGAACAGCCATATCTCGGAATACCCTGTGGGGACTTACAAGAAGGCACACAGGCACGGACCGGGTGCACACGTGGTGATTCTCAGCGGCCAGGGGTACACCCTGATGTGGCCGGAGGGTGAGGAAATAAAGAAATACCCTTGGAAAGAAGGAAGTATGGTAGTTCCTCCAAACCTGTGGTTCCATCAGCATTTCAATACAGGACCACAGCCTGCCAGGTACCTTGCCTTGAAATATGAGGGAACCGCCATAAGGAATGAACTGGGAATACCCAAAGCCTGGATAAGCACCAAGCTTGGTGGTGACCAGCTTGACTACTCAGACGAGAGTACCGAGATCAGAAAGATGTTTGAGGAGGAGCTGAGAAATAACAATGTTGAATCAAAAATGGCACCTTTCTATGCAAAGGAACTGGAGGAGAGCTCCTGAAATTTCATCAGGCTGTGCAACTTAAATGAGCAATGAGGATCCCCCGACATTCGCCATACAGCATGATGAGGGTTGGGACATAGATTCGGTGAAACTCACCACAATTGGCATAGACATAGGGACTTCCAGCACCATTGTATCTGTGGCCTCCCTTAGCATGAAGAGGATGGCGCGAGACCTTTCCAGCCAGTTCACTGTTGTATCGAGGCGCGAGAATCATGGTTCCAGGATAATGTTCACACCCTATACCGGTGACGAACGAATAGACGGAGATGCTCTTAAAAAGATGATTGATGAATTCTATTCGGAGCATGGTGTCAGGCCTGACGATGTCGACACCGGTGTGGTTATTCTCACGGGCGAAGCTTTGCTGAAGAAGAACTCTGAAGCGGTTGCCAATATTGTATCTCTTGGAAGGGGCAGGTTCGTGACCATAGCCGCCGGGCACCTGATGGAAGCCACTCTTGCAGCATTCGGCTCAGGGGCTGTTGAACTCTCAAAGAAAGAGGGAAAACGCATTCTGAATATTGATATTGGCGGTGGAACCACTAAACTCTCAGTTATTGAGAACGGTGAGATCGAGTCCGTCCAGGCAGTTCGTGTGGGTGGGCACACCATAGTGAGGGGGCCTGATGGAAGAATCACACGCATAGAGGAATCGGGGAAGGCAGTTCTTGAATGGCTCGGTTATGAATCAAATCCAGGAGATCTGCTGGATGATGGAGCAATGGAAAAAGTGTCAGAATTCCTCGCACACTCCTTATTTGATGCCATTTTTGACGCAAAGAGTAATGACATAATCCCGGATTTCACACTCACGCCCTTAAGTGCTCCTCCCGGGAAAGATGTTGATGCTTTTGTAGTTTCAGGCGGCGTGGGTGAACATTTCTACGACCCGGATACCGAAGATTTTGGGGACCTCGGGAAAGGAATTGCCACGGTTCTCAGAAAAAGGCTTTCGGAGAGTGATATCAGCATCATGAGGCCGGATCACTGCATCCGGGCAACAGTAATGGGGCTGTCCCAGTACACCGCTCAAATCAGCGGAAGCACAGTCTATGTTTCGGATGAGAATGCACTTCCGCTCTTCAATATCAGAACGGTCAAAATCGAGGCGGATCTCATCGGAGATATTGACAGTGAAAAGTTGAGGCAGAGAATCAAGGAAAGAACGGAGATGTTCGAAGTTGATGTTTCAAGCCCGTTTGCTATGTTTTTTCATTGGGATGGAGCCCCCTCCTACAGAAGGCTGAGGGCATTCTGCGAGGGCATAATCAGGTTCGTCGGCTCAATTGATGAAGGGGCCCCGCCACTTATTCTGATCTTCGATGAGGACGTTGCTTGGATAATCGGAGATATGTTAAAAAGTGAGATGGGAGTAAGGCGAAAGGTTGTCTGCGTGGATGGAGTTTCCCTTGGAGATCTGGAATTCATAGATATTGGCAGCAAGATATATCCTGCGGGTGTACTTCCCCTGACGGTAAAATCACTCCTCTTCCATTAATTTCTTTTGAGAATCGAAATCACTGGGCCCCGGCCACTTCCGCTTTATCCCGGGAGTTCTTTTCCTGGAGCTTGAGGAATGGAAGCAGAAGGGAAGCGGATAGCGTGAAAATAAGCATTATCCAGAAAGAGAAATAGAGGCTTTCCCTGTAGACAAGGAAGCTCGATAACGCAATGCCCGCTGCTCCGCCCAGAAATTGCCCGACGCCCCACACAATTCCACCCGAAGAGGTTGAAATTTCCTTTGGGACGACCTGATTAAGATAGCCAAGAAGCGTTGGGAAACCACTGTAGGTGAAAAATGCATAAATGGAGAAGAAGAGTGCATCCAGTATCGCATTTGACCCCGACAGCAGGAGGAGGAAGAAGGCCAGCCCGGAGAATATAGTCGTCGTGGTAATTGAGAAAAACCCGCCTTTTCTCGTAGTCACAATTCCGAAGATGGTCTGCCCGGCTACTGGTGTTAAAACACCCATTGTAAAAATGAAAATTCCGAGAAACTGTGAATTTGTAACATTGGCGAGATAGGAAGGCCCATAGGTAGCTACTGCCCTTATAACCATGGCCCTCAGGAAGACCACAGTCATCAGGGAAAATATGAACACCTTGAAAACTGACATGTGCCCGGAGAGTGATTTCTTCTGCTTCCTGCCCCTTGATCTTGCAACGCCCTTAATCTTGGGCAATCCAAGGCTGACAAGAACAACAGCGGCGAACGTGAAGCCGAGTGCCCACATTATGAACATGCCCTCTACCAGGCCGAATATTCCGATAAGGCCTGCAATTATCAATGGGAATATACCTCTCCCAAAACTTCCAAAAGAACCGTTTATTCCCAATATCATGGGAGTGTTTCTTCCGTATTCGGACCTTAGTATGCTGGAACCTATAGGGTGGTAGAATGACTGGCCGAAACCAAGAACTGTGACTCCAATTATGATGTAAAGGAATTCCAGGGTTCCATGCTGTACTGAAAATGCAAAGAAAAGTGCCGCCACTCCATTAAGTGCCAGTCCAAGTGCTATGAGGACACCCTTCCTCTCAAGTTTGTCTGCCAGTATTCCCACAGGGGTACTCATCGCGCCGGAAACTATCGGGTTCATTATGGCAAGGACTCCCAGAATTGCCAGATTTGTGGCGGGAAATTCCGTGTAAAGGAAGGTTATCAGTACAGGATAGAGAAATGTGCTGCCATCGTTGGCAAAATGAGCGAATGATGTGATTCCAAATACTCTTTTTGACACCTTTACTGACCCGTATTGTTATTTTTGTTGAATATAATCTGTAAGCGCTGAAACTGTCTATGAATGCTTCCAGAAAATATATCGGGAGAAAGGCCGATATGCAATCAGCTTTTCTGGGCTATTTTGGAACTTTCAAGAATTCTCTGGACTTCTGCAGAGTCGATCGTTTTGCCTTCCTGGTATTCGGGAGCATTCTCGATCTGTTCAAGGTCGTTGAGGCCACTGAATCTGTAAATCCTGTTTATGGCGGAAATTATTCTTAGAGGTTTGGTCTCTGATGAATTGAAGTGCTGATGGATTGTGTTTGGTGGTATGTAGACAACATCTCCCTGCCTCCAGTCGAACCTTTTCATCTCCCCCTGTGGGACAAATTCATACTTATCGGTTATCTCGACGTCACAGTCAACATGCTCGTCGTATCCCTTTCCTTCGAGTATGTAG
Organism: uncultured archaeon; assembly: GCA_000965745.1. Lineage (GTDB taxonomy): Archaea > Thermoplasmatota > Thermoplasmata > Thermoplasmatales > Thermoplasmataceae. The sequence goes on from CP009479.1 coordinate 1,650,769, forward strand.
AGGCACTCTTCAGCAAGATGCCTGTGTTTTCCTGACCTGCTGCCAGGAGGTATGATCTGCATGTAGACATCCACGGTCTCCATGAGGGTATCCATCTGGGAATTGATCATGTGCTTCAATATGCCCTGGGGTGCCAGTTCCCATGGCATTTCGATGGGCTTTACGACTCTCTTTTTTCCTTTGCTGTTCTCTGGCCTGTCCCTCGACTCATCGAGAAGACCTCTGTAGAAGTTGGCAGTCTGGTTCCCACTGAGCCATGTCTTGCTCTCTCCCCATGCCATTACTCACCACCTTCCTGGTCCGGGTCGGCGTCTTCCCTTGGCTCATATCCTACTCCGTTTTCGGTAGGCTCAGTTGGCCTTGGAATAACAGTCTTCTGGAACAGCATATTCATGAACATGTACATTGGCTTGGTCTTTATGACAAGTGCACGAGCCGGTTTCTCAGTATCCGCGTTATTGTGCTGGTGAACGCAATTGTTGGGAACAATGGCGACATCCCCCGCCTCCCAGTCATATCTTTCCCCGTCATGTATCTCATAGCCTTTTCCATCCAGTATGTAGAATGATGCCTCATTTACATGGCCATGCTTCTGGGATTTCCCTCCGGGAGAATATTCTTCCAGGTGGATGTGAAGTGTTTGGCCAAGCCCGTCAACAGGCTCAATATAATGCTTGCTGAATGTCTGGGGCCCGTCAACGAATTTGATTTCCTCTGCCCTCCTCACTCTTGGCAAAGACCTAAGTCTTTTGAGTTCTTCCTTAAGATTGTATTCGCCAGATATGGCTCTCACGAATACTCGGTCCTTCTTGCTGTGATAATGAGATTCAGTTCCCATTTATACACCTCCTGAAAAATGAATAGCCAGCTTGCCCATAAATCGGTATTATATTCATAATAAATATAGTTATTCTTATTGAGGCATAGCTCAAAAAGAATTTTTTGCTAAAAATATTTAAATTACTCTTTTGCAACATTCCATCTGGTGAGGTATTTCTCCAACTGCAGCAATGCAAGGTTAATAGCAATACTGATGAGCGCGACTGCCGATACCACCACGTATAATTTTATCGGTTGAATGGTGTTTGCAAAGTGAGCTGCTAGGTCCCCTACACCCGATGAGCCGGCCCATTCCTCTGCAATCAAGACACCACCCAGCGTGAGGTTGAACGAGAGTCTGGCAGCACTGAGAATGCTCGGAAATACGTTTGGCAGCATGAGCTTCAGCTGGAGTTGAAGGGAACTGGCACCGAGTGATCTTGAGAGCCTTACGAGATTGGGGTCTACGTTGCTTACAGTATACATCGTAGTTATGAGTACGGGAAACATTCCGCTGATGAACCCGAAAAAGAACTCATAGCTGAAACCGTATCCAAGCAGGACAGAGAACAGTGTCACGAACATTACCCTCGGGATCGAATTAGCAAGGACAAGGTAAGGCTCCAGAACCTTTCTCAGATACAGGACCTCTCCTATTATCATACCCAGGGCGGCACCTGCCGCTACCGTACTTACAAACGCTGAAAGCACTATCCCCAGGGAATATATGATCTGCGAGTAAATGGAGGGCGTGCCAATAATCGATGCGAAGTGCGTCACAGTATCAATTGGGGAACTGAGCAGTGGGTGAGGTACTATATTGGCTGAGTAAATGTACTGCCATATAGAAAAGAAGATTGCGAAAGCAAGTATTTGAAGGCCTACGATAATGGCGGTTTTCCTAATGAGCATATGGCATCACCAACCTCTCAATTATGGCCAAAGCTACCAGTATCCCAGCGACTATCAATACCAATATGATTATTACCGAAAACATGAGTCCAGGGTCAAAACTTCCAGAACTTATGCTTATCACACTTCCCAGACCATTCTCTGAAGCGATCACCTCGGCAAAAATAACGCCGATGATGGAAAAGACGAGAGAGATCCTTATGCCAGCAAGTATGGCGCCAGCCGATGATGGTATCATGACTTTCGAAAATATCTGTGCGTTCGAAGCACCATAAGACTGCGCCAGCCTGATGTATGACTGCTTGGTCCTTCGTATGCCCGAAGAGACAATTATGATCGAAGGAAAAATTGCAAGAAATATTGCAATCGCTATCCTTGATGCTGGGTCAATCCCTAGTGTCAGGTACATAACAGGGTAGAGTATTGGCCCTGGTATTGAATAGAGCACATACACTATGGGTTCGTAAGCCTGGCCGATGAGCTTGAAGTAACCGATGGCCATACCGACAAATATCCCCAGGCTCGAGGCAATTGCAAATGCGACGAGTATCTCGAAGAGGGTAAGCTTGAACGGAACTATGATTCCGTGAGGATAATTCGGATAGCTGCTTGGTGCCCCGAAATATGGCAGGAAAAGTCTGTGAAAAGAGAGAACCGTCTGGGTGAATCCTGTGAATACGAAGGGATTATCGTACAGGATGTGTGCCAGCTGCCATCCTAATGCAAATACAATGGGCACAGCTATTAAGCCGATGAGAACCTTAAGCTTCATTGCTTAGCGTCCCCTCTCCGCCCAAATCTGTCATTTTTGCGGACATGTATGACCACAGCTGTCGCCTTATTTCAACCAGCCCCGGATCATCGGGATTTCTTGGTTTTTTCACATCAATGTTGATTTCTGCCTTCACCGCAGCCGGTTTGCCGGAAAGCACTATAATCTTGTCGGCAAGATAAGTAGCCTCTATGAGGCTATGGGTCACAAACAGAATGGTCTTGCCTGTTTCTTTCTGAATCCTGACCAACTCATCCCCAAGGGCAAATCTGCTCTGTTCGTCAAGTGCCCCGAAAGGCTCATCCATCACCAGGATTTTCGGATCAAGTGTCAAGGCTCTCGCCACGCTTACCCTCTGCTGCATTCCTCCGGAAAGCTGCGAAGGAAAATAATTCCTGAACTTGGCAATGCCAGTCAGTTCAAGATATTTCATTGCAACTTCCTCTCTTTTGGATTCCTCGACTCCCTTGAGTTCGAGTCCAAACTCGACGTTTTGAATGGCTGTTCTCCAAGGGAAAAGGCTTGCGTCCTGGAAGACCATAGTCAGGACATCCGGTTGAGGTCCGGTAACCGATTCACCAACAAGCGTGATCTCACCTTCATCAGGTTTCTTCAGGCCGCCAACAAGGTCAAGGAACGTAGATTTTCCTATACCGCTTGGTCCAACAATTGTTACGAACTTGCCCTCTTCCACACTGACAGACAGGTTCTGTAGAACGTGATTTGTTGATCCGTCTGGAGCTTTGAACGATTTAGAGACGTTTTTAACTTCGAGTATTATAGACACTTAACTTCCACATCCTTTGAATATTTTAATAAAAAAAGGTATTAATAATTGTTTGGGTCAAAACATCGTTGGACAGCGACCCAGTACTTTCTGATAATAATTATTAGGTTCATCCTAGAATTGTGTGGGTATTTTTATCCTTCTTTTCATTATATTTCCCATGCAGGATGCTGAACAGTTGTACTCCGAGCTCTTAGGGCTCAAGAACCCTTGGAGGGTGAGAGTGTTTCACTTGATTCAAATGACAAGGTTGTTGAAGTCTTCATAGCACACGACAGGGGAGCTAAGCTCCCATGTCCCGAGTGCAGGAGGGAGTGCATGGTCTACGATCATCTGAGGGAAAGGGTCTGGAGGGATCTTGACAGCATAGGGTTCAAGACATTCATTCATGCCAGATCACCAAGGATACAGTGTCCGGAGCATGGCATAAGAGAGGCGGTCATGCCCCTCTCCGAGAAGAGATCAAGGTTCACTCTCAGATTCGAATCAAGATCCATAAGGATGCTCCAGAACATGGATGTTGAGAATTTCACCCGGGTAATGGACATTTCCTGGAGCCGGGCATGGAACATCATCGATCATGCGGTTAAGAGAGGACTGTCAAGGAAAACATCAAGGCCAAGGATCATAGGCGTTGATGACAAATCGTACAGGAAGGGGCACAAGTACATCACGCTGGTGATGGACATGGAGAACAGCGGTGTTGAGTTCATCTCCATGGACAGGAGGAAATCATCACTCGATGAGTATTACAAAACGATGAGTGATGATGAATTATCTCGCATAGATGCGGTATCAATGGACATGTGGGATCCGTACATATCATCCACGCTTGAGCATGTACCACAGGCTCATTCAAAGATCGTCTTCGACAGGTTTCATGTCATGCGCCATGTGAATGAAGCGGTTGATGCGGTGAGGAAGGAGGAGAATCGTGAACTGGTGAAGAAGGGTATCATGGACCTCAAAGGATCAAGGTACATATGGCTCTATTCCGGCGATCGCCTTCCCGAAAGGTACAGGGAGCGGTACAATGAGCTAAGGAATTCAGATCTAAGGACGGGCAAGGCGTACTCCATGAAGGAGAACATAAGGAACCTGTGGAATCTCCCCTCAATGGAGGATGCAATGGATTACTGGAAGAGATGGCACTCCTGGATCGTGCACTCCTCGATTGATGCAATGAAGAAGGTGGCGAAGATGATGCGAATGCACATCGACAAGATACTGAACTATTTCATCCACAGGATAACAAACGCAAAGGCAGAGGGAATCAATTCAAAGATCGCGCTGATAGAGAAGATGGCGTATGGATTCAGGAACAGAGGCCATCTCAAGACAGCAATATATTTCAAATGCGGAAATCTGGAGCTTTATCCATGAGCCCACACAAAACTAGGAAGAACCAATTATTATAAGATATAAGTGATCGTATAGCATGGCCCTTCAGAAAGATTCAGAAGTTTTCTTAAACCAGCTTGTCCACAAAGGATTCAACACGTACTACGTTTCAAACCAGGGGGGCGGAAAAGGCGGGGGAACCTTTACGCGAAATCCCGCCCCCCTCTTCAGCCCCTACAGTTGGAAGTACACCGACGCGAGATCTTATCTTTACAAGCTTTCTGAATTCCTTTCCCACGAAGATTCTGAAAGAATAAACATCCAATATGAGCATCCCGACCTCAAGGACATCATTTCCGCTGCCACAAGCACCACGCAGAGAGCTGGCATCCAACTCGTGAAGAGTAAGGCCCATGGACCTGTCCACAGACATACGCCTAATTCATTCCGGGTGGTTCTGGAAGCTCCTGAGGAAGGTGCAATAAGCCGAATAGACGGGGTGAATCTGGAAATGCACCCGGGTGATGTAATCGGGAACACCAACTGGATCTGGCATGAGCACTTCAACCATGGGACTTCAGATCTAATATGGACATCTTTTCTGGATGCCATACTGGTTAAATGGATCGGAGGGGTTTTCTATGACCCACCGAAGACATTCAATGGGGACGTGAATTTTCCGGACATATCTCAGGAAGAATATGTAAGCGTGCTTGGCCGATCAACCCTTCCAGAGGAGCTTGGGACAAATCCCAATACTCCACTGCAGTTCTACAGATTCTCTGATGCCTGTAAATCGGTCAGTGCTCTCTCAAAATTGAAAAGGGGGAAGGAAAGGGTAGCGGTGGAATACAAGAACCCAACCACCGGCGGATCGATTTCGGCAAACCAGTCGCTCAAGCTAAACCTGATTCCAGGTGGATGCTTAACCCCCATGACAAGGAAAACAGAGAACATCATCTTCCTGAATTTTTCAGGTGAAACTACGCTGGAATTGGGTAACGGTGAAGGAGAATTTGTTCTTGGCAAGTACGATGTCGCAGTATTGCCTTCATGGACCTCACACAGAGTGGTTAACAATTCATATTCTGATGAAGCTCTCTATTTTACAGCTTCTGACGCCCCGTTATTCAAAAATTGCGGCCTATATCGTGAAGAAATTGTCGGGTGAGAACCCGGCCCATGTGATAGAATCTCTCTCGCGGATGTGGTATTTCAGCATATGGAGATAGGGATATGTTGATAAGCTCGAAGAATTAAAAATACAAAAGACATAAGTTTTAAATAATACCTTACTGATTGATTTTAAAACCCAAAGAGTTGATAACATGAATAAGACAACGACGATTGCAGTAGCGATTGTTGTTGCTGCTGTTGTCATAGCCGGCGGAATTGTTGGCTTTGGAACCATTACCAGTGGTAAGAGCAGCGGCAGTAACAACACGAACTACTTGTCTAAGACGAGTTTCAGCGTAGCCGATTTTGGAATTGATCACCCGGACGCTGGAGCTTACGGATGGATGGCGGGCACTAGTCACACAAATACGAGCAACACGCTGCAGAAGTACGATCCCAATATAAAGGTCGTAGACCTGAAGGGTGGAAGTGGCGCAGTAGCATCAGCAATTGCGGCTGGAACAGTACAGATGGGAATGCTCTCCGCTGATGGTGCACTTCACGCAATAAACTCCAGTGTGCCGATCAAGATAGTGGGAGTGTACAGAACGTCACCTATAGGTGATTTTGTGTATGTTTCGCCTAGCTCAACCTACAACAAGCTATCGGACCTATCGGGAAAGAACGTTACTTTCGCAAACAGCAAGCCAGGAAGCCTGGATGTTCTCCTGAATGGAATAATTGCAGCAGACTACAAAGTGAACATAACACATGATTACGTAGGATCACATGAGGCACAGCAGGCAGCAGTGCTTAATGGGAAGGCAACCGCATCCACAGGAGCGTATTTCGATGTATACAAGCTTGTTAAGAGCGGATACCTAAAGTCCATCGGCAATATAACAGAGAACTGGCCGGCCTTCGTGGTTGTTGCCAACACATCGTTCATACACAATCACCCCAACGCAGTGAAGGCAGCACTTATGGGAATGGAATACGGAAACTACCTGTTCGACCAGAACGCAGGCAACTTTGCATACAACTTCCTGAAGTCATACTACAACTTCTCAGCAAGCGAAACTCAGTTCTTCATGAGCACAATGCACTATTCAACAAACGGAACAATATACCTCAAATCACTTAATGAAGAGCTTACGACCTTGCAGGCGGACAATATCATTTCACCGAACCTCAAACTATCACAGCTTTACACAGACCAGTTTTCACAGGTAGTGAATACAACGTATCCGCCAGGAATAATAAGAGCAGCTTGAGGATTTCATAATCCTCAATTTTTTTTAAAATGCATAGATTTGTTTACAATTTTAAAAATTGAAATAAAGAGATAAAAATTGAATTACTCTTATGCCCTGTTTATCAGGTTGCGTATCTTTTCAGGAGTGAGTGGCAGAGTAGACACCTTTGCGCCATATTCAGAAAGTGCGTCTTCAACTGCATTGCACATTGTGACCAGGGGTCCGAACGTTTCTCCTTCACCAATGCCCTTTATCCCTAGTGAAGAGCGAGGTGAAGGGGTAACCACATGATCATCCACGATGTTTGGTATCTCCATGGTGGTGGGTTTCAGATAGTTCGCGAATGATGATGCTATAAGCTGCCCGTCTTCGTCGTAAACGAAATCCTCCATCAAGGCCACGCCAATTCCGTGGGCGACCCCGCCGTGTAATTGCCCCTGCACTATCTGTGGGTTTATTACATTCCCGATGTCGTGAACAACGAAGTACTTCAGAATGCTGATGATCCCTGTTTCTCTGTCAACTTCTATCAATGCAACGTGTGCGGAGTTGGGGTACGTCATATATCCTGTTGGCGAGCCTGATCCGGTCACAAGCTGGTGAGTGGCACCTGTTTCTATCTCTTTAGTCGCATCAAAGGCCTTGACAGCAGACTCGTTGTTCCCAATCCATGTTACCTCAAGGCCGGGGTCTATTTTGCCGGGTACAAGATAGGGATTCTGGTACGTTGCCTTTGCAATGTCCTGTATTGTTACCTTGTTTTCCGGGTTGGTCTTCGAGAATGCCACACTCTCGGATACCTCAATATCCTCGGGACCGGTTTTCAACATCGCAGCGGCATTCGTAACAACTTTTTGCCTCAGCAGCTTTGCTGCCATCACTGCTGCCTCCACGTCAGGCCCGGAGAATTTGTTTGCATGTGTCCCTGAGAATGGCGTCCAAGGGCTGTAGTACGAGTCAAACGGATGCACCCTAATGTCATCCGGCTTCATTCCAACAATATCAGAAACTATCTGCACAAATGCGGTAGAGTGTGAGGTTCCCATATCCGGAGAGCCAGATCTCACGGATGCTGTCCCCCTGGGGTCTATGTTTATGGTAATGCCCTCGATCTCCCTTGCCGTTGCAGATGCACCATGTATATATGTCGTGATGCCAATTCCAACCAGCCTTCCCTGCTCCTTAAGCCTGTCCCGTTCCTTTTTCATCTCTTCGTAACCAGAGACTTCCAGAGCTTTTTTGAGGACGGCCGGGTAATTCCCTGAATCATATATCCTCCCACTTGGTGTTACATATGGAAACTCATCGGGTTGGATGAAATTCCTGAACCGTATTTCTGCAGGATCCATCTTCAATTCCTGTGCGACAGTCTCGATCATTCTTTCCACAATGTATACAATTCCAGGTTTGCCGACACCCCTGTTGGGCATAGACGGGCATTCATTGGTAAGAACTGTATATGAATCCCACTCAATGTTATTTATTTTGTAGCATCCGCTTATGAGTGTGGCGTGCATTGAAGCATAAGTTCCAGCATAAGTGAGGGATGCACCGTCATTGTTTATGTCCCTGAACCTGAACGCAAGGATTTTTCCGTCCTTCTTTGCTGCAACTTCTATATCTGCCATAAGTCCGGCTGTCTGGCCTCCGGATGAAAGATGCTCCGTTCTGTCTTCGAGGTACTTTACATTCATACCGGGCAGCTTCATTGCCAGAATAGTTGCTATTGAGAGTTGCCTCCAAGGCCTGGTCTTCAGTCCAAAGCCACCTCCTATATCATTGATTATCAGGTGCACGCTGTTAGATGGAATCCCGAAAATCTTCGAAATAGTCATCATCACGTGGCCCGGCATCTGGGCATTAGATTTCAGTGTAAGCTCTCCGGAAATGTCATCGTATGTGGCGATAACAGAGACTGATTCAAGCGGTGTTGAACTGTATCTCTGAAGGCCCACCCTCTTTTTTAACACGACATCCGCCTGCTTGAAGGCACCTTCCACGTCGCCCCACTTACCATGGTTATGGCCCACAACGTTCGTTCCAAATGAGTCATAGACTAGCGGAGAATCCTTTGACATAGCACTTTCAGGGTCCACTACAGGTTTTAGAGGCTCATATTCGACGTCTATCAATTCAAGAGCATCTTCCGCCAGTTCAGGAGAGATGGCTGCAACTGCCGCTACTGGCTCTCCCATGTACCTGACCTTCTTGGTTGCAAGACAGTATTCTTCGGACGGGAACTTTGATATGGCATAGGGAGGCAGTGGCTGGGAATATTTCAGAGCATCATCGCCTGTTGCAACTTCTATTACCCCTTCCATCTTCCGGACCCGCGAAACATCCACCTTCAGTAATCTGGCATGTGCGTACGGGCTCCTCAGGATTGCCACGAATACGGTGTCCGCCACCCTCAAGTCTTCCACAAAGTTGGTGTTTCCCGTCAACAGTCTCTTGTCCTCTACCCTTCTAAGTGACGTGCCTATGTAATTTCTTCTTTCTTCCTGGGTTACCTGGATCTGTTCTACCATAATTATGAACCTCCTGAATTTTTATTGTTCCTGTTTCCTGCTTCACTTCCGAAATTCGATGAGCTTGCCTCTTTAACTGCCTTGATTATGTTGAGGTACCCTGTGCACATGCAGAGATTTCCTGCCAGCCCTTTCCTTATCTCTTCTTCGGACGGGTGTGGGTTCTTTCCCAACAGATAAAGGGAAGACATCAGGAATCCAGGGGTGCAATAGCCGCATTGCAATGCATGGTTTCTGGCAAAGGATTCCTGCAGAGCGCTAAGATTGCCGTTGGAACTTATCCCTTCAACGGTGGTGACCTTTGTTCCATTCGCCCTCGCAGCGAGAACAGTGCAGGACTTGACGGATTTTCCGTCCATGAGGACCGTGCATGCTCCGCAGTTTGTCGTGTCACACCCTACATGTATGCCCTTGACGCCCAGATGGTCCCTCAAAAAGAAAGCGAGGAGAGACCTCGGCTCAACGTCAGCCTCTACCGGTACACCATTAAGCTCAAATTCCAGGTCGATTTTCTGTACACTCACTTCTTTCCTCTTTTTCCTTTGGGAAGAGATCATTTCGTACCACCCCTTAACCTGTTCATTGCCTCAAGAAGAGCTCTCTTAACGTATTCGCTGCCCACCTCTTTCTTATATTCAGCACTCCCTCTGATTGCATCATCGAGTGGGTCCATATCGTCTCTTGAAGATTCAGCGGCGTCTGCTATGCTTTCTGGCGTGAGTTCCTTTCCGATAAGTGCCTTCTCGGCACTCTCTGACCTAATATTCGTCATTCCGAGTGAAGTCAACCCGATGCCCACATATTTGCATACATCCTGTTCATCAACTTTTAGCTGAACGGCTGCACCAAGAACAGCAAAATCCCCTGCCCGCCTTTCAAGTTTTGCATAAGTGCCGGAACTCCTTTCCCCGTAAACTGGAATAGTAACAGAAGATAGAATTTCGTCTTCTCCCAGGGCGGGCGTAAAACTGTCAACGAAGAAATCATCAGCCCTGATTTCCCTGCTTCCGTCCGAGCTCGACACTTGAACGGTACCTCTCATCGCTATCAACGCTGATCCCCAGTCACCTGAAGGGTCTGCGTGGCAAAGTCCACCTCCTATGGTTCCCATGTTCCTGACCTGTTCGTCGCCTATATGGGAAGCAGTCTCTGACATCAGAAATGCTTTCTTCCGTATCAGGCCAGAAGCTTCAACTTCCCCGTGAGTAGCCAGTGCTCCAATTCTGATATGGCCCTTCTCTTCGGATATGTCGGCCAGCCCTTTTATGCCTGAAATGTCCACAATATGCTCAAACCTTGTCAGCCTTAGCTTGAGCACCGGTATGAGGCTCATACCGCCAGCCAGTACTTTCGACTCACCTGAATGCTTGCGAAGCAATTCAGATGCTTCCCCAATATTCTTGGGCGTGTAATATTGAAATTGTGCCGGATACATATATTACATCACTCAAAGGGTATGTAGCAAGTGATTAATATTATTATCGACCCATACCGCATTAGAAAGAGTTTTATAAACAAAACTGTGGAAATAACCCCGAAAATTGGCCATAAGTGTAGCACACCCCGGACTCTGTCGCCTAATTCTCGTTTTTTCCAAAACATGATGTGCTTTTGCCATTGAGCCGGCAAATACTGGCGTGCTAACTAATCCCGTATGGAGATAGCTATTAATTGATATAAAGAGTGCGCAATTTTAGAGAGAATAAATTTAATAACAAGTGCATATAGGTTTATGGCAAACGTCCCAATAAGTCTAGCGATGGCAGACTATGATAGAACGAAAGCACTTATCGAAGGATTCCACAAGCCAGTCGGAATAGACCTTACATATGTCGTATCCCCACCATCGGAAACTTTCTGGAGAATGCTCAGATTTGCAGAGTTCGAGGCATCCGAAATGTCACTTTCAACCTTTCTGATTTCTAAATCCCAGGGCAGAAAATGGAAGGCAATACCCGTATTTCCTTTCAGGGGTTTTTTCCACACCAACATATTTGTATCAAGGAAGTCAAGTGTAAAAGAGCCCGAGGACCTGAAGGGAAAGAAGTTCGGTGTCCCTGAGTACCAGGTAACAGCAGCTGTCTGGCTGAGGGGAGCCCTCGAAGAAGATTTCGGGGTTGCACCTCAGGATATGACGTGGTACGTGGAACGCAAGAAAGGCCTCAGCCACGGCGGTGAAACTTCTTTCAAGCCTCCTGAAGGGGTTAAAATTGAGCAGGTTCCAGAGGGAGAAACGCTTGACTCAATGATAAGATCCGGGAAACTAGATGCCATAATGCCCAGCCCATATCCGGGCATGAAATCGCTGTTGAATAAGACCGATTATCTGGAGCTGAGTAAATCGGATGAAGTCAGGCTGCTTTTTGATGACCCAGTGGAGGAAGGTAGGAGATTCTTCAAAAAGCATGGATATAGCCACATAAACCACACTGTGATAGTGAGGGATGATGTGGTAGAGAAGTATCCATGGGTCCCACTTAACCTCTATAAGGCCTTTGAAGAGTCCAAAATAATCTCAAACCAGAAACTTGACAAGATGATCAAATCTAGTCTAGTCTTCGGATTTCCATACCTGATGAAAGAGAGGGAGATATTCGGAGGAGATGCGTTTCCTTATGGTATGGACAGGAACAGGAAAGCTCTGGAAGAATTGGTTCAGATGTCGGTTAATCAAGGACTTACCTCTAAGCCCCTAGATCTGGATTCCCTCTTCTATGAAGATACGTTGAATGCTTAATTCCTGACCATTTTTAACCAATTTTTTTTGTTATGCCCTATAATTGCTGATAAACTGAGTATATTACAATATAGTGGTGAGGTAAATTTATAATATTTCTTGATATCAATCCTTTATGGAACAAAAACTAACTGATCTACTGGAAGAACTGCCGAAGAATAACTACAACACATATTATCAGTCTTCAGCAGGCAGGGGAAAACACAAGACAATAATGTCAACAATACCTTCACCCATAGCAGAACCCTTCAGTTGGGACTACGAAAGGACAAAAGAATTCCTCTACCGCCTTAGTGAAATCCTGACCCCGGAAGAAGCGGAAAGACTCAATATACAGTTTGAAAACCCATCGCTGAAAGACATAGTGCCTGCAGCCCTTGCACCTACCGTCAGGGGCGGAATACAGCTGCTGAAGCCAGGTCAGAAGGCACCAACTCATAAGCATTCCCCCAATGCCTTCAGGCTGATCCTGGAAGCTCCTGCCGATGATGCATACACTGTTGTTAACGGAGTGGAACTTCCAATGCACACCGGAGACCTCGTCCTGACCCCCAACTGGACGTGGCATGACCATCATAATGACAGCAGTGGCGACGTCATATGGTTTGACGGGCTTGACATAATATTTGTTTACTGGATAGGCGGTGTGTTTTACTCTCTGCCCAAAGGTGAGAAATCACCCAATACAGTTGCGGAGGACGGCAATGATAATTTCAACGAGTATGGAAGCGGGCTGGTACCTGACACAGTGCACGGAGAGCTCGATTACGATCCGATGTTTTACTACCCGTATGAAAAGGCCAGGCAGGCCCTCGTGTCCCTTGCAAAGACAAGAACCGGGGAGAGCAGTGTGACCCTTGAATATACAAACCCGATAACCGGGGGGCCTGTATTTCCCTCGATGGGCCTCAAGCTTACCATGGTGAGGGGAGGCAAGACGACTCCATTAATTCAAAGAACTGAAAACAAGGTCGTCATTTGCATGGAGGGCGAAGGAGAAATAACACTTTCATCAGGCAAAAAGATTGAGCTCAAATCTCACAACGTTGCAGTCATTCCTTCATGGGAACAGCACCGGATAAGTTCAGGAAGTTCGGACCTTGTTCTGTTTACATATTCGGATGAGCCGATTTTCAGGGCCATGAAACTGTTTAGAGAGAACCTCTCTAAATAAACATATTTTCTTGAGCCATACTCCGTAGTTCACAAGGAATTCTTCTTCAGGAACCCGGAGATGGTTTCAGAGTAAAGCTCAGGAATGTCATAGGAACAGAAATGGGCCGCGTTTTCAAAAATTTTCAGCTCCGATCCCTTTATCTCAGCATTCATTTTTTCCGACAGGGGCAGAGGTGTAAACGCATCCTCCCTTCCCACCATTATCAGCGTTGGCACATTGATTGTGGTCAGCAATTCGATATCGTCGGGTTTGTCGATCATTGCCTGAAGAGTTTCTTTTACCGCATCTTCCGTTATGTCAAGGCTAAGAAGCTTCATGCAGTCCATTACCCAGGGGCGGTCCTCACGTGTTTTTTCAGCCAGTCTTCTTGAAGTGTTCTCAACGAACTTTCCCAGCCCGTTTTCCTCTATGAACCTTATCTGGCTTCTTCTCCTTTCCTTTATATCTTCGGAGTCCGGATCAGCTTTAGTTCCACTCAATACCAAACCCGAGACTAATGAGCTATCCTGTTTCCATATTCTCAGGGCGACGTATCCGCCAAGAGAAGCGCCTATGATGCATACTTTATCGACACCAAGGTGTTTCAACAAGGATATTGCGTCCCGGGCAAATTGGTCAATGTTGTGATTTTCTCTCTTGAAGCCAGATTGGCCATGACCCCTCAAGTCCATGGCTATGACCCTGTAACCCTTGGAGCGGAAGTAGCTTAGCTGCTCAGACCACATTAGTTTAGACTGGTCGAAGCTATGCAAAAAAAGGAGGGCGTTTCCATTGCCTGAGTCGTAATAAGATATGTCTACATCTCCAGTACTGAATGACGGCATACTTTGCAATATGATAGATTTATTAGAAATTATTGATTGATAGCTACTAAAATTTTCCTCATGTGCTGCTTCGCTGGAATGTCACCTGTCGCTAAAGCTCAATCTTCAAAAGACGCATAGCAGTCTTTGAAAAAAGGTTCTCAAGTGCTTCACCATCAAGCCCAAGGTGCTCAATAAGGCCGGGGTAATTGGCCATTCTGACTTTACCTCCATCCGGACCCCATGGATAATCCGTGGAGAAGATCATTTTTTCCTGGCCTACAACGTCCAGGCCCAGCTTGAGTGCGGAAAGGTTTCCGCCTATAGCTGTGTCATAATAGAAACTGTCCAGGTAGTCTTTGGGGTTATACCCCTCTACTCCATAGGACTCTCCCCTGACATTCAATACCTTGGACGCTTTGGAATCGTACGATTCCTGTATTCTGCCGATCATATACGGAATTACGCCCCCGAGATGGTGCGTTATGATCTTCAAGCTGGGAAATTTCGAAAGTATGCCGGACAGCATGAGCCGCATCCAGATAAGGCCCGTTTCATAGGGCCAACCGAGAACATGCATAAGATCATATTCCTGCTCATAGCTGCGGCTGTTTTTCCCATATGTATCCACCGGATGTATATAGACTGGGACATCCAGCTTCGCAGCCCTTTCCCACGCTAGCCCAAAGTTGTCAACTGGCACCCCGCAGGCATTTGTTGGAACCATGAATCCCTTAAGGCCCAGTTCCCTGATTGCACGATCCATTTCTTCAAGACCGCCCTCTTCCAGAGAGTTAAGCGGAATGCTTCCTACGCCCATAATTCTTCCATGGGTATCCGATTCCAGTGCACTGATCTCGTCATTAATTACCCGGACAAGCCTTAGATTTTCCTCATTAGTAAGCTCGAAAGTGTTTGGCTCGATGATGCTGTGCACCATGGTCACCTGGGCCGCAAACCCAAACTGATCCATCTCCTTGATCCTGAATTCGGGGTCAATGAAACTCTTATTTTGTGAAGAGAGGTCCATAACGTGTCTTGCTTCGGCAACAGCAGACCCGTTCTTGACAGTACTGAGCTCTTTCACATAATTTGGAGGTGTCCAGTGAGTGTAAGCATCTAAAATCATCAGACCACGAATATCCTGAAAAATATTAAAATGTGGCATGTGGAAAATGATGTCCTTTCACCCAAGCATTTTATCTTGATATGCGGCGTATTTCAAAAAATGATCAAGGATTCATAGCAATAAAAAAGGGGACCTCAAATGGGTCCACCTTAAAAGTTTCCAGAGGATTAATTTGCCACTATTTCCTCCTTATAAGTCTCCTTGATGAAGAACAGAGCCATCAAAGCCACAATGTTCAGTCCGGCCATAAGCAAGCCAATGTATGGCCAGGCATGCGAAGGACCATGCAGAAGGGACAGAATAGCGGGAGCTGCCACAGCTGTCACAAGACCGGCGAGCAGCTGCCCAAAGTTGTAGCTCAAAGTCACCCCGGAATACCTGACCCTTGAGGCAAACTGTTCAGCGAACAGGGAAGCCACTATGGCTATCTGTACACTGGCAGTTCCGTACATTATGATTTCGTCAATTATCAGCAGGGGCAGCGTCGGTTTCACCGATAGGATGTACAGATACGGAACGGACCATATGATTACGAGAATCATGCCCAGCCTCATAGCTAAAAGCCTGCCTTTCCTGTCCGCAAGCTGTCCCGCGAAGACCTTGATTATTATGCCGACAATGGCAGCAATACCGAGGGCAAAAAGCGCATAGATAGGCGACAATCCCTGGCTTGCAATAAAACCTGGCGTGAATGCAGCCAGTTCAAATATTGCACCTGCTGAGGCCGCCTGAACAACCATCAGAACAATGATTTCCTTCCAGTGCGATTTAAAGACCTTCAGTGCAGGGAGGCTCTCTGTTCTTTTAGTTTCCTGAAGTTCCGAGAATATCTTAGTATCGGTGATCTTGAGGCGTATGATCAGGGCAGCAATTATTCCAAGTGCCCCTATGTAAAAGAGTATTCTCCATCCCTGAGTGAATACATAACTGTGAGGAAGAGAGGTGATCATGAAGAACAATATCAATGCAGGGGCTGTAACGCTTGCGGATTGTCCTATGCCAAGTGCGCTTCCCCACAAACCTCTTCTCTTTGATTTGGCAGCACTCTCCACGATCCATGCTCCATCCCCGACCATTGTTCCAATACCCATTCCTGCAATGAACCTGAAGACTATCAGCAATATGATACTGGTCACTCCCAGAACGGAGAAGCCAGGGAGCAAAGAAATGCCTATTGCACCTGCTGCAGTGGTACCTAATGCAACTGCACCGACATTTCTCCTGCCACTTGTATCTCCATACTGGCCGAATATGAAAGCTCCGATAATTCCAGCCACATACCCTACTACATACGTGCTGAGACCCAGAAACAGGCCCAGATCAGGCGCTACGCTAGGAAAAAACAGACTCGGCCATATTATACCGGAAACAAGTGCAGATGCTATGTTGTTGTAGTTGTGGAAAAATATGCTGACGAAAGACCCTCCAGTCGTTCTCCACGTACTGCTGTACTTATACTTTTCAGTTCGCCCACTATCAAAGGCGTCCCCGGAAACATCCTGATTTTTCAGATAAGTTCACCGGAAACCGTATCGACCAGTATTATTAAATATTATTCTTCTAAAATTTTATTAGCCTTATGTTGTTCAAATGAAGCATGAAGGACATGCATATCCAAAGTTCTGTGGCTATTCTTCCCACTATCATGCTGCTTTTGGTGCAGGTACCTCCAACAAGCAAGTATTAAATATTTGAAAACACATTAATTGTTTAACTACGGGACTGAACTGTATAGCACTCACCCTCGCAAGTTGAAGGGACAGTAACCGTACTTGAAAGGGAATAGTATGAGGGTCAGAGATCTTATTATCGAAGACATACCGAAAGCGGATGTTTCTACAAGCATCCTTGATGCCTGCACGATCATGATAGAGAGACGTGTGACAGGAGTAGCTGTTTACCAGGACGGGCAGCCGATAGGCATGGTTACGGAGAGATCACTTCTAAGAAGGTTTGTTCCATTAAATAAGCCCCCAGACAAAGTTTCCTGCAGAGAAGTAATGGTTCCAATGCTGAAGGTAAGCTCAAAAGCCACAGTCAGAGACGCGGTTGATCTGCTGATAAAAAATGGGAGAACGAGGCTCGCAGTGTACAATGATGGGGAGTTCAAGGGCTGGGTTCTGCTTTCCGATTTGGTTCCCTATGCGATGAAAAGAGACATGATTCACATGTTCGGATTCCATGGCATGGAAAAGGGACATGATATAATGTGCCCTTCCTGCCAGTCTGAATACCTTGCCATGTCTGTTATGGAGGACGGCGTAACGGTTAGGTGGGAATGCCCCAAATGCGGGCATACCGAGTAATTTCATAATCCGATCAGGATCATATCTGCATTGGAAGATCCTGTTAGCCTTCAAAACATTCTTTATAAATTCAATTTAACAAAATTGAGCGGGAAATCCCCTTCCGAAAGGGAGGGATGAAAGTGAAATCTTTTCCTATTTTCCAGAAACAACACGTGGCTCACCAGCAGACAGAATGGAAGAAGGGTCGGATAACGTGTAGCTCCATGCGTTCCTGTGTCCGTAAAGTCGAATGGATAAGTGTGGAAGGCAAAGTACCCCCGGGCCGGAGGGAATTCATGCCTGCGGAGGTTCCGCTGGTAACCGTGGAAGCAGGAAGCCCCTTTCGAAGGATAGGGGAGGAGGTCACCTGGTTGCCCTTATATTTTAGGCTCACCCTATTTGTGAAAAACACTCATTATGGCTCTGCCATGATTCCAATGGATCTTTTTGACAGGTTTCTGTTCGCCTTCACAATAGGTTCCCATATAATCCTGGTGACTATGAGCATAACTCTGATAGTTCTTATTTCTGCATCGGAGTTCATCGGTACCCGGAATAACAATTCCTACTACATGGCTCTCTCAAGGAGGCTTACCAAGGTCTTTGTTGTTTCGTTCGGAGTCGGGACTGCCAGCGGAATTGTCATGGCCGTGGAGCTTGTAAACCTGTTCCCCGGTTTTATGACATTGGTTTCCAAAACAGGTGTAATAGCCCTGTTTTATGCTGAGGTTTTCGCCTTTTTCCTTGAGACAATGGCCCTGGTTATCTATGTATATTACAGAAATGCGTTCAAGGGGAAATACACCCACTGGGTCATATCATTGTTTGTAGGTGCGGGGACAATAGGCTCTGCTGTTTTCATAACGATGGTGAATGCCTGGATGAACAGCCCCAACGGATTCAACATACCCTTGTATGTATCTTCCGGCACTCTTTCTTCAATAAATCCATGGGCCCCCTTCATCACGCCCACAACACTTGCACAGGTGGCACACGTCATAACAACAACGATATTCACCGGTTCGATGTTTATAGGCGCATATTTTGCCCTTAGGTATATCAGGACTAAAGACCCTGATGAAAAGACATTCTTCAGGGGCGGCCTTAAGCTGTCCGGAGCAATGTCAATAGTTTTCATAATTCTTTCAGGCCTTACCGGGAGCCATGAAATGGGCACTCTTCTTGTGAACCAACCGTTAAAGTATGCTGCACTGGACCTGAACCTGCATCCCGGGTCAGGGATGCCTGAAAGGCTCTTCGGCTACCTGGTCAACGGCCAGTTTGTCGGAGGGCTGGAAATTCCCAATATCCAGGCTCTCCTCGCACAGTTTGAGACTGGGATTAGCTACCTCCCCGGCCTTCTCCAGTATCCCCAGACGGATTGGCCTCCTCTATGGGTTCACACAACATTCGACATCATGGTTACAGGAGGGCTACTTCTTGGCCTGTTCCTGTTCATTTACTTTGTTATGTGGGCAATGAAGAAGAAACCATACGAGAAAAGATTCATTCTTTACGGGCAGGGAGTGCTTGGTGCTGCATCTTTGATCGTGTACGAACTGGGGTGGATCACTGACGAGGTTGGAAGGCAGCCCTGGATTGTCTACAACGTCATGAGGGTAAGTTCTGCAGCTAACTACACTACCACTCTGCTTGTTCCGGGGCTGTTCATAGTTGCATTCTATATCTTCCTGATTCCCGTAACCTTCTACTTCTTCTCGAGGGTATTCAACGGAACTCCGCTTTCGGTTGAATTGAAGAAAGGTTTTGAAGAAGGGGGTGTGAACTATTAACGGCATATTTTTCATAAATTTCTTCGTTTTCTCAATATTCGCTGCCCTGCTCATAACCGAGCTGATGGGATCAGTACTCCTTCTCCTCTTCTGGAAAGCTTCAAGCAAGAGGGTCCTGGATTACATAGTGCCAATCTGGGAAGTGACGGGCACCTTCGGTGCTTTCTGGGTAGTTATCACCGATTTCGCATTTCCCAACATACTCATTCCTGCCTCAAAGCTGTATGCGGTCGCACTAATGCTGTTCCTGATCCTGTTCGTAGCCAGAAATTCCACGATAGTGTTCGGGGAATACATCATAAAGAAACGCTGGCTCGACCATAAGAAATTATACCAGATGTACTCGCTTTCAACAATTGCACTGGGGATAATAGCACTGACAATATTCTCCTCAATAATCAGCGGCAGCGGAATAAACATCGAGGCCGGATATTTCTCAGTCCCACAGTGGATAGGTTCCGCGGGAAGCATACCTTTCATTCTTGGCGCCCTTCTGATAGGTGTTGGGCTCGCACCCGTATTCTATGGGCTGCACCCGTTCAGGAAGATTACCCTGCCGGTAACGGCTGCTGGCGTTGCACTCTCTTCCATTTCATTCTACTTTTCCTCTCCTGGCCTGGTAACTCCTCTGATTGCTGTTCCCATAGTCCTGACCATTCTTGTCCCGGTACTGTTCATGTATCAAAAGACTGCTGCACTTGTTTCCAACAAGCTTGTATTCTCCATTGTCGCGACTGCAATACTCTTTTCAATGAGCTTTCTCGTGTACCCGACAGCTTTCGGGAGAACCCTCAATGTGGATGACTTCACTACATCCGGGCCGATGTCTGGAGCTTTCCTGATAATCACAGCAGTAGGCGGAATCATGCTGGCAGTGATGGTCTATTTCTATCTAGTTGCGGTCAAGAGATCTCAGCTCGCCAGGGAACCTGCAGCTTGAGCCATCAATCATAAGTTCATAGCATGCAGGGCTGCCAGGTTCATCTGTAATTCAGCAAACTATCCAACCCGGCTGATGCGTTAAACTGCCAAGGGAATGGTAGAGGGCTGTTATCGGCCAGAATTGCTGGGACCTGTTCCAGCGCATCAGAATCATACAAGACTGTGCACCCGGCATTTGCGGGAATCATCGATACATCCACCCCTATTTACGGACCTTTTGAAAGGACTGAACAATAGCAGGCCATATATTATCTGCATAATCTTAATTATTAAGTGTAGAGCTTTAACTTGAAGCTGCGATTCATTGTCTATGAGATTTGCTATAGCAGTTTCAGGAATCAAGGTATCAGGGCCGGGAGAAGCGGGTGAGATCCTTGTCTATGACATGGATGAGTCTTCAAAGCTATTGGAGAGCTATGAAAATCCTGCCCTCACTGTCCTGACGGCAAGAGGCATTGCAATGATAAAATCAGTCATTGACAAAGGGGTTGAGAAACTCGTGATCAGTGGCATAGGAGATCACGCATTCGAGTATGCCGCGGGAAGAATAGAGCTCCTAAACGGGCATGGCATGTCCAGGGACGAGGTGCTTGCGAAAATCCTGAAGGGAGAGCTCGAGCAAGTAAAAGTTGCCTCTCACAGAGTTGGGCATCACCATACGCATTCCTGATCAACAACGTTTATATTATTCTGTCAGGAAACCTTCATTTTTACTTAAACAGTATAAAAGGTAAGGTATAGTGCTAAAGAGTCGGTACAATATATTTTTATTACAAGGTGACAAAAAATGGACACCTCTAATAAAAATAGAGTGCTGGTTGCCATGATTGCAGTTGTTATGACGCTCTCTGCTCTCGCAGTAATTTTCGAGAGCCCTCAGAGCAATAGCGGCTTTGCATCTGGCGGCCATAACTTCAGCAATATAAATGAAGTGACGAATTCAGCAAATGCTGTAAACGATAAATCAGTTGCAGCTATGGTCTCTGCCGCAGTCACAACTGCACAGACCTATGCCGTAACATTCACGAACATTGGCCTGCCTTCAGGTATGACCTGGACAGTAACTATAGATGGTTCTACGACTTTGAGCAGCACCGGCACGTCAATAACGTTCCAGCTTCCCAATGGGTCCCATGCCTTTTCTGTCGGGAAACCACTCAACTACGTTGCGGACCCTGAAAGTGGAGTAGTATTTGTTTACGGGTCCGCTTCAACGCAGTACATCACATTTTCACTTCTTGAGTATGATGTAACATTCGTTCAGACCGGGCTTCAACCGGGGGCAACATGGTCTGTTGACCTCAATGGAGTTGTCAAGACCTCTACGACAAACCAGATCTTCTACAGCATGGATAACGGCAGCTACAGCTACTCGATAACTGGGCCGGCAAACTATGCGGCAAATCCGGGCAGTGGTAAGGCAATAGTTTACGGTGGCAATGTTACCATAGATGTTTCATTCATCAGCACCCTGCACAAGATCACCTTCAACTTTGGAGGTGACATCGCAGGAACAAGCTGGACACTTACCTTTGCCGGGGACAGCTATACAGTTACCGGGAGCAGCCTTGCCCTTATGAAGAACAACGGCATGTATGGCTATTCTGTATCTACCGCGAATGAATATGCCGCCACCCCGTCAAGCGGTTCAGTGCTGGTTCTTGACAAGGACGCATCTGTAAACATAACAATACAGGTGAAGACATACACGGTGACCTTTGAGCACGTTGGCATGGAAGTAGGAGTTCCCTGGCAGGTGACATTCAACGGCGTGGTGCATAATTCCACATCCTCAATCATAACCTTTGAAACGCAAGCGGGAAATTACAGCTACACGGTTTCTGATGTAAATGGGTACACAGTATCCTCAGGCACTGGGGATGTGAATGTGGCAAGCCAGAGCCAGTATGTCAACGTTGAGTTCAACAAGAATCCTGACATCTGGACCATGCCTCTGTTGATCATCGCGGGAGCTGCTATAGGGATTGGTGCAGGAGTTGGAATCGGTCTTCTGTATGTAAGGAGGATAAGACCTCCTTAATCTTTTTTTACCACACCGGCGTTATAATACTCAACCTTTTTTCCCCAACTGATTCCTGCCAGAAAACAGATGTTGTGCCAGTGCTGGACTTTTCTGACTAGGGGCATTGACCGGAATTCCATGGTGAAAATGTTTATAACCTGATATCCACTCTTTCAGTTTCTCCTTTAAACAGTATAAAAGGTAAGGTATAGTGCTAAAGAGTCGGTACAATATATTTTTATTACAAGGTGACAAAAAATGGACACCTCTAATAAAAATAGAGTGTTGGTTACGATAGTGGCGACTGTAATGGTACTGTCGGCCCTGGTGGTTTTCTTTGAATCCCCGGGTCCCGGCAACGTTCAGGCGGCCACTGCCGGCAATCAAGTGCTCAATATAGTAAATGGAGACAATCAGAACTCGCCCTCTGTGACATCTCAGCCACTGGACGATGCTACTGTTCTAAAACTACTCAGTGAGAACGGAGTTCCCACGAAGTATGCTTACCTTCCAAACTTCAACTTCAACAGCACATCTTCTGCAGCAGTGAATCCACTTTATGAGAGATCACCCGCACCAATAGGGGTATCTGACTATGGGTATTCTACGAATTCCGGTGTGAAGACGACCTACTCATACGACACAAATGGATTCCTGGGGTCATTCATGTATGAAGGAATGGACCCTTTCTACCTGCAGAACAACAATCCGGGAACAGTTGCAATTCAGCTCAACTCTGTCCTTAACCACGTAACTGTCCAGGGCAACTCTAGCTACGTTTTCTGGATACAGAACGTGATGCTGTTCACGCCGAGTGAACACACCATGCAGATCGTGGCAAACATATGGAGTTTCTCAACCCCAGGAATGCAGTTCCCAGGCAATGCGATCCTCTCAGGTAACGGAGCGGTTATACCCGGACTTTTCTACTATTCTGTGGGCCCGCTTCTCACCAATCTGCCTGAAGCGTTTACAACAATTGTTTATGCTGACTCCGTGATGAATGGCCTGAACAATGCTGTGGATTTCAAGTATGAAGTAACGGGAACGGAATCCAGCTCTACTGTCCCCATCACGACCTATGACACAGTGACTTTCAACTCGGTGGTTCCTGGAGCTGTTCTTCCTGCACCGGCCGCAAAGTTCCACGTAAGTGGTACAGCTACGACACCGGCGGGCTACCTCTATGACTCAGAACTAGTTGTAACAGGGCCTGGAAGCGGCAGCACTTCCACAATGTACGCAGCCAACGGCCAGCTAAAGCTTCAGTTCAAGAACAGTGCTGGAACATACAATAACGTTCCAGCCGCTTACAACTTCGGCTCGAATACCGGCGAAACAATACAGGGCCTCTCTTCCTGGTGGACCTCGACCCAGAGTCCAATAGCTCATCTAAGCCTTGGTCCGTCGATTCTGGTCCCACTGTGGGGTTCAGATGTGACCCGATCCGGCGCAACTAATGTGCAGGGAACACTCGAT
This sequence comes from uncultured archaeon, assembly GCA_000965745.1. GTDB lineage: Archaea > Thermoplasmatota > Thermoplasmata > Thermoplasmatales > Thermoplasmataceae. The sequence continues at coordinate 1,674,671 of CP009479.1, forward strand.
CCGCCGAACTCATTCATGTTCATAAGCGCGGGAACTTCCTTTGACAGCACGACAGCAGCCTGGGCTCCAGTGAGTCAGAACGGCTCTTTTACCTTTGCACTGCCCGGCGGCCTGACATACTCTGCCAAAGTCATGATGAGTGAGTTTGTAGCGCAGACCTTCAACCCGATGTTTGCAGAAGAAGAGACTAATGAGACTGACGGAGGAGGGCCACCGAGTGACGTTGGGGGCGGCGGAGATGAAAACGAAACAGCGGCTTACTTCAATGTAACACTCAGTTTAGACAAAAGTACGGGAATATACACACCACTTTATGCATATGGCAATGACCAGGTCAAGTACCTTACGCTCGGAAACTCCAACGTTACCGGACCCGTGAGTGCTAAGAACCTGACGCCTGGCATGATAGCCGGAGCAGGAACACCTGGAGATCCATACCTGATAGAGAACAACCAGTACAGGCAGCTTGACCAGCTGTTTGCACGGACCAATGGCTTCATGTTCCCGGTATTCTCAGGAATAATGCTTGTTGGCACCAACGCATCGGTTGAAATCAATAATCCTGCACCTTTCGCAGTCCAGTATCCCGCAACCATGGCGTCAACGCTCCAGAACTTTGGCCTGCCCTATTCCAACAACCTGAACCTGATGTTCTACAACACATCAAGTGTCGCAGTGTTTGGAGGGACGTCAATAACGGGATGGTTCAGTTCGTCACTGGCAGGATTCCCTGCAGCCAGCCTCATGTTCTGGAATTCGACTGATTTCCTGGTAGGGGGCAACCACTTCAATACCATGAGCAATGGCCTGTTGGTGTACAACGGTAATGGGGCTGATTCCAACGGTGTCGTCTGGGGCAACTATTTCGTCAAGAACCATATATCAGGCAGCACCTACGCACCACATCTGCTCAATGGGACTGATCCGGTTGGTGTCATGATTCTTGGCTCCGGGAATCTGGTTTACAATAACTACTTTGGTCTTGAATCGTCTGCCTACAGCCCGGACACCGACATATACACAGGTGGCCAGGCGAGCTATTCCAACAACTGGGACCTCGGATCCAAGCTGCCTACTAACTACACCAATACTGTCTTAGGGCACGTTCTCACAGGAGTTATTGTGCAGGTATCATACCAGGGAGGAAATTACTGGTCCAGCTTCGACGGAAATATTCCCTTCACCGACAGCGGCAGGATTGCAAGCGGTGGAGACTACTACCCCCTGATAGTCCCAAAATATGACGTGACATTTGCAAGCACTGGACTTCCATCAGGGCTATCCTGGACCGTTACCCTGGATGACACCACAGTCATTTCGACCTCCTCCACGATAGTGATTCAGGCTGAAAACGGAACGCATTCCTTCAAGATAGGAAAACCACAGAACTATATGGCTACCCCATCAACAGGCACTGCAATTGTGAATGGAGAGAACATAATCAAGGATATCACGTTCTCCCTGATTGAATTCCAGGTTACCTTTACGCAGTCCGGACACCCTGCAGGGGCACTTTGGACTGTTAACCTGAATGGTGATGTCAAAACCTCCACTGGTAGCACTATCACATACATGAAGGACAATGGCACATACAGCTACTATATTACCGGGCACTCCCATTACACAGCAACGCCTGATTCAGGGAAGATACTGGTCTACGGTGCTGATGCTTTAGAAAGCATTACATTTGTGAATACGACTTATTCTATTGTGTTCATGGCGAGTGGCATGCCTTCCGGAAGCCATTGGGGAGTGACTGTAAACGGTATAGTGCACACCACTGACGCAGCGAGCATGTCTGTAATGGTGTCAAATGGAACCTATTCCTACACAATTGCACCACCTGCAGGATATGACGCTTCACCTGCAAGCGGAATGCTCCTGATCCTTGGGAGCGATGTGACGGTTGAAGTCCAGTTCACCGAAAAGACTTACCCTGTCGTGTTCGATGTCAGAGGAATACCCAGTGGAACAGAATGGGGAGTGACCTTCAATGGCCAGGATTTCAACACGACTACGTCCTCCATAACCTTTGACGTGGTGAATGGAAACTACAACTATACGGTTACTTCGGTGAACGGGTATACAGCACAGGTAAGCCAGGACAGTGTAACTGTAAATGACCAGGGCATAACGGTAGAGGTTCAGTACCAGCAGAATCCCAACCACCTCATGACTGCAGGCCTGATGGGTGGAGGGGCAGCAGCCGGCATTGGTGCAGGCATAGCAGTTGCCTACATGTTATGGAGAAAGCCCCCAGCCTGATATTTAAATAATCCAACAAATTTTTTTACTCATTTTCAGGCATTAAAGAACAGTTTCCCCGTGTCAGGACGATTCGCGTTCCACGTTGTTAAGGCTACCGTTTGAATAGATACATGAGAATAGAACCGAAGGCAGGTATTCGATTGTGAAGGCTAACAGGTTATCTGATTACGTCTGGGTCATGATCGGAGTAGCGTCATTTGTGATTGCAGGGGTGTTGGTCCTGGCAACCCTGTTCGGGCCATTCAGGCCTTACTACTATGGGTACTATGGAATGATGGGGAGTTACGGCATGGGATTATTCCCCATTGTCTGGTTCGGCGCAATAGCACTCGTGATCCTGCTTGTTTACCTTCTCTTTTCCCTGACCCAAAAGGGGTATGGCCCAGATAGCACCGCCAAACCGAAAGACATACTGAAAAAGCGCCTGGCAACTGGAGAAATCAGCAGGGATGAATTCGAGGAGAGAATTGCCGCACTGGATAATTCGGAAGATCATCATACCACAGGCAAGAAGGTCGATTAGCATGAGAATTCACAAACTTTTCGGAATAGCAGGCATCATTACGCTAGTTGTTGTCGGAATTCTGCTTTCAGCCTTTCCGCAATTATATTCTGCCGTCCCGCAGCAGGACACTTCAACGATCACGGAGAATCAGCTAAATGAATCTCTTGCTGCACCAGCCGGTGTCGTTGTTTCAAATAATTCGATAAACATCACAATCGATGCTGCTGTACTGATAGAGACCGGCCCCATGGGAGCGAATGCAAGCATGTTTTCTTTCCTTGTCTATGGACAGGATAATCCTGTCCTGAACGTCAAGCAAGGGGTTTCAGTAAAATTCATGGTTGTAAACATCGATACAGACGCAATACATAACTTTGCGATTACAACAATGGCGCCACCATACCCTGACATGGGACCGGGCATGATGTTCAACAGTGGTGAAATGTTTAACACACCCTACCTGGATCCCCATGCTGGACCGGGATACTCAATCTACAATGGTACATTCCACGCTGGGCACACTGGTAGTTACTGGTATGTGTGTGATGAATTCGGGCATGCGTCAGACGGCATGTACGGCTGGTTGAATGTTTACTGAAGCCTGCAAACGTCACAGTTGATGCCCCGGAAGTTCGGGACACCTGTGATGAATCAGCGCTGCCTCCATCTTGTAAGATATCTTGCCAGTGCGTAATAAAAAACTGTCTGCGCGACCATGAAATACGCCATTCCCATGTGGAAGGGTGCTAGATGGAAAACTCCCTGTGCCAGTATAGCAGCAGGAGTGGCAGGCGATATTGCGAGAGCATAGATGGCCACCTGCGGCAGGTACGTATAAGGATAGAAGGTGGGAGGAAGCACTGTCATCACCACCGAGAGAATGCCCGCTATACCCCAGACGTTTCTTATATGGCCTATGCTGCTCGCTATTATGAAGGATATAGCTGAAGTTGACATCACAAGAGTTATCAGGATCAGTGCCAGAGCAAGGGCGCTGATGAGAGTGAAAAGGTGATAGTATGTCCCAAGCGCAACGTAGAGGATTATGCCCGGAAATGAAAACACAAGGTAGCTCATGGTGAGTCCAAGTATGTAATCCACAGGCGTGATAGAACTTGCCACAAAGAGGTCCTGAATTCTCAGTTGAAGCCTGAAAAAGGCTGCATCACCGGAGCTGGACAATGCAACTGATGCCACAAGCCCGATAAAACCACCTATTATGGCATACTTAACGAGGGTTCCTGCCGATATTATGTATATTATGAAAAGAAGTGTCAGTGGTGCACTCAGGGATGCAATAATGTAGGACGGCCCGCGAATTATTGTCCTGAAACCATAGTACCATGCCAGAAGGCCGACAAACCTAAGATTCAAGTGCCATCCCTCTGCTTATAAAAAGGTCATCCAGCGTGATTCGTTTGATGTTGTAACCTTCACCGAGGTACTTTTCCGCGTCCTCTTCCTTTACGTATTTAATGTATAACCTTCCTATCTGGAGGCCCTTTTCCTGCGGGACTGTGGTTTCGACTCTTACAAGCCCCTTGAATCTTGAGAGAAGAGACTTTACGTTTCCTTTTTCGAGCACTTTCCCACCATGGATCATTACCACCTCATCGGAAAGTTCGTGCGCCTCGTCCATATAATGTGTTGTCAGGATCACGTTCCCTTCGAGCTGCCTGATTGCAGACCAGACTTCCATTCTTGAAAGCGGGTCCAGGCCGGTTGTCGGCTCATCGAGAAATATCGTATCAACATTAGCTGAAAGGGCCATTGCAACGAACACCTTCCTCTTCATGCCTCCGGACAGGGTGTCCGAGGGCTTATGCTTGAATTCGCGCAGCTCAAGCTGGTCGAGGGAGATGTTCGCGTTTCGTTCCGCCTCTGACATGGACATGCCCCTCCCCACCAGGTACAGCTTGACATGCTCAAATGGAGTAAGAATACCTATCGGAGATGCTTCCTGTGGAATACTTACAATGTTCTTTCTGATTTGAGAAGCATTCTTCATTATATCCAGGCCATTTATCTCAGCTTTTCCGGAAGTTGGTTCAAGCTGAGTCGAAAGGATTCTGATAAGGGTTGTCTTGCCTGCACCATTCATCCCGATTACCGCGGTCACTCTTTCATCAAGGTCTAAAGTAATTCCATGAAGGGCAACTGTCCCATTGCGGTACCTTTTAACAATCTCATCAGTCCTTATCATGAATATTCTCTTCCAGTAATACTGCCAGCCAGATTCAGAAATATCATAACCGGTTTAAAACTATTTGATGCGCCCATAGATCATAGCCTCAACAGGTGGTGCAGAATGTACCAACAGACTTATGAACTCCTCTTTTTACAATATTCATGTGGAAGAAACCGGAAATCACAGCGCAGTGCACATAAGATACCTGGTTCGACTTGCAGTTGGGACCATTGTTCTCTTTACAGGCACAGATCTTCTTATAGCAGGGGACAGCATGAGATCAGGTTACGGACGCTCTGTCTTCTCATTCCCTTTCATACTTTCTGGCCTGGGTGCGGCGTTCATAATCTATTCACTGTTTATCTTCTTCAACGTTGTCAGGTCTCCAGGAATTCTCGGAAACCCAGAATCTTAAGCTGAATATCAAAAAAAATGGAATAAAAAGGTGAGAAAATCAGCCATATTCGGGTTGTTCTTCATCTTCATTAACGTATGACACCTCACGCTCTTCCTGCCTTTGCCTCTCACTCACAAGAGTCCATCGATCGTCTATTCGCCTAAAAACGAGCGGCTTTGTTTGGTGTATCGTAATTTCTTCCCTCTTTTTCAGCCTCCAGAGAGCCATTTACAGAACGCCTAATCTACTCATTCTAATCTGCTATTTCAACTTTGCTAATAATATATATTTTCTGAATATATTAACATGATTAAATACACTACCATATACACTAGTTTCTCTAGATCATTACATTTAGGATTAAGATAAATTTGTTAATATAATGCCCTGATAATCTGTAGGCATGGCGAAGATAGCGCACAAGAAAACAGAGAAAAAGGCTGGCGTGTGAGAGTCGTGTTGTGTTGAAGGTTTTTTTATGGGGTTGGGCAATCACTGCAACTACCATGGGATACAAGGCGTAGAATGAGATGGTTGATGAAAGATGAATATGGCCATGACCAGGCCGTGATATCCTCCCCGCCCTATCGAAGGGGCTTCCCGCTTCCCAGACCTGAGTTACCCATGCAGGTGGCCCTGATCGCCGCAGGCGTAACTTCAGGAGCGCCCCTTCCTGCCTTTTCCAGTGATCGCATCTGAAATCTCTCACCGAGGGATTCATTTCTTCCTTCTTATATCCGCTGCCTGCGGGCAGGTCAGAGATCTGTACCTTCCATTCCCTTTCAGAAGGGGATTTCCCGCTCAATTTTGTTAAAAAGAACCAACCGGTACTCCTATTTCATGCTTTTTTCACTTGGACAGAAGCGCAAGTTTGGTTGAAATTTCCAGGAACTTTGAAGACAGTGTCTTCAACTTCATACCTTCTTTGCCTGGAGCTCCCGCTGTACCGGCAAGTTTCAGAAAGGAGTTCCGACATCCGCCATTATCTCAGTTGAGTTCATGGTACGCTTTCCTTTCAGGCCATCCTTCAATGGTGGATCTACTGTCAAAAAACACTGAACCTGGAGATTATGGGAGCAATTAAGCACATACTGTCACATTATAAGTTTCTCCTCGGGGCAAATATATTCAAAGAGTGCTTTATCATTATACTTTCAGACACTTCGACACTTCTATTCCTCATGATGTATCCTGAAAATCGGTCAACCAATAAGTACTAAAAGTCGATCCTGAAAGGTTATTAGTGCCTCACCTGACGAGGTGCGGGGTGGATGCAATCAATGGTAGAGCGCAAGAGCATGGTGCTGGTCAGTGTTCTGCTCGGGACACTGATGTCGGCCATAGATGCAACAATAGTGATACTCGCAATTCCAACTATTACAGACGACCTGAGCACCTCGCTCTTTCTGTCAATATGGACTATTATCCTGTATCTCCTGGTTCTAGCAGTGCTTACAACACAACTTGGGAGCATGAGTGATACATACGGAAGAAGAAAGCTATTCATTGTGGGCTTTGTGATTTTCACCATAGGTTCCGGGCTATCAGGCGCATCCCCGGACATACTGCTCCTGATAATCTTCAGAGGTCTTCAGGGGATTGGTGCAGCAATGATCCAGGCAAATGGTGGCGCAATTATCGCAGACACCTATGAAGCAAAGGAACGTGGAAGGGCTTTTGGCTTCATCTCTCTCGGCTGGAACATCGGCGGGGTCCTTGGAATCGTGCTAGGCGGCATAATCACCACATTCGTGGGCTGGCGCTTCATATTCTATATAAACATTCCCATTGGAATTCTCGGTGTTTATCTCGGCTGGAGATACATCAAACCAAGCGAGAGGCTCCCTTCGAAAATAGACCTAAGGGGGATGCTGTACCTGGCGGCCTCACTCTCGGCCATTTCCTACGGGGCAACAGACATCGCAGGGCAAGGAACCAGCCTGTTCAACATCTCACTCATTGTTGCAGGATTCCTGATTCTCGCCCCATTCATTCTTGCAGAAAGAAAAGTACCCAACCCTATTATAAACCTCAAGGCATTCAGCAACAGGATTCTCACATTCTCTCTCATTGCGGCCATGTCGCAGGCAATTGGATACATCTCCGTTGTCTTCATTCTGATTATGTATCTGCAGGGAATCCGTGGGTTGACGCCTTTTCAGGCAGGACTTCTTCTTGTCCCGGGCTATGTGATCGCAAGCTTCCTGTCACCCAGGATGGGGCACTACTCAGACATAGTGGGTCCGAGAATAATGGCCACATTGGGGATATTTCTAATGGCAGTGGGCGTGCTGTTTTATTTCTTCCTTGGCGTCAACACTACCTACTGGGTCGTAATTGCGGGGTCCTTAGTGTCTGGCATAGGGGCATCAATGTTCTGGCCGGCAAACAATTCCTCTGTAATGTCCAGTGCGCCCATGGAGATATACGGCTCAATATCTGGGCTTCTTAGAACACTCTCAAACATAGGCACTCTATTCAGTTTTGTAATGGCAATATCGGTGGCCTCTGCATCGGTTCCCAGGCAGGTTGCCTTTGAGGTTTTTGCGGGAACAAGCAATCTCGTTGGCGGCGTGACTACGAAGTTCCTCGGAGGGATACACTCAGCACTGCTCATATCAATACTGATTCTCGTGGTTGCAGGCATGCTCTCAATTCTCAGGGGAAGCAAGCAGATAAAAGAGGAAACAAAAAAAGGACCGAAAGTAACGAATAAATAAGGTTTGAGTTACCAGTTCCTGAGCCTTTCCTCAAGTTTCTGATACTCTACCCATAGAGTCTTTGGAAGCCTGTCTCCAAAAGATTCCAGGAAAGGCTTGACTTCTTCAAGTTCCTTCAGGAATCCTTTGCTGTCCACATGAACAAGCTTTTCCATGTCTGCTCTTGAGGTTTCCCCGTACTCGAAAGTGTCAAGATCCGGAACATACCCAATTGGAGTTTCAACTGCATCAGCTTTGCCTGAGACTCTGTCAATTATCCATTTAATCACGTACATGTTTCTGGAAAAGCCCGGCCAGATGAAATCTCCGTTCTTATCTTTCCTGAACCAGTTAACGTTGAATATTGCCGGCGGGTTGCCTATTTCCTCTCCCATCTTTATGTGGTGGGCGAAGTAATCTGCCATGTTGTATCCAAGGAATGGCCTGATTGCCATCGGATCATTTCTCAAAACTCCCACCTTGCCAATCGCAGCGGCTGTCGTCTCAACCCTTTGCATTGCACCTATGAGAACTCCGTGCTCCCACGAATATGCCTGATATACCAGGGGAATCAGGTCCTTTCTTCGTCCGCCGTACAGGATCGCTGAAACGGGAACCCCGGAGGTGTTGTTATACTCCTTTGAAAGTTTCGGGTATTGCTCTATTGGCGTGGTGAACCTTGAATTTGGATGTGCTGCTTTCCCTTCCCCATTGAACCTGTTTCCTTTCCAGTCATAGAGAACTTCCGGGGACCCATTCATCCCTTCCCAGTATGGAAGCCCTTTGTCGTCCATTGCAACATTCGTGAAGATTGTGTTGGAATGAATTGCGGTCATCGCATTAGGGTTGGTTTTTTCGTTTGTTCCCGGGACAACTCCAAAAAATCCATTCTCAGGGTTTATCGCATTGAACTTGTTTCCCTTCGGATTCATCCAGATGATATCATCGCTCACCAACTCGGTGCTCCAGCCCTCTTTCCTGAATGATTCCGGAGGCTCCAGCATAGACAGGTTGGTCTTGCCACTGGCGCTTGGAAACGCTCCTGATATGTAAGTTACCTTGCCGGCGGGATCCTTGACGCCGATGAGCATCATATGCTCGGAAAGCCACTTTTCCTTCCTTCCACGCACTGTTGATATTCTCAGGGCGTGGCATTTCTTGCTCAGAAGCGCGTTTCCGCCGTAGTTGGAATTAATGCTGATTATCAGCCCCTGGCCCTGGTTTTCGTCAGGGAAATGGCATATGTACCTGTTCCTGGAGTCAAGGTTCTTCATGGAATGTATTCCAAGAACAAAGTCTCCCGATCTGGACATTTCCCTTATCGCGCTCTCTCCTCCACGTGTAATGATCATAAGGTTTGCTACTACATATGGGCTGTCCGTTATTTCTATGCCCCCCTGCGCATAGCTTGAGCCAATGGGTCCAAGCCAGTATGGTATGACATACATTGTCCTTGATCTCATTGAATCCTTGAGGAGGGAGTACAGTTTCTGCTTGGCCTCATCACTGTGCATCCAGTTGTTTGTGGGCCCGACATCCTCCTTGCTCCCGGAAGTGCAGATGTATGTGTCGCCTTCCGATCTTGCAACATCCTGTGGATTGCTCCTGTGAAGGTATGAATTTGGATACTCCTGTTGGTTGAGCTCAAGAAGAGTCCCATCATCTTTGAGCATATTGATGAGGTCTCTTTGTTCCACTTCGCTTCCATTCATTATGCGGATGGATGAAGGATTAGTAATTTCCGCTGCTTCAATAATAGCTGATTTCAATCTATCGGCAAACTCTCCATTCAGGGATTCAGCAAGTTTCATCATGTCGTTGCTGTCTATCCGCTCGAGATTTTCCTTGGTCATCTGGTTGCTTAGGTCAGGCGCGTATTTTCGCTCGAAATCTAGCATATGCCTCTAAAATCCGCATTTTATTCTTAATAATTTGCACCGATCAGTTATGTAATGGCACGATTTTTCTCGTCTATTGTCGATTTTTCTTAGATTAACCGGACAACTGCTGGCTATTCTATCTGACAAGGTACAGAAAATCGCCAGCCCAAGCCACAACAATCCCGATAATAAACATCATTATTATCCAGAAGAAATAGTTCCCTTTAACAGATTTTCCTATGCCGAAGCCGAGCACTGCAAGTGATGCTTCCGCAGAAGCTATTGCAACGATCGGATCGGATGGAAGCATCACACTGGTAACGAGCGGTATCAGAGCACCCACAAAACCAAAGAACCCTGCAGAAGCTGCTCCTGCAACTGATTCAAATATGATATCCCTTCCCAGCTTGCTCTTGATGAGGTATGTGGGCGACCTCAGGTTAAGCTGCCTTGAGGTCCTCGATAGCTCTCCTCTCAGCTCAGAATACTGGGCTATAAAATAACTGAATGTCCCCACAAAGGATGACCCGTATGCTACCCTGAAAGCAAGCCCCAGGTAGATGTGGTCCCCCCTCAGTATGTCCCCGGCAACCAGCATTAAAGCCGTGATGATGCCGTCGGACAATCCTATTGTTATTGGAAATATTAGCTTATACCTCATTCTATGTGTCTAACACTCTCTGTTAGTCTTCTCCCTACTGCAATCTCATCAACAGAATGAATCGCAGCTCCAGTTCTTTCAATGGTCTCAATAAGTTTGTCAAATTCTATGTTCGTCCCCTCTACCGTGATGTTTGTCCCCATGGTCTCCATGTCCATCTCGGTAACACTGATATTCAGGGCTTCAACGCCAGGGACAGCCTCTATGGCTTCTGCTAATTCGATCAGGGTAGGTCTGTTAAGACTCTTATCAACATCAAGAACAACACGTCTAACATTCATTTTACATCAGTTCAACAAATTCATTTCTTGCGGAGAATATGCTATCCGCTACACTAATTCGCAAAAATCGTTTACCATCCGATACAGCGCTCATGTGCTGCATCCCTTCCGGCCACTTCTGGTCATGGAAAAAAGGAAACTCCTATTCTGTAATAGATTGTTATTCCCCAATTTTATCCTTTGTGAAAGATTATTTTTTTATGCTTAATAAACCTTGCTTCGAATTCAAGCGAAAGGTACTGGCAGTGGCATCTGAAAGGTTCATGATGGCAGTTATATCCAGCCATATCTCCTGAACAGGAGAATCAGGGTTAAACCCAATCCTCCAAGTATTGCAACGAAAATATAGAAGCCAAAGCTCAGGTGGGTTAACGGAATATTTATGCCAGAAGTGAAATTTGTCCCGAAAACACTTGCCAGCAAGGAAAGGGGCAGGAATATGGTTGCAACGAGTGTCAAGAGCCTCAGGACCTCATTTGTTACTGCTGACATAAGGTTGAGATACAGGCTACGTATGTCGCTCGACCTGCTGATGTAGGAGTCCACCATCTCGATCAGCTGAAAAGTGTGGTCATAGATATCCCTGAAATTCTTCAGGTTACCTGTCTGCACAAAAGGTACTCCCCCTTTCATTATGTTACTCAGGATATCTCTTGTCGGCGTGATCGTATTTCTCAATTCAGATAGTTCAGCCCTTATGTCCGAAAATTTTGAACTGATCTCCCTGACGGTAACTATCCTGTTCTTTCTTCTGGCAATCGTGGAAACTGCACCTTCATCAAGGCGATCGAGCTCATCATCCCATGAATAGAGTATCGGGTAGAACGAATCAACGGAGTTGTCAAGCAGGAGATAATAGATCAGATCGGTAGATGGAGTCTTGGAAAACGGGCTCAAGCCACGGACCCTCACTCTCTTGTCCACTATATCTACAATATTTATCTTCTTTTTATGTATTGAGATGAGCCACTTCTTGGAGTGGAACACGAACAGCTCCTCCATTTTCAGTGAAGCCCCATTTTCATCGATTTTCTCAGGTGTTTTGATGACAGAGAATGTATATTCTTCATAGTCCTCTATCTTTGGCCTCTGGTTTCCAGTAGTTACGTCCTCTATAGCATACGGGTCAAGCTTGAAAAACTTCTCGAAATATTCAAGCTCGTTCCCGGTTTCCATTGTAATGTCTATCCACAGAATCCTGTCCTTGCCAAGGGCAGACTCCATGTCGTCGAGAACGGACGGGTCCGCAGCAGTTGCAGTTGTGCCTTTGAGAATGATATAACTGATCAATATCGAATCACCAGCTTATGAAATATAATATGATCACACAATAAAAATCTTTGAACTGTGAAATAAAATTAAAGCTCAAACAAGGTTCCCCGTTTTATCTCTTCCCTGGCATCAAATTCCGGGAATTCGTCAAAATTGAGCAGGCTTGATGACACCACGCCCTTCCAGCTCTTGCATTCAATTCTGTACAGCTTGTCAAACTCCTCGTAGTTGCCTCCTCTTGAGCCTTTGTCAGTAAAATAGTATGATCTTGCCCCTTCCCTCTCCCCGGATCTCTTCATGATAATCAGGAAGATGTTGGACAGTGCATACTCAACTCCGTCCGTGTCAAGATTGGCAAACACATGTTCAAGCTCACTACCAACATCTGATGTCTTCCCCGCAAGGTATTGCAGGAAAACCTCGCTGTCTGTCGTCGCCTCAAGATCTTCTCTGGATTCGCCTGTGTTCATCGAGTACTTGTCAAACCATCCGTTATGGGAAAGGAAAAGCTGGTACCCTCTGACAGAAACTGAAAAAGGATGATTACTTAACATTCCGCCTGGCTGGTCGTCTGAAGTTTTCCTCGAATGGAGCATCATGGTTCCCTGCTGGACTGCGGGAACTTCAGACACGTATATCGGCGAAGTGTTTCTTACATGGGAAATGCCAGCTTTACCTATGTTAACATACCCCCACCCATCCCCATGGGTCAGGAATCTGTAATCACTTTCAGGATCCGGCAGAGGGTCTTTCAGGGAGGCTTTCTGCAAACTCTTGAATATTCCTGCAAAATCTTCGGAGAATTCTCCCTTCAGTAGGGCCATCCTGCACATGGGAAGTCTAATGGAAACTGAGGTTATAATCTGTTCTGAAGGAATATTTATGCAAAGCTACAGATAACACATCTAATGACAGGCAGTTTGAATTATTACAAGGTGAAAATGCCCCTGGTCGACCCATTTACCACAAGCTTCGGCACTGAAACAGAAAAAGAGGCGTACATATTCGAGTTAAAGAAAGACGGCATTTCAGCGTTCTCAGAATCGGTTACCTCAATTGGCCCCTTCTACAGCTACGAGGACAACACAACAGCTTTCCACATCATAAAGTCATACCTGGCAGAATTGGTCCTCGATGCCCCACAACCCGCCGAGTTTATCGCGCGCTCCAGCAAGGTTAAGGGCCACAACATGGCAAAGGCAGCGCTCGAAATGCTGCTCTGGGATTACCATTCCAGGAAAAGTGGCAAACCACTTCACGAATACATTGGGAAATCAAAGGGTTATGCTGACGTTGGCATCTCCTTGGGAATCGACAGGAAGGAAGCGACACTGAAAAAAATACAGGCGGCATTGGACAGAGGCTACAAAAGAATAAAAGTCAAGATCTCAAAAGGGAAGGAAATGGACATTCTGACACCCATACGGGAAGTTTACCCTGATATAGCACTTAGTGTCGATGCAAACACAGATTACCGCCTCAGGGACCTTGAGATTCTGAAAAAACTGGACAGATTCAACCTCGTTTACATTGAGCAGCCGCTTGAACATGATGACATTCTTGATCATGCCAGGTTGAGAAAAGAAATCTCCACGCCCATATGCCTGGATGAGTCCATAACATCTGCAGAACGTGCGGAACAGGCTTTGGAGGTGGAGGCTTGCGAAGTGATAAACATCAAGCCTGGAAGGGTGGGCGGTTTCACTGAATCTTTGAAAATAGCAGAACTGGCAAGAGAACGGAAGGCTCATGTCTGGGTCGGAGGAATGCTTGAAACTGGTATCGGTAGGTCATATAACGTTGCCCTGGCAAGCCTTGAAGCTGTAGATTACCCGGGGGACACGTCTCCCAACGACAAGTATTTCGAAAGGGATTTAGTCAGGAACCCGTTCTCAATGGAAAATGGAACCATAAGGCCGAACAGCGGAACCGGGATCGGTGTTGATATTGACTTCGAGATGATCAACAAGGTCAAGATTGAGGCTGGAACTTTCTGAAACCCCCTATCAAATCAATTTTGGGGGTGCGCTTATTTCAAGTTATTTCTAACAAATACAATAACTTAATAATAGTAGATTAGGATCGCCATTCACGCCAAGAATACAGGCATTCATGCAAAGGATTTACGGCACAGGGGGCGGCTTCATTTTGGTGGCAATTTTAATCGCCCTCGCGGTCAGGACTATTGTCATATCTAGTAGCCCTACATTTCTTCTTGGTGGTGATACACCAGGTTATGTTGCCTACACGAGGGAAATAATCCAGAATGGCTTCCTCGTTCCCGGCCTGAACACCCTTCATTTTCCCGGGAGTTTCTGGGTTTACCCGCCAATCCTCCCGTATTTCTGGAGCATTGTCTCGAACGCATTGGGCAACAACCCCCTCACGCCGTTCTATGTAATAGAGATAAGCGGGATAGTCGCCGACTCTTTTGTCATAATTCCACTTTACAAGACCGCCAGAACAATATTTGGCAATGGGGTGGCAAAGGCTGCAGCCTTAATGTTCACAGTTTACCTTCCTGATCTATACGCCCTGACATGGGGCGGAGTTCCTCAGCTCTTTGCAACCCTGATTTTTGCTTGGGTCATTTACTTCACTGTCATGATTTCCAGGCAGGAGACCAGGTCAAGAAAGAACGCTGTTGCCCTGGGCATCACTCTTGTTATACTGACATTCACGCACGATCTGACCATATTTGTGACAGTTTTTGTCCTAACTTTTGTCCTTGTTGCTTCTATACTCCTGAAAAAAGTTAAGGTTCCAGGGCTAAGACCGAATGTTGCTCACCTAAACTCGATAGTAAAAAATATCCCATTGTCATTGCTGATAGGGCTTCCAGCCATACTTCTCTGGTATATCCCGAGATACTGGTGGATCATCGATGCCGGAGCCCCTTACATTGATGCAAATCTCCCTGCAATATTTCCCCAAAACGTGGGGACACTCCAATTGATTTTCCAGGGCGTGAATGGCTATCTTTCCCCTCTTGGCTTTGCCATATTCCTTATCCCGCTGGTTGCCTGGAGTTTATACGTTGCTGTCAGGAGGGATTTCGAGAAATCCGGGGTAATCCTGTTATTCGCATTGTCTCCTATTCTGATAAGCATAGTTGATTTTCATGACCCCACTATTGTGGCCAGGATGGGATATTACACCTTCCTTCCCTCACTTATTCTCGCAAGCTACGGAATTATAAGGCTCAAGGAAATGTACACCAGGGAGTCAAAGGCCGAACGCGGCTCATATTCCATAAAGCCTTCCGGAAATCAGAAAAGGGTCATCGCAGTAATGTTGCCCCTGATTCTGGTATCGGCGCTGGGCGTATCAGCCAATATGAATTCGCACACATTCTACAATTCATACGTCGACAGCAGCCCAAGCCAGGTGATTGATTACTCCACACTGAACTGGATACATTCTAATGTGCCAAAGAATTCAACATTCGCCTCCTTTGGCGAGTTTGGATACTACATAATGGGTTATGACGGCAATCCGACGCTTGTGTACCAGAATCTGAAGTATCTTACACAACCCACGGAATGGAATGAAAGCGTGGCAGCCTACGCGCTGGTGTACCAGCCAAGCCAGAATCTGACTCTGACCGAACATTTGATTACCAAGTATAATGTGTCCTATGTAACAAGTATTGTCAATGTTTCAGTTCCAGGGTTTTACAAGGAGATCTATACCGACAACAGCACAACAATCTATTACGTCAAGTAATCATTTCTCAAGCGGGCTAAATCTGTTCCGCTATGGTAGATGTATCTATGGCAACGCTTTTAATGGGAAGGACGATCTGGTTTCATATTAAGAGAAGCGGTGGTGGAATAGGATATGTCAGCAGAAAGAAGCAAATCTGTCATCGGGTCCAGCATTTTCCAATTCCTGAACGACCGGAGCACCCTTTTCATATTCTATGCAGCTTTCTTTCTCCTTGCAGCAATCGTTGCCTGGGGTTTCCTCGGTTATACGGACCTCCCTGCAATAGTGTCAATATGGATTCTGATATTACTCAGCGCTGTATACCTGATATATGCAGTGGCGCTTACAAAGCCGATACCTCTTGTTGAGAAACTTCCCTTTGTATCATTTGCACTCTCATTATGGCTGTTTATACTGATATCCAAAATGTTCTACCCGGCTGCGATACACGATGAAATCACGATAGACTCGTACGCAGCCTATCTGTTTCTCCACCATATCGATCCATACGTGTCGGCTAACATGATCAACGTGTTCAATTTCTTTCATTTCCCATTATATTACGCGACACCCCTTCGTGCAGGAGGTTATGTTTACTACCTTATCTACCCGGCGTTGTCTGTGTATGCATTCATCCCATCAGTCGCCCTGGGAATTCCGGACTACTGGATACCGCTTCTGTTCAACGTGGGCACATTTCTGATACTCGTGTATTATTACAGGAAAAGGAAATTCACTGCCACCATACCATTCATAGCGGTCCTGGTCTTCGTTGAGGCTGAGCTTGTCATAGGGGCAGTCACCGGTGAGACTGATGTGATCTGGGTTTTCTTCCTGGCACTCTCCTACATTTTCAGGAAAAAGCCCTGGATGGCCGGGGTATTTTTTGGGCTCTCGATCGCCCAGAAGCAGATACCGGTCGTCATCGCCCCCTTTCTTCTCTACATGATTTACATTGAGAGCGGAAGGGACAAAAGGTCGTTTGTAACGCCCGTAGTGGCTGCGGCCACAGTATTCCTGGCTCTTAATGCCCCGTTTATACTGATGAATCCGGGTGCCTGGTTTTCAAGCATGCTTCTGTCCGTGGGGCAGCCGATCATCGGAGTGGGCTTCGGTTTCGGCATTCTCTCCTTTGCAGGTTATGCCCCTGTTTCATCCGTCATCTTCTCAGACCTTCTCGTAACTTCCCTGGCCTTCCTTTTCGTATTTTACATCAGATATTACAGATCCGTAAAATATGCATTTTTTGCATTTCCGATTGTCATATTCCTCTTCAACTTCAGAAGCTTGGAGAATTACCTCATTTACTGGCCACTACTCACTATGCTGGTGCTTCCCGACTTCATAAAAGACCGGGAGAGTGGGGACTCAGAAAATGCAAAACCTGAAACATCGAAGAGGCGCAGGCCATTCCTCTCAGGAACCTCAGGTTTACTCAAGAAAACTAATTTCACAGTGTTCATCATGCTGGTCATCATACTCGCCGGAGGTGTTTCAACAGGTTACGTAAACCACGAAAACTCCGCATACAGGAGCCAGCTGAAAATCAATGGAATCACACAGTTTCAGGACCAGATAATGGTGAATTCCAAGATCACCGCAATGACAGTGAATCTTACTTACAGCCCGATGGATAACTCCAAATCAAATATTCCGGTATTCTTCCGGATAATGCCGAATGGGCCCCTAAATTCGAACATAAACGCCCTGCTGTGGAGTGCAAAGAACCCATATGTCAGGCAGGGAAACAACTCACTTACAATTTACCCGGATTTCTACTCTGATATGCTCCCTGCCAACACGAGCTTCATCCTCGAAGCTTACTATGGAAACATAACCGCCTATTACAAGGCCGTCTCTCCAGTATCGCCTGCCAACCCACTGCAGGACCCGTTTCTGTTGTACCCCACCACCGATGAAAAAGCGCCATTTCCGGGCTGGAACCTGACCAAGTCAGGAAATGATGGAAACATTGTTTATTCATCATCACACCTAAGTCTCGGGCTCCGCGATTCCAATGGGACAGGACAGGGGTGGAATTCAATTTCGATTTCGACTCCGGTGAATTTCACCTACCTTGCGGATAATAACTACACACTCTCGTATTCGGCTTCGGGGACAAATGGAAGCTATATCGGCAGAACGGGCACAATCCTCAGGTTTTCAGGAATTCTTCTCACCTTCAACGCCGGGCAGGAGAAATTCTGGTACGGGTACAATGCCTCGGCCATCAATAAAAAATATTCTTCGTTCAACCGCATAAACGCAAGCGTAGTGACTTCCAATACTGTCCTCAATTTCAGCACCATAAGGGAGTATCTTTCGACTCTCGGATGGGGTTTCAGCCATGCAGTCCTAAGCTACGCCGTGGTATCCACCACGGAATCGGGCCTGAATTTCTCCCTCTCAAACATCTCTCTTTCGGATAACGGAAAAGCCATCAGGCCATTTCAATCGGAAGGCGGGTTCGTGTTACAGCCATACACAGCAAATATTTATTCTTCCAGCCCCGATCTGCAGGCTGTGCAACTGGTAAGGCCACAAGAGGTGGTCAGCTGGTAGATCTTTCGGTAGAAATTCCAACATACAATGAAGCAGAAAACATAGGCAAGCTCATTGATGAGCTCGAGAGGCTGCCGATCGATCTGGAAATCATTGTAATAGATGACAGCAGCCCGGATGGCACTTCACAGGTCGTAGAAGACCTGAAAGATAAGTACAGCAATCTCAAGCTGGTCGTCAGGCCGAGCAAGAAGGGCCTTGCATCAGCTATTCTCGAGGGAATGCAGGTAGCAGAATCTGACAATATAGCCGTGATGGACGGTGACATGCAGCATCCTCCTGACCTTCTGGAAGAGATGCTTACCAGGATCAGAAATGGAAACGACCTGGTGATAGCATCAAGGTATACAAGCGGTGGAAACCCGGGCAAACTGAGCCTGACAAGAAAGCTTATCTCCAAGAGCGCGACTCTTATGGCACATGTGATGCTGCGCGAGACAAAGATTGTGAAGGACCCGCTATCGGGGTATTTCGTTTTCAGAAAAGATGTGGTAAACGGGGCAAATATCAGCCCGACAGGTTATAAAATTCTGCTGGAAGTCCTCATGAAGGGTCACGCAAACAAAATGGAGGAAATCCCATACACCTTCAGGCCCAGATTCATGGGAAGCAGCAAACTCTCGATCTGGGAGGATCTGAACTACATCCACCTGATCCTCAAACTTGCAGAATACAGGCCACTGAAATTCGTAATAGTCGGCGTCACTGGAGTAATCATAAACGTGGGAATACTCGGGCTGCTTCACACCCTTGGGATAAGCATCCCAATAGCGGGTGCGGTTTCCATTGAGTCTTCCATACTCTCAAATTTCGCGGTAAATAACGCCTGGACTTTCAGGAACAAGAAGGATGGCGGCCTTATATCCAGGCTTCTTAAGTACAACCTTGTAACACTTCTTGGAGCGGTTATCAACTATGCGGCATTGAACGCCCTGGTTCTCCTGTCAGTGCATTATATATTCGCGGACCTCATAGGAATCGCCCTTGGTTTTCTTGCCAACTATCTGGGGAGCGAACTCTTTGTGTGGTCGCCTATGGGATCTAAAAAGAAGCATGAGAACTGATTATTCTCCCCCTTTGCCGACTATCCCTATGTATTTGTCCTCAAGATCGTCGTAACTCGTCACTTCATCGACGTTCCAGCCGCTTTCAACAAGGTACTTGACAACGGAGTGATTCTCTGTGCCGGTTGATTTTCTTATTATCAGCCTGCCCCCTTCAGTCCTGTATTCCTGAACAAAAGGACTGTTAATTACCATATTCTCCGGCACTTTGGATACCCGGACAGTGATGATGTCGCTTCTTCTTACTGCCCTGGAATCGTAAGCCAGTTTACCGCCGTTTATGATGGTGACTCTATCACACACATCCCTTGCCTCATTCAGGAGGTGGGTGCTGAGGATAACTATGTGCCTCTCTTCCCGCGATATTTTGCTGATTATGTCCCTGATCTCCTTCATCCCCTTTGGATCGAGGCTAGTTGTTGGCTCGTCCAGAACCAGTATTTCCGGGTCGCATGCCATTGCGGCAGCTATACCGAGCCTCTGTTTCATGCCCCTCGAGTAGTTGCCCGTCCTTCTGTGAAGATATCCTTTTATTGAAGTCATTTCCGCGACCCTCCTTATCTCGTCCTCACAGTCGCTGGAGTCCATCCCCCTGATTCTGCATACGAACCTGAGCGACTCATACCCGGTAAGATACGGATAGAATTCCGGCTGTTCAATGAGTGACCCCACATCTTTCAGCACATTTTTAGGATCGTTGGCCACACTCCTTCCATTTATGAGGATCTTCCCGGAACTCGGCCTCATAATGCCGGTGATTAGTTTCAGCAGGGTCGTCTTTCCCGCCCCGTTGGGGCCAAGTATCCCCATGACCATTGGCTCATCAATATCCAAAGAAACATCGTCCAGTGCCTTAAGGGACCCGAAACGCTTTGACACCGAGGAGATGCTGATTGACACCATCAGTGGACCTCCCTTCTTTCAAATACAAAGAGTGCAGCAACAAACCCAATCACCGTGTAAAGCAGCATCACAAATGATGATGTGAGCACCTCATGGATTCCCGCGGGAGTTATGGATCCGGCTGAGGAGAAATTGCTGGTGGATACGTTTATGAAGACACGCTGAACAATGCTGGACGCATTGCTGAGGAGGAAGAACGCGTTGTAGCTGTAAAGAAGCTGCAAGAGAATTTCCACAACGTTGAAGACGAGGAAATAGATGATAAATACGGTGATGTAAGCGTACAGGTTCTTGCTGAAGATACTGCTGATAAGGAAGGTCAGGGAAGTAAGCGAAAGAATGAAGAGTATAAGCAGCCCGTAGGAGATGTAAAAACGCGGGAACGGGAAAGCATGGAACTCTATTCCGAGGACAGCTGCCTCAAAAGCTATGTAGATTGAGGTAACTACAAGAGTCACAGCGAAGGCAGCGAGGTACTTTCCACCAAGGAGTGTAAATCTGCCTATCGGCAGGGAAAAAATGTGGTATGAGGTCTTGTTCTCGATCTCGCTTGATACCGCAGGGGACCCAAAGAATACAGAGGCAAAAACAGGGACGTCCAGAAGGATAAATGCCCAGAGAAACGCGAAAACATTCTCCTTCTCACTCACAGGAAGGTTCTGAAACTGCGTACCACCCAGGAATGACGGGAGATTGTTGGAATACCTGAAGGACAGGTAGGTCATAAGTGACGAAATAAGCAGAATAAGTATCAGCATGACATAAAAACTTCTAGATCTGTAATAGTTTGTGAAATAGTGTGTAAAGACTGTAAGAAAACGACCCCTGCCTGCCATCAGGCACCAACCTTGCCAAGGTATTGTGTCACGTAGCCCACAAGTTCGCTCAAGGTATAGTTCCCCGTAACGGTGACCATCAGGCTTCCCGGCTTTGAGCTCACAGTAACATTGTAGGTTCCGTTTTTAACAAAGTGAAAGGAACCAAGCGACGTATTCCCCGACAGACTGACATAAACGTTGCTGTGGCCATCAGAAATGTTTCCGGTTATGTAATTAACAGAAGAGAGGTTCTTCGGTTTTACATAAAAGCTGTAGTTGCTTGTTCCATCAAGATATGAAGTGGCCACAGATGAAAAGGTGTTTCCTGAACCTGCAGAACTTATGGAATCTTTGACCGCGCCAAGATTCCCGATGACCATGCCTGCTGTTCCGGCATTGGCAGCGAACAGTGTGCTGTTGTTTCCGGGAAGCGATTGTGACACAATTGCCAGGATTGAATTATTAAGCGTGAAGCCTGAAGAACCGAGTGATGAAATGCTGAAGTTGGATACGCTGTAAACAGTTTGAGACATGTAAGAGGTGTAAGGGGTGATCTGCAAAGGGCTGCTGGAATTTGCATAAGTTGCATTTGCAAACAGTTCGATCTCATTTATGGTGAATGGAAGGACCGCACCTGCAGAACCGTTTGAAACGAATAGGTATATGGCTGTGGAATTCAAGTGGGCTTCTGCCACTACCTCCGAGTGAAGTGGAACATAACTGAAGGGATTCGCTTCAGACTGAGAGGAAGTGTATTGGGAAGCAAGCAGGTATGTTGCTGGCACAACAATCGCGACTGCAGCCACTATGACAATTATCTTTGTTAGCAGCGGGTTCATGGAATCCAATCAGAAACAGGTACTTAAACCGGACGATTTATGCCGCAGACGCGCCAGAAACCATCAGGTCTGAGATTTTATCAAAATCCCAGCTTCCGGAGATTTTGCTTTTCCCAAAATTGAGGTCTCCCAGGTACCCCTTTTCCATCATCATCCGTACAATATGGACTGCGTAGGCTGGGGCACCAGTTGCCCCCGGAGAGTTGTAATTGAGGATATGCACAGACCTTTTGCCGAATTCAACTATGGCCTCAGGCACAAATCCGGACTTGTCGATAAGCGACCCCCTTACACCTGAAAAACCCCTGCTGGAAAGAAATCCTGTCTCGATTCCGGGAATGAACTCTCTGACCCTTCTCGCCATTTCTGACTTATAGAATGAACTTTTCCACTCCGATGATACCAGCGATACAAATTCTCTGTTGAAAACCAGGTTCAGCTTTGGCCTGATGGGCCTTTCCATGAGTGAGGACAATATGTTGCCGTCTGCAGGAGAGATTCCTTCATACACTTCCGGCCCTCCAACCAGAACTGCGTTTGGCCCGATCTCCTTCAAGCCATTCGCCCTGCTAATGAAATGGGGATCAAGAAACGGGTATTTCGTATGGCGTGGAACGGAATATATATTCCTGCTGATTAGCCCGCCGTATTCCGGCACTACCCTCCAGTATTCCCCCCTGAAGAAAAGAACAGAGTAGTTGGCTGCATAACCCATTCCATGTGCAATTTTGAGGGCAGACCCGCCAGCGGCATTCATGACTAAACCGGCGGATATTCCGGTCGTCCTGCCATTGATGATGCATTTGATCAAGCAGCCGTCGCTATTCTCTTCTATTGCCAAAACCTCTGCGTTGCTGGTAATTAATGATTTGCTGTTTCCCGACCTCATGAAGAGCGCTTTTGTCAGGGCACCAAATTCGGTTGAAACATCCGTCTTTGAATAGAATGCTCCATCACACTTCACTTCCGGCTCTATTCCAGAAACCTGTTCGCCTGTAAGTATGGAAAAATCATCACTGGAAAGCCCGTTCTGCAATGACCATTCGGAGTATCTTTCAAGTGCCTTCATATCCTCCTCTGACTTCGCAACTTCTATGGTGCCGCATTCCAGCCATGGAGACCCGGATGCGTGTGCAAGCTCCTTCCACAGTGAGTATGAAATCCCAGCTGATCTGGCCTGTACACGCTTCCTGGACGGATCAAGATAGAAAGGGCGGTGAATGACCCCGGTGTTCCTGGAAGATGTGTGAACTGCAACATCGCTCTCTTTCTCAATCAGGATAACACTCTCTTCACGTAGAGATGTGATCCAGTGGTAAAGAGATGCTCCGAGGACGCCCCCGCCTATTATTGCAATATCGTATCTTTTTTCTTCTGTCACGGAGCTGGTCAACTTAAGCACCACAAGCCGTCTGGCATATAGAATATGCCAATCCAGTTATCAATATTCCGCCGCAGGCAGGGGGCTGCTATGCCGAAATGTACAGTTTAGTCGGGGAGAACTCGTAGTGACCAAGGACTTCATTAGCGGTTAATCTGCCTGATGCGGTCCTGAGGGTGAGCTCGTGAAGTTTTACTGCAGCCTCGTCCAGGTTGAACTCGAAACGCAGGAGCCCGGATATGTCAAGGTCTATGTGTTCAGACATTGTCAGGGCAGTTTTCGGGTTAGCAGTTATCTTGACGACTGGCTCAATCGGGTTTCCCACTATATTGCCCTGTCCAGTGGTAAACAGGTGAACAACAGCCCCAGCTGCTGAAAAAAGGGTTACGCATTCAGCAGCGGCAGAGGATGAATTCATGAAATTCAGCCCTTTCCTGGTTGGCTCATCCGCGTAATCAAGAACATCAACTATAGGAAGATTTCCTGCTTTCTGTATGTTCCCAAGCGCCTTTTCTTCTATTGTGGTCAGTCCACCCTTAATGTTTCCCTGTGTGGGCTGTGAACCTAAAAGATCAGCACCTTCCCTTCTAATTTCTTCCTGGTACCTGTTGAAAATATCCATGAACTTATCTCTGATTGACGGGTCTGCTATCCTCTCCGCAAGAATATTCTCGGCACCGGTGATCTCGGAGGTTTCCCCGAAAATAAGGGTAGCACCCTGATCCTTCAGTATTTCAAACGTCCTTCCAACCGTGGGGTTGGACGCAAGCCCGGAGGTTGTATCACTCTCACCGCACTTCGTGCTGATTACAAGGTCTGCGACATCCTGCTCTTTCTTTACAATATCAGATGCATCCTGAACCATTTCCTTTGCCCACCTGGAAGCTTTCTCAACAACCTTCAGGTCTCCTTTCCCCTCTATTCCGATAGCTTCCACGTGCTTGCCGGTTTGCGAAATACTGTCAGCTATCCTCTGTGTCCAATTGTCTTCAATGCCTATTACAATAGCAGAGGCAACATTCGGGTTTCTTCCCATTCCACCCAGTGTTTTGAAAAGGAGTTCAAGGTCCCTGCCGAACTGCAACCTCCCGTAAGGGTGTGGGATTGCCCTTGTTCCGGATATGTGCTTTTCCACATTCTGTGCAGCAGCGTTTGATATGTCATCAACAGGTATAATCAGCACGTGATTCCTGACACCGACTCTTCCATTCTCCCTCTCATACCCTAAAAATGAATGGTTCAGATTACCACCTCATGGACTTAATGTTATGCGTGTGGACATGGTTTCCCGGCTGTATTTCATGAATCGCCCTTCCAATCTCCTGGCCATACTCAATTACAGGCTGGTCGCCGGAAATTCTTGTTATGGACAATTTGTGCCCAAGCGGAATTCCTTCACTCACCTCAACAGTCAGGGTTGCTCCAACATCCAGGTACTTACCCTGGGCAGTTGTGCCCTTCTCAAGATCGACAGTAGCCACCCCGACATGATCACGGGAGTTATGCACAAGAAATACAACATTTTCCATGATGATCATATTTATAATTTTAAATGGTATTAAAACTTATTTTAACGTGACTTACTAAATATTTCTAAAATCAAAAAGGTTAATAGCTTGTTGAACGGTTCAGAAGCAGGAATATTGAGGATTATCTTAAATTTCACATATTGATATTATAAGTTATTTGACCAACTCATTCATCCGTTCTTACCCGCTGATGTACAGTTCGATTTTCGGTATGGCTGAAAAATAACATAAACCTTGGTTTTTTCTGATTATGCATTATATCAGGTCCAACCGAAATTGCTATTTATTGTATATATTTCTAAAAGTGATATTTTAAATAATGAGTATGAAATAATCAACCAATGGAAAACAAGAGTACACTCACTGAAGCAGCGTACAGACACATATTTGAAGGTATCGTTACCGGAAAGTACAGGGTGGGTCAAACACTAAGCATCGACAAACTATCTGCAACACTCAACATGAGCAAAACTCCCATAAGAGAGGCACTCGTGGAACTCGAGGGGGAAGGCCTGGTTTACAGGAGAAGCAGGTACTACAACGTTATGTATCTGTCAAAGGAAGACGTCATTGACCTGTATGAAACTAGAATCATACTCGAGGCTGAGGCTGCAAGGCTCTCCTCACTGAGGGCCACGGATCAGCAGATCGAGGATATGAGAAGCACACTTAAAGTGATAAACGATTTGACAAACCAGGAAAACCCCGACCCGTTGCTTTTAACAGAAATGAATGGGAAGTTTCACTGGCTGATCGCATCATCCTGCGGAAATAAGACGATAGCAAAATACTGCACTGACATACGGTTACGGCTTAAAGCCGTCCGGACAAGCCTCTTCACCAGCATGGACAGGAGGGAGGATGAAATCAGGGAACATGAACACATCTTCAAGGCCATTGAGAAGAGAGACGCCGATGAGGCTGTCAAAAGAATGCTCCAACATGAGAGGAACGTGATGAAATTCGTGGACAGGGTAGTTCTTCCAGAATTATTCTGATTCCTGTTTATTTCTTCCTTATAAAATAAGAATTCATGTTTTCCATGATCATGCATCGATAAGGTTTAATCCTATTTTCGCTAGGTACATGTAATAATGGATGCTGTGGAGTACCTTACCGGACGAAGGCTTAAGATGCACGAAGTCTACACCAGTGAGATTTCGATCTCCTTCTGTGCATCTGCAAGAATTCCCGGTAAGAGCCTATTGGACTCCCTAAGAAGCATTAATATAATAGCAAATGAAACAGGCTTCCCGTATGAAATTATACTTGTATCTCCCCCCGGAAACAAGCAGATTCGCGACTCACTAAAGTCCATACTCTCTGATCTGGACAATTTCTACATCCTGAAGCAGAACACAAGCAGCAACGGACATGCTATGAGGATGGGCTTTGAGTCCAGTTCAAACAGGTTCTTCATTCCATTCAATGCAGACCTAGTTTATGACATTCGTTACGCAGACCTCATTCATTCTTTTCTGATGAAGAGGGAGAAGAAACTGTTTCTCTCGGAACTCCCGGTTATTCACAGAGATCTGATAACTGATGTTGGGGGATACCGTGATCTTTCGCATGGACACGACATAGACCTGTACAGCAGGATCGCGATGATGTATGGTGTTGTTGCCTATCCTGCCATGTTCAACAGGATCCCACTGGTTTCACCCCCTCCCAGCGAAGATACTCTGCCAGGCACATATGGCAGGGGCCACTCCAGCATCCGGATGCTCATGGATCATATAATTGCCTGCAACTATGACGTTGATGACCTTATGGTCCTGTACACGGAAGGCAGGGGCCAGGAGAGATTGACCATGCGTATCTACTTTTCAATTCTCTATGCGATATCCAGGATCTCCAGGGTAAAACCATACAGGTTCGATCGGAACAATTACCTGATCCTGATGGAGAATGTTTTTGAATCTCTGGTATTGAAGGACTTTGCAAGATACGGGATGGAGGATGTGAAAGCCAACATGATGCTGACAAAGGAGGAAATCAACTACCTCAAGGCCAGAAGCAGGCTTTACAGGGACGTTATCTACTCGATCAACCAGTACGTTATTGAGGTATGACCCGGGGCCTTTAATCCATTTTTTAAAGAAAAATAATAATAATATGGGCTTATCCCTTTTTGTGCATTTACTTAATAAATTCATATTAGTGTACATTTTTATATTGTTATTAGCCCCGGTTGGTCATTTACCTTCTTCCGGTAGGTCCGGCAATCTCGGGCCGTATGGAATAAGTAGCTTCAGCACAACCGGTTTTCAGAATATTTCAAACAGCACCGTGATAGGAAACAATCTTTCACGATCCTACTACAGGATTTCAGGAAACCTCAGGATCGCGAAAAACGCTTCCCTAGAGCTGATAAACACGGTCCTCATTTTCTCATTTCTTTCGGGGAACCATTCGTCCCTGCTTGTCCAAGGAAAACTGTCACTCTACAACTCAGAAATAACCATGTCTCAGCCCAATGGAGACCCCAATGCCCTCCAATTATCGGTTGCGGGGCAGAACAATACTGGCGCGAAGGTGGAATTGGTCAGCTCATCTGTAATGATTAACGGCAGTGTGAACGTCACGGGGTCAGACTTTTATGCCATTAATTCCACCATGACTTCACTCGGTCCGGGCAACTACCTTGGAACATCATTCTGGAACAGCACAGTATATACTTACAACAGCACGTTTTCGGGTGAGAGGAGAGGGCATCCTGTCAGTGAATACACTTCCGGGAAATCCTACGGGCCAAACAGCTGGTACAGCAATATCGGGGACATTCCGCTGCATGGGATGGTAACAAAATCACCCGGCACTCTTGTCAATGAATTCAGGATTAAGCTCACGTACGGAGGCTACACTTACGGAAATGCCTCTTACCTTCTGTTCAACGTTTCTGGGAAAACGGCTATGGAATACACACTCAAAAGCACGGGTTACACATTCAATGAAACAACGGTTGTATTGACTTCACAAATTAACAGTACCCTGCCGGATGCGGGCTCGCTGGTGAATAACGGCAATTTCAGTGCATTCTTCACACTTGTTCCGTATCATACTAACACAACAATATTCAACATCAGCATAACATTCCTCTCCAACGATTCAGTAGCACTTTACGGTGAGCAGTTCTATGGGCCGGTCCTGCATAATACCGAATATTATGCGGTAAAAAGCGGGTTCATGCTGAACTATGGCGGTAAGTATGTCTATGGCAGGATGCTTAACCCCGAAAAGAATTCATTCTTCCTGTGGAACGGGTCAAACCTCTACTTTGTTGGTTCCTACGCAATAGACCCGGGTGAGCAGGGGGTTTCAGCGCCGTTTGAGATTTACAGTTCAGGGGTCTATGTCTACTCCCTTCAGAAAATAGTGGACATTGCGCCCGAGGGCATCCTCAACGGCACAGTCAATGCTGTCAGGGCGGATAACATAAATTCATCCCTCAATACCTACGCCAATCTGCACAATGAAAACATGCTTGTCTCGCTGTCCAGGTTCGGGCTGGCTTACGGCAACCAATCATCATCGGGCTCAATCGTGCTGCCCCTTTTGAGGGTTGCAGAAACTCAGTCATCTGCAAATTACTGCGGAAACTATGTCGATGTCACTGATGGACAGTACAGTTATTTCTCAGAAAACTCCTCATTCGTGTTTCTACACAATGCTACATCCTTTGATGCCCACATTGTTATCCCACTGCTTTCCGCCGGCATAACACATGGTGCAGCAGTCTACGGGGACCCTGTCAATTTTACTCTGGAGGTTACCTCGCTGTATGCACCTGCAAACAATGTCACCTTGAACGTCGGTGTATACAACTCGACACCAGTCCTGGATATCAGGAAGATAAATACAAATCTCACCAGCAATAACACTGAAATCTTCAACTGGACGATGAAGCCACGGCCTGCGCTGAGCCCGGGGGAGTACTCCCTGGTTGTTAAATTCTCGGGCATAAGCTATGCATATAACAGGAACAGCACCCTTGTCAACCAGTCCCTTACACTCTTCTCGAACGTTAATCTGGGACTGGCTTACAATTACTCCTGGGAAGGGAACGCCAGCAGCATATCGCTAAACACTACGTTGTCAAACAGGGGCACTCAGTATGCAAACAACACAGCGCTGTTGGTCTATTTTTACGCCAAAACAGAGTTTCTCGGAGTGTATTCAACGTACATGGATGTCGGGCCGGGGCAGAAGATTACGAGGAATATTCTTTTTCAAGCAAATGTTCAGATAACCAACGCGACAATTGAGCTTGAAACAAACAGCTCGATTCTACCCTACAGTGGGCCGGTTCTGAGAATCCCTGCACAGTTTAAATGGAATGGCGGAAGCCCGCCACGGCACTTTACTGTCAGGATCGTCAGCAAAGGGCTTCCAGAGGGTACCATGTGGTCGGTAGTTTCCAACAACACGCTGTTCCAGACGCTCTCAACACATATGACCCTGACACTGCCGTCCGGAAGCAACAGTATAAAGGTGGGGAGTCCGGCTGGATATCATCCTGAGACAAAAGAAATGCACCTGGACCTGTCGGCGAATACCACCGTGTACATCACGTTTCTAGAGAACCTTTATGCTGTAACGTTCACGGTGTCGGGCAAAGTCCCTTATTCGGGCTGGGGAATAACATTTGGAAACCACACCTATGTACTTGACAATGGCACATTTGCATTTGACGTTCCGGATGGAATATACAACTACACAGTAACAACGGGCCCCGGGTTTTCTGCCTATGAGAGCAATGGAACCTTCACTGTCGACAACGGCAACGTATCAGTCAGTATCATCATCCATGCTGACAAGAGAACCGATAATAATGGCAATCTCTTGAGGACGGTTGAGGAAATCTCCATAGTAGCAGGTATTTTTGGCGTGCCTGCCGGCAGCCTTTACTACAGGGGGATGAGGAAATCGGCATATCTCTGCGAGAAATGCTGGCGATCCCGCTCCTCGCGATTTGGCAGATGCAGTTGCTCTCTGGAGAACGAAAAAAATAACGGGGAGTGAAAGGGTAAAATAGAAAAGTGGCAATAATGTGGCGTGGGAATATTACACAGAGCCCTTTTCATTGACAGGGATGGAACAATCAACAAGGACTGCCCCTACTGCATAGACCCTGACGACCTTGTGCTTTATGACGACACTGTGCGATTGATGAAACAGTACAAGAAGAACGGTTATCTCATAATAGTCGTGACAAACCAGTCGGGTATAGCGAGAGGATATTTCAGCGAAGAGCAACTGAAGCTATTTAACGACAGGATGACTGAAGAACTTTTCAAGAGGGGGGTGGAAATCGATGACATATATTACTGCCCCCATCACCCCGATGATAACTGCAACTGCAGAAAACCCAAAACAGGGATGGTCGAGAGGGCGGTCAAGGAACATGATATCCTTCTTTCCCATTCCATCTTGGTGGGAGACAGGGACGACACCGACGGGGAAATGGCAAGAAAACTTGGCATCCATTTCAGGCAGGTAAATTATCCATGATAGTGCATGACCGACAATAATTAATAGTGGGGAATATGATCGTCCCCAAGGCATGCAGAGTGATCAACCCACAGTTGAATCCGGAGATTTTCTCGACCAGCTGAGCTGGGGATTCGTCAGGAGAAACATAGTCAGGGGGTTCAAATTTGCTGTTGCCGGAGGAACCGGTTTTCTTATAGCAGAGGGCCTGATTTTCATGGGTCTGGTGCTTGTGGGGGATAATTACCTTCTCCAGATCAACGCTGTAGCCGCAATACTGAGCATAGCCGGGGGGTTCTTTATCAACGAGCACTGGACATCACGCAACGAGGGTGACCATGGCGGCAGTGTCGGCGGCTTGCTTTTCAGGCTGTTCAAATTTGAACTTGTTTACGGCCTCGGCAACATCATATCAATCGCTGTGCAGCTGTTTCTGTTCTATTACTTCTCAGTTTATCCGCTCATTGGGAACATCGCCGGAGCAGTTGCCGCGCTTCCAGCCAATTATTTCGTCAGCATGGTTGTTGTCTGGAGAATAAAGCTCTAGAATTTCGGATCATTCTGCGGAGTTGAATTGAGCTCCTCCAGTATAACGTCACCGAGGATGTCCCCGAAATTGTTGCTGTCATTTCTTACATCCTCTATGAACTTCTCATTGTCCTCCCTGTACTCAAGGAATCTCTGGAATTTTCTTCTTTCAAACTCGAAGTGCTGGGCGTGGTAGGTTGGAGTGTCAACATACATGTCGATCTTGCCTGTGTTGACTGCGGGCCTGAGATAGACATAAAGCACAATAGTTTCTATATTCTCCTCCTTCACCCCTCTCTGAACTGAAAGCATCTTCCTGTAGAGTGAAAGCTGCCTGCGATAGTTCGTATCGGCAGAGTCGCTATTCTTCCTGTACCTCAATTCTTCCTCGATCCTTCTGGAGGTCTTGAAATCCACGATAATGTAATGCTGCTCGCCATTTTCCTCGAAACTGTATATTGCGTCTATGAACCCTTTCACCTTGAGGCCTGAAACAGGCAGGCTGAATACTGACTCGGCATCGCTGTTCATCGCAGCCTCCGCCTCAACTCTTCCGACCTTGTGCTGGCTCATGACAGAATTGTGAAAAGTGAGGAAGTTGTCAAAGGCCATTTTCTCTTCCGGTGTGGGATTCTCAGGCACCTTTTTCCCTCCAGACCTGATAAAAGCCTCAATGAGTGTGTGAATCTTAGTCCCCATATCCATGGATTCGCTCCTGAAGGGAACTCTGAGAATGTATTGTTTGAGAAGTTCCATGGGCCGGTCGACTTTGCTGAGTAGCGAATGGCTGATATTTCCGGGTGAGGAGAAATAATTCCCTATTGCTTCCCTCAACCAGTTCATCCTCCCCTCCATTGCTGCCTTAGCCTCTTCGTACCTTCCCTCAACAAAGAGAGAGTATGCCAGTATGTGCCTGGACTTGAAGGGATCATCAATCTTCTGTCCTGAAAGATCAAGGTCTTTCACTTCAGGCGTCCCGACCTCGAACCTCTGGGCGGCCTTGGGATCCACTACCAGCAGGAGCCTTTGCTTTGCCCTGGTGACTGCCACGAAATCGACCCTGAGGTTCTCAAGGCTCAACTCACTCTCATCACTTGTAATACCCCTTGACGCAAGGATTGCATTGACAACAGAATCAAGCGTTGATAGCCTGCGGTTACTAGTCTGGACGGGCCAGTATATCACGTTGTCAAATTCCAGCCCTTTTGCCTTGTGAACAGTGGTTACAACAAGGTTTGATTTGCCGGTGAGTTCGATCTGGCCTTCATTGGCAAGCCTCAGGAAGTCCATGTACGAATCCAGAGTCCCGTTTATTTCATCAAAATATTCTGTAGTAGATTTGTACATCCCCTTTGCAGTGTTGTAGTATTTCTTGCCCATGGCCACGGACTTCGGGATGATGATCTCCTGGAAGAGGTCCTCTATTCCGGTGTGGTCTTTTCCATATCTCTCCAGCTTCTTGACAAATTCAGTGAGGTCAATTATGCTGATGGCCTCGCTGTAGTTCTTGTACTGAATAATCCTGCAGATCTCAAAAGCCTCCTTGAGTGTGAACCCGGAAAAAGGTGAAAATATGCATTCTCTCAGCGAGTCGGTTGATCTTTCAATAAACCCCCTCAGGAAAGTGACAATGTCCCTTCTTGCTGAAAAGGAGAACCTCGAGGATGATGTGCTCTCATAGTCGATACCATTGATATCCAGCATGTGTGTGATCCTGTCCGCCTGCGCGTTGTTCCTGACTATTATTGCAGTCTTCTCCTCGGAAAACTGTGGGACTTTGTCCTTAAGGTACTTCAGGGAATCGAGGATTGATATTTCCGGCTTCCTCGTTATTATTCTGCTTATCTCACCCTTTTCCTCCGTTGCGGATGCATAATCAGGAAGTTCGTGGTAGCTCTGCGGGTCCGGGACGTTCTTAAGGAAAAACTCCTTCGCATAGGAAACAAGATTGCTACCGGACCTGAAGTTCCTGACCAGATTAAGCGGGTTCAGGCTTTTCTCGGAGCTGAAGCGCCTGAAATTTCTTACGTTTCCCCCCTGAAATCCGAAAATTGCCTGTTTTACATCGCCAACCAGGAAGAATTTCTCCCCGGACTTGTCAATTATCCGGGCCTCCATGTCATTGATGTCCTGGAGCTCATCGACGAAGACATAGCGGTATTTCCTGGTCT
Organism: uncultured archaeon; assembly: GCA_000965745.1. Classification (GTDB taxonomy): domain Archaea; phylum Thermoplasmatota; class Thermoplasmata; order Thermoplasmatales; family Thermoplasmataceae. The sequence goes on from CP009479.1 coordinate 1,707,818, forward strand.
GTGACAATTTGAGGTACTCTATCAGCATGTCCTCGTAATCTATCGTATCGGTGGACTTGACCTTCTCATAGTCCCTGAATGCTTCCTGGAAGAATTTCAGGAGGTGTTCCGCCTCATTAAGCTGCTCTTCATACTTCTCCCAGTTTCTGGAATAATTTGACCCGAGTATCTCTTCAAGGTGTCTCATCACAGAAATCGGGTTTATATCGTTCGGGGTTACGCCGTAGCTCTTGATGTACCTGATCGCATTGACAAATTTTCCGACAGTCGGGATTGAGCCGTATTCATCATTGAGTATGGTCTCCTTCGGGTAATTGAGGGCCTTGTTGTCCACTATGCTCCTCATTACGGCATATCTCGCAAGATTGTCACTTATCACTCGCAGTTCCCTGTTTCCATTGTTGAGGACTGAGAATGCATAACTGTGGAATGTGTGAACCTCGGGGAGAGCTGATGAAATTTTGTATTCCATGAGCTTCTGGAATATCCTCTTTTCCATTTCGTCCGCAGCCCTTTCGGTAAAAGTAATGCAGAGCATATCCTCAGGGCTCACTCCCTGCTTAATATAATCGCAAATTGCCTCTGAAAGCTGGTGCGTCTTTCCCGAACCGGGATTTGCAACCAGCATGTAGTTGGAAGAAGGATTGTATTCCATGCTGATTCTGCCATGCCTACTACGTATTAAGAGATTATCAGGGCCCATGGAAATGGGGAATGCAACCACTTATCGGCCTAGAATAAGGGCATACTTCGCGTTGCATTGAAAGATACCAAATGTTATGGCCATACAACTTCTGCCCTAACCTTTCAGGCGCCATGTTCATGCGTCTGATTCAGCATCAATAAGCATGGCCAAGAGATCCATTCCAATCCTTACACTGATTGCCGTTGAAGCCATAACCGCAAGTCTGGGCATAATCTCGGGGATTGTTCTTCTGTCGGACCCCTCCGGGGATACAATGGGAATGGGCTTCATGATACCGATGATTCCATTAATCAGCGATTTCACCGCAGTTGGTGCCTGGCTTCTCATTGTGTTTGGGATATTTCCCGGGGTGCTTGCATACGGTCTTTGGGCAGGAAGGAGCTGGAGCCTGTTCGGCTCATTTTTCCTCGGTGCCATTGAGATTGTCTGGATAGCTGTCCAGGTCATATTGCTGTATAGTGTTGGTTTCAGCATCTGGCAGGCAATTATTCCGTTGATGGCTGTATTCGCAATCTTCATGTTTTTTGCACCAGGAATAAGGGCACATTTTCCATACTGGCAAAGAAAAAGGCTTGCGGACCGAAGATGAAAGAATTCCTGTAATGAAATGACCCATGAAGGCCGTGGGTTGTGAAACGCAGCCTTCTTTCCACGGGGCAATGAATAAGGGTGATTTGGCCAATCAGATCTGAGAAAGATAATCTGGATTCTGGTAAGGCTAGAGCTCCTTCAGGATATCCTCTGTTATCCTGACCCTGCCAATTCTTTTCAGCACATAGTTTATGGCGTTATGGTGTGCTTCCTCAGACAGGTCTGTCATGGCATCCTCGGGGAAAATCTGGTTAAAGCCGTATTCGTATGCGAACCTGGCAGTGCTCTCTACTCCGTATGTTGTTGCAATCCCGCCAAGCACTATGGTGTCTATCCCTCTTCTCCTGAGTTGCAGTTCCAGGTCTGTTCCGTAGAAAGCCCCCCACTGCCTCTTGGTTATGACCACATCCCCATCCTTTGGCCCGATTTCAGGAACAATATCGGCCCAGTCTGCGGGAATATCGCCTCTGCCACTCATCTGGCTGTCACTCTTTACCTTCAATGCAGTGCCCGGTGTAAAATTCACATGGACAAGAAACACAGGCATGCTGTTCTTCCTGAACGCGTCTGCAAGCATGGATGCATTTTTCACTACCTCATTGGTCGGCAACGGTTTCCCTTCCCTGCCAACAATTCCCTTCTGAAGGTCAATGAGAACAAGTGCTGTGGTTTCTTTGTTTATGTTGAGTGCTTCCTGCGTCATGCTCGGTAATTGAGAACTCCGTTAAAGCAGTTTGTTGCCATGAAAAAAGTATTTAAATTTTCTCAAGAGGCTGAAAAATCCGGTTTTCCGAGAGAAAAGAATGAATAAGAGATGGGATTCTCCGATTACGGAAAGCAAGGACATCATACTTTCACTGGCGTTCGTCACATTCTACGTGAATTCAGCGGTTCGTTTCTTCATACCTGCGGTAATGCCACTGATAATCATCTCTCTCCACGTGTCCCTCGCGTATGCTGCGGTTCTGGTTACATCCTACTGGGTGGGATACACGATCATGCAGATACCCTCCGGGATAATCAACGATAAATTCACATCCTCAAGGGTAAACAAGGTATCTTTCCTGGCAATGTCCGCCGTCTTCACCCTGTTCTACTTTTACATGGGCAATTTTACTGCCCTTCTCTTGATTCAGTTCTCGCTGGGCATTCTTTCAGCCCTTGTGTACATATCAGATGTAAGCCTCATTCAGACCTGGTTTACGCACAGGCAGAGAACAATATCAGTTGGGATCTACCAGACAGCGTTTTTCCTCGGCGCATCCCTGGGTGAGTACATAACTATAACACTTGCCTCGGTGTCGGTGAACCTCCCTATTCTCGTCATATCCATATTCCTCTTTGCTCTCGGTTTTGTGAATCTTGTATTCATAAAGGACCCGGAACACGTCCAGAGGCGTGTTAGAAAACGCATCAAAGTTTCTATCTCATCAGGAATTGCCTATGTTAGCCTGATCAGGTTCTCTGCGAGTTTTGTCTATCTGGGTTTCCTGTCTCTATTTACAACATACCTTGTTACAAGCGGGAAAATATCATACGCGGGAAGCGCAAACTATTCATGGCTTGCCGCAGTCGCCGGGCTGGTCGGTTCTCCCCTTGGCGGGATATTGACTGACAGATACGCAAAGACAAAGCTTTACCCGGCACTCATTTCAAACGTTCTGATAGCCTTCCTTGTTATTTTGATCGCATTTGTGACAAACATCACCATTATAGTCCCGCTGGCCCTCATGATGGGATTCCTCTACGGTATCTACGCATCACCCTCAATGAGCCTGGCGACTGAACTGAGTAAGAGTGATGAAGAGATCGGTTCAGCAAGCGGATTTCTCAATTTCTCGGCACAGATAGGCGGCAGTGTTTCACCACTCATAATTGGTTTCATGGCTGAGGCAACGGGGAACTATTCACTCTCATTTGTCATCATTGGAGTAATCTCCCTGATTTTCCTCTCCCCACTCGCAATGCTTATCAGGAGTAAAAAGGAAGGCACAATTTATGTCAGGACTGCAGAAGAGTGAAAGAAGCTGCAAAAATGCCAAACTAATTTAGCCTAAACTGATTATATTAATTATGCCGAAGAAAAATGATGACGAATGGTTCAAATCCAAATGGGGAAGCGATGACCAGCTTGGGACCCTGAACCTGCTAAACCAGGACAAAGTCCTGGAAACATTGAAACTTGTCAGAACCGGAAAGGTCATCCAGCTCGGGCACCAGATGTACAACGGCATGCCGGGAAGGCACGCTTTCCACGGCCCTTTCTATTACCTCATATCACAGAGAGTGTACGACAACAGGCCTCCCTTCAGGGAGCCAACCAAAAACGGATTCGGCGGAGCACTTGGAAGGGTGGAGATGAGCGACCATACTGGGACGCATCTTGACGCGCTGAACCACATCTCCAAGGATGAAAAGTACTACAACGGGATAGATTCACATGAGGTCACCGGGAACACCGGCACATCAAAACTGGGAATTGATACCTCTCCAGCCATAGTCACACGCGGAGTAATGGTGGATGTCACCAAGGGCGCCAACAATATCGCAGAAAGGGGAAAGCCCATATCAGTAAAGCAGGTTGAGGAATTTCTAGACGCACACTTTCTTGATGTGGTTGCGGGAGATGCAATATTCTTCTACACTGGTGTGTCAAGGCTCTGGGACAATTCTGACCAGTACAATTCCTATTTTGAATCTTCTCCCGGGATAGGCATGGAACTCGCGAAATGGATTGCGTCAAAAGGTGCTTCGGTTTCAGGAGCTGATGTGCCGTCTTCTGAGGTCGTACCTGCGGAAAAGCCCGGTGAAAGGTTGCCTGTTCACCAGGAACTGATCACGAAGAACGGAATCAGGCTAATAGACAACATAAAGCTAGACGAGCTTGCAAAGGAGAAGGTGTATGAGTTCCTTTTTGTGTGTTCACCACTGAGAATCAAGGGAGGAACTGCGTCACCGGTTGTACCTCTTGCAATATTCTAATTTTTACACACCTTGATTCTTATGCCGGATTAAGTGCAAAGTGTGAGATGGACAATATCAGTGCATTCCTGAATAGTTAGACTTTACCTATTATGGATGCCATTTTCAACCTTTTAGTTTCCAAAGAGAAAGTATTATATGTTACCAATTCCCATGATAGGCCATGACCATTGGAGACGAAGGCAGCAAAAGGCCTGAACCGGTGGTTGGAGGCCAGAGGCCGAGCGGACCTAACAGGACAATGACGGCAATAGTCGCAATTTTGGTTGTCATCATTGTTGTTATGTCTGTTCTGTATCTCACAAAACCAACATCAAGCACAGCCCCTTCAGTAAATCAGTCTGTATCCGGCGATTTATCCGCCACAGTGGGGACACCTTTTCATTACACTGTAAATGTGGGGACCTCCTTCAAAACGGTGCAGGTATTCTTTGGAGATGGTAGCTCAGTAACAGTCCCGTACAGCGGGAGCAACTACGTAAATGTCACGCACACTTATATGCAGCCGGGGCAAGGCATTGTGTCCTACCAGGTTACATATAACAACGGAGCAACTGCAGTTGCTGCAGGAAACCTTTACCCCATCAAGGTACTGGCTTCTGCGACTACTGTATCGAATCAGCAGTCTCTCGGTGTTGTGAACTATAACTACGGTGCATCCAGCCCGAGCATAGCTTCCGGACAGCCTGTATTCAAAGTGGGATCATTTGTGAACTTCACCGTTGGATACTTTGGAGAGCCGGCCAACTCCAGCTACCAGATTGTAATGCAGAATATTTCTGTCAGCTATGGAAGTGGAAAGGAGTATTCCATGCCGTATAACTGGAATGACAGCCAGCAGATGTATCTGGCGGGAACTCATCCCGATCTGAACTTCACGTTCAACAATTCAGGTGTTTACAGCGTGAACGTAATAACATACACTGCTGAGGTCAACGGCACAACCGGCAAGATCCTTTCACCGCTATCCGCTACCAGCTACTTCTACAACGTTGCCATATTTGACAACGGAGCCATCAGCGGAGTATCTACAAGCGGAGTTTTCACAAGGGTTGCAACTACACCATACGACTCTCTGGATCCAGCAATCGGATATGGAGTGAATGACTATCAGATCACGCTAGCAACATACCAGACACTTGTTACTTGGAACGGATCCCATTCTACCCAGTTCAAGCCGGAACTGGCTTCGCAGCTTCCCAGCACATCCAACGGCGAAATCAACACCAACTACGCCAACTATACCCGCACTTACATGAACGGTGCCGGCGTACAGGTGACCTACAACGTGAACATCACCCCGGGTGAAAACTACACTTTCCAGATAAGGAACAATGCAACCTGGCAGGATGGAACTCCTGTTACGGCATGGGACGTGATGTACTCATTCACGAGGACGCTGCTGTTCGACCAGGGCTCTCCGGGAACACCGGGCTGGATTCTGGCACAGTATCTGCTGCCCGGCGGTAAGCTATCCGCCAACACGTTCTACAACATCACGCAGAACATGACTGTAGACAACTCATCCAACTCGATAACACTGCACTTCCAGGTTCCTATGAGCACTGACCTTGCTTTCAACCTGGTAGCCGCAATTGGATCTCAGATTACAAGCGCTTCATGGCTTGAAGCCCATGGAGCCGGAATAACATGGAATGCAAGTGGTTTCCAGGCATACCAGAGCCATGGGCTTGTTGCAAACTACCTGACCTATCCGCAGAATCATGTGATGTCAGATGGACCGTTTGAGATAGCATACATCGTACCATCCTCGGAAGTTGTGTTGGTGCCTAATCCGCACTATGTTGCTCCGGGACCCTGGATGCCCAAGGCGACCGTTTCAAAGGTTATACTGATGTACACATCGCAGATATCATCCATGCAGCTCATGATGCAGTCTGGCCAGGCTAACAGCGCTGCCATACCGTCGGCAAACTGGCAGGGAGTCCAGAGCCTTCAGGCGCAGGGAAAAGCTAACGTCTATAACTTCACCATGCTTGGTATCTACTACTTTTCATACAACATGAACATAAACATTACAGGCATGCACAAATTCGCCAGCCAGGCAAACGTTCCGCAGTACCTCTTCACAAATCTGACGGCGAGGAGGGCTTTCTCGTATTCCTTTGACTATTCCTATTACATCAGCCACCAGGTTGGGAATGCCATATATGGAATAGATTTCGCAAGTGAGTACGCGGGAATGCTGCCAAAGGGCATGCTTGGATATCAGTCCATCGCTGACCTGAATGCGAGCACCGGAGGACAGGTTCCGTACTTCAACCTGCAGGTTGCAAAACAGAACTGGAATAACCTCGTTAATGGTACGTTCAACAAGAACAGCCCGGACCCAATTACATGGTCCCCATCTCAGAATGAGTTCCTGTACAATGGCCATCCGCTGAGCATACCAATTGCAATATTTGCAGGAATTCCACAGGAAGTTGCTGGAGCAAGCACTTGGGAGTCCTACCTGCAGCAGGTCATTCCTGGAATAACTCTGCCGCAGCTGGTGCTTTCAGCGAACATTGTGATATCTGCGACAGCCCCGAACGGTGGAACGCCATGGCCAATATGGTCTGCAACCTGGTATCCGGACTATCCGTACCCGAGCGACTACCTTGGCCCGATGGCTGAACCTACAAACAATACGTTCATACCGGGGCCAAACAGCTTCACGCCATACACACTGACGCAGACTGGCCACATAAACCAGGCAGCAAATGCAACAGCGATGGTGAACTGGTACGAGGCAGGATACTATGAGGCAAACACGACACAGGCACTTGTGTATTTCCACAAGATGAATGCAATGCTCGTTAACATGACCGCAATGCTGTTCCTTGAGCAGCTCAACGGATTCTGGGTCATGAGCCCCAACGTTAACGGGACATATGTGAACCTGTACCAGTCGAACCTCATGTATTCGAGTGGTGGAGACTTATTACTTAACTGGATAAGGATGAATACAACATCCTAACCTATTTTTTTTAAAACCACATTTTTTAGAATCCATATCCTGTCAGGCGAATATTCATAAGTTAACTGTCAATTCTTGCAACTATCATGCCGGCCCACGCAAAGGAATTCTTTGAGGCTAACCTGGATGAAATTATATCTGATATTCGTGAGCTAGTCACCTGTGAATCTCCTTCCAACGATCCTGAAGCACTACTGAAATGCTCAAGGCTTATCGAGTCAATAGTTGAAAAAAGGCTTTCAACAAAGGCAGAAAAGGTGGAAGTCAAGGGGAAGAGCCCGATCCTGGTCTTCAGATTTCCGGGAAATACAAATTCCATGCCTGCACTGCTTCTCACACATTATGACACGGTGCATTCCATGGGCGTAATCAACGAATTTCCATTCTCATACAAATCGGGAATACTTCAGGGGCCTGGTGTATTCGACATGAAGACAGGGCTGGTGCAAGGGATATGGGCCTTGAAGTACCTGTGGGATAACGGCCTCATAACCAGGCCGGTCATACTCATGAGCACTCCGGACGAGGAAACCGGGAGCAAAGGTTCAAGAAAAACCATCGAAGAAATTGCTGGTCAATGCGAATATGCTGTGGTGCTGGAGGCAAGCGCTGAAGGCATGATTAAAACCGGTAGAAAAGGCACTGGCCGTTTTACTGTAAAGGTGGTCGGAAAAGCCGCTCACGCTGGCCTTGAGCCGGAAAAGGGAATCAACTCCATTGAAGAGATGTCGCATATTGTCCTGGAGCTTCAGAAGCTGAATGATAACAAAGAGGGGACAACGGTAAACGTCGGAACAATTCATGGTGGGACGACCTCCAACGTTGTTCCCGCGGAAGCGGAGATTACTGTAGATATAAGGGTTTGGTCACTGGAAGAGGCTCAACGCATAACTTCCGTATTCAACAGCCTCAAGCCAGCAAACAAGAATGCCCGGATATCAGTGACCGGGGAGTTCGATCGCCCTCCGATGATCTCAAGCGAGAAAACAAGGAAACTGGTCGACGTGATCAAGGAGATCTCTTTCGAAATGGGCAAGAAGCTAGAAGACACCTCTGTAGGCGGGGCAAGTGACGGGAACCTGGTTGCACCACTGGGAGTTCCCGTTATAGATGGGTTTGGAGCAGTTGGTGGAGGTGCACATTCAAGGTCCGAGTGGGTGGATGTAAGTGAAATACCTTTCAGGGCAGCACTGCTGGCAAGAGTGGTAACACAGATCTAAGCGGTACGGTCTCGCTCTCTGGTTTCAACCTATATTGGTGGAAATAGATCGGTGTTAGTAAACATCTCAACATTATGTTCATTCCGATATTCGTTAATCATATGACGAATTCCTCTCTAAAGCCTTTGCAATGGCGTATATCCCCACACATAGATTTAAGTATGACAATTTTTATGAAGGCGCTATGGCAAAATTGCACCATAAATTTCTGATAGTTTGGGTAGCAGCGGCTTTTCTTGCAGTAAACTTTATTGCAGTAGCTCATGCGGCCACCCAGCCTGCACCCAGTGGAGAGCTGGTCATAGGAACAGCTCTTGACACAACATTAAGTGATCTTAATCCACTGACAACAGGGAACAGTCTAGCCAGCGATCTCGTGAAACAGATGTACGCTGATAATCTGATGTACATGTGGCCGGATGGAAACCTTACACCATGGCTGGCAAACAGTTACACAGTTACTGAACACAGCAATGGATCTGAATCAATACAGTACAACTTGAATCCCAACGCTGATTGGGTAAGTGGTTCAAACGTGACAGGGCCGTTAACATCGAAGGATGTCAAATTCACCTTTGACCTGTTAATGGCAAACAACACGCTTGACAGCACTGGTGTGACTTCAAATCTAACCTCAGTTGTTGCACCCAACAACACAACAGTTGTGTTCAATTTCAACGCTTCCAGCCCGCTTTGGCTCACATACACATCGCAGCAGGTCATACTCCCATCTTCATGGGCATCCTATGATAATGGAAATCTCGCCTCCCTCGGAGGATTCACCAACCTGAAGGCAAAGATAGGACAGGAAATAACAGCAGGTCCTTTCTACCTTAGTAAGTCAACACAGCAGGGAGCAACCCTGACGGCAAACACTCACTTCTGGATGGGTTCACCCAAAATCGCCAAGGTTTACTTCGAGCAGTTCAAATCGACAGCGGCTTCAACAGAGGCACTGAAAACCGGTGCAATAGCAGCTGAATTCCCGTCGCTGAGCGATTACAACTCTCTGTCACTAACAGCAAACATAACAAATGTAGTGTTTCCCGAGCCCTGGATATTCAACCTTTGGATGAATGACCAGGTAAGTCCGTTCAACAACACACACCTTAGGCAAGGATTCGCATACGCAATCAACAAACAGCAGATCATAAAGAAGGCAGAAGACGGCCAGGGGGCTGCCGGACCAAGCAACACATCATACGGTGGACTTCCAACAGTGCTTAAGCAGGACTGGGCATCTGGCCTGACATACTACGCCTATAATGTCACCAAGGCAAAACAGGAAATCACAATGGCTGGATACAATCTGAGCAACTCAGGATATTTCACCAACAATACAACCGGTGCTACCCTGAACGTAACAATAGTTGACCCGCCAATCGCAGACTGGGAGGCCGCGGCGACATTCATCGTAGCAGACCTTCAGGCTGTGGGCGTGAAAGCATCTCTGCAGATAACCCCGATAAGCACATGGGCCTCGGATGTCTTTAACATAAGCAACTTCCAGAGCGGAATAATGACATATTTCGGATATGTTCCTTCCTACACCAATGCTTACTATGACCTTGCTGACCTTTACTCGTATGACGGAGGAAGCAACTTCAATGTCGAGAACTTCAACAGTTCTACTCTGAACAGCTATTTCCAGAATGCATCCAGGACGACAAACACATCAGTGATAAGCTCAAATCTATCTAATGCACAGCATCTGATCGACAGTCAGGTCCCAGTAATACAGATAGGAAACGCCTACAACTACTATGCCTACAACAACAAGCAGGTACAGGGATTCGTTTCTAACCTGACAATCAACGACCCGTACAACCTGATGCAGGTATATGCCGTAAAGGGAGCGACTGGACCAGGTCTCTCTGGCACAACACTGTATGAAATAATCGGTGGCGTCGTAGCTGCAATTGTCATCATAGGTGGAGTTGCATACGGGGTTAGGAAAAGAGGCAAGAAGGAAGACTGATAATGAACGGATATGATATCGAGCGTGTAAGATATGATTACTAAAAGATATCTGATAACCCGTTCAATCTATGCTATTGCAACGACCTTCGTTGCAATAGTAATAAATTTTTTATTACCAAGATTAACACCAGGAAACCCGGCGGTTACTGCCCTTGCAACAACATATCATTATTTGCCGCCTGGAAAATTGAAATTGCTTGAATCCCAGTTTGGCCTCACTAACGCACCGTTGTATGTACAGTTTGAAACTTATTTCTGGAACCTTCTGCATGGCAATCTGGGATTTTCTTTCCATTATTACCCTGAGACCGTGACGCAGGTTATAGCACAGCATCTTCCATGGACTCTTTTCCTTCTGGGAACCGCCACCCTTATCTCATCATTCCTCGGTGTTGTCATCGGCAGGATCACTGGCTGGATGAGCGGCACTAAGGGAGAGACAACCCTTTCTTCCATATTTATCGCCCTCACCTCACTTCCCTACTTCTGGTTTGCAATCATCCTGCAGCTGGTTCTCGCTGTGGACCTCGTCATAAACGGGTTCAGGTTTTTCCCCATCAATGGTTCTTACTCAGTATTTGTTACCCCGGGTGTAAACCTTCCCTTCATCATTAGTGCATTAAGGCACAGCCTTTTGCCGCTGATCTCAATTGTGGTCACGGCTTTCCCCGGGTTCGCCCTCACAATGCGTAATACCATGGTGAATCTCAATAAAGAGGATTATATAACGATGGCAAAGGCCAAGGGGTTAAGGGAGTCGCATATTGTAAAGAAATACGCGGCACGAAATGCGGTCCTTCCGGTTTCAACACACATTGTCCTGGCCTTCGGATATATAGTGGCAGGCGCTTTCTTTGTGGAGATTGTTTTCGGTTACCAGGGGATTGGCTACGTGCTCTATGAAGCCGTAACATCACAGGATTTCCCACTGACGGATGGAATTTTCCTCGTTATAACTCTAACAGTCATAATCGCGAATTTTGCGGCAGACCTGCTCTATGCATACCTTGATCCAAGGGTACAGTTAAGGTGAGGCAAAGTGATAGGAAATTATCAAAATGAAACAGAAATAAAGAAGAAAGGCGGGCTTGTGGGTTCTGAAAACCTACTTGTGTCCCTTTTCAGGAATAAGAAGAGCAGAGCAGGACTCATAGTGTTTGTAATCTTTGCCTTTATTGGAATAGTTGGCCCTTTCCTTGCTCCCTACAGTGCATCATACACAGGAGGAGCTAATTTCCAGCCGCCTACGAATGCACACCTGCTTGGCACCGATTATATCGGCCACGATGTACTGTCATGGTTCCTTGTGGGGACCGGCGTATCGCTTTACGTAGGGTTGACGGTAGCCCTGATATCCGTTGCAATAGGGTCGATCGTGGGTCTGGCTTCAGGATATTATGGAGGCATCGTGGACAGCGCATTGATGAGAGTAGTAGACATTCTACTCATTCTACCTGGATTCCCGCTTCTTGTCATCCTGTCGGCATATCTTCCCCCAACAAACACTACCACGATCCTCATTCTGGCAATATTAAGCTGGCCCTTCATGTCAAGGGTGATCAGGTCTCAGGTACTGACTCTAAAGGAACGCCCCTTCATCAAGGCGGCTGTTCTTTCAGGCATGTCCGGCTCAAAGATCATCTTCAAGGAGATATTCAAGCATGTGATGCCACTGATCGCGATCAACACCGTCTACCTCATGGTTGCAGCAATCGTGGCTCAGGCAGGATTGGCATTCTTTGGACTTGGAGACCTCAATTCAGTTAATTGGGGCACGTCATTATACTGGGCCCAGACCGAAGATGCTGTGATCTACAATGCCTGGTGGTGGATTGTTCCCCCCGGAATCTCCATTGCAGTGCTTGGTATAGCAGCTAATCTTTTCGGGTCAGGGCTCACGGAAGTGTCAGGTGAAAAGGCAGGTGAAATCTGATGAATGACTTATTGTCCATAAGAGGTCTAGAAACAGTGTTTGACACCAAGAGGGGAACAGTCAAGGCCCTGCGTTCGCTGGATCTTGATATCCACAAGGGGGAAACTCTGGCCCTGGTCGGGGAATCCGGCTCTGGAAAATCCACTCTCGGGCTCTCGATAATGAGGCTTATAGAAAGTCCGGGCAGGATTGCAGAAGGAAGTATAATACTACACGCTACTGAAGATGTGGATGTCACTTCCCTTAAGGGTGGCAAACTGAGGAGATTCAGGTGGAAGAAGGTTGCAATGGTATTCCAGTCCGCCATGAATGTCCTTAATCCGGTAATGAGAATAGAAGACCAGTTCATAGACGCATTAGAGGCACATGATATTGACAAGTCAGAAATCTCCGGAAGGATAGACCATTATCTGAAGCTTGCGGGCCTTGGGCCCAAGGTAAGGAGGCTTTACCCGCATGAACTGAGTGGCGGGATGAGACAGAGAGTGAATATCGCCCTTGCACTCAGCTGCGAACCGGATCTACTTATTGCGGATGAACCTACTACCGCACTGGATGTTGTGGTCCAGAAGGAGATACTGAAATCCCTGAACACATTGAAGAAACAGCTCGGGCTTACCATAATTTTCATTACCCATGATATATCGGTGGCCGCTTCCGTGGCAGACAGGATGGCCATTTTCTATGCAGGCAGGATTGTGGAGATAGGGCCTAAGGAAGAGGTCATAAACAGGCCGAGGCATCCGTACTCCAAGGCACTTCTTTCATCCATAATCACCCTGAATACAAAGCGGGGTCAGGATCTCATTTCGCTAAAGGGGAATCCGCCTGATCTGATCACGCCCATTGAAGGCTGCAGTTTCCACAACAGATGCCCTTCTGCCCGACCAGAATGCCTGAAATACAAACCGGTTGAGAGTTTAGTATCGTCCGACCACTACGTAGAGTGTCTATACCCGATTGGTGAATAGGATTGATGTTTCATGTTTGCTAAATCAGAAAGGAAAGTTGAAGAGAACGTTTCAAGCAGCTCGGTCTCAGGCACTGATGTCATGAGATTCGAGAATGTGACAAAGATTTACAAAAGCGGCCCCATCGTGAATTATGCACTTGACGACGTGAGCTTCAGCCTTAGAAAGGGGGAGACCATCTCCATAGTCGGGGAAAGTGGCAGCGGCAAAACAACCTTGGGAATGGCAGCGATAAATTTATTGAACTATGACAGGGGAACAATCTATTTTGAAAACATGCCGGTAAAAAAACTCAACAGGAAACAGAGAAAGAAATTCAGGGCTGGTTCACAGATGATTTTCCAGGATCCATATGGATCTCTTAACCCATACAATTCGGTATATGACTCTGTAGTAGCTCCTCTAAACAGTTTCAGGCCAGATTTGTCTCGTTCACAGAAAAGGGAGGAGGTCCTCAAAATGCTTGACAAAGTAGGGCTAAGGCCTGCGGAGTCATACATTGACGAATTTCCGAAGAAACTGTCAGGTGGCCAGAGGCAGAGAGTCTCGATAGCCCGTGCATTGATCATGCGCCCTGAGCTCATCATCGCCGATGAACCAACTTCTATGCTCGACGTGTCTGTCAGTTCAACCGTTATGACACTGCTGAATCATCTTAAAGAGGAGATGAATTTCTCCATGCTGTACATCTCCCACGAGCTAGCAACAGCACGTTACATTTCCGAAAGAATGGCGGTTATGAACCTTGGAAGGATAGTAGAAATCGGAGGGTCAGACAGCATCGTGGATCACCCTTTGCACCCGTACACGAAGCTACTGCTCACCTCGATGCCCGATGTCAATAACAGCAACTCGGAGGAAATGGACGTGACACTGGATTTCGACATCTACAATGGAGGGATAAAGGGCTGCAGTTTCGCTACCATGTGCCCCTTTGTCAGGGAGAACTGCAAAGAATCAAGGCCCGAATTGAACAAAGTGGAAGAAGACCACTACGTCGCCTGTTTCTACCCGTTGACATAACGAAGGCCTTAGTAATGCATTCAAGGTACAATTCCAGCATTTTTCCTGGAGCAGGAGGGTAAGGATGCAGTCAGATACGGCCGTTGTTATATTGGGAATGAGGGTTGGATTGGGCGGCCCCGGGGAAGAACTTGCAGGAAGGATCAGGGTTGCCATGTCAGTCGCATCAAGGATCGACCCAGAATACATAGTACTGACCGGAGGGGTTACAAGCCATGAGACCTCAAGCTCCGAAGCCGAAGAGATGTTCACACACATCATAGAGAATTACCCTGAGAGTGACAACACATTTATCCTGGAGGATGAGGCTCTCGATACTCTTGGGAATGGCATTTTCACACGTGAGAAGCTGAAGGAATACCCTGAGATAACTAAATTACACATTGTCACCAGTTGCTACCATCTTCACAGAAGCCAATTTATCTTTGCCAGGAGTTTTTCGAACGAATACCTGACCATTGTCGAAGAATGCTTCGACTGCGACTCCAATAACGCAACAATGGAGCAGCAAAAGCTGGCCGAAGCCCATGAATTTTTCAGGAGGGCGGAGGAGTCAGGGACCTGCTATATGGATGCACTGCTGGAAACTGAGATATACCTTGGAAAGAAGGTATATTGAATTTCAGGACAGTTCCTCTACGGCCTCCTTTTCTTCATGTAATAATAAGAGGAACCTCCTGCCACTGCAGCAACAGGGACGGCCATGACTGCGATGGATGTGGGCTGTCCAAGGCCAAGGATGTTTAATCCCTGACTGCCGACATATATTGTCATGTTGTAATATGCAGTTCCATTGCTTCCCGCTGCCTTGAGCTCAATGTTGTTATTTCCGTCACTGACTGCAACATCAGTGATCTGGGAAGATGAGACTTCTTTGCCATTCAGGTACCAGGTGTATGAATAATTCCCGAATCCCACACCATCGGGGTATGAGGATATAAGCTTAATATCTGCAGCCTTTGAAACTGAAACATGAGTCTTATTCAGAACTTCAGAACCAGCAAGGCCCGTAATGTGGACAGTTTTCTGTGAAGAGATCGTCGGCATATGAATGTAGATAGCGGAAACGTTCTTTCCGTGCAGTGTGAGCATACCGAAGAAGCTGATGTTCTGGTCTGTGCCTGGATAATATGTCCAAATAGCAGCAGGATCGGTCTGCACGACCTGTCCGTTGCCAATGTAGAGCATTGCATGGCCATTTCCGACGCCTCCATCAGCTATTACATCACCGGGGGAGATTATGTATTGCGGAAGAATGCTGTCATTTGTCACATAGAAAACCGAAGCGTGGGGGGAACCCGTGTAATTGCCGGATGTACCGTTAAAGCCGGGAATGGGCTGGTACATCATTATCTTCTCCTGTGTTGCATTATTTGGAAATACCGGGAGGTCGTATCCTGCAAGATAGTCTGCAAGCCTGTAGACACCAACTATTCCGTAGCTTCCCGGGAAACCGGACTGGTATGTGCTCAGGTTGTCCCCGGGCGGATTGGAAGCCAGTGCAGTAAGCCCACCTGCAATAAGGGCTTCAGAGACAAAATGCGCACAGTCCTCCGAATTAAAATAATCCATGTTGTTTTGCATTATCGACTGGTTGATTCCTGCAGGGTAATTGATGTTGTGAAAATAGCCCTTATGGACCATTTCAGCATAATTTACAGCAGCTGAAGTGTTGTAGTAATATCCCTGATAATAGTAACTGTTGCTGTTTGACAGTGAATAAGTGGATGCAATCGGTGCAGTTTTATTCCCCTGATAGTGCACAACGGCAAATGAAAAGACCAGCACGAGGCAGAGCATGGCGGTAATGGAAACTGTTATTGTGACGGGAATCCTGTTTATGGAACCGGTAGAAGCACTCCGGAACTTCATAGCGCATTGATCACTGTAAATATATTTAGAACTTGCCACCGCGATGGGTTCACAATAAAATAATGGCTTGGATGAGACGAGCACAGGAAAGACCGAACTTAATGTGGAATGTTATCTTATGTGGCGAACACCTGCCTCTTGATACCAGCGGAAGTTCAAGGCAAGTAATATATAATAACTTATTTTAAGCCAACAATGAGGGCGGGGCAGTTCATTCAGTGCGGCATCAGGGGTTTTGAAAGAGAAGAAAGTCTAAGGCACATTTCGAGACTTCTGCCTGCATCCATTTCACTATTCAGGGGAGATTACAGGGATGAGGAAGACCTTCAGGCCCTCATCAGGCAGATAAACAGAATCTACAAAGTGGACAATGCCACTCCCGAGCCGTATATTGCAATCGACCAGGAAGGGGGAAACGTCGTAAGGCTACCCTGGCTAAACTACAGCCCCGGAAATTACCTCCTGGGAAGATTGGACAACACCAACCTTACAAAATTCGCTGGCATGCTGGCCGGTTATGACCTTTATTCCAGGGGGATCAGGTGGAATCTTGCCCCTGTTCTCGACGTACTTAACTCATACAACCCAGTGCTTCTGGAAAGAAGCTTCGGGGAGGACATCGACCTCATTGCAAGGCACGGTGAAGCTTATATCAGGGGACTCCAAAGCTATGGTGTGGGTGGGACGGCAAAACATTTCCCGGGGCATGGTGGAGTTCTCGAGGACTCCCATTTAGAACTCCCCAAGGACAGGAGACCTCTCAGCAGCATAATGAATGATGCTTACCCGTTCAGGAAGGCCATAGAGGCAGGAGTGAAATCAGTGATGATGTCTCATGTTCTTTATGAATCATTAGACCCTGATTTTCCCGCTTCCCTTTCCCCTAAAATATATGATCTGGCCAGGAATGAGTTCGGCTTTAGAGGATTGATTGTTACGGATTCGGTTGATATGCTGGCAATAAAGGATAATTTTTCACCCCAGGAGATCGTAAAATATTCGCTTGGAAATGGTGCAGACCTGCTTGAATGTGCTGACCTCGGCACTTCACTTGAGCTGTCCGGGCATGTTCTCAGTGTAGACAGCGAGAAGCTGAAAAGGAAAGTTGAACATATAGCAGGTTTCCCCCCAAAACCGACACTTAGTTTCAAGCCGCCGGAGGTAATAATGACCTCACTATCAGTATTGTCGAATGAATTTATCAGGGGCGTGCCACTGGACCCATCCGAACCTGTAAAGATCTTCTTCCTTGACACGAATCCTGACAGCAACGTAGCAGAGCCTTTCTCTTCCTTTGAATTCATAATGAAACAGCTTGGGGATTTGCACATGGATATTGACATTGGAAACTCAAAGGATTTTGAGGGCTTCAACGGAAAGGAGCAGCAGATGATACTCGTGGGCAGGAATGAGCACATGAAGGATAGAATCCAGGATATCAGGGAAAAAACTGCAGAAAACAGCGCTGTATACATTTCAACTAGTATCTCCAAGGATACCGGAACTGTACCGGATACAATTGGGTACATCGCCGCTTTTTCCACAAAGGGATATAGCATCTTAGGGGCTATTTACAAGGCTATGGGCCTGATGTGAAGTCCGGAGCGATCAATAAATTAGATGATTTGACCTGATCTCGAGAAATTCATTGAGATCATCGGCCCATCCTTCCACAAGTTCCGCGAACGGGGCATCTCTCCCCCTTGCCTCCAGAAGGCGGTTCGAGCCGTACAGGAGGCGGATCCAGTCCTCTCTCAGTTCACATTTTTCCGATTCAAGAAGGTCGTACAGTATTCCTGCCCATACTGAAAGGGGATCATAATCCCGCCTGTCTGTTATGTGGATGTAATATCCCTGGACCCTTCTCCCCTTTAATGGGCCAAGCAGGGGCGTGAATTCGGTCTCTCTCATCATTATTCCCGGGAACTCGGTTTTTATCAACGACCACAGTCCGGGAAAACCAACAATGGAGAACGGATGGGGAGTACCACGGCCCAGGCTGGCATTAATACTTTCAAGTAGGCACATTCCCGAATAATTGATAACTGAATCCACAGTCGGAAGGTTCCATGAAATCGGAATGTACGAGGGAACAAGTTCATCATAGTACGCCTTTCGTTTATACCCGGTCATCCTGATTATTGTGGGTTCGGCCCCAATATTCCGGTCAAACAGGTGAGCCAGCTCACCGATGGTCATGCCGTATCTCACGGGAATTGTGTCGATGCCGACGAAAGACCCGTACTTAGGCTCTAACATGGGCCCACTGACGGTGTTGGAATTCAATGGATTCGGCCTGTCAAGAAGCATAAAGCTTGTTGACTTCTTCTTTGCTGCTTCCATCACTCTGTAAAGCGTGGAGAGGTATGTATAAAAGCGGACTCCTGCGTCCTGCACATCAAAAATCAGTGTATCAATATCGTCGAGCTCAGAAACGTCCATTTCCTTTGAATCCTCCTTGTAAAGCGATCTCACCGGTATTCCATGGTAATCTTCATCGGGAACGTTCTCGCCATTTGCAAAAGTGCTGTAGAATCCATGTTCAGGAGAAAATATCTTGACAATATTGGCCCCATTTCTTCGAAGGTAGTCAACGTTCTGGACAAGGCCAAGGGTGACACCTGTTATGTTTGTGACCATGCCAATCCTGCCACTGTCCCTTGCCGGATGAAAATTCTCCAGGCCGAATCTGAAACTCATTGGGCACTCACAGAGCGTAAATGGATATTAAGTCAGTCCTGCGTGGTTCTTATCAGTACGGTCTGAATAACCTCTCTTTTTGCACCAGTAATACTAGACATTGTTTATTTAGGCTGAACAATTGATCCAATCAGGGGTGCCTGCTCTACGAACACATCTGTAAAATTCGGTTCGCTTGTTTCAGAGGGAAAAAAACGGGGAAAAGGTTTTCTCAACATTAAAGACGGAATTATAGTGTCCATCACTTCTTCCCCCAGGGAAGGCTTCGAAATTGAGGACTATTCAGAAAATACCGTAGTCCCGGGGCTCATAGACATTCATACCCATGGTTACAGGGGTACCGATTCAATGGGCTCGGATTTGAATTCCATATTGAAGTGGGCATCAGACATAACTTCTCACGGAGTGACTGGTATACTTCCTACTTCTGTATCTGCCAGCCACAGGAATGTTGTTCACTTTCTTGATCGGATAAGTGATGTAATCGAGGAATCCAACCATAATCACGGGGCCGAAATACTGGGGTCCAGGCTTGAAGGCCCATACATAAACAGAATCAAGGCTGGTGCCCACAGGAGGGAATATATACGAACTCCAAGCGAATTCGAGATCAATGATATTTCCAGCTTTCATTCAGCCAACCTGAAGATAGTTGACCTCGCACCTGAGATTTCAGGCGCAACGGAAGCAATGAAGAAACTGGTCAGGAAGGGAATTATTATTTCAGCCGGCCACACAAACGCCAATTTCGAACAGGCAAAATCATTCTTTTCAAGCGGAGTAAGGCTGCTGACCCACTTCTACAACGCAATGTCCGGCTTTCATCACAGGGACGTTGGGATGGTAGGCGCCGGCCTTCTGCTTCCGAACTTCAGCCTCGAACTGATTTCTGATTTCAAACACACCGCCCCGGAGGCGATAGACATCGCCGTAAAAAACAAAACCTGGAGAAACATAATACTCATTACAGATTCTATGTCCGCCACCGACCTGGGTGACGGGAATTACAAACTTGGAGACCTTGAAGCGGAGGTGGTGGATGCAACCTGCTACATCAAGGGTACGAGGACACTTGCGGGAAGCACACTCACACTGGACAAGGGAATAAAGAACCTGTTTGAGCATGGTTACGACCTGAGTGAAGTAATCGGATCAGCCACGAAGAATCCCGCAGAGCTTCTGGGCCTGAATGACAGGGGAGTCCTTGAACCCGGTTATCGGGGTGACCTTTGCCTCCTCGATAACGAGATGAATGTAGTTGCAACCTACGTAAGGGGAGAGCAGGTTTTTGATTCGGAGAAACCCTGAAAATAAATTCTCCTACATGAGGAGATACGATGATTTTTCAGATTCAGGCAACCCCGTTACTCTTTGATCAAGCTCCCTTGCCAGAAGATCAATCTCCCGCATTCCAAGATTCTTCCCGTTCTGGCTTAAAACGGTCTGTACAGACCCCAAAACAGCATGGTACCCGAACAGGGGGCTTTCCATTTCCACATTCTCGATCTTGTCGGTGATCTCATTAACAAAAGTTTCCCAGTAAATTTTCCCTGCCCTGAAGACCCCACCATATCCGCTAACCGGTAGTGGACCTTCCGCACCTAGTAAATTCTGAAGTGAGATGACTGACCTGGCCGCCTCCGATGCAGCCTCTTCAAGTATGTGAGCTGAAAGTTCATCCCCACTGCTGGCAAGGGACGACACCACTCTTGCGAGGGAGGCAATCCTTCTGACATTGATCCTTTCACTGTAGACTTCATTGACGAGCCCTCTCGGTTCAGCCACAGAGAATTCATTCATAACCGCTTCCAGTAATTCCTTTGAGTGTAATGTTCTCCCATCGGCAATCTTAGCGGATTCCTGGATCGCTCTCCTCCCAATGTAGAACGCCCCCCCTTCATCACCGATAAACCACCCCCATCCGCTGCACCTCTCAAAACGGTCCCCCTTCCTGCCGTAAGCTATCATCCCGGTCCCCGGTGCAGCAATTATTCCATCCCGGTCCGGGAATCGGCACCTGAATCCGGCTTCGCCGTCATTAAGCAGCGAATATCTGCCCTGAAGCTTGTAGGAGGATATGAAATCATCAATTATCTCGGTGGATTTTGCGGAATCCTTGACGCCAGCCATGGCGAAGGTAAAGTAATCAACCTCCGCCCAGCTGACGCCGCTCCTCCGAAGGGCATCATCGATCGCTGACTTGACATTTAACCTGGCCGCCTCTATTCCAACATTCCTGAAATTTGAGGGCCCATTGACGCCAATCTGCAGAATCCTGCCGGAATCATCATAGGCAACAGCAATTGTTTTGGTAGCACCTCCGTCCAGGGAGACAAAAATCATTCATCAGTGAGGTGTAGTGCAATTATACATTTTTGGTTGACAAAAAGCTGCCAGGCGGCGCTATTCGATATTTCTGAATACTGCGTTGTGGAACAGCCTCCTGAACCTAAGGATGCCGATGTTGTCCCTTGTTGGGTAAACGCGGTTGCTCAGTACAGTTACGGCAATTTTCCTTTTTATATCTATCACCAGGGATGTGCCGGTAAATCCCGTGTGTCCGATAGTGCCAAAGTCCGCATAGTCGCCCATGAATGACGAGAACCCGAAAGAATCACTCGGATTCCTTGGTCTGGGCAGCTTTATCATCCATCCAAGCCCAAAAGTTCCTCCAAGGTACTCATTGGCCGGCGAGGACATAAGGTTCAGTGTACTGGAAGAGAAAAGCCTGCATTCAAGAAGGGCATTGGTAAACCTGGACATGTCTTCAAGATTGCTGAAGAGGCCTGCGTGGCCTGCAACTCCGCCAAGATAGAACGCATTTTCATCGTGCACTTTGCCCCATACGAGGCCACGTTCTTCTGTCATCTCTGTAGGGGCAACCGTATCTTTGGAAAAATCCGGGTTGAAGGACGAACTCTTCATTCCAAGAGGATCGAATATCTCTTCACGGGCAAGCACATCGAGACGCTTTCCGGATATGTGCTCAAGGAGGAATGCGAGGGTCATGAAGTTCAAGTCACTGTACTCCTCTTTTGTATACATGCTGGCAGATGCTGCGAAACCCTTTATTCCAGTGAGATAACCTTCCCTGTTTTGCCCAAAAGAGTACAGCGGGTAATGCCATATCAGTCCCGAAGAGTGTGAAAGAAGGGATTTGACAGTCAGCTGTCCAGCTCTGCCAGAATCTGCAAACAGCCCTAGTGATGCAAGGGAGTCATCGAGCGCAATCTTCCCCCGGTCTAACATTTTCATGACAAGCGTGGTCGTGACTACAGGTTTTGTCAGTGAAGCCATATCAAAAATCGTCTCTTTGTTGAAATGAAATTCAGGACTGCCAATGTTTCCTTCTGCAAATGCAAATTCGCTTCTTCCCTCAATAGTCACGGAAGCTGCCATTCCCGGTGAAACTGCCGGGATATGTTCCTTTATCAGGGACCGCAATTCGAGAGTTGCCTCCTTTCTCAATCTTATTCCTGCCAGATCACTCATCCTCCTATCTCAATTCGAAACAGACTGCCTCACTTCACAACTTTAGTCAACTTTTCGGGCTTGTCAGGGTTCAGGCCCATGCTGTTTGCTTTGTAGTACGCGAGTAGTTGTATCGGAATAGAATACCTTATTGGGGCAAACATACCTGGATCGTATGGAAGCTTTACCGTATCCATTTCTGCTGATCCCATCGTAATGATGCTGCTCGTGTATTTTTTCATCTCTGAAATGACCGGTGAATAGCCATCATAGGCATCTCTCAGTATCATCACCGAGGTATCTGCATCAAGTGTCTGTATCGGGCCGTGCAGATATTCACGTATCTGGTACGCTTCCGTCAGAAGGTTGCCGGTTTCCCTGAATTTAAGTGCTCCTTCGAGTGCAGTGCCAAACATGTACCCATTTCCAAGAAACACTATTCGGCTTTTCAGGGCCCTGGAAAGGTGCTCATATTCTCCGGTGTGTGAAGTGGCATTATCTGCCCAGGATGCTATTTCTGTAACATAACTCATCGGGTCCATGCCGTGAAGATGGCCCTGGATCAAGGCTACAGCTGTCAGCTGGGCAACATAACTCTTCGTTGCAGCTATTGCAGTTTCACTGCCTGCAGATGTTAACACGGATATGTCTGCTTTATGGGCCAGTGAGCTATTTTCCTCATTCGTTATTCCGATCACCCTTGCACCGCAGACAGCAGAAAGGTTGAGTGCATTCAGTGCATCAGCACTTTCTCCAGATTGGCTCATAACAACTACTGCCACTTTCTTCTCCGGTTTTCCTGGAATGTAATTTTCAAAATCAGGCGCCTTGACCAGTACTGCCGGCACATCCTCCTTCAGCAGGGATATTTGCAGAGAAAGGCCTGCATGATAGCTCGTGCCGCTGCCTGTTATGATCACATAATCGGAGCCAAGAAGGGCGTCTGCTGCTTCACCTGCTGATTTCCGCACGGATTCAACAGTTCTCAGTATGGATTTTCCATCCTGTTTTATTTCATCAAGCATAACAGACATTGTTAGGCTTAACCCTCAAACAGCTTAAAATTTCACATTCGATCGGAAGCAATATTTCCGATTCAGAGGTTCTTTATTTCATTCAACAATTGAAAGTAGTTATCTCCAGGGAGAATTTTTCCGAGGACAGCAGGCTTTCCGCCACTTGCCTCAGTGTTGCCAATTCTGTTATGCAGGGTCTGGTTTGCGATAACAGCGAATCCGACACCTTCCCTTGCCTTGTCGTCTATGCCATGATCGCTGAATCTCTCAACCTTGACTGAAAACAGATCTGCGAGGTCTTTCATAAGTACCGGATTAAAGCTGCCTCCACCGCCTACGATTATTGTCCCAATCCTGTGTGGGATAAACCTGTCCATTTGGTCCTTGATGGATTCTGCCGTGAATCTGGTCAGGGTCCTGATCACATCTTTCTGCGGCACATCTTCTTCTGAAATCCTCTTCTGTACATAATCTTCTGTGAAATATTCCCTGCCAGTACTTTTTGGAGGACTTTTCCTGAAGTAATCATCGTCCAGGAGTTTCATGAGCAATGCTTCATTTATAGAGCCTCCCCCGGCAAACTCCCCATTCTCATCATAATCGCGGCCGGTAAATTTCTTCATGAAGGTATCGATGAGCATATTTCCCGGCCCGGTGTCAAATGCAATTAATCTATCGCCAATGTATGTGATGTTGGAAATTCCACCTATGTTCAGAGTAACAGTTCCTTCCTCCCCGAACAATAGCTTGTCGGAAAGTGGAATGAGTGGCGCTCCATCACCACCCATGCTCAGGTCGGTTGTCCTGAAATCGAAAATAACCGTTTTCCGGGTTCTGGAGAAAATCTCAGAGGGCTCTCCGATCTGAAGTGTCCCTTTATCACGTTTGCCGAGTGATGGACCATGAAATACGGTATACCCGGAAAATGCCACAACATCATAATCCCAGTCGAGTATCCCGAGCGACTCTCCCACAAACCGGCCAAGGTACCAGTGGGCTTCGCTGAATTCCTCACTGGTCAACGGTTTCATGGTTGAAACTTTGAGCAGCATTTCCCTGAGTGAATCGCTGAATGGAAATTCAACATGCTGCAGCACCCTGACTCTAGTGGTCTCATCCCACCCGTTGATTTCCAGAAGCGAAATGCTCAATCCATCAGTGGATGTTCCGGTTACGACAGAGGCAAACTTCAATGATCACAATATACGGCAGAATGTAAAAATGCTTTGAATAATCAATTCAGATAAATTATTAATGCATAGTTAACCTCATAGGTAAGGAAATGGAAGGCACAGAAGACAACAATACATTTTCGAGGAACATAGACCAATGGAATACGCCTGAAATTCTCAAGTTCATCCATCTATCAGACATCGATGCCTATGAAGCGGTTTCTGCAGCAATGGAACAGATAACGGAAGCAACGGAGAAGATAGTTGAAAGGCTTGATGATGGCGGAAGAGTCATCTATGCGGGAGCCGGGACAAGCGGAAGGCTGGCTGCTCAGGACGTCGCTGAACTCTGGCCAACATACGGTATAGGTTCGACACTCTTTGACTACATAATAGCCGGGGGCAGGGAGGCAATCAGCCACTCAGTCGAAGGTGCAGAAGACAGCCTGCAGGAATCGGTTGACCTTTTGAAGCAGAAAGGTTTGGGGAAAAATGATGTTGTCTTCGGAATAACAGCTTCCGGAACTACCCCGTTTGTCTTATCTGCACTTGAATATGCCAGGTCGGTGGGCGCCCTGTCAGTCGGAATGACGAATAACAGGTGCAGGCCTGTTGAGGAGATCGCAAAGATTGCAATAGTTCTGAACACCGGACCTGAGGTTATACAGGGGTCTACAAGGATGAAAGCTGGAACATCACAGAAAATGGTCCTGAGCATGATTTCCACAGCAGTTGCCATCAAGCTTGGCTACACCCACAGGAACACCATGTCCAACATGGGCGCATGGTACAACCAGAAGCTCCAGAGGAGGGCAGTGAAGATGGTTGTCCAGGAGTTTGGCGTGAGTGAAGCAGATGCAAGGAAGCTGCTTGAAGACCACTCCTACAGGATCGCGGAGGTATTTTCGCTCCTAAGCAGAAAAAAGGGCTGAAAGGAAGTTATGCGTGATACACACATCGAAAATACCGGTGCCCAAACGAATGCAGAATGAATGGCGGCAAAAAACATGATTCTATCGTATTGCTTCAGAGACTCGAACGGAGATATAATTGAGTCCTGCAACCAGACGTATCCTCTTCTTCCCGCCTCAAACATTAAGGTCGTCTCCGGCTATACGGCTTACAGGATGCTCGGAAGAGACTTTGAGTTCAGGACCGATTTCTCCCTCCATGATAAAGATATGCTGATACACGGTGATCCAACGCCATTGCTGAGCAGGCAGAAGCTCAGGGAAATACTAGTGGCGTCCGGGTTAGACAGGAAAGACCTTGAAAGGGTGCTTTTCAAAGATGATATATTTGACGACAGGGAATTTGCGGATGGCTGGAGTATAGAAGACATAGGCTTCTGCTACCAGGCCCGGGTTGTCCCTTTCTCAGTCGACGAGGGGTGCTACTGTAAAGAACAGGGTGGGTGTGATGGAAGTGCGCCCCTCCATGATGTCGCCAAACAATCGGTAAATGACCAGCTGGCAAATTTTGCCAGGGAGATATCCAGTATTGTTTCAGCGAACAACGAAATAGAATACGGCCGGTTCACCCATAATTCCAGCAATCCTCATTTCGTTTACAGGGAGAGCCTGCTGGATATTCTAGACCACATTGAAGTTTACAGCTGCAATTTTTCAATAGAGGTGCTTACAAAATATCTGTCCTACAGAAAGACTGGCAGGGGTTCATGGGAGGACTCTGCAGAAATAATATCGGATTACATGAAATCGCTGGGGCTGGATGCATCAGGCATAAGAATCGTCGACGGGTCCGGCCTTTCAAGGTCAAACCTGATGAGTACGGAATTTCTTTCAGATCTGGCACACAAAATCATCGAGAATGGTGACAACGAATTCATGAAACTTCTGCCCTCTCCGGGAAGGGGAACATTGAGGGGCAGGCTGGACAAGCTTTCAAATTTAGGCCTGCACGCCAAAACAGGCTCTCTCGAATATTGTGGAAGCCTGACAGGCTACCTGGAGAAGCCTGGAGTCTTTTTCAGCATAATCATAAACAACTCTCTGGAGAATGGGAAAAAGATCATAAACAAGATAGACAACCTCCTGGTGGATTTCCTTGGCAGAAACGGGATTCAATTGGAAGGTTAGGTTATTTCCACGAGCTCTCTCTGCTCAACCTTCTCTATTTTAACGTCATGCGGAAATCTGGAAGCCTTCAGCAGGCTCGATGAGACCACTCCCACCCAGCCTTCTTTCTCGACCCGGTACATCGTAACATATTCATTGTCAAACCTGCTGTCCCCGTAGTAAAAGAGCCTCCCCTTCCTGGTGACCTTGTCAACAGCAAGGACAAATATGTTGTTCGTTGTTTTTACAAAATCAAACCTTCCTGAATCCTCTAGGGTTTTTCGTATCTTTTCTTCAATATCTCCCTCCTGCCTCATCAGGTACTCAAGAAAGAACTCACTGTCCGGCTGATTGTCAAGATTACCTTCATTGAGGGCGCCGGCTATGTTCTCTTTCCTGTATGAGCCATTATGAACGAGATAGACGTCGTACTCAGTGTTGCTTCGGTGATGGGGGTGCGAGTCAAGCATTCCGACCGGTTCACCTGCGGCTGCCTTTCGTGCATGGACAACAAGTATCCCACTTTCGGGGAACTCAGGTTTTCTGCTGTTGAAAATAGGCTCCCGGTACCTTCTGAAATCTATTGAGTTTTGGTCCATAGCCACATATCCCCAGCCATCGTCGTGGGACGGGTCACCTTTTCTGTCTTCAGGGAACAGTGGATCATGCCTGCATACTTCTACAAGCGATTCAAAAACATCATTCGCATCAGATTTGAAATCCCCAAACATCGTAAACATTCTACACAATTCAGAGCGCCCGGTCTTGAGAAGCATTCCATTGGATAAATATGATCCTGCCCGTGGTTGTTGTCTCATTCTGGAAATGAATATTAATGCAAACACACATGATCAACAATGAGGATACTGATCTCGGTTGATGCAGAGGGGCTTCAGGGCATAACGTTCGGTACGCAGGTTCTTCCCGGGATGCCCGATTATTATCTGGCAAGAGAGACAATGGCACAGTCGGTAAACAGCGTGGGACGGGGAATTAGGTCAAGCGGTGTCGCCGAGAAGGTTACTGTTGTAGATTCACACGATGGAAGCAGGAATATACTTGCAGAATCACTCGACCCGGGAATTTCATTGATAACTGGGGGACCTAAGCCCTTGAGCATGGTCGAGGGAGCCAGGAAAACTGATAAAATGTTCTTACTGGGTTATCACCCCAGGGCAGGAACTGAAGCCGGTGTACTTGACCACACCTATTCCACCAATGTTCACAGGCTCAGGATAAACGGGGAAGAAATGGGGGAGATTGGCCTGAGTGCCTCAGTTGCCGGCCATTTTGGAGTCCCCGTTACTTTGTTGGCAGGAGACAGGGCTGCGGTTGGGGAAGGTGAGAAGATTATCAATGACGCTGAATTTGTAGTCCTGAAAGATGGCATATCCAGGTACTCTGCAGAAACTTCAGTTCCAGTTGATGCCGAATCGATGCTGGAGAAATCTGCGCTTAAAGGTGCCAGGAGAAAGGGAACTCCTTTCGTCATTGATGGCAGCGTGGAAGTTTCATTAGAATTCCAGAACACGGGGATGGCGGACAACTGCATGATGCTTCCCGGTACGGTCAGAAAGGACGGCTATACAGTACAGGCTGAAGCAAAGGATATCGTTGAGGCATACAGGATTTTCAGGGTGCTTGTATCGCTGTCATCATTTGATCATGGTGGTTATTGAAGGGAGCCGACATCAATATGGCAGGCTGATCCTTGTGGATCTGTCGATTCTGCCTATTTTTTCAAATATTTTCAAAAGAAGCTGTGAATATTCACTACCATCAGACAGATCACTGTAGGTAACTCCGCCGTTGTGGAGGTTCGCATGGATTATCGTGTTGTTCCCAAGATAGAGGCCAACGTGTCCTTCAAAGAAGACAAGGTCGCCTGATTCAGCGTCTTCAAACGAGTCGACTGTTAATGAATTATCCCTCTGCCAACCCGCATTTCTCGGAATTTCAATCCCATTGAACCTGAAAAGCCTCTGCGTGAAGCCTGAGCAGTCATAGCCCAGATCGGACGTGCCTCCCCAGAGGTATGGGACTGTCAGGAACTCATGGGCAGACTCTGAAGGTTCAAGCCTTTCTTCAAGTTTCATCAGCAGGTTTTCGGGGATATCATGTTCGGAAATATCATCATCGTTGACACAGGACCCGAATGAAAAGATCATTCTCGTTGAGCGATAATTTCTCCTAATCCTGTAATTTTTCTTTCTGCCTTCCGATACCAGGGTTCTGAGGACGTATCCTTTCAGCTTGTCCGCCCCTTCCACGTAAAGGTAATCATCGGATTCTGAAATCACCTTGACTTCTTCGCCGAATATTAGCTGAGAGTCCCTTTCACTGTGAAAGTCTGCCCCGACCCTGACATCTGCAACGCTGAAGGAAATGTATGACATGCCTGCGGTCATTCTCAGGACGCCTTAAAAGCTTTTTACCCGATTCTTCACTCTCCTGATGCAACTTAAATAAGATGGCAAAGATACTGTGGCATGTCTGGCAGACTGCATATCCCTCCACCTTTCCAGGAAAGAGAAGGCCGCCTGTATCTTGATGGCCTTGACCTTGTTGAAATAGCTTCCAGGTATGGAACGCCCGTTTACGTCACTTCATCAGGAAGGATCAGGGAGAATTACAGGAGAATTTACAGTGCATTCAAGGAGAGGTATGATAATTTTTCCGTGAAATACGCAGTCAAAGCAAATTCAAATCCACACATAATCTCGGTCCTGGCAGAAGAAGGGGCAGGAGCTGATGTCTCCAACCTGAACGAGCTTCTTATTGCAGAAAAGTCAGGCATTCCCGCAAAGCAGATCCTCATGTCGCCCAACAACCTCAGCAGGGAGGAACTTGCTAAAGCCTCCAGCAGGGGTGTTGCGATTAACTTTGACGACATAGGCCAAATGGAAATCATTTCAGACAGCCTTCCGAGTTTAGTTTCGTTCAGGGTAAACCCCGGCATCGGCAGGGGAGAATTTCCCGGAACAGTAACTGCGGGCCCGGACGCCAAGTTTGGAATCCCTGAGGATCACGTTATTGAAGCGTACAGGAAAGCGAAGGATCACGGTGTCAGAAGATTCGGCATCCAGATGATGACCGGTTCCAACGTTCTGGATTCCGGCTATTTTGGTGCGATAACATCAAAATTATTTGACATAACAAGAAGAATAAGCGATCATGCAGGCATTGATTTTGAATTCGTGGACATAGGTGGAGGCTTTGGCGTCCCATACAGGCCTGATGAAAAGGCACTCCCGATCGATGTTGTGGCCGGGGAAGTGTCCAGAGGCCTGAAGGATAAGTTCGCTTCCGTTGGAAAACCTCTCCCTGCACTCTTTGTGGAGCCTGGCAGGTATCTTGTTGCGGATTCGACGGTGCTGCTCGGCAGAATAACAAACGTGAAGTCATATGGAAAGACATTCATCGGGACTGATGTGGGGATGAATACGCTACTGAGGCCCGCACTTTATGGAGCATACCATCCGGTTTCGATTGCCAACAAGCTCGATCATGAAGCCAAAATCACTGCAGATGTTGTAGGGCAGATCTGTGAAAACACTGACCGGATTGCCCTTGACAGACGCCTCCCCGATGTTGAGGAGGGAGATATACTGGCAGTTTTCAATGCCGGGGCATACGGATTCAGCATGAGCAACCAGTTTAATGGCCACGGAAAGCCCGCTGAAGTCCTGGTCTCCGACGGTAAAGACAAGCTCATAAGGAGAAGGGAAAACATAGATGATCTACTGCAGACCGTGGTCCACGATTAAAAAAATTGAAAATATGATTTAAAAAAATATAAAAAATATTTTATTGGTTACGTGTAGGACAGGTACTGATACAGCATTATGTTGTCCCCGGCAACCATGATATTCTCCTCGTACGTTGTGATCGCAGTCGGATTAATCTGAGGGCTTATCTCCCTCCACTGGATTTCCTGAACGATCGGAATGGTCAGCGTCAGATTCACGAACTCGCCGTTCATTTTCTGGAACCAGTACTTGGACTGATCCGGAGTGAGTGCTGCCGATCCATTGTTGTAATCATTCACAAGGCTCTGCAGGGACATGGCCTCAGTCTTGTTCTGGTATGAATTCGACGTGTTGCCATAGATCCAGTACGGAGTCATGTCAGACGGCCCGACGAAGGTGGACCCGTTTGTAGGCAGTGCTATTGGAGCCAGGTAGTCCGTGGGGTACGGGTAATCCGGATACCAGTCCTGGATGAATATCGGCATCGGGTTCCCGTTCGGAACGTCGTATGCATTCCTGACTATCCCAGTTACCTGCTGTATAGTCAGTTTAATGCCAGTCAGGTTGGAGACTGCACTTGCCCATACCGGCAGCATGCCTATATCTGAGGTCTTCTGCGTAAGGATAAATACCGGTATCTGGACCTGTTTGCTGTTGTACATTGCCTTTCCGCCTGAATATGTTATTCCGAGGTTATTGGACCCATTAAGGAAGTAGTTCCAGTATTGTTTGGCAAGCGTAGGACTGAAGTAAGGCACCGCCGAACCAGATGCATTCAGCTGAGCCGGTGACTGTGCATACAGCATTCCTGCTGGGAGTGCTCCCGCGAAGCTCTGTCCGAATTTTGTGTGGTAAATAGAGTTTCCCAGTTCGTAATTAAGGTAGTACTGGTCATTGAATGCATATGAAAGTGCTTTCCTCACATTCAGGTCAGAGAACAGATTTGAGGGCATATTGGCCTGAGAATCAATGTTCTTTGTCAGCATGGTTGTGTTAACATTGGCATTGAATGCGTACCACCATATCCCAAGGGATGGATATCCATAAGGCTTTGCCGCTCCACTGTTGTTCAGTGCCTGGACATCATTCCAGTTTGCTGTCGGGATGCTTGTTCCCTGAGCCTGTCCTGATTTGACTGCCAGGTAAGCCTGTGAAGGCGAGTTGATGTAGTTTATCACAATCTCGTGTATCTTCGGCTTGGGGTCCCAGGACCCTGGTGACGTGAATTCCGGATTTGCAACCAGAACAACCTGTGAGCTCGGGCTGATATATGCTATCTTATATGGCCCCGTGGCCAGTACATGGTTCTCCACATACTGGTTGTAATTCCCCGAATCTGCCTGCGACTGGTAGTTCTTGAATCCCTGCGGTGACCACTTTATCCCCGCACCATGTGCTTCAAGCCACTTTGCACTTGTAATCCATGTTCCGCTGGTTTCCAGTATCTGGAAAACAAGGGCTGCAGGCATTGAGTTCTGGAAATGGAATGTTATTGAGTTTGTATTGTTGTTCACTGTCATGTTGTTCGTGATGTTGTAGAATGTATTGCTTGAGAAATAGTCTCCCGGAAGCAGATACTGTGCCTGAATCCATCCCGGTGTCCCTGGTGATCCGCCGTCAAAGAGCAGAGTCCTGGTGAATGAGTACATTACATCCCATGCCGTAACAGGAGATCCATCCTGGAATGAGGCGTTCTGCCTTATCTGGAATGTAAAGTTCTGTGACGGCCTGAGGTGAACAGTGTATGTGGTTCCCCACGGGGTTGTCTCAGTGTAGTTCTTTGAGTTGTTGTTAACCATGCCGTTTGCCATTGACGGCACTGCAGTGGCGAGGGCAGGCAGGAATGAAGTTGCCGATGACTTGTTGAAAGTAAGCAGCCATTGAGCTGTGTTGTCCAGTATGCTGTATCCAAGAAGATCATAGTTGATAGCCGGGTCGAGTGTTGTATAACCTCCAGGTGCAACCTGATCGTTCACAAAGATGGAGTTGCTGGTTGGAGGCTGATAAAGTACCGCGTTTTTAAACACCGGCACATCAGTGTAGTAATTTGTGCTGTGAAGCCCCATGGATACGTTAAGCGCGCCTGTGGTTGTGTTGGCAACATCTGCAGTGTACGTTGTGACTTCTATCACATAGTACCCTTCCTTCATTCCACTCATGTTGAGAAGTGAAGATGAGGATGGAAGCTCATATACACCGGAACTCGAATTGAACGAATAACCAAGCTGTTCAGATCTCATGATGGATCCGTTAAGGTACAAATTGGCTGTCTGGCTGACAACCTGGAAACTCGAATTTGAAGGCTGTGTGAAATATCCTATCAGGAATGATGCATGTGAGCCCGGGGAAAAGACCGTGGTCTGATTGATCTCAGGCTGACTTGACCCGGACTGAACCAGGTTTACAAGACCTATCGATGAATACTGGTCCAGTGATGAACTGGTGGCTATGACCTTCACCATTGAACCGCTTCCCTCATACACTGAATTTCCAAAGTTGATTGTGTAGTATATGTAATAGGTTCCAGGGTGTTCATAGACGTGCGAAACAGATATGTTGGTAGTTCCGGAATAGTATATCTTAGTCTGTGTGTGGTCTCCAAAATAGACAGTCATGTCCTTGAATACTCCATTAGCATGCACTGTGAAATTATACGTGCTGCCCGTGGCTGTTGACGATGCAGCGCTGGCTACATTCGCGGAACTTCCCCGGGCCGTAGAATGACCGAAATTCAGTACGGCAAGTCCGGCGATTATGATGACCAGCACCACAATTACCGCAAGGAGCGCCCTGCTCCCTGAACCTCTCCCCGCTGGTGGTCCAGCCGGGCCAGGTACAATCGGATCTTTTGTATCTGTCATTTGTTATCATGGGGGTAAAAAGTTCCAATATATAAAATTCTGTTTTCGTTTCTATAATCCGAATATCGTTATAAACCAGTCAGTCAGAGAGAGGTTACGAAATAATATAATGCCGCCTATCCATGTAATCCCTGATTAACATGAGCATCAAATCAATTGACGGCTGGAATTTTGACAGAATACATTTTTCCTGGAAACCCTCCATGGAACCAATTGATAGCGTTAAAGACGGTGAGGAATTCGAGGTAAGCGTGCCGGATTCATCAACAATGCAGGTTAAGGAAGACTGGACTACCAGTGATATGGATCATCTGGATACCAGCAAATTCGATGGAGCAGTAGGCCCTGTTTACGTTGAAGGCGCCGAGGCCGGAGATGTTCTGGAGGTAGAAATCGTGGATATAAAAACCGGAAGATGGGGATGGACATCCATTCAACCAGACTTTGGCTTCATCAAGAAAAGGTTCCAGAACAGGCTGATCATCTGGAAGATACAGGACGGGGTTGCTTATACAGATGATGATTTTCTCAAAGGTGTCAGGATAGAGGCAAAACCGTTCCTCGGAGTTACAGGCGTAGCACCTGGGAGCGGGGAGTACGGCATGATACCGCCTCAGTACTTCGGGGGCAACATGGATAACCATCTTCTTGTCAAGGGTGCAAAATTGTATCTTCCGGTTCACCAGAAAGGCGCCCTCCTATCCGTCTCAGATCCACATGCTTCCCAGGGCGATGGTGAGGTTTGTGGGACGGCAATAGAGACAAGCGCCAATGTAACTCTCCGGGTGAGCGTCCTGAAGGGCAGGAATATGAAATTTCCCAGGGCTGTTTCACCCTATACAGACACTGATGAAAAAATCGTGGCTATGGGGATTGCCCCCGATCTTAAGGAGGCCGCATCAATTGCCGTCGACAGCATGATCGAGGAGTTGCAGACGAAAGGGTTTACCGATGAGGAGGCTTATGCCCTGATGAGCGTGGCTGGCGACCTCAGGATCTCCGAGGTTGTCGATGAGCCCAACTTTGTTGTATCTGCAACCATGGCTGCCAGGTACGCCAGAAGGGAGCGGGATTAACTATCCCGGAATCCCTCCCTTCCTGTATTTTACAAGTTTTACAATTTCCATCCAGAAAGATGACAGTACAGAGGCTGCAATGATCATCAGCCAGTCCGGAACCGTCAGGGAAGCTGTGCTGAGCAGCACCTGCAGTTCCGGAAATATTGTTATCACTGCCAGTGCCATGACCACTCCAACTCCCCAGAGAACTATTATCCTGTTTGAGAAAAACCCTTTCCTTAGAACAGGCTCCCTTTCCGTCCGCAGATTCTGTGCCAGGAAAACGTGTGAGAGGACCCATGTCGCGAATGCCGCCGTCTGTGCTTCTATTACGTTTCCGGTAACAAAGTAGGAGTACAGATAGATGAATGTCACAGCAACTACAAGCCCGGCAGATCCAAAGATTATGCCGGTCTTCATGCTTCTGCCCAGGAACTTGCTTCCTGTTCCATGGGGAGGCTGGTCCATTATTCCGCTCTCTCCGCGTTCGGAGACGAATCCACCCAGAGCCGCCACGTCCATGAACAGCTCGATGACAATGATCTGTATGGGTGAGAACGGAAATGGAATGGAAAGGAGCAGTGGAATTACAAAAATGGAGACAAGAGACATCTTCACCGTTATGTAGTACCTGACCCCCTTTCTCAGCGTGTGGAATATCTTCCTCCCCTCCCTCACGGCATCAACGATCGTTGAAAAGTTGTCGTCCATGAGGACCATGTCCGAAGCTTCCTTGGCCACGTCGGTCCCGCGTATTCCCATGGATATTCCTATCTGGGCTGTCTGAAGGGCCGGCGAATCGTTAACACCGTCTCCGGTCACCGCGACTATCTGGTCAAGCCCCTCCAGGAGTTTCACTATCCTGAGCTTGTCCTCTGATGTTATCCTGGCAAAGACCGAGACTTTTCCGAGCTCCTCACTGAGGAGATCATCATCCATGTCCTGCAATTGGGTTCCGGTGATCACACGCCCAGTGTGGTTTATTCCCACACTGTTCGCGATGGACCTCGCTGTCCGGGGGTGGTCTCCCGTAAGCATGATCACCCTGATACCTGCGTTCTGGCATCTCCTGATGGCGCTCTTTATTTCAGGCCTCGGAGGATCAACAAAACTTATAAGGCCTGCAAAAGTCAGGTCACGTTCGAGGCTTTCCCTCGTGTCCTCCGGATCGATCCCCTCCCTGAAAGATACAGCGATGATCCTTTCGCCCATTTCAGTCAGGTATTCAACAGATTCCAGTATTCTTTCACGGTCAGCATTTGTGATTTCCCTTGCCACATTGTTCTCATAGATCCGTGCGGAACTCTCAACCACAACTTCCGGTGCACCACTGACATATATCGCGTTCTCCCTGTCCTCGCGATAAATGTAGGATGACATCTTTATCCTGTTGTCGAAGCCGAATTCCTCGATGACTTCAAACCTCGATCGAAGATGGCCTATATCCGCACCTATTCTGTTTGCATATTCCAGAACTGCCACCTCCATTGGGTCCTTGTATTTTGACGACACCCGGATGTCAGAAAGGAGTGTGCCGGTGCACAGCACTCCTATGTCCATGAATTCTGTGGGCGGAACACTGGAACTCTCCTTCATTTCCCCGTTGAAGTATGTATGCCCGACGTTCATCCTGTTCTCGGTGATTGTGCCGGTCTTGTCGGTTGCAATCACGGTGACATTCCCAAGGGTCTCCGCTGCCCTCAGGCTCCTGACTATTGCATTCTTCCTCGACAGCGCGTAGGCACCCACTGCCAGCGTGACAGAGATGACGATGGGTAGCTCTTCCGGTACGGTGGCGAACGCCATCGAGAGTGCTGTTATTATCATCAGGTCCAGTGGCTGACCCTCGAAGTATCCTATCAGTGGTATTGACACGCTGAAGAATATTGCAACAAACGCCAGGATGAAGGCAAGCTTATTCATCGACTCTTCAAGGGGTGTCTCAGGCTCCTCAGCTTCCTCAACCAGCTGGGATATCCTCCCGATCTCAGTATTCCTGCCCGTGCCGGTTACTATCATCTTCGCGGTTCCCTGCACCATGAGTGTCCCGGAAAATACCATGTTGAAGAGATCCGCGATCTGGCTGCCCTCCGGAATCCTGTCATAAAACTTGCTTACTGGAAAGGATTCACCCGTAAGGGAGGATTCGTCCACTTTCGTGTTGTAGGAGTCTATGAGCCTCCCATCGGCCGGGATACGGTCCCCCGCGGAAAGAATAAGGACGTCACCGGGAACAATGTACCTGCTCTTGATTTCTGTTAATTTCCGGCCCCTGTATACCACGGAGGAGAGTGAGGTGAGAGCCTTGAGCGCTTCCATGGACTTCCTTGCCCTGTTTATGTTGAACACTTCTATGATGACCACCAGCAGGACAATGACTACGATGGTGAGGGAATCGGCAGGATTGCCTATGAAGGAATAGATGACGGCCACAACAACCAGTATTATGATCATGGGTTCCCGGATTTCCTCCAGAAGAACATCGAGGAAACCCTTCTTTTTTGCCTCGGTGAGCCGGTTCTGGCCGAACTGCTTCAGGCGTTTGTCTGCATCATCCTGAGTGAGGCCGCCCTCAGGATCAGTGTGAAGGGAGGATATGAATTCATGCAGCTCCAGGTGAGAAACTGCAACGGGATCTGCTTTATCTGTCATCAGAACAGGGAAATATGTTGACTCTGTTCATAAGGGCCATACCGAACATGTTATGAAACAGTTCGATATCTTTAAACAGGAGCATAAACCGCCACAATTCAACTCATTCCGCACTGTAAATTTTTCTTCCTTTCACGTAGGTCTCAAGCACCTTCAAATTGCGAAGTTCATTGAAGTCCAGGGTCATCGGGTCCATACCCACAACGATGAAGTCGGCCATGTTTCCCTCCCTCAGGGACCCGATTTCGTCATCCAGTACAGCCTTCGCAGATCCTTCCGTGTAAAGTTCTATGGATTTGCTTACGCTGAGCCTCTCATCATCTGTAACCTGCCCGAGTAAAGTCCCTTCCGATCTCCCCCTGGTTGCTGCTGCATAAACCGTTTCCCATGGATTCAGCGGCTCAACCGGGGAATCGGTCGACAGTGCCATGTCAAGACCTCTTGAAAGGAGTGTCCTGAAAGGATATGCCATCTTTGCCCTGGATCTGCCAATCCTGTCCAGGGTCCAGAAGTCTGTAATGATGAAATGTGGCTGCACCACGAGCATCGGCGATATCAACTCAAGCTCATCCATCTGGTCCTGCCTGATGAGTGATGCATGCTCGATCCTGTGTTTCCCCTTCAGCTTCCTGTACACTTCTATAACGTTGTCCAGGGCCTTGTCCCCTATGGCGTGTGTGGCAATGTGCAGACCTTTTTCCTCGGCTTTTCTTGCAAGCTCCAGCATCTTCGCCTGGCCTGTTATCTCAATTCCACGGTTGTCAGGATCATCCCTGTATGAGAACGAAAGCAGTGCGGTCTTGGTCCCCAGGGAACCATCGGCAAAGATCTTCACGCCCACCACCCTCAGCATATCATCATTCTCGAATCCCTTGAAGTTGTCAAGTTCATCCGCATTCAGGTAGGCCCTGACCCTCACGTTGAGGCTCCCCTCTCTCCTCATGCGTTCAAGGAACTTCAGGGACCCAAGTGAGCAGCTCACGAAGCCCACAGTGGTAACTCCCAGCCTCGCAGCCTCATTGAGTGCGTCTATCAGCATAGTACAGCTCTGGTCCTCCTCGCATTTCTCCTTTATGGCGCGGTCAACGTATTCGAATGCTTTCTCCCTCACCACTCCAGTCAACTCGCCTTCACTCATCTCAAGGTCGCCGGACCTGTGAAACCTGTCTTTCAGCTCGAGCATATCAATCGCCTTGGTATTCAGCACAGCAGAATGGAGGTCCACCCTGCTCAGGTACACAGGCCTCTCCTTCTCTATCTCTTCAATATCCATCCTGGTTGGCATCCTGTGCTCCTTGAACCTGTGCTCGTCCCAGCCATGCCCGATCACCCACCCCATCATGCCATGGGATCCCCTGATCTTTGCCTGCAGCTCAGTGATGGATGATACGCCTACGAGATCTATCTCGTTAAGGTACTCGCCAAAATTGTCCAGGTGCATGTGTGCGTCGATGAACCCCGGGAGGATCACCCTTCCCTTCAAATCAACAACTTCAGCGTCCTTTCCGGCCTTACTGCGCATGCTGCCCTCTTTTCCAAGAGCGGTTATTCTGCCGTCCCGGACAACCATCGCCTCGACATGCCCGATCGGATCAAACGATGTAAAAATCTTCGCGTTTGTAAAAATGGTGTCTGCCATTCTCCCCCTCTTATGAAAAGTACCTACTACCATATTAAGGCTTGAGGCTTAAGATGTAGGCTCAGAACAGTTTACTGGCGCCAGACCCTTATTCTCCAGACATAGAGCAGGCTGATGACGTAGTTCAACGGATAAGCCGCCAGGGCTCCGCCAATGTTTGCAATGACCGGGTTGATTCCAAAGTTGTAATAGATAAGCAACTGTACAATAATTCCAACAGCACTGCCAGCCGCGTATATCAGCTCAAACTTGATGAGCCGGATTAACAGGCCCACCCTTTCCCCGCCATGATTGCCCTCATTCCTCACAGTCCACCATTCATTGGCGAGGAAGCCGAAGGCAACACTGAAGAAGACTGCCGCAACATTGATCGGGATTATGTAGTAAACTCCGAATGCGAAAAGCCCCCATGCAAGGATTGCTTCCTCAAGGCCAAAGGATATTATGCTCACAGTGGAGAATTTTGATCCTCTTATGATGTTTGAAATCAGTACCCTGTACTTTCCTTTCTCCATGAGTATCATCTCCTCTTCGGCATGTTTGAGGACCCGACGGCGCAACTCAAAGAACGGCCTGCCATGGGCAATATTTATTGCCGCCCAAGCTTAAAAATGTTGCAACTCAAATATTCCATAACGTTCGAGTCAGCTGGAAGACTTTCCCGGCATAACTGCATTTAAGGCCTCTGCTATTTTGAGCATCTTGCTGTCGTCCCCGGGAGCTCCGCTCACCATCAGTCCAGTCGGAAGACCGCTGGCGAATCCTGATGGAATGGATATCGATGGGGCACCCACGACGTTGAAGAGTTCCGTGTTCCTGATCAGGCTTTCCCTGTAATTTTCCTCATTACCGATAACGTCAAGTATCCTGGGCGCGGTAATGGTGGTTGTCTGCGAAACGATGACATCGTAGTCATACATGACCTCGTTGAACTGGGCAACCATCTCCTTTCTCAGGGACAGTGCCTCATCATAATCGCTCTTCTCAATACCACTCCCAGACTGCAGAACATTCCTCACATCGGGAAAATAATCGCATGCGTGATCCTTCAGCATATCCTTGTGTGCTTCATACCCGTCCCTTGCGGACACAAGCCTCCTGACCCTGTTGCCTTCCTTCTCCAGAAGAGGTATATTGGCATATTCCGCCGTGGTCCTGCCACTCCCGGACCTGACTTTGTCGAGGAAGGACGAGAAATTCATATCACGCGATTCCCCGAGGATCCCGATCTTTATCCCGTCCGAGCTCCAGTCCATATCCTCTATGTTTGGGAATAATTCCCTGGCAACCCATTTCAGGGTCGTAAAGTCCCTGGTGATGAGGCCGGTTGTTTCCATTATGTCTGAGAATGGAATTTCAGAATCGCTCCTGGCATACATGTTTGACGGCTTGTAGCCAATCACGCCGCAGAGGGAAGCCGGGATGCGTATTGATCCACCTGTGTCTGTTCCCACGCCTACATCAACGTAGCCAGCCGCCACTGCAGCAGCCGATCCTCCCGATGATCCCCCGCAGATCCTGTCCATGTCGAACGGGTTCCTGCATGGCCCCATCACGGAGGATGTGCTGGTTGCACCGACCCCGAATTCATGAAGGTTTGTCTTCCCGGAAATTTCACCACCGTTGAAGAGGATTGTCTGGGCAGTTTTTGAGTGTTTATCGGCAACATGGTTGAGCATTACCCTAGAACCGGAAGTGCACCTCATGCCCTTTACCGGTATGGAGTCCTTTATCCCGAAAGTCATCCCGTTGAGGGAGCCTGAATCCCTTTCCTTCACCGATTCTATCGAAATGAAAGAGTTTGTAATGTCCCTTACACCCATGGCGATCTATCAACGACTGGACAATGATTAATTTTGTGTAATCTAGACAACCATGCAAAAAGGTGTTTAAAAGAAATAAAAAATAAAAAAAATTAGTTGTAGGAAAGGTAGTTGTAGAAGTAACTACCTGTTCCTGCAATCAGCGGGTTGTCGTTCCACTGAGTTATGGACTGTGAGTCCACGTGGGAGTTGACAACCCTGTTTACAACACTCTGGTATAGGTATATGTCCATGGTCATGTTCACCAGTTCTTCGTTCATCCTGTGGAAGTATTTCTCACGTACTGCCTGGTTGCTGGATGCTGTCGCGTTGTTGTAGTATGACTGCATGTCTGTCAGGTGCTGTGCCTGTGCTGCATATCCGAGGTTATTCGGATTGGAGAGGTTTCCTCCGCCCATCCATCCCGGAGACATGTAAGTCTGGAATGAAAGGGAGAGGGATGGATATGCAAGCGGCCCAAGGTTGGACGACGGAGTCGTCAGTGAAGGTATCCAGTTGCCCGGGTATATTGTCATCGGGTTCTGGCCATTCACGGACAGTGAAAGCCATTCCGGGAATGAAATCTTCACTATTGTCAGCTTGACACCGGGTATGACGTTCTGAAGGCTGGTCTGCCACGTGCTGATTGCAATTGGCGTGGAGAAATCATTCTTCAGGACGAATACAGGTATGTCAAGAGTCTGGCCGTTGTAAGTTGTAACTCCGTTTTGTACAGCTATGTTGACCTTGGCGGCATCACTGCTCATGAACTGGTCCCAGTACGTCTTCGCAAGCTGCAGGTTGAAGTAGGGCACATTTCCATTGGTCGTGCTGTTGAGGTCGGATATGCTCTGGGAGAATCCCATTCCCTGCTCCAGGAAGCCGGCGAATCTCTTGCCCACCTGAAGGTTGGGGTAAGCCGGGTTTCCGAGCTGGTGCGACAGGTAGTACTTGTAGTTGAACGAATACGCGAACGCCTTCCTTACGCTGTGGTTCGTGAACAGGTTGAATGGAAGGTTGGCCTTCGATGTGTATGACTTGTGCAGGAATGATATGTTTATGTTTGTGTTGAAGTTGAACCAGTATATGGCAGGCGTAACAAGGCTCAGTACCTTGACTTTGCCCTGGTTCTGCATGTTCACAACGGAGCTCCAGTCTGATGTCGGCATCTGGCCTGACTGGGACTGGTTGGACTGAAGCATCAGTGAAATCGTGGACGGTGAGCTTACGTAGTCAATGATTATCTTGCTTATCTTTGCCTTGGGGAACCAGGGACCCGGTGAAACGAAGTTCGGGTTTGATACCAGGACAATCTGCGATCCGGGTATGACGTATGCAATCTTGTAAGGACCGTCGGACAGCACATGGTTTTCAACGTATGTATTGTAGTGTGGTGCGTTTCCCTGCTGTTCATAGTTCTTGAATCCTTTCGGAGTCCATGTTATTCCTGCTCCATGCGCCTGCAGCCAGTTTGCGCTTGTCACCTGGCTTCCATAGTTGTCGAAAGTCTGGAACACAAGGTTCGGGGACTCAGGCTGCTGGAAGTGGAACGAGATTGAATTGGTCGCGTTGTCCACAGTCATGTTGTTTGTTATGTTGTAGAACGTGTTCGTCTTGAGGTAATTGCCAGGCAGCATCAGCGGCGCCTGTATGTAAGCGGGCGTTGTCGGGGAGCCTCCTGCGAAGAGCAGTGTCCTTGTGAGTGAATACATTACGTCCCATGCTGTCACCGGCTGGCCGTTCTGCCATTTTGTGTTGTTGCTGATGTAGAACGTGTAGTTCTCATAGGGCTTCAGGTGCACCGTGTACGAAACGCCTGAAGGTGTCATTTCGGTGTAGTTCTTTGTGTTGTTGTTGATCATGCCATTTGCAGTTGTTGGAAGCGCTGTTGCAAGCATGGGCTTGAACGTGTTCTCGCTCGATCCGTTAAACATGACAAGCTGCTGGTATGTATTCATCAGAAGCTCGTAGCTGACCGTGTCGAATACGGTTGCGGGGTCAAGCTTGGAATAACCGCCATTCTCAAGTTCGGCGTTAACAAGCACCGTTCCGCCGGTCTGTGTCATTACGCTTGCCTTCTGGAACACTGCAACATCGACATAGTATGTGGTGTTGTACTCATTTGCCTTGTCCAGAGCTCCCGTGGTGCTGTTAAGCATGGGTGCGGTCGTCGTTATTACCTTAAGCGAATACACTCCCTGTTTCAGGCCCGATACGTTCAGGAAGGAATTCCCCTCGTTGAGTATGTATCCACCCGCTGAACTGTTGAAACTGTATGCGTAGGTATCGTTCTTCACGACCGTTGTGTTCTGGATGATTGACACTTCCTGGGATATTACCTGGTAAGTCTTGTTTGCAGGCGGCGTGTAATATCCTATCCCGAAGGAAACGTGTGAGCCCGGTGAAAACACGTATGAGTTGTTCACAAGTTCACTCGATGACGAAGCCCTGTTCAATGTCAGAAGGCCAACGGACTCCTGGGGAGGCTGGGATGTCTGTGTAGCTTCAACGGGTATCAGATTGTTCGCTCCCGAATAAACCGATCCGCTGTAGTTCACCCTGTAATATATAAAATAATTTCCAGGTGCATTGTAAACGTGTGTTACGTTTAGGTCAGTAGTTCCATTGAAAGCAAATGTGTGAGAAGAACCGTCCCCGAAGTAAACCTGTACCGAGGAGAAATCCTTCTTCGTGTTTAGCAGGAAGCTGTAGGCACTGCCTACACTGACTACCTGCTGTGCGTTAGTGACCGAAGGTGTCGCTGTGTTGTTTCTATTATGTGTTACTATTGCCAGTATCGAAAGACCTGAGACTATTACTATTACGGCCAAAATGATGGCCAATCTCTTCTTCCTGTTTGGATTCCCGTGGGAAAGTACTGGCTCGTTACTAGAGTCGTTTTTTTCCATAGTATTTCACCAAACAAAATCGGAGAAACATAATACCATTCAATAAGTAATTTGTCCTCAAAACAAATTTTTGGTATTTTACTCATTAATTTAAATACTATATCGGATAAATTTATTATATACATTTAAGTAAGGGGTAAGAAAATTGTAGAATTGACAATCCCGTTTTATGTTTCCCGAATAAAAGATAAACAGACATTTTGAAATAAAAGGTAGCCGATCCATGACGTATGTCTCAATTAAGCCTGAACAAGGAAGTGGTAGATTATCTGATCAAGGCAAGAAGACACCTGCACCAGTATCCGGAACTGAGTTTCGAGGAGCACAGGACAGCGGAATATGTTGAAAGAGAACTGGATTCAATGGGCATCCCGCACAGGAGAATGGCCAAAACAGGTGTGGTGGCAGATATCATGGGAAAGGAAAAAGGTCCCACAGTGGCACTCAGGGGCGATATGGATGCACTTCCGGTAGAGGAGGACAGTGATCTTCCATTCAAGTCAAAGAACAAAGGGAAGATGCATGCCTGCGGACATGATCTGCATACAGCAACGATACTCGCAATAGCAAAGCAGCTTGTTGACAGCAACCTCCCCGTCAGCGGGAATGTCAGGCTCATATTCCAGCCGAGTGAAGAGCATGCTCCCGGCGGAGCGCTAAGAATGGTTGAGGAGGGAGTAATGCAGGGCGTTGATTATGTTCTGGGGCAGCACACACATCCTAGGATGGAAGCGGGGAAGGTCGGCCTTTACCCGTCAACGATGATGGCCTACACCGATGACTTTTATGTTGAGATAACTGGATCAGGGGGGCATGCAGGCTATCCTCAGGAAGCGCCGAACCTGGTTCTTCTTGCAGCACAGTTCATTGATACTGTCCAGTCCATAATCTCGGTCGGGAAGGATCCTTTTGACCCTGCGGTAGTGTCGTTCTGCACCATACATGGCGGGGAAAAGGAGAATATAATCGCCAGGAACATCAAGATCGGCGGGACAATAAGGACTCTTAACCTGAAAACAAGGGAGACGATAATGAAGCGCATGGAGACTATGCTGGCAGGAATATGCAATACCTTTGGCGCGGAGTACACCATCGCCCTGGAAGAAGGTTATCCGGCTCTGACAAATGACCGGGAGGTGACTGGCATTCTTGGCGAAGTGGCAAAAGAGCTTCTTGGTGAAGAGAATGTTTCCTATCCCCTGCCCGACCTTGGCGGGGAGGACTTCGCCTACTTCACTCAGAAGGTCCCCGGAACCTACTACTATCTCGGTGTCGGAAGAAAGGAGGGAAACGATGACAACATATGGCACAGCCCCACATTCTTCATAAATGAGGAGGCACTGGAAATCGGCGCAACCCTCCTGTACAGGACTGCAATGAAGCTCCTGGAGAAAGAGGGTGCCGAGGGCGGTGGAAGAATTGCATAAATTCCCGAAGGAAGAGTATCTTGAAAGGATTGAGAAGCTCATGGGACTGATGGAAGAGAAGGGCGTTGACTCAGTTTACCTCTCTTCCGGGATATCATTCGCATATTTCACGGGT
This sequence comes from uncultured archaeon, assembly GCA_000965745.1. GTDB lineage: Archaea > Thermoplasmatota > Thermoplasmata > Thermoplasmatales > Thermoplasmataceae. The sequence continues at coordinate 1,752,725 of CP009479.1, forward strand.
TTTGCCTATCTGGCGACTGAAAGGCCGGCGTGCATGATAATAACCAAGAAGGGGGGCATCACCTTCATGGGGCCCTCCGTGGAGAAGGACCACCTTTTCAGCCAGACCGATCTTGTATCTGAAATCAGGACCTATCTCGACTACCCCGGGGATGAGCACCCGGAGGTGCTGTTCTCAAGGTGGATAAAGGAACTGAAACTGCCTTCAAGGATGGGTGTTGAATCCATGCAGTTCTACCCGTCCGCATATGGGTATGAAGGCCCAGAGATCAGGGAAGGGCTGCCAGATCTCACATTGGTGCCAATGGGGAGTGATATCTACAGGCTAAGGAGGATCAAGAGCGACAATGAGATTGAGGCCATAAGGGAGACCATAAAATGGGGCAATCTTGCACACACCTACCTGCAGGACTACTCCGCAGATAGAAGATACGAATTCGAGGTTTCAGTTGAAGCATCCCTTGAGGCATCGATCGCAATGAAGAGAACTCTCGGGAAGAGCTACACGCAGAAGAGGTTCCTCAGCACTCCAGTTGAAGCGGTCTTCATGGGCCAGCTTGGAGAGCATTCCGCATATCCGCACTCAATCAGTGCAGACAGGCCCATGAAACATGGCGATATTCTCGGAACGTGGGCATACGCCGATGTTGAAGGCTATTTCTCGGAACTGGAGAGGAACATGTTCCTCGGGGAGCCTGATCCCAAAACATACGAGTTTCACCAGCTTCTCCTCAAGCTCCAGCAGACAGCCTTCGATGCAATAGTTCCAGGCGCCAGGGGATCTGACGTCGACAGGGCGGTCCATAAATTTGCGAAGGATCACGACCTTGAAAAATACCTGAGGCACCATTCCGGCCATAACATAGGACTGGAGATGCACGAGGCACCTTTCCTTGATGTGGGCGACCACACGCCGATCATGCCGGGAATGGTTTTCAGCGTGGAACCGGGGATCTATGTGCCAAAGCTTGGTGGATTCAGGCATTCAGACACAGTAGCAATGAGGGAGGATGGCCCTGAAATACTGACCTACTACCCGAGGGAGACGGTGGAACTGATTATAGAATAGACTGAGCACCCATCACCTTATTTCTGATTGTATGCGACTTCATTCTGCACCGTAGCCGCCACCGCCCGGGGTCTCAACAACAACTTCATCACCGGGCATGAGGGTTGTGGTGAACTTCCCGGGCATATCTTCAATCTTTCCATCCCTTATTATCCTGATTCTTGAACCCTCTCCGGCGGTTCCCCCCTCAAGCCCCCATGGCCTGGTCCTGAACCTTTCCCCGATCACTGACAGGGAACATTCCTCCGTTACCCTGAATGACCTTACTATGCCATCTCCTCCCCTGTATCTTCCTGAACCGCCACTTCTTTCCCTGAGATTGTTCGAAGTGAAAACAAGCGGGTATTCCATCTCGGCAATCTCCACAGGTGTATTCAGCGTGTTAGTCATGTTGGAATGCACACCTGAGACTCCATTTCCTGAGGGCCTGGCACCAGACCCACCGCCAATGGTCTCGTAATAAGCCCAATAATCTCCGTTGCTCCTTCTTCCACCAAGCATTACGTTCATCATGGTCCCTGAGGAAGCCGCCGGAACTGAACCTTCTAGGGCACTGCTCATTGCGAGCAGTACAACATCGGCCACACGCTGCGTCGTCTCGACATTCCCGCCACCCACTGCAAAAGGCTTGCCGGGATTGAGCAGCGATCCCTCAGGCGCAAAGAATTCCACAGTCTCGTAAAAGCCATGATTGGTGGGGATATCCGAACCGATGAGGCTCCTTATCACAAAGGCAGTAGCAGAATATGCCACCCCCGGAACAGCATTGAGTGGCTTCCTGACCTGGCTGCTTGTGCCGGTGAAATCGGCCAGAACCCGGCCGTTACCGATTGAAACTCTTACCTTGAGGGGAATATTCTCCTCATCCAGTTCGAGGTAATCAACAGCCTCATAGACGCCTTCTGGCCACCCTCCAATCTCCTTTTCCGCAAGTTCCCTGGAGTGCCCGACTGCCTGTGACCAGGCATCAAGGACATTTCCCTCGCCAAAACGCTTGAAGAGGGAGACCACCCTGTTTATTCCCATCCTGCTGGCAGCCATCTGGGCGTTAACATCACCCACAGCAGTAAGCGGGTCCTTGAAATTCTCCCTTATGATCGACAATATTTCATTGTCCAGGATTCCACGCTTCAGGATCTTAACAGGGGGAATCACCATGCCTTCCTCATGAAGCGTTGCCGCCGATGGATTGAGGCTCCCGGGTATTGGGCCGCCCACATCCACATTATGCGCCTTGTTGATTACATACGCGAGCAGACGGTCATCAACGTAGACTGGCGCAATAACTGTAACATCATTGAGATGCGTTCCTGAGATATACGGGTCATTGAGGATAAGCATGTCTCCGTCATCAAGTGAAATTCTGTTCTTTTCCATCCACCTCATGATGTTTTCTGCGCCTATCTTGAATGATCCAAGATGCACGGGTATGTGTTCCGCCTGGGCCACAATCCTTCCCTGTAGGTCAAGGACAGCACAGCTGTGGTCCATTCTTTCCCTTATATTCGGTGATATGGCGGACCGCTTGAGTGCTATTCCCATTTCCTCTGCGATGAACTCAGTTGCCTTTCCTATCAGTTCCCATTTCACGCCCATCCGTCATTCCTCCTGAGATTGATTTCCCCAATCGAGCCGGCTGATGCATTCCAACCCTCGGGAACAAAGGTTGACGAATCGTAATCATCTATTGCGCATGGACCACTTACAACTTGATCCGGGGTCAAACCGGGCCTCGCATAGGTCATGAGTGAAATCTTCTCCCCTCTGATCACCGCGTCCCTCGAGGAAACCGGATTGCTTTCTGCAGGATCTGCTGACAACCTTGGCTTCTTTCTTTCTATTACTGCAAAAACCCTGATCGTCACGATCTCAACCTCCCTTTCCAGGCTGAACCCGTAAGTCGAGAAATGCAGCTTAATGAATGACTCTTCAATGCTCGGCCTCGACGCATCGGATACCACGACAGTCAGTTCAGATCCCTGGCCCCTGTACCTGCAGTCCGCATATCTGAGGAACCTGCTGCCGGGATGTTTTTCCGCCAGCTCCTGCTCGATATCTTGGAAACCACTTTCAGTATCTTGAGGGAATGGGCGCCTCGACTCATACCTCCAATCCGAGAACAGGAGGCCAAGCGCACTGAACACGCCGGGTTTTGGCGCTATAACCACTTTGGTTATGCCGAGCTCATCTGCTATTCGGGCGGCATGCTGTGGCCCAGCACCGCCGAAAGCCATCAATGTAAAATCGGAAGGGTCAAGTCCACGTTCAACAGTTACGATCCTTATTGCCCTCGCCATTTCAAGGTCTGCAAGGCTGATTGCTGATTCAGCAACTTCATACGGTTCCCCAAGGTCAGACAAACCTGAAATTGCATCCTGAAAGTCTAGTGACATCCGGCCTCCGAGCAGGCTGCTCCCGATCATCCCAAGCACAAGGTTTGCATCAGTGATTGTCGGTTCAGCACCACCTTTCCCGTAGCATATCGGGCCGGGCTCTGCGCCCGCACTTACCGGTCCAATCTTCAATGCGCCTGCCCGATCCTTCCAAATGACAGTACCTCCGCCAGCTGAGACCTCAGCCAGGTCGACAAAGGGAAATCTCACCGGGTATCCTGAGCCTTTGGTCATCCTCCCATGGTGTGACTTGCCGCCGACTTCATATTCAGATGTGATGGAAACCTCGCCATTGACCACAGTTCCAGCCTTTGCTGTGGTGCCTCCCATATCGAAACTTATAACATTGCCGAGCCGCAGGATCCTTGAAACTTCCGATGATGCAATGACTCCTGCAGCGGGGCCGGATTCCACGATTTGGACCGGTCTTGAAAAGACCTCGTTGATTGAAACCAGGCCTCCTGAACTTGCCATGACACTTATGCCCGGAGAGCCAAAATCCACAAGCTTCTTTTCAAGATTCCTGATGTATCTGGAAACAATAGGCATGAGCGCGGCATTGACGACTGCGGTGGATGCCCTCTCATACTCCCTCTGCTCAGGCGATATATGGGATGAGGTTGTGACATAGCTGAAATGTCGAGAAAGGACACTGTTAGCTTCCTCCTCATTGGTGTTATTCAGATACGAGTTGATGAATGATACTGCAATCGAACCGGGAGGTTCCTTCTTTATCTCATCCGCCAATTTTTCAACATCCTCTGTTCTCAGTTTCTTTACAACTGCACCTTTTGAATCCACCCTCTCATCGATCTCGAATCTAAGGTTTCTCTGAACTATCTGCTTTGGCTTCTCGAAAAAAAGGTCATAGAGGTTTGGCCTGTTCTGCCTGCCTATTTCAACAACATCCCTGAACCCTCTCGTGGAAAGTAAAGCCACCCTGGGAAGCTCAAGCCCATGCTGGCCAAGAAGCGCGTTGGTTGCGATGGTGGTAGCATGTATCAGGTTTTCTAAATCTTGGCCGGCGTATTTTCCCAGCCCATTTGCCAATCCAACCTCAGGCTCTTTTGGAGTAGTAGGGACCTTGTAGTAACCTACAATCTCATTATTTTTCTGCAGGATAATGTCGGTGAATGTTCCGCCTATATCTACTGAGGCGGTAAAGCCTGCCATGCCTGGAAAACGATGTTGCACTCTTTAATTTTGTTTTTTAAATGGACGGTGGCCGTATTGTATTCGACGAAATGTCGGGGGATTATGGAACAGTCTTACCTGCAAATATATCCTGGTGTTCGTTATTTTGCTGCATCTGCGATTTCTGGTTGTTTCTGGAAACGAAAAATTTCGTTCCTTCTTGCCGATATACTAAAGTATAGGTTCAAACGATTACCAATTATAGCCGGAGTGACAGCGGGTAAGTAGCATGAAGGAAAAAGAAAAGATGGCCAAACCTCAAAAGAAGGACAGGAAACTATTCCGAAGGGTAATACTGATTTCAGTCATTTTTTCTGCGTGGGTACTTGTAGCTGAACATAGCTCTGCGGTGATATCAAACAGCCCATTCACCAATCTGCACTTACAGTTTATTATTTCTGGAACCCTTAATTTTATTGCAAATGAACTCAAAGGGGTAATACTCGCCATAGGTTTTGTGATTAATGGCCTTACCACCACGCCTTCCAACCTGACTTATCTTGCCGGACCTATTGATATTCTGGGAATAATCCCACTGTATTCACTTGTAAAAAGGAAAACAGATTCCAGAGGGGGAGCCTTCTTTGCGTCCCTCTTGTTTCTTTTCTTCGCCGTGCTTATTGCACCCAGCTGGTTCAGCCTGCTTTACTTATCACTTTTCCCCACGTTGTTTATGTTTGGATTGGCCCTTTACGTCAAAAAGAGGAAGATTCTCTCATTCATTTTCATGTTCCTTGCAATGTTTGTTGTTCCAATAGCATCAGTGGCAGTGTTTGTATTCGCAATCAACGTCTTCTACCATGGATGGGACTCCGGCAGGGAAAGTTTCTTCAGGAACAGTTACAGCATGGTTCTTGAAGGAGCTTCGGGATTCATATTTGTTGTGTTTATGCTGAAATACTCATACATGTTTTTCCTAAACCCCTTTGCTGTCAAATCGGCGGATATGGAATACTTATCATTGTATAACACCCCTCTGAGCAACCCTGTGATTACCTATCCATTTGCAAATGTCATGCCCATAGTGCCGGAGTTTTCTAGCATCCCCAGCCTGGAACTGAGTGGCCTTGTGATAGCGGTCATAGCAGGAATGTTTGTATTGGTCAGGATAATTTCGAAGAAGGTCAGCGAAGGTGAATGAGTCTCTGCAGAGTCATTCATTTATTGTTGCTTCATGATAGAAGGATCAACCTTTCTGTACACTTCCACCGTTGATTCTGCCATTCTTTCAATGGAATATTGCCGGGAAAATTCTATTAGATTAGATGGTTTATGCAAATTCCCCATGGCTTTCTCGATATCTACCCTTATAGCATCTTCTTCCAACTTTGTGAAGAAACCTTTATTACCCAAAGTTTCTTTGAAAACCTCCAGATCGTTGACCAAAACATTGGTTCCACAAGCCATAGCTTCAATACTCGTATATCCGAAACCTTCAGCTTCTGAGAGATGCACAAGTAGGTCAGCAGACGACATGTATTGCCTTAAAACTCCTTGCTCAACGGGACCAACCATTCTGACATTTGACTTATCTTTGATTAAAGATCTTAATTCGTCTCTTCTTGTTCCCCATGCGTTTACAGGACCAACATGAAGGACTTGATATTGCTCATCACCTCCAATGGCGCGGAATAGAAGGTCATATCTTTTCCTAGGGTTCAAATCCCCGACTGTAAGGATGTGTTTCTTCCCCTCTTCCCAAAGTGTGCTGTTGGGGTCTCTGTAGAATGCTTGGTGATCTATAGACTGGTTGACGACATCTATTCTATCTTTGTTTGCGCCTGCTATTTCTACAAGATCCTTTTTTCCGGATTGAGTAAAAGATATAATGTGCTCGATCCTGTTTATCTTATCAAAAATCATCTTGTTACCGCGTTCTCTGTAGTAGGTGCCTGAAAACATCTCCTTCAATTTGAGGGGTATGATGTCATGGACAGTTAATACATTGGTTCTTGGATGTATCACCTCCGGAGATAGTGAATGCACTATATTTCCTGCGGGTCTTTTTATCCTTGTTCCCACAACTAGGCTGAGATTCCCCAACATTGGTTTTCCTGCTATGCTATACTCTCTTTTTGTAACTTCAATGGGCTCAATAGCCACCCCTATACTTTCAAGCCCCTTCAGTAGTCGCTTTGAATATTCCCCAAGGCCTGTACCTGCGGAAGATCCTACTCTTGAAACTGAATAGATAAGGGAAATCAATGCCTTACCATGCATAAGTAGTAAATTAATTGTAACCACAATCAGTTATCACACTGTTTAATAACTTTACAAATATCTGCAACCGATGAAAATACTGGTCACGGGACATAGAGGATTCATTGGAGGGCATCTCTACTCAGAATTGAAAAAGCAAGGATACAATCCCGATGGATTTGACCTTAATGATCAACTAGTTGACCAGAAATATGACTACATATTCCATTTTGCTGCCAGAGGCCTCATAAGGAAGTCAATTGAGAAGCCATTTGAATATTTCCTTGATGACCTTGGCCTTACCCTCAGGATTCTTGAAATTGCAAGAAAACATGGTAGTACACTTATATTTCCGACATCAGGTTCTGTTGCTGAACCGACCAATCCATACTCCCTTTCCAAGAAACAATCTGTAGAATGGATCAAGCTCTACGGAAAATTATACGGGCTCAAATACTACATACTGAAATTTTATAATATATATGGTGAAGGAAGTCGGAAAGGTGCTGTTTACCTTTTTACAAAAGCAGCACTAAATGGCGGTGATATTGTAGTATATGGAGACGGGGACCATATCAGGGACTTCTTCAACGTTAAAGACGTAGTGCGTGGATGCATGAAGATAATAGGCAATGAAATACATCCAGGCGAGTACGAATTCGGAAGCGGGATAGGAACTTCAGTCAAAGAATTGATAGCCAAGGTACAGGAAGAAACAGGCAAGTTTCTCAAAATAGAGAAGAAAGAGTATATACTGCCAGAAGCGGAGAGGCTGGTAGCTTCTAATCCAATAATCTCTGACCCCCTACCTCTTTCAGAAGGTATAAGACAGGTTAAGGCATTCGTCGAAAAAGAAAGTAGCGATTCTGCTTGATCCATTAGGTTTATGAAAAACATTATTATCGGAGGGTGATTATGTATATTCAAGTAAAGAGGAGGAATACGACGGGGTTGGCATGACTGTCTGTATTGAAATTGTTGTCCTTAATGACCAGAGAATTTTCAAATGTCTTGAATCACTTAGAAACCAGGAAATGGTGCCAGATAGGATTCTGATAGCTGATGGAGGCTCGACAAGTGAATTTCTCAACGGTATCAAGAAAGAATTTTCCGATTTGCCGATCGATATTAAGGACCTGCCTGGACTTCCCGTCGAAACACGGTATAAATCTTTGAGATATTTGTCTGAAGACATAACTGTATTTCTGGATTCTGATCAGTATGCTCCCAAGGAGTGGTTGAAGCTTATCATTTCACCGTTCTCATCATACAATCAAAATCTCGCCTACACGGGAGGGCCAACAAAGCCCTATAAGAAGCCGACCAGCAAAATTGAAGAGTACCTCGCGTTGCTGGAGGAGCACATTTACGGAGACGATATCTCAAAAAGCTTGACATATATTCCGCTTGGTAACACTGCTTGGCGCACGGAAGTGCTTCTAAACCTCAAATTTGACAAAAGACTCAAATTCGAGGCAGAAGATAACGATTTGGAAACACGCGCATACAATTCCGGTTATCATGGGAAATTTGTCAAAGAGGCTTGGGTGTGGCATGACAAAACCATCGATAAGAGTGTTTACAGGGCAATGAAAAAGAGGTATCGTTACTTAGTCGGCGCAGCCACGGTATTTTTAAAAAATGGAACCATTGGTCAAAGAAGTAAAGAGAGGAGGAAAATGATTAGGCACGCTTACGCCGTGTTGGAGTTATTACTGAAGCCCATTGCTTTCCTTCATGCTTTCGTGAGATGGAACATCCACATTAAGAAAATTGAAGAATAAGATTCCACTGTCTGTCACGCCTTCGGTGGTTTGATAGGATCTGACGGGAATAGAAATTCGCTGTTTCCGGCAAAAATCATCAGCTCATCAAGAAGAGTTTGGGCGATCTCGAGATTCTCACTTATTTCGACAGGGTTGCAATGATGGGAAAATTCCTCAATTGTTCCTCTGGAGCCGTTGACAGTCAAACTATAGCCGTTTTGGGACCAAACCCTTTTTCTTATTTCAGGAGGATATTCCTTGGCCATATCCCCAAGAAATAGGTTCCATTTAGGTTCGTTGTATCCGAACGCCTCAGAGAATACATAGTCATGCAAAGCCATTCCACTGGATCCATCCTTTGCGACACCAAGAATAAAGTCGTAAATGTCCACCGTGTTTACGTAGTCATCCACAGTTGAAGGGGATTTCCCTGGTATTTTTATCAACAGAGGCACATTGACGACCGCATCATTCAACTTGTACTCGTGACCTATGTAAAGATTCTCACCCATGGACTGTCCATGATCCGAAGTCACAACAATTATGCTATCGTCGTATGAACCAGATGACTTCAAGTACTGAACCAATGAACCAATAAACTCGTCTACCAATTGCACTTCGTTCAGGAGAGCTTCCCTGGCACTTTCGAGCGTAGATGAATGTTTTTCAGCTCCCTCCAAGTTTCCTGTGAAACTAGCTCTAAAATAGCTTCGTCTGGCTATTTCAAATGGGTCCCTGCTGTCGAAAAATTTCATTTTACTTCGGCGAAAATTATAGGGCTCATGCATTTCAATGCAATTCAGAACAGCAAGGAATGGAGATTTGGGATTGGAATTTATGAATTCCTGCAACACATCTTTATGGCCTTTATAGTGTGGAAACCCTATTCTTCTATTGTACAACCTCCTTCTGACTCCTAGGCTGATAATTTTTAAGAGATTTGAAGTCCCAATCAACTTTCTGAGTTCAAATAACTTGCCTATACTCTGGTACTTGTTCAGTGGTTCCCCGTTTGATAGGGCATGCTGCTGTCTTGAATATTCCATTTGCTTTACGACCGGGCCAACGTTTACAACCTGGTCAAAGCCCTGCTGAAATGCGGTGTCTTTGCCAACAAGGATGTTTGCGGATACCAGGATTGTTTTGTATCCTTCTGCTCTAAGTTTTTCCTGGAAAGTCTTATTCTGTTGTGGGAATGAGGAAATGGCACGCACCATTTCACTGTCATTAAACCTCATGGTCATACCATGTTCAGAGGGGTATAAGCCAGTAAAAATGGACGCATGGGTTGGGATTGTCCAGGGGGATGGTGAAACTGCATTTCTGTAAACAGTAGACTCTGAAGCCAGTTTTTTAAGATTGGGCAGTTTATCAAGATTGTTGTAGAGAGTATCTCTCCTGAGCGTGTCAAGCACGATCAGTAGCACGTTGCTCTTCTTCATCACATGTAACCCATTGATCTTAATTTTTCCATCATGCCTTCTTTGTCCTGAGACCTACCAGCTCTTTCCCCGGTGTTCTCAAGATCTTGTTCCCAGGCTGGGAGATCAGACTGTTTTGTTGAATCGTGAATGCCATCAATGGATCTGAATCCTTCTTTGTATTTCGGATGGATGGGAAGATTGTTGTCGAAAATATATGTCCAAACATCCTTCTCCATGAATGGCAGTATAGGCTGGACCCTTACATGCTCGGGATTTTCCCTTGAGGAGATGAACACTTCGGTTGACCTCGCCGTGTTCTCGTCCCATCTTACACCGGTAACCAGGGCATTGAATCTATACCTCGCAATCGCGTTGTTCATGGCAACTGTCTTGAGAAGGTGATTTCCCACTTGTGTGTCAAGCGAGTACTCAAAGGAATCTTCCTCAAAACCTATTCTCCTTGCTTCACTCCTGTTCTGTTCATTCAGATCAGCAAGCTTAATCACTCCGTCCTTGACGTTGTTTATAACATCGTCATTCCTCGCCATGATGACTTTGAATCCCCAATCCTCACTTATCTTCTTTAACATATCTAAGGTTTCCTGGAAGTGGTCACCGTGGTCTATAAACATCGCCGGAGGTAGCTTCATGTTGAGTTCGTCAGTGACTTTCTTGACAAGATGCAGTGCTACCGTACTATCCTTGCCTGCACTCCACACAACAGTTGGCCTGTTGAATTTTTTAAAGGCTCCCTTTATCACTATCTTTGAAATTTCCTCTTTGAATTCTATGTCCAGTATGCTTTCCTTTCTTGTCATTGGTGAGAGTAGATTATATAATTGTTCTAATAGTCTTTTCCATTGGTATCTCAAGATACAAAAACCCGAAAAAGGGAGGAGAACCATACATTTTATAGATAAATGGAACACTTTGGCGGCTACTGAATTTTCAGTTGTATTCCGGAGAAAGTACAATAGGTCTTAAATATCCTGGCAGAATCGCAGGTTATTGTCCATCGAAGTGGAAAAGACTTCGTTAAAGTCAAGTGCAGGGAACTCATCCGATCTCACGAATGGATATGACATAAGTGTGGTAATAATATCCCATTCAAGAAAAGAATTCATTCTAGATGCTTTCAGATCTGTCATTGAACAGACTTTTCCGCGAGATAGATTCGAGGTAGTTGTTGTCAAGAATTACGAAGATGAAGAGATCGACGGCGAGCTGCAGGCTAATCAAGCTAAACTTGTGTTGGAACTCAAAGAGAGCTTTGGGGCCAAAATAGCTTCAGGAATCGAAAACTCGACTGGGCGTACAATATGCTTTCTCGATGACGATGACATCTGGAGCAAAGAAAAACTTGAGACCGTTTACACTTTATTTCAGAGCCCAGATGTCGTCTACTATCATAACAGCCAGTTATTCGTCGATTCAGAATTAAAACCCCTGGAGAAAGATCTGCTTCCTTCGGAACTTGGAAAAATGAATGAGATTGGGCGCCTCGAGATTTCAAAAGACTCAGGGAAACGGAAACTTGGCCTCATCTATTCGGCATCCTCAGATTTCAATCTAAGCTCCATATCCGTCAGTAGGGAGTTCATCCAGAAATTCAACAGTGTGATTGGGGCATTCGACTCGACTCTGGATTCCCTGATATTCTATCTTGCTTTTGGTTCTGGCAGCAAACTGATCTTGGATTCAAGACAGCTGACAAGCTACAGAAAGCATCAAAATAACATATCAAAAATTGCGCTATCCGGGACAGACAAAGGTTCAGACATAAGAAAGAATTTTATTTTGAGACAGGCAAGAGGTTTTGCAGAAATCTGTGATTATTTCAAGAGAAATGGAGACTCAAAAACTTATAGGACAGTTTGCCCTGTAGCAATAGGTCTCGAGATGATCGCCAACCTCCAGGACGGTCATCTGGGCAGATCAAGGCTTCTTGCAAAGCTTCTGAAATTCATAGCTACTGCAGGCATAGACCTCATGATGGCAAGGAAAGATTTTGCGTTCTACGGTCTTCTGCAGATAATATCGCCCAGAAAAGCCAAATCAGTTTATGTTGAACGCAGCGGGAACCTGTAATTTTTATTCGGGTTGCAACCGCAAGGTTGCAAACACCGTGAAGTAGAAACATCAATGGCTGGTCGGCATACCTTCATCATTGCCCGCACCCACCGAGAGGGCTATCTGGGCTCTTCTATCCATATATGATTTCCTGGCCTTCTCAGGGTTAATGGCAGCAAGGAACGAGTAATAGACCACATCCTTCCTGTGTATTATCTCTGAGATTCTGGAGTGTGCGAGATAGCTGAACACGTTAATAAGGTTACTGAGTCTCCCGGAACGTCTGTTTATGATGTTATGGAAAATGAGCGAAATGAAGTAATAATGGGCTGTTGACCGGATGAGATCTTTTGCATCCGTATCCTTGGCAAGATCGTAAAACGCCTTTCTGTTCTCATACATCATTTCCATTGTATTCCCTATACGCTCGACCCATCCTTCTGAGTTCACTGCAGAATCAAGGGACGTATTCTGTTGATGGAATCTGAAGGAGCTTGATTTGACGGCGTCCACCATTATAACTCCCTTCATTCTTACCGCAAGGATGTACATTATCGTGTCCATACCAAGCTTGAGTGAGGATATGATTTCGGAATTCTCGCTCACAAGGCGACGCCGGACAGCTATGGCTGACAGGTTGTACGTCGCTGTATCGAATTCCCTGTACGGGTTGTGCCTCTCCCCCCCTGAATAACTGTATCTAATGGTTCCAATTCTTTCGACTGACCTTATGAATTGTTCAATAACCGGCCTTCCCGCAATCTCATTACCGTCCCCATCGATGAAATTGGTGAGGTTATGATAATAGATCAGGTCCCCGTCACTCATGAATGCTTCTTGAACCCTCTGTAGCTTGTCACTCCTGAAAATATCATCATCCTCAAGGAAAGCTATCACATTTCCACTGGCAATGGAGAGACCCTCCATTATTTTTTTACCCTGGCTTTCTTCCGCGCTTTTCAGCCACTTGACCATGTTCGCGTTGAGGTATTCTTCCAAGTTAGCGTTCATGTAGTTGGATACAAGGATGATCTCGTAGTGCTCTCTGCTAAGAGTCTGGTTGAGAGTGCTCTCTATGGCCTCCATGAGGAACGGGCGCTCTTTGTATGCGGTGATTATGACAGAGATCTCAACGCTCATGTCTGCTAAAGTAATCTTATTCATATCTAATTAATGTCTCTTTTCTGACCCCATTATTCCACCTAGAAACTAATAGCATTGGCAGTGGGTATCTTTCACGATTCTGGCAACCATTAGAGATTTCAAGACACACATACCTACATAAATACCTAGAAAAAAGGGATATTAGAAAGAACAGAGATTCAACTTCGTGGAACAGGTAACATTTATAAATAGAAAAGAGCAGGAATCTACAGTTTCATCACCCGCAATGGATTACCTGAATATCTTTGTGCGAGGAAACAGACTTGCGAAGAAAATGATCTGGAAGAACAGGTACTTCAGGGACCTGGGTGATATTTACTCGAGAAGGATCAGTTTTAGTGAGAAGATAAGGGATATACTTTCAACAGAGGTCAAGAAATCAAACTTTAAAGAGTGGTCAGATTTCCCGAAGAAGATCGCGAGGGAGCACTATGGGATTGAGTTTCCACATGAGACGCCGAGTCTCGCACTGCAGGAAGTCTTCATGGCCAACATCTATTTCTCATTCCCAGAATTCATCCCTGAAAAAGGTGAAACAGTCGTTGACGCAGGATCGCAGTACGGGGATTATTCTCTCCTGTGTTCCAAAGTTTACGGGGCCGGAAAGGTGATATCCTTCGAGCCTCTGGAGCACATATACGATGCATTTGTGCGGGCAGTTCAGATGAACTCGGTCAACAACATCGAGATACACAACGCTGCTGTATCTTCCTCTGATTCCACGGTAGAGATACACAATTTCGATGGACAGATGGGCTCAAAATTCGGCAATTCTCCTACAAAGGCAGTAAAATCGGTCAAGCTTGATTCGGTTGTTTCCGGGCAGGTGGATATTCTCAAGATAGACGTCGAGGGTTTCGAGATAGATGCACTGGAAGGTGCTAGACGAATCATCAAGGAGAATCATCCAAAGATTATCATAGAAGTCCATTCTAGGGATCTCAAGAGAAAGACTCTGAATCTACTGGAGGAATACGAGTACATCGTTATACATGAGGGAAGGAAAGCTTACAGCACTTCAGGGCACATCGATATGATCCAAAACCTGTACCTTTACTGACCTTTTTTTTGGCCTTGAATTTAAGGTAGGACGCAACACTTCTGGAGGATAAACTTTTTAACTTTTATGCTGGTGTGTGAGGATAGTAAACACACTTCATATTCTACTGGATATGTCGTGTTGACTGATTATCGCCTATGGACTTCCGGAATTCGGTTATCTGAATTACCGGGATTGTGCTGAAAGCTGGGCACTGGGAGCCGACTTAATAAAAAGAGAGAGGAGGATCAGTCTTGAGCATTCCTCTTCATTCTGATTTCTGTCAGACTCTTCCACTGATTTGATACTCTTATCCATTCAAATACTGCGAAGATTCTCCTCGACAGTCCGGGTGAAATAAGGTAAACAACAAAAATGGCTATGAAGAAGGGAGGCAGTCTCTCACTTGTTTTTGATACGTCCCTCAGATAGTCTCTGCCAAGTTTAAAGAGCTTCTTTCTGTCAGCCGCCGGATTCCTGATGACAGATTCTATCACGATCCAGGAATTGATCTTCCAGAAATTCTTCTTTATGACCGGGTCGGTGATCGAGTTAAATATGAATTCCCTGTCACGGGCAGCAAGATTTGAAAAGGACTTCCTTTTGCTATATACATGACTAAAGTTGCCAATCATCCTGCTGGCGCTACTGGCGTACCACCTCATCCGGGTGAGTTCCTCCATATCCGTCAGGATGCTTTTTCCTGGTGCGAGCGAAGAGTAAAAGATGAAGAGGTCGGGCGCTCTCTCTATCCTCGCAAGATCCTGAAGCTTCCCCTCAATCATTTCCCTACGGATGGCCATGCAGCTTACGTTGAAGGGAAGTCTTGTGGTGAGCAGGTGGCCAAGCCTGCGGAAAATCTCTTGCGAATCACTGAAGTCAATCGGTTCACCGAACTTCTCTCTGTTTATGTATGAAAGCTCGGATCCATTCTCCAATACTACTGTTTCTGGGTTCCTGTACAGTGTGAGGTTCGGGTATCGGGCGAAAAGAGAACTCAGGTGTTCCAGTTTCTTTGCAGTGAATTCGTCATCGTCCTCCAGAAAGGCTATGATATCTCCGGAGCTGTTTTTTATTCCGATAGCGAGTTTTGAACCGACCGGAACTTCGTCGGTATAAATCCCGGAGATCCCATGCTCTTCGATGTAGGAGTCCAGTTCCGGGTCGCGGAAATTCTTCACCACAACGACCTCGTAAGAATTTCTATCCAGGCTCTGAGAAAGAACGGAATCTATGGCACTCCTAAGAAACTCCCTCCTGTTGTGTGCCACAACGATCACAGAAACATGAGGATTCAGCACTTAAGGTTATCAGTAGTGTAATTTAAGTATTTATCGGTCTACAAGAATATTCTTCATATATGCCTTTGATACCCTTTGAAAGGACTTCTACAACATAAGTATTACACGTATTCTACTTAAATTATCAAGTGCATTAATTACTTGCCTAAGTCTAGTTACTTGTATTAATACACTTATTATCATTATATCAGTTTATCTGAAATCAAAGCACAGATATGGCAGCATCAAGAGAGTTCAGAGCAACAAGATTAAATCAAAGACATTAATCAAATGGGAGATGGATACAAGAGAGGTTGAACAGTATATTCAGGAAGGCTTGGAAGCGAGAAGGCTTATAGATGTGGAACAGGTCGTCAGAATAGGGAAGGTGATTTCGGAGGCTTACAGGAAGGGGAGGAAGACCATGTTTTTTGGAAACGGCGGCAGTGCAGCTGATTCACAACACATAGCCGCGGAATTTGTCGGTCGTTTTGAGAAGGAAAGGAAACCTCTGCCTTCGCTCGCACTTTCTGTTAACTCTTCATCGGTGACTGCAATCTCTAACGATTATTCATACAACAATGTCTTTGAGAGGCAGGTCAGGGCTTTCTCCGTTGAAGGTGATGTTGCTGTGGGTCTTTCCACAAGCGGAAATTCCACGAACGTTGTAAACGCCCTACGCGCCGCACGGACTATTGGTTGCTACTGCGTGGCCATGACCGGTTCGAAGGGAGGGAAGGTCGAAGAATATGCCCACGAGGTGATAAGAGTTGGAAGCTCCAGAACGTCTATAATACAGGAAGTGCATATTGCCGTTGGACACATACTCTCAAAGATCGTAGAGGAAGATATCTTCGGACAGTAATTCACCTTCTCTCAAGACTTCTAGATAAACGGAGCGCCAGGCCCAAGAGACTATTTCCTACTCGCCGGCTGCTTTCGTATTCTCTTCTTTATGGGCACCAGAACGGGGAAGTGCACTAATGAAGGCTTGTACATCCTTCCCATAGAATTTGTCGATTACTCCAGCCAATTCATTTCTGTCAAGCTCCCACCATCTGGATTCGAGGAGGAGACTGATCTCACTCTCGCTGAACCTTTCCTTGATAACGCGCGCGGGATTGCCTCCGACCACGGAATAGGGAGGGACATTCTTAGTCACCACTGCGTCACCGGCAATTATGGCACCGTGCCCTATCTCGACACCATCGGTAATCATGGCGTTCATCCCGATCCAGACGTCATTGCCAATCTTCACCGGACGTATCGGTCTGTTTTCCTCTTCTACACTGAGCCCCTGGAATCTGACTTTCATAGGGTACGTAGTTATGCCCATGCTGTGATTTCCACCCAGTATTATTGTTATGGTTCCTATTGAGGAGTAACGCCCAATTGTTATTCTGCCGCCCTCCTGGTAAGAAAACACATCTATCTTGCCGTAGGAATAGTCTCCGACGGTGCATTCCACATCCCTGAGATGCATCAGGAACCTGACATCATTCACAACTCTGACGTTGTAAGATAATTCTTCCAGCTTCTTGCGGAAGAAGCGTTTGAAGTTCATCGGAATTCGAGATGCATGGCTGATAATAAACTTCGCTCCATAGAGTTCAGATAGGGTAAATTTACACGCAGGATTTACGAAAGCAAACATATAATATTTCATATGATAACCACTACGAATGGAAACTAAGAACATCATCATCACCGGCGGGGCCGGGTTCATCGGGAGCAACCTTGCAGAAGCGTTAAAGGACCACAACCTGACAATTATCGACAATCTCCACACTGGAACAGAGGAAAACATCAGGTCTGCCGAATCTGGGGCTACTTTCAAGAAAATGGACGTCAAAGATATTGGTTCACAGACCGGTGACTTTGACAGCATTTACCATCTGGGGTTCTACTCGGCGTCGCCAATGTACCGTGACAATCCCAATCTGGTATCGGAGGTCATAGCGGGGATGATAGCTGTTCTGGAGTTCAGTGTAAAGAATTCCAGCCCCCTCGTGTTCTCATCTACTTCCTCAATCTACAACGGAATCCCCGTCCCACACAGGGAGGATATAATTCCCAAGGTCTCCGATTTCTACACTGAAGCAAGAATCGCTTCCGAGAGGCTGGCCGGACTTTATGCCAAACTTCATGGAGTGAACGTTGCGGCGATGCGATTCTTCTCAGTCTATGGATATCACGAAAAGGCCAAGGGCGGGTACGCCAACCTCGCGACCCAGTTCCTGTGGGAAATGATGGGGGACAGAAGCCCTGTTGTCTATGGCGACGGCACACAGAGGCGTGACTTTGTTTTTGTCACCGATGTTGTGGATGCGCTCATCAAAGCATCTTCGATCAGAGGATATGATGTCTTCAACGTGGGATATGGCAAGAACTATGATCTGAATGAACTTGTGTCGAAATTGAACTCTCTTTTGGGAAAGAATATCGCGCCGAAGTACATCGAGATGCCAGTAAAGAACTACGTCATGGAAACTCTCGCCGATGTTTCTAACGCATCCGCCAAACTTGGGTTCCGGGCCAAGATCGACCTGGACAAGGGTTTGAGATTGATACACGATTACTACAGGTGAATTTATGAAAGAAAGGATGATTATGTCCAGGACGCCGCTGAGGATCACTTTTGTAGGCGGTGGAAGCGACCTTCCTTCCTTTTATCGCAGCGGCGGACCCGGGGCAGTTGTTTCGGCAACCATCAACCGTTACATATACGTGATCGTGAACAAGAAATTTGACAACAGGATAAGGGTCAGCTACTCCAGAACTGAAATTGTTGACAGGGTCGAACAGATAGAGCACCCTACTATTAGAGAGGCACTCAAGCTGCTTCAAATCGATGGAGGAATAGAGATCGTAAGCATATCCGATATCCCTTCATCTGGAACGGGTCTGGGATCTAGCAGCACATTCCTCGTGGGACTTCTTAATGCGCTCCATGCCTACAAGGGAGAATTCGCACCCGCGAAGCAGCTCGCCGAGGAAGCGGTGATGATTGAACGCAGTATCCTCAACGAACCCGGTGGAAAGCAGGACCAGTATGCCGCCGCTTTCGGGGGGATGAACCTGTTTGAGTTTTACCCGGACGAATCCGTTTCCGTGAACCCGCTGATCACAAGGGAAGAGAACAGAAAAGCTCTCCAGGACTCCATGTTGCTTCTGTACACAGGTATCAACAGAATGTCTGCAGACATCCACAGGAATCAGTCAGCCTACATTTCGGATAAGATGTCAACTTACAGGAAGATGGCCGAAATGGCCCACAGCTCTTTTAACGCAGTCAGGGAAGGCGATATGGCCACACTCGGCAAATTTATGCACGAGAACTGGAACCTCAAGAAGACCTTAGCCAATGGCATATCTTCAGGATACATAGACGACAGGTACAGGTCATCAATTGATGCGGGCGCATTTGGAGGGAAACTGGTAGGTGCAGGCGGAGGAGGCTTTCTCCTCCTGCTCGTCCCGCCAGAAAGAAGATCCGCTGTTGTCTTTGCTGCAGCACCATTCAAGGAAGAGAGCATATCCCTGGAATATGCTGGAAGCAGGATTCTGTTTGTCGGAGAATAATTGTGAAGAAACGAGGGTTTGAGTCTTCAGACCTTCTTCCCCTCAAAGTAAAATTCTAGATTTGTCAAGATAAAGGCCCTTTTTTTCAGTGCCCAACAGGTATTTGTATCGTTCCATGGTGTGTGTCTCGGGATAATCGCCCAATGAGTTGTTTTCAAGCTTCTCCTTTATTTCCATTACGCCATCTTCGATCGTCACTGTGGTGTTGTAGCCCAGTACAGACTCTATCTTGCTGAAGGAGGCTCTGTAGGATCTCGTATCAGGGTCCCCGTACCAGAATATCTCGGAGTCCTTATTCACAGCATTCTTGACGGTCTCAGCTAGATCCTTCAACTTAACATTCAAGGTGGAAGACCCAACGTTGAATACCTCGCCGTTCACAAGCTCCTCATCACTTTCCAGGGCCGTCTCAATAGCTCTGGAGATGTCGACAACGTGCACGAATGGCCGATATTGCTCGCCATCTCTCATCAGTCCCAACTTTCCTTTCTTCTGGGCATTCAGGGCCATAGCGTTGATGGCAAGGTCAAACCTCATCCGCTTTGAGAAGCCGAATGCGGTCGCCAGCCTGAGCGCAACCGAGGTAAACTTTGAATCACCAAGCCTCAGGTTGTCTTTTTCGACCTCGACATTGGCCTGTGCATAAGTGGTAAGTGGGTTAACCGTAGATTTCTCATCCGCTACGTAGTCCCTGAACCCATAGACGCTGCAGGATGATGATACAAGGTACTTTTTCACACCGAGCTTCTTGGAAAGCCTGGCTACCCTAACCCTTCCGATGTAGTTTATGTCCCAGGTCTTCATCGGATCGAGATCCCCTGCCGGGTCATTGGACAGCGCGGCAAGGTCCACAACAGCATCGTGGTCCCTGAGCAACGATGGATCAAAATATCTGATGTCATCCCTGATGAGGTTGCATCCAAGGTCTTTATATTCAGACTCTACGTCATCGTAGTTTAGAAACATCCTGTCGAGCACCGTAACTTCATGACCATGCTCGACAAGCATTGGGACTAGGACTCTTCCAATATAGCCCGTACCTCCTGTGACAAATATCTTCAATTTATCGACCTCTTTTGTAGATGAATGGTGACTTCAACTCACTAATGGTCGGCCACTCCTCATCCTTGGGCGAAAGCTGAACATCCTTGGAAGGCGAGGGTATGCCCAGCTCAGGGTCGTTCCATAACAGCCCGCCTTCTGATTCCTTGTTGTACTCACCTGTAACCTTGTAGTGTACGAGGCTTTCTGTGAGTGTAAGAAACCCATGGGCAAACCCAGGAGGAATCCATAGCATCTTCATGTCTTCCCCACTCAGGACTTCGGAGACCCATTTTCCGTATGTTGGCGAGCCTTTTCTGACATCCACGGCCACGTCGAGGATCTTTCCATTAATGGTTCGTACCAGTTTACCTTGATCGTAGGGTGGTGCCTGAAAGTGAAGCCCTCTAATAACGTTTCCATCTGAGAAAGATGTATTGTCCTGCACAAAATCGTATTCTATCCCATTATTGAGAAAATCAGATTTCTTGTAGTTCTCGAAGAAGTATCCTCTGTCATCCGAGAATGCTTTTGGCTCGATCAGGATAACATCGGCAATCTCCTTTGGTGTGAATTTGAATGGCATCCAAGACAGAATATCCCATTGCTATTTTAATTTCATTCTCTCAGTAATCCAAGCGTCTCCTTCATAGCTGCTATGTTTGAGTCTATTGAGGAAAAGTCTTTCTTGATCAAGGAAAGGGCCTTAGTGGAATCTAGTGAAGAGTCGAATGGCCTTTTTGCCATCATTGAGGCTACATCATCGGCCTTATTCACAAGGGAGCGTTGAAGTGAGAAGGCATCAGCAATCCTCAGAGCAAAGTCGTATCGTGAGATTCTTTCACCAGCTACATTTATGAGGCCTTTTTCTTCCCTAACAACCAACTCCGATATTGCATTGGCAAGATTTGCAGCGTGTATTGGCGAGTAATATCCATGTATTGCTTTAACTTGCTTTCCCTCTTTCAGTGTGTCCAAAACAAACATCGGAAAATTCTTTGTGTAGCCAAAAACACCGGATGTTCTTACTACGAGGGAGTTAGGATATAGAAGCACCTGTACATCCCCAATTAGTTTTGATAATCCGTAGTAATTGATTGGATTTGGTATAGATTCCTCAGAATACCTGCCTAGAATCCCATCAAACACGTAATCTGTGGAAACGTGTACAATCTTGGCTCCAATGTCATTGCACACACGTGCCAAAATTCCAGGTGCCTCCCCATTCACGGCATAGGCAAGCACATGATTCTTTTCACACAAATCTACGTTTGCCAAGGCTGCTGCGTTAATCAAAACATCAGGCTCCTCTGAACTGACGATTTCTGAAAGTGTCGCATAGTCAGCGAAATCAACAGAACGACCAAGCTTTGAAATGGAATGATAAACCTTAACAGAGTCAGGGTATAGCTTTACAAACTCTCTTCCTAGTTGACCACCCGCGCCAAGGATCATAATTTTGCTCATTAAAACACACTCATAGCTCCAACTTCGAGTCTCTTCCTACGATGAGACGAATAGTCCTGGATTTTGATTTTGTGGGCATTACAGAAACGTTTGATCCTATGAGACTACCGCATATCCTTACTCCGTCAGAAATCTCAAGACTGCTCCCATCCATTACAATAGAGTCCTCGATCTCCAAGGTCTTAAGATGGCAGTTAACCCCTATTGATGTAAAAGGGCCTATGAAGGAGTCCTCTATCACTGATCTATCTCCTATGTAACATGGTCCCAGAACTTTAGTTGTACCTTTAAATTCTACATTCTTTCCTATATGAACCCTTCCTGAAATGTTCACAGAACTATATTCATAGTCCGTGGGAACATTAGAATCCAATTTGTCCAAAACCATTCTGTTGCAGTCCAGAAACTCATCTACCGTGCCTGTATCCTTCCACCATCCGGTGATAACCGAATACCCTATTGACATTTCCCGATCAAGCATTATCTGGAATGCCTCAGTTATCTCAAGTTCATCCCTCCAGGAGGGTTTCAACCCGTCTATTATCGGAAAGATCGCAGGAGAAAGAAAGTATGCACCGGCTATTGCGAGGTCAGATCTGGGCTCCTTTGGTTTCTCTACCAGTGAGACTATTTTTCCATTACTCACTTCCGCAATTCCAAACTGTGAGGGATTGTTTACCTTCGTGAGTGCGATAAGGGTGTCGAAGCTCTTTGAACTAAACTTGTCGACCAACGACTTCAGGCCACTCTGGAAATAATTATCGCCAAGGACTACGACAAATCTGTCGTTCCCTACGAACCCTCTTGTCATACCTATAGCATGTGCAATTCCTAGTGGTTTTCCTTGATATGTATACGTTATGCTAACTCCCCAATTGGAGCCATCCCCATAATATTCCTGCACCTCGCTCTTTCCAACGTCGCCTATAACGATATTTATCTCTTTTATTCCAATCTCGATCAGGTTCATGAGGGCGTACTCGCTGACAGGTCTGCCGGCCAACGGTAGTAGCTGCTTGACGTCAGTGTATGTAAGGGGTCGCAATCTGGTCCCATTGCCCCCATGAAGGATAACGCCTTTCATCATATTCTGATCGATAAGTATGATATTATACTGATGGATGTGCCATATCCGTAATTAAATAAAGAACTCGGAATTGATCATAAAAGTTTTCGGTTCATATAAGGAGTCTACTCTGATATTCGCTACATCTAGACCAATATCGGGAAACACAAGTTGTATAGTTGGGATGACCTATCTTACAAATCAATGTGAATTATAGTCCGCTTTTGTAAAGTCTCTCAGAACAATTCTAGCGTATATCTTCGCTGAAATCCTCCAATACCGTATTAACTCCATCATGTATTTAAGTAGAAACAAAAAATTCTTATCGACTATTTTTGAGGATCCCCTCTCCCTATCTACCATCGTGAATGGTACCTCTTCCACCGAAATTGACGGATTGGCGGCCATTATGTATAGGGCTAGCTTGTATGAGTCGGCATATGGAAACAGGCATGAAATGTATTTCACATCTGTCATAAAATACCCTGAGATCGGGTCTTTTACACCCCTCGTCGCTGGGAGGAAAATGTGCGACATGAATACAGCTCCTCGGCTAATGACTCCCCTCACCGGCGACCACGAATTAGAACCCCCCTTCATATATCTCGATGCGATGATTAATTCCGACTTACCACGTGACTTTTCTATCATCCTTGGGACCGCCTCAAGCGGGTGCTGAAGGTCCGAGTCCATCACAATGACCGTTCGATTGGAAGCCTGTTGTGAACCCGTTATGCACGCATTAACCATGCCCATCTTTTGCCATCTTTCGACGAGCTTGATCCTATAGCTATGGCCCGAATTCATGCTTCTCCTTATGATCTCTTTGGTAGAATCTGTACTACCATCATCCACAAAGACGAGTTCATTAATAGAATGAAGGTTGTTTTCGGAAATAATACGATCAAAGGAATCAAGCAATTCCTGTACATTGTCCTCCTCGTTGAGGACTCCCAATACTACGGATATGCCACCCACAGACAGCATCTGGAAGGTAATTCAAAAGGTTGGATATTAATCTATGCCCCATATATGGTTACAAAGTTTCAAAAAATAGTTTTTTTCCTCAAAAATGGACGACTTTATCTTGCCGAACTGAAATCACTATTTGACAAATCTCCATAAATCAAGTTTTAGGATCTTGAAAAGAAGTCTCAGACCCGCTCCAATTGTATATTATTCAGGACAATATCTGCATTGGGTGTACCATTGGAGTATGAGGTGAATCCTCTTATTTCTGAGTTTGGATATGGCTGGCTCAAATTAACTGTGTAGCTGAAAGTATAGTACCCCGGACCAGCAATCTTTGACATTGATATGTTTGAATTCAACAAGCTTATCGTATCAAAAACAATCCAGTCAACTGTGAGAATAGTGCTATTTTCAGAAAGATTGCCCTTTATAGAGTTGAATGAAACATTGAATTTGAGCGAATATTTCCCGGGGAGAAAGGTGTAATAGGGGCCATACCAAATGTTTCCTGTGTCTATTCCTTCATTAAAGACATGCTTATTTTCAATAAGAACACTGGAAGCATTATTTGGATTAGGAATTTTTACCCCGAATTGCCCTGAACTGAGTTGTCTGCCATCCAGATTGAACAATGAAACATTTTGGTATGGGTAATAAGCAGAAGGGCTGTTCAATTTATATCCTTTCTCAAACAGATAGATTGATCCAGGGTACTGTGTCAGGGAGTATACGTAAGAGACCAGACCGTAATCGGAGGTGTTAAATAGCGTTTCCTTCAAGAAATTGGGAATCAGGGAAAACTGTGAAGCATCGACTAAAACATAGGCTGGCAAATTGGATTGATTGAATGGAAAAAATGGAACCCTTTGGCTGTACTCACTTGGAGGGAACCA
Organism: uncultured archaeon; assembly: GCA_000965745.1. Lineage (GTDB taxonomy): Archaea > Thermoplasmatota > Thermoplasmata > Thermoplasmatales > Thermoplasmataceae. The sequence continues at coordinate 1,777,343 of CP009479.1, forward strand.
TGCAAGTGAATATGAATTTGGATTATTCGCCACAAAGGGGAACAAGTTGTCTGAAGCAAGAACAGTAGCTTTCTGGGGAACGTCTTCAACTAATTTACCCATGAATTGGTATTCTGCGTTATACCCATATTTAAGCCAATAACCCGGTGAATTACTATGCCCAAAATTGTTGGTGTTTAAAGGGGAAAGGGCGATATTCAAAACTAACAGAATACCGAGAAATGCTAACACTTTCCCTTTCGATATGGGTCTTGCCTTTGGGATTTTCCTTGCTAATTGATCCCTGATGATAGCGTACCTTTCACCTTTAGACGTTCCGCTCGGGTCAAACAGTATGACAAAGAAAAATATAAATGACAATGAAAGAAAACCCACTACGTCTAATGGAATAGTCTCAACAATCTGCCAGGAATTATGTACAGTTAACACAAACAGAAGTAAAGCTATCAACGAAAACATAAAAATGGGCACCCTATCAGATTTGATCTTTGATAGGCCGTTAACAGATGCAACTGCAATGGGTGGAGCAGCAACCAAGGAGTATTGAAAACCCAATGAGGCATATCCTTCATTTAGAAAAATAGTAAAGAAAAACCAGGGTAGCGCCAAAACAAAATGTTTCGGCGAAAGCAGACCAAGAAATCCAAACGATGCGTAAAGCATTAACCAATAAACAGAGGCATTCCCTATGAAGGGAAATGACAAGTTGATCAAGAAAAGACCCCGAACGGAAGCAGTTACTGAACCCGTTTGTGTGGTTCCACCTACTAAGTGAGGCAAGAGAATATACTGAATCGCCCTAATGGATATATATGATATAACAGAGATTACAAAAATAAGAGTTAATATTCTCCATTCCCTCACAAATATCATACTCTTAATATCCAGGAATCTGAGCCCAAATTTTGAAAATGAGGAAAATAGTATTATCCCCATCGCCAGAAAAGGAAACACTTCTAGTGTCGAGACTCCAATAATGAATGGTACTAATGAGAGGGCATATTTCTTCCTCTCAACCAAGTAAAACATGCTGAGAAATTCCAGTGGCAGGAAAGATTCCCAGTGGAAATCGTACATATATCCAGAGATCATAAGGAAGTTGAATAGATACAGTAAAATGAAGAGAAACAGAATTGTATTGTTTTCAATTTTATTTCTTGCAAGGAAATAAAGGGGAATAATGGAAGAAGATAAAACAGTAGCCTGGATTACAAACAGCGTTAGTGAGTAGGGCAGGAGACGATATATGTACGAGATCGGAAATGCAATATATGCACTGTGGATTTGAAGAAAGCTATGGACACCGAAGAATGTCAGATCACTAGTCTCAAACATCAAATAACCGTGAGTGGTAGTCCACAGAGTTTGCATTGCTATTCCCAAATCCCAGTTAAGCGCAAGGAAATTTAAAACCCTGAGATAGGAAAGGTAGGAAAAGACGGCAGAATAGAGCAAAATGATGATCATCAAAATAACATAATCTTTAAAATGAGGGCGCCTTTGCTTGATGCTCAAATTACTACCAACCTCTTCATCAATGCTGCCCTCTTTCACTTTCATACCTCGGAAATGATCTTTTGAAAAACTTGCCTTACACGCCTGAGAAACTTCATTTGTGAATAATTATCAAACTGTCTGATTGATTTTTCTGCTGATTCCCTGTATAGATTAACGTCAAGAAGCTGTGTTATGCATTCGATCCACTGGACAGGGGAATCAAGCGGAACCAACTGACCAGCATCCCCAACTATCTCCTTCATTGGTTCGATGTCATTGGCAATGATTGGAATTCCAAAGGCCATCGCTTCCACAAGTGGGATGCCAAAACCTTCGTAACGAGATGGATAAATTAGCACATCAGTATTAGAGTAAACCTCTTCCATGTTCTCTGCGTTTTCAACGACGCAAAGATTCGGCAGTGTAAAAGAATTAAGTTGTTCTTTGGTTGACCTTTTCAGTTTTGATACTAAGATAAATTCTATTTTATTCCCCTGCAAATGAGCAATCTTTGCCAGTTCCAGAAAGAAAACTATGTTTTTGTGCGGTTTATCCTGAGCAACGTAGGCTACGGTTATCTTTCCAGAGGACGTGATTCTGTCGGCCGATTCGGATATGTGAGATGGCGTCTTTTTAAACAAGGTACTTTCAATCACCACCTCAATTCTATCCTTTTCAAAACCGAATTCCAAAAGCTCTACTTTGGTCTTCATGCTTGGCACTATTAACAGAGATGATTCTTTAAGGTTTTTAAGAAGGTGGCGGTATATCAAAGTAGTCACTTTTCTGTCAGCATACTCAGTGAGAGGTCTCAAATCATGCACGAAAGTCACAGCCTTCACGTTTGGACCAAATGTCCTGATTAACGTTGGATCGGATATAAATGCCAAATCGCACTCGGCAGACTTCATCTTCTGCTTGAAGCAAAATAGTCTGTTTATACCCATACTCAAGGTCTCCCCAAAAAATGTATTCCCTTGTATTTTGACTTCTCCAACCGGATATTGGCCTGGATCTTTTTTATCCATCAGCTGGAACCATTTGGAGCACAAACCAATATTTTGGAAAGCATTTTTGTACTGTAGCATAATATTAGTGATTCCAGCAAATCTCTCAGATGCGTTAATGATGCCAATGGTCTGCAAGTCTTTCGATGGGACATCATTAGGTTCTATAAATTTTCCTGTCAAAGGGGTTATTTACCGATATAAACCCTGCTTGATAAACGGAAGCCCTAATCACAGGTAATTCCTGAAGTGCCTGAAGCTTGGTCTGTCACAAGCGAACCATAGAATTAAATACGGGATAGGTAACATTTTCGTTACTCACTGATAGCACCTTCCAATAATACAATGATCTTCTCAATATTTCGTTCAATTGAGAACTGACTTGCCCTCATTATACAGTCACCTGGGGATAATAACGTCTTCCTGCTTTTCCACAGTTTCACCCCACACTGAACAAAGGCGGTCTTAGACTCAGTTAACCATCCCGTAACTCCATTTATTACTGTTTCAGATGGGCCTTGCTTGTTATAGGTGAGAACCGGCGTGCCACATGCCATTGACTCTACCGGCACGTATCCAAAAGGCTCATCAGTAAATGGAAATGCAGTAAATAAAGCATTTGTATACAGATTGGCGAGAGACTTATCTGATATATTCTCTTTGAATAATACTTGATTTCTAATCTCGTGATACTGCCTACTGGATATGTACTTGCTACCGAAAGCTACGATTTTCACTCCGTTCCATATCAAGTCCTTGATAGGTTCAAGATCTGTTTCCTTGCCTAGATACACCAAGACAAAATCTCTTGACGGAGCTGTGGTAGTAGGTTTAAAGGATGAAAAATCCTTCGTCGTATAGATTGTTGTATCAACATTAAACCCCATTGCATTATAAAGACTCTCCAGATGCTTTGAATTAGTCACTTTCTTCTTTGCATTTTTTTTGTATTTTGTGAGAGTACGTTTCTCAAGATGCAGAAGAATCTTTCCTAAAAGTAATCGAGTGATTTTCGCTGGAAGACTCGTCTCGGAATAATTCTTAATGGCGTGGTCTATTGGTGGTCCCTGGATCCACCACACATCTGACTTAACTGGGTTTGTCATTGATAGATTCAAAACCTTGACCGGAAAAGAGGCGTCAATCTCGCTTGACAATTCCTGTGAATTTCTATACAATATATTCTCCCGAATCCAACCCTCTATCCAGAGTGTGGTTTCATTGCTGGCACCAAACAATGAAAGCAATCTGTTTAGGAGAAGCCCATTCTTTTTTCCAACTCTTACAGAAGCATTCAGTTCTTGAAGTTCCTGGACTGTCTCATTAGGCAGGTATGGGGAGAAGATAATGACTTCATACAAATTCCTTAGATGGGCTATCAAGGTCTTGATAAGCTGTAGTTGTACTGAAAATTTCGGAGAAATCGGATCTATTGCTATCATCAACTTATTGGTCATTAGATTACATGGGATTTCACGTTATGATATAAATTAGTTTTTTTGTCTTTGGGAGCCATTATTTACTCTATCAGACAATTAATTTACCCTGAAATTGCCCAATTCCATTCACAGATTCTTTAAAAAAAATATTACTATATCTTGGTATCATTGCGTTCAATACAATGTACAGAAATAGGAGGAGACAGAATGATTCCTTTGATTATTTGTTCCTTCTTCCAGGAACACTCCCTTACCCAACTGGCGGGCACAAAGTGACTTATGAGCTCTGCCGCGGGCTCTCCAGAATGGGGTATAATGTTGGGCTGGCTTTCATTAATGATGTGTACAAGGAAATCTACCTTGTGGACAAGGACCCATTGGTAAAATCCTTCCTCAAAAAGAGAAAATATGTATTTCGGCTTTATGAGACAATAGTCAACACTAAAATAGGCTTCAGAACAATCTTGCCGATTTTGCGCTTTCTGATGCGCATCGAATACAAGGAGGAGCTGGATGATGTAAGGTTGTTTTTTAGCTTTAAACAGGTATCAAGACATTGTGTCGAGAGAGCTATTGCAGCATCATGGCAGACCTCTTTCCTATTAACGAATATGAATGGAGCTAAGCGTAAATATTACTTGATACACCATCACGAGGACGAAATATCTTTCTCTGATTATGTCTTGCCGTTGGCTTCGAAGTCATATGGCCTTGATCTCAAGAAAATAGTGATCAATGAGAAGACCTATGACAAGTTCAGGGACTCGAAGCCGATCAGGACTAGAATTGGACATGATATTGAAAAGTATCATTCGAATATACCTCCTGAAAACAGGATAGCTGACTTGGTTGTTTTTCCACTGCGTGAAGGGTTGGATAAGGGTTCTGAAATTGCATTGCAGGTTGCAGCAGGCGTTGCTGAGAAATTCCCTAACGCGAGGTTGGTTTCATTTGGAAATTACAGACCGAAGGATATTCCGAAAGGTGTCGAGCATCTTGGCTTTATCAATGATAAAGACCTAATCAAACTGTTGGGAAACGCTACTGTTTTTTTTCTCCCATCCTTAATCGAGGGGTTTTCTCTCATCGGAATTGAGGCTATGGCCGCAGGTGTGGCTGTCGTAAGTATTGACAATGGTGGTGTTAGAGAGTACCTTAACGACGGGCAAAATGGGATGCTCGTTTATGAGGATTACATAAATAACTCCATTAGCGTCATTTCAAGGCTATTGACTCAGAGGGACCTTAGAATAAAATTGGCCAAGGCTGGCTTTGAAACGGCGAAGTTATACTCCTTTGAGTATATGCATGAATCTTTCTTCAGAGCAATATCAGAATATGAAAGACAGTTAGGGTAAATATTGAAACAAATATTTATCCGTCTTAAGTATAGGACAACATGGCTTCTATTGAGATATCTGTCATAATAGTAGCTCATTCAAGAGAGGAGTATATCTTATCTGCAGTAGAGTCCGTTCTGCAACAAACGCTTCCAAGGGGCTTGTATGAAGTAATTGTTGTAAAGAATTTTAAGAATCAAAAGATTGACGAGTATCTCAAGAAAGAAAAGGTTAGATCTATATACACTCAAAGCTCTAAGGTTGGAAGCAAATTCTCAGAAGGTATACTCTCAGCCAATGGAGACATAATTTGCTTCCTGGAGGATGATGATTTATTTTTTCCCGGGAAATTAAAATTCGTAAGGGATACATTTATGGCAAATTCTCAACTCGTATTCCTACATAACTCGTTCCATACCATTGATTCAAGAGGTACAGTTCAACCTAATCCATATTATCTCCAATTGAAAAATACGGTAGTTATAAGTAGATTAGACAAGAATGAAAGAGACATTTCAGGAATTCTTTCTCAACACGCTTTTCACAATATCAGCTCCATTAGTATCAGGAAAATGTTAATCAAGGGTAACGGCGATGAGTTCAGAGAAGTTTCTAAAATACCCGACTCATTCCTGTTTTTCCAATCTCTGGATAGCCCGTGGGAACTTATGTTTACCTCAGAGTTATTGACATCATTCAGAGTTCATCAGAGTTTAAGCCATGCAAAAGTTTCAAACGTTCAAGAATTTTCAAAATGGATCTCGGGAACAAATGAGACATTGATTAGAGAAATGGCCAAGACAAGAGAAGTAACGTGTGGAAGTCTTACAAGAGATATACTGCAATTCTATATACTCGAGTACAAAATTCTAATGGGGCTGTCATCCAAGGGAAGAAACAAGTTGAGCTTAAAAGAACACTCAAATTATCTAAGTTTGTCGAAGAAATTAGGGCTAACGCATGGAAGAAGGATATACCTGGCAGGTATTCTAGGAAAGTTCTTGCCAGTACTGGTCAGCATAATATACTACTTCAGATATAAGAATTTTATGAACCCCTACTCACCTGAACTTGATCCGAACTGATGTGGATTCTATTTTCTGTTTTCGCATCCCTTATATAAATAACAATAGATTGCCACGCCACACATATAACATTCAATCCAAGCAGAAATCAACCTGAGAGAATTCTCTGGATTTTTTCCCGGAGGCCCCGATAACGAGCTGGAAAAGCATCAGCTATTAATCTCGCATCATCTTTTGAAAGAATATGGCTTGCTCTTAGCAGTATGATATACATGAAAACGCCCAATGGTACGAGATATAATAACGAAAGTACTCCATCTCCCAAAATCAGTTCTACAAGTACAATTAACGCGAGCATGATGAGACTTATGGCCCAGACCTTGAGTATTGGCAATGGCATGACATTGTACATTCCTTTCTTTTTAACATAAACATAGAGGATAATTGCCCTTATCGGAAGCATAAAGCCGAACCCAATGGAAGCACCAAGGATCCCAAGCGTGGGAATCAGAGCAACAGAGAGACCTATATTTGTTGCCAATGACAAAGGAGATGTAAGGTATGCAATTTTTGTCTGCCTCACGGAGGCAATAATAGCGGAAAGTATGATTGAGGGCAACGACATCGCAGTCAGAAGTAATAACAAATCAAGGGGGAGAATTGCACTACCGTAATCTGGCCCTCCAAGCAGGTAAACCAGGGGTTTCGAAACCGCAATTAAAAACAGGCTGACAGGTATATAAAGTGATGAGAGAATCCTCGAAGACCTGTCAACATTACTTTTAAGATCCTCTATGTCACCCCTGGCATAGATTTCTGAGAACTTAGGAATTAGGATCTGGTTAATTGTCCTGAAGGAACCAAACAAACCAGTAGATATCAGAAGCGATAGATTATAAATCCCAACGGAAGGTACGTTAAGAAAAAATGCGGTGATCAGTTTATCAACATGATCTGATGCACTTCCCACCACTACCATCACAACAAAAGGGGCTGCATATTTTAACAGATCCATAGTGCGAATGCTTCTCTTTCCGCCTAAGTGACTTCTTGATTTCTGCGGGATGTCCGGTAGTAGTGAAATTATTATAAATACTTGGCCTGCAAGAAGACCAATAATAATCAGTGACAATCTATCGAAGAAAATGGCAAAAACTGTAGCGAGAGAAAATCCTATCACCGAAGAGATTGCATTGATTGAGCTCACTCTTCTGAACTTCTGCATTCCATAAGCCAAACCAGATACTATCTTAGCGAAGATAGACGCAGAAAGATACACTGATGCTATTCTAAGCACGGGCACATACGAATCACTGTGAAAGAACAGCATTGACAAAACTGGGGAAATTAAGTAGAGTAAAAGCAGGGAAATAATTGATAAAATGAGACCTATGACGGTGAAATTAGTAACAAGCCAGCTAATTTCTTGTTTATCATCTATGTAGTAAGAAATAAAATGCGAGGCTGCGTCATAAAATGGAACATAGAAAACTGACGAAAGAATCTGTGTAATCGTGATTACAAGAACTATACTTCCAACCAGCAGCGGCGTAAAAAGATGCATCAGAAAAGTGTAGAAGACTACTCCGGATACCAGTATTATTGCAGTCGAGACGTACTGGAATACCGCCCCTTGGGATGCAGAATCCCTGACGTTTATTTTCAACGCGGTTTTATCGCTAATATATAATTAATTCTTATGGCGCTACTGTTTTCCCCAATAAAGAACGTCCCTTGACCTGTCGGTATGTAGAATATCAGACTTCCTCCAGAAGCACGATTGATAGAAAACTTCAATAAGACAATAGTTTTTAATGATGAAATGCCAACTTCTGAGGAGAAAGTCACAAACTCCAACCCAGTAGTAAATGTCATTATACGTGCATTTAATGCCCAGGCATACATAGGAGCAGCTGTTGATTCCGTTTACAGTCAAGATTACCCTGGCAATATACAAGTGCTTATACTCTTTGATGAAGGTACCTCAGACAATACTCTAGAAAAACTCAATCAATTTTTTTCAAAACAAATTTCCAATAGGACAATAGGTATCATAAAGCACCCACACATGTCACCTTTCAGATCACTTTTTTACGGACTCAAAATCTCTCAGTCAGACTTTACGACCTTTCTGGATTACGATAACCTCTATTCTACCGACTACATTCGTAAAATGATAGATTACTTTTCAGAAGGGAACTCTGACTTTGCTTTCAGTTCACCAGTCTTGATTGATACCTCGGGAAGGAGAACTGGTGGAAGGCTATATGAAATATCGAAAAATATTCGCCGTCTAAGGCTACGACAGATGTACAGTAATTCGATCGACATAAATACAATTTTTATTAACAGGAAAGCGTCCAAGTTAATCTGCAAAAGATTTGAAAGACTCCCATTTCCAACATATGACTGGATTTATGAAGATTGGGTCATTGCAGTCATAGGCTTGTTCGAGTTAAACGTTGGGGTCATGTATGGAGATTACGTATTTTACAGGACCCATCCACAGAACATTACATACAATATGCACACTGTTCATCTTTCCTCGCCAGACTTGCATAGGAAAATAATATCCTTAATCGCTATAAGGAACGTTGAGGGCATGCAACTTTCTACACTTCATCTTATGATTCTTGCTATCTACAGTGTCTATAAGGTTACTATCTCATGGTTCCTGTGATATCCTGAGTATTGTTTCTTTTTATACTGCCTCTTCTTCCTCACCATTGTTCATCTTCTCCTCATATGCCATTGCTGGGGTCACAACAGGCCTCTCTTTATCACTGAGAGACATGTGCCTCCTCTCATTGTTGTAATAGTACACAACTTCCTCCCAGGTGCCGAAGTGCTTCCTCAATCCCTTCAGTGTACCGTTGAACCTCTCCAGCTTGCCGTTTGTCTGGGGATGCTTCACCCTTGCGAGGATGTGCCTTATTCCCTCTGATTCAAGGAATCTCTGGAACTCATTTGGACCTCCGGGCTCGCCGTTCTTCCCGTTTGAGAAGAACTGTGTACCATGATCTGTCATGATCTCCCTCGGCTTTCCGTGCTCTTCTATTGCCTTCCTGAGAACAATGAGGCTGTTCTCAGTGGTGGCAGAATCAAATGATCCAAATCCGACGATGTATCTGGAAGCATCATCCTCTATGACGAGGAGCTGCTCTTCCCTGTACTCTGCCCAGTCCATGTGCCACAGTGAGTTTGAGTGCTTTCTTTCGTATCTTACCCATTTTCGTTGTTTCTTCTTGTTTGGATCTTCCATAGCCATACCCGATTCGATGAGTATTCTGTGTATCCTGTTGTGCGAAATCATTAGGCCATTCTCCATGAGGTAATTCTCAATGGCAATGGCACCCGCGTTGGGGTGCCTCTGCCTTGCCTCCATGACTGCCTGTATCTCAGCATCAGTGATCTGATGAGGTTTTGGGCCCTTCTCCCTCAGGGTTCTCTTTCCGATCTCCCTGTAATTCTTCCATATGCTGTTCACGTACTGCACTGTTACATGCATGGAACGTGCTATTTCGCTGCTTGATACACGCTTCTCCTTCTGACTGATGATCCACTGTACCTTTCGATCATTGAGCTTCAATCCCGAGGGATCAAGCAATGATAAATCAAACCTGGGTATATATAGAAACTTTTCTCGGGATATTACAATCTCATGGTTCCTCGGATAAGTGCCATTTTAAGGGCGTTTTTGATCCGATTGATGGTAAGTCTTACCAATAGACTTTATTGATCGGGCAATTTCTGGGTATTGGACAATTTAATAACTACTGACAAATCTCCAGTAGGATGTATGATGTAGGAATTCTTGGAGGTGGCTGGGCAGGACTCCTTGCTGCAAGGATGTTAAAAGAGCAAAACCCTGAAGCTAAGGTCGCAATCTTCGAAAAAGAGGATCTAAACAACATGGGTGGATTGTTGAGATCAGTAAAGAAGAAAGGTTTCACCTTTGATACTGGAGGACCTCACATATTGTTCAGCAAGGACCAACAAATTCTCGAGAATATTACATCATTACTTGGAGACAACATAAGAAAAGTAGAAAGGAAAGCTTTCGTTTTCTATGAAGGAAGATACATTCCGTATCCATTCGAGAACGGTATGTTTCTGCTTGAACCTCAGACAAGATCGGAAATCGGAAATGGAATCATAGAAAGAATGGTGGATATGGCAAGAACACGCGATTGGGTTCCAGCCGACTTCGAGGAGTGGATCTACGGTTTTTTTGGGCAATCTATGGCAAATCGGTATATGATGCCATACAACAGGAAGATATGGAAAAGAGAGCCTAGTTCCATGGATGCCGATTGGGTGTTTTCGCCCGGTAGATTGCCGTTTCCAAATTTGAAAGATATTATAGATTCAGTAGCAGGAATACCATCTACGGGGTACAAAGAACAGGCCTATTTCTTTTACCCGGCCGAAGGCGGAATCCAGTCTCTATATGATTCTCTATTGCACATCGTAGAATTATTGGGAGTTGATATTTACCCGTCGACTGAGGTCACAAACATCATTTCTGATCGAGATCAGTGGGGTATTAACAATGCTCATAATTGCAGGCTACTTGTCAACACCCTGCCTCCTCAGGTGATTGCTCCAATGATCTTTTCACATGAAGATGATAGAAACTTAACAGAAAAGTTTGATTACAATAGCGTGGTGGTTGTTGGAATAGCCATAGACAAAGAAGCGCCATATCAACATGCAGTTTATGTTCCAGACCCACATGTCGTATTTCACAGGTATACTTGGATGAACAATCTGACTACGGATACCCCAGCTGGCAAATCCAATTTAATCGCCGAAGTGACTGTGCCAAAGTGGGAAAAGATAAATAAATCAACTGTCAGGGAAAAAGTCATTGAAGGACTATTTAAATTGCATATATTAGAGTCACGCGACGAGATCTTGTTCTCGGAAGCATGGGTTAATGAATTTGGGTACCCAATATACCTAAAAGGTCATGGAAAACTGAGGGATAAATTCCAACTTCAGTTAAAGAATCGAGGAATAACAAGTGTTGGAAGGTGGGGTTCTTGGCATTACTGGAATACAGACAAGGTTTACCGGGCGGTTGAAAAGGAAATAAGCAGTATTATTTAGTCTTTAAAACGCCTGACTTCCCACCGTGTTAGACTTGATAAGGGAATATTGATCAGTGTACGTGATGATTACCACAATAAATGCTGAAGATTAAGTGACCATCAAGTTGGCTTTTACTATTCATGTCGTATTTTATCCGCTTTCGAATATAGCAGGGATGAGACTATATGTCTAGAACAAAAATTCATATCACTTTAAGAATATTAACATCAGTAAACATTGGAACCGCAAAATCTTTTCGAACAACAGCTTGAGCCTCCTGCTAATGTGTCAGTAATCATTCCAGCATACAACGAAGAAGAACGGATCGGGCCAGTTCTAAATGAAATCCTAGATTTTTGCAAACTAAATTCCTTGAATTTGCAAGTTATAGTATCCATCGACGGTGATGACAGCACTGATCTGCCCCACCGGAATTTGGAACACTTTTTCTCATTTTTCATCTAGTGCTACCTCCATTTCTTTCGATTCAAATCTTTCCCTGAATGCCTGATCATCCCGGAACTTCCTCCTGAACTCCCTTGGAGGAAGATAATCAATGGATGAATGCGGCCTGCATTCATTGTAGTCGGTGAACGCCTTTTCTATTGTCCTGGATACTTCACTGAAATCCCTGAACTCGTTTGGCCAGATGTAATCTGTCTTTATGCTGTTGTGGAAGGACTCAATGTTTCCGTTGTCCTCTGGAGTGTGTTTCTGGATATACTCCAGCCTTATCCCAAGGAGTTTCATGGCGTTCCTGAACTCATGGGATTGATACTGGGGGCCATTGTCAGTTCTCAGTACCAAGTTCTTTGGTACTGTACCATTGAAAGCAAGAAGAACAGCGTTTTCCACCGATCTTACGGCATCTTTTGCCATGCATGACCTGGAATAATGAAAACCCTGCCATTCCTTCGTGAAACAGTCCTTTATACACATCAGATAGGTCATTCCAGAATCAGTGGGAATATACGTGATATCAGTTTCCCAGAGTTGATCAGGACCATTTGGACGGAAGAGATTCCTGGACTTTGTTCTCCCTCTGTGTTTTGATGCAGGAAGGGAGAGATTGTTATCCTTCAGCACCTTCCTGACAGTTTTCTGGTTCACCTTCGTACCTTGGTTCCTCAGTATTGCCCATACTCTCCTGTATCCGTATGTTGGCCTTTCGGAAGCGATATCCCTGATCTTGCTCTGCACAGATAGATCAAGCCTCTGAATATGTCTCTTCCTGGGTGCGTAATAATATCCGGACAGTGAGATTCCGGATATTCTTGATGCGTTTCTCAGAGACATCATAGGTTTCAGATCTTCAAGAACCATCATCTTGACCTCCCTTGTAGCCTTTTTTTAAAAGCATCTATCACCAGGCTCTGGTCTCCTATGATCTTCTTGAGGTCATCGATCTCCTCGTCCCTGCTGTCAGAATTCCTTCTCTGAGCCAGTGCAGATTTTCCTCCCTGGATGAACTGTTCTCTCCACTTGCTAAGTTGCACAGGATATATGCCGTGCCTCCGGCATATCTCCGCCTGTGTCACATTGTCTGAGAAGGATTCCATGACGATCTGGAACTTCTCCTCAGCCGAATATTTGGACTTCATGAAGAGACCTCCATGTTCCGGAAAACCACTTTTCGCATGCTCTTTATGTATCTGTTCTTGTCTATAATATTAATCATAGAGTGTTCCAGTCCTATGATGGTTCGGTTCACCATCCACAAATGGATGTAGCCTTGTAATGCCCTCAAATACAACTGCAGCTTTAAGATAAATATCAGCATAATTTGCATATCCAAAAATATTGTCTTCCGCCTTTTCGAGAATGGAGCCAACTATATTTCTGTCTCTGAAGCCAGGTTCTATCCTATTTCTTTTAGACAGCTCCTCATGAATTTGAAAAACGGTTTCAGCGTTAAATGGCGTAAATTAAGTTTAAAGTTTTTCGAGCCTTTCATAAACAATTTTACCGATTGGATCTATTTCTGTAAAGAATTCAACATTCTTCCTTACTCTCTCCTTTTCAGTTGCCATTTTATCACTAAACTGTTAGTTGAATGCTATCTATAAATCTTTCTTAGGTTATTATTAGTTTTCAAAAGGGAAAAACGTGCAATTCCAATATGGCCTAAAATATATCAAGGATAGTCTACGTGACCTCCTCCCCTATCCTTCGAAAGGGGCTTCCTGCTTCCACGGTTACCAGCGGAACCTCCGCAGGCATGAATTCCCTCCGGCCCGGGGGTACTTTGCCCTCCACACTTAGCCATTCGACTTTACGGACACAGGAACGCATGGAGCTACATGTTATCCGACCCTTCTTCCATTCTGTCTGCTGGTGAGCCGCGTGTTATTTCTGGAAAAAAGAAAAAGATTTCGCTTTCTTCCCCCCCTTTCGGAAGGGGATTTCCCGCTCAATTTTGTTAAAATTCTGATCCAAGGCTTGAGTTTCATATCCATATGCGAATTAACGTTTGGCTAATAGTCCGATATTGAGCTATTAGTTATTGTTTCTCTTTAAAGAGCTTTCATATTCCTCCAATCATACAATACTTGATCGGACATCTTAACGAGAATATGAAGTGGTGAGACTTAAAAGAGGTCGCTCAAAATTTGAAAAGGGGAAAGTAGAAGATTCAGGGGAAGGCGAATAATCTAAGGGATAGGATAACTTTGTCAATATAAATAGAATTGCACACTATTGGGATAACTTATATAGCAGGCTTAAAATCATCATATGTCTGATCCACTATGATGATAAATGATATAGTTAACAGGGCAAAGATGATACTACTTGATATAGAGGGTACGACCACACCCATGGATTTCGTTCACAAGACTCTTTTCAACTATTCAAAAGAACACATGGACGAATTTATACAGAATAATTCCGATGCAAAAGAGGTGGCAGAGTCAATCAGGCAACTCATGGAACAATATGCCGAGGATGCAAGGAAACACCTCGAATTGCCATCATGGTCTGATGTTCACGGACCGGGATACCTCAAATCTGCATCCACATATTCAAAGTGGCTTGTGGATCGGGATAGTAAACTAAGTTCTCTCAAGCACATTCAGGGCCTCATTTGGGAACGTGGGTTCTCCTCGGGTGGACTGAAAGGAAAAGTGTACGATGATGTCCCAGCGGCCTTGGAACGATGGAGGAAATTCGGAAAGGACATATGCATTTACTCTTCCGGGAGTGAAATATCCCAGAAGCTCATATTCACCACAACCCCCCTAGGTGACTTGTCCAGATATATCTCCTCGTTCTTTGACACTAGAATCGGCAGTAAACGTGACTCTGACAGCTATAGAAGGATAGCTGCATCTAAGACACTGCCGCCTTCAAGCATAATCTTCTTTTCGGATGTGCCTGAAGAGCTGGAGGCAGCTGATAAGGCTGGGCTTATGACGGGACTGGTTGACCGGGAGAAGAAGATTATGCCCGGCAGGGAAAAATTTGTTACCGTAACAGGCTTTGAAAACCTGTGAAACCACTAAACTTATCGTTTTTACCTTAACACCAGTATATTTGAAATGGTGGCTTCAGCATCCGGCATCTGCTTTGTGGGAACATCACATAGGCAACAAGAGCTTTGATAATTCCTTTGCTGGTTGTCGGTTTATGACATTCAATCGTTAATTCATACTCACATAGAAGCGGCAAAAAGGAATGGACGATTGTTATTGGGCCTTTCTCTCTTGGCAGCAGGGTTAATCTCAATGATTTCCTCAAATTCTTTGACTGGGTTCTTAAATCTAAAGCCTATATCGCTCCACAGTTCAACTAACCAGTTTATTCTGTTTAGCGGGTCAGGTATTCTGGTTGCTACGATTGGACTTTTTGTCGCCCTCTCCTCATTTGAAAAAGATGATGGGTACTAAAATTTCTCTGAGGCTTTCTCATGCAGGCCTCGTCAGAACAAATCGAGTTTAAGGGCATTAATGGGTCGAAATAATGTTGTATAATGATACACATCTGACATTAAATTTTGGTCATGTGCAGCAAGTGCTGTAAATTAAAGAGGGACTCCCCCACCGTGCAAATCCTCGATCCTCAAATACTTTCTCCCAGTGATCCATTCTTCATTCATGTCCATTAGAATGGAACCTGCTAACCTGATCAATGCTTTCTCAGATGGAAACGCACCCACTTTCTTCGTACGACGCTTGATCTCATAGTTCAACCGCTCCATCATGTTTGTTGTTCTTATCCTGCGCCAGTGCTGCTGTGGACAGGACTGATAGTTGTACAGTGAATCCGACCATCTATCGTACATCTCAGCAGCCCTGTCCATCCCATTATCGATCAAGGCCTGCTGTGCCAGCGGCATGAGTGAAGGATTTTCGAGAGATTCCTTCACTATGAGTGATACTGATCCCCACTTTTTCCTGGAGACCTTCTTCATCAGATTCCTGATGAAATGCACATGGCAGAACTGCCATGATGCACCCGGGAATGATCGGAGTACAGCCTCTCTTATGCCCTTATGGCCGTCGGATATGACGAGATCAAGGCCTTTCAGGCCACGATCCTTCAGATCATCGAAGAATGATTCATAATCTATCTCTGTCTCAGAGTCATAAAGCCTTGCTCCCAGGATTTCCCTGTATCCATCCTCTCTCACGCCAGCTGCAATGTACAGCGCCATGCTTTTGTATCTGGAATCCTGTCTCACCTTTATGTATGTGGCATCCACATACATGTACCTGATCCCCTGTTCGATAGGACGCTCAAGGAATTCCTTCACCTTCTCATCCAGCTCGGAGGAGAGTGATGAGACATATGACGGGGATACTTTTCGTATCCCAAGGGTCTCAACAATGCTCTTCACCTTCCTTGTTGAGACACCCTGTATGTACGATTCCAGGGTTGCTGATTCAACTGCTCTCTCGACTCTGCTGTACCGGTCAAATACCTGTGTTTCGAATGGAAACTCACGTATCTGGGGCTTCTCCAGAGTGAGATCGCCGTCCGATGTCTTCAGTGATCTCTTCCTCTTGCCATTCCTGTGTGCTTTCCTCTGCTCAGATCTCTCGTACCATTTCGCCATGATCTGATCCATCGCTTCCCTGTCCATGACTTCGTTCAGAAACCACTCGATCAGCTGTTTCTTCCCTTCCTGATTGTCATTCAGGAAAGTGCTTATTAATTCCTCTACCATGTTCAACTGGTCCTGCATTTTTGGTCCTCCTAATTCCAAATTTTGCGGGACCTCTTTAAAATTACATCACTTTATGCACACGATCTAAATTTTCAGTTGCAGTTTGTCAGATTTTTGTTTTTTCCATCTAGTTCTCATTGGAAGGAGAAAAGGCAGCAATGGGATGAGTACAGGAGGTCGAGCATATCATGTAATTTCTTTGTGCTAGACCACATTGTTAATGCTTCCTATAATTGAGATGGGATCATGGCCAACATCTTTGATTGGAACTCATTCCATATTTCAATGGTCTTTGGGCTCCTCTTGAAGCCCATTCTGGACATTGAATCTTCATACATTTTAGTCCTGTGGACCTTCTCTACTGTTTTCTTAAGTTTCAGATCCAGTGATTTTGACGACACCTGCTTGAATAATTGCAAGACCTCTTGTTTGTTGATTTTATCTGCGAAATAGAAAAAAGGTCTGGGATATCCTGGTCTCTTCCAGATTGAGGTTTAAGTGCCCACATAACCTCTGGCCTTGCTATTTGTACAGGATTAGATGTTCTTCCTGTAATCGTGATCAATTGCTTCTTAATTGGTTGTCTGGTAATCCAGGGTTCGAGGATATCTACCTTAGCCTCTCGGTCACGGACTGCACCTGCAAGTATGTCTAATGTCAACAAATCATTTGTTAGTCTGTAGACCCTTCCTGAATAATTCTGTGGATTAGGCATACTTGCCCTGTCTATTTCAAATTTAGAGCTTAGAAGCCAATTTATGATACGTTCTGATGATTCGAAGGGTATTACTAAGTCCAAGTCATTGGAGTATCTTGGCCTTCCGTAAGATGAGATTGCATATCCACCGATTACTGTTCCACCAAATTGCCAAGGCCATGAATCTAGCAAGTTAAGAGCCTGTCTCTCTCGAATTTCAGTATCAATCCTCAATAAGATCCTCAGCTCCTGCATAGATCCCTGGATGTTCGCGTATCAGCTTAATCGTCATCTCTTTGGAGATTACCGGTTCTCCTTCTATTTCAACATATTCCAGTTTATCAGCGGGATGAAGTTCCACGTATGCGCCTATACTCTTAGATCCTCTTGTTGAGATGCCATGTGATTTGAGATAGTCCACCCAATTATTGTGATCAGAAGTCAGGACAACGAGATCAAAAGTGTGCGCAAATGC
This sequence comes from uncultured archaeon, assembly GCA_000965745.1. Classification (GTDB taxonomy): domain Archaea; phylum Thermoplasmatota; class Thermoplasmata; order Thermoplasmatales; family Thermoplasmataceae. Next base: position 1,795,081 of record CP009479.1, read on the forward strand.
ATTCGGATACACCCTATACTTTCCGTTTGTCCATAGCTCCACTGCGTTAGACCCGGTCCATGCCTTAGGCCAGGGCGCATTAAGCAATAGCCGGCTTACCCTATTCCATTCAGTCTTCCTAAAGTCAGGACGATCCTCAATTTTTAAGCACCTATAGGTTCCATGACCAACTCGTTCAACGATACCCCTGAACTTCAATTCTGAAAGCAACTTTCCAGGTCTGGAATTACCGGTCAGTTCTGTTACTTCCTTTGTTGTAAACTCGTCCTCGCCAAACGCATACGTTAAAACGTCGGCATAAGTCATGCCCATATTCCTAATTATTCGGAACTTATACTTAAATATTATTATCTAAATGGCATCAGACATGTAGCCACTATTTTTCAATATTATACCTGGAAGCTGACTTTCTATAAGACGTGCAACTTCGCTAAAGCTCAACCAGGAAACGTGAAATTATAAAAAGAATGATCACCCGAATCAAGTTCGGAGGTATTAGTCAACAAATGAATTAATGTTGCAGAACGGGAACAACCAAAGTAAAAACAAAGGCATAAACGATTAGATCTACTGGCATTAATACTACAAACCAAATAATCCCCCATTTCAATTTCCCATCTCTCCCCATAGGTAATGAGCTGTCCCAAGAGTTAAGAAAAGCGAAGACCACAGCGTTAAATATGGAGATCATGAAAATAACAATTAAGAGAAAAAGAAACGTGCGGGGCGTAATTTTTAGTGGAAAAGACAATAATGATGATGCGGCAAGGATGATCGCATATTCTATAAGACCATATTGCCAGTCATTAAATTTCGCGGCGGACTTACTGGGCGATTCATCCTTCTCTCCCACCTCACTCGAATGTTCAGTGGCAAGCTTTCCAATGGAACCTGGTGAAAATAGCATAGTCACTCTGTGCGAGTTTGATAATTCGCTGCCACAGTATGCGCAGTTCTGCTGATCTAATGCATTCAACGACATACAGCTTGTACACCTGATAAAGATCTCCTCATGAGATCCCCATAAGTCATGTGTTATTGGAACTCCAGGCTCGACAGCGTCATGACCATTACTTCTCTCACTGTTCACAGAAATTGTAGGCAGAGTGACCAGGTCGGAATCAGACAGACCGGCACCACAGATATCACAAAGCCTGCGGTCTGTCTGGTTGAGGGTCATGCAATTTCCACATCTTCTGTATTCCATTTAGCTTCAAACATATCCTGGTAAATATACTTAAGAATTCTGATCCAGCTAGTTTTCATCTTATCAGAAAGCAAGTGATCACAGAGAATCGTGTTGAATTGATTCCAAGCTCACATCTCAGTCTGATAGGGTAGTCAAGTCCTTAATAAAATTTGTAAACAAAATGATCAAAAGCCAAAAAATTATTAGTGAGGGAATGAATTGAACTCCCCGAGTGGCTATGGCCTGGAACAGCATCGCTCACTCTATGGAAATATTGGGATATCCAAAAAATGTCGTATAATCATGGTTATACAGCATTTTTATCCGGCCAAAAAGATTGACCGCGATTCCCGGCTTTATGTCAGTCTCATAACCTGTATTGCTGCTGGTCTTGACAAAATCATGCTAATCCGTACTTTCAATGTAGAATCAACCATGGTTATACTTTGTTATAACTTCAGTTGATCCAGTAGGATTAAAATTCCAATAGCAAATCAACTCAAAAAGAGACATCAGGTCGAAATTGCGGAATTGCAGGATGAAGTTATGTCAATAGCTTATAGCGTCTGTGAAGACATTGTTTTCCACGGAGGAACTGCGATATGGAGATGTTTCTCCGGGAAAAGATTTTCGGAAGACCTTGACTTCTATTCCCGTACTTTTCCCGATGCTTCTGAAGAATTTGTAAAAATGGTTAAATCACATGGTCTCACAATCAGCAAATTGAAAGATACTGGCAACGTTATATGTCCTTCAATTTCCAACAGCAGAGCAACTGTTAAGATCGAAGTCAACCATGTTATTGATGTTAAGGGAGTGGAGACTGCATATGAGCTAGTTGATGGATCCTCTATAGAGATTATATGCCTCTCTCCTGAAAATTTAGTTATTGAGAAAATTGCGGCATATCGTGATAGAAAGTTTATCCGGGACCTTTATGATATTTACCATTTAACGGGCTATGGTGTAGAAATTGAAGCTGTAAAGAAGGAGCTTATAGAATTTCTTTCACATACCGACAAGCCTGTCGACGAGGGAGTTCTTAAAAGCATTGTTTATCTTAGTCTGCCACCATCCTATGAGAAGATGATAAGCACCATACGCAGGAGGGTTTCATGAGGTACATTAGTGATTTTTTACATCATTTTTCTGAAAAGCCTGCGTTTAGTGCAAATGAAGCGAGACTTTTTCTTAAACGGAGGGGTGCATCCGAAGGTTACCACAAACTGCTTTTAGAGAAGTTATACTCTTCTGGAAGGATATACCGCATTACACGTGGGCATTACACGTTCTATGAAGAGGTTCAACACGTGGGTTTTGCCTTTTCGCCTTTTTATTATGGGCTTGAAGATGCGCTCTCTCTGTTGAATTTGTGGGAGCAGGAAACTAACCCAGTAGTCATTACCCCAAGAAAGGTCAGAAGTGGAATCCGAGAATTTCGCGGAAGAAATTACGTTGTCAGGAGGATAGATAGGTCGATGTTTTTCGGATATATTTATATCAAATATGAGAAATTCTACATCTCAGTATCTGCCCCTGAAAAGACCCTCATTGATCTCTTCTACTTCAGGACTTACATCGAGAATGACACATATGATGAGGTCTTTAAAAACATCGATGCCACAAGGTTCAAAGATTATCTTGAAAATGTTCCTGGATGGTTGAAATCCAAGTTGACAGGGGTTCTTGATGATTCTGGAGGTTGAACAGTCAAAACATTCTCTAATAATGAAGGATAAGATTGGCGATTACACCGACAATTCAATTGCATAAACTAGAACCAAGTCGGAATGGACGCTACCCTTTACTGAGAGAAATAACCGCTTCTTCCTCAACATAAGTAATTATACCTATAAAATGGTGATTAAAACTCTATCATAGCATTATTCTAATTATAACAACATGATGTTTGCAGTATATGTCATGTTACTATGTGGTATTGAATCAAGGGAAAGAAAAATATCATAAGAAGTACTCATCATTGTATATTATATCTGAGGAATTTTAAAACAATTCTAGACTGTTATCTCATGTATCAATGACTAAATGACCATGCCGGTCTGAATTTAAGAGGTGAATCTTCAATGAAATTACTAGTAAATAGTAATTACGTTGTACATACCTATTTACACGGTATAATGGTTATTTCATCTGTAGTTATCATCGATTTCTAATTTCATCAGTGAAACAAACCATGAATAGTCTCTCTCTAATAGCGATATTATCTCTATGATAGCGGAAATAAGATGATTAAAACTGCGACATATAGTAACTAATATTTTTTTTTCAAAATAACGATGAAAACTTATTCCCAGTGAGGTATCATTATCAATAAACTCACCATGTTTTGGCTATACCTTGGAAAATGCTGCCTTACCATGGTACTGTTAGTGCTGCTCGTTTCAACAATACTCCTCTCTGCTTTGGCAATGTCTGTGCATTCATACCCGAAGTACAGAATAATAATTAATGCCTGATCTCCACGTGGTTGCCAGGATCACAGGTACTTGTTGAAAACGGGCCGTTACAGAAGACAAAGCTCTCGCTGCCTGCCGATATGGCTTACGACAAAATGGTTGTTTACATGAAATAGATGATGGAGAACAACCTTATACAGGAGAATGCCGCTCACATCGACCTGAATGAAGATGGAGTAAGAACCTGTGAAGAGGTAGTTTCATGGATCGCGCAGTACGTGGGCAGACTGTGCTTTCCAAGGGAAAGATGATGGCCATCTATAGAAAGAAAGCAAAACTTCACCCGGTCATTCATAAAAATTTGTTTATTAACTGTATAGGGATCATATCCTGTTGCTTCATGAGTGCTGATGATGGGGTCAAACTACTAATGCAGAGGTCAGAGAGATTTCTGGAGAATGTGAAACATAACTTTGAGATAGGATTTCTGGATATTGCGGCTTTCAGCCTCGAACAATCGATCGAATTATTTCTCAAGTCAAAGGTACTTGAGAAGGCCGGAGATTTTCCTCATACGCAAAATATCAGAACACTAATGCAGACACTCTCTGAGCAATCAAGTCAGCGGTGCAGTGAGATCGTTAAATCCTATCTTGACAAGCATGGAATAATACTCGGGGCGATTCAGGATGCATATATTACATCAAGGTATTTTGCGATCAATATTGAAAAAAATGATCTGGACAAGATGATCCAGGTGGTTCAGGAGATAATCCATGACCTTAGACATGTTTGCTAGATACTCGAAGCGACGCAAGGAAGCATTTAGTCGTCTCAATGAAAACCTCCAGAAAGTAAAATCTATTGTGGTAATGGAAGATCCATCAGCTAAAATCTATCTTTTCGGCTCCGTTGCCAGGGGAAACTACAATATGGCAAGCGATATAGATATACTCATAGTCTCCAGGGATTATGTCAAAGCAATACGCAAAGCCCTGATAGAAGCAGGTTTTGGGGAGCCGTACGAATTTCACATCAGGTCACCAAGAGATGCTCAAACATACTTTCGTCATGTAAAAGATATTAGGAAAATTTAGGTATGGCAGGATTTGTTTCCGTAGTGTTCCTGAATCTGCTTTGTTCCTCTATATACTGCCCCTTTACAGTGTAATCGAATGAGATGTAGCGTTTATTAATATCAAATGCAATTGTCAATAATGACCAACAGGGAGCTCGCATCACTTTTCCAGGACCTTGCTGATATGGAGGAGATAGAAGGGAACAGATGGGAATCTCTGGCCTATGGTAAAGTTGCTCTGAGTATTGCAACACTTGTAGAGGATGTGGGTGAGCTCAGGAAGAAGGACTCCCTCCGTAATATAGAGGGAGTAGGTGCTGCCATAGAGAAGAAGATCATTGAGTATCTTGAAACGGGGCATATTGAAAAGCATGTCAAGATGAAGGAGAAATACCCGATTGACTTCCCATCACTCAGGAATATCCAGGGGCTCGGTCCTAAACGAATTGCGCTGCTCCACAGAGAACTTGGCATCAAGAACGTTGATGATCTTGAGAAAGCTCTGGAGGAGGGGGCAATATCTTCAGTGCCCGGATTTGGAAAGAAATCGGAAGAGTCTCTCCGCAGATCGCTTGAAGTGCACAGGAGAACTGGCTCAAACCGCCTCTTTCTGGCACTTGTATACGATGATATCCATAGGTTTCTCTCAAAGGTAAGGGATAACGGGTATTTCCTCAAGGCAGACATAGCGGGTTCCACCAGGAGAAACAGGGAAACGATAGGAGACATTGACATTCTTGCCGTATGCACTGACAATGCAAAATGCACAGAATTTTTCCTTTCTCTGGATGAAGTGGAGGACGTCGTTGTAAGAGGCGAGACAAAGGTATCGGTTCGCCTATCCTATGGCATCAACTGTGACCTCAGGATAGTGGACCCTGAGTCCTACGGGGCTGCGATGCAATATTTCACTGGAAGCAAGGAGCACAACATCAAGATGAGGGACCTGGCAATTGAGCAAAATCTCAAACTGAATGAATACGGGCTGTTCAGCGGCGAAAAAAGCGTTGCAGGAAAGACGGAAGAGGAGGTTTATGAACACCTTGGCCTATCGTGGGTCCCCCCTGAGCTGCGTGAAAACATGGGAGAACTTGAAGCCGCCAGAGGCAGAAGCCTGCCTACTCTCATAGAACATCGTGATGTCAGGGGAGATTTCCATGCACACACAAATGCCAGCGATGGTACTGCAACATTGGAGGAAATGGTTGAGAAGGCCAAGTCGCTGGGGTATGATTACATCGCACTGACGGAACACAGTGCAAGCCTGAGAATTGCAAACGGGCTTGACGAGAAAAGGTTCAATGAGCGGAATGTTGAGATCGATAAGATAAATGAGAGTGACAGATCCATCAGAATATTGAAGGGGGTTGAACTGGAAATAAGGAAGGATGGCACTCTTGACCTGCCTTATAAGCTTCTTGAGGAAATGGATGTGGTGGTGGGTGCACTTCATCAGTGGGTTGGCGACAACATAACTGAAAACACCAACAGAGTTGTTAAGGCACTCAATAGCGGCCACATTTTCACTCTGGCACACCCTACTGGACGGCTCATAGGGGTGAGGGAGCCTTACAGGCTGGACTTTGAAAAGATCTTCCAGGCGTGTGAGGAAAACAATGTCTCACTTGAAATAAATGGCTATCCTGAGAGATCAGACCTTCCTTACGACCTGGTGAAAAGGGCACGGGAATATGATCTCAAGTTTACGCTTGGAAGCGACTCTCACAGGACCGATCATCTGAGATTTCTCAGGTTTGCCACTTCAATAGCAAGGCGTGGTTGGCTGGAAAAGAATGATGTAATGAATACCTCATCCTGTCATGAGCTTTTCGCCAAATAGGAGGGGATCATCCTTTCCAGATGCCTATCCCCACTCCCACAACGAATAAGACGACCAGCAGGGAAAGGGAGCCTGCGTTCCCTATTGGAATTATGGACGCTATTGAATGCAGGTTAGTAACGATATATGACACAGCTTTTGACAGGATGTTTGAAATTGATATCTTAGGGACAAAGGACAGGCCAACGTATCCCGAAAGAATGAAAGCAACTATGAGCAGCACGAAAGAGACTATTCCTTTCTTGACGGCGAGACCAAAGAGGAGCCCGTCAACGAAAGCGAGTATCAATAAAACTATTCCACTTATATCCGGCATTTTTTTAACCTGATTACAATTATATTAATTCTCCTTAAATTCTTTATGGTACGTTTCCGGTTATACATCCTGCAACTCAGTACGGAATCCAGGTAAAACGGAGAATGAATGTTAAAAACAGCGTGAAGAATATTAAAATATATAAAAAATAAATAAAAATAAATTACTTATTTTCATTTTTTAAATTTAGCTAGAGATGTATGTCATGGATACTAGTATCTCACCATTCAGCGCAGCACCATCGTAGGGTGGCGTGAAGAATCCAATGTAAATCGTTGTGCTCCCGTCGACAGCGACTGAGTATGAGTCAGCCGATGTCAGAGAGAACGCCGTTACACCGGGGTTCACGACTGTGGGTATCTCGCCAGGGAGTCCCTGGTAATTGAAGTCGCTGAAGCTCAGTGGGGCCAGTGAGAAATACATGTATGATCCTGTAACGAACGGTGAACTCACGGTTGAGTTAAAGTAAAACATACCAGACCCAAGAGTGGGTGCGAAGTTGATCTGCATCACGTTTATGATGAAGGTCGACTGGTTGCTTACTGTGCCAAACTGGAGATCGCCCATTGCGTTATGCGTTCCCGTGTATGGGTTCCATGAGATAGATCCGTCTGCTGTCTGGAAGTTGGATCCCGGTGCAAGCCAGAATGCGGCATTGTTATGGGTTCCATTTACTCCTACCTGGCCTGTTATCATCACATCTGCTACGGCTACCGCTGGAAGGATGGCCGATACTGCTGCAATTAACAACAGGGTTAATCTTCTGTTCATTTTATATCACTCCTTGTTCCCTCATGATAGTGCCACGAATTGGCCCGTGAGCAGTGCGCTAGATCCTGCATAGTATCCAGGTGGCAGAACAAATCCAATGTAGAACGTCTGTGCCGGGCTGAAATTGGTTATCAGCAGGTGCGGGTTCTCACTGAGATCAACAGCTACTACGGTCGCAAGTGAAGATCCATCAACTGATATCGGTGTACCGACATAGTGTGTTATGGCTGTCCCTATAAGAACTGCAAAGGTAATCGTGGAAGTCGAGATGACCATTTCAGTTCCGACCGGGAAGTTTGATGAAGACACGTTAAGGTACAAACCCATGAACGACGATGGAGCTAAAGCATTACTAATAGTAATGTTCAGGTCAATCACGTTTATCATGGAGGTCTGCACGTAGTAACTTCCCTGGAGGTCCAGTGTTCCCATTTCTCCGCCAAGCACATCAGGCATCCATCCTATGGAGTTTGTTGCGTTGGCTGCGGCGTAGTTCGGTCCAGGCTGGAATTCAAACGCAGTGTGATGATGTTTGTTCTCTAGTGAAATCTGTCCTGTTATCATTACGTCAGCCACAGCTACCGCTGGAAGCAGTGTTGCAATGGCTGCAACCAATAACAGTGTCAATTTTCTGTTCATTTTTTTTCACCTAACCAAAAATAATGGTGTTTTTTAGGACACCACTATTTAATGCGCTATGAAAGTGCCAGTTATGGTACCAGTTGCTCCAGCATATGATCCAGGGGGCAGGTAGAAGCTCATGTAGTATGTTGTTGTTCCACCGGGGAATGGCCCGTTGAACTGGAAGCTTGCGCTGTTGATCGACTGTCCGCCGAGAAGACCTGGGAGTGAGTGCACATCAACCGTGTTGTTTGTAACCCAAACCATTGCTCCAGCGGGGAAGTTTCCAGTGAAGTTCACATACAGTGTTCCGGTAACTCCTGCGCCTATTGTCACGTTCAGGTCAAGAACATTTGCGAGTGCTGTTGTCTGGTTGTTTATGCCTTCAAGGTCGAATGATGCCATTGGTGCGAGTTGTCCGGGTTCTACTGATGCGGGCTGCATGGGGTTCCACGCAATGGCTCCGGCTGCGTAGGCTGCGGGGTAGTTAGGTCCTGGTTGGATCTCAAACACGGGTGTGTTCTGAGTACCAACAATGCTTACATTTCCTGTTATCATCACATCGGCTACAGCAACTGCGGGAAGAATTGCTGCAACTGTTGCGAGTAACAACAGGGTCATCTTTCTATTCGTACTTTTCACCTCTCTATTTTTGGCTTAATGCCTGATTACATTATGAGCGGTGAAATATATTTAATGGGTGGAATAAAAAATACATATAAGATCTTCTAATAGTTTGTAGGAATAAGAAATTCCTACATCTTATATACCTGTAAAGTTGAAATGCCGGCCCGGGCTCCCGCTGGATTGAAAATAAATGGAAAAAGCAACCAGTTCACTGAAAAGCTGTTGTGAAGAGATTGAAAAACAGAATGAATGCGGTAATCCCATAGGAGGCGAATGACGTGTATGCAGACGCTGAAAATGCAGGCTTCCTTTTCATGTAAGTTGCTACGGTGTAGACGGCCATGCACACTATTACTACGGCAGAATATACAATCGCCAGGTGTATGAGGCCGTTTATGCCGGTGATCCATGACATGGAGGGCGCATAGAAGGCAGCAAACGTTAAGGCTCCTGCTGAAACGAGCATTATTGCCATCAATCTCTTGGTTACGCTTATCCTGCTCACGACTGTCGTCAGTACTGCTATGCCGAGGACTGCAGCCAGAATAACGTATATGGAATAGGTTACTGTCGACGGAAGCGAAGGCAGCAGCAGGTTTAGTTTCTTGACCGGGGAAAGCAGGAGAGATACGAGTATCCACAAATCGAGTGTGAGGAGTATGAGCTGAGTGTCCGCGACAATTCCTTTACCCCCCGTATTGTGGACGAAATCTGAGAAAGGGGCTGTTGCTATGCTTGGTTCTGCATCTGGGACAGAATTCTCTGAATTCTCAGGCAGAGTACTTTCCATTAACCCATCCAGGGTGGACCGTTCCCCCTCTTGATGCTCAATCCTGTCTTTTTCCAGCCCATCACCATGGCCACCGGGAGGGGCAAGCAGGAATTCAAGTTTTTCCTCTTCAGGGCTGAGCTTTCTGAATGTTATGAAAAAATATATGGCAACTACTCCACCTATTACAAACTGTGGAAGAAAACTGATCAATGCAGCAAGATCGAATTGCATAGCGAACGTTGATCATATCCCCAAGCCGGCATATAAACTATTCCAAAAAATTGAAAAATATTTTGAAGCGGCTACTTCTTTTCCTTTTTGAACAACCTGTCATAAGGGAATACAGAAGCCGCGATGACAATCACAATAAGTATGCCCAGGTACAGGTATGCGTTGTTTGGAACCTCGTTGTACTGGGTCCAGCTGCCACTGAATCTCAGTATATTAAGCTTTATCAGTCCGACCCATGGTATCTGACCGTAGGAGGTTCCCACGACCTTATCGGGCTGTACCGGGTTGAAGCCGAATACGTTCTGGTCTGAAGCACTGTATGCATTCTGGCTGGAATTGTAGAGGGGGCTGTGTGCAAGATTGTAATCGCCTACGGTTACGTAGCCGTCCTTGCCGACAAAGTGGTTCAGGTAGACGATGAGATTTCTGTGGGTAAAGCCAACATTATCGATGATCACAGCGTTTGAAGTAATTTTGATCCAGCTTTGGCCATGATCACCTGCGACAATAGGAGTTGAACCGTTCCAGGACAGGTAAAACATGGCCCTGTGTATGATTATCCTGCCATTCGGGTCATGGTAGAGTATAACGTTTCCAAACTCGCCATAGGTGCTGTAGCCTGAATCTCTTCCCTGAACATAAGTTACCACATCTCCGGTAGAGTTGTGGATATTCTTGGCGAAAACAATGTCCCCGGTGTTTATGGTCCCATAGGTCCAGTTCTGTGAATGTTCCATGCTCTCTGACTCCACAACATACAGGGGGGGCCATACGTCAGAGTATGCAATGACAGAGGCAACGCTTGCCAGAACAACTACTGCAATTGCGATAGAGGCAATCTTTCTTGCTTTCACGGTACATCGCATTAATTTATGAGGGTTAATAAATATATCCGATTAACATTTATTTCAAACTCAAGCAGCATCCAGGTATTTTAAAAAGTATTGCTGGCAGCCATTGTTCGAAAAAAAGGTTGGAACTGGAAGATAATTATTCAACACTGAGTGTGGACTGGCGGTGTTTGCTGTAGTTATACTCGACATTTTCAAAGGCATTGTTTATTTTGCGAGCAGTAGTGAACAGGTCCACAAGTATCAGAAGCAGCACTGCCGAGAATATTATGGTTATACCGAAAACAATACCATCCAGCTGGAATATGATGCTGTCGGTGAATGCAAACTGGGTAGCAGTAACCAGGACGTATTCAGTTATGGCTATCATTACTCCGTAGATTATCATGAGTTTCCTGATCATTGATGAGTCATGCTTGACCCTCTCGAGGTCTCTGCTTGGCTGCAATGCGTTTTTGAGGGACGACTCGAGCTTTTCCATATCCTTCATGGACATCATTGGCATATCGTCCGGTTTGGTCTCTTCACCCATTTCCTCCGCAATCTCCCTTTCACTGAAGAACAACTGCGTATTGAGAGAGCTGTTCCTCAGGAACATTGAAAGCATGTTCTTGGTGAATACCATGTTTGAGAGTTTTTCGATAGTCTTGACCTTGCTTTCAAGTCGTGAAATGTAGTCCTTGAATCCTTTTCCGGATATGTTGTATATCAAGAATGATACGACAAGTATCAGGGTAGGGATTATGTAAAGATACAGCAACATTTTATTCAGCCCCCCTTCCAGGATATTTCATCTGATCATTATCCATGAATATCATGTACCTGGCCTCCTGATCTGGCTCTTGATGGCCCATCTCCTTTCCATTGCCTGCTTCATCTTCTCCTTGTCGCCACGGAACTCAGGAACATCGGGGGAAAGGGGGGCATTTTTCGCGTTTCCTCTCTTTACCTCCGATCTTATTTTCTCAATGGTTTTCTGCCTCTCTAGAATTTCCTCGAACTCCTCTTCTTCCATGCTGTTCTTCTGGCCGGCAATGTCTTCAACTTTCTTCTCGAGATAATTGACCGTTCTCTTAAGCATCTGAAATTCAAAATTGTCGTACAGCGCCCTTCTGATAACGCTCAGGGTGCTCTCATTCGGTCTCCTGAGAAGTTCTATCAGGACAAGGTCCTCCCTGAACAGCTCAACGGTCAGTGACTTCAGTTCCTGATTTTTGTTCTCCGAAACGCTTTCATTTGCCAATTATCATCATCCACTCATAATATTAGATGGCGAAAAGAAAATAAAAAAGAAGGATTTTCCTCGCCTTATTGTCCTATTTCCCTCTTTGCTGCATCCTTGTAGCCAAGGGCGTTTGCAAAGGGAAGATCCTCTTCGGGAATTTTAATAAGTGCACCCGGAGCCAGTGATTCGAGCTTTTCGCCAATAAGGGCCGCTCCCCCGCCAACCGGTATGAGTGCAGTGACACGGTCAAGCTCACTTCTCAGGTTCGCCCTCATGTTATCCACGATCCTGTCTGCAAGTTCCTGAAGGAATGGTGCAGCGAATTCCGGGCCACCCACTTCTCTCTGCTTGAACATGACGCTTTCCGATATCGACTCGCGTGCAACATCAGTCGGGACAACAAACCCGGTTTCCCTGGCGATGGCCTTTGCAATTTCTGAAACTGAGTCTCCGACTCCGGTTGTTATGCTGAACGACATCTGGAGAACAGGCTCCATGGTAGAAAGGTTCAATGTAAGAACATCAGTTGTTCTGGATCCCACATCAATTACTGTTGCAAGGCCCTTCTGCTGTTTCATTAGACCTTTCTCTATCATATAGAGTGCAGCTCCTACTCCCTGTGGCCTCATGACAAGCCTGTCTATGGAAAGCTGCCTGACTTCCCCGGACAGTGAAGTGATCTTGATGCTCCTGCCTTCGAGAGCCTTTCTGGATTCGGCCAGTTCCTTGTCAAAGGTTCCCAGGGGAGTCCCGCTTCCAAGAACCACCTGGGTGGGAGATCCATCAGCTCCTGCACCGCTTGCCCAAAGGGCTGCCCCGATAAGGGGGAGTGAAGCATTGTCTGCGAGTCTTCCATCGCCCAGAGGCTCCCTTGCATTTGGCCCATTCGCATCTTCTCCAAATGCAAAATGGTCTGTGCCGTCATCTACACTTAATATGGGAATATTCCCACCAATCCCCCACGATGTTCCATCATGCTTTGCCCACCGGGAAGGGAAGCTTATTCTCTCATCATTTACACTGATTACTTTTGTATCTCCATAACCAAGGTCTATACCAACAACTACTGACAACTCTTTACACCTCCAACTGGAAATATCTTCCACAACTCTTCCATAACTAGTTGAGTCACTTATTGACTATCAGAGCCTTTTCGTATTAAAATCTTTACATCGACTGCAGGCGAAATTTTTGTCTAGACACGTTGAAAACTGCGGTTTCCCGTGAAATTTTTTTTCTTCATGAAGCCGTGTTTATCTGATTCCCACATTATTAGCCTTTCTATTTTGATATTTTTAATAGTTTTGAAGCACTACCACAGGGAGGATAATTGGCTGGGACTGGTCCAAAAGGGGAATTTTTCATAACCGGAAGGTTGGGTTCCAAGGATGATCAATTCAGGGGATCTTTTTCGGGAGACGGTGAGGTTGGCAGGTACGCCTTTGCAACTGCCTATCCTGATCAGCCGTTATCCGGGAAATGGGCTGAATCACTGGTGAGGTCATTCATCGGTTTCGAATACCCTGTGGAAAATAGCATTGATTTGGTAAAGGAGTTCCTCTCAGAGTCCAGGAAGATGTGGCTTGAATTACTGGACTGGGGCAACCTTAAATGGTATATCAGAAACAAATCAATGGATGGTGTTTATTCTTCCTTCTCCGGACTTTCAGTTGCATCCAGGGATGGGTCAATCGAATGCAGGGGGTTTTCTTCAGGCTTTGACAGTTTTTTTGCCCTGGGCCCGTCAGATAAGATTTCCCGGATTGATTCTGCTGGCTCAGCACCCGATATTCACGAATTCTGGAGTGGCTATCCTTCTTCAGCTTCACCTGTGTACAGGTGGGATGTTCCCCAGAATGTCTTTTTTAAGTGGATTGTCCCCATAGATTCACGTATGGTCCTTGTAACCCCCAACGTATCGAGGTGGATCCTGAAAAATCCCGAAGTTAACCTGGTCACTGTCGTTAATAACAGCGACCCGGGAGTCCTGGTAAGGAATAAGATGAAGTCGGGGGATATAGATAACGCCGAATCAGTGGTTCTCCTTCTTGAAAGGCGATAGTTAGAGCCCTCAGAACCTGCTTCTCACCGCGTTCAATATGGAAATTGCGTCCACTATTTCCTGAATTACCGCTCCGACTGCAGGCTCAATATACCCAACGGATGCAATAATCATGAAGAATATGCTTAACCCCATCCCGGCGAATATACTCTGTTTCACAATGTCAAGAGTTCTTCTTCCTATCTTTATGGCATCGCCAACCTTCAGGACGTCGTCCACAGATATTATGACGTCGGCAGTTTCAGAAGAGATCTCCGACCCCTTTGCCCCCATGGCTATCCCCACTGTGGCAGATGCCAGCGCAGGAGCATCATTAATTCCGTCACCAACCATAACAACCGACAGTCCATCTTCAAGGGACCTTCTGACATAATTGGTCTTGTCCTCAGGCTTCAGGTCTGCCTTGTAATCTGATATCCCGGCCTCGCGCGAGATCCTGAAGGCGTTTTGCTCATTATCCCCTGTAAGCAGAACCGTCTTAGTTATTCCGGCTTTCTTCAGATCCAGGATCATGTTTTTCACCCCGCCCCTCAGCAAATCTGAAAAGAGGATCATCCCCGCAAGGCTGCGGCCAACAGAAATGAAGCTTGCAACCATCTCCCTGTTCTCAGCCATTATGTCCTCTATGACCGATAGTTTTCCATAATCGGGTGCAAGCTCCATGCAGTATGTGAGAGTGCCAACACGCACTATTTCTCCGTCCACTTCCGCCTGTGTCCCCATTCCCGGGGATTCTAGAAAATTTTCAGGAAGGGGGAGGTCACCGACCCTTTCCCTTGCATAATCAGTTATCTCAACCGCAAGGGGGTGTGAGGAAAAGCTCTCTGCTATACCAATTATCCTGATAAGATCGACCTCATGATATTTGTCTATAGGCATTATCCTGTTTATGACAGGTTTACCGTGAGTCAGTGTTCCAGTCTTGTCGAATATGACAGTATCGCATCTTCCGAGCTCTTCAAGCGGTGTCCCTCCTTTGATTATAATTCCTTTTTCTGCTGCCTTGTTAAGTCCTCCCATCATGCCAATTGGTGTGGCAAGGATCAGGGGGCAAGGAGTAGCGACAACCAGGACAGACAATATGGTGAGTGTTTCTCCGGTAATAAGCCAGCCGATAAATGCAACAGAAAGAGTGACTGGAATCAGCAGTGCACCATACCTGTCTGCTATCCTCTGCACGGGTGCCCGGTCCTGCTGAGCCTGTTTGACAAGCTCAACTATTCTTGAGTACTCGCTTTCACCGCTCGTCCTGTCAGCCCTTATCTCTAGAGTGCGTGAAATGTTGATTGTTCCGCTCATAACCGTGTCGCCCCTCTCCTTTACAACCGGCATGGGTTCGCCGGTGATCGATGATTCATCGACTTCAGAGTACCCACTTGTCACGGTACCGTCAACTGGTATCATGTCACCCTGTCGAACTATCAGGACATCATTGATCGCCACTTGCTCCGCCCCTATATCCAACACGGTCCCGTTCAATTTCCTGTGCGCCACTTTTGGCGTTCTCTCAAGCAATTTCCTCGTATCACTGGTTGCTCTCGAAAAGGCGTAGTTCTCGAGTGATTCACCGCCCGACTGCATCAGGACTATTATCGAGCCGGCAAATGCCTGGTCCATCACGAGCGCTGCGATAATGGCCATCATTGCCACAACATCGACTGAGAATTTCCCGCGGAGAAGGTTTCTGATGGTCTTATAGGATAACGGAACACCGCCGACTAGGAGAACCGACAGCCATATGTACCTGCTAAGGAACGGATGGAAATCTAAGAGGATCAGAACGGAACCCGTTATTATGCCAGCTATGGCAAAAAATGGCAGTGGGTATTTTCTGACAGTTCCAGAAAGTTTCCCAGCACTCATTTACATGTCCCCGCATAAAGCCTATGGAATCATGTTCATGTAATTTATTCAGGCATTGCGTTAAAATAACCATCTGCTGTTCATACTAATAATACACGCCTAACAGATTATATTTTAAAATATTAATGATGTTCCCGCTATTATATTATGGGAGATACTCTAAGTGATAAGATTGCAGTTATTACTGGGGCTGGCTCCGGCATAGGACGGGAGATGGCAATTCTATTCCATGCCGAAGGGGCAAAAGTAGTGATTGTGGATATAGACGGAGAAAGGCTCAAGGAAACTGCCTCCTTATTGCATACAGATGATGAGGGAGTCCGTTCCATGACGCTGGACCTCATGAAGCCGGAGAATACAAAGAAGATGATAGACGACACTGTAAAGGCGTACGGGAGAATAAACATCCTGTGCAATAATGCAGGAATCATGGATGGCGTCAAGGCAGCGGCTGAGACCTCAGATGAATTATGGGGCAAAGTCTTTGATATCAACGTTAACGCACCGTTCAGGGCGATCAGGGAAGTGATACCGCACATGCAGAACCAGGGCCATGGGGTCATTCTCAATACAGGGTCCATTGCAGGCCTGCATGGCGGGCGGGCAGGTGCGGCCTACACCGCTTCAAAGCATGCACTGCTTGGGCTTACAAAACACACAGCTGCCTTCTATGGCCCGGAGGGCATAAGATGCAACGCAATGGCCCTGGGGGCTGTGGAAACGAATATAGGGTACGGAGCCGAGAAACCATCTGAAGTCGGAATCCAGGTGATGCAGAAGACATTTCCAGCTATGCCTGCCCCGGCCAATCCGAAAGAGATTGCAAGGCTTGCATTGTTTTTGGTGTCAGATCAGTCATCGTACGTCAACGGATCTATTGTCGTCGCAGATGGCGGTTGGACTTCCTACTGACACTGGGCTGGTTTCAAATCAGCCACACCACTCATTTTTGACTGCACTAATAATCTCTGGTACAACAGGGCAGATCCTAGATGTTATAAAAAAGTAAAAATAAAAAAAAAAATATACGGCTCATGTCGTGCTGTATGACAACAGGTTGTATAGCAACAGATATGTGTCGGCGATCATTGTATTCCCCTGGTAGTTGGTCATATCACTGCTGCTGATCTTTGAACTTATTGTCCAGTGGTTGTGCTGCTGCCCGATATACACACGCATTGTAGTGTTTACGGCCAGACCGTTTGTTACATGGAACCATTTCTTTGCCAGCGCTGGATTTGTCGAATTATCCGTTCCGTTGTTGTATGCGCTGATTATCTGCCCCATTTGCGCAGCCTCTGTCGTGTTGTGTATGTAAGCAGACATGTTCCCGACAAAATACGGCGTAAACTGGTCTGCGCCCATGAAGAGAGACCCGTTCGTTGGGAGGCTCAGCGGGAGCAGGTAATCCGTTGGGTATGGGTAGTCTGGGTACCATGCGGCCCATCCGACCGGCATCGGGTTCTGGTTCTGTGCAGTATACGCAATCACGTCAGTAAATGGTATGCTTATCACAGGGAAACTGGCACCCGGCATTATCTGGGCAAGGTCCTTGCTCCATGTGGTGGCGCCGGCAAGCACGCTCGGGTAATTCGTTGGCACAAAGAGCGGGACAACAAGCTGCTTGTTGTTGTAAAGCACTTTACCGTTGGAATACGTAACATTCATTAAATTTCCAACGTCAGTCTGGCCAGCAGTGGAGGTCCCATGCAGGAAGTAGTTCAGGTATTTCTTCGCCTGGCTGATCTGGAATGGCTCTTTGCCATTTGCGTTGATCACTGGGGTTCCTGAGCTGATCATCTGCTGCTCTGTCTGGTTATACAGCATTCCTGGCGGAAGCATTCCCACATACGGCGAGAAGAACGTTGTATTGTATATCTTGTTCCCAACCTGGTAGTCGAAATACTCAGAATAGTTGAATGCGTATGAGAAGGCTTTCCTGACATTGGGGTTCATGAAGAACGATGCCGGGAGGTTAGCCTGCGAATATATCGAGTGCAGAATTGAAGTATTCACAAACAGGTTGTATGTGAAGAAATATATTCCAAGGGTCGAGAAGCCGTAGGTGCTCAGCTGGCCACTGTTTACCATGTCCTGTGTCTGGTTCCAGTACTGTGTCGAAAGGACTGCGTTCTGTGCCTGTCCCGACTTCAGCAGTAGATATGCCTGCTGGTTCGAGGACGAATAGAGTATGTTTATCCTGCTGATTGAAGGTGTCGGGTACCAAGGCCCGGGTGAAACAAAGTCCGGGTTTGCTGCGAGCGTGACCTGTGATCCGGGCACAATGTATGAAATCTTGTAAGGACCGTCTGGCATCACGTGATTCTGCACGTATATGTTGTAGTTTGCCTGGTTTCCATACGCCTTGTAATCCTGGAATCCCTTTGGTGTCCAGTTAATTCCCGCACCGTGGGCTTCAAGCCACTTGGCATCCATTATTGAGGTTCCCGGGCCTTCAAATATCTGATAGACAAGTTCCTGGGACATTGGAGTCTGGAAATGGAACGTTATGCTGTTGGTTGAATTGTCTACTGTCATGTTCTGCGTTATGTTGTAGAATGTGTTTGACACGTACAGGTTACCCGGAAGCAGGTACTGGGCAATGATCCATCCCGGGGTTCCCGGGGACCCGGCAGCAAACAGTATGTCCCTTGTAAGGGAATACATCACGTCCCACGCAGTGGTATTGTCACCATTGGCGAATTTTGTATTGTTGTTGATGTAGAATGTGTAATTCGTGCCGGGAGCAACTGTATAATTGTACTTTACGCCTGAAGGTGTTGTTAGCTGGTTAGGCTGACCCGGATTGGTGGACGAATTCTGCCAGTTGGTGTTCACGCCTCCGTTGGATGCTGAAGGGAGCTTGGCCGCAAGAAGCGGTATGAAGCTGCTTGTTGATGTGCCGTTGTATGTGTCGAGTGGCAGCAGGGTATTGTAGAGAATTTCGGAATCTGCTGTGTAATAAGCTACTGCAGGGTCTAGCGTGTTGTATCCGCCCGAATATTGTGGTTCTGCATTTGTGAATGAGGTGGATGTTGCTGTCTGCTGGCTCACCGATGACACCACGGGGAAGTCTATGAAGTAAGTTGTTGTTATTGTCCTGGAGCTGTCATACTGCCCATTGTTGAGCGGTATGGTAGTAGTGCCTTCCAGCGTGTATGTCACACTGACATTGCTTGCAGCACTGATGAATTTTATGACTGTTCCATTGTCCACTGTCACGCTCGTGTTCGCCCCGTAGAACAGGGATGTTGTATGGGTGTCATTGAGCTGAGTAGTAGTCTTCGTGTTGAAGGTGAGGTTTGTGCCCTTGACAAGTGAAAGTTCAGTTGACGCATTCAGGGTGGCCGTGTTTCCGGCTGTTACCTGAAATGTTGTGCCTGTCTCATTCTTGTAGGTTACAGTCCCGTTTTCAACGGTTATGTTTGCCATAGTTCCCAGATACAAGGTTGACGGAGTTGTGTAATTGACACCGGAACCAGCGGCATAGGTTACATTTGTCCTCAAAAACTGCATTTCTGCCATTGAGATATTGGCAAGCCTTGTTCCTGATGCTGCTGTATAATTCTGGTTGGCTGTGAAGTTCATGACAACATTCTTCTGCACAGTTGTGACAACAGTCTGTGTTGTATTCACCGGAGCTGTTGTTGTGTTTACCTCAAGGGAATATATGCCTGTTTTGAGGCCACCGTAAGCGACGCTCTGTATCGGTATTACATATCCTTTGCTCTGGAGATTGTACACATAGGGGACGTTCTGCTGGGATACGGTGGAAGTACTGTTCGACATCGTAAGTGTCTGTTCAACTATCTGGTAGCTTCCACCACCAACAGCTGGAAGGAAGTCAAGCACCGTGTGCGAGCCCGGGGTGAATATGTTGGACAGGTTGTTGACTAGTTGCGGTGATGAACTTATTGGATCAACAGAGAGTGACCTGTATGCATACTGGGCATTTGGAAAGTCCGGATTGACTTTAACAGGTTCCATGAAGTAACCCTGGCTGGAGCCATAATTGATGTCTGCAAATATGTAATACTCGCCCGGGTTCTTGTAGACATGTTTCACCTGGAGAGTATTGCTGCCGCTGTAGCTTAATAGCTCACTGGTGCCGTCTCCAAAATATACTGTTGCATTCTGGAAAGTCTTTGTTGCTGTTATGTTCGTTGTGTATGTGCTGTTCTGGTTGATTGCGCCTAGCTGGCTTGACAGGGTTGCACTGGGGGGGCTGCTCTGTGGAGCAGTGTAATGTGTCGCAAGCACACCACCCAGAACACCGATCACTGCCAGAAGTGCAATTATAACAGCAATCCACTTACCCGAAGATTTGCCTCCAGCAGGCCTTTTCACAGGCCCCACGGAAGGCTCTACGGAGTTTTTTTCGTTATTTTCTTTGCCGTTCAAGATAATTTTCCTCCATTAGAATTGAACATTGTTCGCACGTCGCATGCGAAACGTACTAGTTAAATCTTTACTTCTCAATCCGGTTTTACAAAGGTTTTCCTGGAAGATTCATAGACATGTAGCACTATTATTATTTTCTTCTAATGTTTTTCATTCAATTGTCAGACAACACAGTTACCCGAGCTCACGAACTTGATAGATTGCAGCCTTGAAGCTAAATGTAATTATATTTTGCCTAAAATAAATCTGTCTGACAGCTAAGATTATATTGTTTCATTATTATGGGGTCGCATGACCTATTCATCCGAAATAAGCAGGAAGAATCCTGGACTATTCATTTTTCTCATAGACCAGTCTAGATCGATGAGCCACAAGATTGGCGGCAGCGACAGGTCGAAAGCGATAGAAGCTGCTGATGCAATAAACAGGCAGTTGAACGAATTGATTAACAGATGCACCAAATCCGAAGGAATCAGAGATTACTTTGAAATCGGCATCATAGGATATGGGGGTGCAAGAGGACAGGCGTTCTCACTTCTCAAGGATTCGACTCTTGTGCCGATCAGCGAACTTGAGTCCAGAATACTCAAAATGGAAAACAGGACACAGGTAATAGAAGACCAGGAGGTCGAATACGAACTGCCGATATGGTTTGAACCCATTGCCGCAAGCGATACTCCAATGGTCAAGGGCCTTCAGTTGGCTGAGGAATGGGCCAAAGACTGGGCTGCAGAGCATCCTGAATCATTCCCGCCCATAATTATAAACATTTCTGACGGGGAAGCTACAGATGGCAACCCAATGGACGTAGCGGGCAACATTTTCTCAATATCCACTTCAGATGGAGATGCAATGATCTGGAACTGCCACCTTTCAAGCAACAAAATTGAGCCAGTTTCTTTTCCAAACGACTCATCCAGCCTTCCTGAGGACAGGTACGCCCAGACCATGTTCCAGATGTCCAGCACACTGCCGGACAACATGGTTGCCATTGCCAGAGAGGAATATACTGATGTTGAGGATGGTGCCAAGGGCTACGTATTTAACGCCCAGCTCGAGGACCTGATCAAACTTCTGGACATAGGAACAAGAGCAGTTTCCTCGCTGATGCGATGATTTCCGTAAAGGAATTTCATCGCCCCAAACTGGGTAACAGCGATGATGAGTACGAAGATGCCTTTGCATGCAACTTTAAGAACAGGAGATTCGCCATAGCTGATGGTGCAAGCGACTCAATTTTTTCCAGTATATGGGCTAATGCCCTCGTTAAGGCGTTTTCAGACTCAACTCTTCCATTTTCCAGGGAAAGTGCCTTTCTGAGGAATATAATCTATATGGCCAGAAAGACCTGGTACAATAATATCGAATGGGATTCCCTTAAGCTCTTTGTCAAGAACAAGGCACTCAAGGGGTCTTTTTCAACCTTCCTTGGTGTGCAGATAGACCCTTCAGGGCTCAACTACCATTACAGGGCAATAGCAGTCGGGGATTCATGCCTCTTCCTCAGGAACAATGATGATATCACAGGTTTCCCGATAAATGACCCTTCTAAGTTCAATATCACTCCAAAACTTATATGGAGTGGCTATGGAAGTCCGTTTCCTGAGGACTACAACACAAAACTTCCAGAGATAAAATACTACGAGGGCAAGATAAAGCCCGGCGAACAGATGCTTATGGCCACCGATGCCATTTCAAAATGGGTGCTTGAAAACTCTCCAAAGTCATTTGACCGGCTCTGCAGGATGGATGACCCTTACAGGTTCATTACGGGAATGCTTGAGGCCAGGGAGCTGAGAAATGATGATGTCACATTTTCCGCCATCACTTTAGAGATGTGATTCTGCCAGGTGAAGCACCGTCCCAGAGTGGGTCTTTTCCCAATGCCTGATAGAGCAGCTTACCCAGTTTCCCGAGTTTTCCCTTCATTTTCATTATCTCTGCAAGAAGTTCCGAATTGGAAGGATCCTTGAAGTCTGCGGCCGAAAAAATCAGCTTGTCCCCGTCACTGCCATTGTAATCCCAAAGGTCTGGCTTCTCATATAGTGCAAGCAGGGAGGTGTATATTACAAGGAGGGAAAAATTGTCAAGGGAGCTGGAAAAATGCTCATTTCTGCCTGGATGCTGAAAATTGTCATGCCCTTTCTCGGGGGCCTTCCTTTTGGAGAATGCAGGAACATACATGCCGTCGTAGTCGATGAGCATCAGGTTGCCTGAAGGTCCAACCAGAATATTGTCTCCGGAAAGGTCTCCGTGCGCAAGTCCGTTAGCCTGAAGATCAGTGACCATGCCTAGAACACTTTCAGCCGCATTCTTCAGTGCCTTCGAGTCATTCAGGCTCTCTGAAATAAATTCGTTAAGGCTTCTTCCGGTGATCCATTCCATCTTCAATACCGGATAATACTGTTTTGGATTGGTCAACAGGCGCACTGCACTCATAAGGTACTGGAAATCAACTAGAAATGGAAGCTTCAGGGCAGCAATGTAATGGCCAATGTAATAATACCTTTCGGCAAGCCCCGTTGCAGCCCTTGTGAAGCATTTTATTGCGTAAGACTTTCCATTGGCGTTCAATTTGAATACCGTTCCGAAATTACCTGATCCAAAGATGTATGACGTGTATTTGACGTTTGTATTCTTTTCCAGCTGTCCGTCCCTCAGTTCCATGTAATCTGGTGAAACGCTGAATTTAAGGTTCTGGAACGCTTGCGCGTAGGAACTTGAATTTGGCCATGATTTTATATCTTCGCCTTTGAATTTTTCAGGGACCTTTGGCACCCTGATCTGCCTGGGCTTTCCTGCCTGGCTGCGGTCGGAAGCATGCCCTTTTCCATTGTTTTTCCTGGCAGGGCTGACCACGTTAAATGATATGTCGTTAAGAACAGCATAACCCCTCCTTCCGTAAGCAGCGACTGATGCCATGTGCTGCCCTGCCTCCCTCGTGCTGAAGGTGACAAGGTATCCTCCGTTATTACGATCAGCTTTTATTATGCGGCTTCTGCCTGAGGGCTCGACTATAGCAACATCGATGCGGTTGAATATACCATCCTCTGATAAGGCGATCCTGACCTTTTGCAGATTGCTTATATTCACTTCCTTCAGGAACTCAATATCCACATTCCTGTTTTCAAGATGTTTCACCTTACCGGCTTTCTTTACCGGTTTTCTTGAAGTAGTGGGGCTCTTGGCTTTAGCAGGCATCTGAATGGAGGTAGTATATACATAAAATATAAAACGTTCCTTTGTCCGGCATGATTCGCATGTTCGGCCAATTACAAATTCATGGTATTGAATAGCTAAAAGGGAAGTAGGTCGAAACAACAAATACTAGCACAATGAATGATAGCTGAAGGACGAGGAGATTAACGACATTCTTTTCAAGCACCACAAAATGTGCTATGCTCTGATTCTTGATCTTCTGTTCGAGTGAGGTGTATATCGACGAATACATGCCCATTCTCGGCAGTAGCATACCCTCTCCCACGACGACGTACGCCACGATAATGAGGAGTTGGACCGTGAAAACATTCAAGGGGGAGAACCTTTCCAGAATCGCCAACGGAGATGCAAACGGGAAGAAAAATTCGGCAATGCCCATAATAACTGCCAGAATGCCCCAGCCCCTGATATAAAGCCTGCTTTTCCTGTAGATGCTGGCATTTGCAGTAACTCTAGTCTCTCCCTGGAACTGCCTGACAGCCGGAACCAAAACTATCAGCAGGAATATGATCGCCCCTGCCCAAGCCGCGAGGGATATCGATTTCAGGATTCCAACTGCCAAGCTCAAGATGTGCAGGTCCATTAGCGGAGTCTTAATCGGATACATATAATAAAGGTTCGTCGCATTGAATCGATGAGAAGGCAGGCATTACAGTTTTGTGCACATAGTACAGCTACCAGCGCAAGAGCTTAATAGAATAATTATGATTAATGTCCTGTATCAACATGGGTACAAAGAAGAACGTGGCATTCATCATGGCATTCGCGCTGGCCATAGTCACTGTAGAGGTTGTAAATTTTTTCTTCATCTCATGGAAGGCAATATTGAGTTTCCCAATGCTTTTCCTGCTTATCAGGCCCGTTGAGCAGGAGCGAAGGAGAAGGGAGAGACTTCTGCAATGGTGTGTCAATTGTGGCCACAAGATAAAGGCGTACCAGAACAGGTGGAAGCACTTTGACGGAAAGATAAGGACTCGGTTGTGCATGCACAAAGGGTGTGACTGCATGCTTCCGGAGTATGCGCAGCCCTACACGACAATTGCAAGCTGACCGGAAATTTTTCGGAGGAAAAATAATCTCTATTTTACTGCAACCAGTATGCGGTCATTGGAATATTGCCACACGACGTCTATGAACCTGAACCCTGCCTGTTTCAAGTAATCGATGTGCCTGTTCAGAGATACCATCTGGTTGTGATTATCCGGATTGGAGTATCTTCTAGCCCTCTCTTCAAGAAGGCCGTTGAATTTTTCATTATCCCTGATCTTTGACCACCACTGTTCCCAGTTCGGTGCCTTGTTCTCTGCAAATGAACGCTCACTCCATCTCTCATTCGCTTTGTGCACGAGATCGTGAACCCTGTCCACTCTTTCCTCAAGGATCATGTGGTCTCCATTCATGAATATCCCGCCCTCCTTGAGAACAGAATATATGTTCCTATACAGGTTCCTTAGGCTGTCAGCACCAAGCCAGTGCAGTGCCGTGGTGCTCATTGCACAATCAAACGGGCCGGGCGTTAACTCACCTGGCCAATCGTTCTTGCGAAGGTCTCCTTCAATCCAACTGACCCTGTCACCATATGCAGACATGGAGTTTCGGCCAATTGCCAGGAGTACAGGATCAAAGTCAACTGAGTTTACCCTTGATTCGGGAAACCTGTCCAACAGTCTTCTACTGAGAGATCCTGGGCCGCATGCTACGTCCAGGCCTTTAAAATCACCCCCAAAAGCCTGCTCAGCAATATCCAGCATTATGCCGAACCTTGTCTCCCTGAACCTGATGTGGGAGTTTTGCTGACTTTCCCAGCTGCTGACAAGCTGATTGAGGGTTTCGGGTTCAATTTCCATTGCTTTGCTATACGATAGTTTGTGATGAATCTTGCCGTTGCCCGCTTTATAAATCCATATGAACAATTCCTCTAGAATTCAATTTCATATGTCTAATTCGATCCGCTTTATAAAACGACTTGGGATATATATTCAGGACACCACAAGAAAGAGCAAGCTACGATCTACTGATGTCCTGAACACCCACGGGGTAAGGAAATTGATGTCGAGAGGGAAATATGATGCAAGAAAGTATGCCATCCTAGGTGTAGCCATCTTAATCTCCTCGGCTATAATCCTGCCCTTGGCCACAGGAGATGTTGTAGTTAATGGAAACCTTTCCATGACACAGACCTATGTGCCGCCCTCCATCACAGTTAACGAGACGAACCAGAGCTATAAGGGAGCAACGTTTGTTTTTAATACTACAGTCCAGAACGGGACAACGATCTCCACCCTCCAGGTGCACCTCAATTTCAAGCTGAATGGCAGCCAGAATTTTACAACCCTGCTGCTGAATGTTCTGCAAGTTTTCAACACGGGCAACATAACCGGGAACTTCTCAGTCATAATAGAGAAGAGTGCCCAGGCAGGGACCAACAAGACCCTTAACAGCACGTATACCGATGCGATGCACGTTTACATGAGCCATGCTTACCAGAACAGCAGCAACATGGGAACGCAATTGTATAACAACACGCTCTATTACTTCCCGTTCTATCCTTTCGATAACGTCATTCCCATGTATTACATAGGGATGAATTACACCGAGCCACCACTTCCTCCGTCTGGAACTGATATCAATTCAATCCAGCAGTTCATTACCTTCACCTTCACGGTTGTCAGTTGATTTACATCCTATCAACCACACATTCTTTTTACCGGAAAAAAATAATGAGCCGGCAAAAGAGGTTTGAAGAAAATTATCTTCTTATGAGGAACATTCTGAATATTTCAGGATCCATTCCGTGCTCATGGGAGAATCCTTCAATCATCAGTTTTGAGAGCTCTTTTTCATTTGACAGTATCAGGTTTGGCGGAAGGTAATAGAATGCGCCTTTCCATGAGATAAATCCCTGGATCAGCCTCACAAGCTGAGCTAAATCAGAATTGTTCAGCTTACTCACCTGGAAGAGATATCCTTCTTTGAGGCTGTCACCGCTCTGTTCATACATCTTGAGCATCTCAAGCATCTGGTTTTCCATTATTTGGCCCATTCCCGGTTCCTTGGACCGGTCTGACATTCTCCACATCTTGAAGGCCTCTATGTTATTGATCAGGGTCCACATTTCTGATGTGCCCATCCGTGCTACCTCTCTGGTTATTGTAGAGAACCTTTCCTTCCTGGTCAGGTTGTCGATCACCTGCGGAATTTCATCCTTGGAGAAAACCATGTTGGAGTTTTCAGATACTTTCTGGATAATTTCGTCCTTTTCTGCACCCTCCAGTATGTAGTCGAGTATTATTGCCCTTGAGTTTTCCTCCGCTTCATCTATTGCTTCCAGCAGCTCACCCTCTCCCATCACCTGAAGCTTCGTAAATTCGTCAGAAGAGTCCACGAGCCCTTGACGCTCAAATTCCCTGGAAAGTTTCACGGTGTCGAACATTACGCCTTGCTCCCGCCTCTCCCGCATTGCAATAGAGATCTGCTCTTCACGGACAATCCGGTTGAGTTCATAATTGAAGTAGTCGTATCGTGAAAGAAGCTGGTTCATGTTAACTGAGTTGACAGACGGTATAGGAACAGGGCAGTCAAGCGAATATTCACTCCAGTCCCTGATTTCCGAAAGTTTTCTGCTTTCCTTGAGCATCTGCAGAATTTTCTCCTTCGATTCTGCCTTAACAGTGTAGAGAAGCTCCTCAATCTGTTCCTCCTCTGCCATATGTTCCATGGATGCCTTCTCCATGTCAGATTTGATCATATGTGGCGGGTATTCGTACGGAACACAATTCGAAAAATAACTCATAGTCTTGAACCTGTGCAGGATATAATTCCTGGATTTTTCATCCATATGCATGTATTCGCCTCCGCTCTGTTTTGAACGCTGTCTCTTTTCCAGTTGAATCACCAAACAGATTGTTGTTGTGATATTGTAGCCTAAGGGTGTTGTATGCTATACCAGTAAAAAAATGGGCATAAAGTGACGCGAATCAAAAATATGAATAAATTATACTTTTGCTGAAGTGGGAAAAGAATATTGGGAATTCAGAGATTTATGTAGAATTGAAGTCTTTCCAGCATCTTTCTTCCCCTGTCTGTCATTTCGTATCTTTTGCCTATTGAGCTGTACTCGACTATCTTGAGAAGGTCCTTTGAAATCATTTCATTCAGCAGATTTTTTGCAGATTTGTAATTGAGGTTGCATTTGTATATAAGCTGCGTAATGCTCGCGCTCTTCATGTAGAGGACACTTTCAAGGACATCCTGGATGATCTTGGTTCTGTCCCTGTTCTTTCTCCTGAATATTTTGGGCTTTTCTGAAAAGATTTCGTCATTGGCATTTCTCCTCACCGTCTCCGTTACATCATAGAAAGCGTTGTGGAAGCGGTCCGATATCAATCTTCCATTCTGAAACTGCCCGACGTTGATGACTTTGAGGTGTGACATTTCAGAAAGTATCCTGTCCTTTGGTTCCATGGGAAAGTCTGTCAATACATAACTCAGGTTTGCAGAAACATCGTCCGACTTGACTTTGTGCAGCATGATCTTACTGGCCTTGTTTTCATCGGTGGACCTTAGAAAAAGAATCGGGGCAAGCGCCTTGTTCGTTTCTGATTCCATCACGAGGTCAAAGTAGTGGAGAATCTGAGATTTTCCCCTTATTGTACCCCTGAAAACTATCCTCCACTCCGTTGGATCTATCCCGAGAATTTCGGACATTCTTGTGGCAGTCTCGGGATCATCATTATTTAATTCGCTTTTAAAAGCTACAATGGCTGTCATATACACTCCCCAGTGATTTAAAGCCTTCCAGCGAAGGGTTCATTTATAACACAAATTCCGGGGATATAAACGTATTGGTAACGCCGGAAGTAGCATACAATGTCTGACAAGCTGTTTCACAACATACCATTATCCAGCATGTCTGCCCTGTGCATCAGGGGGCAATACTTTATATTGCCGTATATTAACAGAATATGGAACTAAAAGAACATTGGGGATCTTTTTATTCAGAAAACAAATCTGTAGATTCTTTCTTCTGCTCCCCGGGCATAGTGCCCGACAAGAAGCCTGCAATAATACTCATTCAGGAGATATGGGGAGTTGATGAGCACATACAGGACATGGCCAGGAGATATGCCAGTGCAGGATATTTTGTTGCGGCTCCCGATCTCTATTCCAAGGGTGGCAAGGATGCTGCAAGATCACCGGGAAGGATTACAGAACTCAAGGATTTTCTGGACAGGGCCCCTATGAGTGTCATCATGAACGAGGATGAGAGGAAGAAGTTTGTTGAACGGGAAGGTCCGGACAGGGCAAGGAGGCTCGTAGAAACCATGGAGTCAATATTCAAGGGAAGAGACATGGATGGTATGGTCAAAACGCTTAATGACACGGTATCTCTATTGAAAGGAGACATGGGTGCAACATCGGTTGGAACAGTCGGATACTGCATGGGTGGTGCGCTCTCATTCATGATGTCAACGAACAGGGAGGTTGATGCATCAGTGGTTTATTATGGAGTGGCACCCGAGGACGAGAAATTGAAAGATGTTTCTTCACCGGTTCTGGGACTTTATGGCGGGGAGGACCACCGGATATCTGATGCGGTTCCTGATGTTGCCTCAAAGCTTAAGGATCTTGGAAAATCATATCAATACAGGATCTATGATGGAGCTCAGCACGCCTTTTTCAACGACACAAGATCTTCTTATGGATACGGGGCATCGAAGGATGCCTGGGCTAGAACACTTGAGTTCTTCAGGGCAAACCTGAAATAAATTCCTTAATTTTTCCTTCCAGGCCCTGTGCTGTATCCGAGAAGGAGGGCGTCTGACAGTATGAATGCCGGAACCATTATGAAATACTGCAGCACATTCCAGTAAATTCCATAATCTGAGATCGAGGTGATGCCGCTGTAGTAGTTGTTGAAATTCAGAAAGGCCACCAGGTCTGCCAGCAGGTAAACCACCACTGGAATAGCGAAATACCTCCTGCTGTAAATGTCCAGGTCCCTTATGCCAGACAGCTTCTTGAATCCGTATATCCCGACCAGGTTTGCAGAGAATCCCAAAAGGTCATCAAAAACACCTGCAACGTACCATTCAAACCCTGTTGTGGTATAATTATGGAAGAGAAATGGCAGGACAACGATCCGGTGATATGAGAAATCCTTTACCCAGCCACCCTGTGCATTGAGCCATGCCCCGAGTATTCCCAGCATAATGAAAAGAAAAAGGAACCGCCTTCTCCTGGAGAGGATAAAGTCCTCCAACGCAGACTTCCTCTTCACAGCACTCTCGTCAATCATAACGCTCCCGAAAATTCCAATCCGGGTCAAGAACTTTTCGATTTTCGAATAATTCAGTCCCCTGCCTGCGCTCTCATGGTCATGATTCCCTGTTTATGCTCCAGATTTTTTCCTCTATCCCTTTTCTCTTGTTTGCTGCCAATGCATGCATGAAGAGCAGGGATGAGAGCCTATTGGCATAACTTAGTACATGGGGGCTAATTTTCTTTGATTGCGAGGCAACAACTATTGAACGCTCCAGCCGGCGTGCAACAGTTCTTGCAACGTGAAGGACTGCAGATTCCATAGATCCGCCGGGAACGACGAATAATTGAATCTTTCCAATTTCTTCCCTGTACCTGTAAACTCTTTCTTCAAGCCACTTGGTTCTTTCCTCCTGGATCGTCCTCTTCTTTCCGTCCGCCAGGATGTCTTCCCCAAGCGTGAAAATATCCTCCTGAATTGCAGCAAGGTCCTGCCTGATATCGTCCCACTCTACCATTGATCGGGCAAAACCAATGAAAGAGTTCAGCTCGTCACTGGTCCCTTCAACTTCGACAAGAGGGTTTCCTTTGGATGTCCTGTTCCCTGTGGAGGTGTCAGTTTCACCGGAATCGCCTTTTCGCGTGAACATGTCTCTTTGTAATAACTTTGTATAATTTAAAATCGAGTGTGCTTTTGAGCAATCACTTCGTACGGCTGTTATCTCCGTTATTCCGCAGGACTTTGAAGAGTACGTAGAGCATGAACCCGCCAAACATTACAACGTGTCCCCCGACAAAAAGCACCATTGTGACAAGGAAAGAAAAACCATAGGCCAGAAGGGCGAGATACAGGCCCACGTAATAAATCCCGAGGATTACAGCAGCGATCCCAAGAATCGTGTAGAACCTTCTTGCCCTCTTCCTTGTTTCAGGGTCACCTTCTTCCTTCCCTGCTTCTATGAATCCGAGCCCGAAACATTCAGTGCATATGTCTATGTGGTTCTGCTCATCCCGGACCTTACCGGTGCCACCACACTTATCGCAAGCAAGCTTCAATTTTGTCCCCTTCCGCTATACTGCCGTAGTCCATACACTTCCAGGAATAACCCTGGCATTGCCACGACCATGGCGCATTGGAATCATAATATCATAATCGGTTCTGGACTTTGAATTTAATGTAACAGTTGATGCAAATTGGCCCGCAACCAGAAGGTAGGTGCATGTTCAGCCCCTCATACAGTGTACTTGGGCCGATTGCCTTTTAGAGCCTCGATGAGGTTGGTTACAGCGAGTTCAGCCATCTTATCCCGTGTCTCAATGGTGGCACTGCCAAGATGAGGTGACAACACGATATTCTCGAGGTTGACGAGAGGGCTGTCTAAATTGACTGGCTCTTCAGTGTATACATCAAGGGCCGCCCCAGCAATGTTGCCTCCTTTGAGAGCTTCATAAAGGGCAATTTCATCCACAACCGGCCCTCTAGATATGTTGACAAGGATCGCGTCGTTTTTCATTGCATCAAGGGCAGCCTTGTCTATGGAGTTCCTTGTTTCTTCATTAAGTGATACAGTCACGACCAGGAAGTCGCTCTCTGAAAGAAGCTTCTTGAAATCCACATATTCGGCGAAGCCGACGCGCTTGTCAGTCCTGCTGTAATATATTACGTTCATGCTGAAAGCCCTGGCCCTTTCAGCAACAGCTTTTCCAATTCGCCCAAGGCCATAAATCCCAAGTGTCTTTCCTGAGACTTCCAGGCCAAGCATGAAGTCCGGTTTCCATTTCTCCTTCCAGCCCTTGTTCCTGACCAACCTGTCCCCTTCAACAATCCTTCTAGCTGCAGACAGGAGCAATGCCATTCCCATGTCGGCAGTCGAGTCGGTAAGGACGTCAGGGGTGTTGGATACAACAATACCATTTTTCCTGGCGTATTCTGCATCAATGTGATCATACCCCACGCTCATTGTGCTGATCGCTTTGAGTCCCTTTCCAGCTTCAATCAATTCCCTGTCCACTGAATCGGTAAGCATTACGATTGCGCCATCTTTTCCCTTGACGTTTGAAATCAGCCATTCCCTGTCAGCGGGTGCATCTTTTTGCCATAGCGTAACATCAGCAAACTCTTTGAGTCTTTCAATCCACTTGCCGGAAAAATTCCTGGTGACAATGACCTTAGGCTTCATAACTCTCCATGATCAGGATTTAGATTAATTAATACATCGTGGCTCTTTTCTATAATACCTATTTTACTGCAGAAGCAATCAATTTAATATGAAAAGAAATGTCGGTTTATGAGATTCGCATTTGTACGCGTTAAAAATCACACTGAGCTGGCTGTTGCGACGGGAGAAGGCCTTGTTCCCCTAAACACTATCACAATCAAGGGCCTTGAGAATGTCAGGCTAACAATAAGCTCGTTGATGAAGAACCCGTATTATATCGATCTCATAGATGATGCTCTGTGTGAAGTCAATGGTGAGCTGGAATACCTCAGGGAGGGTGAGTACAAGTTTGATTCAGCCGTTGGCAAGCCTGAGAAGATTATATGTCTGGGCCACAACTACAAGGAGCATGTGGGCGAGCTGAAGAAGAAACTGCCCGAAAACCCCATTCTCTTTAGCAAGTTCAACAACAGCCTTGCCGGGCACGAGGAGGAAATACCCCTGCCGGAGAACAGCTCCCAGATAGATTATGAAGGAGAGCTTGGAATTGTCATCGGGAAGGCTGCATATAATGTCTCTGAAGATAAGGCCCTGGATCATGTTTTCGGATATTTCATTGCAAACGATGTTTCAGCAAGGGACCTCCAGTTCAGAACTGAGCAATGGCTCCTGGGAAAGACCTGCGAGAAATTCTTTCCAAACGGCCCTTTCCTTGTCACGTCTGATGAGGTTCGCGATCCTCAAAACCTTTCCATCAAGACCCGTGTAAATGGTGAAGTGAGGCAAAATTCCAACACCTCCCGGATGATATTTTCCTGCAGCAGGATAATAAGCTACATTTCGAAGTACATTCCTCTCAAGCCGGGGGATGTCATATCGACTGGAACCCCTGAAGGAGTCATAGTTGGCATGCCTGCAGAAAAGAGAAAGTGGCTAAAGAACGGAGATATTGTGGAAGTTGAGATCGAGAAACTGGGAACACTGAGAAACAGGTTTGTGTCCTGATTCTCTGACCGGGGCGGTGCAAAGGCACTTCCTCTGTGCTGCTGCGCGGGAATGGGTTTGTGTCCAGTTATTGTTCCCGGTTACAGGCTGCTGAGATATTCCTTCGGAGTCATGCGCCCCTCGGTCGGATATTCGGACTCCACCCACTCCTTTATTCCACCTTCATATGCCAGAACTTCGAACCCTCGGCCCATCATCAAAGCAGCGGCCTTTCTTGAGGCGCCACAGTTGTAGCTTGCACAGTATATTACAAGTTTCTTGTTCTTATCTATACTGTCGAATTCACCATTCTCAAGTTTATCATAAGGTGCGGAGAGGGAGTTTTTAATGTGAATCATTTCGTAAGAATGGCTTGCAAGAACGTTCAAGAGCACAACATCTTCTGAATCAAGCAGTTTCAGTAGTTCTTCTTTCTGTATCGTGGGAATGTTCTCCAGATCCATGCATGGTTATTGCCATAGATTGAAATATTCTTTTCCATACTTTTCCTCTTCGGATACCTGGGGCTTCCCGGGCATTTTCCAATTAATGATCCACGCTGCAACAGAAATTTAAATGTTGTATCATTTCAGTCATATGGCTGAGTTCAATTGCTATGTGTGTTCCAAGAAAGTACTGACTGGAGAGAAGTTCACATTTACCAAGGATGGAGCTGTTCATTTTGACTGCTTTGTCTCTAAGAAGAGAAGTGAGATAGAAGAGTCCAAAGTGGAACAGCTTAGAGTTCTTTCACTCGTCCTCGATTCAGAGCTTCAGCACCTCCTAAATGTTCTCGGTGTTCAGCAGAATGGCCCGGAAATCCAGAAAGAGAACATCAGGCTGAAGTACAAAGATGTGGAAAAAGCTGCTGGAGAAACTACTAAACTGATAAGCTCTCTCTGATTTACAGAGGGTTGCCGCAGTTGGGGCAAAATTTCATGCCGGCATCGACCGATGTACCACATTTTTTGCATTTGCTTGAAGCTTTCGCCGGATATTCCTTTTCGGATACCTGAAGGTCGGTTTCACCTGATTCCTCGTATTCGGCATCAACATATTCATCATCGGTCGGCTGCATCTGCTTTTTTCGGTCGCCCATGTACACGTTGCCGATGTTAGCCTTGGGGGACTTAGCCTTGGCCAACTCCACCTCTTTCTTGTACGCTTCTTCTTTTTCCCTTCTTTCCTGTTCTTCCTTGAATCTCTTGGAATCGCTTATCCATTCCCTTATGGTCCTATCCCATTTTACGGGGTCGTCAACGATGAAATTTGCGTGTTCCTCACCCTTGTCCGTCTTATAATCCAGGGTGAGTGTCTTCTTAGTCATAAGCTTGAATCTTGGAACGGCAGTTGAAACGTTCATTATGGCATCGAGGCGTATGTCGATCATGGTTACTGGCGCAGATGCCCTGAGAAAGCCCCTCTTGCCCTTGAGTTCGTATATGAATCGCCTGTCGGTCAGGTACAGCATACCCTCGGATATTTGCACACCTTCTTTTATCTGCTTTGTCTCTTCTTTCAGGATTTCGTGTTCATTAGGTTCGTAAACAGGCATCTGAATGGTAATTTATATGCGCTATAAAACTTTTCACTGGAGAGACCATTTTTCATTTGCTCTTCCGATTAAGATGTTATGCTTTCAATCGGAGAGGATAATGGCTGTTGCAACCCGAAATTTCATTCGATTCGCATATCAGCACAATAAAAATGAAATATAACCAGTTTCTTATCGCATCATGCCTAAGGCGAGAATTCGGCGTATGGTTTACATGTCAGCTGCGATTCTGCTTGCTCTCCTTATATTGACATCACCGGCATTAGTTTATTTTCAAAACGGTTCAGGATTAAATATCCATTCTGCGAAGAAAAACTCCCAGCAAAGCAGTGCTGACTCGATCCCGGCACATTCAGTAAATTCAGCCACTGGCCCGGAAAGTGGCTACCATGTTTCACTGTCAAAATTCTATAACAGCGGGCCTGCGCCTATGGGCATTGCCGACTACGGGTACAGCTCACAGTCAGGCGCATACAGATACAACTCAACTTCATTCCTGGGGACTTTGAAACTGAACAGCATGTATGTGTACAATTCCACATCCGGCAGTACGGGTTCTGCCTTTCAGCTGAACCTGATGCTGAACTTTTCGGCCGGTGGCAACTCTTACACATACTGGATCCAGGATGTAGCAGCCATTAATTCCGGTTCAAATGGAAAATCTCAGTACATTTCATTCATCGACAATGTGTGGAATTTTTCTTCAAGCCACTCCACAAGCATATACCCTTCCAGCCTGCGTGGGAATGGTAGCGTCTATCAGAACACCCTGTACTATGCCTATGCGTCAAATGGGCTCGCCGGAAGCAACATAACCGTATCAGCCCCCGTGAAGATTGAGCTCAAAGCTGATTCGAACTTAATTGCAGGAGTGCCTGAAGTCTCTCTGATGTACAACGATGGATACGGGTGGGTAACTTATGATAACATCTACTTCACTTTTGCATCAGGTGCTTCTTCAGATTCGGGTTTCGTGGTTTCTGGCTATTCGTATAACAAACTGGGATTATATTATGACGCTGAACTGATACTTGGTGGACCCGGGAACGGGAGCAGCACCAAACTTCAATCCGGTTCAGTGGACTTCAGCCTGCAATACTGGAATGGGCACAATTACCAGTTCGTGCCAAATGCCTGGAATTATGGGTCTGATACTGCCGAAACAATTTACGGATCGAATCTCAGTTTCCTGCCCTCGACCAGGAATGCGTCTCTGTACTCTTCAATGTCGACAGGGGTGGAAACCCTTGGGCAGCTGTATTCATCGGGTTCGGTAGGTGATGTCAATATTTCACTTCCGTACAGTTCGGGAACTGCGTATGTGAACAACGCAGAGTATAACTACACCAATTACGGGCTTAATCTGACGTTGATGCCCGGTGTTTACAATGTTACTATTTCCCCGGCATCTAAAAATGAAACTCTCAAAGGTTCTTTCTCAATTAGGCCAGGTCAGTATCTGAGTCTTAACCAGTCGTACTTTGGGAAGAAATATACCGTGAAGCTCAATGAGACCGGACTTGAGGCAGGGACCCCATGGACCGTCGTGTTTGCCAATGGAACCCTTGTGAGCTCTGACTTGCCTACTATTGCCATTTATTTGCAAAACGGGACTTACACACTGATACCAAATTCGACCGCCGGGTACAGATACACAGGACCGCCCCTTATAGTAACCGTGGATGGATCAAACCAGAGCATGTACGTTAACTTCAGCAGGCTTTACAAGATAACCTTCAATCAAACTGGCCTGCATGGAGTGGAATGGTTTGTAAATCTGAGCGGGAATGTGAGTTACGAACTTGGGGATTCGATTTCATTCAATCTTACTAATGGAACTTACAATTACTCGGTCATTCACATAAAAGGTTACACAACATCACCGGATAAGGGCATTTTAACAGTCAATGGTTCCGCAGCCAACCTTACCATAAGATTCATCCAGTCAGCCTATACTGTTACTGTCAAGGAGCACGGACTTCCGGACGGATACAACTGGTCATTGTTTATCGATGGAAGCTGGCATTATTCCAATGACTCGATCCTGATATTAAACCTGTCAAACGGCACATACGCCTTTGCGGCATACGGTTTGAACGGTTCTTACACCATAAAGGGAAGTAATGCCACAATTTCTGTAGCGGGCAGTAATGAGACTGTCGGGATAACATTCATCAGCGCATACAACAGCGGCATAAATCTGGATTACAAACTAATCTATGTTGTATTTCTGGCAGCAGTTTCAATAAGCGGAACAATAGCGATCAGGAGGAGACAATAAGAATTGCTTGCCGGTAGCAGAGCGGGAAAGCCTCCCGAAAGGGCGGGGAGGATTTCACTCTGCACAAGCCGTGATATCAAGTTCAACCAGCACTTCCGGAAGCGTGAAGGCACAGACAACAGTTGTTCTGGCCGGGGCCCCTTCTCCAAAAGTGGATTGAAAGGCGTTGTTCAATTCGGGAAAATACTCATTGCTGGAAAGATACGCTGTCAGCTTCAGTGTATGATCCTTAAGTTCTGAGCCCAAATTTCTGAGGATCTTGTCCGCGCGGCCAATGATGGTTTCCCACTGTTCCATGAAAGTTTTCTGTTCCCCCTTCGAAACACCCACCAGCCCGGACAAATACGCAATGCCGTTATACACAACAGCCTGGGAATATGGGCCACCTCTGGGCATTCCTTCAATATTTACTCTCCTCGGATCTCTTGCCATATTGCAGAAGCGTTGCTAATATGATGAATCTTTTGGAAGCACTTGATCCTGGATCTTTGGTTTGGCTGCACCTTTCAAATACCTGTCAAACCATTCCAGCTTGATGAGAAGTGCATCCATTCGGTTCAGGGGGTTCTCCCTGTTGGCCAGTTCATGGCTTTCCCCCTGCAGTCTTACGAATACTGTGTCAACCCCGTAGAATTTCAACGCCGTGAAAAACTGCTCAGATTGCTCAATTGGGCAGCGATGATCCTCCTCACCGTGTATCAGAAGGGTCGGAGTCCGGACGTTCTTCACGTATGATATGGGTGATCGCTCCATGAATTTTGAGATCGAGTCTGCCGACCATGGGTCAGAACTTCCAATTTCTTCGGGCCCGTCAAACCAGTACCCTATATCGCTGGTTCCAACAGAACTTAGCAGGTTTGAGACCCCCTTTTCTGAGACTGCTGCATCAAACTCCCAGGTCTGAGTTACAAGCCAGTTAACCATGTAACCGCCGTATGATATCCCCTTGATACCTGTTTTCCCAGTTAACCCGTATTGTTTCCTGGCGCTGGCAAGAAAGCGCATGATATCCCTGCTGTCCTCTCCTCCCCAGTCCCCAATGCTACCCTTGACAAAGGCCTCTCCGTACCCTGTGCTACCCCTGGGATTGCAGTACAGAATGTTATAGCCCCTGCTGGAAAAGTACTGCATCTCAATTGTGTAAACAGGACCGAAAGCACTATGTGGGCCACCGTGAATGAAAAGTATTGACGGGCTTAGTTCCCCTGAAAATATGACCCAACCTTCAATGCTCCCTGCCCATATGTTATCCGCACTCTTTCCCCTGAATCCACTGTTGGGGTCATAATCCCCGAAAGGTGATACGATAACTGATGGAATGTCTGCCTGTGAATAGCTGTATGAGACCTTTCCTCCTGCAGCGTCAAAATGCCTGACTGAACGGTTTTCAGGCGTTATTCTCCTGATCGCATTCTGGCGCAGCTCGAACACCGAGGTTACCCCGCCCTTCTGGCCCATTACGAAAACGGACCCGTGGTCCCATCTTACCTTTGCTTCGCTGTCGTCAAACATGTCTGTGCTGATCGAACTTCCAGCGGTACTGGCGATGTTGAACTCAAGCCTAGGCTCAAGAAGATACAGTTTCTTTGGTGCCCAGTCCTTTGCACCCTGCCTGTGACCGATATATGCAACCTCTCCGCCGTCTGATACATCAAATGAATCTATTGAACCTCTGCCGCGTGTCAGTTTTGCCATGTTGCCGTTCTCAAAATCCAATTCGTACAGGTCGGTCAAGCCTAGATCATCGTTCAAGTGTGCACATGATACTATTATGCGTGAACCATTGCTCCTCACATCGGCAACATCATAGGAGCCGGAGATCATTTTCCTCGTCCCCGTTGAGTTGGAAAACAGCAGTGTCCTCCTCTTCCGGAGAAGGCCGGTACTGTCATGCTTATACCTGAGTCCGTTTATTACAAAAGGTCTCCTTGACTTGAAATTCTCGCTTACAACAGTCAGAACACCATCTCTGAACGGTATGTAATCAAGGATCTGCTTATGCCTGAATATGACCTCAGGCTCACTCATCTCTTCGAGTTTCATAACATTGTCAATGTCTGCTTCTCTGGAGAGATAATACAATGCCGACCCCAGGTGGATAGGTTTGCTCTCAGAACCGCCATGGGTTATGCGACGGACTTCCCTGTCGCTTATTGAATATATCGAAGATGCATAACGGTCCCCATCAACCCAGGTGAGAGTAAAGAAAATCCGGTCCGTTGCTGAAGAAATACCGGAAACTAGCCTTATGTTGAAAGGGTTCTCAATCTGCACTTGACCAGATTTTGGACCGTTATATAAGGACTGGGAACTGGGCTTTCAAGGCATGGTTATGCCATAGTTCCCGGGAGATTCGTCACATTTTCCAGTTGCACCCGGCCATGGCTAATGTGAGCTGTATTTTTCCACCCCTTCAAAATATGTTTTCAGGACCGAAAGATCGTTTCTGTCCAGTGCTACTATGTCGGATTTCTTTCCTGGCTCGAGCATGCCGGTGATTCCCTCTAGATGTAGTGCATAGGCTGAATTTTCGGTATAGCACTTGATTGCCTGGTCGAAGCTTATCTTCTGGCCCGATGTTGGGGGTTTCATTGCCAGGTTTATTCCATACATGGGGCCAACAGGCATTGAGTCTGATCCAAACGCTACCTTGACGCCATTCTTAAGAAGGGACCCGAATCTGTTGTTCAGGCCAATATAACCTGAACCGAGGCGCCTCTCATACATTCCTCCCTTGAATGACCACCTCAGGAAATTTGGTTGCATGCTCACAACCATTCCCTTTTCCTCCATTTCCGTCCTGAGAGGCAGAACAAACTCATTGTGCTCGATCTTGAGCCTTCCCTTGTCGAACTTCTTGGTTGTCCGTATAACCTGGTCTATGGCCACATCACCGATAGCATGGGTCATGACATCATTTCCGGAGCTTATAATTTCACTATAAAGTGCTTCAAGCTGTGAGTCCGAATATACCAGTGAAGGGGAGGCGTCAGAATCCCTGTAGCCGTCTGACATCACCGCTGTCCTGGCTCCGACAGAGCCATCGGCAAACAGTTTTACATGCCCCATGTACAGGTTCTCAGAGACAAGGTCTCCAGTGTTGAATCCCATTCTATGCAGGCCGATAGGGTTGAAAACGATTCTGAGTTTGTGCTGCATCTTTCTGTAATCCGCAAGAAGGTCCGGTGTTTCTATATCAGAAATGGATGTTATTCCCTGGGAGAGGCAGTATTCTTCAGCCCTCATAATAGCCTCATTGATATCTGAACTGGGCTTGATCCTGCTCATCAGTTTGTCCAGCTCACCTTCTTTTATGACTCCGTCGGACTCCACGTGCAGGCCCAGGCCAATACTTTCCATTATGCCTTTCTTGTTCAGCACTGCCATGTGCCCATCCACACGTATTGCAAGCACCGGATTGCCGTTGGATATTTCATCTGGTGTAAGGAACTCCTGTTTCTTCCAGAGGCTTTCATCCCAACCTCTGGAAACAACCCATCCATTCTGGTTCGGCTTTGCCCCGGTAAGCTTGAGCAACACCTCTCGGCGAGAGAGGCCGTCAAGATCCTGAGTCATCAGTTTCAGCGCTGTACTGTAGAGATGCATATGGCTGTCGACAAAGCCCGGGACTATGACAGCACCATTCATGTCCAAGACCTGATTTCCTTTTTCTTTCCCCCCCAGTGAGATGATATTCTCATCGAATGTGATAGAATCATATTCTTCTCCACCGGAGAGTACTGTACAATTTTCAAGGGTCTTGCTGAACATTAGATTGTTTAGACCGACAATGCCCTTAAACTGTTGCATCAGAGGATTCAGCGAAGATATTATAACTGTAAACAAATTTATCTGATTCGTTAAGAAGAGCCTGTAAAATGGGTGATTGATGTGGCAAAACTTAGGGAACTTGAAAAATATGAGATACGCGCACTTGATATCTGTCCTGATCCGGAATACAGAGAAAAGCTGAAACTGTGGGTACAGAAGAGGAAAGACCCCCTGGATGATTACGGATTAAAGAAGTTGAAGGACAAGATTGACGCTTATATCAGAAGGCACAGCAGATAAGTAATTTGCTTGAATAGCTAGTGCGCCCCCGGAGGAAATATCACCTGGTCATATTTCAGGTAAGCTTCCTCCTCAAATCTCAGATAATCCGGATTTATCCCTTTCTGAATTGCAAGATAGTATGCCAGATAATACAATGGGACAATGTTTACCACCGGGCTGAGGGCCTCCTCGATTTCGGGCGTTCTGACCGAGAATTCGCCATCACCGTTAATGACAAGAGTTCTTGTCCCTACTTCCCTGCTTGCCCTGACAATATCCTGTGACCTTTCCATGACAGTGGGGGTCTCGATGATTATCACGAGAGAGTGTTCATCTATCACAGCTGTGCACCCATGGTTGAATTCCTCAAGCTCTATCCCCTCAGCATGGATATGGGTCGCTTCCTTGATCTTCTGGGCAGCTTCCCTGGCAATAACATAATTTGGGCCCGCACCCAGCACAAAGATATCATCAACCTCAGTGAGCTTTTTTGCAATATCCTTAATTGGCTCATCAAGGGTCTTTATTGAGGCTTCTACTGCATCAAGCAAGGAAGTGAAATCAATCTCGAGGACGCCGTATGACGCTGCGATCTTCATGACTGCAAAGACGTTGTCGAAAAAGGTCTTCGTATTGCATAGCGACCTGTCAGGGGAATTTCCAATAACGAGAGGGTGATCTACTGTACCGGCCATAGGGCTGTCCGGGTAATGTGTTATCCCCACGGTGCTTGCGTGTTCCTTTGCTTTCTTAAGCGCATCCATGGTAGACTTTGTTTTTCCCGTGTGTGACACGGCTATGACTGTTCCGCTGGGCTTATGGTATTTTTCAAGTTCGTACGCCTGGATCGCATGCCATTCCTTTGATGACGAACTTAGTATCTGAGCCCCGACCATTGCTGAATGGAACGCGGTCCCATTGCCGGTGAAATAAAGCGGAGACTTCAGGACCCCGTAATCGAAGTCCTTCATTCTTTCAAGGGTTGCCCTGATCCCGTTCGGGGTATCTTTCATCATATCATACATCACGAAAGGGTGTGATTTCCTTATTTCCGGGAGTTCGTCAGTCATTCGGTGATAAAGATGTTCATTTCATTTAACTTTTTGTAAGACAGGCTTTGATAACTACAGGCGTAAATCAATAAATGTCATATTCCAGTACAGCGATACGGGTGTGATTAGGAGAACCTGAAAAAGTGTTGCTGGAAGACGGAGATTACTCAGATCTTGTTACGTACCTGACAGGGCTGTTCAGCATAAAGAAAATTCCCGAAGTGGCCATGGATCAGTACGGGATAAAATACAGTTCAGCTGTGATTCTGCAAGGGATGAGCGGGGACAGTGAGTATGAAATCACAAGGTACCCGGAGAAAGACGAAAGGGAGGCAGTCAAGATAATCAACCTGGAAGTCTCTGGAATAGTCCCGGATGTTACATGCAAAGTCTCGATTAACTGGGATTGGGTCAGCATCACCCCTGAGATTGATGAGAAGGATGCGACCGCGTTTGTTGACAAGCTCGACATGTCAACCTTCAGATATTTCTAAGTGCTGTCACCAATAGAGATGCAGAAGAATATTGGGGTATGAGTGATGAAAGCCTGTATAATAACAATTGGCAATGAGATCCTTAAGGGCAGGACCGTAAACACAAATGCGGCTCATATTGGA
Organism: uncultured archaeon; assembly: GCA_000965745.1. Taxonomy (GTDB): domain Archaea; phylum Thermoplasmatota; class Thermoplasmata; order Thermoplasmatales; family Thermoplasmataceae. The sequence continues at coordinate 1,837,526 of CP009479.1, forward strand.
AAGTTCCTGACCTCGCGAGGGTATGAAGTTGAGAGGGGCATTACTGTCAAGGACAACCTGGATGAGATCAAGTGGGCAATTGACGAATCTTTTGGCAAGTACGATATCATAGTCACCAGTGGCGGACTGGGCCCAACCTTTGATGACATGACCGTCGAGGGTGTTTCCAGGGCCCTAGGGCTGGAGCTTGTTGAAGACAGGGAAACGTTGGAAATCCTCTCCAAAAGATATAAGGAACTCAGTGCCGAGCTAACTCCGGAAAGGCTTAAGCTTGCGTATATCCCGGCAGGCTCACATGCGATCAGGAATCCCGTTGGAGCAGCGCCCGGTATATGGATCAGCGGCGGGAAATCGAGCATACTTGTCCTGCCAGGTGTGCCCAGGGAAATGGAGGCGATCCTGGACCAAGCTGACAGCCTGATCAACAAAAATGACAGATTCTATTATGAGGCCACTGAAAGACTGGCAGGCGTTATGGAGAGCGCAATGGCCCCGATAGTCAACAGGATAATGGAAGAGCACGCCGGTGAGGTTTATGTCAAAACCCATCCGCTTAAATCAGAGACGAGAAATCCTGAAATCGATGTAGAGGTCTCCGCATACGCTGATTCAGCCGAAATGGCAGAGCAGGCAGTCAGGGATACCATAAGAGAAATCCTTGCAGAAGCCAGAAGGATGGGAAAAAAATAGCTTCCAAAGCCGAATACGGCACTTAACCTCTGAAAAACTCAGTCAGGTTTCTTTCAACAAACCAGTAGGATGGGCGGTAGTACTCCCAGAAGTACCTTTTCGGAACCGATATCCACCGGTTCCCGTTTAAGCTGACCGTGGCTTCAGCCCCTTTAAGATACTTTTTCAGATCCTCGAAAGAGGTGTCAACAAGAACTTCCCCCTTGCCGTCCCTGATACAAAGCGCTATCCTGCACTTTTTGCCATCAGAATCCCTGATGGTGTAGGAGTCTATTGTGAAAAGAAGGCCTTCCTCAAGCTCCACAAGCTCTATGCCACTGTTTCTGTAGAATTTCTTCAGCTCTTTTAGAATGTTGTCTTTATCTACAGGTAATGTTTCCATTCTACCGCTCCGAAATGCCGGAACTGCTGATAACCTTTACCTTATCCTGCAACATTCCCCAGTCATTATCTGGCCAGGTACTCTGTATTCAGGCGGGTGAATGGAGACATGTACAGCTACGACAGAATCATTTCAAAGAACGGGAAGCCTTTTTACACCAAAGAAGGAATCGCCATTGGAGAAGACTACAGGAAACGCAGTATAAGAATGCCTGAGCAGATGCTCGAAGGGCACCTGCTTATACTGGGGAAATCGGGAACTGGAAAATCGAACCTTATATTCAACCTGGTTAATCAAATCGGGGAGGTGGATGGCCCCAACATAATCCTGTTTGATCCCCATGGCACCCTTCTCAATGATGTGGTACTCTCAAATACCGGGAATGACTTGATCTATCTGTCACCCGGCATCATCATGGAGGATGGCCGGGAAAGAGCAGTATCATTCAATACGATATCAACTGGAAGCGGAGAACAGGAGGACATTGACAGAACAACTGGCTGGTTGAGAGATATGATGGCAAATGAGGAGGCGTTCTCCAACGGGTCGTGGGGGCCGAGGCTTGAAGTGATCTTCAGGGTCGTTCTTGCAGAGCTCATACGGCAACATGATGGGGCTAATCTCGAATATCTTGCGCAAACGCTGACCAGCAGGCAGAATATGAAGAATTTTATTTCTTCAGTGAGCGATGAATCAACCAGGAAATTTCTGGAGGGGCAGTACCAGGACTGGAAAAGCTGGACCCAGTATATTTCCAGCACAATGAACAGGCTGCTGCCGTTGCTCTCGACACCCTCCACCAAGTACCTAATCTCCGGGAAGGAAGATTCTGTCGATCTCTATAAGGAACTGAAAAGAGGGAACAGCCTTGTTGCATTGAACATCTCAAAATCCTCGTTTTCAGATGAGGTAATCAAGATCGTATCCTCGCTGTTTCTTATGAAAATCTGGACCAGCATCCTTGATGGTTTCAGGAAAACGCATGAGAAAATAAGCACTTATGTCATTATTGACGAATTCCAGTCCATTCCGGCTGCAATCATCGAGAATCTTCTCCGGGAGGGAAGAAAGTTCGGTATTAGGGTCATACTCGCTTCACAGTACATTGATTCAGGGTCCGAGCAACTCATGCAGGCAGTCTTTGGAAATGTCAGAAATTACATATCATTCAATCTCTCCGATAGAGATGCAGGATATTTTGCAAGAATGGCTCCAAATGGAGGAAGATCAAAGGAGCTCGCCGAGACCGTTAAGGAGCAGAAGCTGCATAGAGCTGTCATCATCTCCCAAACCCGGGAAGGCCCAGCTGGCCCACTTTCGTTCACACCGTTTTTTGAAGAACCGGCCCGGAACTATGAGAAGGTGGAGAAAATGAAGCGGGAGAGCATGATCAGATATTCTGCTGATATCGTGAAAGAAGCCCCACAAACCATAAACAGGTCCTTGCATGAAAAGATAATTGACACACTGGAATCAGTTCTTGGAAAGAATGGAATAGAAATATCGAGATCAACCAGGATCAACGGATCCATAGCTGATGCATCTTTTCACTACTCAGGAAATGAGTACATTGTTGAGGTTGAGGTTTCTGATGTTTCGAGGAAGTCAAGGGTCCTCTCAAAACTGAAGAGTTATCCGGGGAAAAATATCATTCTCGTCTGCCCGCAGGGGCAGGGTGAGGTGATCCATTCCATGATATCTGACCCCACGAGGTACCGCGTAAAGAATGGCTTTGTTGTGGAGTTTCCGCTTTCAGATGGCGGAAGGGATATCTATGCGAGGGATGTTGCCCCGTCGATCAAGAATACCTGGATTCTGGAATATTGTGACAACGGGTTAAAATCATACTGGAACGGGAAAGGCAGGAGGTTCCTTCTGAAACACCTTCTTGAAGCTCCCACCTTCCAACGGGAACTGAACAACGGAGAATATGCGGAAGCAAAAAACTACCTTTTCAGGCTTATGCTGTCAAGTGAAACATTTGCCTTGAAGAAGAGGGATGTAATTGATAACGGTGTTATCAAGAAAGCCTTCATGAATGAGTTCATCAGAAAAAACTGTGAGAAGGAGTCAGAATTCGTTTTCATGAAAGATTTGTTCGGGGATTGAGGTCTATAATTCAACCCATTTCCCGATATAATCACCCTCAAAGGCTGCATTTACTGTTTTTACAACCGCAAGTCCATCATTGCCATCAGCAATCTCAGTTTTTTCCCCCCTTGTAGCTGCAACGAAAGCTCGAATCTCATCTTCATACATATTACCAGAGTCGAAGGACTTCACTTTCTTTCCATTCAGTTCTAAAACCGATCCTTTTACGTCCGTGCCAAAGAAATTATTAACAACAACCGTACCTTCGGCACCGAAAATTTTCAAACTATTGTCAGGAGTTCGGATATCCCTGGAAGATAAGGAAAAACCGGCAAATTTCCCATAATCCATATGAACAGTCTCAGTTATGTCGATTACCTTTTTTTTGGGAAATCTTGAAGAAGTCACTCTTTTGGGTAGCGAATTTGTCGTATAATTTAGAGTGTCTATGACATGCACACCACTACCCATTACGGACCCCCCACCAACCTTCTCATCATCATCCCACCATTTGCTCCTCGGGTCTTCGTGAATCATGGGTGACTGCCATGCCCAGGAACCCATTACAAATACTATTTTCCCCACATCACCTTTTCTGATGATTTCCTTTACAATTTTCATTGCAGGGTGAAATCGCATATGGAACCCTACTGACAGATTCAGATTTTTTCTATTTGCTGTTCTTACGAGTTCTTCGGCATCTGAGTTCTTGAGAGTCATTGGTTTCTCGAGAAGTACGTGTTTTCCCCTTGAAAGTGATTTCATCGCGTGCTCAAAGTGAAGAAAATTTGGAGAAGATATGTAGACTGATTCAAAATCCCCTGCAAAGAATGTTTCAAGGTCATCGTAGGGTTTGGAAAGGTATTTGAGCCCTATATCTTTTGCATTCTGGATATCCCTGCTATAAATGGCACTAACCTCATGTCCGGCCTTAACAATTGCAGGCATTACTTTGTTCCTGGCATGTTTTCCTGCCGATATGATTCCGAACTTCATAAGTTGCATAATTGAACAAAGTTAAAATTATTTTTTAAGACTACAGTATGAGGTGATAAACTGGACCCACGACTAGCAAATCTTCCTTTCATTCCATTGTTGCCCAACGAACATAGAATTATCAATATATCCATTAGGAATTCATTGGATGTTCGCCCATCAATAAGGTTCTTCGTTATAGACAAGGGAAAGGTGTTCAGAGTCAAGGAGTTTTTCCTGGATTGGTTTTACACTGGTTTTCCAAAGAGCCTTATGAAATCATTGGTAGATACTTACGACCCAATCGAGTCTTTTCTTATGGACGGGAAAATCTGCTACTTCGGAAGAGATTACAAAGGGAGAAATTCAGTCTCATTCTACTGGCAAGGCACTAGCGTTGAAATAGAGTGTTTTCAGGAAGCAGAGATGCAGGATTTTGAGAATGTTTTAAAAGACCTAAATGCAGAATCAGATTTTGTAAATAGTTTGGCAAATAAAGGATTTTTAGATCGTTCTTTTCTGGCTTCTGGAGGAAACGACAACTGGTGGGAGGCCCAAAGGATCAGTCGTATGAAATGGGTGAAGTTATGTGAAACGAGCAAGCAATCAGTATCGGGAAGAAGCCTGAGGTTGGACTCTTTTGGAAACTATCTGGGGCACGACGGAACAACCAATAGTATATTGATATTATCTGACAAATTGTACAGTTCTGTAGTGTGGGTAGACTTGCTGGATTTGAGCAGTTTAATAGACCATGGATATTACAAATTCAGAAAAGTTGTGGGGATATTTGATTTGTTTGAAGACGATCCAAACTTCCTTTGTCATAGGTCCCCTTATGGCCCAAGTATTCTTCAGGCGAGTATGTTTGGAAAAAAATGTACCATTTCATTGACCCCAGACTTTAATTTTAGAGATCTGAAAGTGGTTTCACGTCACACTGAAGAACTAATCTCACTGGCTTTAAATGAACAAGAGAAACTTTATAAAGAAAATAAATTATTTTAAAAATGTATTGTCCCATCCGTTCAAAAACCTAAGATGGGGAAAAATTCTCTTTTAATTTTGGTTTCTCTCTTAAAGGGATTGAGAGGAACACACATGCTGCCGCAGGTATTATTACAACGTAGGTTATCGCTCCGAGCCAACCTATCGAACCAACCAGACCACCTACTATGAAGCCAGATGCGAACCCAGTTCCATAATAGGCACTCATCGCAATTCCCGATATGATGGGGATGTTCCTGTGCTTCACGGAGTTTTGAAGCGACGCTAGCACATTAGTAAATGCAAAAGCACTGGTGGAGACACCGAATATTGCAGCTACAAGCAATGCTTCTGTTACACTTACATTTGTACCAAATATTATAAAAGACGCGACAACCTCTCCAATTGAACCTATCAATATAGGCCATATTCTGTTAACACGGTCTCCGAATTGTCCCCCTAATACTGCTAGAATGAATCCTATTCCGATTATTCCGGAAACACCCGCTGACTCTACAACAGTAAAACCAACACTCTGAAGGTATGATGAAAGTAGTACTAGCCAGGGCCACTGAATCAATCCAAGCAGTGCCATTATGATGATCCCGAAGATTGACCGAGTACTGAATACTCCCGACAGCCTTTCTCTCGTCAAAGGAACCTTTTCTTCATCTAAATCAACTCTGGGCTTAAGAAATTCTTTTGAAGCTTTGGGAAAAGTCAGCAGAATATAAGCAGCTACCATAACCACAAATCCAAGAATTCCGGCGATCACCAAAGTCAATCTCCAAGATGACGTACTAGTAAACAAAAGCGCATATATCACTGGACCAGTAAACACACCGATTCCCTGCAGAAGATTTACCACACCAATTGCAGTTCCCCTAAATCGTCTGGACATCATTCCAACTATAGAGAGAGCTACTGGGAAGAAAAACGCTTCACCAACTCCCGTGATGGTTCTTGAAGCGAAAATTTGTTCAGAATTTTGACTAATCCCAGTAAGAACGGTAAAAAGTGAAAAGATTCCGATCCCAAGCATTAGAGTGTTTCTTAATCCCAATTTACGTGATACAAACCCGCTTGCAGGAGCAGCAATAAACTGACCTAACGCGAAAATGGTTGCAAGCCCACCAGCCAAAACAAATGGCAAACCTAAACCAATAAAGAGTGGCCTTAGAATTACACCAAACCCAATCCGATCAGCCCAGTAGAAAACTGAGGGAAAACCTACAGCGACTGCAACTACGATCCAACCATAGGCAGCAAATGCCGTACCGGATTCATTCTTTTTAGCCAATCTTTCTTTTTCAATATCTTCCATTATTTAAAACCCATGAATAAATGGGATTACTAACTATTAAATCTTTTGTACTACAAATCACTTGACCAAAATACTTAAATAATTTAATACGAATAAAGAATTTGTAATATTACACAATTTGATTCATTTAAGTCAAGTGATATTAGGTCTTAGATAGAAGTCTGTTAATTTAATCTTCGAGAGAGTTTATATAAATATTTGTGTGGTTATGTATTAAAGTCTTCCTGCTTTTCAATATTACAAAAAATGCTGAACAGCAAATATTTAATATCATATCCAATCAGATACCATGGTTCTATACTTATCTAACGAAGATGTGCAGAAAGCTGTGGGGATAGACGATCTTGTCAAGAATGTAAGAACTGCACTTATGGATTACGGGCTTAAAAGGGCACAAAATTCTCGCCGCCATACCCTATCATTGGAAGGTGGTATTTTTAGGAATATGATGGCAGTGATTCCTGCACTAGAGGTTGTTGGACTGAAGGAAGGTATGTGGAAATCAAGTGAAAAAGAAGGAAGGACAAAAGATGTAGAGAGGAACACTGAATTGGTATGCCTTTATTCTTTAAAAGAGGAAAAACTCCTGTCAATAATAAAATCTCATCGGTTGAATGAATTGCGCACTGCCGCGGGAAGCGCGATAGCTACTGAATTGTTATCCAGAAACAATTCTACTACTTTAGGGATAATAGGAACAGGACCACATGCATTTGCTCATCTGGAAGTCCTTCAAAGGATTAAACCGTTTAAATCATACAGAGTATATAGCAGGAAGCCTGAAAATAGGAAGGCATTCATAAATAAAGCTCAGACAATGTTTGATTCTGTTGAGTCAGTCAACTGTAATAGTGCCGAAGAAGTCTTAGAATACTCTGATGTAATAGTGGAGGCCACATACTCAAGAGACCCTGTGATAAAAGGTGATTTCATTCAAGATGGGACACATATAAATTCAATAGGGTCGAGTTTTGGTGGGAAGCAGGTCTTGGACGATACTTTGTTGCGCAAAATGTCTCGGATGGTAGTTGATTTTAAAGAGCAGTCTCTTTATGATAATTCAGGCGATATAATTGGTCCCGTATCAAAGAACATCATAGCATATCCAGATATTGATGAGCTTGGTCAATTAGTGGCAGGAGTGAGAGAAGCTAGAATTTCAAATGATGAGGTAACTGTATACAAGTCACTAGGCATGGGTTTGTTTGATGTTGCAGCAGCATTCTCTGTTTACGCTTCTGCAATTAAAGAAGGTATTGGTAGGGAGATATAGAGAAATCGGAACTATCTTAAGTATCTGGACCTCTATTCCTTTGTTTTAAAGCTAAATCTATTTTCGAGATAGCCGCTTTCCTTATCTCCTCTGGAAACTCGAGGAAATCAGATACAGGTGGAACTTCACCTTCCTTGAACCATGCGGGAAATCTGCAGTCAATTATCACTTTTGCTAGCCCCCTTCTCTGCTTGATCAGAGACGGATCCCTTCCTTGCGGTATCAACCCAGCGAAATCATAGAAGTTCGGAATAACAGTAATGTCCCTATCGGGCTTACACCTAGTGCACATTGCCCATATAACTTCGTTAAGATTTGTTATATCAATATCTTTATTGACTATAACTACCCAGTCAGCACCTGCTCCGACCTTAGTTCCCCAAAGTGCAGAAGCTACGTGTTTGTCGTGGCCGGGGTATGGATTTCCATCAGTGGCTATAACCACTAAGTGATTTGAAGGAGACCATGGGTGGTAAGCAATATCTACAACTGCTGGAATTCCAAGATCATCTATTAGAGCTTTTCTACTAAGTGCACTATTGCCAACTGACATTATAATGTGGTCTTCAACAATTGGTTTTCCTTCCAGTGTCCCTGTATTAATAGGAGAGTCCCTATGGGTTATGCATTTAACATCAAAAACAGGTCTTTCCTGAATGCCGCCAGCGTAATATCCTATATACTCACCAAATGGGCCCTCAGTTCTAAGCTTATGTGGGTCAATTTCTCCCTCCAACACTATTTCAGCGCTTGCGGGAACTTCTAAATCCAATGTTTCGCATTTCACCATTTCCAGGGGTTTTTCGCGAAGTGCTCCTGCCATTTCAAGTTCATTGACATTAAATGTATACCTTCCACACGAGGCAAGAACCACCGAGGGGTCAACTCCTATGGCAACCGCCGCAGGCATTGGTTTGTTAAGCATCTTGTATTTCTTGAAATGATAACCTATGTGTTGCGCCGGAACAATGAACATTCCAGTGCTGGTTGGATCATGTATCATCATTCTGTAAACGCCCATGTTAGTCCAGTCAGTTTCAGGGTCTTTGGTTATGACACAACCAAAGGTTCCAATAAATTTGCCTCCGTCCCGAGGGTTCCACTTAGGCGTAGGGAACTTATATAAGTCCACTTCTTCATCCTTGAGAATGTTTTCCTTGACTGGGCCGGAACTAACAATTTTAGGCGGAATTGGTTTTTTAATCCGTTCGTAGTACGTTTTAATGATCTCTTTTACGTCAGTATCGGCGGGTAGCCCAAGAGCGATGGCATATCTTCGATACGTGGATACCATTCCTGAAAAGAATTTGTAATCTGAACCGTACCCCTTTAATTTGTTGAACATGATTGCAGGTCCTCCAATGTCAAACGTCCTCCTAGTTATTGCTCCTACCTCTAGATCGGGGTCCACCTCCTCATTTATTTCTAGAATCTCGTTTGTAACCCTGAGCTTATCGATGAACTGTCGCAAGTCATTGAATGCCATACCTGTCAAACATTACTCGAATATATATTCTTTTTGTAATTTCTATAACCAAACATCAAAAATTTTCTATGGGCTACTTTAAGCCAATGAGTAATCCGACCCATATCACAACTTTCCAGAGAGCCAACCAATTTGTGGAAATGGAATAGATCTCTTTTTGGTGGTGGTGAACCCTTCATATAACTAATGGAATCTGTTAGCTTGATGCTTGACCTTCCACAGTACGTCTATAAATTGCTTTCTACTTAGTCTTCCAGTGTTGACGTTTCTCGGGCTGGGGTGGTAGCAGCATACTTCCTTGAATTTCCCATAGTCATACACCTCTCCGTGCACAAATTTCTTCCCCCTGGTATCAAAACCTTTCTTCCTGAGGTATTTATTGAAACCAGTATGAGCCACGGTTCCAAGTGTAAGTACAACTTTGAGGTTTGACATTGAGTCAATCTCAAATTCAAGATACTCCGAACAGTTATTTATCTCCTCACCTGCGGGCTTATCGTTAGGGGGAACACACTTCAGGACAGCAGTTATGTATGTATCGTAATATTCAAGCCCGTCGTCTATAGATGTCGAAGTAGGAATGTTCGATATTCCCACCTCATGCAGGCAGGATACCAGAAAATCCGAGCTTTTATCGCCGGTGAAGACTCTCCCAGTCCTGTTGCCTCCAGTGGCGGCGGGAGCAAGTCCAAGGACAAGGATGCTGCCGGATATATCCCCAAATCCAGGGACGGGCCTGGACCAGAAATTCTCGCCAGCGTATCTTGAATTCCTCCCGGATACTTCCTCGCGAAACCTGACCAGCCTGTCGCATTTTCTGCACTCTATCAGCTTCTTGTTGAACTCCTGCATGTTTTTGTATTTCAACGCAACCGCCCATGCATTGAACGATATACTTAACTTGTTCCCTTGTCCGGACGTGCCCCCTTACATACACATATTCGTACCGCCTGACGTGCAGATCAAGCTTAAATATGGAGTAATCTGTTTGTGTAAGTAATCATTATGCAGGGTCAGTCTAAGATCGAATATGTACGAAACAGGATCAACATACTGATGAAACTTGGCCGTGAAGACCAGGTTCTGAAAGAGTATGATGAAATTATTAGATTAACCGGCGAAAATGATGAAATTCGCTTCAAGAAGGCTGTGCTTCTTTTCAGGATGAAGAGAATGAAGGAGGCTGCCGAGGAGTGCGACAGGGCGATCTCAATAAATTCCTCCGTTCCAATATACCACTACGGGAAAGCCCTGGCACTCAATGTCCTCGAAGATTACCCGGGAAGTCTTAAAGAGATCAATGAAGTTCTCAGGCTTGTTTCATCACCCCAAAGGGAGAGTGTGTATGAGACCCCAAGCAGGAATATCAACCTCGAAATAGAGCGGCTGCTGAAGCACTTTGAAGAAATAGAATCACACGAAGTTCCTGAGCACAACATAGAAACCTTTGCTGAAGGAGCAGAGGAAAAGGAGGAACCGGTTCGGAAAGAGGAATTCTTTGAACCGCAGGCCCGAAACAAGATTTCTGTCAGGGATCAGAGTTTTCTGGACCCGGATTTCACTGAATCCATAGATGACCTCAAGAAACTTGACAAGGCGCTAAAGGATATAGACATACATTTCAACCGGCTGAAGAGTGCCGCACAGAGCGTAGATCTTGCAATAGACGAGAAAGAGGGGAGACTGAAAAGATTATTGGCCAGTTGCACCGATCCGCAAATTGAAGAAATTCTCAGAGGATACAGTGATGTATTGAGGGTCGACATTAATGGGGAAGACCGCAGAAACCTTAGAAAGATCGAACGTGTACTGGATTCCAATCCCAAAAATGGTGAACTTCATTATGGAAAAGCGCTCTTTCTCTACACTAGGGGAGATTTTGATGAGGCCATGGCCGAGATGGAAATAGCCAGGAACCTTGACCCTGTCAGCAGTGCTTACAATTTTGGGATCACCCTTATCGAAAATAAGTCCATGGACTATGAGCAATCAATCAAAAACCTGACCAACCAGGCAAGGGAAAGCCCTGACAACCCTTCTGTCCATTACAAGAGGGGGATGATGCTTTACCTGCTCAAGCGTTTTGGAGAGGCAGCCGATGAGTTCAACAATGCAATAGATCTCTACCAGTATGACCCGAGATACTACTTTGGGCGCACTCTTGCGAGATACATGCTAGATTCTGTAGCATGATAGTACTATTTTTTATACCTGTACATTATATTAATAATAAGTGTAATAATGGCTCTTTCGGCACTCTACGTTATAATTGGACTAGTTGTGGCATGGATTGTGATTTCCATCCCACTGTATCTGGCAGCTAAGGTAGTTGCTGGAAGGCGTGCAACATTCGGAAAGGCGCTCCTCGCATCCCTCATTGGCCCGGTGGTTGAGTATTTGTTCCTTTTTGTGTTCATACTTTTCCTGACGCCGTTTATAGGTGTTGCTGCCATCCCGATTGCACTGATACTGGCAATAATAATCCTGATATACGTATACGCATCGATATTCAGCACCTCATGGCTTGGCGGGCTGGGGATTGCTATCATTTCCTTCATCATAAGCTTCATTATAATCGGGATATTCTCGGCGTTTTTCACGTTCCTGCCACTCGGAACTTCAATCTTTCATGGTGGTCCGAGGTCCGGACTCCCGTAATTTTTCCCTTTAAACCCGTTATTGTTTCTAGCGTTCCTTAAGTATATCTGAACAAAAAGGTTAAATAATGAACTATTGTTATATTTCTGGTGATAATATGCAATTAAACGGAGAAGAAGATTTCTATTCACAGGCTTACAAGTTTGTCAAAAGGCACAACGCCACCAATAATGAATTCATTGACAGGTTTTCCAGGGGAGACATTTCGGACGGAGAATTCCGTCGTTTCTCGGTTGAATTCTATCATTTTACAAGAGAGTGGCCCTCGATTTTGTCTACGCTGCTTGTGAACACCCCCGACGAGAACGATGCAGCCAACCTTACTACGATCCTTGTATCCGAACTTGGCGATGACGACCCCGGCCAGAGACACGAGCTTCTATACAGAAAGTATCTCAGAAGCATAGGGCTTGACCCGGCTGAAATAGTAATGAAGAAGCAGCTCAACACAACTAAGTCTTGGCTTGACGGAATGAGAAAATACTTCGCGGGCGACCATTTTGAAGCTCTAGGGGCAGAATTCGGGCTTGAAAACATGGCAATTCCAATGTGGGACAAGTTGCTCGCCGGTTTTGAGAAATGGAAAGCATCCCATCCTGACTATTCGGGAATGGACCTTGAATATTTCACATTCCACAGGGCACTTGAGGAGAAGCATGAAGAAGCAATGGAGGATGTGCTCGGGAAGCACAAGGATGATGGGTCAGCCAGGGAAAAATTCATCACTGGTGCCAGAGGAATTTTAGATCTAGAGGAGAAGTTCTGGATCGGGCTAGGAAATAACCAGTGATCCGGCCTCAACCCTGCCCTCCTATGCAGGAGCAGTTTCCCTTGCGGCATTTTCCTCCATTTTTTGAAGTATGATATCCGTATCTTTGAGGATATGGCCTGTCAGTACGCACGCAACCACATCATTCCTGTCAATTACCCCCTGATTCCTCAGTTTTTTCACTCCAGCAACAGAAGCCGCAGAGGCCGGCTCACAGCCTATGCCGGATAAATCGATCATGCGCTTGGAATCGTATATTTCCTCATCAGAAACTGACACAGCAATTCCGTTGGTGTATTCCAGCGATTTTTTGGCTTTCCTCCAGTTTACAGGGTTCCCTATTCGAATTGCCGAGGCCATAGTCTGCGGGTCATCTTCAGGAACGAGGGGATCGCTGCCCCCTTCTGACATGTATCTGTAGAACGGGCTTGCGCCTTCTGCCTGCACCGCAATAATCCGTGGGATGTCGTAAAGGACTCCCCAATCCTTCATCTCCTTGATGGCCTTTCCAAACGCGCTGGTATTCCCCAGATTTCCTGCGGGGACAGCGATGTAATCGACGGTGATAAGTTCCTCTATAAGCTCAAAGATGATGGTTTTCTGCCCTTCAACTCTCCACGGGTTGATAGAGTTTAAGGGGTAGGGCTTATCGTATGCGCCGACAGAATCTATTACTTTCCTCATCGCTCCATCGAAATTACCATCGAAAGTCTCGATGTTTGCGCCATAGGCAACTGCCTGTGCAAGCTTTGATTTTGTAATCCTTCCCGATGGGATAACCACGGTCATTCCTATACCTGCGAATGAAGTATAAGCCGCTGCAGACGAAGAGGTATTGCCGGTTGAGGCACAAATTGCGTGATTGAGGCCAAGCCTTTTTGCTTCGGATACAGCCACCGTCATGCCCCGATCCTTGAAGCTACCTGTGGGATTCCTCCCCTCGTGTTTTAGGTGGAGGTTGTTCACTCCTGAATATGCTGACAGTTTGTCATTTTCGTAAATTGTGGTGGCACCTTCACCAAGGGTCACGATGAATTCTTCAGGCAGAGTGGGGTGTATCATCTCCTTGTACCTCCAAACACCTTTTGTAGAGTATACCTCCCACTCCACATCCTGGTGATTCACCTCCAGGGGAGACTTGCATTTATCGCACCTATAATCTGTCCTGTTTATGTGATAATATTCCCCGCATTCAATGCATCTGAGATTTGTAATCATCCAATCACCAACGATCCTGTATCAGAGGACTTCGTGATGACAGCAGTCGATTCCAGCCCGTTGTCAAGAAACGCCTCTGACATGGCCGCTGATACATCCTCCAACATTTCCTCTGGAGCTATGGCAAACACTGAAGGGCCGGAGCCACTTATTGACACCCCATAAGCACCACGCTTAAGGGCAGACTGCTTCACCTCGGTGTATCCGCTGATCAGACTTGCTCTCCTCTTTTCCACAACATTGTCAGAGTTTACAAATCTTCCTATCAACCTCGCATCACCTTTCAGAAATGCGTGAAGAAGCAGAGTTGAAGATGAGATGTGGTTTCTCATCTCGGAGAATGGCATACAGTCTCCCAGCACCTTTCTGGAATCCGACGTTTTAAGTTCCACTGATGGAGTAGCTACGGCAATGGGGAGGTCTCCTGCTGGCACCTTTAGAAACTGGTGCCCATCGTTCACGACTAAACCGCCTAAGATTGAAGCTGATACATTATCATGATGAACAGTTCCGGAAGATACAGTCTCACCGTATGAGGCGTACTGGATCAATGCATCCGAATCAACCTTGCAGTAGATAGAGTCTAAAGCATAAAGGGCTCCAGCAGCTGAAGCAGCGGAACTTCCCAATCCACCGCCCGGGCGAATGCCTTTGTCTATTTCTATGACGAATTCCCCGGCAATTCCGAAGTCCTTCAGGTACTTCAGGGCCGCGATTCCGGCAGTATTGTCTTGAGGCTCAGTTGGAACTTTGTATTTTCCCTTAGAAATGAGTTCAAGTGATAGTCTCTCAGAGGGTCTTGTTGTAACTGTTACTGTCTCATACGGCTCTTGCAGCGCTAGGGCAAACACGTCAAATCCCGGACCAAGGTTCGCAATGGTCGCCGGTACCCTGACAGACAGTTTCATGGTACCTGTGAAATGTTTCTTAACATAACATTTTACTAGGCAATTCCGAATAAATGACAAACATACTGCTCATTATCTGGTATATATCCGGGAAGAATTTGCAATCATGTTATTGCGTTAGACGTGAATAAAAAGAAAAATGGTTTGGGAAATCAGGATCTGACTTCTTCTGATATGCCCTCAAGGATTTCCTTGTTGAATGAAGCCTCTTCAGGCACAGATGAAGGGTCAACTCTTGTTTCGGACCCTACAGACCTGAAATATGTGTTCAGGAAGGCAGATATCTTCTCAGAATCCACAACTCCCAGCAGGCCGACTCTTACCATCTTGTCAGCAAAAGATTTCATTCCCTTGGATACCTGGATTCCAGCAGCCTTCATGTCACCCTGCACCTTCTTGACTGGAACAGGTGGTTCGAACGCGAGAACTGTGTTGGAATAGTTAGCTGGAGTTCCATACATCCTGGAGCCGGTGCTTATGATCTGTTCCCTTACAAACTCTGCCGCAGCACTGTGCCTCTTCCACCTGTTCTCAATCCCCTCGCGCTCCAGTATCTTCAATGCGGTGTAGAGTGCATTAAAGCTTCCGGTTGACGGGGTGTATGGAGTTTCATCCTTATCCAGAAATTTCAGCGATACAGAAAGGTCCATGTACTTTGGAACATCGGCACTTTCAAGGACATAGCCAAGGCCTTCTTCGCTGATTGAAACCATGCCCAGGCCCGGCACCGATGCCAGACCTTTCTGGCTGCATGATGCAATTGCATCAATGCCCCAGCTGTTCGCCTTCACCTCAAGGCTACCAAAGCCGGAAACAGAGTCAACCAGAACTTTCATTCCAAGGTTCTTGGCTTCGCGGGCCGCTTCCCTTAGATTATAAATTGATGTCCCGTTCCCTGTTTCGTTGTGAATAAGGCACACAGTTTTGATCTCTTTGTTCTTGGATATGTAATCTGCAATTTCTCCCGGCTCTAAAGTGTCTGAATAGGATTTCTCCATTACTTTTACATTGCACCCATGCCGGTTCAGGCTCTCCACAAGCCTTCCACCGAATTCACCGAATGTAACTGCGAGGACACCCTCGTTTCTGGAAGTCATTGAATATAACATTGATTCAACTGCTGTAGTGCCCGATCCTGTTGTAATCACACTGGCGGAGGAGTCGGCAAATCTGTTCAGAAGATCCGAGCTTGAGCGCACAATATCCCTGAACTCGTCGGATCTGTGGTTCTGTACATAGGCTGAAGCTTTCAGGACTTCATCGGGAACGTCAACCGGACCCGGAAGGAGAAGCATTACAGTTCCCCCCTTACAGCTTTTGCTACGTTTTCCACAGTTGCAAGTGCTACCCTTTTCTGTGCTTCTCTAGTCTGCGCCCCGATGTGAGGGGTTACAATCACATTTTCCATGTTTATCAACTCCTTTTCCCACTCTTCCTTTGGAGGCTCATTCCACATTACATCCGCCGCATATCCACCGATTCTTCCCGCCTTGAGGGCTTCCAGAAGTGCAACACCGTCCATAGCCTCGGCACGGCTGGTGTTTATGATATATGCGCCTTCTTTTACTCTTGAGAACTGCTCCTTTGCCATAAGGCTCTTGGAACTCCCGTTCAGGGTTACACATGTAAATATAAAGTCCGAACTCGAAAGGAGGTCATCCAATTCAACGTAACGGCCGCCTATGGTCTTTATCAGTTCGTCATTATGCACTATGTCATATGCCACAATATTGGCTCCGAGAGATGAAAGGACTCTTGCTGTCTCATAGCCTATCCTTCCAAACCCGATAACACCGCAAGTTGACCCGGAGAGTTCCTTGCCTTTCTGTTTCTTGTATTCTCCTTCCCTGATTTTACGGTTCAAAGCAGAAATTCTTCTGGCGAGGTCTATCGCGAGAACAAGGTTGAGCTCAACAACAGACTCAGTTGATGAGCCGGCTGCCGTAATAATCTTCACTCCCTTTGAGTTTGCACTTTCGGAGTCTATATTATCAATGCCAATTCCTGCACGCGCTATAATTTTAAGGTTTTTTGCAGCATCCATGACATCGGAATCCACCTTTGTCCTGCTTCTTACTACTATGATCTGATAGTCGCTTATATTCTCCACAAGCTCAGACTTTGTGATCTCAGGTTTATAATCTACGTTATAACCTTCATTTTTAAGCCCGTCGAGGAGTTCCTGAGCAACACTGTCACAAACAAGAACTCGTATATGAGTATCATTAACTAGCTCGGTCACAGCACCGAATTGTGTCTATTTTATTTAAGTTCTCCGACATGGATTTGTTACATCTGCGAGAATGGCTGTCTGAGGAAATACCGCCTTGCGTGAGTCAATATATCACGCAAGACTATATTACAGGGGCCGCCCTGTAAAAAACAGCACAATAGGGCAGGTTTGCCCTGACGATATGACAAGAAATCCTGCAAAACTGTTAAGTTCTAACTGCTGATCCCACGAACGGCAACAAGCATTAAAATACTGGTTAAGATAAAATGATTTGCAGATCTGTGAATTCTTTGGGAAAAGTGAATTGCAAAGCGGTACTTGGCCATGGTTGCTTATCCAAGGTTGTGCAAAATGATGAGATGTAAGCTGTTTAGGTATGTTCTACATATGAAGGAGTGTTTCTGATATGTGCCCGGAAGTACGCCCATTCAAGCCATTGAAGTTTAAAGATAATAGGACAAGCTCCCTGTCTCCACCGTTTGATACTATTTCCGGAGAGCAGGAGATGCGGTTGAAGTCCAACCCTTATAACATAACACACCTGACCCTGCCTGACGAGGGTGGGCCTGAGGGAGCAAGAAATAAGCTCGATCAGTGGCTGGAAAGTAATGTTCTGGTACCCGAAGACCAGGATTCCGTTATCGTTGTCAAGCAGAAATTCAGCTTTGAGAATAACGAAATGACTAGACTTGGGATAATATCACTCGTAAGAATAAATCCTGATGACGGATCCATAAAGCCCCATGAGAAGACATTTGAAAGTTCTGTAAATGGCAGGGTCTCAATAA
Organism: uncultured archaeon; assembly: GCA_000965745.1. Classification (GTDB taxonomy): domain Archaea; phylum Thermoplasmatota; class Thermoplasmata; order Thermoplasmatales; family Thermoplasmataceae. The sequence goes on from CP009479.1 coordinate 1,855,308, forward strand.
TGTCAAGGCTTCGGTCACAGCTCGAACCCATATTCCTCACAGTGGATTGTGATACAATGGAACCAATCCTGGAGGACGCCATTGATGGACAGCAACCGGACCTTACGTACAGTGACGATGAAGGAACTGTGCATAACATTTACACAGTGAGGGACCAATCCAGAATAGCGAAGCTTCAGTCGGCCCTTTCCAGCAAAACCTTTCTCGTCGCTGACGGACACCACAGGCTGGAAGCCACCAGAAGGCTCTCCAGCGAGAGTGAGGGTGGCCAGAGAGAATTCTGGAATTATGTAATGGCATACATCACCCCGATCAAGGAGCAAGGGCTGGTTATAGCTGGTATTCACAGGCTTGTGAAAAAGAGCATGAAGCTGGGCCAGTTTGCCGTGGAGGCTTCTAAATTCTTTGAATTAAATGAGACTTCTTATCCGAAGGATTCCAAACACATGGTTGTTTATGACGGAAAATATACGGAGCTTGTCCCCAAAGAGGAGGAGATAAGAAATGAGTTGGGCATCAGCGGAGAAGAACCACTCGTTCATGCAGAGATGCTAAATGACATTTTTTTCGCCAGGACACTGAACCTGTCTCCACATGACCTAGAATACAGCGTGTCGTATATCCACGATGTCGAAGAGGCCAGAAAAGAGGTTGACAGCGGTAAGGCGGGAATGGTTGTCATAATGCCAAAATGGAGTAAAGAGGAGTTTCTAAGAGCCATATCCAACGGAAAACATCTTCCTCAGAAATCGACTTACTTCTTCCCAAAGGTACTCTCAGGGATAGCTATAAACGCATACCTCGGAGAATGAAACTCTTAACCTTTTCCATCCATTTTTCCCAATCATTTGGGAATTGAGATTCAGTGAGCCTGTATGTGCCACAGTAGTTCACCTGACCTCTGACAGGTGGACCGGCATCTGTGCGATAACATTGAAAGGTCATATACCTACAACCGATTAACCAAGCATCGATGGTATCCGAAATACTCGTAGCAAGACACGGAGAAACTGATTGGAACTTTAATGGAAAATGGCAGGGGCATACCGACCGTCCACTCAACGAAAGAGGGCTGGAACAGGCGAGGGTTCTTGCTACCAAGCTCTCCTCAATCAGGATAGATTCGATATACGCAAGTGATCTTGCACGTGCAAGAACAACAGCAGAGATCATTGCCAGTGCTGTTGGCGTGAGTAATGTGGAAATAGACGCCCGGCTTCGGGAGAGGAATCTGGGGTCATTTGAAGGATTGTCGAGTGACGAGATATGTGCAATCCTGGGTATTCCGAGGCACAAACTTACAATAAAGGAGATAGGGGCCAATGAAACCATAGAGAAATGGGGAAGTTTCGCCAATCGTATCAGGAGTGCTGTTGATGACATAAGAGCAAGAAACAGTGACAAAAGGGTCCTGATTGTAGCACATGGCGGAGTCATGGCTGCCCTGTCCATGATCATACTGAATGATTTTGAAACACCGAGAAAGTTCACGAACGGAGAAATAATCAGGCTGTCATTCGAGGACGAGTGGTCCATTCAGTTTAGCGGCTCTCAGTAAAACTTGCCATAACTCAGCGCCAGCGGAAGGCTAATTTATTATTCCTGTCCAGCATCTAACTTTATGCAGTGGAAGAGAGACGGGAACGATTTCATCGTCAAGGTGGAGAGAGGAGAGGATGTGAAGGGTTCCATAATGGATGTGGTGCAGAAAAATAATGTTAAGGCCGGCTCAATCCTGTGGGCGGTAGGCATGATCCAGGACCTTGAAATAGGCTACTTCAATGGAAAGGAGTATGAAAAGGAAAAATATGAGGGGCCACTGGAAGTTGTCTCTTTTCATGGTTCGATAGCAGAGAACGACCCCCGTATGCATATACATGTTTCCGTTGCTGACAGAAGCCACGGTGTAGTAGGAGGCCATCTCTTTGAAGGTGTGGCGAACCCGCTTCTTGAAGTCCACATTCAAAAACTTGAGAATATTACTTTGAAGAGGAAGTACAGTGAGTCTTCCACCCTGAAGGAACTTGAAGTCAGCTGATGGGGCTGTATATCGAAGAGATAACCTGATCCACAATCCCCTTATCCAGGGAGAGGCGGTTCAGTTCATGCCTCATTTGCTCCAGCCCAAAACCATGCTCAGAGAGTGTTTCGGTAACACCCAGCTTGCGAATCAGGCCCTGCACAAGCTCATAACTCTTCCCTGAAAGTTCTGAAGTGTTGTCTCCCCTGAACCCAAGCCTGTTTGCAAGGTCTGACAGGCTTTTCTTCTTCCTTTCCATGCAATAGTAGGCAGTGAGGGGGAGAACCACAGCAGCGATAAGTTCATCTGGCATGTCCATGGATTTCTTCAGGCTGTTCCTGATAGGTGTCATTGGATCCCTGCTGACGGAGTACCCGTCCTCTTTTGAGTACCATGATGACAGGAAGCTTTCCATCCTTGATTCCATGCTCTGTCCGGGAAGATTTATTATAAGCCTTTCAAGGGATGAAAGAAGCAGGTCCTCAACCTCAGTGCTTATGTCGTCCCTCATCAGGTTTGAGAATGTGTAGTCCATGACGCTCAGGCCTGATGAGTACCAGATGGAAGCGTCTGTTTCGACGCTTGATTGCGGGTCAAGAATCACGGTTTCGGGAATGAGCGATGCCTCAGAAACATGGTTGATTTCATCGCCAATCCTGTACTCGGCCCAATCTGAGAATGAAGAGACCGTCAGAGTTGTAGGGATTGCCATATGGTGCGCTCCGTGTGCATAATAATATTTCAGGAGCTTTGATGACCATATGACACTGGCATCGCCGACGGAGATTATGGAGTCGCATTCTTTGTTCCTGTACGCCTCGGTAAGATGCTCCACTTCCGGGAGCGGGGGGCCGTATGTTATCTCCCTGAATTCAGAATACCCATTTTCCAGCTCTTCGGTAAGTTTCCTGTAGAAGTTTGTGGACGAGTATCCTGTAGTGGAGACGATGAGAGGGTTACTGCTCCCCTTCTCCTTGATATATTCTGCTGCTGATTTGACTGTGTCGATGCCGTAAATGAGCTTTCTGCCATTGGACTGGACTGGCATGCTTCTACTGATACCAGGAAGACATATACTTCTTGTCCTCTATTTCCGATCCTTCCCTGGTGACTTTCAGTGGTTTGTAAGCTTCTACCATGACGGCTATTTCGTCTGTCTCCTCCTTCCCTATGGAAGCGTCGACGGCTCCCGGCTGAGGACCATGAATGAGCCCCCTTACGTGCAGGGTCATGGAACCGGGGCCTATGCCCTTCCTGCTCATGAAGTTTCCAGATGAATAGAATAGAACTTCATCTGTGTCGATGTTGCTATGATAGTATGAGATAGGTATGGAATGGGGGTGAAAATCGAATTTTCTTGGGAGGAATGTACCGACCATGAAAGAGGGCCCGCTGAAGGTCTCATGGACGGGTGGAGGCTGATGCAGTTTCCCAACGATAGGGGCCATAAGGCTCACGTTTATTGTGAACGGGTACAGATAGCCATCCCAGCCAACAACGTCCAAGGGGTTTCTGTCGCGCTCCTCTGAAATGTAATAATCGTCATAATCCACGAGCACAGTATACCTTCCAGCGTCATTGGAAGGTTCCTCCAGCACAGGTACCCTTATGTCCCTGGTATAATATGGCGTGCCTTCCTTGAGCTGGCCGTACTTGTTCAGGTATCTCCCCGGTATTGAAATTCGTTCCCTTGACTCCAGGTAGAAAAATTCCGAATTCATTTCATATTCCGCAGAGTAAGTTGTGCCCTTGGGGATGTAAACATAATCGCCCTTGCTGAACCCCAGGCTGCCCAGAACGCTCCTCAAAACACCCTTTCCCTCGTGGACAAAAAGAAGCTGGTCCCTAAGCGCGTGCCTGAAATAATTCTCCATGGGTTTCTCGGGTTTCACCGTTCCCATTCTTACATCATCGTTGAACAGGACTGGCCTCCTTCCTGAAACCAGATCCCCTGATGGCTTGAAGAATGAGGTCGAGAAGTGCCTGTGAAGAAGTTCGTCGGTCGATTTTTCATTTATGGGCTCCTTCATTACTTTCGTGACTTTCTTTACCCTTGTTGGCTCACCCAGGTGGTACAACAATGAATATGGGCCGTCAAAACCCTCTTCGCCGAATAACTCCTCCTTGTATATCCTTGACCTGTCAATGTAAGTATGCCTGCTCTCAGGCACTTCCCCCTGCTTTACATAATACACCATAATGTCACCTACACAACTTTGCTGATTAATTTTCCCAGGGCGTCAGATTCAAACACGACTGTATCACCCCTGTTAAGCCAGCCATACTTCTCAGGGCCTAGTTCGAGGATACACCCGGTACCGACAGTCCCTGACATGATTACGTCACCAGGGAACAGGGTGACTTCATTCGATGCCCTCTCTATCATGTCTCCAAACCCCCAGTACATTGTCTTGAGATTGGCATCACTGTACTTCCTGCCGTTAACGTATCCCTGGATACTTATGTCAAATCTCCCACTTTTCTCTTCAAGGTCCCACAGTTCCCTTCCTGCGAGAATATGGGGGCCAAAGCTCGTCCCGAAATCTTTGCTCTTGGCCGGGCCAAGGTTGAGTTTCATCTCCTTCTTCTGCTCGTCACGGGCACTCCAGTCATTCATCAGGAATGCCCCGGCTATATGATCTGCTGCCCCGGTAGCTGAAATGTCCCTTCCCTCCTTTCCTATAACTACAGCGGCCTCGAGCTCAAAATCAAGCTGTCCGGTGTATCGCGGGTATCTCACATCCTCGCCTGACGGATACAGAGAGGAGGTTCCAGAGTAATAAAAAACGGGAATTTCGTACCATTCGGGAACCATTTCCAGTCCCCTGCTATTTCTGCCAGCCTTTACATGCTCTTCAAAGGCGTAGAAATCCCTGATCTGGTTTACCTTAGGAACCGGAATGTCATGCTGCCAGGGTTCCGGTACAACACCCCTTCCGCCTTTTGCGGCTTCAACAAGGTCGTTTTCATGGTGGAGGATTATGTCGTAGAACTGGTCTGATATTGCCTTCTCGTCAATCCCCATTATGGTGGAAATTGAGTGTGCGCTGCCTCCTTCGAAGATTACGGAAAGTGTCTGCCCATCTTTTCTTATTCTGCCGACCTTCAATCAGAGATTACCCCTTCTTGCCTGCTCCACTTCAATAGACTCGAACAGTGCCTTGAAGTTTCCCTTGCCGAAGGACCTTGCCCCCTTTCTCTGTATTATCTCATAGAAGAAAGTTGGCCTGTCCCCGGTTGGCTTGGTGAATATCTGAAGCAGATAACCGGATTCATCCCTGTCCACAAGTATCTTCAGGTCCCTGAGCTTCTCCACATTTTCATCTATTTCCCCGACACGCTGGTTCAGGGTATCATAATATATGTCCGGGGTGTCCAGAAACTCTATGCCGCGTTTCTTCAGGTCGGACACAGTTTTGACAATATCGTCGGTTTCAAGGGCTATGTGCTGAACGCCCGGGGAGTTGTAGTAATCAAGGTACTCCTGTATCTGTGATTTCTTCATCCCGAGTGCAGGCTCGTTAATCGGGAACACTATCTTCCTGTCATTGTAATGGACAACCTTGGACCTGAGGGCCGAATATTTCGTTGAGATATCCTTATCGTCAAAGCTCATTAGCTGGTCGAATCCCAGGCCTTTGACATAGTAGTCAACCCATTTGTCCATAAGACTGTCCTCGACGTTTCCCACCGCGTGATCGACTTTTTTCAGGCCTATCGGGTCAAGCGTCCTGTCATACACCTCTTCAAATCCAGGCGGTATGCTGCCTTCATATTCTGAAAAGTCAGTAATGGTATGGACTGTCTCGCCAAATGTTGGGAGGACTGCCTTCCTTATCCTGCCATTCTCCGTCTTCTGTTCCCTGACCTTACCCGGCTTTACGAGGCCTCTTCCTTCAACATACTTTACTGTGTAGTCTATATTCGGCACAGCAAGTTCAACATCCTTGACCCCATCTCCGTGCACCCTCATATGATCGGCGATTGGCGACGAGGGATTGAGAAAAGAAGTGAAAATCATCCTGATTGAACTCTGTTCCATCAAATATGAAACTCGATCCCTGACACCGGTTTCAGGCCCTGAATATGCCCTGAACCTGAATCCCATGCCGTGTTCATGCATGAAGGCCCATTGCCTTGCCGATCCAACATAGAACTCGATGGTGTTAACAGAATCAAAGGCATTTTCATCTGTCATATATCAGTATAAGAGTCCTTGGATATAACTATTTTCTCTCTGAGGCCGTAAAATAGCGTGTTACAAGATAACAAGTGGCTATTCGATTCAACAACAGTTCCAAGGGACAAGAAACAGAAAATTGTCGTTGATGTGGGTTCCAGAGGTGCATTCCGGTCAATGTTGTGTCTGCACTACTAGAAACAGATATCTATTTTCAACGAATATCCCCCATGATATTATTGTCTGGCGAAATTTACATGATGGTGCTTTCCTACAGGTTCACCGATGATTTCTGGGTGCAGGATTCCTACAGGCAGAACAACATACTGAAAGCTGTTAACAGAATTGTAAATGATGAGAGCAATGAGCTCATACACCTAAAAACGTACAAGGGAATAAGGTATGACAGCGACGTTATATTCTGGATGTCTTCCTACAAACCGGAGGCGCTGACTGAGGTCAGGTTCAAGATAAACAGGTACTTCGGCGGATATGCTGGCACGAACTACGGGATGATATCCCTTTACGAGCATTCGCCCTACCTGAAAAAAGATGGAGAGCTGTCGGATACCTTGACACAGGAGCCGCTGAAATACTTTGTTGCATACCCTATGAGCAAACTTTCCGAATGGTACCTGATGGATTATGAGGAGAGGAAGAAGATACTCGCCGAGCATATAGGAATGGCGTCCAGCAGTCCTGAAAGCAAGGGAATCAGGTCATACACCACTTATTCGCACGGGCTTGATGACCAGGAATTTGTCGTACTGTACGAAGTTGAGTCGCTCAGTGACTGGTCCCACGTTACTGCCAAGTTAAGAGAGGCCAGGGCAAGAAAGTGGATCATAAAGGAAACGCCCATAATCACTGGCGTTCTTGCGGATCTGGACAATTTCTGATTCCGGATTCACAATAGCCTTCTATCATCAAGGATCTTGCCGTTCCGGTTTATTCTCTCAATTGCCTCGCTTATTGCCCTGTCCAGTTGGGGGTCCGACCCTTCTGCAAAGTTTTCGGGTGGATATTCCACCTCAATTGTCGGATCGGTACCATAGTTTTCAACATTCCATCCGACATCCTTGAACCAGAATGCGTATTGGGGCTGGGTGATTATGGTTCCGTCGACGAGATTGTGTCTTGGGTCAATACCCACGACACCGCCCCATGTTCGTGTCCCTATCAGCGGGCCGATACCGTACAGCTTGAAGGAATGGCTGAAAATATCGCCGTCCGACCCGGCGAATTCATTGGTAACGGCAACTATTGGCCCATTCACGGAATATTGGGGGTAGTGCTGAAGCTTTCCCTTCCTTGGTTTGTCGAACCCAATAATCTTGCGGTTCAGCTTTTCCAGGATAAGTTCTGAAACATGCCCGCCCCCATTGTACCTTACATCCACAATAAGCCCCTCATGGCTGGATTCCTCGGGGAGAAGCCTGTGGAATTCGTTGAAGCCGTTCGGCCCCATGTCGGGAATATGGAGGTATCCTACCTTTCCGCCACTCTTTTCATGGACATACTTTCTGTTACTTTCAACCCATGATCTGTATAAGAGCATCTTATCCTGCACGAGAGTCCTGACAAAAGTCGTGAATTTCCTTGTTCCCGTGTTTATACCGAGGATTGCATCCTCCCCCGCGTGATTGACAAGAGCCGCGTGGGGCGTGTATGTTTCGGTAAGCTTCTTGCCATTGATAGTTTCAATGACGTACCCTTCCCTGATCTCTTCATGAGCCATCAGAAGTGGCGATTTCTCATTCTCGTTTGACGGGTTTCCAAGGTAAATATGCCTGATCGCATACCCATCTACTGTGTATTCCAGGTCGGCGCCAAGTTTTCCGACTGAAAACGCACCCTCCTGGGAAATTTCCGGGTTAATCTCGTATGCGTGGGATGTGCCGAGTTCCCCCTGCAGTTCCCTTATGACGTCGGAGAGCTCGTACCTGGATCCGATCCTGTCCAGAAGGGGTTCGTATTTCCTGTATTCGTCCAGCCAGGAGTCACATACCTTTTCACTGTTCCAGTAATTTTCCCTCATGAGCCTCCATGCCTCCCTGAACATCTGTTTCCATTCCTCGGCAGGCTCTATCCTGCATTTTATCCTCCCCGTATCTATATAGCCTGAGGACCTTGAGGGGGATTCCTCGCCGGACATTTTCTCCTCAGTCTTATCTGGCTTGATCACCCTGAACAGTGAAGCTGCTTCAACCATGATGCTTTTCAAGTCCCCGCTCAACACTGCAGATGAGACGCCGGATATGACCGTGATAGTGTTTCCGTCCTCAAGACTGTAGGCTATAAGTTCGCCGTTCGGCCGGCCAGGCTTGCCAAACAATGACGTGCCCATTGATCCTTCTACGGGGAATTTCAAAAACATGACACGGTCTTCAGTGGCGAGAAGTTGTGAGTAATTGGAGCTGCCAACGGGAAAGGGCTCTGACCTGTACTCAATCCCTTCAAGTTCCACAGAAGCGTCAACCTCCTCTTCTTTATCCTCTTTCCTGAACGTATCAGGAACCACCCGGAAGGGTGAGCTGACATCTTTTCTGAGTGCAGCAGCATAAGGCTTAGATGCGGTCGGGTACCCGAGATCGAATACTACTTTGTCGTATACGGGGTCAAGTGTTCTTCTTGAAAGGTAGTATAGATAGCGGTTCTTTGGGTCAAAATACGGGGAATAGTCCACAGATCCGGTGGTTGTGACCTGGCACTTCTCCCCTTTCTCAATGTCGGCGATCATAATGACGCTGCCCTCACCTTCTGTGGGGCTTGTGTAAGACAGGAATTTGCCGTTGAAGTTCCATACTGGATCTCCAATGATTCCATTTTTATTCTCATCCAGAAGGCGCACCTCCCCAGACGGCACTCCAGCCAGAAACAACTGGAACCTGTTGTTCGATATTGCCAGATTTTCGCCGTCTGGCGATGGGGCCAGGTATTCGATTGTACCGAAATCGCCCTCCAGATATTTCAGTGAAAAATCACGCACATCGAAAATGAATATCCTTTCTTCAGGTCCGTCGTCGATGACTCCGGCAACCTTCCGCCGGATGTTTCCAAGAAAACAGGCCAGCCTGATCCTCCCGGGAACGTAGTTTGATACTTCGACCACCGGGCCTTCCCAGTTTCCCATCGCGAAAAGGTGTCCGCGCACCACATAAAGGGATGCCTCACCATTGTGGTTGAGATCGTATTCGGTCATAAATTTCTCATTTTCAACGAACCTTGGCAACTTCTTTCTTCCCGTTTGTCGCGTGTCTATTTCTACTTTTGAAGCTTTTCCGTTTTCCGGTGAGAACTCGTAGATGTCGCCACCGTTCTGAAATACGATTTTAGACCCGTCCCCTTTGGCATTTCTCACATAATACCTGTCGAAATCGGTGTGTTTCCTCAGTCCCCTGCCATCAAGATCAACGGAGTAGAGATTGCCATGCCCCTCGTGGTCAGATATGAAGTACAATCTGTCCTTCAGGAGGACGGGAGAATTTATGTTTGAGTCCATTTCCAGGAATTTGCTGAATTTTTTTCCGCCGTCAGACGAGATCCATATCTTTCCTCTTAAGCCACCTTTGTATCTTTTCCAGAATGTCAGATCATTGGTGTTTCTCCCCAGGAATATTGTCTGCCCCCGGTAGATTATTGACGTCGCGGGACCGTAGCCGACTGGAACGGGGTACCCTCCCATCAGGTCAAGAGTAAACAGTTCGTTTACCCTGCTGAATGGGTTCTTCATGTCCGATGAAACCACGAGTTTACCATCGGGAGTCCACCCGGCAATATCAGTTCCTGGTGAGCCCATGTGTGTGAGCTGCCTGATCTCTCCTCCCTCTGTTGGTATGGCAAATATTTCTGAGACGGTGGAATTTTCTCCCCTTTTCAATACAAATGCTATGTTTTTGCCGTCCGGGGAGAAAGAAGGGCTAGCTATTACACCTGAATTTGAAACAATTCTTGCAATACTTGCCTTCTTAGTGTCATGCAGCCAGAGGTCGTCCTCTGATGTGAAAACTATGTTGTTTCCTGAAACAGCCGGGTATGAATAATAAGAGGCCATGCGGAGTGATAAAGACCTGATTCAATATGTCTTCGCATTAAAGCCCGTAATGTTTAAATCAGGTTTGGAATGAACAGTGCGTGTACATAGTCCGCTATTCTGAGATCGGCCTCAAGGGTACCAAGGCTAGGGAGAGGATGGAGCAGTTGCTCGTAAGGAACATATCCAAGGGCCTCGGTGAACTATCCGTGGAGGCGACCATCAAACGTGGCTTCGGCAGGATTTATATCACTGGCGAAACGGATTCCGATCGGGCGGCAGACGTACTCTCCCGGACAATGGGGGTCAAGAATTACTCCAGGGCGATTCATAGCAGGTTCACCAGGCTGGAAGACATAACGTCCAAGGCCGTGGAGCTATGGGCTGATAAGGTGAATGGGAAAAGCTTTGCCGTGCGTGCCAGGAGAACAGGCCAGCACGATTTCAGCAGCAGGGACATAATGAGGGCTGTCGGAGATGCGGTCTACCCATATGCTGGCAGGGTAAACCTTGTAAATCCTGATGTTGAGATTAATGTTGAGGTCAGGGAAAATTCCGCATATTACTTCGGGGAATATAGCCCCGGACCGGGAGGCCTTCCTCTTGGAAGTGAAGGGAAGCTGGTCGCGCTTGTTTCGGGTGGAATAGATTCCCCTGTTGCTGCCTGGAGCGTTATGAAGAGGGGCTGCCCGACGGATCTGATATTCTGCTCACTTGCCCATCCAGTGGACACGAGAGATTTTCTGATAGCTGCAAAGGCGCTCAATGATAACTGGGGCCACGGATATGATCCGAAGATTCACATCATAAACGGTTCTAAACTTGTCGGTGAACTCACAGACAGGTCAAAATTCAAGCTTGCAAACATAACGTTCAAGAGGATTCTCTATCTTCTGGCCGAGAGAATTGCAAAGAAATCAAAGGCGCATGGCATAGTCACAGGCGAGTCGCTGGGCCAGGTTTCCTCGCAGACACCTGAAAGCCTTCATGCGACCAGCCATAATCTGGAAGTACCAGTGATGAGGCCGATGCTTGGATTTGACAAGGACGACATAGTTGCACTGTCCCGGAAGATTGGCACCTTTCCCGAAAGTTCCAAAGGGGAGTTTTGTTCCCTGTTTGCTGCACACCCGATAACCAGGCCCACGATTTCAGAATTAGAAGAAGACATGAAGAATTTTGACTTCCTTGAGCACCTGATTGGTAATGATACCGTCATAAGAGGATCAGAAATTGCAGACTTCCTTTCATCTCTCGGTGAATCCGATGTCGAAGCGTCAGAAGTTCCAATGAATTCTATCGTGGTCGATTTGAGGTCGAAAGACAAGTATGAACAATGGCATTTTCCAGGTGCGGTGAATATGGATCTCCAGGCTGTCGATCAGCTTTTTTCGTCCCGGGACGGAAATACATACATTTTTTATTGCATGAAAGGACTGCAGAGTGCTTACGCCGCAAGCAGGGCAAGGGCGATGGGGACAACTGCGTACTTCATTTCCGAAGACAAACTTCGAAAGAAAGTGGAAGCTTAACCCGGTCCAATATTAAATAACGCCACTGGCATATTGAACCATGGACCATCCTGAATTGCGATCCGGATCATCTCGAAAACAGGCCGGCCTCGTGGTTCTTTATGATGGATACTGTCCAGTATGCAGAAGGTCTGCCCGCATCATACGTAAAATGGATATCCTTGGCATAATCGAGCTCAGAAAATACCAGGACTTTCCGCTGGAAAAACTTCCGGTATCGCTTGAACGTCTTGGAAAGCGCGTCCAGGCCTGTGATCCTGAATTAAGGGTCTGCAACGAGGGCATTTTCGCCTTCAGTTCCATCCTGATTCGAATACCTCCATTGTTCATTCCTGCAGTAATCTCTTTCATTCTTGGGAAACTTGGAATAGGCCAGAGATTTTATGATTTTATCTCTGATAACAGGTATCATCTCCCGTTTTCCGGAATGTCAAGAATTTTGCTCGGATCTGATGAATGAAGCATGAAAATTTCGGGTAAAGTAATAATCCCGGATCCAATCTGCATGACGAAAATGGCCAAAGACAGTTTATTCTTGTCCTCATTCATGCTTGCCTCGTCGGCCTTCGTCTCTATCGGGGCATTCCTTCTGAGATATTATTCCATGGTTCCGGTAATGCTCACTTACTTGACCGCCGCAGCAGTGCTGTCAGTTCTCATTACTTCGTTCTTCGTCCACAGGGGTAGCAGACTTGCAATGAACATTGGTGTGATATTGTCGGCCCTGGCAATATTGTCTTCACTGTCCTCCATAAGCCATCTTGAAGCAATGACCCGGATTTTTCGTGGAGGCCTGATAACAGTTCTTGACCTTCTCGAAATACTCGGCTTCTATGCGTTCCCTCTCCTGTACATTTTTTACTGGGCTGTGGCTGCAAGAAAGAGGGGGCCGAAATCAACCGGGCTGAAAGAAAGCCGCGACTAGGCAAACTCGTTCCAGTATGATTTCCTTGACCTTTCAAGAGAACGCTGAATTTCTGCCTCCTTTATGGCAATTTCAACAGCTTCTTCCGGATCAGATATCTTGATAAATTTCCCGTCGCCGGGCTTGAGGTTGTTAATCGCCATGTCACCGAGGGAGATAACTGATTTCCCTTCTGTGATTGCAAATGACGCCTCGGAAAGGGTTCCTGAAGACCCCTGCAGCGCTATTACGGAGTCAGCAGCACGAATTATCAGGAAATTTCTGGCATATCCGATTCCAGTTGGAAGGCTAACCGAAAGGTACTTGTTGCCGTTCTCAGGGTTTGTTCCAGGGATGATGCCTACTATCAGCCCCTCGTTTTCGTATGCTCCACGGGAGACGCATTCCATTACGCCCTCGCCCCCTCCATTAATTAATGCAACTCCTTTCTGGGCCAGAAGCTTTCCTATGGTGTATGCGCCTGCGCATGCCTCTCCGTGTTCAGTGCTACCCCCAATTACAGCGATGTTATACATTTATCACACCTTCAGGTCAACCCTGGAGCTAACCGGACAGTTTAGAATATCGTATTGTGTCAAGATTGAAAATTTTGTGCCTGCCTGAAAATTTATGAAAGTGTTAAATGACAATTAGTATCTAGGTGAGGATGACATTTTCGGTGGTTTTCCATGATCGGGAAACAAAGACATGGGGAGTAGGAGTTGCCAGCAAGTTTATCTCAGTGGGATCTGTAGTTCCGTGGGCCAAAGCAGGGCATGGTGCAGTTGCTACCCAGTCCTTTTCAAACTATTCTTACGGGCCTCATGGGCTGGAGCTGCTAAGGGACAAAGATGCGTCAACCGTATTGAACCTGCTTACATCCGATGATCCCTTGAGAGAAACAAGGCAGGCCGCAGTTGTTGATAGAAATGGAAATGTTGCGGCACACACCGGAAGCAAATGTATGGACTTTGCAGGCCACATAACCGGCGATGGGTTCTCAGTTCAGGGAAACATACTCGCCGGAAGGGAAGTAATCGAGGCCATGGCAAAGGAAATGGAGAAAGGCGGGCCAGTCCTTGAGAGAATATTAAGGACGCTTGAGGCAGGAGATTCCAAAGGGGGAGACAGAAGGGGGAGGCAGAGTGCCGCAATACTCATAGCAACAGAAGGAAAACCCTTCGAAGAGTTTTCAGACAGATGGGTTGACCTCAGAGTCGATGACTCCATCGAGCCGTTTAAGGAGATGAGAAAGCTGTCCCTGCTCTGGGAGGCCACATTCTTTGACCAGGAGATGGTATCCATCAAAGACCATGAGGCGGAAATCAACCCTGCCCTGAAGAAGGCAGGCTACAGCTCCCTGAGAGAATGGGCGGACAACAACAATTTCACGGACAAGGTAACAGAGCTGAAAATTGGCGATAAGGTTCTTGAGGCACTGGTAACGGGTGCAAGAAGCGAATGGTGATCTCGCCATCTCCGCCGGGAACTTCATAAAAAAAGCTAATAGTTAAAAAAATATATTCCTCAACAATAAGGTGGCGTTACAAATGAATGGATCCTTTGCATCAAGAAAAGTGGATCAGCTTAACCCGTACGACATTCAGGAGATGATGGAAGAAGACAACGAAAACGTTGTTGTCCTGGATGTGAGGGAGCCATGGGAATACAATGGCGATACCGGTCACGTAAAGGATTCCCTGCACATACCAATGGGGGAAGTTCCAGACAGGGTAGAGGAGCTCAGGAAGCTTATAAACAAGAATATTGCAGTCATATGCAATAGCGGGAACAGGAGCTACAGCGTATGCGAGTACCTTAAGGAAAACGGTTTCGACAAGGTTTACAACATACGTGGCGGCATTATTCAATGGCACCTGTCCGGGCTCGATGTTGAATACGGGGACTAGGCGCCCACAAATCCTTTTTTTATTATTTTGTGTTACATAAAACATGAAGGTGGAGAATCTAGAGTCTGTTTCCACAAATCCGAGAAGGCGGAAGATTCTGGAACAGCTCCCGGATATCTTCCATAAGCTCGACCCGGAAAATGTTTGTCGCGAGAAGGGGGCAGAGTTAAAGCAGTCGCCGAAAAAATCGGGCAGGACGTACGTAATTGGCTTTGGCAAAGCCTCCCTTAAGATGTACAAAGGCATCAGAAGCTCATTCGTTGACTGCATTGACGGTGCATACATCATTGTCCCGGATGATGAGATCATTGATTCAACGTTTCCTGAGTTGACAGTACTTGAAGGCACACATCCTGTCCCAGACGGAAAGTCGGTCAGTTCTACTGAAAAGATTCTTCGCTCCCTTGAAGATCTCAATGAGGAGGACACAGTATTTGTTTTAATCTCCGGAGGCGGATCAGCACTATTTGAAAGCCCGGTTGAGGGCGTCACCATAGAGGACATTGGGAAAGCCTCTGAATGCCTCATGGATGCCGATGCGGACATATATGAGCTGAATACTTTCAGGAAGTTTTTCTCCAGGGTAAAGGGAGGGAGGCTGGCCAATCTTCTAAGGCCTGCGAGAGTGATCGGCCTCGTTATATCCGATGTCTTTGGGGACGACCTTTCTATGATAGCCTCCGGACCGCTTACATACACCGAATATAAAGAGCAGGATCTTGAGGACATCATTGGAAAATATGGGCAAAGATGTCCCATTCTGAAAGAGATGGGAAGCAAGTCCGCAATAGCAGGGCCGGATTCTTCTGCTTTCACGAACGTTCAATTGCACGTTGTCTTAAGGAACCGGGATTTTGTGAATGAATTCTACAATACATTCAATCACTGGGGAGCGGACTGCATAAACCTGGGTTCCGATGTCAATGGAGATGTGCAGAGCGTGGCTGACAGGGTGATATCCATTATCAGGTCTGCGAGGAGCATCAAGAGGAACGGGTTCTGGTTCACATTCGGCGGTGAAACCACTGTTAAGGTCAGGGGGGACGGACAGGGAGGAAGGAACCAGGAACTTTCGCTGCGAGTCCTTAAACGGATGAAAGACCAGGATTTTCTCTTCATGAGCATAGGAACTGATGGCATTGACGGAAAGAGCCCTGCAATGGGCGCTATTGTCGACTCGGAACTCAGAAAAAAACTCACAGACGAAGAAATAGACAGATCCATCGCATCGAGTGATTCGTACACGTTGTTGAACAGTTATAACAGTGCAATCATTACAGGAAGAACTGGAACAAATGTTTCTGATATAGCAGTCGGATACTTTGGTGGCAGTCAGAGAGATGAGGATGATTGAAGGTTGTTAAGGGAAGGGAACAGGTTGGGGTTTACGATGAATCCTGCAGGGAAATCAGAATAAGAAACAGAACCTATGAGGTTCCGCCAAACCTGATCATATCGACCGGAGATACAGTGACTGTCAAGGGTGATCGGTATGATGTGCTGGACTACAACCCGTCCTGGTTTGCCGTTGTTGCCAGGAGAGGAGCGCAGATCATACATTCAAAGGATGCTGCATACATCATATCCAGGGCAGGAATTTCTCATGGTGATACGGTACTGGAGGCGGGGGTAGGTTCAGGCGCGCTCTCTTCTGCACTTCTTTGGGCTGTTGGCAAAAATGGGAAACTTTTCAGCGTCGAATCAGACCGTTCCGCTATTGAGCGCGCCAGGGAAAATGTCTCGAATTTTCAAGTGATAGAAGACTGGGAAATAATACAGGGAGATGTGAGAACCGATCTTCTTCCCACGGATCTGGATTGCATTATCCTGGACATTCCTGACCCATGGGATGCTGTGGGGAATTCAATCAGGTCGTTAAAGACGGGTGGCCACCTTGTGACGTACTCGCCGACGTTCAACCAGACAGAAAGAAATGTAGCCGAAATGGAAGCTGCCGGAATGTCTGTTGTGGAGACTGTTGAGATCACTAAGAGGAACATCCTGGTAAGGCCCGATGCGACAAGGCCGGACCATCAGATGATAGGGCATACCGCTTTTATTACGTTTGGAGTTAAAAAGTCAGGCCACTCTGTCGAATTATAACAGGTGCTGTAACCTCACCTTGTAGTGTGGAGAATGTTTTCCAGGCTCCTTTTGCAATTTGGGCAGCAGGCATAGTATGTGTTTCCTTTTGTCTGAAGCTTCAGAGGGGCATCAAGAATCTGTTTTCTGCAATAGTCGCAGTAAAGGTCAAAGTCAACTTCATTCTCCTCATATCTTGAAAGTTTATGAACAATCTTCATGCTCCTTACCGGGAATTTTTCGTACATTGCTTCCTTTCTCAAAACAACGAGAAATGTTCCATCGGATAGTTCGATCGATTCGACCATAAATTCCTCTGGGATGTCAAAGAGATTTTCAACCTCGGCGAGCACCATTATGTCTTCGTCTTCGGAATCCACGTTTATTGTGAAATTTCTGATTATGCCTCTCTCGACAAGATTGGATATTATTCGCGAGACAGTGTTCCTGTTCAACCCTGTCATTTCAGCAATCTCGCTTGCTGACCTCCTTGAATCTTCCTTCAATATTCTAAGAATTTTGGATTCATTATAGTTTAAGTTAACAGGCCTCTTCATCTCTGATGGGATGTCAAGGTCTAATAAAATCCTCTCCCACGGTTTGTAAAATTTCGTCGGCCGTCCCTGGAATCCAATCAAACATTTTTAAAAATGAAGCAATACCAGTTTATGTTTTCTTACGAGAGACTTGTTGGCAATGACGTTGAGAACACCTTTGGGAGTCTTTCCGCAAAGCTGAAAAATGCTGGATATATAGTTCTCTCATTCGTTGACGTTAAAGAAATACTGACAAAGAACTTCGGCGGGGATCACCCGGGCTACTACATACTCAATGTCTGCAAACCACCAGCAGCAAGGGACCTGATTGGGGAGAATGAGGACATGGGATTGCTGCTGCCATGCAAGATAGTTCTGATCGAAAAGGGTGAGAAAACCCGGGTCATGATGCTCCGCGTATCCGAACTTGCACAGAAGTATCTTGGCAGCGATGGAAAAAAAGCAATGGTGTATGAAGAAGAACTTATTTCGGTACTCGACAACCTTTAGTTTTTCAGGCAGATAGAAGTTGCCTGCACAATAAAAATTATTAGTATCGACCCTATCAACCTTCACCCGGCTTAGCTCAGTTGGTAGAGCGGCGGACTGTAGAGGGAATCCACGGCATGGAATACCGCCGTAATCCGCAGGTCTCTGGTTCGAATCCGGAAGCCGGGATACAAAGATTGGTTAGGTTCCTAAACACATTTCTATGCCTTCAGTTGGTAGTTGTTTATGTACTTCCAGGCCAGATTCTGTGATATAATAATGTTTGAATTATAATGCCAGATGTTATGGGCATCATGCGGAGGTTATTTCATTGAGAGCGTGTCTGCCACTTAAGTCATCCTCTGATTTAGGAGCAAAGATACTTGGCCTGATAATCCTGATTTCCTTCTTCAGTTTCCTTCTTGTTAAGCCCGGAGGAGAAGACCTCCGACTACGATCCCAATGGATCAGAGCCATGATAATCTAGCGATTCGGTAAGTGTATAGTTTGCATTATTACGCAATTATCCCCAAGGATGCGTCGAATTAGAATTTTCATCATGGACGGGACATTACTATCGCTTCAACCGCAAGACATAATGAGGTTATTTCTCACCTTGAGCGCAACTTATGGCCAGCAAGGCTTGAACCCATGATAAGCAGATCCTTGGCATTTTCAGATATCCCAATATGACTGAGGAATCCATGAACCATTCCAGTGGCACGAATACAGGTTACTTTTACAGAATGTTGCTTCAGGGTAGATGCATAGGTCTCGCCCTGATCACGCAGCGGATCAAACTCAGCAGTGATGACGAGAGTTTCTGGCATGCCTTCATGATTTTTGAATAACATCGGAGAGAAATACGGGCTTGCAATGTCCGCATCATTGTTGATGTAATTCTTGTGGAACCAGCCCATCATTCCCTCTGTGAGTACATATTCCTTTGAAAACTCTCTGAAAGACTCTGAAGAATAATCGGGCGCGACAACGGGATAATACAGGACACTCAGGGCAGGAACCGGATACCCGTCTTCAACCGACTTGACAGAAAGTGCAGCGCACAAGTTTCCACCCGCACTGTCCCCCATTGTGGCAATCTTGTCTTTATTTGCCCCAAACTGTTCAGATTTCTCCCTAATCCATCTGTAGGAATCGTACGCATCATTCACAGCCGTTGGAAACTTAAACTCGGGTGCGAGCCTGTAGCCAACTGAAATTACTTTTGAACCGGAATACCTGGCGATGTGCCTGCAAATGCTGTCATATGCCTCAATGTCACCTATTACAAATCCTCCGCCATGATAAAACACTATGATGGAATCGCTGGCCGAATCGTCAGAATAAAGCCTGGCATCGAGTTCTGAATCCCTTACCGGTATCTTCATGTCTTCAGATTTCTCAATAGAGATTTCTGCTCCCAGCATCTGATCGTAGGTCTTTGTCAGTTCCCTGAACTCCTTAGGGTCCACACCTTCCATTGATGTGGGCATTATCTGCATTATCTGGTCTACCATTTTTTTGATGTCCGGATCAACAGGCATGTTTATCAATATGAATTTGAAGCTAATTAACTTTGAATCAATCCGCGCGGTACGGGGTTCCGTTATCCCAGATGCCCGGGGTCAGGCAGCTTTCCAGGTCCTTCCCTATATCCTGTCTTGAGGCATGATAAATCACGATAAAGCCCCCCTCTTTCCCGTCGTTTCGGATAAGGGCATTCCTTAAGGATTCAGCGGGCTGAAAAATGTAACCTGACATTCCACGGCTTTTGTAGTTATCCTGGAGCACATAATAGAATTCGTGGCCTGATTCCGAATATTTCTTGATCATGCCCGCAAGGACAACAAAGTGGCCAACCGACCAGTCATCAAGCTCCATGCATTCCTCCCTGGAAAGAAATTCGAACAGGTCCACGGGGGTCTTGAGGAAGGCATTTGAACATGTGAGGTCCACCTGAAGATTCAGAATAATATTCAGATCAGTCTTCTGCAAGTTCTCCCAGATTAATTCTCCCACTTTTCTGAAAGCTTCAGAGGTCAGGTTCACTTCATTGTTTCTTGCTGCAAAGAATGGTTTTGCGGAGTACTGGTTTCCAAGGACCTTTCTTGCTGCCTCCAGAACACCAACAGCACTGGTGCCAAGTTCCTCTTCCCTATCAGAAAACTTCATTTCCAGTGGATAAAAGACTTCTCTTGTCCTGTCATCCAGCTCGTCTTCAGATTTCCCTTTTAGTTTCCGGCTGAGTTCATACTCGTCACGGGATATTGTTGTCCCACTCAGTTTTGCCATGATGTCTTCTGAAAGATCATATTCAGACTTGGTCTCCAGTGACTGGGCAATCTTGAGAAGAGAGTAGGGGCCGCACGTCTCACTTTTCTGATCCTTAAGGCTACTGAAAGTGCCATTTAGCCTCTGGATAGACTTCAGCATCCTGATTTCCAAACTTACTCCCGGTTTCCCGGCGTCAGATTGGTTCAAGGAATCTGTCAAC
This sequence comes from uncultured archaeon, assembly GCA_000965745.1. Taxonomy (GTDB): domain Archaea; phylum Thermoplasmatota; class Thermoplasmata; order Thermoplasmatales; family Thermoplasmataceae. Next base: position 1,875,488 of record CP009479.1, read on the forward strand.
CTCCCATTTATCGACGTTCTTGTAATAATCATCCCACTCTGATTTCCTTACTTTGAGGTACTCATCATACAACAGTTCCCCCATGTACGATCTCAAATCCGAATCTTCCTCAGCAGCGTGGATGGCTTCAATCAAAGTTGTAGGCAGCATTTCCACCCCTTTCTTCTTCAGTTCACTTTCAGAGAAATCAGCGGGATCATAGTTCAGCGGCTCCCCGGGATCTATACCGCTTTCAATGCCGTCTATTCCAGCCGCAATCAGGGCACCAATGGCGATATGTGGGTTAGATGAGCAATCCGGGAGCCTGAACTCAATTCTGGTCGACTCCGTATCGCCAGGAGGATTGGATGGAATACGAACTGCAACACCCCTGTGGTCGTATCCGTAAGAAACGTGTGCAGGTGCCCAGCTGCCAGGTATCAACCTTTTGTATGAGTTGGAAAGAGGGTTTTCGAATGCACAAAGCGCCTTCATGTGCTTCATCACACCGCCAATGAAGTTGTAGGCGGTCCTGCTCAAACCGATTCCCCCTGGATCTTTACCGTCAGACATCACATTTCGGGTTGTGCTCTTGTCGAAGAGAGAAAGGTGAATGTGGAGTCCACTTCCGGGTGAAGAGTTGTCAACCTTTGGCATGAAACTGGCGACCATGGCTCCCTTCGCTGCGGTTGATTTGATAACGCTCTTCAGAACGATGAACTGGTCTGCTATTTTTAAAGGTTCGCCATACCTGTAGGTTATTTCAAACTGGGAGCTGCCGTATTCTTTTTTCAGATGCTCGACAACAATCCCCATTTTTTCCAGGTTGCCGGACACTTCGTTTAGGAAGGGGGCGGTCTTGTCGATCCCGAGGCTGTCCATCAGCTTGCCGGTAACCACAGGCTTATGATCATTTTCATTGAAAATATAGAATTCTGACTCCATTGCGCATTTGGCATACAACCCGAGGCTGTCCAGCCTGCCAATCATCCTTCTCAGGAAAAAGCGAGGATCGGAAGGCGTCGGTTCAAGATTTTCAGGTTCCGATAATTCAGTCTGAATCCTCGCAACACCATCGACATGCGGGAGAACAGCGTATGTCGAAATATCGGGCATTAATTTGAATTCTGACGATTGTGAGCCATATAGCCCGTCATGGACAAGATGGTCAAGGACGTTGAAAGACTGCTGGGCCCTTGTAACACCTATACCATACCTGACAGCATCTGAAAGAAAGTCAACAGTTGTTGCCATATTTCTCAGAATCAGGTCAAGGCCCATCCATTCCAGCTTAACAACCCGAATTCCATCCTTCCTCACCTTTTCAACGAACGCATCAACATTTTTACTGTTCAAATAATCACCATTCTTAAGGAGCGCCATTCCAATTTCCAGAAACGGTTCCCGGACCCTGCAGGCAGCAGTACTGATGATGGGCTGTTTCTGTTGCCTTTAGGTACTGCACACCCAACCAGGTAACACACTATCATGCGATATATATTCCTTTCCCCGAAAATTCCGGCAGGAATAGCACAGTTAACTGCCGCCTTCAGAATATCTTGTAATACATCAGCACAATTGCAGCTATTATGATGGTGGCTCCAACCGCATATAAAATATAATTCTTCAGAGGGTAGGGAGGCTTGTAGTTTTCATCCGACAGCATATTCTCAAAGGAGTAATCCTTATCGTTTTTTTCTGCGGGTGCACCTGTAGGTGCCGGCGTTGGGCTTGGTCTCGCACCCCTCCTTCTTCGCCTGAAGAAGGGGAAAAAGAAGAAAAATGGAAGGAAATATCCGTAACCTGAGTAATGAGGGAAGAATCTTGGAACTATAAATATGAGAAGCGCCCAGATCGCAATGTATGCAATCCAGATGAAAGAGCCAATATTTCTTCTGTCCACAACTATCGCTCCAGGATTAAATTCTTGCTAATAACCATATCATATCCTGTTATCCATGGAAGAACGCGCCCACTTCAGTCTTTCACCTTCACCTTCGCCTTCTGAGTATGTTGCACACCCACCCTTCAGGAGCTCTGGCCTGTTCAATCTCAAATAGAATAAGCCTTGCCTGGGTGCTTGCGTCCTGTTTTTCCAGTTCCTGGTAAACAGTCTGTTCTTCGGCTTCATTATGGGCATCCAGAACTCTTATCAGGCCCTCTACCCTGTCAGTTGCCAGCTCACCCCGCCCCGCGTTGAGATATTCCTCTATCTTGTCGAGGAGTTTCCATATCCCGCCATGTTCTACCTCCAGGCCATGAATCCTTGCGGCGTTCGCCTGATTTTCAACGGTTCTGAAAAGGATGGACTCCTCCCAGAATATGTGGTTTTGGAGGCTGTTCCTGGCTTTTTCGAAACAGGACACCGACGGTTTTCCTTCTCTTAAGGAGTCCAGAAAACAGGTAAGTGATTCGCCTACGCGCTTGTGATCTTCTTCCAGAATGTCTGAGAGCAATTGCCCCACCCAATGGCTTATATCGGAACTGTATCTAAATTTAGCCCATTGGCAAATTGTAATCCCGGATATTTGCTCAGGATAATTTTGTGAATATATTTATACAGTATTCGGGTTGGTCAACCATGAAAGAAAGTGACATTCCCGGGAAATCTTCATTGCTTATGGGAAAAGTAGCGCTTGTTACTGGCGCAAGCCAGGGGATAGGAAGGGCTATAGCCATCGCATTCCAGAGGGAAGGTGCTCAGGTTGTAGTGCATTACAAGGGTTCTGAAAACAGGAAAGATGCAGAGAATCTTAAAGTTGAGCTAGAAAGGTTGGGAGATACATCTCCGCTTCTGGTACAGGGTGATGTCACAATTGAGGATGACGTAAAAAAGGCAGTAGACTCAGTAATGGACAAGATAGGCCGCATTGACATACTTGTAAATAATGCAGGCGTCCTTAGCCAGTATGAGGTGCATAAAATGCCAGTAGATGAGTGGGACCGAATAATAGGGACCAATCTGCGGAGCGTATTCCTCTTCACAAGGCTGGTTGTGCCCGGTATGATTGAGCGCAAGTGGGGAAGAATCATAAACATCGCATCACAGCTGGGACAGATCGGAGGTGAGGAGATGGCACATTACAGTGCTTCCAAAGCAGGCATTATAGGTTTTACCAAGTCTATAGCGAGAGAGCTTGGAAAGCACAACATAACAGCCAACTGCATCGCCCCGGGACCTATAGAAACGGACATGCTCAAAGAAGAGACGGATGAGTGGAGGAACTCAAAGCTTTCGGAGCTTCCACTCAAGAGATTCGGGTATCCAGAAGAGGTGGCGCCCACTGCCGTGCTGCTTGCATCGGACCCCCGAGGAAACCTTTACACTGGACAGACGCTGGGGCCGAACAGTGGCGACGTTATGCTCTGATATACGGTCGAGTCTCATGGGAACGGCCACCCGGAAATTCTTTGAGGGTTCCGCCTTACTTCCGGCAGAGGTTTGATGTCAATTTTACGGCCGCATTCCCTGCACCTTCCATCTTCCGTCAGATTGAACGATATAGTGCGCATCATATCCCTCTCAACACATAGGCTGCCGCATTCGGGGCAATAGGTATTCTGGTAGATGCTGCCAGGGACATTGCCGATATACACGTATTTCATGCCCTCCTCCCTGGCCACTTCATAATGCCTGATTAGTGTCTCCACTGGAGTGCTCGGGAGATGCATGAGCTTATAATCGGGATGAAACCTCAGAAAGCTCACTGGGATGCTGTCGCCGAATATCTCCTTCACTCTTTGAACCATAATTCTTGCATCATCGATCGAGTCTCCGATCTGTGGCACGACGAGATCAGTGATTTCCACATGAATTCCAGTTTTAGACAGCCCCTTCAGGGCGTCATATATGAATTCCGGAGATGGAACTGACATGTACCTCCTGTAGAATGAGAGATTGGCGTTTCCCTTGAAATCCACAGTTATGCAGTCGAGGAAATCGGAGAGTTCATCTATCGCCTCCGGCGTTTCATATCCGTTGGAGACAAAGACAGTTATCAGGCCTTTCTCTTTGGCTATAAGGCCAATATCCTTTGCATATTCGATGAAGATTGTAGGCTCGTTGTATGTGAATGCTATGCCCTGGCACCCTTCCTTCACTGCATTATCTACAACCTGCTCAGGTGTCATATAATAGCTGCCTTCTATTTCCCTTCTCTGGCTGACGTCATAATTCTGGCAGAACTGGCACGCAAAGTTGCAGCCAGCAGTCCCTATGGAATATATCCAGGTACCCTGGTACCTGTGCAGGATTGGCTTCTTTTCAATGGGGTCAATCTGAGCAACGAGCGGCCTCCCATAAGCCAGCAGGTCAAGCTTACCGCCCACGTTTTTCCGGACTCCGCAGAACCCTATCTGCCCATCCTTCAGAATACAATACCTGCTGCAGGCTGTGCATCTGACCTTGCCTTCGGATATCCTCTCATAAAGTGTTGCCTCGTGAATCAATATCTTATCAGTACCTTAATGAATTAAACTCTTTCCGTGCGAGAAACGCAACTGCCGGGTTAACTCTGCGGGCAGGCAACCAGGGACGCATAACCGACCACAGAAGAGAAATCACCGCTGGTTTCTCCTGATGTTCTATAGTCGAGCAGCTTCAGGCTGCCGCCCCTTAGCCTGACTATTTCCATCATAATTGCAATAGCACCGTATCCGCAAGAGGAGATTCTCCTGTCTCCAAGTATTCTGTAAAGTTCCGGTACATCCAAGGACTCTATGACCGCTACGAGATCATGATCCTTTCTTCTTGCGGATTCGTGGCTTTCATAATGGGTCAGGTCAGATGTGGAAACAAAGGCGACTTCGTCCCCGAGGCCGTTCAGTGCATGGGCGATTTCCAGTGCTGTTTCCTTAGTCTGGTCGCCCAGAATTATCGGGGAGAACTCAAAATTTTCCCCATAAATATACTGGAGAAAAGGTATCTGCACTTCCACCGAATGCTCGACGGAGTGCGGGGTTGGATCTATGACTATTTTCTCAGATAATTCCGAGATTCTGTCAGAAAGGGCTGAATCAATCTTCGCGGAACCAAGCGGGGTAAGCCACGAGCCTCCTGAATAAGCTGCGGCAATTCTAGGGTAAGAATTGTGATTGGGACCTATAATGACGAATTTCCTGGCAGGAGATCTTCTTAGTGCCTTGAAAGAATGCATTGCGGTTATGCCGGAATATATCAGCCCGGCATGCGGGACAACCACTCCTATGGGATTATCGCATGAGTCTGGCTCACCGACTTCACGATCGATTGTTGAGAGCAACTCCTCAAGCTCTTTCTTACTGGATGGGTAGAAGAAACCACTGACAGCGGGACGTCTGTCCATGTCTTTACATTCGCACAGGGTTATATTAAACTTGACCGACCATATGAGAACAATCCAATACAAACTTTATATCACAACTATTCATGATACCAGTAATGGTACAATCGGCCAACCCAGCCAGTGAATTGCGGGTTTTCGACCTCATTACCGTGAGCCGTCGCGAATACATCAGGAAGACAGCAGCTTGTGCACTGAGGAAATATTTCAGGTTGTCTGAATGCCCTGGCACGGACGATGACTTATTGCAGAAACTTAAGGCAGGGGTCTTTGTAACCATCAAGGAGAATGGTGATCTCCGGGGATGCATCGGGTTCGTGACACCTCCTACCGGCTTCCTGCAGACAGTCAGGGAGGCAGCTGTGATGGCAGCCACTGAAGACCCCAGGTTTCTTCCCGTAACTGCTGATGATCTTGAAAGGATTGAGTTGGAGATCACAATACTTGGCAGCCCTAAACCATTCGGAAACAGGGACGCGACTAGCCTGAAATCTCTGGAGATTGGGAAGCATGGGCTCATTGTGGAGAGCCCGTTCGGGCGAGGCCTGCTGCTTCCTCAGGTAGCACTTGAATGGGGATTCGGCGTCGAGGAATTCCTGGAAGCAACGTGCATAAAAGCCGGGCTCAAGCGTGACTGTTGGAAAGACCCAGGCAATAAGATTTTTTACTTTGACGCACTGAGTTTTTGACCGCCTCATGTGGTTTTTTATTGACCGTGTAACACAGTGCTACATCAGATTTGGATTAATCGTGCAATTTGTTTTAGAAAGAGACATATATTGCCTCGTGATCTTAACTCATGGCACGAGATGTAATATGTGGAATGAGCGTTAAAGAGGATACTGACATAACCAGCACGTTTAGTGGAAAAACCTACTACTTCTGCAGCGTGGATTGCAAGGAAGAATTTGACAAGAACCCCATAAAGTATACAAGGTGAAGTGAAGAAATGCCGACCGATCCGGTATGTGGGATGTATGTCCCGGAAACATCGGATCTTTTTGTAGAAAAAGATGGTGAGAAATACTACTTCTGCTCCAAATCGTGCATGGAGAGGTTTACCTCTCCCGAGGAGGAGACCAGAAAGTTAAGATCAAGGCTTATTGTAGGATGGAGCCTGTCAATACCAATCATCATACTCACTTTTGTGCTTGACTGGCCATACAAAAATTACCTGCTCCTTGCAATGGCAGTGCCCGTCCAGTTTTACTCCGGCCTTGGTTTTTACTCCGGTGCATATCATTCACTCAAAACCAGGACGAGCAATATGGATCTCCTGGTTACGCTTGGCACCCTGATTGCATTTATCTTTTCAGTGTCCATAACAGTAAGCCCCGGGATAATACTAAACTCACCCACATTCTTCGATGCGTCGGCATTCATCATCACAATGATCCTTACTGGGAACTACATAGAGAACCTTACAAAAGTTCGTGCAGGCGGAGCTGCAAGAAAACTCCTGGAAATGATTCCCGCCACTTCGCATTACGTGAAAAGCGATGGGTCGATTGTTGACGGTGATACGGACAGGATGAAGCCGGGCGACAGGATCCTGGTAAAGGCGGGTGAAGTTGTTGTGGCAGACGGTATAGTATTTGAGGGCAGCAGCGAAGTTGACGAATCCCTTATAACAGGGGAACAAAACCCTGTCCTCAAAGAGAACGGCGACAAAGTGATATCAGGGACAAAGAACCTGAACGGATCGCTTACCGTTGAAGTAACAAATGTGGGCAAGAACAGTACAGTCAGCCTGATACATGATCTCCTGGAGAAGGCAACTTTTGGAAGGTCAAAGGTTCAGAGGATCGCCGACGTCTTCTCCAGCGTGTTTGTCCCGGTAGTTCTCTCAATCGCTGCAGGAACTGCCATTTTCTGGTTCCTCCACCTTGGAGGCATCGGCAACAGGCAGGCTGTTGAAGTGGCGATTCTATCATTTGTATCAGTAGTTGTGATCGCATGCCCCTGTGCAATAGGCCTGGCCGGTCCAATAACTTTCCTTGTATCTTCCACATCTTCATCCGGAAAAGGCATCATCATCAGGAACCCGGGAGCTTTTGACAGATTTGTTAAGGTGAACAGGGTTGTTTTTGACAAAACGGGAACGATAACCGAAGCCGACCCTTCAATCCATGAGATCAACGTTACGGGGTCCCACAGCAGAGGGGAAAGTCTGCTTCTGTCCGCCTCCCTTGAAAAATATTCCAATCATCCGATAGCAAAGGCGATTGTTAAGTTCGCAAGAGATGAGGAGATCGTTCTCTACGAAGCCAAGAACGTGGTGGAGACCCCAGGCAGGGGAATAAAAGGTGATGTGGCGGGAAAGTCCGTTGAAGTAACCAGAAGTGAGGGTGCAGTCGGTTCCAGGGTCATGGTATACGTGGACGGAGAACCATCATGCGAGTTTACAGTTTCTTACAGGATCAGGGAACAGGCCAAATCCGTAGTAGAAGAGCTCAAGAGAAACGGAATCAGGACATCGATTGTGACTGGAGATTCCAGAGAGGAAGCTGAAAGGGTAGCAAACGAGGTGGGAATTGAAGAAGTTCATTCACAAGCATCTCCTGAGGATAAATCTGAGATTGTAAAAAAATACCAGATGGAGGGTGATTACGTTCTCTTTGTGGGGGATGGAATCAACGACAGCATCGCAATGGAAGTGTCGGATGTGGGTGTGGCAATGGGATCAGGCACTGATATTGCAAAGGAAAGTGGAGACATAATACTTCTTAACAACGACCTTAGAAATATATTGCGCTCCAAGAGCATTAGCGAAAAAACACTTGCTAAAGTGAAGCAGAACCTTGGATGGGCTGTGGGGTACAACACTGTCCTGATACCAATCGGAGCAGGCATACTTGTCCCGCTTACCGGGTCATGGATATTTTCCATAATGCCGATATTTGCATCATTTGCAATGGGTTTCAGTTCCACATCTGTTGTTATAAACTCGCTTTTCCTGAGAAGAAAGCTTGAATCACTTCAATGAGGTTCACTGTACCAATAAATCTTTATTTAGTTTGCAATTTAAAGGGTGTGAAGACTTTCCCCGTGATTCTCGCAGTCGCGTTTATTATTCTTGCATTTTCTGCCGGGACTGCGGTAGCTGATACTCAAGAGTCTGAAGTTCAGGTTCTGCCCTCACCCAGCATAACCCTGAATGTGACTAACGGCACCTTCTACAACCTTACCTTCGCCGGGATTGTCCTAGTTACCCATACTGGAATGTACAACACGAACTTTAATGAGAACCACTGGGTTTTTTCCAAGGTAAACAACACATCATATTTTTACAAGTCCAACGTCAAGCTCAAAAGGGGAATGGGTGAAAGCGGAACTCCCGACACAGCATCCCCGGTACAGGATCAGAACAACCAGCAGAACTCAATAAATGCAGAGGTGAAAATTTCCCTCAATGCGCTTGGGTATTCCCTTTCCAATCTGAGAATCAACAATATTTCTTCCGCACAAGACAACTACTCTTTTCCCGATTACTCGGTGCTGGAGATAACAATATCAATTGTGCTGCAGAACCCTGTTCAGGGTCCGGGAGCCCTTTACCTTTACCAGTTGATCAAATCCTCCAATCAGTCAAACAATGCAGTAAAATACTATCTTGGAAATGTCACGCACAACGCCAGAGACCGGATGCATGGCGATCATGAAGGCATGCAGATCCTGCCATCTGCAAAGAACCGGCTGGGTGCATTCTACTGGTGGAACAATACTTTCCAGCTCAACGGTGTTGGCAAGAACCTGACATCAACTGTTGCCCTGAAGGACGGCGGAATATACCTGGCCTTCAAGTTTCCATTCAACAATACACTGAAGAGCGTATACCAGGACCCGTATTTTGGAGTTCCCGGCACCCCGCTGTTCAAGAACCCGATCATCAAGAAGGATTTTGGTCAGCTTGTAAACTATGTGATCATCCATGCAGAGTATCTTGGAACTGGTGTGGTTGCCGGAGTCGGCCTCCTCGGCATTTCGTACTCAGTGTACCGCAGGCGAAGGTTCTGACTATTCGTCTTCATCAATAAGGGAAAGGAAGTTTTCTGAAAGTGTCTCTATGAAGCTTTCGCGGTACTTCCTGGCAGCATCGAGTAGCCTTGTTAATTCTCTGATCTTAACGAAGCTTGTGCCTTCCTCCTCGAAGATCTCAATAATCCTGTCGCTGGCCAGGTCTTTAAGGACCTGCTTTCTTTTCTCCACCTTGGATTTCCTTACCCTCATAAGGTTCGAAAGGGGTAGTGTATCAGCCCTGGCCAGTTTCTGAAGAATCTCCCTGCTGTTGTTGCTTCTCAGGTAGAACAGAAGCTGCCTTTCGGAAAAACTGTCGCTTGAGATGCAGAAATATCTCTTTACTTTGCCGTCCTCACGGGAAACAATCCTCTCATCCTTTTCAAGCTGGTACAGATGGTATTCCACCTGGCCTACTGCAAGCCCTGACCTTCTCTGTATTTCCCGGAAGTGTATGCCGGGATTTTCCTCTATCAGGCCGAAGATTGAGTCTCTCGTGGTAGGATGCTCGTTCACTTAACCAATACCCCTTACTATGGCAGCGTAGAACAGTATCAGAATCAGCAGTTCAACCCCAAGAAGGATGGTGATTTCAAATCCCGTGAAGGGGATAACCGAGAAGACCTGCAATACAAAAACTACGTTGGAGATCAGGATTATTATGAAAACTGCGCCAATATATGAAAGAATCCTAGCTCTCCTTCTCCTTGTTACTCTCCTGGTAATGCCTAGCAGGAATATGGAAAGCACTATTGAGAGACCGGATATCAGGATGGCGAGTTCATACATCATTTAGCTAAACATTATGATATATGTTAAATTTCCCCAGACGAAATGCGGATTATGGGAAAATGACAGCGTAGCCGAATTCGTTGAGCTCCTTCTTTGCCTGTTCCCTGTATTTATTGTCACCGAACACTTTCACGACCCTGAGGGTGTACTGGTTCTTTCTGGTCTGGAGGGCGGTGATTATCTCCCCGTTACGTATGTAGAAATACATGTTCAGTGTCCCGAAACGGCTGCGGATATAGTCCTGGAAGTACAGGGTGATAAGGTCCTTGGGGGACATGACCCGGTTTCCTGAACCCTTCTTCGCCTGTTTGCTGAACTCTTTTTCCACATACACTGTTTTCCGCTCAAGGCTTATGACACTCCTGATCAGCCCCTCCTCAAGCATCCTGTCCCTTGCATCCCTGAAATCTTCATCCGCCTCAACCCCCGTGACCTTATGGTATCTTTCCTCATCGAAAAACCCGAACGTTGAGATCATTGCTTTCAGTATTAATGCCACAGCCTCTTCTCTGGAGTATTTCTCCGGAACGAATACGAGCTTCCTGCTGAAATCCTTTGCCACGAGGTTGTTAACATACAGTTTCTTTATTACGTCCTTGGTTCCGTAAATGCTTTTCTTAAGCCTTGCCAGGATTTCATTCTCAGTGGCCCCGCCGCTTTCAATAACTGCCCTCAGGACTCTCTGGTCCTCCTGGCTCAGCTCGAGATTCTTTATTGCCCTGTATACAGAGATGATCTCAAGAGGTGCATAGGCCTGTGAGCCGTAGGGCCCGCTGAATGTGAATATCAGCCTTGACTGAAAATAATTGCTCAACTGGACGTTCCTTATGCCGAGATAGTTGGCCTCTATATCGGTTCTGACGCCAAGGGGCTCATCCTTGAGCATGTTGTATATGGATTCGCCATCCCTTTTCTTCTTTGACATCTTGGAATATGAGTAAGAGAATAGGTCCTCCTCCCCGATGTCCGTGATTTCTGCATCGCCAACGGTAATGAATCCGGCTTCTTCCCTGAATTTCATGGCGATTGCCTCAGAGGTGAAATCCTCCGACGGTGGCGTAATCACTACGGAGTTCAGCTTCAATCTCTCCCTGATGCCGCTTACTGCCTCGAGCAGGTCCTTGCCGGATTGATCAGAGTAGAGTACCAGGTTGTCAATCCATAGAATGGAGTTGTTCTGCTCCATTGTGAATGTTGCATCATCAGTGCCACGTGAAATAAGGCGTGCGTTGAAATCAACCTCTCTTTCATATACGCGGCCCAGGTATATTGAAATCGGGTCCTGAAGCCTCACTATGATTGAATCTGTCCCTTTCTTCTTCTTTGAGGAACCATAGTACAGGTTGTTTCTGAAGTACACAGGTTTCAGGCCTGTTTTTTCAAGCTCTTCTCCCGCATATATCCAGAATGTCCTTGAAAGCTCCTCTGCAGTAACAGGCCCGTATTTATCCACCAGGAACATTATGGCATCAGTTTTCCCATCCGGCTTGTCTAGTCCGAAAAGCGGGTTGAACAGTCCATCATTGTCTCTGGAAATGCTTAGCCTGTATTCTAGGTCCTTCAGAAGCTGCCTTACAACTTTTTGCGGGTATCCAGACCGCACTACCAGCGATTTTTCATCTCTGAACCCCTCGGATATAAGGTGCATCACCTTCCGGGCTTCTTCGGATGGCTCATCGTATCGGAGCCTGTGCAATGCATCTGCAAGGTCAAAGGATGCGTATGAAAGCTTATGCTTGATGATCTTTCCATAAACCACTCTGCGCTCCTCAACCAGATTTCTGAGCGACTCATGGGAGAAGTTCTTGACTCTGACCTTAATGTCCCAGTCGTTTATTGCAAAGCCATACTTATCAAAATAAGATTGAACGTCCTTTACCACTGTAGACAGGTTACGGATTCTTTCTTTTGACAAGTCTTCCTGTGGGCCCCCTGTAAGTGCTTCCAGATCAGCCTTCAGCATGTATTGCTTTACAAAGACCGGGGTGATGTAGTCATAGACCAGCGTCTCTGAGGATGTGAGATCTTCAAGCGCACCTTCAATCAGCTCCTGGGAAACGGGAAGCTTGATAAGCAATTCGTCAAGAGTCAGGGGCCCGAATGATCCTATGATCTTCGTGAGTATGTTCCTGGCAGCCTCTTTTTCATCTCCGGGAATGTCCGGCATATCGTTGCTGTGATAGACTGTTGTTTCTCCCCTCATCTTTTTCCTTACAATATATTCTGATTCGAGGTTGACCAGGCAGTCCTTGAGATCATTCTCGGCCATCCCCAATGCATCCCTGATCTCGCCAAAGCTCTTTCCGGTGCACTGCTCCAGGATTCTGTCATATTTTTCATCGGGGGAAATTTCTCTCTTGAAGAGGGTCATGAAGTCGCCGTAGAAGTCAATGTGTGTCCACTGTGTTCCTCTCATGTAGATAGACACAAGCCTGTCCTCCCTGATCAGATCATTTGAAAGGTCAAGTGTCCCGGTGATGGCATAAGGGAAAGGTGAATTTGTCCTGTTCTTGAATGGGTCTATGTATGGAAAATAATGAAGGAAGTCTTCATAAGTATCCCTGTCCTCAATAGTTGGAGCTTTTCTGAAGTAGTAGTTGTCGATTTCCTTCGGGTCTGAGAATATGAATTTAACCTTTTCAGAGCCGTAGATCTTGTCAAGGATCTTGCTCTGCAGTTCCTTGAGAATCTTGGATCTATCTTCCATTAACACCAGGTCGGACACGCCGGCGAATACAATCCCGAAAGAGAACGGGCTCGTTTCCTTGCTGTAATCCCTTATTGTGTAGTTCCCACCCTCTATTGTGTTTTTGACGTAGTTTCTGGCCCTGGGAACATCCATCATGTCCGTGGTTATCTCATGGTAAGTTTCCTTTATTACAGGAAAATTCTTCATCTTGTCGAGGGTGCTGAGAACCCTGTCGCTTCTCAGCTGCTGCCTGACAACGGATATATCGTAACCCTTGTATTTTCTCAGTACCATAAGGGACCTGGCCGCACAATGCCTGAACCTCTGCTTGAATACCTCAGTGTTTGACAGCGATCTCCTTACAATGTCCTCGAATTCGCCTGATTTTAGAAGCTTCACCTGGTCCTTCAGAGGTATCTTGGCGGGGGATGTAAGCATAAACCCGTCGTCTGTGACAGTGACCCGGGTGTTGACCTCATAGGTGTTCGAAATAAGATGTGCATAAGCCCTTGAAAGAGCGTCATTAACCCTTCTGCCCAGCGGGATGTGATATATTATGTTGTAAAAGCCGTCCTTGTCAATGAAGCCTTCAATGAGAAGATGCCTGTCCGTGGGTATGTCGAAGTTCTCCTGGGTTCCTATGTAGGAGATCATGCTGTTTGCACCATACTCGTCAAGCCTGTATTCTTCCATTAGCCATTTCTTCACGTCGTCCCCTTTGTGCATTCGTTCAACGACTTCTTTCCTGAACTCGCCTACGAGAACTCCGAGATCGTAACTCCTCGGAAGCATCTCGCCAGTCCATGAAGGCACGGTCGGCCTCATTCCGGTTGCATCCTTGACGCTGACACGGTTTCTGTTTATCTTGAGGAACATGTATGTCTTTGCACCTAGAACAAAGATATCGCCTGCTTTCAACCTCTCAACGAATTTGTCGCTGAGCTGGCCGAGGTGCCTGCCTTTCTCGTTTATTACCTGATAATCGGCTTCTTCAGGTATTGTGCCGATATTCATGAAGTATATCATGCGGGTACTTCTCTTCTTTCCGAATGTGCCCTCATCCTCGTCAAGCCAGATCTTTGAGTATATTGTGCTGTCCTCGATCTTCCCCCCGAGGTACCTTAGTGTCTCCATGTAGTCTTCCCTGTCAAGGGTGTGAAATGTGTAGGAATTTCTCACAACCTGGAATGCTTCTTCGATGTTCCAGACTTTTTCTATGGACATTCCTACTAGGACCTGGGAAAGTACGTCCAGGGAATTGGTTGGGACAACCACCTTGTCGATGTTCTGGTCGTATGCCGCCTTGGTCAGTACCGCACATTCCATCAGATCGTCAACGTTGAAGACGAGAAAGCGCCCCTTGGAAAGTTCGTCAATGCCATGGCCCGATCTCCCTATTCTTTGCAGGCCTTTGGAAACGGACTTCGGGCTGTTGATCTGGACAACAAGGTCAATATATCCTATGTCGATGCCCAGTTCAAGTGATGTTGACGTTATGACACACTGGAGTTCCCCTGCTTTGAGCTTGTTTTCCACTTCGAATCGTGTATCTCTGCCAAGAGACGAATGGTGGGCTTCAATGCTTTCGACCCCACGGGCTTTCAGCCGCATTGCCACGTGCTCTGCGCCACTTCTTGTGTTTGTAAAGACAAGAGTGGTTGAATGTTCCTGGATCATTGAAGCCAGCATGTCATACATCTTGTCATTTGCTACTTCATACTGCGTCTTGGTGAGATCCTGCACAGGGGTGATCGTCTTCAGGTCAAGAAATTTCTTCGTGTCAACGCTGATGATCTCACAGCCTCTCGGTTCGTCTCCCTCAAATCCCGTGAGGTATGAGGCTATCAGATCAAGAGGAGCCTGAGTTGCTGAAAGGCCTATCCTTACAAACGGTGTTGAAATGCCTGTCAGCCTCTCCAGATTAACTGAGAGAAGAGCTCCTCTCTTGGTGGCGGATATCTCGTGAATCTCATCCAGGATTACGTATTTCACGTCATAGAATTTTTCCCTGAATTTAGGGGCGGAAAGCGCAAGGGAAAGAGATTCAGGTGTAGTTATCAGTATATGGGGGGGTTTTCTAAGCATCTTCTGCCTTTCACTCTGAGGAGTATCTCCAGACCTGACTCCCACCCTTATCTTTGGGTATTTATCGCCCATTTCCTCCACGAGGTTGTAAATCTCCCCCAGTGGCTTTTTCAGATTCTTGTCTATATCGTTTGCGAGCGCTTTTAGCGGGCTTATGTAAACACAATATATCTTGTCTTCAAGCTTATCCTTTGCAGACATCTTGAAAAGTTCATTGATGATGGTGAGAAATCCAGTCATGGTCTTGCCTGTACCTGTAGGGCTCGATACAAGCACATTCTTCATTTTATGTATGAGCGGTATAGCTTTCTTCTGTGGTTCTGTAAGGGATGAATACCTGGAGTTGAACCATTTTGCTATTACCGGATCGAGGAATGGTAGTTCGTTCTCGACTTTAAAGGATATCTCTTCAGCGTTTTGCATTTAGATAATCTTGAGCATAGCTCTTGAACATATTTAACTATTTTGAGGAATTGCAGGCGCAATATTTACAGTTTAAGGTGAAGGCTGTCTCCATTCCATTGTTCTGCCGTAGCTGTACCTTCCAAGGTTGCGGAGCACCCTGTCATAGCTTCTGTTGCCTGAATCTTTCAGTACCTCCCTGTAGAAGGATGTCACTAGGTCATAATCCCCCACGTTGACCGGTTTAGGTATGCCGTCCTTTCCCCCCAATGCAAAGGAATATTTTATCGGGTCCTCGTAAGACGGCGATTCGCCATAGATAAGCTCTGCCATGTACGAAACAGCTCTCATAGCAGATTTCCCGACGCCGTGGAAGTGCATCAGATCCTCGAAGCCGTCGGGTTGATACTCGTATATTGACCTGAGAAGTTTCCAGTTTACCCTTACATTCATGTCGAGGCTTTTTTCGGCGCCTGAGAAATTCTCCAGAGTCCTTTGTGGCCCTCTAGCTATCCTCCCCCTGTAGCTTCCGGGATTTTCCCTTACAAGTTCTACCATAAGACCCCTGTTGTTAATGCTGTCCTTCGTTGAAAGGTTCAAGGGCTTTTCAACCCGTTTCTCAGCCGATATCCCATTCCTCCCATCATTGAGCAAGTCCAGGCCAGAACCATTTATCCAGTGGTATCTTCTGGCCATGCGTATTTCCTGGTTCATGCCCTGCTGTACTATAACCCAGTTCCCCTTTCTGTCAATTATGATGAAGTGCATGTAGAGATCGAAAGTGTCCTGCAGGAGATCCTGATCCACTTTCGCTATCCTCCTGCTCGTTTTCTTTATGCGTTCTGCTTCTGAATCCCGAAGAATGCCGTCTCCAACAACCCTGTTGAGCTCATTGGAAATTTCAGACATGCGTTTTCCCTTTCCGCCGAGTATCATTACGTCCCGGCTGTGGTCGGAATAGTATTCCTTCAGTGCACTGAGAGTTGCAGTAGTTGTTCCACTGGAATTCCAGTCAAAACCAGTTGCCAGTGAGAGGGAGTGGAACCAGAAAGGGTCCGCCAGATTATCGAGGTATTTTCTCACCCCGAACTTTTGTATTATCAGGTCACTGATGATTCCCCCCAATTCCACCATTCTCTTGAATAGGTACTCAGGTGGCTTCCCGTAATGAAGTGGCAAATTGGCGGTTCCTTTTCTGTCCATATCCACCTTGGCCATTCCTGTATCATTATAGTATTTTCTGGAAACAGCTATGCAATGTTCGGACCCGGAGAATAAGCGTCGGATCGTGGTGCATTTCAGGTGTTACGGAATCAGAATCTTGCACAATACATATATTAGTACCTTTCAATACTTGTCTAGTAGAAATCCGCATAGAAGGTCGAAATGATGAAAGGATCAGCAAAAGTGGGAACCGCAAACTTTAATGAGAAAGATATCCGATCAGTATTGAAGCGTTATCTGGAGGTAAGAGAATACACTGAAAGCCTCTGCAAGGGATTGAAGACCGAGGACTACGTGGTCCAGTCCAGCTTCGAGGTAAGCCCCATAAAATGGCATCTTGCCCATACAACCTGGTTCTTTGAGACTTTTATTCTCAAACCGTATAAAACTAGATTCCATCCTTTTAATGATGCATTTGACTACCTGTTCAATTCCTATTATGAAACAGTCGGTCAATATTTCCCCAAGGGGATGAGAGGGACCCTCTCAAGACCAACTGTTGATGAAGTCTTCTCCTACAGGAAATTCGTGGACGAAAACGTAATCTCAATTGCTGATCAGGAAAACCTGCCTGATGAGATCACGCAGCGGTTGATCATTGGAATAAACCATGAGCAGCAGCACGAAGAGCTGATGCTGATGGATCTGAAGTACAACTTTTACAGAAACCCCCTAAAGCCGGAATATGCCCCGTATAAACCCTACGAAGGGCCAAAGCCACCAGAACTTACATGGCTTGAATTTGAGGGAGGGATAGTTGAGATCGGCCATGATTCCGATGAATTCGCCTTCGACAACGAATCCCCAAGGCACAAGGCATACCTTGAACCCTACAGAATAGCTTCAAGGCTTGTGACAAACGGTGAGTACCTTGAGTTCATGGAGGCCGGCGGATATTCCGACCCCAAGCTGTGGCTTTCTGAGGGGTGGCACAAGATAAACAGCGATAAATGGAGAGCCCCTTTGTACTGGGATGAAAAGAAGGACGGTTGGTATGTTTTCACGCTTTCTGGTGAGCGGAAGATGGACCCGGAGGAGCCGGTCAGCCATGTCAGCTTCTACGAAGCCTTGGCGTATGCTAACTGGAAAGGAAAGCGGCTTCCCACTGAAGAGGAGTGGGAGCATGCCATGCGTGATGTTGATCAATCTCCTGGCGATAACTTTGCAGAAACGTGCTATTTAAGGCCAGTTCCACCATCGGTTTCAGGAAAGAAGATCCTCCAGGGTTTCGGAGACCTTTGGGAATGGACTTATAGTTCATACATGCCATATCCGGGAACAAGGGCACTGCCTGGTTCGCTTGGGGAGTACAATATTAAATTCATGGCTAACCAGATGGTGCTTAGGGGAGGGGCATGTGTTACCCCTCAATCCCACATAAGAAGAACATACAGGAATTTCTTCCACCTCGGTGAAAGATGGCCGTTTACTGGTATAAGACTTGCAGAGGATCTTTCATGACTGCCGAAAACGTTGAATTCATTGACATGAAGCCTGAATTGGCCAGTTTCAGGGATGAAGTCCTCCAAGGCCTTTCCAAAAACCCTAAGAGAATTCCTCCCAAATTTTTTTACGATGACCGCGGGTCAGAGCTTTTTGTGAAGATTACACGTACCCCGGAGTATTATGTTACCAGGACAGAGGAGGAAATTCTTGGAAAGTTTGGTGAGGAAATATCGGAAACCATTGGCAAGGGCACTTTCGTGATTGAGTATGGCAGCGGGAACAGCGAGAAGACCAGCATGCTGATTTCTTCACTGGATTCGCCTTTCGCATATGTCCTTATTGATATTTCGTCCGATGCGGTCAGAAATTCAGCAGACTTACTGTCTTCAAGATTCCCGGACCTGAAAATAATCTCTATCTGTGCTGACTATCTGAGAATGCATGAAATACCAGAGCAGGACCCCAACAGGAAAAAGGTGATAGTTTTTCTAGGCTCCACAATTGGAAACTTCGAGCCGGACGATGCCAAAGGGTTCCTGGAGCTGGTTCAGAGTGAGCTTAATGACGGAGATGGCATGCTTGTAGGCGTGGACCTTCGGAAGGATGTTAAAACGCTTAACGCGGCATACAATGATTCTGAAGGATATACCGCCAGGTTCAACCTGAACCTTCTGCGAAGGATTGGTAAAGAGCTGGAAACTGACATCAATCCTGAGAAATTTGCCCATAAAGCATATTACAACAGGGAACTAGGGCGGATAGAAATGCACCTTGTAAGCCTGGAAAATCAGGAAGTCATGATAGAGGGCATGAAATTCCGCTTCGACAGGGGAGAAACAATCCATACAGAAAGTTCCTACAAATATACTGTCGAGGACTTTTCAAGACTTGCCGAAAAGTCCGGGCTGAAAGTGAAAAAGAACTGGCAGGATTCCAGGGGATACTTCAGCCTTCTCTACCTTACTAAGTGATTTATTATCTAAAAAAGGTAGTTCAGGATTTCTCTTCCTTGGGTTTCTGTTCTTCCTCTTTTTCTACCTTCTTTCCTTTCTTAATCTCTGTGTAGCCACAATTTCCGCATGAGTACCTGTTTTCGTGCTCTGCGAGGAAAACGCCAGGGCCGCACCTTGGGCAGAATCTCCTCTGCCTCACTATCTTCTCTCCTTCAACCGCGTAAAGTTCCCTCTTCATCATTCTGCCTCAGCCTCCTCCTTTATCTTGAGCCCGTTCCTGTAAAGCTCATAGTCTGGTTCGTAGAGCATTGCACTTTCCTTGTCGGAATAAACCTTCGAATATCCATTCATCTCGTGTTTTCCGGACTGCTGCACGTTGTTATCTACAATTATCAGCTCCTTGTTTACCCCAAGGTTTTTGGCGAGAAGGTCCCTTATCTGTTCCCTCTTTGGTGTCGACTCATTTCCAAACAGGACTTTATACCTGATTTCCTTTCTCTTCAGCAGTTTGTTGTCCCTGGTTTCCTCAATCTTCAATTCGCTCATTCTTCTTCCATCCTTTTTACGAGATCCTTAGCGTATTCCTTTGTATTCTCGTCGATCTCAATGCAGGCCATCCCTTTATTGGGAACGCCGTATACTACGACTGTATTTAAATCTGAATAAAAAATTATTGGTATCACTGCCAGATCTTCCTCACCGTCAACCTCGATCCTGGTCTTACGACCCTTCTTCAGGCTCTCTTCAACGTGCCTGAACAACTCTGCTGTCAAGGTAGCTGCAGGATTTCTGACATGAATTGAGCCTTCAACGTGCGGAAAAATGCCATCCTCTTTCCGCTGCGTCTTGAGATCCACTATTTCAAGCAGGAGAGGTACTCCCGCTTTGTTAAGATTCCCGGCAGTAACATCACCCACTGCCACGATTTTCTTTGTTCGGGCAAGGTGCGACACCTCTTCCAGCGTGCACATCCTCGCCTTGTATGAAGATATTTCTTCCCTTATCTCTTCACTGACCCTGAGGTCACTGCCTGACTTTGATTGCATACATACCAGGCATTTCAGTTCCTGCGCGCTCAGAAATGGAAGATACCTTTGTTTCCACTATGTAAATGAAACCCATCCACTCCGTTGTGGTCTTTTCATCTCCGTGTATAGGGCAGATTTTTTCAGTTGTTATCCTCTTGCATTTCTTGCATGCCCTGTAAATTTCCTTCATTTTTCACACCTAAGTTTCTACCTTCTTTTTTTCCCGGAGCCATTCCAGTTTTCCGAGTCCCATCTGCTTCATGGTAAGGCCGATTTTGCTGTCCCTGATGGACGATGATGACAGGTTAAGGGCAACTATTTTCACCCTGACTTTGTCCCCTACCTTGATGTCTCTTTTAGTATCCTTGCCGATAAACCTCATGTTGGCGAGATCGACATCAATCCTGTCATCCATTATCTGGCTTATGTGGAGAAGCCCGTCAAATGAGCTGAATCTGACAAAAGCTCCAAAGTTCTGTACTGATACTACCACTCCCTCAATGATCTCATGCATTTCAGGGTAGAAGCCAAGGGCTTTAAACTTAACAGACTGGTACACTCCACCATCTCCATGAACAATTGCTCCTTCTCCGACAAGATCCACGTCCACGATGGATATAACCAGGCATTTCCCGATGTTCTTCCCCTCGATCTCCTCGCTCTGGACATCGAGCAGCCTCCCTTCTAATGAGTCTTTCGTTACCTGTGTTACAGATCTTGAATAATCATCACCCAGTAGTTCCGGTGGAATTCTTGCTATATATTCATCCTCAACCATTACGAACATTTTATATATCCCCTGCCTGAAGGAAATACGTCAGATCATCCCAATTCAACCAGCTCCTGAAAACACACCAGCTTCAGTCCCGCGGGCATCACTATGTGGATTTTTCAGGCGTTTATCAGGGATGACGTATGATCAACAGACAACCTAGCCAGCAGATATGCTTAGCAGATCGATCGTTGTGCCTTAATTAAAAAAGAATTATTAATATTATGGTAAGAAGTGAGGGAAACTAACATGTTGCGAGTTAATCTTTGACATACTTGTGAATGTAATGGTGGCTGAACTCCATCCTTTCAACAAATCTGAAGCCTCTTGAAGTAAACTTATTCATTAACTCTTCCTCTGAAATCCTAATGTGTTCAGGTGGACCCAGATCAAGTGTTCCTTTCTTGAATTCTATCAGTATGATCTCCAGATTTTCCTCGTTGACGGCTGCAAATCTTTCTACAAGGTCATCTCTGCAAGGGATGTCGTGGAATGTGTTAGAAAAGAATGCCTTGTTGTATCCATCAAAGTGAAATTCATCGCAGGCATCCTGCTGCACAACTTCTACATTTGACACACTATGTTCGTTCATTCTTCTCTTAAGCAGGTCAGTACCCCGTTTATCAATTTCAAGGGAGATAACTTTCCCCCCGTTGAGTTTTTCCGCAAAATTCACGCTGTAGAATCCGTCTCCTGCCCCGATGTCCAATATCACATCAGTCCCATGCGGATTGACAAATTCCTCAACCTTCCTGTATGGGATCAGTTTTTCCCTTAGTTCAGCAACATGCTCATAGTCAAACTGGTGCATCGCGTCCCCATATTCAGAAAGGTATTAGGATTTCCTACTCAGAAAGAAGTATAATAAGCCCAGTTCAATCTTAGACTCGATGAGCGGGGAGGATTCTGATACTTTTTCATTACTGAGGCAATCAGTAAGGCAGTTTATAGAGAAAGAGGTAATGCCTGTGTCACAGAAAATAGACAAGGAGGATTACTTTCCGTTGGACCTGTTTAGAAAAATGGGAAAAATGGGATTCCTTGGTGTTACCATCCCTCCGGAATACGGGGGTTCTGGAATGGATTATACTGCACAGGCGATCATAGAGGAAGAACTTGGGTATGCATCAGCATCCCTTGCACTTTCATATGGTGCTCACAGCAATCTATGCCTGGATAACCTTTACAGGAACGGAAGCGAGCAGCAGAAGGAGGAGTATGTTCCCAAACTTGCTCGTGGAGACTGGATTGGATCCCTGGCACTTACCGAGCCCGGGTCCGGGTCTGACGCCCTTGCCATGAGAACTAGCGCAGAAATACAGAACGGAACCTTTGTGTTGAATGGGAGCAAGACCCTAATCACCAACGCACCTTATTCGGATGTTTTCCTTACCTATGCCCGTACCGGTGACAGCTATTCCGCTTTTGTGGTGCTGTCAGAGGATAACGGTTTCTCACGGGGAAAGAAGTTTGATAAGATGGGGATGCGCGGTTCACCCACCGGTGAAATATTCTTCGACAATGTTAAGGTCCCGGAATCCAGGCTGGTAGGAAATCTGAATGGTGGCAAGGATATCATACTGAGCGGCCTCAACGTTGAAAGAGTAATACTTTCATTCATTTTTGTCGGGCTCGCAAGGAGGGCACTGGAACTGTCCGTGAAATATGCTACCGAAAGAAAGCAATCCGGGAATTACCTGCATGAATTTGAGATGATACAGGACAAGCTGGCAGTCATGTATACAAAATACCAGACAAGCAGGCTTATGGCGGACAGAGCGCTCAATGGAATCAAGGAGGACAATATGAACGTAATGGATGCTGCAGCGGCCATATACCATGTTGCTGAATCGGCGGAGTATATCGCACGCGAGGCCGTACAGATCCATGGCGGAATAGGCTATGTAAGAGAAGGTGAAGTGGAACGGCTGCTCAGGGACGCTATCCTGGGCCAGATTGGTGCAGGGACAACTGAGATAAGGAAGAAATTGATTGCCCAGGGCCTTGTTAAAAAGTATAAAAAGCAGGGAAGAATATCGGATTAGTGTTATGCATTCTCTGCGGAAGCAAGGAAGAATACGATAGGGGAATATGCAAGGATTGCATAGCTGATAAGCTTTCCCTGAGTGTAAACGGCACATTGGACCTGACAGAATGCCCTAAGTGCGGTTCAATGAAGGTCGGGAACAAATGGTATGCCGACAACCAGCAGAAAGTTCTCGCAAAAAAAGTAAACCAGATGATTGGCCTGAACGATCCCTCCTTCGAGAAATATGTTGATCCTGGCGATGTGATGATTTCCCATGACGGCAAAAACACGTTTGTGAGAATCTCCCTGAAAAAACCCGATTTTTCAGATATTGTTCAAGATGTAAATATACCAACCAGGCGTCTGAGGAACAGCTGCCTCACATGCAACAAGGTTACAGGGTCATACTATGAGGCCATACTCCAGATAAGGACCCTGAATTCCGAATACAACAGTCTTGTACAATACGTAAAGGACGAAGCCGTGCATATTATGAGGGGACTGAACAGGAAAGACCCTGAATCATTCATTTCAACCGTGGCAAAAGTACCGGAAGGGCTCGATATATATCTTGGCAAGCGGGCCGACGGAAACAGGCTCGCGAAGCATATTCTCGACAATTACCTTTCAACGATGAAGGTCTCGAAAACTCTGGCAGGTGTGAAGGACGGCGCTAAGTTCTACAGATTCACCTACGGTGTAAGGCTAGCTTCTCTCGACAGGGGCTCTGTAATCTCGCTGAACGGCAGCGATTACCTTGTCCTTGGAACGGGGGCTGCAGGCCTTGATGTAATCAACACAAGGAATGAGAAGAGGACCAAGATTTCTAAGAGCGAGTTCTTTTCCTCTGATGTGAGGATACTTGAGAAAAATCCGAGGAAAAGCACCTTCATTGTAGTCTCAAAGGAGGCTGGTGAACTTCAGCTGATGGATAAAGAAAATTACAAAATGATCACCATGAAGGGAGATACAAGCCAGGAGGAAGTTGAGCTGTTCAACTTTGACGGAAAATACTACCTTCCTGACCGGGCGTAGGTTAATTTATTTCATAGACATTGTGGGTTTATGAGGATAAAAGCGGAATGGGACAGACTTAGAGATGTTATGATCCACAGGCCAGGCATCGAAATTGAATATGCCATGCTTGCTCCCAGACCGTTTTTGTTTGAACGGCCTTTCCGGACGGATATAGCCATCAAGGAACATGAGAATCTTGAGCAGACGTTGAAGGAGAATGGCGTTTCAGTAAAACTCCTGAGAAACGTTGTAGTCGACAAGGCAAGGAGTGACAGCCAGTTCAGAAAGGACCTCGAGGAAAAGGTCTCCACAATAGTCAAATTTTACGGGAGAGTTGAGTCGTCAAAGAAAGCCATGGGACTGTTTTTGAAGAACCTGGAGATTATAGATCCAGTAACACTTTTCCATATTCTCACGCTTGAGCCTTCAATAGACCTCAAGCAAGAGGAAGAGAACAGCGTAGAATACCCTACAGTATATTCCAACCTGCCCCTGGCGAACCTTTATTTCATGAGGGACCAACAGGCGGTTGGACCGGGCGGGCCGATTTTTGGCAGAATGAAAAAACGCCAGCGAATGAAGGAGCCTGAGATCACACGCTTTGTCGTTGAGAAAGCTATTGGTGAGAAAAACACATACAGTGTCGGTGAAGGGGGAATATTCGAAGGGGGAGATTTCATCCCGCTGGGAAGCTTTGGCCTAATCGGCATTGGCCCCAGGAGCAACCGGCAAGGTGCCATGGAAGCCATGTCCTCCGGCCTTCTTGATTTTGATGAGATCGGAGTGGTGACAAATCCGGTTTATGATTTCATGGACATTCCTGACAGGGACCCAATGGTGAACATGCACCTTGACACTTACTTCAATATTCCAGGGGACGGCATTGTAATCAGTTCAGTCGAGCTGTCCAAAAAGGCAAAACTCGAGCTATTCACCAGGGAGTCCAAAGGGAGCTACAAGCATGAGAAAGAAACAACGCTGTATGACTATATGCTCTCTAAGGGCTTCAGGTTCATTAATCTCAGAATCAGTGAGCAACTGAGCTATTCCTCAAATTTCCTGACACTAGCTGACAGAAAGATCCTCGCTGTTAACGCGCCTGACGTGCTTGACAAACTTCTGTCTGAAAATGTATTTACTGGCCAGCTCAAGGACCTTGTGGTATCGGACATAAACAAAAATGGTAAGGAGAATCTCTTCCCCAACAACCCACAGATTGCCCGGGAGGGCATAGACATAATCAGGCTCAATTTAAGCGAACTCACAGGAGGGTATGGTGGTGCCCACTGCATGACTGCTGCCCTAAACAGGTGAATATTAAACCATCTTGTTGAGAAACAGTGATCTACCTAAAACTGGGCACCAGTACTGGATGCAAACTTCAAGGAGAGTTCTTTAAGCGCAGTGCCCCCAGGCAATATTGCCCTGTCCACTGAAGAGACCGACAATATATTCAATTGCTGGCGACTGCCTTTGCAGAGACTGCCTGCAGAAAGCCTCCATCCTTTTTAGGCAGTCGGTTGATGCAGGCTCTGCCTTATTCGATGCCCTCATCAGTTACAGAAAAGGCAGATAAGCGGAAACATTTAATTTGAGAAGGCTATTACGCTTACATCACATTCACTATGATAATAGAGGGATTTAATGGCAAGTGACAGAAGTCAGAGGAAAAGTAAAGATAAGTGGAAGGAGAAGTCCTGGTTCACAATAGTATCACCCGGCTATCTTGGTGAAAAGGAGATAGCTGTTAGCCCTTCATATGACGAAAATGGCATGATTGGGAGGAAAATAGAAGTTCCTGTTTCCGATTTCACTGGAAACTTTAAAAAAGCCAACTCAAAGGTTCTTTTCAAGATTATATCCTGCCAGGGTAAAAAATGCCAGACGATGTTCATCGGCCACTCTGTAAGCGATGATTTCATAAAGAGAATGGTCAGAAGAAGAAAGGAAAGAATTGACATAGTGCGAAACGCAACAACAAAAGATGGCTACACCATGAGTGTCAAGACCGTCATTGTAACGGACGGAAAGCTCACCAACACCAAGAGAGTTGCCATAAGAAGAACGATTGAACAGTTTCTTGATCAAAAATCAAAAGACATGGGATATGAGGACTTCACACGATACCTTATTGGCGACGACGTGTACAATGATATGGTTGGCGCTACAAGGGATGTTTACCCCATAAGGAAACTCGAAGTCAGAAAGTCACGTTTGCTCGAAGTGAGCTCCGGTGTAGAAACCACGGTTCCCGATTCCTCTACTGAGGAAAC
Source organism: uncultured archaeon (assembly GCA_000965745.1). Classification (GTDB taxonomy): domain Archaea; phylum Thermoplasmatota; class Thermoplasmata; order Thermoplasmatales; family Thermoplasmataceae. The sequence goes on from CP009479.1 coordinate 1,901,515, forward strand.
ACCTCCGGAACAGGTTTCCTGAAAACTGAAACAGATGCCGGGATGGCTCAGTTGGCAGAGCGCCGGACTCATAAGGCCTTAGTGTTCTGAGAAATCCGGAGGTCTCGGGTTCAATCCCCGATCCCGGCATATCCAAATAAATCTCTGTTGCTTCTAAATACCTCTTAACGAATGGTAGTTTCAGCATCAATTTCATGGAGAAGTTCTATTCTACTGTGGCGGTTTAAGGTTGCGGTGCTGTTTTCCTGTCGTTTCATTATTTTCCCTGCCAACTTTCCAGAATGTTACTAAGAAGAACAGTATCGCGATCAAAAGATATGCAAGTCCGGTTCTTCCGGCCCTTTCCGGATCATTTCCCACGGCAGTTGGATTCATGGCGCAATCTATACTTGGCACCCCCTAATATCCGAAGTTGAAATATGTAACTTCCGATAAGAAAAGCGGAATATTCATGGTACAATATTTATTGGTAATGCTTTCTTTATTCTGCAGAATCTGCTGGTGTCATAAAGAGGTGGGGTTATCACCCCACAGCAATAGGCTGAGCCAAACTTTTCGGGAATTTCAATCCAACAAGGTGTCCCTTTCTTGGCAGCACCTTGATTCTAACAGTTCTGGCCGAGATTTTCTTCATGTTTCCAGAAAGATAGTCGTCACCCACATACCTCAATAACCCACCACCCATGCCTTTCAAGCGAAGGTAATGCATTCTGTCCTTTGCTGAAAGGCCTGATCTTATCTCATATTCATACATTTGAGTCATCCTCAAACTGACATCCCCTCTGAGAAGATCAGGTTTATACCTTCGAAGAGAGCCGTCATATGGTGGGACAAAGTATAATATCCTACCACCACTGATTGTTCATGAGTACTTGGGAAGTCTCATTCAGAGTAAAGCATGATTATCCATTCATCAGGATGTCAGAGAAACATCCGGGCACAAAGATTTCCATGTGGTGTGTCTGGAACCGGGAAATGATACATGTGCCGGTCAATCATGAAGATGCGATTTCAGAGATTGACGGGTATGTCAGGCAGATTGGAAGAGCTATTGAAAATTACAAGCCTACAAAGGATGGTTTTGTGGTAACCCTGACCTGTAGCTGTGACCTTAACCCAAACACATGGGACTTTACAGAAAAAAACAACTGCGTGGATGTTTTCCCATCAGTCTTTCTCGATGGATGGGGGTATTACAGGGTCATCAGCTTCAATGAAGATGATGTTAAGAACTTGTTTAAGGAACTGAGTTCACTGGGGCAGGTGGAACTAGTGAGCAAGAGGCTGTTGGGCATCGACGCACTTCCTTCAACTGTATGGGCAGACAGTTTTTTTTCCAGGATGACAGATCGGCAGATGGAATCACTGGTAAGAGCCTATGACCATGGCTACTACACATCCCCAAGGGGCGTAACGACCGATTCCATTGCAACTAGCATAGGAATTTCAAGATCCACGTACGAGGAACATCTTCGCAAAGCGGAGAATAGAATTATGGAATCCATAATACCATATCTTAAGCTCTTCAGGGCAGGAGCCCAGAAGCGTGGGGAAATAGCGTCCTTCCGGCCTCCAGTTCCAGAATCAAGCGAGTAGAGTGTCTAACAGGGGCAGGCTCGATGTTGCCCCCATAGACGTGAGTGTTTATATCTGGCCCTATATTCAGCAACTGTCAATGAGGGAGTTTGAGGTAAGCATTGGGGACATTCGTGATTTAGGGGTTCTGGTTGAACACAGACAGAAGATGTGGAAAGCAATTTACCCTGACAAGGCGGATGCCATAGACTCTATTGAAGATCTTACGAGAGAGTGGTTGAAGGACGATCTTTCCAGGGGAACGATGATACCATTCATAGCAAGGACTGATGAGGGCATTGTGGCGGGAAGCGGTTGCATCATGCTCAAAGAGGACCAGCCCAGGCCATCTAGCCTTAAGATAGATAATCCATACCTCCTGTCAGTCTATACAGAAGAGAAATACAGAAATCGGGGGGTTGCTACCAGAATTGTCAGGGAATCGATAGATTGGTCAAAGAAGATGGGTTATGACAGAATGACCCTTCATGCATCCCCGGATGGACGTTCACTGTATGAGAGCCTTGGTTTTGCGGCTACCAACGAAATGAGGCTATGGTTCTGAAAAATAGGTGATATTCTGGCTATTTCTGGTGTAACAGCAAGGGAGGCAACTATTGACGATTCTGCTGCAATCACGGAAATATACAATACTGGGATTGTAGAGAGAACTGCAACCTTTGAGACCAGGCAGAGAGATATAGGTGAGGTCAAGCAATGGTTTGACGGCAGGCATCCAGTAGTTGTAGGCGAGCTGAACGGCAGAACAGTATCATTTGCTGCAGCCTCAGAGTACAGTAGCAGGGAGTGTTACTCAGGCATTGCAGAATTCTCTGTTTACGTGTGCCAAGAGCATCGTGGGATCGGTGCAGGAAATATCACTATGAGAAGACTTGTTGAGGAGTCAAGAAAGAAAGGATTCTGGAAACTTCTTTCCAGGGTGTTCACTGACAACATTGCCAGCCGGAATATGCTGAGAAGTGTGGGTTTCAGGGAAGTTGGTGTGTATGAGAGGCACGGAAAACTGGAGAATTCATGGAAGGATGTTGTGATTGTTGAATTCCTCATTATGGAGAACATCAGATAATTGATATTGTAACCGCAACCAATTACAGAGGTTTAAAGCATGAGTGCATTTGGGATATCGGTCATAGGAGAAAAACTCTGGAAAGGTGTAATTTTTGACACTCTGGAGTACAGCAGGATGATCAGTATTCCTGATGGCTCGGAATTTGCGGGGGGAAACTGTGGCAATGCTGAAGAATGCTCCGTTCAGCGCAAGATATATCATTCTCACGGACTCAAGATTCCATACTGCAAGCGCTGAAATTTACCTCTATTCCAGTGACTTGAGAGGGCATCTTGTAATAATGCATTCTGGTGATGCCTGGGTTCTGGATGGCGAAGAGCTGCCGTCACTGGCAGGATGTACCGATATAGACCTTGAGATGAGCCCCGTGACCAACACCATTCCCATAAGGAGAGTTGCCTTGAAAGTGGGTGAGAAGGAGGATATATCCGCAGCATGGATAAGATTCCCCTCCTTGGAGATTATGCCACTGAAGCAAAGTTATGAAAGGGCGTCTGATAACAGTTACATATACAGATCTTCAAACTTCTCATCGGAAATTGAGGTTGATTCTACTGGCATGGTAAAGTGCTATGGTAACGTCTGGAAAGAGATAACTCCGCAGTCTTGAAAGAGGAACAAAAACCAGGATTCAACACAACAGCGGGATCTAGAATATTCATATACTTCAAGTTGCATACATACCAACACGTGGAGATGTTCAATTGGCTGAATATGAACAGGCAAGTTCTGGTATGGCGATTGAGGTTAACAGCATAGTGAAAAGGTTTGGAGATAAAGAGGCAGTAAGGGGCCTCAGTTTTTCCGTATCGAAAGGTGAGCGCGTTGCCCTTCTAGGCCCAAATGGAGCCGGAAAATCAACAACCTTGAAGGTTATCGCCGGGCTCCTCAAACCGGAAGAGGGTGAAGCGAGACTGGGAGGGTACCTGCCCAATCAGCTGGAGGCAAAACGCATGCTTGGCTATCTGCCTGAGGATGCAACGCCTTATATGAGCCTCTCCGTTCGGGAGAATCTTGAGTATATAGGAGCTATTAGAGGGACAGAAAACCTCAGAGACAGGGTGAATTATCTTTTTGACCTCCTGGATCTGGGACAGTATCAGAGGACCAAAACCAACAACCTGTCTAGAGGCAACAGGCAGAAGCTGGCTTTGGCACTCGCTATGGTCCATAACCCAAGTGTTATAGTGATGGATGAGCCCCTGAACTACCTTGACATTCCAACGCAGGAAAGGGTGATTGATTCTCTTATGGAGATGAAGGCAAGCTTCCTTGTTTCCACTCACATAATGTCTATTGCGGAGAGGCTCACTGAAAAGGTCATCATAATTTCAAACGGCCAGACTGTATGGACTGGCGATATACAGGACCTCAGGAAATTTGGCGACCCGAAGGAACCAGTAGAGAAGATAGTGGCGAGGATGATGAGAAGTGTTTCCTAAACTCATGAAACTGATAATCAAGAGCCGTTTTTCCTGGACCTATTTTCTCATTATTTTTGTTTTCTTCGCTTACGCAGGGGTCGCGGTCCTGTCGTCTCAAGCTCCAACAGGAGTTGCTCTTGGAGATTATTACTTCGCAGGGATGCTTGCCCTTTTCTCGGTGGTTTCAATATTGACCGGTGGCCTCAGCATGACCAAATCAGACAGCGAATTCCTCCTTGTTTCCCCTGTTGAGAGGCGAACCCTTTCCTCGGCACTCTACATAGGGCAGTACCTCTTCACAGGACCATTGATATTCGTGGCTTTCCTGGTGTACGCCCTTACGGCACCTTACGGGCCTGATGTTAGAATCATATTGTTTGCATATGCAATATTCTTAAGCACACTGCCTGTTTCTTTGAGCGTAGCAAGTGCAAATCTTCATCTGAAATGGAAACTTTCCGCTGCCGCCCTGTTTGTGGTCTGGGTGTTTTCATTCCGCCTCGGTTTTCAATATTCACCCGTTTCAATGTTCCAGGGCCATCTTTATTCAGCAATCATTCCCGCGATTTCACTTTCAGTTATTCTGCTCGCGGCCTCGCTTTTCCTGCTGAGCAGTGATAAGCTTGAATATAGATTGCTTGATCGAAGCGTTGGAAAATCAGAGTACAAACACATCAAGGATTATACAGATATAACACCTGAACGGGCCATTTTCAGGTACGGTTTTTCCCGGTTCGAGATGGCTACAAGAACAAACTTTTCCGGTACCCCGACACTCTCCGGGAGGAGAATAAGAGCAAACTTTGTCCTCGCAGTATTTGTTGTAGCAGCTTTACTGTACGGCTACACGGCCTATCATTTCAACCCTAAGCCGGGCTCATTCATCAACGTGAACATAATTACCCTCACTATCGGCATATACCTTGGAGTTTTTCCACCCTTGATAATTTCCGGAAGCACTATGCCAATGGAAAGGGCTTGGCTTTCCTTCACTTCTATGAGGCCGAGCAGATACGTTCCACTCCTTACTTTGGCTAAGATGTTTCAGTTGATATATTTTTTTACAGCCTTTGCTGCTGTTGATGTCGCACTGTATTTCCTCGGCGTATATGGAGCAATAAACAACTTGCTTCTGTTCCTTGTGATAGATCCGCTATTTCTCGTATTTTTCATGGCACTCAACTTCAGGGTTCAGAGCTACCAGATCAAGGATGATAAACTGATCACTTCAAGGTACAGCGCTTCCCAGTTTATTCTAATACCCCCAATGCTTGTGTTCTTTGCTGTCGCTGGCATATCCAGCCTGTTTCTCCTGGTTGATTTGTTCATCATCCCGATTGCTGCAGCCATAGTTGCATTAATCATGCTTTGGAAAGGATTCTGGGACAAGCGCGTTAACAAGCTCGTTGAGAAGGGGTTTATATAGGGTACAAATGAAGTGGAAGAGGCACACAATCATCTGTGGATACCACATAGGGAAAGTTAATTTCGGAGATTACATGATAAAATATGGAGCTGAAAGAGATAGGCAAGGTGCACCATCATTTTCCGGATGATGATGTGAGGGACCGGGCCGGCCAGATAGATGGCGTCATCACCGTGCATCCTGAATTTGCTGAAGGCATATCAAACCTGGAAAACTACCCGTATATATTTGTAATAGCAATAATGCACAAGCACCTTGAAGAAGCCTTCCCGCTTAAAATAAAACCAAGGCTTCTTCTCAGGAAAGGGTACAGGATAGAGGATCTTCCCGAGATCGGTGTATTCTCGTCTGATTCACCTTCCAGGCCTAACCCGATTGGCCTCTCCCTTTTGAGGCTGAACAGGATTGTGGACTGCAACGTGCATGTTTCAGGGCTGGATCTTTTTGATGGCACACCTATAGTTGATATAAAGCCGTATACGAAGCGATACTGTCCTCCCGACAAGGGGAGTGAGGCTTTTGCCATGAATGAGTGTGAAGAGATTGGCAGGCATTAGAAAAGGATGTGGAGCTTTGCCTCCTCCTGCATAATCGGAAATGTGCAGGTCTGCAAGATCAGTATTATAACTGTTTGGTCGATTAAGCATATGTTGGAGCCTGTAAGAATAATAATTGCGGTTGCACTGATGGTTGTTACGGTTTTTGCTTATGCCGTGGCGGGCACCCTGATTGCAGTTCCTTTCGCCGCAGTAACAATAATATATTTCCTCCTCAGCTTCACTAAGATAGGCGCAATGAATGCAAACAGGAAAATCAGCCGTTTCACGTTCAACGCCATAAAGGAAGAGGGGATTAAAAGGATAAAGATTGGAACGTTCCATGTGAGAGAAGAGGATTTTACCGACTCGGTGGAGAGGATAAAGGATGTCCTTTCGGATCAGCAATATTTTCCAGAATTCGGGCTGGATGGAATGTTTCTGAGCTATGGTACAGAAGATGAGGCAAACAGGGCTCTTGAAAAGATAAAGTCCCGTGGAGTCAAGGCTGACACCATACTTGACCGCAGGACATGGCTTGTGAAGATAGAGTTCGAACAGTGAGATTGTTCAGCACACCCACTATTTCATTCAATGTTATGATGCCACGACATATGAACTGTTTAAATATGTGATCGTGATGACGAATTAGCAAAATAAATACATAGTAGAAAAGAACTACTGAATTTTATTTTCCAGAGTGTTAAAATGACAGAATTCAAAGAAATGAACTTGAAGCGAGATTTATTGGCTTCATTGGAGAATATGGGTTTCAGAGAACCAACTGAAGTTCAAACCAAGACCATCCCCATGATACTTAAGGGAAAAGATGTCATAGTCAGGTCAAAGACTGGCTCAGGCAAAACGGGAGCATTCCTGATACCAATCATACAGAATCTTCAGAGAGGAGACCATCAGTCCGCACTGGTTATCGCACCCACCAGAGAGCTTGCAATGCAGGTACATAAGGTCGCAGAGACAATGACTGCCAAGACTGGCCTGTCAACTACCGTGGTATACGGTGGAGCATCAATAGAGAACCAGATACGCAACCTGAGGAAGGGCACCAACGTAATTGTGGGAACGCCTGGAAGAATCCTTGACCTCATGGAGAGGAGGGAGATCGACCTGAAATCCCTGAAATTCCTTGTGCTAGATGAAGCAGACATAATGCTTGACATGGGCTTTATTGAAGACATAGAGCGCATAATTTCCCGCACCCCAAAAGAAAAGCAGATGATGCTCTTCTCGGCAACCATGCCGGACATGGTAGTAAAGTTGTCAAAGAAGTATATGAGGACCCCTTCTAGGGTAACAATAGGAAACGAGGAGGAACTGACAGTTGAGACTGTTTTCCATAGCTATGCTGTAGCGGGAAACTATTCAAAGGTGGCAACGCTCCTTGCATACCTGACAGAGTTCAACCCTACCAAGTCAATCATATTCTCACACACCAAAAGAGGGGCAGACATACTGTATGAAGTACTGCGTGAGCACGGGTACGATGCTGCGGTGATACATGGAGACTTGAGCCAGGCACAGAGGGAAAAGTCACTGTCGACATTCAGGTCAGATGCCAAATATCTTATCGCAACCAACGTTGCTGCGAGAGGTCTTGATATCACTGATGTTTCAGACGTGATCAACTTCGATATCCCTGAGGACCCGTATGTGTATGTCCACAGGGTAGGAAGATCGGCCAGGATGGGTGCAAGCGGAAATGCAATGACTATAATAACCGATAAAGAGGTCTCTTTGATCCATGAGATAGAAGATTCGGCAAACATCAGAATGAGCCTTATCGAACTAAACAAGGAGCCCTTTAAGCATGTAGGCTTCAATTACACCCACAGAAAGTACCAGAATCAAAACAGAGACGGAAGAAACGACGGTTTCAGAAATCAGAGAAGAAGATCAAATAATTCCAGCAGACCCAGAAACCGGAACAGATACCAATTCGAAAGAAGAAACAGGTCCTGAAGCTGAAAAAGCAACAGCTATTCTTCTTCCCTGGATTTTCTTATTTCTTCCTGGAATTTCTCCGCGTCGGATGAATCAACTTCCAGTATAAATGGGCCGGTGTATTCACAATCCTCGCATTTATAGATGTAACCCATTATACCTCCTATGATCCAGTTGACATGGAGGGAACCACATTTTGGGCACATCTTCACCTGCATAGCATGCAGATGCAATCTATATTAATTAATGATTTCAGGGTGGATGCATCAATTTCCTCAGTTGTGAAAGTTTACGCAAAATGATGAGTGCCGGAAATTCTCCAGAACAGTTATTCAATGTTAAAAAATGGGTAGGGGTATCAGGACTTCGCGGCCCTGACTGCCTTCCATATGTTTTCAGGCTTGAGCGGCATATCAATGTTAGAGATACCATATTCACTGAGGGCGTCAATCACTGCATTCACAAGGGCTGGGGCCGCAGCAATTGTCCCCGCTTCTCCAACACCCTTTGCCCCGATAGGGTTATGAGGCGATGGAGTGAATGTCGACGCTGTCTCAAACCTTGGAACTTCAACGGCTGTTGGGACCGCGTAATCAGCGAGTGATGCAGTTATGAGGTTCCCACTCTCATCGTATATGGATTCCTCATACAACGCCTGAGCAAGCCCTTGCACAATTCCTCCATGAATCTGCCCCTCCACAATCATTGGGTTCAGCTGAGGGCCGCAGTCGTCGACAGCCACGTACCGCTTGATCTTGACCTGGAACGTCTCAGGGTCGATCTCAACGTTGCACACATGGGTTCCAAAGGGGAAAACAAAGTTTTCAGGGTCATAGAAGGTGGTTTCTTCAAGTCCCGGCTCCATACCCTCAGGCAACTGGTCGAAACCTGCACCGTAAGCCGAGTAGGCAATATCCGACAGCTTCCTTTTTTCCGTGGGATTGCCTTCAGAATAAAATTCCCCGTTGTCGTAAACGATGTTATCTGGGGTCGTGTTCAGCATGTGTGCTGCTATCACAGTAGCTTTCTTCAGGACTTTTCTGCATGCAAGGGCAATTGCGCCTCCTGCTATTGGTGTGGTCCTGCTTGCATACGTTCCCATGCCGAACGGTATAATCGCTGTATCGCCATGGACAAGTTCTATATCTTCATAAGGAGCCTGAAGCTCATCTGAAACAAGCTGTGCGAACGTGGTATCTTCTCCCTGTCCATGGGGATGCCCTCCTGTGAGGACTGAAACCTTACCGGTGGGGTGAACCCTGACAGTGGCACTTTCCCAGAGGCCAAGGCCGTATCCCGTTGCCCTGACAATCTTTGAAGGGCCGGCACCACTCATTTCCACATAGCTCCCAATACCAGTGCCCACCAGTTTCCCTTCCTTTCTGAGTTTCTTGTTCTCTGCTACCTGTTTCCTGTAATCGATTAGATCTAGTGCTTTCTCAAGGGCTGTGTGATAATCACCGCTGTCATACAAGGTTCCGGTGACGGTGGCAAAGGGAAATTCCTCTTTCTTGATGTAATTCTTCCTCCGCAGTTCTGCGGGGTCCATCTCAAGTTTGCGCGCCAGGTTGTCAACCATCCTTTCCACAATAAATGTTGCTTCAGGCCTGCCGGCGCCCCTGTATGCATCCACGGCCATCGTGTTGGTAAGAACTCCAATGACTTCACACTGCACAGCTTGCATCTTGTACTGGGCACTGTACATAAGGACGGACAGGACAGTCGCGACACCCGGGGCAACGGTAGAGATCCATCCCCCAAGGTTTGAGTATACCTTGACCCTCACTCCAAGTATGGTGCCGTCCTTCTTGGCAGCCATCTCGACATAATGGACGTGGTCCCGGCCATGGGTTGTGGAGAGATAGTTTTCTCTCCTGTCTTCAGTCCACTTCACTGGCGCCTTGAGTTTCCTTGAAAGGTAGATAAGAACAACCTCCGGCCCGTAGCATGCTATCTTGCTTCCAAAAGCGCCACCTACATCGGGTGAGATCACGCGCAGCTTGTTCTCTGGAATTCCCAGCACCGAAGAAAAGAGATATCTGTGCACATGCGGATTTTGTGAGGTCATCCATATAGTGGTCTCGTCCTTTCCCTGCTCATACTTTGCGATTGCACTTCTCGTTTCCATGGCAGACGGCTGGAGCCTCTGGTTGCGAAGCCTCTCCTTTATTATCACGTCAGCCTGATCGAAAACAGATTCATCTCCGCCCGCGAACTTCCAGTTCAGTGCAACATTATTCTCTATGCCTTCATACAACCTTGGAGAACCTTCCTTGACTGCGTCCTCCTGGTTGCTTACTGCAGCGAGAATTTCATAATCCACATCAATGAGTTCAATGGCATCCCTGGCTATGTATGGGCTTCTGGCAACCACCACGGCCACCGGATCGCCAACATAGCGGGCTTTGTCAAAAGCTATCGAATAATATGGGGTGTGCTTCAGGTCTGCGTTGGGGAGATTCCACGCAGTCGGAATAGGACTCATCTTGTCTTTCAGGTCATTTCCTGTAAGAACCTCAACCACCCCGGGAAGTTCCTTCGCCTTTTCCGTCTTTACACTCCTGATCCTGGCATGTGCATAGGGGCTTCTCAGAAAGGCGGCGTACATCATGTCAGGGAATTTGATGTCGTCCGTATATGTGCCCATGCCTGTGATCATCCTGGCATCTTCTTTCCTCTTCATGCGCGTTCCGGAAATCCTGTTGACCTTTCTTCCGGACACCTTCTCCATGATTACCTGTGCTTCCTGAGGCATTTCAACTGCCCCCTTTAGTCTTCATCTTGTCAGCAGCAAGCCTTACCGCATCAACAATATTCTGGTATCCGGTGCATCTGCAGATATTGCCGGATATGCCCCACCTGATCTCGCTTTCGCTAGGGTCCGGGTTCTCTTTGAGGAACCAGTAGGACTGCATTATCATTCCGGCGGTGCAGAATCCGCACTGAAGCCCGTGCTTTTCCTGGAATGCTTCCTGAATGGGGTGAAGTTCAGTAACGTTTCCAATACCTTCTACGGTAATTATGTCTGAGCCATCTGCCTGAATGGCGAACACTGTGCATGACTTAACTGATTGACCATCCTGGATCACGGTGCATGATCCGCAGTTTGTAGTATCGCATCCAATGTGGGTGCCCGTCATGCCAAGCCTGTCCCTCAAGACTGTTGCAAGAAGTTCCCTCGGCTCAACTGAAACTTTCCTCTTCCTGCCGTTGAGAGTGAATTGAACCTCCACCAGGTCTTCCAGGCCTGCCCCATCTTCAAACGTCTCCTCATAAACCATTATATAGCACCTCCAGCCCTTTCAAATGCAGTTCTAAGTGACCTTCTGGTGTAGACTTCACACATGGCCTTCTTGAATTCTGCTGAACCCCTGAGGGGATCGTCAGTTGGGTCGGTGCTTTTGACCGCCAGCTTCGCAGCCTCGTTTATTCCATCTATGCCCACCTTTTTGCCCAGAAGGAATTCTTCAGCTTCGGATGCCCTCATTGGAGTGCGTCCCACGGCTGTAAGGCCGATCCCTGCACTGCTGCAATTGCCTTTATCATCTAATTCGAGCTGCGTTGCCACGCCAACAGTCGCAAAATCCCCTGCTTTTCTTTCCATGTTCATATAAGAAAAACCATGGCCCTTTCCTGATTTGGCGGGAACGGATACTCGTGTCAGTATTTCACCAGCCTTTATGGACGTCTCATACATATCAACGAAAAAGTCGTCCGAATCTATTGCCCTCTCCTTTTCTCCGTTGCTGACCATGATCTTGCCTTTTAAGGCTATAATACAGGCTCCCCAGTCACCAGAAGGATCGGCGTGGATTAGGGAGCCGCCTATTGTCCCCTTGTTCCTGACCTGAGGGTCTCCAATCCAGGATGCCACCTCAGACATCAATGGAACCTCCTTCTGGATTAATGGCGAAGTCTCAATTGCATGATGAGTAGTTGCACCCCCAATAACTATATCTGAACCATTTTCAGCCATCCCTTTCATGCTGTCGATTTTACCGATATCGATCAGGTGATTCACTGACACGAGCCTCATCTTCATCATGGGTATGAGGCTCATGCCACCTGCAAGAATTCTTGCTTCCTCTCCATGCTCCTGAAGCAGTTTTACAGCCTCAGCTACTGTCCGGGGAGAATAATACTTAAAATTGGCAGAGTACATAACAAATCCTTTAACAACATTCAAACGGATGTATAATAGAATTGCGTTCGGAATATATGACGGGGGTGGTTTAAATATACCGAATAGAAGAACTGAAATCTTTGCGAGAATTAAATATCCCTGGAGTTTTCAAAAAGGGATGGGTGGATAATTGAGCCAGAATTGATTGCTTGAGCTAGAAAATGCTCCTGTTGCATCAAGCTCTCAATGCGAGATCTTGCTGTGCTTGCCTTTTTGTTCGCCATCGGGCGTTCTGGAAACTTTGACAACCTGCCCCATTATGCTCATTGCTATCTCTTCCGGGGTTATGGCCCCAATGTCGATCCCTATGGGTGCGAACATACTTCCCAGGAATTCATCTGAAACCCCCCTTGAGCCTAGCTGTTCCTTGTCTGCCCTAACCCTGTTCTTGCTTGCCATAAGGCCAACGTATCTGAGATTCCTCCTGGAAAGAGCTTCGAGAATGGGGATGTCTCTGGCACCCTTAGTTAGAACTACAACCGAGTCAGAATCGTACAGCTCGAAATTTGAAAGGTCGTCCTCAACATCCTTCAGCACTTCATCCGGCTGGTTGTTCAAAACAGGAGAGTGATCCAGGAGGACCACCTGGTATCCTAGAAGTTTAGCTTGCCTTATGAGTGCATCCTGAACGTCATCCTTTCCTCCCTGGCCCACAATTACGAGTCTCTGGGCCGGATTGTACGGTTCGAGGAATATATCCATGACACCACCGCAGAAGGTTTCAACGTGGATTTCATTCTCCGGTATGGCCCTGTTCATGGACAGGAGGGCGTCCTTTGCTTCCTCAAGGAATACTTTAACCATTTTTGGCTTGCCTGTCCTCATTACTTCCTTGGCATGCGGCAGGAGGGAAGATTCAGGGCATGCTCCCCCTAAGGTTCCATAGGGCACATCCTCGTCAGCCGTTATTATTATCTTAAACCCGGGCTTGCCCAGAGTTGACCCGTCCACGTTGATAATGGTTGCTACGACGAATGGCTTTCTCTTCTCGATCAGCTCATTTAACACAATAGGAAATTCCTGAGGTTTCAAGGCAATTTACTATCAATATGATGTATTTATCGTTTTTGGGCTGCGAAACTGGTTAACTAAATCAATATATCTCCTTACAATCACATGTACAGTGCTGAATGTCTGATAATAAGAGTGTGTCTGGCGTAATTCTTGCCTCAGGGTTTTCATCACGCTTCCGGGGAGACAAGCTTTCAGCTAAACTGGATGAAAAGCCTATTGTAGCTTATGCGGTGGAAAATGCCCTCAACTCAGAATTGGCAGAAGTGATAGTGGTAATCGATCCTGATAACAAGGCGGTTCGCAAACTGATGCCTGACAAAGTAAAAATCGCAGAAAACAGGCACAGGGAAGAGGGTATAAGCAGTGCTGTGAAGGCGGGATTGAAGAGTGTTGATGAAAATTCCACGGCGGCCCTCTTTCTTGTCGGTGATCAGCCTTTCGTATCACCTGCCCTGATCAACAGGATTGTGAATGCTTATCTTGAAGAAGATTGCCAGATTGTATCATGCTCTCATAAAGGTGTCTGGAAGAATCCAATGCTCTTTGACCGGAGCTTTTTCGAGCAGCTTTTGAGCATTGCCGGAGATGTTGGCGCGAAGCAGGTAGCACTCCTGAATCCTGACCGGGTCTGTACAGTTGAGGTTAAGGATCCGCTTCCGCTTTTTGACATAGACACATTTGAGGACCTTGAGAAAGCCCGGAGATTGAAGAATATGGTTGATTGAGCTTACAATCATATAATGCGATAAAAGAGGATGGGAAAAAAATAGTTTTGTGATCTTTCAGAAGTCTTCGGCAATATCTTCCGGCCTTACCGGAGTGTCCCTGATCCTCTTCCCGGTCACTTTCTCGATGGACCTTACAAGCGCGCTTGGTACACCTATTGTCGGGGCTTCCCCCAGTCCCTTGACGCCGTGTGGCAGGTCTGAACGATTTTCTGCTACCTTGACCACGAAATTTGGGACCTGATCGGCCGAAAGGACACCGGAATCAGCTATGCTGCCTGTCAGCAGTTCACCTTCATCGGAGTAGGCGATCTCTTCTGAAACAACCTGGCCGATTCCCTGGACAATTCCCCCCATAATCTGGCCCCATACGCTCTCCTTGCTCAGAACTCTTCCGACATCATAGTAGGACCAGCAGTCCTTGACCCTGATAGCCCCAAGAGGAGAAACATCAGCAACTGCGATGTTTGCCCCGAATGAGTTAAGAGTTCCCTTCATTTCCTCGAAGTGGTCTATGTCGTAGCTGCCCGAAAGAGCGTTTTCTGGCGAGTAGTCGCCAAAGTCCTTAATCACCATGTCCTTTATTTTCCCGGATGCTGCAATTACGGCAGCACCGGCAGTGATCGCAGACCTGCTCCCCCAAGCCCCAACGCCCCTCTTTACGGCGTCTGTGTCACCAAGTTGCAACTCAACAAGATCACTTGCTATTCCAAGCTCCTCCCTTATAAGGGTCCTTACGAATTCCTGATGGCCCTGGCCCGCGGTGTCACCACCAAGCCACACCTTCACTCTGCCTTTTTCAATCTTTATTCTTGCGCCTTCTCCTGGCCCTATTCCCGGTACGAGAACAAAGAAACCCAGGCCTGCCGTGTCGGAAGTAAATCTCTTTCCGTATTCGAATTCCTTGAGCGCATCCTGGAAGAATGGTTTAGCAGCCCCTATTTCAAGGCCTAGTGGAGATTTGAAGGGTTCTGATGACATGTTCGCGATTCTTACGTCTGCAGGGTCCATCTTGAGTTCATCTGCAAGAAGATCAACCATCCTTTCAATGAAGTAGGATGCCTCAGGCCTCCCGGCTCCCCTGTAAGGCCCCTGAGGCACCTTGTTTGTGAGCGTGGCAATAGCGCGGACATAGCCGTTTGGTATTGCATACGGGCCCGTAAGCTGATATGCTATGAATCGTGGAGCGAACTCACCGAATCCTCCATAGGCGCCTGCATCTACGTACACTTCGCCTGTAACGCCGTTTATTATTCCGTTCTTGCCGGCAAATATCTTGATGTCTGCCCTGGCACCTCTGCCCGGATTGCTTGAGCTGAGGTGCTCGCTCCTGGTTTCTATCCACTTCACCGGCCTCTTGTACTTCATTGCTGCATGAGCGGCAATAACGTACTCTGGATGAAGTCCACCCTTAAGGCCGAATCCGCCTCCTGTATCAGCCTGGATTACCCTGACCGAATCAGGGCTCAGATTCATGGCCTCAACCAACCCCTCCTTTATGCTCTGTGAGGACTGGGAGGATGCCCACATGGTAAGCCTGTTCCCGTCATAGGTAGCCACCACTCCCCTGGGTTCCATTGGGTTTGTAGCGACCCTTCTGTTGTAGAACGAGTCTTCCAGAACTATGGGGGATGATGTGTCCTTGAATTCCTTTCCAACCCACTTGTCGATAAGAATGTTGTTTTTTGTTCCCGGATGTATCGGATCTGCCTTCAGGGCAGCATCAATCTCCATCACAGGCTTCAGCGGCTCATATTCCACATCAACGGAGTTAAGCAGGTCTTCCGCCTTGTATCTGTCTTCACCGAAAACTGCAGCTACGGGCTGCCCCAGATAGCTGGTATAGCCCTGGGCAAATACCGGTTCACTGTATATGTTGATTTCACCGGACCCGCCTTCCCCGACGGATGCCATTCTTCCTTCATAGTCGCTGCTGTTGAGCCCTCCCTTGAGTGAAGCAATCTTTGCACGTGAGTATGGGCTTCGGACTATGGCCATATAAAGCATTCCCGGGAGATTTATGTCGTCAACGTATGTTCCTTTTCCTTCCACAAACTTCTGTCCTGTTATCATTTCATCACCATTCCAGGGAATCCTCTTACTGGGACTCCACCACGACTTCTTCCTCTTCTCCTTCTTTCTCGATGAGTTCGGATGCGTATTTTACTGCTTCAACAATATTCTGGTATCCTGTGCACCTGCAGAGGTTTCCGGAAAGGTTCCTCCTTATTTCCTCCTCAGTGGGTTTCTTGTTTTTCTTCAGAAGCCAGTATGAAGCCATGAGCATTCCGGATGTGCAGTACCCGCATTGAAGTCCATGCTTGTCTAGAAACGCCTTCTGAATTTTGCTGAGTTTTCCATTCTGCGAAAGCCCTTCTACTGTTTTTATTTCCCTTCCGTTAGCCTGTCCCACCAGAACGGTGCATGATTTTACAGCTTTTCCGTCCATGACCACAGTGCATGCCCCACAGTTGGAGGTGTCACATCCAATATGAGTTCCAGTTGCCCCTACTACATCCCTTAGATAATGAGCAAGAAGCATCCTGGGTTCCACTTCGTCACTTCTCTCTTTGCCGTTTATTTTCACTCTAACCTTTATTTTGCCCATTTTTATTGCGCCTCCTTTGCTCTTTTGTAAGCTGCCACAAGAGATTCTTTGATGATGAACCTCAATACCTTCTTCTTGTAATCAATTGAACCGTAGAAGTCCGAAACAGGGTCAGATTCCTCGGTTATTGATCTGGCAGCTTCGGCAGCGAGTTCCTCTGTCAGTTTCTTTCCGGCAAGAATTCCCTCTGCCCTGGTGGATTTGATTGGGGTTGGGCCAACCGATGTCAGCGCAACGCCAACCTTAATGATCTTCCCATCCCCATCAACAATGATATTGCTCGCAACTGCAGCCACTGAAAAATCGCCGGCGCTCTTCTTGTGCTTTATGTAGGCTCCACCTTGCCTCTTCACCATTTTTGGCACCCTTATCTCGTAAAGTATTTCGTTTGGCTCAAGTGCTGTGATGAGGGAGTCGACAAAGAAGTCTTCTGCCTTGATCTCTTTGCCGCCATTCTTTCCCTGTACCATGAAGGTCGCATCCAGGGAAAGCATAACTGCTGGAAGGTCGTTTGCAGGATCGCCGTGTGATATGTTTCCGCCAACCGTTCCCATGTTCCGGACAAGGGGGTCAGCTATCTGGTCAGCTGCCTCTTTTATTATCATGTATCTGTTTTTAATTGTAACGCTGGAGCCAAGTTCATCAACTGTCGTCAAAGCGCCTATGCTTAGCCTGTTGGAATCTTCCTTTATGTAGTCCATCTCCTCAATCCTGGATATATCTATCACGTGAGATATTGAGGCAAATCTCATTTTCATCAGCGGGATAAGGCTTTGGCCGCCAGCCAGCAACTTTGCCTCATCACCATATTTTTCTAGAAGGTTCACAGCTTCGACCATGGTCGAAGGTGTATAATATTCAAAAACACTAGGTGTAATGGTCATGGCGCTAACTATGAATATTACATATATAATCCCATTCATCAATTACCCGTGTTAATTAATTTATTATCCATCTATAAAAACCATAACAGGGAAAGTTGAGGGGCATGTATTGTGCACCTTTGCCTGAGCCATATGGGAGGTGATCTGCCCCACCGGAATTTGGAACACTTTTTCTCATTTTTCATCTAGTGCTACCTCCATTTCTTTCGATTCAAATCTTTCCCTGAATGCCTGATCATCCCGGAACTTCCTCCTGAACTCCCTTGGAGGAAGATAATCAATGGATGAATGCGGCCTGCATTCATTGTAGTCGGTGAACGCCTTTTCTATTGTCCTGGATACTTCACTGAAATCCCTGAACTCGTTTGGCCAGATGTAATCTGTCTTTATGCTGTTGTGGAAGGACTCAATGTTTCCGTTGTCCTCTGGAGTGTGTTTCTGGATATACTCCAGCCTTATCCCAAGGAGTTTCATGGCGTTCCTGAACTCATGGGATTGATACTGGGGGCCATTGTCAGTTCTCAGTACCAAGTTCTTTGGTACTGTACCATTGAAAGCAAGAAGAACAGCGTTTTCCACCGATCTTACGGCATCTTTTGCCATGCATGACCTGGAATAATGAAAACCCTGCCATTCCTTCGTGAAACAGTCCTTTATACACATCAGATAGGTCATTCCAGAATCAGTGGGAATATACGTGATATCAGTTTCCCAGAGTTGATCAGGACCATTTGGACGGAAGAGATTCCTGGACTTTGTTCTCCCTCTGTGTTTTGATGCAGGAAGGGAGAGATTGTTATCCTTCAGCACCTTCCTGACAGTTTTCTGGTTCACCTTCGTACCTTGGTTCCTCAGTATTGCCCATACTCTCCTGTATCCGTATGTTGGCCTTTCGGAAGCGATATCCCTGATCTTGCTCTGCACAGATAGATCAAGCCTCTGAATATGTCTCTTCCTGGGTGCGTAATAATATCCGGACAGTGAGATTCCGGATATTCTTGATGCGTTTCTCAGAGACATCATAGGTTTCAGATCTTCAAGAACCATCATCTTGACCTCCCTTGTAGCCTTTTTTTAAAAGCATCTATCACCAGGCTCTGGTCTCCTATGATCTTCTTGAGGTCATCGATCTCCTCGTCCCTGCTGTCAGAATTCCTTCTCTGAGCCAGTGCAGATTTTCCTCCCTGGATGAACTGTTCTCTCCACTTGCTAAGTTGCACAGGATATATGCCGTGCCTCCGGCATATCTCCGCCTGTGTCACATTGTCTGAGAAGGATTCCATGACGATCTGGAACTTCTCCTCAGCCGAATATTTGGACTTCATGAAGAGACCTCCATGTTCCGGAAAACCACTTTTCGCATGCTCTTTATGTATCTGTTCTTGTCTATAATATTAATCCTAGAGTGTTCCAGTCCTATGATGGTTCGGTTCAGGAGGCGTTAACGGAATGATGATAAGATGTCTCTCCATTATTATCCACAATCACATTAATTACTTTAATAACCCCATCATGAGGGACTATGGTAGATCTTATAAGAGAATCCATGGCTGGAAAAGTAGCAGTCATACTGGGAGTTGGACCCGGACAGGGCATCACTGCCACAAAACTGTTCATAAACTTCGGTGCAAAAGTGGCTCTCATATCCAGGTCCGGAAACACTTTCGGTCTTGCAGAGTCTTCAACGATCAAGGCGTATAAGGCAGATGCGACGAATGAGGATGAACTCGTCGCCGCCAGGGACAAGATACTTTCAGATTATGGCCAGATAGACTTCCTCTATAATAACGTTGGAAAGTGGCTCGACCCGGGTAAATCACCGGCATTCCCGGACAAGGGTGAAATGGCTGATATGTTTGAGTCCAATGTGCTGACACTTGAGAGTGCAACAAAGATTTTCTCTGATGCCATGAAGAAGAGTGGCGGTTCAATTGTCAATGTGGGTGCTGCTGAAAGCCTGTTCAGGGGTAACACAATGTCTTACACGGTTGCAAAATCTGCCGTGACTGAGTTGACCAGGAAATCAGCTGAAGCCTTGAGAAAGTACAACATCAGGGTGAATTGCGTCCATCCGGGTTCTGTGCATGCCGAAGGCGATTACAGGCACATATTCCCGTTTAATTTCCAGAAGCTTGCTGATGGTACCGAACTTCATCCCATAGAGGTCGGGTACGTGGGCGTCTTCCTTGCGAGTGAAATGGCATATGCAATTAACGGGCAGTCCATCACGGTTGACAGGGGATCAAAGACTGTTGATTAATCCCACTCCCACTATCTTTCCATGTCAACATGTTGAAATTTATTTATAATTTCCTGCAGATTTTGCAGTAAATATCTTGACTGCTTACAATTTTATAATCACTATTCCAAACTTTTAATGTAGTCAGAAGCCATATGTTTAACCATGTTTGACAACGAACAGACTTTTCTGAAAATGCAGAAAGAAGGGAAGGAAGAGGAGTTCCACAAACTTTATGAACAGGCTGTGGAAGATGTCAAAAAGTATTTTGGAAAGGAGTATCCGAACATCATTGCGGGTGAAGTTGTAGAATCAAAGAAGATCAAGGACATCAGCCCGACAGATGGCAAGGAGATCGCTACTTTCCAGCTTTCTTCAGTAGAAACGACCGAAAAGGCAATTGAAGTCCTGCATAACAATTACAAATCATGGTACAGTCTTGGGTATGCCAAAAGAGCACACATTATACTGAATGCAGCCGATAAACTGTCAGAGGAAAAATTCAAGTTTTCTGCTCTACTCGCTTATGAGAACGGCAAGAACAGATACGAGGCCATGGCTGACGTCGACGAAGGCATCGACTTCATGCGATATTATGCCCTGAACATGATAGAGAACGAAGGGTTTGACAGACTATCCGGAAAAGGATACCCTAATGAGGAGAGCAGGAGTGTCATGAAGCCCTATGGCGTGTTTGCAGTCATAGCACCTTTCAATTTCTTCGCGATCACAGTGGGAATGACAGTGGGCCCGCTTGTTGTCGGAAACGCTTCTATACTGAAACCCTCCAGCGATATTCCACTTTCATCTCACCTTTTCATCAGGCTTCTCCATGAATCAGGAGTGCCAAAGGAGGTAGTTGCATACCTTTCAGGATCAGGTTCAGTAGTGGGCAAGATGCTGGTAGAGCACCCCAAGATAGCTGGAGTTGTTTTCACAGGCTCGAGGGATGTAGGAATGCAGATATTCAGGAAGGCCACAGAATTCAGGCCAAAGCCAGTTATCACCGAGATGGGCGGAAAGGACGCAATCATAGTTTCAGACAAGGCTGACATAGACAAGGCGGTGGAAGGCGTTGCCAGGGCCGCATTTGGATTTTCAGGGCAGAAGTGCAGCGCATGCTCCATCCTTTACGTCCACGAAAAGGTATACGACGAGTTCATGCCGAAACTTGTGGAAAGGACCGGAAAGATAACCCTTGGAGACCCAAGCAAGAGGGAGACCTTCATGGGCCCCGTCGTAAACAAGGATGCCTTCGAGAAATACAAGTCGCTTGTACCAACATTCGAGAAAGAGGGAAAAGTCATGGCCGGCGGGAAAGCACAGGACAGGGAAGGCTACTATGTGGAGCCTACAATAGTAGCAGATGTGAACAGAGACGCATACATTGCCAAGAATGAGCTGTTTCTCCCTGTTCTCGCGGTCGTGAAGGCCACTAGTGTTGAAGACGCTGTCAACGACATAAACAGGTCTGAATACGGGCTTACTGGAGGAATATTCACAGAAGACAGGGACGAAATAGACTATTATTTCAGCAGTGCGGATGTTGGAGTCATATACGCCAACAGGGAAAGGGGAGGATCAACAGGAGCAATTGTAGGATCCAACCCATTCGTCGGCTGGAAGATGAGCGGAAGCACTGGAAAGGGTACCGGCTCTTACTATTATCTTCAGCAGTTCCTGAGAGAGCAGTCGCAGACCATAGCACATTAGACGAGCCTTTTCAGGCTCTCAAAATTTTTTAATTCGGACACTACACGTATGTTGAGCTTCTCAACCAGAAGGTCCTTGAATTTCTTTTGAACTTCCTCAAAACTGATTTTCATGCCAGCCTCATCCTCCATGCTGGTCATTACAGATGATGAAAATCCGCAAGGATGAATGCGGTCAAAAGCTTTTAGATCTGTGGAAACGTTGAGTGCGATCCCATGGAGGGTGGAGGATTCCTTTATGGCAAACCCTATTGAGCAGATTTTTCTTCCCGAAGTCCAGACACCAGTCTCCTTGCCGAGCCTTCCTTCACCTTTGATGCCGTATTCATCGAGCAGCTCTGAGATTGCTGCCTGGACAGACTGGATTACGGCCTTTATGTTTGTTTTTCTCTCCATGAGGTTGAGGATAAAATAAACAACCATCTGCCCTGGGCCGTGATAGGTGATTGAGCCTCCGCGCTCTATCTGCACAGGAACGATTGACTGATCAACAATTTCGCCAGGGTTCTTGTGGAGGCCCACAGTATAAACAGGGGGGTGCTCATTGAATATTACCAGATCCGGGATAACGAGCTTGTTCCGTGCCTGGTTCAGAATGCGCTGTACCTCAAGCATGTCATGATATTGAGTCTGACCTACCACTGCTATTATGCCATCCAATTAAACCAGCACCACGGGAGATAACATGGAATTCGGAACTTCTGCAAATGTTTTTACATTATGTTATATGTGTGAGATGAGACCATCCTGCAATTGCGGATGAAGCCAACCCGGAGGAAGATACAATGAATGCGGTTAGAGAGATCAGCGACAAATTTACTGAAGAAAAACTGGACCCAAAGCTTGGGCAGAAAAGGAATGAAATCATTGCCAACCCAGGAATGCGATATGATTACAGCCTGATCCAGATTACTGATGAAAAGATCATGGGCATGGCGTCTGACGATGCAATTTACATAAGTAAGCTTCCACCCGATAAATCCGCGTATCTGACTTTCCACAAATCCGCTGACAAACTTGGTTCATCCGGAGTTATGCCTGAATACCTTGGAGTGAGTGTACATATGCCTTCAGGAATTGAGGAAGATGCACTGTCACATTTTTGGAACAGCCTTAACATGGAATCCAAGAAATTTCAGGTAGCCATCACCGGGAGAAATGTTTCAGTAAGTGAGGAAACAAAAGAACCATTTGTAGGAGGGACCACAATAATGGGCACTTCCATGAAGGCGTTTCACGTCACTCCCCGGGGAGCGGTTGGTGGAGACCGGATACTTATGACAAAGACATCAGGCCTTGAAGCTACAACACTGCTATCACACCTTTTCCCCGAATTCATAGAAGAGAAGATAGGGGAGTATAACCAGAAGATGGCGCAGAAGCTTTTCTTCAAAACCTCATCGCTGCAGGAGGAGCAGGAAGCCTTGAAATTCGGGCTTGGAAAGAATGGGGTAACTTCCATGAAAGCCGTAAGGGATAGAGGTGTCCTTGGTGCACTTGAGGAGTACTCAAGGGCAGGGGGATTCGGCGTGGAGGTTGATTTTGACCAGATCCCGGTCTATGACGAGGTGAAGGAGATATGCGAACTTTTCGAGCTTGACCCCTATAGGACCAGTTCAATGGGTGCACTACTCCTGACATTGCCAGAGGAGGTAGCCGAAGACTTTTCAAAGGCACTCATAGGTAATGGGATAGATGTAGCTGACATCGGGAAGATAGACAGGGAATCAAACCTGGTAAAACTTAACGGGTACAAGGAGCACGAAGATTCCTCCAACGATGGCAGATCCTTCTATAACCTTTTTTCTGCATTTGAAGGGAAGGCCTGACTTATTTGCGCCGATTGCCCCTCCCCGGAAGCTTCCAATGGAATATGATAAATTCTATTACATTATGAACATGAAAGAAGGCAGTGCAATTATGGTTCCGGGTCAGGCTGAAATAACACAGCTCATGATAATGCTCAATATCTTCGATGGAGTGAGCAGGCCTTCAGACATATCAAGGAATATTGACATCACTCTCCAGGGTGTGCAGTATCACCTTAAGATTCTCAAGAACAGAGGATTGGTCAATGATGACAACTCTATTTCCCAGAAAGGGTTTGAATACCTGTACTCCGGGCTCAACAACATGAGGAGCTTTGTCTCCGAGAACATTTTCAAGCTTGACAGGGTAATAACCTGGGAGGCAATCAGCAGGGGCACAATCACAAAGGGGGACACCGTGTATCTCAAAATGGAAGACGGCTACCTCTCTGCCTACGGAGAGAAAGTGTCGGAATCAAGAGGAGTAAGCATCTCCGACAGCAAAGAGGGTGGGATTGTGGGTGTTACCAGTGTTGAAGGAATTATCGACCTTGAGGTGAAAGGTGTCACGATCGTAATCCTGCCTGATGTTGAACAGCTGTACATGGAAGCGGAAAGTGTCCTCCTTAGGGTCAAAGACCAGATCCAGGGGGATAAGGCTGACCTGTTCGCAGTAATAGGCGAGGAAGCACTATATGTCTCGCGCGAAGTTGGAATAGATAACCCGATCAAATATGCCCCACTTGAGGCAAGCTTCGAAGCTGCAAGCAGAGGTATGTCTGCAACGGTGATAGTAAGTAACCGGAGATTCAGGCTTATACTCGAGGAGCTCAAAGCCCTAGAGAACAGAAATGAGGAAGTTTCGGTTAGGATAATAACCATTTGATGATATTGTATAATATAATTTTGAATATATATTTAATCAATATTTAATTTGTACCGTATGTCTTATTGCGTTATATTTTGTAATAAAAATAAAAATGAAATTTGAGAGATTTTATAAATATTTAAATACAACATATTTATTAAGTGGATTACCAACAGAGGTGAATAAGATGGAGGACGATGAAGGTGGCCGTGGGCGTTCATATCATTGCAGATCTCTATGGTGTAGATTCGGAAGTAATATCCGAGGCTAGCAGGCTCTACCCCATCATGGAAGGCGCTGTTAAGTTCGGTGGATTGACAAAAATCTCATCGGATTATTACCAGTTTCAGCCCCGTGGTGCGAGTGGCATTGTTCTGCTTGCCGAGTCCCATCTCTCGTTTCACACATGGCCCGAGCATGGACTGGTGACACTTGACATATACACCTGTGGGGACCCAAAGACTGCTGATTCAGCGCTCGAATACGTTCTCAATGAGCTTAAACCGACCAGTATCGATTGCAAAAGGATTACCAGAGGAGAAAAGCTCGATGAGAATGTGCCCATAGCAAAAGCAGCCGAAGCAATAACACCATAAAATTTGACAAAACCAACATATTATTTTCTTTTTATTTTGTTTGTTTGCCCTGCAAATACTTATGAAATTTTAAACAGGTAAGGTCCAGGATGCCAGTCATTTGAGCGGAATTTCAAAATAGATCTATTCAGACCTTTGTTCCCCAGAATATATTTTCCTTCCTCTTGATTTTAATAATTTCCTCAAGAGTTTCCATGGTTCCGGAGTCCATTTCATGCTCGCGAAGCTTCTTCACAACATCTTCAGAGATGTCAACATACAACGCTTCGCTGGGAAAAATATGGCGATTAAGCGTAACCCCCTCGATCGAGATTGCCACTTCTGCTGGTGCTGAGGCGGAACGCTTGTTGACTTCGTTATCCCTTATGCTCTTGATGGTTCCAGCCGACCTTCCGTCGGCTTTGATAAGCCTGTCCCCTACCTTTATCTCCCCAGTGTGAATCTTGACGCCCACTATGACAGGCTTCGTAGTCCTGAAAATATAGTCCGGAATAATCGTGATCTTTGATGGGATCGGCATCTTACTCTTTCTTGCCTCTTCTATCTCCCTCTTCTTGTACTTTAGCCACTTCTCGGTGTCGTCAACGAGAGAGTAGATTACGTTTCCAACCATCACGCCAACATCGGTTGCCATCGATTCCTCCCTGGCTTCCTGGTGGAATGAAACGTTGAATCCGAGTATAATCCTGTCAAGCGGCTCGTTAAGTGTTTCTGCATCCACAATGTCTCTTTTGGTGATATCTCCAATCTGGGCCGACCTGATAGGAATACCATGCTGGTTCAGTTCAAATGAAAGCGCTTCCAGTGAGCCGAGTGCTTCTGCTTTGATCGTCACTCCATTTGGAGACAGCTCAATGTCGGGCTGAGATTCCTTGAGTATTTCTACAAACGCATCGCTTGGGTCTTCTCCTACTACTATGATAGGGGAGCCGGGGATGACATCAAAACGGTCGGTGATCAGTATTCTCACACCCGATGCAGCAACGATCAGATTTTTCTCCTGCAGTGATGATCCACGCGTTCCGGGATTTACGAGCATGGCTTTGATCCTGGTTACTTTTGGGCCTTCATTGGTGTTTATGGCGATAGAATCCCCCTTCTTCAGTTTTCCCTGGTAAAGAACAGTATCCAACGTTGTGCCCAGGGATTCTTCCCTTTTCACTTCTATGACGGTTCCCCTCCCTTCAGATTCGGAGAAGGTGATGTTTTTCTCCAGAAACCTCTGGGCAAGCCCGGAAAGCGTGACGAGTGTGTCCTGAATGCCAACTCTCATTTTTCCGCTGGCAGGTATTATCGCAACTGTTTTTGTGAAATCCCGCACTCTGTCATACCGGTCACTTTGAAGGCCATGGGAGTAAAGATTGTTAACGAGATTGTACAGGCGTTTGTCGAGTTCTTCAATATATTCTGGCCTCTGCTCCTTTTCAAATTCCTTGAAAGTCACATCGTTTGCCTCTCTTACAAGGGGTACAAGGTCAATTTTATTGGCTACAATGATGAATGGAGTCTTGAATTTCTTGAGAATATTTATCGACTCTACAGTCTGGGGCATCAGTCCTTCGTTTATATCCACTACAAGAATTGCTATATCAGCCAGTGCCCCA
Organism: uncultured archaeon; assembly: GCA_000965745.1. GTDB lineage: Archaea > Thermoplasmatota > Thermoplasmata > Thermoplasmatales > Thermoplasmataceae. The sequence goes on from CP009479.1 coordinate 1,927,769, forward strand.
CCCCTAGCTCTCATATTGGCGAAGGCAACGTGACCCGGAGTATCGATAAACAAGAGGCCTGGAATTCGGAGTGATTTTCCACCCAACAGCTTCTTGATGTCCTTTTCGATCGACTTCACATCAACATTGGTGGCGCCTATTCTCTGGGTAATGCCGCCAACCTCTTTCTTGGCAACATAGGTTCCCCTTATTGCATCAAGGATGGTTGTCTTACCATGGTCCACGTGACCAAGGACGCACACAATGGGCTGTCTGAGTGAATTATTATACATACTCACCTCTTCAGAGGATTAAAGCTTCATCTCCGTAGACGAACTCATGGATTTCATTCTTTTCAAAGAATATCGGGCACTCATGGTCGAAAGATTCCTGAGCATCTGATGCGTGTATTATGTTCTTTTCAATACCTGCTGAAAAATCGCCCCTTATAGTGCCTGGTTCAGCTTTGGAGCCATCTGTTGCGCCACATAACTTCCTGGAAACCGATATTGCGTCTTTGCCCTCGAAAACAAAGGCAAAAATCGGGCCCGAGCAAATGTATTCCACAAGTCCGGCGAAAAAAGGTTTGCCTTTGTGGACTGAATAGTGTTTCTCTGCCTGGTCCTTTGATAGTGTCAGCATCTTTGCTGCAACTACCTTCATTCCCTTGTCCTCAAAGCGCTGCAAAATTCTGCCTGTTAACCTTCTTTTGACTCCGTCTGGTTTTATAAGTATTAATGTTTTCTCCGTAGTCATTGACAACACCCAAAAAAAATTAGGATTTGGAAGACTGTTTCCTAGTCTCCTTTATGCTATGGTATTCGTTGGTCCACCTGGTCTTCCTCGAAACTCTCTTAAGTTTGAGCATGTTAACCCTGCATTTTCTGCTGCAGAAATGGAGAGGCATGCCGTCCTTCCTGACGTGGATCATTCCAGTCCCTGGTTCTATCTGTGTTCCACAGAATGTACAGACTCTTCCCACCACTTTTATCACCTTATAGAGAGTTTCTTGGCTTCACGCGCTGTTTCTCTGAGCATCAGGATATCTCCGACCTTTACGGGGCCGAGGACATTTCTCGCAATGATCCTACCCTGATCTCTGCCCGAAAGTACCCTTACCTTTACTGTCGTGGCTTCCCCGGTCATGCCGGTTTTTCCCATAAGCTCAAGTACTTCCGCAGGGGTAGCGTCTTCTGCCATTTCAGTTCACCTACTTCCTTATCTCAGTAAGCTCAGCTACAATTGATTTGTAAGCCTCGTCGCTCTTTCCATAATCAACAACTGATATGGATGCGGCTGAAGCGATTCCAACCTTTGCGCCAAGATCTGCCTTGTTCTTCACATACCCGTAGGGTATCTTTCTCTCATCACAGAGCATGGGCAGGTAGTAGACAACCTCAGGCGGACTTACGTCCTCTGATATTATCACAAATTTACTTTCTCCTCGCTCTACAGATTTTATAACCTCGTTGGTTCCTTTCTTAATCTTTCCACTCCTATATGAGTTCTCAGCGAGATCAAGTATTTTCTTCTCAAGAGACTCGGGAGTTTCGAATTTAACGAATGATCCTTTTTCCATTCTATTTCCTCCTTCACTAGGTGAGTGTAAAGCGCAAAAGCCTATTTATACCTTTGGAGCAGGCGCTCTGCCCTTTCCAGTTCACTATCAATCAGCTTCATCTCATGATCCGATGGGGGCACCATAGGCGACCGGTACCCCCCATCTATGCCGAATTTTTTGTAGAATGCATAATAGTATCCCGTGGGGAACTGGGGAATGTTTATGGCCTTGATCAGCGGGTTTATAATTTTCATCTGTATCTCAAGCGCTGCATTCTTGTCCCCTGAAACATAGTGGGACAGCAAGCCTGTAACCGAAGCCGAGAAGTTGGACAACCCGCATACGCCTCCACTGGCCCCAAGGCTCATGGAAGCAAGCAGCAGATCGTCCTGACCCTGAAACACGTCAAAATTATTGTCCCTCATGTCCACAAGCCTTGAGAAATAGCGCATGTCCCCCGAACTTTCCTTAGCTCCAACTATGTTCGAGTACCCATTCTTCAGTTCATTCATGGTCTCGTTTTCTATCCAGGCTCCTGCCAATTGGGGAATATTGTAAATAAAAAATGGCATATCGTTCGTTCCCAGAACATCCCTGAATTGTTTAAGTATCCATTTCTGGGAAGGCATGATATAATATGTAGGCATCAGGACTGAAGCGTCCGCTCCTGAATCCTTTGCATGCTGGCTGAGTTCCACTGATTCGTTGACGTTTGAAGAGCCCACACCAGCTATTACCTTCATTTTTCCAGAGTGTTCAACTATGTGGGATATGAAATCCTTCTTTTCAGCTGTGCTAAGCCATGGGAATAGACCTGTTGACCCCAAAGGAAATGCACCAGATACCCCGGTAGCCTTCAAAAAGTCGAGCAACTCTGAAGTGGCATCATAATCAATATTGCCATCTTTTTTGAATGGAGTCAAGATCGGTGTTATTATTCCATCGTAGCCCATGGTCTTGATAAGAATTCAACTGTTAATTAAATTAGTGAATGGGTGGGAGATTGATCATCCCATTTTTGAGCCAAGGTTTGTAGCGCGTAACACGTTTACGAATTCCCTTGGTATCCCCTTTGCTACGAGGTATTCCCAATCCGGTATGATCCCTTTTGAAATAGCTGTGTTTATGAGGTCTGTAAGTGGAACATAGACAGTTTCTGGTGCATAGACAGTTCCAAGCACCCATGGGGGGACGTCGAAATAATTTCTGTATCTCCCTGGAACAATGTCAATCAGTACCTCATTGAGAGTAGAAGAAATGTCCTCGTTGTAATACCACCTCTTTACATTGAAGTTCTGGAAGTTTGCCTTTGGAGTGTATACCTTCCATTCCACCCCGTACATTTTTTCAGTTCCGACAAAATTTGCGTTATTGCCAAAGTTGTCTATTATTGTCTGTGGCGGAGCCTCTTCTTTTCCGGTTGAAGCATTTATCACTTTTATGTTGAAGCGCTTGTACACGCCCATGTATTTCTGGATCAGTCTCTCCAGTTCCTCTGCCTCCCCTTCTGTAATTGATAAGTCATTCTCTATCTGTTCCGAAACTGCAGAATATTCCTCCAGAGAGGAATTCAGAATGAGCTTCAGATAATAATTAAACCTGTCACCTGACATAAGCAGACTCTCACATGATATACCATCGTGGCTACGTATACCAATGAAAATTAATATTTAATGATAACGTAGGTTCGCAAACCAATGATAAATTTCGTTTCACGGGCATTGCTTTGAGAAAACTCTGTATTTTCCAGTGTTTGTAGTTATGTATGCAGCTACATTACTTTATTTATACTTGGACATATGAAGAAAAATATGGCTATCGCACAACTTGAGGACGATGTTTTGACATACCTCGAAAGAACGGCAGATATCAGGGAGCTTTACTATGAGCAAAAGCTCCTTTCTCACATTGAAGGGTATGATCTGGAAAATGATCTGTTTGCAGTAACACCATGGGATATAGAACAGGTAGCCCTGAACACAGGGGCTGGGGATTCCACCGAAGTAGTAAACGTACTTGAAAAGTATCGAGACTTTTTTAAGGTGGAAGAAACCGGGGATGGCCTCACTGTAGTGAAACTTATTTCCGACGCATTCCCTGAAAAGCTGAAGAGAGGAGTTCCTGAACGGAGCAAGTCCAAAAGCATCACTGTGGAGGATGCGTTCAAATGGTACCTTTACCATAAGATCAGGGAACAATCCGGGAACGGTACCATGCTGGTGAACATCAGGGACGGCATTTTTTCAATTAAGAATGAGCTCTTTCTACCCGACGATTTTGTGCCGCGTGTAATGATGGAAATGGTTGAGGGCAGCAAGATGGTAGATGTTGTTCAGACATGGAGAAACCTTCAGCCATCAAATCAGGGCAATGCCATTTTCCTTTATGGAAAACATGACAAGGGAAAATTTCTGGAGCCTGACTCCCTATTCTTCAATTCCAGCCCTGAAGGTGCTGTGCCTGATATGCTACCGGAACTCGGGGAGAAGATAAGTGCATCTTTCCTGAAATTTCAGGGTACCCGGGAATATGAGGATTTCATTTTCAGCAGGATAATGAGAAATGTGATTTTCAATGTAGAGACTAAGGATAAAAGGGAGCTCAAAAAACCTCTCTTTGACAGCGGAAAACTGAAAATTCTCGAGAAAAGGGGAATAGCCGTGATAAGGGATGGTTCTGGGATCGTGCCGGATGGAGTCAGCATTGAAGAACTTAAGAGTGCCAGGGCAGAAGCAGAGAAAAGTGCTGGAAAAGTCTCAGATATCTGGATGGGAAGCCATATCGGCCTCTGAAACTTTCTACCACAGCCTGGGAAAGTTACAGCATTCCCAATGAAGGTCAAAAAGATAGCATGCCTTTCTCAACATATTTTCAGGCAGCTCATACGAAGGTATTTCCCTTTGAATTAGAGCCAGCATAAAAACAGATCCTCAATGGAGTTTTCAACTGTTGTCTTCAGGGAAACAGTGCAAGGTGCCTATAGAATTCGAGTGCAGTCATTGATAGACATGAGGTGCAGGCCCCCTGCATTAGCGTTCAGGCATCCCGTGGATTATCAGACCTTGGAATCATAAATAGAGCCAAATAGTACAAAAAAATCATGTAGCATAATGCCTGCCGGAAAAGAAGTCGACAAAGATGATGAGTTTCCTGTAAAACATTTCATATATCTGATAATAGGCACAATTGCCATAGCCATAGTGGTAGTGCTTGCAATTCCCCTGCTGAGCTGAATATTTTCATGTCTATGCATCAAGGCTGCACTACAGGCATTTTTACCGCATCGGAGCAGGTATCCTCTCGATTCGTGAAAAAAGAATAAATGAGGTGTATTTGTCATTGCTGAAGAAGGCGTCCTGCTCTATTCCTTCAACTTCAAACCCATTGTTGATTAGGACCCTCATGGATGCAAGATTTCCTTCAAGAACCTTTGTCTGAAGCCTTCTCAGTTTGAGCTCCCCGAAGGCATAGTTGCATGCAAGGCCGACAGCCTCCGTAGCTATCCCTTTGCCTCTGAACTGGCGTCCCACCCAGTAGCCGATATGCGCCTTTCTGTCAAGAAAATTTATGTCACTAAGCCCGACAATACCAGCTGCCCTGTTCTTGTAAAGAATGAGGAAGTCCACGGCAAAGGGAACTGATCCCGTATCCCTGTTCCTCTCTATGAATTCCACTGCATTCTCGACACCATAAGGGTGAGGGAAGCTATGGGCACCAATTTTATCCCTTATTTCTATATCGTTTGCCAGAGATGCTATTTCTTCCGCATACCTGATATCGATAGGCGAATCCAGGGTGATATTCACCCCCGTTAGCTTAGTAAGTCTAGATACACTGGACACAATTATTCACCAAACGGCTTTGTAGTACATATTGTAGGTATTGAAAAAATTGTCGCAATGGGTTATAGTATGTGAACCGCAATAGATTTATTCAGGTTGAACCGTATAGTTTCTGGATCTGTATTGAAATTTAGCAAGGCGTTCTTTGTAGCCGGAATAATTGGCCCATTGGTTACGATTATACTAACTGTGACAGACACATTCATTTCCCCATGGTTCAGCTGGACCCAGAATGCTCTGAGTGATCTTGGAGTGAACCGGTACTCCTATCTGTTTAATTACTCGCTCATTTTCGAAGGTGTAATGAATTTCTTATTCGCACTGGGACTGATGAACTTCTATGGTTTGAAGAAGTTGACTGTTGTTTCCCTCATCATAAGTGGGTTGAGCCTTTCCATGGTTGGAATTTTTGTGGAGACCTATCACCCATTCCATCTCGTATTTGCCCTCGTATATTTCATCCTCTTCCCGCTCGCGATAATAATGTTCAGCAGGGAAATCGGGAGAGAGCATCCTATCCAGTCTAGAACCGGTTATGCATTGTCAGCAGCTTCCCTGGTTACCATAATAATCGGTGTCGCGGTTGCTTTCGGGTTTATCGGCAATGCAAGCATAGGACTGGCCATTCCGGAGATGGTTGAAGCCGTTCTTCTTGGAGGCTGGAGCGTGTATATCGGAAGCTGGTCGCTTACCATGGGCAGCCAGTCGGGAGCCTCAAATCCATTGCAGGAAACGGAGGCCAGGGCTCACCAGTAACTTTTTCCGGAGATCAGGATCCTGCCTTCAGCAGATTTATCCTTGCTGAACCCGGATTAAAGAAGCCCGCCCACAGAAGGAGTATTCCTACAAACTCTGCATAGTAGAGAAATGCAGGAAATTTGGCGATATAGAGCGTCCCTGCTACACTAACGATTATGACTCCGGCGATTATGCTCAGCATTTTTCTGTTGTGAGTTCTCCTGTAACTTACGATTGCAACATACAGGATTATCACGGCTGCTGGGAAGGTGATCAGAGATGATGATAATATCACAAGCAGAGGTAGGGCTCCAAACACTACGTAGTTAGATATGATGTTTCCAACATCTGACACTGCCAGTGTTGCAAGAAGGAGGATTGTTGCCGCTATAGAATATGCATAATAGGCTTTCAGTGGCTTCTGAGATCCAGATAGCTGAAGTGAGCCAATCGCAAGGAACTGCACAAGCAGGGCCACAATCGCAAGGTAGGATTTTATGAGTATCTGTGAATAGATGCCTACTGAGAAAATGAACTCTTCAAGGACGCCAAAAGTGAACAGCCAGAGACCTATACTCCATGAAGCATAATTGGCACTTCTCCTGGACAGGTAACTGCTCGTCAGAAAAACGCTCAAAACGATGCTCAGTATCATTATCAAAGCTGTAGAAAACTGAGTTATGGCCTGTGCATCCAGATTTATAGCCGTCATGTTTATCCATCACACTTCCTTGTATTGAGCCATCCTTGAACGCATGGAAATACCAGGAGGTGATTCCCGAATCGGATATAAAAGAGAACGCTTAATGCTGAATGGTTTCATTTCAGCTCTGGCTCTGAAAAGTGGTATCCACGAGCGAAGGGTCGCTCAACCTCTCCATGTGCTTATCAATCTTCCTGGATTCGTGGAATATGTATATTGCCATAGTTGCCAGTGCCACTGCAAATATGAGAGTTCCACCAAACACTATTCCGTTCATGAATGTGACTGTATAGTCGTCCTTGATGTACAGGAAGAATAGCTCCACGAGCTCAGAAACAGAAACCGCTACCCCATAGAACAGGATGTTCAATCTCAACAGGAAGGATACAGATCTTGCCTTGTAGATGAACGCAGATGGTGAATATGCCCTCTTCAGAGAACTGTACAGTTTCTCGATTTCCGGTCCAGCTGACTGAACTGACTCCAGGAGTTTGTCCTCGATATCTTCCCTGCCTTTCTGCCCCTCGTCAAAGAGTATGTCTACAATTCTGTTTGCCTCAGGGCTGGCAAAAAAGGAAACGATATCCTTGGTCATTACAAGGTACAGGACCCTCTGAAGCAGGCTCGTCCTGTCTTCAAGTTTCGCGAAATATCCATCAAATGTTCTTCTTAAGGCAATGAAGGCCACGATGCATAGAACCAGGATAGAAATCGGGATTATGACAGGTATAACTGACACGTGCAGTCTAGAAGAAATAGTATAAATAATTCTTTGCCCGTAATAGTTACATAAGAAATTTCGGCATTCTTCCCTGTTTCAGTTATAATGCTGTGTTAGGAATGCTGATCGTCAATAGAGGCCGGTCTATCCTCCCATAGAAGCCTATGAGAGACCTTTTGGGTGGGACGTAAATGGCCCTGCAACTCCGAAAGGTTAAGCGTAACTGTTTTTGAATGTCTATCGATTGAAATCGTATAGGGTAGATGAATATGGATGAGTATTATGAAAAATTGCTTTCGATGGTTGAAAGGATTGCATTTTCAGTGATCGGCCTGGTCCTGGCAATATATCTGTTGAACTTCGTTGCGTCCCTGGGACCGGGAACTTATGGATCAACACTCCTTGACGGAATTTCTGTTTACCTTGTTCTTGGATCGGTCATTCTTATACTGTGGGTAGCATACAATGTGTTCAACCTCGGAAGAGGCTATACGGAGTCCAGGAGCCGCAAAAGATAATCCATGCCATCAAATAACCATCCGGAAACCAAGTCTTCTTTTGGCATTGGGCGTGCTTGACAGAAGCCAGTATCCGTTCTCAAAACCTTATGCAGTCTTATGCATGGATTTTCGGAACGTGTGCCGCCCCAATCGAACCCGCCCCAGAAGCATTAGGCATGCTTCTGATGTACAGGTATTCACCCATCATTGGCAGCACAGAGGCTTCCTCACTCACGACGAACGGGTCTCCGCAAAGGCCAGGGCCACTGAGGTAGATCGCCAGTGAGGCGGGCCTGTCCCTGTCGTAGTCCTGGCCATATGTTTCATATCTCGATATCTTCCAGACCTGTTGAGGTACGTTCTCATCTTTTTGCTATCGGGCATCATTCCCTCTCTGTCCCATTTCCTAATGGTAGTGGGGTTGATCTGCAATATATCAAAGGCATCTATGAGGGTGTAGAGTTTCTCCCTTTTCCAGCTGTTAAAACCCATTCAAAGGCTCTTGCATTTAGATACGTTGAGGTTCAGGAAAGTTGGCCCCATTACAGGAGAAGTGAGCAGTAAGTAGATGCGAGACCTTCAGGACGGTCTTGAAGGTCAGCTGTTGCTCCCCGGATCAAGAAAATATAACGAGCCCGGGCTGCCATGAAACGGCATTTTTCAGAGAAGGCGCTCTGCAACCGGACATGGTGTTTCCATGGGGATGTTACAAGGTTTGTAAATTATTCAACGGAAATAATGGCCGATGGTTCGAACGGCATCACAACCAGCCCGGGCCATTCAGGTCACCTTATTCAACAGATGATGAGAAGTCGCTGTTCACCATTTCAAGAAATGCTTTTTCGACGATTTCTGACGGGAGATACCTTATGAGCTCGTAAAGGAGGTTCTTATTCTTATTCAATGGGCTGTCCTCCGAAGTCAGAACCTCGATCAGTTTTGGTCCGTCTATCTTGCCATTTCCTGCGCCAACCTCCTTCATTATCTGATCCAGTGTTCTTGGATGCCTGCTTTTCAGGGATTCAGTGATTTCGCTTAGATCCTCGATAAAGTCAGGTGCAACCTTGTCATGAACCGGAGACGAGTTGAGATGGAGGCTTGGGGGCATTCCCATTTCGGATGAGCCCGGCTGCACCTGGAGGAACCATCCTTTTTCCTTGAGTTTGGCGCCTACCTCAAATATGTCAATAGAATCGCTGGTGAATGCGAATATTGTTGTTTCAGCCTCTCCCACGATCCTGTATCCCAGGGACGTTATGCCCTTCACTATCTGTTCCTTTGCGCTTACTGTCCTTCTTGCCAGATTAAGATAACCCTCTTCGCCAAGATAGTTCAGCACTGCCCATGACGCCGCAAGTGGGGCTGATGACTTAGTTGACTGAACCCCTATATTTGACATCGGGTATCCGGGCCAGTCTGCGTTAACATAAAGCTGGTATTTCCTCAGATCCTTGTTTCTGTAGAGAATCACTGAAGATCCCTTAGGGGTGTACCCGTACTTATGGAGGTCAACTGAAATGCTGGATACGCCTGGGACTGAAAAATCCCACTTCTTGACAGGAACGCCTATCTTATCGAGGAAAGGCAGGATAAGGCCCCCTACACATGCGTCAACGTGCAGCCATACCTTGTTCTCTGAAGCGATTTCAGCAATCTTTTCGATCGGGTCGATTCCACCGTACGGGAAATTAGGGGCGGATGAGATCACAATCGCAGTCTTATCGCTGATTGCGTTCCTGATTGTTTCAGGCTCTACGAGGTAACTCTGGCTGCTAACCGGTATAAGAACAGGCTTCATTCTCAGATATTCAGCAGCTTTTCTGAAGGCAGGATGGGCAGTTACAGGTATGACAATTTCAGGGGTCGGTGCACCGCTTCCCCTTTTTTCAAGGAACTGGTCGCGTGCAGCTTTGACGGCTATCAATATGCTTTCTGTCCCACCAGTGGTAAAGTTGCCTGTGACCTTCTCGTCGCCGTTGAGGAGCGAGCCAATCATAGCAACTACTTCGTTCTCAAGCCTTAATGTGCTTGGGAAAGCGTGATAATCCATAGCGTTTCTGTTAAGAAACTTCACATAGATATCATTGATTCTCGCCAGTTCTTCCAGCCCTGAATCGTAAAGGTATGTGAACAGTCTTCCACCCTTCACCTTTATGTCATCTTTAGTGTATTCTTCAAGCCTGGCAAACACATTCTCCATGGGCTCCGATTTTGCCGGGAGTCTTCTCAACATAACATTCCTCACATCTCAGTTCAAGTATATAAATTTAGTTATAACCATATATTTAATTCACTATATCGAATTACTAAATTTGTCATCACTTTTCGCCCATAGTCGGTGAAATAGCTATTCTTGCTCATATTACGATGGTCACCGCTAAGTTGGCATTTTAGATAAACCTTATGATTTATTGGCAGGGATCAGAGTGGATCAGTTTTAGCCTGCAAGTCCTTTTCATGTCAAGAACTGGTGTGGGCTTCCCCCATGCCTTCTTGTTCCCGCCCAATGAAACGCAAATCCTGAAATCCGGACGGCAGTATATTGAAATATTATTTTGGATTACTTTATCGAGTCTGATTTGTAGTTAACTAATTCAATCGGATTTAGAGTGGGACGATGAAGAGCAACAGGAATGAAAACGATTTTCCAGGACTTCTCGGTGTGCTTGGAGGCATGGGGCCCGCAGCAACGCTCGATTTTCTTGACAAACTGCTGAAGCTGACCAATGCGGAGACTGACCAGGAACAGATACCGACTATAACGTACAATAACTGCATGATTCCTGACAGGAATGAGGCTTACCTTAGGGGTGGAGAATCACCTGTACCGGAACTGATAAGGAGTGCCAGGGTTCTTGAAAATGCGGGAGTAGACATGATAGCTATGCCCTGCAACACAGCGCACATCTGGTTTGATTCCCTGGTGGAGTCAACAGCAGTCGAATTCCTCAATATGCCGGGAATAACTGCAGACTGTATACCCGATGGTGCCAGTGTAGGAATTATTTCGACGACCCCGGTCAAACTCTCAGGGCTTTACGCCAGCAAGCTCGCGGAAAGGGGTGTTGTTGTGAAGTACGGCAAAGACCAGGACGAAATAATGAAGGCAATATATCTGGTAAAATCAGGCGACCTCAAAGATGCAAAAAGAATATTCATGGAGCAGATAGACCTTCTTGAGTCAGAGGGAGTTGATCACATACTTGCCGGATGCACCGAAGTTCCGCTAGTTGTTTCAGAGGATGACCTGAATTCCAGGCTGATCGATCCAATGGAATGCCTTGCCCTCGAATGCATAAGAAAATTCGGCAAGAAATGATTTCCTCTGCAAATTCTTTTTATCAGGACATCCATTTCCTGTAAACATGAAGAGCCCTGAAGAATCCTATAGGTTGGAAGTCGTTTCAGACCCTTATGTTTCCGGGAACTTTGCATATTTTACATTGAACTGGATAGAGGATGGAGAGTACAGATCCTCCATCTACAGATTTAATGGTGAGAAGGTTGACAGAGTGACCTTCGGGGGCCACGAGAAGATGCCTTCTTTCTTCAATGGAAAATTCCATTACGTGTCGTATACAAAGAAGAAGGAATCCCTGATGCTCCAGGAAGAATTCAAGGAGCCGAGGGAGATATTTTCCAACGAGTCCATCCAAAAATATCTGTATCACAAAAACACGCCAATTGTTATGACCCAGGATTCTTCAAACGAAGAGGAGCCCTTCATAACTGACAGGCTGAAGTACAGGTTTGATACCAAAGGGTACCTGAGGACAAGAGTCAGGCTCGTCGCATTGGAAGACTCCCCCAGAAATCTTGTATCGGGCGACTTCGATGTTGTTGATTTTGACTCGAATGGAAAAGTAGTCATTTTCAGCGCCACGATTGAAGATGATGATCGCGGCCTTCAGGATATTTATGAACTCAATGTGGCAGATAGCTCCTACAGAAGGTTGACATCAGGTTCTGGAGAAGCTCCACTGGTTTCTGTCAACCTTGATGGTGAGATCGCATACATTGGCCATAGAAATGGGATTAGCCCGTGGACACCCTCTTCACTGGTTTTTCCAGGGACTGAAAGAACCATTGGCATTGGAAAGAACGCGGGCAACACTGTCAACTCGGACCTTTTTGTGCCGGGTTCAAATTCACTTCTGCTTGATAACGGAAAGTATTTTCTAATAGGGCAGGAAGGGGGTAAATCACACATCTACGCATATGACGGGAATGAAGTTCTGAAAATAACTGATGGAAACATTTCGGTAAGAGCCTTCCATGTGAATGACGGCAAGGTTGCGTATGTCTATTCTTCACCGGAGAGACCGTCTGTGCTTGTATTCAAGGGAGAGTACGACCCGAACCCTGATTTCAGGGGAAGAAAGCCCATGAGGATAGAAGTCAACGGCATGGAAGCCTGGCTGATAGAATCCTCCAAAGAGAATCCTACAGTTCTGGCAGTCCATGGGGGTCCACAGACTGCGTACGGGTATGCATACAGCATTGAGTTCAACTTCCTTGCAGATAACGGCTATAATGTGCTATACGGCAACCCCAGAGGGAGTGACGGGTACGGTGAGGATTTCGCTGAAGGCTGCGTTGGAGATTGGGGAGGGAAGGATTTTGAGGACCTCCTCGGATTTGTGGATGCATCTATGAAGGAATTGGGGCTTTCTGATAACTTCGCCATCACAGGAGGTTCATACGGCGGATACATGACTAATGCTGCAATTGTGAAGACTGATAGGTTTAAATGCGCAATTTCTGAAAGGTGTGTCTCCAATCTTATGAGCATGTGCGGAACAAGTGATATTGGATTCTGGTTCAATGCCATAGAATCTTCAGTGGATGACCCATGGTCTGAAGATGGCATCAGGAGGCTTCTTGAACTGTCACCCGTGACCAGGGCCAAGAATGTCCGGACCCCAACAATGTTCGTCCATGGCGAAAATGACTACAGGTGCCCGATAGAACAATCCGAACAGATGTACAACGCAATCAGGATGAACGGTGTCGATACTTTGCTTGCAAGATATCCGGGAGATACTCACGAACACGCGAGGAGAGGGATTCCGGAGAACATGAAGGACAGGCTGAAAAGGAAACTTTCATGGTTTGACACCTATATGAAGAAAAAAAGAAGAGACGAATGACGTGGATCACCTGAATAGCTTGTCCTGCAAATAGTCCATTGTATTCAGCTGTTCCCCTTTTGATTCAACTGTCTTCTTGGCAACATCCGGCAACCACTTCTCCATGGGGGTGAATTCGAAACCTTCACTCTCTGCCTTCTCAACCGACACTGTCCTGTCTTTTTCTGTGTGATAAGGGCTGATATTTTCTTTCCTGCCCTCTCTAGCAATAACTGCAGTTTTATTGATCGAATCCGCCATTATCCTTACCATTTCGTTTGCATCGGCTGTTTCCCTGGAGGCAGCGTTATAATATCCCCTCTTGCCGTTCAATCCTAGCCAAGCCAGGAATCTTCCAGCATCTTCAACCCAGACGTAATTCATCTTGCCGCAGGGGTCCGGTATCACAATTTCCTTCCCTTCGAGGATCCTTCCGATGTGAAACTGCACCCTTCCGGTAACGTCGTCAGGGCCGATAACAATTGGGAACCTTGCTGCAACTGCCGGGACTGGTGAGTTTCTGAAAAGAAAGGCCTCAGCGCTCCTCTTTCCCTCGTTGTAACCGAGGCTGCCGATTCCACCCTCCTTCATGTCATACGACATTGGGTCAAAATCTGATTCCACGGTTTCCATTTTCGGGGTTTCATAAACCGACATGCTGGAAGTGTAAACATAGTGGCCAATTTTGCCGTCGAGTGCAGAAATTGTCGCTGCCATATCATCAGGTCCGAATCCCACCTGATCGAAAACGACATCATAGTAATCTCCCTGAGGCACCTTTGATTTCAGGCTGCTTTCATCAAACCTGTCCAGGACTATCGACTTCACCTTGTCCCCAAAAGGGCTTGGTGTCTTCCCCCTTGAAGCTAAGGTAACATCTGCACCTTCACCAAGAAGGGTATGCACAAGCCTCCTGCCTATGAATCCTGTTCCGCCAATAACCAGAGCTTTCATGTTTGTTCTCCCATAATACGTATCCGGTACATGGTATAAAAATCAAACTGGCCTCCAGTGCCAATGGGAGCTGTAATTCGGCTATAAGTCTCCCGGCACTCAAAAAAGTTGGTGAGGTATGAGGCCCGTTCAGTAGACATCCATCGCTATGACCCTTGCCATTGCTCCGCTTCCTCCCTTGATCTTAATAGGAAGCGCAGCTACAAGGTATCTCTTCCCCTCAACCAGCTGGTCAAGATTTGCAAGGTCTTCGATGAATACCATATTGTGCTTAAGCAGTGCCTTGTGGACAGCAAAATCCTCATGGTCGTAAGGCTCTATTCCCAGTGTGTCAATCCCTATTATCCTTGGCTTTTTCTGTGAAAAGAACTCGACCGTCTCGACTGAAAGGCCGGGGAAGTCGTATTGAAACTCCCTGGTGTAGCCTCTCTTCTTGTCCCAGCCCGTGTTTATGAGGATTATCTTTCCATTGTATTCATCTTTCCAGACTTTCCTGATGGAGTCCAGCGTGATTTCAGTTCCTGTTATTTCCGGCCTTATCACGTATCCTTCACCGACCAGGGCATCAATCCCAATCTGGTCAATTGTCTTGCCGTCCTCGAGCATGTGTGAGGGAGTGTCTATGTGAGTTCCTGAGTGCGTTGCGGAATAATAGGTCTCAACTTTGTAGCCGTCGCGGGATACTGTGCCGATTGGTTTCACGTCAACCAGGGGATTTGTTGGCCAGATTGGCATGTATGTCTCCAGAGTTACGCTCAAATCATAAAAACCCTTTATTTCCATGCAGATTCAATACACTTAAGCATTATAAGTTTAGAACCAAAAATAATAGGTGCGGATAATTCAGCAGGAATAAAGAATTCAGGTATGGATATACCTATCTCCGGTGCCTTCCAAAGTCAGTGCATCATGAATGCAAGATAAGCATGATATGAACTCCACATGTCAACCTTGCTGACAAGTTCAAAGGGAGAGTGCATTCCAAGGACCGGTGGTCCAGCATCTATGACGCTCATTCCATACCTGGCAAAATCCTGCGCCACAGTCCCGCCACCGCCTTCATCGACCTTGCCCAGCGTTCCGAACTGATATTTTACCTTATGCTTCTCGAATATGTTCCTCAGGTAGGCAACGAACTCAGCAGGTGCCTCCGATGACATGAACTTGCCTCCAGAACCGGTATATTTGGTTATGACGATACCTCCGCCAAGCTTGGCAGCATTGTATGTGTCATGGGCATCCTTGAAGCTCGGGTCCATCGCGGCATCGACATCCGAGCTTATGACCTTGCTTTTCCTCAGCAATGACAGGACCTCCAGATGGTCAGCATTTCCTTTCAGCTTGTGGATAACCTGGGTAACCAGATATTCAAGAAGGTTTGATTGTGAACCGGTGGCCCCCATGCTTCCAATCTCTTCTTTATCATAAAATAGCACAAGAACAGTGTCATCGGGTTTTTCAATATCCATGAAGGCGTGGAAGCAGGCGTATGATGATGCCTTATCGTCATGGCCGTATCCACCGATCATCGATGCATCAAGGCCGGATTCCCTTGCCTTGTCTGAAGGGACGAGATAGAGGTCCGCAGAAGCGAGGTCCTCTTCCTCAATGTCGTAGCGGTCCTTGAGTATTTTGAGAACGTTATTCTTGAACTGGTCCTTTCTTGTCTGGCCCGGAATGCTTCCGAATATGGCGTTCATCTCCTCTCCCTTTATGCCCTCAAACAGTTTTCGTTCCCCCTGGACCTTGTCTGCTATGTGAGGGAGAAGGTCGGGAATGACAAAAACAGGGTCGTCAGGCTCCTCACCAATCCTGAGCTTGATTTCCCGTCCGCCCTTGGTGTATACCCTTCCATGAAGGGCCAGGGACCTGTTTACCCACTGATATTTCTTGACCCCTCCATAATACTGCGTCTTAAGCAGGACAGTGTTGGTCTCAACATCCTCATACACAGGCTTTGGTTTCAGATCAATTCTGGGTGAGTCTATGTGTGAGGCAATGACGAAAAGACCGTTGTCTATTCCCTTCTTTCCTATTATCCCTGCAGCTAGAGTCCTCCCCATGTGGTTTAAGTAGAACTTTGAGCCTGGCCTCAGTTTCTCTGAATTCTCGATGTTCGAAAATTCATTTCTCTCAAGGCGCTCTATGAAATAATCAACTGCCTCGAACTCCGTTTTCACGCTGTTAAGGAAATTTATGTACCCTCTAGAAATTTCATTCAGTTTGGCCTCACTGGAATTGTCGATAAGGGACCATCCCGTCTTATGATCTGCCATAATGGCGCAAAACTGAAATCATATTTAAAAGGTTTGAGTTGGGTGTATTTTAGTTTCCAACTCATTTTTTGATTTCGATTGTGTGATAATACACCTTGTCACCATCTATGGGGAAAATATCCATCTCGTTCTCCTTCCAGATCACGGAGGAAGCCTCCCTGTCCTCCACAAGTTGGAAGCCGGTTCTGCCAATCAAGTCAAAAAATTTCTCCTTGATGTAGGCATCGAGGAACCCGTAATCTTCGGCAAGCTCTGCAGAAGGTGTGTCTTCCTCGAAAAACGAAGCCATCAGCAGTGCCTTTCCCCCGGGCTTCATTATCCTGTAGAGTTCAGCAACAACAAGTTCCGTATCCGTAATGTTGTTGAGACCTGCAAAAGATGTGACGTTATCCGCTACACCTTCCCTAAGGGCCATGTGCTTTATGTCGGTTGCCAGGTAAAATGCCTTTCTCATGCCCTTCTTTTCAAAGTCCCTCTTAGTGGAAAGAAGCACGTTCGGATCTATATCGGTCGCAATCACTGAAGAGTTGTTTGATCTTTTCAATACCTGTTCAAGCATCATCCCCAGGCCCGTGGCGAGATCCACTATATTTCCTGATAGATTCCCTATCTTTGGGTAAGTTATATTCCACCATTTTTCGTGCGCTTTCCTGATGTCGGGGCTTATCAGTCTCTGGTATCCTTTCATTACCTCTTGCCTGTATTTCTGGGATATGATTCTCTTGTCCCATTTCCATTCCATGCCGGAGGTTTCACTGTCAATAAGAATGTAGACACCCTCCCTGGATGAATACTTCCTGTTGCAGAATGTGCACTGCATTTCCCCATTTATTTCGTTCCCACAGACCGGGCAGGCCAGGACTGCCCCAATCTCTACCGCTCCCATCATTTCTTTCACCAGCCATTCCATTCCTTTTTGTTCACAGTTTGTTGCAGAAAGTCGAAGTGATGTTTCGTCCACTTTGCATCAACGCCAGTTACTGCTGGCGGTAGCCTTGCGATCTAAGAAAGTTCATGTTTTTGCAGGATTCTTAGAGCTACAGATAAAAAACTGGTGGTGGCATAAATACTATATGGCTTAAAATGGAGGGGGCCGTTTAACCACCAAGACAGTTTTTTAAACGTCTGATAGGGAAATCCAGTAAGGTTTAATATTCACTGAAAATACAGGTACAGCTAGGGGAGCCAAAAGAAACTGCTGAGAGGACAGCAAATGTTTGCTGCCGACCCTTAAACCTGATCCGGGCAATGCCGGCGAAGGGAAGCACAGTTCTGGAGAGACTTCTCTGGCAGGAGGAAAACATGGATCCTGCAAGAGACGATAAGGCAAGAGTAAGCAAGTACAGATCTTATAGGAAGCGGGTAATTGCACTCGTAATAGCTGTAGTGGTGGTAATAGCTGGCTTTTCAGTTTACTACAGCCTGATAAGCAAGCCAACTGGAGAGAAGACGCTGACTGTTTATACATACAGCTCTTTCATGGCTTACGGCCCGAACAAGACAAAAGCGTTCAACGCTGTTTTCGGGACTTTTGAGAAAGCCCACAATGTGAAAATTGTTGTTAAGACCCCAGGAAATGGTATCCTGCAGCAGCTCCAGGCTGAAAAGAACAACCCCCGGGCGGATATTGTGATCGGCCTCACCAACATGAATGGAGTGGTGGCCTCGTCTCAGGGCCTTCTGGTTAACTACACGCCCCCGGCCGACAGTTACATCAATTCGTCGCTTCTGAAGGATATGGGGTCTGCGGCCAGTTACATCACCCCTTACGAATATTCGTACCTGGGGATAGATTACAATAAATCCTTTGTCAACAGTACTTCATCCGCGGTGAATGGGAGCTTTATGCCATCATTCGGTGACCTTGCCGGCAGTGCCCTTGCATCCAACCTCCTTCTTGAAAATCCCACGGTTGACGACACCGGCCTCGGTTTCCTGCTGTGGCAGATAGCGTATTACAAATATGTGCTTCACGACAGCAACTGGACTGACTGGTGGAACGCTACAAAACCATACACACAGGGCCATATCTATGACTCATGGGATACGGCCTTCAGCTATTTCGACACCGGAAACCACACAAATCTTCTTGTGAGTTACCTTACGGACCCTGCGTACAACAATTTCTTCGGCTATGGAAATTCAACCGGATCATCCGTAACATACCACAACGGCACAGCATACGGCTGGAGAACAATATACGGGACCGGAATCGTGAACGGTTCGTCAAACCTCACCCTGGACAAGGAGTTTGTGAATTATTTCCTCAGTCCCACTGTGCAGAATGAAATACCTACTAACGAGTGGATGTACCCTGCAAATTCAAGCATTGCCCTGCCCCCCTCATTCGATGTGCTCCCCAACCAGAATAACATATATCCCTTGAACAACTATGTTACAGCGTCAGATATTGCAGCGAATATCCAGACCTGGGAGACACAATGGCTGAATCTGCAGTGAAGATTACGAAGGGCAGAAACACCCTTAAATGGCTTCTGCTTTTCACTCCATCCATTTTTATTGCCGCGGTAGTGGTATACCCGTTCATACAGCTCCTGTACAGCAATGCTAATTTTGACTTTGCAAGTCAGATCACTGGAAGTTCCCCTGTGGCGCAACTTACAAGAAAAGCAATACAGAACTCAATTGTTCAGGGTGCTGTCAGTGCCTTGCTGTCCTTCGTTGCAGGACTTCCGGTTGGCCTTTTCCTTGGGAGGCATACATTCAGGTTCAAGCGCATGGTCAATTCAATAGTGATTATCCCCTTCTTTCTTCCATCAATACTTGTTGTTTTCGCCTTCATTTCCGGATTCGGGTCCAACTCATCCATGGCACACATCCTACCGTTCACGGAGTCGGCTTCCTCAGGCTTTACGGGAATAATCGCAGTAAATACATTCTTCAATGCACCCCTCGTTGCATTGTTCACCATGACTGCGGTTGAGCAAAGTGATGTAGCACTCAATGAGGCCGCCATGACCCTTGGTGCTGCAGATGTCAGAAGATTCAGGACAGTCTGGGGAAAGGATGCGCTTCTTGCGGCCAGTGGTGCTGCACTTCTGGCATTTACCTATTCTTTCGCAGGTTTTGCAGCTCCCCTGATTATTGGGGGGCCGGGATATTTCACTCTCGACGCATGGATATACTTCATGGTCAAGACATTGAATAATCTTCAAGCAGCCATGGTGCTTGCCCTGATTGAGGCCCTTATTCTGGTTTTGCCCGCACTTTCATACATCATATTCAGTTCAAGGCAGAGAAGGGTTACGGGGAGCCAACTGAGGCTCCCGGTTCAGGATCAAAGAAAAAATGGCTACTTTTACGCCGGGGCCGCATACACTTTTTTCTGGGTTGTTGTTGAACTCTATCTTCTTTCGTCTGTTTTTGCGGCTTCACTTGAAAATTCATCCGGACAGTGGTGGCACTTTGCAAACTATATTCAGCTGTTCGGGGGGAGAACTACTTCGGCCATCGGTATTTCGGCTGCTTCCAGCATCCTCAACACTGTATTCTATGGCACCATGACGTCGCTGCTTGTAGTCACCCTTGGCCTGATGTGGATAACCGGGAGGAGGCGGCTGAACTACAAAAACCGTTTTGCCTCGGAGCCTTTGCAGTATGTTCCCCTGATAATCTCATCTATTATCATGGCCTTCTCGGTCTCAGTGGTTTTTGGAGTTATCACCCCGGAGAGCCTCATCTGGGTGCTCATCATACTTGCCCAGACCTCTGTGGCGATTCCTGTGGTGCTAAGGGTGATCGATTCCGGTTTCTCTTCAATATCACACACGTACACTGAGGCTGCCCTTACACTCAGAGGCAATCCCTTCTTCGAAGTTGAGATGCCAATGGCCAGATCTACTTTTGCATCCGCCCTGATGTTTGCCTTTGCAATAAGCCTGGGGGAGTTCTCTGCCACTAATTTCCTGGCCACTACAAATTACGTTCCACTGACTGTTGAAATGTATCTGCTGAGAGGCGTGAGACTTTTTGGGGCTTCTTTTGCCGCAGCTTCACTGCTCCTTATTATAAGCATTGTTTCGTTCTACTTCATCCAGAGGTTAGGTGAGAGATTTATTGGCTTTCGTTGAGATCAGGAACCTGGTCAGGCACTATTCGGGAAATTTCAAGCTGTACAACATCAGTCTCGAACTTGAGAGGGGGGAAACTCTGACGTTAATGGGCCCTAGCGGATCGGGGAAAACATCACTGCTTAGAAATGTTTGTGGGCTCGACATCCCTGACTCCGGCAGAATCACTGTTGGTGGAAGGGACATAACGTACCTGCCCACGACAAAAAGGAACATCGGCCTGATTTTTCAGGACCTGGCCATCTTTCCACACATGAAGGTCTATGACAACATTGCCTATGGATTGCGTGCAAAGAACGTTCATGAAAGAGATATTGAAGATAGGGTTGAAGAATTGTCAGGCATGCTTGGTATCAAGAGCCTCCTTGAAAGATTTCCCGGCCAGATTTCAGGGGGTCAGAGGCAAAGGGTAGCACTGGCAAGGTCTGTAGCACCTTCACCTTCCGTGCTTCTTCTCGATGAGCCCATGAGCTCCCTCGACATGCAGCTTAGAAGCAGTGTCAGGAGCGAGATAAAGTCGTTTGCAAAGAAGATGGAGCTTACGATGATTTACGTCACCCATGACCACAACGAAGGGCTCTACATGGCTGACAAGACAGGAATAATGTACGACGGTTCCATAGAAAGGATAGCCCCGCCGCAGGATCTGTTTACACACCCCGGAACTGAGAGGACTGCCAAGTTCTTCGGATATAATGTTGTGACCGCCGATGGCAGGAAAGTCGCTTTCTACCCTTCCGATTTCAAGGTCGCTGCCGAGGGCCCTGAAATGTCTGGAAAGATCGTGTCAATCGGTTTCGAAGGTGAGCACGACAGGGCTCACGTAATGATGGATAGCGGTGATCTCGTTCAACTGGAGTTTCCACCCGGAAAATACATAGGAAAGCTCGCTCCCGGAGACCGTATAGGCATCACCATTACCCGAACAGAAGACCTGACCGGTTGAAGGCTGGAGCATCAAGCCACTGATTCGACTCCCTGTCTGCCATATAAAACTTTTAACTGTTTGCCAGATTGGAGGCGGAATGGGGGAGAATAATGCGCGTTAAACAAGGCGGCATAATTGCAAGAAATGCAATGAACCTCGCGATACTCACTTCATTCCTGACATGGATATTACTGCCCTTCTCCAGGGATTTGGCCCTTGCTGCAACCTCCTTCGTGCTATTCACCCTGCTTCTTTTTGGCAGAAGCTTCAGGCTGTTTAACTTCAGGGTGATTAACGGCCATTTCAGAGGGGACTTTCGGGAATACATCAGAAAGAAGAGACTTGTCCCCCAGAACATTTTGCTTGGACTCTTGGCTGGCTTTTTCAGGACCCTTCTGGATGGAATTGCCTATCTTGCTGGCACAGTCGGCGGATTGGTGCTTGTTCTCGCCCTTGACCTGATTCTGGCAGCCCTTATTGTCTTAGCGTTCTTCTACAGGCCGGGAGTGAATAGAACACTATCCCGGTCCTTTCCCGCCGACAGTGAAAGCAGCAGCTATGTGCATGAGCTTGCAGAAAACTGTGGAATGAAGGCGCCTGAACTCAGGATCATACCTGATTCAAGGGTAAGAATGCCAAACGCATTTTCCTGGAGCATTCCTGGTGGAAAGAGCTACATCTTTGCCAGCGAGAACCTGTTCCTTGTTCTTACAAGGGATGAGATAGGCGGAATTTTCACCCACGAACTTGGGCACATAAAGGGAAGGCACTCCGAGAAATCATTCCTTCTCACCTCTTTTGTTCCGTTGGCCTGGATCAATAGTGCAGTTCTCCCTTTTGCTCTTCTTCCTTTCCTTGTCGCCATTGGCGTTTCTGTTGCTTCCATTGTCTCCGCACTGTTGTATGTGGCTTTCCGAAGAGGTTCCATTTCCAGGAGGTTCGAAAAGCTTGCGGACATCTTCGCGGCCAGGAACTATGACAGGGATGCCTACCTGTCTTCATTAAGAAAGCTTACTGAAATAAGAGGGTCTGGTGGGCCTCACACAGCGAGGAGTTTTGCCTCCCACGATACCCTCGAAGAGAGGGAGAAACTGATCAGAAGCATCTGAATCCATATTCTAATCTTATACTTGCCGTAGGAAGGAATCGGGAATGTGGATTGAAAAACATTGTTGCAGTTCCAATTTTATTTGGCAAGTCTTTTCCGAATTCGTAAGAGAGCGCTCCATGAAAGTTGCGCCGATAAATGGTGCGCAGGGGGTCGCAACTCCTTTCATAAATGGAGCGGCCCATGTGTAAGCTATCGGGGAAAACAGGCAGATGCAGGATTAACCGGAATAAAAGAGAAATAGATTTTCATATAGCAACGGGGCTTGAAACTCTGATTGAAAAAAATTGGTCAGCGGAAGACAGGTTGGAACCCGAACTTCCGGTCAGAGCCATGCAGGGCCTACCTTACAAAGGGCTCCGGCATGGATTTGATAACATTATAGACTTCAAGCCTCATCACTTCAGGAGGAGGAAGCTGTTCGGAACTTATGATCTCCCTCAGCTTTGTCCCGCTGAACCTCTCCTGGTATGAAGAGGGATGTGCACACTCCCTGTCTGTTACAAGCTGCTCGCATTTTCTGCAGTAGAACGTCTCCTCGAAAGGCACTATGCTTATACCGAGGTCATTGAAATTTCTGAGATTTTCCTGCGCCTCATAGGGTCCGTAAAAAGATCCCACGCCGGCATGGTCCCTGCCAACTATGAAGTGGCTGCATCCAAAGTTCTTCCTCATTATTGCATGCATAACAGCTTCCCTCGGGCCTGCATACATCATCTCATAATGCAGTGGAGTTAGCAGTACCTTGTTGGGTGGGTAATACGATTCTACAAGGGCCGAATACGCCTTCATTATGGCCTCGTCCGTATAGTCGCCTTTCTTCTTTCTCCCGATTACGGGATTGATGAACAGGCCGTCCGTTGACCTGAGTGAGAGCCGCTGAATCTGTTCATGACCCCTGTGTGGCACATTTCTTGTCTGGAATGCCGATACAGTTGTCCACCCTCTTTCCGAAAATATCTTCCTGGTTTCCTTGGGAAATAATGTATCGGAAATAAACGGCACCGCAACGTTTCCGGCAGCCGTTATTTTTCCTGCCACAGCGACATTTCCTGCCTCCTGCACTTTTGCGACGCCGGGATGGTCTGCTGAATTTGTTCCAAAAACGCTCTCTGAATGCTTCTTCTTGTCGTACCTGTAGAGCTGGGATACTTCGATTTCAGCGATAGGATTCCCGCCGTATGAAAGGACTGCCGTATCTCCCTCCCTGACCTTCCCGGACGAATCCTCGCCGATGCCCATCATTATGGGAATACTCCATGGAGTTCCGTTTTCAAGCCTCTGTTCATTGAGAATGCTATGATAATCGTTCTCTTCAACAAAGCCTGTTATGGGACTCAGGATCCCGTTCTTGATATCCATCACGGTTACTGCGGTTTCATAGCTTACTTCTATGAAGCCTTTATAATCGGAGCGGTCCAGGCTGTCCGGAGACATGTCCCTTATTTCAACGAGTTTTCCTCCGTGTGGCATTGGAAGCATCAGTTTCCACCCCCGTTGCTTCCGCTTTCATGATTATTGGCCCTGAATTCGGGAGCAGCGCCCCATGAGGAGCTGTCCTTGACGTGCAGCCCGCATTCCTTGACGTCTGTCTCCCACCACCATCTCCCGGCGCGTTCGCCTTCCCCTGGCTTGACTGCCCTGGTGCATGGGGCACACCCGATGCTTGGGTATCCTTGATCATGGAGGCTGTTGTACGGGACATTATTCTTCCTGATGTAATTCCAGACCTCATCGGACGTTAACTTCAATATGGGGTTCACTTTCACCAGGTTACGCCGGGAATCCAATTCAAGAACCTCTGCATCCTGCCTGAAGCTGGTCTGGTCTGCCCTGAGGCCGGTTACCCATGCTTTCTTCCCTTTCAGCAACCTGTTCAGGGGTTCCACTTTCCTTATTCCGCAGCATAGTTTCCTGTTCTCCACAGATTTGTAGAAGAGGTTCATCCCTTTGTTCCGGACCATTTCCTCGACCTTCCCAAATTCCGGGAAGTATGACCTTATAACTACTCCGTAATTGGACGCCACTCTGTCCATGAGTTCGTAGGTCTCCTCTGGCAGCCTTCCGGTATCAATTGTAGCTATGGGAATCCGGACATCCTTCTTCGCCATCATGTCTATAACAACCATATCTTCAGCGCCGAAGCTTGAAGTAAATACTGCATCTTCCCCGAAACTATTCCAGGTCCACTCGAGTATCTCCTCTGGCGTCAGAGCCTCGATCTCTGGATAGTTCTCTTTCAGTGACATATGCATTACAATTCCCGTGGAGCATATTAGCGCTTGTTTGTGGGAAGTTTAAGTGAGTTGTGGGAACTAAATGCGCATATGTCAACTATTTAAGCACCCTCTCATTAATCAGGGTGAATGATTTCAAACAGATTCCTTGGTGACCTAATCCCGTTGGAAAATGACAGGAAGGGGCTGGGAAATACAATGGTTCTTGACAGGCTGGCACCCATAGACTGGGAAATCCTTCCCGACCTTGCATCCTTTATCAGTGTTGTGAAGATAGGCTGGACACTGCCCCTGCTTCTCAAGAGAAGCACGCTGGTTGACAGAATCAGCAGATACAGGAAATCCGGGGTATCAGTATCACCTGGAGGAACACTTCTTGAGATGGCAGTCAACAAGGGAAGGGCGGACAAGGCTCTCGAATCAATCAGGGATGCCGGTTTTGACACTGTTGAGCTGAGTGAAGGAGTCATTGATGTGCCTCCCTATATAAAGAAGGGAATAGTTGATTTTGCCCATTCAAACGGAATGAGGCTGAACATAGAGGTGGGGAAGAAGAATCCGAGAAATCAGCTGAGCCTCGATGAAACTATACAGAGGGTTTCTGAGTCCCTGGATTTTGGCCCTGATTTTGTAATCATAGAAGGGAGGGAGGCGGGACGGAGTGTTGAGATTTTTGACGACCTCGGTGACATCAAATGGGACTGGGTAAACAGGATAATCGAGGAGTATCCCCGGAACAGGATAATGTTTGAGGCACCGATTGAGAAACAGCAGATCGAGCTGGTGATAAGGCTTGGATCATCTGTAAACCTGGGAAACGTATCATTCAACAGTGTTGCTGCACTTGAGACACAAAGGCGCGGCCTTCGTGGTGACACTTTTGGAGTTGTTGACAACACAGTGAAAGTCTCGGGTCCACCCTCAAACAAGTTCGTCTATTACATAGTCGCAAACCATGGCCCGATTGATCAGGCCTCCATGATGGATCTGACCGGGATGAACAGGAAAACTGTGCAGAATGCCTTGACTGAACTGCTAGAGAATGGCCTGATAAAGGCAGCCACTGACAGGAAGGACCTGAGGAAGCGTGTTTATTCCATAAATTCCGGCCTGCAGTGAGGAAATGCCCCAACTGTTTTGTAGCGATCGCTCACAATTACTGATCCGGGCACTCCTGTGCCACACATAGGGGTCCGGTTGAAGTATAGTTCGTAAACCAGATGAGTTACGTGAAGTTCCTTCTAAGAACATGGGGGCTGCAGCCACGGCCGCTGCAAGAAGGAAACTTTCAGCAAGTGCTCCACTGCCGGGTTCACCATCGGACGCAATTTATGTTATCAATGACACACTGTTATGCTCGCCAGTACATCCCTGACCGGTATCTTTCACGATATTATGAAACTACAAATGTGCCATACATCCATCCGGGAGTCTCCATGGAAAACGGCCCGCATTCACACATACATCCCCATGAGTATACACCTGGTTGGGTGAAAGTTACATTAGTCATGACAGCAGAATCTGGCGGTATTGGAATATTCAGGCCATTGCTGGTAGTGAAGGTGTGGGAGATATTGGAAGGCGCGATGAAGGAAACACCTCTTGCAGAAGGCAGGAACACTTCAGAATCACTGATTGGGAAACTGGAATTTGTATACTGCTTTACGTTCATTATGCCGGTATCTGACCCGGAAAGGTTTGCATCAGAGGATTTAAGCAATTTGTCGATACCAGGGTCCTGGTTGAACACCGTTATCCTTACGGAGACATTGGAGGGGACGTTTATTGCCGCTGAAGACTGGTCCACACCCCCAACAAGGACGTAGAAAGCATAATCCGTGACGTTGTCCTGTGTCCGCAGGGCAATTCCAAGATTGAGCTGGAAGGATGAAGTCTGTTTCACAGGGTGTGGCAATTGAGGCACATAGGGCGATATGGATATGAAAAGAGAGAGGATGATGAAAAACAATGCCACAGCCATCAGCTTCTGATTGCCCATCTTACCCGTATATTAACACTGCGTAGAAAATTAACACATGCTGTTATATGTAAGTGATTTTCGGTAATATGCGCTGTGAATGCCGCAATATTACCGGCCAGAAATTAATGGCTAACTAGCTCTGAGCTCTCCCTGCTTATCTCTTCTAGTGTTTTTCCTTTCGTTTCCGGGATGATGAAGTACATGATTACACTTGACGCGATTGCTATTCCGGCATATACCAATACCATGTACCCAAGCCCGAGAGCCTTGAGAAACAGCGGAAAAGATGTGATAGCAAGACCTACCGCTATTTTGTCGATTGAAACGTTTATTGCCTGGCCGCTGGCCCTTACTTTAGTAGGAATCAATTCTGGAACTATTATCGTGCCTCCAATGATTGTTGCGGGTCCAGATGCAGCAAAGAAGTAGTTGAAGAGATAGAATGTGAATCCAAGGGTTGCTGCAAAACCTGTGAGGCCACCGAGTATTACCGAGCTCTGTGGAATTCCGAAGATGCCGGGGTTTATCTGAAGAAGGGAGAACAGGACAAGTGATACGAAAACTCCCGCATATCCAAGAACAACCAGTTTCTTCCTTCCAACCCTGTCGATCAGGAATATTGAGACTATTGTCCCTGGAATTCCTGCCAGGAAGACTGCCGCGTATGTGAAACCAACAGGCGTTAAACCAAGATTGGCTGCTATCGTAATGGGCCCATAGATTGTGAATGTGCTGGAATAGGTATCATAAAGAATCCACAATATTGCACCTGCCAGGATCAGGGGCATGGAAGTACCGAGACGCCTCAGGTAGCCTACGTTATCTTTGGGTGCCCTTTCGCCAGCCCCTTTTTTGAAAACAGGATCAGCTGGCTCTACAGATTCCCCCTTAACCCTTGCAGTGAATCTGTATGTTTCTGGAATCTTTCTTCTGTAATATATGACAAAGAGGGAGGGTACTGCTCCAAATGCCAGAACTATCTTCCAGGCGAGTTCGGGGGCCACGAAAGCTGAAGTAACCTGTACAACCAGTGCCGCCAGCGTCGCACCCAGTGAGAACATTATGGAAAAGGAAACCGCCATTAGCTTGCCCCTGTCCTTCATGTTTGAGTTCTCTGCCATTATCACTGGGGACATGACGTAATCGCCGCCTATTCCAAATCCGAGAACCAGCCTGGCTACAAAAAGGAGGGTGAAGTTTGAAACAAAGAGCTGTGAAATAGCGCCTATGAATATCAGCAGAAGATCTATACCATACATTGGCTTCCTTCCGATCTTGTCTGCCACAAGGCCGAAAAGCATTGCACCTGCAGCAGCGCCATAAAACGAGGAGGCCGTCAATACCGAAGACTCAATCGTTGAAAGGTGAAGATACATAACGACCGGAAAAAACACCAGGGAAATCGCGTAAAGGTTGTATGAATCGGAGAACACTCCCATTCCGCTGACTATTACATTTCTTATGTGGAACGGTTTCAATCTGCTTTTATCGAGTTCGTTGAACACAATTCAAGTATTGCGGGTGGGTATAAAAAAGTTGAGTAGTTACTCAAAAAATAGTAATAGTTTCACAGATTCCAGGCACTTAACGCGGCCTATTCTCCCTTGAAAGCAGTTCTGACCATCGTCTTTCCACGGCCTCCTGAATCATGGAAGTCTCGGTGCTGTTGAGGTGCCTGAATCTATTCTGCTTTCTTAAATATTCCCAGACCTGGAGCTGTTCCGAAGGCCTTGTCAGTTTGAACATCCCGTTCCTGTATTCATAGAGCGGAAATATTCTGGTTTTCACAGCCAGCCTGGACATTTCCACCGTTTCATCAGGTGAGAAGTACCACCCGGTGGGACAGGGGGTGAGTATCTGAATGAATTTTGGCCCCTCTGTCTCCTTCGCATTCCTGACTTTTCTGATGAGGTCCTCAGGGTATGCTATCGTCGCAGTTGCAACGTAAGGAACACCCTGGGCAATCATGAGGTCAGCAACCATTTTCTTTTCCTGTTTCTTGAAGTTTCTCCTCTTCCCGAGAGGAGTTGTGGTTGTGGTTGCACCGAACGGCGTGCTCCCTGACCTCTGTACACCGGTGTTCATGTAAGCTTCATTGTCATACATGATGTAGAATACATTGTGGCCCCTTTCCATTGCGCCACTCAGGGACTGGAGTCCAATATCCGCAGTCCCTCCATCCCCTGCAAAGCCTACAACACTGTAATCCTCTTTCCCCTGCAGGTCAAGAGATTCCCTGATGCCTGTAATTGATGCACCTGTCGACGCGAATGGTGTGTATATCATTGGAACATCGAGGCTCCTGTAAGGCATTGCACCAGGTATCACGGCCCAGCATGATGCAGGCACCGAAACTACTGTCTTCTCTCCCAGGCCCTTAAGAAGGTATCTCATCGCAAGAGTTGCCCCGCACCCATGGCAGGCGGTGTGGCCGGGTTCCATGAGTTCTTCCCTGGGTAACGAGAATGGCATTTATTCACCTCCTTTTGTGTTTATCCAGCGTATCCCTTCACTGCCTTCTTCAACCATTTCGTACATCTTTCTGAATTCCTCCACCCTGACATCCCTGCCGCCGAGGCCTGCTACGAATCCTGTTAGTGGGACATCTGCCTTTCTGTACAGGGATGCAGACACTTCGGAGTAGAGAGACCCCCCATCCGAGAAAGCAAGTGATCTGTCTATTACGCCGGCTCCCTTCAGGCCCTTCAGTGAGCTGACGATTTCTTCTGACGGGAAAGGCCTGAAAAATTTGACCCGGACAAGGCCAACCTTTTTGCCTTCATTTCTTAGGAGGTTGACCACATGCTTTGCAGTGGAGGCAAGAGTTCCGGTTGCCACCAGTGCAAACTCGGCATCTTCCATCATGTAGTTGTCCGTAAGTCCGGCATAGTCACGGCCAAAACTCTCTGAAAAGTCCCTGTATGTCTTCTCGATGACAGCCCTGGCTTTGTTCATTGAGTCTGCCATGTCCTTCTTGAGTTCCATGAATGGCCCATCCGGAGTGGAATAGGAGCCATAGCCCATGGGGTTCTTGAAATCCACCGTGAAGTCCAGGTCAAATTCAGGGAGGAAATCCCTTACCTGCGAAATATCCGGGACAGTCACAGGCTCTGATGTATGGGAAAGTATGAAGGCATCTTCCATGCTCATCAGTGGGAGTTTGACACTCCTGTCCTCCGCTATCCTGTACCCCATTATGATTGTATCAAGAACTTCCTGGTTTGACTCGCAGTAAACCTGCAACCACCCCGTGTCCTTCTGGTTCATGCTGTCTGTCTGGTCTGCCCATATATTCCATGGCGGGCCTATAGCCCTGTTAACCACACTGACAACTATGGGAAGCCTCATTCCGGCAGTCCAGTGAAGCATTTCATGCATGTAAAGCAGCCCGTGGGAACTTGTTGCCGTGTACGAACGCACCCCCGTGAGTTCGCTGGAAAAGACTGCAGTCATTGCGCTGTGCTCGCTCTCCACCTCAACATACCTGGCATCAAGCTCTTCGTTGGCCACCATTTCTGCCAGTTTCTCGACGATTGTGGTCTGCGGCGTTATAGGATAGGCTGAGATAAACCTGACGTCAGAGAGTTTCACCCCAATTGCTGCCGCCTCGTTTCCCGTCACAAGCGCCTTCGTCTGTGCCATGGACTTCATTGACTCAGACCTCCCTCCAGGGACATTTCAATTGAGTCTTCAGGGCATTCGTATGCGCATATTCCGCACCCCTTGCAGTGTTCAAGGTCTATCTCCGGAGCCTCGAGTTTCCCTATGCGCTCGCTGGGGGCTTCCAGAGCATTGGATTCCGATACGGTGATTGCGTTATCGGGGCAGAATTTCCAGCATATCATGCACCTGATGCATGTTGAATAATCAATCCGGGGAGTCTGAATGCGCCATGAATCTGTCCTGTTTTCCCTTGATCCCTTTTGCGTTACAGGAACTAAAACCATATGCTACCACCCCGCCCTGGCAGAGTCATATGCGTCAAGGACAGCTGCAGCATTCTCGTCACCATATCTTGGAGATGCAGTTCTTGTGGCTTCGACTATGCTATCTAGAGAGACGTTTTGGTCTGCTTTAGCGAACGCACCAAGTATGGCGGTGTTGACTATGGGGTTGGCCCTGCTTCCAAGATTGTGCCTTATTGCTATCGAAGTGGCGTCCACAGTCACTACCTTCCTGCCTGTTCCAAACTCCTCAGGTGGCTTGCTTGAATTGATGACCAGCAGCCCATCTTCCTTTAGCCCCTTCATAACGTCTGTGGACCCCATAACTGATGAGTCCAGTATTACGATGGCGTCAGGGTCGTATATCTGGCTTCTGAGAAATATCCTCTTCTCATCGATCCTGGTGAAGGAAGTAACGGGGGCACCTCTTCTTTCAGTCCCGAAGAATGGAAATGATAAAACATACTTTCCTTCGTTGAAAGCTGCAAGCGCAAGAATTCTTGAGGCCGTTACAGCACCCTGCCCGCCCCTGCCATGAAAACGAATTTCGAGCATCAAATATCACCGTCTGAAAACAATCATCTCAATCGTATTATACTTCATGCCGTATTATGTGGGGTTGCAGACTCAATGTCATGCCCACAGAACCAGGTTTTGGGGTTACATTGGAAAATTCTTGTGATTTATATTATATGAATGTTCAAATAAATGTATATTAAAACCCCTGGCAGCAGTCAGCCTCCAGGATGCATCCACAATCAGCGCAGAACGGCTGATGATGATAACTCTCGCAGTTCCGGCATTGGCACGTAGGTTCGAAACAATCAGCACACATTATATTACACAATGATCACCTGTTATTAATCTGATTTGTGACATTTCAATGCAAATTCAACTGGCAATGGTGCTGCCTTCCAGTTGCAAGTGAGAGCTTCGATCGGATACAGTGAAACAAATAAGGGGTTTACGGATCATGAAGTATTACCTTGCCTGATTACAACGAACCTGAAGAGACGATCTACTCATTGATCAGAGAGTCCTTTCCGGACTTGAGCCTGGAGAGCATGGAGCTTGTAGACTCCGGGTGGGAGAATTATGTGGTCATTGCCAATAGAAAGATAGCGTTCAAGATCCCGAGAAAAATGGAAGGTGGGGAGCCCCTCACCAGGGAAATTTCAATAACCGGGTGCCTGAAGGACAGCCCGGTTGGAGTCCCCGTTTTCAAATATGTCAGCTCCCATGGAGAGGTGCCTGTTGCAGGCTACGATCTAATTGAAGGCGACCCCCTCAATTCAATTGTGCGTCTGACATCACCAATAATAGCACAACTTGCAGAATTTCTGAATTACCTGTTCTCCAGGAAAGATGATGGCTGCGTGATAAACGCAATTGGATACCGTTCTGCGGAAGATTGGGTTAAAAAATACACGGAATACAGGGAGAACCTGTACTCGTCGTTGATTGAACTGCTCGATGATCAAACCTTGTCTGTCATCGCATTAAGATTTGACGAATTCCTGAATAATTCGTGCCGGACGCTGCAAACCTCCCCTGTTCACGGGGACCTCTACAGGGGTAATGTGCTTGTTGGGGCGGACGCATGTGCCGTAAAAGGAGTTATTGACTGGGGAACCGCAGAATTTGGAGATCCTGCCATAGACTTTGCTGCAGTTGCAGTCGATTTTGACATCGAGCAGGTAGAAGAGATTCTTGAATCCTACGAAGGCCCTGTCGATAAATATTTTCGGGACAGGGTGGAATTTTACTGGCAGATGGAGCCCACCTACGGCATCCTGTACTTCTCCGGCAGGGATGAAGAAGAATGCGAGCGCCATGTAAAGGAGTTGCAAAAGAGGATATCAAAGGGGCTCTACGGGTGATCTTTCCTCGATTCAGGAAAGGCATGGTTTTTTAATCTCTCATTCAGTTGTTTCAGGCAGGGGCAGTGCACATTACACTCAAAAGGGCAAGGGATTTGGGAATAGTATTTGAGGGCGAAACGGGCGGAATGAATAGTATAACTGATGTTCCGGAGGTTGAGGTTGGCCACTCCACCATAATATTTGGCGATCGGGAAAGTGTTGTTGGTTCAGGTCCTGCCAGAACCGGCATAACTGCCATACTTCCGCTTGGAAAGAAGAAAGTCAACTCAAACTTACTGGCTGGCGCTTCAGTCCTTAACGGCAATGGAGAGTTAACCGGCATCTCATGGCTGGAAGAGTCTGGAATGCTTTCGGGGCCCGTAATGCTTACAAACACATACAGTGTCGGGAAAGTGAGGGACGCGGTGCTGAAGTACATGACAGATAATGAGCTGGAGTCGGACTCACTCCCCGTCGTTGGGGAAATATCAGACGAGTACCTCAATGACATCAGGGGGCAGCACATCAGGGAAGAGCATGTTTTTGAATCGATAGGCAGGGCACAGAGAGAAAATGTTGAGGAAGGAAATGTTGGAGGAGGTACAGGGGCAGTGTGTTACGAATTCAAGGGCGGAATCGGCACTTCTTCAAGAATCCTGGAAGTATTGGAACGGGAATATTCTGTCGGTGTCATTGTTCAGGCAAATCACGGGCTCAGGCATCACCTGAACATCAACGGGATACCGGTTGGCCAGCACATCAGGAATAATCTCGTAAGAACTAAGGAGAGTGGCTCCATAGTAGGCGTGATAATCACGGATGCCCCCCTTCTCCCCCATCAGCTTAAAAGACTCTCAAGGAGGGCTTTCCTCGGACTGGCCAGAACAGGAAGCGTTTCCTCGAATGGATCAGGAGATTTCTTCCTGTCCATATCCACTGCTAATTCCTATGACGTCGATCCCGGCAGTATGGTTGAATCCACGTGGATACCAAATAGCTCGATTGACCCGTTGCTTGAAAACGTGGTTTATTCAACGGAGGAGGCAATAATAAATGCCCTAGTAGCCGCGGAATCCATGAGTGGTTTCGGGAGGCATTATGTTTCGGCAATGCCCCATGACAGGGTCCAGGAACTTTTGAAAAAGAGACGGAACTGATCTAATGCGTGTTTCTCGAAGTATAGCTACATTTGCAAACATTCAATTAAGGACAATATTAACAATAAATCCATCAAAAATAATGTTTAAATATCGGATAGCTGTAAATTTAGATAGATAATTTATGGCGAACAAAAGAATTGTTTTAATTACGGCAGTTCTTGTTGCAGCTATTATGGTTTTGTCGTCTCTCACCATATTGACAGAGGCGGCAGGGCAGAATAATAGCCCAGGAACTAGTGCAGCACAGACAACAGCGACTTCCCAGGTAACGAAACAGACCTCCACGCTTTCGGCCAAGGCAAGCAGTATTCTGCAGGACCTCCAGTCAAAAGGAGTTCCCAGCAACTACGTTTATCTGCCAAGTTTCAAGAAAGCGGCAATAACCGGAACTAACATCAGCGGACCAAGCTACGGGAGCGCACCAGCGCCGATGGGAATAGGAACTTATGGGTTTTCCAACAACAGCGGAGTCATCACGAGATATGACCTGAACACATCCAGTTTTTCAGGGGCAGTGACTTTCAACAACTTCACGACTTTCTACCCCTATGATGATGGGCCGAACAGCGTGACTGTTCAGCTTAACTCCATACTCAACAATGTAACACTGTTCGGCAAGACGAACTACACCTTCTGGAACCAGAACGTGTTATTCTACTCTGCAAGGACTCATACTGTGCAGTTTCTTGATAACATCTGGAACTTTTCCAGCCCTGCATTCTACCTTAGCCCGAACGTTTTCAGCTCATACCAGGGGAACCTGGTCGCTCCTGTATTCTACTATGCAGTTGGTCCGGCATTCTCAGTCACATATCCTTTCACGGTGAATTTCTACCTCAATTCAACGGTGCTCAATGGTGAAAATACAGTGTTTTTCAACTACACGCTTAAAGATGCCACCGGAGCAGTGTCAGGCTCTTTTGACGAGGTCCAGTTCAATTCAACTTACGGAATGCCTGCCGGATATTCCGCACCACAGGCGAACTATTACGTAACTTCCAAGAACTTGACCCCGACGGGATTTATACCGTATGATTCTGAGATCATGATTGGAGGGCCCGGAGGAGGGAGCACAGCTATGATTTACAACATAAACGCAACAATGACCCTCAAGTACAAGAATGCAGCGAACAACTACGTGAACGTTCCATCGGCCTATGATGTTGGATCTGAAACGGGTGAGACCTCAACCGGCATTGCCGTCACATGGACGCCGAACGCCGTGGCTCATCTCAGTGCAGGCCCGTCATTCGTTTACGGAATGTGGAACGTGTCCCAGGTGAATACATTTGATCACTACACTGGAAATGTAAACCCACCGAATTCATTCATGTTTGTAAGCCAGGGATCGCCGTTCAACAGCAGCAACGCTTCGTGGAGCCCCCTGTCACAGTCAGGCGGTTATTCATTCTGGTTGCCCCATGGAACATATGGCTCTTCCATTCTGATGAGCAACAGGAACCCACGGACAGGCACGCTAGTTCCGGGAGTCATGCAGAATACCCATCTGACATGGAACCACGCTCGTGGGGTATACACACCGCTCTATGCTTTCGGAAACCAGCAGCTCAAGTACATTTCGATGCTTGGCCACGGAACTCCACAGAATCCATACGTACTGTTCAACAACCCATCACCGACGGGCTATCTGAATCCACTGTTTTCGTCCTTTAACGACTACGTGTTCCCGGATTTCACTGGTGTTCTGCTGCACAGCACAAGCGCTTATGTGGTCATGTATAACATGCCTTCGTTCAATGTCCAGTATACGCAGCCATCCCAGCTCCATGCACTTGCATACTTTGGCGTCCAGTACACGACAAACCAGATAGGGTTCGTCCTATACAACTCACAGAACGTTCTCATGACGCATAACTCGATCAGCGGCTGGTACGCGAACACACTTACAGAATTCCCTGCAGCCAACGTGCTTCTGTGGAATTCGCAGGACAACCTTATAGCGAACAACAACTTCACAACAATGGACAGCTCACTGTTAATCTACAACATGCATGGACAGAGGGGTGACAACTCCGTAATGGGCAACAGCTTCATCCAGGACAAGTCGCTCACAAACATGACCTACCCCGGAATAGCAATTGATACCACATTCGGGACGTCAGTTTACGGGCCTGTTGCCCTCACTGTGTACAGCTCCCACAACGTGATAACGCAGAATTACTTCATAGTGTACAATCCGATTAACAGCCCCTTTTACAGCATATATTCCGGCCTTGGTGCAAAGTACATCAACTTCTGGAACGGCAACTTCTGGTGGAACTACTACCCACACAGCGGAACTTACAACAATTATGGGCTGATAGCATTTGGCGGTGACCACCATCCCATCAGTGTAAAGGGGTACACACCATACGTGTTCCTGCCATATGTTACAAACTTTTTATACAGCTGATGTTGAAAAACATCACATTTTTTTCTAATTGCAAATAACTATTCAACATATGAACGGTTTTTCGGGATATCACAATAGATATGTTATTTCGAAATGTTTTTATTTTGAAACAAGTTATATTTTATGGTAAAATTAAAATGGTTAGGACATGCAGCGTGGCTGGTATTTTACAGAGACACAACCATCATAATCGACCCGTATTTAACAAACAATCCAAAGGCACCCATGAAAGCCGATGAAATCGAGAAACTCGATTACATCTTCATAACACACGATCATTTCGATCATCTGGGGGACGCTTTTGACCTGGCCAAGAGAACAGGGGCAAAGACAGTCAGTATTTTTGAGATTTCCAATATGGCCACTGAGGCCGGGGTCCCACAGGAAAATGCGATAGGCATGAACAAAGGCAGCGGTCTTGTTAGCCTGGGCAGCCTTAAGGTTTCCCTTACCCATGCAGATCACAGCGGGCACGAGGTGGGATTCGTCATTGACGGTGATGGCAAGACCATCTATCATGCTGGAGATACCGCACTTTTCGGCGACATGTCATTAATAGGTCAGTTATACCGCCCCAGCGTTGCCATACTGCCCATTGGGGGGTTTTATACTATGGGGCCCAGGGAAGCAGCAATGGCTGCCGACCTGATTGGCGCCGGAATAAGCATTCCGATGCATTACAATACATTCCCCGCAATTGAACAGAATCCTGACAGCTTCACCAGCCAGATTAAAAA
Organism: uncultured archaeon; assembly: GCA_000965745.1. Lineage (GTDB taxonomy): Archaea > Thermoplasmatota > Thermoplasmata > Thermoplasmatales > Thermoplasmataceae. The sequence goes on from CP009479.1 coordinate 1,964,633, forward strand.
TGGCAAAGGAAAAGTGCTGAAAGTAGGGGAAGAATATGAGATTCCGTGAGATCATTAAGGAGACGTGCTAAAAATGGCATTGGCATCTGTTGCATTTTCGATCTCGGCTTTCTCCATATCTGCATTCCTTTCCGGCCTCTTCCTGCTGGGCAAAGATCAGGGGGAAAATTCAGGGAAAACCCTTGGCATAATCAATGTGCTGGTGGGGATTTCAATCTTCATATCATCCATTCTTCTATTTACCACTGTTCCATTTGGGACAGGCTCGCCTGCCGAAAATGTCCAGCTTGGATTCTCCGTGCTTCAGGTATTCTTCGGTATAGTGTGGATATCGTTCGGGGCTTCCACCCTTTATAACTGGGACATGAAATTCATTGGATCCACTACCCTATTACTGCTAGTCTACAACGTAATAGTTCTGATAGTACTTCCAATTAGCTGGAGTGCGGCTTTCACTACGGTGGGAATGGTCGTTGTTGAACTTGCACTCTTCTCCTACATACTCGATGAATTTGGGTTCTGGGCGGTAACACATGGGAAAATGAAGGCTACCGTGCAGGGATATTTTCTGATAGCCTCCAGTGTTCTGTCCATTGCCCTGGCTGTTATCCCCGGCGGGATAATACCTATGTGACATCCTCCCCGCCCTATCAGACGGGGCTTCCTGCTTCCCTGACCGGCTGAACCATCCGGAAGGATAGTTGGACTCCAGTCTCCACAGGCTTAAAAAACAGGAGTAATATCCTCCATTTTTTTGTGCCATGCCAGGATTAACGCGCTTTTTACTGTGAGCTAGAAAGTCTTTGTGTCCCATCTTCTGAATGAGTCCACTACAGCAATTATTCCAGCCACGATCAGGAATGCCGACGGAATCAGAAAGAAACCTCCCACAAGATACACACCCAGTGCACCTGAAACCGCCATCGGGACCCCGCCAACAAGAGACTCGATTCGTGTTATGAACGCACCTGCGAGTCCTACAAGAGATAGAAAAATGGCAATCCAGCTACTCTGGAAGAAAGAGAATGCACCATATATGTGCAGCAGTGATCCTATCCCTCCCGCAACCAGTGCAACCAGGCCCATAAGTAACCCGATCACTCCGCCAACCATTCCAAGGATTGCTATGTCGTTCCCTTTGAATCCACCCATTATGTATAAATCGGCTGACGCATACTTAAGAGTTGATGCTTATTATGCAAGATCCTCATGGTAAAACTCTGTCCAGGGTCTTTTAACTCACGCGCAGGCAGAAGATGAACACATGTGAATGAAATGGACCATAACCGCACACAATAGAGGACCGTAGATCTTTCGACTGGTACCATCATGGACTTCGGCCATTTATTCCAGATACGGTGTAATGCAGGATGGTTGCTGGTGCGATTACTACCACGCAGCACACCCCGCATATGGAAAGACTAAAATGGAGAGGTTTTAAAGCAACCTGAACTTGAAAAGATCGCTTGTGAAAAATGGAAAATCACGCGGTATCCTCGTCTATTTCGGTGAGGAGGTAGCAGCCTCCCGCCGGTATGGCGCGAGGGGAGAGCTTCATAGAATTGACTGAAAAAGAAGGTACTGGCAGATTACTGTTCCGCGCGATGAGATTAAGCTTTTCACCTTCACCTGCTTCTTCATAGACAAAGAACACAGGCACAGCGGACCTGTGGGATTATGCTCATGGAATCCCTGAAACGCATTTCTGAAAGTGGTGGCGGGATAGTTGAGCCATGCCCTGCCACACATTCAACTTCTGTCGAGAGACCGTTCGAATTCCTTCATGCATATCTTGACGAAGGGTTTGAACCGATTTCGATATCGGGCAAAGTAGTGTTCAGGTCAGGAAGAAAGCGGATCAATCACCAGAATGGGTAATACCGAAGCATTGTGCGTGAAGAGGCTCTTCAATCATAGCAGGTATTCAGCAGATAGTTTAACAGTTAAGGATTCAACCTTTATTGCCAGTTCGGTATAATTTGTACATGTGCGAATATTGCATACTGGACGATGAAGAGTCTTCCTGTTCTTGCCCCTGCTCATCATACATGGGAAAGAAATTCTGCAAAGTGTGTGGACACAAAATAAGAATGGTCCATTCACCGAGATGACTGGTGCTCAACCCCTACAGTTCTGAGAAATTGCTGCAGAAAGGAAAACACTCACTGAAGCGGCAAAGTGCGATTCTGGTGTCTGCTGCTTCTTCAACAGAATCCTTGTCGGATTCACTGAAGATGCTTACAAAATCTTCCCTGTCGAATAAAGACAGGATCATTGCCACTTTAGGGTGCAGCAGTGTCCCGCTGCCACCCTCTGCTTTCAGTATTGCCGAATGAATGAGAACGTCCTCTGGGCTTACCTTTCCCTCATCGTTGTGGATGTCTACCGCCCTCATGGACATTATAAGCCATGTCCTGTATTTCTGAACAAGATCGCAAAGAAATGTGGGCCTTTCGAACATGAACTGTTCGTTGTTTTCCTTGAGCGATTTGGCTTCCCGGACAATGTTATCATATTCGCTTTCCACTAGATTGATGAAGGTGGAGATATGCATGAATAATGGAACAGTGCATGCTTCAAATAATAGCCAGTCACTAATGTTAAGGCATTATGGCAGGCTACGTTGCCCAAAACTTCCTTATATTGGAGGTTTTGGATGCCATCCCTGAAAGGGTGGTGTTAAAGGCGGTTAATTATCACCGACGATCTTCTTCTCCTTCACAATGGACTTGTCAGAGACCGATATCTTTTCAGCTTCAACATAGCCAATCCTGCAGTTGTCGCCGATTGTCACTTCCCGGGCACTGATTTTCGGGCACCTGACGCTCTCTATTCTGACAGTGCCACCCTTGATCTCGCCAATGTCGACCCTGGAGCTCGGGAACACAAGGCGTTTCTTTACGGTGACCAGAATATCGTCAGATTCGAGGAGCTTGATCTCAGTCCCCCACCCCATGCTCTCAAGCTCGAAAGAATCAGCCTTGACGTTTGAAGCAGTTATTGCGCCATGTATCTGTACCTTGCCCGATTCTAAAGTCTCTGTATGGACTATCCCGGAACTGTCCATTGTCCTGCACTTTATCCCCGACGCTTTAAGTGTTCCCTTTGATTCCACACTCTCGGATTCAAGCAAGCCTGCCATTTTTGCGCTTCCGAAAGATATAAAAGCCGACACTTTTGTGCTTTCAGAGGACAGTGTACCCGAACTGTTCAGGGCACCCCCCTTTATAACTCCTGAAACGTTAAGCGACCCAGAATTCGCCAGGCTGTCGCTGAAATACACTGATCCATCTACCTTTGCTGCTCCTGAGACTTTCATCAGGGCAACGTGGACCGAACCCGAAACTTTTCCAGACCCTGAAATGTGTAATTCATGGGCGTCAACTTCAGTCAGACTTCCCGAACCTGATATTCTTACAACCGAATTGCTCCCACTTTTCCTCTTCTGTCCGGGAGTCTCCGCGGTCTCCACTGACGGGTTCTCAGGACCATCGTTCCACCTTTCCTTCATCTCTTCATATGTTTCCCTGGTGATTTCCCCCTCCTCAAGCATCTTGTCCAATTTTTCCTTCATGTTGTTGTCCATCCGTATCATGCTGATCAACAGGCCGGAATATTTATATTTATTTCAAAATAATTATTTAAATCTGTGAAAAATATAGTTGCATTAGATCAACTGACAAGTTCAACCATCAACGGAAAGGTTGAAGGTATCTTTCTCCATATGAACCATGCATGTTGGAAGTACTGCACACCCTTACATCACCGTCAAAGGTTAACGTGTTCAACCTTATCAGGGAACCCTCCACTCCTGAGAACATAGCTTCTGAACTTGGCATCACCCGGCAGGCCGTCGACAAACACCTCAAAGATTTGCAGAAGTACGGGGCCATACGGAAGATGTGGCTCTTATCCTCGGACCGCCCCAGGATTCAATACGTTGCCACTGAACTTGGCCTCTATTTCTACGGGGAAATCGGGTCGTTCATGTCATCATACAGGTCCAGGGGGAAGAAGGACGCCATTGAGAGCCTGAAAGACCTTGACGTAAGTATGTTGAACGGGGATATCAGTGTAGACGAATATACGTCCCGGAAGGAAAGGATTTCCAGGGACTATTCTTGGTTTGTATCCGATGACGAATGACCGCCGTATTGCCCAAACTTGCCAGATCATTCCCCGGACAACTGTACAGATCTGCAGAATAGTGCAAGCCTGAGAAAAGGCAGCCTCATGGAACTCACCGGATTGATATTATTGTAAAGGGCTGATCTGCGGGCCAGCCGATAACCATTACGCCAGATCATAAACAGGCAAAGTTGATCTGAAACCCTTGCAGTCAAAGGTGTCTTTGACATGAGAAGGCGATCGCGGGAGTTATCCTCCAGTTCGTCAAGAAGAGGAAGCCCGAACGGAAATTCATGGGGTGGGTCCCACCACCTTGGATCACAACTCTTTCGAGTTCCTTGAGATGTGAGAGTATCTCCCGGTAATTGTCTCCCCACTCGTTGTCTATCCTGGCAAGCTCCTGTATTAAGGAAGCAGGAAAATCATGAGATGTGAAATATTTCGGGAATATCTGAATCACATTCTTCCCGCCTTCCGTTAGTGAGGCAGTCAAATTTTGGAAAAGCTGTATCAGCCATGTTTGATGGAGCATTCATTCAGTAAAAGACACCTGCCATGATCAATACTGGTCCTGGCTTTTTTTAAAAATATTCTTGCCAGTAATTGAAAAGAATTTAAAGGAATACCCAATATAACCATACTGTCTTGATTATTGCGATTCAGCCCCACAATCCAAGTTTACAGCAACATGGGGCTGTAACCCACGCAGGCGGAAACGGGACCTGCATTTGAGGTGATAAGTATGAGCGGAAATGATGATAATGTGGTAAGGACGCGGGATTATTATGACAACAAAGATACTGATATATTCTACAGAAAGGCTTGGGGGGACGAGCACATACATCTTGGAATTTTCAAGGATTATTATGAGCCAATTCAGAGCGCATGCCTGAGAACTGTCAGGACGATGGCAGAAAAAGTAGGAAGCATAAGCAGTGATACGGAAGTCCTGGATATTGGTTCAGGGTATGGCGGTACCGCAAGGTATCTTGCTTCTACATACGGCTGCCACGTCAATGCACTCAATCTGAGTGAAGTTCAGAACAGGAGGTCTGAGGAACTTAACAGGAAGAGAAAGCTTCAGAGGAATATCAGTATTGTTGAGGGCAGCTTTGAAGACATGCCATTTGAAGACGAGACCATGGATATATGCTGGTCCATAGACGCAATTCTACACAGTGGGAACAGGAAAAAAGTGGTAGAAGAGGTTTCGAGGGTTCTAAGGCCAGGAGGCGATTTTGTCTTTACCGATCCGATGAGAACCGACGGTTGCCCCCATGACATTCTTGAGCCGATTCTGGAAAGAATTCACCTGTCCGACATGGGATCACTCTCATTCTACAGGTCTGAGGCAAGAGATGCTGGATTGGAAGAAGTGTCGTTCACCGACCTTTCACAACATCTAGTAAACACTTACGGGCGCGTTCTTGAGTTCACCGAAAATAACGAAGAAACTTTATCCGATGAAATAAGCAGGGAATTCATAGACCACATGGAGGAAGGCTTGAGGCATTGGGTTGAAGGTGGAAAGGAAGGGCATCTTGGATGGGGGATTATGCATTTCAGGAAAAAGACATGAGAAAGCATGGATGTCCTCGTTTGGCCTGTTGGTTTTCCCACAGTCATATTTTTGCAGGCCCAACATAACACCACATCCTTCACGTCTATCCGCCAACGGTTTCCAGTAACCTCGGCGGACACACTCCCAAAGCCCGTCGGCTTATTTATCTGATTATTATTTCTGAAGTAAAATTTAATACCGTAACAGTGTGTTTGATTTCTGGCAGGCAGGCCGTTGAACAAGAAATAATAGGATGAAGGAGAGTACATTAACCTCTGAGCTGGCAGCTTTGGCAATGATGCTTTCTGCCTTAGTGGTCGTTTTTGAGCCTCTGGCCGAACATGGGCCGGCCGGCGCCATGCCTGCGAACTCGGATGGTGGAGACATGACAATACTTGTAAACAGACACCATGCAGCATTTCAGGCAAACCAACACCATTTTCTATTTTAGGAAAGGCATGAATAAGACCGTCCAATTTCGCACTAGTTTTTCATCTCTGCGGTCAAAATATCAGTTAACCCCGAAGTCGAAGGTTGCCTTGAGCAGGCTTAACCGTTTTGCGTCCCTTTCCTGTCAATTTCTTCAGATATCTTTCTGGCCTTATTGGTTGCAGCCTCTATTGCCCTCATAAATGCAGTTCTTATGCCGGAGTTTTCAAGTTCGTAGAGCGCATCTATTGTCACCCCGCCAGGAGTCGTAACCAGGTCCCTGAGTTCCGATACATGGCTGTTTCCCTCTGCAACAAGCTTAGCAGAACCAAGTATTGTCTGGTAGGAACTCCTGAGGGCGAGTTCCCTTGGAAGGCCGACTTTGAGGCCTGCATAAACCATGGCCTCTATGATGGTGAATATGTAAGCCGGCCCAGAGCCACTCATCGCCGTGAGTGCGTCCATATACCTCTCTTCCACCTTCTCTGTCTTGCCGAAACTGTTCAGAAGCCTTGAAACAACCCCCTCCTCACTCTCGCTGAGGTCGTCCGATGAATATACGGTATAGCCCCCTCCAACCCTGGCAGCCACATTTGTCATTGCCCGAACTACTTTTGAATCCGGGATCAGCGATTTGATTTTTGATGTACTGAGGGCTGCAGCTAGTGAAATTACTATCTTCCCCCTGGTATGATCTCCTATCTTCTCCAGGAGAAAAAGAGTATCCAATGGTTTCAGAACCATGAGTATAATTTCCGCTTCCTGTGCTGCAACTATGTTGTCGCTCATGGTCCGGATGCCAAGGTTTTCCAGTTTCTCAAGTTTGGCAGCCGACCTCCTGGTTACTGTCACTTCGTGTCCGCTACTGTTGAGTGCCTCTGCTGCTGCCGATCCTATTGTTCCCCCACCAAGTACTGAAACTCTCATATTACGTATTTTGGCATGTCAATAATTAACACATAAACGTTTCTGTCCCTTTTCTGTCAAACTGCTCCCCTATCGGCAGGAAAATCGGCAGAATCCTGATTTTAGAGTCTGCGCCCCAGCTCTTTTTCTGATATGGCTTCGTATGTTTTCAGGTCCGGCTCACTGTAAAGCACAAAACGTATCTTTTCCAAATGTGTTTCTTTTGAGCTCACGTACTCAATAACAGTTCTTACAGCAATCCGGCCAGCCTCACACACCGGATAGCCGTATGCACCAGTGCTTATGGATGGAAATGACATGGATCCTATGCCTTCACCATCTGCAAGCTCGAGGCAATTTCTGTAGCAGTTCTCAAGAACCCTGCCCTCACCGGAATTGCCCCCTCTCCAGACGGGCCCTACGGTGTGTATGACAAAATCTGCTTTCAGGTTTCCACCTGATGTTATTACTGCCTTTCCAGCTGGCAGGCCATCTGGCCAGCTCTCATTCCTTATTTTTGCACACTCGTCTTTGATTTTCGGCCCTCCTGCCCTGTGTATGGCACCATCAACTCCACCACCACCCATTAGGGATGAGTTCGCTGCATTGACAATTGCTTCCGTGCCTTGTGTCGTAATGTCTCCGCGGACAATCTCAAGTTCAACTCTGCCTATTTTGAAACGCATGTCTGGTTGAATCCAGTAGACAGGCTTAATCTCTCCGCATCCGGCCAGCACGGTCGTTTCAAGAATGGTCAGTATTTTAAGGTTATGGTGCCAAAATTCAGGGAGTCTCCAGGCGGGAGTCTCACTTCTCCAAATTCCAGGCCTAATTGTGTCCCCTGATGGTTGAATGTGATGCTTCCCTGCTTATAAACGCCGAAAAGGTCTGACCATGAAACAAGGGTGTCATTGTAGTATGGGAACCCGACAGCTACGGGCCCGGTTGCGGGAAAGGAATACGACTCCGAAAAACCGAATGTGCTTGGTACGATGGTAAAGTTCTGTGGGCTCGATCCATAGGGGGTATAATTGTACAGGGTTGTATTGCCTGAGATCGGGATGAACAAATGGTAACTGAAGGAGTAAGTCTGCAATTCATCCCCTGTGTTGTTGATAGCGATACTCTGGATTACGCTATCATTGGTCAGAACTGACAGAACCGTCACAACATCAGTCTTGAAGGTGGTATTTTCATAGACGGTGTAGCTGCCGTTATTCTTCAGGTACACGGCATTATCGTTTAGTATTCCGGTAACGGTGTCTCCAGGCGGAAAGGTGACAAAGTAGTCAGTAAGCGAGCTGTTTGCACCAGGCGGATTCAGGTGATATGCACTTAGACCGATTGTACTAAGTGTGTTGTTTCCTGCTTCGAGTGACCTGGCATCAAAATTGGCGAGGTTGAAGTGAGTGTTTCCAGCCGAGTTGTTATTCGGGAAAAGTGAGGGAAAAATCAAGGCCATTATGATTATGGACACTATTACAACTCCACCAATTATGCTTGAAGCCATTATTTTCCTGTCTCTATCCATTTATCCGCACCTCCTCATAAATCACTGCCTTATCCCATCGATACAGCAATGGGCCCATACGTTGTAGCACTTGCAGCATTTCCTAGAGGGCCCAGCATAAGATCCAGCGAAGATTGGGCCTTTACGGCAGAAAATATTCCGTAGTCATACTCATTCTGGTATGTGAACTGGTCCCATGAAAGCGTCAGCGAACTGTAGTAGAAGTTCTCATAAAACGAGCTCAACTGGTCTCCGAGAACATAATGCCCGGGGCCGGTGGAATTCAGGCTTTTTCCCGGGAACAGCCCCGATACAGAAGCAGAATCAGGCTTTGCAGTTGAGAAATTCATCCCCATGTACGTTGATCCACCGGAATTAACTATCGAAATATCTATTGTCCCCTGATCAAGCCCATAAACGAAAGTCATCCTATCGTACTTGAACTGGTCAATCACGCCGACAGTATTCTGAACCCTGTCATTTATCCTGTTTACCTTTCCCGATGTAAGCGGCTCTTTCAACAATACTCCATTGGAATTGTAATAAGCAGTAGGCGTAACTGTCACCGATAAGCCGTGGGATGATAGTATAACCGTTTCGTTGTTAATAACTTCAATCGTGTAGTTTCCGACTGTGTAACGGGCGCTAGTCTTGTATATAACCTGATTTTGGGCATTCTCCTTTGCAGCCGACAAAGGCGCCCAAGCTGCTACTGAACTTATGAATATTGCAATCATCAGCAGAGAGATTACTTTGGAATATTGCACCAGTAATCAAACCTAATGAACCAATATAAATATTTTTAGATCCTATTTCCCGATATATATAGTTAAAATTTCGTGTTATGTCATATCTCATACCAGTTCCAGATCAGCCAGTATACGCTTGATTCTGGGAATGACCAAGCAAGTAACCTCCAAATGCTATCTGCCAGAGAAGTATCGGATAGAATATCATCCTCTCCGCACCACCCGGGCCCAATATGTAATCGAACCCAACATATCCTCCAAAATATGAAACAAAGGAGAAAATTCCGGCAAGAACGGATATTTTAGCCATGGCTCCGGAAGTCATTCTATAGGCAAGTATGCTGCTTAAGGCCCCGAACACAAATATCAGGTTAGCCCCAAGGTAATGGGTCGTTGGAAAAACATCCCAGGGCGATAATCCTACAAGAAGGAATCCAAGGCCTGCCAGGGTATATATTACTGGCCTTATTTTGAAGCCGCCATTGCGGAAGAGGAGATACGTGCTCCAAAGCCAGAGTACCCCTACAATGATAACTGAAATGTTCCAGAAAATCTCAGTGGTTACACCTGCACCACCCAGGTAACTTATTGCCTGGCTCCTTTCAGAATAGGAAGGATAGACTGCCGTTGCTGCAGTGATTGACATAAGGGCGATGATTCCGCCTAAAGCAAAACCTGTTCCAGGATTTCGTCTTTTGCCAGAGGTGGCGATTTCATAGGAAGAACTCATGCAAGAACACCATCATGCTCACCAAAGGAGCATGAGGTTCCGTGAGCTACCCGAATTTAATAATTTATGCACCAATGATACTGTCATGAGGAACAGATCTGAGTCTCGAACTTGAGACGTACCAGAAAATAGGACCTCGTACGGTTTCGTCGGGGAAAGTGCTGTGAATTACCCTTTCTCATCCGGTGCCAGTGTTGGAGCAAGAATTATAGTGCTTAATATGGGAAGAGCAATAGACCAGATTATCAGGATTAGATAACTCTGAATGATTTCTCCACGTAAAATCAACCGAAAAGATATGTATGCTAATCCCACGGAAGTGGGGCCAAAAAACAGAAACACTTCTCCAACTCTCTTTCTGAAGGAAGTCAATCCGCACACTCTCCCTATATAGCCTTGCTCTCCACCAATAATTTTCCCATGCAAAATCAAAGAAGTAATTTGTGATCTTTACCTATACGTAACGCATTAAGTAATTGCGCATAATTTCTTAAGGATTCTATTTGGCTACGAATCCTCATCAAACTGCTCTGTAACAGACCAGATCAAGTCTCCTACTGTGTGAAAATACCGGTTGCGGGTACGCCCTTTGATCTTACGAGTTCCAACACTCCTTCCATTGCATTGAGATCGGGGGAATATGGAGGGAGGAGTTCGAGGATAATGTGCGGATTGTTCTCCGGGAATTCCTTCAGCAGATTCGCATGATGGTACTTTGCATTGTCCAGGACCATGTGGACCTCCCCTGATATAGGAGAAATGGTCACCGGGAATTCCCTGACCGTGATCTCCTTTCCCTTTCCTGACAGTGAAACTTTGTTTGGAGAGCACCTTGACAACGTCCTCTCCTGAAACAACTGGTAGTTTATGCATCCAGGAGAACTTCCTCCCCAACATCCTGAGGTATGGGTTTTTCGTCTTCCTTGAGTACCTTTATGTAGAGTTCAATCGCCTCTTTGATATTATTGAGTGCCTCCTCAATGGTTTCACCTTCGGAGATACAGCCGGGCAAAGCTGGAACCGTGACGGTAAAACCGCCTTCCTCCTGAGGCTCAAGAATAACGGTAAACTTTATAAGTATTGGATTGGAATTATTGATCTAATTATCATGGTGGAGTTCGATAGAAGCACTTCCTATGATTCCAATCATCTGTGTCTTGGGAATAATCAGATGTTAGAGGCTCCAGGAAAAGAAATATCGCCAGACAGGATGTATTGTATCTGTCTGTTGAAGCCTGTTCGATGTTTTGAAATTTTGGCTTAAAATTCTCTTGGTGCCCCATCGATTGTATATCTAAGTTGTTGCGAATCGGCTAAGACCCGTGTTTATGTGGGAATGGAAAATAAAATCGTCAAGAGGTTAGAAATCTGAAAGTTGGAAATATGGCGACTCAAAGGATAGGTAGGTATCTACTACCAAAGATGGTTATGAAATATTTGAACTATTTAACCATAGAAAGCTCAAAATCCCGCATTTAGAAATTTTTGAATTCATGAATATGGGGGAAATCAAAATTTCCCAAGGATACTGCTTTACATATAATTCCTATTTATCAAATAATGGATGAAACCCACACCTCAAATAGTTTAATAAATGGATTTTAGTGGAAAAGTCAATTCGAATAGGATATTACAAGAGCCTGATAAACTCGTCTACTGTAAGGCCAGCCTGTTTGATAATTGCCCTCAAAATACCAGGACCGAGTTCCTTGTGATTTGGAACCGTTATTTTCTTTCCTTCACTGTTCACCAGTGTAATATGACTTCCAGTTTGATGATCGAAAACGAAACCTGCTTTCGATAGTGCCTTTATAACATCCGTGCCTGACAGAACTGGCAAATTAGGCATCCAGTACTACTTCCTCTCCGACATCTTCTGGGATTGGCTCATTATGTTTCCTTAGTGAGCCTATATAGGATTCTATGGCTTCCTTGGCATTTTCGAGTGCCTCCTCCCTGGTTTTACCCTGAGTAAAGCATCCGGGAAGAGCGGGGACGCTTACTACGTAGTAGCCATCTTCATCTCTCTCAAGGATGACGGTGTATTTCACATAGATCCTATGAAATGTTCAGAAATAAAGATTTCCTATTGAAGGATTATAATTTAAGTCTTTTCCAGAAGGAACTTGTTCCCCCCACAAGTAATCCGAATACTACAGATCCGTTATGAAGGATGTTCAAAGCGTATACCACGATGTAAATCTGGTAAAAGGAGAAAAAATTAAGGATCATCGATGTAATAGTCATGGCTGGTAATGCTCTTCTTCCTAGAAGAAATCTAAAAACCCATCTTCACCTCTTCTAAGAACTTCTCATGCCCTTCTTCTTCCGGACGACGAACCTTTTGCATAGAAGCAGGAATCCCTAGCATTCCAATTGCAATGGCAGAAATGGCAAATGTGATTGAATTGAATATGAAGCCTGGCGTAAATCCAACTAGGCCAATCAGGATACCCCCCCAAAGGGCTCCCAATAATTCTCGCTATCGTCTCTCCCCTTGCAAAAATCCATTACCATCAGTCAAATTTTCTTTTTTCACAAGTGAAAGCAGCAAAGCCGATGAAGCAGGGTCAAAGACTGCTCCAAAGATTGAGATTATAACAACTGCTCCAAAAATGGCAATGGAGTTAAATCCCATAATGATGACAATGGCCGCGAGAATGGCCATAGCACAAGCGCGAACTAGGTCTGATATTATCATGAGTTTTCTTCTATCGTGACGGTCTACCAAGGCGCCCGCAAAACCCCTATGGTAAGCATAGGGACAAATTCTGCAACACCCAGCAATGTGAGGAGCAAAGCAGTATGGGTGGTTGCGTAAATTATCCATTCTATTACTACGTTTCCAACTGCATATCCACTTGCTGAAACGATAGTTACGAACCATAGTGATCTGAAGTTTCTATTTCTAAAGACATTGATAGGCATATTACGGTCATCCCCCCTCTTTTTAACCGTTTGCAACATTTTTCTCGTATTTTCAATCACGTTGTTGTTTTATGCGCTCTTAATGTGGTCTACGATGACTGATGCCACATTCTATTGCAATAACAATTAAAGATAATAATACTGGCGTTTAAAGCCGCAAAATTGGTCATTTTAAGTATATTCACATATTTATATAGAATAATAAGGATAGGTAGGGATTCGAACCCTAATAGATGGGATCTGCAGTCCCACGCATAGCCGCTCTGCCACCTATCCATTTACGGGCGCAATCCCGCGGTATGGTGAATATGAGAAATCGTTTAATACTTTTCTCAAAAATAAGGATTTGAGCGAGTACCATCACAGCGATATCGTGCGTAGGCTGAATAAAAATATGACAAAGACGATAATGAATCTTGAGGGTTTGAACAACCTATTGCAGGAGTCATTGTCCTGAATTATGGCTGAATACCACCTGAATGTGTTGAGTAATTCTGAACTGTGTGCTCTATTATGAAGTTCCATGGTTCCTCCCAATATTCTCACTTTTCATCGCTATCCATTACAACAACGTGAAAGCCTCCCCCGCTCAATTTTGTTAATTCCGGAGGTGGTACGATGCAGTCAGAGGACGGTGAAATGCAATATTCCGATCTGTCCCCAACCGTCTGCAGAAACCACTGTGTAGGTCCCAGGTGAAAATTCATGGAATACATGGTCCTGCAAATTCCCTGTCCAGTATCCCGAAAGGGTTATGCTCCCTGATAAGTCTGTAGTTCCAAGGTAAGTGGTTTCTGAGGGCGAACTGTACATTTTAGCATGAGTGCTGTGCGGTAGGAACTGATAGTAACCTACGTGATACATCAAAGGGCATGAGTATATCGCTGGCTTGTTTATGGTAAGCGGTGAGGCCTGGTCAAGGTTTGATGCACTATAATTCCCATTCAGAACTGCTATCCCGTAATGTGTTGAGGCGCACGGGTTCATGCTGAACACATAGGGCGAGCTGAACTGGGGGTAGTTGGATTGAGGCGGGAGGTCATTCCACATCAGTAGTGTGTTCATAACCGATACTGAAATGCTGATATTGGCGCCTTGGGAAATCTTTTCACTGCTAATCCTGGTTGTGAGTGCCAGGCCAGTGGTATAGTTTACAGAATAAGCACTTGATTTAGTAGGTGGAATGGCGGAAGGGCTGTAAAGCTGAACACTGATTGCAGCTGATACACCAAGAATGGCCACAGCCGCTGCAACAATAGCAACCATCGTTCTATTCACAACGATGGCATTTCCGCTCATATAATAATTAACAGATTAGTGTATTAAAGCTTTGTCAATTACAGGTGAAGGTTGAATAATAACTTGTTTGAGCATAAGAACTGGCTCAAAATTGATTCTTGTATTTCTCCAGAAGTTGGATCCTCTTTGCAGGGTGGGGATGATCACTGAACATTCCGGCAAACCTGGACAGTTTTGTTGTTTTCCACTGGTTAACCAGCTGTTCCGGATCCATCAGTTCAGCTTCACTGAATCCCGAAAATAACAGCATGTTGGCAAAGAAGTTTGAGTCGGTAGGCCTGACTGCCCTTCCAGCACGCTTCCTGTATGACCTGCTTGAGCTTATCACTATCTTCGCGAGTGCCGTCTGGAGCTTGCCGGCCCCGCCGGGAACAGTTTTTGCAGCATTGATGTCTGCATAGGATTCCCTCATCCTGTTTATGCCAAGTATCATCAGGTTGAAAATGAAACTTACAATGATGAGCAATATCGCAAATATAACGAAGATACCGCCATTTCTGTCTTCCATCATTCCGGAAAACATCAGCATGTAACCTAGGTAGAAGAGGATTGTCGGTATCAGGCCAATGGCCATAAGAAGCTCCACGTCCCTGTGCTTAAGGTGGCCGACTTCATGCCCAACAACTGCCTCAAGCTCATCCCTGTCAAGGATGTTCAGGGCTCCCCGTGTAACGGCAATCCTTCTGCCTGCTACTGGAGAGCTGTACACAAAGGCATTTGGCATGGCTATTTCAGATATGTACAATGTTGGAGTCCTGACATTATTAGCTGCTGACACCCTCTCGATCATATCCTGAAGCCAGAAAAGTTGTGTATCATTTGGATCGACCTTCTTTGTTCTGAATGTCATGCCTATAATGTATGGCCCTAGCAGCCACTGTACTATATCCAGGACAAGCACGAATGCAAGAATGAACGTAAGAGTGCTGAACAGGCTTGCTATGTTGAAGAAATACGTGGCTACACCCAGCACTATAAATGCAGCGAGCAACGCAATCAGAATTCCTACAAGAATAGTGGCAATTCTGAGTTTTGCGGAGTATATGTCCATGGGTTAAACATTCCTAACCGAGATTTAAGTTTTGTTAATGAAAACCTTAATTTTCCCTTTTGTGGATTGGCTCAAAGGAACCTTTCCAGACGGCAGGGCCTAATCTTTCATTCCTGCCCGACTGTACGGGAAAACAATATTCTGTGACAAGACAATAATGGATCATCATATGAAACCAACAAACAGGATAATGGCCATTTTGGGAAAAGATACCGACACATCGAGGCTCAAATCTTTGGCGAATGCTTCAAGCCTTATAATTCGCAGACGCACATACGCCCTTGAAGTGGATTTTCATACAGACAACCCGGAAAGTGTGCTGTCTGATTTGAAAAAGTTCGCAGAAGTGAAGGATTACAGAAAGCTAAACGCTGAAGAAATCCAGTATGACAGGGAATACTTTGAATCACAGCTAAGGAGGAGGGACGAGATTATCCGTAATGCCAGCAGGATGTTCTCAGAGGAAAGGTACTGGGAGGCGCATACTGTTCTGGAGGACCTCTGGAAAGCTTCATCTGGGGCGGAAAAGAAGCTTCTTCAGGGTGTAATCATAATTGCTGCGTCAATGACCCACCATCAGATGGGAGAGGAAGCGGTGGCCCTCAAAATGTACGGGAAGGGGCTGAAACTGATTGCAGAAGCTTCCGAAAAGTCCCCCGCGGAATTTGGTTTCACCGTGGATTTCTCATATCCGTGCGCTTTCCCGGATCTGTTCTGATCAACTGTATTGCCAACGCCGGGTCAAAATATATATTATCTATTCTTCCATCGCTACAAAAATGCAAGACATAGCCTCAGTACTCAGCAAGGATTCAGCGGGAAAAGAAGTGACAGTCAGGGGATGGGTCTACAGAGCGAGGAGCAGCGGAAAAATAGCCTTCATAGTGCTCCGGGACTCGAGCGGTGTGGTTCAGGCAGTTGCACACTCAGAGAATTTCACCCCGGAAGAATTCAACATCCTTTCGTCGTTGACCATTGAAAGCAGCATGGAACTCACAGGAACTGTCAGGGAAGACAGCCGGGCGATAACAGGGTATGAGGTTGGAGTTTCAGGTTTCAGGATATACCAGAGAAACGAGAGTTTTCCCATAACCAAGGACCAGAGCGAGGATTTCCTTCTGGACATCCGTCACCTCTGGGTGAGAAGCAGGGAATTCACAGCAGTAATGAAGATAAGGTCCACGCTTTTCAAGGCTTTCGCCGATTTCTATTACCAGAACGGATATTACCAGGTCCAGACACCCTTCATGGTTTCCACTGCGGCGGAGGGCGGTGCAACCCTTTTCAAGGTTCCATTCTTCGGCGATGAAGTAAGCCTGACACAGAGCGCACAGTTCTATCTTGAAAGCCTTATTTTCAGCCTTGAGAAAGTTTTCACAATTGGTCCAAGTTTCAGGGCTGAAAAATCCAGGACGAGGAGGCATCTCACCGAATACTGGCATGCGGAAATTGAGGCTGCATGGCTCGGCAACGATGATCTCATGGAAGTGGAAGAAAGAATGATGGAATACATGGTCCAGGCGGTTGTCGAGAACAACAAAGAGGAACTGAAGCTTCTTGGGAGAGATGTCGAAAAACTGAAAAAGATCAAGGCCCCTTTCGAGAGGATCAGGTATGGTGACCTGATGAAGAGGGCGAGGGAAGATTGGGGCCTGGATTTCGAATATGGCACAGACCTTGGGGCAGACGAGGAAAGGGCCCTGATGTCACATTTTGACAAGCCCGTGTTTGTAACGCACTATCCGGTCGAGCACAAATCTTTCTACCACAGGCCCGATCCAGAGAACCCGAAAGAGGTCCTATGCCATGACCTCCTAGCACCTGAAGGGTACGGGGAAGTCATTGGGGGAGGAGAAAGGATATGGGAACTGGATGTCCTCGAGAAGAGAATAGAGGAAGCAAAGCTGAACAGGGATGACTATTACTGGTACATTGACCTGAGGAAATATGGAAGCGTTCCGCACTCAGGATTCGGGCTTGGCCTGGACAGGGTAGCGATGTGGGTCATGGGGCTTGAAAACATAAAGGACGCCATCCCTTTCCCCAGAACCATCAGGAGAACAAGGCCATGAACATGGCATTCCTGAAGAACAATATATACGAATATGCAATCCGTTATTATGGTTGAGAATTGCTCTATGCAGACACAGGTAAGATCCCGTGCATTGCAGGCAATCACAACCCAATTGGATGTGATGTGAATTAATCCATTCCTGGCAGTTCTGAAAGGGGAGGAGCCTGAAAGGATCCCTGTATGGTTCATGAGACAGGCTGGGAGATACCTCCCGGAGTACCAGAAGATTAGAAGCGGGCGGTCAATTCAGGAAATGTGCTCAGATCCCAACCTGATAAATGAAGTAACACGGCAACCTGTCAATTTGCTCGGCGTTGATGCCGCCATCATCTTCTCTGACATAATGGTGCCACTTGAGGCCATGGGATTTGATATAACATTCAGGGAAGGGATAGGGCCTGTTGTCAGCAATTCCATAAAGGAAAAGCCTGACATGGGCGGAATATCATCCTTTGACGAGAAGAACCTGAGGTACCCAATCAGGGAAAGCATCAGGAAGTTCAGGGAAAACAACCCCGGAATCCCGCTGATCGGGTTCACCGGCGGGCCAGTGACTCTTCTTTCATACGCCACGAAGGGTTCTGCAGACCGCGACCTCGAGATCACAAAGAATGTTATGTATACAAGGCAGGACACCTACCACGAAGCCCTTGACATGATCTCTGAAATGGTGGTGGAATATGCCAGGCTTCAGGTATCCGCGGGTGTGGATGCAATACAGATATTCGACAGCTGGGCCGGGTCACTTTCGCCTTACATTTTCGAAAAATATGTGGAGAGAGCCCTTCAAGGAGTGATTGATGAGCTGAAGGGTTCAGGCATTCCGTTGATATATTTTGGAACCGGCCTCTCAGGCCTGATTGACCAGATAGCAAAGCTGAATTTTGATGTGCTAAGCATGGACTGGAGGATGAGGCTGAGCAAGGTGAGGGCAGCTACCAGGGGAAAATTCATACTTCAGGGAAACCTCGATCCCAGGGTTGCTGCTACGCCCAACTACCTTCAGGAAACAAAGAATATTCTTGAGGACATTGGCGAGGACCCCGCGTACATATTCAATCTCGGGCACGGTGTAATCCCCATAACGCCTCCTGAAAACCTCCGTTCCATCGTCAATTATGTGCATGCATACAGGTGATCGATTGAAGACTGCAGTTCTACTGATGGCATACGGCAGCCCTACAAGAATGGAAGACGTAATGGGGTATCTTGAAGGGATATACGAAGGCAAGCCGGTCCCTCAATACGCAATTGATGAGAACACAAAGAAATACAGGATGTTCGGAGGAAAGTCTCCCTCCAACAGAATTGTGGAAAACGTTGCAGAAAAACTCTCGTCCTCGCTTAGTGCAGACGGCGATTTTAAGGTATTCCTGGGAAACAAGCACTGGAAGCCCACACTGGATGATGCTGTTTCGGCCATATCCGGTTTTTCCCCTGAAAATGTAATAGCAATACCGCTGTTCCCTTTCCCTTCAAAGAATGTGGTGAATTCGTACAGAAACCCACTTAAGGAGTCATTGGAAGCCAGTGGCATGGATATTGGCCTGAAGGTGGTAAACGGATTCAATGAGCAGGAACTCTTCCTTAAGTCCTGGCTCGATGTCCTGGAAGGATATGTCAGCGGATTCCCTGAAGATACCTTCTATCTGTTTTCTGCACACAGCCTCCCCACAACGAGGAGCCCTGAGGAGAATTACAGGCAGAGTTTTCTCCAGACTGCAGAAAAACTGGCATCCATGCTCGGGCTTAAACACTATGGCGCTGCATTCCAGAGCAGGGGCAAGTACGGTGCAAAATGGCTTGAACCCTCGGTGGAGGATGCCCTTGAATCGAACCTTGGCAGAATGGGAAAAAGCCTTGTGGCAATACCTCTCGGTTTCATATACGACCATCTTGAGATTCTCTATGACCTGGATTACGAATTCAGGAACCTGGTTAAATCCAGGGGAAAGGAGTATCACAGAAGCAGCCTACCAAACGACAGCGACACATTTGTCTCTTGCCTGAAGGAGGCAGTGATGTCTGCAATATCAAGCAATAAATAACTACGGTGAGATGAGGTCTCATGGAATCACGCAACATCTTTGTTTACAATTCACCCGACTTTCTTCGCACAGTCTCAAAGAAAGGGACTGAAAGCGACATAACCATACACCACAGGAAGGATGGCGATACCATCACGACCCTCCTTGAACCTTCAAGGTACCCGGAGAAGCTCTCCTCACTCACTGATACTATTTACGTCGCCGATATTGCAATAATAAACGGTGACCAGATAAACAGGGAATTCGGGGAGGTTGTCCTGGCACTGGATCTCATGGGAAAGAGGAAGGGGTACATCCTGATAACAGATGAAGCCAAAAAGGAACAGCTCACGGTGTTGCTCAAAGGAACAGTGGCCGAAAATTATGAATTTTTCTCCGGGAACCCCATGGAGCTTATGGAAAAGATAAATTCCACATCGGTCGAAAGAAGGGAATCAGAAAGGACCGTTGTGATAATTGACCATTTCTTCAAGGTGAAAAGTGTGGGTACAGTGGCGCTGGGTTTCGTCGTTGAGGGCACTCTGAAAAAGCACCAGAAGCTTTTCCTCTCGGATAGAGAAAAGGAGGCTCAGATTCGGTCCATACAGATGCATGATGAGGATCAGGAACTTGCCCCAGTCGGATCAAGAGTTGGGCTTGCCCTGAAGAACGTTGACGCAGAGGAGCTTGAGCGTGGAATGTATCTGTCATCTGAAAAGCTTGCCATGTCCGATACGCTTACAATGCCGGAAGTGCATTCAATGGTCAGGAATGCCCCGAAAGATGACATGGAAGTTTTCGTGAGCGATGAGCTAAGATATCAGAGAGGCTTCATGAAGGAAGGAGCCATAAAACTGGAAAGGCCCATTCCTTCATACAAGGAGGGGGTAATAGTGGCAAATCCGAACCTCACTCCGAGGATAATAGGCATTTCAAGGTTCAGCTGACATTTTCCTTCTTTCTGCGGAGCATTTCCTCAGTTCCTATGTCATGCCTCATGTAGTAGTTTCCCCTGATTCTCCAGAGGTTTTCCTCAACCCTTGCCGACGCTTCAGGTATGGTGTCTGCCAAGCCAACAAGTGCAAGTGCACGCGAGGTGCTCATCTTCACGTTGTTCAATGTGCCGGAAACAGCTGCGTAGTAAACCCTGAAATCATCCGGCTCAGGATCCGTTGAAATCTCAAGGTCTCCGGGAGTGGGGTTTGAGCCGTAACCTTCCGGAACGACATACTTGAGGACTGATGCCTTTTCCCTGAATTTCATGCTGGCTCTCAACTTCCCTTCAACAATTTCATTCATCAGCTCAACAAAATCGTCTTCAAGAAGAGTAAGGACACTGATCCCTTCAGGATCT
Source organism: uncultured archaeon (assembly GCA_000965745.1). Classification (GTDB taxonomy): domain Archaea; phylum Thermoplasmatota; class Thermoplasmata; order Thermoplasmatales; family Thermoplasmataceae. The sequence continues at coordinate 1,985,379 of CP009479.1, forward strand.
GCAAACCGTGCATTTATCTCGACAATTTTCGGGGAATCGCCAACCTGCATGAACTGGCCGTAAATTACACCCTTGAAAGGATTGCCTTCATCTTTCATGTGGAATACGATCCTTCTTATGATCTCCAGGGCTTCTTCAGCCACAGTCTGCTTAATGAATGGAAGCCCGCCGTTTGAGTCTGAAATTGCCCCCATTCCGCCGGTGTTGGGCCCCTCGTCATTCTCGTACGCCCTCTTGAAGTCCTGGACTATGGGGAACGGAGCAATATTTGTTCCATCTGAAAGGACCTGCAGTGAGAATTCTTCACCCTGTATTCTCTCTTCAAGAATCACCGCGCCATCCTTTTCAATCACACTGGCAGCATAGGAAACAGCCTCCTCTTTGGTATGCAGCTGGACTCCCATGACTCGGACGCCCTTTCCACCCGTCAGTCCTATTGGCTTAATCGCATATTCCTTGCCAGATTTTTCAAGAAGGCCCGCTATCTCACTTTGCTCTGTAATGACTTTGAACTCGATGTTTCCGGGGATGGAGTTCCTTTCCACAAACTTCCTCATGAACTCCTTCGACGTTTCTAGCCTTGCAGCCTCGTAGGATGGGGATGCAACCCTGATGCCTTCCTCTTCAAGCCTGTCAACCAGTTTGGTGTTTAACACCGGATCTGGTCCCACGAAGGCAAGGTCCACACCACTTTCAAGCGCGAATTTGAGGATCGAGTCAACATCGAGCTCATCATGGATGAACGCTTTCCGGCTCACTGAGAAAATAGAAGGGTTCCGGTTCTTCATGACTGAGTACAGTTCAGCTCCGGAGGAGAGGATCTTCCTGGCAATGGCGTCTTCCCTTCCTCCTCCACCAACAAGTAATACCTTATTCTTCATTGTGATCATCGACGCTATTTTTGACAAGGGACTGTAATTTCCCCTTGCTGATATCGAAGTATTCATAAAATTTTTTAGTTACGTTGTACAACTCTGTATTGCGGAACTTGCGTGAATAGATCATCCCCTTCCTTTTAAGGCTCTCAACATACTCAGGGTATCTTGTGCCAACATTGATCTTAAGATCACCCTTCTTGGAATCTGGGTTCATGGCGACAAAACCGAGTGTCTGGAGTTCCTGCCCGGTAAATTCACGCTCCGAAACTGACCTGACATCCTGCACATATTCCTTCCTGAGCTGGAGTTTATAACGGAATCCGTTTCTGACGACCTCCAGGGCGGAGTTGTTTTTGTTATACTCCCGGTTCAGTTTTTTCAGGGCTTTTATGACATCATCCTTGTCCGCGGAAAGCATTATCGCCATGTCGGATATCGAAATCGGAGACTCTGTAGCATAGAGAAGTGCTTCAACCCTCGGTTTGATATCCATTATTAGATTTATAGCTCTTAAATATTAAACTCTTTTGAATTTTTTAGAAATGCTTAAGATTCCTTCTTGCGCTAAAGTGCACAGGTAACCATAAAAGCCGGATAAGGAAGAGCAAACCAACCCAACAGAACTGCGAGCCAGCCGGCATTTTCCGGCAGAGATTCTTCATGCATTACGGATAGGCGGAAGCCGGAAGAGCATCAGGACAGGATTTCAGGATTCTTATTGCCTTTGCCAGGACATAAGGTAAAATATGGGGGAAATATCCCAATCAGATGAGCGAACAAGTGTTCGGTTCCAGGAAGGAGGATGAATCTCAGCTTTACGGTGAAACCGAAATTCATGAGTCCGGGAGGACAGAAAAAGAGATCTCGACATTCTACCTCTGGTTTGCCTCCAATCTCACCATTGCAGATTTTGCATTGGGATTCCTGCCCATTGAGTTTGGAATGAGCATAACAAGCAGCATTATTGCACTTGCCATAGGCAACATCGCAGGTGGAATACTTCTTGCTCTGATGAGCACCATGGGCCCCAAGGCAGGGTTCCCGCAGATGATTATCGGGATGAAGCCGATGGGCCGGCTCCCGGGAAGAATCATGTCGGTGCTTCAGTGGAGCAATACCGGAGGCTGGCTGACTGTTAATATAGTCATAGCTTCACTGGCACTTACCACAGCCTTTTCAGGGCTCAATTACATACTTTCCATTGCCCTTTCTGTTGTGGTAGTTGCAATAGCTGCCTTTCTGGGAGGAAAGGCGATTCACAGGTTTGAAAGAATTATGTCATTCGTCCTGGGCATTATGTTCGCCTTTGTAACAATATTCTCTCTCTCAAAGATGAACGTCCTCGCTTCATACAGCCCGTCACACGTACTGCCGGAGTATGCAGCCTTCGGAACAACAGTAGCGGTATCGTTCTCATACATCATGTCATGGAGCCCGTACGCTTCTGATTACTCGAGATACATATCCTCGAGGAAGTCCGGCAGGAAGGTATTTGCATACACCTTTATAGGCGGCGCTGTAGCCTCATTCTGGCTTGAGGCGGCCGGACTTCTGGTGGCCATAATCAGTGGAAGGCCTTCAGGCAATCCGGCCGGAGACCTCAACTCAATACTTGGCGGATTTGGGGTCATTGGAATGCTTGCCCTGTTTCTCGGCGGCCTTTCTGCCAACTCCCTTAACCTTTACTCCAATTCAGTGTCACTCAAGGCAGTAGGGGTCAAGATGAAGAGAACAACCCTGGTCGTCATCGTTTCCATTATAGTGATGGCCCTTGCAATAATAGGATACGTGACATTTTACGACTTTTATGAGACTTTCCTGCTCATACTGGATTACTGGATAACCCCGTGGATTGGGGTTGTTGCTGCTGATTTCTTCATTGCCAACAGAGGGAAGAAGTTCAGTCTGTCCTCAATAGTTCCAGTGAACAGAACAGGTGTGGCATCATACATTGTCGCAATACTGGTATCAGTTCCATTCATGAACCCTCCTGTGAACTTCATAGGCCCGATTGCACAGCTTCTGGGCGGTGTTGATATCAGTTACTTCGTTTCCTTCGGAGTTGCAGTACTGCTCTACACCGGATTAAGCAAGAGGCATGAGAGCAATTAATACAACCTGTTCGATCCACAGGCATGGTGATCCTGCGGGACGGTGAAATAGAAGAGCTTGTGGCTAAAGGGCAGCTCATCTCATCCTCATACAGGAAGGAAAATCTTACCCCAAACGGTTATGATCTCACAATAAACTCTGTAAGGGTGGATGGAGAAGAATCTGGCCGGGAAGAAGCGGCAGTGGGCCCCCACTCAGTTTTCTGGGTCTCAACATCTGAGACGATCAGCATGCCGGAAAATATTGGTGGAAAAATATGGATCAGGTCCAGCTATGCCAGGAAGGGAATTTTTGGCTCGTTCGGGTTCGTGGATGCGGGGTTCAGGGGTACACTGACACTGGCATTTTTCAACGGATCATCGAAGGAAGTAAATATATCAAGAGGGAACACAATCGCCCAGATTACTTTTCTGAGGATGGACGGAAATGCTGAACTTGCTTATGAAAAACGTTCAGGCAACTACCAGGGCCAGACCGATATAAAGCTAAAATAATGCTGTCTGATACCAATGATTGAAAATGGGGATAAGAGACGTCAAATTCAGCTGTGAACGCGAAAGCAAAGCTTCTCCCGAAAAGGTATGGAAAATTCTTTCATCATGGGAGAGAACTACGGAATTCTGGAAAGGGACAGGGGAGATAACAAGGACAGGGGAGGATACTTTTCAGGTCAGGTTCGCCTTCCCGGGCACGGCAAAAATGAGAATACTTCTCGACAAGCCCGGGATGTCCGTGACAGAGAAGTATCTGAGCGGCCCGTTCAAGGGAACGAAGAGGACCACCATAACTACAGACAACGGATCCACAAGGATGAAAACTGAGTGGAACGTCGTTCTGTCACCGATGCTTATGTTCGGGAAATCATCCATACAGAAGCATTTTAACGAAGGAACAGAGAACGCGCTGAAAAGAATAGCAGACACATCGGAACAAACCCCCTGAAAATTAACGGATAGGGAGGATCTCGTTTCTTTTTGGTACCTCGTACTCGAGAAGTTCCCTGCTGAGCTCGGAGTTTCCAAAAATTTTCATGGATTCCTCGAGCATCACATTTAAGTCAGGCACCCGTGGGCTGTAGTGGAAAAGGAAAAATTTCCTCACTCCCGCATCCCTTGCTATCTCCGCGGCCTGCCTCGAGGAGGTATGGCCGAACTCATTAACTGTTGGTTCAAATGAAGAGTCCGTTGTGGTGTCGTGAATCAGGACGTCTGCGTCTTTTGCAAATTCCTTCATGGATTCCATGGGCCTCGTATCACCGGTATAAACGATTTTCCTGCCCTTTCTTATGCCCTTTGCAACTTCCTGAATGGTAACAGTGCTTCCATTGAAGACTATGGTGCCGTTCTGGCGAAGTTCCTCGAGCCTCGTAGATGGAATCTTGAGCCTGTCAGCGGCCTCCTTGTCTATCTTTATCAGATCCTTTTCCTCAACGGAATATGAAAGGGCAGGAACAGGATGGTCATTCCAGTGGGTCCTGACAACGAATTTGTCAAAATCGTAACTCTTGTCGGGGTAAAGCTGGTAGACTTTCACATCAAAACCAAGAGTGTAGTACCCGACATTGAGTGCATTGGAGAGTATCCTTATGGCTCCGGGTGGGCCATAAATATTGAGCGGCTCAGTCCTGTTGTTGAAGGACATGCTCTGTATGAGTCCAAGGAGGCCAAGAAAATGGTCTCCGTGAAAGTGTGTTATGAAAACATTGTTTATTCTCATGAACGATAGCTTGCTCTTCATTATCTGCTTCTGTGTCCCTTCTCCGCAGTCAAAGAGGTTCATGATCTCGTCGATCTGTATTGCCAGTGAGGGCATCCCTCTTCTCGGAACCGGCCACGATCCGCCTGTGCCAAGGAAAGTTATCTTGATGTTGGAGACCATCGCTTTCAGTCTGGAATGTGTGACTGATATATTTTACTTGGGCAATATCAGCTCTTCGAGCTTTGGACATCCCTGGTTCCAGGGGCTCCATAGTACCCGAAGTTGCGCTTTATCCTTTCAACTTCGGAGGGAAGCTCCTCGACAGTGGCAATTGGAGACCGCTTGCAGAGGTATTCCCAGAGGTAGGTGTCGGCCTTTACACCGGAACTGACAAGATAGTTCTGAATTTTTTTCTTAAGAGTTTTTCCCTTTCTGTCAAAATCAGTCAGAATTATTATCTCACTGTATTCTTCTGCCAGGTTTTCTGAAAAATTCAGGATGCTCGATCCTGAATTCACATGAACAATCTTGCCCGTGAAATCTATGCTCCTCAAGCAGGAGATGTCATTCCTCCCCTCAACAACGATAGGCACGGACTCATTCTTCATTCTGTACTGTTCAAGAATGGAAAAAACTCTTGGTTCTGCCAGAGCCATTGTATTTGTCAACTCAATTACCATAGATAAATGTTCTCATTCTTTCAATCCCAGAACCTTCTGTTTCTGGCAAAATCCATTTCTGCGGTGAGGATGGCCCGGACAAAGTCCTCATCACTCGTGTAACTGACTTCTAGAAGCCTCGAGCCTGTCTCAGGCCCTATTCCCCTTGCGGCCATTACCATGACTGCCTTCATCCCCCTCTCCCTTACCAGGTGTGCATTCTTTATGAGCCTGTTTCTTGTCTTGACTGCCTCCCTGCTGTCGCCTTCCGCTTTGCTCAGCAGGTCCCTTTCGAATGGCGAGAGTGAGGCAACAAGATAACTCCCGCAATTCGGGCATTTTATAGTTTCAATGTCGCGTATACGCTGCGTCCTGACATTTCTGCACCTGGTGCAGTAGAGAGTAACCTCCTCATTCTGTATCCTCTTGTGAACCGACTCAAGAATAGTCTTTGTCGGCTTGAGCGGAGAAACACGCTCAGAATAATGAGACAGGAAAACTTTGGAGGACTCGGACATTCCATCCTTCAGTACAAACTCTATGTCGTCAGGGAGCCGTTTCATGAAGTGGGAGAGCGACTCAATGTCCATGTAGTCCGACATGAGCTTTCTTATGGCGTCCCTGTAAACAGGTGTGTCATGGTAGGCATCAACGATCTTCTCAAATCTCAGTCTCCCTATGTCTGCATCATTGCTGATGATGCTGAACTTCTTTGCCTCATAGAGGAATACAGATGAGAAAAACCTCGATCTCCTGGCAGTTCCAAGTATGTAGGACTCAATCATCTCAGGCTTGATGCCGAGTATGATGTTCCTCATGTCCTCGGCCTTTATCTTTCTGGAACTTCTCATGTAGATATGGTAAGGGGAATAGTCGACTTCCACGCTCTCGCCGGTGATTGACGCGACAAGGCTGGAAAGGATTTCCGCAAGTGCGAAATTCGCCCGTGTACCCAGAAGTACCTGTATTATTGTCTCTGATCCGTATGATTCGATAATCACCTGGTCAAGGGTTGCGGGGTCCTTGTCATACCAGTCAAGTATACTGCTTCTGGAGTTTTCCGCTACTTCATCAGTCACTATCCTGTTCTTCCTGTTATGGGAAACCATTTCTGTAACATCGGGCAGGACCGGTATCTCCTCCCCTGACCACTTTGGGGCTATTGCCGCCGTTGAGAATGGCTCGACCAGGATCTTTTCCTCATCCAGCCTGATAGTCCTCCAGGTCATCCCCTTCATCACAAAGTATGTCCCGGGTTCTATCTCGTTTATCACATACCGTTCATCCAGAGTCCCAATGAACTTCCTGTTTATTGTATCTATGACTTTGTAGTTCTTCTCACTGGGGATCATCGATATGTTCTCGATGTAATACCTCAAAACACCCCTTTTCTTGCCTATGGTATCGTCCTGGATCCAGATCTTGTTTATTGAAGCAAGGAAATCCAGGAGATCGTCGAATTCCGCCTCTGTGAGAGTCCTGAAGGGGTACGCGGAAGTTATGATGTTGAACATGTCCTTCCTGTTGATCCTGCCCCTGAAGTACAGCTCGTTAATGATCTGGTTTGCCACCGTTGCAAGGGAGTTCCGGCGGATCAAAATGTCTTCAAGATGCCCTCCCTTTATGTGGGAAACGATAGCCATTGCCTCCTCCAGCTCAATAATGTCGCTGCAGATTATGTACCCCTTGGACACCTTGCCTATCCAGTGCCCTGATCTCCCGATCCTCTGGATAAGTTTATTGATCTGCCTTGATGAATTAAACTGTATCACCAGATCGGCGGACCCTATGTCTATGCCAAGTTCGAGAGATGAAGTGCAGATGAGAGCCTTTATCTTGCCAGCTTTGAATTCCTGCTCGGCTGTTTCCCTCGTGGCCTTCGAAAGGGAGCCATGGTGGACTTGAACCGACGGGTTGTCAAGAAGAAGCCTGAGGCGGAATGCAATGTCTTCCGCAACACTTCTGGTGTTGACGAAAACTAATGTTCCATTATGCTGTTCTATCAGTGACCAGATGAAGGTGATAGCCCCCGCATACGACTGATCACATCCCATTACCTCTGCATCCTGCTCAGACGAGTCGGGTGGTATGATAAGAGTGACATCCAGTTTCTTCTCTATGTCTGTCCGTATAATCTCGACCGGATCTGACGGGGAAAGAAACCTGGAGAGTTCACCGGAATTGCCGACAGTCGCTGACAGTCCAATTCTCTGGAAATTCCCTGCCACATCCTTCAGCCTCTCCATAGCAATTGCAAACTGGGACCCGCGCTCATTCTGTGCAGCTTCATGCAGCTCGTCAACAACAACGTACTTCACGTTGCTGATCACCTCCCTCAGCCTCTTGCCGTTGAGAAGGATCTGAAGTGATTCCGGTGTCGTTATAAGGATGTCTGCGGGGTGTGTGACAATCTTCCTGCGGTCTGCACTTGATACATCACTGTGCCTGACCTGGGTTCGTATACCGAGCTCTTTTCCATACTCTATCAGGCGTCCGAGCATATCCCTGTTTAGGGCTCTGAGGGGAGTAATATAAAGAGTCGATATCGGCTTTGGCTTTTCTGAAAGGATCTTGTGGAAAATTGGCAGAATAGCCGCTTCAGTTTTCCCGCTTCCCGTGGGTGAAAGAAGCAGGGCATTCTTGCCCTCCAGAACGGTTGGTATCATTCTTTCCTGAGCTCCAGTGGGCTCGGATATGCCGTTGGCTGTAAGCATCCGTATTATTCGTATGTCCAGATTGTCAAAGGAAGATTCCATTCCAAGTTTCATTCCCGTTATCGGTAGTGTCAGGTGAGCTGAACTCTTGCTATATTCAAGATTGGTATAAATTCTAGGCTATTTCAAATTGCTCATATCAATGGTAAAACACACATTCTTGACCCGGTACCTGGAGAATCCCGGGCTGATAATATGACACAGGATGCTCCAGGCACATCTCAAAAAAAATCAATTCTCACTATAAATCATCGTCGTCGTCATTATCTTCATCATCGTCGTAATCTCTTCTCTTAATGAAGCTCAACAAGTGAGAACACCTCCAGATTAACTTAACTTCAACCGATATTTATACTTTGCAGAGGAACAGTTGCACTACATTCAAAATGAGGAATAATAATGGGGTCAGACTTTCCTGCAATACATTGTTATCCGACAAATAGGGATAAAGTCTAATATATGGTTATCAATAACCCGACGATATTATGACCGACAAGCTCGCTGAAGTTGAAATATCAAAAGAAGGAGAGACATATTATGCAACTATCACCCTTACATCGGGTGAGGTTATAACGCTAGAAAACGAGGATTTTGAAGAGGTCATTGAGCAGGTGGCAAATGATCTGCAGGACAGATATGGATCCTGAGCGAGGATGGCCCAGTGGTACGGCGGCAGCCTGCTAAGCTGTTTCTCTTATGAGATCGGGGGTTCGAGTCCCCCTCCTCGCGCTTGCCAATCTTCATTCCGGGAAACAGGTTGCATTTAGGGCCGACCTTGAATGAGTTTTCGTTTCATAGGTCTTCAACCAGTGACATGGCTCTCAGAATTTTCATCTTTTCAGAAGCACTTTCTCTGAGACCCTGTGCGTCTTTCATGCTGTTTGTTATAAGATCAAGCTTGTCCTTCGTTGGCAAAAGGACATATATCTTTGACAGGTCTTCATCAAGAATTGAAGGTATGGCTGCTCCCGTTAAGTATCTCCTCACCTGGGCCAGGAACCATTCAGTCCTGAGATAATAGAGCAGGTAATGCTTATCGATTTTCCTGGGTTTCAGCACCCTGAATCCATTTGTGCAGACCGCGCCATCGTATTCCTTCGTTACAATTGCAGAAGCATGTTTTTCGGTCCCAGTAGAGACTCCGGCCACCGCAGTTATCACCTCCCCTTTCCTGATTTCATAAGTTGCTCTGCCTGGAAGGTCACTTACCCTCATTCTCTGCGAGCCCACGATCTCGCTTGTTTCTGCATTTACGTTAGTTATTTCAACATATTGCGTGTATTCGTCCGGGTATCTCATGACTGGAGATTTTCCGGACTTAATTTCCACCAATTCTCCCAGGGTCGGTGCTCCGCGTGATATGAGGGCGTCTACCAGTTTCTTATAATCAGGCTTATAGAATTCTGCATCAAGCCTGTTCCCTATTTCACTGAACTTCCTCGTAAAAGCAATGTTCCCTCTCTCGGGATCCATTCCTGCCTCAAACTGAGTGAATTGCCTCACCACTTCGCTCATGTCTTCATCAGGGACAATTTCGCCTGCTCTATTCTGCCTGAAAAGTGGTGTTGCGTTCTTGTCTCCCCTGTACCCGATATTCTCCACTATGGAGAAAAATATTCTGTAATCTTCATTTTCCAATCGCTTAAGCTCATCCTTCCCGGTCTTCTTCATAAGGAGCACTGAAGTCTTCACACCGGTGCCATGCGGTATGAACGTCTTCGAAGGCAACGACACAACACCCACTATCTGAAAATTCTCCATCAGGTACCTTCTGACATAACCCATAGTCTTGTTCTCCAGTATTCCATCCGGCAGGACAATTGCGACCTTTCCACCATCTTTCGCCAGTTCCATGGACCTCTCTATGAAAAGTATCTCGGGAACCTGCGCCTTCTGAAGTACCCCGGATATGGTGAAGCCATCGTTTACCCGTTCCCATACTCTCCCAAATTGGAATCTTTCAAGGTAGGAGCGTTCGCTTATCCTTCCGCGGCTCCCGAAAGGGGGATTTGTGAGGACAAAATCAAACCCGTTTCTAAACTCCTCAGGGAGGCAGTTGCCAGAATTCCCAAAATCCCATAACCCGTCAGCATTGATAATCCTGGAGTTGTTATCGCCCTCCAGAATCATTCTGATACGCGCAAGCCTCATCATGGAAGGGCTTGTTTCGATGCCGACATAGTTGGAGGAGAGGGGTGCTGTTTTCATCACTTCTTTATTTTTCACGTATCTCAGACTGCGAACAAGAAATCCTCCGGCTCCGCAGGCAGGGTCAATAATCCTGCTTTCGCGTGACGGTTTTACCATATTCACCACCAGGTCGACTACAGGGTCAGGTGTCAGGAACTGCCCCCTGTCTCCCCTGAGGCTTGAGAATACAAATTTCTGGAAAGCAGTTCCCTTGTCATCCCGGTCAGTTCCTTTCAGCGTAACTTTTTGCAGGCTTTCCATAGTGTAAGCTAAAGTGGGTTCCTTCAGGCCAATGGATTCTCTTTCTTTGAAAATGCCGGGATAGTTTCTTTTCACCCGTTCAAAAATAGCATCAATTTCGTTTTTGAACTCCCCGTCTGGAATTCTGCCTCTTTCCCTATGCCAGATATTTGTCGATTGGAGTATCTCCTGTCCATCCTCCATTTCCAGCTCTAATTTTAGAAAGAGGGCTTTGACGAACTCATCGAGAGCTTCAAAGGGTGAGAGCCCCTCGTTAGCGTATATATGGTTGTGAATTTTACCGAACAACTGTAATAGTGTGTCACTCTTGTTGGGCACTTTACACTATTGTGTTAAAAAGCTAATAAATGTTTTTCACCGGCTTCTATTGGGCCCCACGATTATAATTTCGTGCCCGCTACAGGAACGGAGCCTTCCCTTCCTTTTCAGAATCTGGAATGAGACTGAAAAAGATTCCGTCGTACGGCGTAAAAGAGACTCCGGCAATCTCATTAAATTGCCGAATGAAATAAGGTAATGTTATAATACGAATAGTTTATGGAAGACTGTTGTTGTTTCCCATGAGCCTTATTTTTGGTATCCCATGTGCAGAAGAGCGCTCTACCGTTGATTTCTGCCCATGAGAACGACTTGGATATGAAGCAATTTGCACAACTGCTTCCTCCCCGGAACGTGATCTGAAACAATATGAATATCCGCCATAGTTACTAATCAAGTTGTAATTACTCTTTAATCAAATAAAATAATATACTTAGTTTAGTTTATATATGTTATTAAATATATCTTATCAATGGAAAACGCCAGCACACTTCTAGAAACCACAAGGGTATCCAGATCCAGATCATTTCGGATATCGCTTCCAAAAAGGGTAGCAGACAGAATGGATGTAGGGCCGGATGATATAATCGGGTTCTACAGCAACGAAAGTGGCGAGATTGTCATAAGAAAACTCATCTGACTGGATAGTTTCCACAACTAGTCTACTTGATGCATTTGGTTATAATGATACATGAAGACTGCTGATGTAATTAGTCAGTTAAGTTGATTTTATATAATAACTCGCCTTATGCCGTAAGAATGGAAGATCGAGAGGAAGAATTAATTGCCGTTGTGCAAGCAAGCAAATTTCAGTCTTCGGTTAAAGTCACAATACCAAAGAAGGTGGTAAGGGAACTGGAGCTTGAACACGGCTCTTTTGTGGGGTTCTACAGGCAAAAAAACTTCATAGTAATCAGAAGGATGAAATAATGGCCTCGTATAGGGTTTCAGGACAGCCTCCTTATTATGATGTCTCCGTCTGCGTCCAGGTAGAAACCTATGATGCTTTCCGGGTCCACCTTAAGTTTTGAAGCAACTCTTCTTGGAATGGAGATTCTCAGGGACGATGATTTCGAAACTCTTACGGTATCAAGAAGTACCTCACTCTTGCTCATTGTTTTTTTATAGCGAGATGCGTTAAAAGTCAACTCTATAAATATTCAGGCTAAATGCTTTACCAATGGTTTACAGAATGCACAGTAAATGCCGTCGCAGGGCAGCTGGCCTGCCGAATTGAGAGAATGGATGCCTGTTATCCGCACTGGCAGAAACGCGATACCTTGCCATGGGTTGTTTTACTCTTTCACTGAATGAAGAATTGGTTATCGGCTGGCTATGGGAAATAAAGGCTTTAACTCAGTTTTCTAATTATTATTTCACCCTTTTCATCAGAATAGAAACCAACAATGTCGTCTGGCTCAATCCCAAGTTTCTGGGCGATTCTCCTGGGCAATGACATCCTGAGGGAACGGGACCTTGAAACCCTGGTAGTTTCTACAAGCGTGTTGCTGTTGTCCATAGGTCTAGATATAGGCATTCTGTATAAAATATATATTAGGCATACAGTGCAACAGTATATGTCCACAGGCGTAACTTCGGGAGTGCCCCCCTACTTTCTCCAGCGCCCGGTTGAGAATGTTGATTGCGGCATTGAGGTCCCTGTCGATCTTATAGCCGCAGGAGCTGCAGTGAAACATCCTTTCAGCCAGTTTCAGCGTTTCCTTTTTCCATCCCCAATTTCAGCATTCTCTTGATGTGTTCCTTGGATCCACAGGTACCGCTTCCCTGCCGGCACTCTCAGCCTTGTAGGTGGTGTATTGTACAATCGTGCTCCAAGCTGCGCCTGTTATGCTCTTAGCGAGATGGTGATTCTTCATCATCCCGGTAGCATTCAGTTTTTCAAAGGCAATCAGATCATTATTCTGCACCAGCATGTTGGAAAGCTTGTGTGCAAATTCATCCCTCTGATTCTTCTCCTTCCAATGCTGCTTTGAGAGGTTGATCTTCGCCTTATTTCGATTGTTTGATCCCTTCTCCTTGCGTGACAGGTCTCTCTGTGCCTTCCTGGTCCCCTTCTCTCCCGTCTTCATGAGAGTTAAAACGGACCATGTTTGTGCATCTTGGATATAATTCCAACAGTCTATCGTTTTATAACACTTACTTTATTAATGAAATTTCAAATATAAACTGTAACAAATATGAAAAGTTTACTAGATGCAGTTGTGCATTTTTATTATATGCATGTAACACATTTAAGCTATAAAGATGGAAGCCGAAAATAGCACTCACACGTCAGAAGACCCATTTATGAGACTTCTCTGCATAATAAACAGGAAATGGACAATTCTGACCATAGTCGCAATCGGAAACCATGAGGGAGTAAGGTTTAACGATCTGAAGAGAGAGCTCGACGGGGTCAGCCCTAAAACACTGTCTGAAACGATCAGAGAGCTGGATAACATCGGTGTGGTTACAACAGTGAGGTCTCCAGGCCCCCCATTGAGGATCCAGTATTTTCTGACGAACGACGGCCATGAACTTCACAGGTCGGTTCTTCCGGCTCTGAGGTGGGTCTTTGACAAGTCCCCAGCATGCAGCTCAACGGCAGTGTTGGAAGCTCTGGAGAGAAATATTAAAAAATGATGCCTTCAGTAAAAATAAAGGAAGAAGATACTTTCCCGGTAAGACTCAGAACCAGGTGTTCCGGTCCATGTTTTTTATCTCATCCCGGAGCTTCTCCTTGAAATCCTCAAAGCTTTTGCTCCTGTAAGCAACGTCACGTATCATGACAACGTCACGTTGCAGCTGCTCTTTTTTACCGTTCTCAAAACCCTTTACGTACGCCAGATCAAGATTGGGCCCGAATATTGTCGATTGATATTGTTCCGCCATAATATAACATAGCAGAGCTGGTAAGTAACTATTATCGCTAAGAAAAAAAATGAGGAAATGAGTGAAGTTAGCCGTATAAGCGGGTTTCTCAACACTAGTCGTTTTTGCGTATGAATTCAGAAAGAACTTCCAGGTATTTGTCCCTCTCTTCCCAGAACTGCATATGCGCACTGTTCTCGAACACTTCCATCTGAGATCCGCCGATCCTGTCATGTATAGACTTTGCTATTTCAGGCGTAACTTCATCGTGCCTGCCGCATGTTATGAGTGCCGGAATTTTTATGGTGTGCAGGTCATCTTTAAAGTCAACATCCTTTATGGTCCCGATAATAGTGAATTCACTCGGCCCGTTCATCTTGAGATAGGTTCCCCGTTTTTCCATAACTTCCATTGTATCAGCTACTTCCCTGGGCCACTCATCCCATCTCAGGAGGTGCTTCTTCATGAAGTACATGGCTGCTTCCTGGTATTCGGGGCTTGAATAATCGCCATCGGCCTCATGTTTCTCTATGGCTTCCCTTTCCTTGTCCGGAAGCTGGGAAATGAGCCTGTGCATCTCCTTGACCGTTTCAGATACGCTGGCGAGGCCGCTGCTCGTGGTGACACTTTTCAGGTGATCCTGGTGTTTCAGTGTATAGGCGAGCGCCAGCATGCCTCCCCATGAACTTCCAAAAAGATGGACTTTATCATCTCCAAAGAGAGCCTTCCTGACACCATCTACCTCTTCTACTGCATATTCCAGGCTGTAGTCGCTTTCGTTCTTCGGGTCATCGGATTTTCCACAGCCGAACTGATCATAAAACACTATGTCAAAGTCCTGCCCGGCAAGATCCGATAGCGGAAGCAGGTAGTCGTGCGTTCCCCCGGGACCCCCATGGAGAGTGAGGAGTTTGTACCGGTTTCCTTTTCCAAAGCGCACATAATACAGGTTCAACCCGTTTACATTTACAAAGCCATCTTCTTTTTTATCGCTGTTTTCAGACAAATTTAGCCCTCCTTGTAATAAAAATAATAGTTGGATGTTTATTAAAAATATCTAAAAAAAATTATGTGGTGGTGTTGTATGCCATAAGGTTATACAGCAACTCCAGGGCACCACCGATCATCACGTTCTGCTGGTACTTCACTATGTAATCCCCGTTCATCTTGGAACTCATGATCCAATGCGCATAGTTCTGCCCAGCATAAACGATGTTTGTGTTGTTCACGCTCATACCGTTCACTACATGGAACCACTTCTTAGCGAGATCACCGTTCGTTGCGTTGTTTGTTGCATTGTTCATTGCACTGATCATTCTGTTCATCTGTGCTGCTTCAGTGAGGTTGTATACAGAGTGTGTCTGATTACCTATGACGTACGGTGTGTAGCCTGTCCCACCCATGTAGAACGATTCGTTGATCGGTATTGACATGGGCACCAGGTAATCCGACGGATACGGGTAATCCGGGAACCATCCGGGTCCTCCCTCAACTGGCATTGGGTTCTGCCCCTGAACCTCGTATGCAAATATGTCAGCTATGGGCAGAGACACTATTGGGAAACTTGCACCAGGCATGATCTGTGCCAGATCATTGGCCCAGGTAACTGCTGCGGCTTTGTATGCGGGATATCCCTGGATTACAAAGATCGGCACTACCAGCTTATGGCCGTTGTACTGGACGGAATTTCCTGAATATGTTACCTGCATGTCGCCAGCCACATCGTGTTGCGTTTTTGATGATGTTCCATTCAGGAAGTAGCCGATGTACCTCTTGGCCTGCTGAAGCTGGAAAGGCTCATGGCCGTTCGAGTTGACCACCGGCGTTCCGGATGCCATCAGGTCCTGGGCTGTCTGGTTATACAGCATTCCTGGCGGAAGCATTCCCACATACGGCGAGAAGAACGTTGTATTGTAGATTTCATTCCCAATCTGCTGAGAGTAGAACAGGCTGTAGTTGAATGCATAGGCAAACGCTTTCCTCACATTGGGGTTGACAAAGAAGTTTGTCGGCATATTCGCCTGTGAGTATATTGTATGCAGGTTCGAGGTGTTTACCTGTTCAGTGAAGACGTAGAAGTATAGTGACAGTGTTGGGAAACCGTGTTTCTGGAGCTGCCCCTGCTGTACCATCTGCTCTGTCTGGTTCCAGTACGTGGTCGGAAGGTTGGCGCTCTGTGCCTGGCCGGACTTCAGCAGAAGGTACGCCTCTTGCCCGCTTGAGGAGTACAGTATGTTGATTTTGTCAATTGTTGGTTTCGGATACCACGGCCCTGGTGAAACAAAGTCCGGGTTAGCAGCGAGCGTGAGCTGCGACCCTGGAACGATATATGACACCTTGTATGGCCCGTCCGCCATAACATGGTTCTGCACGTACGAGTTGTAGTTGTTCACATTTCCATACTGCTTGTAGTCCTGGAAGCCCTGTGGTGTCCACGTTATGCCTGCCCCGTGCTGGATATACCAGTTCATGTCCTCTATCCATGTACCAGATGAGTCAAAGATCTGGTAGACGAGAGGCGCCGGCATCGGCTGCTGGAAATGGAAAGTTACCGAATTGGCGGAGTTGTTCACGGTGATGTTTGTGGTGATGTTGTAGAACGTGTTGGACGCATATATGTTTCCAGGCAGGAGGTATTGCGCTATGACCCACCCTCCAGTGCCGGGGGAGCCTGCATCGAAGAGCAGTGCCCTCGTAAATGAGTACAGGACGTCAGTGGCATTCATCTGGTCTCCATTAGCAAACTTAAGGTTGGTGTTGATGTGGAAAGTGTAGTTCTCGCCCGGGGTGGTGTTATACTGATACTGTGTGTGCCATGGCGTTGTTACAGTCTTGTTCACGTAGTTGCTGTTCACTCCACCGTTGGTAAGGTTGGGCAGCGAAGTGGCAACAAGGGGCACAAAGCTGTTGGTCGATGAACCGTTGTATGTATCCAGCGTCATGAGCGTGTTGTCAAGTATTTCCGATGATGCAAAGTAATAAGCGATTGCAGGGTCCATTGTTTCGTATCCGCCAGAGGCGTTAGGCTCTGAATTGGTGAAGCTTGTTGTCGTGGTTGTCTGGGCGGTCACCGAAGAAACCACGGGGAAATCGATGTAGTAGTTTGTAGTGACCTGTGTGGAACTGTCGTACTCACCGTTGTTAAGCGGAACGGTCCCTGTGCCTTTCAGGTAGCTGGTGATTGTTACATTTGTGACGTCCGTGTTGAAGTTGACAACGCTGGCATTGAGGAGTGTCACAGGGGAGCTGTTCCCGTAGAAGAGTGATGCCGTATGGGTATCATTGAGCTGTGCAGTGGTCTTTGTGTTGAACGTCAGGTTTGTCTGCGCGTTCAGGTCAAGTTCTGTTGAGGCGTTAACGAGAACGGTCTCCCCCTTGGTTATTGTCTGGGCTCCTGATTCATTCTGGTATTTCATCGTCCCGTTATTTACTGTAATGTTTGAAGCGGAGCCGAGGAACAGCCTTGTGGATGTTGTATAGTTAGCGGTAGTGTTTGCGGAGTATGTAACGTTAACGCTGTCGAGCTGCAGAATAGCCCCGGATATTCCGGTGATTGCCGTTCCCGTGGAAGCTACGTAGGTATCATTCTTCGTGAAGTTCTGCGTAACTGTGTTCGAAACCTCTGCTGTTATTGTCTGTGTTGTATTCACACCCGCCGAAGTAGTGCTTACCTCCATTACGTACATTCCACTCTGAAGGTTGGCATAGGTTACAGACTGCACTGGTATCTGGTAGGCCTGGGTATTATGTTGTACAGATAAGGTATCTGCTGTTGTGATACCAGCCCTGTCTGATTCATCATTGTGAGGGTCTGAGACACTATCTGGTTTCCCCCTGCTCCGGGGTTAGGCAGAAAATCAAGCTGCATATACGACCCGGGCTTGAAAATCTTTGAGATGTTGTTTACCAGCTGTGGGGATGAAGATAGTGGGTTCACCGAGAGTGTCCTGTAGGCATACTGCACCGACGGGTACTCCGGGTTGACCTTTACAGGCTCAATGAAATAACCTGTGCTGGAAGCATAGTTGATGTCAGCAAGAATATAGTACTCTCCTGGGTTCGTGTAGGTGTGATTAACCTCTACTGTGGAACTTCCACTGTAGTTCAATAGCTCGCTTGTTCCGTCACCAAAGTACACGGTCATGTTCTTGAAACTGCCTGTTGCAGTTATGTTGGTTGTGTACGTGCTGTTCTGACTGATTGCCCCTACCTGGCTGGACAGTGTGGCTGAAGGGCCACTGGGAGCCTGAGGCGCAGTGTAGTGAGTGGCGAGTAAGCCTCCAAGCACCCCTATCACTGCTATGAGGACAACAATCACAGCGATCCATTTCCCGGACGATTTTCCGCCTGATGGAGGTTTCTGCATTCCTATAGCAGGCTCTCCGGGAGTCTTCTCGTTGTTTTCATTACTGCTCAAGATAATTTTCCTCCTGATTTATTGATTGATAGTGACTAGCAAGATAAACGTCTAATTTAAAGCTTTCTGAAATCTGCTGTACTCCGGAATATTTTAATTATGGTAATTCACGGGATGAGGCCCTGCTTTCCCATGGAATTAACTGAAAATCGAGTGTTTTCCCACATATCTGGCAAGAGGCACCATTGTCAATGTTTAATAAGTGTAGATGGGATGAAAAAGTAATTCGGGCGTATTTTTTACAGCCTGTATACCTGGATATCCTGCAGACAATGCGAACAATGTTCAATTGTTGTGGCTGCTTTCATTCTGCTTTCTCTGAACCCCATTCTTGCTGTGCCAGGATATGCTCATTATTCCTCCAAGCAGGCCGCCAATCGCCCCGATATATAGTCCGCCCGAGGTCCCTGCAAAACTGGTTACTGATAGTACCATCGTTATGGCACCCAGTATCCTGTGCCTGTCAGGGAAGATAAGCAATACTGCCCCTGTTGCGATGATTCCAGCTCCGGAGAGTGTTCCTATGAGGATGGCAATCAGGTCTAACACGGACTGGTCCCCGACATCAAAAAAACCCCTGATCGCTATTATGCCTATTGCGAGTATGAGCGCTCCGGACCCCATCGCAAGAATCCCTGAGTCATAAGGGCGTTTGTTTAGAACCTTCATTCAGGCTGTAAGTGCCATTCAATATTTAAGCATGAGAGGTGAGAATGCAAAAAAATAAAAAAATGGTGGTGAGGTGTCTATTTCAGCGTTATGTGTCGTCACTGCAGCTGGACGACGTGAGTTACGAAATCAACGGGCGCTGTGAAGTCTATTATGGCCTGTGCCCCGTTCTGTGGTGTGACCTGCCCCGTTACCTGGGCGTTCTGCGTTATGTTCGTTCCGAACGTGTTCGTAACATTAACCACGATTGCAGCCTGGTCCCCTGCAGACATTACAGGATAGCTTGCAACCATCGAGTGTTGCGGGTCAAATGTCACCAGCACACCGAAACTTGTCGGGTTCCCTTTAGCGGTACTAAGGTTGTTCCACGCAGATATTCCGAATATGTTAGTTGACCCTCCATGCGATATGTCTGCAAAGACGGACGAGTTGTATACGAGCACTGCCGTTACCCCTCCGACTGTCAGAGTAAGACTGACATTTCCAAGGTCAATGGCACTATTGCCGGCATTCGGGGATACGAATATGGCGAGCAGGGAAACTCCACCGGCCTCAGTTGGGTGAGCACTGTCATATCCAAGTATCTGTGTTTCGATTATACCACTTGATACCTGCCTTATTGTTGTGGTGCCTGTGGATGATGCCTTTTGCTGCAGTATTCCCGCTGTATGGATCAGCACGGAGGCAGCAACAGCAGCTACAAGGACCATGGCGATGAAGATGATCAGGACACCTATTCCTGTTTCAGCCTTTACATCTGCCTTGAGGCTAAGTTGTTTCTTGATGAATCGGGTGGATATAACCAGATATTTGCTTAGTATCATATCTAACCTCGCACCTAGTTTAGTATGCTGTTATGTATATGGTCTGGCAAGTATATAAGGAGCTTAATGCTAGGAATGCGAAATTTTCGCAGTCTTCAGACACTTCCGCATAAATTCCTACATAGGATTATACCACTTTTACTGCCTAAAAACAGGTAACTTCGCGTGCAAAAAACGCTTTTATGAGAAATACGGAATCTTCTCCCGGTAACATGTTAACAGGAGCAGATAAGAACTTCATAGTTCAGAGTGTGGAGAACGGTTACCGGGTAGTGGACCTCGCCAAGATGTTCAATGTTACCCCAAGGAGGATACAGCAGATCATCAAGGAGAGTTCAGAGGAAGGGCAGGACAGGAAGAAATCCACCGAGATAACCTCTGATGTGGCCCATGAGATAGAGGAGCTCTGGAGCGCATACAAAATAGGTTCCAGGACAATCTACTATCTTCTAAAGAGCAAGGGGAGGAATGTTTCCTACTACCAGGTGTACAACTTCATGAAGGAGAAGAAGATGGTTAAGCAGAAGCAGAGCAGGGCCAACAAATCCATGTATGACGCACAGAACCGCCCTCTTAGCAACATACTGATGGATTACCACCAGACACGCCTTGACTACCCATATGCCATCGTGTGTGTAGACCAGGCCACAAAAAAGGTCCTTTCAATCACGGAGTCGAGGAAGATAACCAAAGACGTTATGGAATCAACCATCAACAACCTGTCTTTCTTCCACGACAAGACTGACATCAAGATTGACAAACTCATTCTCAGAAGCGGCATACTGACAATACTCTATGGCGCAACTGACCTCAAGTACTCAATCAGGAAGAAAGGGATAGAGAACGTGGAATCAGACAAGAATGGGGGGAAGGTGCATCTTGCGCTGTCAAAGTTCTGGCAGAGTTATGACAAATTCAGATGGACATTTGACAACTCGTCGGATTTTGTATACTGGTACAACAACCGCCCGGTAATGAAGAGCGACAACAGGGTCACAACACCCAACCAAATAATGGAGCAGTATCTGGTCAACCAGCAGTCCTGAATTCGGGTTCGGCTGGTTTCCCGGTATTCAACTATTTCTTTCCTGTTGGCGTTGACGGATACTTCACTCAACACCACCGTATTTCTCCAAATGATTTTTGCAGGCCAGGCGACAGCATTAATGCCTGTAATACTCATGAATGCCGGAGAATCACCATTTTCTGACAGATTGCAGGGCCTATTGGAAAATTGCCGGGCGCCTGCCCTTGAATTCTTTGCCGGAACTTGTGTCAAATATGTCAAAATCCACCCCGAAGGTCTCGTTCAGGTATTCTCTGTTCATTGTAGAATCAGTTTCACCGGAATGGAGGACAGTTCCATTCCTCATCAGCACAACTTCGTCCGCAAGCGAATGGACAGCCCCCAGGTCGTGCATTACAACAACGATGGTCCTGCCACTTTCCTTCAGCCGCCCAATAACCTGGTTTACAAGGAGTTGCTTATCAACATCCAGGAAAGTGGTGGGCTCGTCCATCAGCATAATCTCCGCATTCTGGTAGATGGACCCGGCAAGCGTGACCAGCCTCCGCTCCCCTCCGCTCAGATTCGAAAACTTTCTGTCTATGAGGTGCTCTATCTCGAATTCCCTCAGGGCATCAACCATATCGGTTTCGCTGTCGTCTCTGCTGTACCCGGAAACCGAAAGAACCTCCCTGACAGTGAAGCCAAGAGGATCAAAAATCTCCTGCTGGACAAATGACACCTTCCTTGACAACTCTTTGAATTCATACTCATGGAGAGCCTTTCCGTCGACCGTTATATCTCCGTGGCTGGCCTTTACCCCACCATTCAGCAGCTTCAGAAGCGTAGACTTTCCTGATCCGTTTTTGCCGATTATTCCTGTGACTGCACCCTTCGTGATGACAAGATCAGGGCATTCCAGCTGAAATCCCCCTTTCCTGTATACAACATCACTTACCCTAATGCTCATAAACACCTCCGGAGAGCCTTCTCAGAAGGTACATGAAGACTGGCACCCCGATCATCCCGGTGACAACCCCTATTGGGACCACCTCACCGGTAATCACTACCCTTGATATGTCATCTGCCGCAAGAAGGAAGATTGCGCCCATTATTGCAGAAGAAGGTATTACAAACCTGTTTGACCCTCCGTAAAGAAGTCTCGATATGTGTGGCATTATGAGGCCTACAAATCCTATTATCCCGCTCACTGAGACCGCTGCAGAAACGCTGAGGGTAACAAGTACTATCATGACCCTTTTCACGTTTTCTACCGATACTCCAACAGATCTTGCGTGGAACTCCCCCAGCTGCAGGGCATCAAGTTCCCTGTGATATAGTGAAATTATCAGAGAAGTTGAGATCACAATCGCTGATACTGGAAGCAGCTCTGTCCAGGTTATGCCGCTCAGGGAACCGAGAAGCCAGAAAAATGCCGCGCCCTGCAGTTTTACATTGGTGAAGAGCATGAGGGCCACAAGAGACGAAACGAACAATGATATGGCAATCCCGGTCAGAAGAAGGTAAGTCGGGCTTACCTTCCCTCCTCTGAGGGCAAACATGTAAACTATGCCTACCACTGCAATTGAAAAAATGAAAGCCATCAGCGGAACTGTGAAGATTCCGAACAATGTCAGGCCGAACATTATTGATGCGACAGCACCAAGTGATGCGCCGCTCGAAAGGCCTATGATATATGGCTCCGTGATTGGATTTCTGAACAGGCTCTGTATAACTGCACCCCCTATTCCCAGAGATGCGCCAACCAATATTCCTCCAATTACCTCAGGCTCCCTCAGAAAGACAATGATTCCATAGTCCTTCCCGCTGACCGTGAATGAAAGAAAGTGCCCAAGAACGGGTATCTGTTTGAGGTATATCACGATGACATCCGCGGCCTGAATTCTGACCGGCCCGATAAATGTCGACAGGATTGCCATAAAAAAAAGGAGGATAGCTGAGGCTACGATCCCTGCTATCTTTATGTTCCTGAAGGAACGCGCATTCAACCTGTCGCTCTCATTTTTGAGCAAAACACAGTCACCCCGTTATCAGCGGATCAGGATTATCCTGTATCCCCAACGGAAATGCCGGTAATTTAACGTTTATCCCGTAGGCTTCCTGGACCATCCAGGCAATGGCGTAGATAACCCTGAAATTAGGCTCGGTAAATATGCTCTCGTTGGGCAGGACAAAGACTTTTCCATTTTGCACTGCAGTGGAATTATTGAAGGGATACACGCTGAGAGCGGATTTATTGACATACTGATCCAGGAATATCACCTGTGGGGAGTTGTTTGCCAGAACTTCCGGCGATATGGGGACAAAGCCACCCGTAAGATTCAGCGCGACATTCCTGAGGTGTGCATAGTCGAAGAAATCGTTGAAGAACGTGCCATTTCCGGTGGTGTAAATCCCCCCACTGCTGCTCAGGTAGTAGAAAGCAGAAAGTTCAGCGGATGAGTTTATCTTTCCCGTTGCGTTGGATATCGCGCCCAGGGACTGGTTCATCCAGATGTTCAGCATTGAGGCATTCTTCTCTTTTCCCGTGATCTCCCCAAGAAGAGTGTTCTGCTGCTCAATGCCCGTAATCCCCGATCCTGCTCCGGCATTAAGAAATACATAATTTATTCCGGCGTCGAGGAGTTTCGTAATCTGTCCCTGGGAATAGCCTGAATCAAAAGATATAACCGCCTGCGGGCTGAGGTTGAAGATTTCCTCAAGGTTCATTGATGGATATGATCCAACTACCGGAAGGGTTGAGTTCTGGGGGTATGACCCATAACCGCTGTCACCCACAAGATAGCTGTAAGCCCCTATTGCATACAGATTCGCGGTTGCAGCAGGATCCAGTGAGACAATTCTTGTAGTTTTGTATGAAAGATTGTCCCCGGATGAGACCGTAATTACCTGTCCCTTCTCCTGTTTATGCCCATGGATTTCATAGAAGCCAAAACCGCTAAGAAGCAGAACAGCCACCACTATCAAAGATATTATTGCTTTTATGTTGCTTTTCATTCGAACACCATAAGTCTACTTCAGTTTAGTGAAGTTGACTTCACAATTAAAACTTTCGCACCTGGGTTTTTTCACAGTGGACCCTCAAAAACAGCACCTCCGGTTAAATCCGGTATTTAAGCAATGTCAGAGTCTCCTGAGCCATTGACATCCCGTCAGGGAAACAGAGCGGGAATGTCCTTGGAAACGTTGGCAACTAGAAGTTTGGGACCGCTTCCCTCCGCTAGCCAGTCAAGTTCCCTGAGGTCTTTGTCAGCTATACGAGAAGGCACACCAAACGATTCTGAAATACTGGAGATATCATTTCTGAAAGTGAAATATGGGGCATTTTCCACTCCGGGATAGAAGCTCCTTGAAAAACTCTTCAGAATAGTGTATCCTTCATTGTTGAGGACAAGTATCTTCACCGGCAGGTTATAGTGCGATATGGTCCAGAGCGTCTGTATTGTGTACATGAGCGCGCCATCTCCCACGATCTCCAGCACCTTGGGCGAATGAAGTGAGATTCCAGCGGCCGCGGGCAGGCCCCATCCGAGTTGGCCACTCTTCGCTGTGAAATAGGATTTGTCCCTGTAGCCCATGGTTGACCTCACAAGCGGTGATGATGAAATGGCTTCGTCAACAATTACATGCCGTGAAAAACTGTTCCTGGCCTTGGCAATAACGTATGAAGCCCCCATGCTCTTTTTCTCCCTGGCGGCAGCACTTCTGCCGGAAAGGTCAGATTCCCGCCTGTAGTTGCCAATTTTTCCAACACGGTTTTCAAGAGCCTCCATAAAAAGTCCCGGGTTGCTCGTGATATACTCGCCATGCCTGTAGCTCGGAGAAAGGGATACCGTTATGATCTTCTTCCCCGGCAGCAGCCTTGAAGGTAGGTAAGGGTACATGGTGAGGTCACCCCCAAAGTTCAGAATCAGGTCATGTGAAAGAAGGGACATATTGATCGACGAAGTGGCTGGCGCAAGGTCACCTGAAAATCTCTCATTGCTGCTCCTGAAAGGGGCTCTGCTTGCAAACGGCTCTGCAAAAACCTGGCATCCAAACCTGTTCGCAAAATGTTCTGCCTTGTCAAGCATGCCGTATTCATCAAGCTCGCCCCCCATAATCACGGCAGGGCTCCTGCTTTCCGAAATGCATCTGAGAACGTATTCGACGGCATCACTGTCAACCAGCGATGTGTTGGGTACCGAATAGCCGGCGCGGTTGTAATCAGCTTCAAGGTCCATTACGTCCATGGGGAACGATAGGAAAACCGGCCCCATCGGAGGCTCAAGGCTGATGGAATATGCCCTTTTCATCGCTTTCTCTATGTCTTCAGCACTCTTCACTTCGTAACTGTACTTGGCAGCGTCCCCAACCAGAGACTGGAGATCATGCCAAAGCAAAGGTTCGTAGTAGGCATGCCTCGTGTCCTGCTGTCCTGCGGTTATTATCACAGGGGAATGATTTTGCCTTGCAGTATGAATGAATGCCATGGAGTTGGCAACACCCGGCATGGCATGCAGGTTTACAAGCGCAGGCCTCCCGGAGAATTGCGCATAACCATCTGCCATTCCCACTGCCAGTGAGTCATGAAGAGTCAGGATATAGTCGTCGACGCCTCGCAGCATGGGTATCTCAGTAGAGCCGGGATTTCCGAAGACAGGCCCCAGCTTCAGCTCCCTGAGCGCTTCTCTGAATATTTCATATCCTTTCATCAGATCACTCTGAACTGGGGGTCAAGTCCCTGTATGAATTTCATTACATTTGAGATTGTGTCCTTCATGAATCTCTGCTGGCTCTCAACTGTAACTCCGGCAATATGTGGTGAAAAGATCACGTTGTCAAGCCCGAAAAGTTCTGATTTGAAATCAGGCGGCTCTTTTTCATACACGTCTATGCACGCCTTAATGCCTCTGGATTTGACGGCATCAATAAGGGCACCTTCGTCAACTACTCCTCCTCTTGATGTGTTTATGATTAAGGCACCATCTTTCATCTTGCTGAATTCATTCTTTCCGATCATTCCCCTCGTCTGTTCGGTGAGTGGAACATGGAGTGATATTATATCAGACCGGGAAAAAAGAGAGTCTAGTTCCAGGAAGGTGAGGCCAAGGTCTTCTTCCATTTCCTCCTCGAGCCTGACAGTATCGTAGTAGACCGTGTTTGCTCCAAGGTGAAGCAGCTTTTCGGCCAGTTTTTTTCCTATTGCACCCATTCCAACTATCCCGAAAGTCCTGTTCATCAACTCCATGGAATTTGTGAGAACCGGCCAGTTCCCGCTCTTTATTTCGCTGTGGAAGTGCATTATATTCTTGAGCTGGGAAAGTGCCATTGCAATCACGTGCTCCGCAACACTGTCCTTGTTCGCGGTGGGTATGTTTGAAAGCATTACATTTCTCTTTCTCAGGGCCGGGATATCAACATTGTCATAGCCTGTGCTGGCGACCTGGACAAATTTCAGGTTGGGAATTCTGGAGACCAGGTTTTCATCTACTGTTGTAAAAGTGGTAACGATCAGCACTTCCGCCTCATTGGAGCCGAAATCGGTTGAGGTTACTATTTCACCTTCAGGCATTACCTGGCCAAGGGCGGATGATATCTCCTCGATCGGAAGGAATGGGGGTAGAATGGAAAGAACTTTCATCATATCACAATAACATGAGCATAGCAATATTTATTGCTTACTGGCAATGATTCCACTATTATGAAAGAGGATGCTCCATTAACTTTCACCACAGGCATCAACTTTTGCTGTCAGCACCAGGTTCTCTGGTGTTCCTGCTGTGCCGAACAGTATCAATTCCGGGAGAACATGTACCCTGGGAATATTTGCCTGATTCAAACAAGCATACAATACGGGCAAGATGCAACAACCAGATGGCAGGGGCTATCGTTGTGTTCATCGGAGAGAAGCGTTGCGTACCCGTAACACCCCATAGTGCAAATTTCTGCATGATTGGCAGGATATCAAGCCCAAAATTTATGGCAAAGCTTTTTTATTCAGCTTCCAATTCTATGGAGCCGGACTAGGCTGGGGAGCTAGGCGCTTCCTGTTACCCGAAGCCTATATGCGGGAGTGACGGCCTGGAGAGGTCAACCAAACTTCTGCCAGGCCCCGTGAAATCGCTGAAGTTCTGTTCCTTCGGATCGGAGGACCATATATGCGAGCCCGAAGGAGCATGTGTGTATGACTTATCAGGAGAATCCGCCAGGACCGGAAGGGAGCAACGGTATCCTGGACTCTTGATGCTGAAGGGGTGCGGGACGGAGAGGAAGCGGGGGGACCCTGACAGGACATTTGGCCCGATCCAGGCGGGTCCGGCACTCACCATTCAAGGCCAAAAACGGGATATGATTATGCTTGGCAGACTACAAGATTATACAGGATCCACTTAACGGCCCGATCAAGCTGTCGGGGCTCTATGAAGAACTCCTTGATACGCCTGAAATGCAGAGGCTCAGGTATGTAAAATCACTCGGCCTGTGCTATCTCGTTTTTCCGGGGGCCAACCATACCCGGTTCGAACATTCACTTGGAGTGATGAATCTTGCAAGGGATTTTGCACACACCCTTGAACTGGAAGATACCGACATTGCAGCCGTTTCAGGCCTGCTGCATGATGTTGGGCACCCTCCGATGAGCCATGGTGTCGAGCGTTTCTTCCAGGACAGCACCGGGATGGACCATCTCGAAGCGGGAGTCCGGATTGTCAGAGGAAAGCCCCCTTTTGAAAGCAGCAGAATCCCGGACATTCTCGACAGCCATGGAATAGACCCCGGCGAAGTAACTCAGATCATGAAGGGGAAATCATCCAGGTACCCTATACACTCGAAGATTGTCAGCGGCCCCATTGATGTTGACGAAATGGATTACCTCAGGAGAGACTCGCTCTTCTGCGGAGTCAAACTGGGCCTCATTGACGAGAGGAGGATAATGAATATCGCAAAAACGGAGTCCTCTGATCTTGTTATAGAAGAGAAAGGGATCCCGGCTGTTGAATCAGTGCTGATCGCGAGAATCCTCATGTACAATTCTGTTTATTTCCACAAGACCTGCAGGATAGCGCAAATCATGATGGAAAAAGCCCTTGAATTGGCTTCTTCACCGCCTGAGAATCCGTTCAACATGGGAGATCATGACCTTCTGGCCGCAATTTCAAAGGATGAAGCATCAAGAAAATTAGTCGGGGAAATCATGCAGCGGAAGCTATTCAAGCCTCTAGCCAGGGTACCATACTCGAAGGAAAAGGAAAGTGGCATCACAAGAAAACTGGGGTCAAACTATAACACCTCAGACTTCATAGTCGATGTGATACCGCCATTGTCATTCTCAGGAATAGACCGGGTTAAATCTGACCTTCGGGTAGTGACAGGAAAGAAAACATATTCCCTTGAGGGTGTATCGCCGCTTGTGCGCGCACTTTATGAAACCCTGGAAATAAGGACGATAAATGTTTCATCGAGAGAGGGCATCAGGGACGAAGTGCTCAATGATCTGGTAGAATTCACATAGCCGAATTCATTGCAGTTTGCTAAGGTTATCCCGGTCCTGGTTCACTGGAGTGCCTTCTCCATCCTGAAGGCGCCTTTTGAGCCCCTGAAATACTCATGATAGTATGTCACCATGTGCTCTATCTCAACATAGCCATGTTTCCTGTAGAACCCTATGGACTCGAAATTCATGTCCCTGACTTCAAGTATCGAACGCTTCAGGCCCCGCTTCTTCATTTCTGCCTCAATATGATCGAGAAGCATGCCCCCTATGCCCCTGCCCTGATAGGCTGGATCCACTGCAATGCTTTCCACATCGCCCGTTGTCTCATCGATGGGAATTGCCGAAACGTAGCCT
The DNA here is from genome assembly GCA_000965745.1 of uncultured archaeon. Lineage (GTDB taxonomy): Archaea > Thermoplasmatota > Thermoplasmata > Thermoplasmatales > Thermoplasmataceae. Next base: position 2,013,845 of record CP009479.1, read on the forward strand.
GCGATTTTGCCGCTATCTTCTGCGACATAGTTGAAAGACCTTCGCATCCGGAACATCCTCTTCAGCATAGCTCTCGAATAAGGGCCAACTGAAAATGCTCTTTTTTCTATCTCCACTATCTGATCAAGGTCTGAAGGGCTGACTTCTCTTATATCCAACTGTGGCAGTAATCCAAAGGGATATAATGAAACTTTATGGATCAGCGGAACAATCCCCTGGCCGGGGCATTCTGCCCTGCTATCTTTCTGCGGGCCGAATATTCGGATCACTCTCCCTAACCTTTATAGAAGTCAGAACAATCACAGGGAAGTGGCACAATGACCAGAGTTATGGCAACTGGAGTCTTTGACATTATTCATCTCGGTCACATTCATTACCTCAGGGAATCCGGAAAGCTCGGAGATGAGCTCGTTGTAGTCGTGGCCAGGGATTCTACAGCAAAGAGAAATTCAAAAGATCCCCTTTTCAACGAGGACATGAGGTTGCAGATCGTATCTGAGCTCAAGATTGTTGATAAGGCAATTCTCGGGCATGAGGGTGACATTTTTGCAACCGTGAGGGAAGTCGGCCCGGACATAATTACACTAGGTTATGATCAGCACTTCGACCCAAAAATCATCGAGGACCGGTGCCGTGAGATGGGCCTTGATACAAAGGTTGTGAGGGTCTCGAAATACAGCTCCGGACCGTTCGAAGGCTCCTCCCAGATAAGAAAAAAACTCCTGGAGAACATAGAAAGGGAAATCTGAAAACTTCACGAAACCATTTCCAAACACATATATTTTTAATCTCCTGTATTTTCATACCACAAGGCTGGTGGCAAATTGAAAATATCAGACAATGTTGAGTTGATCCCGGGGACAATGGCTCATTCGTACAGTATAGTGGAAAACGGGAAGATATTCCTGGTGGATTCCGGAACAAAGGGATCGGGAAACAAGATTCTGAATTACTACAGGGCGATCGGAAAAGAACCGGATTATATCCTGATCACACACTATCACATGGACCATATAGGCGGGCTGAACACGCTGATGGACAACTTTTACAGCGAAGTTTATGTCCCTTCGAGGGAGGTTGACATCATATCTGGAAAAAGTGGCTATCCTGAAGGGACTCCTGCTTTTCTGAGGCTGTTTACTAGAGTACCCGCCGCAAGACACCCTGAGCGCCTGAAAACTGCAGAATCCCTTGCAGCTTCCGGAGTTGAGGCAGTCAACACTGAGGGGCATACGCCGGGCAGCACATCATACTTCTTCCCCGAATTGGGTGCGCTATGTGTCGGTGACGCGCTTTACAACAGGAGAGGCAGTCTTGCAGTAAACACCATGTTTTCGCTGGACCTCAAAAAAGCTTCTGAAAGCAGGGAAAAGATACTTGGAATGAAGCCTGTCCTCATACTTCCGGGGCACGGAGACCCAATCAGGATTTGAGGCTTTTTCTCAGCTCGCCAAAAGTTGAGTGGACCTTGGCAAAGGCGTTGTGCGGGTGTATGCTCTCATCACTTTCCGAGGTTATCTCAACTCCATAGTCTTCAGGAAAATCGGGATAACTGATCGCTATACTCTCCGCAACTTCGCGGACTATATCTTCCACAAATTTTGGATTCTTGTGTGCTTTATAAACGAGCTCGCCTTCGTCACGCCTCTTGAGGACCGAAACCAGCGGACCATTGACGGGTTTTTCAGCAATATCAATGAGGTCATCGATCTCGAGCTGGTGGGCCCTGTCGGTTTGTATCACAACCGTAACCGTGTTTCTCTGGTTGTGGGTTATGCTTGGTATCTTTGCAAGTATGTCTCCCTCAAGGGGAAACTCTTCACCTGTCATCGCCCTTGTGGTCTCCATGGCACACGGGCAGGCGTTTATCCCATGAACGATGATGCCAATGCTGGTTACGGAAGAATCCTTTGAGGCAACTGATCTGGAAATTATCCGGTACTTCACCATATGCTTCTTGCCATCTTCCGGCGACCTCTCAGAAAAATAATCCGCCTCGAGGTGCACTTCTGATCTTGTGGAGTACGGGAACTTGGAAAGAACCTTTTCAGCTATATCTTCGGCCAGGAATTCAACCCCGGAAACTTTGGCGGGCTGGTCTGTTACATTTTCAATTGCCTCTATCGTCCTTGACAGGTCGGCCCCCTTTCTGCTTGCCGGCACATCCACAAAAACATCTATTGTGGAATACAGGTGGATCTCACGCTCCCCTCTCCTTATAATAATAGGATAAAGAACACCTTTGACTCCAACTTTCTGTATGGCCATTGGAATGTCAGGCTTTGTTCCCTGAACATCCGGATATTTGATCACTTATTGTGCCCCTTTTCCCGACTCCTGGTATTTCTGCTTGATGGTGTTCTCTATTTCCTTGTATTTGTCTTCCAGGTTTTTCTGCTGTTTTTCCAGGGTCTTTACTCTAATCTCGCTGAGCTCCTTCTGTTCAGAAAGGTCGTCTATGATCTTCTTCTTGTTATCGACTTTGTAAAGGACAGATCCAACACTCTTGTATACAGGGGTATTTTCTTCCACACCTTCAAGTTCCTTCAGCGTTTTTTCTATCTCTTTGATTCTGGCATCCAGCTGGTATCTCTGTGAAGCAACCTGCTCGATTTGAGACTCAAGCTGTTGCGCCTGCCTGATTTGATTCTGGATATAATTACTTAAATTCTGATCCAATTATTCTACCTCCTCAAATATCTTGTCAACTATGGTAAGCCACCTTGTGAGTGAGCCAATTGACGCTCTAAGCGATACAGTATCAGGGGCTTCTATATAAATGTAAAAATTATCAGCGTCCTCCTCTATTCTTGTAGAGGATCTGCCAACATCTTCTTTCAGGTCCGGGGTTATTGAATTGATATGCCCTTTGAATTCAGATTTTGGGAACTTTATCCTTACACTGAACACAACCGTGCATTATCCGGAGGGTAATTAATCAAGCGGTGGGCGTGGCCGGTTGACACTTGATGTATCTGCATACACACCTGCAGCTACAGTTAAGTTAATATCGCGTGCTCAGGATATCTGCATATGTTTGAACCTGTTACTAAGAAAATATTCAGGTGGGGGACGGTCGATCCTGAAATATCCATCATGATTTACGGCCACCTGCTTGTCAAGAATGGCTCTTCAGTTCTGGTAGACCCTCCCGCTGTTCCCGGGCTGGAAAAGATGGCAACAGTGCTTGGAAAACCGGAAGCAGTAATCATGACGAACTTCTCTCACACCAGGGGATGCGTGAAGGTTTCCAACACCCTCGGGGTGCCATTGTACATACCTGATGTCCGGGGTTCCAGCGAACTGAAGCCGGAGGAGGAGATAAGGATTCATGGGCTTGGGGCTGGAATAAAGTATGGTGAAAAAACGGAAATGCCGCTCGGACTGAAGGCGCATTACATTCGTGCTGAAATGCCGGACGGAAAACTATCAGTTGAGGAGATGGCCCTTCTGCATGATGATTTCCTTGTTGTAGGGGATTCAGCATGGGGAATAGACGGGAAGCTGAACATATTCCCGACCGGTGTTAAGAAAGACGAGAAAGGAGAAATGGCTGAATCAACGCGGAAGGCTCTTGTTCCGGTAATCCGGAAGACAGGTGCCACCGGGCTTCTCTCCGGCCACATGGAGGATATAACAGAAGGCCTCCAGGGCATGGTTGGCAAGTGAGGTGATCTGTTCACACCTCTGTCGGAGACTTTTGTACCAAGCGAAACCTTAAAGTTTTGAACAGCGTTAAGGGGTCGGGCTCGTGGCCTAGTATGGATAAGGCACCGTCCTTCTAAGTCGGTGATCGGGGGTTCAAATCCCTCCGGGCCCGCTTCCTTTTATTCTCATGGATCGAATGATCCTTGGCCGTTCAGCTCAACGTTTGTGTAGAACAGTTTCTTTCTCTTTGGAATCCGCCCTTCCGGCCTGCCATTCATATTGCTGTATTCTTCAGTGAATGAGGGGGGTCCGAAAATATCGAGCAGCCCGTCATGTTTAAAATCAAGGCTCATAAGGTACTTTCCTCTTATTTTTCGAAGCAGACTGCCGATATCTTCAAAATCTTTCCGCCCGAAATTGTAGTCATACCAGCCCTTGCCCGGGTATGGCGGATCAAGATAGAAAAAAGCATTGCCAGAATCATACCTGGTCATAAGTTCCCTGAAATCCAAGTTCCTTATCTCCCATGACTTGGCTCTCCTCTGGACACTGAAGATAATTTCCATGGTCTTTTCCAGGTATCTGAAGACCGATTTTTCCCTTGATGTGCCGTAAGTATTGCCCATACCCCCGAAACTTGTGCTGAGGTTGAAAAGTGTGCGCATTGCCTTTTTGAAATCTGCATTTTCCGGCAGCACTGCAACTTCTTTATTGTCGCGATTCCCATGAGAACTGAGAACTTTATCGAGAACCAGGCCCCCATCCTTCCTGATGTAATCATTGAAGCTGGCAGAATCGATGCCGTCACTCTTTCTCTCAATTTCTTCCAGGAAACTTGAAAGGAAGTCTGTAACTCCTTCAGGGGTTCTCCGGACAACTTCAAAAAGGTTGACCAGGTCCGGGTTGAGGTCATTATAGATCGTGTGCTGCGAGTCCACATTGAGGGAAACAGCCCCCGATCCGCCAAACACATCAACAAAGATTTTACATCCTGATCTGGCATAAATTTCCGTTATCTGCGGGAGCAGGGCAGTCTTAGCGCCGGGATACTTTATGAGTTTTAGGTAGGGCATTTACTCTGGTTCTGGCATTCAATTATGCGTATTATATTTAGCAGGTGAATCCATCGATTCTCATGGGGATCCAACCATTTTTAGAAACTTCTTAACGCTTATATACAGGACAGTAGCTAGCCAGAGGTTGAAGCATGGCTGAGAAGGTTGGAATTGTTGGCGCGGGGACCATGGGTCACGGGATCGCGGAATTATGCGCTATCTCAGGATACGATGTTGTATTGGCAGATGTTGGCCATGAAATTCTCGAGAAGGCAATGGAGAAAATTCGCTGGAGCATCGGGAAACTGGAGTCGTCACGAGCCCTGGTTGAAAACCCCGGCATCATTCTTTCAAGGATAAGAACAACAACAGAACTGCGGGAACTGGCTGGCTCGAAGTACATAATAGAAGCTGTCAAGGAAAAGATAGAGGTCAAACGGCAGGTATTGCGCAAACTCGATTCCCTGATGGGGCCCGAATGCATTTTCTTCTCCAACACTTCAACGATCCCGATCACCGAACTGGCATCAATGACTGGCAGAGAGGAAATTTTCGCAGGCCTTCATTTCTCAAATCCGCCAGTTAAGAACCCTCTTGTTGAGGTAATCAGGGGAAAGAAGACATCGGCCCGGACGGTGGGTGAAGCCAGGTCCTTTGCCATCTCCCTCGGAAAGGAAGTCATAGTGGTGGATAAGGATCTGCCAGGCTTCCTGGTGAACAGGCTTAACGACAGGCTTTTCACGGAAGCGTTGCTGATGCTGGGCGAAGGCGTCACATTCCGGGAAATTGACGCGCTCCTTAGGTTCCGCATGAATTTTTCAATGGGAGTATTTGAGCTGATGGACTTCGTTGGAATAGACACAGTCCTTAACGCAAAGACTGAAATGATCGGCCATGGGTTTAACACATCGCCCTCTGAAAAACTATCCGGACTGGTGGAAAAAGGTATGCTTGGAATGAAGACCGGGAAGGGGTTTTACAAGTACCAGAAACCGAGCGTGTATTCCAGGCCACTAATCCAGCCGTCTGGCAGGATGTTCAGGGTCAACCCGGTAAGGCTGTTCGCAACGGTCATCAATGAAACAGCATGGATGATCAGGAACAAAGCCGCTTCTCCGGATGATATTGAGAAGGCAATGCTTCTTGCCATGAACTGGCCGGAAGGCCCGCTTTCCATTGCAGATCGGCTTGGCATCGATAACATTGTGGGGGAACTTAACAGTCTTCACTCATCGACAGGCGAGTCACGGTACATTCCGGACTCACTGCTGCTTGAAAAACAGCGGCATGGCGATAACGGACTGCTTTCAGGAAAAGGTTTCAGGGAATGGCCCTTTGCAAGCGAAGACATCGGGCCGGTGAAATTCCAGAGGATCGACAGTTTCGCCCTTATAACTTTGAACAGGCCTGAAAAGCTAAACTCACTTTCAGAGGAGTTGTGGTCTGGGATTAGAATTGCTCTGGAGAAAGCATTGCAGGATCCAGACATCAGATCCGCCATAATAACGGGAGCAGGCAGGGCATTTTCCGCAGGGGACGATATTCAGATGATGAGGTCCTGGAAAGGGTCTGCCGATGCGAAAAGATGGTTGGACAAATATGCATCACCGCTCATCGATCTTCTTGCCTCATTTCCCAAGCCTCTGATATCAGCAGTAAACGGGGTGGCTTTCGGAGGTGGAGCTGAAATTAATCTCCTCTTTGATGTCGTAGTGGCAGCAGACAGTGCAGTATTCTCATTTTCAGAAAGCCTCATAGGCGCAATGCCGCCGATAGCATCTTCATTCGGGATCGCAGTCACTGGCAGAAGGCTCCTTCCGTATCTTCTCACAGGCGACTGGATGGCGCCGGAGAAGGCAAAGGAGCTTGGTCTGGTTGATGTTGTGACAGATGACGAAATGACATTAATGGTGGCAATGGAATATGCAAACAGGCTGTCCAGGGCGGCCCCGCTTTCCATTCAATCAATAAAATCTGTGGCAAACCTCCACAGAACAGGCGTCCAGCCGGAAGCAAGATTTTCCCAGAACGAACTGATAATTCTTTCTTCATCTGAAGACTTTGCTGAGGGGCAGGAGGCATTCCTTTCAAAAAGGAAGCCGGTGTGGGCCGGGCGGTAAAACTCTCTGGGCTACTCGGGCTCCTTTTCAGTTCCCTCTTTTTCTTCAGCTTTTTCGTGTTCCTTTTCTATCTCTTCTTCATTTATGATGTAGTAGAAATCTGATTGCTTGCCGTCAAAAATAAGCCTTTCTATTATCTTCGCATCTTTCTTAAGGTCTCCAAGTACCCTGATAACAAGGTCCTTGTCAGGAATGTCTGTTTCATATGCGATCTCTGATGAGGTGAATGCCCTGTCTTTGTTTGTGTAGAGGAAGAACACTATCGATTCCATGGACTCCATGTACTTGTCGGTCCTCTGCTTGAAGAAACTGTCCTTTTTAATGGGCATCCGACATCAATTATTCTGAGCCTTAATAATTATTTCTCGGTATGGCACGGAATCAGGCGATTAAGTTAACTGAACCCATAGAGGAATCCGTCGAAACATCAATAAGTGAAATTCTGGAGATATAGGATTGACCGTTTGATTCTGTGAATATTATGGAGCTTGAAGAGGTCAGGAAACCACTGGCCCCGGAATACTGGACAGTGAGGTTCCCTGCAGTTCCATTGAATACTGTCATTGCACCACCTGGGGCCTGTTCGACCGAAAGCAGTGAGAATGAATAAACACCGGTGTTGCCCATCGTGACCTGCACCTTGACATCATCTATCGAAACATTGTTGCTGACATAAGTCACAGATAAGGTATAAGACCCATTGATAAGGGAATTCTTCTGGGATGAATTGTTCACCACCTTGATAGAAGCCGTGGGAGAAGGGTGAGGCAATCCGCCAAAATAGCTTCCCAGAACAGTATAAACTGACGCGGCAAGGGTAACAGTGATGGCTATAAGCAGCACAGTCCCGATAATGGGGCTCACCGCTTTATCATTCTTGTACACTGTTTCCTTCATCCGGATAACCATACAACAACCGTTGTATTATTATTTTTTCGCATGGACAGGAGTGAATGCGAAAAGGGAAATCCCACAGTGTGCCCCCATGAATATGGTTGCAAATCAAGCGTTATATATTTCGTGGCAATTCAGAAAAATCGGTTTTCGTATATGCCATATGAATATGCAGTAAGAAATCTGGACAGGAGGGTGTGGTATCTCAGTCTCGCCAGATTCATAAGGGCAATGGGCAGGGTTTCGTCATTCATTTTCCTGCCTCTGATCTTTGTGGCTGTGTACAACGTATCGTTCCTGGTTACAGGGCTTATACTCGGTGTGGCAACTCTTATACAGGCTGTCTTCCAGTATTTTTCCGGGATGTGGACCGACAGGGTAGGGCGAAGGATATTTCTGATAGTCATGCCGGTTCCGGTCATAGCTCTCTATTTTCTGATGTACTTCATCGTATCAGATCATCTGCCATTCTACTATCTTGCGGCAGCATGGTACGGAACAATGATGGCAAACGCAATTCAGTTCCCGGCAATACAGGCTGCAGTTGCCGACCTTACTTCGGTGAGCTACAGGCTCTCCGGCTTTACTGTCTTGAGGGTTATGGCAAATCTTGGAGCAGCGGTTGGGCCTATTCTCGGCGGATTTCTTTCCATATACGGATTCCAGCTAATATTCCTCCTGGCAGGGATATCCACTGTTGCTGAAGTGTCCATACTGTACCTGTATGTCAGCGAAACCTATTTCCCCCTTGATCCTTCGCCGGGACCGCATATAAAAGAGACCAAATTCGCGTACAGGGACCATTTTTTCCTTATTTTCACGATTGCAGGGATATTCTGGGGTTTCTTTTTGAGGCAGAATGGCCCCGCACTTACTCTTTATGTGTTCGACCTTCAGAACCTGCCTGTTCTGGATCTGGGGTTCATTTACGCCCTGAACGGCACTCTGGTTGTTGCCCTCCAATTTCCGATACTGAGGCTGATCTCAAGGATCAGCACTCCTGTAATGTGGAGATCCGCAGGCGTGATTTTCTATGCTGCCGCATTCATCCTGCTGGCAGTTTCGAACCAGTTTCTCCTGTTCCTGCTGGTGATGGCAATAATGACCATAGGTGAGGATTTTGTTGCACCTACTACACAAACCATAATCACAACACTAGCTGCAGTTAACCTGAGGGGGACCTACATTGGCGTTTATAATCTCTATTCAAGCATAGGCAGGTTCTTCGGGGCTTTCATCGGCCTGGCCATGCTCTACTTCTTCAGAAACATAACCTCGAGCTTCTGGGTCTACGTCGCAATAGGGACGCTCGCCGTATCACTCTGGTATTTCTTGCTTAACAGGCCTTTTATCAAGAGAATGGACGGCTCAGAGGAGACGACTGCAACTTAGCCAAGCAAAATTTTAATATGTGTATTATCACATACAATCTCAAAACATAAGTGCATAATATGTACTTATGATCATCAGCCCCAATTCCTGCTTGTTAAGGAATATCTGGCAAAATTTTATATATTTTAGAGCATGGTATGGATATTGACGGATCTCGAAGGTAATGGTTCGAACAGAGTCGACAGCTTTATTACTGGCTTGTCTTCAGTTAACTTTGTCTTTGCATTCGCAATGAACCTTTTCAATTTCACCATACTTTACCTTCTGAGTGAATCGGGCATACCGGTGATATACGGTGGCCTGGGTATATCGGCCGGGCAGGCAATCCTGCTGTTTGCCGTTTTGCCCATGGGAAGGCTCATTGACAGAGGGAGGTCCTACATTCTCATGGCAACCGGGGCTGTTCTTTACGCAACTGTTCTTATACTCATATTCTTCACGTCATATGCAGGGATTGCAGTCCTGGGGGCGGTACTTGCAGCTCTGGTGGCCGCTGTTCTGGTGTTCCAGAACATGTTCAAGTCCTCGCTTTCATCCTTCGTTGCCAAGGCGGTCAAGGCAAACATAATGGGCCGGAGCTATTCCAGGATAATATGGATGGAGACTGCCGGAGGCACGCTTTCCTTCTTCCTTGTTTACTTCGCTAGCAGCTACGTATCTATCCGACTGGTGTATCTGTTGATTGGTGTGATACTTCTTGCAGTTTCTGTATCGTCATTCACTTTCCTGACAAGGGAGAACAGAAAGGCCCTTAAACTGGATGAGAGCAGGGTCGTCAGGCCATCTTTCGCCGAAAGCATCAGGGCACTGATGAAAAGGGGGAGGTTCACCACTTCTCTCCTTTCTGTTAAGGTCCTGATGTCCGTAGGAGTGCTCGGTTTTTCTTACTTCTATCTCATAATAGGGAAGGGCCTTGGCGTCAGCGCTTACCTGTCTCTACTGATCCTCGGGGCAGCGAATGCCATAGGAATCGCATGGGGGGTTATTTCGGAAAGATTTGTGTCGAATCACCCGAACTGGGGGAAGTCGTATATTATCATAATGGCACTTCTCGATGTTGTCTCGTACATCCTTATTCTCGCGTCCCTCCACAATGGAAACGTGTACCTGTTTCTTGCAGCACCGATTATAGGGAGTCCTGGCCCATTCCTGATTCCAGGTGCACTCGCGTACGAGGTGAAGGTTGTGGGAAAAGAGAACAGGGGACTGTTCTCAGGGATACAGAGAACACTGACAGGCATTCCAGCTATCGCTCTTGGAGCCCCCCTGACCTATCTATTCACAGTAAACCCGTTTTATATGTGGAGCATCATAGTTGCCTCATCTCTCGCTACACTCGCATTCAGCCTGGCCATCCCCTCGAGGAAGTATCTTGAGGAGGAGTATGGGGTCCCGGAATCATCGGCTTCACAATGACGTCTTGAACCTGCTGTCACTTGAAGAACCTTATCCTGACAACAGGCTCGTCCCTATCTTCCCTGAGTGCGTAGTAAACTACAATGCTGACAAGTATAAGTCCTACCCCCAGGCTCAGCGCAATTCTCGGGAACCCGAAAAAGAAAACCACTATAATGCCGATTCCAGCTACCGCCAGGTAAGGAAAAAGAGGCATTTCAAACACGTTTTTTATCTGTATCCCGGATTCTTTCAGAAATGCCCCATATTTCTCGGGATTGCGCCTGTGCCTTCTTATCTTCATCAAAGAGAAGCCCGTGAGAAGGTAGCTGAAGAGTATGCCGAAGTTGCTTATCGCCGCAATTATGTATATGTTTCCGGAGAATATGATGACGCTTCCAAGGAGTGCAGTAAGCAGAACTGCTGTAACAGGGGCCTTCCTTGTTTCCGTCCTTCTCCTGAAGAGTGCCGGGAGCAGGCCATCCTCAGAAAGCTGGTACACCAGCTGCGAGCCGGCTATGATCATTGCGAGTGTGGCTGAAACGGTTGCAGCCAGTGCTGCAAGATCCACAAGATAAAAGAGCCACAGTGGGCCATGGGAAGCAGTAAGGGCATAGCTAAGAGGATCTGCAACATATCCGAATACTCCAGAGGGGACCATTGAGAGAAGTGCCAGGGTCACCATGATGTATAGGACAAGGCTGATCACTACTGCCGCAATAATGGCCTTCGCAGCTGTTCTCCCGCCTCCCTTTATATTGGGGGTCATTGTAGCAATAGACTGGAAACCGGCATAAGCAAACATCGCAATTACACTTGCTGAGAATATGCCCGGTACGCCTCCCGTTACGGGGGTCGAAATGTTTGCTGCAAGTTCCTTTCCAAAAAGCAGAGCGAATATGATGAATATCACAAGCACGCCAACCTTGAAGGCTACAATGAAGAGGTCCGCCCTGGCAGCTTCTGATATTCCTTCGAGATTCACACCTATGAGGGCAGCGATAAGCATTATGGCGAATATATAGTGGTACATTGCGCCGGACAGGTTCAGCATGGATGCCAGGTAGGAACCGAACCCGAGGGATATTGCAGAAACGGAAGCGACGAAGCTAAGGTAGAGGGATATGCCGGTAATGAAGCCAAGCTCACTCCCAAAGGCGGTGTATACATATGAGTATGAAGCACCTGAAGCATTGGGAAGGGAACTGGAAAGCTCCCCCATCTCAAAAGCAAGTACTATGGCAACGAATCCTGTCAGCATGAAAGCAAAGAGAGCCCCTGTCCCTGCCAGGTTGATCATGGTTCCGCTCAATACGAATATTCCCGCACCTATAATGCCGCCAAGCCCAACAGCGAGTGCTCCCGCAAAACCCACCTGCTTCAAAGCCAAACCCCGGAATATATCTGCTGTTGACTGATAAACGTATGCAGGAGTCTTCAGGGAGGGGCATTGATAGCTTTATCAACAATTATTCACGGCAACAGGCTATTGATTTCATGAAAATTGATAATGTATTTTAACTGGTTTGCCGTATTTTTAATATGGGGCTTTATGTTCTATTAGTTAGAATGACGGAACAGGGAAAACGTCACATACAAGAGGCGTTGGAGAAGAGGGAGAAGGTCATGGAATTTATCAAGAAAGAGGGTGGAAACCCGCAAACGGTTCTAATGACATTCGGAAGGTATGATGTTATAGAAATACTGGAATTGCCCAGTGATGAAGTGGCAATGAAACTTTCCATAAAAGGTGCGGAAACCGGCGATGTCAGCATTGAGACCCTGAGGGCATTCACTGTCGATGAGATGCAGTCACTGGTTTCATCACTCTGACCCATTTATCTAAAATACCCTATAATTACCCTTTTTTACTACTCTCCAGGCAAGGCTGGTCCGGCACTTCAATAGTTCGGTATAGTACTTATTAACGGGACTTTGTACAATCATGAGATGTAATATGGCACAACGAGGGGAAACCAAGAATCCGGGATCAAAACAGGTCACGGTTATGCAGATCGGCTTGGAAGAAGATATAAGAAGACATTCCACCGATTTGCTGAACAAGCTATTGAGTGATGAATTTACATTATATCTCAAGGCCAGAAAATACCACTGGAACGTGAGCGGTCCAATGTTCAATGATCTTCACAGTTTCTTTGAAATGCTCTATGAGGAACTTAACCTGATCGTTGACGAAGTTGCCGAGCGTGTGAAGCAACTTGGAGGCAACGCAGAGGGGACAATGAGCGAATACAAGGACAGAACAACCATAGAGGAGGATCCCGGAGTGTACAAATCTGACAGGGACATGATAGAAGGCATGCTCATCGGGTACGAGTCGATCATAAAAGGGATAAGGAACAACCTGGGCGAAACCGAGGAGCACAAGGACGAAGGAACTGCGCACTTCCTGGTGGATATAATGCTGAAGCACGAGAAAAAGGCATGGATGCTTCGGTCACTGCTTCAGGGCTGGAAACAGTAGAAACCATGCTGTTGAAATATAACTTCAACACCTTTTTTTAATTATGAAAGGGCTACAATCCATCTGAAGGGCCTTCTAGCCCTCCAGCAGAATACCAGAAAAAAGCTGAAAACTATCTGGGCCTGCAGACTAATGAAGTATACTGGGTTTATGTTCCCGGACGACAATGACTGATCGCAATTACATCTTCAGGGACAATAAAGAGAGAGCGCAGGAAGGTTAAGGCAAATCGCTCACGAATTCTCCTTTGCCATTTTCTTGACCAGCACATCGGCCGCCACGCCCAAGGGCTCCCATGCAGGGGCAAATGGCGGGGAGTACGAATAGTCTATCCCGGTCATGTCCTCCACAGTAAGGCCTGCATAGAGCGCTGCTGCCGCTACATCGATCCTTTTTGCCACGCCCTCTTTCCCGAGCATGACACAACCCAGCAGCCTGTGGGTCTTCCTGTCACCGACCAGCTTTATCCTCAGTTCCTCTGCACCGGGATAGTATGAAGCTCTGGAAGAGGCTGTTATTGTAGAGGAGACGGGATCAAAACCCGCCTCCATGGCTTCTTCCTCGTTGAGCCCGGTCCTGGCAACGTTAAGAGAAAAAACCTTGACAACTTCGGTCTTCGTTATGCCCTTGTACTCAATGTTTCCACCCGCTGCATTGGTTCCAGCGATCCTGCCGCTCCTGTTAGACCCCGTTGCAAGTGGGAAATATATCTCCATGCCCCCGACCCTCTCGTAAGTTGTGGCAACGTCGCCTGCCGCATATATGCCTTTGATGCTTGTCTGCATCGTTCTGTCCACCTTTATTGCTCCCCCTGAGTCCAGGGCAATTCCTGATCCAGAAGCAACCTCACTGTTCGGCACCACACCCACCGAGAGGAAAACCATATCTGCGCTGGCCCTGAAACTGCCGCTCTTGACGGAGATACCTTCTCCGGAAGATTCGTCAACAGCCTCAACTGGCGAATTCAGGTGAACCTCTACCCCTTTGGAGGTAAGCTCTTCTACGATCATCTCAGAGAAAGCACCATCAAGTCCCCTAAGAACTTTCCCGGACCTCTGGAATATAGCAACATGAATGCCACGCGATGCAAAGGCTTCTGCCATTTCCAGGCCTACATAGCCTGCGCCCACGATGATAACCTCCTTCATTCCGTTGATATTGCCCATGAGCGTGTTCAGGTCGTCAAGGTTCCTCATGGTGTATACAAGCTTCTTTCCCTCAAATATACCGGGGATTCTCGGCCTTGCCCCGGTAGCTATGACCAATCTGTCAAACTTGTCAGTACTCTCTTTTCCGTCCGACAGAACCACTATCTGCTTTCTTTCGGGCATGATCTTTGTTACCCGGCTTCTAACCCTCACATCTATCCTTCTTTCATCTCTGAATTTGGACATGGGGTAGTGGAGCAGCTCATCGAATTCCTCAACCTCGCCGCTAACGTAGAAGGGAATTCCACACGCAGAGTAAGATACAAAATTGCCCGCTTCATAAACTACAACCTCGCTGTCAGGCAATGCCTTCCTCGCCCTTGATGCAGCGCTCATGCCCGCGGCATCACCGCCAATAACCACAATACGCATGTTATCCCATTCACAATATCCGATGGGTGTATAAAACCAAAATCATGCCGGAAAATCAATTCCAACAAGGTGTCTTCAACATGGACCCTCGGTAAATACATCAGTCAACTTGAGAGCGTGTTGTTAGGGTTCACCAATCGGGCTGAAATTATGGCAAAAACGAGAACACTTCTCTGCCTTATGCGGAATCAATAAAAATCCATGATTTCAACCGCTGGAAAATTCCCGGGTTTTTCCGTCCTACCCGTAACGTAGCATGATACACATCCTTAAATGTAAGGGGTAGCAAATATTACTTAAGAGGAGCTTTACAAACTCATGCTGAACCGTAACGCGGCGGATTTTGGGCAGAAGCCACTGCTAGTTTTCTGGGAAACAACCAAATCATGCGACCTTTCCTGCAGGCATTGCAGGGCATCAGCTATCAAGGAGCCATTGCCAGGAGAACTGAATTATGAAGAATCCCTCAATCTCCTTAAGTCCATAACTTCCTTCGAAAAACCATACCCGAGGTTAATCATAACCGGTGGGGACCCGCTGAAGAAGGAAGGGCTTCTAGACCTGCTGGCAGAGGCCAGGGAGATCGGCATATCTGCATCCATAACTCCAGCAGTCACTGAAAGGCTTAAAGAATCTGTTATAGACAGCCTCACCGATGTGGGTGTAAGGTCTTACGCCTTGAGCCTGGATGGTTCAACACCTGAAAGCCATGATGGGTTAAGGGGAGTGGAAGGGACATTCCGCAGGACTCTTGAGGTAATGGACATGCTGATAGAGAAAGGCCTCTCGGTTCAGGTGAATACGGCAGTAATGAAATCCAATGTCAACGAGCTTCCGCGGATCCTAAATCTTCTTTCAAACAGGAAAATCTCTACCTGGGCACCTTTCTTTCTCATAAGGACCGGAAGGGGAAACGAACTCGAAGACCTTTCTCCTGAAGAGTATGAAGACGTAAACAACTGGATGTATCTCGCATCAAAATACGGTGTAAGAGTCAGGACCGTTGAATCGCCCATATTCAGGAGAATAGTTCTCCAGAAGGAGCAGGGGATGAGATACCGGGGAGGAGACCTTTACAGGCAGCTGAAATCTGAAACCATGAGGCTCATGAGGGTTCCGGGAAAGAGAAGCAAGAGTTACTTTGTCGGTTCAAGAGACGGCTCTGGAGTGATTTTCGTCTCACACGACGGATATGTTTCACCTAGCGGTTTCCTGCCACTTCAGATGGAAAACGTGAAAGACAAGGACCTGGCCAGCATCTACAGGGACAACCCTGTGCTAAGGGCTATCAGAACTCCTTCCAGGTATAGCGGGAAGTGTGGTGTGTGTGAATTCAACATCATTTGCGGCGGTTCAAGGGCAAGAGCATACTACCACACTGGCGATTTACTCTCTTCTGATCCGTCATGCGTCTACACGCCAAGAAAATACAAAGCAGTGGAAGCTTCATGAAGGTGCTTCAGAAATAGGTCGTGGAAATCTTCTCGAAGAGTTCTTCTATCCTGTCCTTTATGATCCTCAGGTCTTCAGCAATGTCAGGAAAAGCTCTCGAATAAGTGCTGAAAAGGAAATTCACTAGTTTAAGGGCCAGCTTTACTATTCTTTCAACAGCCTCTCTTATCATTCCACCCTTAAAATCCCTGTTTGCACCCAGTTCGAGCCTGCTATCATCAGCGTCCTTTCCAAGGATTTTCTCAAGAGGGTCTTCGAACCCTGCATAGATGACCTCGAAATCACTGGCGTCGGGAAACTCCCTGAAAACGTATTCGGAAAGACCAATTCCCTTCCCGACTACTATGTTAATTTCTCTGGAATCGACAGACGTGATCCTCCCGTCGGGAAACTTCACATTGACTTTTGCATCCTCGAATATGGGCCTGTCGAACTCTTTTATCTTCTTCTCTACCCTATCCCTCAGGTCCACAAACTGCTTCAGCTCTATCTTCCCACTGATAGACCACACCTGATCTCTCAATGAAACAGCCTCCTTGTAGCTGTTTGTTACCCTGATGCGTTCTGAAATATAGTCTGCGCTGTTGAAGGACATATAGTCCCGTAATCATGGAATCAGGATTATTTATCGTCACGATGATAGACACATCAGGATTTCGTTTCACAATATACACATTTATATGCATCCCGGGCAGTCCATGAGGCACCTGAAAGCCAACCAACTTACTCCCGAACCTGATTAACTTCATTTGCCAGCAATGAAGGGCATAGCTAAGACGCCTGCAAAAATAATTAAGAACCTCCCGCCCGTTCCAATCCTGAAAAAATGGATTGTTATAATCTATGAGCGCAGGAGTTCACAAAATTCTCATAGAGTTATTTCTTCTTCAGGCTTTAGCATGGGCGCATCAACAGTTACCGACTTCGGGTATTTTATTCCAGCTCCCGTGTTGAGGGCAACAACGCGTTCATTCTTGTCTATCCACCCGTTGTCGACCAGCTTCCTGATCCCCGCTATTGTCGAGGCGCCCTCAGGGCTCACAAACAGCCCTTCATTGTGCCCCACCATTGCCTGTGCCTCAAGAATCTCTTCATCTGAGACTGAGAGCGCATATCCGCCGGTCTCATAGAGGGCATCCAGCACAAGGAAATCGCCCAGTGACTTGGGAACGTTCATGCCAAAGGCTACGGTGTAGGAATCCTCCCACAAATCACTCTCCCTTCTCTTATTTTTCCAGGCATCCACAATAGGTGCACACCCTTCAGCCTGGACCGAAACAAGGCGAGTGTTTGCGTCATCGATCCAGCCAACTTCCTTGAGCTCCTTCATGGCTTTGTGTATCCCTATTAAGCCAAGCCCTCCCCCGGTTGGGTACAGTATAACATCGGGAGGTTTCCAGTCGAGCTGCTCCATGATTTCATACCCCATGGTTTTCTTCCCTTCAAGCCTGTATGGTTCCTTGAGTGTTGACACTTCAAAGAGCCCGTACTTCTCACAGAGTTTTCCAACGATGACTCCTGCATCATTGATCCTGCCGTCAACTAGATATAGGTGTGCCCCGGCAGCAGTGCATTCTGATCGTGTGATCATTGGGGCATTATTTGGCATGACAACATATGCGCCAAGGCCTGCTTTTGCGCTGTAAGTTGCCCAGGCAGCCCCTGCATTGCCGTTTGTAGGTATCGCTATGTTGGATATTCCAAGCTCCTTTGCCTTGGAAACTCCTGCAGCGGCTCCCCTGGCCTTGAAGGTGCCGGTCGGGTTGAGGCCTTCATTCTTGATCATCAGATTGTTGAGGTGAAGTTTTTCTCCAAGGGAGTCCATCTCGAGAAGAGGAGTGTAACCTTCTCCAAGTGTTACAATGTTTTGAGGGTCAGCAACAGGAAGAAACTCGCTGTATCTCCACATGTTACCATCCCTTCTCGAAATTTCCTGCTTGTCTGCGTTCTCTTTCAAACCTTCAACGTCGTACATTGCCAACAATGGCGAACCGCATGTACATAGGTTGTTGACCTTCATTGCATCATATTTTTTCGAACACTTTGGACAATACAAGTGGTCAACATAACTGAATCTCTTGTCCATGCTATTCCTACACAAAGATACTATTTAACAGTTGTTCAGCATTTAAATACGTGGCATTCCGGAATATTACCAGTAGTGAGCGACATTTTTCGACGCTGTTTTTGTTAAAATTGAACTAAGTTGGTATATGAATTTTAGCACTTTGCCTGAAAATTAAATTTCAAAAGTTTCCCCGTACGTTTAATAATATATTTATTGCTCTTTCATTGGCATTTGTGTGAATAAACTGTAATTTTTATATGATATCTTGCAATTTTTGCCTGTGGCAACATACAGGAAGAACAGGGGGTCGGTGGAAAATACCGTCAGAAACTATCTGAGGTCCAATATGAATGCGTATTCTATGCTGAAAAGTGGTGCAGCAAATATAAGCAAGCTGAGCAGGGACATAAGGCGGGAACACGCAGACCTCAGCATATCGAGCATAAGATATTCGCTGAACAAGATAATGGCAGAACCTTCCGGAAACAAGTCTGACCTTTCGAAGGTGGACAGGCTGATTGCACAAAGCAAGATTACGCTGCAGGATAAGATAACTGTCCTGACAGCAAATTCACCTGCCAGGGTCAACTACATATCTGCAACCTACCTGACAGACTCAGTTGTTTATATCGTGGACGAAACCAAGGAAGGCAGGCATCTAAACGAGCCAGAGATTGTCGCTGAGAGAGATGTAAGCCTTCTGCATATTTTCTCGTCAAGAGACATTGAAAAGGTTCCGGGTTTCGTGATGAGGATAACAGAACGCCTCTTCTCTGCTGGAATAAACATTCTGCAGCTCATATCATGTGCCAATGAAACAATAATCGTAGTGAGAAAAAGTGACGGGATAAAGGCCTATGAAGCGCTGGTTGGCTGAATTAGCAACTAACGGTGATTATCGGTCGAGCAGCTTCCTGGCTTTCCCGATTAGATCCTCCCGTGCACGGATTATCTCTTTAATCCCCGATTCAACGGAATCTTCAACAGCCCTAATATCAGATTCGTCCACTGAAAGGATGGAACCGGGCTTTATCTCATCAAGCTTTTCTCCTTCAAGGATTCTCTTCCCAACCTGCGAATAGGAGTCTTTCCATGATGCCCCGAGGCTGAACATTGCCTTTGCGTTTGCTGTTGCGTATGAAGAATTCTTGATTGATAACCCCGCTGCCCCGGAATTAACAGTAAGCCCTGAAAAGAAATCAGGAAGCGGATCGAGTATCATCTTTACTCTTTGGAATATATTGACCAGTATTTTCTTTGAAATCTGAAAATCCCTGTGGTAACCGGACGACTTGTTCGCAACCATCCCAAGCAGCGAGTTGAATTTTCCAATGATCTCGCTTGTGTAGCCCTGGACCATCTCGAGGAAATCCGGGTTTCTCTTGTTTGCCATCAGTGAACTGCCGGTGACGAACCCTTCCGGAAGTGTGAACAGTGGCATCTCATCTCCTGAGAACATTATGAGATCCTGGGAAATTCTGGAAATATTGAGCAGCAGCTTGAGGAGAGGGAATACAAGATCTACTTCGTCCATCCCGCGCCTGAGGGAAAGGTATTGCGGATTTTTTTTCACAGCCTTCAGTCCCAGAAGTTCTGAGACGCCATTGAAGTCGGCGTCACTCAGGCTTCCAAATCCAGATCCGTAGCCGAACGGGACATGATCAATGCTTCTGGAAACCTGTTCCAGGCTCTCTGCAGATTCCTTGAATATCGCAGCAAAATAATCGAAGTACGATTTGACGGAAATCACCATCCCCTGCCTGTAGTGCGTATAGCCTGGCATCTCGCCACTTACTTCATCTCTCTTCTTCAGAAGCTCTTTGGATATCTGCAGGGACAGTGAGGCTAACCTAAGGAGCTCGAACCTTCCGTAAAGCAGGATGTCAGTATGGATCTGCTCATTTCTTGAGAGGAACATCCTGAGATTCTTTCCAGCTTCCCCGGCTTTCTGAAGAACATAGTTCTCAACGTTGCCGTGTACATCTTCAAGCTCTTTTTTCAACACAATTTTTGCATCGAGAAGTGAAAGCAGGGCAGATATGATTTTTGCACTATCCTCCTTTGGAAGAAGATTCTGCATGTGCATCTGCACCTGGTAAGCTAACAGGGCAAGTACTTCATACTCCAGGAATACTCTGTCTATGACTACGTCTTCATCAACCATTAGGTTGTCAATATCAGAAGGGAGTTCCTTGGAAGCCCCCCCGCTCCAGATTTTAGTCATGTCTGATTCTTACTGCTCAGTATCCTTTCTAATTTCTTATTCCTTACTCTTGCTGTATTCACTGTCTGATTCCCGAATATGCTGATGAACCCTTTCGCCATTGATTGGTCAAATGTATCCTGTTTTCCATACGTGGAAGTTTCAAAGTTGTAAAGGGAATTCTGGCTCTCAATCCCTGCCACAGAGCAAAGGCCCTTGTCGAGAATAAGCCTTACTTCTCCTGTAATTGGTTCATTAACACTTTCCTCAAAGGCATTTATATGCGTCATCACAGGGTCGAACCAGAGCCCATTGTAGACCAGGTCTCCCCATTTGGCATCCATTGCTTTTTTGATGTCCATTTCTTCCTTGTTGAGTGTAATTCTCTCAAGGGCCTTATGTGCAGCCAGTAGAACAACCGCGGCAGGGCATTCATAAAATTCACGGCTCTTGATTCCTGTGACTCTGTCTTCCAGATAGTCTATTCCGCCGATTCCTCTCTGCCCGGAAATTGAGTTTAGCCTGGAAACTATGTGCCTGATGTCCAAATCTTCATTGTTCAATGTGACGGGAAGCCCTTGGGAGAACCCAATCTGAACTTCGGCCTTAACCTCCCTTACGAGATGAGGAGGTACAACCCAGGAGTAAGCATCATCCGGGACCGGGAAAGCAGGATTCTCCAGGTCTGATCCTTCTACCGAACGCCCCCATAGGTTCTCGTCGGTGGAGTACTTCCCGCCCTGTTTTACAGGGATGTTGTTTGCAAGGGCAAACTCCACTTCCTGATCACGGTTGAGCCCCCAGTCCCTCACCGGGGCAATTACTTCAATATCATCGTTTAAAGCTTTGATTGAAACTTCGAATCTTACCTGATCGTTACCTTTGCCAGTGCAGCCGTGAACTATCAGATCACAGTCATATTCTTCCGCGAAACGCACTGCTTCAAGAGACATTAGCGGCCTTGCGATGCTTGTTGACAATGGATAAATACCCCCATAGAGCCCGTCTGATTTGATCTCTCTTGAAATGTATTCAGCTGCAAATTTTTTCTTTACGTCTTCAGTGATTACGTCAGTTGCACCTAAATCCCAAGCTTTTCCGGATATCGCCTTCAGGTCATTCTCTTCCTGCCCAATGTCCAGTGTGAGGGTCAATACATCCATGCCGAGCTTTTCCTGCAGCATTTTAAGCATTACTGAAGTGTCAAGGCCTCCAGAGTAAAGAAGAAGGGCTCTCTTTGCCATAATGCTGGAGAGTTGCCTTATATTAAATATTTTTTAGTATTATTGTCAAAAATACTATCATATTGTCATTATAGAAACTTATATTGTGAATATTTCAACATTAACTGATGAAATAATTGTGCTTATATCTCACCTGTTACCTTTCGAAGGAAACTCTAACGCCTTCCTCAATAAAACGCACTTTGTTCTATCCATGGCAAACACTCTGGCACGCCTCCTGCAATGTCTGGGATATAATTTCCGGCATCTCATCCCGGATGGATTTTCAGGAATCCTTCTATTAGAGCTGCCACATTTTTGTTCTGTGGGCTTTATCGATAAAACATTTCATCATTCTTTTCGACATTGCCTTTCTATCAGAAGTATGAAGCTACTCCCCGAACCAAATTCATGCAGGCTGCGAGTTGATACGCCACAAGGTTCTCAGCCATTTTTGAAGCTTTTTCCATGCCGTCAATTGTAGAAATAACAAGCCCATTCGTGCAAACATATTCTGATTAGATGTTTAGGTGAAATGACCTGTGGGATAGGGGGCAACTCCGGCACTTTATTCGATTGGGAATGTGCAATTTGAGGGTTTTAAAAAGGTTAGATTTACCTAATAGTTATATAGGTCTAACTAATATACCCCAATCAGATGAATAAGGACTCGTATCACTCCATCGATAAAGACATTTCTGCTGAAAAATCACAGATTGTCAACGAGATATTTACTGCTTGGGAGAGCCTGGTATCGGAGATTATCTCCTATCACTCAAAATCCCTGAAATACGAGCGTCTCAAGCTACCGAGTTTTTTCATCATGAATTACCTTTACAGGAATGGGCCCCAGAATCTCTCGGTTCTCGCCAACCTGGCCGGGGTATCAAAACCCACTATCACGAGCATAGTGGACAATCTCGAAAACCACGGCCTGGTAGCCAGAACAAAGGACACTGTTGACCGGCGGAAGCTGGCAGTTGACATAACCCCGTTGGCGGGAGAGAAGATGAAAAGGATCTTTTTCAGCAAAGACGACGTGAAAACAGAACTTGCCAAAGCTCTGAGCAGTGATCAGCTCAATGCATTCAGGGAATCAATCTGCGTTCTTGGAACTATAGTACGCAGCGTCTCTGAAAAGAAACTGACCACAATGACAGAAGGTGAAGAAAATTACTGAATACGATGAGAATGGTTTCTCTACAAAGTACGACTCTAAATATGCCCGGACTGTAATGATTATCCTGGCAATGCTGGTGATTGTTGTGATGTATGTTGAGGGGATGCTTACGCCATCTCTTCCATCTATTGCCGGTGATTTTCACGTTACAATTTCCCAGGTAAGCCTGGTGCTTTCCACTTACCTTGTAGGAGGGGTCGCTTTTACCCCTATTGTGGGTAAACTTGGCGATATATACGGAAAGAAGAAGGTACTGACAGCAATCCTGTTCATATATCTGGCTGCGGTATTTGTAACTGGATTTTCCCCCAACTTCACCTTCATGGTTGTATCCAGAACCATACAGGGAGTGGGCATGGCGATAATGCCATTGGGCATGAGCCTTGTCAGGGAAGAGTTTCCAAGGGATCTTGTGCCGAAAGCACAGGCCCTTATTAGCGCAATGTTCGGGGCAGGTTTTGCAATCAGCCTGCCGCTGGGCTCCTTAGTCTCAAATGACTTCGGGTGGAGGGTGACCTATCACACCGCAACACCTTTTGTTTTTATTCTGGCAATCGTAACTATATTCGTAATCAAGGAATCTAGATTTAAGAGACCGGAAACAAAGATAGACATCGTGGGGGCAACTTTACTCAGCACTGTCCTCGGGCTCTTTGTTTTTGCTCTTTCCGAAGGCCCTACATGGGGATGGACTTCAACCGGCATTTTGGCCCTGTTTATAATCGGGGCCATTCTGATGGTGCCCCTGGTAGCTTACGAAAGGGGGTACACAAGGAAGAAGGGAGAGGCGATTGTGAACTTCAAACTGCTATCGGAAAGAAATGTTCTGGTTGCCAATCTGGCCCTGAGTATATCCGGTATGGCGATGTTCCTTTCCATGCAGGCCCTGACATACAGGCTGGAGCTTCCGGTCCCTGCGGGGTTCGGCAAGTCCATAGTTGATACAGGGCTTTCTCTGGTTCCATTTGCCATAGGCGTCCTGGCGATGGGGCCTGTAACTGGGGCCCTTGTCTCCAGGACAGGGGTAAAACCCCTGGCAATACTTGGTGCTGTCCTTTCTGCGGTAGGATTTTTCATGCAGGCAACATTGCCCGGCTATACCGGCATCTTGATCTATGAGTTCATCACGGGTGCAGGCCTTTCGCTGCTCAACGGATCAATGATAAATTTCGTTGTTCTTACTGTCCATCCGAAGGATATGGGGCTGGCCACTGCCATGAACGGAACATTCAGGAGCATGGGGAGCGGCATAGGCGCACCTGTTGCGGGATCACTGATGTCAACATTCACAGCATCGTTTGTGATAGGTGTCGGCGGCGGGCTCACAATAACTAGACTTCTCCCGTCGCATCTGGCTTTCACCTATACTTTCTTAGCAGCATCGGTTGCGTTTATGGTCTCTGCAATCGTGATACTCTACGGTAAGGAGGTACTTGGAAGAGGACAGTCCAGGGTTAGGGCAAGCAGCAGGAGTGAGCTGAAAGCTGAGGATGCTCCGGCACAATGAGTCACCTCATCTCATTTTTTTCCACTACTCGCAAAATCACAGTGGTTGGCAAGAGTCAACCAATTTTGCCATTCAGCTCATCTCCTTTAGAACTGCACGTCATGTGCAGCCCAAGCGAGTTGATATGAAGAGTCCGCGCATCTCGGACATCGTGAATGGGTGTGGCCGATTTGTTCTCCTCCTGCATTCCTGGAATGTTTCCTTCATGCTCTCACCCCGAGAAGCTGGAACCCTCATCAAACAATTTAGAATCAAAAGTTGAGGAAAAACTTAATAATATGGGCTCGCCGGGATTCGAACCCGGGTAATCGGCTCCGAAGGCCAACAGGATATCCTAGCTACCTCACAAGCCCACTGATGATATGTTAACGAACAATAAAAGCCGTACGCTCCAAGCAAGCTAAAGTGTTGTCTGGACCTCGTTGCCCTCCGGAAACATAATACTGGAAAGCCCTGTTGAGTCCAGGTAATCGAAGAAGTCGTAAACGGGCTTGTTTTTTCCTTTCCCGGTTATGTTGACCACTGACTTGAAGTTGAAGCACAGCCTGCACTTGGTTATAAACGCAGAATGAAATGTACAGTTTCCATCATTGTGGTAGATGCAGTTCTGCTCAACACTTCTGTCTCCTGTCATGTTATCGACGTATTCTCCGCAAAGGAATTGAATGCATACTTAAAATTGTTGGGTATTATCTCGAGCATCTCCTTCATCTCCGGTATTTCTCCGTACTTCCTCTTCAGCGAAAGGAAAACAATAGTCTCCTTATACAGCCTGACCAGATTTATTGTGCTCCTCTCATCCTTTGACAGGCTTTTGACATGCCCCATGAATTCATCTCTGCTTACCCTGCCAGCCATGCAGCTGATTTCCAGGGCCCTGATAAGATAGTCATATTTCCTTACGCCTGTATCAGGTGGGGGGCAACTCTCGAGGTACTTTTCAAGTCCTGCTTCATCACCCTGGTAGAACAGGACCAGCCCCTTGTGTACGATGGACATCAGGACGCCATACCTTTCCCCCATGTCTGCTGCCCTTCTAATGCAGATGTCAGCAGCGTTGTTTGCGTTTTCAAAGTCTCCCCTGAAAACAAAAAATATTGCTGCCATGGAGTAGAAAATTGGAAGGAACTCTTCATCTTCGGGCAACTCCTCGAGAAACAGTGACGGCAGAATATCGCTCTTTTCCCCAGTAACGAGTTCATGGGAAAACTCCTTCATTGCGTACGCTATCTTGTACAGTTCTCCATCCTTGTTTCTGTTAACCGCTTCAAGCGCCTTCTCAGAAGCTTCAAGCGAGCTCCTGACTTCGAGTTCATTAAGGTAAAGAATAGACAGGAATCTAAAAAATCTGTACTTCAGGTCATTACGGTCTGCAAGTTCAACAAGTTTTATTGCTGACGGAATGTAGCTTCTGACTTCATCCACTCTTCCGGTTATGTAGTAAGTTTCGGCGAGGTTGTAAGTCGAGTAGGCCCTGGTTACCAGGTCTCCCGTGAGGTATGAGTTCTCAATAAGCTCATTGAATATTCCGATTGCTTCACTATACTCCCCTTCGTAGCTCTTCAGAATTCCTATGTTGTTGAGATTCTTGGCAGCGTTTCCCAGAAGCCCAAGGCTTCTATTGATCTCAAGCGATTCCTCGTAAAATCTCATCGCTTCCCCATGCCTGAAGGTTTCAAGGCACACATTTCCCAGAATATTCAGTGCCTCAGCTTCTTTGCCACTGTCTCCTGCAGTTTTCAGAATGTTTCTGGCCTTGTCCGTTATTTCATACGCCGAAGCGTACTCCCTCTTTTTGAGAAGCACCGATCCCTTTGCGAGATAAAGAAGCCCTATTTCTGTATCACTAACTTTTTCTGAAGCGCCTATCTTTTCTATCAGCTCAAGAGCAGACGAGTACTCCCCTCTATGTGTGTTAAGCCTTGCGAGGCTTATCTTTGGCACTATCTCACTGGGATGTTCCGATATTATCCCCTCATAACAGGCAGAAGCCCCCTCTGCCTCACCCAGCAACTCTAGAGCCTCACATCTTGTTAGCGACGCTGTGACTGAATACGTCATCTTTTCAGCTTTCTCCAGGAAGTCGGTAAGGAAGTCTATAAGTGACCTGAGTGAGGCAAATTTGGAGATTATGGAACTGCCCTGTTCTTCTATGATCCTCCCGATGTATTCTATCTCTCCTTTCTGCAGCAGTATGTACAGCTGCATCTGAAGCGGCAGTTCGACGAAAAGGTCGCTCTTGCTCATGGTATAGTATATCTGAAGCTTGCGGGTGTTGGACATCCTGCTCAATATGAAGTCCCTTATCCTGTAGTTTGAGATATCATATTTCAGACCTTTCTCCGAAACCACCCCGGACTTTTCAAGCTTGCTGAGTACCTTCAGCATATCCGTGTCGTCTACGCCAGCTAAACGGCCAAGCCTCGTGTATGTTGTTTCCTCCTCTATGAGAGCCAGGAGTTCTGCGACAAAAGCCTGTTTCTCAGTAAGCTCAGAAAGGATCCTTTCATAGTGTATCTCAACTGCCTGAGGGATCGGAAAGAATCTGTAGACAACATCGTCAACCTCCTTTTCCCCGTTTATGATTCCGTGATCTTCGTAGTACTGCAGCGTGTATTTCAATGTGTTTATGTTTCCGTCCACTACCCTGAACAAATCGTTGACAAACCGGTCGGGGAGGTTGTATCCGTTTATTCCGAGAAAAAACCTGAAATCGTCGACTTTCATTTTTTCAAGATGTATGGTCTTGACCTGCTCTTCAGTCTCGAGGAGCTGGAGAAAACGCCTGCTAAGCCTGCTGCTTTCTACAAAATTTGTTGTGAAAGACCCGATAAGTTTGAAATTATACTTCTTCGTGAGACGGGAAAGATACAGGAAGAAATCCCTGGACTCATCTGAAACGCTTTCCAGCCCTTCTGCGATTATTACTGTACTTCCCGAATCATCTCCCTTCAGGAGTTCTATGTAACCGTTCATCAATTCCTCAATATTCCGGTTCCTGAACTCATCAAACGCGTCATTAAGGATTTCATTGAAAAGATGGTATCTTGAAAGCTCCGTCTTCAGGTAGCTTGAGCCCCTGAAAAATTTAATGCCCTCTGGCTGAAGTCTATCGCGCAAGTAGCCTATGGTCTCTGTCTTGCCAAAACCCTCAGGAGCTACAAGCACGTAGCTTGTACCCTCTTCTTTGGAAGGAATTTCCTCCTCAAGTTTTTTACAGGCATCTACATAGGATGTGCTTCCATCCATCCTTGCACTAAGAATATTGTTTTATTAATATTTTTTTACCAATATGGTGATTTAAATTTCTTGATGGACGCTTTTCATCAAATTTTAACACGCCTGCCCGAGTCGGTCAGTTTGGTTACTCCGAATTCACGCATCCTACCTATGGATTCTATATCAAAAACCGGACCGTCCCTGCAGAGCTGGTAACCGTCCACTGAACATGAATCGCAAATCCCGATACCGCACTTCATTAGCCTCTCAAGGGAAAATTCTGCTTTCACATTTCTGCCTTTCAGGTAGTCATGGACAGCTTTAAGCATTTTCTCAGGGCCGCACACATAAAGCATGCTGAACCTTTCAAGGTCCATCGACCTGAGTTGGTCTACCGGAGTACCTTTCACCCCTGCCGATCCATCATCTGTAACCCTGAAAATCCGTTCCCGTTCAAATTCATCATCGAAGAGGAGCTCCTTTTCATTTCTGGCAGAAACTACCGCCGAAGAATTCAGGCTGATTAGCGGCCGTAGGGAAGCCATGCCTGTCCCGCCCCCTACCAGGAGAACTTCCCCCTCTGCAGGCGTGAATGAATCGCCGTAGGGTCCGCGGAAGAACAGCCTGTCCCCGGGTTCCAGGTTCCTGAGTGCCTTAGAGGTTGGCCCATATTCTTTCACTGTTATGGCCTTTGTCCCTTCAGTGATGGATAGGGACATGGGTATTTCACCTACATCAGGAAGCCACACCATGACGAACTGTCCCGGTTTTACAATCTGATCCCATTCGAAGTATAGCGTGGAAACCAACGGGGTTTCTTCTCTCTTGCCCGTGACAGCAACACAGATCATCCCGATATCGCCACCCCTATGAGTTCATCGATCCTATCGACCTTCTCTCTGGCCATGAAATCGTTTATTTGGCCATTAACCAAGTCGAAAACTCTCCTGCCATGCCTGAAAAGTGCTGTTCCGATTTGTAGCGCTGAGGCACCGGCCATAATGTACTCAATTGCATCATAGCCGGTTTCAATTCCGCCTACGCCAACTATTTCCTTTCCGGTTTCCTTCTTCACCTCGTAGACATATCTTATCCCCACGGGCTTTATCGCACTTCCCGAAAGGCCTCCATACCTGTTGCTCAGCACAGGCTTTCTGGCATTGATGTCTATGGACATACCCCTTACCGTGTTTATCAAAACATATGCGTCCGCTCTTTCTGCAGCCTTTGCAATCTCAAGCATGTTGCTGACATTGGGGCTCAATTTGGCAAACAGCGGTACACTGATCTTCTTCTTGATCTCTGTAACTATTTCTTCAACAAGTGACGCATCGCTGCCCACTTCGGTTCCGAAACCCTCCACGTGCGGGCATGAAAGGTTCAGTTCAACGCCGGAAACCGAGAATTTTTCCATCTTTTCTGCCAGGTTCACAAAATCTTCTACAGTAGATGCAAAAATGCTTCCAATTACTGGTTTTCCAGCAGTCAATGCGATTTCTATCTCTTCTCCGAAACTTTCAATTCCCGGATTGGCTAGCCCCACCGCATTAAGGAGGCCACTGTCAACTTCTGCTATGACAGGAGGCCTGTATCCTGCCCTCTCATCAATACCTATAGACTTTGTAACAACGGCTGCTGCACCCTCTTCCATAATTCTCCTCATGGTGTAGCCGTTTTCATCAAGTATACCAGATGCAAGGATTAGGGGATTCTCAAGCTCAAGCCCTGCAATCTTCGCTGAAATGTCCGGCATGTATCACTAACCGGAAGTCGATCCCTACAGTTTATTTAAATTCAATTGTCCACAGGGCACCCCCAATGCAGATATGGCCTTATGGCAGGCCCGCCGGTAAGTTCAGTATTCTGTGGGCATGAAATCGGGAAAGCCTTCGAGAACAACATACCCTTTCTTCTCGAGTGCTCCCCTGTAAAGGTACACCTTTTCAAACGGCAGGTCAACCATCCTGTTGCTGAGGTAGTATTTTCCACCATTTTCAGAAAAAATTCTGCAGCCGCTCATGTTTGCATAGTTCATCACAAGGTCTTCCGTTACGGTGAGGAAATCCCTGATCACGCGATCAGGCAGGTTGCTGCTGATTACCACTCTGGAGGCACCTGAAACTATGCTGTCAACAAGATCAGCAGTCCGTTCTGGGAAGCTCATTACAGTAATTTCGAAGAACTTAGAAAGCTCGTTGTAGAGTTTCAGGTTGTATGCACCTTTATT
Source organism: uncultured archaeon (assembly GCA_000965745.1). Taxonomy (GTDB): domain Archaea; phylum Thermoplasmatota; class Thermoplasmata; order Thermoplasmatales; family Thermoplasmataceae. The sequence continues at coordinate 2,043,493 of CP009479.1, forward strand.
CAGGCCGTCCAAATCTATGACAAAGAGCTCTTCCTCATCCTCAAATTCAAGCAGGGTTTTAGCATTGACGAACCCTGTAATCTCCTTGTTGTCCAGGACTACACACTTAACTGTTTCCAACCCGGAATTATGGTACCTGTTCTAATAACATTATTCATCAAGTTTGCCTTCATGTCATCTATTGTCACTGAAAATAAAAATACAGAGCAGTTGATTTGAGCGTTGCAAACAGTCCTAGTTTGGCATGGCTCATACGAAAAATTGCTTTTTATTATGGTGTAATAACTATGATCCATGGGAAATATTATATTCTGTTAAGTTAATATATCGAATGTGCTTGCAGACTCTCGAACTTACAGGCTCAAATTCACCAGGGTTCTGATCCCGATGGCAAGTGGCGGGAAATCAAGAAGAGTCCTGGATATTGCCTATGACATGGCGTCTGTGCATGATTGCGAAATCACTGCCTTAACAATAAAGGATGAAGTCCATGATATGGCATGGAGCGAAAAGGTTGCACGTGTGACGGAAGCCTACAGGGAAGGCAAGGACAAAGGGATAAAAGTTGTCCCCAAGATAAGAACCAGGGGGTCTGTCAGGGAATGCATCACCGATGAGGTTAATGCCCATGCCTACAGCATGGTAATGCTTGCAGCAGGAAAAAGGTCACCTCTGTCAGCATCCATTTTCGGCGGAATCGGAGACCACGTCCTGAAGAACTCAAAAATACCGGTCATCGCCGCGAGCGTGTCAGATACCAGCTATCCCTACAGAAGCATCTTTCTTCCAGTGTCCGAGAACGTGAACACCCGGACTGCGGTTTCATTCGCACTCAACCTGAAAATAGCAACTGGTGCGAAACTCTACCTTGCTGACCTTAGAGGATATGACACCAAGATAAGGCACGGGTTCAAGCTTCTTTTCGACCATTTTGAGGAGATGCTTGAAAGGTTTGGCAGGGATATCGTTGTCATTAAGGGTGGATTTTCAGAAACTCTCAAGGAAGAGCTAAAATCACTCTCAGAGAGGCTTTCTCCTGATGCCACAGTGCTTGGGGTCCGATCTGACACATCGGGAAAAATCAGGATGAGTTCCAACGTTAAAGCCACGATAAAGGAGAACCCGGGTGACACAATTCTGATAAAAAAGTAGAGGTGACTGCATATTACTGCAATCTCTTGCCCATGTATGGGCCTACTCTCTCATAGCCCATTCTTCTGAAATATTCCCTTACTCCTATCCCGCTTATTACAAGGATTCTTCCCAGGCCATATTCTTCCCTGGTGATTCTTTCAGCCTCCGCCATAAGAAGGCCTCCGAACCCTTTATGCTGCCACCTGCCTCCAGCCTTGTCCCCTACCGGGACGACGCTGCCGAACACTTTTATCTCCCTGATCACGGAAGAATCTGCCATTTCTTTCCTGTGTGCGCTGTCAGAAGGGATTCTAAGCCTTACAAATCCCACTATCCTGTTATCCTGCGTTTCATATGAAATGAATATCTCTTTCCCGCCACTCGCTTCATAATTTCTCCGTCTCAGGGCTGGTTCCTCCCCCATCTCAGGTACACGGCCAATTTCACGGGACCTCATTTCCATAGTGTTGATACCGAGTTCATTCAGCCTGTCATCAACCATGTTTCGTATGTCGCTCCTCTTGACCCCGGACTCGATAAACTTGACAGGAATGTCCCTCTGCATCCTCTGCACTCTGATCCAGGGAGGCATATTCTTCATGAAATAGGTAATGAGATCCACGGCGCTATCAGTATCCAGCGGCATGTATTTCCCCTGCTTCCACATCCTGTATATCGCTGTGCCCTTGACAACCAGCGTTGGGTAAATCTTCAGCATGTCGGGCCTGTAGGCGGGATCCTTGATCATAAGGTCGAAGCTTTTCTTGTCATCTTCAATTGAGGCTCCAGGCATCCCCGGCATCAGATGATACACCATCTTCAGGCCCGCGTCCCTTGAGAGCTGCGTAGACTTGACAATCTCTGCTATGCCATGTCCCCGCCCATTCTTCCTCAATATCCTCTCTGATATATTCTGGACTCCAAGCTCAACTTTTGTTGCGCCATATCTCAGGGAAAGGTCAATCTCCTTCTCAAAAAACCAGTCGGGTTTCGTCTCTACTGTCAGACCGATGCATCTGCGTCCAGCACCCTCGTTCTGAAGGATGGACTCGTCAAGCGTGTTTGATATGCTCATGTTCATGCCGTCCAGGCATCCCTTAACAAATGACTCCTGGTACTCCCTGGGCCTTGCAGTGAATGTTCCGCCCATTATTATCAAATCAACTTTGCTGGTATCATGGCCTATGGTATCAAGCTGCTTCAGCCTGTTGAACACCTGGTTGTAGCCATCGTAGCCGTTGCTCCTCCCTCTCAGGGCGGCAGGCTCATATCCGGTGTAAGCTTGCGGGGAATTGTTTTCGAGCCCTCCCGGGCAGTATATGCACTTGCCGTGAGGGCACCTGTCCGGAGAGGTCATGGCGGCAACAACTGCAACTCCGGATATTGTCCTTGTGGGTTTAATTCTAAGAAGATCAAGATACTGTTCATCGAATTCAGCAGAGTTAAGGATTTCAACATCACCGGGGATATAATCAAGATTATACCGCTTCGCCAGCTGCATTTTTCTGGACTGAAGCTGCTCCTTTGTCTTTACGTTCCCGGTCCTGATTTCGTGGACTATCTCTTCATAAAAGTCCATCCAGGTTGGAATGCTTGAGATTATTAAACCCTTTTGAGAGGTCTGGATGAAATATGCTGTTGATCATGGAGGTGTGTGGAAGATTTTAATCAGCAGCAGCTTATCATGGAACATGGGGCTGGATATATCTGAAATTGAAGTGAATAAGCCTGATGACACGAACGTTATAGTGGGATATTCCCATTTTATCAAGACTGTCGAAGACCTTACTGAAATTGTCAGGACCACTGCACCCGAAGCAAAGTTCTCTGTAACGTTTTCTGAGGCATCAGGCCCAAGGCTTGTCAGGTTTGAGGGAAATGACAGTGAACTAGTAGAATATGGGATTGAAAACATCAAAAGGATTGCATCTGGGCATACTTTCATGATTATTTTGAGGAATGCCTTCCCGATAAGCATACTCAACGCATTGAAACTGTGCCAGGAGGTCGGCACCATCTATGCTGCGACCGCGAACCCTTTGAAGGTGCTTGTTGCCAGGGGCGAGGATGGAAATGGTGTTATAGGCGTTATTGATGGTGGATCCCCACTTGGTGTTGAAAGCGAGGATGACAAGAAGAAAAGAAGGCAGTTCCTGAGAGATATAGGTTACAAAGGATAGGACCCGTAGTGTAATGGATATCATTCAGGCCTCCGGAGCCTGCGATCCGGGTTCGAATCCCGGCGGGTTCATATTATAGGCGCAAATCAACAAGTTAACCTGTTGAAACTGATAGAACTGTCTGGCAATCTTTATTTATCGATGTTCAATCGATGATCATGTCGGAAATCAAGACCGTGAATCCATTCACTGAAGAAGTTCTGGAAACTTACAAAAGCGAGTCTCTTGAAGATATCCAGAGGAAGGTATCTTCGATAAGGGATGCACAGGCTGAATGGAAAAAGGATATAGAAGAAAGACTCAATTATTTCAAGAAAACTCTCAAGCCAAATTTTGAAAGGAACCAGGAAGAGCTTGCAAAGCTTATGACCAGTGAGATGGGAAAGCCCATATCCCAGAGCAGGGCTGAAGTAAAGAAGTCCATATCGCTTATAGACTACCTAATCGGGAATTCAAAGAATTTTCTTGAAAATGAGCAAATCGGGACTGAAGCAATGGACAGCCATGTGAGATTTGACCCGCTTGGTGTCATAATGTCAATTGAACCATGGAATTTTCCTTCGTGGCAGGTAGTGAGGGCAGTGATGCCCGCATTAATGTCAGGAAACGGCGTGATACTCAAGCATGCTTCGCAGGTCTCCGGAACCAGCCTGAAACTGAAGGAAATCTTTGACACCCCGTTGTTTGACTCAACGATAACAAGGGGGGAGACTGCAACATCAGCGATAAAGTATGTCGACGGCATAGCTTTCACGGGATCGACTGAAGTGGGACAGAAAATAGCAGCTGAGGCTGGAAAGGAACTCAAGAAGGTGGTCATGGAGCTCGGTGGATCGGACCCATTCATAGTGATGAAATCAGCAGACTTGGATTATGCTGCAAAAAATGCCACTTTCGGCAGGCTTCAGAATAACGGGCAGAGCTGTATTGCGTCGAAACGGTTCATTGTACAGGAAGAAGTCTACAATGAATTTTATGAGAAGCTAAAGGATGAATTCAGCAAGGTCCGGATTGGAGATCCAATGGATTCTGGAACGTTCCTCGGGCCATTGTCATCATCCTCGCAGAGAAGCACGGTGCTGAAGCAGGTGGATGACCTGTCAGGCACATCGGAAATAGAGTATCTTGGTGAAAAGTCCGGAAACATAGTTCCTCCAACGTTAATCCGAACGGATGTTAGTTATCAGGACGAGATATTCGGGCCGGTTGCAATTGTGAAAAAATTCAGGAAAGACTCAGAAGCCGTGAGGATGGCGAATGAGACGCCGTACGGCCTGGGTTCTTCTGTATGGGCAGACCCGGATGATGCAAGGGGCATTATCCCAGATATTAACGCCGGAATGGTATTTGTGAACAAAGTTGTATCTTCAGATCCAAGACTGCCTTTCGGAGGAGTGAAGAAGAGTGGGTTGGGCAGGGAGCTTTCAAGGTACGGATTGCTGGAATTCACAAACATAAAAACAGTATGGATTGATGGGAAGTCTGGAAACTAAAGCATATTCGACCCCCTCATTCCTCCATATTCTGTGAATCCAAAACTACAAAAGTTCAAATTGCAATGTAGTTATCAGTGGTTGTGGCGAAATGACTCAAAATCAAGAAGTTGCGGTTCTTGGAGGCGGCTGTTTCTGGTGCACAGAGGCAGTCTTTCAGGAGATTGAAGGTGTGGTTGACGTGGACTCCGGATATGCCGGTGGCCATACTGAGAACCCTTCCTATGAGGAGGTATGCACAGGAAATACAGGACATGCCGAAGTGGTTAAGGTGACTTTTGATCCAGCGGTGATATCATACAAGGACATTCTCGAGGTATTTTTTTCCATGCACGATCCAACCTCCCTCAACAGGCAGGGAAATGACATTGGCACTCAGTACAGGTCTGTCATCTTCTACATGGATGAAGAACAGAAAAGAACAGCCGGGGAAAAAATATCTGAGATGGAACAGGGCGGCGAATACAAAAAACCAATAGTCACGGCAGTGGAAAAATTCAGTGAGTTCTACCAGTCTGAAAATTATCATAAAAACTACTTCAAGAACAATAGCAATGCAGCATACTGCAGGCTGGTCATATCACCAAAAGTGGAGAAGTTCAAAAAGGCACATACGGCAATCATCAGAAGGCCATAGCTAAATCAGTGTTTGCTACAAAAATGCGAGTCCCCATTCTGCCGGCAATTGCAGGATTTAGCCTGCCCTGAAAAGTGAGATTTCGAGGATCAGAATTTCCTGCACTCCAGCAGTTCTCCCACAGCAAGTGCTGCAGGATAGAGTATGACCTCCTCTATCTCTATATGGTGCTTCAATTCCCCAATCAACTGTGAAATGTTCTTGTCTTCATGGCTGTATTCATCGTCAATCTCTGCTATCAGTTTATTCATCTGGGCGTGCTCATTCAACATGTTGTCATATTCCTGCCTGAACCCATCCCATGCCCTTTGAATGTTCAGCACATCCAGGAGCCTCTTGCTCCCCTCTCTGCGAGACAGATAGTCAATAAGGGGAATCACAGTCTCTTCTTCCCTGTCAAGATGATAACTGAAAATTGTCAGGACATTTTCAAACAATCTCCCGAATCTGTCTGATCTGCCGGTAAGTGCCTGCATCTCTTCGAGAAGGTAGGTGTGTTCTCTATCAAGAAAAGACCTTCCACTTTTCATGCTTACAATTATGATTTCGTGGATTTGTAGTTGATCCCGTATATTTACGGTAATAATCTGTCGAAATAGTCATCCTGAAAACTAAAGATAAGTGGGATAATTCATCATAATCATGCACATAAAAGCAAATAATTCACAAAAATTCATTAGTAACTCAGTTTATCCAACCTCATGGTCAAAGTCACGGACTCTATAAATGTGATAGTGAGGGAGAATCTCATCTATTCCCTGATGATAAACAGCGGATTGGCCAACTACACGAGCCTGGCACGTAAGATCCAGAATCAGGTGGAATTTGTAACCGGAAAGAAGGTAAAAATCAACACGATAGTGAAGACGCTCACTTCGTACAGGTCAAAGGAAGTAGACTCCAACGCCATTGAAATACTCAAAAAATCCAACCTGTCCGTTGAATACAAGTATACCGAAGGTTACTTTGACAGCATGAAAGAAGTGGGTGACAATGCAATGCTCGTTGTCCGGGAGGCAGGAAGATATAAGTGCATCATGAAATCTGACGACACAAATGACCTTGCAATGATTCGCATTATTCTTCCAAGTGAATCCGCAGGGGAACCGGGAATTACACTTCTTCTTACAGAATACCTGAACATTTTTGGGATTGATGTCAAGAACATCTACAGGCTTGACACGGAGATCTGGCTTATCGTGAACGTTGATCAGGCAGGCCAGATCACCGACAGGATAAGCAAACTCCTGTATAGTTCAGAAATGTGAATTATAATCAGATTTATGAAAATATTATAAACAATTATGTGATTTCACATCGAAGTCCAATGATTATAACCATAGCCCAGCTTGTTCTATCGATGATTTCAGGTGTAGCAGTTGGTTTTACTCTGGGGCTTATCGGAGGCGGCGGATCAATTCTTGCAATACCCCTCCTCATTTATTTCGTTGGAATACACAACACTCACCTGGCGATAGGAACAACTGCCCTTGCTGTGGGTGTAAATGCATATATCAACTTTTTTTCGCACAGGAAGCGTGTAAAGATCAAAATGAATGTGGGGATAATATTCTCCCTCATTGGGGCAGCAGGGGTTCTATTGGGAACCACGATTGGGCTGTTAACAGAAAGCAGCCGCCTGCTTCTTCTTTTCTCTTTTCTCATGATAGGAGTAGGATTTTTCATGTATATGGGAAAAAAAGGTCATTCAATTCACAAGGAGCCTCAACCAGAAAAAAAATTGAAGAAAAACCTGGGGAAAATCAGCGGGTCCTCTTTGATGACAGGTTTTGCATCGGGGTTTTTCGGCATTGGGGGCGGTTTCCTGATCGTTCCTGCATTGATGTACTCCACGAAAATAAACATAAACGAAGCTATCGGTACATCCCTTCTCGTGGTGGGATCGTTCGGGATTCTTACTGCAATAAGGTATGGTATCGCAGGGAACCTGTTGTATTCAGTATCCCTCTTCTACATTATTGGCGGGATTTTTGGCGGCATATTCGGTTCGAGAATTTCAACCGGGATGGATACATCCAGGCTGAAGAAACTCTTTTCCATTATAATAATAATAGTGGGCATCTACGTTATGTTCAGGACATTGGGATTCCCATGAGGCAAGGAGGGGGCGGAATGAGGAAAAGTGTCTTCCCCTCTACTCATCGTCTTCTATCATTTTCCCGTAGACGCTAACTACTTCCCTGTACCCGATTCCTTTGTAGAAGCCGAGAGCTATGAGGTTCAGCGAAGGAAATTCTGCAGTTATGAGTCTTATCTTCCTTTCCTTCAGTATCCTGTACAGTTCATCCATAAGCAACTTGCCCGTATTCTTTCTCCTGTATTCGGGCATCACGTAGAATTCAACGATTCTCGCCTCATACTTTGGCTTGTAGTACAGCCGTGTGTGTATGTCCACCTTGACAAGGCCAACTACCTTGGATCCTGCTTCTGCAACCAGCACTATGTATCTGTCCCCGTCACTGAGCGCCTCATTCAAATGATCTCTGAAGTCGCTCTTGGACTCTTCCGCTACATTGAATATGCTGTCAAACTCAGCATTAAGCCTTTTCAGTCTTATTACCTGATCAAGAGCGGCATCCAGGTCCTCTGCTTTCATCCTTCTTATTACAATGTTTTCAGTCATTCTTCCTTACCCCCGGTAATGGTTTTACTAGATTCCTGTCAAGCAAATCCATGTAAATGTTTCTGTTTTCCTGTATAATCTCACTTGCTATATCAAAAAATTTCTGCTTAGTGCCGGTTTTTCTCGCCAGCTTCATTTCAACTGTTTTGGAAGCGACTGCTGACGCCACGCTGGGGTACAGCTCCCAATCTTCCATTGTGGGGACAATATTGTCTGGTGTCGGGTCCTCTATGAAGTTTGCAATCTCATTAGACGCTGCAACCATTACCTGAAAATTAACCCCTTTTGCGCGGGCGTCCAGAACACCACGGAAAACTCCGGGAAAAACCAGGCTGTTGTTAATCTGGTTTGGATAATCGCTCCTGCCCGTGGCAACAATTTTTGCACCGGACTCCTTTGCAGCATCAGGCCATATTTCCGGCACCGGGTTGGCAAGTGCGAAGACTATTCCATCCTTCTCCATGGCCTTGATCCAGTCACGCTTTATTGTATCTGGTCCCTGTTTGGCAGCCGATACAACAACATCGCTACCTTTAATCGCCTCCGGGATGCCTCCTTTAACCCTGTCACCGTTGGTCTTGAGGGCGAGCTGGTATTTTAGGGGGTTGTTGATCATCAGAACATCCATGTCTTCACGTTCGGGCTCAAGGATCCCCTTTGAGTCTACGAGTATTATGTTCTTTGGGTTGAAGCCCGCCGCATCCAGCAGGAATGCCGCAGCTATATTTGCTGCTCCAGCACCTACAAACGTGACCCTGGCGTCCTCCATCCTCTTGCCGACCAGCCTTAGAGAATTGATGAGCCCGGCAAGAATGATTGAGGCAGTACCGAGTTGGTCGTCGTGCCATACGGGTATGTTGAGTGCTTTCTGCAGGGTCTCGAGGATAGTAAAACACTTAGGAGACTCTATGTCTTCCAGATTATAGCCGCCAAATGAAGGCTCAAGTGCTTTTGCTACCGAAATAAATTCCTCCTGGGACTTAACCCTGATCGGAATTGGGACAGCGTTTACTCCTCCGAAGAAGTTGAAGATCAGGGCCTTTCCCTCCATCACGGGCATAGCAGCTTCAGGGCCAACATGCCCAAGCCCGAGAACACGGGTTCCATCCGTCAGTATGGCAACCGAATTCCACCTTCCAGTCAATTCAAAGGACAGATCTTTATCTGAGGCTATTTTAGTTGAAACAGCTGCTATTCCAGGGGTGTACCAGTATGAAAAATCATCCAGATGCCTTACGGGAACCTTGGGGACCACTCTCACCTTGCCTTTGTAATATTCTGAATACTCGATCGCGAGCTTATTGTATCTCTCTGTTCTCTCAAGGTCCTCCATGAAGCTCATAGAGATATCGTTTCAATTCTAATAATATTTCCCGGAACTGTCTTACGGCTACACCTTGAGAATAATTAAATGAAACTCTCACGGAATTCTAATCAAGAGACCAGTTTGCACCTCGGCATAATAAAAAAAGTTGATATGCCGAAAAATGATGGGCCGTCAGATGGAACTTGATAATGTGAAAATCAACTGGGCTCCCATTCTGGAGAGCCAGATCTCATCGCTGGAGGAAAAGTTCCCGGGAAGGGGAATAAGAGAAACCTTCAACAAGATAATCGAAGACCTGAACGAAAACAGGATCAAATCCAGGCTGATTATGTCCAATAAGGAGCCGGCCGGTTATGCTTATTATGTCATGCCCGAGAGCATGACAGACAGAATCCTTGGCAACGTTGGCTTTGTAGACGGTAAGTTTGCATCCGGGGAAAGGGCAGAAAATCTTCTGGGATGGCTTCTCAACGAGTCTAAGTCTATGGGCCGGTTCGCGATGATAAATGACATCTTCAACGGCACGGAAGAATCTTCAAGAGTTCTTGAAAAGATGGGATTTGGAAGGATGGAAAGGTCAATGATGGAGATTCCGCTGAAGGAAGTCCCGGAATCGGACCCTGTTGTCCCCGAAAGATACAGGGTTGAAAGCCTCAACAACATGAATATCGAGGAATATCTTTCTGCACAGATCTCTGCCTACCAGGGGTCAGAAGATGAGCTGCTCTTCTCCACCAAAAAGGAAGAGCAGGTAGCTTTGGCAAGATCCATATTCGAAGGGAACTACGGAAGAGTTGTGACAGAAGTTTCAAGAATTGCACGCTACGATGGCAAGCTTATGGGTGCATGCATTGTGACATCCGGAAAATCGGGCACGGAAACGCCGGGGTATCCCCTCATAATAGATGTCTTTGTGGGGAAAGAACACAGGGGAAAAGGCATAGCCAGGGCAATGCTTCTTGAAACCCTCAGAAGAGCCAAGGTGGCAAACTTCAACACAATGTACCTGTGGGTGAACATGAAAAGCAAGGCTAGAGGCCTTTACGAGTCAATAGGTTTCATGGAGAGCAGTTTCCCGAGAGAAATTATTTACTACGCCGGACTGGAGGCACAATCAGATGGCAACTGAAAGTGCGGTCAGCGCCAGGGGAATGATGTAGTTGTCATCCAGCGGATACTGCGTTGCGCTTTCAACTATTGCCCCTACCAGTGCGTAAAGTATCCCCAGGTATCCTATGACAAAGAAGCCGAATACTGCAGAAAGTGCGAAAAGGGCCAGAAATCCACCCACTGATTTCCTTTTGTTGAAGAACAGTGGCCATGTTTTCACATTCACACCTACAATTGTGGCAGCCGAATCTCCAATTACGAGAACAAATAGCACGATGTAGAGAACGCTCAGTGAATTTATTATGGCGAATGCAAGCAATATTCCAGATGCAAACCAGATTGAGCCTATCCCGAGAGGTGTATCCTCTCTTTCGAATGACCACAGGAAATCGCCAATAAGATTCTTCCTGTGAAGGTAGAAATAATTCCCTACAGCATAGAGGACAAGTACGCTTACTGTTATCACAATTCGTGAGTTCTCAACCCCCTCTATAAACAAAAGGGCAAGTATAAGGACTCCAACAACAGATTGGAGGTAGTCCCTGTAGATTTCCTTCTTTTTGATCTTCCCACGGCCTGAGTCGTTGTCATGGGTATAGGATTTAAGCCTCTTGTCAAACATCATCGTCAGTATTATCGCCGTGGAGATTGACACATCTATTGAAATCCATATGAGATCGGACTGGAATTCATATCCTGCAAAAAGGACAATGGCCACTTCTGCGACGAATGCGCTGAAGAAAGTCTGGGTGTACATGTATGCGGCTGAAATCAGGGACAGTATGTATACGGGAAAAACTATCAGGGAGTGGGCGAATAAAAAAATAACAAGGAGTACTGGAATTGAATATATATAAAGCCTTATAAATCTGGCCCTATCTTCAATAAGTGTTATTGAAACAGAAAGAACAGAAACTGCTATCCAGAGATATTGAAAATAGTCCAGCAATTTATCTCGAAATCCTTACGTTTCTTGATATAAAAATCTATGGTGTAGCCGCACCTTGCACACCGTCTGAGAAGAAAGCAATCACCTGATATACTCCACTAATGCTATGAGCCCTGCTATCAGAACTATAATGCTGGATATTACATAGAGTCCCCCAACAAAATAGAATCCAAGTACTGCGGAAACAATCAGCAGCACTCCCCCGATAGCGGCATCCCTTCTGGCGGTGCCGGCTGAAATTATCGAGAACAGGCCGAATACAATTCCCAGGATTCCGGAAATGAATGAGCCTACGGGGATGTAGTGAAACAGATGGACAAGTGTTGACACACTGGCGAAGAGCAGGTACAGAATACCAAGTATTACCCCTATCACTCCACCAAGATATCCGATTCTGGAACCACTTGGCGACCTTCTTGAACCTTTGCTAGCCATCTTTCAGGAATGATCAGATGGATATAAAACACATTTGGTACAGATATCCAGAATTACATTAATTTCAACACTACAGATCAAATGGAAAATGGTGTAAGTATATCTACTGAGTGTCGATAGGGACAGGCAGGGTGCAAACAGGTGAAAATAGTTTCATTTATAGGAGAAAGCCATAACAAAGTGAGTGATTACAGTATTCACAAGCTCCTTGAACTTATTAAGGGCATGAAGCCCGCCAGGGTAATTATAACCATGGACCCCAACGCAGTTCAAACATCCGGCGGGTACTCTGAAAAGCTTAATGATATTACCAAAGACTCCAATATCTCCGGCCTCATAACGTTTGCCAACGCGGATGAAACAAAATATTACAGGAAGAGGGCCGAGTTCTTCGAAAAATACGCCACATCAGCTGAAACAGTGGTAAAGAAAAACATACTCGAGATGATTGAGACTACAATACACTCTTACCTTGAAGGGTACTGGAAAGATTATGAAACGGTGAACTCAGAGGTTACGGATGAACTGTTCAGGGCAAAACACAAGCTTATTTCATCAATGTTCTGGGAAGTGGAGCGGGAAACATGGAATGCTCTGCTTGAAGAAATGGCGGGCAACATCGAAAGCCTTTCCCCGGGGGCGGATGATGTCATACTCGTTGACGTTGAGAAAAGATACTGGCTTCTTGAGAGAATGGAAAACAACTGATCGTCACTCCATAAAGGTTTTTATGCAGAATCGCAATCAGAGGCAAAGTATATGTTCCAAGCAATGATGGAAGGTATAATAAAATGACAATATTTCAGGGTAAAGGAAGAAAAAAGGAAACAGGCGGGAAACTGAAACAGTCCAGGGCAAAGAGAAGATATGAACTTGGCAGGGAGCCTACCATGACTAGAATTGGTGAGGATTCACGCAAGGTTCAGAGAGGCTATGGAGGCAACACAAAGGCAATCCTCATGCTGGGATCAGAGGCAAACGTCTACGATCCGAAATCAAAGTCAACCAAAAAAGCAAAGATTGTTACTGTAAAGGAGAACCCAGCCAACCCGCACTATGTCCAGAGAAACATACTCAACAGGGGAACTGTGATTCGGACTGAGGCTGGCGAGGCAAGGATAACATCAAGACCGGGCCAGGATGGCATAATTAACGCAGTTCTTCTATGACCTTTACTTTGTATACTCAATATTTCAACCCTAAAATATCCCGCTCCAAGGGCAGGAGAATTAAGAAATCTGCAGCCGAGAATTTTACTGATCAGAAACTTCACGAAATCCTTAGATCCATCAACGCAAAATATGAAATCAGGGATGCCAGGTACCCACGGGTTCCGTGGGAAGAGGCAAAAATGTTTGTAGTCGAGTCAAAACTCAAAAAGTCCACAGTCATTAAGATGATTGAGAGAAAGCTGTCCTAATTCTTCTTTCTCTTCTTGACTTCATAATACCATAATGGGTGTTTTAGCCATTCCTGGTTGCAAAGTGTGTCGTCACCTTTGTAGCAGATATGGTTCGCCTGCAGAGTCGCACACTTTGGCGGAGAGTACTCGACTCCGGAAATCTCCCCGGTTATATGCTTGACCTGATATTCAGTTGTTCTCGGGTCAAAATCAGGTGCGGTCTTGAACTGCTCAGCTATGTTTTCACCCTTCATGCCAACTTTGTGGAGAAAGCTTGCCAGTGTCAGTCTTGCTATGTGCGGAAGGTTTACCCCATCGTGAAGCTCTTTCAGGTACTCCTTGATGCAGGGGGGGAAAAGCTTGAAATCTATCTCCCCGAGTTCCATGGTCTTCTTTGCATGGTTCTCCCTGTACAGCTTCTTCATTCTCTGTGCGAACTCAGACCACTCGCCCAGTATCTCACGTGCTGAAGAGACGTCAATCCTGTCCACAATTTCAAAGGTTCTCGCAACAAAATGCTCCCTTATGACCTTTGCAACAGTCTCCTGAACTGCGTAGACAAGACCGCCCCTTACGGCCTGGGATCTGAGCCTGTACCGGGACCCGCTAAGCCTTCTGGTGCTTCTCAGGAACTCTTCCACCGGAATGGAAAACAGGCCATCAGTAACATCATAAGTTACACCTATCCCAACCTTTCCCGCATACTCTTCCACATCTTCCGGGTTCTCTTTTCTCAGAGAATTCTCAAGATAATCCCTCTGCTGGTTGATCACTCTTGCAGTCAGGACACTTTCGTCTATGGCCGCAAGGATCCAGAGGGCCAGCCTGAATGCGTCATTGCCTATCCCGGGTGAGATTCCCCTTTCCTCAACGCTCCTTGCTATGAATTCCTCTGCCTCATTCCTGATCCGTGAGGCCGATGAGTCATTAGAGTTCAGAATGAACTCTATTTCTGAAGGCTTTGTAAACGATTTTTCATCCGGTATTATGAGGGAAGGTGTCATCAGGAAACTTCTATCAGATCATACGTGGGTGCACTTGTAATTTTCTCGAATCCGTTCTTTTTAACAATCACGTCATCCTCTATGCGGACTCCTCCAAACTTTGGAATGTACACCCCGGGCTCCACCGTTACAACCATATTGGTTTTGAGGATGAAGTCCAGGTTTCTTCCAAGTGCGGGGTGATCATGGACATCCATTCCAAGGCCGTGGCCAAGGCTATGTATGAACCTCCCCTTGTACTTGGTGTCATCAATGATTTTTGATGCTATTCCGTCCAAATCCTTTCCGTTTGCCCCGTCCTTTATCTCCTTCATGCTCTCTTCCTGGGCATTCCTGACAACTTCATACATATCCTTCTGCTCCTGGCTCGCCCTGCCAAAGACCACGGTCCTGGTTATGTCAGAACAGTACCTTTTGTACAGTGCGCCGTAGTCCATCAGCACAAAGTCACCCTTTTTCAGTTTAACATCATGGGGGCTGTAATGCGGCATGGAACTGTTTGCGCCAAAGGCTACTATTGTACTGAAAGAAGGCTCAGAAGCTCCCGCCTTCATCATCTCATAGGCCATTTCTGCTGCCACCTGGGCTTCGGTTATGCCTTCCCTGAACCTGTCCAAAATTGTGGGCAGGATCTCACTCCCAATCTTTGCCGCTTCCCTGAGCTTCTTGAGCTCTTCCTCCGATTTTATCTTCCTTGCTTCCGAAATTGAGCTGGAGACATCTATGAACTCTTTATCAGGAATTATCCTCAGCAGTTCCTTGTACAGGTCCATCGTGAGAGATGAGTAGTTGAGCCCTACTGTGTTCACGTCCTTGAACTCTTCCTTCAGGATATCCCTCATGCCGTTCCTCGAATCGTATACCACAACTTCGTGGCCGGTATCCCTGGCAACTTCCTCCTCAAGGGAGGAGGTTATGATCTTGAGATCATCTTTCGTAGCTATGACTGCAGACCCCTCAAAGGAACCGCTTTCGGCTCCAGTAAGATAGAAGAAGTTCTTGTCAATCGAATTGCCTCCGCCGTTCAGAATCAGTATGGTTTCAGCTTCTCTGGCAAAGGTGAATAAATTCTCATAGCTCATGAACCATAAGGTTGAGACAAAATATAATCATTCTCCAATCGCCGGATTATCGTGCCCAAAGTGTATGGCGTCAGAACTTTGCCTTTAAGTCCCTCATCTTGATAGCACGCCTCATCCGGTTAATCCTGATAGGTAGAGGTGGGTGGGTGATGCCGCCCGAAGCTTGGACTGGTGTCAGATTGAGATAGTTTGTCTTAAGAAGTGCGTTTACTGCGGCTTCCTCTGTCTGGAACCTAGATGCAAACATATCAGCCTGCAGTTCATACCCTCTCTTTACGGCGGGGACAAGTGCGGGTATGCCCAGGATGAAGAGGAATATGCCTGCCTGTGTCAGGAGGGCAGAGGCCAACTCATTTGAAATATAGAGGTAGGAGAAGAACATGACCGCAGACGCAAACAGAAGGAAGAATGTCAGTGCGAGAGTCTTCAGGTTGTGCCTGTAGATCACATGCCCCAGCTCGTGGGCAAGTATCACCAGCGCCTCATTCTCAGTGAGGTTCTCGAGCAGGTAATCAGTCACATACACTTTATTGGACAGTATTCCGGTGCAGTATGCATTTGCCACTTTCATTTTCTTCTCCGGAACAATGCGTATCGTGAATTCCGGCATGCTGGTTGAGCTTGCAATATGAGAAACACCGGATCTGATAACTTCAGACTGTATCTGGGTGGACATTTTCTCGTATCTAACAAATCTTGGGCTGTAGACGCTCAGGATGAATGACACCACTATGAATGCTATAACCACGGAAAAGAATTCAATCTGGTTGAATCCCCTGTAAGTTTCCACCAGTACGAATATCAGAACCGTAAGTACTATTGAAGCCATCCTTATCGTATACATGGAGTAATCTGAATGAATGATATAATAACCAAAACTGACAGTAAGCTCCCTGTATCTCTTCTCCGTCCTGTATCTTGCGAATATTGCCACAAGAACAGTTGCTATGTATATCGCAACAGAAAGGCCGAGCAGCAATACGCTCTCAATGAAGAATATCCAGATTATCAGCAGTACAGCAGGCATAAGGAAGAGGAGGATTGAAAAGGGCCTTGTGGCTCCTTTAAGGTGCTGGATATAGTCGATGGACCTCTTTTCCAGCTCATCGTATTGAGGAGGGTTTGCACGGATAAGATCCTCTATCATGATTATTATACCCGGAGCCGGCTTAAAAGTGTGTACCCATCTCTTTATGGCCTCAGTTCCATGGACGGCAAAAAAAGGCAATGCCTAAATTCTGGTCATTAATCATGATCCTGTGCTCTTAACGGAAATGTTCGAAAGCATCCAGGGCGAGGGCCCCCTGATCGGGGTGCCGATGATGTTTGTCCGGACAAACAGATGTAACCTCAGATGCAAATGGTGTGACTCAACCTACACCTTCCAGGGTGGCCAGGAATACATGCTCGAGTATGTTCTGGACAAGGTTTCCAAGTCCAGAAGCGAATGGGTATGCTTCACCGGGGGAGAGCCACTGTTGCAGAGGGATGCCCCGGAATTCGTCCGTGGTGCAGTAAAGGCGGGCAGGAAGGTCCTGATTGAGACCGGGGGTTCAATATCCATTGCCGATTTCGTCCGGATTGAAAACACAGTCATAGACATGGACATCAAGACGCCATCATCTGAAGAGCAGGAAAGCCTGGACAGGAAGAACCTGGAACTGCTGAGGAGCACAGACTATGTCAAATTTGTAATATCAGACGACCGGGATTTTGATTACGCCGTTGATTTCCTCGGCAATCTTGGGAAAGATACGCAGGTTGTGTTTCAGCCGGCATGGGGCTCAAGCCTGAAGGAGCTCACCGAAAGAGTCCTCAAGAATAACCTGAATGTGAGGGTGCTGCCTCAACTTCACAAACTGATATGGGGGGAGATACCTGGGGTCTGATTTTATAGATATTCGGCATTGCTGGTGCATACATGACTGATGTCGCGATTTCGGGCAGGTTCTATTACCAGGGGAGATTCAGGGACCTGACAGTTGGGGTAACAAACGGGATAATATCAGAAATCAAGAAGAACCTGAAGGCACAGGTGCATTATTCGGTGGAAGGCGGAATTTTACCGGGTTCAACCGATACACACGTTCATTTCAGGGACCCCGGGGAAACTGCGAAGGAAGACTTCTCAACAGGATCGGCAGCTGCTGTTTACGGGGGAACAACCACAGTATTGGACATGCCGAACAACAGGCTGCCAATAGTGGATTACGACCGATTTTATGATAAAAAGGCTGCAATCAGGGGGAGATCATACTGCGATTACGGCCTTTACTCCCTTTTTACAGGCGGCAATGCCCAGGTTCTCAGCAAAGAGAGCATAGCATTAAAGATATATCTGGGGGGAAGCACAAATTCAACCGGACTTGCTTCCATACCCCAGGATCAGATATCAAAACTTCGAGAGGAGGGTTTCAGGCTCGTTTTTCATGCAGAATCTGATGAATGCCTTGATAGAAACAGAAGGGAGGTGCATTCTCTCGCTGATCATGACCTGTCCAGGCCCGAAGCTTGTGAGAAGATGGCAGTGGACTACGTGGCATCCCTGAAGTACCCGGATAAAACTGTCACACACATTAGCAGCATGGCATCATTGGCGGACATAAAGTCAAGGGATTTCAAGATCGAAGCTACACCACACCATCTGCTTCTCAATGAGGCCATGGGCCTTGGCCCTAAAGGAAAGGTCAACCCACCACTGCGGTCAAAAGATACCCAGCTCAGCCTGCTAGAAGCGTACGCCGGAGGCAGAATCGACGTGGTTTCTTCCGATCACGCGCCGCACACGGAAGAGGACAAGGATGGATTCGAGTATGCAAAATCAGGGATAATAGGTGTCGAAACCAGGCTTCCCCTGATGCTCGCACTTGTAAAGAAAGGAATTGTCCCGATGGAAGTGTTTTACCGTACAGTAATAGAGAATCCACCCGCAAATTTCGGAATCAAAAAGGGGAAGCTTGAGATCGGTTATGTCGCAGATTTCTTCTCGGTGAAGCTCTCCGAAATGCAGAAGATCAACGAGAACCGCCTCCATTCTAAGAACAGCTTCAGCCCCTTTGACGGGTTCGATGCAGTTTTCCCTGAAAATGTTTTCATCAGGGGATCACCGGCACTGGAGAACGGGGAATTGCTTTCTGACAGGCAGGGATTGTTCCTGAACGACATTAAAGGAGCCCGAAATGCCTGAAGATGTCTATGACGCCCCTCCCATGGGATTCGTCTGAGATGTACTCACACTCCTCTTTAATGCTGTCAGTAGCATTTGCCACAGTTGCTTTCCTGACCGGAACCTCGTACATCGCATAGTCATTGTCAGAATCTCCACACACCAGGACTTCATCCTTGCCCAGGCCGAACATTTCAATGAGCTTTCTTATCGCGAAAGCCTTCGTCTGCCCCTTGCTCATGATGTGCCATGCGTATGTGCTGTCAACTATTTCGACCCTGTTCAGCCATTCGCCGGGTGTCCTGGCAATCTCGTTCAGCATAGCTTCCCTATCTGCAGAAAATGCAACAGAAGTTTCTCTCCACCTGTTGGTCAGAATCTCACTTATGCTTGCCCTGTTTTGAAGGTACTTAAAAAACTTCAGTGGAACTTCCTTCGTGAAAAACGTCTCAATGGAATCGTTTGAGAGGATCACACCTCCATTCTCACCGAATACTGGCCCGTTTATTCCGAGATATGTTTTAAGCGCATACATCACTGGAATAACGTTTCCGCTCACCAGGCTTATCAGCGTTCCCCTCTCCTGCACTTTTGGAAGGGTTTCAACAACTTCGGGGGCTATCCTCCTGTCTTTTTCGCTCAGGGTTCCGTCCACATCCAGGACTACTAGCTTAATCACTGCACGTCACATATATATAAAATTAATAATTATTCCTGTGAAACCAATTGAACAAGAAGGAAATGCTCGGCATTGCGAAAGAAAGAATCAGTATTCTCCACAGAATCTCAATGGGAGAAAAAGACACTGATATTGCGTCAGCGAGAAAGCATGTGGAGATGATGGAGGCAATAGCGAAAAGAACGGACATAACCCTCCCTCCAGGAATAAAAAGATCATACTGCAAAAAATGCAAGACCCCATACGGAGCAGAAACCAGGCTCAGAATCAAGAAAGGAAAAATCATGCTTTTATCATGCGGTTCCTGCGGTGACAGGAGAAGACTCGTTTATTCACTACACCGCTAAGGCGCCCCGAAGACCATGCAGTTGCCGGGAAAGCAAGGGCAAATGCCAGGCAATGCTTGCGCTCTTTTTCAAAACCTGAAAGGAGACAAAAAGCAGTGCTCTCTCCCTGATTTTCCTTCTGAAACAAAAAGTGAGATTGGAGTCATGTTATCCACGCAATGGCCATTACAAGGAACAGAATTAATACTGCAGGAATCATTGTATGAACGACATCTGCCAACTCAATAAGCCGGGCACTCCAATAATTGCAGAGTCCGCATGGTCTTAATTTTGAACGTGTAAATCCCTTCCGGCGGCACAGGGCTGCAAATCCCTGTTAGAATTAGATTGGTTGATTTACGGTACGGATAGTTCTACTCTGAAAGTGTTTCAACCTGGAACAGAACCTTGAAACCCTCAAGGGTCGCCTGTATTTTGTCTGCAAACCATATTGAATCTTCCGTGGTGGCATTATTTCCCCATTCGTATACAAGATCCTGCTCGCCAATGACAGGCTTGAATCCCAGTGACCTGAGTCTGTTTATTACCTCGCTTGGCTTTGCCCCCTCACTTGAAAAAGTTACTTTGAGATAGGTTTTCATAGGATTCACTCGTAGATTACCCATTAATATATATTCTTTTTCTAAACCAACCGCTGCGTTAAAATGCAGGTTATTCTGAAGAAAAATGATGATTAATTAGTTATCATTATCCTTTGAATTCATCTTATATGGCCACCAGTTCCATTTCTTGAGGAACATCATTATTGTAGGCACGAAGAAGGGCCAGCTGATGAAAGTATCTACAATGACACCGAGTGCGAGGCCAAGGCCTATCTCTTCCATGATCCCTATGCCGCTGGTATACAACGCGCCAAAGGTGACGAAGAGAAGCATCCCAAGGGTCACAATTACACCTCCGTTTTCCTTGATGCTGAGAAGTGTTGCCTCCTCGTCGGTTGCCCCTTTCATAACCTCTTCCCTGACCCTTGTCACCATGAATATATCATAGTCCAACCCTACTGCCAGGAGGGTGATGAAGGTGAATAATGGCAGGAAGATCAGGATAGGCTCTCCCTGGCCATAGTAGATTATCAGGAAGACTGCGGAGAGTGCAGCAAGCACTGATGACACCACCATTGCAATGAGCCTTATGGGGGTGAACAGTGAACTGAGCTGTATGAGCAGTACTGCGAATATTGCAATCAGAAGGATGGGCACCATCTTGACGAATGTGGATTCAGTATACGTGTGCGCGTCATTCAGAGATTGCGTCAGACCACCAATGTAGTAGTTCTGTACCGTCCCCTGGGCGGTGGCGCCTGATGATTCCAGAGTGCCGTTTATGAGCGTTGGAAGGGTTTTTACAAAATTGCTGGCCTGATCCCGCCAGCTGACGGAAGAAAGCTGGAAATCTATGGTCGCAAAGTGTGAATCACTCCCGATGAACGAGTTTGTTTGATTCCTGTATGTTGAGTTATAGCTCGAAGGGACGGTTGAGAAATCCGGCGGCACAAATGAGCCGTAAGGGAATGTTGGGCCGTAAACCTGGGTTATCTCATTCTGGTTCATAAGCGCCTTCTCAACTGCGCTTATCTGCCCCATTTCTGTGAGGTTGTAATTTCCGTTTGAAACAAGCGGAGATGCAAATTTCATTACTATGAATCCACGATCGAAGAAGTCGCCGTTGAACGAATTGTTAACGACTTCCAGTGCCTGGATCCCACTGCTCGATGGCACCAGGTCGAAAACATTCATGCTAGTCGGCGTCTCGAAGTAAACGTAGGAAGCGAGGAAAGTTACTACGAGGAAAACTACCAGCATCTTCTTCTTGTTGTTCTTCACAACACCCGCAATCCTTGTCATGGATTTCTCGAGGGGGAATTTCTCGGCGTGCGTTATGTCGGATGGCCAGAACAGCTTTGTGCCAGTCTTTTCTAGGATTGCGATGAGGAATGTATTGGCCAGAGCTATTGAAATGCCCACGCCTATTGCGTTGGTGAGACCGGAATCGCTGAATATAGGGATATTGGAAAGCCAGAGTACAATATAGGATAGTGCAACAGTTATGCCGGATGTGAACACAGCATGTCCTGCCCACTGCCCCGCGTCGAATAAAGCTGTGGGGTTCCCGCGCCTCCTCTCCTGCCTGTATCTTGACATGATGTAGACCACATAATCGCTTGTAAGCCCAAGGATTAGTATCAGGAGCAGTGTCGGGGTGATGAATGAGATCGAGGCATGGAACACATACTGGTAGAGGAGTCCATTGAGGCCCATCGAAAGTACTGTTGAGAACGCGAAAATAGCCAGTGGTATGAATGCTGCAACTGGTGACCTGAAGAAAAGCCCGACGATTATGATGGAAAGGGCAATCCCAATAACAAGGGCGCGAACCATTCCGTTCAATATCTCATTGCTCAACTGCTGATCAAGAGCGCTTGTCCCTGCCACATAGTAATGGCTGCTTGGAAGCATTCCGCCTGATTTAGAATAGTTGTTTGAAATATCCGTAACAGTGTTTACAACAGTAAGGCTGTAATTTTCAGAAAAGCTCGCAATCATTATAGTGGTACTGTTGTCGTATCCAACGAACTGGTGAAACACATACGGAGTTGGAATAACCGGGTAGCTCGCGAATGATCCATGGAGTATTTCGCTTCTTACGAGGGATTCTATGTTGTCCGTGCTGTTAAGTGCCCTGAGGAAACCTTCCAGGGTTTGACCATTGTAAGTTATCAGGGGGTTGCCCTTGAGTGTATACTTGGTCCCGTTTGCTACCATGGGGACCATCAGCTGCATTATTTGAGGGTCGGTAGCAGGCTGTCCGAGTCCGTAAACACTTTCAAGGAAACCATTAACTGTCAGGTTCAGGCTGTCACCAATAAATGATACCAAGGTGGAATTCGACGACAACTGGCTGGAAAATGTGCTGATTGTATAGTTCCTGACAAAGCCCGTATAATTTGTATCCTTGTAATAGGACCCTGCTGTACCAAGGTAGGAGAAGAACGAATAATTTGCATTTATGGCATAGATCAGATCTCTTTGTTGAGGGGTATTCTGAAGCAAAGCGTAGAAGGGGGAAGTTGAATTGTGAAGTGCCCAGTTAATGGAGTCATTCATCGCGTTCTGCAGATTTGTGGGTGTATAGTATGTGTATGTGCTATTCCAGTACTGGGTGAAGTTGTTCACGTACGAAACAGCTGGTTCAGTGTATCCTGTTGAGTTTACTGTCTGAGAATACGCCAATGAGACATTTCCACCGGTGTTGGAAAAAACACTTAGATAATATGCCGGAAGTCCATAGATCAATCCAACAGTCTGGTTTACACTGTTGTTCAGTACAGTCATCTGATTATTGATCGATGAAATCAGTGAATAGGTTGAATTCAACTCCTGTTTGAGGCCTTCGGAGAAGTGGTACAAAGTGCTGTTTTCAAGGGTGAAAGCAGTGGTAATATTATCGTATCCATTTACAGTCTTGAGATAGGATGTTACGTTCTGCTCGAGGCTGATTATTCCGGCTGCCCCTTTCTGAGTTGTCACACTGGTGTTACTGGTTACAATAATGAGTGCAGACCCGTTCGAGCCAGGACCCTCAGACGATGAGAAATACTGGGTTTGAAGGTCACTTGCTTTCTGAGCCATGGAATTAGCAGGAACAATACTTCCCCCAAGATTGTATGAGGTGTTGCTGAGGAAAAGAGTTGATGACGGGGCAACTAGAATGAGGGCTATAACCCAGAAAATTATAATCCCGGTACTGTGCCTAGCTGAGAATTTCGCTATTCTGCGAAACGATGACTCAAACATGCAAATCCTACGGGCAATTGGAAGGATAAAATTAAAGTTTTTCAGTTGAAGAAAATTTGAGGCATAAAGTTCTTGTTCGGTAAGGAGTTTTTAAACTGAGGTGCAGGGTGTGGTCATAAGCAGTCCTTATGAGGACTTTGATCTTTATACATACTTCGTTGAACTCGTGAAACAGATACCTGAAGGAAAAGTTGCATCGTATCTTGAGATCGCAAAGGCACTTGGGGACCCAGTGGCAGCTGTTTCATGCGCGTACATGCAGTCAGAGCTCAGGGAAGCGCAAAACGTGCCGCTTCACAGAGTGGTAAGGGCATCGGGAGAACTGGGTGGTTACAAGACAATTGAAGAGGTAAGGGGAGATACAGCCAGGCTGAGAGATGAGGGCCTGACGGTAAGATCCGGGAAGGTAAAGTTTGTCGATTCCCACAGATTCACCGATTTTGAAACAGAATACCCGCTGGAAAAAATGAAGGGAGAACAGGAAAAACTCTCAGAGAGAGTGTCCATGGATGACGATTTTGACGAAGACCTAATAGGCGCGGTGGATGTCTCTTACGACGGAAGAAAGGGTTATGCCGCATTCTCATACGCTGAAGATGACGAATATATCAGCAGGAACCGGTCGATGGATGCGAATTTTCCCTACATTCCCGGTTTCCTGTTCTACAGGGAGTACAGGTTCATAAAGCAGCTTGCCAGGAATTTCGGGGGTACCTTGTTAATCGACGGCAATGGGCTGATCCATCCAAGATTCTTCGGTCTTGCATCAGCAACTGGCGTTTTCCTGAATAAGGCCACAATAGGGGTAGCCAAATCACTTCTCCTCGGGAGAGTCAAGCACAACTGGGTCCTTTATAGAGACAGAAAGATCGGTTATGTCCTTAACAGGAACACGATCATCAGCCCGGGGCACAGGATTTCAGTTGATTCAAGCGTTGACTTCATGATAGGGAAGTATAACCATGTGTATCCTGAGATTCTTAAGATAGCCCACAACAGTACGGTGAAGTTGAGGAGGGAGCAGACAAAAATTCTGGAGGCCAGCTGATTCGGTATTTTACTGGCACCTCATAGCATTCCATGCATCCAGCGCATTCCTTTTGTTGAACGCGTCTCCTGAACAAAGTAAAACGTGATTAACTTACAGCTGCGTCCATGCTGGACAGAAAAATGGCGGTTTTGCAGAGTCAAACTTGCAGCCTTTCACACAAACCGACATGAGTTGGACCTCATCTCTGTCTTCTCTGTGATGGTCCTGCATTACGGCATGATGTTTCCCACTGGCATGGGAACTTAACATGGCTGGGCTATTCATTATGAACGACATCTATGGGTTCTCAATAAAATTCTTCTAAAATAGAATCCGTGGAATAGGCACCTTCAAGGCAATGACTGCAGACTGCAGTTTTGGCAAATCAAGCTGCCCATCTCTGAGAGGGCTCGACATAGCATTGAAGTTCCCGGATCTCATTTCCATTCCAGAAACTTCATCCTGTTTCCGAACGGGTCGTCGACATAGAACCTGTCATCACCAGGCAATGGTTCATCTTCTTTCACGGATATGCCTTTTGCCACAATCCTCTCCTTCAACACGTTGAGATTCTTCACATGTATTGCAGGATGCGCTTTCTTAGCTGGCCTGAAATCATGGTCAATGCCTATGTGTATCTGGTTTGTACCGCATTTGAACCAGAGCCCGCCTCTCTTCTTCAGGTTCTCGGGTTTCTCAATTTCTTTCATTCCCAATACACCATGAAAGAAATCTCTGGCAACACCCTCGCTTCCCTCGAGGGCTGCTAACTGCACGTGATCAATGCCATAGTAGTCAAAACTCATCCAATTCAACTCATGGTTAGATGCTTGAAGTATACAAATACATTAAGTAGAGTCCAAGCTCCGCCCACTAAATAAAATAAGAGAGATAACTTAGCTCAATCTGCACAATTTGGGAATTTTTTAATATACTCCAAGAGTATTTAGGAAACCATTGCGGAGGTTGTCGAGCTAGGTCAAAGGCGATGGATTCAGGGTCCATTCCCGTAGGGGTTCGCCGGTTCGAATCCGGCCCTCCGCATCCCTATATGGGTTTGTGCAGTTCACTACCTCCGATTTTTGACCGGAGTGGGTATTTAAAAAGGTTTTCCATTGGTCCGTGTTATCTATTGTGTCTATATCATAACCTGAGACTCTGTCTTCGTGATCATTACTTGGATTACATAAGATCTGAACACTCTCAAGACAGCTACAAGTTTTAGATGTGGAAATCTGGAACCTTATCCATAAGCACACACTAAACCAGGAAGTTTCAAAGTTATTTGATAAAAATGAATCTTTGTGCAGATTATCAATGCATAGCGATGTACACTTATGAATATATTGTTACTCCGCACATGTTGTAATTACTGTTGAGCCACCCTCCAGTGAGAAAGCCATCTTCATAGGCTCCCGGAGCAGTTTCTGGCTCATAGGTACCATAAAAGTTGCCTACATTTCCTTGGGCTAGAGGATTTGGACCACCAGTCCAGTAGTCAAACGTTTGGACAAGAAATGTTTGAACCCAGTCCCCCACGTTGTAGGGTGCATTTGTGGTATAATATGAATATTGCCCATTGGCCACAGAGGCCAAATTGAGGTTGTAGAAAGTATTAACGTTGAATTTAGGTATTTGGTCTTCGTGTTGTGTTGCGGTATCTAATGGTGCTTCTGTCATAAAAGCGGACCAAGTTGTATGCACGGTTGTTGGTAGATTCACCGTATCACTATGTGAATAACCCGATGAGTCACCCCAGTAGAATGTAATTTGATTGAAGTATCCGTTTGCGCCAGCGTTTGTAGATATCGACAAATACAGGGTGCTACCAGTAGGAACTGTAACTGCTCCTCCATTTCCGTTAGAAATACCTACATTATATGGAACACCATAGTTGTTGTTATTGTTTAAACTCAAATACTCCCACCACAGATATGCGTGATTTGGTCCAACATTTGCTGACACACTATCTGACGGATTCAATGGTACTTTTACAGTTTTATCTGGTGATATGCTATACCCAAGCTGTATTAATCCATTATTTCCACCATGCCCACCTTCAAGACCTATCCAAGCGGACATCATCGAAATTGTACAAGTAGCAATCGTGCTTGGGTCTTGTACTGCTTCAACATTTACATAAGAATTCACTGAAGTGAAACTGGAGCCTGAGGGAGCCCAAAATTCATAACCACCCCAAGCATAGCTATTATAATACTGGGCCTCAGGTCCTCCATTTTTTGGAATGGGAGAAGTAGAATTCTCGTATATCGTTTGCATAGAAAATGGTCCAAAAATTTCAGAGGCGTGTTGTGAAAGAACTTTCTCCAAGGGACTGTCAGCAATTTGTGGTGCTAGGATGCTAATCACTGCGACAGCTATCAGAACAATTGTCAGAATCTTTCTGATTATATTTCTCATTATTTTTATAATATGGAAAGCTATGAAAAGTTTATTAAACATAAAAATGATGGTATTCAGTACAAAAAGGGCGGACTAAATCCCCATCACTTTGAACATTCCCGAATAACAAGAGAATCTGTGGCCAAATTCACTATACCTACCTTGGACTTGGGGTCAACTCCCCGGTGGATCGTTTGAAAAGCTTTCAATTGAAGGAAGTATGCCTACCTACTTTGCCAAAAGGAAGTATAAAAGACTGTCCCAGCAGCATTTTCTATTGTGCCAAATAGATTATGTTGTTGTACGGCTTTGCTTACTATGCCACAGTTGTCTAATTGACAAAATAATTACTATCACAGAAAAGATCAATACGAGTATAGAGGTCGTGACAATACCTGCGGTCGTATAAAACCAGAAACTCCCAGAATAATGTGCTGGGCCCGGGATACCAGGAGTATTCGGCAGGTTGAATATATTGTACAATGCTTCGGACCAGAATATCAGACCCAGCATCCCGGCCATCAACCCAAATATTGAAACCAAATTCCAAAATCGTAATCCTACGATCGACACCATTTTATAATAAACTAAGAGAGGATTTAACTTTAACGCTACCAATTCCTATATTAAAATGTAATATCACCATAAAAATAAGCCTTCTTAATTTCTTCATAACATGGAATGTAGTTATCAACTTGTGAACGGCCTCTATTCTTCAATATACGAAGTTAAGGCTCTATTGTTTCCTCTTGCACTTCTCCATCATTCTCCAGTAGGAATTTGAGGTAATTTCTCAACGTGAGAACGCAATATCTATGACTTCCCTGTATGGAATTAAGGTACTTTGTCAAGTCTTTAACTGTTGTAAGCCTGTATGACCTGAAATATTTGGTATAGTACTGCAATATGGCCTTTCTGTGTCCAGAGCTTGTGCTCTTTAACTCCAACCATTGTTTAAAGTTTCGATATTCATTCAATCTAATAGGTTCAGGGTCCATTCCCGTAGGGGTTCGCCGGTTCGAATCCGGCCCTCCGCATACTATCCAAAAGAAGGGAGAGACGAAAGGGTTTCAAAATCACTTAATTCCGGGTTCCCTGAACGATTTTCGGTGATATTTAATTGTTGTCGAGGTCCTAATATATAAGTATAGGAATATAAGGGGGAGGCTATCGGGCAGATAACCTTATCTTACTATGAAATAGACTATGATGATCCCTACCATTATGATCACAATGCCACTCATGACGAGTTCGATCCTTTGCACTATTCCAAAGTAGTGATACCACGAGACCGTAAAACCTATTGAACCCGTAATTCCAGCGTAGAATAATACTACTACTGCTATTGCTCCTGCTAATCCTAATGCCCCAGCCATTATCAAACCTGCTTGTTCAACCATTCTGTTTCGCCTTCTTTTTTAATTACTGCGGAAATACCTATATTACGAAGTTTATACGCAATAATCTTTCATAAATATAGATTCTTCTATATAGGAATAATACTGTAAATATATATAGTGATATTGTAGCAAAAATAACTACGAATATAAGAAATCAGATACCAATTGTTTTTATAGAAATCCTCAATGTAGAGCCATGCGTAATGATAAGGTGTCGTTCTCTATGACTAAACAGGAGATACATGAGCTCGAAGCAATCAGGTTAAGATACCTATTTTCAGACAAATTCTTTCCGCCTATCCTTGACTTCAAGGACATTGTCCAAGGTATGTTGTATCTAACAAGAGTAGCGGTGGAAAAAAATCGCAACTCCTTAAGAGGTTTTGTGAATCTTTTATCTCAAAAACGTGAGCTTCCGATGGTGACACCAGATGAGTTGAGCGATGACGAAGAGGAGCAATTCGACTTCCAGAAAGATGAGGTCAGAGATGAGAAGCACCAAACAAATGAGACTACATCAGAAGATGCGAGAACCAGAAGTTATATTTTTTCTGTTAGCGAGGATGACAGGCAGAACATCAATCGGATCAGATCACTTATTTCTGAACACTCCCGATTTCAAGACCAGATTTTCAAGGATTCTGAAATAATCAAAGGCTCAATCAATTTTGTTAGACGTCACAAGTGGAGAAACATAGAGTTCTTCCATTACACTTACTTCGGAGCATTATATGATTTGGTGCCTATAACAATGTTAAAAATGGTATATCCTCTCGATAGTGTTCCCATGACGAATGAAGAGGAAGCTGAGGTTGGTGAAATCGAGTTGGATAAGAAGGTCATATACAAATTTCTCGTTAAGCTTAAGAACGTTGATCCTCCCAATACCGTTGAAGAGCTATATCAATTTGTAAAAAACGGTGAACGCAGTGAATTTGCTGGTCTAAATTATGCAGAGGCTTTTCTTGGTTACTGGCTCATGTCAAATATGCTTCCATACAATACAACAATATTCTCGTTTTCATTGATGTTATCAGCTATGTCGTTGCTTGATAAAGTTGAGTCTAATGAGGCTACAACTACTTGGAATGAAGCAAAGGATAGATTCTCACTAATTCTGAATATAACCCTTGATGCGGTAGTTAATGGAAATAGTGAAAAGAATAAAGATGGAAATAAATGATTTATGCAATAAATGAGACAGATTTATATGAACCGCCATCAGCGAAAAGATAGTCATTGTTGGTTTCAAGGGCTTGAATAATCTTCTCCAATGAATTAAGGGGCCAGCGCAAAGTCAGTTTTCTGGATGTTTGTATTGAAAAGAGACTATTTCGGAAAAAATTGGATCAGGAGGATTCAACGACACATAATACCTGAGCATCATTTGTTTAAGAATCCGGTAAATTATAAGGTTTTTACCTTGCTTGAACTATGCTCTTGTTTTCCACCAACGGGCTTGTAAATAAACGGCTCATTTACTCAATAAGAAAACAGATAAATGCGGGTTGTCAAGTTCAGTAGTCAAGAACCTTCACATCTATTTCGGCAATCTTGTCGACCCCTTTGAAATCCTGATCATTTGTTATCAGCCTGACCCTGTTCTCAGCACAGATTCCCAGAATGATAACATCCAGTTCGTTTATCAATTTCCCATTCGCCCTTAGCTTTGTATATATGTCCGCACAATAACCTGCCGTTCTCGAAGTAAAGTCATAAACTTCAAGCTGGTTCAGGAATGACATTTGCACCTCCTTTTTGCCCTCCTGCAGATTTGATATCAAAATCCCACGCAGAAACTCATATTTGTTGATGACAGTTATGGCGGGCGTTTCATCCAGGACATCATTCAGGGCTGCAACCACATTTTTCTGTCCATGAGCCAGACCAATCAGTATGTTTGTGTCCAGCACGGTGACCATATATCTACAGCTCCTTTATGTCCCTGGATTTCGAGCGTTTCCTGGCTTCTAGGACTTCTTGTTTCATTTTGCCGGCCTCTTCCTCTGAGAGTGTGGCTCCAGCGCTCACAAGGTCACGGATTGTGAGCTTCTTGCCTGATTCCTTCAGGAGTTCCCGGATAATGAAGGAAAAGGACTTGTTGTCTTTGCGTTTAGACAACTCTTCGTAAACATCATCCTGAATGGATATCACTTTCACCATGCATACATATATGCATCTATACATTTAAATTCTTGTCCAGATCCCTGCATAATCTTTCGCGGGAGTGTCATTCATACCCTGTATCCAGCCCTCCGCACTAGATTCAATAGTGCGAATCTGAAAATTAGCCAAGTACCCTATTGCATGAGCTTGAATACTAGATTCCGGAAATGGGGCTATTTTGCGGCAAGCTTATGAGACAAATAGTTGATACTAGAGAGGGTGTTTTATGAGTGTGAACGTGACCTCATACGATGGTAACGGCCAAACATTGAGAATCTGGTGGAAAGGACTACCTACTCTATGGTAGGATGCCCCTCTGCTCACTGTCATTGTACCATCCTTATACCTGTTCATTGCCTACAAAAATTTCTTTCTCCTGACTCTTCAATGCCCGTATGTAATGGAATAAACTACCGGAAAAAAAGGAAACTTCTACAGTGAAGAATTCGTCTGATACAATGTCAGGATATAGGCTCTCACTTAATCATGGACCTTCATAGTTTTATATGAGCAATAAAGATATGCAAGAAATCTCGCCGCTTATATACTTCGCATTACACTAGTGTGTTGCATAATTCCCCTGTATAATGAAATACAGGGGAACGATTTGTTGTTATGACACCACAACAAATCACTGCAATAGGCAATAGAAGCACAAGAAGATATTGGGTTGGTTCTAACCGAAGGCATGACAGGTACAACCGATCCTTGGTGAACAGGGTTGAAGACCTCATGGACCCTTCATTCCTCATGAACTGGAAGAACCTGCTGCAGGATAACAACAGAGGAAAGAGAGGACATCCCTTCAAAACACCAAATGCGTTCATAACATTCCTTGCGAAGCTGAGAGCACTGTACAGCGTTCCCTTCAGGTCTCTTGAAGGAATTGCCAGGGTATTCTCCAGGATCTCGGGAATCAGGACAGTGTGCTATACCAACATATTCAGGAGGATCAGGAAGATCGTGCCAACTCTTCCCCATACTGATGGGAAACCGGTGGACTGTGCCATTGATTCCACCGGTTTCAAGATCACTATCAGGGGCGATTATCTGGGTACTAAATGGAATCGCCGCAGAAGAGGATGGAACAAGCTCCATGCGGTCATCTCAATACATGATGTCTCGGTGCTCTCCTTCTCCATCACCGATGAGCATGTCCATGATGCGAAGGAGGGCAGAAAGATACTGGAATCTGTCAGGGACAGAATACTGAGGATATACGGAGACAAGGGATATGATTCAAAGAAGATATTCAATGACTTTGGGCATGGCACAATAATACCGCCAAGGAAGAACGCCTCCACACAATCCAGGGGATCACCGGCAAGGGCTAAGGTTGTCAGACAGATCAGAAGGACATCTGAGAAGAGGTGGAAGGAATCGGTACAGTATGGGAAACGGTGGAATGTAGAGATATATTTCTCAGGTCTCAAGAGAACAATGGGTGAGGTGATCAAGGCTGTCAGGTCTGATTACATAGTTCAGGAGATCGCCCTGAAGGTGCAGTACTACAACATCATGAGAGAGATGACACATGCCTATTGAATTGTGCAACGCACTAGCATTACACAAAGGTATTTTAAGTCTAAACAACTATATACTATCGGATATGCACAAACTCTTTCAAAGAATTTCTGGTTTCTTCATAAAGGAGGCAGTTATGAGTGTATATATAGTGATGCTTTTCTTGGCATTCAGCACTACATATAATCTCCCAGTATCCAGTTTCCTCACTGTGATGTTCCTCATACTCACTTCAGTTCTTCTATTGATGATACCCGTAATGGATATCAAAAGGATAAGGCACAAAATAGTTACCGGGACCCTGTTGATATTGTCCGGAACAGTAGTGACCTTATATGGCATTCTGCCTCATTTTATTGTTGCTGCCTACGATAAGTCCGTAATTGCTAAAATTGAGCCCGGTTTCCACCCCTCAACTCCAGTGCTCTTAGCCATTCCCCCGATAAGCTATTGGGTAATAGGCATCGGAGTGGTTATCTTTGTTACAGGAATGATTCTTATTGCTTCCAGGTTTGTTATATCGGAAGGTATAGAGAACTCTAGTTCTATGTAAATGTAAGCTGTTTAATCAGTCGACTATTGACTTGCAGAACCTTGTACTTTTATAGGTCCCAGCATGGTGCTCAGGCACTATCCTTCGACTTCTAATCCGCAGTTAAAGGTTTTCAATACTCGCTCATGGCGGGAGAAGGATACACCAGAGACTGGATCAAGCTCAGCTTCCATGCCTGTCAGCTACTTCTCTTACACTCACTAATAAAATATTAAGTAGATATGTAAACCTTGAAGGGTCAAGGGAGAGGCACATCTACTCAATAAAATGGATCCCTCTAACAGCCTGGAGATGACTTGAGACCTCCAGCCACAGGACATATGGTTGTTTTCATTTCTGTAAATGCCGGATTGGATTCCTTCACTCCGCTTGCTGATCGAGCTGCTCGGTTCTGTTTGGTCCATCAGGGCCGCTTCCATAGAGTTTCCTTATGTTTCGGTACAGAAGCAGAATGAAGTACGCGTTGGCCAATATTATGAATGGCAGGAGAAGAGAGCTCATGAATGATACCTTTTCTGCCTCAAGCTGGCCCAATGGGCTTGAAAAATAGTTGTATGAAAGATAGGGATTGATGAAATAGGTCAGGCTGTAAGTAAGGAAGAGATACACCACAGGTATCAGGGAAAGAAAAAATGCACTCGAATATTCCAGTTCAATGAGCAGGAGTGGGATGACCCAAATGAAATACTGCGGGTTTACGTAGTTGTATGTAAGGAAGAATACCGTAAGCACAACGATCATGTATCTCCCGGGATTGGGTTGGATCTTCCTGATAAGCAGGAAGGCAGTAAGGACGATGTAGAACGGTATGAATACATAGAGGAAGAGTGAGGGAAAGGTTTCTACCCCTAATGACCTGACAATCACCTGCCAGCTGACGCCATTTGAGGAGAAGAGCCCGAAAAATGTCGGCACTGATCGCGAGAAAAAAAGCTCTTTGAGGGATACTATGACCGATCCGGTGAGGTAATACATTACGATGTCCGGGGACAATACGAGCAGGAACAGCCCCAGGTCGCGGACTTTCCTGCGGCTGTTCAACAGAATTAGCGGAAGCAGGAATACCGGAAAAATTTTGAAGGATGTCCCAAGCGCCGCCATGACGGCTGATGTTCCAGTCTTTCCCTGCCTTAATTCCACAATGGAAAACAGGAGAAAGAAGGCCGAGAGCACATCAAGCTGCCCCCAGGCAATGCCAACAACCAGTACGTATGGGTTCAGAAGCCAGTACCTGTTCGCACGTGAGGAATCAATGTAACCATTCCGCACAAGAAGGAGATAAGTTCCAACAGTGGCAGCCATCATTGGGACCTTTATCAGGGCGTAATACGGGATCAGGTATATTCCATTCAGGGCACGCCAGGCCATGTAAGTGAAGCCGCTCACCGTGCCGGGGAAGTTGAGGAGTTCATTGCTCAGAGCTGGTAAACCAGCCAGATGGGCGGCAACGTAGGAAAACATGCTGTAAAGAAGGTAGAGTGGCGGATATTCCCACTTCAGTGAAGGGGGGAAGAGGGCGGAGTGAACAAAGGGATTCACGCCACCATAAAGGCGTATTCCTGTCGAAATCATGAAAAAGGAGTCGTAGCGCTGGCCGAAAAGGGCAGCCAATGCAATGTATACCGGTATGAGCATTAGAAAAAGCCGGCGGTTGCTGAAATCCCATCCAATAAGCACAAGAAGGTAAAAAACCGATGTGAGCCCTATCAGTGTTTCAATGATCAATGGCCTGTTCGAATGCACAACATTCAGGTGGAATGCAAAATGTAAGGTATCGTTGAATGAAATTATTCCCACAGGATGATTGCCCAGGACCTCGGAAGGCCTGATTGTTATGAAAGCCCTGAGATACCCGTCGTTGTACTGGTTTATCTCATATGGGTGCGTGGTTACATTGCCGGAATTGATAGATACGGACAGATTCCTCTCCAATGATTGTGGCACTTCTCCGAATATCTGGATCTGAAATGTCCCATGGTTCAATGCAGTGGACACAAGTTTTTTTGGCGTGACAGTGAGGTTGATGTCCCCGGAGTGGATATAAGCCGCGTTTTGATTCTGTAGTGAAATGGCCTCATCGGACAGTGCTGCCACGGAAACCAGAAGGACAATAAATACTACAGCTATTATCTTCCTCTGTCTTTTCAAAATGCCCTTGAGTCCATCACTTAATCCGGACCGGAATTTCACCAGTCATTATATTAATGCAGCGTAATAAATTCTGTGCAGGCATCAATGCCCTGGATCGTTTGTTCTTATCTTTTTGAATCCGGGCCACATGCCGGTAAGGTTTGAATGCGCCACCATTCCATGTCGTTCCAGGAAATACAAAAATGTGAAAAAATGGAACCTGCATGTTCAGGCAATGAGGGAAGCGAAGACTTCCGAATCTGCAGACCCGGCAGTGCCACATATTGATGTGATCATCAGGACATTCAATTCTGCAAGGACTCTTGAGCCCTGCATGAAATCTATTGCCGCGAACATACCCTTCAGGAAAATAATCGTGGTTGACCACAATAGCACGGACTCTACCGCAGAAATTGCACGCAAATTCGGTGCAGAAATACACACGGAAAATGTAGGCCTGGGTTACGCGACCACTTTGGGAATTTCGCATTCGGCAACGGATTACATCCTATTTGTTGACAGCGACGTCATGATAATCAGGGATGATTTTCTCCGCGAGGCTCTCGTCAAACTCCAATCGGGGAGAACTGGGGCAATTGTTGGTACAGCAAAGGGGCATCCATTCCTTTACGGACTCCCTCTCGGCCTTACACTCTTTCGCAGGAAAGACATGGAGGATATGAAGATCCCGGCAGAAATACAGGGCAGTGAGACTTACCACATCAGGATGGAAGTGCGGAGACGGCGCATGAAGGTGAAGTACCTGAAGGACTCCATGATTCACAATTCAGTTTACAGAACCTTCAGGTACTGGCCAGAATGGCAAGGTTCCCAGGTAAGGGTGAGCTCCGGGGTCAATCCATGGGAGCTGTTGTATTCATTTCTGGTAATCTTTCTCATCTTGTCAAATTCAAAATCCTTGCGTAACCTCGCCTATCTTCCAGTATTCATCGTAAAATTCCTGATAGGATACAGTAATCCCGCCAGGTGGGGGAACATGGATCGGAGAAGGCTGACACCTCCAAGTCTCAGTCCGGATAACTTGAAATATGAATAAGGCGTAACAAGGTACGGCATGAAGATCTATTCCGAGCGGTTTCCACTGAAATATCTTTTCGCCAATGAAGGAATATGCCTGGGGGTCGACACCAAAAAATCATCATACCTTCTCCTGGTGTGCAAGCATGGAATAATATTCAGGAAGAGGCCCGTGGGCGATACGGTCGTTGAGAACCTTGATTACAGGATATATGACATTTATGACAGCATAGCGGGTTCCGAGTGAATGCGTCAAATTTAAGAGAGGATGAACGAATATACAATCTGATTGACGACGAACGTTAATAAGGAAAGATCACTGGATCTTCTGGCAGACACAGGAAGAGTGACACTCGCCTTTGTTTCTGAAAACATGAAGGTTTATATCATCTCGAACGACTTCAGGAACAGATGGCCCTCCCACGTTCTTCGGGAAAGCAGGGCCACCCTTTTCCTGGAGGGCCGGAAGAGAATGGGAAAAGCCGGATTGATAACCTCTCCCGGCAAAAAAGATGAGATCATGAAACTTTTCCGGGACAAGTACGGGGAGGCATACACAGATCATTATTTCAGGCACCCCAGCAGGTTCATAGAGATCGATACCTCATCCCTTCCCCTTCGGGAGAAAGACGGCTATTATGGCTGGCTTGAGGACGAGTTTGACAACATAGCTGAAGAATACGACAGGCATATCTTCGGGAACAGAGTAAATTCACTTCTGAGGGAGAGGTCAGTTGCCCTGATGAGGAGAACATTCATTGGAAGGAAAAGGCTTCTCGAAATCGGATGTGGGACGGGTACCGAAACTCTTGAGCTCCTGAGGGACGGTCATGAAATAACTGCCACGGACATCTCAACCAGGATGATAGATCAGCTGAGAAGGAAGGTGAAAGAAGAGGGACTTTCGGAACAGCTGTCACTGCACAGGGCCCGGGCAGGAAGAATTTCAGAAGTGCTTTCAGACGGGGAAAGGGGTGTTTTCGACGGGATATACTCAAACTTTGGTGCCCTCAACTGCGAGGAAAACCTTGGAGACATCTCTCCGCAGATATGGACTCTACTGACCGATAAAGGACCTTTTGTTTCGGGCGTGTACAATAGGTACTGCATGTCGGAAATCCTATTGTATATGCTGACTTTTCAGCCCGGGAAGGTACATGACCGCATGAGGAGGCATTCAATGGAGGGGCACTCACGCTTCTGTGTGGACATATTCTCATATGGGCCCTCTGAATTCTTCTCCTTTTTCCGAAAATATTTCTTGCTCAGATCCGTCGAAGGCGTCCCGGTAATAATTCCGCCTTCCAATCTTGTGGACTATGTCGAAAAGTTCAGCTCGCATTTCACCGTTCTCAAGAAACTGGACAGAACTCTTGGAGCCCTGTGGCCCTTCAAGTACCTGGGTGATCATTTCCTCATGGTAATGCAGAAAAAATAGGCCGGGCAAACTTCATCGCAACACCTGATGCAATCTGCATGAAACTTGCTCTGCCATCGTGTATTGTTGTTCAGCACCGGTGTTGGAGACTTTTTGCCATGGATACTTCCGGGAGCCGCGCCAGGTTTACCTGATACGAAAATGTAACACAGACTCCCTAATATATTGGCTTTGCATAGTAAATTAACTTGGCAGCCCTTTATTTACTATCTCTGTGCCTTTTCATTCTCCAGACTTATTACATGGAAATGTATATAAGCTTTAAGGCAGTTTATACTTGGTGAGCATTATGGATGATAGTAGCCGGGAAAAAAGACCAGTCTCACTCTCTGCAATAATGGTATCAGGCATTATTGCTCTTGCGTCAAGTATATTCCTTCTTGTATACGACAAGAACCTGATGAATCATGCCATGCTCCATTGGTACGGTTTAATTGCTTATGTAATCATAATCGTGATTCTGCTCGGATTATCCGCAGGCAGGTCAAAGGGAGCATTTGTGGGCCTCATAATAATACCGGTTGTCTTCATTGTACTGATACTGGCAGATGCTGCATTAAACCTGCCTCTAAGCAGCTTCCATTCAACAAGCCCCTCCATGCTGGGCTGGAGGTACCTGTTCGGATTTGGAGCTGCGGGTGAGGGATCAACAGCCATAAGATCATCCGCACTGGTTATTGATCTGGTGGCATCTGCAGTTCTGATAGGTGCTTCGGTGCGTGCCCTGATGAAGAAGTAGGCCCTCTCGTGGTTGAGGGTTGTTCTGCCGCGATGCAGAAACCTTAGTTTACCGTATTCCGAAAGGTTGCAGCATTATCCGACAAGAGGCCAGATAATCATGTCCATGTCATGCCTCATATCTCTTTTCGACATGAGAATTGAGAGTGCTTCAATGCCTACTACAAATGGCAGATGGAAGATCCTTTTCCAGTCCTCGGCTATAACTTTCCACATTATATTGAACAGTAGAGGCAGGTTCCTGAAATTGAGATCATTCATGACGACCGGCCTCATGTTGATTGAGGCCAGCTGCCTGTGGCCGAAGTTCACTCTTTTCCTCTGCCTGATCAGATCGATGATGGTTTCCGGAACAGTGTTCCAGACCGTTATATCGGAAGCGTATCTTGCACTGTATCCGAGTTCTATGGCTCTGAGGCAGATATACGCATCGTCGTTCACCACCTCTCTCAGGTCCTTGAGTAGCGAGCTTCTGACAATCAGCACTTCTCCTCCGTGCAGAGATTTCCCCGACCTTTCCAGCTCCATGAGATGAAGGTTTCTCACAGCCCATATTGCCGAAGCAATCCTGGTAGGAAATGTCCGGTCATTCGTGGGCACAACCTTTGGAACAACAACGCCCGTCCTTTGGTCAAAGTACCCCAGAGCCTTCCAGATTGTTTCCGGCTGAAACGATACATCGCTGCATATTAGGAATGTGAGGTCCCCAGAAATATGTTCCACAGCCCTTCTGAGAGCGGGCATTTTCCCAATCCTCTCATTTTCAAAAAACACACGAAGCCTGGGATCACCAAGGGAGGATACATAGTCATATGTTCCATCATTTCCTCCGACAGCCAGTATGATCTCGTCAAAACTGCACTCAAGTACGCATCCGAGATTTTTTCTGAGTGATGAAACATCGTTGTAACCGGTAACGATCGCAGAGACTCTCATCACTCATCAGCTACCCCTTCAGGAACCATGTTCCTCATCTCGTGGTACTTTTCCGAATCAAAATAGAAAGAATGCATTGAGACAACAGTGGCAAAGAGTTCAGCAAGCCTGTTCTCCTTCAGGTATCTGTGGTTGTTGAACATCGACTTCAGGATGACCCACACGGAAAGCAGCAGGAATACCAGCGGCTCCACCGATAATCTTCCGCTGCGTCCGTCATTTTCGTTCGGGAAATAGCCGTTGGAAACTTCATCGGGGAAGTATCTTCTCACGAAGGGTGAGTTGTTCAGGAGGCTCTGGTAGTATTCACCCCCTCTGTATGGGATTACATGCACCGAGTCAGAAGCGAGGAGGTAGTCCCCGCTCTGCGAGAAAAAGGACCAGGCGAAACTTTCATCCATCACCAGAGATATGCAGATCTTTCTGTCGCCGTTCAGGATTCTTATTATGAATGCTCTCAGCAGTGTGGTCCAGAGCCTCCTGTTTTTCGTGATCAGGAAGATGTCTATGTCGTCATTATCATGCGGATTGTATGAAACAGACCCAGATATGCCAGAGAAAACGATGTCCCGGCTTCCGACCCTTTCAAGAAATCTGAATCCTCTTGACACCATGTGATCCTTTGCATTCATGGGAAAATTCACCTACGGAGTTAATGTTTGTTGAATATAGCCACATTGGGTATTATAATATTTTGCAAGAAATATTCCCT
Source organism: uncultured archaeon (assembly GCA_000965745.1). Lineage (GTDB taxonomy): Archaea > Thermoplasmatota > Thermoplasmata > Thermoplasmatales > Thermoplasmataceae. The sequence goes on from CP009479.1 coordinate 2,082,944, forward strand.
GTGTGATATCCTGAGTTCCGCGTAAGATATTTTCAATTCGTATCCTCTCTTGTCTCTGTAGGCGCCCCCCTGAATGCAAGAGGATCGTCAGCAGAATACTTCCTGTATTTTTACTTCAAAGCTTCGTCAAGCAAGCTGCATGCGGGAACATGGCTATTTCACCAATAAATGCCAGTATTACCACAACGGGCAACTGCAATCTGAGTTTGCGAAAACCATTCCCTGTGTTGACCCAAGTGGGGCAAAGAATGCCCTGGTGACCGGAGTCCTTTAATGAATAGTTCCCAGCTGGACTCATCGAGTCAGTAGAACAGCAGAATGAGGCCCAAAATTACTAGGGCAATCCCGGACACCCCCTTTAGCAGCCGGAAACGCCCCCTGACAATCCTGGCGAACTGCTGCCTGAATGTCAAAGCCACGAATAGAGCAACCACTACAGCAACGATGCCTGCACTGATCGCCTCAAGTGGATGGCCGTTGATGCCGAGCGGTATCATGATTGCGACAATCTCCACCTCCTCAATAGCCACGAGCTGAGTGGCAAGAGCCAGCGTTCGACGACCGCCCTTCTCAAGTTCCCTGGCTTCGCTGACCTCCTCTGGTTCTTCCTCCTTTTTGAGCACGGAGAATAGGAGCCAGCCAATTCCCACCGCAATCAGGATTACGGCACCTGCCTTCTGGACGAGGGGGAAATAAGACCGGAAGAGAAGAGGTGCGAGGACGACGAAGACGGCGGATACGGGAAGCACGATGAAGCTGGCAGCCGCATAAGCAAGGAGCAGCATTCTCCAGCCGAACATCCGTGCGTAGATCAGGTTCACCAAGTTGTCCTCGATCATCTCATAGGATAAGGCTCCAAGAGCAGCGAATAGTACTATGAAACTGAACATCTGAACTTGAATCCCCCTTGTCAACTTGAATTTACTCATGACTCTAAATGTGCCGCAGATCAAGGTTCTCGTGCTACAATTCAGGCTATGCGTGGGGAACAACAGGTTATTACATATTAGGCAACCCTGTTAACTTGAGGCTTGTTTTAAAGATAAACAGTCATCCTGGCGATATGCCACACTGATGCCCTGGATTTGAGAGGCCAGTTTCAGGATGTAAAATCATGCTGTGCCCCCACATTTCCTTGACTGCATTCATTTGGGCTGACATCAGGCTGATCACTCGAGGCGACTTGAAATGAATAGTGAAATCAAAGCTGATAGAATAGCGGACGCGAGGGATACCTTATGCCCCGGGCCGTTCTGGGAATTGATAAAAGTATATAGCTCTGCGAAGGAGGACGACGTCATCTCACTATATTCTACAGAAGAGTATGACATCGAGACTAAGACGGATGCCCCCGTCTGGATCGATAAGACCGGGAACAAACTGATCGGTGTCTTCGACAGGGAAGGATACTATGAAATAATGATGAGGAAGACGAAAAAGGGCCGTTAATTTTCTCTTCCGGTACTTACTCCAAATTTAAGTAGAAATCAAGAATATCATATTCATGGAATATCGGAAGCTTACCCCCGAAGAAGAAAGAATAATTGTCCATAAGGGTACAGAAATTCCTTTCACAGGAGAATATGAAGATAATTACAGGAAAGGCACATACTACTGCAGAAGGTGCAATACCCCACTATACAAATCAGAGAGCAAATTTGATGCCAGGTGTGGATGGCCAAGCTTTGATGATGAAATAGAAGGAGCTGTCAAGAGGATCCAGGACGCTGATGGAATAAGAACCGAAATCCAGTGCAATAATTGCGGAGCCCATCTTGGGCATGTATTTCTGGGCGAGGGATTCACTCCTAAGAACGTCAGGCATTGCGTGAACTCAATCTCCCTGGTTTTCATGCCAGAGGAATAAACCCTGGCAAGTTTCCCATTACGGGCTTTTCTGACAACATTGGAATGTTGGCTTATTCCCATAACACTTTCCGGAATCTGGATGATAGGAGGACGGTCTCCCGAAGCCATCCGATCAATCCCCGCTTATTGGCAGAAGATTTGGTTGGCTCCCTCAAGGATTGGTTTTCCCTGCACTGAAGAATTTGAAGTAGAACTTCCTTTATACGGGCGCGCGCATATCATTGTTCCATATATTGATAAAATTGAACAGTTTCCATTCCAGCGGCACCCCGCCAGCCATGGGTCGGATCAACTGTTCATGCGGGCCATGGGATCTCCGGGGGCTTAACAGTTAGGCTATGCTCTTTTTTTGAAACCGCCGATAATTCCTAATTAGAGGGTTGGTTTTGACCGGGCAGATAGAGAGAAAAATTATTGGCAGGATTGAGGGGACAAATCATTCCAGTTCACTTGAAGATTCAGAAAAGCTAAAAATTGCCGATGAGTTGAAAATTCCCCTTTCAGTGGTTGAGAGTGTTTCGTCCTTTTACTTCAGGGAGAGAGGGACTGGGACTATATGCACCGGGCTTCCATGCTATCTCAGGAGAAGTGGGGAAGACGGGCATGGGAACTTAGAGAGCTCTTCCTGCCTTGGGTACTGTGATCATGCTCCTGTGCTGGAGAAGGATGGAAAATATTACAACGCAGGCGATGCAGGCCTTTCCGAAATAGATGAAAGCAAGGATTCTTTTGTTATGGACAGAAGAGTGGGGATTGAACCCTACATGATGGGGGGAGGCTATACAGCCCTCGAAGAATTAATTGGATCAGACGATGATTCGTATGTCCTGAGGAGGCTGGAAGCGTCCGGGCTGAAGGGGATGGGGGGAGCAGGTTATCCCGCCCACTTGAAATGGAAGTCTTTCAGGGAAAGCCATTCCGGGTCCACCTACCTTCTTGTTAATGCACACGAGGGTGAGCCGGGCACGTTCAAGGACAGGAAGATACTGGAGCAGAATCCTCATGCTGTGGTCGAGGGTGCCTTGATCACAGCATTCCACAACGGGGCAGGCAAGATATTTGTTGCACTTAAATGGGAATATGCCAATGCCTATAGGAGCCTGATGAAAGCGCTTGATGAACTCCAGGTTAAATTTGGTGAGGGAAGCGTAGCTGGAATGTTGCCGGAGATAGATGTTGTAAGGATTGGAGGAACTTACGTAACAGGTGAGGAAACTGCACTGATGGAGGCACTCGAGGACAGGAGGAGTGAGCCCAGACTCAGGCCGCCTTTCCCCACTGAGAAAGGCCTGTTTGGACGCCCTACTCTGGTTCACAACGTTGAAACTCTGTCGCTTATTCCCGAAATCCTGAGAAACTCAAATGCCCTGAAAAAGACATACTGCCTGACTGGAGACGTAAATGCCCCGGGTGCCATAGTGGCTGACCTGGGGATATCTGCCAGGGAACTGGTTGAGGGGCATGGCAAATCCGATTTGCACAGAATAAGGGCATTCATGCCGGGAGGCCTTTCAGGAGGATACCTTCCCCCATCCCAGATTGGCGTAAAGCTTGACAGCGAGAGCGTAAGGAAGACCGGAGCTTCCATGGGGACCGGTGCAGTAATAGTTCTTTCAGGGGACAGGTGCATGGTTAACATCGCCTTATCAGTATCAAGGTTCTTTGAGGCGGAGTCCTGCGGAAAATGTGCCCCATGCAGGCTTGGTACAAGTGAGATATCAGAGCTTCTCTCCAGAGTTCTTGAAGGGGATGGCAGTGAGGAAGACCTTGAGGATGGAAAGCAAATTGCCCGGAGCATGATCGACGGGTCAATCTGCGCTCTGGGCCAGGCGGCGGGAAAGATGTTTCTTGACTCGATCAGGTATTTTGAGCAGGATTACAGGGAACACCTTGCAGGAGGCTGCCCTACGGGAGAATGTTCCATAGGCGGTGATATGGGATGAATGTGATAATCAACGGCCAGGATTACACTGCCTCAGAAGGGGAATCGGTGCTTGATGCCGCCTCCATGCATGGGATCAGCATCCCTACGCTCTGCAATTATGCTGAACATGAAAACGGTGTCTGCAGAATGTGCATGGTAGAGATTGAAGGCTCCCCAAAACTGGTTCCTGCCTGCTCAACTGACGTGAAGGAAAAAATCCGGGTACGCACTGACACCGAAAGGGTGGAGAACTACAGGAGGACCCTTATTGGCCTGTACATGAAGGAACATGGAAACCACCCCCCAGGGCAGGAGGAAAAATGCACACTCCATGAATATGCTTCAGCCTATGGTGTTGAACAGCACCGCAAAGTGGAGCTTATTGCAGCGAAGGATGACAGCCATACTGCTATCAGCTACGACCCTTCGCTGTGCATAGGCTGCAGGAAATGCCTTATTGCGTGCAACCTGGACCAGAACAACGATGTCATCTCACTTGTTGGAAGGGGGCATGCCGTAAAGATAGGGTTTGACAATGATATACCAATGGGATCTTCCAGCTGCACATCATGCGGTGCCTGCGTCGATGCCTGCCCAACTGGCGCGATTATTGAAAAAGACTGGGAGCCTGCGAACAGGACAGTGGTGACTACCTGCCCATATTGTGCGGTCGGGTGCCAGATAGAGTACGGGATAACTGATGACAGGATCGTGTGGGCAAGGGGAATAAAGGGCCTGGGCGTGAACGATGGCAAGTTATGCATCAAAGGCAAATTCGGATATGGGTTCGAAAAGAGTGGGGACCGGCTCGTCAGGCCACTGATAAGAAGAGGCGGCGTAAGCAGGAAACCACTGGACGGGAGGAAGATTGAAGAGTTTTTCAGGGAAGCAACCTGGGACGAAGCGCTTGATCTTCTGGCTGAAAAGATCCGGAATACGGGGGATAAATATGGAAAAGACTCGATAGCCGGCGTTGCCAGTGACAGATCGACCAATGAGGACATCTATGCGTTCCAGAAATTCATGAGGGCTGCAGTTAAGACTGACAACCTTGACCAGTCTGCAACCCTCTGCCACTCACCATCTGCAGCGATGCTGTCCTGGTCCCTTGGCGCAGGCGCTTCGACCAACCCCATACACGACGTGCTCAATTCGAGGACAATAATGGTGGTAGGGTCAAACACCGACAGGTCACACCCCGTTATTAGCGCCTATCTTAAGAAGGCCGGGAAAGATGGTGCATTTCTGATAGTTGTTGACCCCAGGAACATTGAGCTTGCCAGGAGGGCGGACCTCTTTCTTCAGATCAGGCCAGGCACCGATGTAGTGCTCTTCTCCGCAATGGCGAGATATATTCTGGAAAATGACCTGGTGGACAAGAACTATGTTGAGAAGTATTCAGAAGGGTTCAGCGAATACTCACAGTCAGTGGGGTCATTCAACCTGCTCGACGCCGAGGATATAACTGGAATACCGGCAGAAAAGATAGAAATGGCTGCCCGGATATATGCCTTAAGCAAACCCTCCAGCATATTCTGGACACTCGGGATAACGGAGCATGAGAATGGCTCCGACAACGTCTCATCACTCGTCAATCTGGCAATCCTGACTGGAAACATAGGGATACCCGGTGGCGGCCTTAATCCCATAAGAGGGCAGAACAACGTGCAGGGAGGGGCTGATGTTGGCGGTTTTCCCGGCTCACTTCCAGGATACCAGGAACTCCTTGACCCGTTGGTGAGGAGCAAGTTCGAGAAGAAGTGGAAGACACACATACCCCTGAATGCCGGGCTGAAGAGCACAGAAATGATCCAGGAGGCACTCGCTGGAAAAATCAGGCTCATGTACCTTTCGGGAGAGAACTCCATAAGGTCCCACCCGAATTCTTCAGAGGTAGCTGAAGCTTTCCAGAAACTTGATTTCCTGGCAGTGCAGGACATATTCTTGAACGAGACTGCCGAATATGCGGACCTCGTCCTCCCTGCAGCATCCTCCTTTGAACAGTACGGGACGTTCACCAATACAGAGAGAAGGGTTCAGCTTGTGAGGCCCCTGTTTACACCACCCGGTGAGGCGAGGGCGGACTGGGAGATATATGCTGACCTTTCCGGCAGGCTTGGATACGATCTTGGCTTCAATGACAGCGGCGACATAATGAGGGAGATATCCGATCTCGTTCCCTCCTGGAAGGGGATTTCCCATGAAAGGCTGGAAAAAGGGGGTCTGCAGTGGCCTGTGCCGTCCACCGAATCCCCGGGGACACTTATTCTCCACAGGAATGGCGCTTTGAGGGGCAGGTCAAGATTCAGGCCGGTGTCATGGCAGCCAAAAGAGAGCGGGGAATACCCCTATGTCCTGATAACAGGCAGGAGCAGGGAACACTATCACACTGCCACAATGACATCCCGTTCTTCCGTGCTTGCAGCTGTCTCGAAGGCGCCCGCCATAGAAATGAACAGGGGCGACATGGCCAGGGAAGGGCTGAAGGAAGGGGATAAAATTAAGGTTGAGTCACCGAATGGGAAGCTGGCAGCTGAGGTGAGATCCAACGATAACCTCCAGCCTGGTGTCATGTTCACTACCTTCCATTATGCCGGGCTCAGGGCCAACATCCTCACTTCCTCCACACTGGACCCAATAACAAAAACGCCTGCATACAAAGATACCAGAGTGAGGATAACCAGGTGACTGAAATTTGGGGAAAAGTATATCCGAAATATCTTCTGTGATCAGGGTCTCCGGGTTAAGGAAATCATTCGGGAAAATCCGGGCCGTGGACGGGATAAATTTTGAGGTTGAACGTGGAACAGTGTTCGCACTGCTTGGCCCCAATGGTGCAGGTAAAACAACAGCAATATCGATGTTGGAAGGCCTTCTGCAGAGGGATTCCGGCAACATAGAGATACTTGGAATGGATCCATGGGCAGAGCACGGGACGGTCAGGATGAGGATAGGCGTCATGCCCCAGGGCTTCAATTTCTTCGAGAAACTTACGCCGTTGGATTCCCTGGTGTTTTACCGTGACCTTTTCGAATCTAGTGTTGATCCGGAATCCCTCCTGAGGCTGGTAATTCTTGATGATTCTAGGAACGTACCCTTTGAGAAGCTCTCAGGCGGCCAGAAACAGAAGCTCGGGCTTGCGCTTTCACTCGTAAATGATCCGGAGATCCTGTTTCTTGATGAGCCCACCACCGGGCTGGACCCTTCAGCCAGGAGGGCGATATGGTCCATTATTCGCATGTTCAGGGACAGGGGAAAGACCATAATCCTGACAACCCACTACATGGAGGAGGCGGAACAGCTTGCTGACAACATTGCCATAATCTCACACGGGAGAATAATTGCGGAAGGATCCCCGGAAGGAATTGTCTCCCGTTATGGATCGGGGAGAAAGGTTGTAATAAAGGCAGGAAAAGAGATGGGAGACTTCCTCTCCTCCGAAAGGATAGAAGCATCAGTCAACGGAAAATACTTCGAGATCCGGTTGGACCCGGAAACGAACCTTTCGAGCCTGATTGGGCTCATTGAAGACTCTGGAATAAGCTACTCCCAGTTAACTGTCAGGGCGGACAGCCTTGAGGATGTTTTCATACGGCTTGTAGGCGAGATGTCTGAGGGCGAGTTGAAATGATGAGGAGGACGATGGCTTATTTTCGCGTTCAGGTCAAGACATACATGGCCGAGAGGAGTGCCATTTTTGTGTCGCTGATTTTCCCTGTGATGATGGTATTCATATTCGGGTCGATAATGCCATCTGAATACCTCACCGGAGTGATTCCCGGGCTAATCGGCTTTTCAATACTTACAGATTCCCTATTCGCGGTTACTGCGGTGGCATCAAAATACAGGCTGATGCACATATTCAACCAGTTGTCGCTGACTCCGCTCAGGAGGTCTGAGTGGCTCTTTTCCGTATTCCTGTGGCATGTGATCATAGGCGCGGCATCCTTTGCGATCATAGTCGGTATCGGCTACTTTGCATTTTCAGCCAACATAACACTGCATCTCCTTATCATACCCTTCATAGCTTTCGGCGCGTTACTCTTCGTCTCCATGGGGCTCCTTATCGGGACAGTTGCGAAGTCATCGGAGAGTGCGGGCATTATTGGGAATGCAGTTGGATTCCCCATGATGGTCCTGACAGGAACGTTCTTTCCGGTTTCATTCCTCCCCTGGTACCTTCAGCAGGCTGTCAAGGTGCTTCCCCTGTATTACTTTGTGCAGGGAATGGGAGATGTCATGGTGACGGGGGACTTCAACGAGGGGCTCCTCTATTTAGGGGTGTTGATTGCACTTGCAGCCGGGTTCTTCCTTGCTGGGACCTACCTTTTCAGGTGGAGGGAAAAATAAGGTGGATTTGATGACAACCCGGAAATAACGGGCTATCCAAATAACATTAAGTACTGACAAACACTCTTCATCTGGCTGATAATCCCTGTGCCGCCCTTCAAGCTTGCCCGGCACCCTGCAGATAAACGGGTGCAAACCGTTCACTGTTATGCAATTTGAGTGGTGATAGCGCTAATGGCAGAACACGAAAGTGATAACGTTTCGAATGAGAAATTCGGTCCTTTATTTTCCAGAGTATACTCTTTTTTTGCCTCCAGATCGAGAAAAATGGTAAGGAATTACCGGGCGATAGCCCGGGATATCGACGCTCTGGCGCCCAAAAAGATACTGGATGTTGGTTGTGGCCCCGGTATGCTCATAAAAATTCTGGGAGACACAATCCCCGATGCCACCATCTATGGGGCTGACCCGTCTCCAAGTATGGTGAAAATTGCGCAAAAAAGGCTGAAAGAGAGGATCAGGAGTGGGTCAGTAAAAATAATAACCGGGGACAGCAAGAGCATAGAGCTCGATGAGAAGTTTGACGCAATTGTGACCTCGATGTCGTTCCACCACTGGCCGGACAAAGCCGGAAGCCTTGATTACCTCTCAGGGTTGCTCATGGAAAATGGCTCAATCATTATTTTTGAATCCCACAGGGAAGAGTCGCCTTCCGATTCAGGAAAAACGCACCATTCCCTTTCAGAAAGTGAGGCTCATAAAATATCCCTGGAAGGTTATGAAAGAAGCGTGAAGATTGAGGGCGAGATAATTTCAGTAAGGCTGAGAAGGATGCCGTCAACTACCCCACCCTGACGGATGGGGCTTGCAGCTGGGGGATCAACGGCTGATCGAAAATAGCACCCGCTACAATAGGCTGGCTGGCGGCAGCCCTGTTCCTGATGTTGAGGGATGCGACGAAATCAGCCTCACCCTCAAAACCACAAGAAATACATTTGAATATGGAACGCTCCGGCCTGTTCCTTTTATCAACGGTGTGGCAATCAGGACACTCCCTGCTTGTGTTTTTCGCATTCACACCTATGACTGGGACGCCGGATTCAAGAGCCTTGTATTCAATGAAGGTACGAAGCTGGCAGAAAGACCAGCTATTGTGCCTGTACCTCCTGTTCTTCCCAACGGTTGTCCTCTTCCTTATGCCCTTGAGTTCTTCAAGGGCTATTGCGGAAGAGGTGCCTTTTGCTCTTTCCGCGATCTCCCCGGAAATGACATGGTTGACATCTCTTGCAAAACGTCTCTCCTTCCCGGAAAGTTTCTTGAGATGTCTCTTTGCAGACCTGGTGCCACAAGCCTGCAACCTTGATCGCAGACTGGAATGTTTCGTTCCTGCCTCTGCAATCCTGTCTCCTGAGTAGTAATGTCCTGACGAGTCAACAGCTATGTTCTCGATGCCGAGATCGACACCGATAACATCTGACGCGCTAATTGCTTCCTCTTCTGGAACCTCCACCACAACCATGAGGTAGAATATCCTGTTCCTTCTTACGAGATCACACTGCCCTCTGATCCTGTCAAGAGGAAGTTCTCTGTATTTCCCTATTGTCATGGGTATCCTCACCCTTCCCCTGACAGTGTTGAGGCTCACTGTGTCGAGGCCCTTGAAACTCATCACCCTCTGGTCATACACGATGCTTCCGAATTCCCGGAACTCGTGCATAACAGTTTTGTCGTTCTTGTAGGTTTCAACGACCTTTGCTATTACCCTTATGGCAAGCTGGGCTGCGAGCCCGAAGTTCTCCCTTATGTCCCTGTAGACAAGCTTCTGGAGGAGTACCTTGTTGTACAGCTTTCTCTCGAATGCAAGCCTGGATACAAAGTTGCAGGCTTCATTGAATTTCACGAAGGTGTCAATGAGTGCCTCCTGCTGTTGCTTATCCGGCAGAAGCTTTACCATAAGAGTCTTGTACACAGTATTCACATATTAACTCAATATTTAAGTTTGTCGCAATTCCTCCCCGCCCTATCGGACGGGGCTTCCTTGCGACTTCTTGGTGAAGGTTCCCTGATCCTCTGTCAGCGCGAGGCATCACTGAAGGCAGTGCATCACGAACGCACATACATCGGATATTTCATTGATTGTTTCATCAGCGGCTATGCCTATGTGGCCCCCCTCCTTGTTCACCCTCAGATACGCCCTTGCACCCTTATCCCTGAGGGCCATGTGGAATTTGATTGCGTGTGCGGGATGCACCCTGTCGTCCTTTAACCTGCTGTATATCAGAGTATCGGGGTACTCAACGTCCCTTATGTTATGGTATGGGGAATATTTCAGCAGGTAATCCCTGTCCCCGGGAGAGTCGGGGTCCCCGAATTCAGACACCCAGTATTTTCCAACCGACATCCTGTGGAACCTCATCATGTCGAGGACAGGATTTCCGATAACTGCTCCGTCGAGGATTTCAGGAGCCTGGGTAAGAGTGGTTCCTACCAGCAGGCCGCCATTGCTGACCCCGAAAGCAACAACCTTCATCCCGCCACCGCGGAGAGTCCGGATAACGGCCTGGAAATCATTGAAAACATTCTGCTTGTTGTGAAGCATTCCAGCCCTGTGCCATTCTTCACCATACTCATTTCCGCCTCTGAGGTTCGAGACAGCAATAGTAATGCCTTTGCTCATCAGGTATGCGAACATGGGGTAGAACATTGGGGAAACGGGAATGTTGAAACCACCATACCCGTATGCAAGTGCCCCATTGCTCCTGGCTGATCCTGAATTAACGAGGAAATAGTGTATTCTTGTCCCGTCAGAATCTGCGTACCCGTCCCTGACATCTGCATCCATGATGCGGCTTTCATCGATTTTCTGCATTCTCCTTCCATGGAACTTGAATAGGGAAAAAGGAATGCCGAATGACTCCAGGGCAAGAACTGCGGCCTCACCATCAGAGTCATAAGATTTCAGGCCCATCGGAGTATCCATTGGAAATTCCACAATCACATTGCCCTCCATGTCGTAAAGAACCGGCCTGGCCCTGGCATTATCCATGTGTATTACGAGGATTCCGTCGGACACCAACAGGGCTGAATTTATCGGGCTGACACCTTCGATGACTGCCTCTCCGTCCCTTGTTACAACCCCATTACCCCGGCTTTCGAGGTAATATGACCTGCCATCCCTGAATCCCAAAGGGGTGATTTCGTAATTCTCCCCCTTCACCCTTTTCCAGCTTGAGGGATCCTCAAGTGAACCTGCATAGATATCCGATCTGGTCCAGTCCCCAACAACCGCATAGATCATTTTTCCGCTTCTGTAAAGTGTTATGAAGTCCTCTGGGCCCATCCCTTTGCCGAAAACCACGTCCCCGTCCTTCAGTACCCTGTGTGAATTAGGTGGTCCCCCGTCCGGTGTCTTTTCGTCCACAAACGTTTTGACCAGATAATAGGAATCTTCCGTGAAGGTTATTCCACTGATTGTGCCTTCCAGTTTTTCACTTACTTCACCATCTTTAAACATGGTAAGCAACCCGCTGTCCGAGCCCCCGGTCTCAAAAACACCGATGCGCTTTCCTTCGGGGTCAGATTCGATCCAGAATACAACATTTGGTGTAGTGTGGATTAGGTTGCCCTCGAGTGAAACATGATACAGGCCATTTTCAGTGTAAGACTGCAGGATGCCTCTCGTGGTTATCCTGGCTGAAAGCAGCCTCTTCTTTCTGTAAATCTCATCAACCTCAGCCCTGGCCTTGACGCTCAGCTCACCGAAGGCATCCTGAAAAGTTTTTCCTGCGGCATCAATGTAGTCAATTACTCCCGAATCGAGTGATTCAACCTGGATAAGCGGATCTTCCATTGAAATCAGATCAATAAGGATGAATTCTATATTTAATTTACAGGCCCCGGACCCGGGTTTTGAATTGTGCAGGAGCTTTCACTGCAGAAAAGGCAGGCCTGTTTCCTGCCCCGTAACGGTCTGTGCAGTGAAAACAACCTTTGGCCTGAATTCAACTTCCAGGATGCCTGCTTTGCCGCCATGATACTTTGAGGAAAAAACTGTTACCAGCCTGTTCCTGAACATGCTTTCTACACCCTCTGCCTTTACCTGGTGCCCCCTAACAAGAAGGTCGAGGTTATTTTCTTTCATGAACGAGGAAAATGCATCTTTGCCAAAGAGGTATGTCCCCTCTCCCCTGACGCCCGGTTCAAATCCAGCTAAAATTTCAGAAGGATCATTCCACAGAATCTCGAAGGCACAAGGGTCCGATGGCACTTCATCACCCATTGGAAGGCCATCCCAGTCATCAAGGGACATACAGTCCCGCGGAATGCCGCCATGTACGCCGAGTACCCTGTCGTTTACAAGGCAGGCGTAAGGCAGGACTCCGTATAGCTCTACTATTTCCTTGTACAGGATGTCATAAAGACCTAGTCTGACAAGTTCCTGTTTGAAGCCGTAGTAGCTGTTCATTGACGGGCTTTCGTGATTTCCCCTTATTATGATTATTTTGGTGCTGATTATGGAGGATTCCAGAAGAAACAGCAGGTTGAGAAGCTGATGCTCACCCCTGTCCACGATGTCCCCCAGGAAGCAAACCAGGTCTGACTCCACGCTTTTCATGACAGCATATGATGAGATGTCAAGTGCACCGTGAGTGTCACCTATGAATGTCGCAATCCCGTTCCCGATGTTCAGCCGCTTAACCGGGACCGACTCTCCCATTCTTCTGATATACATTCGAATTGTATCAACCGCAAGCCCGGGAACTATCAGGTAAATATGGCACTCCCCCTGTCCCTGTGAATTTTCACAGGTTACGCTAAAAATATAAAGAACGATGCTTAAAACTATTATCCATATTCATTCAGGTGTTGCATAAATTACACCTTCGGCCCGGGTGACGTATGAAGAAGATAATAGTTCGTTTCAATGAAGGCACGATCGAGAAGATTAGGACTTACTCCTCTGAGTTTCAGGGAATATCCTTCCTGGACGCAAGCATACGTGAAATGGTGCTGTATGTCAACGATTCCCAGCTGGATACCATTATGGACCAGCTTAACACCCTGCTGGATTTCAGGTACAAGGAAAACCTCATAGAAGTGGAGTCGCCTGATTTCATCGTATCCTCATACCTGGACAGAAGCTCTGAAAAGAGTGCAGGGTCAGAGAAGACCCCTGTAGAGAAGCTCATTGACCAGACGAAGAAATATACAATACTTGAGTATGGGAAGATTTCACTCACTTCGGTTGCAGCGCTCATCGCAATGATGGGGCTGTTCATGAACAATGACCCGATCATCATCGGGGCAATGCTCCTGTCACCCATGCTTGGCCCAATCTATGCGTTCGCAATCAACATCAGCATAGGGAAGATTGAGTCGGCACTCAGGGGTATAGCAATACTCCTGATCCTCCTTGCCGCGGCTGTTGGGATTGTATTCATGTTTACAGCCCTGGCGAAAGCAGTTTTCCCCCTGCCCATAACGACACAGATAGATCTGCGGCTGCACTTCAACTCCCTGTACGTCCCTCTCGGGATCCTGCTCGGTTTTGCCTCGATGCTTGCAATGGGAAGGGATATACCCGAGATTTTTGCCGGTGTTGCAATATCGGTTGCCCTTGTTCCACCGGCAGCAGTCGCCGGAATCATGCTGGCAATAGATCCGGCAAAGGCTTTCGTGCCTTTCCTTATTGTTGCACAGAACACGCTTGGAATGATGACCGGCTCGCTCCTCTCAATGATAATGCTGAGGATAGGACCAAGAAAATATTATGCGCAGGCCACAGCCAGGAAGTATTTGATACGCATACTGATAATAGTCCTGATCCTTCTTGTCATTACACTCATCGCAGACATTATTGTAAGTCTGTGACCCAAAAAAAAAAGGAGGTGCGAAAATTTTACTCTGAACTTGAGGAAAATACCTCATGGATTGTTATTGTATTCTCACCTGCGAAGGCTTCCTTCGGCAGTGTCTCCCCACTGTGCGCCTTCTTGAATGAATCGCTTTCCATCCACTTCTGGAACTGTTCCATAGATTCCCAGTAGGTCATGACCACATAGCTGTCCCCTTTGACAGGCCTCAGTACTTCGTTTTTCACAAACCCCGGAAAACTGTCTACCATGTGTGCCCTTTCCCTGAAAACCTTCTCGAACTTCTCCTTGTATTCCTCCTTGATGGGAATGTTGTTCTGCACTACAATCATGCCCGACAATCAGGCCGACTGTTAATAACGTTTCTACATGGATATATCTATTCCAATTCTTCCCATAAATGGGCTGCTGCCGATCAATGCAAGCAAAAAAAATGAGGGAAAAATTCGGGGCGGCATGCAGTTTCGCAACAGGTTGTTATGCATCAATGGCCAGCCCCGCTGAAAGCCTCTTCCCGGGAGGCGTAAACAGCCAAGTCAGAATCAGGCCGAAGACCAGGGAGTCTGCAAGAAGCTCAGCGATGTGGAAAGGGATGATCTGTACCGGCAGTGGAGCCTCGATCATTGGAATCAGTGAGGCTGGTATGAAGAGCATCATGGAGGTTGCAATGAATACATACGGTTTAGATGTGCCAACAGCAACTATGAGGGGTATCAGGGCCAGCGTGAAGATCAGGCCCCTCATGAGCTCTATCGGTATCATGACGGTGAAAGGCGGTATCTTGAGGCCAAGGGTTGGGTCCTGGTAATACTGGTAAACGAATGGGCTGACAGCCATTCCGAATGCAAAATAGACAATGAAAAACAGCGGTGATGCAGCTATGATCCTGATGATCCAGCTGTTCCTGCTGCGCCTGGAAATCATTTCCCTCGATCTTGCCCAGAGGCTCTCGTTGAATTCTGGATGCAGCAGTATGAAACCGGCAGCGGCGGCTACCAGGAAAGATATGAGTATTGACATGGCGATTGCCATTATGAACACGGAAGCAGACCCGAATACATCGGTGAAGAAATACCCTTCAATCATGTTGTTGAAGAATCTCACAACGAACATTGAGAGCCATATCAGCAGGAATACATGATATGGCCTCAACTTGAGGTAATACACAAGCCATACGAGAAATACGGCCAGGGTGAGGCCCACTTCTGCATCTCTCTCAAGTGTTCCGATAGTGATGCCAGTAGTGATAGAAGTGTAGAAGAACTCAATGAGTATCATTGCCAGCGTGAATGACAGCAACCTGGGCCAGGAATAGAATCTCCCGTAACTAACCCCGGAGTTTGAATTTGATTCCTGCATAATTTATAACCAATTTTTTATCCTGCACGGTAACATTAAGCCGGAACCTTATCAGTTAGGACAAGGCAAACAAGCCAGTGCTTCATGAATGCTTTTTTCAAAGAGAGTGCTGAAACTCTCTTTCGGCACTGTAATAAGGAGAACTGCAATGATGCAGGCATGCTTACAATCATCATTGCTGATGCTGAACTGGAAACCATCCCTGAAAAGATGCAGGGTGATCATGCCATACGGAAGTACTCCAAGGAAAAGGGGAAGCCCGTAAATGAGGTCATACTCGACTCCAACTACATGCATACTTCCATTGACCGTTACTTTCCTGGAGAGTCGAGCCGGAGGGGAAGGCCGGACATCATCTACATACTGCTTCAGGTGGCAATGGAGTCAATCCTGAACAAGAACGGCATGTTGAGGATCTTCGTGCACACCAGAAACGACATCTGCATAACGGTCAATCCCAGGGTAAGGCTCCCAAAATCATACAACCGGTTCATAGGGCTTATGGAAAGCCTCTTCAAGAAGGGAGAGATATCAAGTGATGGAGAGGTCCTCCTGAAAGCTGATAAGATGGATGCCGGGAACTGTATTGAAAAGAACCGGAAAGGTGACCTTGTGATCCTCTCGCCGGATGGTGAAAAGGCGAAACTCTACCGGGTGATCTCCGGGGATAAAGACTACACAGTGATCATAGGAGGGTTCCCGGAAGGCGACTACGTGTCAGATGTATACCCGCTTGCCGGTGCATATTCAATATTCAGGGAAGAGCTGACCATATGGTCAGTGGCCTCAGAAGTGATATCACAATACGAGCGTGCCGTCGATCTGGTATGACTGAGCCCGGCGTGGCGAAAATATAGTTAAAATTATTTATTAAGTAACACTTCCTGTTCTAGAACTGGAACGTAAAGTGTTAACCCACATCAATTCCTGATAAAAAGGTGAATATCAAATATGGCAAGAATGCACACGAGGAAAAAAGGGAAATCCGGCTCAAGAGCCCAATTCTCAACTGAGAACCATACCTGGGTGGAAATGAGCAATGATGAGATAAAGGAGACTGTTGTCAAGCTCAAGAATGAGGGGCTTTCCAAATCCCTTATAGGGATAAGGCTCAGGGACCAGTACGGAATACCCAGCACCAAGGTCATGTTCAACCAGAAGCTTGGTGTCCTGCTTGGGTCAGAGGGTTTGGCTGAAAACATACCAGAAGACCTCAACAACCTGATATCCAGGTACCAGAGAGTCAAGAGGCACAATCAGCTCAACAGCAAAGATACCGCAAATGCCAGAAACGGTGCCCTCATCATGGCAAAGATCCTGAGGCTTGTAAGGTATTACAAGAGGAAGGGAGTGCTTCCGGCAGAGTGGAAACTTGGCAGAGTAATCAAATAGAAATGCTCAGCGAAGTGGTTGACGAGAATTTTCAAGAGGCCCTCACAAGAGGGTCAAAACTTATTCTTTCGAACGATTATGTAAGAGTGCTGGCACATTATGACGGTGACGGCACGAGCGCTGCCATAATACTTGCAACTGCCCTTGAGAGAAAAGGAATAAAATACCATCTGGGATACATAAAAAGCCTTGACGGCGATAGCTTCAGGAAACGTCTGGAAGAAGAGAAAGATGTTTTCACGGTTATAGTGGACGCAGGATCGGATCAGGCCCAGTACATTTCAGATTTCGGGAATGTGGTAATCCTGGATCACCATTTCTACACAAAATCAACCGTCGCCTGCCTCAACATCAATGCACGCGACTATGGCGTTGATGGAACGAGGGAGGCTTGCGGTGCAACAATGGCTTACCTTATGGCGCTGGCCATCGATGAGGACAACAAAGACCTGCTGCCATTCTTTCTTTCGGGTGTTATAGCAGACAAGCAGGACATTGGCGGTCTTGAAGGCCTGAACAGGAAGATAATGGACGTTTACGGCAAGGGTGCAACCAGCACCAGGATGCTGAACTTCGAGGGCCAGAATCTTCTGGATTCGATAACATACTCAACAGACCCTTTCTTCCTGGATCTTTCCGGCTATCCCGAAAATGTCAGGAAATTCCTTTCTGACCTGGGCATAGACCCAGCAAAGAAATTCATTGACGTAACGGAAGACCAGAAACGTGAGCTCGCAGCAAACCTTGCGATTAGGATGCTCTCACAGAAAGTGGGAACTGAGGCCCTGAAATACCTGGAGTCGGATATAGTCTCCTTCAAGGGCACAGAGTTCACGTCAAAAGAGATAAGCAGCATCGTCGACGGAAACAGCAAGATGGGCATGAATTCACTCTCTGTCCAGTATTTCCTTGGTGATGACTCTGTCAAGGAAGAGCTGATTTCAAACTGGAAAATATTCAAGACAAAACTCATAGACTACATCTATCGCGCACTCAAGGACACGTATAATGAAAGCAATGTCAGGTACTTCTATGCCCCCGAATCTGAAATGGCGGGCTCAATAAGTGGGATAATGATGCTGTACCTTCTGGACCAGGAAAAGCCGCTAGTTGGATTCAGTGTCAATACCGAGAACACCAAGGTTTCGGGGAGGGGTACGCGAAAAATGGTTGCCAAAGGTCTGAACCTCTCCGTGATCATGAAGGAGTGCAGCCGCGAAGTAGGCGGAAACGGCGGAGGGCATGATATTGCAGCAGGTGCCGTTATTCCAAGAGGTTCTGAGAAGCAGTTTGTCACTCTGGTAAACAAAATGGTAGGCGAACAGCTAACTGGAACGAAAGTGCAAACAAAAAAGATATAAAGTAACAACTTATTTCAACTTGAATGAGCCGTATAGGCATATTTACACTTGACTTCAAGTTCTACCACGATGTTATTAAAGACCTGAGAAGCTGGAATCTGCCTTTTACAAGCATTGAGTCACCCGACAATGTTCCCCGGGACGTTTCTGTTATTCTGAGTTCAGTGAATGATGAATATGACCTTCCTAACCAGATAAAGGCCGAAAACCCGACAAGCGGAATAAGAATGGCTCTGCCGAGACTGATGAACAAGACCCAGTTCAAGAGCCTGGTCATAGGGATAGACCCCGGCCCAAAGCCGGGAATCGCAGTCCTTGCCGACGGAGTTCTCCTGGAAGCTTATGAATGCTCAAGCACGAGAAAGGTGAGAAAGGAAGTGCACGACATCTCCTCCGGATACTTTTACAGGGAGATCATGGTCAAGATTGGGGATGGGGACGCCCCCAACAGGAATGAGATCATAAAATCAATTGAGAAACTGGGTATATCGATTCTTGTGGTTGACGAGAAGAACACGAGCACACCGCATAAGGTTCACGACAATGCCCTTTCTGCTGCCAGAATTGCCCAGTTGAACGGTGTATTTGATGTAAAGTTCAATGAGAAATTCAGCAGAAAAACGGTTTATGAAAAAGAATTCACGACGCTTCTTAGCGTCATCAGGTAATTTTAAGATCCTGTTACTTTCTCCATTTGGGCCTTCTCTCGCCGACTCTGGGTCTTCTTCCGGCACCCATTGCCATGACAAACATGAATACTCCAACTACTGCGACTATGTAGTATATCCAGTTGTAGTTAGGCGGCTGGCCATAATAGAAATGAGTCGTTGCAGAATTGCCCCCTCCGTTTATTGAAAGCATTGTGTTGTTGACTTCGGCCTTCAATGTGTGGTCACCATTTGTAATGTAAGGTGCAAGCCAGGTATAGTTGACGATGACTGTCTGGCCGGGGCCTACCGCGGCTACGGTCTTGCTGGCAATATAGGTGTTGTCAACATAGAAGTTCACCGTGACATTATACATTGAAACAGTGTTCTTGTTGGTTATAGCTGCGTGAAGGTATATCGGCTGTATCACGTTCACCACATATGTTGAACTGGACCTGTGTACCCCTGATGATGAAGATGCTGTTGTTTTTACAAGGAATGTCAACTGCTGGCTCTCCTGAGGTGCTTTTATCTTCACGCTGAAATCCGGGTTTGACACCGAGAAGTTGTGGTAGGTGTTTGTTGGAGAAAACCCGGTCATGTTCTCTCCCGAAAAGTAGACTGTAACAGTGTAGTTGCTGAATCCGTATGTGTTATTCACGTACATTGTGAAGGTCTGGCCGCCGTATACGTAAAACGGGACGTTGACCTGGGTATTGTATACGCTATTGGAAGTTGGTGCAGCAGATGCCACTGCCGCGACTGATCCCGATGAAACCAATAATAGGATTAGTGAGAGTATTAGTGCCTTTTTCATTATCTTTTACCCCTGTTCCTTGATCTGACTCCTGAAGCAATCAGGCCAGCGACTACTATCACCGCTATCATTATAAGGCCTATCTCAAGGCTTCCGAAAGGATTTCCGGTGTAATTGCTCATGATTCCCTGCCCTTTTGGGTATGGAGATAGAGAGGATATTACAGGCACAGAAGAGGATACAGTTACCTTGTGATTTACAGCCGTCGAGTTGAAGTATGTGTCAAAGGATACTGCCTGGGCCTGGCCACTGCCTGTTGGCGTCATGACTACAAATACAGTAATACTTGTGTTGTAGGGTATTGTGACGCTGTTTCCCACCTGTGAGGCTGCATAGAAGGTAGCTTTCCAGTTATATTCCGAGAGTGTGGTAAGGGAACTCTGCGGGATGGAGAAATTTACCTTTATTGCCTCATTCCCTGTATTCTTCAATACAACTGGAACCCAGACCTTGGTGCCGTTGGGGATTGCCAGGCTAGCTGTCTGTGAAGCACTGAAACCAGATACGCCGACAACGTTCGCATTGATGTACCCATTCGTTGTCTGGCCGTTGTATGAAAGCACCACAGGTATCCGGTTAAGTCCGGCAGGTGGGTTGTGCTGCCCTGTAACATTAACGGAGACATTCATTATCTGGCCGGGTTGTATTTCCATAGAAGTTCTGTTGAAAACCATGGACCACTGCCCTGAACCGGATGAAAGTGTCACGTTTACTGCGCTGTTTCCGGAATTGAGTATGCTTACCCCGGCGTCGAACGTCCCGTTACCCCCGATATTTGGAGTCTGGGTTGTCTGGGTGATTACAAAGCTGTATACTTCTGATTTTTCAAGAGTTACAGTCACATAGCTGTTTTTGTGGATATAAGCAGTATAGTTGGTTCCGTAAGTCACCTGTATTGTCGTCCCATTGTATATGGCCTGAGATTCGGTCTGGCTCGCAGAGAAGGTGAAATTGCCAATCGGCAGCAGGAATGGTCCCGCAGTGGAATTCACCAGAAGCTTCTGGGAACCAATCGATATCGTGACATTTGTTTGAAGCAACTGTGTTTTCAGGTTTACAGACACATATGTCTTGTACCCGTTTTCCATGGAAATGTTGTATTCGTTATAACCAGAGAAGGGCTTGACGGTCTCGCTTGCGAAATATGCCTGTGACGACTGGTTATTTATAGCGTAAACCGTGTAGGTTCCATGAGGCACGGTGATGTTGAAGTACCCTGTAGAGTTGGTTCTCGCTTGATCCGCAACTTTTCCTTCAGAGTTAAGCAGCATTACCAGAGTGTATGGGGAGGGTTGTCCGCCGAATGTGGCCTTTCCATAGATTCCCGTATAAGCTTCCGTGGAGGAAACACTCACGTTGAGATTCCTGTTTGCCGTAAGAGACAGTGAAGAACTGCCTGAAAGATAGTATGACCCCGTGCTGTTTGAATACATGTTCTTGTAATAAACCTGATAATCAGTTGCGGTAAGGATCCACGCCCCCTTTGTAAGATTTACCACCATATTTCCAGTCTTGACCAGGTAATATCCCCCACTGAGTGAAAGTGAGTTTGTCAGGTTGAGTTGGTAGCCCTGCTGGTAATTGAATGCAAGATCCCTGTTGCCGGTTATGTTGACCAGGTCCTGATAGACTTTCGAACCATTTGTTGCATAAACAGTATACACTCCAAGAAGCACCCTGGAATTGTCAGCAACATGTTGCCCTGCTGAATTGAATAGCGAAATGCTCGCTGCCCCATTGACGGACACGGCGGCATACTGCTTGACCGGCGAAACGTATGTGTTTCCTGCGGTTGTCACAATGTACACTGGATTGGCAGGAGCCGCCTGCAACGTGGTTGAGGTGATCTTGCCGTAGTATATTCCGGGAACTATGTTCCCTGATGCATAATTGTTGCTGATAGTCAGGTTATAGTCACGCGTGCCGTAAAGCTGGAGGACTCCGTTGACAACCGGATTGCCAGGGGCAGTTGCAAAGGATATGTGCAATGGGCTGTTGTTCGGTGTGACCGGAAGATACAGGGAACTCCCGGTGACACCGGACTGCGGCGCCGAATAGAATGGGGAAGCGTATGTTACATAGAACTGAGACGCATT
Organism: uncultured archaeon; assembly: GCA_000965745.1. Lineage (GTDB taxonomy): Archaea > Thermoplasmatota > Thermoplasmata > Thermoplasmatales > Thermoplasmataceae. The sequence goes on from CP009479.1 coordinate 2,104,572, forward strand.
GTTCTGCACGTAATCCAGCTGAGCGTAACCCTGCTTTCCAACAGTCGTGTACATTACTGGTATATTGGACTGATAGAGTGTCAATATCCCGGTATCAACTGCTGACTGTGCATTATAGCCACCTGCTACTGCCTTGTTGTATACGAACACCGAGGTATCCTGGTTTATGGCAAGGGTCAGATTAACTGTCTGGTTTGACGCAAGGTAAACGTGCCTGAACGCGGAGTAGGGATTCCCGAGATATGATGAAACACCCGCAATGCTATAGCTCTGTGCTGGAAGAGCCACAGTTGCTGTTACCTGCCTGGTGAAGTTGAACTGGAGCATTCCGTCGGAGCTCAAGACCTGGTAGAATCCCCGATACAGGTTTACGTTCTTCAACGTTGAGCCAATTGAAAGGTAGCTTGCTTTCTGCAGAGTCATGTTCTCCCAGATCTGCGAGGTAAGTGTGAAAGTACTTAAAGCAACCGAACCGCCTGATTGAACGTATTCAGTATAAGTGCCATACGGCAGCCTTTCACTGTAGAATCCGTTGGCGGTTGTTTTTACCTCGTAGTACTGGCTGTAGATGCCGTTTTCCATGAACTTGACTGTTGTTCCAGCCGCAGCACCCTTGACCTGACCGTTCACTGTGGCTGATACTTTTGGTGTAAGATTCAACGATGTGTTCATGCCCCAAGCATTGAACGTGATGTGAGAAAGGGCACTAACAGAATTGTTGTTGTATGCATACAGTGTGTAATTTCCGGGTGTAACCCATAAAATTGCCTGTCCTGTGCTGTTTGTCACATTCTCTGTTACCATGCCCGATGATCCTTCGGCTTTGACCGTGTAATCCGGCAGTTTCGATCCGCCAGCGCCTGTTACATTAAGGAACAGCGTGTTGAAGTGCACAAAGATGTCATTTACCTGTGACGCACCGTTTGAGATGTTCACATAAGAGACATTTGTGTACAGCTTGCCTCCATCGATAACCGAAGCCTCATAGGACAGTGGAAGAAGGTTATTTGCAGAGTACTGCCCGTTTTGTATCTTAAGTGAATACGACACATTGAAGGTTTGGTTGTGCAGCTCCACTGACCCGGACTGCACCAGGGGCTGGGAGAACACTTTTACGTTCTTCTGTTCGGTCGTGTTCTGGAATTCGTTTCTAACATAACCAGAAACGCTGTTGTTCTTAAGCACGTAGTTCTTTTCTATCACATAGCTTGGAAGGCCTGTCGTCTGATTATAGCCTGTAACAACCCTGTTTGCCTGGTTCTCACTAACCTTCACTTTTATGTCGGTTATCGACGTCTTGCCGAGCATGAACAGGCTGTTGAATGAGCCTGTAGTAATTGCGACAGTGTCGTTACCGGGCAGTCCAACGAGACTGTAGTACCCATTCTTGTTTGTTACTGTGGTCTGGTGAGGTATTCCATACTGATCGAAGACAGTTACCCTCATCCCGGGGGCAGGCTGTCCGTTAGGCAGGGTGATCTTGCCGGTTATGTTTGCTCCGGGGTAGTATGAGACTATTGGGGTTCCACCCGATAGCAACTGGTTTGGAGGTGGAAATATTTCTGCGACCCCTTTCCCTTCCTGCCTGTATGTGTAGGCCTGCTGGAGAGGTATGAGTTTCCAGGCATTCGGATGTGCCTGATAATTGGAATACGGGTTCCATGGAATGCCCTCATATGTGACTACAAAGTGGCTCATGTTCCATGCCGGCATGACCTGGTATTTTGACTGGCCGAACGTTACTCCCGGTATACCGTTCACCCCGCCCGCCACGTTGGGGGAATATCCCATGGTGAGCCTGTAAATGCTAGTGTTGTAGAACTGAGGAGTGTAAACGATACTGTAGTTGAGTGGCTGGAGACCCGGAGGTAGCTGGTTAAGCGGGAAGGTTCCATTTGCAGTTTGTGCGTATATCTGGTAGTAATTGGTCGGAACAATCTGCCCCGATGCTGATGCGTATGAAGGGGTATCAGTAAGGTAAGCTGGAGCATAGAAAATCCCAGTGTTCTGGCCGGATAGCGGGAAAAGCTGTCCGCTGTCTATCTGGATATATTTTATTGAGTTTCCTGTATCAGCTTCCAGCGCACTGTACGCGTTGACTATTGTTGAAAGCGGATACTTGGATGCCAGTTGCCCCTTAACAAGTGCATAATATGCATTTGCGTTTGAAATGCCCTTTATGAAGCTGCCATAAACCGATGAGTTGTCCGAAATCCAGGTTTTGTACTGGGCAGGATTCTTTATTATATTATTAATGAGCAATTCCTCCTGGTGACCGAAATACAGCGACATGGTCTTATTTACGCCTGTGGTGAAGGAATTGCCGTTGTGGTTATAATCTGCCTGGATAACTCTGGAGATGAAAAGTGATACGATCTGGCTCTGATTCTGTGCAAGAAGTATCTGCCCTGCTACTTGGTAACCTTGCTGGAAATCATCCGCGACTGCAGGATGCTGTCCCTGATATATCTCCTGGAAACCGTAATCCCACCATGAAACATAAGCGGGCCGTTGGTTCTGAGGTATATTTGTGTCTTGTGTGGAAAGCCATTGCAAGGACTTTGATAGCGGCTGGGACGTATTCACGATATAAAATCCGGACCCGCCGACAAACTGTGGCCCCTGTGAAGTATTGCCGAACCTCAGGGCTGGAGGGATTGTTTTGATTATCTGACTGTCAACTGATGTTGCAGTGTTTGCTGGCACTGCCGCAGAAACCATTGCAAAACCGGCAGGTATGATCATCAGGAGCACGATAAGAACGGATGTCAAAGCGTGCATCCAGTTAATATTTCCTTTTATGGACTTGGTAACCGAGACCTGTGTGCTGACCCTTCTTTTCTTGATTTCGGTAAACTTGGAAGTTTCAGCGAAGTAAACGAGGACTCCTGCCCCAAGTGCTGCATAAGCCGGAGCTGCAGTGATGTTGAACCTTGCAGCTGCGAAGCTCATATAGATCGATACAATCGAGAAAACCAGCAGGAACAGATGAGATTCTTTCTTGTCCTTGAAGTACCTGTATATGATGAAGCCGACCCCTGCCATCCCAAGGATGAACTGGGCAGCCCCGAATCCGCTGATGTATTGTCCAAGCTGAGGTGCCTGTGCCTCACCAATCGTGGTATACAGACGACTTTTTACGAAGTATCCCTGCCCGGATATAATTTCATGGAGTATTCCCGGTGCGAGCTGTCCGATAACAACAAGCCCGATGATGGCCACTACTACGATTGAAGGGATTGTTATGATCCACGGCCTTCTTCCAAAAATGTTGAATACCAGTGCGAGGCTTATCACGATAAGACCCATGTAGAGGGGGTCGAGGAGCCACAGATGGAAATATCCGTAGCCCAGCGCGTAATACGGGTATGCCCCAACGAGAAATCCGAACAGGATGAATATTATTGTGAGGTATGTCAGATGACCGGTCGGGACTTTCATTATAATATTTATGACCAGCTGGACAACTACATAGAGCAGTATGATTACCTCGATGTATGGATACCCCTGCCACGAAAGGATAAGCCCCCCTAGCGATGTTGCGCTTAACAGTGCATATATCGTGGCCAGCCTGTTCCGCCTCATGTATTCAACAAGAGAAGGAATGTAACTCCTGATTCCATAGAGATTTTCAATTACTCTTGTCTTGGATATTGTGCCTATTCCTCTCTGGAAGAAATAAACTGCAAAGAATGCAAATAGCAACTCTGGAGTGTGCATCCTTCCGTCTGTCAGTATTCCCGCAGACAGGTTGCTGGGCATTAATGTGTAGAGGGTTGCTGCTATTATTCCCGCCTTCTTGCCGAAAACCTCGTTGGTTATGAGGTAAACTGGTATGATAAGAAGTGCTCCGAACAGCGCATCAAGCTCATTGAAGAAGTAGTATGCGCCAAGGTTAACACCGCCCACTGCCGGGGATATGAGCACAGCTATAAGCACTGTGAACCAGTGGAAGAAAGGTGGCCTGGGGTTGTTTGCCCCAATCGGATAATTAAGAGAAGGATCGAATAGCAACTGGTGGTGGTATGTCAGAATATATTCAATTACCCTGTAATTGTAATATGGGTCACTTCCTCCTGAGGTGTTGAAGGCGAGTCCGACCCATGCCTGGTCCCATGCAAAGAAGTTTGAGATAAATACATAGAAACTCACCAATATTAATAGAGCGGTAAACTCTGGGCGAGTTCTGAAAACTGAAAGCTTAGATTCACGGTGTTCGCCTGTTTGATCCATCAGTATACTACCTAGGGTGCTCTAATAGAATCTTCATATAAAAAGCTAATTTGAAAGAAAGAGCATAGTATGCTCCGGTGCAGATTTCGCACCGGCTGTATGGATCAGAGCAGTGTTATTACTTCATCATCGCTGTCATAATCAAGCAATCTCGTGTATCTTCCCCATCCAATAATGAGGTTAAATGTGTTCACATCATCCTCTGAAGGAAAATTTGAGCGGATAAAATCCTCAAGTTCCTCCTTGGACATTTCAGGAACTTCCCTGCTTCTGAAATCCCTCATTAGGGAGTTGAACGGTTCAACGTTGCTGACCTGCCTCTTCAAAATCTCTTTCCTTCCGTCAATGTTGGCCTTCAGAAATTCTTTTCCAAGTCCTGTGAGGTGAATGTCACCATTCACGATGTCAAGGAGGCCAAGAGCATCAGCATCATTCAAAAGGTTCATGAGCGTGCTTCTCTCCTCATCGAGTGAGTCGTCAAGCCGAGCAATATCCACAGACTTGCCGACATCCTCCAGGATTTCAAGCAGACCAACAATATCTCCAACGCCTCTGGTTTCCAAAAGGTGCATTTCTTTATACAGTATCCTGTATGAATATTGACTTAAATTTTTTCCGCTTTTAAGATGAGGGCTGAGTGGAGTCAACTAAATTTTGACAATGTCGCTTTTAACCTCTGCATGTTGAATGCCGTTCAGGGGACTCTAGTTCATAAGGGTCTTCGGTATATAAATAAGATGGGAAACCTCAGGTCTGAACTGTTAAGGGAACTAGAGTCAAGAGGACCCGGAGGCTTAAGGCAGAATGAGATTTACTCTGCCCTCAATTATTCAAGGTCTCACGTATCAGAAACACTCGCCTCACTTGAACGGGGAGGTATTATATTACGCAAGAGGGAAGGAAAGGCTTCAAAAAGGGTCTGGCTTACTGAGCAATATCCAGGGCACATTGAAGGCCTTGTACGGGTTGGGATATTGATGTCCTCGGAATACGTCCCGTTTCTGAGTTCCATATGGAAGTCCATGGAAGGAAAGAATCAAAAGATAAAGGTTAGGGTTTTTGGAAGTGCGCCTGATCTGATATCCTCATTGCATGAATACACCCTTGAGATAGGGGTTGCCCCGACATTCACCCACGTCCTGTTTTCACTTACCAATAAGAAAGAGGTCATAATTTCTGCAGTAGGTAGCGGCGGGTCGGCCGTTTTATCCAACAGTGCAGTAAACAATAACCTGCTGGCAACTTCTGAATCCTCTACCATGGCGCTGATGTCCAGGGAATTGGTTAAGGAGAAAGGGGCAAAGATACATTTCTTTACTGACCCGGGAAAGGCGAAAGATGAATTTCTGGCTGGCTCTTTCGAATATATGGCAATCTGGGAGCCGTTCCTTTCCGATGCAAGGAATCACCCTGGAATTGAGGAGGTGTCGGATAGTGGAGAAAAATCCTTTCTCAACCCGTGCTGCTCCATCGGGGTGAGCAGAAACTTCCTGGAGTCTGAAGGAGAACTTGTAAGGGTGATTTCAAGAGGATATCATGAATTCCTTGAGAAAATGGGAGAACCTGACCTTGATTATGGCATTGGCGTAATTTCTGATGCCACGGGGTACAACCCTGAAGAACTCCTGGAATCCCTCAAATCCTATGAGTTTTCGGACAGATTGGATTTGGCTATGCTCAGAAAGTACATGATAGACGTTGGAATCCCTGTCTCATCGGAACGATTGAAAGAAATGCTTCTTTAGTGGCTACTGCAAAAGCATTTCCACTTCGAGCAGATTAAGCTCAAGCGCTGCTACCGGGGCATTCAAATCATACCTCACCAGGACATCAGGGTCCACTTCCCCAATTATCCCCACTGGCTTCCCGTTGAAGAAAATGCTGCCTGCCCTTCCCTCTATAAATCCTTCCTGCTTCTTCTGTCTGATCTCAATGGAACCGATGCCAAGTCTTGTTGCAGCATAATCAAGAACCTGCTTTATTGAGGAATAGGACGCTTTAGAGTCCATTATCACGGCACAGAAACGAGTTTCCTGTTCACCGTTGCTGTAAACCTCCCCAATCTCAAAAACTCTGTGCGGGAGGGGCCTTCTCTTGTTTATGCGCAGCAGCTCAAGGATGTTTATGTGAAGCCTGTCCCTTATAACAGAGTAATCAAGGCTCTTTGGGTTGCGAATCTCAATGCCTCCCACGTATTGGAAATGCCTGTAATGGGATGACGATGATACGACGAATGTCCTTACTTCCTGGAGGCCTATGCCTATCATTGCGTCCCTCAAAAGGGATGAAAAATCGTTTGACCTGTTCGGGGTTCCGATCAGGGGGAGGTCCATCTTTTTCTCCCGGATCCTTGAAAGGCCGTAAGCCTTGACTACGTCCTCTATCACATCCACCTGCCCCATTACGTCGACCCTGTTTCCAGGTACCTTGACGCTTATCCAAGCCGAAGATGGCTCAGCCATGTATCCCATTCTCCTGAGTAGTTCAATGGTATTTTTCTGTGACGGATCCATTCCCGTGATCCTTTTCATTTCATCACTGGAAAGGTTGATCTCCCTTCCGTCATAACCATCTGCTCCGATTTCGGTGAATGCGCCTCCTGTAACACTAGCGGGGTAAACTGTATAACCGATATTCTGGAATTCATAAAGCAATAGGAAATATGCATCCCTGGCCGCTTTTCTGTCATTTCCTGTTATGTCAACAAAAAATCTCCTGGTTTTTTCATCCACCTTTGATTTCAAGCCGTTTATAACGGGTGGCATTGAAAGCACGCCGCCATCGCTGTCCAGTATCACTGGCACTTCAGTATCCGATTCAATAAGCTTGCCGAACTCGACTCCTTTGGGATGCTCCTTCAGGATACGCTTTGCAGTTCCTGTTACAGTGCCGTCATAAGTAGTAAATTCGATGCTGTCACTTTTCACCGCCCTGTACTCAAACGGGGGTTTTAGCTTGTCCAGATCATGAAGCCCTATGGAGACCTTGACTCTATTCTTGCCCAGGTTGTCGTGTATTCTTTCCTGGTAGTCGATCAGTCCTTCAAGGCTGCCTTCAATCGGCCTTCCGCTTGCAATAAACGCAATCGCATATTTCCTGATTTTCCTGACATTGCCAGAAATTCTAAATTCGACTTCAGAGATTGAACTTTCCCGATTAATCCAGTAGTCTCTGTCATAGAAGCATTTCATAGCTTCCCGCAGGGCCGGGAATGAGAACAGATCAGGCCGGTCCGGGTTGAATTCAACCTTCAGCTCGTTGCCGTCTTCCTCTATAGTGTAACCGATAACCTCTGAAAACTCAGTGAGGTTTTTGATGAAACTTTTTCCATAATTCTTTACCAGAGAGGATTTTGTGTCCTTTATGACTACCATGATCTGAAGTCAATGAGATTAGCTGTTTATTTAATGTTTTCCTGCTTTGAGATCTCATCAATCTCATCGTTAAGCCTCTTCAGGGTGTAATCTCTTAAAACTATGCGGATAAGATCGTCGAGTGAGATTGCAGATCCGCTTTCAACATCCTTTTCAAGATCACTGAGGATCTTCTGTGGGATCATTACGTTCACCTTGCTTGCCTTCCCACCTTTGTAGTTCCTTTCAATGAACTCGTCGATTGATTTTCGGATAATCTCAGAAATGTTCTCGAACTGCATTGACTCTACGAGTTGCTCAAGCTTCTCCATGGTCTCTTCTGAGATTCTTACGGTAACCCTGTAAGGAACTGACATTTTCCTGAACCCTCAAATAATTCCCGATTCCTATTATTACAGTAATGTTTCAGAGAACGGGACTTAACCTTGTCTGACACAGTTGTAATTTACATATAAACCTTTTTGAGTTGCCTGCAAAGTTACGTCATCCGGCCGGAGATATTGAAAGGCATTTATTTTGGAATTTAATAAATACAGCCATTCAATGCTATAGCCAATGGTCATTGAAATTGGGAAGAAAGTCTACCTGGCCGAAACGGCTGTCCTGATCGGAGAAGTGAAATTGTCCGACGGTGTATCTGTTTTTGACCACTCAGTGCTGAGAGGAGATCTGAATCATATCTCGATAGGAACTGATTCAAACATACAGGACAATGTTACGATTCATGTGGAGAAAGACCATCCTACCGTGATTGGAAGGAATGTTTCTGTCGGGCATAATGCGATAATTCATGGGGCCAAGGTTGAAGAGAGTGTGATTGTGGGCATGGGTGCCATACTCCTCAATGGCTCCCACATAAGGAGCGGATCAGTAGTGGCAGCAGGGGCGGTTGTCAGAGAAGGTTTCGAGAGTGAGGAAAATTCAATCGTGGCAGGGATACCGGCAACAACAAAAAAAGTGGATGAGTCCGTCAGAAAGTACGCAGTGAAGAATGGCGAGTCCTATCAGAAATTAAGAGATCGGTACCTGGCCGGAAAAGTGGAGAAACGATATGGAAAGGGCGAACAATAGGCAAAAAGAGTGGTGCCCTAGAAACCGGCTTTTCAGCGCCTCTGTGGAACATACCTACACAAGAGCATGCTGAAGGACAGGCAGGAGCCACTACATAATTCTATACAGTATTATAAATTAAAAATTATACAAAAAATGGATATAAATAACCAGACGCTTCGACAACCTGAGGTGTCTAATTGAATAGAGCCGTAATGAAAAGAGCTAAAAAGCTCGGGAAATTGTTCAGCCTGAAGGTGGACAGCAGAGGAGATACAGGAATCGGTACCCTCATTGTTTTCATAGCAATGGTACTGGTTGCTGCAGTCGCTTCAACTGTCCTTATTCACACGGCTGGAACACTACAGCAGAGAGCATCGAGTACAGGTCAGCAGACAACGCAGCAGGTATCAACCGGTCTGTCGGTGTCTTCGATCTATGGGATCAACAACGAAACCGCCGCGTTTACAGCAGGTAGCATAAAGTGGGTAGCCATATACATTGGAGAAACATCCGGAAGTCAGCCGGTCAACCTCGGTAACGTCACACTCCAGCTGACATACAAGGGCCAGACTGCATCACTTACCTACATTGGCAACAATAGCACAGTTGCCGGGTACCACAGTGCTGCACAGGGAACAAACAATGTTTTCCAGAGCAAATACTTCAGTGCACTGGATAACAATTCAGCCGGAGCAAGTGATCACTTTGCAGTCCTGACGATAGCAGACCCAACATCATCCCTGTCGGGAACATACCCAGTGGTATCATACGGTGACCAGGTAGCGCTGCTAGTCAACGTAACAGCAGTATTTGGCGCAGGTATATCACAGGGACAAAGTGTAACTGGTTCAGTCACGCCACCGAGCGGTAACCCGGGAGTCATACAGTTCACTGCACCGGAGTCTTTCACACAGGCAATAGTACAGCTGCAATAAGCTGTATTATTCCCCTATTTAATCAGTGAGTACAATGGGTCTCTTTGACAAATTGATTGGAAGAAGGAAAAAAGAGGCCACAGCAAACGTACAGAATCCTATTCAGCAACAGCCAGCGAACGTCAGTCCACCTCCACAACCGCAAGTTGACACGAAGATAATAGAAGGGATAAATCAGCGGTTGACTTCGATCGAGAATGAAGTCAACAGGCTGAATATGTCCTTTGAAGCATCTAGAAGAAGCGTATCTGAGGTAAAAGAAGACGTAGAAGGTCTAAAGGAGAATGTAAAAATGGTAGTTTCACTATATGAAATGGTCTCGAAAGAGTTCAATCCGTTCATAGATCAGACTCCAGAAGAGATCAAGGATCTCACAGACTCACTTAGGGAAAACGTTGAAGACCTCAGAAGCCTTGTCAACTCAGCAATCAAGGATCTCAAGGAGTTGTATGGAGCACCAGACATGGATTCAATACTAGACGAAATGGATCAGGAGGAATCAAATGATTAACGATTCCCTTAAGGGATTTCTACAGACAAAAGTGGATTCTATCGACAAGTCCATACCTAAATTCGTTGTGGAAGAACTGAGACAGAAAATACTCAACTCACCGACTAAGTTCTCAAAAACAGATATTGAGAATCTTTTCAACAACCTTCAGAAAAAATACATGGAGGGCAGAGAAAATTCGCTCCTGGGTAAAGTCGACCAGATATTTCGTGAAATATCCAATGTCGAAAGCATGCTGTCAAGCGGAGGGGGGAAACGCCCGAAGCCCTCGGCATTCGACTCAGAAGATGAACTATCCGAACCCACAGCAGAAAAACCTAGGTCTTACAAGAAAAGATACAAGCTCGAAGCAGTCGGAGATGATGTAGTGTCATTGATGGTTGCCTTGAGATGGCTGGAATTTCTGCTAGACAACTATGGTGCAGAGAATACTCTTGACATACTCGACTACTACGAAAGTCTCGGATGGATATCGCCCAATGCAAAAGAACAGATGTTCAAGTTTACAAAGATTACGGGCATAATGGCTCCTGCACAGGAGTACAAGATTAAGCCGACAATACAGGACCACATAGTTACGATGCTTTTCATTGAAAAGCTGAACGGTGGAGAGATATCCAGGGACCTGATAGAGAGGCTTGAAAGAGATTTCAGACTTCTCAAAAAAGGAGTAGACGAACTGTATGGGATTTAGTTACGTTGCAGCTGCGGCAATTTTGCTCAGTTCAACCCTTATTTTTTTTGGAATGGTATATTCCGGTTTCGTTCAATCGAATCTCGAAATTCACAATTCAGGGGTTCAGTATGACCACCAGAGATACGATTATCTCAATTCAAACGTAAACATCACAGGATATAATGTGGTGAATGAAAGCACTGCAAATGCCAGTGCGTATAAGGTATATATAAATATGACAAACACAGGCAGTGTTACGCTCAATATGAACTCGACAGACATCCTGGTAAACGGGATAATGACCGGGTTCAATTCATCGGCCGAGTACCTGTTCCCGCTGGGAAAGGGAAACGTCTCATTCAATGTAAATTCAACTTCAACTTATGATGTTGAAATAGTGTTCAGCACAGGATATGAAAAATATGCGAAGGTGACAGCCTAATGGGATCTTTAGCAACATCGGAACTGATATTCTTCATAGCAACTCTTGTGATTAGCGCATCCGTAGTGGGAGTTCTCGGGGGCCAGACTCTCCATATTACCCAGAGCATAAGCCAGTCTTCAAAGACTGTGTCTTCAACGATAGATTCGGGGTTTGAGATCATAAATGACCCGTCCAGCATACCCTACAACAGCGGATATGTGTTCTACATAAAGAACACCGGAAGCGAGAGCTTCTATTTCACGAATAATACTATTTCCACCGTGATCAACGGAACCCTGCTTTCGGGCAGCAAAGTGGAATACCAGGACCTTGGAGGAAACGGCATGCTGATGCCCGGCCAGGTCGGGACAATAACCGCGAACCTGACCCTCAGTCCGGGGTATTACACACTCGATGTTACGCTGAGCAACGGGCTGGGCCATAGCATGGTGTTCCGGGTGAATTGAGGATCGGCTATGTATCTGGATTACGGAATTGAAGGTGACGAACTTGACAAGAGAATGGGCGGCGGGCTATACGTCGGCCAGGTCATGTCAATAATGGGTGAGAGCGGCGAAGGCAAGAGCATGCTTTCCCTGCGTCTAGCCTACGGCCTGATCCAGAATGGTGCCAGCATATGCTACATTTCATCCCAGTTTCCAGTCAGGGAATTCATATCAGAATCAGAGTCGCTCGGCTATCCGCTGCTTAACGACATACTGTCTGACCAGATGTCACTGATAACGAGCGTGTTCCTGCTCAGAAGAAGCAGGAAGGCAACGATCGATCAGCTTCTTGAGAATGAGAAGGTGAAGCAGAAACAGGTACTGATAATCGATTCGCTCCTTCCGATAATGTTCACCGACTTCGACGTGGACTATTTTCTCACGAGGCTGAGAAAATTCTCCGAGGGAAGGATAGTGATAATAACGTTAAACCCGACAGATTTCGACCCCAAGATGCTGCTCAAGATACAGCAGCTGTCAACCACTGTCATATCATTGAAGTCAAAGGAGCTGGCAGGGGAGCGCAAGAGAGTGATTGAGCTGACAAAATTCCCGATGGCCATGAAAGCTTTCCAGCAGTCAATATCGTACAGGATTGAGCCTGGAAGGGGCCTGATAGTGGAGATCTCAAGTGTATCATAAGGAGGAAAGAAACCAATGGTTGAAATAATAAAATCAGACAGCCTTGAAATGGCATTAAGCAGGAATCCGCACCTGAACGCATACATCGAAAACTACAGGAATGCCACGGGCAGGACTCCTGAATTCGTTTCAGTAGCGGACAACTCGATTAGGGACATGTCATCCATAGATGTCATCTATCCTGTGGGCGACCCCATTTTCATTCACATACACCTTAACGACGAGGGGGCGAAACTGTACACGCCAATTGAGCCGAAGCTCACGTTTGATGAAGTAATAGTAATGGAGGAAATTCTCAACATGCTCCTGGCCTTTGCAACTGATTATCCGGCCCCTGATAACGAGGAGGTGCTTGAGCAGAATCTCGAAGAGCTTTTCTTCAAGAGGGTGACAGTGGGAGTGGCAAACAAGGTGAGAGGGACCTCCGCAACTGTGCTTCCAGAACTTTACGACAAGCTTCTTTACAACCTGAAGAAAGAAGTCATCGGGCTTGGGCCACTTGAGCCGCTTATAAGGGATCCGAATATAGAGGATATCAGCGGGATTGGCGCCAAGGATGTGTACATAGTCCATAAAATACTTGATTCCATGCAGACAGAGGTAACTTTTGGGGACAACGACAGGCTTTCGCTCTATGCTAAGAGGCTGAGCGAAAGGGTAGGGAGGCCTGTCAGTGACAAAAACCCGATCGTGGACGCCACACTTCCTGACGGTTCCAGGCTTTCGATTGTCTATAGCAGTGACGTGTCTGCCAGGGGCCCCAGCTTCACCATTAGGAAATTCCAGGACATACCGATTAGTATAGTACAGCTGATAAAGTTCAACACCATGTCCGCAGAAGAGGGGGCTTATCTCTGGCTGGCACTTGAATATGGCCAGAGTGTGTTTGTCTGCGGCGAGACTGCAAGTGGCAAGACCACGGTGGTAAACGCCATGATTCCGTTCATAAGGCCTGAGTCCAAGATATTCAGTGCCGAGGACACGCCTGAGGTCAGGGCACCGCATCCTGCCTGGCAACAGCTGGTTACAAGGGAAAGAGGTGCGGAGGACAGCAGGGTCACCCTGTTTGATCTTCTCAAGACTGCATTAAGGTCAAGGCCCAATTACATTATCGTGGGTGAAATAAGAGGTGCCGAGGGTTCCATGGCTTTCCAGGCCATGCAGACAGGACATCCGGTAATAGCCACTTTCCACGCAGCATCAGTCAAGAAGATGATCCAGAGGTTTACCGGGGTTCCGATCAACATCCCAGTGACGTTCATGGATAATCTCAACATAGCACTGATACAGCAGGCGGTTTACGTCAACGGCAAGTTCCTGAGGAGAACAACCAGCATTAACGAGATAGAGGGCTACTACGAGGAGCTTGGCGGAGTCTCCACAAAACAGGTTTTCCAGTGGGACCCGACAACTGACAGGCACATATTCAGGGGAATGAACAACAGCTACATCCTTGAGAAAAGAATCGGGCAGACTGCCGGCCTTCCCGATCCGAAGATGATTTATGATGAGCTGTTCAAGAGAGCAAGGATCCTCAAATACATGGTTACCCAGAACATCAACTCATACTATGATGTGTTCAAACTCGTAAAGACGTTCTACACCAAGGGGGACATAGGCGTACCAATATTCGGATGATAATATGGCAGACAATAATTATGGAGGAGCTAAGAGGACAGGCCCGTTTACGGGGATAGAATTCAGGAGCAGGCAGGTGACCCTCATACTAGGGTCAGCCGGAGCAACAGGGTTTCTCCTGATGACCTATGAGTATACAGGAATACTTTACCTTCTCGTGGGAGCTGCAATGGCAGGTCTAGTCCTGTTCGGGATACTCCTCAAGCCGGTCATTGAAAGAGATACGAAGAAGAACGACATAAACTCGAATATACCATTTTTTGTGACAGCCTTTGCAACCCTCGCCACAAGCGATTCGAACAGGATTACGCAGCTGGATATACTGTCGAAGAAAGACAAGCTGGGGCTGATCCGGGAAGATCTCGGGAAGATCGTGAACCTTGTCCGGAACTGGAAGAGGGGTCTGTCCGAGGCTTCCATGCTTCTTGCTGAGAAGACCCCTAGCGATGTTTTCGCAGACTTTCTTTCAAGGTTTGCACACGCTATCGACAGCGGGCAGGACTTTGACGACTTTGTCAAGACTGAGGCAAACACCGTCATGAGCAATTTTGAGACCGCATACCAGTCAGCCCTCTACACGTTTGAGCTTTACAAGGACCTCTACGTTTCAATGCTACTGGCCTTTGCATTCCTGATCACATTTGTCATGATAATGCCCGTGCTGATTCCAATAAATGTCATAACAGTCCTCGTGCTGAGCCTGATGGTAGTTGCCCTTGGGGAAACTATGCTTGTATACGGGATCAAGATAGTTCTGCCCAACGACCCTGTATGGCACGACACTGGAATAAAATCGGAAGTGCAGCTCAAACTGGAGAGGATATACAAATTTGCACTGATTGGATCCGGAGGAATAGGTGCGGGACTATATCTCTCAGGAGTTCTCTCGGTTCTTCCGGTTTATTTCATCATACCCATCGTCATGACCCCGCTGGCTTATCCGAGCTATCTCGGCTCCAAATATGAAAGGAAAGTTGCGAAGAACGACGATATGTTCGGAAGCTTCATAAGATCGCTTTCGGGGTCTGCATCGGCAAGGGGGAATCTTGTGATCGATGCCCTGAAAGCAATAGTCCTCCATGACTTCGGCGTACTCACCAAGGATGTGAGGAACCTTTACAAGAGACTGAAGTACAGGGTAAACAGCATAACCGCGTGGAAGTATTTCAGCGCAGACACTGGATCGCACCTTATAGAGGTCTTCTCAGGAACATTCGTGGAGAGCATTGATCTTGGTGCGGATGCAGAAATGGCCGGAGACATTGTTGCAAGAAACTTTGACCGTGTCGTGAGAATGAGAAGAAGAAGGCATGCTGCGGCACAGAGCTACATAGGAGTGCTGTATGGAATCACCGGCGGCCTTGCATTTGCCCTGGGGATATCATTCGGAGTGCTCAAGATCATAAACCAGATATTCACAACTTTCAGCACCTCGACACTCACCAACTTCGGCATCTTCGTGGGGCAGCCTGCAAACTCGATACTGCTGATACAGATATTCATATCGCTCATCCTCTACGTGCACTCCATAATAGCCGGCCTCGCACTCAAGATTGCAGATGGCGGGAAGATGATATTCGGAGTCCATCACGCAGTTATGATGAGCTGGATTGTAGCAGTTGTTATATACGGAACGCTTCAGATCACGGGCGCAATACTCGCAGGGGCCCTCTGATTGCAGTAGTTTCACCTAGCTACAGGGAGCCACAGTAAGAATAAAATAGCTTCAAGAAACTACAGTAGGATGATTGACGCCTCCAGCGCCAAAAAATCCCTGAAAAGGTTTGTGGGGTTCGTCGAAGAAATAATGGATACTGACGATGCTGAGTCAAGGGACTCAAAACTGTCAGGACTTATTTCGTATGTGAATGAGAACCGCGACATTATAAAGGAGGCGGCAACCGAGGAAACTTCACAGCTTATATCATATCTTGTCGTAAACATTTATAAATCAGGCTCGTCAAAGCTGGATGAGCTTCTTGAAGTGGTCAAGTCGATAGATCCTGAAAACCCGATTGTGGGGGAGTATGAAATAGTCAGCCTCCTGGACAGGGACAAATATGGGGAGATTATCGAAAGAGTAACATCCGACAGGAAATTCTGCAGCTCGGCAGGAATTATGGAAGTCCTGAAGAAGAGTGCCATCAGATCAGGCACTTTTGGGCCCGTAGTCACTTATTACGCACAGTGCGGGATGTTCGATGAAGAACTGTTCCGGTCCTACACGGAGAAGGAACAGGATGACGGGGTAAATGCCCAGCTGATTGAACAGTACCGGGAAAATAGCATGGACGAGGAGCTGATTCGCCTCCTGGAACTGATTGTAACCACGAATGAGAAGCCTGGGTACAGGGTCGACCTTGCAAGGCTGTATGTAAAGCATAAAGAGAAAGGGAAGCTGGAACAACTCCTCAAAGACATTGACCCATCGGATGTGGATAGCTTGAAAGACTATCTCGACGTGGTTGGGGCCCACGAACTTGTATCCGATTATTCCCGGGCACTCCTTTTTGCCACATCGGGGCTGGCGACCCATAGAGCGAACAGAGACCTTATGCTGCAGAAAGCGCGGATGCTCATAATGCTCAGGAGAGAGGGTGAAGCAGCTGATGCCCTGTCTGAACTTGTGGAAACGTTTCCCAAGGACAGTGAGGCAATAAGGCTGGTTTCCAGCATTTACTACAAATCCGGAGACTACAAGAACACTCTCAAGTACCTTGGACTGCTTGGCGAGCTTGTTGAGTATGACCTTTCAGACTATCTGATGCTTATTGATGCCAGGATAAACCTTTCCCTGTTCGATGAGGCAGCAAAGAACATAACCGGCGCGACTTCGCGGTTCGGGAAGAGCCTTGAACTTCTGAGATACAAGCTCTGGCTGGAGAGAATAATCAACGATCAGTCAAAGGCGTATTCAACATCCCTCGAGATTCTGGAACTTGATACGCTGAATAAGGATGCCCTGGAGATCAAATTCAATTATCTGTTTGACAAGGAAGAATACAAGAGATTTGCAGATGAATATGAAGATGTAATGGTTGAAGAGGTAAGGAAGGAGTTCCTTGACCGCCTGGCCGCTAGCTTCATTTACCTGAACAGGTTCAAGGAGTTCTTTTCACTGACTGCACAGAACAGCGAAACCATTGACAGTGGACATGTCATGGATGCGATCTTCTATGTTGTGAGGGATGATGAGAAGATAGAGTCCCTGAAGCGCATGATTGAAGGTACTAGAAAAGGCCATGGTGTTGGCATGCTGATAGTGCTGAACAAGATCCTCGGTGTCAAGCCACCCTATGAGGGGAAAGCTTCCGATCTGGCCGTTTCATCGAAATCTTATGCCCTCGGGTACATAGTATGCATGGAAAGCATAAACTTCAAGGAAAAAACCTCTACTGACGAAGCTGAGCGCATCCTGTCGACTACGGGTTTCAAGGAAATATCTGAAACTGTTGACCTCATAAGAAACATCTATTCTGGCAGGCAGGAAAACAAGGCGAGCCTCAGTGACTCCCCGAGGCTCATGTATCCCGTGGTTTCCGCACTGGTCGACATAGGGGACAACAAGTCTGCAAGGGCCGTCCTTGACAGTTCCTACGACAGCAAGCTTGTTGACCCTTTCTATTACTATTATGATGCAATTCTTCAGTTCAGGAAGGGGAACACGGGTGCTGCAAGAAAGAGCGTGAGAAAAGCCCTTGCAAGGCTTACCAACATATCGTTCCTGACACTTGAGGCCGAGATACTCCTTTCTGAGGAAGATGTTGATGAGATCAGGGAATCACTCGTCAAGCTAGCGGACAGGGGAGTAATACAGAACATAAATTTTGAAGAAGTTTACAGCTACGTTATATCCAAAGGGGATTACACAGCGGGAGAAAGCATGGTCGAGTCCCTGAAGCCGTTCAATATAGACAATTTCTGGTTGAACAAGCTGATCAGGGATGTCCTGGTCCAGAAAAATGAGCTTGAGGAGGCGCTGAAGTACTCAGAGCTTGTTGTCACCAGCAAGAAAAGGGGATTTGATGACATAAGAAGGCATGTCAACCTGCTTGAGAGGCTGGGGATGAAGAAGGAGAGGCTTGCATTCCTGATCTCCAACAGTGGGGAGCATGAGAGTGCAACGATAGACCTCTGGATAGGTGACGAGTACTATCTGGAAGGGGATTTTGAAGGTGCCCTGGAATATTATGAATCCGCCATAAAAAAAGGGCTCGACCCATCGGAAATTGCCAGTTATGCGGACACCCTTCTTGAAACAGGAAAACTTGAGGAAGCTGCAAAAATAATCAAGCGCATGTCTGAGCCCGGCATACTGCAGATCAAGCTTTACTATGAACAGGGGAGGATTGAGGACATAATTGGCCTGATGAAGAGTTCAGACATTATTAAGGATGGCGAGGAGGAGGCACTCACCTATATTGCGCAGAAACTCTGGAAAAACCGCCTTATCAGGGATGCACTCATAAAGACTTACAGAAGTGAGGGGTACCAGTTCCTGGGAAAGCTGATTTCCAGGAAAATGATTGATGCTGAGGATTACGAAGGGGCTGAAAACATTCTTGAGAACCTTCTGAAGAATTACCCCTCCGATATTGAGAGTGTGGCCGCACTGGCCGATGTCTATGTCAGGCTCGGGAAGGACGGGGAGGCAATAGGTCTTATGCTCAATTCCATGAAGAACTGCACCGGTTTTGACCAGAGCATGCTTCTCGTGAACAGGATCATGAGGACCTATTTCGAGAACAGGCAGTACGAATCAGTCACAAAATTCTTCGAGACGAACCGTGACTATGTGGACAGAAACTCCGTGCAGTTTATCATAAGGAGCTATATTGCGCTTGAGGAGTACGACGAGGCGGAGAAGCTCCTGGGCAAATTCGAGGGAAACCTGGTTGACAGGGACCTGAACAGCGAGATGCTGGAGGAAATCAGGGCAAAAAGGGAATTCAGCGAAATACTGATTTACGTCAGGAGGCTCCTCAAGCTCGAGTACAAGGCCGGGAAGATATTTGACATGAAGGAGGCGCTTTACAAGGCAGAAATCCCCATAGAGAAGATAGAGGAGGTCTTCAATTTCCTCAATACCGAGGATTACTACACCGAAATAAATGAGGAAAAATACGAGATACTGTCAAGGGACGTTTTCCAGGAGATAGCCAAGAAAACGCGGGTGGAGTCCATCAGGGACATAAAGATAAACATAATATTCAACAACCTGCCAAGCAGGGATGTGATTGTCTCCAAGAACCTTTACATTTACATTAAGCGCTGCCTCAGCGTGGTCAGAGAGCCGAAGACTGAAGACGATGTCCTTATGAAGCTCCTCAGGATCGCCCTGAGGGATAAACTCAGGGCCGAGCCATTAAACGTTGCGGTTAACCTTAATGTAGGCATATCCGATGCCCTTGAAGTAATATCCCTGATGAAATACATGGAGGACATGAACAGGAAAGGTGGATTCTGATTGAGGACCGTCCCTCGATATATGACTGCAGAAGTGAAGGACATTGGAGTTTCAGTGGTAGTCCTTACCGCTGCGTTTACACTTCTCCTGTACAGATACAACAAGGAGGCTTTTGGAGGATCAGTAGGAGTAATAGCAATAGCCAGTTTCCTCATAGTTCTGACCGCATTCCTCATGCATGAAATGGCACACCGCTTCGTTGCAAGAAGCTTCGGTGGAATAGCCTTCTTCAAGATGTGGCTTCCCGGGATACTCCTTATCCTTGTCACGTCAATATTCGGCATTATATTCGCTGCTCCAGGGGCCGTCAACATAGGCGGCATCTTCAGGAAGGACCAGATCGGCAAGACCGCACTGGCAGGACCTGCCACCAATCTAGGCATAGGAATACTTCTCTATGCTGCGCTATTCTTCGTCCCGCTTACAAGCTCGACCATGATCGTGTACAGTGTCATGTACTGGATGGCGGGCCTGAACCTCTGGTTCGCCCTCTTCAACCTCATACCGATACCTCCCTTCGACGGGCAGAAGATATACAAGTGGGATCTGCACATCTACATAGTCATAGTGGCTGTTGCACTTGTAATGAATTTCCTGAACGGGCCGTTCCTATGATTTCAGAAACAGCTTTTCAGCCGGAACTTCGTTCCCCTCGGCGGGCTTAACGAAAAAGATTGTGTTTTCGCCGACCTCTATCTTGTAGGCTATATCAAACTGCAGAATCTCGCCGCCGTCCACCCTGATGTTGGTTTCAGACGAGGATTTCAGAATCTCCCAGGCACCTGCGGATGGCTTCATTATCAAGCCCAGATAAAACGGGTTCCTGGAGGCAACAAAATAACTTTCAACATCGCTCATGACTTCCTGCTGGTTCCTGAAATACACCACTGAAATTTTCATAGACGACACCATCTTTTAAGCCGGAATAAGGAGAATACACAACGATTATATATTCTCCCATTATTCTGCGTTTGCTATCTATATAGCATTGGTACCTTTAATCCTTGGGGGTATTGAAATTCCCTTAATGATAAAGATCAGGGAGAAATGAACAAAATGGAATATAAGGAAAATTGTACATCCTGTGGAATAGGGCTCGTCGAAAGCGGCTATTCCATATTTGACTGCCCCAGTTGCGGGGAAGAGACTATCGGAAGATGCAAGGACTGCAGGGAACACTCTACACAGTATACGTGTTCCAAGTGCGGGTTTACGGGGCCGTGAGGGTTTAGAAATGGGCGATGTAGCAGTTGTCTTGAAAGTATTGCCTGAAGACTCTGATCTTGACATGGAGAGCCTCAAGACACAGATAGAAGGCGAGATAAAGAATATATGCAAGCTCAACAAGTCAGAGTTGCAGGAGATAGGCTTTGGCCTCAAAGCAATAAGGCTTGAAATCATTGTCCCCGACGAAGAGGGCAAGATCGACAAGGTTGAGGCCAACATCAGCAGGGTAAAGGGAGTAGGGCAGATTGACACGGAAGACGTCAGCCTTCTCTAAACTTTCTTCTGCCTTATCCTGTACTGAATCCTGAAATGCAGATTTATCAGATTCTTGCACCCGTCTGGGACTTTTATGTCATTCTCCTGATTCTGGTTACCATAGGGCTGATATTCATCGGCATCCCGAGGAAGCAGAAGGATGACGTTACTGAGGAGTTCGCCCCAAGAACACTTGTCATGGTGCCATGCAGGGGCCTTGATTTTTCTCTGAAAGAGAATCTGGAATCCATAAAGAACCAGGGCTACGAAAACTATGATGTTGTTGCGGTTGTTGACAGCGAGGATGACCCGAGCGCTGAGATCCTGAGAGAACTCTCCATTCCGGTTATTGTGTCATCCTTCAAGTGCACAAACTGCAGCGGCAAGACAAAAGCACTGAGCACTGCCATAGAGCAGAATCCGGACTATGAAGCGTATGTCATAACCGATTCAGACATAACAGTGAGCAAAGATTGGCTGAAGTATCTCATAGCCCCGCTAAAGAACAATAAAATCGGGCTTTCCACAACATTCCCGTATTTTAATCCGGTGGGTGGATTCTGGTCAAAGGTCAAGGCTGTGTGGGGCATAGTCGGCCAGAGCCTCATGGAGTCAGACCTGACCAGGTTCGGCTGGGGCGGTTCTCTGGCGTTCATGAAAGACCTTGTGGATGAGAGGTCATTCCTGAAATTTTCGGAATCTGTCTCGGACGATACGGCCCTTTCATCAGTGTGCAGGGAAAAAGGGCTCAAGATCAGCTATTCCCGGAGAGCACAGCCTACAATAAACTCGCCGGATGACTTTGGCACCTTTTTTGAGTGGGCAAACAGGCAGACCGCCCTCTCGATATCTGCAACAAGGCGCGTATTCCACTATGGCGTAACAGTATACGTATCAGAGATACTTGTTTTCCTTTCGGCAATAATGCTTTCTGCTTTCTATTCTCCACTGTTCCTCCTGCTTTTCACACCCACTCTCCTGAGTGTGTTCAACAACGCAAGGCGATCAAGGGAGATCTTCCCGATGCTCTTCCTTATCACGCTCATGCTTCCATTCCTTTTCCTGATCAACCTGCTGATTGCAAACAGCATGGAGGAGATAAGGTGGAGGGGGCGGACGTACAGACTGCAGAAGCAGAAGACATGATTGGAGAACCTAGATTATTATATTTTACAAAGTTAGGGCTTTATGGAAAAAGCCGGAGATGGAGAGTACCCGAGACTTTTCGGGACAAACGGGATAAGGGGAATACCCAATGTTGATCTTACAGCGGAATTCTGTGCTCTGATTGGCAGAAGCATAGGGAAGCACTTCTCTTCCGGCACAATTGTAATGGGCCGGGACACCAGATCCACCGGCGATTTCGTTTATTCTTCGGTTCTTTCAGGGGTACTTTCATCAGGGTCGGATGTGATCGATCTGGGAATCCTCCCGACTCCAGCACTTCAGTATTACTGCAAGACCAGGGGCCTTTACGGCATCGTAATAACTGCATCGCACAACCCACCAAGATTCAACGGGATAAAATGCATAGACAGCGACGGGACTGAACTGGACCGCGCTGAAGAGGAGAAGATTGAGAAGATATACTATGCCAGGGACTTCAGTGAAGTGCCTTGGGAAGGCATAGGAAGGGCATATCCGAGGAACGGTGCAATAGACCAGTACCATGACGCCATTCTGGGCCAGGTTGATGTTGAGAAGATCAGGAGAAAGAAATACAGGGTCCTCGTTGACTCAGGGAACGGTGCTTCATATTTCAGCACCCCGAGGCTGATGGAAAAACTGGGATGCAGCCTTGTAACGCTTAATGCCAACCCGGACGGGAGATTTTCTTCCAGGGATTCCGAACCCAAGCCGGAGAACCTGAAGGACATAATGTCACTTATGAAAACCGGCGGCTTTGACATCGGCGTAGCGCATGACGGGGATGCTGACAGGGCTGTGTTCATAGACGAGACGGGCAAGTTTATCGACGGGGACAAGACGCTGAATCTTGTCGTGAGCAGCGTTATCTCCGAAGGCGACAAGGTTGTAACGCCTGTGAGCAGTTCCGATGCCATAGATGAAGTCTGCAGAGAAAAAGGTGCTGTCCTTGTCAGGACTAAAGTCGGTGCACCGGTTGTGTCAAGGACCATGATAGACGAGAAGGCAATGATTGGCGGTGAGGAGAACGGAGGCGTCATCTACGGAAAGCACCAGTATTGCAGGGACGGGGCCATGACTGCTGCTCTTGTGCTGAACCTCATGGCGGAGAATGGGAAGAAAATCTCTGCCCTGATTTCCGGGCTTCCTGATTACACGATCGTGAAGAGACAGGCTGAGCTAAAGCTGGAGTGGCCCGAGCTTCTCGACAGGCTGGCGGAGCATAGCTCCGTAGAGGAGGCAGACTTTACGGATGGGCTCAAAGTAATCAGGGAGGATGGCTGGATACTCATTCGCCCTTCCGGCACTGAACCCATAATAAGGATATACGGGCAGTCGAAGTCTCCTGAAACGGCACGGAAATATTGTGAGGAATTCGTCGGAATAGTTGATGTCCTGCAGGCTCAGACCTGATCGAGGGAGTCCTTGAACCGCTTCAGGGCAGTTATGTTTCCGCCTATTGCAAACCACAGCAGCAGTATGACAGTCACCGTGAATGATATCCCGAGGAGCGGGTAGCTTTCCCTGATGAATATCTGGAGGATGATCACCACCAGCATCATGACGAGCCTGTCGGCCCTCCCAAGGACCCCTGAGTAATTGCGCTTCAGCCCAAGAGCCTGGGCCTGCGTTCCCATGTAGCTTGTAAGTATTACACCGATGATTGCTAGCATCCCGATTGTAATGTTGCCGAAGGGGCTGAAAGTCATTCCCAGTATTATGAAAATGTCGGCATACCTGTCCAGAACGTGATCTATCAGATCGCCCTTCCTGGAAGCCATGTTTCTCATCCTGGCCACTTTCCCGTCCACTGCGTCAAAAAGTGCGGAGAATATAAGGGCAACAAACGCGCCTGCAAGAAACGCGGGAGAGCCGAAGTAATAGAAAATGCCCGTGAGAGCGGCAAGAACAACGGAAATAACCGAAATTGCGTTGGGATTTACCGAAAGGAAAAACTTGGAAATAGGCTCAAGCAGCAGATCGAATCTGCCCCTGTAGCTGTCGAGTACCATTCTTGTCACATGATGTATCCGTAAATTATTTTTTTCTATCTGACTCTATAAGCCTGGAAATTTGATCCGCGACTGAATCCGGTTTTGTGTCAGTTGTGTCGATAACGTGTATCCTGCCTGATGGTAAATGTTCAAGAGCCTCGTAGTATAGGGTTCCTGAGAGCTGTGCGTCAATATTCTCACGGATCTTGTCCCCGCTGTAGCCCCTTCTTACCATCCTCTGTTCAAGAACAGATGCTTCTGTTTCAAGAATAACTGCAATGGTGCAGTCAAGGAGATGGGAAAAATGGGATTGAACTGCATCGCACTCTGAAAAATGCCCCTTCGACCGGAGGCATCCTATATCGACTTCCCCGCCTTTCAGGCATCCACTGGAGGCGGCAATCTCAGCGGCATCGCAAACGGAATACCCCATTACGGCGAGTATCCCGGAGACTGTGGTCTTCCCGGTTCCCGGAACACCTGTTATGCAGATCAGGCGGGACCACCATTCCTTCCTGACATCTCTGCCAGTGCGAAGTGTTCTTCCAGCTTCAGCGGCATGGAGAGATGCCTCCTCGCGGAAACAGGAACCTCATACTTTCCTGGCAGGAGGCTCCGGGCTTCCTCTGCGTATTCCGGGGTGATCTTCTTCCCACCGCATGATTTGCACCTGAAATCATTCCTGCCGTGGGTCTTCATCCTTCTGGCACAGTTCTGGCACATGGGTGGCACCCTTTTGAAGTACCTTGATACAGAAATGACATGCATCTTCTCGACTTTCAGCGTCCCTTCTGATAGAGAGCCAGTAGCCTCAACTATGTCACCTGGCCTTAATTCCCTGAAAACGCTCCTGAATTCCTTTGTGGGTTCGAATGCAGCGAGGCCTATCCTGGATTTTTTCCATTTCATTTGCGCGAAATAATGGCCCCCCTGGATCGGCACCGGGGTATCCACCACCTCGCCAGTGATTGAGAAGGAGCCTTTCTCCCAGATTATGTCTGGAGAGTGGATGATGTGATCGTCTGTTCCCTGGTTTGTTTCATAAATGAGGTAACTGGTTCCCCCGATCCCGTAACGGGTCCTCAATTCCTGCTCAATCTGCGGAAGGATTACGGGGTTTACAGACCTTACGCCATAGACAACCGGTGTCCTGTTTGACGGGAAGATTGCAGCGTGCCTGTTTTTCACGTCAATGTTATTGAAAGTTTCCTGATAGTGCTCCTCGATAAACGCGGCTGCTTCAAGCTGCAAATCCCTGTCGACGCTTCCCGGCCTCGGGTACTGGTAGACAAGAAGCTCATAGGTTCTTCTGCCCGGGCTCCAGCTCATTGCAGAGGATGCCCCGATTACTCCCCGTCCATTCTTGAACTTCCTGTAATTCGCGCCCGCCTCCATCAGAATATCCTCGACATATTGAGCAGAAATTTCTTTACTTACGGCTTCACGGTAAAGACTCTCCGGCGGCCTTGAGCCGGAAACTACCAGGCCAGGGTTAGTGCTTTCCTGCTCCATTACGGCAAACTCGCCTATAATTTCAGAGGAAATGTCAAGGAGTTCCTGCCTGGAAGCTTCGCCCTTCAGGCTTTCATAACCGAAAACCTGCTTTCCGCTGATTCTGCCAACCGGAAACTTCCTTCCTTTCCCCATCCCCAGCCTGAGAACAACTGCACCATTTCCCCTCGTCTTGTAACTGATGTTGGGGTTGAGCCTCACGAGCCTTGGGTACCCGATAACGTCAAGGCCCGTTCGCCTGATCAGCTCAGTGGGCAGGTACGTGGTGCACATCCCGTCCACGGAATCTGTATCGTCTAGTGCGACCAGCAAATTAGGTCCCGAACCTCCTGCTCCTGACCTGATAGGCGGATATCGCCCTGAGAAAATCTATTCTTGTCAGGTCCGGCCAGTTAACATCTGAGAAGTAGAGTTCGGAATAGGCTGACTGCCAAAGCAGAAAATTTGAAATGCGTTCTTCACCACTGGTTCTCAGTATCAGATCCGGGTCGGGCAGTGATCCGTCGTACAGATATTCCCTGAACTTCTCCTCGTCTATATCATCGGGCTCAAGCTTTCCTTCCTTTACGAGCCCGGCAATTGCCCTTATAGCGTTTATTATTTCTCCCCTTCCGCTGTATCCGATCGCAAGGTTGAACCTGAACTTGTCATGCCTCTTCGTTGTTTCCTCCGTCAGCTTTATTGTTTCCCTGAGGTAATCCGGGAGTTTTGATACATCGCCGATCACCCTGACGTTGATCCTGTTCCTGAAAATGCGTTCATCGTTGAGAAGGTCAATGAATGCATCGTTTATCATCCTGAAAAGAAAATCCACCTCTCCTGAATCACGGTTGAAGTTTTCAGTGGAAAATGCGTATACCGTAACTATCCTTATGCCCAGGTCCATGCACCATTGAAGCACTTCCTCCAACTTGTCTTTCCCCCTGACATGGCCTTCATTCTCCGGTATGCCTGCATGCCTGGCATATCTCCTGTTGCCGTCAGTAATGATTCCAAGGTGTCCTGGAAGCGGGCTTTTCTTTATTTCCTCCATAAGGACTTTCTCGTAAACTTCAGAAGCCAGTGTTCCGATTCTCTCCGTAATTCCCATTTCCTGTTTTCAGAAATGAGAATTCGTATTTATATAAATCTCAAACGGTTTGCTCAGCAGAGGATGGTTGATCGAGGAGGCAGGGCCATGCACTCATACCTCCTTGACCAGTTCCAGGGAATACATGTATTCCTCTCTGGAATACCCGTGGACCTCTCTCTTGGACTTCAGGGTCAGCCCCATATCCCTCAACTCAGACATCCGCCCTGCTATGCCTGCGACCGTATTCACCTCGTAGAAATTTATTGTCCCGCCTCGCTTCAGGGACTTCATTGCTTTAGATACAAATGGAAAAGCGCCGTGGGGAAGGTTCATTATGATCCTGTCCACGCCTGTGTACTTTTCAACCTCTGCACCCGAATCCCCAAGTACAGGCTCTACAGTCCCCTTGAGCCTGTTGCGCCTGATGTTTTCCTTGAGGAGGCCGATGGCACTCGGGTTGTGGTCTATTGAAATTATTCTGCATTCGTGGTTTCTTGCTATGAGGACAGAGAATGGGCCGATTCCTGCAAAGAGGTCTATGATTAGCTCCCCATCCTTGACGCTGTCAGATACACGCATTCTTTCAGTCGCAAGCCTCGGCGAGAAGTATGCCTTCTCCACGTCAACAAGCAGTTCAATCCCGTTTTCCCTGTAAAGCGTTGTTCTGGATTCCTCGCCAGCAAGAAGAGTAAGTTTCCTTGTCCTGAATGGCCCCTGCACCCCATGGTCCAGGTACACGCTTCTTATACCGGGCCTCATGAGCAAATTTTCAGACAGGCTTACAGGGTCCCTGACATTGGATTTCTTCATCACAACAATGCTTCCTATGACGTCATAGCTGCCCTTAATACCTTCCGGCCGTGGCTTTCTGCTACTTGGCTTCCCATTGAGGAGGATAAGCTCCCCGTATTCGCTGGCCGAGGATTCTTTTCCCTCAGCTACAGGTATAAGCAAATGTTCCCCGGTGCGCATTATATCATAGTTGTCATCCATGGCTGAGAGTCTCCTCAGCATTCCTATGACTTCCTTGCCCTGAGATTTGTCAATCCGTAAATGATAATTCATCTGTTTGCCCTTTCAATCACGCTTTTTGCATACCTTATAGTGTCCCTGGAGAGCCGGTCTGAGAATCCGAAGATCTTTGAGATTTGCTCGACCCTGGCGGTAGAAACTGAATATATGGAGTTGAAACCGCTCTGATACAGCCTTCTCCCCCTTACCCTCCCTATCCCGGGAATGGTGGTGAGTTCTATGACATCCTCCCTTACGCCTTCCTTTATCCTCAGGTTCAGCCTCTCGAGGGATGTCCTGATCTCAGCCTTATAGAGGGATGACAGCCTTGAGAGGGAATATGATATCCACTCCGCGGAACTGACCCTCATCTGGAGGTCCCCGGGCCCAATATCGTAAGTCTCAGTGATGTCATTCATGCTTCGTTCATCAATCCAGTCCTTCAGAACCATTGCTGTGAGGGCGGCGGAAAGAGACTCCTCCTCGTATTCTTCTATCCCCGCCTGGTCCATGAAGTGCTCGATCAGCGGAAGGTTTCCGTTCCTGTATCTCATCGGGATCATGTCAGGAGTCCTGCAGATATAGTAAAGTGCAAGCTCCTCGCTGTGGGGTTTCTCGAAATATTTTTTCAGTACTATTGCAGACCTCGGATCTATGTACAGGTCGCTGACCATTTTCCCGAAAGTGGATACCTGCCATAAACCCAGTTTTTTCCTGATGAATTCGTTTTCCTCGAGAAAAGTCATGGTTTCTGACACCGGAAGCCTGAGGCTCTCCACGTCGTTCTGCACCCCGAACAGGGTGTTATGAAAGAAGTTCAATATGGAATCCTCATTTGTCGCTATGCCCGTAGCCATCAGTGCAAGTACGTTGAAAGGAAGGTACTTGAACTCTCCAAGTGCTGAGTTTACGGGTTCAACTTCACCGTCCATGTACTCATTTGCCTTTTCCAGGGCACGTTCCGTTCCTGCATAAACGAGTGCTTCACCCTCCTTGTCGTATTTTGGCCGGCCTGCCCTTCCCAGCATCTGCTGGATTTCCATATTGGGAAGATATGTGCTGTATCCGTCGCTGAATCTGCTTATGTCCCTTACTATTACGGTCCTTGCAGGAAGGTTTATTCCAGCGGCCAGGGTAGGAGTCGCGACTATAACCTTCAGCTTCTTTGAGATGAATCCTTTTTCCACCTTGCCCCTCTGCTCAGTTGACAGCCCCGCGTGATGGAAGCAGACTCCTTTGCCGATGAGCTCGTTTACAACATCAGAATACCTGTCGCTCTCTGCGAATGGATCCCTCTCGTTTACTGCGGGGTCCGGGCTTATCTCAAGAAATGTGGAAAGCGCCCTCGCTAGTTGCTCCGCCTTCTTCCTGGAGCTGACAAAAACCAGTGCCTGGCCTCCACCGTCAATGCTGCGCCTTACCGACTCAACCACTTCATTCCCTTTGTGCAGCTTAACGGTCTCCCCGTCCATGAACTCCAGTGTGCCCTTTGCCAGGATGCCATATTTGAGCGGCACCGGCCTGAAGTCGCTTACAACTTTCTCTGCCTTAAGCCATTCCGAGACATCCTCATGGTTTGATATCGTGGCAGAAAGGGCCATTATTGACATGTCCGGGTTCAGATGAAGTGCCGAAGACAGAACCATCTCCACCCTTGACCCCCTGTTTGGGTCTCCTACGAGATGTACCTCATCGGCAACGATCAGGCCAAGATTGTAAAGCATGCTCGGGTCGTGCCTGATCATGGAATCTGCTTTTTCCGACGTGCAGACCAGAACATCATACCTGTTGAGAATGGACGGCCCACTGTCATAGTCCCCTATGGAGATTCCGACTTTCAACCCAAGGGCTTCGAGCTTTTTCAGTTCCTGGTACTTTTCAGATGCAAGAGCCCTGAGTGGCACCATGTACATTGACCTCAGACCCTTCCGGAACATTTCATAGATTGCCGCATAGGCTATCAGGGTCTTTCCTGACGCGGTTGGGACTGATACGAGCACATTGCTTCCATTCCTGAATTTCAGGATTGCATCCTCCTGGTGCGGGTAGAGTTCAAAATCGTTCCTGTCAAACAGTTCCATGAAATTTTCCGGGAATCCTAGATCGCTTATTTTCATTGGGCTGGTTCCTGATTTCTTCACTGAAGATAATACTGATCTCCATTGCCAGTCAGCATATTAACCTGAAACCGGGGCATGAGACTGTGACTGCGCTGCTGTCCTGTGCGGCCAACGGTGGGAACCAGCCTGAAATCCAAGCCAGTAGAGCATCAAAATGATCCAAAATAATATAGATGATTCTGGAATAGTGGAGTGCATATAACAGCCAGTACAGGGTGTTGTCAGGCAACATTCTGTAGTGCAACAAAGCAGGTGTATAACTATGAATAAAGGATACTTGAGGCTACAATGGGCAAGAGAGCATATGCCTGTTGTGTCGGAGATAAGGAAAAGGTTTGTTGATGAGCAGCCCTTCAAGGGAGTGAAGATCGGGATGGCCCTGCACGTTGAGGCGAAGACCGGCATACTGGCACTCCTGCTCAAGGAGGGCGGGGCAGAAATCAAAATGGCTTCATGCAACCCCCTAAGCACTGACGATTCCGTTGTGGAATCCTTGAGAAACGACTACAAGGTTGATGTCTACGCGAAAAAAGGTGAGACGGAGGAAGAGTATTATGAATATCTCAACAAGGTGCTCGACCTTGAGCCCAACGTGATAATAGACGATGGCGGGGACCTTACCAAGCTCGTCCTTCTTGACAGAAAAGACCTCCAGAAGAATGTAATCGGGGGGAACGAGGAAACGACCACCGGAGTCGTGAGGCTTAAGGCCATGGAAAATGATGGCGCCCTCAAGTTCCCAATGTTTGACATCAATGATGCACAGATGAAGCATTTCTTTGATAACCGCTACGGAACAGGGCAGAGTACCCTTGACGGAATAATGAGTGCCACAAACATCCTCATTGCGGGAAAGCATGTTGTTGTTGCAGGCTACGGTTATTGTGGCAGGGGCATAGCAATGAGAATGAAGGGTCTCGGTGCAAGAGTCACGGTGACCGAGGTTGACCCGGTGAAGGCAGTTGAAGCGATCATGGACGGATTCAACGTGGAAAAAATGGGTGAAGCCATAAAGACTGCCGACATGGTAGTAACTGCAACGGGGATGAAGGGGGTCGTAACCTATGACAACCTGGTAAATGCCAAGTCCGGCCTCATACTTTCAAACGCGGGGCACTTCAACAACGAGCTTCCCTTTGATGACCTCCAGAAGAGGTCAGCGGAGAAGCTGCAGGTTAGAGACAGCGTCACAAGATACAAGCTTGAGAATGGGAAGCTCATAAATCTCATTGCAGATGGCAGGCTTGTGAACCTTGCCGCAGGGCAGGGACACCCAGTGGAGATAATGGACATGAGCTTTGCCCTTCAGGCGCTGGTTGCAGAGTATCTCGTGAAGAACTACAAATCGCTGGACAATAAGGTATATCCTGTTCCTGATGAGATAGACCACGGGGTTGCAGAAATTAAGCTTAAATCACTTGGCCTTAGCATAGATGCCCTTTCTGATGAGCAGATCAAGTACCAGTCAAGCTGGGAAGAGGGAACATGAAGAGGATAATGCTCATAGTTCTTGATGGGCTCGGAGACAGGCCAAACAAGGAGCTTGGCGGGAAAACTGCACTCCAGGCTGCATTCAGGCCGAACCTGAACTTCCTTGCATCCAATGGAACAAATGGCCTGATGTCCCCCGTAAGCCACGGCCTCAAGGTTGGTTCTGACACATCGCACCTTTCCCTCATAGGGTACGATCCGAGAGAATTCTATAGCGGAAGGGGCCCCTTCGAGGCAATGGGCCTCGGCATGGATGTAAGGCCCGGCGACGTGGCATTCAGGGCAAATTTTGGCACAAGGGAGAACGGCATTATAACAGACCGGAGGGCCGGAAGAATCCGGGATGGTAACTCAGAACTTTGCTCCAGCATAAACATGGAAATCGACGGTACCAGGTTCTTCGTAAAAGAAGGAGTTGAACACAGGGCCGCACTGGTCATCAGGGGATCGGGGCTCTCAGACAAGATCACGGATTCAGATCCTCACATCACCGGGAAGCCCGCGCAGGAAATTATGGCACTTGACAGGAGTGCGGAGCACACAGCGCATGTACTGAACCAGTTTCTCGAAAGATCGAGGGAGATTCTTGACAGTTCGGATGTCAACAGGAGAAGGGAAGAGCGCGGCGAGCCCAGAGGAAACGAGCTCCTCATAAGAGGTGCCGGAATGGCCCCTGTACTTCCGCCATTCGGCGAAAAGTATGGTATGAAGGGTGCTTGCGTTGTTGGCATACCCATGATCTCAGGGATATGCCAGCTTGTCGGAATGGATGTGATAAAGCATCCAGGTGCAACCGGCACTGTTGATACTGATTATTCCGGTAAGATCAGGACAGCGGTAAAAGCCCTAAAGGACCATGACTTTGTCCTTGTGAACATAAAGGCAACAGATATTGCCGGCCACGATGGCGACCCCATACTGAAGAGAGACGTGCTCGAGAAGACCGACAGGGCTTTCGGGCCCCTCAGAGACATTCTCGGGGACACGGTCATTGCAATCACTGGAGACCACAGCACTCCCTGCTCCATTAAAGAGCATTCCGGGGACTCAGTTCCGATCACCTTCGTGACAGACGGCATAAGGAAGGACGGGGTGCGGTTCTACGACGAAATTTCGGCCCTGAAAGGAGAGTTGAGGATAACAAGCAATGACACCATGAACTATCTTCTAGGGCTATCCGACAGAGCGGAAAAATATGGTGCCTGATCATTCCGGTTTGGCTGGTTTCTGTGTTCTGCAGAACCAGTATTTTACTATGTTTTAGATTAATTCAATAAGTTTAAATAATTTGTAGGATTAGTACGTCTGACAAGTGTATGACATCATGGAAGAGATCTAGGTTTAGCACCGCGAAGGAGAAATTGCGCGACTGGCAGATAGAGAAGGAATTTAAGAAGACGAGAAGAAAGCATCCTTTGATTTATTCGCAGAGAGCTGGAGTATTCTATTCACTTGTGTTCGGCCTCCTCCTGTGGTGGATTCCTGTTGCCGGTCCTGCCGTTGCCGGATACCTTTCAGGCAGGAAGGCAGGCAGCGTTGCTAAAGCGTTGACTGCAAACCTTATCGCCACTGCTGTCATAGTACTGCTTACATTTTCACTTGTCCCGTTTACAGCAGGTCCCCTGGGATTTGCCGGGAACTACCTCAGTTCCGGACTGCTTACACTTTCACAGTCTAAACTTGTCGCTGCTTCAAACATTCTGACTGATATGTATACAGGCTATGGAATCATCAGAACCTTTGCAATCATACTCCCGAGTTCACTAGTCACACTTCTGACTTTCGGTTACGTTGGAGGTTTCCACTCCTCTCTCAAGACCCAGGAAGAGAACTACTCAATGAGCTACATGGCCAAGAACGTGGATGAAAAGGTAGTTTCAAAGCACAGGAATGCACCCAGTGTCCAGGTAGTTAGAAGCGGAATAAAAGAATACAACTCAGGTGGAGACGACTCGGAAGACCGTTACAGCGGATGGTCCTACCTTTAATCTTCAGCAGCTTCCGTTTATCCCCTCCATTTTTGTCCTTTCTGACTGACAGCACATAGGATACTCTGGTAATTATTCATATATTGAGAGGCATATACCTCTTCAGATGATCGACGTAAAGCTCTTGAGAGAGAAGCCAGACATATTTTACACGTCATGCAGGAATCGAGGCATTGGCACAGAGATTCTTGACACTTTCTTCATGCTGGATGAAGAATGGAGAGCTAACCAGAAGAAGATTAATGATCTCAGGCACAGGCGCAACGAGATCACCCACGAGATATCAAGGCTTGTCAAGGAAGACAAAAATTCAACAGGAATAAGGGGACTGAAGTCTGATGTAAAAGAAGTGAACGCAAGAATTGACAGCCTTGAGGAGGACAACAGGAAAATAGTTGACGACAGGGAAAGGGCCATTTGGTCAATTCCCAACGTTCTCGATGAAAATGCCCCCGTCTGCTTCGGGGATGAGAACAATGTTCCGGTAAGAACATGGGGCAAAGCTTCAGTCTTCGATGATGATCTGGACGATTTCATGAAAGAAAGCAGGAGAGAGATGGACTATGAAACCCTCAAGGCCAGGCCGGTCAGCCATGTGGACCTCATTGAAGACATGGGGCTTGTCGATCTTGCAAGGGCAGGGAAGATTGCCGGATCGCGCTTCTACTTCCTGAAGAACAGGCTGCTGAAGCTCGAGATGGCGCTTATGAATTACACCGTAGATTATCTTTCCGAGCGTGGATTCTCTGTGGTGGAGCCTCCGTTGATGCTCAACCTGAAATCCATGGAGGGTGCCACTGACCTTGAGACCTTCAGTGAGACACTTTACAAGATCGAAGGTGAAGATCTCTACCTTATCTCCACGTCCGAACATCCCATAGCATCAATGTTAAGTGGAGAGTTCCTTGATGAATCGGAGCTGCCAATCAGGGTTGCAGGCATGTCTGTATGCTTCCGTAGAGAGGCAGGTTCACATGGAAAGGATACAAAGGGGATATTCAGGGTCCACCAGTTCAACAAAATTGAACAGTTCGTGTTCTGCAAGCCTGAGGACTCGGGCGATTTCCTGAAGGAGATACTGGAGAACGCAGAGCAGATATACAGAAATCTAGGAATACCTTACAGGGTCGTGAACGTCTGTTCCGGAGAGCTTGGGAGGCTGGCTTCAATCAAGTATGACATTGAGGCATGGTTCCCTTCACAGGGCAAGTTCAGGGAAGTTGTGTCCGCATCCAATGACACTGATTATCAGGCAAGATCCCTGGCCATAAAGTACAGGGCCAGCGGTGGAAATGAATTTGTCCATACCCTCAACAGCACTGCCATCGCCTCGACCAGGACCCTTGTCGCAATCATGGAGAATTTCCAGGAAGACGGCGGAAAGAGGATCAGGGTCCCTGCACCGCTTGTCCCCTATGCAGGATTTGAAACCATAGAAGGGGTGGACTGACCCTCCACGCTTTCCTCGCCGCTGTTTGAAGTTCTATGGTCCCGGCTGCATATTGAAGCAAAGTAATTCTTATCGGGAGATTAACAAAAACATGGGAGTTGCACTCGACCGTTTCTCCTCTGTATTCCAGCATGACATGTTTTAAAAAGATCAGAAGCAGGTGGGGAAGGGAATTTCTTGTCCGGGGCTCACCCCATGGTCACGGGAATGCAGAGTCTTGGGGTGGCTTTTTAAGAAGTGATTTACAAAATCTCAGCCAGCCAATGAAACCGAAACCGGATTTGACACATTGAAGTGTTCTCCGGGAAAATTGATCGCCTTTCGTTGGGGCATAACAGTCAAGCATGTGAGTGTCTATTCCCTGCTGCGTTATTTGTATTGCTTTCCTTCCTGATTCGCGGTTCCTGCCGTTGAGTGAAGCTCACCCTGAAGCAGTCCTGAAATAAGAATTGTCTGTTTTTCAGACCTTATGTCTTGCGTTCTGCATAAGCATTCTTGGCCGCCGTTACTGAATATTTCTTCCAGCGGTCAAGCACAGGCAGATGGTCATCGGCCACCTGGTCCATAACGTTAAGGTAGGAAAGTATCCCATTAACTGCCCTGTCTGCGTCCCTTACTGCAGAAATCAGGTCTCTGTTCGGGTTTGTTGAATCTCCTCCTGAAAATACGCCCTTGATCGAAGTCATTCCGGCTTCGTCTATTATGGGAGACCCCTGGGGCGTGAGCCTCAGTTGCCTCAAGTTTTCTTCCCCGATAAATGAATAATCGGTTTCCTGTCCGGTAGCTTCTATCACGCAGTCAGCGGGTATTGTGTGAACTTTGTCCTTCTGGGGCACCGGTTTTGCCCTGCCCCTGCCTTCTGTAACCATCTCGTTTACCCAGTACTTGACTGCCACGATTCTGTTGCCTTCCTTTACGTATTCAAACGGCGTGACTTCCCAGTCGTACTTGACGTTCTCTTCCAGAGATTCCTCCATTTCCTCGTCTGCATTCATTGAAGGATAACCTGGGCGGTCAATCTCCCTTCTCCTGTACATTATGTGGACGTTTTCTGCCCCAAGCCTCATCGCTGTCCTGGAACAGTCGTTTGCAGTGAATCCTCCGCCCACAATCACGACGTTCTTCCCAACATCGATATGTTCCCCAAGGCTGACTCTCTTGAGGAATTCTATTCCATGGTACATGTTCTCTGCGTCGCTGCCCGGAGTTCCCGTCATCCTTGGCTTGTGGTTTCCTACTCCAACAAAGACCGCGTCGTAGTCCCTGGTGAGCTCTTCGAATGTGACTTCCTCGCCGATTCTTGTGTTGAGATGGACGTCAACTCCCTGGGAAGTAATGAAGCCAATCTCTTTTTCCAGAACGTCGTCAGGCAGCCTGTAACGCGGGATCCCTGTCTTCATGAACCCACCAAGCGCAGGAAGTGACTCAAAAAGTGAGACTTTAACCCCCTGGATTGACAGGTAAAAAGCAACAGTGAGCCCGGCAGGCCCGCCCCCTATGATTGCCACTTTCTTGTCCAGGAATTTCTTCTTTGGTGTTTTTATTATCTGGGAATAGTCATCGAACTGGTCTGCTGCATATCTCTTCAGATGCCTGATGGCGATTGGCCCACCCGTGTCATAAAGAACGCATATGTCTTCACACAGATGGGTGCATACTCTGCCTATGATGGCAGGAAATGGTAATGTTTCAAAGACGATTCTTACTGTTTGTGCTGGATCACCTACTGCAGTGCTGTTAATATATCCGCCAATGTCGAGGCTTGCGGGACAGGCCTGAGTGCAAATGTTACAGCCTATGCACCTGCTGGCTTCGGCAACAGCTTCATGCTCAGTATACTCCAGAAGCGGTTCAACAGCGAATGTTTTTACCCTCTCTTCAGAAGGTTCATGCTTGATTTTCACTCTCTCGAAATTGAGCATATTGGTGATCTGTTCATAATTATCACAAGCGTTATAAACGTTTTTTAGCAATCGGAGCATCAAAAACAGCGCGTTAATCCGACTCATGGATGCATATATCTATCACCCGATCGGGGTATTTCCGAATTTCATACCGGGTTGCGGATCAGTTTCCAATAAGTCCCGGGATGAAAAGCATTGCCACGAATATGTTCACCAGCACTATGGCGCTGAGCAACCCATAGATATAGTTCTTTTCTTTAACGTATGCCACAAAGGCAACAAACACCACTGTGACTGGTGTCATGATGAGCACCCAGAGCCCCAGGGTTATGTAATAGACTGCATCAAGTGATATCAGGCCGGCAGGTATGCCTGTAAGCGGCACCAGTGAAGAGTTCAGTGTTGATGAGGGTGCCTCATAGTTGACCAACTGGGAAAGGGTAAAATTGTCTGCTGTCCCTCTGATGAAGAGCATGATCACCCCTATGACAATTATGGCTATGCTTGCGTTGACACCTATCATAAGAACCCTGCTTGTAACGTAATAACGATCTAGCTTGGCCGTGCGACCGCCTCCTTCCTCCTGCTCACTATGTATATAGAAAAGATCAGTACGAATGCAAACACTGCAGAAATTGCCAACCTGATTATATCATTCAGCACAAGCATTGATTCTGCATTCAGGCCCTTTAGAACCATCTGAGCCCCGAGGAACGAAAGAATCGAGAAGAATATCCATCTGATGTTCTTGTTGCTTATCCTGACAAGAATCTTGGCTCCCAGAAACGCTCCAATGAGGACGCCAATTGCAGTTGACGCAACTATGAAGAACTGGATGTATCCTTCATACCAGTATATCGATGTCCCAGTCGCTGCGGTTATCCCCACCATGAAGTTGCTGGTAGTTGTTGCAACCTTCATGGGGAGATTCATGATGCCGTCCATTGCGAGAACGTTGAGTGCCCCTCCGCCTATACCAAGCAAACCGGACAGCGTTCCTGAAACGAATACTACTATCTCTCCGAGCCACCATCTTACTCCACTGTACTTGATTTCCTTCTTCATTTTTGAGTCGAAATACGACCCCACGAGCTGGAAAATTCCTGTTGACCTGTCCTTTTTCAGTTCCTGCGGCAGTTCATACTTTCCTCTTCTTATTGTTGGTATCAGGGAAAAGAGCAGGACCAGCCCGAATATGACATAAATTACGCCCTCCAGCCCCTTAGTGTATACATAGACAGCAAGGCTTGCCCCCACTATGACCCCCAGAGTCGTGGATACCTCGAGGCCTATTCCTACCTTTATATTGGCTATCCTCTCCCTGGTGTAGGCACTTGCCGAACCTGCAGAAGTAGCAATTGAGGATATGAGTCCTGCACCGGCCGCAAAGTAAAGGGGAACGCCCATGAACAGGGACAGAATTGGGACGATGACTGTCCCCCCGCCGAGTCCGGTGAGGGAGCCAATAAGCCCGCCGAGAATCCCACTGACTACTATCAGGATGAACTTGATGACAGCAGCGTAGACTGTGATCATTAAACCATGAACACCACTGGTTATAAAAAATCTGATAATTCGCTATTTCGCTGGATTGGCTTTTTGTAGTGAAGTATTTATATTTTCTTAGCATAGTATGCAGATTACAAATGACCATCAGCCTATCGGAACTAAGGTTCGGTGATGAACTAATTAAGAGAGGCTTCGCCAAGATGACAAAAGGCGGAGTTATAATGGATGTTACAAACGCAGAGCAGGCCAGGATTGCTGAAGAATCTGGAGCAGTCTCTGTCATGGCCCTCGAGAGAGTGCCTGCAGACATCAGAGCCGCTGGTGGAGTGGCCAGAATGGCAGACCCTGAAAAAATTAAGGAGATCATTGACGCAGTATCTATACCCGTCATGGCCAAGGTAAGAATTGGCCACGTTAGCGAGGGGTACACGCTTGAAGCCCTTGGAGTAGACATGCTTGACGAGAGCGAAGTCCTCACTCCTGCAGACCCTTTTTTCCATCTGTATAAAAAAGAGTTGAAGGTGCCAGTAGTGTGCGGGGCCAGAATGCTGCCCGAAGCAGTAAGAAGGATCTTCGAGGGAACTGCCATGATCAGGACGAAGGGTGAAGCTGGTACAGGCAATATTATTGAGGCTGTCAGGCACATAAGAATGGTAAATGAAGGCATCAGGGTGCTGAAGACTCTTGACAGTGACCAGATAAACAAGGTGGCAAGAAATATTTCCAGTTCTTACAAAACCCTCAGGAAGGCTGTTTCAAAGGATCTGTTTCTTGACGAGGAATATCTCGGCGGGAAAGAACTCTATTACAGCATGGACGGAGATTATATAGAGAAGGAGCTCGTCAAAGTCCTGAAAGAGATCAAGAAGCTTGGACGGCTCCCTGTTGTCAACTTTGCTGCCGGAGGTGTAGCAACCCCCGCCGATGGTGCCTTAATGATGAATCTGGGTGCCGACGGAGTCTTTGTGGGGAGTGGAATATTCAAGTCCCCCAACCCCAAGGTGATGGCAAAGGCAGTAGTTGAAGCAGTCGAGAACTATGAAGACTACAAATTAATCGGGTCGGTGTCGAGTGGCCTTTCCGGAATGATCGGTACCGATATGGAGGAAATTCCAAAGGAAATGAGGCTTCAGGAAAGAGGATGGTAGAGGGAAATAACTGATCTGTACGTAGTCACAGTAATAATCCTGCTTGTGGCGCTGTTCGCAGCGTCCAGGATACTCAACATATTCGATCTTAAGGGTAGCACTGCGGCTCTCTTCGTGGGAGCGTTTGTAGTGTTCACCGGAACTCTTTCATGGTTAATTCTTATGCTTGTATTCTCTGTGGGTTCCCACATTGCCACAAAGGCCTGGATCAACAGGAAAAGGGATTTGAGGCTGCAGGAAGGGACCGCAGGTGAAAGAAGCAGTTCCAATGTGATCTATGC
This sequence comes from uncultured archaeon, assembly GCA_000965745.1. Lineage (GTDB taxonomy): Archaea > Thermoplasmatota > Thermoplasmata > Thermoplasmatales > Thermoplasmataceae. The sequence continues at coordinate 2,144,139 of CP009479.1, forward strand.
TGCAGTTATAGGCCTCGGAATATCTTCCCTGAATTTTGCGCATGTTGTTAACGCACCATATTTTGAATTATTTGCAATATCATTCGCTGTTGTAAATGCGGATACCTTTGCCTCCGAAATTGGAGTACTTGACAAGAAAGTATACCTCATCACCAATCTTAAGAGAGTGCAGCCAGGAGTGAATGGGGGAGTTTCAGTCCTTGGGCAGATTGCTGCCCTCGGTGGATCCTTCGTTATTGCAATAACATACGGGCTCCTATCCTACCCGAATGTCAACATTTTGTCGCTTGTTCTGATTGGGGTAATGGGATTCGTTGGATGCCAGATAGACAGCTTACTTGGGGCGACCCTTGAAAACAGGGACAGACTCACGAAAGGTGAGGTGAACTTCATTTCCTCTTTTATGGCTGTGGCCCTGTCTGTTGCACTTTTCTCATTCTGAGCCACCCCTGACAGCAAAATAATTATTCGTTTGCAACCAGAACAGCAGAAGATAGTTGACCGCGGCAGGATCCCTGCAGTTCTTTTTGCCCGATTCCCGTCTGCTTCTGCCCATCACCTGTTGCCAATCTGTTCTCTTTGGGCTTATATATATGGATCAGGAGAAGCGGTTTGTGCTGCGATAAAAAAAGAGGGATATAAGAAAATATTTGTTGTAAGTTAAAAATGGATCAGGACGCTATGAGAGTAACGTTTGCCTGACCGTATTTGTATGTAAGCTGCGGTGCCTGGAGCACGATCTTCAGAATGTATGCATTATTGCCCATTGCGTAATATACGCCCGGATTAACGGTCAGCTCCAGTGTGGCCTGCGAAGTTTGAGTCTGTTTAATTACTGAAGGAGTGGATATAACCTGCGAGAACGATGAGATTATATCATATGTGAAATTTTGCCCAGTGGACTCGTTGTATACATTCACGACCGGTGGCAGGACCTTTATCTCAGGATTCTGATAGCTATACGAATAATTAACAGTGACATTTATGGTCGTTGTAGTGTTGTTTATAGCTATTTCATTAGGTGATGCTGATATTTCCAGAACATGCTGAGGCTGTGCATGCGTGCTCGGAACGGTAAATGCAATAACTATGAGACCAATAATAAAGACTGCGGTGCCAATTGCAACTCCTGTATTGCGTGCCATATTATCTGTTCCTCAACTAGCCCTGTTATCGATAGATAAGATATTAAAATTTCTCTGTTCATGCAATATTCAGGGCTACACGGATTAATATTTTACGCTAAACTCACTATGGTGATCACAGCGTCGCTCTATTTTTGGATATGTGTTCCTTCAGTTCCTCGTGGAGTTTTCTTATTTGCCTGATGCTCCCGAGATAGGTTGCTATGCTGACGAGGAGAGTAACCTCTATACCAAAAAACTGTGGGAATGCTTCACCAGCCCAGAGAGCCAGGTTCATCCACCCGCCTACCAGGCCGGCCGTATGTGTTGCGATAAGGAGGTGCAGCAAGTGCATAGATCCGAGTAATAACCTCCCTACAATCGCAATTTGGCCCAATATTGTAGCTATAACGAACATAATCATTTCCAGACCCTCTTTCTATGCCTGTTGTTCTCCACAGAAAAATCATACATAAGTGAATTGGTACAGTTGAGAATAAAAAGTGAGGATTGGGAAAAGGTCCGTAAATATATTCTCAGGCGGAGCCAAACTGCCTGAGGAAGTTCTCCCTCTCTTCGAGAATTGATTCTCTCAGACCCCTCATCGATCTCCTTCTCAGAAGGTGATAACTGTAGTCCTGGTGATTGAGTATGTACTTCTTTGCCTCATCGAGAAGCTTGTCCTTTGGCAGCAAAACATCAACATTTGATCCTTCAGATGCGTCACAGAGGTCCAGTTTGTTTCTGAATTTCTGAACCGTTATTGAACCCCCAATTGAAAAATTGTACCCTCTATTGAAGCCGACCCTGTTCTCTTCGTGTGAAATGACCACATCACCCAGCAATGCAAGTTCATAGCCGGCATCTATTGCGTCTCCTGAAAGAACTGAGAATACAGGCTTTTCCAGTGAATAAATTAAGGATATAAGGGAATTTGCAGATTCGAGTATGGCCTTTGCAGTCTCGAAGTCTGTTGAGTCCGCCTTGAGCCCAACTGAGAAATGCTCGTTCATGCCAGTTACTGCGATCGACTTCACCTTGTCATCTATGGAAGCAGTCCCAATTGCGGCGACCAGCTCGTTTATTGCATTCCAGTTGATCAGGCCATTGTCATCACTTCTCAGGACAATGAGGCCAATCCCGCTGTCCTGCCAGAAAGTGATATCGTTGAACCCCTTCACCCTGACATTATTCATTGTATACTGCCATCCTGTACACTCTCAGGATAACTCCTCCAATTATAAGAATCACGCCAAGCCCGATTCCAAAGGTTGCTTCGGCCACTATGTCAACCGGGTCAAGCCCCCAGATCGCATACATGATCCCCACTGCCACCACTGCTAGAATCGCCGATATCACTATTGCGGAGTTTATGCTGAGTGGTACCGGGTTGGACTTCTTCTTTGAATTTGTGCTTTCGTATTTGCTCGTGGCCTGTGCGCTTTTCATTGTCCCCACTGCTGCAAATACTGTCACTCCTCCGGAGAAGAAAGTTGCTGCGAGGTTCAACCCGTTCGGAGTTGACAGGAAGGACGAGAAATTCTGCGTGAGAGAATACATCGTAAACATCAGAAGAAGCAGGAACAGTATTGAGGAACCTATCAGCTTGTTTGATGAGACTTCGAACTTTCCCTTCTTGTAAAGGCGCCCGATCAACAGCATCCCACCAACCACTACTATGAATGGCGGTATCAGGACCACGGCTGTCTCGTAAACCGGAATCTGGGTTCCGGGAGAAAGGGCTCCCCACAGAGAGAGTATTGCCATGTAGATTATTCCAAGTATCCCAAATGCCGTAATTATCGGCCTTCCAAGTGGGTGCAGGTCATTGTTGGAATCTATGAACGGCAGTCCAAGGAAGTAGAGCAGAGGAATTACGGCAAATACCACTGTCGCGGCCAGGGCGGAAAATTCGCCGAAAGGCAGGAACATCTCAAAGTCCACTGCCTTGTAAACGAATAGAAGGAACCATGGCGGGTATGTTGGCACATAAGCAGCAAGTGGGCTTGATGGAGCCACCTGCGGATACGGGTCGAAAAGTGTAGGTACTGACGGCAGAGCGTCGATGATGGAAGTTATCAGGATAATAGCACCAAAGGTGAACAGGGCCAGCTGAATCATGAAGACCATGTTGTAGGGGTTCCACTGCTTGTAGCTGGGTTTCTCCTCATCTATTGCAGGCGCCTTGTAGTTGGACTCTTTGTGGGAAGGTGCCATGCTGTTTGTCTCTGCCAGGTAGAAATGAAGGCCGAAAAGTCCGCCTACTACTGCTGCAAGTATGACGTGCCATCCAAGCATCTTCTCAAATAGGCTTACAGTGGTTCCTCCGCCGAAGAAAATGCTCGCGAGAGGATTTCCAATGACCGGCAGTGCGGCTGCGATCCCCCTTCCCACATCGGTTGCGTCAATGGCGAGAACATCGCCTGTCATCGAATAACCGAAGTAGCCGACACCGATAGTGGTCGCCAGGAGAATAACCCCGAGGATCCACTGAATCTGCCTTGGCTTCTTGTATGAGCCGTAAAAGTAGTTACGGAACATGTGGACGTACACGAGAACAATCATTGCGTATGCCCCGTACAGGTGAGTGGTGAGGAAAAGTGCACCGTACGGAATGTTTGTTAACATGAACTCCGTAGAAACGTAAGGGTTTCCAGCATTGTAGTACAGGAGCAGGATTAGCCCGGTGATAACCTGATAAAGAAACGCCATGGTTATCAGAGCGCCTGTCCAGTACCAGATTCCGCCTTTTTTCCTCATGTAGTCTGGTACCCTTCTGACTGGCAACTCATTTATCCTAAGCGGGTCATCTCCGAGCTCAGATTTTAATATGCTCGATAATCCATATTTTTTCTTATCTGCCATTTAACTTTCCTCCTTTATACAGCCCCGAGATTGACCATCTGCGTCTTTGTTGTTCCGGCAGGAAATGGTGTCCCCCCGGAAAGATCGCCCACCTTTCCATAGATGGTTGGGCCGGTCATGCTGTTCACTGAAAGTGTATCTTCAGCCGAATTGTACTTCAAAATAACATTGGGGAGAGGTTTTGCAGTGGGCCCTGTGACTACACTGAAACCCTTGGCCGGATCATAAGTGCTCCCATGGCAGTTGCAGTGAACAAGCCCGCTTGTTGGTTTATATGACTGGAGCAGCCCAGGGTGGCCTGGTATCGAGTTCCCCGGAGAGTAATAGTGTATAATTGGTGGCACACAACCGAGATGCTGGCAAATTGCGCTTGCAGAAACAATAGAATTACTTGGCCCTACTCCGCCGGGGGATTTGAAGGTGCTGCCGTTTGCCGGTATTGTGACATCCGAGGAAGATATTGATAGAGGAGCGTTCTTCTCATCCCCGAGGTTAATCAGAAAATTCGGGTCGTCTGTGAGCGGGTAGTAGTACAACCATATATTTGGTGAATTAACCGGCCAGTTTGATGCCTTAATTGGAGAACCGGATGAATCCACAAGAGTCATCTCTGGAAATTCAGTTAGTCCCTCAGAAGGCGTCACCACATTGCTAACAACGCCTTTAACAGCCCCTCCGGCTGCTGCGGCTATAGACATTACGGCCATAGCCTTCAAGAAATTTCTTTTGCCTTGATCGATCTTTTCATCATCAAGATCCATACCCACTGATCGTGTATTGTTAATAATATTTTTTTGTCCAAGTGGACTGTAAGCTTTGTATTAATTATTTCAGAGCACATTCGAATTCAATTACCCGGAGATGAAAACAAGGCCGGAATGATCGATAAATTTATGATATTACTGCCTATGAGGCAAAGTAGACTTTAAGGGCTCGTAGTCTAGTGGTTATGATACCGCCCTTACAAGGCGGTGGTCACCGGTTCAAATCCGGTCGGGCCCATTCACAATTACGTTTAGTTTTTTCTGAAATGCCCAGCTTATGCTTCCTACAGTATTTCTGCACCCATTCTCTTTCATCTTCATGTGATGGTGTATCCCCTTCCAGATATGAGATATTGATGTTCCAATCCACGCATGTAACTTCTTCGCCATGTCGCATTGTTGTGGGGAACTTTGAATAATCAGGACCGTAAGGATCAGGCCTGAACGGTGCAATGCGATACCAGTCCAGTTTGCTATCCTTCTCATACATCTCTGGATTATGCTCTTTATAATATTTTTCCCTGAGACTGCCAAGATACCATTTCAATGTTGAAGCAGATACACCCTTTTCACAGTTGAAATCATAATCACCTCTCAATTCATGGAAATAATCCATAAGATTAGTCTTCCAATCATTATCCAATGGCTCTAAAGTGAATTCCTTTAGATCTTTGAAGTATTTGCCCATGAATTCCATTTCTACCAATCTATCAGTTAGAACATCAAAGCCAGCGTAATCGATATCAGTAGGCCAATCATTCTTCTCGAATGGACCCTTGCGCAGTCTAACCTTATAGCCCAGTGGCCGAATGATCCACTTTGCATCGCCGAAGGATTTCATGAATGAATAACCTGAAGAAGTAAATAAGGTTCCAGTGAGAATCATCGATTCATCATTGAAAGGCTGATCGAAAAAGTTCAGTGTTATGAGAGATTTTATAGATTTGTTGAATAATCAGCATTATTAGAAAAGAGAATGTATGAAGGTTTTGCCCTTCATGTATATAGTCTCCTGATACCTTCATGCATGGAAGTGTCAAGAAATTTTTATCCAGAATCCTTTCAGCCTGCGATACCTGCACCTTTTCGTTGGAATAGCACTGAGATCGCATTAGTTTTGAAATTTTGAGATTGGTAATATGCACATGTAATATGGCAACTTGGTTTTGGAAGTAGTAAAAACAACAGAAACCGTTGGAAACCATTATTCGAACACTTTTGAAAACGCCTGGGTACGTTTCAATCGACTATAAGTCAAATGTGCGTTAGGACATTGAAATATAGCCCGTTAAAAGCCATTTGGCTCAATGCTTTCAGATTGAATCGTTCTTTCAGAAAATGTGAATCTCCTAATTCCCATATGTGGAATCACCCGCATTTGACTTGATCCGTACGGTGCACACAAAACCCACCAACCAATCTTAATAAAAACTGGGCATATCTCAAGTTAGATCAATATGCTGTTTTAGGAACTCTTCAAATTCTCTAGTTCTGTTTTTCTTTCCCAGCCTGAATTTATAGCTTCTACCGAGTTCAAAACAAATCCAGTTCTTTTTTTTCGAAGACAGGACTTGCCAGCCAAACGAATAAGTGTTTGTGCTCAGCTCCACATTTCTTATCATTTCGTAATTTCCCCTGAGTCTGATGCCACCAATACACTGGATAAAGTGGTCGTCGTAGAAATAGAAAGTTCCCTTGCGATGCCAGTCCAAGTAAAGACCGATACCTATGAAGATAAAAAGAACGAACATGGCTGCAAGTGCATCTTCAAAGTAAAACAGAATTGTTGAAGAAAAGCCTGCGTTTCCAAGAGGAATGTAAGCCTGCAGCATTATCCCTCCGGTTATGGATATGATTGAGATGAGGAAGAGGAATCCAACTGTCGAAAGTTTAATGCCGAGCATAAAGGCAGGCTTCTTTACACTGAACTCAGGCTTATACCTAATAAACGTCTTGGTAACAGGCATAGATTAAATGAATTGCATAGTATATATAAGAATTGTTGCGGAATTATTTTTGAGACATACACTTGCAAAAACCCAGATTAAAATAGCCTGAAGGATTGATCACATGCTCACCTGGCACATACCCATGTCTGCCATGTGATCTGAAAGGATTGCAGGGCCACCTTTTCATCTATCTATTTCAAGTCTTGGAATATATTTTACTGCCCGACACTGAGAATTCTTTATTGCATCTAAAATTTGGAACTAATTTTGAGAGCCAGCCTGAAAGACAGATACATAATAATTGGAAATGCAAAGTCCAAATCCAGTATACCAAAACCTCCAAAAACAGTAGGTTTTGTTAAGTAAGGTATACTTTCCACATCACTTACTACACCAACCAAGAATCCGAAGATATATGAGATTAGAGGACCAATTTTTCTAATGTCCATGGCAACCCATAGCCCTGCGAATCCTGGGACAACGATTAAGGCGGGAATATTTGGGCCTCCCCCATTTTTGTATATTGGCTTTAGCTGATTCCCACTTAGCATGGTGTATAAGGTGTCCAAAATAAGAACAACAATCAAAATTATGATGCTATATCGAAAAAATCTGTTCCCATTTGAGGTGTGAGTTGCTATTGCCTTTAAAGCGAAAACTATGCTGATTGCCAAAGGAAAAAGGAATCCCAGAATATCTAAACTGACTTTAGAACCGAACAATAGAGGGGTGTTTAATTCAGACATTACACCCAAGAAAGAAGGGAAGAGTTCCTCAAACAACATTGTGACGAGCCCCAAAATTTTGTATGATAATAGGGAAAACATTGCAAATAATGCGATTCTCAATATGGTTACAATGTTTTCATTCCAAACATTCTCGACTTTTCCCATAAGAACTACATGAAGTTATGTTGCCCAATCCTTATAGTTGATACTTATACTCACCAAAATAGTCCACAATCGAAATGAAGTGTCTCAACTGGAATTTGGTCAAATCAGGATTTTTTCAATATTTGGAAGTTAATGGGCCCTGAGTTGTTACGTCATCGGATCCTCATCAATCATCATATTCTCCGTCTTCAAGGATCCATTTGGCTCCTTTCGCTATATCTTTAAGCTTTCTCCAGGCAAGTTCTTCCTTCCTGATTGCAATCTTTTCTCGCTCGATATCCTCATTGGGCAGGTTACTTCTCTTTAAAGCCTTCTGTAAGAGATTGTTTTGTTTCTTAACGACCTTAAGGTATTCCATTATTCCTTCTGCGACATCCTTTTCATGCTTAATTTTGAGTCTCAAATCGAAGTACGCGATGAGTACCAATACAACTGAAACGGTTAAAGAAATAATTGAGAGTATAAGGCTAACTGAAGTCATATAATTCTGTAACAAGCTGAGTGAAAATACTTTTGTTTGATTTGTTAAACCTCTGAGATCAACACAGACCCCAGAGAAAGCATTTTCAGGCATCATCCGTTCAAAAGGCATGGGCAACTATGCCCTGAACCTTGGAATGATGGGCTTAGACCAAATTATTGAAGTTGTGGATATTTATCAGAAGTGACTGGCTTATTAGGCAAGTGTACCTTTCGGAGCATGTATTCTGTTGGATTTGGCAAAATTTTGTCAAAACTTGATCTGGCAGAATGGCTATTTTACTGTGTTTCAAACTGTACTAACCATATATAATTTAATATGGTTAAGCCATCTCTGGAGTGCCTGTAATGGCTGATTTGCCATTTTGTGTTTTGCCAGATTGATTGCAGAATCAGAGAAATACTACTTCCAAATTGTAGTCTTCTAAAATTTCAACATTGGTTTTTTTCGCTATTTCATCTTCTTCCCCGAAATAGTTGGTTATGCAGTATGTTGGAATCTTCCTTCTGCTTCTCAATGGATATTCAAAGTATTCACTCATCATCAGGATCTGAAGTTCCTTCTTCACCCTTTTGCTGTGATTCTTTGCAACTTTCAGCCCATGTGCCTGCTTATCTGGGTAAAGGTATCCATTGAACTTGTTGTGTTCGCCTGAGATCCAGTTTCCATAGATGATAAGGAACTTCTCGTTTTCTGCCATGTCTGTGCCTGTCGAATTGTTGCCAAAATCAATCATCCTTAGATAATCCCACTTTGTGCTGTGCAATGCCTTCTGGATTCTCTTCCTGGTTGGCTCATCAAATCTTATGAGTTCTTGCATCAGCTCTTCTGGCTTCATACCTCTTACTGTTTTTATCCATTCTTCCAATGATTTGAAAGTGATGAGAAGGCCATGCTGGCTGTTGTATTTTGAAGTGATTTCAGCGATCTGTCTGTCAATCCTCAGGAATTCTTCAAATGTGTTCAGGTCCATGCTGTCCTTCTTGAACACATCATTAATGCGTGTGATATTGACAGGGGTCCAAGGCTCCTTAACATAAACTTTCCACTTGTCATCTGGATAATTGCAGTCTTCACTTTGGAATGTTGCATCTTGCCTTGTGCCATTTGTATGGTACTGTTTCAATTCCAGGTTCTGCCGTCCTGTTAAGAAGCATATAAAAGAGGACCTGAAGTTTACGCTGCAGAATGGGATTCTTTCGCATTCTGGCCATTGAAGCAATGATTTTCTTTGCCTATGTATCTGATTCTGTTTGCAAATACACGTTTTCTTCGTGCTATGTTGTCAATGTAATCGAATTTGTTATCGTTATGCCTCACGTATGCTATTAACACTTCTTCAAGGGCTTTCCAGTATTCTTTAGAGGGCAAAGGCAATTCACTTGAGGATTTTCCAGAACGGTAATCAATGAATTCCTTGTACTGAATTCCGTTAATATCCCTTGAAAATGGTAATGATGGAATAGCATTATTTTTCTCAGACCCTACAAGAATGGAATTGAAGGGCTTTATCTGTTTATTCAGGGGCTTATCGTGATTCATTTTCTTGAAGCGGTTTAGAATCGACGGTTTAGAACGGTGATTTGCGATACAGCTATTTTATCAGAATAATTTACAAATTTCTTGTTCAGGATGTCTTTTCAAATCTCCTTTCCTTCTGTCTCTTTGAGGTGGCCCAAGGGGGCTTTGTTATATCTCGGTTCTCGACCTGTTCTTCCTCTTTGCTTTGCTCACGTCAGGGCTGGCTGTGTATCTTACAGTGCTCTAACGTGCTCTTCCTTTGATTTTTTTCTCACTAAATTTATTCCGATAACCATGGGAATAAGACTTAAAAGTATGTATCTGATAAAGCGAATTTCCCATCTAAAGCTCCCTATCTGGTTCATCTGCTCGAATATCCTCATCTGCTCTCCAACGATATTTCCCTGCATTTACAACTTATTAGCATAATAAAAGGATGGTCTCCACCATCAAATCAGTAATTTCAATATGTGGGAAAGTAATATTGTGGGCTGGTCCTCCATTACAAGGTGACCCGATTCAGCAATTTGGACAAATTCTGAGTCCTTTATTGCATTATTCAATTTATGTCCCTTCTCTATGGGAATCCAGCTATCCTCCTCTCCCCATACAATCAATACAGTGGTCCGGATGGTAGTATATTCGTTCTCTATCTCATCTGTGTATTTCTGACTGGACTGAGCAATTTGACGATAAAATGCAGGCTGACCTGTTGGACCAAGCCAAGGTTCTATAAGCCCGTTTAAGGTTTTCTCATCAACTGATTTGTATTTGGCACCTAGGACATAAGTTGATATTAGCGCTTTGTGAATGTAGGGCGGGATATTTTTAAAGGCATTTTCGTAACTTTTCACATGTGTGAAAAAATCCGACCCCCATGGAGCAATTGCTACAGGGTCGATTAGAATGATCTTATCAAAAGACCTTCCGTCTAACAAGTGTGCCCGTAGAATAGTGGTTCCACCAAAGTCATGGCCTATGGCCACTGGGGCCTCCAGGCCCCAGTAGTCCAGGAGTTCGCAGAAAACCTTGTTCTGAACTCCGAGGGATACGTCACCAATCCTTTTTTCAGATGCTCCATATCCTAACAAATCATAATAATAAACCTTAAACCACTGGCTCAATGGAGGGATTAAGTGCCTCCAACTGAAAGAAGACCAGGGCGTACCATGAACAAGAACAATCGGAGAGCCGCCGCCCTTAATGTCGTAAGCTATTTCTCCAAATGATGATTGGAATCGCCTTTCAGGCCCTAATTGTTGCATTCAGTAGTTCACCCTTCTTTTCCGTTACCTTTCAACTTCTATTTACATATAACAATTGTGCCCGCATATGACGGCTATACGTTATCATTCATAGCCTTTGGAATTCCTTCCCTGACCCTTATCTATCGCACTCTGTTATCTACTGCCTTGATAACTATATTATCATGAATATAGTGAGTGGAGATATGCAAATGTGCTAAGGACACCATTGGAAATACATTTGACCTCTGTCATGCGGTCCATGAGGGAAATCTCCTTGGGAGTCCTTCCAGCTACGAATATCTGGTAGAAATTTGAGACTAAATGTGATGTTCGACTCAGTGCTTTAATAGAGGCTTCTGTCCACGCGAGATTCTGAATTGCTGTAATGAACAAGTATAGAAAGATAGATTACAGGGTCAGGATAGCCTACGTACCTTCCGACAGTAGAAATGGAATAGCACGATGTCTTCAACTATGGAATAAGGTATTTTCTGAAAGAACCCTGAGAAAGACTTGCTTACAAGGTTCATTAAGTCCGGTCGGGCCCATTTTTGCATGGCGCTTGTTTAGCAGTGCTGGTCGCACGTGCATAGAAACTGCTTTCTCATACCATTTGGCCTGCAAACACCTTGGTTTCATGTTCCATTCTGACCCATTTCCCTTTCTTGTTCTCCTTGAAAGCCTTATCGAATGCTTTTAGCAATTTCCCATACTTTGGATTGCTGCTCGCCATAGCATAAGGCGCTGAGAAATACCTTCCCTTCAATGCTTCAAGATTCATTTCCTGCGGATTCGGTAGTGAGAATTTTCTTACTTCATGGCCAAAGAAACCCACTATATCATCGTTTGACAGTCCAGTACTTCCGGAGGAATGGTATCCCTCGCTATATTTACGGCATATCTCCTCATAAGCTGCGTTAATTCCAGTGCTTTTGGCAACACGGTCGTTCCATACGAGAATCAAAACACCATTTTCAGTGAGTATCCGCTTAAATTCCTCCCTGGCAGCCTCTAGATCGAACCAGTGGAACGCCTGGCCAACAACTATGAATTCCACTGAGCTGTCAGGGAGCCCTGTATGTTCAGCACTTCCATCCATTAAGACAGCTTCCGGATAGCCAGACAGGTCCTTTTTTGCCGCCTCCCGCATCTCCCGGTTCGGCTCTATGCAGAATACTTTATTGCCATTTTCCAGAAACAGTCTTGCCAGCTTTCCCGTGCCGGATCCTATGTCGGCGATTGCTGATTCGTCACCCATATTGAACTCCAGCTTTATGACTGAGAGCAGATCTGCTGGGTAATCCGGTCTGTAAAGTGAGTAATTCGAGGATCGCCCGTCAAAACGGTTCTCATCTTTCATTGGCAGAAACATTCTGCACGCAGTAATATAGTTGTGGTTCAACCAGCATAACATGAGCTTACCGCAAGGAAACATTAGACGTTCAGTACCCCCACAAAACGATGCTTCACCACCTGATTCCTTATTTCTCCTGTCATGGAACACTGTGCCCGGTTCCCATGAAGGTCGGGAATGCCAGAATACCCGAAGGAAAGCAGAGGTACATTCAATGATTTCAAACAAGCAATACAAAACAAACAGGATGGTGTGATAAGATGCCACGGTAAGATGCGTTTGCTGATGGCAAGGTTCCATACAAAATGAAGAGAAAAGTATTCACGAGAGCTTTCCGGACAGGATACAAAGTGCAGGCCTGCACTGGGGGGATTAAGCATACCAGTGATGACGGGCCATGGAATTCTCGAGTAGTGCCGCAGTTGTTCTTGTACAGATATCGTATATCGGGTGTGAATACCCACCAGCTCCACTGTGACTTAATACGATGATTGCAGGCAACTCCCTCCTTTTTGCCTAACATGAAACCGTGGCTGTGCTCTGACAGCTAAGATTAATATTGCATTACCCATAGCCTTCCATCATATCATGACGTTCGACTATGATGCTATAGTAATAGGAGCCGGAACGGGAGGTCTTTCTGCCGGCATATCACTGAAACGCGGAGGGTCAAAATACCTGATTCTTGACAAGAAGGAAGAGATTGGGGTTCCGGTAAGATCAACCGGGGCCGTATCAATAGAGTGGGTGAACAGGATTGGGATGCCAACAGACAAAAGCATTGTCCGGTCTTTCATAAAAGGAATAGATTTCCGGACCGACAGGGGAAAGAAAATATCGCTGACATATGATCATCCGGTAGGGCTGGTCTATGATTTTACAACTTATGAAAAATTCCTTGCGGAAAAATTCGCAGGGGACCTGAATATTAACCTCAAGACAAGAGTCACTTCGATAGAAGGCAATGTCGTGAGGACTGAGGATGGAGAGCTGACAGCCGAGAATATTATCATGGCAGCAGGTCCGCAGTCTTCATTTGGCGACAAGCTCAGCAGGGACAATGTCCTTGTTGCGTATGAAGAGGTTCGTGAATTGCCGGCAAGAGACGATTTCGAGATGATCCTCTGGTTTAGCGACAATGCCCCCGGAGGCTACTTCTGGGATTTTGCTGATACAGACAGCACAAGGAAGATAGGGGTATGCTACTACCCATTGAGCCCGTCAAAGCCGAAGGATGTTCTCGCCAATTTCACAAAACAGTTTCCGGAGGTTGATGGAAAGGCAGTCAGCACAATTGCGCACCAGATACCCCTCGGGCCTCCGGCCTCAACGGTGGTGAAAGGCAACAGGCTCTTTGTGGGCGACATGATTAACGCAGTACTCAACACGACAGCGGGCGGTCTTCAGGGAGCTTTCTGGAGTGGAATCGAGGCCGGAAAGGCGGCGGTCAGAAACGATCCTGCCCAATATCAGAATGTGTGGGACGAGAAGATCAGGCCCTGGCTTCTAAAGCATCATGAACTCCACAGGAGGATGCACAGGAAGGGTGCCAAGTCCATAGGCAGGCTCATGTCGATTGCAAGGGTAATGCCAAAATCCATGCAGAAAAAGGTTTTTGGCGGCCTTTGAAGAATTAGAACGGGTAACGGGATCGGTGATCCACTTTCTTTATCCACCGGTATACTGCTCCACAACGTAGTATTTGTCACTGAACACTTCCTTGTACATGCCAGAGGGGAAATACCCTGATGAAGCTTGTGAAGCAAGAAATTCCTGCGTCACAACGATGTATTTTATGCCGTATTCATGGATGTAATTTGCTGAAGTTTGATTTGCAGGGTTCATCACGATATATGTCGCTGCGTTCCTGAGGTCTATCTGGCTGCCCCCTACCAGAAAATTACCATATACGATCACGGGAACGCCATCCACGGATGATATGTAGTTCCCTATGTTTGGAGCTATCACGATCCCATTGCTGAGGTTCTTTTCACCCCATGCAAGCAGTTGGGCATCATACTGGTAATACCCGGACTTGTAGTGTGAAACGCTTCCTGCTGCAATTCCTGCCTGGAATGGAACTGCGACGAGAACCACGCCCAGAAGAATGGCGATTGCCAATCGCGAAGCGGAATTCCTTCCCTTCCCGGTTGCTGCACGTTTCAAAACCGGCCCTGAAGTTGCACTGAAAAGCCTGAGGACGACAATAGTTCCCAGTATTATCGTATAATACATTATCCTGCCCCCAAGCGTTGTGGATTTGAATATGAAAGGTATGAAGATGAGTGAGGCCACGAGAGCAATTATGAATGGGTCCCATTTCACCTTTGACAGCCTGATGTCGCTCTTGTAGAGTGTGTAAAATGCAATCGCGATGACTGACAATGCGAAAGGGATGAACACCATGAGATACGACCCGGCTGTACTGAGCGGTATGTACGAGCCGTAGCCGCTAGATTCGGTAACGAAAAATGCATCGTAAACAAACCTGATTCTTGGCAACCACCAGATCAGGCCAACAACCAGGGCCGAAAAGAATGGCATCAGTTCACGGAGTATCAGGTTGAGGTCCTTCCTGGTTGCGTCATAGATCAGGAGCACAAGGAACGCAAGCATGGAGAAGAACCAGGTAAGATCGTGGCTCAAGGCAAGCAGGACAGCAGCTATAGATGACCAAAGGATCCAGGTCCAGCCTGAAATGCTTCTCTTTGAGAGTGTGTAAAGAAGGGCTATGAAGAGAAATTCACCGAAGATGAACGGGTCCCCGCCCCAAGACAGACCATAGAGATCCGGCATGAAGAATACCGCAACTGCGCCGATAATCAAGTTCTTCAAGGCGCTTTTGTTGTTTCTAGCTGCATAATATATTATTGAAGCGGTCAGGGAACTTGCGGTTGCCGCCACTGCCAGAAGTTCAGCCATTACAAGGTGCGGGGCGAATGCCGGATGAAACAGGGCGTTGAGTGAGTTTACTATCAGAAACAAGAGAGGGGGGTATATGTAGGCAGTTCCAGGAAAGTAGAGCACATTTGCTGCAGGTATCCACCCTGCGATGTGTATCTCCCTCACAAATGTGGCAAACTGCCCAAGGTCTCCGCCCTGTATGAACGTAGGATAAAAAATGAGCAATCTTACTGACAGTGATGTTACGAATATTGCAAGAGTCTCAATTAGGGCCCTTCTCATTATTTACCACACTGAGATAAAGATCGGAAAGTTTATCGGATATAGTATCCCAGTCATACTGCACAGAGAAGTCCCTTGCATTCCGGCTAAGAGTCTTCCATCTGTCTTCATCCTTGTACAGCTGCTTGATCTTGGAAATCATATCTTCAAAGTCCTGGGATACAATCCCGTTATAGCCGTCCCTGATAACTTCATTGATAGCAAGATTATAAGGACCGCTCAGGGCCATCACTGGAACTGATGCAGCCATTGCCTCCAGAGATGCTATAGAGAATCCTTCACGGTAGCTAGGCATTACAAAGAGCCATGAGTTTTTAATTTCCCTTACGAGTTCTTCGTGCCCAATGTGGCCGGTGATGCTTATGTTACCGTTGCCGTTTACCAGATTCCTCAGGTTTCTGATCTGGCTCCCGTCGCCTACAATTTTGAGATTGAGGTCCTTGTGCTTGTTTACATGCTTGATCAGGAGATCCAGCCTCTTGTGGGATTCAATCCTCCCGACATAAATGATCTGGCCCCATTCCTTGTTATTGTTGCAGAGGAATTCAGAAGTATTCACGCCGTTGTTGATTATTGAGACGTTCTTTGAAGGCCCGTAGGTGTTTTTCAACAGGTTGGAAACAGTATCTGAAACAGCTATGTGGTTATGGATGAACCTGTACACAAGGCCCTCCCAGCTTGCCACTTTTCTCCAGAAGACGTTTCTTGAATAATAGTAATCCCTGAGTACCTCGTGCCATGTGAAAAATGTGTTCTTTTTCTTTTCTATGGCTTGAATCCCGCTGAGAGCATGTACCAGGGGAAATTCGTCGAAATTATAAATGTCGTAATCACGGTATTCTTTCAGCCTTTTCCTGACTCCTGATGAGTATTTCAGTGCTCCCATGAGCCTCCTTGAGTCCACTTTGAAATACTGAGAAGGGTCGAGATTTGTAACAAACTCGACGTCCAGGCCTTTAATTTCCGGAGGGTCTGTGAAACCGTTTGTGAGGATCTTGATCTCGAAACCCTTGTTTGCAAGACGCCGGAAGGTTTCAAAAGACCTTGTCTCTGCACCTCCCTCATGCGGATGAAAGGACTCGTTGGCCGAGATAATCCTTGGAAGGTCCATCTATATATGTCCTCCGATGTTCATCGTGATGACAAGTGATGCACCGTTTTGATTATAATTTTTGCCCGCGATCTGATAATCTGACATGTATTTCCATGGTGTGATACGTTCAGTCAATTCGTTTTCCTGTCTTGCGATGTCAGACATGCATGCTTCAGCGTTAATACCAATCTCATATGAATAACTTTGTAGTACAGCCGACGCGATCACTTTAAGATTGCATCTTCGCTGACGCGGTTTGGACAAACGTTTGAGGGCTGAAAGCCATGTCTGATCAACCCTTGTTGATATCCTGTGAGATCATGCCTGTTCAGCGCTTGCCAAAGATTATATAACTATTTTACACTGTCTTGCCGTTGGAAATTAACAGGCCCAGTTGGGACCAGTACTTCATGAGGATGGCATTCCTGGCTGCATCGAGAACTAACTGCACCAGAAGAAAAGTAGGGGCCGTCATAGTAAAGGACAAGAATGTGCTTGCAACTGGATACAACGGTCCACCGTCAAATTCCGCACATTGTGATTCTGCCGGCTGCCTCAGGAACATCATGGATGTGCCATCGGGAGAAAGGCATGAGCTATGCAGGGGACTGCACGCCGAACAGAATGCCATAATCCAGGCAGCCGTGCATGGTGTAAGCATAAAAGACTCTGTTATATATGTGACAACACATCCATGCGTTGTTTGTGCCAAGATGCTTATTAATGCCCATATAAATGAAGTCATATATGCGGATGGCTACCCGGATGAGCTTTCCAAACTCATGCTTCTCGATAGCGATCTTAACTTGAGAAGATTTGAACTTCCTGAAGAGGAAGTGAGGATGATGATCGGTAACTTTTCCATGGCAGAGTCGGGTGAAGATTAAAATATATACAGGAATAAGGGTAAGAAATGAACGTGCCTCTGGCTGAATACGTTGTAAATCTAGTGATACAGGTAATGCACATGGCAGGTTACCCCGGAATATTTTTCCTCATGCTGCTTGAGGGGATGCTCTTGCCAGTGCCGTCAGAGGTAGTCATGGCATTCGGCGGATTCCTTGCGTTTTCAGATGGCCTTCCACCGGTTCTGGGAATTCCAGCTTACATCATTGTGCTCATCGCAGGAAGCCTCGGCAATCTCGTGGGAGCATACATCGCATACATGATTGGAGACTACGGCGGCATTCCGCTTATCAAGAAGTATGGAAAGTATGTTTTATTGAAGGAAGACACAGTAGACACTGTCCAGAAATGGTTTGAAAAATATGGTCCCATGTCAGTGTTCCTCACAAGGCTTGTCCCGGTATTCAGGACCTTTATATCAATACCTGCAGGGATAGCAAGAATGAACAGAAAGCTGTTTCTTGCATACACATTCATTGGTGCAGTCATCTGGGATTCATTCCTGGTTTATCTTGGGTGGAAGTTTGGTCAGAATTGGCAGGTGATAGTGGCTTCGTTTACAAAGTATACTGACGTGGCTCTTGCAGCACTTGGTCTGCTCTTCATATACTGGATTTACAGGGCCCTTTCGAGAAGAAAGGCCATTAAAGAAAAAAAAAATAGTCAGGCTGAAAAATAAACGATATTTCCATATTAATATATTACGAAGAGAAGATATAGTAACGATGTTTCAGCTTATTTGCGTTGGGAAAGTTATTAATCCATTCTTATAATTCCTTTTTTGAGATTATGAGTGAGCAATCTATCAGTGATTTTACCAGGATAGAAACTGACGTACTTATTATTGGAGCTGGTGGAGCTGGCCTTAGGGCTGCGATAGAGGCTTCTGACAATGGTGCAAAGGTTGTTGTTCTTTCCAAATCACTACTTGGGAAAGCACATACTGTTATGGCAGAGGGCGGAGTGGCCGCATCTCTCGGAAACGTTGACTCAAAGGATAACTGGGGAATACATTTTGCAGATACCGTAGTTGAAGGTGTCCATCTTGGAGACTGGAGGCTTGCTGAAATCAATGCCAAGGAAGCTCCTGACCGTATCTACGAGCTTGAGAAGTACGGTGCAATGTTTGACCGGACACCTGATGGCAGGATTCTCCAGAGGGCGTTTGGTGCGCATACATACAGAAGGCTGTGCCACGTGGGAGACAAGACCGGCCTGGAAATGATAAGAACACTTGAAGACCAGGTCCTGCACAGAGATATCAAGGTACACGACGAAACTGTTGTAACCAAGATTTTCAAGAAAGATGGCAGGGCGGTAGGTGCGCTGGCTTTCGAGATGAGAACTGGAAAATTCATGGCGATCAAGAGCAAGGCGGTTATTCTGGCCACTGGAGGAGGGGGCAGACTATTCAAGGTTACCTCGAACTCCTGGGAGTCTACAGGAGACGGTTTTGCCCTGGCTTTCGATGCTGGTGCAACACTAATGGACATGGAAATGGTCCAATTCCACCCGACCGGGATGGTCTACCCGCCAGGTGTGAGGGGCATGCTGGTAACAGAGGGAGTCAGGGGTGAGGGGGGAATTCTTCTAAACTCCAAGGGAGAAAGATTCATGAAAACCTACTCCCCCAACAAGATGGAACTTGATGCCAGAGATGTTGTAGCAAGATCAATTTATAATGAGATACAGGAAGGAAGGGGGACTGAGCACGGCGGAGTGTACCTGCAGATTCACCACAAAGGCGCCAAGTTCATTCTTGACAAGCTGCCCGGTATGCACTCGCAGTTCCTGGAATTCGCTGGTGTTGACATTACGAAGGAGAACATGGAGGTTGCTCCCACAACCCATTACTACATGGGTGGAATAAAGATAGATCCGGAAGACAACCAGACAACGCTTCCCGGGCTGTTTGCCTGTGGCGAGGCGGCAACTGGGCTTCACGGTGCAAACAGGCTTGGCGGGAACTCGCTTATCGACCTCCTCGTATTCGGAAGGAGGACGGGGCAGTCCGCGGCCAAATACACCAAAGATGCGCAACCGGCAGACGTGAGCGAGAATGACATAATTGAGGAAATATCCAGAGTGACGGGTTTCCTGAACAAGCCGAGTGCAGTAAATCCATATGAATTGATCAATGAGCTGAGAGACACAATGTCCAAGTATGCAGGCATCAGGAGGACAGAAGAGAACCTGACGACTGCTCTTGACATACTGCTCAAGATAAAAGGGCGGTACAGTGAAATAGGTGTTGCCGGAAATGTCAGGTTCAATCCGGGGCTGATAGCCTGTTTTGAGCTTCACAGCCTTCTCACAACGGGTGAGCTCTTGCTGAGAGGTGCGATACAGAGGAAGGAAAGCAGGGGAGCCCATTTCAGAAGCGATTATCCAAAGATGAGTGAGGAGTTTAAGAGGAATATTACCTGGCACATGGAAGGCAATGAGGTCAAGAGCTCTTTCTCGACCATGCCTGAGCTTCCGCCTGAAATGGTGAAAATAGTTGGTCAAGTGGAGGGGCATACTCAATGAAAGAAGTGACGTTTATAGTCTATAGAAAAGACCCATCGGTCAGTGAAGAGGAGAAATTTGAAGAATACAAGGTTCCGGTGGAAGAAGGGATGGTCGTCCTCGATGGAATACATTACATTGAGAACAACATAGATCCAACTCTTGCGGTAAGGTGGAACTGCAAGGCTGCAAGATGCGGCTCCTGTTCTGCTGAGGTGAATGGTTTCCCAAGGCTGATGTGCAAGACAAGGGTTGAGGATATGGGAGACAGGATCAAGGTATCCCCCATGAAGGCTTACCCCGTTGTGAAAGACCTTGTCACCGACGTATCACAGAATTATGACATAGAGAGAAGGATTCCCGAGTTCAAGCCCAAGGAAGGGCTGCAGGAACCATGGAGAGTTGACGAGATGGATGTGAAGAGATCCATGGAGTTCAGGAGATGCATTGAGTGCTTCCTTTGCCAGAACATCTGCCATGTGATCAGGGAGCATGAATCGAATTATGTCGGTCCAAGGCACATGGTTAAGATAGCATCCCTCGATATGCATCCACTTGATGACGTCGACAGGTCTGAATTCCTCCATGATGAGGGGGGAGCTGGATACTGCAACATAACCAAATGCTGCCAGGAAGTCTGCCCGGAACACATTCACATCACCGACAACGCCATAATACCGATGAAGGAGAGAATAGTTGGCAGTTACTATGATCCGATAGAGAGGGCAATTAAGAAAATCAGGAGGAAAAAGAGGTAGGTAAAAATGGTAGAGAAAACTAGCGGTTTTTTCAAGGTTATTCCAAGAGAGCTGTGGGAACCAAACTGGAGAGTGTGGTCATTCGTGCTTCTTCTTGTGGTTTCCGTGGGAACGTTCATAGAATTCCCAGTCGCACCATTCAATGGGTACGTTGATCCCTTCTATTCTCCAACAGTGCTCGTGCTTCCATTCGTAGGGCTCTTCAGGCTGACATGCTACGCTTACAGGAAAGACTATTACAGGCACGTGTTCAACCACCCGAGAAGTTGCATGACCCCTGCCAGAGCCGAGTCAAAGCACAAAGGATACAGCGGTGAGACCAACCTCTTTGGAATAAGCAACCTCCACAGATACTTCCTTTACATAGGAATCGCAATCCTTCCATTCTTCTACTACGACTTTGTGACATCAATGTTCATAGGCGGGGCGTTCATGATCAGGCTTGGAAGCATTATCTTGCTTGTCAACGCAATACTTGTCTCACTCTGGACGTTCTCATGCCATGCATTCAGGCACCTGACCGGAGGAAACGTGGACTGCTACAGTTGCACTGCTGCCCCCAAGTTCAGGAAGGGATGGTTCAACAGGCAGTCACTCATGAATGAGCACCACGAGGCTTTTGCTTTCATCAGCCTTGCGTTTATTGTGGGAGTTGACCTTTACATGAGAGCACTGTCGGCAGGTTGGCCAATAGACTTCACATTCCTGAGCTTCCACCTCTAGGTGATCAAAATGGAAGAAGAATATGAAAAGAAAAAATATCTCGGAACGGGTATAAGATACCCCCTGTTCTTCATCGGTGTCATGTTAATGGCCATAGGAGGAAACGCGTACAAATTCACGTCCTTCTCCCTGACCGGAATAGAAGCAATAGTCGGCATCGGGTTCGCAATTTTTGTGGCATCGATGCTTCCCGGCATGAAGAAGAAATAATAACACACTTTTTCCCTTAAACCCCCTTTTTGCTGCTTTTTGATTGACTGGCAAACCTTAAATATTATTTATTAATTATAGGTTGACAACTAATGGTTGTCAACAGAGGTGTAGATATATGGCAAGAAAAGACTTTGATGATTGGGATGAAGATTTCTTTGGAGACATGTTCAGTGAGTTCGGCTTTGACTTCAAAAAGATGAACGAGCGCATGAGGAAGATATGGGACAGGATGCTTCACGACCCTGATTTTGCCACACAGGAACCTTACGTTTACGGGTTCACATACAAGGTCGGGCCGGAAGGCAAGCCCTATTTCCAGGAGTTCGGGAACATGCCGGGAATGAGGAGAGAAAGGGCAAACATCCAGCAGAAAGACGTTAGAGAGCCAATAACAGACATTACAGAAGACAAGGACAAGTCGTACTTCACGTTCGAGCTTCCAGGAATATCAAAAGAGAACATAGACCTGAAAGTATCTTCCAGAAACGTAACCATCAGTGTAAAAGAGGGCACAAGGAAATACTACAAGAGCATCGATCTCGACTATGAGGTTAAGCCCGAATCTGCCAAGGCCAGGTTCGTGAACGGCATACTTGATGTTTCGCTGGAAAAAACAACGAAAGAAGGCTCCGGAAAAACCATAGACATCGAGTGACGTGAAGAGCGGAAAATGGTTAAAGACGACCTTGATCTGTTCCTTACAGCCCTTGAAAACAGTACAAGAAGGGAGATACTCAAGAGGCTCACCCTTGAGGAATCCTACGCCCTTGAAATAAGCAAGTGGATCGGTGTATCACAGCAGGCAATAAACAAACAACTTGATCTGCTTGAAAAGTCGAGGCTGATAAGTTCGGCCGGGTTGATGCCAAGCAACAGCGGCGCGCCAAGAAAGATCTACCGGCCAACCAATTTTTCCTCAATAATCATAGATTATTCTAGGAGTTTCTTCGAAGTAAAAAAATACGAACTCGACTTCGATCTTGAAGAGAACCGGGAAAATGAATCAAGCACTGTGAAGGAGCTCATTGGGGAGCTTAAGGATGTCAACGAGAAACTCGATGATATCATGAAAAAAAGAACAGAGCTGCTTTCCAGGAAAGACTCAATAATCATGAACATCAACAGCAGGATTGCGAGGGAGGCGAGCGACAACCTCCTGAGGGCGATTATTTCGACATTTCTTGAGACACTGGATGAGGAAGAAACGGCCGATAGGCTTTCCATGCCTCCCGAAGTTGTAAAAATCGTCGTCTCGGACTTCCTGAAGCTATAATCTCTCCGCAAACTCATTCAGAAAAGTTTCCTCGGAGTCGTTCAGGGTCGAAGGTAACACCAGGGCGGCAGGATTTCCTTCCACACCACTTTTTTTAATTGACCCCATCGTGCCGAAAACCAGTCTCTGGCCCGGCTGAGAAACTGCTATTGCCACGCAAATATCCCTTTCAGGCTCAAGTATTCTGCCCTTTCTTCTCCTTTCGAGTTCCTCCAGGATTCTTACAGCCTCCTGCACAGGCATTGTCTTTCCGTCTTTCAGGTCAAGAAGAAGGAGTGTGTGTAGATCCATTGAGATATTCTTCTCTATCTTGTCATAGACACTTGTTGGAAAGAAGCTCCTGCTTACGAATGGTATCGAGACAGGGGGGCCAAAACGATAGTGCATCAATCCAAAAACGCCCGGAATTACGCTTATTATTGAAGAGTTTTCAAAAATTCGGACTTCGACGCCAGCCTTCATGGCGTCCAGGCGCAACTGGTTATGGGTGGTGGCGCTTAGAGGGTCTCCAGTAACTAGAAGGCAAACCTTTGTGTCCCTTGATTCGTCTATTATATCCTTTTCAGATTCAATGAAATCCCTGCCGGCTTCCAGGAGTTTCCTGCCCAGGGCGTTTCTGAGGTCAGCCATGGTTGAGCCCGGGGAGATGGAGGTGTAGGTTTCAAAATAGACTGAGTCGCAGGATTTCATCACTTCAAATGATTCAAGGGTAATGCTTTTCGTGCCCCTCAGGCCCAGGCCAATTATGTTTAGCATGCTCAGCGCGATATTTCCTCTTCTATCCTTACAAGCTCATTGAGCTTGGAAAGCCTCTCGCCACCGATGATTCCTGACTTTATGTATTTTGAGGAAAATGCCACAGCAAGGTGTGCAATGAAATCGTCTGTTGTCTCGCCGCTTCTGTGTGACACGACATTCTCCATGCCTGCGCGGGTAGCGAGGTCTACTGCCTCATACGTGGAGGTGAGTGTTCCGATCTGGTTGACTTTTATAAGTATGGCATTGGTTGATTTTTCCTCTATGCCGCGCTCAATTCTCTTGGTGTTTGTAGTGTATAGGTCATCGCCGACTATGAGGCACCTGTTCCCTACCGCCTTGGTTATCTCTGCGAACCCCTCGAAGGCATCTTCGTAAAGTGGGTCCTCCACAAGGGCAAACCCGTAATCGTTGACAAGTGATTTTACATAGTCTATCTGCTCGTCCTCCGATTTCTTTGAATTCCTGTATACGTACTTTCCCTTCTCATAAAAAGAGGTCGCTGCCAGGTCCATTCCAAGATCGATTTTGACCCCGGTTTCTCCAGATACCTGTTCTGTCGCGTCCTTCAGTATATCTATGGCTTCTTCATCGGATATGCTCGCAGTCCAGGCACGCTCATCCCCAACGCCTATGCTGACGTTTGGAAACTTGGCGGACAGAACTTCACCTATCTTCCTGTGCACCAGTGAGTTCACGTGTATCGATTTCAAAAAGGTGTCGCCATGTGCGGCTACGTGGAATTCCTGAATAGTTGTTCCATTTGTCGAGTGCTTGCCTCCGCCGATCACGTTTCCGAGGGGCCATGGAATTCTATTGACAAAACTTCCTCCTACAACTGAATACAACGGAATTCCCAGCTTGCATGCAGAGGCCTTAGCGTTAGCTATTGAGAGGGCAGTTGCCATATTTCCTCCCAGGAGGCCGAAGTTGTATGTGCCGTCAAGCTCAGTGAGAACACGGTCAAATCCCCTCTGATCCAGAGAATTTCTTCCGATTATTGATGATTTTACGCTTGAATTAAAGAACTCAATTGAGGAATCGATTCCCTTGTTTGAGAACGCAATCACCTCGGTCGCTCCAGTGCTGGCTCCTGATGGTGCAGAGCAGCGACCGAAGGCTCCATCCAGGTAGATATCTGCTTCTATCGTATACCTGCCCCTTGAATCCAGAACTTTCCTGACGTTTACGTCCCTGATTTCGAACCCTTTAACCATAACGATACCTAAACCAAACTATTGATAAAAAACCTTCCCGGCTCATTCGTGTTTCTCAAGTGTACCGGAGTAGCTGACACAGAATGCGTTATACCTTTCCTTGTAAGCTGTCCAGAGTTGGACGTACCTGTCGGTCACTTCAGCCACAACCTTTGCCGGAATGCCAACGGCAATCTTCCTGTCCGGTATTACGTCCTTATTCTTGACGACCGCCCCTTCACCAACAGCGGACCACTCGCCCAGCTCCGCAAAATCTGAAACTACAGACCCCATTCCAATAACTGCCCAGTCCTTGATTTTCGCCGTATGGACAACTGCGTTATGCCCCATTGTGACATGACTGCCTATTCTGGTCGTCTCCCCGGGCCTGGAATGAACCACGCAGTTGTCTTCGATGGCGGTAAAGTCTCCAACCTCTATCTTTCCATAATCCCCGCGCAGCACCGCACCGGGGCCAACCCATGTCCTCTTCCCTACTGTAACGTCGCCGATGACTGTCGCGTTGGGAAAAATATAAGCTTCCCCGTCAATCTTCGGTTTTCTCCCTTCATATCCATAGGAAGTCATTGGTTCCAATCCCGTTTACGTATTAAAAACATCATTCGCCCGCGATTACCTTCCTTTTTTCCCTGAACAGCTTCTCTATGTCGCCGTAGCCAAACCTGAACTCACTCATTGGAGTTTCTATGGCCTTCGATGAAACGATGATGCCCATGATTATGGAATCGCTGATGCTCATTCCCTTCCACAGCCCCATGTACAGGCCTGACCTGAAAGAGTCACCTGCGCCTATTGTGTCGTACACTTTCTCTGCCGGAAGGATTGAAAAGTGATTGGAATCCCCATCCCGGAAAGCTGAAACCCCGCTCTGGCCACCGGTTATTATTATCGTTTCAATCTCCGACGTCAGTTCCTCATGGGACTTTCCTGTCAGCTCCTTAAGTTTTTGGTATTCCGCTTCGTTCCCAACAAACATGTCTGCACGGTCTATGAATTTTTGAGCAGTTTCCCTGCTGTACCTGTAGTGTATTTCCTGTCCCGGGTCAAATGTAACCTTGCTGCCCCCGAGCAGATCGAAAACTTTTGCGTATTCCTCCGGAGGGCCTGTTGAAAAATGTGCCCACTTGTAATCAGAATCAGCTGAAAAATTTACTGCGGGAGACCATGAATCCATGGGGCCCTGGAATACGTATGCCACCTGGTCATTGCCGTCGGAAGATATATAGCAGACCGGACCGTAGCTGTCTTTCAGCTGGTCGACGTGTTTCAGGTCGATGCCAATGGACGAGAGGTATTCAAGGTATTCAGCGTGGGTCTTCGGAGATACTGCTGAGTAAAGGTCAAAATCAAGCCCAAGTTTTCTTGAGACTATTGCAAAATTCCCGGCCGTGCCACCAAAATTCTCGGATACGTCTGTCACGTTGACCGACCCGACGCGCGGGAGTACTGGTACCCTTATCGATACATCAATGTTTATGTGACCAAAAAAAGCAAGGAAAGATGATGTCATCTCTCCCTTGATCCAACTATCGTATTTGGTTATTGAGGTCTCTCAGGACGTTTCTGATTGTTACTTCGGAAACTCCTGCGAATTTTGAGATCTCGCCCTGAGTTCTCAGTTCACCCCTCTTCTGGCAGGAGATATACAAGCTTGCAGCTGCAATGGCGGAGGGCTTGAATGTTTTTGATCTCTTCTTCAGAGATTCTGAAAATTCAGAGCACGTGTCCTTTGCCATCTGGACGGTTCCCTCACTGATCATCAGCTTCTTCCCTATGGATGCTATCACAGCGTTGTGGTCAGGCATGCTCCTCTTGTATTTTGGCTCCAGGTCAAGGATCTTCTTGTATGTCCTCATTACAAGAACCGGGTCCAGCTGGTCGGGGAACCTTTTGCTCTTTGACTTCCCATAGAACGAGTTTGGAGCAACATAGGTGTTCAGTTCCCTGGCGGCCGCAATTATGCACGCTGCTACGGTATACCTGAAATCCTTGCCCCTCATAAGATCCTTCTTGGTAACATTCTGGTAAACCTCAAGGCTCTTGATCTGAAGCTCCTTGGGAAGATTCAGAAATCTGTTGAGCTCGTCATAGTACTGCAGGAAAATCCTGTCAGATACATTCCTTCTCATTATTGAAATTTTGAACTGGTTAAACCTTTTGGCAAATGATATTGAACTGTCCATTCACTTCACCCCTTCACGATGTCCTTGTAGAAATTCTCTACATTCACAATTTCCGTTTTTTCACTCCGGCCCATTATGTCTTTTATCTCAGACGCCACCAGATTTTCTTTTCCATAGAGCATTGAATAAAATACCTGCCCCCCTTCGTGATGCATTACAATCTTCTCAGGAAATGAAAATTTTTCAAAGAATTTCGTGCATATTGCCCTGAACATTACATAGGATTCTTCCCCAACGTAAGACAGAGATTCCACTATAATCCCTCTTCCTCTTCTGGTTATTTCGTTCACTTGGAGATTATCCTTTGTGAAATAGTAACCTACCTCGCGGATGCTTCCTTTATGTGCTTTTTCGCGCTTCGTCTGAAGGTACCGTACATTTCTCATGGATAGTTTCATTTCGACCCACTTCTAATACGTATTACTAAAGAAGGTATATAAAAGTTACGCCATTTTTTTCATCAAAATTATTAAATAGGGATGATGCTTTGTTTCAAATTGTACCTGTCTTTTAAATACTCGATATCAAAAATTCGACAAAAATGAACAAAACATTCACATTTCAAAAATATGAGAACCGGTAAAACCAGTTAAAATTGTCCAATTAAGTATTAGAATAATTGGACTCAGGTCAGATTACAAAGTAAGTTCAAGCTCCACTTTGGCCATGTTGCCGAACACAATA
The DNA here is from genome assembly GCA_000965745.1 of uncultured archaeon. Lineage (GTDB taxonomy): Archaea > Thermoplasmatota > Thermoplasmata > Thermoplasmatales > Thermoplasmataceae. The sequence goes on from CP009479.1 coordinate 2,171,837, forward strand.
GTGTCCTTGTCTGGACAGTCCACAGGGAGAGAGAGCGACTTGTTCTCCTTGAGAGATTTGAACGCGTCCAGAAACCTTCCAAGGTCGTTGCGGCTATCATGTATAATGAGGAAGTTCCTGGTGCCCGGCGTAACGCCGACTGCCCCATAAGCCTTAGGTATCTGAGAGTGCCCGGAAAGATATAGCATCAGTAGAGTTGCGTCATCCCTGACCTTTTTCCCCCTGTTCCGGTCCACATGTTCCATGGCAGCCCTGATTTGAACTTCAGAAAAGATCTTGTTTCTGTCCAACACGGCAAAAAAATTTTCAGCAGTCCGTAAAAAATCACGGACCTTGTTTGATTCCAGAGATATATTTGAACTGAGATATGTGAAATCAGGCAACGTTTGTTCCTGCCCTTCCTTTCGGTGGGCCGAATTTTTTAGCGTTGAGGAATTCAGCTATTCTTCCGAAGAACCTCTGCCTCTCAGGTGAGGGGACGAGCGAGTTTTCGAGAACATCCTGGATGTTTGCTGCCGGAATTATTTCTATCTTCCCCATATGCTCCTGGTCAAGGACTATGTCCCCGAGGTTGGCTGCAGGCACTATTACTCTCTTCAGGCCGGAGTCTATGGCAGCTTCAATCTTTGCACTGACCCCTCCAACAGGAAGGACGTTTCCCCTTACACTGAGGGAGCCTGTCATGGCAACCTCCTGGTCTACTGGTATGTCCTCCATTGCAGATATCACTGCAGTTGCGATGGAAATGCTTGCCGAATCTCCTTCCACACCTTCGTATGTGCCGACAAACTGTATGTGAATGTCGACGTCTGAGATGTCCTTGCCACTCATCTTCTTAAAGACAGCAGAGACGTTCTGGACCGCTTCCTTTGCAATATCGCCGAGCTTTCCCGTTGCGATTACAGTGCCGTTGCCCTTATGCTGCGCAGGGGTAACCTCAGCAACTATTGGCATCACGATTCCAGTATATTCTGCCATTCCAGAGCCGCCACCCATAACAGCCAGGCCGTTGATTGTCCCGATAGCCTCTCCTTCACTGAGGAAGGTCTTGTAGACTTTCTTGATCTCTATAGCCTTGTCAGCTACCTGCTGCTCGAGAGGCTTACTCAGAGCCCTTGCCCTTATCACGTGTTTTGCATTCACTATGGATGCGTTCTCGGATATTGCAATGTCACCAGCAACACGTATCAGACCACCAAGTTCCCTGAGCCTGAGGGTAAGCTTTCCTCTTCTTCCGGAGCGTTTCTGCGCTTCCTTGATTATCTCGATGACTGCAGATGTGTCAAAGTGTGGTATTTTTTTGTCCTTTGAGATTTCCTGGGCTATGAACTGAACCAGTTTTGTCCTGTTGTCATCGTTGTCATTCATTGTGTTGTTGACATATACTTCGTAACCGTAGCCCCTTATCCTTGACCTCAGTGCCGGGTGTATACCCTGAACTGCGTCCAGATTCCCGGCAGCAACAAGAACAAAGTCACATGGGACCGGTTCGGTCTGCACCATTGCACCAGCACTTCTCTCACTCTGACCCGATATCGGGAATTTCTTCTCCTGCATAGCAGTAAGGAGAGCCTGCTGGCTTTCTGGCCTCAACAGGTTCATTTCATCCACGAAAAGGACTCCCCTGTGGGCCTTGTGGATATTCCCCGCTTCTACCCTGTCGTGAGACGGAGTTTCCAGTCCCCCGGACTGAAAGGGATCGTGCCTGACGTCTCCGAGCAGTGCTCCGGAGTGTGCGCCTGTTGAATCCACGAAGGGCGGCTTGTCGCTGCCCGTGTGTGAAACGAGTAATTTCGGGATTAACGCCCGTTCGCTTCTCATTGCAGGATTAAAAGCCAGTGCCATGTAGATGAAAGCGGCTGCCATAATTGCAAAGAATATGACTGTCCACTGCCCCAGGACCACGGCTGCGATAATTCCCAGGAATATTACCGAGAAAATTATGAACATTACCCCCCTGGACCTGTCTTTCTTTTCCCTTTCAGCCTTTATCTGGTACTGCCTGACTATCTCCTTGCCTTTTCCGGCAGGAAGCGTCTTGACCTTTGGTCTGTTGTTGTCCTCGGGATTAGGGAGGATCATAATGTCTTCCAGCTCTTCCTTTGGCAGAAAGTCCACCATTGATTGAGCCAGCATGGATTTCCCAGTTCCGGGATCTCCTATAAGTAGGACATGCCTCTTTTGCAGGGCAGCTTTTTTGACTACCTGCCCAGCTTCATCCTGTCCTATTACTTGATCGAAAAGAACCTTGGGTATTTGTACATCCTTTGTGCTTTCTATGTTTAGCTTGGATACCCATTGTTCTACTTCTTCCATTTCTTCTTGCACGATACTTCATCTAAATTTAATAAATAAGCCTTTCCTATTATTAGGGAGACAGAAAACGAAACGATTTTTCCCCGGTTTATAAAATCAAAATGGAAAAGTGGCTGTTGACTGTAAAATTACCCTATTTCAACAGCGAAGACTTTCCTCTGGTTAAACATGTTCTTCAGGGCTTTTACGTCCTCAATATATTCCATGTTTACCTTGAAGTACTTGAACCCGTTCTTTGTCTGCTCGACGTTGACAAGGCCAAGGCCGCATAGCGATTCCTCGCCGGTATACCTGACGCCTAGACCCTCAAGACAGCCTTTTACGTTTGAAGGATCGGACTTTATAGCTCTCGAAATCTCTGAAAGGTATGAACGGTACGGATAGATCGAAAGGAGGTAGAAGAGAACCTTTCTTCTGAGTTCGCTTCTGTTTAATGATCTTATGACGTTGCCGTCTGCCACTAGTTCCATATCCATAAATGGCTTAGGGTGTATTTAAAATTTTTTTTCATCACAATTATATGTCGTACGAAATACAGATAGTCATACCGTAACACCTACATAAACGGCATTCGCCGATTGGATTTTTGTCTGACATTACGCCTGCCCAGCAACATTGTGGCCATCAGCATTAATGTAAGATCAGAGTTTCTGAGCATATAATATTTTATTCGATTAGATATCCCCTTTCGTGGCATTTGTTGCTGGAAAATCATTAAAACTCTCAATATTCGGAAGTTCGCATGGAGATCTTGTAGGATGCAGCCTCGACGGGTTGCCCGCGGGCCTGAAGATAGATGAAGATAATATCAGGAAATGGCTCAGCAGGAGAAGGCCTTCGCAAAGTGAGTACACCACACAGAGGAAGGAAAAGGATGTTGCAGAGATTGTGTCGGGTATGACGGACGGCTACACGGACGGAGGCCCGGTCACCATCCTCATACGAAACGAGGACAGGATATCAGCCCATTATGAAGAGATGAGATTCAAGCCCAGGCCAGGCCACGGGGACCTGACGCTTTTTTACAAATACGGCGAACACAGGAATTACAAGGGTGGCGGTTTCCTCTCCGGAAGAATGACTGCCCCACTTGTTGCAGCTGGTGCAATAACAACCCAGCTGCTTGACAGATACGGCGTGACTGTGTCCTCCTACATAGAAAAAATTGGCGATGCAAGAACCTCAATGACAGAGAACGATGTCGGGCCGGATTTCGCTTATGAGTACAAGACGAGAATGCCGGATGCGGACTCCGATGCCATTGCTGACGGAATCCTCAAGGCACTGCTGAAAGATGGCGACAGCATAGGGGGAAGCATAAAGACCGTAGTGAGGAGCCCTCCCAGAGGTATTGGGGAGCCGTTTTATGATTCAGTGGAAAGCAGCCTCTCGAGGATGATGTTCTCAATTCCCGGGCTCAAGGGAATCGAGTTTGGTGCTGGGTTCAGGTTTTCGGGCCTGAAAGGTTCAGAAGCCAACGATGTATATTTCCTCGAGAACGGAGATGTGAAAACACGGAGCAACAACAATGGCGGGATACTTGGAGGCATAACCAACGGAATGCCCATAGTATTCAGTGTTGTAATGAAGCCAACTTCTTCCATCAGGAAGGAGCAGTCAACAGTAAACTTGAAAACCTGGAAGGAGGATGCCCTCAGGATAGTCGGAAGGCATGACCCCTGCATCGCAATAAGGGCCGTCCCCGTAGTACAGACGCTGACTTCTGTGGCAATAGCAGACCTGATGCTTCAAAACCAGAACATCCCGCGGGTCCTAGATGATGGAGAGGAATGAGTCGAATATGACTATGGAAGTGATTATTGACAGTGGGATGGCGAGCATCAGGGTATATTTGGCAGTCTTGAGAGACGAGAAAACGAGTTCAATAAGGTCCTGAAAACTGTTTTCATCGCCCATTTTTACCTTTACAGTCTCAGTTGCCATGGCGACCCGGACGTCCTCCACATCAGCCATTGCCTTCTCGACGGCAACCACAACCTGGTCGGTGAGCTCCTCAACGTCGCACCTTGCACCTAGCGGGTTCATGTCCAGCGACCCCGCGTTGACAACGTGATTGTCGGTTGTGTAGATCTCAAGGCCATCGACCATTGACCGTGTTTTTTCCCTTGCTCTTTCTATAACCTCGGTCGTAACATTGTTTGAATCTGTCAGCACAATCGCCTGGTTAGTGTCACCTGCATTCATCACGAGAGCCTGGATCCCCATTGTCGCAAGGCCCTCAATTTCCGGCGTAACCTTCCCATAGCCCATTCTTGCTGGAAAACGTGTCTGCATCCTTGAAAATTCCCTCTCGAATGCGGGTATGAAAGTCGAGCAGTCGTCAAGTTCCCTCACTCCTTCCGTGAAATGGTTCTGTGCATCTATCAGGGCGAAATCCTTCAGGCAGCTTCCCCGGACTGAATCTATAACCTTCAGTCCTTCAGAGAGTGAGACGTCGTCGAAGGGGGTCTTCTCCGGAATTAGGGCCCCGTACGCAAAGTCACCGATTTTCTGCATGCCGACCACGTACTTCCCCACAGTGATTTTCTTGAACTTTGACATTGTATCGGAATATTTCATGCCTTCCATGGCCTTCCTTATTCCTTCAGCAATGGAATCCACATCCTGGTCTCCCCTGCAGTTGTTGCTGTTTGTCGTGGTTGTGTGAAAAACCATGAGATCTGTGTCGAGTTCGGCAAGACTTGTTTTGAGCCTCTCAGGAAGGTCGCTTGACCCGATTCTTCCGAAGGGCCCGGGGTGAATGTAGGGGAATACTGCTGTAACCTTTCTCTTTCCGTTTGCCGATACAATGTCCATTACCTTCACGGGCACTTTCCTGCTGTGCCGGTATATCTTCTCAAAGAATCTCTGCCCTATCCTCTCGGAATTTACCACTGATTTGTAGTTCAGGAAAAATTTGATCATCTCGGTAGGGCTTTCGTTGAACTCCTCAATGAATTTTCTGGTGGACCTCTTCACGAAAATTGCTCCTGCCGTGATATAAACAAGCGATGAAAGCAGGAAAGGCACTATTGTTGCGGGGTCCCTGAACACCAGGTAAAGAGCTATTATTGCCGCATAGGTGTAATTGAGCGATGGGAAGATTGTCTTGGAACTGTTTTCCGAATAATATCCGTAAAGAATAATCACTCTTACGAAAGATACCAGTGACAGTGAGATCATTATCAGGTACTCAGTTGTGGTGAAGTGAATAAGGTACACTATCCAGAAGAATATAGACCATATAAGGAGCGAGAGGAAGTTGAGGAACATTATTCTCCTGAATGGAAAGACGAATTTGGCTGCCTTGACGAATATCCAGTCAATGAGCAGTACCAGGAGAAATGATCCTGCGATCCCCACTCCGACGAGGAAAACATCCTTCAGGAGAAAAAAATCTATCAGAAATATGGCTATTGTGGGTATTGCTAGATTCCGCCAGTGCGGTGACCTGTATATGAACCGTGAAAGCTCTGCGAACGTTCGTGATTTGTGGTTTGCTTCCATTAAAGTTGATGCCGTATCTTGCCCTGTATAATAGTCTTTGCCATAGGAATTCACTTCATAAAGGACTGGTAAACTTCAAGCAGCTTTTCAGCGTGCTTCTTCGGGCTGAATTTTGTGCGTGCAAAGGCCGTTGCTTTTTCCGACAGTTCCCTGTACCTGCCTTCGTTCAAGAGGACAGCCTTCAGCGTTGCTGCGGTTTCTTCGATGTTGCTGAAATCTACGGGTACCATCCCGCATTCACCGTCACAGTATGAAAGGAGGGGGAAATTCTCAGACACCAGCGCCGGCTTCCCCGTGGAAAGGGCTTCGAGGACCGCGAGGCCGAATGTATCAGACTCGGACGGGTGTATGAAAATGCTTGACTCCTTGAGGGTGTTCAGCTTCCTGTCCTCACTTACATACCCGTTTAGTGACACTGTTTCGCTGAGCCCGAGAGAACCGACCATCTTTTTTATTGCATGTTCCTCAGGGCCGATGCCCGAAATGGAAAACCTGACTTCGCTGTCATTCCTCATGTGGTCAGCAAGCTTGACTATCTTTTCAATACCCTTGTCCTTTGTCAGCCTTCCGATGTACTGGACGACTTTCCGGCCATTTCCGGGTTTGCCGTTGCTGAACTTTTCAGTGTCTACGAACAGTGTCAACTCCTCTACCCTGTGCATCCCGTTCTTCCGCATCGCATCAGCAGTGGAGGAGCTTGGGCAGAGTACAGCATCGCATCTTCTGTACAGGAAAAGGTTATACCTCCATGAAATCCAGAAGAAAGTATCTTTCATGGGCATGTTTATTGATTCCTTCATCTTAGAGAAATCGGTGTGGAAAGTTGCTATTATAGGGATGTTTTTCGCCCTTGCGATCCTGTAGCCGAGTGTCCCCATGAAGAATGAGCTGTGTATGTTGACTACATCAAGTTTAGTCTTCAGCATCTTCCTGTACAGGTTGAAGGGAAAGACGCTCACGGGGACCCTGTATTGCATGTAGAGAAAGAGAGGTATCGTGTATGGCTTGAAAACATTCTTTTCAGTAGTGTCTCCGGCAAGAGTGAAAACAAAAACTTCGTGGCCCATGGCCTCCAGTTCTTTCTTTATATCCCTGAGGTAGTGCGAAACCCCGTCAGGAGTCGGATAATATGTCTCTGTGAAAAACCCTATGTTCATCTGCATCAGCGTTTGACTGGAATCATCCTGTAGCGTCCGTATCCGTACAGCACCTTAATGAAAGCCGGTATCTTTATATCACGAGAATTGTCAATATCTACAAATAGATTTGCCATACTGCTGAGTTTTTCCTGGGACGATATGACCCATATGTTATTCCAGCCTATTTTTTCAACGATTCTTGAAGATATTTGCTTATTTCCTCTCCCCAGGAGAAAATTCTGGCCCCCGATTGGGGAGATGACCAGCACAGGCGGGTATTCTGATACGTACCTGTAGATTTCGCTTTCATCCGCATCTGACACTGCAATTTTTCCGTCAATCAGAATGTCGAACCCGAGTATGTTTGTAGCTCCTATATTTTCCGGAAGCACGCTCTTGCAGGTGGACCCCGGGCCTATTACATAGCAAATGCCCCCCCTCATTCTCTCCCCTATGTATTCTGATATGCCCGTAAAATCAACGTGTGAGTACTCGGCTTTTGATTCCGACACCACCAGTGGGGTAACCGGGACAGTCATTTCGCCGAAGAGGGAGATGTCAAGCTCGCCTTTCCTGAATTTGTCCTCATCTATGTCCACGACCTCACTCTTGGTGGTTTCCCATGTTCCCGATGAGGATAGTTGCTTTATGAGAGATACTGCAGACCTGACGCTTATTGAGAAGACTGAACTGTACATCTTCATTCCCGCCGGAATGCCCACGACTGCAAGATCCTCCCTTACTGCCGCGAGGATATCCCTGGCTGTCCCGTCCCCTCCGACAAATGCCAGGATATCGGCATCCGTTCCGTTAAGTTCCCTGACGAAAGCTGCGGTGTCCTCTGAAGTAGTTGGCTCAGAGGGGGCATATATGACCCTGTACGAAGTGATGCCTGCCTTGTCGAGGGCTTCTGATCCCATGATGCCTGATGGAACGTAGAATTCTATTTCCTCAGATTTTACCCCATCAAGGAATTTAAGCGCCCTTGAGACGGACTTTGAATCCTCGTGTGATTTCAGGACCAGACCGTCGGATCCCTTCAAATTGGAGATTATCCCGTATCCTGCGAGCGGATTGATGAAAAACCCGAGCTTCACGACACTCCGGTGAATGCCCTGTTGTTGATTAACCTTTCAGGGGGTGCCTGCAGATTCTGCGCAAGTTTTGATCCCGCGGAAGAGCCGTTCTTCACAATGATGTGGGCTATCGCTGCGGAATAGTTGGCATCATAGGTGACCACCGTAATTGTGCCGTTACCCAATGTGGGCGTTATGGAGAGAACCATGCTCTTGCCGGCTTTTACGGAGAGCGGGAATGCTGCCTCCTGGGACTGGCCCAGTGGAATTGTCAGGTTCGAGCCCGTGAGGCTGTACTTGATTCCCGGGTCTGAAAACGAAATTACGTTCAGGTGCAGCGTTGAGAGGCCTGTATTGTACTCGGTAAAATTGTAGGTCTGGTTTTCGAATATGGTGGTCGAGAACGGGTTCTCATTGTTCACTGAGAGTATGCCCGAAAGGTCGATAAGCATGATCTTCACAGGATATGTCTTGCTGATCTCGCCCGAGTATGTGGTAATGGAGTAATCATACATGCCTGTCTTGTTTACATTATAGAACGGTATAGTCAGCATGTACGTGGCATTCTCCCCTTTGGCGATGGTTTTGCTCGGCCCCTGGACTTTAAGTGAGGTCGCCGGGCTTATGGAGAAAGCAGGCACAATTGACGACTGTCCGCTGTTAACGAGGTGCACCATGAGCGTCACGTTCTCGTGGGTTCCGTTTACGATCACTGCGTCCGGATTTTCGATCTGCACAGTAAAATCGCTGTTGACAATGTGGTATGGAAACGGCACCATACCCAGGATCAGGATGGCGAATGCGATGACCGCTAGTGCTTTGCCCGGGGCCAGTACCTTTGATACGTTGTTGAGGGGCTCAGGTCCCTTCATGCCGAGAAGCACCACGAAAACTGCCAGCAGGACCCATGGCGGATATATGATGCCCAGGCCAATGATTGCGATAATGGAGGCATAGGAGAGGTAAACTGACCTGTTCCCGAATAGTGCCGTGGCAATCAGGCCGCCGTCCAGGTACCCGGCAGGGAAAGCGTTGAATGAGTTTACTACGATTCCAATCCAGCCTGCGAAGGCTATCGGGTCGAGAATGCCATGGGAGGGCATAACCCTGTTGAAGAGAAGCTGGAAAATCAGGGGGGAGCTTAGAAGCTCAACCGGGGAATTGATGTTAGGGCTCGTGGGCGGGTTGATGATTGAGTTGAAATTTCCTATAAATATTACAACAATTGATGAAGCGAATCCCGCAATGAGCGATGCTGCCCCGGTTTCAATCATTGAGTGCCTGGTCTTGAAAGCCTGCCTGGGGGTGTTTATGAAACCCATGGTTCCCAGGCCCAGCGGATCCGGAACAAAGACGGGGAGGGAGTATTTCATTCCGTTCTTGGCCATAACAAAGAATTTCGTGAGCTCCCTTGAGAGGAAGATCAGAAATAGCGGGAGGGTGAAGTTGATCAGGGAGCTGAAGAGAACGTACGGCAACGAGTTCGAACCAGTGTATCCACGAACATAGGAGTACCCGACATATACGACGCTTCCAAGTGATGCGACAAGAAGTATGACCCTCAACAGATAGTTCTGGTTCCTGGAGCCAATGCTCCTGATAACGGTTATCTGGTTCCTCTCGGAAGAGGACGTGAAACAGACAAAGTCTATGGTCGCGAGTTCATCTACAAGGTGGTTGAAATCATCTTCCAGGTAACTGTTCAGATCTTCGATTATAAATGTTATAGAGTTTCCATCAGCAGAAACTTTCCTGTAGTCGTAATATTTGGCTACCGTCTTTTCGATCTGAGCTCTTTCCCTGTCAGAAATCATTAGGAATCCGGGTTAGAGCTTATCAAAAACCTCCTTTATTAAGTTTTCATCCACAGTCTCATGTGAAACGGCTGTGGAGTAGCTTGGGGTTCCGCCGACTTCAGCAGTGCTCCCGAGGATCGAGGCCAACACTGTTCTGCCATCAACCTTTCCCTTGGATATTACCACATAACCGTATTCACTCCCTCCGGCATCATTGATGATGAGGAAAAGTTTGTACGGCTTGGAGAAAAGAGCCTTTGCAAGCAGTTTCATGCCCTCTTCTGTAAGATTTGACCTCATTACTGCAGCCCCGCCCCATGGGTACTCAAGAACTTCTGCCTGATCTATTGTCTTGTTGACATTCCTCTTGAGGAGCGCCTCTTTTTCCTTCTTCAGTTCAATGTTCTCCCTGACGATTGACTGCACCCTGCCGGGTATCTCGGAAATGTCTGTTGCAAGAGCAGACTGCAAAGCCCTCGCAGACGCATATATTCCCTGAACGTATTCAAGAGCAGCTTCGCCAGCTACAAAGGTGATCCGCTGTATCCCCTCCTGGACACTTTCAGTGTTGACTATCTTCAGGAACCCGAGTTCTGATGTATTGCTCAGGTGGGTTCCGCCGCAGCCTTCCACATCAACACCTTCGATCTCCACCAGCCTAAGCTTCGGTGAGAGGGGGACGCCTCCCTGAAAGACAGAGAAGCCATATTTCTCGATTGCCTTGTTCCAGTCGACGTTTTTTACACGTATGTTGCGCCCTTCCCTGATCAGCTCCAGGCATCTTCTCTCGATCTTCCTTATATCTTCATCACTGAGCTTCCGGTAGTGCGTTATGTCAATCCGGGATGTTTCAACCCCTTTCTGCACACCGAACTGCCAAACGTGCGGGCCGAGTATTTCCTTCATCACCCCGAGGATAAGGTGGGTTGCGGAATGGTGCGCCATGAGCCTGTGCCTGCGGAAAGTGTCGATATGCCCCATTATGCGGGAGCTCTTTGGTATGTCCCCTTCTATCCAGTGCACAATTGTATCGCCGTACCTTTCAACCTTCTTGACCTGGATCTTCTTTCCCCTGTATACAAAATACCCCAGATCCGTAGGCTGGCCCCCACCTTCAGGGTAGAATGCAGTCTGGTTGAGTATAATGTACCCATTGCCTGAATCCATGACTATTGCGTTGAACTCTGAAATCCTGACATCGTCATAGTACAGTGGTCGGGTTTTTATGCTGGGGAACTGGAGTTCCCGCTTCTTCCCGGGCTCAACGTTATCGTGAAGGGAAATAACACGAGTATGGAAATCATCTGGCACCTCGATGACTTTGCCAGTCTTCTCCTTGACGATTGACGCGACAAAATCCGGGTGCAGGCCGTAAGAGTCGTAGAGTTTCAGCAGATCATCCGGCTTGATTTCTTTCTGCCTGCTCAATGACCTTTCGACTATACCCCTCCCCTTTTCAAGGGTTTCCTGATATTTCTCTGCCTCTTCCTGAAGCATAAGGTGCACAAAATCTCTGGGATAATTCTTTACTATGTTCCTGAGGCTTTCCCAGTGCATCTCTATGAGTTCCTCCATTGTGCCCCTGAAGTTAATCAGCTCAATGTGCCTGAGGGTTCTGCGTATCAGGAGCCTGGCCAGATATCCTGCCTTTACATTCGATGGTATAACATAATCTGAAAACAGAAGGAGGAGTGTCCTCGTGTGGTCTGCAACAACGAACGCAGACTTGAGTGTGTTGTATTCCTTCAGGAATTCCTCTTCCGTCATATTGTTGCCTATTCTTGCAACCTCCGGGAGAATCAGCCTTATAATTTCGTTTTCATGCAGATCCTCGTGCTCTGCAAAATTCTGGACAATTATCTCCAGAATCCTCCTGTCAATGAGGCTTGCATCGGAGTTTTCAAGAACATGATCAACTATGCCGGGATATATGGCCTCATACACTGTCGGTGTCCCCTGGGAAAGCCATGTGAGCCTTTCAAGCCCATACCCGGTATCAACAACCTTCAGTTCCATCGGAGAATATGTGAGACCATCGATCTCTGTGGTGCCTTCGGGATCTGCCACCATGTCCATGAATACAAGGGTTGCGACCTCCAGACCTTCTACAAGAACCTCAAGAGCATTTCCGCCATTCCCGCCCCCCGACCAGGGCTTTTCCTTGTAGGTTACCAGCTTGGGTTCAATCCCAAGCTTCTCCGTCAGGAATGAGTGGCAGTAGGAAACAGTCTCTTCCTTCCAGTATACTTGCTTTCTGTTGTTGAATGAATCGTGGCACATCATCTCGAAAGTTGTAAGGTGCCTGCCCGTCTTGCCCACATTGTCAACGTCGACCATCCTTATGCTCGGCTGGGACATAACGAGGGGGTTTGCCGGAGGAGGCACAACACCTGATGTCACGTGTGGCTGGAAATCATAGATTGAGGCGTTGACAAGGAGGACATCGTCCCTCCACCTTGGAACTACAGGGTAAGGGCTTATGAAGGTGTGCCCGTCCCTGAAGAAGCTGATGAACTCCTCCCGCATCTCGTCCAGAGTGTATTTCCTGCTCACTGGAGGGGTGTTAATGAAAGTATACCTGTCACATGGCGGGTCCCCACAGGTCTTCCTGCCCGGATCGCCAGTCCAGAAATAATGATGGCAATTGCTGCACTGTTTTCTAGTGAATCGGTTGTCCGAAAAGAATTTCAGTTCCAGTGGATTCTTCTGTTCAGTCATGATGTACTCCTGCCTAGGTTATCGCGGCATATTGCCGACTTAAGCCGGTTTACCGGCAACGATGACTGCCCTCTTTTTTATGAAGGAAGTATCATCCTCCATAAATCCTATCAGTTTCTTAAATTCTGGTGTCGCATATGTCAGGAATTCAAGGCACTCCTTTCCTTCTTCTGATTCCATTGGAACCGGATGCAGCCATTTCTCAAACCTTATCCTGTCCTCATACCCGATTGCTTCCCTTATTTGGAATCCTGCAGTCTTGAGCAGTCGTTTCCAGGAGGTAAGGGTTTCGGCCCCAGCATGTGAAGGGTCCCTTATGGCCTCAAATTTATCATACCTGCGTTCCACATCGCCCTCCGGCGATACCATGTCTGATATCCCAAGTGTCCCGCCCGGCTTCAGCACCCTGAAAGCCTCCGCAAGGAACGCCGGCTTGTCTGAGAAATGATGGGGTGCCCTCCTGCTGGTAACAATGTCGAATTCACCGTCACTGTATGGAAGTTTTTCAACGTCCCCAACAACAAATTCTATGTTAGCTGTATTTTCGGATTCTGCGAGCTTTCTCGCCTGTAAAAGCATTTCCGAGGTCTTGTCGAGCGCAGCAACATGCTTTACTTTTTTTGCCAATGCAACAGCGGTGAACCCTGTTCCGGTGGCAAGGTCAAGTGCATTGAGAGAAGCGTTAACGTTTAGGAGGCTTATCAGGAGCTCAAGGTCGGACCCCTTTGCATGGGAATCGCTCTTAGCGTACTCTTCTGCGTATTTTCCAAAAAATTCCTTGACGTCCATATGCACGTATTCCAATGCAGAATAAAATATCGTTTATGACCCTATGCCGGTCCCTTACCTTTCCAGATAAATGAAGTAATGGGCCTTGTGGAAGGGCTTCAGGTTGATAACTTCCTTGACCCTGAAGCCCTCGATTTCCTCGAGTGATCTGTTGAGTATCTGTTTTTCAGAAAGCCTTGATGATATTGCTCTCATTTTCAGAATGAGAATGGCGCTTGATGCATTCGGGCAGCTTGCTGCGTTATTGTTGAATATCTGGACCTGGTTCCGCTGTGATATATCCTGGTATATCGTATCGATACGATCCAGAAAATGCACGTAACGCTCAACAAAATTCGCATCTTCGAGGATTGGGAAAATGTTCCTCCTCCCCTCTGACAGCTTGATTAGCTTCACAAACGATTCGTACGAGGACTCCACAGCGAATATCCTGCCCTCATAGCACACATCGGAAATGTGGCTCACAGTTGTGCCTGTTGAAGCTCCCAGATAGAGGACATTGCTGTCGGCCCTGAAGCTGAAATGCTCAAGGCCAAGGTTCAGGGCTGCTGAGAGCTTGCTTCTCTTAGGGTCCCAGTATCTGACGTATTTTCCCTTTTTCTTCGAAACCCGTTCACCATAAACGCTTACCGGGTAATCGGATACTGTGTAGTAATTCCGGTTAAGATGCGAAAGCCTGCTTTCGCCGAGTTTGATTTCAGCCACCACTATAACGTAAGCCCGGGATGGTTAAAATAAGTTGCCGGAAGCCGGTGCTGATTCCGGCCAGACTCACGGGAGGTGTTATATGGCAAACTTTAACTGGTCATGGGGTGAGAGCCTAAATTATTAAAGCTCGATTCCATTTTCATCTGGATCAAAATGGAATGTGAAATGTGTGGCAGGAAGACCACAAAGACCAACAGAGTCAGAATAGACCACGCAATTCTGAACGTGTGCGACACCTGCGCAAAGTTCGGTGAACCAGTCAACCCAATTCATGGATACGACAAGGTCCGTTACAATAAACCAGATGAGATTACTGTGACAATCCCTGAAAAGAAACCCTCCTACGTGAGGACTGGCCCAAGGCCGACGCCAAAGCCCAAACCGAAGAGGAAGCCTAACGTTGAGGAACTGGACATAGTTCCTGAATATGCCGAACTGATTAAAGAGGCAAGGTCAAGGCATTCAATGACACAGGAGGATCTCGCAAAAAAGATTCTGGAGAGGAAGCACGTCCTCTCTAACATCGAGAGAGGTGAATTACTTCCGGACATAAAAACAGCCAGAAAGCTTGAAAAAGCCCTCGGCATAAAACTTGTTGAGAGCGCGTGAATGAGTGTCACGGTGAAGTGCTGTCTGACTGCCTTACTGGTTGATAACTCTTGCGTTCCCATGTATGCTTAACGAAATCTTGACTAATTCTCAACTAAAAAAAACTTAAATAACTTGGTTTTTTTAGTTATCTCAGGTAGACAAATTGAAAATCGATGTAGGACAGAGATTTGATTTCGAAGTTGATCGAGAAGATATTGAGGAGATAGAGGAAGGATCAATAATCGCCACATGGTACCACATGGGATCCCCTATTTATGTGGAGCTTATGGTCAACAAGAGCCTCGTGAAGGAAATCCGAAAGATTTTCAAAGACAACCTTAGAAAAACAGCTCTGGTATCAATAACAAGAGTCTCAAAATCGAGATACGTCGTGGAGCCTACGGTCGTGCTTGTTAACAAACAGGGCAATGGCATAACAACAGTAAAATAACCCCGATAGGAACCTATTTTTACATCATTTTAGGTCACGCCCTCACGTTTTATCGAACATCGAATAAGAAAATGTTAAATACATGAATTTAGTACATTCATGTGGTCACCAATGGCACGGAAGAAAGTCTTTGATTATGACCTTGATGACACAGCCAGTTTTGAAGAGCTCGAAAGAGATATTTTTGGAGAAGGTGATTTAGGTAAAAAAAGGAATTCAGGGGACAATTCTCGTCCTGTCTCTCGGAAATAATGTTGCCTCGCGTATATTGGGCAGGCCGCACAGGATCATCACGAGCCTTTCCAGGCCGATTGCCCACCCCGCGTGAGGGGGCATCCCGTATTTAAATGCTTTAATGTAGAAATCAAATTCGCTTGGATTAAGGCCTTTATCCAAGAATCTTTTTTCTAATATTTCCGGATTGTGGACCCTCTGTGCTCCAGAGGTAATCTCGAGTTCATTAAACTGCAGGTCAAATGAATTTGTCAATGCCGGATCTTCAGGTTTGGGCATTGTGTAAAAGGGCCTCATTGAGGACGGCCAGTCGATTATGAAGTAGAAGCCATTGAACTTGTTCCCGATAACCTTAAGCTGTTCCGGTGAGAAATCATCGCCGAACTCAAGGTTCATTCCAGCGTCGTTGATCAACTTCCTGCATTCTTCGTATGTGATCCTGGGAAAGGGAGTTTTCACCCTGTCAACATGGATTCCGTGCTTCTCCATCTGATCAGAGTGTCTGGACAGCATTTCATCCACACCGTGCTTAATCGCATTTTCAAGGAATGCCATTGCGTCGTTGTGGTCAGCGAAACTTACTTCTATGTCTATTGACGTGAATTCATTCAGGTGCCTGGTCGTGTTATGCTGCTCAGCCCTGAAGGCAGGTCCAACCTCGAATACGCGGTCCAGGCCGCATGACATAAGGATCTCCTTGTATAGCTGGGGTGACTGGTTAAGGTAAGCTTCCTTCTCGAAGTACTTCACGCTGAAAAGGTCTGCACCACCCTCTGTTGCTGCAGCCACTATCTTTGGCGTGTGGACTTCAATGAATTCCTGGCTGTTGAAAAATTTGCGTATCCCCCACAGCATTGTGCTCTCTATCTGGAAAATCAGTGCTTTCTCCGGTTTTCTGATATCAATGAACCTGTTGTTGAGCCTTGTATCGAAATCCGCTTCAACCGGATCATCAACGCCCAGAGGAAGCGGTGCCAGGGATTCATTAAGAATTTCTATTTTCTCAGCGACTATATCAACGCCGAGTTTTGAGGCTGACTTCCTGTCCCATTTTCCCTTTACTGCTATGACGGATTCCCTGTTTAGGCCAACGATTTTCTCTTCATTGTCGAGTGTGCCTTTCCTTATTGTCACCTGGGCCATGCCCGACGTATCCCTGACTGTCAGGAATATAACATTCTTGAGTGATCTTGTGTCCTGTATCCAGACGGCAATGTTCACTTCCCCTTC
This sequence comes from uncultured archaeon, assembly GCA_000965745.1. Lineage (GTDB taxonomy): Archaea > Thermoplasmatota > Thermoplasmata > Thermoplasmatales > Thermoplasmataceae. Next base: position 2,188,392 of record CP009479.1, read on the forward strand.
AATGTCGTTGGCAATTATGTCGCTGATAAGGCTCCTCTGCATGGGTTCCAAAGCTCATCCATCTTAATAAAAATACTCAGTAGCCCGCGAAAAAGAAATTAGTGTAAAACTTAATAATATTGTTTATAATTAATAAATGTGCCACGAAGGTTTGCGCTTTTGATTATTCTCGGGCTGATTTCAATTCTGCTCATTTCCGCTTTTCCGGCTCACGCACAGCAGAAGAGCGTAGTAGTGATACATCTCAACCAGGAGATTGACCCGGGGTCAGCAAACCTTATCGTTCAGACGCTGAATTCGGTGAGCAAGCAGGACACCCAGGCAGTTGTCATTGAAATGAACACACCCGGAGGGTTGCTTAGCAGCATGCTGCAGATGATAAACGCAATAAACCAGACAGAGGCTGCGGGGATTCCGGTGTACACATACATACCGACTGATGCGATGGGCGCATCGGCTGGGTCCTATGTCGCGATGTCCACCGACGTGATTGGCATGGGCAACGGTTCATACATCGGCCCTTCAACGCCGATTGTTGTTGGAGGCAGTTCACTTCAGCAGAACCACACAGAAGCTGCAATGCAGGCACTCATGGTTAGCATGGCTGCCTCACATAACCGGAATACGACCGCAGCAGCCCTCATGGTCTCCAACAATGTTGCATATGATGCCAGAACTGCTGTGAACATCCATATAGCAGACAGGCTTTCAGACAACCTTTCCTCGTTCCTTGCCTCGGAGAATTTGTCATCGTACCACATAGGGAATGCATACCCTTCAGTTTATGACAGCTTCATCAGCTTCCTGAGCAATCCCTTTGTTGACGGCATATTCATACTCCTTGGGGCAATAGCCATAATGGCGGATTTCTACCATGGTTCAGTGGTGCTGTCAGTTGCGGGCATCGTTCTGATCGCCCTTGGATTTCTTGGGGCTGAAGTCATAAGCGCTTCAATAGTCGGGCTCGTACTGCTCATAGTTGGGGCAGCGCTGATACTGATTGAGATAAAAACAGGACACGGTGCGGCACTCATCTCAGGAGTGGTTGTGGGAATGATTGGAACCTTCCTCCTTGCAGCCCCGTATTCCTCAACAAATCCCGGGTATTCACCTTCACCGTACGGCACGGGAGATTACGTTGCCGCCATAGCAATAATTATATTAGCCGTGATACTAGGATTGCTGTTCAAGCATCTGGTGGGTTCCTTGAAAAGAAAACGTTATACCGGGGCTGAGAGCCTCATAGATAAGACTGCAACAGTCAAGAAAGAGCTGTCCCCAACAGGTTGGATTTCAATTGAGGGTGTCATGTGGAAAGCCGTAAGCACAGACGGTTCCACCATCCAGGAAGGAGATACCGTTGTGGTAACGGGGATCGATGGGCTCACCCTGAAAGTCAGGCGCGAGTGAGAGGCTCCTCCTCCGGCTCATATTTATATGGTAGCAGAAAATTAACTTCGATGACTCGGTTTATCCTCGGCTTCGACGTGGGCGGGACAAAGATATCGGCTGTCGTCGGGGATGAAGACGGACACATATTTTCACGTGTGAGAAAGCCGACAATCAGGCATCTCGGCAAGAAACGGCTGACACAGCAGCTTGAATCCATGGGGAAAGAAGCGCTCCTGAAGGCTGAAGTCGAAAAACCGGACCTTGTGGGCATTATTTTTGCAGGGCTGGTTGACTCCGAAAAGGGAGCAGTGATATCATCGCCGAACATTCTTGGGCTTAACAATTTTGCAATAGTGGAGCCAATGGAGGAGTTTTTTGATGCTCCTGCAACACTTGAAAACGACGCCACGGCAGCAACGATTGCCGAAAGCCTCTTCGGATCAGGGAGAGGGATCGAGAATTTCGTTTACCTTACCCTCAGCACGGGGATAGGGGGCGGCGCCTTCATCAACGGGAAGCTTTACAAGGGGAGCCATGGGCTCGCCGGAGAGATGGGGCACATGGTCATAATGTCGAACGGGCCTACCTGCGGATGTGGAAGGAAAGGCTGCCTTGAAGCCATAGCAGGGGGCAAAGGAATAGCAAGGCGTGTGTCTGAGAATGTGAGTGCGGTGAGGGATTCTGAGACACTTTCGTCTCTGCGGCCTTACGAGATCGATGCCTCGAAAGTCTTCCAGGCAAGGAGAAAAGGCGATATGTTTGCCCAGCTGATGATTGAGGAAACCATCTATTACCTTGCCGTGGGGATAGTCAACATAATTTCAATACTGGACCCCGAAGTTGTGATAATTGGAGGGGGGATATCGAGAGCAGGAAAGGAGCTTTTCAGCCCGCTCAATGCTGCAATCAAGGAGGAGTTCAAGAGCATGAGGAGGCCGGTTAAAATTCTAAGGGGGCTCCAGGACGGCTCTGATCTGGCAGCAATTTCCGTGCCCCTCTACAAGGAGAAAGTAAGCGGGAATCCTGCAAGATAGAGAAGGTTCCTGAAGCGAGCTGGTTTCCCTTGTCATGAAGCGAGAACATTCTGTGTTTCATACAGCTTGAAGAAAAGCCCCCTGTGGGAAATAAGCTCGTTGAATTCGCCCTCCTCTGCTATCTTGCCATGGTCAAGCACCACTATCTTGTCCGCAAAGGAGATTGTAGAGAGCCGGTGTGCAATTATTATGACGGTCCTGTTCTTCAGGAACCGTGCAAGCGCATCCTGTATTTTCCTTTCGGTGTAAAGGTCAAGCTGTGATGTGGCTTCATCCATTATTATCAGTTTAGGGTCGCGTATTATTGCCCTGACTATTGAGATTGCCTGTTTCTGGCCTTCGGACAGCCCGTTCCCCCTCTCTCCAATCTCGGTGTCAAGGCCGTCGGGAAGATTGCTGAATATGTCGTCAAGCCCAAATCCCGTGAATATTTCCTTGATATGGTCATCCGTGCTTCCGGGGTTTGAGTACCTTACATTCCCGAGGATAGTGTCTTTGAAAAGCAGCGGCTCCTGAAGCACGACTGAAGTGATGTCCCTGTACTTTGCAGTCCTGATGTCCTCAAGATCAACACCGTCAAGGGATATCCTTCCTGCCGAAGGGTGGAAGAACTTCAGTATCAGGTTTGCCAGAGTGGTTTTTCCCGCGCCGGTGTGGCCGACTACTGCGACTTTTTCACCCGCTCCTATAGAGAATGTCACGTTCTTCAGTGCATAGCTGTTCCCGAATTTCATGGAAACGTTATCGAAGGTGATTCCCTGGGCAATGCCTTCGGGTTCATGGGTGCCCTCGTCCCTTTCCTCCTCGTAGTCGATTATCTGGTACAGCCTTCCGAGGCCTATTGTAGCAGACTGGTATGAGTTGTAGAACTGTGAAAGCTGTATTACGGGGTCGAAGAAACCCTGAACATAGGAGAGGAAAGAGACAAGAAGGCCGATCGTGATAACCCCCGAAATTGCCTGCCCTGCACCTATGTAAATTACAAGTGCAATGCCCGATGCTTCGATTATCCGCACTATGCTTCCAAACATTGATGCCAGCTTCGAGGCTGAAAGGTTTGCATGCAGGTTAGCATCATTGAGGCCGGAGAACCTGCCTGTCATCCTTCCCTCCGTCGCAAACCCTTTTATAGCCCGTATTCCGCCAATGTCCTCCGCGACCGTTCCCGTCAGGCTTGCAATTGCCCTTCTGGTGTTGAGGTACCTCTGCCTGACCTTTCCCTGGATTGAGAATGAGAATATGAACAAAACGGGGATAACTGCTATTGCATACAGTGTGAGCGACGGATCGAGTATCCCCATGATGGCTATGGATGCAACGACTGTTGTTATGCCGGACACGACCTGCGAGACCTGAAATGTGAGGAAATCGCTCAGTGCTTCCGCATCGTTTGTGAGCCTGCTTATGATCCTTCCAGTCTTTATCTCCGTGAAGAATGAGATCGGTACGGACTGGAGTTTACGGAATGCATTGTCCCTCAGTTCCTTGATGTACCATTGTGCAAGCACCATGACATCGCGCATCTGTATTTTCCTTGCTACATAATTGATGATGTAGAGAACGGCATAAATAAGGGCAAACAAGAGAAGCATTTCCGGGATTCCCGATGTGATTGCATTAACAGCCAGCCCCAGGACCAACGGTGCGGTCATGCCGACGGCGCTTATTGCCAGAACTGAAGCAATTACCTTTGCAGATTCCCGCCTGTTTTTCAGCAGATCGGATAGCATCCGCTTCATCAGAGACATTGAGCCGTATTTTTCCCGTGCATCGTTAAGGTCCCATTCAGTCATTGACTGCGGTCGCCCCCAGAAACATTTTTGAAAATGCGCCTTCACTCCCGGAAAGCTCATACAATGGCCCGGATTGAATGAGCTCGCCCCCTTCAATGACGAATATCCTGTCAGCAAGCTTCATGGTGGAAAGCCTGTGGGAAATAGTTATGGTTGTAAGCCCATCTACTGCGTCCTTGAGCGACTCTATGATGTTTGATTCGGTTTCGGCATCGAGAGATGATGTTGCGTCGTCCAGAATCAGTACCCTTGGCCTGGAGGCTATTGCCCTCGCTATGGCCACCCTCTGCCTCTGGCCTCCGGAGAGGGTTATCCCCCTTTCGCCGACTTTCGTATCAAGACCGTATTCCTGGTCTTCGACAAAATCGTAAATTGAAGCAGTTTTCAGGGCACTCACCACATCATCGTCCGTTATTTCAGGATCACCTAGTGTGACATTCTCCCTTATTGACCCTGAAAATATCACAACATCCTGTGGCACAAGGGCAACAAACTTCCGAAGGTAAGAGAGGTCGATCGTGGAAGTATCCGCACCTCCAACATACACCCTGCCTTCTGTCGGAAGATAGAACCTGGGAATCATGTCCACGAGGGACGACTTTCCGGATCCCGTTCTTCCAACAATTCCAACGGTCTCGCCTTCCCTTATCTCCATGGAGATGTTCCTGATCACCTGCTGCCTGCCTCTGACCAGTGAAACGTTATGGTATGATATGCTGTTTTTTTCAGGCTTCTCATTGGAACTTCCGGTTGAGGCATAATCAGCCCTTGAGTCGTTTTCAACTCCTCCGATTCGCTCCACGCCTGATCTGGCGTTCTCAATAAAAGCCCCAATTCTTCCCAGAAAAGTGACAGGAAACAGCAGCATGGAGTATATGTTTATTGACGCCACGAGATTTCCTATGTTCCAGGACGAGTTTATAACCTGGATTCCCGCCTCATAGATTATGAAAGCAGCGCCCAGGCTCACTATGAGGGAAAGAAGTGGGGTGTAGAAACCCCTGATGGAGGATATGCTCTCATAGTCTGAAAAGTACTTTCCAGTGATTCCAGTAAATTTGCTGTTCTCCCTTTTTTCAGCGTTAAAGCTCCTTATCACCCTGTGGGCAGTGAGATTCTCCTGAAGATGGTCTCCCATGAAACCGTATCTTTTCCTCAATGACCTCCAGAATGGTCTCTGGAGCTTCTGCTGATATGCGCTCACTAAGAGAAGGGTCGGTATGAGTGCAACGAATACCAGGAAGTAGTAAAAGCCAAGGCTGAAGAGTATTGCTCCGGCAACAACTATCATGAATATCGTTGTAAGGAACTGCGACAATCCAACCGATACCAGCCTTCTTACGGCTTCAACGTCCATGGTCATCCTGGAAAGTAGATCTCCGGACCCGCTTGAGTCAAAGAATGTGAAGTTCTTGTTGAGCATTGATCTGTAAAGGTCGCTCCTGGCTTCCCTGGCAAGTGTGTGCGACAGGTACATTGAGCCATAGCTCACTGCATACTGGACTACCGCTGCTACAGCAGATATTATAACGATAATAACAGAAATGTTCACAACACCGGCAACATTTCCACTTACCACCCGGTTAACCGAATCCCCTATGAGCACCGGTATCAGGATCCTGAACAGAATGGATAAGGACGAGAGCGGGATCACCAGCCACAGTGCTCTCTTGTGATTCCTGAGATAAGTCCACAGGAAAGAGAAAACAGGCTCAGTTCTACCAAAAACCCCACTTGCCATGCAATGAATCCTTATCAAAACAAGTATATAGGGATTGTTGACGATAAAAATATACAAACCTTGCCCGCTTGAGCATATATGTTGAAATCGTTGGAAATTAAATATCCCTCATGCTGCCATATAAAATAAACAGGGTTGGTCAGGAAGCGTCTGCCATCGTTTATTTCCTTATAGCGTGTGGAGAGAACTGGTTTTTGCAGAATTTATCGTATCGAGTACTTCGTCCTTTCCGGAAGAGCCCTCATTGCTTTGAGGACATCCCTATTCATTGTATGGAAATGCAGGTGGTGGATTTATTCCACCTCCATGAATAAGATACATTGTGCGCCTATTCAACCTGCTGTTCTTTTCAATATAATTCGAGTGCCTGAAAGGATAAGGCCGCTGTTATTTCAATAGAGCAGCGACTTACATTGAGGGATTAAATGTTATACCCTCCTTCAAATTTGTATATTGGAATGCAGGACTGGAAAATCGAGTACTTCGACAGGAACTACGAGGATTATGATCAGTGGTATGACGAACACCCAAAGGAGTTCAGTGACCAGGTTGAGTTCATATCATCCATTCTCCCTCACGGAAGGGGCGTCGAGATCGGAGTTGGGACAGGAAGGTTCGCCTCAAAGCTGGGGGTTGAGGTAGGAATTGACCTGTCTGAAAACATGGTAAAACTTGCCTCCGAAAGAGGAGTTCATGCAATTCTGGCAAACGCTGAGCATCTCCCCTTTGATGACAATGAGTTTGATTATTCGCTCAATATGGTGACCATATGCTTTCTGTCGAATCCACTGAAGACACTGATAGAGGCAAAGAGAGTTTCAAGAATCGTTGTAACTGTGATACTTGACCGGGACTCGGAATATATTTCCAATATAATGAAAGAAAGGAGGGGTTTTTACAAGTTCGCAAAATTCTACACGAGAGACGAGCTTGTTGAACTGTACAAATCGGCCGGGATTTCCGTTATAAAGGTAAAGGAAAAAGTTCTAAGAACCATGGATGACATTGAGTACAAGCTAGTTGCAGTCACCGGCCAATAAGCACAAAGTCCATTCTATTCGGTAAATTTCCGCATATAGAATTTAATGCCGTTGTACTCGACTTCGCTGATCAGCCCCTCTGAGATCATCCTTTCGATCAGCTCCCAGCTTTCACCGGACCTTTGCAGCAAATCCTCGACCCCTTCCCTCCTTATCGGGTGAACAGAAGCGACACCCGTGATATCCTCAACTATATCCCCTGTGTACGTGAAGAGATTGCCTTCATAGCCTGTTATGCACTCGGTTTTTTCCACAATGCTGCTCATCACCTGATAGGCCCGGTTTAATGAGAATTCGTCGGGAGGCTCCACCCAGCTTTCTGCCGGAGGGCGCGTAGGTACAGACAGATAAGCGGTCTGGGGCTTCAGTTCGTTAATGTATTTTCCTGTTTCCCTTATTGCCTGAACGCCATCATTCAAGCCTGAAACCAGCATGGTTTCTGTGGTAAGAGTACCCGGGAATTCTTTACTAAATTTGATCTGCCCATCCATTATTGCTTCGAGCGACAGTTGCCTGGAAGGCCTGTTTATCTTTTTCCAAACTTTCGTGTCAACGGTGTCTACCTTCAGGGAAACCCAGTCTGCGAGCATGAGGTTCTCCCTTACCTCCTTCATCCATAGCAATGATGAGTTTGTAATCACTGCAATTTTTATTCCAGTCTCTTTCAACGATTCAATTTCTGTTCCGAGATTCTTGTCGAGAGTAGGTTCCCCGTCTGGAACAAAAGTGATGTAATCAACCCTGCCGCCTGACAGTTTGGTCTTCTTGACCCTGTTCTCCACAGCCCTGCTGATTTCATGAAGATCGAAAAATTCCCGCCTCACTATATCCTCCTCCGGGGTAATGCCAAGCTGGCAGTAAACGCAGGAATAGCTGCATACCTTTGGAGGTATGTTGTTTACTCCAAGGCTCATTCCAAGCCTCCTGGAAGGGACCGGGCCGTATGCTAGTGAATTCATGGGTACCATCTGGTGATTTCTTGGTGCATGGTTATCCAAGCTCATACCGTATAATAATTGAGCGGGTTATCTTTGAGTCCCTAATCATTCTGGCCTTTCAACGTCGTTTCCTGCATTTTCTCGCTTGAAGATGAGATCACTGCCTGAAATCAAATAGACAGATATTTGGATGCCAAATAGATGTCCCTTCAGGCTGCTGTCCCATGATGGCGTGGATTGCCGCCTGGGCACACTGAAAAGTATTGGTTGGTTGAATGAACAGAATAGGAATAACATTGGGAGACCCTTCCGGAATAGGGCCAGAAATCGTTGCAAAATCGGTACTTTCTGAAGATATGGATGGCTCCGGCCTGGTGCTGTTAGGGAACCGTGCAAATTTCATAAGTGTGGCAGAGGAGTTGAGCCTGCCACTTGAAAATATTGAAAGTGCCACCTTTGTGGACATTGAAGCTGGCAGGATTCCAGTAGGCAGAGTGTCCGGAGAATCCGGCAGGGTGGCCAGAGAGAGCATCGAAAAGGCCGTCCAACTGGCGCTTGATGGGAAGATAAACGGGATCTGTACAGCACCGGTTAACAAAGAATCTATCCTAATGGCAGGCTCAAAATACAAAGATCATACCGATATGCTGGCTGGCCTGACCGGTTCAACGGATGTGGTCACCGTTTTTGAGGTTGAAGCCCTGAGGATAATATTCCTCAGCAAACACGTTTCATTAAGGCAGGCGTGCGATCTTGTCAATGAGGAGAATGTGTACCATTTCATAGAGCTTTCAAAACGCTCTCTGGATTATCTCGGCATATCGCGCAAGAAGATTGCTGTAGCAGCGTTAAATCCGCATGGAGGGGAAAATGGCCTTTTTGGAAGAGAGGAGATCGATGAGATTATCCCGGCAATCAAGAGGGCGAAAGCGGAATTTGATGTGGAGGGACCCATTCCTGCGGATTCTGTTTTCCACCAGGCAGCGTCTGGAAGATATGACATTGTTCTGTCCATGTATCACGATCAGGGCCATATCGCTGCCAAAATGCTCAATTTCTCGAAAACTGTAAGCATGAATCTGGGGTTGCCGTTCCTGAGGACATCCGTCGATCACGGCACGGCCTTTGACATTGCCGGCAAAGGTATTGCAGACCACACCAGCATGAAAGAAGCGATCCTCAAGTGCATCAAATATTCTCCTGCATACAGGGAAAAATTGCAGAAAAACGGGAGTTGAAACCGGGGAGTTTGCGATATTGGATAGATTCTCCCATCAGGCAGGCAAAAGCAAAAAAATTGGTCGAGATGACCTAATCCGGCAAATCGACTTCCACAAATCCACCTGATTCCCTAATTTCGTAGGTCTTCAGGCCAAGTTTCTCCATCGGGGCATTTTTTGCCACATAGGGCGGTTCTATCATTTTCCCGTTTTCCAGCTCGAAGACTGCATCGTGGCACCAGCATTTTACTGTCTTGTTTTCCTGAACCAAGGTTCCAAGTATGCATCTGGCGTGTGAACATACTCCATCCATTGCATACAGTTTTCCGTCAGAGTGCGCTATAAAAACTACTTTGTCGCCCACCTGCACGGAGGTGTTTCCAGCTTTCTCAAGAGCCTTGAGGGTAATTGTTTTCTTCCAGGCCATATAGCATCCAATTCTATCGATTCAAGTCATATATTAATCATTTATGATCTGTTTGGCTAACCGTGGGTATAGATTAATTTGTCCTGGATTCCCCCCGTATGATCTTGGAATCTGCTTTCCCTTGGCTAGTTAAAGGCAACTTTATTGCTGGATTCATGCATAACAGTGATCCTGTCCTGGATTCCCGTTTACTCCACAAGAAGGGTGTTTGAAATCACGTCCCTGATAACGACCGTATCTCCTTTTTCAGCGTAGTTTGAGCCGATCACTCTTGCCTTCCAAATCTGCGAGTCGAACTTCACCTCGATGTAACCCTGCTTTACGAGTGTAACGGTTGCACTCTTCCCGATCATGGCTTCCCTGCCGGTAAGGGGATTCAGGCCGAACGGGTACCAGACAAACAGCCTTTGGACCCATACACCCAATGCAAAGCCGCCCACTATGGATAGTGAAATAAACAGGACAAGAACATATTCCGAGATAATCACGACTGCCACTTCCATTCACCTTCAGGCATAGTTTGAACATACGGGAAGATTAAAGGGTTATGCTTCCAGGGAAGGAGATAAGATTTTCACATGTTGAGGAGACAAGAAGCTCCTTTCTTCTCCTTGCCCTCCTTTCCCGTATAATGCCGATGATCAGTGTAGGTACGCCGGAAAACATCATCGTGTCACCTGATATACCATCCGACACGAACGTGGCAGTGAGTTGTTCCCATCTATATCACTGTCCAGATTGTAAAGAGGAGTTTCCGAGTAAGAGAATCACCGTTCATTTCACAAGAAACAATCATATCCGTACTTTCAGGCTTATTTCCGGATTGACAGTATATGGGGAATCGCCGAAGATTTTGGTCTGAAACCTTACCTGTGGAAAAAAAAGGATTATGCATGTTGGTATGAGTAATCGTACACATGTCCTAGTGGTTCGTGCAGACGAAGGATAAAGGCAGTACACTATAAAGGGATAGATTTTCCTTGGAAGGCATACAGATTCGGAATTTAGCGATCTATTGGGTTAAATCAACGAGTCTGGAAGAGAAAGGTGCCGTTGTATTCCTCAAGAGGCACGCTTCTTGGTGGCCGCCCCAACTATCGTGAGGATAAGTCCAATAACTGCGAGAACGGCCGTTATCGCAAGGAATATTTCTGCGGTTGTCAATGCAGCATCAGGAGATTGCGAAGAATTCAACGACATTAGACCCAATGAGTTCAACAAGTGATAGCCAAGATTGTTATTGATTGCAGCATATTCACCAAAAAAGAGACTAAAACCTGCCGAGTTTATAACAGAAAGTAGCGCCTCATACAAAGTATAGAACTGATAGGCCAGAAATCCGCCAACTATCAGTAAAAACATTCCAACACCAAACATTCCTCCCCTAATATGATCTCCCCCGTTCTTATAATTAACACAAAGGTTCTGTATTTAAATGTTACTTAAAGAGATCAAATACGACAATTTTCATGTTCTATGAGAAAGCCGCCGACGGGATTCGATCCCGCGGCCTCGTGCTTACCAAGCACGCGCTCTACCAGGCTGAGCTACGGCGGCATTATGCATGGGATAACCCTTCTCTATAAATAATTTCCACGCCTGATTAAGTTGGGCGCCCTTTTACTCATTTTCTGATGACATACAAAATTCTATTAATCTTCAGCAACATAGGTGGATGGATGCTTTCTCCCAACGAAATTGAAGTGGATACGGTCAGGGCCCTGTGGGAAGGGTTCTTTGACCAGTTCGAGTACAGGGACAGGATCAATAAGTTGAGTGAATTGTATCCTGATGAAAAGTCGCTCTACATCTCCTTCAGGGAGATAACAGACTACAATAATGAGTTTTCAAGCAATCTGATAGAATATCCTGAGATTTACCTTTCGATCGGGGAATCCGTGATCAGAGAAGACATTTACCCTGCACGAATCAATGACTCAAGAAGGGTTAACATAAGGCTTCTTGAAGTGCCAGAGCAGGATGTCCAGTATGAAATAAGGAACATACGGAGCCAGAATGTCGGGAAGCTCATAAGTGTCAGCGGGATTATAAGAAAGAACACGGAAGTTCTCCCCCGGCTTCAGATTGCAGCTTTTGTGTGCAGTGCATGTGGCGAGATCAACAACGTACCACAGGACAGGGGCAGGCTTGACGAGCCCTCAAGGTGCCAGCATTGCGATACTGAGAAGCCCAAGACAAGGTTCAAGCTCGACACTTCTGAGTCCGAGTTTGTTGATGTCCAGAAGATAGAAATTCAGGAGAATCCTGAAACGCTTGACGGCGGAGCCCAACCCCAGAGGATAACTGTGATTCTTGAAGATGATATTACGGGGAGGATATTCCCGGGTGACAGGGTCACTATTTACGGAGTCCTCAAAGCTGAGCAGAAGAGGGCTGGAGCTGTGCCTCTCACCGAATTCAACATTTATGTTTACTGCGTCAACTTCAAGAAGGACAGCAAGGAAGTCGAAAGCGTAAAGGTCACGCAGGAAGATGAAAAAACAATAATTGAGCTCTCCAAGCAACCGGAGATAATTGAGAAATTAGCCCGTTCCATAGCGCCAACGATATATGGAATGGAAATGGTAAAAACAAGCCTTGTTCTGCAGATGTTCGGAGGGATCAGGAAAACAATGAAAGACGGGACTACCATGAGGGGAGACATACACATTCTCATGGTTGGTGACCCGGGAACAGCCAAATCTCAATTGCTCAAATATATGGCTGAAGTTTCACCCAGAGGTGTTTTCGCATTCGGAAGAGGTTCCAGCGCAGCAGGCCTGACCGCGGCTGCAGTCAGGGATGATTTTGGAGAAGGCAGGTGGACTCTTGAAGCAGGAGCCCTTGTCCTTGCAGATAATGGATTTGCCGCCATTGACGAACTGGACAAGATGGATGAGCGGGATACGGCAGCGATGCATGAGGCCATGGAACAGCAAACGGTAACAATTTCCAAGGCGGGAATTATGGCCACACTGAAATCCAGATGTTCGATACTAGGTGCAGCCAACCCCAAATTCGGGAGATATGACCAGAACAGGCCCATTGTAGACCAGATTGATTTTCCGCCCCCTTTAATCTCAAGGTTTGATGTTATATTCAAGATCATTGACCAGCCCAGCAGGGAAAAAGACGAAAAGCTTGCATTGCACATACTTGCTGCCCACAAAGTGGGTGAAATATACAAGAGCCTTGAGAGCAGCAAGATTGAGGATATCGAGGTCGAGGAGGAGAAGGGAATGGTCCCTCCCGTTGATAAGGAGACCCTGAGGAAATATGTCTCGTATGCAAGGTCAAAGGTATTTCCGAGGCTTTCAGAGGAAGCTATAGAGATCCTGAAGGACGAATACGTCAATACCAGAAACGCAGGTGGAGAGTCAATTCCAATTACTGCAAGGCAGCTCGAATCTACAATCAGGCTTGCAGAAGCAGCAGCCAAGGCAAGGCTTTCCCCCATTGTCACTCCGAAGGATGCATTGCTGGCCAAGGCTGTTGTTGATTTCTATCTGAAAGACGTCTCCATGAACAATGGCGTCGTTGATATCGACATACTCCTTACAGGCATGAGCTCCGGGCAGAGGAACGAAGTTGAAACCGTCCACGATATAATCAGGGACATGAAGAGGGAAAACAAGAGAGCCCCAACAGTCCAATCAGTTATTGAAACTGCGGTTAGCAGGGGCATATCCAAGGAGAGGGTCACCACAATCATAAACAATATGAAGAAGAATGGAATGATATACTCCCCCAACGACAGGACAGTTGACCTGGTAAGCCGTGATTAGATGACAGACAGAATAAACATGAACCTCATAAACACACAGGGAGAGACTCTTCTGGCAGCAGCCGATTCAAATCTTCTGGGAAGGGAGCTGAGGGAAGGGATACTTCATCTTAAAGTCATAAGGGAATTCTACGGAGACGTGATTGTATCCAGGGATACTTTCATATCATCTCTCAGGATGTGCACCATTGCAAACCTTGTTGGTGAGAAAGTAGTGAAGATAGCAATAATGGAAGGCTTTGTAGATGAGGAAAACATCATCTACATAGAAGGTGTTCCTCACGCACAGTTCGCCACTTTGCAGGAGTAGCAGCATTCCTTCCGGAGTGTGCCATGGTTGAGAAAGAAGTTCATGTCAGGGGTGTTTTCGAGGCCATTCAGGACAAGTATGACCTTCTGGATTCCATCATAAGCTTTGGAATGGACCAGCCGTGGAGGAAAAAGGTACTCATGCTCATGGGGCTGCAGCCCGGCATGACTGTGCTTGATTCAGGTGCCGGCACCGGCAAGCTCACCAAAATGATTAGAAACAGCTGCGGCAACTGCAAGGTCATATCGCTTGACATAACCGAGAAGATGTTCCGCCCGTCGCTGCTGTCCGGTGTTGAGTTTGTAGTCGGGTCCGCGGAAGATATGCCAATTGAGTCTTCATCCGTCGACAGGGCCGCCTCATGTTTCCTGACAAGGAACCTTTCAAGCGTTGACAGCTATCTCGATCAGCTGAACCGTGTTCTCAAGCCTGGCGGAATTTTCGTGAACCTTGACATATACCCTCCGGAAAACCCTGTTTTCAGCAGGCTTTTCGGCTTCTACTTCTACAGGATAGTCCCGAGGATCGGGGACAGGGCAACAAATTCAGATTCCTACAGCTATCTGGCCGATTCTGTCAGGAATTTCATCTCCCCGGAGCAGATGGGGGCAAAGATCAGGAATCACGGCTTCGAGCTGGTTGAGCAGAAGGTAATGGCCCTTGGGACGGTAGCAATACACGCCGGTAAGAAAGTACAGTAAAATAACTATACATAGATAATTAGCATTAATGCTTAAATAATATACATATCTTCAGAGGTTATGATCACCTCACAGGCTGAGGACGTAATTCCAGACTCGTGGTACAACATTGTTCCCGATCTTCCTGAACAACTGGCTCCTCCAAGGGATAACACGGAGGATTTTTCCTCGATTGAGCTTCTGAACAGGATAATTCCCAAGGAGGTTCTCCGCCAGGAGTTCACGTTCAAGAAGTTCCAGAAGATTCCCGAGGAAGTCGCCGAGGCATACAGGCAGATAGGCAGGCCAACACCCCTTGTAAGGGCCAGAAACCTGGAGAAATTCCTTGGGTACAAGGGGAAGATTTTCTTCAAGTATGAGGGGGCAACAGTTACCGGTTCCCACAAGATCAACACGGCAATACCCCAGGCTTACTATGCGGCCCAGGAGGGCGTAAACGGCATTGTCACTGAAACCGGCGCGGGACAGTGGGGAACTGCCACTGCGCTGGCATCTTCCCTTTACGGCATGCCAAGCAAGGTTTTCATGGTGGGCATAAGCTACAGGCAGAAGCCACTGAGAAAGAAGATAATGGGAATATACGGTGCGCAGGTTTTTGCCAGCCCCTCCAGCGAAACGAAGTTCGGGAGGGAAATGCTGGGGAAGGACCCGGACCATCCCGGCTCTCTGGGCATAGCAATCAGCGAAGCCGTGGAATATGCGCTGGAGAATGATTACAGATACCTTCTGGGAAGCGTCATGAATTCAGTTCTGACCCACCAGAGCATTATAGGGCTCGAGACGAAAAAGCAGCTGGAGGTGCTTGGAGAATACCCGGATGCACTCATAGGCTGCGTTGGGGGAGGGAGCAATTTCGGCGGCTTTACCTACCCATTCATCCCTGACAGCAGGGAAATTGACATGATTGCCTCAACAGCTTCTGAAGTACCCAAATTCGGCAAGGGCGAGTTCAAGTATGATTTGCTCGACACCGCGGGAATCCTTCCTTCAATGAAGATGTATTCACTCGGCGCTGACTTCGTGCCTCCGCCAATTTATGCTGGCGGACTAAGGTACCATGCTGCGGCACCAAGCCTTTCACTTCTCATGCAGAAGGGCAAAATCAAGCATGACGAAGCCGATGAGCCAGCGGTGAAGGATGCTCTTAGGGTATTCTCGAAAACTCAGGGAATAGTGGCGGCCCCTGAGTCAGGACATGCCATAGCTTCTGCAATAAAATACGCGAAGGAGAGTTCGAATTCAGGAAAAACCATCGTCCTGAACGTGAGCGGCCATGGGCTCCTTGATCTCTCCATTTTCAAGGATGATTAAGATGAGGAAGAACCTGATACTCTACTTCACACTGGGATTTCCGGATCAGGGTACCCTGGAATCTTTCTCCAGAAGAATATCGCAGGATGAGGTGGATTACGTCGAGTTTGGTTTTCCATCCGGAAACCCTGTGTACGACGGACCAAAGATAAGAGGTACTCATAAAACAGCCATGAGCAACTACAGGCCTGAGGACGGGGAGAAGCTCTTCAGGGACCTCCTTGGGAAAGGCATAAAGCTGTACTCCCTCACCTACTACAGGGACATTCGGGACGACGGTGGCAAATTCCTGTCATACCTCAAGCGGGAAGGGTTCAGCGGAATCATTGTCCCTGACCTTCTCGTGGACTACTCGGATTCAGCCTTTTCAGCCATAGGGAGGATCCATGAAGCAGGGCTCGATTTCATACCCTTCTTCAACCCGTCGACGCCTGACAGAATCATAAAGGAAATATCGTCAAAGACTGGTTCATGGATATACTATGGCCTTCAGCCCTCAACCGGTATAAATGTGCCATTCGACACGGGAGAGGTTGCGGAAAGGATCAATGAACTTGTTCCCGGGAGGGAGATAAATTTCGGGTTCGGGATAAGAAACAACGACCAGGTGAGGGAACTGGTCAGCTACGGTGCAAGCGGTGTAGCCATTGGAACTGCCCTCATAGAAATGCTCTCTTCAGGGGATGAAGAGGCCTTTTACAGTTACCTGAAGGAGATGAGAGGTGTGCTTGATGGAAAGTGATAGATACATACTGAAGCTGATCAACGGGGAATCGCTCAAAAGAAAGGATGCGGAGTCCCTTATGAACTGCCTTGTCTCTTCTGAAACGTCGGATATCAGGAGGGCGGCTTTCCTGACCGGGCTTCACTTCAAGGGAGCGACAACCGAAGAGATAATCGGTTTTTCTGAGTCCCTCAGAAGCCATTCGATCGCATCCAGGATCCCTGGGCTGACTGATATAGTCGGGACGGGCGGAGACGGAAAGAACACAATAAATGTCAGTACCGGAGCCTCCATTGCTTCGTCTGCGCTTGGGATAAAGATAGCAAAGCATGGAAACGTGGGGATTACAAGCAGGCATGGAAGCGCGGATTTCATGAAATACATAGGGTACAACTTTGAAAGGGGAGTAAGCGACCCGGAAGGTGCACTGAATCAGAACAGTTTCCTTTATGTGTTCGCACCAAGGTTCAACAACAGCTTCGCGAGTTTCGCGGATGTGAGGAAGAAGATCGGCCACAGGACAATTTTCAACATCATGGGCCCGATCACGAACCCTTTTGATCCCGACAGACTTGTGATCGGGACTGCAGACGAGAAAACATCCGAATCCTATGCTCAAGTATTGAAAGTAAGAGGAAAGAGGGGATATGTGTTTCATTCAGCTGACGGACTGGACGAGATCTCCCCCTCTGCCGAAACAGCGGGGTTTCTTATAAGTGGAGGCGTCAGGAGTGTCACCATAGTCCCTGAAGACATAACAGGCAGGGGCATTGACCTGAAAAATGTCACAACGCAGGATCCTGAAGAATGCTTCACAAAGACGCTGAAAGGACTTCTCGGAAGGGACAGGGACGCCTCATCATTCATAGCGCTTAACGCAGCACCTGCCCTTGTCCTGAATGGGGTTGCCGGAAGCATTGAAGACGGTTATCAAGCGGCAATGAATGCCATCGGGGAAGGGACAGTGGAGAAGCAGATCAGAAAGCTTGCAGCCGGAGAGGCGGAACTGAATGAAGCTTCGTGAGGGCATGCTTGTAAAGGTCTGCGGTGTGGCAAACATCGATGATGCAGTTTTTGCAAGCCGCTTGGGGGCCGACATCATAGGCGTGGTTCTTGACCCTACAATTCCAAGGCATGGCGACACTGATCTGGTGACCGACATCCACAGGTCGGGAATCAGGGTTGCCGGTGTGTACACGTCGCTGGAATCTGCACTTGGCAGAAATCTCGACGAGGATCTGATACAGCTTCATTTCCCCCATGACGGTGAAACTGTGGAGTATGTGAAGAATGAGACCGGCAAAGAAGTGATCTCGGTGATACAGTATTCTGAAACGAATGGGCTGTCAGACGAGGCGAGGGCCCGATATTCTGCCGGTGCGGACATAGTGCTTATAGAGAACAGGAACGGAATGATAACGACGCTTGACCGGATAGCTGAGATCCAGAAGATCGTGCGCACTGGAATTTCAGGGAGGATCAGCCCGGGAAATGCACTGGAATTCGCAAGAATAAACCCCCTGATGATAGACCTGAGCAGTTCACTGGAACTCTATCCTGGAAAGAAGGACCCATCGCTGGTTTCGGAACTTTTCAGGAACCTGGAGGTCGCATAGATGCTATTCAGCGATATAGTGCAATATGCCCGGGAGTATTCCAACTTTGCATACATCTGCAAATTCGACAGGGACAGCAAGACAGAAGGCGAGGAGAGGCTCTACCTTTCCAACAGGGAACCCCTGTTAGCTGAAAACAGTGTCAGGGAATTCTTCAATGCTATTGGGGAATTGAGTTCGTCGGGCATTTCCGAAAATCAGGAAATACCGTTCTTCCTGGGATACGATTCGGTTCCGGAGTTCTACCCCGTTGGAAAGATAAAACAGTCCGGGTGGCCAAAGGCAGCTGCAATGGTCCCTGATAAGGTATTGAAGGGGAGATTTGACAGGGACCCTGATGCGGCGGTAAGGGGACGCGTAGAGAACTCTTTCTCAGACCACGAAATGCAGGAGAAGATCAGGGAGCTCAGGGACAGGATAATATCAGGAGAGCTGCTCCAGGTTGTTCTTTCCAGGAGGTTCGACCTGAACGGGCTGGATCCGTTTGCGCTGCTGCAGCACTTCATGGAGGGGGACAGGTCACTTTATGTATTCTACTACAAGCTTGGGGAATACGAGATCATTGGAAGTTCCCCGGAAAATATAGTATCAAGATCGGGAAGAGACCTTGAGGTCCATCCCATTGCAGGAACCATAAAAAGGGGGTCCGACGATGCGGAGGACATTGAGCTTGGAAGAAAACTTCTCCAGGACAGGAAGGAGCTGAGGGAACACAGGATGCTTGTCGACCTCGCCAGGAATGATCTCGGAATCGTTTCAGAGCCCGGAAGCGTGAAAGTCGTGAAATCCATGGAGATCCAGAGATTTGCCTCCGTGCAGCATATTGTCAGCACGGTCCATTCCACCCTGAAAGAAGGGCTCGGGAACTATGAGATCGCCAGGACACTCTTCCCCGCAGGAACGGTTAGCGGAGCCCCAAAAGTCAGGGCTATCGAGCTTATAGACAGGTATGAGGATGTGGCAAGAGGCCCATATGCAGGCGGTTTGGGAGTGATGTCACAGGATTCAATGGAAATGGCCCTCCTGATCAGGTCAGTATTCAGGAATGGGTCCGAGACCTACACTCAGGCTGGCGCAGGCCTCGTCATGGACTCAGATCCTGAAAAGGAAGTGAGGGAATTCTACTCAAAGGCTGCAACAGTAATGGGAGGTTTGAGAAGTGCGAGTATTGATCATTAACAATTATGACTCGTTTGTGTACAACATAGTGCAGGCAATCCAGAAAACAGGGGCGGAAGTGGATGTTGTAGAGAACGACAGGATTCGTGATATAGCTGATCTTGACGGGTACTCTGCATCAATAATCTCCCCTGGGCCGGGAAATCCGGCTAATGAAAAGGACAGGGGAGAGATATTCAATTTCATCGACAGGTTCTCTGACAGGAAGATACTGGGCATATGCTTCGGCCACCAGGTCCTTGCATACTATCTCGGAAGCAGGATCAGGCAGTCAAGGTCAGTTATGCATGGTGAAGTGGACAGCATCAGCCATTCAGGCGGAGCCCTCTACAGGAATGTGCCTCAGACCTTCAGGTCAACCAGGTACCATTCACTGGAGATAGAGGCCGGCGATGGAATAGTTGTGGATTCCAGATCCACTTCGGATGGTGCAGTCATGGGGTTCCATTCAAAGGAGGGGAGGATGTTCGGCATACAGTTCCACCCTGAGAGCTATTATTCAGAACATGGAGAAACTATTCTCCAGAATTTCCTGGTTATCTAAATGAGCGTAGTTGATGAAATATACAGGAATAACAGGAATCGTGCTTCCATCGGGTCTTCGAGAAGGAGCCGCCCCGTCATAAGCCTGAAAGAGTCTGTTGAGGAGAAGAACTCGAAGGGGAGGCTGGGGCTCATAGCGGAGTTCAAGAAACGCTCGCCTTCGGGGTTCGAGTCAAAGGGCCTTGTTTCCACTACCAGTTACTTCGGGAAACTTGACCTGTCAAAGCTGGCGGGATTAAGTGTGCTAACTGAGCCGGACAGGTTCGGGGGATCGTGGGATGATCTCGCGGAAAGCCAGCCCTTCAATATCCCACTGCTTGCCAAGGACTTCTTTGATTCCGAAAATATGATCCGTGATGCTTATTTCTGTGGAGCAGATTCAGTTCTCCTGATTGCGGACTTCATGAAGGGCGAGCGGCTCGCTGCCCTTGCAGAATCTGCATCGGAATACGGAATGGACGCACTCATAGAGTTCCACGACTTTGAGAGTGCGGAAAGAATTCCTGTTCACGACAACGTGATTGTCGGGTACAACAGGCGTAACCTCAGGACAATGAAGATGGAAAGCCGGGAGAAAGAAGCAGCAGAGATGTTTGACAGGAAGGACGTGCCTTTCATACTTGAAAGCGGAATAGACAGCACGAATGCAAGGACCATGGATTTCACAGGATTCAGTGGGCTACTCGTCGGGTCCTCCATAATCAATGGGGAATCGGTTGTTGATGTGCTGCAATCAAGGGGATTGCTATGATAGCTTCAGCCACGCTTGACAGCCTGCTCTTTGACAACAAGAGGCTGCTTATGATCGCAGGGCCATGTGCAGTGGAGTCTGAAAAGCAGCTTATGGATACTGCACAGTTTCTGAAACAGGCAGGAGCCCACGTCCTGAGAGGTGGGGCATTCAAGCCGCGGACATCGCCGAGAACCTTCCAGGGCCTGGGTGAGGAGGGCCTTAAGCTTCTCAGCAGGGCAAGGGACAAAACCGGCCTGCCTGTTGTTTCAGAAGTTATGGACATAGAGCACCTCAACCTTGTTTCATCCTACGTAGACATCCTGCAGATAGGATCCAGGAATTCCCAGAATTTTTCTCTCCTGAAGGAGGCCGGGAAGGTGGACAAGCCCATAATCCTCAAGAGAGGGTTCGGCGTAACGGTTAGCGAGCTTCTCAGCGCTTCCGAGTATATTACATCCGCAGGAAACAACCGCCTGATTCTTGCCGAAAGGGGTATCAGGACATTCGAGAATTCAACAAGGTTCACGCTTGATGTTTCGGCGGTTCCGGTAATACATGACAGGTCCGACTTTCCGGTCCTTGTTGACCCCAGCCATCCGGCAGGCATGACAAAATACGTGGAACCGCTCGCACTCGCTGGTGTAGCCGCAGGTGCAGACGGGCTCATGGTTGAAGTTCACCCTGACGCAAGGAATGCCCTGAGCGATTCCTCACAGCAGGTATCGTTTGACGAGTATACGCGACTATACGAGAAGGCCAGGGGAATTGCTGCGGTTCTGGGCCGCCATTTTTAGGCATATTGGATCTTCCGGTTTCAAAGATTCGACATTCATTGGGTTCTGCCGGGTTTTCGGGTAAAATCCGATAGCTCCACCGGGTCGAAGCCCATTCCATGATTGGATGACTGCTTGAATTCCGTTCCATCCGCAACACCGGATTGGTTTCCAAAAGATTCCAGCCTGCCTGGTTCCACTCATTCCCCCTGCTTCGTAAAATGATGTGAAATCTTCCATTTCCCTGCAGCCGGATGGAAGAAATATTTCAAGCCCGGCATAGGACAGATCATACATCTGTCCCGGGTTGATTCATCTTTCCAGCCTGATGCCGCCTCTATTCCGGATTCCCTAGGCTCTACCCTCATTTCTTTTCTCATTATCCAGGAGGAATGATGCCTCATTTTCAGTCGTGTCGACAGCATGGATTTTCAGCAGGACTGCAGCCATTTCCTGAAGGTAACTGGCCAAATCATCAGGTGAAAATTCTGCCTCTCCACCGACTACCCTGTGATAACAATTTTGCATTCTTCATCGGCACTGCAGCTGTACAGCGGTTCTGGAGCCATAATCTATTTTTCCCTTGCCGCCCCAACAATTTTCAACAATATTTTTACTATTAAAACATTACCTTGATCATGGCTCAGACGAAAATTGTCGCAACCATAGGCCCAAGCAGCGACAATGCTTCCACGCTCAGGGAAATGGTTAAAAACGGCCTCTCTGCCGTAAGGGTTAACACCGCCCACATAAAGGAGGGGTACATTACAAAAGTCAGGAAAATGGTAGATTCCGTGAATTCTGATATGGGATCAAATATCGGGATAATGATTGATCTGAAGGGTCCGGAACTAAGGACCGGAACATTCGAGGGCGGCCGTTTCAGTGTTGAAGAAGGTGATACATACAGGCTGGTTTCAACGGGGGGAAGCCCCGGAGACATACTGATAAATTACCCTTCAGTCTTCAGGAGCCTGCAGAAGGGCGATGAAATCGTGATGAGTGATGGAAAGGTTAAATTCAGGGTGCTGGAAAAGGGGAGCAATTCGGCTGAACTGCTTGCAGGGTCGTCAGGCGATCTGCGGGACAGGAGCCGGGTCAACATTCCCGGAAGGTACCTTGACCTTGGCGTTCTCACGGAGAGGGACAAGGACTTCTTGATGGAGGGGGTGAAGAATTCAATTGAATTCTACGCACTGTCGTTTGTCCAGGACAAGTCGAACGTGATTCATCTGCAGAAACTTCTCTATGATAACGGGCAGAACGCTTCAATAATCGCCAAGATAGAGACAAAGAGCGGTTATGACAACATCGACTCCATTTCCAGCGTTTCGGATTATGTAATGGTGGCAAGAGGCGATCTAGGGGTGGAAATGCCACTCGAAGAAGTTGTGCTTGCGCAGAAGACTATAATAAATGAGGCACATAAGCACGGTGTCCCCACAATTGTGGCCACACAGATGCTTGAATCCATGGTGGAGTCGTCCTCACCGACAAGAGCCGAGGTTGCAGATGTTACAAACGCGATACTTGACAATGCTGACTCAGTTATGCTCTCGGAGGAGACTGCCATAGGGAAGCACCCTGCAGATGCAGTTGGTTACCTCAGCAGGATCGCAGACTATGTTGAAGGTGTTTACAGGGATTTCCCTGAACCCGAGCAGTTCTTCGGAAACAGGATTGCATATTCAATCGCCAGGGCATCCAAGATTATAGCCAGGGAGATCAAGGCAGACGCAATACTTGCCTTTACCCTCACGGGAAACACTGCGAGGATGATTTCAGCGGTGAGGCCGGAAATCCCGATATATGCTGCAGTCGCTGACAGCATGGTCGGAAGAAGGCTCAACCTGCTCCGCGGCGTAATACCCATTTCAATGCCTGAAGAATTCAGGAAAACGTCAGACCTGATAGAGGCCCTTGCATTTATCGAGTCGGGAGACTATTTCAGGAAAGGGGAACGGATTGTTATTACATCCGGTGCCCCTTATTTCCTCTTCGGCGGAACCAATGACGTCAGGGTGCTTACCGTTGGCACATTCAACGGCAGAGGTTACCCGATGGGTCCTTCCCTTCAGGGAGTCCTTACCAAGAAGGCCGATGGAAAGGGAGATATCGTGCTCATAGGGGACAGGTCATGGGACAGGGAAGCTGTTGCTTCAAGGTTCAAGGGGATAGTCTTCACCATAGACATTTCTGACCAGGACAAGGAATATCTTTCGCAGCAGAACAAGACTGTCCTTTTCAATACAAAAATTGTAAAGGAGCTGGAAGAGGGGGGGACCGTTACAATAGATGGGGGAACCGGGATTATAAACAGCTGAGGGTCACCGGAAAAGGTCCTCCCTCACTGTGTTTATGTGAAGTTCCTTCCCGGAATACCCTACATATACATTCTTCAGCTTCACGTATTCCTCGATTCCGTACTTGGAGCCTTCCCCTGCCTGCCCGGTCAGCCTGAAACCTGTATGATATCCCTGTGATTCCTCTGGCCCGGGCGTGTTGACATACAGTTCACCGAACCTTATCCTCTCGGCAGCCTGGAATATCAGGTCTGGGTTGCTGGTGAAGAGGTATGAGGAGAGCCCGTACTTTGAATCGTTCGCTTTTCTGAAAAGTTCTTCTTCGCCTGATACCGATGTTGCACCAATAATCGGGCCGAATATTTCCTCCTGGAATATCTTTGAGTCCTGTTTAGCGTTCCCTATTATCGTTGGCTCATAGAAGTACCCGTTCTTGAGGCTCTTCTCCAGGCTTGGCCTCTTTCCCCCAAGGAGTATCTGCATGTCAGAGCCCGATGCCTCCTCCACGAATTTCTCTGTTGTCTGCAGGGCAGAGCTGTTTATAAGAGGGCCAACATCGGCGGTCCTCGGGTCTCCCACCTTCAATCTTCTGGCCGCTTCGACAAATTTGCTTACAAACCTTTCGTAAAGGTCCTCATGAACATACAACCTCTCCGCTGCAATGCATGACTGGCCAACGTTCCAGAATTTCGCCCACATAAGCCCCTTCAGGGCATTCTTGATGTCAGCGTCCTTCCATACCATGAAGGGTGCTTTCCCCCCCAGTTCCAGAATCAGCTTGCTCATGTTGCTTGACGACTTTTCCATTATCCTCTGCCCGACCTCTGTTGATCCTGTCATCGTTATCAGCGACACTTTCCTGTGGGACACTATGTAGTCCCCAATGTCCGATCCCTTTCCTGTCACAAAATTCAGGACTCCCTTCGGAACCCCGGCTTCTATGAATTTCCTTACAATCCATTCAGCCGAGCCCGGAGTGTCGCTGCTCGGCTTCAGGACTACGGAGTTGCCTGTCATGAGGGCTGGAGCCAGCTTTCTCGCCACCATCCCTGCCGGGAAGTTCCAGGGCGTTAGCGCAACAACTACTCCGTGAGGGACCTTGTACTGCAGTATTTTTCTGTCACTGGTGCTGCTCTCCACAATGCTTCCCGTGATCTTCCGTGCAAATTCAGCATAGTACTGTATCTGATCCAGGACTCCATCCACCTCTTCCTTGGCTTCCTTCACGACTTTCCCATTTTCAGATATAAGAATATTTTCAAGTTCGCTCCTGTTTTTCTCAATAAGTTCCCTGGTTTTGTATACAATCCTGGATCTCTCCAGTGATCCGATTTCGTTCCATTTTTCATAAGATGATTCTGCTGCACTTACCGCCCTGTCCACATCCGCTTTCTTTCCTGCGGGAAATTCCTCCAATAGTTCCCCTGTAGAGGGATTATACTTCTTCAATGTCTCTCCGCTGGAAGAATCTGTCCATTCCCCATCTATGTACATCTGCATAATTTTTGAGTACAGAAAGCAATAAAAAGTTTACCGGTGTGTGTGGTGGTGTTTCAGGTATCCTGTACAAGATTGAAGAAGCTGGCACCATATGGCAGAATGTTGTCCAATCGGCTCATCAAGCTAATTTTTTGGCAAACCATGATTAATTATCCAGTTTTGTCTGAATCTTTAAATATATTTTTAGGCTTTCGGCATTCAGCATATTGCATTGGTGAAATTAGATGAACGAAGGTGACTTTATCAAGCTCGACTTTACGATGATGGTTGGAGACGACAAAAAGATAGTAGCTACCAATCAGGAAAAAGTCGCTAAGGAAAATGATATTTACGATGAAAACACGAGATACAGGGATGCTGTCCTCGTAGTGGGTTCAGATAAGGTCTTCCCGGAGATTAATGACTCATTCAAGAATGCCGAAGTAGGAAAAGAGAACGAGGTCAAGATAGATGCCCCCAACGCTTATGGAATAAGGGATACGAAGAATATCAAGGTCCACACAATGAGGGAATTCCAGAGGCATAACATAGAGCCTGCAGTTGGTAAGGAAGTTAATCTCCACAACAAGACGGGAAGAGTTATTTCTGTCACACCCGGAAGAGTGCTTGTGGATTACAACCACCAGTGGGCAGGAAAACAGGTATACTACCAGTACACGGTCAAAGAGGTTCTGCAGGACAACCTCGAGAAGGTCAAGGCTGTTGTTGACATGAACTACAACATTGACTCTGAGAAGTTCGAGTTCGAACTCAAGGACAACGAGGTTGTAATCACTGTACCCGAAGAGGCAAAATTCGACCCTGCCTGGTTCGAGGCCAAATACAGGATTGTAAATGACATGAGGCAGAACCTGAAGGGCATAAACGTCTCATTCATTGAGAAATACCTCAACGAGAAGGAAGAGGAGAAGGAGGAAGAAGCCAAGGCCGAAGAAGAAGCTCCTGCTGCAGAAGAGCCAGCAAAGGAACAGCAGGAGGAAAAGCCAGAAGAGAAGAAAGAGGAGCCGAAAGGGGAGGAAAAGAAAGAGGCAAAGCCAAAAGCAGCGCCTAAATCCAAGCCCAAAGAGGCAAAAAAGCCTGAAGGGGAGAAAAAGACCTCCCCATAACCCACCTTTTGTTGATGAATCTAGATCCTGAAAAACTGAAGAAACTTTCTGACAGGGTTTCAATCATTCTTGTTGAGCCGAAGTACCAGGGCAATGTTGGCGCCGTTGCCAGGCTCCTGAAGAATTTTGGACTTAGAAACCTTATCATCGTCAATTTTGAGGAATTTACGGATGAGGCTCTTTCAAGGGCCATGGGCGGAAAAGAGATACTTCTCAGGGCGAAGAGGGTTGAAACGTTTGAAGAGG
Source organism: uncultured archaeon (assembly GCA_000965745.1). Classification (GTDB taxonomy): domain Archaea; phylum Thermoplasmatota; class Thermoplasmata; order Thermoplasmatales; family Thermoplasmataceae. The sequence goes on from CP009479.1 coordinate 2,214,806, forward strand.
CTGTGAAGGATTTTGACATTGTGGCCGGAACTTCCAGCACAATAACTGGAAATTACAAGAAATTCAGGAGGGTCCCAATCGTTCCCGATGAATTCTGGGAGTCTGTGTCCAGCAGGCCGGGAAGGATTGCACTTGTTTTTGGGAGGGAGGTTGATGGCCTAAGGAACGAGGAACTTGAAAAGTGCCATTATTTCCTGCACATTCCCGCGAACCCGGAGTTCCCTGTGCTTAACCTCTCACATGCAGTTTCTGTTGTCCTGTACGACATGATCAGGAATGTAGACCTTGTTGTAACGGACCTCATGAGAAAAGCCAACGGGTTTGAAACAGAGAAGATGCTTGACCGGATAGGGCTTGTGCTTGAAAAAACCGGTTATCCCGATTACAGGCTGAAGAATACAACTGTAATGCTGAGAAGGATAATATCCAGGTCGGACCTCACAGACATGGAATTCTACAAGATAATGGGAATAATAAGAGGCATCCTCCATGCTATCGATCCGGGCTCGGAAAATGAGTAGCAGCATGATGCCCGGAAGTTGTGAGTGTACTTTTTTCCAAAAGCTGGAAAATTTTATTAATAAACTCGCATTGACGCTGTAGAATTGGTTGCCATGTCGCTCAAAGCTAACAGAAAATCCAACCCCTTGCTCAAGGATGTAATAAACGGGTTAATTGAAGTTTCACGGGAAAGCGGTTCCTTAATATGGAGAGATATCGCTAAAAGACTGAACGGAGGAGACAGGAGATACGCCTCCGTTAACGTAAGCAAGATAAGCAGGCTCAGCTCCGACGGCGACCTGGTAGTAATACCCGGATCGCTTCTTGGGTCCGGTTACATAGATAAGAAAGTAACAGTTTCAGCCCTGAGAATAAGTGATAAGGCGAAGAAGAAGCTGGATGAAGCAGGCGGGTCCTACAAGCCGCTTCTTGAATTAGCGAAGGAAAACCCCAAGGGCACTAATGTCAGGATAATGAGGTAAGACAGATGTTGTACATAGATGCTGACAACTCAATTTATGGAAGGCTTTCCACTTATGTGGCAAAATCTCTTCTTAATGGAGAGGAAGTTGTTGTAGTAAATGCAGCAAAGGCCGTAGTTACAGGCAGGAGAGATTCTGTCCTTCAGAAGTTCCTTCACATGAGAGATATAGGAAGTGTAAGGAAAGGTCCATACTATCCCCGGACTCCGGACAAGATACTCAGAAGGTCAATCGGCGACATGCTTCCAAAAAAGCAGACCAGGGGAAAGGAAGCCCTAAGAAGATGCACTGTGTATGCATTTGTGCCGGATGAGCTAAAGGGCAAGGATTTTCTCAAGATAGACAAGTTTGCAAACGAAAAGGTTAATGGCTTTGTAACACTCGCAGAAATAGCAAAAATTATGGGCCAGAAGGTGCGAGAATGAAGAACGCTAACATCATAGCCACATCAGGAAAAAGGAAGACAGCCATCGCCAGGGCTGTTACAAAGAAAGGCAAAGGCATAATTACCATCAACGGTGAGCCTGTTGAATTTCATCCTGTTCTGATTCTTAAGGACAAGATAATGGAACCACTCAAGCTTCTGGGAGACAGAGTCAATGAAGTGGACATAGAAGTAAAGGTTGCAGGCGGCGGAAACACCGGACAGGCTGATGCAGCCAGAACAGCAATAGCAAAGGGTATAGTGCAGTATTTCAAGGACGACTCCATAGAAGATATGTACAGGCAATATGACAGGACCCTTCTTGTAAATGACATTAGAAGAAAAATGCCCAAGAAACCTGAAGGAAAAGGTGCAAGGGCAAGGAAACAGAAATCATACAGGTGATTTGATTTGATTATACCGGTAAGGTGCTTTAGCTGCGGCAAGGTAATTGCCTCAGACTACAAGCAATTTAAGGAAAAGATTTCGGAACTGAGCGCTGGAGGGAAGAAACCCACTCCTAAAATGATCGTCCAGACCCTAGACGATCTGCACGTAGAGAGATACTGCTGCAGAAGAATGATTCTGTCGCATACCGATCTAATCGACGAAGTCCTTCCGTTTTCGTGAAGGGACCGTGGGGTAGCTTGGTATCCTACCAGCTTGGGGTGTTGGTAACCTGAGTTCAAATCTCAGCGGTCCCATCATATTCATGGGGATATAGATAAGACCGAAAAACGTGCCGCTTTTTATATCCCATTTTAAAAATTTTAGTCGCCTTTATCCGATTTCAGGTAAATCTCTAAAAGGGTTTTGGAAATTCTTGATTGAGTCTTCAACTAATTTCCATTTCTGTTTGAAATTCTTACCCTACTGACTTATTAGATTTTGTAGGATCATTTATTTTGATCTCCCATCCATAAGGGTCTACTGAGTATGCATTGTAATACAATGATAGTGGGTACAAAGAAATCATAAAACCACTGAGAAATGGTAGGTTCTTCGACAATATTCGAATGAACATAGTCATTAAGCTTGGAATATATCTCCGAGTAAATTATATCTCCAAAATATGAACCTTTTGCACTCTTTTGTATCTCTCTAAAAGAATCTACTACACACGAATTAATTCCCTCTAATTCTTCCCTTTGTAATTGAAGTTTAATCAACTTAGACATTGCTCTAGTGTCAGGTCTTGAATAAATCCCGTAAATGGTTGCATTGTTCTCACAATCAGAATAACCACAAAGATAACCTTCTCCCTTATCAAATTCTGGCCCAATGAAAGTTAACTGAGAAAGTTCTTGTTTCAGGTCTTTAGTCAGTTCATTTTTGATTCCGAATCTCTTTTTTAAATCTTCTAACAAATTGCCTTCGTGTTGCTTGCACGCTCTCAAAGTAAACTCATCGTTGCTCATCAATATCCAGTAAAAATATTCCGTATTCCCAAGAGTCTTAGTTGCGATATCTGGCCATTCATCAGTATCCTTTATCAAGTTCATAAAAAATTCATTGAGTGATTTTTCCAATAATTTTTTCAATCTTTGCTCTTCCTTGGTTGTAATTTTATCCTTATCAAAATCAAACTTTGAAACGATATCTGGATAAAATTTATCTGATAGTTCTCGCAATGAGCTTATTGCACGTTTTCTTTCTTCCCCAAATTCTAATATTGGAAGAACTAAACCGTCTAAACTCAAAGGTTTCATTTTATCCCAATATCCAGAAAAAAAGGCATCTGCCATTGGATTAGTGCCTTCCTCATTTTTTTGGCTATCTGGTACCCATGAAGAAACAGTAAACAGACCTGCGAAAAGAAGGTCTAACACCGATCTAATCTCCCTAAGTGAATACTTGATGTATCCCTCTCCAGCCAACTTTATTGAAATCCCTAATTCTCCAAAAATATCTGCAAGTAGAAGTTTAAACTGTTCTTCAATCTTCTTTCTAGTATTATCCGATGAAATAGATTCCACATACCATGAATAATTGTCAAAGAGTTCAGATAAGTGGGAAATAGCTTTAGAAATCTCTTCATAAGTTGGATATGGAATATTGAAAATTTCATAAAAATCTTTGAGAAGAAGTCCTTTTTGTGCCCATTGGGTGATTCCGATGATATCTAGTTTTCTTGACACTCTATTCTCGCCTTCGATTTATAAAGGAATTGACCTATTTTAAACCTGCTTTGTCGTAGGTCACTCTAAATGTCCGTCAAACTCAAATAACTCTCAAAAAGCATCTTGCTAATCTTTGATTTGTTCTTCAATCCATTTCCATTTCTGATTTTCTGTTTGAAATTCCTTAAACCCCTTTCTGAAATACCCAACGCCTTGACTTCACTGGGCTTGAGTTTTAACGTCCATTGCATAAACGCTTGTTTGTTCTCGTATTCAAGATAAGAATCATTGCTTACCCCGAATACACTAACTTCATCGATATTATTTGATTCCTTCCCAATGTATCTGATTCGGTCTGCGAATACGTGTTTCCTTTGGGCCTTGTTGTTAACATAATCGAACTTGTTATCGTTATGTCTCACGTACGCTGTTAACACATCTTCAAGGGATTTCCAGTATTCATTAGAAGGCAAAGTCAATGCAATTGAAGATTTTCCAGTCCTGTAATCTACAAATTCCCTATACTGGATTCCGTTTATGTCCTTTGAAAATGGTAATGACGGAATAACATCATTCTTCTCAGACCCTACGAGAATGAAATTGAAGGGCTTTATCTGTCTATTAAAGGGCTTCTTGTGATTCATCTCCTTGAAGCGATTAAGAATTGAAGGTTTCGAGATGGTAATTTGAGATACTGCAATCTTTTCTGAGTAATCTTCAAATTTATTGTTCAAGATATCTTTCCAAATCTGTTTTCCATTTATACCAAGGAGATGGCCCAATCCATGGGTGGAATACTTGAGTATTTCTACCTCTCCTTTGACAATCCTATACAGACAATATCGCTTTGCTGAAATTCCATAAAACAAGATATCGTTCAACGGATTCTTGTTTTGTGCTGGCCCCTTAAATAATTGGACAACATTGGCTTATAGTAATAGAAAAGTATATATAGGGGGGTTCTAGGGGGAAATGACTCGCAGATACTGGAAAGCGGAAGAGAAACTGGCACTCATCAACGAGATCAAAGAAAGCGGACATGTCGTTGAAACCTGCAGAAAATATTCTGTGGATCCATCCATGTTCTACCGTTGGAAACAGGCCTTCGATGCACTAGGCATGGATGGGCTCAGATCCCGTACAAGGTCCTTGGAACCAGGCCTCAGAAAGCTGAAGAAGGAGAACGAGAGATTGAAGAAGATGCTTGCAGAGAAGGAACTGGAGGTATCACTGCTCCAGGAAGCATATAAAAAAACGAGGAGGAAACCGCGTTGATCAATGAGTATGCTGGACGTGGGCTCTCAACGACCAGAATCCTGGAACTTCTAAGGATACCACGGAGCACATTCTATCATTCATCGCCTGCATTGCATCTCAAGAGAGGGAGGAAGCCTTCATCGATGACTGAACGCATTGTTGGCCAGGATATCATAATGATTCCCGATGATCAGGTCCTTGCCGACATCATTGAGTTGCTGTCAAGGGAATTTGTATGCTATGGATACAGGAAGGTCACCAAACATTTGCAGCGCACTGGCTACAGGATCAACAGGAAGAAGGTCTTCCGCATCATGAAAGAGAACCATCTTCTCAACCACACATACAACTACCGCAGCCCTGCAAAGAGGGTGGTTGAATCCATTGTCAGGGTTCATAACCCGAATAAAGTCTGGGAGATGGACATCAAGTATGTGTACATACAGGGAGAGAATCGGACAGCATACCTGTTTGCAATGATTGACTGTTATACAAGAGAAGTTGTCGGAAAGTACCTGGGATACCACTGCACCTCTTCAGATGTGAAGATGGCAATGGATTTTGCCTTCATGGACAGGGGAATAGAGGCAATATCCAGTGTCAGGATCCGCAGTGATAATGGGACTCAATTCGTATCACGGATAGTGGAGCTGTTTCTCGCTTCATCCCATATCGAACATGAGAGGATCCATCCTGCAACGCCCAAGGAGGACGGTTTCATCGAATCCTTCAATTCCATCCTTGAGAAGGAAGTGATCAGAAGGTTCGAGTTCTCTTCATTCCAGGATGCTGATGACACCATTGATAGGTTCATTGCATTCTACAACAACGAGAGACTACACTCAGCCATAGGCTATAAAGCACCAAGGGAGGTTTATGAAAGATGGAAAGAAAATCTAATAGAAGAATGAGCATGACTCATAAGCCAATCCTGTCCACAATTAGGGGACCAAACCACAGACTAATACAATTCAGATGTTATTCTAACGTCATTTATGTTGTAGTCGATGTATTTCTCGTTGATTTTCCCATGCTGTTCAATCTGAGTTTTTCTTGAAACGCTAAAATCCCTGCATGCAGAATCCAGAGAATGTGATCTGTCAGTTAAAGCAAAAGTGAGGGTCTTGAGGTCAACAAAGTATCCGGAATAATGCCTGTATTTCTTGTCGCTAGCTTTTCTCATGGGTTTCGCAAAGGAAATGAAAGACCTTTTCTGGTCTATGTTCTGTATCCGAATTCGTGGATTCCTCACATCCTCTGACAGCTTCAGTGAAAATCCGTCTTTTGTTTTGCGTGAGATTCCATATCCAATGGCCAATCTTGACAGGTCAAAGGGCAAATTGAAGCCAATGACCTCAGCCCGCATTCTGAATGCGTATGGGTAGAACACATTATCCACAAAGTCCCTGATTCGCATAACAACTATGTTATTCTCAGACCCGTAATCTTCTATGATTTTCCCGTCATTATCAGAAATATCACCATAAAACAGATACCAGTCCTCTTTGAAGCCGGTGCTAATCCTTGTTCTGATAAGACATGATCCAAAATTCAGGTTCTGATACTGGTCTGTGGTGGTTTCAGTATCAAGAATCAAAACGATGTTTGAATTGTGAGATTCCGGTTCTTTGTGTTTGAGTTCCGACCTGTTATCTGTGTATGCCCTCACAAAGATATCGCTCACAGGATCACCGGATATCTTGATGTCAGGTATTCAGCAATCCTCTTGTATATGCCAATACCAGTTCTTTCATGCTTCAATTCACAAATGTCAATAATTCCCCTCTCCAAGAGAATTTCAGAATTCTGGTAATTCCATAATCTATGTTTGTCTGTTAGCTTCCTATGACATTCCAAACATACCGTTATAACCTCGTTGCCATGACTCCTGCCTCTGATGTGATGTACTTCCAACTTTATTGGTGATCTGCAAATCTCACACTCGTTCTTTTTGTCTCTATGTTCATTCTCTAAAATATCTGTTATCCAGTCTTTTGCCTCTTGGTATTCATTGTCTACTATTTCCTTTGCTCTGAACAGGGTCTCGAATATTGTGCTGGATATGGATATCTTGGAAATCAAGACTTGTAAATCTCCCAGAATTCCGGTTCTTCCTGACTTTCAGCTATTTCGTAAAGCTTATCTGGGTCAGTTTCAAAGTGATGTAATTTACCATTTGCATCTTTGAAAGGTTTCTTGAATGGCTTCAAAACATCTGTGTTTCCTGTTCTCAGAAATTCTCTGATAGCAGAGTTATACTTTCCTATTCTTGATGCAGTTCGTGAATCTCTAACTTCAATCCATGACTGTTTTCCATTTTCGTTTATGCTCATTACTCTTGATATTCTATCCTGAGACTTTGCAACCCATTTTCCTCTGATTTTTCTAAAAGAATTGGTGTTCTTGATAACTGTCTCTGGTGAAGTGTGCAACTCTCTAGATGCACTTGAAAGTGATTCTCCATTCCTGACTTTCCTCAGAACTTCAAGCGATTTTTCCCTTTGATTCAGGTCTTTCTTTGAAATGGATTTCCATGAACGTCTGTATATTGGTTCTGGTTTTGTTGCTGATACAACTCTTTCCCTGGATTTCGGATGACCCCTAAGCTGTGATAATGAAGCGGTTGGATATTTTGCATGCAACCTGGCGATACGATTCCTGTAGGATTCTGATCCTTTGAAACTGGATAACCAATCCTGAAATGACCGGTATTCCGGTGAAAATGTCATCTGAAATCGCCCTTGAGCAAGTTAAGGAAATTTTCATACGCAATGCTGTTAAACAGCTTCTCAAATAATCTTATGTCAGACTCAAAAAACCGGTGTTTTTTGAAGATTTCAGCAAGGTTGGAGACTTCAATATCCGAGATGGGTTCTTTTGTTGTTAGTGAAGTAACATTCTTATTGAGGGCCAAGGCAGTAAGAACTTCAAATATTACCCCGATTGTTTTTCCCCTGTACCAAAATGAATCACATTCTGACACTGACAAAATGTAAGGCTTCATTGACCTCTTACCTTTGAACTCAAGGCCATTCGGGTTAACCGTTATTGAATGCCCAAATGAATTCAGGAAATCAAGGTCATCCTTCTCAATTGATACGTTGTATAATCTGATTGAATGGGCATAGTGGATTTTATTCATTCTGTGAGCATTTGCATTTGGCTTGTGGGTCTGGTTATCCGCATAATCAGACATCATTTTTTCTCACTCTCAGGATTCCAAATACCGAATGTCTCACGATTCAGCTTATTCCGTACAGAACCACATCTTGGGCATTTCACCCTGTACTTTGGAATGCCCTTGGAATAATTCCATTCATGTCCACAGACCAAGCATTTTACTGCTGTCTTCACAATTTTTTGTTTCCTCGCATTTATCACCACATCACATATTATGTGGAAATATTCTAATAGACAGTTGACTATACTTTAGTCAATGGCTTATGACAAATTCCGAACTCAAAAGGAAACGAAAGACAAGAATGAGAGGAAAATTTTGAATTTGCTCTATGATTCACCAATGAGATTCAAGGACTTACTTGAAGAAACAAGACTGTCAAGAGCTGGTCTTGATATTATATTGAAAAGACTTCAAGACACAAAACAGATAGAATCCATTATCGATGGTGGGAAACCTGCTTATTCACTAACAAAGAAAGGGGAGAAAACAGTCAAATCTATCCCCATTATTCAGGATAACATAGAATCGATACTCAATGTAAAACACGAATATTCCAATGAAATGGGAAAATTTCGTCTTGGATATAAGGGAATAGACTTTGATGTGTTGAGGGATGCCCAAGTAGATGCCAACCTCACAAACACCTTTGAGGAAATTGCCAAGGAATGTCTCAAGAAATCCGAGAATACAATAGCAGATATTCCTGATATTGTCAGGGATAAATCAGAACTCAAAGGAAAAATGGTTCTTGCTCTCACAATAGATTTTGATGACATGAGAGAGCAATTTATGAAAAGAAACAATAAAGCTTGGAAAAAATTTGGCCTGAAATGGGAAAATGAGGAAGGTTGGGAAAGACTATTATCAGGGGAGGATCCAAAATGAACCCATTGCTGTTATCTGGATTTGGAATAAGCATTGAGGTTAACAAAGCTCGCCTGACCATAAAGCAAAAGAATGACATTTTGACGTTTGAGCCTCACAGAATGCCATACGATTCCATTGTCATTGACGGTCATTACGGTTCTATGAGTTTTGAGGCCATGCGTTGGTTATCCAAACATGATGTACCCGTAATTTTGTTAAACTGGAATGGCAATCTTTTATCAATAATGTCTCCAAAAGAGGGCAATAGTGGTCAACTGAGAATGAAACAGTACGAAAAATACCTTAAAAAAGAGGAAAGAACGGTAATAGCAGAAAAAATAATTAAAGAAAAAATAGGAAAATCGCTTGCTTTGCTTGAAAATTTAGCAGATTTTCATCAGGAAATAAACTTTGAAAAAATTAAAAAGGCATTTTCTAAGGAATTTGAGGATTTTAACCTGAAAAAAGAGAAAATAAACATTCTAAAAGATGAAAAAACCAAGAAAAATAAAACAAATGCAGAAAAAAGGGATTTAAAAAAGAAAATAGCTGACCTAATGATGTATGAAGGCAGAATAGCATCAGCCTACTGGTCAGAATTGTCAGGAATTTTCAATAAAATAGCACCAGAATTTAATTTTGAGTCCAGAAAAAATCTCTCTTATTCCTGGAATATGAATGCATCAGACCCGATAAATGCACTACTGAATTATGGATATGCAATTCTTGAAGGAATGGTCAGAAAATACGTAAACACAATAGGGCTTGACCCATCTATTGGATTCTTGCATGAAATAGCACCCTCAAAATATCCACTGGTATATGATTTACAGGAATTGTTCAGACACGTTGTGGATTATTCGGTTATACAGATTCTTGAATCCGGTTTAAAAAAATCAGATTTCATTATCACTGAGAATTATCACATCCGGTTGAAGCCCAATACTGCAAGGTTATTGATTGAAAGAATAAAAGAGAATTTCAATCAACGTTATGATTTCAGAAATAAAAAGCATAGCCTTGAAAATATAATGCTTGAGAATATTCGGGAATTCAGCAAATATCTGGTGGATAAAAAAAATACACTTGATTTTGTAATGCCTGATATTGAGATAAAGAGGAATGACAGCACCAAGGTTCGGAAAAAAATTGAGTCAATAACACCAGAGGGAAGAAAAAAACTAAAAATCAATAAATCTACATTGTGGTATCAGCAAAAGAAAATTAAAGAAGGGAAGCCGGTTAAACTCTATGAGAAGACTAAAGTGAGAATCTCATGAATAGCGGTAATTTTCCTAAATTTGATGAATTTTTATCCCCAATACTGAATTCCTGCAAGGATAGACAAGAGCATACACTTTCAGAGACCATAGAGAAAATGGCCACTGAATTCGGAATGAGTGATAACCAGAAAAATGCACTTTTACCAAGCGGTAAACGAACATATATTTATGACCGGGTTGAATGGGCCATCACTTATCTTGTTCAAGCGGGATTATTAGAAAGAACTGGACGGTCAAAGTTCAGAATTTCTGATGCTGGCTTGACAGAGCTTCCTGTGATGCCAAAAAAAATATCTCACTCCTATCTGCAAAAGTTTCCGTCTTTCGTAAGATTCAAGGAACTTCGACATCCAAAAAAACAAAATACTGATGACTCAAATGGTATGACCCCCGATGAGGAACTAGAAGTTCTCTTTGAAAGAAGGGAAGACATTCTGATACAGAATTTGCTAAGTTCTATCTCCAACATCAAACCGTCAGACTTTGAAAGACTCATTATAGATTTGGTTCTTGCTCTTGGCTATGGCAAAAATCATGAAGAAATGGCTAGAGTTTTGGGGAAGTCAGGCGACCAGGGAGTTGACGGGGAGATATCTCAAGATAAATTGGGATTAGACAAGATTTATCTTCAAGCAAAAAAGTGGGATTCCAAAAGTTCAATTGGGTCTGGTCAAATAAGAGATTTCATAGGTGCGTTAACAATTAAGAACGCTCTAAAGGGGATTTTTATAACGACAGCTTCTTTTTCAAAGGATGCTAAAGAAACTGCCTTGAAAGATAACACTCACAAGATAGTTCTGATAGATGGAAATGAATTGGCAAGTTTGATGATTGAACATGGGATTGGAGTAAGAACTGTCAGAAATTATGAATCAAAGGAAATTGATGAGGATTACTTTGAATCATTTTGAATTGGTGAATTGAAATGAAGAATTCCGGGGGTCACGAAGAATACAACATTGATTTCGAAAGAATTGTAGAGCTCATATCAAAATTTGAACATGCCAAGAAATCCGGTGAAATCAAGAATTACAATGAAGAATCAACAAAGAAGGATTTCATCTTACCTTTGTTTGAAGCTCTTGGATGGAATGTATCCAATAGAGCCAAGAAAAACGATTCCATAAGTGCGGAAGAAACCATTTCCAAGAAGAGAGTGGATTATGGATTCCGCATAAACGGTATTCCCAAGTTTTTCCTTGAAGCAAAATCCCTGAAAGAAGATTTCATACATACCAACAGGTCTTATGTCACACAGGCAATAGATTATTCGTGGATGAAATCGTGCAGTTGGGCCATACTTACAAATTTTGAAACCATATCGGTAATAAATGCAGACATAAGAGAGAGCAATTTCACCAACAGTATTTTCTTTACACTTCATCCAAGCGATTTCCTTAATGATGACAGATTCACACTACTTTCAAGAGATGCCATAGAGAACGGTGAGCTTGACAAACTTGCTACAAAATGGGGAAGGAAACAGGTCAAAAATCCAATCAATAAACAACTTCTACAGGACATGATACATTTCCGTGAGATTCTTTCAAAGGATATTGTGAAAAATAATCAAAACAAGCATCTAACTCAAGAAGATTTAGATGAATCGGTCCAAAGGATTCTTGACCGACTCATTTTCATAAGAAATGCTGAAGATAGGGAACTTGAAGAAAATCGTTTGCAGTCCGATCTAAGGCAATGGGCATCAAAAGGGAAGGGTCAACTGGTCAGAGAAATTTCAAAGGTATATGCTTATTTCGATCAACA